>NZ_VTOJ01000005.1 GCF_009176545.1 Salinigranum salinum | reverse complement strand
CCCGTCGCACTCCGACGGGCTTAAGTACGACACGGCGTTTCGATGGAACGCGAACGACACACTGCGACTGCGGCTCGGTCACCTCCGATCCGCGCTCGCGTTCGGACCACCCACCGGGGTTCGACGGGTTTATCACCCTCAGTCCCGTTGGTTCAGGTCCGAAGAAAACGTGAGGATTCCCCCCCTGCGGTCCGCCGTAAGACGGAATCTGATGTTAGCCCTGGTAGTTCGGTGACACTCGGCCGGCCGACGGTCGGTGTCGCTGGACGGACCTTGCAATGAACGATATGGTGATGTGCATCGCACCGCGATGCACGTCCCGCCACCCCCCTCCCTCTGGGAGGGAACATTCCGGTTGATCCTGCCGGAGGCCATTGCTATCGGGGTCCGATTTAGCCATGCTAGTTGTACGATTACGTAGCGAAAAGCTCCGTAACACGTGGCCAAACTACCCTCTGGAGGACCATACCCTCGGGAAACTGAGGCTAATAGTCCATACGGTACCCGAGTTGGAATACTGGGTACCCGAAACGCTCCGGCGCCAGAGGATGTGGCTGCGGCTGATTAGGTAGACGGTGGGGTAACGGCCCACCGTGCCGATAATCAGTACGGGTTGTGAGAGCAAGAGCCCGGAGACGGAATCTGAGACAAGATTCCGGGCCCTACGGGGCGCAGCAGGCGCGAAACCTTTACACTGCACGCCAGTGCGATAAGGGGACCCCGAGTGCGAGGGCATACTAGCCCTCGCTTTTCACGACCGTAGGGAGGTCGTGGAACAAGAGCTGGGCAAGACCGGTGCCAGCCGCCGCGGTAATACCGGCAGCTCGAGTGATGGCCGCTGTTATTGGGCCTAAAGCGTCCGTAGCTGGCCACGCAAGTCCGTCGGGAAATCCAACGGCTCAACCGTTGGGCGTCCGGCGGAAACTGCGTGGCTTGGGACCGGAAGGCTCGAGGGGTACGTCCGGGGTAGGAGTGAAATCCCGTAATCCTGGACGGACCACCGATGGCGAAAGCACCTCGAGAAGACGGATCCGACAGTGAGGGACGAAAGCTGGGGTCTCGAACCGGATTAGATACCCGGGTAGTCCCAGCCGTAAACGATGCCAGTTAGGTGTGGCAGAGGCTACGAGCCTCTGCTGTGCCGTAGGGAAGCCGAGAAACTGGCCGCCTGGGAAGTACGTCCGCAAGGATGAAACTTAAAGGAATTGGCGGGGGAGCACTACAACCGGAGGAGCCTGCGGTTTAATTGGACTCAACGCCGGACATCTCACCAGCTCCGACTACAGTGATGACGACCAGGTTGATGACCTTGTCACGACGCTGTAGAGAGGAGGTGCATGGCCGCCGTCAGCTCGTACCGTGAGGCGTCCTGTTAAGTCAGGCAACGAGCGAGACCCGCACACTTAATTGCCAGCATCAGGTTTCCTGGATGGGTACATTAGGTGGACTGCCGCTGCTAAAGCGGAGGAAGGAACGGGCAACGGTAGGTCAGTATGCCCCGAATGAGCTGGGCTACACGCGGGCTACAATGGCCAGGACAATGGGTTCCTACCTCGAGAGAGGACGGTAATCTCCGAAACCTGGTCGTAGTTCGGATTGCGGGCTGAAACTCGCCCGCATGAAGCTGGATTCGGTAGTAATCGCGTTTCAGCAGAGCGCGGTGAATACGTCCCTGCTCCTTGCACACACCGCCCGTCAAAGCACCCGAGTGGGGTCCGGATGAGGCCTGGCTCCCAGGTCGAATCTGGGCTCCGCAAGGGGGCTTAAGTCGTAACAAGGTAGCCGTAGGGGAATCTGCGGCTGGATCACCTCCTAACGATCGGGACTCACCTGTACGGTGAGCCCACCTTCTCATTGCACGCCGCCAGCGCCACCCCGTCGACCGGCCGGGCACCGAAGAACTACCAGGGCTAACCGGGCCCGTAGCTCAGCGGCAGAGCGCCTCCTTTGCAAGGAGGAAGCCCTGGGTTCAAATCCCAGCGGGTCCACTCCCGGGATCTCGCCGTAACCGAATCGCTCCCCTTAAGGGGACGAACACGGTACGACGAGTCCCGAACCACTGAACCGATGCACCATCCCGCGAAAGCGTGGTTGGGAAGGGTCGAACGCGCCCGCTGTCACCGGGAGCGTAATGAGATCGTGTGTACGTGCAATCCAGGCGTCCACTGGACTCGGTTCACCGAGTCAAGTGCGCCCAACCATACTGATCAGACCGTCACAGGTCAGATCACGAACTGGCTACTGTACTGGCTGGTGAATGGCTCGGCTCGAGAGCCGATGACGGACGTGCCAAGCTGCGAAAAGCTCCGGGAAGCCGCATGGAGGCGAAGAACCGGAGATCTCCGAATGGGAATCCCTCTACAATTGCTTCGCGCAATGGGGAACGCTCCGAATTGAAACATCTCAGTAGGAGCAGGAAAAGAACGCAAACCGCGATGTCGTCAGTAACGGCGAGTAAACGCGACACAGTCCAAACCGAAGCCTTCGGGCAATGTGGTGTTCGGACTGACTCTCATCACTCGAACGATCCCGAGAAATCTCCTGGAACGGAGTGCGATACAGGGTGACAGCCCCGTATCGGGATCTACTACAGTGTGCGTCAGCTCCAGAGTAGCGGGGGTTGGATATCCCTCGTGAAGATCCCAGGCATGACCTGGGAAGACTAAACACTCCTCGAGACCGATAGCGAACAAGTAGCGTGAGCGAACGCTGAAAAGCACCCCGAGAAGGGCGGTGCAATAGGGCCTGAACTCAGTCAGTGATAGAACGACGGGGCATACAAGGTCCCTCGACGAACGACCGACGCGCGAGCGTCCAGTAGGACTCGAGGGAAGCCGGTGTCGCGTCGTACGTTTTGAAAAACGACCCAGGGAGTGCAATTGTCTGGCGAGTCTAACACGAGAACCGTGGAAGGCGAAGGGAAACCGATACGAGCGCAGACTTCTTCGGAAGTCCAGGCTCACCGTGTTCAAGCGCGGGGAGTCAGACGGTTGCGACCCGAAACCGAGTGATCTACGCGAGGGCAGGGTGAAGCGTGGCGAAAGCCACGTGGAAGCCCGCTAGGGGTGGTGTCCTACAATACCCTCCCGTGACCCGCGCGTAGGGGTGAAAGGCCCATCGAACTCGGCAACAGCTGGTTCCAGTCGAAACATGTCGAAGCATGACCTCAGCAGAGATAGTACGCGGGGTAGAGCGACCGATTGGGAGACCCGCCTCCGAGAGGAGTCGGCCTCCCTGTCGAACTCCGAACCTGCGTACGTCGTAGAAGCTGGGAGTCCGGTACTCCGGGGTAAGCTTGGGTACCGTGAGGGAGACAACCCAGAGGTAGGTTAAGGACCCCAAATGTGGATTAAGTGCGACCGAAGGTGGTCTCGAGCCCTAAACAGCCGGGAGGTGAGCTTAGAAGCAGCTACCCTCTAAGAAAAGCGTAACAGCTTACCGGCCGAGGTTCGAGGCGCCGAAAATGATCGGGGCTCAAATCCACTTCCGAGACCTGCCAGCCCGAAAGGGATCTTGTAGACTGGCGCTCCGTCCGGGTGGAAGCACGGGTGAGAACTCGTGTGGACCGTACGGAAACGAAAATCCTGGTCACAGTAGCAGCGAAAGTCGGGTGACAACCCCGACGGCCTGAAGAGCAAGGGTTCCTCGGCACTGCCAATCAGCCGAGGGTTAGTCGATCCTAAGACCGACCGTAACTCGAATCGGTCAAATGGGAAACTGGTTAATATTCCAGTACCACCACCACTCAAAGTCGACGCTTTGGGAACCATCGAGCCGGGCCTTCGCCCGGTCGAACCGGAGAAACTCGTGGAAGCCGTAACGGCACGAAGCGAGCCAAGTCCGGGACAGCGCAAGTCGATGTTACCTGGAGCCCGTGAAAAGACGAGGTGCGTGTTCGTACCGAGATCCGACACAGGTGCTCTGGCAGAGCAAGCCAAGGCCTGTCGGGAGCAACCGGCGTTAGGGAATTCGGCAATCTAGTCCCGTACGTTCGCAATAAGGGATGCCTGCCTTTCACGAGGCAGGTCGCAGTGACTCGGACGCTCCGACTGTCTAGTAACAACACAGGTGACCGCAAATCCGTAAGGACTCGTACGGTCACTGAATCCTGCCCAGTGCGGGTATCTGAACACCAGGTACAACTGGACGAAGGACCCGTCAACGGCGGGGGTAACTATGACCCTCTTAAGGTAGCGTAGTACCTTGCCGCTTCAGTAGCGGCTTGCATGAATGGATCAACGAGAGCGTCGCTGTCCCAACGCTGGGCCCGGTGAACTGTACGTTCCAGTGCGGAGTCTGGAGACCCCCAAGGGGAAGCGAAGACCCTATAGAGCTTTACTGCAGGCTGTCGCTGAGACGTGGTCGCTGATGTGCAGGATAGGTAGGAGGCGCGACACAGGTACCCGCGCTAGCGGGCCACCGAGCCAACACTGAAATACTACCCGTCAGTGACTGCGACTCTCACTCCGGGAGGAGGACACCGGTAGCCGGGCAGTTTGACTGGGGCGGTACGCGCTCGAAAAGATATCGAGCGCGCCCAAAGATATCCTCACTCGGGTCGGAAACCCGAGGAAGAGTGCAAGAGCAAAAGGATGTCTGACAGTGATCTTCCTAACGAGGATCGCTGACGCGAAAGCGTGGTCTAGCGAACCTACGAGGTTCATTCATGGGACCCGTAGATGACAGAAAAGCTACCTTAGGGATAACAGAGTCGTCACCGGCAAGAGCACATATCGACCCGGTGGCTTGCTACCTCGATGTCGGTTCCCTCCATCCTGCCCGTGCAGAAGCGGGCAAGGGTGAGGTTGTTCGCCTATTAAAGGAGGTCGTGAGCTGGGTTTAGACCGTCGTGAGACAGGTCGGCTGCTATCTATTGGGGGTGTGAAGACACCTGACGGGAACGTTCGTATAGTACGAGAGGAACTACGAATGGTGGCCACTGGTGTACCGGTTGTCCGAGAGGGCAGTTGCCGGGCAGCTACGCCACACGGGGTAAGAGCTGAACGCATCTAAGCTCGAAACCCACCTGAAAAAGAGGTGTCACCGAGGTCACTCGTAGAAGACGAGTTCGATAGACTCGGGGTGTACGCGACGAGGCAACGAGTCGTTCAGCCCGCGAGCACTAACAGACCGAGCCATACTCGTAATCAGAGTTGGCCCGCACTGTGACTCGACGAACCGAGTCCAGGCGCAAACTGGATTGCACGCACACACGATACTGACACGATCCGACCCGACCAGACCGATCCGATTCGGTCGGTAGGGTTTCGGTTCGATTCGGTTTGACCGACGTTGGACGGAACGACGGTTCGATTCCGTCGGTCGGCGTTGAGGCGGCCAGAGCGGCGAGGTAACACCCGTACCCATCCCGAACACGGAAGTTAAGCTCGCCAGCGTATCAGCGAGTACTGGGGTGCGCGAGCCCCTGGGAACACTGATTCGCCGCCTCGCACTCATACTTCATACTCATATTCATAC
>NZ_VTOJ01000004.1 GCF_009176545.1 Salinigranum salinum | reverse complement strand
CGACGGTGCCGTCCAGCGCGTCGTGTTTGCCCGGGTTGCCGAGCGCGAGCAGGTCGACACGCTCCCGACGGCGTTTATGTCGAACCCCGACGTGGCGCCCCGTCGCGTCGCCGCCGCGCTGGGCGTCGACCGCGAGGACCGTTCGCTCTACCGGATTACTGCCGAGGTGGTGGGATACTACGACGAGCAGTTCGAGTCGTTCCGCAACCCCCGGCAGGTGCCGACCGAGGGCACGCTCGTCCGCCGAGCGCCCGGTGCGATGCTTGAGGTGGCGATTCCGACCGTCACGCCGCCGCACCTGCGTGACTCCGCGGACCCCGACCCGGGAATGGCCCATGTCGGTCGGCTACTCAATCGGCCCGATGAGGAGGTCTGCGTCGAACTCCCGGTGAACGAGATCGCGGCGACTCACCTCGCGATCCTCGCCTCGACCGGGTCGGGCAAATCGTACACGGCCAGTGTCCTGCTTGAGGAGATGCTCAAACCCGCAACACGGGCATCTGTACTGGTGTTCGACCCGCACGGCGAGTACGACTCACTCGACCAGATGGTCGACAACCCAGTGTTCGCGGGCGAGGATGGCTACACGCCCGACGTCGTGATTCGGGATTCGAGTGACCTGAACGTCCGGATCGCGGACCTCACGTTCTCGGATCTGTACGAGGTGTTGGGCCCGACCGAGCGGATGTCGTCGGTTCTCAACGATGCGTACCAAG
Organism: Salinigranum salinum; assembly: GCF_009176545.1. Taxonomy (GTDB): domain Archaea; phylum Halobacteriota; class Halobacteria; order Halobacteriales; family Haloferacaceae; genus Salinigranum; species Salinigranum salinum. Next base: position 89,186 of record NZ_VTOJ01000004.1, on the reverse strand, counting down.
CTCTCCAACGCCAGAACGGCGCGTACTCGGCACGAGACCTCCAAACGACGTGTGACCAGTACCACCCGGACAACGACGCCTCGGGACTGCGCTGGCGGATCAACCGCAACTTGATACAGTCGAACTTCTTCAGCACGCACGACCGGCTGGACTTGGACACGCTGATCAACCCCGGGCAGGTGACGGTGCTCAAGATGAACGGCCTGTCCCGGCGCGACCAGCAGATGATGGCCGCGGTCCTGCTGCGAAAGCTGTACCAGGGCCGTGAGGCGGTGGTCACTGGCGACCCGGACACGGTCGACTACTCCGTCGAACACCCCGTGTTCACGCTGTTTGAAGAGGCCCACCGGTTCGCCCCGGACGGTGACTCCCACGCACTGGATATCATCCGGCAGGTCAACTCCGAGGGGCGGAAGTTCGGACTCGGAACTGGGCTGATCAGTCAGCGCCCGTCGAAACTCGACCAGACGGTCCTCTCGCAGTGTGGCACACAGATCACGATGCAGATCACCAACCCGGCCGACCAGCAGGCAATCCGCGATGCCGTGGAGTCGGCTGGCGAGGCCGTCCTCGACGAACTGCCGGGTCTGACGAAAGGCCAGGCCGTGATCTCTGGGGATGCGGTGAACACCACGGTCCTCGCGAAGATTCGGGGGCGTGAGACGGAGCACAAGGCGGAGAGTTTGGCTGCGGACCAGTTATGGCGCGAGGCCTATGACGAGGCCCAGTCGGCCCCCAGTGGGTCGCGGTCGGTCGAGTCGGACGACCCGACATACGAAGATACGGAACTGGGCGATTGACGGTCGGTGCCAGCCGGGAATGCCGTCGGATCGCCGTCTGAAATATGACCACCGATTAACGCGCGAACAGGGTTGTGCGAACGGTCTCCAATCTACCGGCACAGTGATCAGGATGGGAGCGCAGACGAGACCGCAGTGTCTGGAACGGGAGACCAAGCTACTGGTAGTTAAGTCGATAATTAAAGTTGTGTAGGGCCTATAGTCGTTGATACGATGCCGCCGGTCCCCGATTCGCTTTCCAAAGCAGACCGCGCTCTCGTTGAGGACCTACTGGCTCAGAAGCCCGCAGCGTTCACAGACCTCACCCAGACGCAGTACGAGGCATTCGACCAAGGCGTCCTCGACGAAGGCAACCACCTGCTGCTGGCAGAGACGGGGAACGGCAAGACCTTCGTCGCCGAGGCGGTGATCAAGAAGGCTCTCCAGCAGAACGAGCGCGTGGCGTACCTTGTCCCGTCGCGAGCGCTCGTAGGAGAGAAACACGATACAATTGCTGCCTGGGCCCCCGAGTCGGCCACGATAACGAAGGGTCGTGGCTACACGCAGGCTGATGTCGGCGTAGCCACGTTCGAGTCCTATTATGAGGCGGTCATTCGAGGATATGCCCACCGCTTCGACGTGGTCGTCCTCGACGATTTCCACGAGATCTACAGCAGTCATCGAGGGCCGAACATCGAGAAGGCGATCAGTGCCGCTCTCGAAGCCAATCAGGAACTACTCGGAATCTCAGCCACCATCGGGAATCCCGACGCGATTGCGCGCTGGCTTGACGCAGACCTCACCATCAGCACGGAGCGCCGGGCCGTTCCGATCGATGAGCGTCCTGTTGAGAAGACTGACGAACACTACGGAACGCAGATTGCGCGGATCATCCGAGACAACCGGGAGAGGGGGCCGTTCCTCGTTTTCAACTATGCGACCGCCCACACCAAATCCCGAGCAGAACGGATCGCTACAGAACTCTCTCTCGAGACAGGCGCCGATGTCGACTTCCGGGCAGCCGTCGAAGCCGCTGTCTCGACTGAACTTACCGACGCCCATCGCGAACTGATCGACCTGTTACGAAACGGGGTGGCGTACCACCACGCTCAGATGGAGACTGGCCTGAAAGACCTCATCGAGTCCTACGCCGAAGACGGTATCGTCGAGTGCGTCTGCTGTACCACGACGCTCAGCTACGGCTTCGACTCACCGGTCCAGTCGGTCATCGTAGCCGATCTTAGACGCCAGTTCGAGTACATCGGGGTCTATGAGTACGTCCAGTGGATCGGTCGGGCAGGTCGGGACGCGAGTGCGTATGATCAGGCGTACGCGTTCCCGATGGTACAGGCAGGCGATGATGAGGCTGCCGAACAGTTCCAGTTTGACACTCCAGTCGAGGAGAAGACGCTTGAGCCGGTGACGACCCACCTCGGCGATCAGGAACCCCTCCGGTGGCTCGTGCTCGAACTCGTTGCGCACGGCTGGGAGACTACTGCCGAGGTCCTCGAGTTCGTTAGGTCAACGCTCGCGTGGTCGACGGCGGCCACCCAGAGGCCAGGTCACCAACCCACGCTCGGCGGCGAGACTCCTACCGACGAGATCGTCACCGAGGTGCTGACCACGCTGGAGTGGCTGACTGACCGCGGGTTGCTCAACCGACCCGTCGGACAGCCGCAAGGTGATCACGACCGCTACACGCCAACGCCCCTCGGCGAGGCGCTGGTTGAGTACGAGCACGACAACTGGTTCGACAACACCATCGAGGATGTCCTCGCTCTAACCGAATGGCTCGCTGACCAGGATGCAGACCTTACTCCCGAGCAGTTGGTCGCGAAACTCGCCGAGACGTATTACCACTGCGATCTCATGGAGGTTATCGAGGGAGAGGGAACCATCTCAACCGCGATGGCAGCCCACGATCTCTCGGGAAGTGAGGGAACGACAGCAGCGGTCGTCTGCTGGTTGTGGTGTGCCGGGATGTCGATCACGGAGATCGAGCGGCGCCTAGGGAGCGACGATTTGTCCGGGCTTGCCAGCACAGCTGCGAACATCAGCACGGCCGTCGGGAGTATCCGCCTGCTGTACGAGCCTCAGGAGATGCCCAGAGAACCGCCGTGGCTCGAACGGTTCGCCACGCAAGTTGACGTGGGTGTCCCCGGCCCGGATATGTATCTCGTCGATACCGTCGACCACTTCGGACGACGGCGCTACGATGCCCTTCGCAACCGTCTCTCTGGGTTCGGTGCCGAGTCAGCGTGGTATCCTGGTGACGATTCGTTCCTCATCGAGCGGCTCTCGGCGCTGTATGCTGAGACTGACGTGGAGCAGTTCGAAGCGATGGTCAAAGATGTCCGGGGCATTGGGTCAACAATCTACGAGAACATCCGGGAGGCCACGCGGGCGTGGGATCCCGATACAGCATCGACGGCCACAGTCCCGTTCACTGAGTCAGCCCGCGAGCGAGACGAGTCGGGCTCGCTTCAGGTGTTCCACGACCCGGCGACACGGGATGGCGACGAGCCTGACGACGAGTTCTCGACGGGGACCACACTCGCGGATTTCGAGTGATTCAGCACAAGATAGTTCGGGAGATCTGGTGCCGGCGAATCAGGTGACCCCATTCATTTAGTTACCCCACAACCCACAACTAGTGTCGCCCGTGGGGTAACTACGACCAGTCCGACGGTCCGTCCGACCCGCATCACTGGAATCCGAGTGTGGAGTCGTCCTCAGCACCCTCGGTAGATGAGCCCGCTGACGGGTTGCCTCTTGCATCTACGTTCGTGGTCACATCGGGATCGACATCTCCTACATTATCCCCGATGTCCTCGGACGTTGGAAAGTCCTCAAACGAAATCTCCCGAGCGTCCCGTCCGGCCGCCTCCCGTTTCGCGTCTGTGACTAGTTCCTCAATGCCGGCACCACTGTAGCCGGCAGTCTGGCTTGCTAGGGTGGCCAGCTGATGCCCTACGAGGCCGTGTGGGACGTTCTCCAATTTCGCTTGAAGAATCGCGTGTCGGCTCTCTTCATCGGGGAGTCCCACCTCGACGTGGGTTGCGAGCCGTCCAGGGCGGAGGATCGCGGGGTCGATATCCTCCGGTCGGTTTGTTGCCCCGACGACGATGGCCGTCCGGTCCTCCGCAGTCAGATGAACCAGCAACTCGCTGGTGATTTTCCGATCCTCGGCGTGAGCACCGCCAGCGCCGACATCGCGACCGCCGAAGAGGTGTTCTGCCTCGTCGAGGAAGATGACACAGGGGCCGATGGACGAAGCCTCCTCGAACAACTGACGCACCCGCTGTGGCCCTTCGTTGATCCACTTGCTGGTCACGTCCGCTGGGCCGAGTTCGACGAACGGGATGTCCAGTTCGCCAGCGAGTGCCCGCGCGAACAGCGTCTTCCCGGTGCCGGGTGGGCCGTGGAAAAGGATACCCCGTGAGGGCTCGATTCCGAAGCGGTCGTAGCGGTTGTCTCCTTGTGCCGCCGCCCGAGCTGGCTGGAGAACCTCCTCAGCGAGTCGTTCCTTGACGTCGTAGTAGCCGCCGATATCGTCGAAACCGATGTCTGAGTGGGTCCAGTTGTATCCATACTCCGTATCCCTGAGAGCTTTCGCTGGCGCTCGTGAAGCCTCAGAGGAACTCACATCAGTCGTTACCTCTGAGGATTCAGAGTTAGTCGCCCGAGTTGTGGAATCATCGTGTTCGGCCCGTCCATCGTCCATAATCTCGCGGAACTTCTCGTAATCGACAGAGGGCTGGTGATATTCACCAGTAGCGTAATAGTAGCCATTCTCTCCTCGTGGATTGTAGAACGTCACAGCGACGAACGAAGCCGCAATTCCCAGTCCGAGCGCTGCTTGGGTTTGAGGACTACTGGGGCCGATGTTACTCAAGAGATTCAACTCCGACACAGGTACAAATGAGGCAGCCAGCGTCACGGCCTCAGCGAGGAGTAACAGCACTACAAACAGTTCATACACTTGTGCGAATGGGTAGAGACCGATTCCTCCCACGGATTTCAGACCCGGGACACCCAAGCTCCCGGCAATAAGCGCTAATAGAAGGCCGAATCCCAGTGCAACCGCAGCGGTTGGCGGAAGGTTGAGGAGCGGAGCGATCACCCACATGTGAGCGAACGCCAATCCAGTCCACGTGAGCATTAAGAAGAGTCGGTAGATGCCTCGCTTCCGATGGTCTCGCTGTATGATCCGGTAGGTGGCATACTCGACTATCGCGAAGAATCCGAGAAAAGCAACGATGGAGAGTCCGGTGTCGAGAAGACTCATTGAATCACCCGAAGGAAGACCTCTGCGAGACCGTGATAGGGCGAGCGTATTGGTCGGCGCGGTCGAATCGCGCTATGGGACGTGGTCATACAATCCGCGGGTGACGGCCACCGAGAACGGTGTCGATAGGTGCGTTCGCGGTGGTCTACGTTCTTTCATGCCGGTACTGAGATATAACGTCTCGCCCCGCTCCGCGCAGATGATCAAACCACTGCTGAACCGTCTCGGAGGAGTTCACACCGTCTCAGAGGGTTCACCTCCAGTATCGTCGTCCCACGGCGGATCCGTGGCCTGTCCGGGCCCATCACGCCTGGTCGACCAGTCGATGTCAGCATCTTCAGAGAGATTGTCTGGCTGAGGGCTGGCTCCCGGGCCGATGAGGTGTTTCCCGCCGCGTTTGCCGATCTGGTAGGCCGCGTAAGGGCTCCGCGTCATCGCACCTGCGAAGACGATCCCACTGGCTTTCCCAGCTTGGGCACCGGCTTTTCCGACCCGCCTGCCGGCCTGACCAGTCGAAACAGCAGCCCGGCCGGGTACCTTTACAGCGGCCTGAGCGGTTCTGATTCTTTTTATACTTCGGGCCGATTTCGAGGCGTTTTCTCTGAGCGTGTGCGCCTGTTCACCGAGGTCCCGAGCTCTATCGTTGATATTGACCGTCGCTTCTCCGCCTTCAGCAGTCGGGTACGTCACCGTTCCGTCGGGATCGGGAAAGACCGTGGAGACAGCCTCTGCTGGCTGCTCGGAGCCGGTCAGGATCCCACGGTCAGTAGCCTCGCCAACATCAATCTGCCCGTCTTGATACCCCTCAGTCAAGAAATCGCGATTCGAGTCAGCTTCAGCCGCAGCGTCCATCTGCTGAGAAATCGTCCTCCGATGTGCATCGATGCTTTCAGAGCCGACTGCTTTCCTCGCACTGGTCACTCCAGCTCCCGTTGCTTTGGATCCCAATTTTTTCATTGTCGCGCCAGTCTGGCTCGCGGTCGTTCTGGCTGTCTTCACACCGGGGACGCTCGTCGCCTTCTGCCGCACGCTATCCTTATTGACTGAAAGAGCACCGGGTGCCGTAGCCACGCCGTCTTCAGTCGGCGGCTCTCTCGTACTGAGAGCATCTGAGATGCTGTTGCGCATCGTCCCACCGACACTCGAGTTAGCAGTTCCCGCCGAGGGGTCGGTCGCCGTCCCACCCGACGAGCCGCCACTGCTTCCGACGGAGCCGCCGCCTGAAGTACTCCCTCCGCCACTTGACCCGCCGCCCCCGCTCGTTCCGCCAGCCGAGGACTTCGAGGCGCTGCTCACAGCGCCAGAGCCTGCTCCGGCGCCGACAGCGACTGCTCCAACACCCGTGGCCGCGATCGCGGCGGCCACGGTCGTGGTGAACGCGGCGTCGACGCCGAGGGGCTGACCGGCCCAGCCAATGGTCTTCCAGATGACTACGAACAGGATGATCGGAAACATCAGCGCCAGCGCCGACGCGATGTAGAACGACGCGATCGCGTCGGAACCAGAGGCGGCTATCCCGCCGGTGGCGATCACGTCGAATACCCGCATCACCAGTGCGATGATCGGGCCAACGAGCAGACCGTAGATCCCCATTCGAAGCCACGTCGCCGCGAACTTGCTCACCGACTTCATTGGCCCCCAGTTCGCGTACCAGAGGACCGCAAAGAACGGAGCGCCGAGCGCGACGGTCACCACCAAGAACTGTCGGAGCGCCAGCAGCAACGTCGCAAGGATGGTCGCGATCAGCATCAGCGGGACTGCCACGATGAGCGCGATTAACTGAATTCCCATCCCGAGGGTCGCTCCCCAGCTGCCGCCGAGGTCGGCGTCAAACGTCATCTTGAACGTCGCCGGCGCGAGGGCAGTGGTCACGCCGTTCGAGGCCTCGATCATGAACGCGAACAGTGGCTTCGAGATGGCGATGAAGACGATCACCGCGACGATTCGGGCGACCATCTGCCAGAGCGACGCCTCTCGGTCCTCGCTGAACGGCATCACGATCAGCCCGGCCGCAATGAGGATCGGCAACAGAGCGATCGAGAGCGAGAAGACGTCGTCCCAGGCGGCGACGAACTGAGCGTCGCTCAGAATCCCCGGGTTGATCGTGAGCAGCGGCTTCAGTCCGAAGTTGAACATCGCGTTGATCGCTCCGACCAGCAGGTTGCGGATGAACTCGATGATGGCCCGAACGATCGCGTCCGGAAGCCAGCCGAAGTCCAAGAGGTCAGCCACGACGTTCACCCACCGTTGGCCGTGACAGCGGTTTCACGAGCGACCACGCAGGCACAGGCCAGGGAACTTCAAGCCGGAGTCGGAACGGCATCAGCTGTCCTCCCCAGCGTCTGGCAGGTCATTGGAGTCGTCCTCTGCCGCGCCGTTGCCCGTGCCAGTGATACCGTTCTCGATTCCTTCGATGCCGACATCGATCTCCTCCTCGTGGGACTCTCGCATCGCCATTTCGAGGTCCATGTCGCGGTTCATCACGTGCGGCAGGTCGGTCAGCTCGAGTTCCGACGGTAGGACGTCGCCTCCCGTGTCCGTGCCGGGGGTGATGCCCTCCGTCTCGGCCAGCCATTCCCACGGGTCGAGCGCGTCGTCGAGGACGTGGTGTTCGAACGGACCACTGCGGACCTCCAGCCGGCGCCGCCCGTGGACGCTCGTCGCGAGTAGACACTCCGAGTAGTCCGAGTCCTGCCCCCGGGCCGCCGACTGGATGAATCGGATTTCGTCACTCGACAGCCCGTAGTACTGCTGCGTCTGTTCGGAGACGGACTCGGCGTAGAACAGGCACTTCACGTCACAATTCTCGTAGACTTCGCGACGCTCGTTCGTTCGGACGAACTCGTGGGAGGTCTGACTCATCAGCGTCAGTCCAGCCTCGTAGTGGCGGGCATGGCGGATGTACAGGTTGATCAAGTCTCGAGCGGCCGGTCGGCCGAGCAGGTAGTGCGCCTCGTCGAACGTGACATCGACCTTGTACGGTGATCGCTTGGCCTCTAAGTAGGCCCACGAGAGCATGGCGTGGAGGATGAGCGGCATCTCGCCGGTGTCGGCAAACGAGCTCATGTCCATGACGACCAGCCGCGAGGAGAGATCGAGGTTGGTCTGGCCGTTCAAGTTGTGGTTAATCCCGCCTGGTTTGAACGACTCAAACTTCGGCTGGAGGTTCCTCGCCAGCTCTTGGTGATGATCGGTCGGTGTGACGATGGTGTCGGAGATGGAGATTCCGCCACCTCGAGTCGGCTCGTCAACCGGCTGGTCCGGCTCCTCGTTATCGGTGCCGGTCACCCCGTAGGACTGGAACAGTTCGACTTCGGCCTCGTCGATCACGTCCGCCTCGCGTGCCGCCTCGAGTCCGCCGGCGGCGATCACGTTGACACCGCGAATGAGGTCATCGAGTGTAGGCGACTCCTGGCCGTAGGTCTCGTACTCGCCGAGAATGATCCCCTTCGAGATGTAGGCGTAATGTGCCGCCTGGATGAGTACGCCCTCCTCGCCGGCGGACATCCCATCTCGCTGGTCGAAGTGGGTGTGGAGCATCTCGATGACCGACCGGATCGTCAGCGCGTAGGTGTCGTCGCCGGTCTCCTGCTCGGCCGCCGCGGGGGGCGAGATGTCCATCGGATTGACGGTGTAGTTCCCGCCGAAGCGGATCACCTCCCCACCGAGCGACTGTGCGAACCGTGGGTAGTCGTCGCCGGCAGGGTCGAACAGGATACACTGGACGTTCGCATCCGCGAGCAGACGACGGTAGATCTCGAGCTTCCGGAAGTAGCTCTTTCCCGACCCCGTCTTCCCCGAGATCGCCATCGAGTGCCCCGAGAGCGCGTACCGGTTGAGGATGACCGGACGCTTGGTGTCGTCGAAGCCCAGCAGCACTCCGTTCGGGTCGTAAATGGAGGGTTCGACGAGGTTGAAGAACGTCCCGAGCGCTTCGAGCTGGATCGGGTGCGTGTTGTCCACGGGGTCGGTCACGACCGGGGCGACGGCGTCCATCGCGTCGAGTTGCTGGTGTTTGACCGGGCTGAGTTCGACGTCTTGCTCGGCGAGGATCGCCTCCACCCGGTCGAGCATCCCGTCTAACTCGTCCCGGGAGTCTGCGACCAGTTCGAGGTAGATCGCCACGTCGTACAGCTTGGTCGTACCGCGGATGGTCCGCTGGAGCAACCGTTCGAGGTCCTCGCGGTCGAGTTGGTCCTGATAGGTGTCCGTCCGCCCGCGCTTCTGCTTCAACGCAAGCGAGGTGACCGCCTGCGTGTAGCGCTTCTGGAGCTGCCGGCGAACGTCCTTTGGCTCCCGTGGTCGGACGTGAAACGTCAGCCGGAGGTCGACATCGGCGAGGGTCAACGGGACGAGCCACCCGAGCCCCACCTTCCGCGGGAGCGAGGTGACGGTCAAGATCTGCGAGACAGTATCGTCGCGGATCTGGAACTGCGGGTGGTCCTCGACGAGCCGCGGCGCGACGAGCCGCTTGTCGAGTTCACCCCGCTCCTCGAGGGTCTCCATCGCGTTCGCGAGGCCGACCTCGTCGGCCTGGAGCTGGTAGGCGGCCCACTCGATGTTCTCGGTCGTGGTCTCGCGGTCGAGAAGCTGTAGATAGTCGATGGCGTGCTGAGTTTCCTCGCCCGAGAGGTCGTTGATCGGGACAGACTCGACGCTGTCGTCGGGTCCGTCGATACCGAATGCGTGTTTGAGTCGCTGAATCATGGGTGGTCAGGGATACTGAAGGGTGGTCGAGCGCGGTGCGGCTTCGGCTGGGGTGTCTCAGCCATTGCCTGCCTCCGGCCGGGAGTCGATGTCCTCGGCGGCAGTCATCTCCTCGTGCGCTGGCGTCTCGTCGACGTGCTCGAGAGCGGCCCGGCGCGACCGGACAGCGAAGCCCACAGCCGCAACGAGGACGAACAGGCCGACGGCGTACACTGGCACCACGACAGCCGTCTGTCCAGTCGGGGTGCTGGTCCACTGCGCGGGGTATGCGGCCTCGAACAGCGCGATCGCTGCCCCCGTCACACCGGTCCCGAGCACGGCGAGTGCTTTCGCCACCCGTCGCGAGGGAAGCAGAACGACGAGACTCAACAGGAATGCCGGAAGACTCGCAGCGGCGAGGCCATACGAGAGTTCACGCACCACCAGCGGTGGCGCCTCAATCGGGAGTTGCTGGGCACTCCCGAGGAAGGTTCCGAGCGCGACGACCGCGAGAATGAGGCTCACGGCGAACGCTCCTGTGCCGAGATAAACCGAGGCGGGCGAGTGGTAGGTCTCGCCGCGGCCGATCGGCCCGACGTTCCGGACGTACCACTGGAGGAGGCGCGATCCGTCAACGGTCTCGACGTACTCCTCCTGAACGCGCCCGTCGTACGGGAGGTCACCGACCGTCTCGGGGCGGACCGCTGACTCGGCGTCTCTGTCGGCGGTCGCTGCCTCTCGGTCCGCGTTCTCGAAGATCTCGTCTACGTCGACGGGGTTGCCAGCAGCATCGGTAAGCGCATCGTCCGCGGCCCGAACGAGCGTGCCCTGACTGAACGCGATCGGCGGTTCTCGACCTCTGTACACGCGATACAACACGTCGAGGACGGGCTCACGAGTGTCGAGGATGCGTGCCTCCACACGGGTTCGGGGGAGCTGGGACGCAACTCGCTGGGCGCGGGCCCATACCTCGTCGAGGTAGAACTCTTCAGCATCGACGGACCGAGACTGGGTAGGTAGCGGGAGGGCATCACGGATCCCGTCGAATCGGCTGCTCCCCTCACCGTCGTCTTCTCCTTTGTCGACGGCGACTGCGACAAAGAACCGCCGGTCGCGGACGTTCGCCATCCGGAGAGTCCGGTCCAGCCACTCGGCATGTGCCAGCCGACCGTACTCGAGGACTGCCGAGTCGGCCACCGTGTCGGTGGTAACACCACCATCGGTCGCCGAGACTTCGTCCGGCGAGCCGTTCGTGGCCGGTGCAGTCTCGTCGGTGATGCCCGTCTCGGTGTCTGCCTCCAGCGTAGTTGCCCCACTGGGGGCGCCCGGCGAATCGGGGCCGACGAACTGCTCGATGTACTGCTCGCCGTCGAACTCGGTGGTCATCGTCAGGAACTGGACCGGGAACTGAAGCCCCCGGAGGAACGTCAGGAACGAGACGTAGACGCCCGAGCGTCGCTCCTCGGAGAGCGTGAGCCACTCTCGCGGCTCGATCTCGACCAGCATCGCATACGCGGTCGGGGTCTCGACGACACCGCCATCCCGAACGTTCTCAAAGTTCACGAGGTCAAGCGTCGACCGCCCGCCGGCCGGCATCAGCGGGCCCCCTCGCCGGCGTCGAAGCCGGCACGTCGGTCCGCGCTGTTCGGCTCGGAGGAGTCAGTGGCGACTCTAGTCTGTCGTGAGCGATGCGTGGTCATCGCTGGATTGGGAGGCTGGGTCAGCCAGTCGTCCTGTCGAGTCCCGCTGGCGAGGTCGTTCTCCAGCTCGGGCGAGGGAGCCCACGTGTAGACGTTCTCGCCCGACCGGTGGCGTGCGACCGCGTGGGCGTACCTGAGTGGGCGCTGTCCGGGCGGCGTCTTCAGGAAGATGAGCACCCCGACGCCGATACCCACGACGAACAGGGGGAACGTGACCAGTAGCGGAAACCCCACGGTGTAGAGGATGGCACAGGGGGCGACCGGGATCGCCATGGACTCAAGCAGCCGGCGGACAGAGAACCCGAAGAACTTCGACTCCAGCAGGTTGCTCGCGACCGGAACCGGGTCAGGCATCTCAGTCGCCCTCCCTGTGGCCCACCTGGGAGCAGTCGTGTTCGGGTTCGGTCGGGAACACGACACCGGCCTCGAGGCGCTCGGCGCCCTGGATTAGCATTCCACGCCAGTTGACGCCGTGGTGCGTTCGGATGGCTTCGAGGGCGGCAAACTGGTCGTCGTCGACTTCGATTCGCGTTGAGGTCATCAGGATTCGAAGAACCGCCGTCGGTCGACGTCGGTACCGGTGCTAGCAGTGTCGCGTTCGGTCTGTTTCTCGGTACAATCGATACGACCGGCACGCTCGCGGGCCGCCTGGGACAGTCTCGGGTGACGAAGCCCCTCTAGCCGCTTCGCCCCCTGGATGAGCATGCCCCGCCACTGAACGCCGTACTTGTCCCGGATGTGACGGAGTCGTTCGTACTCCCGGTCGCTGGCGAATCGAATCTCGATTTCAGGCATCGGCGTCCTCCGTATCGGGGTCCCCGGCAGCAGCCGGAAGCCGGTGACCGTTCCCGCTCGGGCGTACACACAGCAGTCGGGCCCGGGCGTCGACGACCGTCCGGGGATGGAGTCTGCTTCGAGTCAGATGACGGGTCATCACACCTCTCCTGTCCGGGCAACCATCTTGTTAATTTCAGAAGTACGTATTCCGCAACTGTACGCGAACCGCACCTGTGCGCAACGCGTACCTGTACGCTACCCGCAACTCTGGAGTTGCTTTGTCCCCGGTCGTGCATCCTCAGTCTAGCCGACGGTTTGGGTCTTCGGCGACCCTCGATCGTCCCGGCCCAAACCGTCACTCCACCATCCATGATCCGACAGCTCCCCACCGGTCTCGCGCATATATACTCGGAGCGGGTCGCCGGGATCACCAGTCCGGTCGACCCGCCCCAGTTACCGTTCAACCCGTCTGTGATGATTCGAGCGATCGCCGAACAGTTACTTCCCATCGGCGGTCCGCTTGCCCTCCCGGACACCCTCACGCGAGGGATACCCGGAGAGGTCGTGGGGAACGTCCCGCTTCCGGGACTCTCCGGTGGGTTAGAGACAACAGTACTCGCGAGTAGCGTCGACTTCCGGGCGCTCATCGACTTCCCGGACTGGACCGCCCAGGTGTTCATTTACGCCGGCCTCTGTCTGCTCGTACTCGGTCTGATGGCGTGGCTCGGCAGCCACCGCCTCCAGCGGCGCGCTTGGGGCCGTCGACTCGCTCTCTCGGGTGGTGGACTGTTCGTCGTCGGCTCCGCCTGGAGCACCTTCCTGAACCTTCTGACGTATGTCCTCGGGTGACCCACGGGGACGTCCGTCCCGACGAGCCCACGAGCGATCGCCGTCAGCGCGAGGACGAACCATCGCTCGGATCCGGCAGGCTGTCAATCGATGTATGCGGCTCACTGCCGCCGGGGTGGCTCTTCTGGTCGTTACGAGTACCCTCGCTGGAGCGGCGTTCGGCGGGCTGACAATCCCCGATCCGGAGCCGGGTGTCGAGCGCACCTACGACGATACGTTCCGTGTGCTCGCCAGCAACGACCCCGATCCGGCACGGGGATCGAGTACGGTTCGGCTGTACGAGTATGACAGCGGCACTATCCGGGACGTCAACCGGACGGTTTCTACCCAGCCGGTCCAGCTCTGGGAGGACAGCATCCGCCCGGGGGACGCACTCGTCATCGCCAACGAGTCGGACATGTACCAGAGCGGGCTCACGGGCTACTACACCATCCCCTACCGTGACCAGTGGCACACGCTCGAAGAGTGGAACACAAAGTGGGGACAGCGAGAGCTCCGCATCCTGCCGCTGTATGACGCCGACCCGAGCCGGGCGACCGATACCGACGGGGAGTACACCGTCGAGGCACGCAACCCGAACGGCTGGTGGGACCCCGTCTACGGGGCCGAGGTCGAGCTGGTCGGGAGCGACCTCGAGGTCACCAACCCCGAGGATGCGATGGTTCACACCGCCGAGTATCAGACAATCATCGACCGCAAGATCGAGATTGTTGAGCGACACCTCCGGTATTCCGAACTCGCACCGAGCGAGGCCGCCGCCCGGAGTACAGCCGCGGTGCCGATGGATAACGGCAGCGAGGTGTTCTCGACGGTCGACGGCGCGTCGACCTCGCTCGTGTGGCGTGGCGGATCACACGACCTCGTTCGGGACGCCTACGTCGGCTTCATCGACGTTCTCCCCGGCGTCTGGTACCGAGGTCGGTACGTCACGCAGAACGTCCAGGTGAACACGCATGTTCCGTGGGACTACCGTGTCGACGTGCCGTCAGACTACTCGGAGAGCGGGTCGTGTACCATCGGGAACAACACCTACTCGCTGACCCGATGGGCTGACTACCAGGTACTGGACTCTGAAGCCGCAGTGGTGAACGTCACGGCAGGGAACATCAGCATGCAGCAGTGGGGCCCGGGTGCGTGGACGACGCTGAATTACACGTCGCCGCTGTCCGAACCACGACCGCTTCCCGTCGGTAGCCACACGATGACTGCCGAACTCCAAGTCGATGTCGAACTCGAGAAGCACTACGGTGTTTCGAGCGCCCGGTGTTCCGAGTGGGACCGGATACGAACGGAGAATCGGTCGGTGACGCTCACTCGGTCGGTGCCGATCGAGACGATCAACAGTGACGACCTCTCGGTCGATGTCCACGTCTACGATCGCCCCGGCGACGATGTCGTCTCCGTCGAGTGGACTGGGCGGCAGGGACTGGCCGCCGGCGCTGCCAGCTGGGAGTACGTCGAAGTCCAGATCGGCGAGAAGACGATGTACGTGACCGCCCCGTGGCGGTTCTTTTCGGTCTCCCGGACCACTGTCGTCGAGGAACGGACCGAGAGCGGGACATCAGAGATCGCCGCCTCGCATTCGTACGACGGGCGGTACCCAGCGATGCTCAGATACCGGATGAGTCCGGCGAACGTGAGCGTCATTGCAGACCAACCTGCTGACCGGCACATCTGGTGGGAGACAACCCGAGTCACCGAGAACGGGTCGGTCGCGGCGACACCGCTTCCGGCCACAGTTGTCGCGACGGAGAACGCCAACCGGACGCCGCTGTACGACCAGTATGCGGGCACCCTGAAGAGTACGGACGTCGTGACCGGCGAGTCAGTTGCTGTCAGTGCCGTCGATATCTGGGGGCTGCCGGTAACGACGGACCAGCGGATCACGCGCTACGAGGAGCCGGTACTCAACGTAGCGATTGACGATGGGACAGGGACGGCAGAGATCACTCTCCAAGAGGCAGACGGCACACCGATTAGCGGGCGAGAGGTCTACGTCGACGGGGCAACGGTTCCAGTGGTCGTCACAGACGCAAGCGGCGTCGCGACAGTTGATATCGATAGCCCGATTGTCCAAGCACGGTTCGACGGCGATGACTGGAGGGACTCACACTCGACGTACTACCTGCGGACACAAGCGGTGGGTGTCTCAAGTGCCTCGATCGTCGTCGACGCGATCGAAGTGGTCGGCTACCTGAACGAGGCGATTTCAAACGTGGTGATCTTCGTCGAGTGGCTGGTACTCGGGATCTTCGCCGTGTTCTGGATGCGATACATGCGGCGCCGGCCCGCGTGATTCAGGCCACCGCTCCAGTTATCCCACCGATGGAGATGGCGAACGCCAGCCCCTGGAACAGCACGCCGCCGGCAAGCAAGAGGGAATTCGCAAGTCGTGAGTCCGCTCGTACGAGTCCGAGTCGGAACGGATGTGGAAATAGTGGGTGAAATGGCCGGATCGCGTGAGTATCCCGGCCGACGGTCAGCGCGTCGGCGAACAGATGCGAGAGGAGTCCGAGAAGGACAGTCGCCCCGAGAAGCAGCGCAAGCGGGAACGCGGGCAGCGTGACCGGGAGCATCGACAGCCCTGCGTAGCTTCCCACGCTGACCAGCCCGGCGACCGCGCTCACGAACCAGATCGTATGTGTCGGTCCACGGTGTGCCAGCCAGCTGTAATCGTGGTCGAGGTCGGGGAGTCGGCAGACAGCGACCGCGAGGGCACTCATGCCGAGGCCGACTATTCCGAACGTAGCCGTCAGGGGCGCCATCAGCACGAGTGCGGCGCCGCGATGTCCATTCTTATACATGCTAGCGAATCTTGTTCCCGTCTCACTATGGGCCGCGATTGAACAGGTGGGAATTCGGAGGGTGGTAGCTTGGCTGTATCGCTGCGAGAACCGCTGTTTCCCACGTTTCTCCCACATTCAACGCACAGGCGGTCTGCATCGAGCGTACGCAATGCGTACGTTCTGAGTCTATTTGCCGGGAGGCGCGGAGCTTCTGCTAGGATCACTCGATGTCGTCCGTCGCTGCCATCGTCGATACAGCGTTCAGACTGTTCGTTGTCGCCGAGCTAACGGCGAAGTACGTCGCACTCTGTACGCTCGTGGTCGGGATAATGGGGTACTGGACCGCCGGGTCGAACGTCCGCCGGTCGCTCCGCTTTCGGGGGATGATCGTCGGGGCATGTGCGGCGCTCATAGCGATCTTCGGGCTCAACGCGTTCTATGAACTCGTCGCGTACGTCATGGGCGGAGCAGGGTTCCTTCCGCCGGGCTGGCCGTACGGTGCTGGCGGGGCCGGCGAGCTGCTCCCGATCGCGCAGGCCGCGTCTGGGGTACTCTCGTTTCTGGGGCTAGCCTGCTTCTCGCTCGGGGCCGCACTGTGGGCTGCTGGAAGCCCGTACGGGCAGACACGCACTCGTGGGTACCACGGCGTCACCTACGGACTGGTGATGATCGGCGTCTCAATGGGCGGGACGCTGTTTACCGTTTTAGCGAGCGTGTTCACCTCGCTGTAGAGTACTCACGACCTGATCAGGCCGCTTGGTATCTGACACATATGCCGTCCCAAGTTCAGAGCATGAGGTTAGCACCGTGATCGCGTTCTAGTCAGGCAAATCTCACTAAACAATACATTAGGATTTTGTCGTCCTTGCATCCTCTACAGAAGCTTAATCGCTGCTAGCAGCGCTCACACAGTCAGGCTCCGAAATACGGAGTAACCCCGATACACCGAATACATCCTCAATGATTTCATACGCAATATCGATGTGCTCTCTGTTGGTAAGATCCGAATCCACAGCAATGAGAGTAGAGACGGAGTGCTGGCGAGATATCTCGACTGCATCGACGAGTATCTCACAATCATGGCCAATATCGAGATCCCTCCGGAACCGACGTAACAACTCCTCGTTGCTCTGTTGCGGGTAACATCGGTCAATCAATTCATCCGGTAATTGAACTTGATATAGCTCAATATCTTGAAGACAGCGACGCAGGGTAGACAACTGCTCCCGCTTATCCATATCGTACCAGCTCATCTGGATATCATTCCGGAAATGACCCCGGTCGTTCGGACTCACGTGGATATCCCGGTCACGCGGATCGTAATCGAAAATCTCGTTATCAGAAGCCCGAAGATATGCGACCACGTCATCGTAGAGGTTGTACCGACGGTCACAGAGCGCATCAAACTCGCCGTTGGCCTTCCCACCAATCACGGTATAGAACGACTCATTATCGATGAGTTGTTGACCACCTCGATCCTCCTCGAGGTCACCCGGAAGCTGGGAATAGACGTAATTCACCATCACCGATGTATCCAGGTTAAGTCGAGAGGTTTCGCTCATTCAGTCCTCTCTAGAACCTCTCTCGCCATTTCATGCAGATGCGCCATCTGTTCTTCATCAACTCGCTGAGAGTGATGGCCAGCACGCGGATACAAATCCGCATCAGCACATCGCTCACTCAGTCGATTCCGTCGCGACAGTAGATCCTCGTGGAAACTCGTAAACCGGTCTGCATGCTCTTCGATCAAGTGGTGCCGGTTCGGGCCTTCTGCAGTTTGCGTAGAAAAGTACAGCGCCGGGTATCGCCAGACATCATAATAGAAGTACGACGCGAGATCCTGTAACACAGTTTCTTGTTCGCTCGATATCGACTCGAGGGTCGTAAGTTGCGCAAACACCTGCTCAATCACATCTGTTCCTCGAGTAACTAAGTCCACTATCTCGGACAGCTCGTCGATTTCTGCAAGCTCAAGATGTAGGTCAGAAACGAGCAGTCGGAAGTCTCGTTCGTCCGATTCGGACAGCAGTCCTTCCTGTGAGCCTCCGCCGAAATCCGCCAGCGAATGATTCGTTGTTTCCTGCTCAATCGTCTCATCCAAGGTTTCGAGGTACTCCCGGATGTCCGTCGACGTGAGATACAGGTTGGTGTACTCGTCGGGAGCGCATTCCTGGTAGAAATCGCGAAGGAAGTCGAATTTCCCGGTATACCAAACTTCCCGTAGGTCGTAATCGTCGAAGAAAACCTCGGACGCGAAGTAGTCCCGATACTGTTGCACTTCTTCGCTTTCCCCGTGGTCGCGTCGAATCCCAGCCGTGTTAGTGGTCATCCGGCCTGGGGCGTTGTCGGGCTCGCCGGCAACCATCGTGTAGGCGCCAGCAAGGTACCAACTGTAGGTAACGGGGAGGTCAAAATCCTTAATCGCGAAGTAGCGCAGCTTCTCTTGCTCCGTTCGCGTAATGTTTCGACCAGGATCGTCGAACACGTCCTCTATTGCGAGCTCAATACCGCGTTGAAGCGCGTCTGCATAGGGTTCCTCCTCACGATAGGGATTATTCGCGCCCGGTGTGGGAGGAGTCATAATTAGAACATTCCCGCGATGGTGGCGATAGGTTTTGTGGTACTGCTTCGACAGTTCGATACCTGCTGGTGAGTGTTGTTCCTACGATGGTATACAACAGGGATGGTCAAAGATAGTGGCCTCGGGCTGAAAGTGGAATTGGACAAGCATCTTCTACCTCTACCGATTTTAGCAGCTCCAATCACGATCATAGTCAATGACTGATTCACGTTGTGCATTCAGCACACGTATCAATACGTGATATAGAAATGCTGTGTGAGACGACAAGCAGTGTGAATCGAGTGATAGCCGGTTCTCAAAGGTATGATCGAGAGCGCTAGTCGTCGCGAACGACGACCGGCTCGGTCCGCACCGACGGCTCAAATTCATCATGTTCAGCCGACGTCTCACTCATCCTCGGAACAACGTTCCAGATGACGCTGTAGTTCTGGTAGATCTCGTCGGTCGTCGGGAATTCCAGCCAGTCAAGCAGCTCGTTCACCGCTTCGTCGTATGACTGGTCGTCTAAGAGATCTCGATTACTGTACGCGAGCAGGCGGTCACGCGTCCGTTCGCTAACGGGGATCGACTTCCTGCTCATGACTGGGACGACCTCCTTGTGGGGGCGGGGCCGTCTGATGGAGTCTTGAGTTCCATATGGCGGTCACTGTCTGTGTATTCTACCAGTCGGGTTCCGCGACTACGAGTCCGAATGTATGCCAGTTCCTAGCACTCTTAACTCTTACTCTAAACCCCACAAAAACCGCATGTTGACGGGGTAAGACCGACAATGTGCGCGATGCGTACAGGTACGTACCGCGCAAGTTTGCGCAACGCGCATACCTGAAAGTAAGATTACACCCGCCAGCCAACGACGGTCGTGCAATGAGACTCAAGCACGCCGCCGACCGACTGCCGAACCGCCTCGCACGCCTCAAATCGGCTGTGAGCTTCGAGACCGTCTTCATCGCTGCCTTCGTCACCCTCGTGTTCTTCACCGGCGGCGCCGCTGCACAGGCGCCGACTGGCGGGACGGGCGGGGCGACCACTGGCTGGGAGACGATCCTCGACAACCTGTACAACGTCCTCTACATCACGCTTCAGTACGTCGGCCTGACCGTGCTGGTGCTGGGGTTCATCGTCTGGCTCACCGCCCGGAACAACTCCCAGCGATCTGAAACCGGCATGAAGCTCACGATGGGCGGCGGCGCGATGGTGGTCGCATACTTCGGACTGGGTGCGCTCGTCTCCCTGCTCGAGTTCATCGCGGGGTGATACCCCGTTCACGCCCAGCACAGCTCTCGACCACCCCGTCATTCCCCTCTTCCATGAGTACACGACGCCGCCAGCGCCGCATCTCGACGACCGACCGCCAGACGAACAGCCCGATCCTCGGGAGACCTCAGCGGAGGCCCCACCGTGACTGAGCCGGACCGGTCGGACCGTCGCGGCCGCGTCCCGAGCGTCAGCGACGACGAAATCCGCACGGCTGTCGCCGCCCGCCTGTACGGGACCGACGCGAGTCCTGAAACGACTGGGGATGAGGACAGACAGCAATCTGCCGAACGCACCAGAGAGGTCGGACAGGAGACATCCGACACCGTCAGGGACCCAACAGCGGACTTGCTGGACCGCGACGGTTTCGGTGGAAGCGGATCGGACGAGTCCACGGGTGACGCGGAGCCGGACGACAAAACACGGCCGTTCATCAAGATCACACCGGCCCGTGAACAGGTCACACCCGGCCACGTGGTCAAAGCGCTGTACGGGCTCTACCGGACCGGCAGTGGCCGTCAGATGCCACTCGGCCTCGAACAGCGACTCTCGTTCGTCAGCACCCACCTGACCTTCGAGTTCTTAATTCACAAACCGCGAGCTACCCAGCGGTTCGACTTCTACCTCGGCGTCCGACCCTACGAGCGAGAGGCCTTCGAGACGCTGGCGGCGAACGTCCGGGCGATGTATCCCGAGTCGTTCCGCTTCGAAATCGTCCCGTTCTCTGTCACGGAGGTGTTCGAGCCGTCCGATTTGGAAGCGACCGCACAGCTCGCGGCATTCGAGGGCATTGAGGAACTCGGCCAGCTGGAGGGGTTCGAGCCGTTCGATGTCGACGCAGATCATCCGCTGGTGAACGAGACATCCCGTGCGCTCGACGAGAACGGCCCACCAGAACTGGTCCGGTGGCACGGCGTCGAGACGAAGAATAACGACTGGATGACGCTGCTGTCGCGGTTCAGCGAACTCTCACTCGACGGTGACGACGGCTACCGCTCGCCGCTGAGTGTCCTCCTCGAGCAGGCGCTCGCCACCGACGAGCCGTTCGTCTACCAGGTGGTGTTCACGCCGAAGCGCGACTGGACGAAGGACGCCGAGCGCCACAAGCGCAACCTCAAGATGGGAACGACCGGCATGTGGAGCGCGTTCAAACAGGAGGCCGCGGCGACACTGCTCGGGACTTCCGAGGAAGAGCGTCGCCAGCGACACCGCCCGGACACGCCCGAGCAGATCGGTGGTACCATCAGCGGGCCGGACGCCAGCGGGCAGTCCACACAGCATAGCCGGATGGGCCAGGTCGACCTCAAACAACCCGCCGTCACCTTCGATGTCTCCCTTCGGGCTGCTGGCGACACAGCCGTCATCGGTGGCATCGCAGGGGCGTTCACCGCGCTCAGCGGGCCGTATTACGGGATCGAGGGGAACGTACTGGCCGAGGACGACCGCGAGTACGGTCGACTCACTACCGCCGGCCTAGGACGGGTCAGAGTCAGAGACCGATTCAGTGACGCCGCGCCAGTGATCGTCGCCAGCCCGGACGAGCTCGCGAACTTCGTCACAGTCCCGAGTACCGGGGCGCTCCCGAAACCGAGCCGTGGCGCCTCCGGTGGGACACCAGACGTCCGGTCACCGCTGACCGCGACCAACGAGGAACTTCTCCGGACCTTCGACACTGGAATGTGCATCGGCGAGGCCGAGACGGCTGCACTTTCGCGCCCGAACATCCCCGTTCACCTCACCGCCGAACAACTCATCCACCACATCCTTCGGGCGTCGACGACGGGCAGCGGGAAGACCACCGCGATGGTGAACGACGCCCTGACTGCTTACGAGCAACTCGACGGCCCGATCTTCATCTTCGACAAGAAGGGCGGCAGCATGGCCAGCGAGTACAAGCGCGCGCACTTTCACCGGTTCGGCAACCTCGACGACATCGTCCATCTGCCGGTGCCCGGACCGAACGGCGAACTGCCGGCGTTCCCGTTCTTCGACATTCGGTCGCAACTCGCCGCGGGTGTCTCGCGAGAGGCCGCCGTCCAAGAGAAGGTCGATCGCTACAACGAGTTGCTCACGTACGTCCTCGGTGAGGAACAGCACAATCAGGCGTTCGTCGCCCAAGAAATCCTCTCGAACCTCATCGTCGCGCTGTTCGATCCCGTGTACGGCGAGGATGCCTACGCGATCAGCGACCTGCTGGCGGCGGCCCACCGGATGCAGACCGAGCATCGAGTACCCGACGTGAGCGACCCCGAACTGGAGGCGACGCTGACGCGGCATTTCAACGCCGAGGAGTACCGGTTCACCACGTCGATCGACGCGGTGATGAACCGGATCACGAAGCTTCGCGAGCGGGATTTCATCTGGCGGATGCTCAATTTCGTCCCCGAATGGAACGAGGCGAGCGACACCTACGCCGACGACCAGATGTTGTTCGACCTGGACGCGCTGCTCGACTCGACGAAGGTCGTCCTCATCGACACGGGTGACCTCCGGCCAGCGTCGAGCAATCTGTTCACGGTGCTAGTGCTGGATTACCTGTGGTCGTGGGTCCGGCTGCGAAAGCGCTGGGACCGCGACGTTCCCGGTCCGGCCGACGGCTACTGTGTGAACCTGATCATCGACGAGGCCGCGCCGGTGCTGAAAGCGAGTCTCGTCCGCAACGAGATGATTCCAGACGCTCGTGAGTTCGCGCTGGCATTCGAGGTGATCGTCCACTTCCCCGAGCAGGTGAAACGCGACGCGCTGGACACGCGAGCGTACAAGGAAATCCTCCGGAACATCAACACCAAACTCATCGGAAAGCTCGCCATCGACGACGAACTCGCGACGACGCTGTTTCACGAGGACCTCGACGCCGAGGGACTGGCCAACCGGATCGCCTCGCTTCCCCGTGGAGAGTGGCTAGCACAACTCCCCGACACCGGGTTCATGACCGACACTCCGGAGCTGGTGACACTGAAGCCGCTCCCGATACCGCCGGGGCACAGCGACAGCGACGATCCCGTCGACGCCGGGACGCACCGTCCAGACTCCGGCGATCCAGCCAGTCCGGGACAGACGTTTCAAGAAGCAGATCACCTCCAGTGGTCACGGACCCGCTTCACGTACTGCCTGCTGCCGGGCGTGAACTGCCCGCCCGACGCCGCACAGCGCGCCGCTCGCTGGGGGGCCGGGGTCACGAACACCGGAGGCGGCGATGAAGATGCCCCCGCAGCGCTCGAACGCACCATGACGGCAGCCGATACT
Source organism: Salinigranum salinum (assembly GCF_009176545.1). Taxonomy (GTDB): domain Archaea; phylum Halobacteriota; class Halobacteria; order Halobacteriales; family Haloferacaceae; genus Salinigranum; species Salinigranum salinum. The sequence goes on along the minus strand of NZ_VTOJ01000004.1, from coordinate 66,240 downwards.
GCCCCCAACCAGGAGAGTGGTAGTACCGACGGAGAATCCACAGCCGGTGAGAGCGGCTCACAGCAGGCGACAGCCGACGAGGGACAGTCCCGGACCGGTGGCGCGTCGAACCGGTACGGAACCGTTCTGGGGACCGGCACGACATCCACAGGTGACGCCACTGACGGGGCCGCTGACGAGACGGCTAATAGACCCGACCGTGGAGATTCACCGGGGTGGGAGTCGTCTGAGGACGACTCGTCGGAATCGAACGACGACACCTCGCCCGCGGAGGCTGGGGAGAACACGTCGGGGACGGACCTGACCGACCACGAGCGTCGGTTCCTCCGGAACGTGATCGCGGCGCTCAACGGCGAACTCGACGGCTACGAGTTCACCGAGTCGATGACAACTGTCCGAAATCGCTCGGGAAGCGATATCGACGAGAGCAAGCTCGTCGACCAGGGTTACCTAGAGAACCCCTACGTCGGGACGCGGAAGTACTACTACGTCACCGAGAAGGGCCAGCACGCGGTCGACCGGAAGCTGTACACCGGTCGTGACTACGGTGACCTCCACGAGAAAGTTCATCACAAGGTGTTCACCGAGTGTTTCGCCCGGTATCTCGCGCAAACAGAGAGCCAACATGTCGAGAAATATTACGAGCCGATGGGCGGCGGAATGGTGTTCGATGTGGCCGGGTTCATCGACCTTCCGGGCGGCCAGCGAAACCTCACAGCGATCGGGGAGATCATCACGACGGTCAAACCCGAACGGGTGGTCAAACACTACGACGACTTCGCGCAGTACGACGGCGTCACCAAGCATTGGGTGGTGAAGGACATCGACATCACCCACGATCTCGTCCGGGCACTCCATGATGCCGGACGGGTGGAGACGGTACCGCCGAAATCGCTCCAGAATCATACACGTATCGCCGAGACGGTCTTCGGGGAGCACGGCGAGTGGCAGATTCACAGCGGAAGCGATATCGTCGAAGCCGTGCGGGCGTTCACCGCCGAATCGGAGGGTGGAGAGATTGACTAGTTGCGGCGCCCTGAGCGCGCTCGAGAGGGTCGGTCGGACGATCTGGTGCGTCAGTGGACTAGTTCGCCGAAAGACTGGCTTAGGGAGGGTATGGGATGCGCGCACGAGTCCAGTCCATCCCGGCGCCATCGCACGCTTTAGACTAGTCCATCCCGCGGGTCGGCGCACCGGAGGTGGGGATCGGAGAACCGGCCGTTTCGCGAGCGGGTCAACGGGGTGGAGACGCGGTCGATGATACCCCATTAGAGCCATGCCATTGAACACCATCCCCGACGGTGCGATTCCTGACACGATCCGTGCGCTCGAGCAGTGGATCTGCTGGCGCGAGGACGACCGCGACGGCAAGCCGACGAAGGTCCCGATCAAGCCCTACCGGACCAGCGGCACCCCATTCGCGAGTGCGACCGACCCCGGGACGTGGCGGGAGTTCGAGACCGCACTCACGTATCATCGCGAGAGTACTTCCCGCACCGATGGGGTCGGATTCGTGTTCGACCCCGAGGCGGAGATCGTCGGCGTCGACCTGGACAATTGTCGAGACCCCGACAGCGAGGAGCTGGAGCCGTGGGCCGCCGACATCATCGACCGCCTCGATTCGTACACCGAGATCTCACCGTCAGGGACAGGCATCCACGTCCTCGTTGAGGGAGGGCTCCCTGCAGGGCGGAATCGTCGTGGTGACGTCGAGATGTACGACCGGGACCGGTTTTTCACCGTGACCGGCGCGCACCTCGCCGGGACTCCCGCAGATGTCGCTCGCCGACAGGACGCCCTCCTCGCTGTGCACCACGAGTTCGTCCAGACCGCTGGTGAGGACGAGTCGACCACGCTGACCGAGGCAACGGCCCACGCGGCATCGAACGGTGCCGCGGGGGTTGGAGAAGACGACACACCAACCCAACCAGTGGGGCCGAATTCCGGGTTGCGCCGGAAATTCGGCCGGGATCCGCCGGCGGTTGACGACCCGGCCCTTGAGGCGGCGCTACACGGACTGTCGCCCGACGAGATTCCCGACCCTGTCCCCCGGACGATCGACGAGGTCGCGGGGCCGGGCGTGGACCTCCCGGACTCGGAGCTGCTCAGGCGGGCGATGGGCTCAAAGAGCGGCGATACCATCCAGGGACTCCTGGACGGCGACAGCTCGCTATGGAGCGGACGAGACAGCCGGTATCCGTCGCAGTCGGAGGCCGACATGGGCCTGTGCTTCTTTCTCGGATTCTGGACCGGCGGCGATCCTGACCGGATGGACCGGCTGTTCCGGGACTCGGGGCTCTACCGGGAGAAATGGGACCGACGGCACTACGGCAACGGAGCGACCTACGGCGCTGTCTGCGTCGCTCGGACGCTATTGAAGCTCGATGACTACTACAGTCCACCAGCGGCGGACTCCGAAACGGACGACGGCGGCGATCAGTGGCCGACAGCAGAGCCTGCAGGCGGACGAACCGATCCATCCTCGCCGACACACGGGACGGGTCAGGGTCGTTCTCCGAACGGGTCGACGGACAGGCCGGCGCCGTCAATCGACATGGGCGCGATCGAGGACGCACAGCGGCTAGCGACCAAGGTGAAGCGCCAGCAGAAGCAGCTCGACGCATACGAGCAGCGGATCGCGGACCTTGAGACCCGGCTCCGGTGGTACCGGATCGCGCTCGATCTCCAGGCCGATGACTCGGCTCCGCCCAGAGAGGCCGAGTCGTTCGAGACCGACCCCGACTTGCGCGATATCGAGCCGCGAGGGCAACCAGCCGCACCACCAGATGGAGATCTTGATCGCGAGGAGGAGCCTCTCCGGGCTCGGGACGATACCGAGGCCGCCGAGCAAGTACCCGGACCCCCCGAATCAGTACAGGAAGATGAGAAGTCGCCCGATGATACCCGCGGATCACGGATTGGACGCTGGCTCTGGCGGCGATTGTCATGAGAACGCGGACGTCGTCGCTCGAGACTGGAGCCGCGACAGGGAGAGTCGAGAGGGCGAGTCACCCGCCAGCAGGTCCAGCCTGCCGTCCGGCCTTTATCAATAGCAATGGAGTGAGGAGGCTCAGAGAGGCGTGACGTAGCCCTCGACACGGCGTCTATGGGCGCGACGGCGCGTCGAGCGTCCTCGGAGAACACCGAGATGTCGCAGACAACCACGACCGAGCTGCAGGACCGAGCGGAAACCATCACCAGCCATCTTGACGCGATCGAGACGGCCGCAGACGACGGCCAGGCTGTCGGGGCAGGCGTCACTCGACAGGCAATCGAACAGCGTCTCGACGAGTTGGTCGCGCACCGCGTCCCGATGGACGAGGCCGTGCGGACGGTCGTCCGAGGAGTCGTGCATGAGGCTGGCCTCGAGCGGGCGGATCTCCCGACCGAACTCGCCCGGCTGGCCGGTTACTCCACGCGATCGAGCTTCGAGCGTGCGATGCTCGGGAACGTCGACGAGGCCGACCAGTGGATCGATGTCATCGCCGAAGTCGTCCAGCTCTGGGAACCGCGCAGTGAGAAGATCGCCCAGGTCGGGCTGCTTGGTGACGAATCCGGGCGGCTCAAGTTCGTCATGTGGGAGAGTGCTGGCCTTCCTGAGCTGGTCGAGGGCGAGACGTACCAGTTCCAGAACGTCGTCACCGACGAGTTCCAAGGCCGCTATTCGGTGAGCCTGAACTCGGCGACCGTTGTCAAGCCCAGTGAGGAGGCGGTTAGCGCGGCTGCCGATGGCGTCACCGTTGGCGGGACGGTCGTCGCCGTCCAGGAGGGCTCGGGGCTGATCAAGCGCTGTCCCGAGGCGGACTGTACCCGGGTCCTCTCGGGCGGGCGGTGTGGCGAACACGGCGCTGTGGAGGGTGAGTTCGACCTCCGGATCAAGGCCGTCGTCGACGACGGCCACCGGTCGATCAACGCAATCTTCGACGCCGAGGCGACCGTCGCGGTCTCGGGGCTGTCGATGGCAGACACACAAGCAATGGCCATGGACGCGCTCGACACCGGGGTCGTCGTCGACGCACTTACCGAGCGGGTGCTCGGCCGGCGGTATCAGCTGACCGGCCCGGTAGTGGGTGAGTACTTCCTCGTCGACGACGTGGCCGAGGGGCCCGCCGACGAGGACCTCAGTGACGAGACGCTCGAGCCCGCGGTGACGGGCCGCCAGCCGGCTCAGCGGATGCTCGCTCAGGAGATCAATGCCTCGACGCACACCTTCCAAGAGTCCGACGAGGAGCGGGCGCCTGTACTCAGCCTCTCGCCTACCGGCGTCGCGGTGAACCGCGTCCTGATCGTTGGTGCGCTCACCGAGGCGCAGGATGTCGGGTCGAACAGCGAGTACTGGCGTGGCCGCGTGTACGCTGGCTCTGAGCCCGTGTTCGTCTACGCGGGTCAGTACCAGCCAGAGGCGATGCAGTTCCTCCAGCAGGCGGACACGCCGTCGTACGTCGCCGTGGTTGGCAAGCTCCGGCCCTACGAAGCGGGCGATCGCGTGAATGTCGCCATTGAGCCGGAGTCGATCGCGACCGTCGACGAGGCCACTCGGGAGGCGTGGCTCGCTGAGGCGGTCGAACACACCGGCACGCGGATCGAGGCATTTGAGCGCGGCGCGGGACGAGCGGATGTAGCGGCCGAACAGTACGGTGATGAAGTCGGCCGGATCGAGCAGGCGGTCACCGATGTAGCGGCAGAGCTGGGACTGGAGGGCGCCAGCCTGTAGCCGCGTTCCAAGAGTTACCCCACAAATTCATTTAATAGGACCATCGTGGGGTAACTATTGCCAGCCAACGAGCTGGTGCCAGACGGAGTCCGATCCGCTCTTATTCAGGGTGTTAACGACTGCTAACACCCTTTCGCACTCAGGCTTATATACCAATACGAGGCTAAGAACGTATGCCGATGGAGGTGATTCGTACTGTCAAGGTCAAACTCGACGTTCCCACGGAGCGGTGCGATGACCTCCATCAGACCAAAGATCAGTTCCTCTACTGCGCGAATACCGCTGCAGCGTGGGCGTGGCGATACCCCAACGACTGCTGTGTAACCTCCAGAGAGAAGGCCGAAAGCGCTCTTTACGGGAGACTCCGCGAAGAGACGGACTATCTGCATGCGAACCTCGTTCAGAAAGGGATCCGTCGCGCGATAGAGGCCGTGACCAGTGGGGTTGCTCGCCTGGAGAAGGGAGAGAACACGAGTCAGCCACACTTCGATGCGTGGAGTGTTGTCTACGACAAGCGGAGTGCGACGTTTCACCGCGACCGCGTTTCGCTCTCAACCGTAAACGGGCGCGTTGAGTGTGAGTACGTGCTTCCTGGCAACGCCGAGGGAACGCCGATTGGTGAGTACCTCCTGAACGAGCACTACGAGTTTCGTACGTCCACGCTGCAGTACGACCGCAGGACAAAGTCGTTCTATCTTCACGCGCGGATGCGCCGAACCACCGACGAGCAAGGTCAGTCTACGGCTTCTCGTGAGGACGCCAAGCACAGAACAGTCCTTGGTGTCGACCTGAACGTGGACGGCTCGCTCGCCGTGACTTCAACGGGCGCGTTCATCGGGAACGCCGACGAGATGAATCATCGACGCCGAGAGTTCGAGAAGACTCGCGGGTCGATGCAACAGGCAGGAACGCGGTCAGCGCACCTATCGAGTCAGTCGATACAAGACCGCGAACACCGCTGGATGCAGGACGAACTCCACCGTGTCTCGAATCGGATTCTCGACGAAGCCCGCGACTACGAGTGTACACACATCGCGTTCGAGAACCTGACCGACATTCGCACGCGGATGGCTGGTGTGAAGCGATTACACGCGTGGGCGTTCAGACGCTTATTCGAGTACGTCGAGTACAAGACGGAGATGGTCGGTATCGAGGTAGAGCAGGTGAATCCGGCGTACACGAGCCAGCGGTGCTCGTCTTGTGGGTTTACCCACGAAACCAACAGGCGGTCGAAGCACCAGTTCGTGTGTCAGACGTGCGGGTACGAACTGAACGCAGACTACAACGCGAGCAAGAACATCGCTCGCAAGTTGCTGAAACGACTCCACTCAAGGCAGACGTCTTCGAGTGGAGGCGCACCCTGTCAGTGTGCGCTGACGTCAGGGACGCTGACCCTGAACGGCGAATTCCACGCCTCCGTCAATTCGACGGCAGAAGGGGAGTCCACTGACAAGCCCACGAAGTCAGCCGTGGGCAACTGACGTGTAGCTGAGACAGAGGGAGTCGGAGAAGTCCGGCCACACCTCGGAGAATCGAACCGGCTGGTTCTCAGAGACGGACTCGCTCCAGTTCCTGAACAGCGACGACGTGCAGCCGCCCAACCCCAGAGACAACCAATGACCACCACATCCGACACAACCTGGTACGAAATCACCTTCTCGGTCCCGTGGATCGTCCACAACGTCACCACCGCACAGGACGCGATCAACATCGCTGTCGCTGAACTCGGCAAGCGCGTCGCCAAGGCCGGCGACCTGATCCGAAACGCCAATATCTCGGTCCAGTCAGCCTGCTGTCGTGGCTGTGAGACCGAGATGGACGTCGCGACGGTCGTCTCGGGCCGGGCGCTCGTCGGCCTGCTACTGACCGTCGAGGTCCGGGCTAGTTGTCCAGAAGAGAGTGGCATCATCGGCCAGCGCGAAATCGGCCCGCATGTCCCGGATACCCCGCTCACGCTCGTCGAATCGCCGGGGTGACAGTCGTCGCTCGGCGACTACTGTTCGACGACCTCCGCGAAGGCAACGTTCTCGCGAACGGTCGTGACCCGGACGAGCGGCTGCTGGCCGACCTCGGTATCGGGAACGAACACGACGTAGCCCGGGCCGACACGAGCGAGGCCGTCCCCCTGGTCGCCGACATCCTCGATCTGGACGCGGAGGGTCTCGCCTTCGGTCACCGGCGGCTGGTCCGGCGTCTGGTCAGTCGATGTTGGGGGACTCGCCGTATTCGGCGATGCCGATCGCAACGAATCGCGCGTCGTGGTCGAGGGCGCCTGCTCTCCAGCTGACCGAGTGTTCGATGCACCCCGGTCAGTCCCCGTTGCGTGTCGATCGTCGATGGTTGTAGACGACGTCGACATACCAGGGTAGACGCCGACCCGGTATGTGTCGCCGGGCTCAAGCGTGCCGAGTTCAACTTCCTGCTCTGGAATCGTGAGGACGTACTCTCCATCTCGGCTCTCGACGCGACCCGTGAATAGACACAGCGGCGTGGACGAGTCCATCGGTACCTAGTCTGCTGGACTGCGGATATATCCGGCTGATTCGTGTGGGGATGGGGCGTAGCAAATCGGGAGGCTACAGTACCAACTCACGATCGTGTTTCGGTCGTCGGATCATCGAAAGGGTGGTTAGAGGTCTGAGTCTCGAAAGAGACTCGCTGTGCTACGGGTCGCTACAGGTCTATTCAGTCGTTAGACATCACCGATCACCACTCATGTGAGCGCTCTGGTCGTCGGTCGATCGGTCGACGATGGTCAGGGTGCTGTCCCGGCGCGTTTCGAACGTCGGGTCACCGTTGTACCACCGCTTCACGACATCCTCGCATCGAACCACGTCACCCTCTCGCAGCTCTGGGTGGCGGTGTGAACGGATTAGCGTCCGGCCGTCGTCCGTCGGGTCGGGTGTCGGTCGCGTCTCGTCCCACTCGCTCTTCTTCCAGATTGCGAACTTGATGACGCCGGTATCGTCGCTCAGCAGGCCAGCCTGCTTGATCGCGGGATGGGTATCCTCGAACAACCGGAGGACCGTCCCCTGGGTCGAGAATCGCCCCCGCGTCGACGTTACTGACGTGTACCGGACGTTGCCGACCGTCAGGACGTTCCGTGGGTCGGTTGCCTCGGCATCGGCCTGGCGGAGCAGCGCCTGGGTCGGCTCGGCGCCGTCGTGCAGCTGCTGTGCGAGGCCGATTCCGAGCGTGAGTCGGGACTTGCGGATCTCGACCACCCGGTCGAACTCTTCGCTCAGCAGTCGGTCCACCATTCGGGAGACCTGGTCGTGCTGGTCGGGGTCGAGTTCGACGAGCGGTCGGATTCGCTCGCGGTACGCCGCAGCTGCGCGTTCGGCACGAGCCTCGGCGAGCTGGGCCGGCGACGGACGCTGTGCAGCGTACTCGTCGTACCGGTTGGCCAGCCACTTCGCATGGCCCACGAGTTCGACAGCTCCTGGCTGGATATCCGGATCGGTCCGGGCAGTCAGGATACCGTCGGTCACCCGGCGCATCTCGGCTGTGACAGCGAGGGAGTACTCGATCGATTCGAGTGAACTCCGTGCGAACTGCTCGGGTTCGTCGAACAGGTCCCCGAGTGGGGTGAGTCGCCCATCAGGCGTCTGCACTTCCAACTCGGCCGTCGGAACACCCTCGGTGGTATCCTCGGGTGTCGGGTCAGTCGGGATGTCGAGTGCGCGGAGTCGGCGCAGGCGTGCCTGTTCGGCAGCCGGCAGCGTCTCCAGCAGCTCGTGATCGATACCGCTGTCTCTGTCCAGTGACCGAGCGCGAGCGGGCAGCACCGAGGCGAGTCGGCTCCGGGCAGGCTCTTGCGTCGTCGCGGATGCCGTCCGGGGCATCGTCGGCTCGAGGCCACTCGCAACGCCGATCATGCGCTCACCACTCGGGTCGACGAGCGTCGGGCCCGCCGTGTGGTCGTACGTGATCGCGAACGTCGTCTGCTGGTCACCGGATTGCTCGGCGAACAGAAAACTGGCGTTCGTTCCGGTCGCCGCGGCGACGTCTCCGGCCCTGTCGGGGTCGTAGAGCGTGTCGCCGGGCGTCCAGTTGGCGTCGATCCGGCTCGCTGCGAGTCGCCCGGTCGGGGCAACCACAGGGTCGCCGTCAGCGGTGTGGCCGTAGACGCCGTCGACGGGTTCCGTTCGGGAGCCGTACTCGCCTTTCGAGGCGGTCCGTTCGGTGTATCCCGTCGACTCGGGTGCCGTCCCGTCGGTCGCGGTGCTCGTCGACGACTCGGTGTCGTCTTGGACGAGCGCGTGCAGCAATCCCGAGAGTGCCCGCACCAATGCGGAGCGGTCGTCAACGGAGTCGGCACGCTCGCTGTGCTCCCGGTCGGCCCGGAAGGCTGGGGATGGCGTGTCGGTTGGCCGCGTGAGAGCGGTCGCATCTGTCGTGTTCGGTTCTGTCGTCGCGTCTTGAGTTCCCGATAACTTCTTATCGGAGTTGGTACTACCTTTCATTGGAATCTCCACATTCCATTCGTGAGGCTCTAGTACAGCCTCACACTCTACACTCGTTAGCTCCGCTTAGTTGTATCGCCAGTAGAGCCCCCAGAATGCGCGTTTTCGGGATATCCCCACATATTCCCCACAACTGTTTCGGCCGAGTCTCCGTCGGCTCGTAGTTACCCCACGTTTCCCAGACTCTCCCTTGTGGGGTAACTACAGGCCGGCCGATGTCGCCATCACCGAAGGCGTGGAGAGTCAGCTACCGAAGAACGCGTGCAGCCGCGACTGATTTAGCATCTACAACGGGGTGCGGGGAGCCGGCTGGGTAGTGTCGGTCCCTGTCTAAACCATGTCACTGAGAAACGTCTACGAGCGGACATTCGACGAGGACGTCCCCGCAGCCGAGCGGTCCAGCAGCGGCTGTCCGGAGTGCGGCGGCCTCGTCCACACAAACAGTATCGAGACCGTCTGTGACGACTGCGGGCTCGTCCTCGAGGATCGTCCGATCGACCATGGCCCGGAATGGTGCGCCTTCGACGAAGCAGAGCGCATCGAACGCACGCGGACTGGTCCGGCGCTGACCCCGACCCGCCACGACCGGGGGCTGTCGAGCGAGATTGGCTTCGACCAGACCGACGCCAACGGTACGACGCTGTCGGGCCGAAAGCGGAGTCAGATCGGCCGTCTTCGGCGCGAGCATCGGCGCGGCCGCTGGTCAAGTAAGGCCGAGCAGAACCTGGCCCACGGCTTTTCGGAAGTTCGACGGATCGTCGGCGCACTCGATCTCCCACGGAGCCTCCGCGACCAGGCCTGTCGCCTCTACCGAACTGCTGCCGGCGAGGACCTCATCCGTGGCCGGTCGATCGAGGCGATGGCTGCCGCCAGCGTCTACGCCGCGTGTCGGTGTGCCGGGCTGCCCCGAACGCTCCAAGAAGTCAGCGTGACCTCGGCAGTCTCCCACGAGCGCGTTCAGAACGCATACAGCGTGCTCAACCGGGAGCTCGAACTTCCGACGGTACCGATGGAGCCTCTCGAGTACGTCCCGAGAGTCACCTCGGCACTCGGCCTCTCGGCGGGGACCCGCCAGCGAGCAGCGGCGCTTGCGAAACAGGCAGTGCGCACCGGTGTCGCGAACGGGTACAATCCCGCGGGTGTCGCGGCTGGCTGTGTGTATCAGGCAGCCAGAGAACAGGACGAACGGGTCACCCAGGCAGCGCTCGCCGACGCTGCCGAGGTCACCCCGATGACGATTCGTACGCGGTGGAACGAACTCCAGACCATCCTCGACAGTGGAGACGACCAGCCTCAGCGGGGGAACGCGTGACTTCATCAACGGGTGCGGGAGACACAGCTGGTAGCTCCGAACAGGTCATCGATCTCGAGCGGGCCGGCTGGAGACCGGGAGCGCCCTGCCCGGCGTGCGGTCACGGAAACGTTCACACGATCGTCCGTGCCGGCGTCCTGTTCCGCGACAGCGGGAGCTGGGAACTCGAAGAGATACTGGGGGTGTACGAGGCGTTCTGTCCGAACTGCGACTGGCTCCCGCCCGTCCGTCGAGAGTGAGTCCTGGGTGGCAGTGGCGCGGTCGCGGAGAGCTTCGAGATTGCTATTTAGCGAATGCAAATGAGCGAGGGATCATCGAACGAACGCCTGAACTCGGTCGGTCAGGACTCGTTCGGCTGGTCCCCAGACCTGCTATGAGCACTGATTCAGATACCGAACCGGACCGCGAGCCCGAGCCCGCCCCCGAACAGCCTGAAACAGAGCCCCCGACACCGGCTGACGACGACGGTGAGTCCACGCCGAACGACCACCCCGAATCGACAGCGAGCCCTGTTGACGAAGACTCGACTGAGGAAACAACTCCTGCCGATGGCGTTCCCGACGAGCCACCGGCCTCATTCCGGGCGACGATTCAAGCCGCTCACCTGAAGATCGTCCTCTCCTCGCTGCGGGCACTCGTTGACGAGGCCCGAATCCGCGTCACCGAGGACGGCCTGACTGTCCGGGCGGTCGACTCCGCGAACGTCGCGATGGACGACCTCGAACTCAAGGCAGCAGCGTTCGAATCCTTCGAGGCCAGCCCAGGGACGCTGGGACTGAACCTCGACCGGCTCGCCGACCCCGTCCGCCTCGCCAGTAAAGACGACCTCGTGCAGCTGTTCCTCGACCCGGAATCGGGAAAGCTGATCGTCGTGGTCGACGGGCTCCGTTACTCGATGGCCTGTATCGACTCGAAGACTATCCGAGCGGAACCGACGCTCCCCGAATTCGACCTGCCAGTAGTGGTAACCGTCGACCGCGATGTCCTTCAACGAGGGGTGAAGGCGGCCGATCTGGTCGCCGACCACGTTCGACTCCGGATGGAAGCCGGAGCTGATGCACTCGTCATCAAGGCCGAAGGCGACGCCGACGCCGTCACGCTCGAACTCGACGGTGACGACATCGAGGTCCTCGCTGCTGGCGACGCGAGCACGCTCTTTAGTCTGGACTACTGCAAGAAGCTCGTCCGGACGATCCCGGCGGGGACGCCAGTAACGCTCGACCTCGGCGAGGACTTCCCGCTGATCCTCTCCTACGAACTCGCCGACGGCGATGGTACCATCACCCGGATGCTCGCGCCGCGGATCGAGACCTGATTGTCTCGAATCGGACTGGGCCCGTACCCGATCGACACCACACCCATAACGATGTCAACCAACTATCGACGATCCACGCATCGCGCCCGACGGTACCGCGGCGAGCGAACCATCGGCGGCTGTCTCGTCTACGCCGGCGACGACATCCTCGATAAGCACCTGTTCGTCCACCCGGTCTCGCCGGGCGGGTTCGACTGGGGGCCGGATGCCGATGACGACCGCGCCTGCCAGCTGGCAATCGCCCTGCTCGCTCCGACGTTCGGGCTCGAAGTCGCCGTCGACGACTACCACCTCTTCGCGACGAACTTCGTGAAACGGGAACTGACCGGCGATACCTGGACAGTCCGGTCGCAGGACCTCAAGGCGGACGGCCTTCGGACGAAGTTCGCCCACCGGGAGTACCCGGAGAACACAGCACCGTCACCGTCGGATGTCGACATCGAGACAGCCGACATCGACGGGCTGACCTACGCCGAAGAGATCGCGCTCGCCCGCCGACACGACGACGTCCTGTGGAAGAAGGGGAACCGCCGGGGCAACCTGCGTCGACTACAGGAGATTCGCTCCGGGGCGCTCGACCCGGCTGACGAACCGGTCTCGAAACAGTGGATCGGGACCCATCTCGGTCTGACCGCGGCGGCAGCGAAGCGAGCGCTGGCCGACGACTTCGAGACGATGGGCGAACTCGCCGGGTGGGTATTGTACGCGACCACGCTTACTGACCGCGATCAGATCGGCGATACGACTGCCGAGCGTCTCCGCTCTCGCCGTGACGTCTTCGTTCGATGGTTCGGGGGCGAGGAGTACATCCCCCGTTGTGACGACGACCAGCAGACCCTTTCGGGACAACCGAGCCAGTAGCTTTCAGCGGTACTGATTCCAGACGATCTACAGTAGATAGTTCGCATTACGGACCTCACCCAGAGGTGGTTGGCTGGTCAGGCGTTACGCGAATTTCTCACAGACAAGGGAGTGAAGAGTTCGAGAGCAGTCGAGTGACCGTCTCGCCTGGCGCCCGCGGTGCCGAACGCTCTTCACCCAAACTCAAACATGGCTACTGACCAGCACACGCAGCGACGCGGACGGAGCACCGACTCGACGAACGACGGCACTCCAGCAGCCGACCACGCTCATGTGCCGGCACTCGTCGCCGAAGAATATACACTCCGGTTCGCCGGACTCACCGACGGCGATGCGGAGGCAGTTCCCGGAAACGACGAGCGTTCACCGGAAGCCTGGTGTGGAGACGACAGCGTGACGGCACTTGAGCAGGCCATCGCGGTGCTGCCACGAGCCAGTTCCGGGGAACTCTGGGCGACCAACGAGTTCGTTGAAACCGACGGCACCGTCGACGTCACCGCTATCGAGTCGGTTCACGGGCTCGATACGGATGCGCTCGAACAGACAGCCGAACGTTCGCTGGACGAGCTAGCCGCCCAGACCGACGCCGAGCCGATCGTCCCCATCGAGGATCATCAAGACATCGTCGACCGGCGCCGGAAGGCGCTGTGTGCGCTGGGCTATGACGTTCGGTTCCGCTGGCAGATCGCCTCCGACCGCTACTCGATCATCAATCCGCAAGAAGCCTACCAGCCGATCATCACTGCACTCCGGCGCCGAGGTGAGACCGGGGCATTCGGCTGGCTGAGCTACCGCGACTGGGGCGGGCTGCTCAAGCTGTTCGTCGTCTGTCCCGGCCTCAAGCAGGTCGTCAGCCCGCCTGAGGAGGCGGTCGACATCGACGACGAGGACGATATCGATGCCCTCGGGGGAAGTCGCATTTGGAAGGCCGAAACGGCGGATTCAGACGGGGACCTGGTGGTGTACGGCGGCTTCGAGACGGGGTACGACTTCCGGGGGACCCAGACGCTGTGGACGAAGCCGATCCTGTACTTCCCCGATAGCGAAACGATCGTTCCGGATACGGGCCAGCGGTACACGCGCCGGCACTATGGACAGGCGACCGACGCCGACCACGAGCGGGCGAACGACCGGGTGCCCATCAGCGAGTGGTGGGCGTCGATCTACGACGACGTCGAGACGCGAATGGTCGATGTCGACGAAACACTCCGGCGGGCCCGGGCGATCACCTACGATTTCGAGGTACTCCCGTTCTCGGCTGCCGACTGCTATCGGTACTGGGGGATTGCCGACACGTATGCCGCTGTCGCGGCTGACCGGGCGACCAGCCTCGCCGATCCCACGTCCCGACCAACGGTGTTCAATCTCCAGCTGTCGTTGCTGATCGCGCTGCTGGAGGAGTACACCGGGTCGTGGGCCTCGAATACATACCAAGAGTATCTCGAGGTGGCTGGCGAATTGCTCCGGACGCCGGCGATGATGATCCAACTGGCCATGCAGGAGCACGACAGGCAGGTCGAAGACGCGGGCGAACGGGTCCTCGCAGAGGGCCAGCAGACGTTGAGCGACGCCCTCGAGGACATCGTCGAGATCCCGGGCATCGACATCGACACCGAGGCCGCTCTCTCGGACCGGGAGGCTCAGCGACTCCACGACCAAGTCCAGCAGCAGCTGGACGACATCTGATTTGAGCAACCGTAGGCGCGACGCGCACCGATTTCTCGCTTCCAATCGAGCGGCGGAGGCACCGAGGATAGCGGTCAGTGCGCCTCGACTCGGCCTCTCCAGAACGTACCATGTCATCCACTACTACCGACGACGCGGACAGCCAGGCCGACGAACAGGCCGTCTTGAGCCACCTCGTACAGCGACTCCTCCAGCGCGAAGGCGGCCAGATCCCCCTCGAACGAGTCACCCTCCGGGTGAGCGACTACGTCGACATCGGCGAGCAGGCCGCCGCTGACCTCATCGACGAGGGTGCCGACGCCGGAATCTACACGCTGGAGCGAGGTGCGGGTGGAACGAGAACGATCACCGGGGTTAGCCCGCAGGGACCCGAACCCGACATCATCGTCGCGGCCTTCGGGGCTGCGGCGGACACGCCTGACTTCACTGTCATCAGCGTCGTCACCGAGACCATCGACCAGGCGTTGCGTGACGCGGGCTACGAGACGTTCAGTTCCCTTGCTGATGCCGGCGCTGACGACCTCACCGGGCTGACCGGGACGCTCACCGAGAGCCGCGCAGCGGCCATCCTCCAGGAGGCACCCCAGCACGTCCCCGTCGGGACTCGCCTTGCGACTGCCGCCGCCCGGCGATACGCGCGTCGGCTCGACGCCGAGACAGACCGTGGTGTGGCCCGGGTGGTCGACCTCGCGACCACCGATATCGCCGTGGGCGAACCTGTCTACCGAACTGCGGGACTCGATCCCGACTCCCTCGAGGCGCAGTACATCAGTGCCGTCGGTCGCAACGCCGACGACCTCGTGGCGACCGGCCTCCACGTTCTCGACGACCCGGACCACCCGGACGTGCCAAAGGCCGCGACACACCCCGACGCCGGCGACGACGCGCTCCCCGTCGACGATACCGGACAGGTCGTCCCGCCGGCGGTCCCGGTCGAACCGCGACTCCAGCTTCCCCTTGACGAACTGCTCGCGAAGAAACTCGCCCGAGGGCTGGTTCCCGTCCGCCTCGTCGGGCCGCGCGGCTCGGGAAAGAACTACCTGATCAAGTACCTCTGCCACGAGACAAACAGGGGATACGTCTCGATCGATTGTGACGAGGCGACCCACACGGAGGACCTGTTTGGGCCGCTGACGCCCACCGAGGACGGCCTGATCGTCCCACGGACCGGGCCCGCCAAGCAGGCACTCCTGAACGGGTCGGTGCTGGTTCTCAACGAGTTCCCGGTGATGCGAGCCGGTGCTGCGATGGCGCTCCATCGGCTGCTCAACGAGGGAAAGTTGCTGGTGAAGGCTCACGGCGAACTGGTCGAGCCGCACCCATCGGCGCGGATCGTGATCACGATGAATCCGCCCACCCGGGAGTACCGCGACTCAGAGCCAATGAACTCTGCCACCCGCGGGCGGTTCCGGGCGCTGGAGCAGCCCTACATCCAGGACATCGAGGTCGAACTCGACACGCTTGACGCGCAGATTAACAGTGGCTACCAAGTCGTCGACCGAGGTACGCTCCGGAAGGCCGTCCAGTTCGCCCACCAGACTCGCCAGAACGAGAACTGGCCGACGCTGTCGACCCGGAACCTTGTGGTCGTCTGTGAACACATCGAGGACGGCGCCGCGCCGAAGGCCGCGGTGAAAAACGAGGTGTGGGCAGTTGCTGAACCAAATCAGTATCCTGGGGACACCTACGAGACGCTCGAAGATTATCTGTGAACCCCGCGACCGCTCAGTTCTGTCGTTGCTGGCTGGCAAATACGATATATTCGGTTTGGGTGCGAAACTATTAGTGCGCGAGTCGCGAAGGACGATTCATGAGTGAGAAACAACCCGCCTGGCCAGCGGGGATGGACGCCGCCGAACGCGTCCGGCACGTTGCGCTCACCCGGACGACACCACGGAATGCCGGGTGGATCGCGACTGAAGCCGACGTCTCCCGCGATACGGCCGTGAAGTACCTCTCGCGGATGGCCGAGCAGGGCGATCTCGAAGTCGTCGAGACCGCCGAGGGGACCTGCTACAAACCAGATACCGTTACCCAGTTCCTCGGCGAGGTCCGCGACCTCGCAGAAACACACTCGCAGGAGGAACTTACCGCGGAACTCAGAGACATCGCTGACGAGATCGACCGCTGGAAGCACGAGTTCGACGTGGAGTCGCTTGCCGAACTCCGCCAGTCAGTCGGCGACGACGACCTCTCGGCCGAACAGCGCCGCGAGCGCCTCGACGTCGTCGAAGAGTGGGAGTACGATGTCGAGATGCGCGAGGCGATCCGGATGGCCATCGGGCTCAAGGACTCACTCACCGAACTCGGCACGGGGACGGACTCAGGATTCACCCCAGATAGCCAACCCCAGGAAGGCTGACTCCGGATGGTCCTCTTTCTCGCAGGCGGCAGTGGATACACCCGACGACAGGGACTTCGTCGACTCAAGGAGCGATTGGAGAACGTCCCGGGGGCGTCGAACGTCCGATACGAACCCTCCGCGATCAAGCCAACGGCTGTTGTCGTCGACGTCGACATCGAGATGTTCCTTGAAGAGCCGTTCCCGCGAGACACGGGGCGGCTCGAAGTCGTCTGGCGTCCACGTGAAGAGACGGACCTCCAGCGGGTCCAGTGGATCGACGACGCCATCAGTCTGGGCTGGCACAAGGACCGCGACCATCCCGACCTCGGGACGACGCATTTTCAATGGGAGACAGGTGACGGGACCACACCGCAACGAGAGCCAGGACACATCGAGGTGGAAGCCCCGGTGAGCTTCCTCGAGATCTGCCTCGAACGACTGCCGGACCGGATTCGAGAGACTGGCGACTGATCACGCCCGTATGGAGTGGGAATACGACCTCTTCCGGAGCGAGTATCTCTCAGGAGATCGAACCTACGCCAAATATCCGCGGCCGCCGGATCACCGTTCGCGATATCGGCGCGCTGGTTCACAAGCGTAAGTGTGCGCCGGCGACCATCGCCTCCGGCGAGCCGCACAATACCGCCCAGCTCGGCGTCGGGAACTTCTCGGTAACGTTGTCCCGATCGAGCGAATCCGTGATATCACATCTGTAAGAAGGTAATAGAAAGCCGATTCTTTTCTCAGACGTGAACCAACTGGACGCTATGACCGACCAACCGGCGGTTGCAAGGATCACACGGGAGACCCATTCCCATGTCCTACAAGTGAATCAAGACTGGTGGAAGGATGTCAAGGCTGAATACACGGAATTTGATACCTTCAAGAATTACTTCAAGAAGGACGCAGCCGTCGAGAGAATTGCTGGGTTTGAAGACGAAGACGGAATTCAACAGTTGATTCACAACCCTCCCGACGAGTGGATTGACGATGAAGACCTACAGGAGGACGTTCTAATCGGCGTCGTCAGCAGACTTGTGGCGCAGCACGCTCTCGCCCACATCGCCGATGAGGAGTACAACACGCTTTCCAGACTGCTTGACAACGAGGATTTTAAAATGGTCATCGTGCGGATGAGCGCGTTCTTCGAGGAGTTTCTGAGTGTGCAATGTATGATGAAGCTTCGGGACGAAAAGATGGAGGATATAGCCAACAAGGACTTAGACTTAGTCGAGGAGATGGGTCACTCTGACCGTATTCGGCTGGCCCGACTACTCCGCGTACTCGATGAGAAGCAGCACGGATATCTGCAGCGTATGGCGTCTCGACGCAATGAGATTGCGCACACCCCGTGGTCATCAATCGATGAGGAGAAGGAAGAGGATATTCGAGATGCTGCCATTAAGGCACACGACGCACTGTACACGCTGTTTGATGACTTAACAATCAAGACGGCAGTTCCGGGTTAACTTTGGCAGGAAAATTAAAATCGAACCGGAATAATCGATCTTCTGCTCGGGCTGGAAGCCCACCTCGAATCGAAACGCATCGTCGCTACGCCTCGGGGCATTCTCTCGTCCAACCACCGCTCCATCTCCAACTCGCCGATCTCGTCCCGTGTATACGTTCCTATCTCCCCCGATAGAATCGCACTCAAACACGACTGAGCCTCTGTATCTCGCATGCTATTTCTACCAGCTGCTGATGGTGTCGACAGAGTCGCAAGTTCAGATTTTCCGTCTACCCTCAATAATTACCCCACGGTTCAAATTATTGTACGGTTGTGGGGTAACTTTGCGTCGGCGATTTATCAGCCGCAAGGGAGCGGAGAGGTCCGATACCTCTCATTCCACATCATGTCCGATACCAGTTCCTCGGTCACATCGAACGCCACCGTCGAGACGTTCACTCCCGACATCAACGCCCGAGTGAGGGCGTCAGCTGGTCGGCGCGACCGGCTCCGGGCGTTCCTGCAGGGCCATCTCCCGCCCGGCGTTGACGTCGAAGTCGTCCTCACCCCTGCGGTACAGACGGCGGCGGTCCTCCCTGCCGACGTCGACGCGCTGGTCAGCAGTGACGCAACCGACCTCGAACGACAACAGGCCGCTCAGTTGCTCGACGGTATCGACGCTGCGTTTCTCGTACTCGTCACGACCGCGCCAGCCCCGCTGGAGCGGGTGCCGCTGAACGACCAGCTCACCGCCGACCACGCCCACCAGTTCGGGCTCGCCTTCCACGAGCTCCTCCACATCCTCAAGACCGCGATCGCCCCAATCGCCGCGTTGCTCGACGCCGAGGTCGACCCGGAATACCATCAGCACGTCCACGAGCTGATCAACATCGTCGAGGACGGCGCAATCGAGCACGAGGCGATCCACGGCGCGAACTTCAGCGACACGGCCGAGATCCGGCTCGAACTCACCCGCCGAATCCACTCGCAGACTCCCGACGACCTCGGAGATGGGCAGCAGGCACGCCTCTCGTTCTGGGACGCGGTGACCACCGCTCTGTACGACGCCGCGGTGTACCCGACCGGCACCACCGAAGTCCTGCTCGACGGGGACGACGACCGCGTCGGGTTCGTCTCCGAGGCCGACGAGATCGCCTTTCGGTCGGTACAAGATGCGCTGACTCAGCTCGCCGTTGATGCCCTCGCTATTCGAGGTGTCGCCCTCGACGACGCGACCCACAAGCACGACAAGACCGCCTCGGTCGAGCGGGCCCGCCGCGTCATCGACACCTGGACCTCGACGCTCCAGCCGGTCGTCGCGAGCGCCGTCGAGCCAACAGGCGGCTCGCAGAGTCACGGTGGCGCTGACTCGGGAACTGACAGGCACGACCACTCGCCGCAGGAGGAGGGGGCTGCGAGTACTCCCGAGGCAACTGGGGTCTCGGTCGATCGCGAGGCAACGGCGGACCCGTATCAGGACGTGTTCGACCATCCCGCGGTGACGCCGGATCCCGCCAGAGAGGATACGGACGGCACGGTCAGCTCTCCCGAGCCGGATACCGAGGACGTCACTGGTGACACCGCATCGACCCCAGTCGACCAGAAGGGTGACGAGCAGAAGCGTGATCAAGAGCCGTCGATAGCGGACGGCGATTCAGCGTCGCGGGCAGACTCGTCCATCGAACGCGGCGAGGAGCCAACGGAGCACCCGTCGAGATCCCACGCACTCGCGGCGGCTGTCGAGCGCGCTCGCGAAAATCGGGACGATTCGGGAGACAGGACTGATCCATCGTCTCCATCAGCTAAGATAAATGAACGAGCCACTCTCGACAACCGTTCGTCCCAGACATCACTCGATTCGTTCGACGTCGGGGCGACAGCCACCGAATCTGCGGAGACTAACAACCTGAGCGGCCCCTCGAACGATCCAATCCCGTCTGGCGAGGATGATCAGATAGAGCATCGCGATGGAGATGTCGAGGCCGCAGCAACGGACGAACCGGAGCCGGGGCCAGCTCACGAGCGCGTCGAGCGGGCCGCACCGTCGCCGGCAGGGTACGGGCAGGCGCTCGAACACGACCGTGAGGTCGCCCAACAAGAGGCAGTCCGAGAGCAGGTCGACCGGGAGGCTGTCGAGCGAGAGCTTCGCGACCTCGGTGACATCTTCAATCGGCGGCACCAAGGCGACGAGGACCACCGGGAGGACGGGACCGAGACGGGTGCAGGTGGGAACGGTGCCGGACCGGAGCGTCTCGACGACGTCATGTTCGTCCCGGTCAGCGACGACCTCGTCCCACCGGGGCAATGGAGTGGGGTCGAGGACGGCGCCGCCCGCGTCGCGCAGGTCCTCGAAAAGGAGCTCGCGCTCGAACGACAGCGAGGAACCCGAACCGGGTTGACCGCTGGTCGGTACGATACTCGTGCCGGTCATCGGCTCGCCATCGGCGATCCACGGGTCTGTGATACTCCGACGCCTGGTCGCGAGAAGCGCTACGCCCTCGTGCTCGTGCTAGATCGGTCGGGGTCGATGCGCAACGGTAGCCCCCCGAAAATCGAGGTTGCAACACAGGCGGTCGCCCGGCTCGCCGTCGCTGCCGAGGAACTGGGGATTCGTGTTGCCATCATCGACTTCATCGACGGTCAGGCTCGCCTTGTGAAGCCGTTCGCCGTCGAGTCGCGTCACGTCCAGACGACGCTGCTCGATGCTGACTGCGGTGGTGGGACACCGCTAGCCGAGGCAATCGGTCTCGCCCGGACGGTTGTCGAAACACAGCGTGACGAACCACTGATCATCACCGTCACCGACGACCGCCCCAGCGACATCAAGACGGTCACGCGCGAACTCCAGGCATCGTACGCTCCGGTGTGCTCGTTGACCATCGCGACCGACTGTGACCCTGGGACGTTAGCTCCTGATGCATCGGCGCTGGCGCCGTACTATGAACGACAGGCGGCGGTCTACGACATCGACGCCATCGACAATCGTCTCGACCAGTTCGCGAGTCTTCTGACCGGACTGTGACTCGTCCGCTCTGAGTTGGCGACAGAACAGTCTACATGGGCGTCTCAGTGCGGCCTCGTGCCGTTTTATCCACCACAGAGGAGTGAGGCCATGACGACACGACGAATTCATTCCAGCAACGGGAGCCTTCCGCCGCTCTCGCTCCCGCCAGGAGCGCTCGCGAAGACCGATCAGCAGCACCGCTACGACGTCGACGACGAGCCACCGACCATCGAACCGATCGAACATCGCATCCGACTCGATTTCATGACCGCGGGTCCAGTTCATCGCTCACAGCTCCTCGGCCAGCACAACCCGTGGACGGCTGATTCCAGCGAGGCTGACCCGTGGCGAGAGGCAGGCCAATCGAAGCCGTTCGGCTTGCTGTACGCCGAGGAATCGTGTCGACGAACTCTCGCCGAAGAACGACGGTACTACGACCGTGTCGAGGCAGACCCGTCAGCAGAGTTGGACGACGTCCCCGCATTTCTCGCTCACCGGTTACAGATGTGCCGGGAAACTGATGATCCGTCTGCTGCCCTTGAGGAAGAACGAGCACGTCGCGAACGCTGGTACTCGACGGCCATCCCATGGAGGAATATCTATCACGTCCTCAAACGTTCCTCATACGGCTCGCTCCTACCGCCGTCGGTCGGACGTAGCGCCGACATCGACGAACTTACTGAGCACAACGCATTCGTCGGAATGGTCGTCGTCGACGACGGGGCTGACGTCCGGACGGTCGCACGAGAACACGAGATCCCCGGTCGATTCGTTGTTCACGAACGCGATCTCTCCTCAAGCGCCGTCGAGTGTGCACCATTGCCGAGCGACTTCGGAATCGACCTCCCGGCTCCGCTGCTGGTCGGTGAGTACGCCAGCGGAAGCCGATATCCGCTATTGCCCTGGTCGGACGGGCTGGTCTGCTCGTGTCCGTATAAACACGATCGGCCCTGGCGGGTACTGTGTAAACACGAGCTGCTCGCGTCTATCATTGCCGGCGGCGTCGACTCGATTTTCCTGCCGGTCACTCGGGGACTGGACATCCCGCATCGGGCGCGACGGTTCGTGAGTCCGGCCATCGCCAGCCGTCACACGCCTCGGACCAACTCGGAACTTCACCGATGAGTCTCCAGCGAGAGGATCTGCGCACGTAGATCGCCATGAGGTTACCCCACAAACTGATTCTGTTCGTCTCTGTGGGGTAACTCAGCGACAGTTAAAATTCAAACTCTCGGGATCCGGCCAGACTCGGACCAGAGAATTTTTCGTCGCGAGCGGAGTTATTAATCGGTCTCCCCGTCAAGAGATCACATGTCTCCATCTGGTGAGGAGTCTCCAAACGACGGCGACGTCGATCTCGACGCGATCCAGTCCGACCTATCGGACATGCAATCCAGCCTCGCTGACCACTACGCCCTGCTCGAACGTGGCCCCGAAATCCGGGACGAGCACGTCATCGAGAGTGAAGTCGAGGTCGTTGTCCCGCCAATTATTGCTGATTACGTCCGGGCGGTTGTCCGCGAAGCTGCCGCGATGACCGTCGAGGAACGTGACCAGTTCCTGTACGAGGAGTTAGTCGGGTTCGAAGTGCGGACCACACGGTACCGCTTCCCTGACGGGGATGTTCTCGAAGCTGGTCCGGATAGGGTCGTGCTCAGGCACCCACCTAACGGGAGTGTCGAAGGCTAGTGGCCGGTACAGGAATCTCGGTGTGATCGGTCGATTGAGCCCAGTATTTACCCCACAGTACAGAATATAATTCTAAAATCGTGGGGTAACTCACCACTCAACTTTGTCGGTCACGAGCGATCATTTCCAGGACAACCACTCGGAAGAGCGTGTCAGCCGTCCGTCAGCCAAATTGCGGGTGTTTAACACCACAAGAGGACGAATTGGCATCACGAGTGATCGAGTGTGAGGGGCTATGTTTTCGGATGAACCGCGATCGTTGCCCGACTGGATAGAGCGCGGGTACGAAATCCTCTCGTCCGAGATCACGGAGGGTGGCCACGGCGAGGGACTTCCACGTGATAGCGCTCGCGATACGCTGATTGGTCACGAGGACTTTCCGGACAACCCAGATGACGCGGAGTACGCGATCGACCAGCTCCTGAACTCGGGGTGGCTGTACGAAGTCGCGGGGAAGCTCCGGATTACCACACCCGAGGAGTAGCTGCCACTCTATACTCCCTCAAGAAGGGTTCGTGAATACTCGGTGAGTCGGAGAACTGGTCGATACATCAGGTCTCGAGCGGCGTCGTCGGGGAGCGAATAACTGCTCGTCACAGGACGGTAGCAGGATTTGTCGAGTGAGACAGCAGTCGTGACAGGCCGTGATGGGTGAGAGAATGCAAGAAGACCTGGACGGTCGTGGAGACCGCCAGACGAGGACTGGGGACGGAACCCCCACACCCCGTGTGCGATATGAAATCTCGAACAGACAGGGGAGGGGGCATCGGCGCAAGAGCCGCTGACTCGCCCACATCCACGGGAATCGCGAGAGAGACACCGTAAGACGGCAGATTTGAGAAAAGATACTATTGAAGGAAACCTTCAAGTAATAAGCGTTTGAACCATATCCGCAATAGACCTAGACGGAAAACGACCGAACGATTGGTTCGGTCGAGTATCCGTCAAGTGTTCGCGTTCTGGAGCTGTAGTGGTTCCGCGTCTTCCCGTCGATACGTGGCGTCTCTGGCCGTCTCCCGTGTGTTGGGTACTGTTTTCTCGCCCTGTAGGACGTCCTCCTATGACGGGAATTCATATCGCACACGGGGTGTGGGGGTTATCCGTCCGCCGATCTCTCTGTACTTCTACCTTCTCGACATCCCTGCCGAGTACCACCGTCATCCAACGCTTGCCGAAACCTCCCGTGCTCGAGGTCTTGGTCAGTCCCATCCGCAAGCACGTCACCATGACATCGACCCGACTATCGACGCACCGTGCGTCGGGTCCACGACATCTACCTAACCGAGCAGATTTCATATCGCACACGGGGTGTCGTCTGGTGATTTGACTTCGCCCACGGTTCGTGAATAGGACAACGTAACCTCGATATACTACCTGTATCGTCCGATCCCGGCGGAGTTAATCTCGCACGCGGTCCCCGCCACTTATTTATAAAACGCAGTATATCAGGCTACTATGGGCGACGGCGACGGTGATGGACAACAATCTCTCTCTCAGTCGATCAAAGGCCGTCTCCAAGAAGGCGTCCAGAATTCCGTTTTCAAGAACAAGAGCCTGCTCGACCCGGACACAGTTATCGACGAGGACCGGATCGTCGGTCGGGACGAGCAGCTTGACGACACCATCACCTACCTCCGTCCTACGCTACAGGGGAACCGTCCCCCGAACATGCTGCTCTATGGACCGTCGGGGACCGGAAAGTCGCTAATAATCAACGCGGTCTGTGAGCAGGTCATCGAACTCGCTGAGGGGCAGGACATCCGGTTTGGCGTGGTCAAAATCAACTGCCAGACGATCAAGTCCCACGACCGGGCGGTCTACCGGCTCGTCGAGAATGCCGCCGCCCAGGCAGGCGTTGAGGTGGGCGTCCCCGAGAGTGGGGTCTCTACCGACCAGAAGCTCATCCGGTTCTACGAGATTCTCTCCGAACACTTTGACTCCGTGATCATCATCCTCGACGAAATCGATCTGCTTGCTGGTCGCCAGCGAGACCCCAACGACGAACCTGCCTACTCGAAACTGCTGTACCAGCTCTCGCGTGCATCTCAACTAGGCCGGATCGAAGGCCACGTTTCGGTCGCTGCCCTGACCAACGATCCTCGATTCATGGAGGAGCTCGATGGCAGAGCGGAGAGTTCGTTCAATCCGCAAGACATCGTCTTTCCAGACTATGACGCGAACCAACTCCAATCCATTCTGGAGCGTCGGCAGGACGCATATCAGGACGACGTCCTCGAGAACGGTATCATCCCGCTCAGCGCAGCTCTTGCCGCACAGGATCACGGAGACGCGAGAAAGGCAATCGACCTCTTCCGAAAGGCCGGCGAGATCGCCGACCGTCGCGATGAGGACCGGATCCGCGAAGAACACGTCCGGGACGCGCAGAAGGAGGCCGAGCGCGACCGTACACTCACCCAGATGCAGGGCCTCTCGACGCAGAAGAAGCTCTCGCTGTACGCGACCGCTATCGTCCCGGTCTACTCGACTCGGTCGTTAAGTACGGTCCCGAGTACTGTGGCGTACCGCGTGTATCAGTACATCACGGACCTGCTGGATGCCGACGAGAAGTCCCGTGACTCCTATCTTCGGTATATGAACGAGGCGGAGACGTACAACTTCGTGACGTCGAAGAAACGAGGCCGGGGCTACGGCGGTGGTGTTCACAAGGAGTACGCGTTCGTCGACGACCCGTCGGTCGTCGCGGAGACTCTCCGCGAGGATTTCCGGCTCGAACAGGCCGGTCACGATGAGGACCTCATCCGCTCTGTGGTGAACGCCCAGATCGAGGAGTTCTTCGATACCTAGTTTCAGCAGAATATTTTCGAGCATCTCGAATTTCATTTCGCACACGGGGTGTCTTACCCGACGAGGTCTGCGGATTCATATCGCACACGGGGTGTATCTCGGCTCCTCGCGAGCCCGTCCCAATGTCTCCCCAAACTACCACTTCGAATATGTTTGTCTGACAATGATAAACACGATTTCATATCGCACACGGGGTGTCCCCCCGAACGTATCAACCGTTTCATCTCTCACACGGGGGGTGGCTCCGAGAAGCTCACGGGATTTCATCTTGCACGCGGGGTGTCCAAATTAGCCGGCAGCTCCGATATCACCGGATTCATATCGCACACGGGGTGTGGAGCGGGTGTTCGAAACGATGTACGCAGTGCGTACTCTCTGAACGTTCATGCCCCTGTACGGCCGAGTTCTCGTATCACGGGACGATGGCCGACAAAAGCCACTCTGTATCAACTGCTGGCCCGTCTGATCGCGAGGATCCAGGCGGAACCTCCGTCTCTGTGTCTGCGCGCCGAACAACGGTCGTCGCGGTACTGGTCGTCGGAGCGACGGTCTTCGCTGTCGCTATCGCTGCCGTTCTCTCCGGCGCTGGAGCGTCCTCACCGGAACTCGAGTCGTCGGTCATCAACGAGGACTCGCCATCCCACCGGGTGTTCTTCGAAAATCAGCGCGGGCAGACCCTGTGGGTCCATGATGTCTGGGTGGCCGACACCGGGCCCGAGCGCTACCAGGGCCTGAGCGGGACTGAGTCGCTTCCTGCCGATACAGGCCTCCTATTTGTCTACGACCAGGAGGCCGCCGACCGGGCAATTGTGATGCGGGAGATGCACTACCCCATCGACGTCGTCTTCATCGATGGCTCGGGGACCGTTACGACAGTCCGCTCGGCGACGCCCGAACCCGGAGTCCCCGACGACGAGCTCACGCACTACCCCGGGCGAGCGCGGTGGATCCTCGAGGTTCCACATGGAACCGCAGAGCGACATGCCATCGTTTCGGGTACATCTGTTCGGATCACCGGCCCGACGCATGCGTTTGACTCTCACTGGGAGATCCCTCCCGAGTGTGATTCGATATGACGACACCGACACGACCTCCTCGCCAAGCATTCCCGCCGAGCCGGTTGCTGTCTCGGGCCGGGCGCTCCCGCCGACGTATACTGAGTGCCGTTGCGACCGCCGGACTCGGCGGGCTCGCTGGCTGTATGCAACTCCTCGGCTCATCTGAGAGTCGCAGTAGTGATCAGTCATCAGGCGGGTCCTCGACGACGACCGAGACGGACGAGACCCCGGTCTCGACGACGCCCGCTGACCCACCCCTGACGAGTCCGACTGACACCGACGAACAGTCCACACCGGAGGGACCGATGCCTGCGCTTCAGACTGAGGGGCCGGTCAATAGTCCGCCGACAAATGACGCTCCGTACGAGGACCCCGTCGACGGACTTGCGCTGACCGGAGTGACTGTTCGTGTGGTCGAGGAACGTCGGCGAGACAGTATGCTCCGGCTAGACGACCAGCTCTCGATCGGTGTCGACGACACTCGCTTCGAGGTGCGCGGGCGGGGGCACGTCGAGTGGGAATGCGACACTGTCGGGCTCAGGACGGTCGTCGTCGACGGTCGCCACGCCCGGGTGTACGCCGAGACTCGAGCGATCGAGTCCTGCCGGACGCCGGACAACCCGGCAGGTCGGGGTCCATGGGCGATCTCGTTCACTATCAGCGGGCGATTCGAGGGAGGTCGACCCGACGCGCTGACGGCGAGCATTCAGGGCCCGTTCATCGACAACTCGGGCGTGTTCGTCACGAAATCGCTGTGATGCTCCAGAGATCGATCGGTGAGTCCCGTCTACAGTAATTTATCGATTCCAACGGCATGAGGGAACCCCTCAGATGGGCCCCCAACCACAATGACTCAGCAACCCAACCGTACGAGTTCTTCGACCCGATCAACGCGCTGTGGCCGCTCGGCTCACGATTTTCGACAGACGCAGTTCGACACCGACGGCTTGTCAGCTGAGACGCCACGGTCAGAGGCAACGCTGGTCGCATACGGCCTCCGGGTCGATTCTTCGATCCCGCGATCCAGACTGGCGGTGCCTGCGAGCGACGCCTTCGTCGACGACCGGCCACCTCGACGGATCGAGCCACGGGCCGACCAACAGTGTCTCCTGTTCCCGACTAACGATCCGAATCAGCAGACGCTTGAGGGCGACTCCGCCTCGATTCGATTTCTCTTCGAGGACTAACCTGTGTCCCGATCACGAGCGAGGCGACCCACGAAGGGCCAAGTTACCCCACGATCCTCGGCCAGTCGACTTTGTGGGGTAACTCTACGCAAACGGAGCCCGCGAATCGGGCCTCCGGAGGAGGCACCGTGAGGAGCACAGATACTGGCGGGATTCAAGAGAAGCTTCCACCGGAGAAGTTCCTCGAGACCGACCACCCGCGGCTGATCCGCGCTGGTGTCGTCTGTATGCACGACATTGAGACCGTTCGAGCATACGTCGCTCACGAGAATCAGCATCAGCAACGAGGGTGGGTGCTCCGGTTGCTAGCCACCCGTGCAGCGACGCTCCGAGAGAACGAATAACCCGCTATCTTCGAGGGCTCGCTGGCACATACTCATATCCCACCATGACGGACAACTGACTACGTGGTGTGTTCCCATGGCAGTCAAACCCGGATCCGGCGGTGACCGCGACTTCGTGACGATCTTCAAGACTGGCTCGGTCGACCGCGACGACTACCCCGAGCTTGCCGACCACCTCCTCGAGGGACGGACCCAACTCGCTGCGGAGACTGGCTACCTGATGAAGTTCGGCGACATCTCACATCGGGGCTTGACCCCCTTCGACGTTGCCTCGTTGCACGACGTTCCGGCGTACCCCCTCCCGCACGCAGCACTGGAATCACTGCCAGCGCATGTCCGAGCCGACTTGGAGCGCGATGGCGCCGTCCAACTATTCGCTGCATACGATCGGGACGCTCACGAGTTCGAAGACGTCGCGCTCGCGTGGGAGGAGCAGGACTTCCTCGAGCGACTTGCTGAGCTGATCGCCGGCGACTGCTCGGTCCACGAGGCGATCGATTGGGTCGTCGTCGAGGAAGCCGAGCGCTACGCCATCGGCCAGTGGGCCCGAATCCGAGACGTGACCGAGGATGCCGTCCGCTCGAATATCAACTCAGCCCGGGAGAAACTGCTCGCCGAGGAGGACCGGGAGCACTGATCGAGACGATCTCGCTGGTTAGTACCCGTGGATGTCGGGTCTGGGCTATTCGATCGGAGTCATTCGATAGTCAGGTCGCCAGTACTGTCTGCGTTTTCGTCCCATTCCAGTTCGAACTCGAGTTCGATCTCTCCCGACCCGCCGGAGTCCGAGGTCTCGCGTTCGACCTCGACCTCGAACTCGATGCGGCTCGGAGGCGTGAGCGTCACCGACTCGGCGCCAGCCTCCAGCGTGAACTCCTCGCCAGATTCGAGACGATCCGCAACGGTCCGTAGGTACTCGGCTACTTCAGCTGTCGTCATGTCACGCTCGAACGCGAATAGTGTCTCTTCAGGCATCCTCCGAGATTCGCAGCACGAGTGCTTGACTGTACGCATCAGTGAGACGGTGGTTGAACTCTCTCCCTCACTCACCGACGACGCCGGCGTCAGGATCGACGTCGATTCCGAACCTCAGACGTCGCCGGGACGGGGGGCGTTCTCGTACTTGACCATCTTCTCGGGCTTGTCGGAGATGGTGTTGTAGATCTGCTGGAGGGTCTCCTCTGCAGCGAGCAGGTTGTGCTCCTCCAGAAACGCCCGTCCCTCGTCGGTGAGTCCGTAGAACTTCCAGGGGTAGCCCTGTCGACGCTGGTCGTCGTCCAGGGCGACTTCCTTGACGATACCGGCGTCGATGAGCTTCTGGATGTGCTTGTAGACAGTGGCGTCGCTCACACTGGGGTTGAGTTCCTCGAGTTCGTACATCGAGGGGAGCTGCTCGGGATGCTGGAGGATGTTGTTGATGAGTGCGAACCGCGTCTGCTGGGTCACGAAGTGGACGAGTTCGCGGGTCTCCATCTCCTCGGCGGTCCCCAGGTCGGTACTCATACGACACAGTACGCACTTCGACGGCAAGTAGTTTACTCTCAGGTAAACCACTCCAGAGCAAACCAGTCGTACTTAACTCGGTAAATTACTCCATAAATCATATCTCACGACAGTGAGACCGACCACGTATGCCCGACGAGGAGCCGCCCGTTCCCGAGGACGTTCTGAAGAGTGCGAAGGACCAACTCGACGACGAAGAGATCTCACTGGCGGATAACGAGGAGATCCTCCACGCCCTGAGCGAGTTGACACCGGTCTACGAGAACGACCGGTCGTATTTCGTGTTGGGGAACTACGACCGGGAACCGATCCGCCGGCTGAACCTGGTCGTCGACCGTCTCAACCGGCGACAGGACGCCTACGCCTTCCGGATGGTCGACATCCGTGGGGAGTGGGACAACAGCATCCAGAAGTTCTGCCTGATCGGCGATATCGTGACGTACCTCGTCGGGGTCGCCGAGAAGGAGCCGAGCGATTTTCTCGTCGAGCAGGGGTTGCTCGTCGGTACGACGGAGTTCTTCGCGAAGAGTCACGTCCTCAAACGGGAGTACGAGGATGAAGAACACCCCTTCGGGTGGATGCAGGACGGCGTCTTCGAGCTGTTCGACCAGGAGGGACGGCTGTATCGCTGGCAGACTGAGGAGGAGCTCGTCGACGTGACCGAAGACCTTCCGTGACGGCGAGTAGAATGATTTGCTGCCTAATCAGCCCCAGTCCGCATCAGCGGGGGCCGGTCATTCGGGATTATGCTCCTCGTCGTCTTCCTGTGTCTCTGACTCGATCGGGTCGACCGCGGTCTCCATCCAGGCCTCGATGTCCTCGTCGGAGAACCCACCATCGATACTGTCGGCTGTAGCGGCGCTGTGGATCCCTGCCGACGCGACCGCGTGTTCGGCGGTCCTCTCGAGAGTCATATCCGAACGAAGTCTGCCGAGCCGCAAAAGGACACTGCCGAACCGTTCAGAACGGTCTCAATTGGATCCTCGAAACGACCTGATGGCAGGTAGAGCCGATACTACTCGTCGAGTGCTCGTTCCAGTCGCTCCCGGCGTTCGGCAACGTTCTGTTCCCGGTAGGACTCATGAGTAGTTTCGATCGACTCGTGTCTGAGCAACTCTTGAGCGAGCTCGGCGTCCTGCGCGTAGAGGTCGCTGCCGAGGCCACGTCGGCCGCCGTGGGGTTTGAGATACTCTCCGTCGATGTTGAGGTCGGCCGCATCGCAGAGTCGTTTCATCAGTGATCGAGCCCCGTTCTTCGAGAGCGCCGGCGGCGCGATCCCGTGGTCGCGGAGGACTGCCATCGACGTCGACTCGTCGAGTGCCGTCTCGATCTCCTCGGCGTCCCACCCCCGAGCGTCGAGCCCCTCCTCGGCGGCGTTCGCGAGCGATGCGTGATGCCGCGTCGGGAACACCGGCCAGTCCTCGCCAGCAGGGTTGAGTACCGAGTGGTGGCGCTTGAGCGCGTCGAGGACCCGGTCGGTCAGCGGGATCGGCTGTCGTTCGCGAGTCTTTCCGAAGACGACGGCGATGCCTCGTTCGAGGTCGACGTCCTCCCACCGGAGGCCGTTGCGGTGGTCGTCCCGCGGGTCGGCGAACAGTTCGGCGCCGCGAGCGCCGGTCAGCGCGAGCATCGTCACGATGGCCCGGTCCCGGAACGCCCGCTCTTGATTGTCGGCCGACTCCTCCAGCGTCGCGTACGCCCGCTCGTCGACGAACTCAAGCAGCGCTTCTCGTGTTTCCGCCGACCAGAACTGTCGGTCGTGATCGCCGTGGTGTTCCGGGAGCGCCTCCTTCACACGGTTCGGTCGGGCCGGGTTCGCGTCGATCCGCTCGTCGTCGACACACCAGCCGAGAAAGGCCCGGACGATGGTGAAGTATGGTCCGTTGGCGTGGGCCGAGGCCGCTGAGAGAGCGTCGTCTTCGTCGTGGACCCGTTCCCGCAGGTGCTGGGCGTACCGCCGGCAGTCGATGACAGCCAGGTTCTCGAGGTCCGTGATCCCTCGGTGGTCCGCCAAGTACTCCGCGAAGGTGTCGAGGACGACTCGGTTGTTCGCCCGGTAGTTGCCGGAGTCGAGGCTGGCCAGACGCGCGTCGATGGCGGCCTGGAGATCGGTTTCGTCGGGTGAAGCCCCGGGGTCGGCGGCTGTCATCGGGATGGATTCGCAGATGGCGGCCACCCACTTCAGTTTGGTGTGTCTTTCTCTTCTAAGACACACCAAACTGTTTAAACGACGAAAACCCCGTTTCTAACGTTCTCAGAGTTCCAAACCCCGGAATCTGGATTTATAAACTGTATGCCGCTATACTCAATCTCGCCACGGCGTCTCGACAGAGGTTGGCAGTTTGGATTTCTACAAACCACCAATTCGTTAACTTGTTCACCTATACGACTCGTGACTCGATTTAGAGTGGCAATTCTTTAGAGATACTCGTGTCGAAATTGGGACTATTCAGGTTACGACATCTCAGCTCATACAAAGGACCCTACAACATCGACTAGACACTCTGAACGTTAGATAGAGAAGAGACACCGAACTACTCATAGTTAGTTCATATACAATTGACTATGCCCTACACCGACGGGAAATTCCTTTGTGAACGTGTGTTCATCGAGGATGACAGTGACGGTTATTGTACCGGGGGCTACTGAAATCAGTTGTTCAGGTGTTACGTTGGGTTCGCTTGCTATCGAGCTATCTCTATCGTGGGTAACAGTATGGTCAACGGTAATCACTGGGCCGAAAATCAGAGACCGTACTCCTGACCCAACCCTTCTATCGAGTTATTGAGCCGGTTCTCAACAACCAAGATGACTTCACGTGCCCCGATTGTCGCGCTCTCCCGTCGTGCCCACCTACTGAATGATTCGGTGTGACCGTCCTCTCTGACCTGAGTTGTCGATTCTAGATACTCAACTGATTCACGGGTAATCGTTTTCTCTACTGTCTCAGCTTCCCCTTTTCCCCGCGTCAGTTCGCTATTGGCGAGAACGTCTGCCCTCGTTGCGCTTGCGACTGCCGTCCCACCTCCTAACGCGACGGCAGTCCCACCACCTGCAATAAGAAATGTACGACGGTTCATAGAAGTAGGTAGCAGAGGAACCAAGAAATATCTCTGGTTCTGCCAGACTTGGTTGACCGATTCGTACACTCAGCTGAGGGTTGTGTAATAGGAGAAAACGTTTGCTTCATGCTGTATAGGCCGATGTATGGATGATTTATCGACAATTGACCAGTTCGGGGGAGTGATTGTTGTTACTGTGATACTCGCTGTGCTGATTTGGGTAATTGACAGCGTACTACTATTTGGAATCTCGCCGTTTCTTCTGGCTGCGACCGTCGTAGTATATCTCTTCATCCTGCTCATCTATACAAGACGAGATAGAAAATTGGTGGCTTGTACATCCGGTTGTTCGCAGGTAAACACCCTTGACTGCCCCCCCAGAAGGCACTTATCAAAAAGTGTAGTAGTACAATGTAACAACCATGCCCTCCTCTCGACGGGACTTCGCACGCGGTCTCGGAATCGTTTCAATAACGTGGTTCACGGGTTGCTCGTCTGCAGGTAACTCGGCCCCCCCGCCACCATATAGTGGTTCGGCTTACGCCGTGGAAGAGCCAGTAATTAACAGCAATTCGTCAATTTTGGAGGAAATTCCAACCATCCGAAGGGTGTCGAACGGAACAAGTGAGAGTGCGCTACTGGACGAAAAGGAAGCCCAGTTGTTATCGGAGCGAACAAATGCCTCGGTTGAAACCGGGGGAAATCATACCACGATATTTGTTGCATTTAGTGAAAAAGTTACGGAATTGTCGGTCAGGCCGATGACTGATTCGTCACAGTTCCGTATCGTTCGTGAGTCCAGCGACCCTCTGTTGCATTGCGATAACCCACGATTCGAGAATATGACGACCATACAACGAATAGTGAACGAGAAGCCGGAACGTCCAATCAGAGTACCGGATAGTGAGGTCGCACAACTACGAAAGGCGATTTCGAGTGATGATTCTCATCGAGTCTACATTGAATGTGACAATAGATTCACTCTCTTAACGGTGACCCGTCCCGCTTGACCGATACACAGATTGTATGCGTTAGACTACTGAACAGTACGTCCGGCCCCGGTTTTCTCCCTCGGCTCGGACCAGATTGTACCGTTCCATCTTCTGCAAGTAGTTCCGTACCATGCGGTCTGACTTTGGGTCGTCCGCTCGCGCTCGGTACTCCTCGTACAGTTTGCTCGGGGCAATTTCACTAAACTCAGTAACTATCTCATAGAGGATACGCTGGTCTGCTGTGAGCTTTCCTATGTTACGTTGTCTGATTTCCGACTTCGCTTCCGAAACCGCCTCTCGGAGTACCTCGTCAGGAATCGTGTCGAGACCGCGTTGAGTGGTCCGTCGAGCAGCTACACGCAAGACTTCGATACCCACGCGTGCGTCCCCGGCTGCTGCGTCGGCAATCCACTCCAACTGCTCTGTGGTCACCACGTCCTCTTGCAGTCCCCACCGGACACGTGGCTCCAGTATCGACACGAGTTCGTCTACAGTGTAGCGGTCGAACTGAATGCGGGTGGCCGTGCGAAGCCGACTCGTCAGTCGCTCGTTCAGCGGTTCGAACAGTCCCTCTTCCTGATTAGCGATGAGGACCAGCGTCAGCTTCCGCGTTCGGTGCAACTCGTACAACACACGCTTGTCTTCTAACTGGTCCACCTCGTCAAGGATGACGACGTACGGAGGGCCGTCGTAGTCGCGGAGCCGGTCGAGAAGCTCGTCTCTCGGGGTTGATTGGCGATGGATGTCGAGTGTGCGGTCGATGCCTTCTAACACCCGATAGAGCGTTTTGAACCGGGAGTAGTCTTCCCAGCAGTTGACGTACTGGGTGTTGAGGTTGAGGACGCTCTCTTGGAGTTGTTCGGTGATGTACCGAGCGATGCAGGTTTTCCCCGCACCTGAAGGTCCGTGAAGGAACGAGACCTCGCCTTTCTGTCCGTTGGTAACAGGGTCCAGTGCAGCGGAGAGTGTGTTTACTTCGTGAGTACGGTGTACCACGTCCCGGGGGACGAATTCAGGTTGCAGCACCCGAGCATTCTGTATCATGACGGACAGTTTCTTGTCTCAGAATATTAAGTGGAAGTGGGTGATTTCCACTTTTCCAATTTCTATCGAGTTGTCAATTAATCAGAACGAGTTCTGTTTCAGATGACTCGGGAATTTATGCTGTTAGAAGTCAGTTATGTATCATGAACTGGAAAAAGGTCATTGCTGGTGTGTCTCGATATGGGCTGGTTTACGCGGGAGCGACGGTCTTGGTGGTAGGATTAGCCACTCAAAGCGAACTGGCGGTTGCTGCGTTATTTATAGTCGGGTTATTGCTTCTGCTGTTCGTGTTTGGAGTCGGGAACGTGCGAACTGGAGAACTTTCAACGGTGGGAGGGGAGCAAAACGTCAATAATCAACTCGCAGACGCTCATATTGACCACCATCAGTACGTGAGTGCGGACCAGAAGCTGTTCTTCTACGGTTTGGGCCTTGCGACCCTTGGGTTTGGGGCGATGGTAGTATTAGGAGGCTAACTCCGAAAACACAATGACATATATCTACGCCCGTGATTGAACAAAGTACTTAACGCCCAAAACGATTTGACAATTATGTCAATTTCTGATACTTCTCACAATTACTTGTTGGCTCGAACCGGTGCGGTATTGCTCGGTTCGACACTCGTTGTTGCGGGTCTTCTCGGTATAGTTGAACTACACGGAGCCGGTGGACGCTTAGTCCTTCTTTTCCAATTATACGGTGTAATTGCAATACTGGGCGGGGCGGCACTCATTTACGCAGGTCTCGTTGCTCCAGACGAATTCAAAAGAACCACCGTGTTCGTACTCCGAGTCGGCGCAGGAGTTGTCATAGGTCTCAGCCTTCTTACAGGCGCGGTAGGAGTCATCGGTAATGGAGAATTGGCACCGTTCTTTGTCGTAATTGGAATCATCGGTCTTGCTGTAGCGTTTGGACTCGGAGTTCTCGTGATATTCATCAAGCGAACCGTGTTTGGCTCAATGGCAGACGAGACGTAACGTACCCCTGTGGGGTTCTCTCGATAGTATTCTTCGTATTGGAATATCGGAAGCATCACGCCCGGACTTTCTACTGATTTCTCTTCATGTATCGTATGGGCAATCTCAGTCCAATCGCGTTCGACATCGAAACCTCTGGTTTGGAACCGGGTTCAGTAATCACCGTTGCAGGTCTCACCACTGACATGGGTTCGTGGTTAGCTCTGAACACCACAGGTCGGGAGACCGATGCGGGCCGACTCGCCACCGACGTGGAACACGAGTCAGGCTCAAACGTGCGAGTGTCGGTGTATCAGAGCGAGCAGCGGCTACTTGCGGGGTTAGAAGACTTCGCGACTAGTGTCATCGACGGCGACCGGCACTACCTGACCGCGTACAACGGCGAGCGGTGGCGTGGTGGATTCGACCTGCCGTTCCTGCGTCGGGCGTGCGTCCGTCAAGACGCACCGTGGCCGTTCCCCGATGTAGCGTACTCGGACACGATGGACATGGTAGAGGGGTTCGACACGGGTGACGCGAGCGACCTTGTGGGAGTCTACGATGACTTGATAGGTGGCGACGACTGTGACCCGTTCGACGACAGTGCGAGCGCCGTGACAACTCACGAGAACGGCAACTGGGTGCCACTCTTATGTCACAACCTTGCAGACACTCAGCGTACGAGAGAACTCGCGGTGCTGGCTGGTCGTTACATCCCGAAATCAGGCTTCAAGATGAAGAATCTCAGCCCGCCAGACGCCTGACTTGTCTTCACTCTTCGGCCATCTCTGAAAGGGCACTCCGTTGGATAATGGTGCGAAGGTTCTCTTCATTGAGTTTTGAGTTTCCTAAGTTTGGTGGGTTTGTCTCGATTGTCTCTTTGAACTTGTCACAACCAGCCTCAAACTGTTTGAGTGCCATCTTGTACTGCTGGTATTCCAAAACGAGCCCCTGTTGGAATAGTAGCACGCGAATGGTTGCCCCTCTCGGTGTGAATACGTATTCGTGAGTGGTCCCTCGTTCACCAGCAATCGGTCTGGGCTCTAAGAACGAGACCTCTTGACCCTCAGCCAGCCGGTTTGCGAGTGTCGGTCGGCTAATCGGGAGTTCATCCAGTAGCTCTTCGAACCGGGACCCTTCAGGGCTAAGCTCGCAGAGTAGCTCGATAGTGCCCTTTCTAGAGAGATACGCACTAGGCGAGAGAGTCATCACTCCAATCGTGAACTCCACACACCATTATTTCTTAACCCAAGTTAGAATTTAACTTGAGTATTCGCGTTTTCTTTTCCTTCGATTGGCTCCGAGATACCCTAATGAGAACCCCGTATCGTAGCTGGAAGAAGTGGAAATGACACGCCGAAGTATAGTTAGAATCTAATCAAACGGTTGCAGCATCCATCAATGACAGAGGACAGTAGTTTGCCACGTGATAGGCTCGCGGAGTTCGTTACCGAGATTGGTGAGCAGACGGAGGACCTCTGTCATATCCACAACCACATCACTCGCGTCATCGCAAACCTCGACATCGATGACGACTGGTTCTCGGACTACGATGACCCTGACCGGGCGAAGTTCGACCTCGATGCCGTCGTCCAGATGTTCCTCTACCAGCACGCTCGGGGGTTCAACCAGTCCGAACTAGAGCGCCGACTGAAAGGAGCGGCCTACGTCTACATCCGGTTTGGTCTCGGGAGCCCACTCAGTCAACAGATTATCAGCCACAATTGGCGAAATCGGTTCTGTCATTCCGAACGGCAGGCCATCGAGACAGTCGCGGAGCAGATTCGGAAGGTCTGTGCCGACAACGACATCATAGATACTGGCGAGCCCGCGCTCGAACCAAGCGATGTGAACGCCAAGCACGGCATCGGAGAAGAGCAAATCATGGACGCTGTAGAGCGAGCGACGGAACTGGGGTTTACCGAGTTCTCTGCCGACCGCGCATCGAACGCTAAGTACCCGTTAGAAGCGTTTTTCGAGCGACAGGGCTATTTGAACATGGCCAAAGCGGGTACAACGACGCTTCGGCGGCGGTTCGCGCGGTTGAGTGACCGCTCGGAAGTTCCGCATGGCTCCACTCACAATCGGACGATGAAGAAGGTCGCCAGTCCTGATTCACAGACGATTTTGGTAGACTACGAAGATGGACAGCGACCACTCGACTGGAAGCGGATTCGCGATGCAATTCTGCCAGCGTTTCACGCGGGTGTTGAGAAACAGTTAGACGAGATTGCTGGTCGCGACCGGCAGGGTCTCCGCGAGCCACTGATGGCTGCTATCGACATCACGACGTTCAATTTCTGGCCGTCACCGTTCAGGAACGAGAAGGAAGTTGCGTGGGACGAAGAACCCGTCGTGAGTGAGAGCGGTCGAGAAGTGTATCCCAAAGAAGACTACCCCGAGATGGTGTCGGGATTCAAGCCCTCGAACAAGGAGAAGGCGGAACGCGGGTACAAGTTCGCCACTCTGTCCATCGTAGCCGAGGAGACGCCAATTATCCTCGCTATTGAGCCAGTGCGCGACGAACGGTGGTGGGAGAAGGCAGACGCGAACGTAGACGTGGAGCGGACACCGCGCGTGGACATTGTAAACCGTCTAATGGAACAGGCTACGCGCCACGTAGACATCCACAAGGTATTCTGCGACCGTGAGTTCGACGTACACGGTATCCGCGACGCCCTTGACAGGGGGAGCGTTCAGTACGTGATTGGTAAGCAGGAGCGTTCGAATTCTGACGCGATAAATATCAAGGAAATTAAAGAGGATACGGTGTACGACACTCGTATCGAACACGCCGAGTTATGGCATGAGGGGCGGATGCATAAGGTGAGTATCATATACAAGTCGGGAGGTGAGTACTCGCTGTTCACGGTAAACGGGTGGGTTGATGAGCATAGAGCAGAGGCACTCATCAGTCAGTATCGGCATCGGTGGACGATTGAGAACGAGTACAAGGATATCAAGGCGCATTTCCTCCCACAGACGGCGACCAAGGACTACCGGATTCGCTTCTTGTACTTCGTGATTGGCGTGATACTACACAACGTGTGGCGACTCGCTAATTTCGTGCTGCGTGACGAAATTGATGTACATCTCGGTGAGTCTCCGCCGCTCCGTGCTGGCGAAATCGTCGAACTGGTCGGGTTTTGTCTGTTCGACCCGGGCGGTTGAGGCAGGCGGAGTTTCTGAGTTTGCTTCGATTCTGGTGAGCGACGGCGCTCTTGGATTCACGAGATTTTGTCTGTATTTTGGCAATATTTCTGACATGAGGCGACTGCTGATGTTGCTCAAGCGTCGAATCTAATTCGTGGACAGCTTTCACGTCTCAGAGGGGTCACCAATCCTCAATTTTGTTTGTAGATATAGCTAAACAGTCATGTTCAGTCTCGACTCAGTCTGGCAGGTATTCAGCCCCTAATGCGGACTCCGTCTGCTGATTATGGCACTTATAGATAGAAAGCTATTCTAAAATAGAAAGCTATTCATCCGATTCAGAACGAGCAGACCGAGCCTGCTCGAATCGCTCTGCGACCTCTTCCACGAGGCCCTCCTCGACGACGGTTCGAAGAAGCGCATCCGTCATCTCTCGAACTACGATATTCTGGTAGCCTCGTTGGTTGAGCTCGCGTTCGAGTTCGTACTTCATCCAAGAGTCGAAGTCGTTGATGCTCTCTTCACGAGCGTAGAAGGGCCGCTGCTTGGCTGCCTCGTATGAAAAAGCAGTATCGGTCACGGGATCGTAGCCATCGCTGGATTCCTCAGAGCTACTGCTCTCCGTGGTGGGAGAGCCTGACTCTGACCCTACTTGCGATTGCTCCTCCTCTGGGTCGTCTTCGAGCGTCTCCCCGAGGTCGGCAAACGGATCGTCCTCAGCCATGGCGGATCACCTCACCTGCCTCGACGATGTGCGCCAGCTCGTCGAAACACTTCAGTTGGTCACAGTCGGGATCGTAATCCAGCAGTGGTTTGCGCTCGCCGTAGGCCTTCGTGATGTTGGTCCGGTCCCGGATGCCTGGTGAGGGACTGAGATCGCCGGCGTCGACGGCCTCCCAGTCCGTGATTCGCGCGAAGTTCGGGATTCGGTCTTGGAGGTTATCGTGCGAGTTGAGTCGTTCGAGTAGCTGGCGATCCTGCGTCTGCTGGTCAATACGCCCGCTCAACATATTCGGAACCAACGCCAGTACGTCGACGTCCATATGTTGCCGAAGGGGTGAAATCTGTCGCTCGATGGTCCGCTCTAGGCCGGCCATCGCCTCGTTCCCGGGGGCGAGCGGAAGCACCAGATTCGCCGTCGCGACGAGCGCGTTGTCCGTGAGTCGGGACCGGTACGCCGGTGAATCTGTGACGATGTAATCGTACGTGTCCCCGAGAAGTGGGTCGACGACTTCCCGCTTGAGCAGCGCAGAGGGTTGGAATACGTCGCCGACGACGATCTCCCGCTCGACCTGTTCTAAGTCCTCGCTGGAGGGGAGGATATCGAACTCGTAGCTGGTATCGTAGACAACAGAAGCCGGGTCAGCATCGTCGAAGAAGACGTCGCCGATGGTTTCCTCGGTGTTGTGGTACTGGTCGTCAAAGCCCAAGCCGACGGACGCGTGGCCGTTCGGGTCTAGATCGATGAGGAGGACATCGTGGTCGTGTGCGGCCAGCTGCCGGGCGAGGTTAACAGCTATCGTCGATTTGCCGACGCCCCCCTTCAGCATACACACCGAAACAGCCCGAGAGTTCCCAGCGGTCTGGATTGAATCATACGGGCTATTTGGGCTATTTGTTCTATCTATACTATTCTTGCTATCTGGACCACTCATACTATTCAGCAGTATCAACCCCTCTCAACTTAAATCTGTGGCGAATAGCTCGAATAGTTTCTATTCAAAAACTGTACGCTATTTTAAAATAGTATACTGTTCGGAGATAGTTAGAATAGAATTTGTGAACGTGGATCAAGTAGCAAGTGCGGCGTAGAAACCTGCTGGCATACGTTCGTAGTGGCGCGTTCGCCCTTGTCGGTACAGGAATTTATTACGGCAGCATATAAACAACTGCTAACATGCCGAAGGCGGATCAAAAAACAGTCTCACAGGTCTTTTCGGACGCAAAATTACAAGTCCCACTCTATCAGCGAAGCTACGCTTGGGAACCACAGCAGGTTGAGGACCTCTTGAACGACATCGACTACGTCTATCGCCGGCGCTACGGCTCTCCGAACGCTCGTAGCGTGACTACTGCCCCATCCGATGCGGACAGCAACGACACGAATGGAAATTCAGACGTCTACCACTACTTCGGGACGTTGGTTCTCAACGCAAGAGGCAAGCAGGACATGATGGGGTCAGAGTGGACCGTTTACGACATAATTGACGGTCAACAGCGGCTCACGACGACCAACGTCTTCATCGCCTGTATCGTGGAAGAGCTTGAGGCGATCGCGGATGTATTCGGGACTGCGGGGCTCGGCAAGGAGGATCTCCCGGAAGGTGTCGTTCGCCCTCCTGGCTATCTCGCGACGAATTACACGGAAAACTATCTCAAGCTTGGCGACCGGAAGGAGGGCCGCCATCTGGAGCCCGGGGAACTCACTGAAGCAGCGTATGCAGGACTCATCATCGACCAGGGTGATCCACAGACGATCCTTGACGATGACGAGCGGCTTGTCCCGGAAAAGAAATTAGCCAGAGCGAAAGGAATCATCCAGAAGTGGATTCTTGAGAAGCGGGAACTTTTCCTCGGTGAGGAAGATCTGGAGCAAGCTACGGAAGCGGATCTCCTCGAATACTATACGGCCATCAAGCGGTATACGGGTGTTCTCACCTCCCAATTCAAACTCACCTCCCAAGAAGTAGAGAGCACGGACGAGGCAGGTCGGCTCTTCGAGGCTGTCAACGACCGAGGGCGGGATATCACCCTTGCCGACAAGGTCAAATCGTACCTGATCTACGTCTCCGGCGAATTCGA
This sequence comes from Salinigranum salinum, assembly GCF_009176545.1. Taxonomy (GTDB): domain Archaea; phylum Halobacteriota; class Halobacteria; order Halobacteriales; family Haloferacaceae; genus Salinigranum; species Salinigranum salinum. The sequence continues at coordinate 24,493 of NZ_VTOJ01000004.1, read as the reverse complement.
CACGTTAGACTCAGAAGCAGTCGCCCGCCGATTCAACGACGCCGTCGAAACAGTCGCCCAATACGCCACGGACGATGACGATATCGACCAACTGGTTCAGTTCCACTGGGAGCTCTTTACAGGAGAGTACAAGAAAGTCCGCAAGAACCGATCCGGCCCCACGCCAATCCACCGGCGTATCAAGGAATCACCCCGCCATATTCCCCTCGAACGGGATCCAGAAGAGGTCGCGACGTGGGTCAACAACTACGTCGACACGCTCTCGAGCGTCTCCAAATCCTACGTCCAAGCGAATTATCTCGACGTTTTCAACCGGCAAACCGACGTCTCGCCCCAGGTACAGGCTCGCGTCAAGTCCCTCCACAACATCAACTTCTCCAATATCGCGCCGCTCATCATCGCAGCCATCGAGCGATACGATGCTGACAGCCCGGAGTTCGCGCGGATTGCCACGCTCTGTGAGGTTTATTCGTTCCGCGTCTACCAGGTCGCCAAACGATCGCAACGGACCGCACGCCGCGAGTTCAAGGAGGCAGCGCACCGGCTCTACGCCTCCGAGTTCGAGAACGGCTTCGTCGAGGACCTGTTCGGTGAAGCGGTCGTTGACCCGCCCTACGAGAACCCAGCTGTCGCCGTCGACGAGGTGACGGCGTATCTCGACAATTACATTGGCCGGCACTGCCCCGACAACGACTTCGTCGAGTACCTGACGCGGTCGGACATCATCCAGGGGAGCGACACGCGCGGGTGGCCGGGCTTCTGCAACAAGGGTGCGATCCGGTTCCTGTTGTTCGAGTACGAGAAGCACCTTCGCCAGGAGAAGAACACGGATACGTCGCTGAAAATGCTCCCCAGCGTGATGGACCTCGACGAGTTCACGATCGAGCACATCGCGCCGCGAACGCCGGAGACCAGCGCTGCGGAGCTTGAAAATCACGAGGAGAACGTGAATCGGTTGGGGAATCTCGCGCTCCTAGGGCCGAGGGATAATCCGTCAGCGTCGAACGACGATTATGCGACTAAGTACGAAGAGATCTACCAAGACGCGCAGATGGAGATCCTTGGTGATGACCTCCCAGCACCGACAGCGGGCTGGAACGTCGACGCGCTGGACGAACGAGCGCGAGATATCGTGGCCTTCGCCCTTGACCACTGGAGTGGCGAATCGGCGGCCGTCGTTACGATGGCACAGGGAAGTTCCGACGTAGCTGAGGAGGCAGCCACTGATCCGAGGACGGACACCGCGTTTACCATCCGTGATGATGCACAACGGACGTATGCGGAGGACGTCGACGCGGATCCCTCGAGAGTGAAACTCGTCCGGCAAGGTGACGCGGATATGCCGAGTTCCGGCGCCGATGGGGTAACCGAACTCCCACAGTGCTCCTGTGGAGCGCTCTACACTCGCATCTCCGATGGAGAGAATGACACAGAGATGTACGAGTGCGTCTGTGGGTCCTCGTTAGAAGCTCCGAATCTCGCCGGGATCAGTCGGTCGGTTCTCGCTGACTGAGGTAGTGTCTCCCCTCTTTTTGTAACGTCGTCGGCTGGAGAACACTCGTCGTGTCTTACCAAACGAGTCAGCCACATCCATGGCTGTATTTTGGTAAGATTAGTTGGCGAGAAGCCCCTCCACCTTCGTCTGAAGGTGGTTGAATGCCTCCTCTGCAGTCTTGACATCTGCTGCGCCAGTGATGACGGCATTACCATTCGCGAAGACTAACAGCACGGCTGGGAAGTCCGGCGGCCGATAGATGAGACCAGGGAACTGCTCGGGTTCGTACTCGACTGCTTCTAGTCCCAGTCCGATCGACAGCGCGTTGAGGTTCACCGATCGTTGTAACTCTCCCGTACAGACGACGTTCTGGACGGTGAACCCGGTCTCGATGGATGAATTGATGATGTCCAGCCCGTCGAGGGTCTGCAGGAACGCACGGTTTGTCTCGTGTAATTCCTCGAAGCTGGAACAGCCGCTGATGATGTACTTGCCACTCCGGTAGAGGGTGATGAGTGGTCCGTCCTCGACGAGCCGGACGTAGAGGCCGTGGTAGTTCTCGGGATTGTATTCGGTATACGGAACCGGGAGATCAGCCTCGACTTCCGCAATGTCCAGTTCGACACCGATGTCGCCCGAGCCAACGGCGTTCGCGATCTCGACCATTTAGTGCCCTCCGGACGGCGGTGACACAACGAACGCTGCCGTCACAAGATCTGGTTCCTGTGGCGTGACGTGCTTCTCTTGCTTAAATGGGACCGTTCCTCTTCGCGTTCTCGTCGCAGACTTTCGAGCTTCTGTTTCGCGTTCCCAATCGGCGCGGACATATCCGCACCCTGTTCAGCCCGCTGTTGGTACTGCCCCAACCGCTCTTTCCAGTCTTCGATTTGTTCTACGAAGTATCGCTCAGCGTGCTCGCGTTTGATGTCGATCTCCCGTTCTCGCTCGGTTCGAGCTTCCTCGGCGAACGACTCGACATGCGTCCATGCTTCCATCTCTGCGGCCTCGTAGAGGCTTCCAAGAAAATCACTTCGAATGTGATCTTCCCCCGAGAATTGCTCCATTATTGTTCAGCTTCTTTCGATAATTATTCAATATTCATCGCCTTGCTGGCAGCGTTAATCGGGTCACGGTAGAACAACAATTCAAGCTCATCTAATAGTTCATTAGGCACCTTTCCGAGATCGTCCTTGTTCTTGGTGGGAAGCAGCACTTGTTTTGCTCCTGCATCAGAAGCCAGCTGGAGTTTATCGACTAACGAATTTACTTTGATAAGTTCGCCCATCAGACTCGTCTCCCCAAGCACGACCAACCCGCTTCGGACAGGTCTATCTAGTATTCCCGAAATGATGCCAACGAGAAATGCGACACTGGTTCCTTCACCTTCAGCCGCATTCCCTGGATTGAGCACTTGGACGTTCACATTATGATCGTCAAGTGACTCATCAGGAGAGAGTTCGTGCATATTGGCTTTGAGAAAGTCGTACGCCGTCTCAAAGTCCTCTTTCATACCTGACCCGGGAACGCCCGATATGTTCGACTTCCCGTTTCCAGGAAGTGCTTGTGTTTCGAGACGGAAGACGGCATTACGCCCGCCATCCTCACCGATCGTGTATACTGTTCCCGCTCTTTGAGTTCCTTGTGGGATAAGCGTGTCTTCGGCCTCCTCAGGGACAGTAACGTAGACTTCCTCCTTCGTCGCTAGGTCGGTGTATGAGAAGTTCACTGCCCGGTATTCCATCCCGCCCATGCGTTTCAGTTGTTCTTTGACTCGACGCCTACCCTCCATTGCGAATTCGAGGTATTCCACCAAATGCTCCTTCTCGAATTCATTATGAGGGTGAAGGAGTTTGACGAGCCCTGAGACGGTCTTGCGAACTGCCTTCTCGTCCCGCTGGTTGAGATGATCACCAAACGCAAAATACTGGTTGATCACGTCGCCGTAAGTCTCCTTTCGCATCTCTCTGAGATACTCAGCCATGTAATCGACAATGAATCCGTATTGGTCGCCGAAGTACTCAGACTGCATCTTCGGAACCTCCCATCCCGGGAGATAGTAGTGGAACCGGTCAATGAGCGCGAGATCCTGCATGTCCTCGGGGAAGGGTTCGAACAGATGTGACGATTTCAATACACCCTCTACGTCGAGGTCGATGTTGCCCACGTAGACCATCGACGCCTGTGCGGAGAGTTCCTCTGTCCCACGCGAGAAACTCCCGGATTCCATGTAGTCCTTGAGAATCTGCACGGCCTCCGAATCCTGAAACTGGAGCCCTCCGACCTCGTCGAACGCGACGACATCCCACAGACCGACGAGTCCGATTTGTCCCGTATTGAGATTGAGAAACAGCTTCGCAACCGTCGTTTTGCCTCCGGAGACAAGAATCGAGTGCGGGCTCATCTCGCGGTAAACATACGATTTTCCGGTGCCACGAGGGCCCAACTCAACGTAGTTGTAATTCGATTCGCACATCGGGAGCAACCGCATGAGCAACAGGAGTTTCTCTCTGTCGGAGAAGTGGGAGGGGTCGAATCCGACACTCTGGAGGATGAGATCACGCCATTCGTCTCGCGTGAATTGACCCCGACCGTCTTTGACCTCCTCTATGTCCATTCGAGAAACCTGAATCGGCTTGAATTCATCAATGCCGAAGAGGCTCCCGGGTCCGCCTGCGTTCTCCGGTATGTATTCGAGGTCGATTATCGCCCAAATCCCCCCGCCTAACAACTTCTCGTGTTTGGAGACGAGGTGCTCACTGATTTCGACATCATTCAGACCGAGATTCACGAAGGAGCCGACGTACGCATCTGCATTCTCGTCAAGGGTGACATTCACCTTGTCGATGACTCGATAGCGGCCACGCTGCCTGATTTCAGATTTGACAAACTCCGCTTCGTCGGGGCGAACGTAGTGTTTCGAGAGAATATTTTTGACCGTTTCAACCCCTTCTTTGAGTGCTTCCTCGTCATCGGTCGCACAGTACTGGCCGAGAAGATACTCTAAGACGTACGTTGGGACATTCGCCCCCGATTTGATGTCGTGGACGAGGTCCTTCCGGACGACGCGTCCGGAAAACTCAGAGAGCGCCTTTTGATCCAGTTCACTAGGCATAGTCAGATATCAAATCCATCGTCCCGGATTACCATATCAAGTTTGGCTCGCTGACGCTCAAGAACCTCACGTGTTTCCCCATCTATCGCTTCGAAGACGACACTACTCGCGTCGTCCAACTGTCCCGTCTTCAACCGGAGTCGTTCGGTGGTTGCTCCGTGCTGGACTGTCACCTCCTTCGGCTCGCAGACTTCACGATCGTCGGCCGTGGCTTTGAGGATAATCGTCCGGTCGGCCGCGATAGCCATCTGACCATCCGGTTCGATATCGACTGTGACGATATTGTTCGTGACCGCAGTCGGGAACGAGACATTGACATCGAACTGCTGCTCTGCGGCCCCTTCTGCCTCGCTCACAATCGACACACAGGGCACCACGAGTTCCTGCATGGAGATGCCACCGTGGAAGTACCGCATATTCCCGCCAGGTGCAGTGAAACACGCAACGCTCCGAGGGAAGGAAAGCGAGACACCATTGGAGTCGATGTCTAATTTCCGGAGGTCGTCCGGTTCGAAGGTGATGACACTCTGGTCGTCTACTGGAAGCCCCTTGGTCGCTGCAAATCGGCGCTTCAAGACATCCGGGTTCGCGGAGAGTTTGATTTTCAGCTCATCGGGTAGACGCTCGGTGTAAAGGAATCCGTGGTCGGCAGTAATGACGAATCGCCGGTATCCAGCAGTTTTGAGCTTTCTGACGACGCGCTCGACATCCTGAATGTGGTCAGTTGCTTTCGCTAACGTCTGCTCGTCGTTGTCCAGGTTCTCGCCGAGTTTGTCGATGAAGCCGGAGTAGACGACCAGTGGCTGAAGATCGGCCGACTCGAAATCGGTCGCCGGTGCTGTCGAAACGTCGCTGAGGTCCTCTACCTGGAACCCCTCCGTTTCGAGTACAGAGACCCGGTCGTCTTTGATATCCATCGGCTCACCATCAACCGTGACTTCGAGTTCGTTTCCGGCAATATCAAGGCCGAGTTGACCAGGCAGGTGGGCAGCCATTCCGACCTCGGTAATCGAGGGAAGCGCGGCGGAGACATTATCCAGAGAGACCTCAGCGTCCAGTTCGTCCAGATTATCCACGAGTTCACGAGCCAGTTCGTATCGAAGCGCGTCACAGACGATGATCGCGGTTCCCGAGTTGGCTTCGACGTATCGGTCCCAAAACCCTGTCTGTGGAGAGCTGAGAACGGGTTCAGATTGAATTTTGTCCGCAAGGTCTCTGTTGATCGCTTTCAGAAATCGCGTGTAAAACCCGGTGATGACCACTCTCGCGTCTTCCAGACCGTCGATGGTCTGGATCAGCGAACTCGCGCTCTGGATGTAGTTGCGGTAGGCTGCGTCGATCTCCCACCACTGCTCGGTGTACTCTTCGGCCAGTTCTTCAGTGGAGTATGCTTCAGCTTCAATCGAATCGATCGCATCAGAAGCTTTGTCGATGACACGGAGACCGTGGTTGAGAACGGACCAGTAGTCTGCTCGACCGTCGTGGAACCAGAAGCAGTCCATACGACGCTGGACGACGCGTCGGACGGCTGGCACCTCATTCGGGAAGTCGAGTTCTGGTACTGAGTCGAATCGGCCGAGGCAGAGGTGTAGGAGCCCTTCGTCGATGCCTAAGAACGCATCCGAGTGCCAGTCGAGCGATTCGGAATCGACGACGGCCTTCGTGAGGTCGTAGTTGTCCTCGATGTCGGTCGTGTATTCGAGGTATGTCTTGGTTGCATTGCGCTGCCAGAACTCACAGAAATCGGCAGCGCGGTTCGTTTCCGTCGCGGCGAGTTCGGAGTAGCGATCTATCGGAGACCCCGCCTCAACCTCAGCGAAGAGAATTCCTTTGGCGACCTCCATCGGATCCATCGCGTCTCCGATACCATACTCGCCGTAAAGGATCGAACGCCAGTTGTCCTCCTGCTCGTAGCGCTTGATGAGGTCGATGTAGTTCCCCGGCTGCTCGAAGAATTCGACGAGGAAATCTCTCGGACTGTAGTGATTCTGGCTGAAGAGTACTGTGAAGAATGCCTTTTCGAGTTGTTCAGGATCGGTTCCCCACTCACTGAAGTCGTCGGGGATTCGGTCGGTTCGTTCGACAAGGTAGGAGGCTGCGGGATCGTTCGAGACATCCACCGTCGGGCGGTACAGCTTCCCGAGTTTGTGGATGTCTTTGAACCACTCGGCGTCGGATTGTGACTCAGGGATGTAGAACACCCACTGCTCATCGATATCCGGGTCGCGCTGCCAGAGTTCGGCTTTCAGTTCGAGGTAGCTGCCGTCGTAGCGTACGAAGTTGACATCCTGTGCTTCAAGCGCCTCGGAGACTTCATCGATGATCCCCCGGTACTTTTCCCGGGGATCGTACCAGACACGGACTGGATGGCTCGGGAGTCGTTCTTCGAGAAGTTCGTCGATGATTTGCTCTGAGATTTCAGACATTCAACCGACCTCCGTAGATGTATTTTTAGATTTCCAGTATGTCATTGATTGCTTTGGAAGCGGGTTTCCGGGGATATAATACCAAGACGTTCCGCCCAATTGGGATCGTTGACCGACTTATTATCTCTTCAGAGCTTGTCTAGAGGTACAGCCAGCAGGTCGTGTTCGTCCACCTTCTGAATGTTCTCCCAAATACCGGCTTCAAAGTCCGGTTCGAAGCCCTCCTCAATCAGGGCGTCTATGCGGTTACGGAACTCAGTGATGTCGTCGATATCTGCCTGGATTTCTTCTTTCTCCGTTCGCAGGTCGCGGGCACGGTCCCCGTCGGCTGTTTCGAGTTCGCTTTCGATTGCTTCGAGGCGATTCTGTAGTGTGTCGAGTTTCTCATCGATATATTGCCCTCGGAGCTTGGGGAAGGTGTCAGCGTCCATCTTGTGGTAGTATACGAAGCAACTAAACGCACCTTCACTACTTTCGAGCTGCCAGTAAATTGGGATGCGTTGCCCTCGACGCCGATATTCTTTACAATGATGATACCGAAAGAAACTATCTTGAAGCCAATCTGTGAAATCCTTGTTTAAGACCTCCTCTATCTCCGACTCACGTTCATATGGATGATCGAAAATCGAATCAAAACACTCGCGTATGCTTTTTTCGATACTGTTATCGAAATGTGTATCAAAGGTTAGAATTCCATCTTCTACTGTACTGACTCTATCTAGGTTGTTCCACCTACCAAATAACAAGCCGAGGCAGTAAGAAAGAATCCGGCCAGCAGATTTCTTTTTGCGATCTCGGGAATAAGCATCTTGATTCCGTCGGTACAAAACAACAGTATATGGTGAAATCCCGAGTTCTTCCGACACGTCTCTTATTTTTTCTCCCCGTAATTCTTCCAAATCGGAGATGAGCTCAGAGCATTCTTCTTCAGAATATCGATTGGATGATACATTAGTATAGAAATTATATTCATTGAAGTTCAGTTCGCCAATATTGATAATGTGGGGATAATCGAATAGATTATTTGGAGATTCTTGGTAAATTTTTTCGATTGTCCTTTGAGATAGGTCGTATTCTTCGAATATCATATTATCAATAATTCCAGAGATGATTGAGATGTCTGCGCTCGCCAAGTCCATCTCAAAGTGTACACTACCATCAGAGCAGATCGAATCAACAAATGCATCTGGATCGAATTGCATCGCAGATTCAATTAATGAAAATTTATCATTGGCCCGTTTTTTACCGAGCTGAACCAATTCGATTATCCTATCTTGGTGTAGTTCAGGCTCCTTGAATGGCAGGCGATATACATCATTCTGTTTGAAATCCATACTAGGATTGAGACCTTTTACAATAAAGTTACACAGAGACGAATTGAGAAGGCCATTCAAATAATCTATATTTATTTCGTTTGGATACACTATATAAAGCTGCATGCTGCAGAGATCCCCGTCTTTGATTTCTCTAGTGGTGAGATTGGAGCTTTTTTCGATAAACGCGAGCGCACTCTCTCCTAATCTGTCCTCATCTCCAAAGAAATACTGGTGACCGTGTTCGTCACAGTATTGCTTGATGTATTCGCCTTGATCTTTCCAATCTATCAACCATGATTCTTGATCGTAGTACGATGTCTTATTTTCCGATCGAACAATTCTTCGATATCTCTCTCCTATTTTATTATCTGATACCTCCCAATATTTCCTCAAGAAGACACTGTTGTTTCCTGTCTTTATGCCAGATTGCGATGATATTTTTTGTTTTAAACCTATATTTCGTGTTATTGATTGTAGAAGGTTGTCACCGAACCAGTAAACAAATGGGCTTCTGTCAATCTCATCAAATGCGTTTTGATCCACTACATACACATCATCATGTTGTTTGTTCTTTCTATTGAATTCTGTAATCTCATTCAATCCGCTTATTTTATCATCATACTGACTGTACTTTTCTTGTTCATGGGTCATCCGATAGAAACGTGAAGTACTAAGCTTGGAAGGATCTCTATTTCTTAAAATGAAGGGGATTGTGAACGGCCTATCGCTCATTGCAAAACTATGACCAGACAAATGCGCCGCTTCAATGATCTGCGACTCGGAGAGTAATTCATTGCGTATCCCCCGATAACTGTATAAGAACATGAAACTCTCAGGCGTTACCATCGCCACGTATCCACCTTTTGTTACAAACTCGTTGCATCGTTGTATAAAAGCGGTATACAAGTCTCTACCGACTACAAAATTGTCTTTTATGTAATCCTTCACCGTAGTTCCCATTTTCCTGCTACCGAGGTATGGAGGGTTAGACAGAACTAAATCGTATTTTTCAACAAATATATCCATTAGCTCCACGCTTTTTTCAATCTCATCTGCAAACATTTCTTCAAGAGGGTCATTCTGCTCTAACGCTTCCACAGCCAAATCACTCACCTGTTTTAGCAACCGCTCTTTCACCTGTTCCCATGACTCCGCCTCACCTGAATAAGAGACTACAGAAGACTGCTTTGCCAGCCCGTCATCGGTAAACTTCGTCTGCCCTGTGGCGCGCACCTCCTCTAACTCCTCATCGATTATCTCCTCGATACGCTGCTCAATTCGTACCAGACTCCCCCACTCCCGGATGTGCTCGAAACTCCGCCAGACCTGCTCCAACACACGCCCCTCCAATTCCGTCTCAGCCCGCGCCAGCACCTCCTCTTTCTTTTCGCCGTTCACCAGCACGGCGTCAGCCGACACGATATTGATCTGCTCAATATCCACGTCCGGTTCTTCACTTTTCGCCTTCACGTACAGCGACAGTGCCGCCAGCTGCGCCGCGCCGGGGTCGATGTCGATACCGTAGAGGTTGTGCTTCAGAATCTCCCGCGGAATGTACTTCTCCGCAACATCCCCCTGTTCCAAGTACATCTCGTACAGCACATCGAAAGCGTAAAACAGCATATGCCCACTCCCACAGGCAGGATCGAGGATTTTGATATCCCGAACGTTCTTTGCATCCCGATCGATCAGAGATTCTTCCAGCGGGGCAAGGTAGAAACAGTTGTCCTCGTCATCGATATTCGTATCCTCGCCGTGCATTTCCATCCAGAGTCGCCCCAATGAATTGTCTACCATCCACTCTACGATGTACCGGGGCGTGAACAGTTGCGTCTTAGTCGCAACGTCCGTATCCTGGACCTTGTAGTTCTCTTCGTCAATCCGGTCGTCTATCTCTTCGCGTTCTTTCTCTCCGAAGTACTGGTAGACCCATCCCATCGCCTCGTCGGACTCCCAAACCGACTCGTCGATCTCATTCAGTTGTTCTATGACCTCCTCCCGAACGGCGAAGTCCAGATTGATCGCCGTGTGCTCACTCTCCTCGAAAATAACGCCAATTTCGTCAGTGAGTTCTGTGTATGCCAGTTCCAGCGCTGTACTCTGACCCCCATCCTGCTGATCCGTGAGTTCACCAGCGACCTCGTCCACGGTACGGAGCATCTCGGATCGGTTCCCATACTCTGGACGCTCCATCAGCGTCTCAGTCACGAGACCGCGGACTTCGATCGCCTTTAGCGCGACAAGCCGGTTGAGATACGTCTTCGTCGCCTCGCGGACGTAATTCTTCAAGGACCGTTGGTAATCCCCTTCAGTAGCTTCGAGTTCGCGGTCAATTGCCGCGTTGATTTTCCGGCGCGTCTCTATGTCGTATGAATCCAGATGACCGAGTTGTTCGAGGTCAACCCGCTCGTCCTCGTAGACACCGTATCGTTCGAGCTGTCGGTAGAGATCGTCTTCGATCAGTTCGCGGGTGTCCAGTACAGTACTCCGAATATCGGATCGTTCGTCGGCGGTCAAGCCGGCTTGTCGTGTTTCAGCTGCCATTGTGATGATTGGAGAGTTGATTAGGAATGTTTCGGTGGTTACTTGAATCTAATCTCGACGTCGTCCTCGTCGTCCAGTTCCGCCTGTATACGCTCGCGGAGTGCTTCCAGTGCAGGTTCGATATCGGATTCCTCACGAACGACGGTCCCCGAGAGAATACGTCCGGTGTCGATGGTGACCCGACGTGTTTCGTCTTTCTCTTCTCGGATCCTGTCTACCGTAGCCTTCGCACTGTCTATGTACGAATCATCCGTCCGGATGTATTTCTCCAAGTGGTCGATCGTCGGTTGCCTACCGAGATGCTCGTGTTCGGAGACATCTATCGAGATCGACGAGGTACCCTGCAATTCCTGAAGCTCCTCTGTCGCCCGCTCGCACTCTTCCTCGTCTAAGCCCTCAGCATACTCCTCTACCTCTTTGATCGCGGTTTGATACACTTCGTACCGCTTCTCGAACAGTGCCTCGTACTGGTTTGCGTACGTCTGTGCGATCTTTCCGTAATCGGTCTGTGCCTCAGACCAGTTCTCTATCACTTGCTCCGACTCAAGAGTCACTTCGAGTTGCTCGGCGGCTTCCCTGTCCTGGTCGGAAACTGCGACGTGCCGAGAGTCCTCGTCGAGTTCCAGTAACTCACTCCACTCGTTAGTGAGGAATCTTCGGTACCGAGCGAACTCATCGAGGTTCCCTGCCTCGTCGAACTCGTAGACATCCTTGGCCGTCCGCGTGAGGTCTTCGAGTTCCTCCTGATGCTCCAAGAACGCCTTGATCGTACGGGCATCGGTTTGCTTGCCCGCGATGGAATCTAGATATGTTTTTAATTCCGTTAGGTCGCCAGTCAGCGGGAAGGAACAATCCCGGCCTTTCTCTTCGAGTTCCCTGGTTCGCTGCCGCCACGTCTCACACGCATCCTCAATACCGTCGGCGACTTCCGGAACTGTGTCCTGAACCTTCTTGTCGAAGAGTTTGTCGAGGAGGTCGCGTGCTGCCCTTCTGTCGGCCGGAGGGACACCCTCCTGCTTCTCGAAGGTCGTACTGTTGAACTTGCGAATGCCAGTGAATAGTGACTGTGCTTGACTATCGGTGTAGCTCGCGTACACCTTCTCTTTGTAGTTGGCTACGACGGCACTGTTGCGGAACAACATCGCTACGCCGAGCCGAACTGCATTCCGGTTCCAGCCGTACGGAGCAGCCTCAAATACGTCCCGAAGGTCCTTCCCACTCGTGCCCTTGCCGCGTCTGAGTCGGTCGTCGATTTCGTCTGCAATCTCCTGACAAAGGCTTGCCTCGGGGTTGATGTCTCCATCAACGACAAGACTGAGTTCGCGGAAGACGCTCGGAAGCGAACTACTGTTCAGGTTTCCGAACGCGCGTTCGACATCGTCGTCGGAAATCTTGGCCAGTTCCGGTTCGTACTTCGTATACACTCGCGGAATAGCGTTCTCCGTAACTGATTCGAGAATCGTCTCCAGCCGCTTTGACGATCCTTCTGGATCGATCTCATCACCATTATAGATGAGAACGCCGTCTCGGAATGCATTTCTGAACGCCTTCTGGACGTCGTCTTGCAACCGAGAGAGATCTTTTTTCTTCTGCTGGACGGCTTCTTTCTCCTCAGGACTCAGCTGCTTTCGCTCCTTGTCTTCGACCACCTGCCTCACTTGAATGAGACGCTCGATGTCGTCACGGAGCTCCTCGCCGTTCTCTGGTGCGAGCCAGTAGATAGTCGCGTCTTCGGAGAAGCTCTGCGTTTTCAGGGCCTTTTCGTTCACCGACTCGTACAGTCTATAAATCGGCGAATACGCTTCAACAGTGATTTCGCCAGTTTCTGAGACTGTCTCCCCATCGGCCTCGATCGACACATCGAACGTGTCGTTCTTGTAGCCAACCGTGGTCGCGTTCTCGAAGAGGTTCCGGAGAGTCTTCTTCGAGTTTCGCCGGATGTCGCCTGCTCGAACGTCGATACTGGCAATCTCATCCTCAATACCACGTTCTGTCTGCGACAGGAATCGATAGCCCTCATCACTTCGGCCGATGTAGGATGCTTCCAACAGTTCGTCCAGGACCTCCTCAACATCGTCATCGATCGTTCTCGTATCGCCGACCAGTGGGTAGAGTACCGTAGCGATATTCTCCTTGTTGTTCGGTATCCAGTCAAGTTGCTGTAAGAGATAGAGCGCTTTTAACACCTGCCGTGCCAACTCGTCTCTCCCGCTTGGGAGTGATACCTCTTCTATCGTTGTCCGGTCTTCATCACTGATCTCCTCGGCGATTTCGTCGAAGATGATATCGAGGGTGACGAGTGTTCCAATAGTATCATCTTTCAGGTTGTATGGTTCGTTGAAGACACTATGGGTGACGTCGATTAAGGTCCGTTCACGTCCCGTGAGCTTGTCATCCGACCCCCGCCCTCGTAGCGCAGCAAAGATGTTTGGCAGGATTTCGAGCTGATATGGAAGGAAAGGATAACACTCGATGAACTCTTCCTCGTTCACACTCCCGATACTACGGGTCGATTCGAGCTTGTAGTCCTTGCTGAGCTGGCCGCTGTGCGTCGAGTAGAACTCACTGAGTGTTGGAACGACGTCTTCCTTTTTCTGTAGAATCCGTTCCCGGATGACCTCGTCGAGTTCTTCAGATGTGAGGTCAGCGCGATGGTCGAATCGGTCTCCGACTTTCGACTCTTCTTCCTTATGAGCGAGAACACCGGGGACCAGCTCTTCCAGTTTCTCTTGTGAGGTCACTCCGAGCCATAGTTTCCCGTCGCCTTGCCGCCCGAATTCCTCGACGATACTCTGCAATTCCAGCAATTTCTCGCTGTCTTCCCCGATGAATTGGCTGATCTCGTCAAGGAAGACGTAATATCGAGGGTCGCCCTGCTCAGTTTCCTTATTCTCGACGTATTCCAGTATCTCGGTGGTCAACTTCTCCGCGGTGATTACCAAATCTTCTTGAACGTCTTCGATCGCCTGACGGGCGTCTTCCTCGGTGAAGCCAGGATTAACCTCGACCAAGGCATTCACGAGGTCGTTCCGGACAAAGACCGATTGCGTCCGTCGCTGCTCCCAAGGAGTTCCCGTCTCACGCTCGATGATCGATTTGAATTCGTCGTATAACCCCTGCTGTTCCAGATTCTTTTCGATCTCCGCCACCCATGGCGTACCGGCGTAACCGTGTTTTTTATTGAATTCTCTGTAGATTATTTCGGAGATAGATTCGGCCTGAGCCTTGTTTTCTTTCGACCCGATTTGGAACATCAACACCTCCGAATAGAACTTTGACCCGACAGATCGCACCGCCCCTTTGAGCGTCTCGTCTTCTGTTCGTCGGCAAAAGATATCTGCAGCCGAACTCCCATCACCCAATGTCCGGTCCTCCAGCAGGTAGCCCAATATCTTCATGAAGTGGCTCTTCCCCGACCCAAAGAAACCGGAAATCCAGATGCCGACCTCATCGGTGGAACCGCGTTCACTGTCGATAATCGCTTCCAGTAGTCGAGTGAAATTCCGTTCTAGTCCGGCAGTCAGAATGTATTCTTCGAGCTCTTGGGCAACAACCCGCTCGTCCTCTTGTTCTACCTTGACGACTTTATTGATGTCGCGGGTAATAGGTCGCCGAAAGATCGTACCAATTTCAGTTGAGTTATATCCAGACATTTAGATCACCTTTGCACGATAGTACTGGCCTTCTGTTTCGTCAAGAAATCGTACCGTCTTATCTTCTTTGACCGCCGGATAGAATACAATAAGTGGCGTTTTTATGACATTCTCCAGTTGTCCCAAAATAACCGATAGGCTGGAGAACGGATAGAGGATTCCACAGCGATATATTACCGCTGTGTCGTGTCCGTTGATCTCTTCAACGAGAACGTCGATCAGTTTTCCGCGGCTTTCGTCATATTCTTCGAAAAACGCCGAATTCAGCCCCTCTCGAAGATCTTCTGGATTGTTCTTTTCGACTTCTATAACCGATTCCAGCAAATTCTCATCTTGTAGGATGGTGAAAACCAAGTCACGGAGATCAATGAGAGATACAGACAGTTCGTTGAATTTTAACTTCTCAACAAAGGAATCGATATCATCCTCAACAGAGAGTTCTTTCTCGGGTGGATAAGGAAAGACGACGAAGGGGACGCCACTCAGATTGTCTATCGTCTGGCGTTTTTCCAGCACCAATGACTCCAACTCTTGCATGCGCTTATCATAATCAGAACTCATCGATACACCTCATCAGCGAATCGTATTTCGGTTCTAATCGCTCAACACTCCCACGTTTTTCATACTGCACGTGTGACGGACTCACGTCCTGTAATCTTTCTTGAACATCTGCTGGCGATAGTAACAGGAGCTTCCAGTCCGGGTGTTCAATAACTTCGTTAGAAGTAGTCACACCTAGGTCAAACAGGGAGTAGAGAACGTAGAGAACAAGTTCGTTGGGGGGATACACGTACTGAAATTCTTTTGTTGTGTTCCCTTCCATCAATCCGAAATTCTTCATAGCGGCTAAGTAATGCTCAGCCACACTTAGTTTCGTATTGTCAGACCAAGATTCGACTACGGAATAGTCCTCCGTTGAATCTTCCAAGAATTGAATCACATCTTCTTTTTTTATAGAAAGAGTGCCCTTGTGAAATTGGGAATACAGGAATTCGGTTGTGAGATAGTAAACCAGTTTGTCCTGAGAAAACTCATAATAGATCAACCAATCAGTTACTGATTCTGAGATGGGGAGGTTAAACGCACGGACAAGTGGTGTCTCTGTGTATCCACTCTTGTCTATATTGTATCGACTCGCAATTTCAGTAAGAATATCCTCTCTGTACCTTTCGCTTCCTTTCCGAAGTAGATTTTCTTCTAATACAGCCTCCTTTACTGCGTCATAGCTCTCAGCTTCGACATATTTCTCAAGTATGCGTTTTGTCTCCCAAATGTATGCACCGTGACGACCGATCGATGCACTTAGCTTTGAATCATCAGTCATCATTTGATCACTTTCCCAAACTGTAGTACGGGATTTTCAATTCTTGCTTCGTTGCTTCACCATACCCGTAAATGAGCTGCGAAAGAACATCTGCGAGTACCTCCTCTTCTTGAAGATCATCGATAGAAATTGAACCAATCTCGTATGGAGTTCCGATTCCGGGCTCAACGGTCAGCTTGCCTTCCGCAAATGACCTAGTCCAACCACTCTCAGTGATTTCAACAGATTGCTCTGTTAGAATGTCCAGCCCATCGCCATTATCGATTGTATCGATCTCACGCTGAATTTGAGATTCGACGAAGGGACCGAGATCAAAGAGTGAGACGGCTTCTTTGTCGATTGCCTCGTTTTCCACTTTGCGTCCGACTTTCATAGCCAGTTCTATCTGCGATTGCGTAGCGGTCCGCGGGACAGTTTCTTCTAACGCACCTTGACCAAATTCACTGAGAACCTGCGAATCCCACCAGTAATTCGCATCACGTTCACCTACTCGCTCAATCAGAAGCCGAGCTGAAACTATTTGCATCAATAGCGGATTATCCATACCTAGCGATGAGAGTGTCTCAGCACGCAATTTTTCGAAACACGTGAAGAGATTCTCGGATTCAGTCATAGGTGTGTGTTCCGCTGGTCACGTAATAAGTATTGAAGAGTCTCATAGTTCTCCTGATTGGCCCAATGATCGTGTCTCGAGCGATTTGATGCGTCACGGTCACTGGATACGGTCCTCGCATACCTTCGGGACGCAATCGAGCGGCTTCACGCTGTGGAGGTGCCGGCCATGTAGCCTGTTCAACGGAATCGCGTCTCCAAAACCGCCGGAGGACCGTACACAGGATACCCAGAACGTGGTCCAAAGGCGGGCTCGTGATCTAGACCTCGCTCTCTATCCGGGACAGGGTATCGAATACGTCGTCGTCGTCGACGAGAGGTCCTCACGAGACCGTGTTGCTCTCGCTCACGAGGATATCGAGAGCTACGATCCATCCTACTACGAAACCCGGCTTGTCCGTGCCGTCGAGAGCATTCTTCCCCGGTTGGGTGGGACCGAACGGATATCCGCCGAAAACTCAGCAAGACACGAGAGTAGATCTCACCATGTTTGGAACAGTCACCGACGAGTGACTCGATACGGTTCTGCCCTATTCCTGTGGATTCACCGGCGCGATGTACTCGTTCTTCCAAGAGTCCCCTTCCCGCCATTGCCAGTAGTAGTACCTGTACTCCTTCTGGTCGGTCTGTTTGGTCGTCTTGACCGTAATGTACGCACCGCTGGTGGGCACATCCTCGTAGTCAGCTGGGTCCGTCGATACCTCCCGATCTTCGAGATCCTCGAGCTGTTCCTCATCGACCTCTTCCTCGGCACGTCGGCGTTCGAGTTCTTCTTGACGCTGCTGTCGCTTCCACTCGGCGAGTTCCTGAGCGTACGCGGCAACCGTCTCTAACCGCTCGGGGGATTGCTTTTCGAGTGGCTCACGGAGATACTTCGGGAGGTCCGGCGGTGGTGGCTCTCTCGTGAATTCGCGATTCATAGTTACCCCACGTAGCGGGGAAGGCATTAGTCTGTGGGGTAACTTTCACTACTCCGACCTTGAGACCGCCTACTCGGTCACTTACTGCTCTTTCACTTTCACCCCGGCCCCGACGGATTGATTTGGCTACTGTTCAACAATCAAATAGTCTCCACGAATGACCATATTTCGCTTCAACACGTCGTCGGGATCTGTAGTGTCTCATCGATCTGAACACGTAGAAATCGCGTGCGAACCAGTGTCCACTACACTCCCGGTCCAATGAGCTACACGTTTCTCCACACGGCTGACATCCATCTCGGCCACCGACAGTATAACGTCGGCGACCGCGAGACCGACATGTATCTCTCGTTTCGTCAAACGCTCTCCGACGCAGTCGATCGAGATGTTGACGTCATTCTCATTCCCGGCGACCTCTTCGATTCGCGAGACCTCCCGCCAACCGTCCTCAGGGCCGCCGAGCGCGCCTTGCGGGTCGTCCCCGACGACGTCCCCGTCTTGGTCTCGCCGGGCAACCACGATCAAAATCTCAACCGGCGCCAAGTCACCTGGCTCGAGTACCTCGCCGACCGCGGCCTGATCACGCTGCTTCAGTCCGCAATCGACGGCGTCAGCAGCGGGGACCGACCTATCGACGAGCTGTTCCCCAGCCCTGAGATGGCCGCCGGCCAGGCCGGCACTGGCCCCAGCGGCACTATCCCCGGCTATATCGACCTCGACGTGCCCGCCCTCGACGGGCCACTCCGGGTATTCGGCCTGGAGTATCGCGGTGGCTACATCGACACCGCCCTCGAGGACGCCGCTGAGGCCATTCCCGCGATCAACGACCGCGACGGGCAGCCCGGCGCGACGGTGTTGATGGCGCACTTCGGGGTGGCCGACGAAGTACCCGACCTCGGCGCCGCTGTCTCTTACCCCGAGCTCGCCCCGCTCGAGGAGATTATCGACTACCTCGCGCTCGGGCACATCCACAAACCCTACGAGGGCCCCGACGAGGGTGGCCCCGACCGGCCGAACTGGTACTTCAACCCCGGCGCACTAGAGGCCCACGACACCCGGGAGGCGACGTGGCCACTGGGCTACTACGAGACGACCGTCACGCCCGACGGCCTCGACGCCACCCACCACCAGAGCAAGCGCCGACCGTTCTATCGGCTTCGCTTCGACGTCGACGAGTACGACACCTGGCCGGCACTCCGTGACGGCTTCGAGGCCCATCTCGCCGACGAGCAGGATGCCATCGCCGAGCGGTGTGGCAAGACCATCCACCGTGCCGGCGGCGATCCCCGGGGTCCGGTGATCGACCTCCGGATCGACGGCCACCTGTCATTCGACCGCCGTGACCTCGACGTCGACGCGCTCGAACAGCTCGTCGAAGCCGCGACTGGCGCACTACACGTCCAGACGCAGGTGAGCGTGACCACGGCGGACATCCTCGATCTGATCGAGGATATCGACGAGGACGCGGCATTCACTGACACAGGGGCGCTTCGGACGGACCTCCTCGAAGCCGAGGTATTCGAGCAGGTCGCGACGAACACGCCCTACGCGAGCGATGCCGAAGCGATGGCCGAGACCCTCGGCCGGGCGAAGGAACTCGTAATGACCGACAGCGCCAACGGCGAGACGGTTGCGGACTTCCTGCGCCAGCAGCGCCGGCAGGCGTTCGCGGGCGGCGTCGGCGACGTCGAGCACGACTACTCCGAGACGGCCAAGACCGCCGATTCGGGCGGCGTCGACGACGAGACGTTCCGAGCGGTCCACGCCGGCGAGACGGTCGACCCGGTCGAGGCTGCTGCCCGGTCGGCACAGGAGACAACCGATGCGGATGCCGACGACACCGAGGCCGACACGATCGACGGCGGGTCGGACACCGACACCACATCCGCGGACACGACACCCAGTGGCGACGGCGAGACGGCTGGACAGGCCCAGCTCACCGACGTCACTGGTGAGGGAGCTACCACGGAGGGTGAGGACTGATGTACGTCACGAAAGTCGCACTCGAGGACATCAAGAGCTACGAGACGAAGACCACGGTCCATCTCGGTGAGGGCGTCACGGCGATCATCGGTGAGAACGGCGCCGGGAAGTCGACCATCGCCGAGGCGATTGGTTTCGCCTTGTTCGACAGCCTGCCGGACTCGGTCGCGCAGAAGGACTTCGTCCGGCGGGGCGAGTCCACCGGGACAGTCTGGGTGACGTTCGTGACCCAAGACGGCGAGACCTACACAGTCGAGCGGGACGCGGGGTCGAACTCCAGTCGGTACGCAGTGATCGACGAGGACGCTGGTGCCGAACTCGAACTCGACACAAAGTCGGCAGTCGTGGACTGGCTCCGGGCGACGCTCGGGATCGCCGGGTCGGACATCACGCTCTCGGACCTCTGGGAGCACTGTATCGGCGTGCCACAGACTCGGTTTCTGGGGGACTTTCGCAAGACCGAGGCCAACCGGAAAGACGACTTCGACCCGCTGCTCGGGATCGACATCTACGAGCAGGCGTGGGGGCGGTCTGACGGGCCAAATCTCAAGACACCCGTCGACGAGTTGAAGCAACGCAAGCAGACCGCCGCCCAGCGGATCGCCACGCTCGACGCGCAGGCCTCGGACCTCTCCGATGCCCGTGAGCACGTCAGGGAGGCCGAGGAGGAGGTGACCGACCGCGAGGGGGACCTCGCGACCATCTACAACGACCTTGGGGCAGCCCGAGTGGCGTACGCGACGCTGCACGCCCAGAAAGAGCGCATCGACGAACTCCAGGACGAGCATCAGGACGCCCAGCGGAGCGTCGCCGAGGCACGCTCGGAGGTCCGGTCGGCTGTCGAGAAGCTCACTGAGGCGCGTGAGGCAGCCAGTATCGTCGAGGAAACTGCCGAGGCTCACGCAGAGTGGACGCAGGCCGACGAGGCCCTCGACCAACTCCGTACCCAAGCGCGCGAACGAAACGAGCTGGCAGCGGAACAGTCCGAGCGGCGGGAAGCGATGGTGGGGGCCAAGTCGGCATACAGCCAGACAGTCGAGAAAGCGTCGCAGGCTCGCGAGGCCGACGAGCGGATGGCAGAGCTGCAAGAGGCCTACGACCGCTACGAGCAACTCGACGAGCGGATCGACGAGGCACAGGACAGGGTCGACCGGCTCGAAGAGGCCCGCGACCGGCACGCCGAACTCGTCGACGACGAGATCCCTGAGGCCGAAGCCGCTGTCGCGGACCAGGAGCAGGTGATCGAGGATCTTGAGGCGAAACAAGCGCTTGCCGACCGGGTCGATGAGCTTCAGGACAAGCGGGACAGCCTCGTCGCGACGTACAAGCAGGCCCAAGCCAAAGTCGAAGATCTCGAGGAGCAGCGCGACCGGCTGCTCGACGTTGACGTCGATGGAGACGGTGAGGGTGAGGTCGCTGAAGACCACGACCACGACGACACGACGCAGGCGGCGTGTCCGACCTGCCAGCGGCCGATGGACGAAGACCTCCGTGACGACGTGGTCGAGACCATCGACGAGCAGATCAGGAAACAGAAACAGCGGTTCAACGGTGCTCGAAAACAACTCGACTCGGTCAAAGACGAGCTTGAGGCGGCCAAGGAGGCCCAGCAGGCGGTGGCGCGCCTCCCCAGCGAGCGTGACAAGCTCGACCGACTCGAAGGCGACCTCGACGAGCTGGAAACAGCGCGTGACGAGTTGGCCGAAGAGATCGAAGACCTCGACGGGGCCGACGGCCGGCTGGAAGAGTTCCGCGAGGAACAGGCCAATCTCGAGGGCGACCACGACAACTACGAGACCGCTCAGCTCACCTACCAGACGAACAAGAGTGCCATCGACGAGGTCGACAGCAAGCGGGCGGCCCTCGTCGACGCCGCCCACGACCTCGCGCTCGTCGAGCGAAAACTCGAGGCGTACGAGGGACTGGACGACAAGATCGACACCCAGGAGGCGATCAAAGAGCGAACCGCTGAGGCCCACCGGAAGTACATCCAGCACGAGGACCTCGCCGGGAAAGTCGACAACCGGCGGGCAGCACTCCTAGAAGTCTACGACCAGGTCGAGACTGTCGAACGCGAGCGTCGGCAGGTCGAACGCGATCTTCAAGACGCCTGGGACGGGTTCGACGCCGACGAATATGACCGGCTTAGTGCCGAGATCGACCGGCTGAAAGCTCGCCGCGCGGAGTGCAAGACCGAACTGAAGAACGCGCGCGGTGACCTCGACACGGCACGTAGGGAGGTTGAGAAGCTGGAGACTATCGCCGCCCAGCGCGACCGCTGGAAGGAGACTCACACGCAGCTCGAACGTGACATCGCTTTCGCCGAGGCTGTCCGCGAGGGGGTGCGCAACGCCGGGCCGAAGATGCGCGAACTCATCGCGAGTCGGGTGACCGAACGCGCCAACACAATCTATCAGCAGCTCCGGGGGACGGGTCGCGAGAGCCTGACCGTCGACGCCACCTACCTGATCACCGTCCAAGACGGCGCTCAGGAGAAGCCGTTCGGCACCCTCTCGGGTGGCGAAAAGATGGCCGCGGCGCTGGCGGTCCGACTGGCGATTATGGAGCAGGTTTCGCCGGTCGGGATCGCCGTCCTCGACGAGCCGACGGCGAACCTCGACACGGAGAAGAAACAGAATCTCGTCCGGCAGCTCGAACGGCTCGATGGCTTCGAACAGCTGACTGTCGTCTCTCACGACGACACGTTCGACGCGACCACGGAGTACACGGTCAAGCTCGACAAGCCTGACCGGGAGACCCAAGTCGTTGCTGACGCCCAGTCAAGCGGGACTCAGGCCGGGCAGCCCGCCCCCACTGGAGGTGACGACTAGTGCCACTGGGCGACCCGCACGCGGTCTCAGACCAGCTCTACGAACACGTCGAAGACATTCGCTCGTACATCGAGGAGGGTGACACGGTGGCCGACGAGTACCGGGAGGCCCTGCTCAACGAGCACGACCTCTCGGACGCCGCCGAGGTGAACACGGCACTGGACGGAGCCTTCCCCAACGCCCGGCCTACGGACGAGTGGGACACGCTCGACGCACTGGTCGACCCGTTCCCCGAGGCCGCCGAGTGGAGTGCCCACGAGGAATCGGGATCGTGGGCGTCGGAGACATTGCGTGGCCTGCCGGCGATCGCCGTCGACGGCTCAGAACTCGAGCCGACTGACGAGCTGAACGTCCCCATCGGGGTGACACAAGTCGCGTGGCTGGTCAACCACCACCAGTCCCCGCCCGCGCACGAACTCGAGACCGAGACGCAGGTTCTCGCCCCGGAGGACGTCATCGTCGACGCGGGGTCGTACAGCTACGTCGACGCTCAGCAGGTTCAGCACCACCGCTATGAACAGGAGATCGGCACCGTCGTCAACCTCATCGAGCGCCACGCGGATCTTGATCCGCCACCCGTGGTGTTCGTCGACGGGTCGCTGGGCGTGTCGTACGCCAACCTGTTCAGCGACGACGTCGCCGAGCGCTACCAGCGGGCGATGTCGGAACTGCTCGCGGCCAGTCGCCACCACGAGGTGCCTGTCGTGGGCTACGTCGCCGGATCCCGAGCGTCGGACATCGGCGATATGGTCCAGCGGCTGAATCCCTCGGCACTGGGCGATGGCCCGATCGCCCGTGATGCGGCTATCTTCGCGCCGCTGTTAGAGTCGTGGGGGAGTCGCACAGCGTTGTTCGTGAACCGGCGGGACACCTCACTCGATGCTCTCGAGACCACCTACGGGGGCGTCGAGTACGGGTTCGGCGACCGACTGCGGTTCTGTTACACGAACATCGGGGCCGGCGCGAGTCTCGACCGGCTCGAGACGCTGGCGTGGCTGCCCGAGACGGCCGCGCCCGATGAGTGCCCGGGCAAGACGATGTTCGAGTACGCGCTGACGATGGTCCGTGGCGAAGCTGCAGTTGGGCAGGGTTACCCGGAGATCCTCCAGCAGGTCGACGCCGAGGCCGTCCTCACTGGCGGCGACCGGGATAGCCTGATCACGATGCTTCAGCGCCTCTCGAACCACGAGGACCTGGACATCGAATGGAACCCCAAGGCCGTCAGCAAGCGCCGGCGCCGATGATCATGCACGAGCGACGCCCTCCGCGACCGGTCCCCTCAGCCAACCCGCCACACATCGCACATCATGACTGATCTCCTCGACACCAACCCCACGATCGCGAGTATCGCCCAGTCGAACAGCCTGATGGACTACAGCGCCACGGTCGTCACCGAAAACGACGCCAGTGACCGGCCGGCGGTCGACGACTACCCGTTCGGCCAGCCCGTTCTCGTCCCTGTAGCCAGTCGTGAAGGCGAGCGCGTCGCCGTCAGCGTCGTCTACACCACGCAGATCGTCGACCCGGGGATGGGTGGTGTCGGACCGTCGCTGGGATCGGGTGACGTCACGAGCGAGTTCAAGCCGAACCTCGTCAGCGAGCCCACCACGGTACTCGGGATCGCCGTCCTCGGGACGGCCACGCTCGATGACAGCGCCGACGGTGGGATCGCAGCCCCAGACCACGGCATCCCTCGCTACACGCTCCAGCACGGCGCCCATGTCGTCCAAGCACCGCCCGAGACCTTCGCCGCCTTCCACCGATCCGATGGCGAGACACCGCCCAGTGGCGCCGCGGATGGCGACGTTCGACTGGCGTACTATCCGCGATTGGTGGAGGTGGCCGGCGGGTTCGCCGCCGAGCTCGTCGAGGCGATCACTGACCGGCTCCGTGCCACTACCACGGGCCAGGACGACCTCCTCGGTGTGATAGAACGGAAGGTCGCCCAGCAGGCCGCGCAGGAACGGGGGGTCCTGTAGATGGCCGTCGACGACCAACGGAAGACGCCTATCACGCCCGAGGCACTGGCCACCGAACCGGTGCTCGGGACGGTCATCGAACCCGGCCCCGAGGCCGGGTCGTTCGTGTTCGCGACGCCAGACGACCAGCAGGCAAAGACCGGCGAGTTCGTCGCCTACGCCCAGCCACTGGTCGGCGACGACGGTGCCGTCCA
Organism: Salinigranum salinum; assembly: GCF_009176545.1. Classification (GTDB taxonomy): domain Archaea; phylum Halobacteriota; class Halobacteria; order Halobacteriales; family Haloferacaceae; genus Salinigranum; species Salinigranum salinum. Next base: position 104 of record NZ_VTOJ01000004.1, on the reverse strand, counting down.
GCGCGTCGTGTTTGCCCGGGTTGCCGAGCGCGAGCAGGTCGACACGCTCCCGACGGCGTTTATGTCGAACCCCGACGTGGCGCCCCGTCGCGTCGCCGCCGCGC
>NZ_VTOJ01000003.1 GCF_009176545.1 Salinigranum salinum | reverse complement strand
CACATCGGTCGAGAGGGCGTCCATCGCGAGCTGCTTGGCCTCCTCCATCGACAGCCCCGTGACGGCCGTAGTCGCCTCGGCGTCGAAGATGACGTTGACAGCCTGGGAACCGTCATCCAAGATGGCCTTGATGCGCAAATCGAACTCGCCGTCGACCTGGCCGTGTTCGGCACACCGGCCGTTCTGGAGTACCCGCGTGCAGTCCTCGTGTGGACAACGCTTGATCAGGCCCGATCCATCCTGGATGTCGACGATGGTACCCGACGCCTCGACCGTCCCATCAGAGGCGTTGATCGATTCGTCTGAGGGGTCGACGCTCGTCGCCGAGTTGAGCCCGACCGAGTAGCGCCCCTCGTACTCGTCACTCACGACGTTCTGGAAGGTGTACGTCTGTCCCTCCTCGAGTTCAGGGAGCTCGGCGGACGCCCACTTGACGAACTTGATGACGCCGCTCTCGTCCCCGATGAGTCCCACCTGGGCGATGGACTCGCTCCGGGGTTCCCAGAGCTCGACGACCTCGGCGATGAGGTCACACCACATACCATCTTCGTCGATGGTCTCGATCATCACCCGGTCGAACGAGTGGCCGGGCTGCGGGGCGAACCCTGCGAGGTCGGCCACAGGACCGGGAAGATCGTCGCGGTCGAGTTCGGCGTCCTCCAGGTAGCTTCGAACGACGACGCGTTCGGCCTCTGCCATCGGCACCTGGTAGGTCAGCAGGCTCTGGAGTTTCTGATCGACCTGCTCGGGTGAGATCCCCTGCAGCGTCGGAATCTCTGATGCCTCGAACGTCTCGACGATAGTTACCGCGCGGTCCTCCATCTCGGAGTTGTTAGTTGTGCTCATTGGGAACACTCTCTACCGGGACTGGCGAAGGACGACTCGACTACTCGACCACCTCGTGGTCATCTCCTCCAGCCCCCGCACCCCCTTTGGGGGTGTGAAATTACCCGCGTCGAGGCCTGGAAACCGACCGGTCGACGCGCTCACTCGGAACACCTCTCCCGTCGAAGCCGTGTCTCTCCGCTTCCCGCACCCCCTTGGGGAGGTGAAACCCGCTCGGAGTCAGTTAGGGACTAGCCGGAGCGTCGGATTGACTCACAGCCGATGGAAACACAATATCGGCTGACCGAGGAAATGAAGCTGACCAGCCCTGTTCAAGATCGGGGTCGCAACGACGTCATCCGAACAGGCGTCGGAGGAACTGCGACCTCCAGCCTCCACGATCGTCCTCGGTTACATCCCCGCCACTCCTGGGGGTCTCCTCCCGAGAGGAGCGTGGCACCGATCCATCGTCGTCTCTCTCGGATTCGGGCGGTGCCGGCTCTGAGAGGTGACGGATGGAATCGTCCTCGAAACCCGCCCCGTTGGTGCGAATGGGATCGGTACGATCGATCCGAGATTCCCGCTGAAACGCCTGCCCAAAGCGGTTTGGAGGGTCTGCGAGATCACGTTCGGGGGCCGGCGGAGGCTGGCCCGGAGGATCCACATCCCCGACGTTCATGGAGAACTCGTCGAACATCCCATGACGCCCGGCATCCTCGCCTCCACGAAAGAATCGGTCGTAGCTGGACGGTCCCGAGCTGATCGGGGGATCGATGCCGAGTGCCTCACGATACCACCGGAGCCGGGCCTCCAGATCGGCGATGTACGTAGCCTGCTCGGCCAGCCGCTCGTGCTGCTGCTTGACCTTCAGCGCTAACCGACGAGCATCCTCGGTCGCGCTCATGTCGGTACCAGGTCGGCGAGGTCGCGACGTCGCCCGACTACCTCCCATCTCGGTCATCGAGGTATGCTCGCTGGATCGAGGCTCTCTGCTGGCACCGGGTTCCGAATAGCGGTCGGAGGACGTCGACTGAGATGACCGAGCGTCGGCGTTATCATCTCCCCAGAGTCGATCGGCAGCATTTCCCGATGACCCCTCCGATGCGGGCGGCTCGTAATGGTCAGTGACCTCGATGAGGGTTCGAGCGAGGCAGACGCCACCGTAGGTGGCTCCGTTGCCGTAATGCCGCCGATCCCACTTCGGACGCATGAGACTGGACTCACGGAACAGGCGTTCCATCTGCTCGGGGTCCTTCCCGGTCCAGAACGCCAAGTAAAACAACAACGCCATATCGGCCTCTGATTGTGAGGGGTAGCGGCTGTCTGTTCCCTCGAACAGCGAGGGATCGCCGTTGAACAGTGCCTCGATGTTCTCGCCGCTTTTCGAGGCGAATGCCCGGTTCAACACCTCTTGGTCATCGAGCGGAACGCCCGGACCCGCGAGGTCATCGAACGTCTGCGGGATGGGAATCGGAATCTTGGTCGGCGGAGTGTTGTGGAGGGCAGCCTCGACCGCCGGATCCTCGATCGTCGGATGGTTCCGGCCGAATTTCCGGCGCAGTCCCGACCGCTCGGTGATGACGGGAGAGTTATCGGGATCACGCTCACTTGAGGAATCCGCATCGGGTGCTGTCGAGGTGTCCGTCGCCTGCTCGTCGAGCTGCGCCTGGCTATCGTCGTCGGACTCCGTCTGGACGTAATCCAGATGCACACCGATGATGGCGTCTTGACGCCGATGGATATCGAGCGGTGTTCCGTCGACGTGCTCCCCAGTAACGGTGAAGAACCGCCCATCGTCGTACATCTCGATCTCACCGCGTCGGTTCCGACCATCAGGAAGCTGACCAGTTACCAGGACGTGAACACCGGTTCCAGATGGAGAGACTTCCGTGTACGAGTCAAGTCGCTCAATGACATCCAGGGCCCAGTCGTCGAGGTTGCCAGTCTCCGAATCCCGACAGGAATCGAGATCGACTCCAACGATCTCGGTCTCGGTCGAGAACACGAAACCGACTCCGTCTGTCTTGGTTCTCCCTTCACGGTGATAGGTAAGAGCGGTGTCGAAATCGCGCCAGTGAGATGGCTCGTCCGACCGGGCGTTCGGACTCCCGCTCGTGTCGTAGGGCTTCGTCGGGATCTTGGTTGGCTTCCCATCACGCTCTTCCTCACGCCAGCAGATCCACTGCTGGATATCGCGAATCGTATCAGGGATGTTACTATCGGAGATGGTGTTCAGCGTCATGGGAAGATTCCGGGGCTGAGGTGGGTCCGCGACCGCACAGTTTCGGGGCGGTACAAACGATCTGGAGGAGGGACCACGCACCTCGAATGGGAATGGAGAGTTGCAGGTACCCAAACCGTTCGACGGGACCGGGATAAGGCGGATCGATGATGCCCGCCTACTCCCACACCTATTCCAGTCTTTGGCGAAGGCCCTGCAACTCGGTACCAGAATCGAGTAGGGAGTCTATCGGGGACTCTACGGGCGCCTGAAGACCTGCAACTCATGATTCTTCGGAATCTGCCTCATGCTCCTTCACGAACTCCACGACGTTGTTGGCTCCCAAGATGCGCCATTCGTCGGTCGACCCGAACGCCTCTTCGGTGATCTTCTCGTAGTTCTTGACATCTTTCCAGGGGGCATTCTGAATCCGTCCCGCTGTCTCGAGAGCGCGGACGAGTTCGTGTGCAACGTCGTAGTTTTGCACCACCCAGAATTTCTTCACGCCGTCGATCGTGCAGAAGTCATCGAAGTGCTTCACCACCCGAGCAGGCTTGACACTGGTCAGAACTTCTCCAATCACTGTGAGGTCGTGGTTCCCTTCCTCGTTCGTCGAGAAACCGGCCACGTCGAAGACGATACCGCCGCCCATCGGTTCGTAATATTTCTCGACAGATAACCCCTCACTGTATTCGAGATAGCGGGCGAAGTACTCGGAGAACACCTTGTGGATTGTCTTCTCGTTCAGGTCACCGTAGTTCCGACCGGTGTAGAGTTTCCGATTGACGGCATCCTGACCCTTCTCGGTGATCCAGTAGTACTTCTTCCCAGCCCAGTGGTGTTCGAGGTAGCCAGCCTCGACGAGTTTGTCCTCGTCGATATTGCTCCCGGAGAGGTTCCGGATCTTGGTCATCGACTCGGTCAGATCGTACCCCTCGAGTTCACCATTGAGGGCTTTGACCACATTCCGGAGGAACCGGACCTCGTCGTCGGAAAGGTCCTCGGGAATAGGCTCGTCGTCGATCTCCGACGGCGGATCGTTAGAGAAACCATCGCCATTCGCATCGGAACTCGAATCGTCCGTCCCGTCACCAAGGGATCCATCCTCTTCGTCTTGTCCGTTGGAAGGACGCGTCGGATTGACTGGCCCTGCATCACCGGTTCCTAGTGTCGTTCCGTACTCGTTGGTCCAGACGCCTGTGTTCGAGTCATCGGTATCGCGGCGCTGGTGCTCCCTCTCGGATGAAGCATGGCTACCGCTATCCTGTCTGTCTCTGTCGACCATTTCCTCGAACGAGGAGGCCTCGCTATCCACAGGATCATCTCGCTCTCGATGGCGAGGCCCCGAATCCTGTCCCGAGGAGACACCGCCTCCATCACCGTGATCGGGGTCAACCTCGTCGCGACGGTCTCCGTGAACGCCCGAGTCGTTCTGCGTCGTCGACGACTCCCGGCTGGACGCATCCGCTGCTTCGCTATTCATCACCCCAGCTCCGAATCGGGCCGCACGTTGCGCAGCGCTGGGGGGGCTGTTGATTCCTGGAACCAGACAGTAGCGGCGCCGCGTGAACGACCGCTGTTGCTGGTCGACATGGAGATAGGAGAGCCCGGTGTCGGTGCTCCGGGTGGAGTTGTCGACGGGGGCGTCACTCTCGCTGTGTCCCGGTGGGATACCGAGTGGTTGGAGTGTCACGAGCTCCGGCGTATCGGTCATGAACCCCGTATCAGGGAGCTGAGCGAGCCACTCGCCTCGGGGAAGCGACGCGATCCGATCAGCGAGGTCATCGGCATCCAGTTCCTCGTGAAACAGTGTAACGGCGAGTTCGTCGTCGAGAGCGAGCTTGCCGATGAGTTTGGTGTTGATGTTCCGGAGGATCTCCTTGTAGGCCCGCGTATCGAGGGCGTCGCGCTTCACCTGCTCCGGGAAGTGGACGATGAGCTCGAACGCGAGCGCGAACTCGCGGGCATCAGGGATCATCTCGTCACGGAGAAGGCTGGCCTGCATGATCGGCGCCGCCTCGTCGATGATGAGATTGATCGCATAGCCGTCATCGGGTGACGGAACCGATCGCTCCCATCGCTTCCGGAGGCGGACCCACGACCAGATGTAGTCGAGCATCAGGACTGTGAAGAGATTGCTACTCGCCGGGCGGAATTCCCCGGTGTCGATGAGAACGACACGCTTCGAGTCGAGGATCTCGTTCAGATTGAACAGCATCTGGTCCTCGGTATACGCTTCCGACTCGGCGTCCCACTCGGGGACGAAGTTCATCATCCGCCAGATGAAGTCCCGCTCTTTGAGCTTCGTAATACGATTCATCACCGCGTCGATCGACGTCTGGAACCGGTACTCTTCGGCGTTGAAGTGGCGAATGAGGGTCGCCTCAAGTTCCGGGTCACTGACTTCTGGAATTTCATGATCGACCTGCATTCGGTAGGCAGCCCCGAGCAGGTCACTGATGGCGTAAGCATCCGAGCCATGGACGGGATCGAAGAGCGCAACGATGAGATTGGCCAGGATCTCGTTCGCGACGAAGGCGTTCTCGTTGGCCTCTCGACCGATGACGTACGAGATGAGCTCACCATAACGGTCGACCTTCTCCTGGACAGCGGCCTCACGAGACATCCCGGCAGCGATCTGGGGTCGGATGTCGAAGAACGGGAACGCCGGGAGCTCTCCGTTTCGGCCGGGAATCGAGAGGTGTACGACGTCGTCGAGATTGCCGAACCGCTTGAAATGGGATCGCTTGTACTCGTCGAACATCGCCCCACCCTTCTTGTCGAAGACGAACACGGGACCGTCAAGCTCCTCGTAGGCACCGAGAACGTCGTTGATGATGGCGGTCGACTTCCCGCTCCCGGTACTCGCGGCCCGGAGGACGTGATGGATGAGTTGATCGGCAGTGAGCCGTATATCGATATTCGAACGCTCTCGGGGAGCCGTAACGGCACTCCCGATACACATTCCGGTATCGAATTTGGCGAGCAAATTCTCATCTGTCGCGGTGAGCGGTGACCGGACGTCGGGCGTTCCGCCAGAGGCGCCACGGCTAGCTTTGGGGAGTGTCGCGGTATTCGGGACGGTCACGAAGTTCGCGAGCTCGTCGGGGCTGGCAACCAGAATGGGCGTTGTCTCCTGGAGACGAGTTCTCAATCCAGGGTGGGTGAGCGAGGCGTCACAGAGACGGGTGAACTCGCGTTGATGGACGCCCAGCGCTTTGCCCTCGATACCGTAGTAGGGTCCCGACAGAGAATTGAACGCCCCGGCAACGCTTCCGACAACATCGGGCGGGCCCGCAGCCCGGAGGCTGAGGTCGAACGTAACCGTGGGCTGTTTGATGTCGATCTGCCCCATCCGTGGGAGCTGCGTCGAGTTCCCCGGCTCACCGTTCTTGATCGTCCCCCCGATCTGCTCGGGTGTATCCGCCCGGTGGATCTCCCGACGCTCATCATCGCTCGTTCCGAGAAGTTCGCGCCACAGCTCCTGCATGAACGCGCTCTTCATCCCAGAGACGCCCATCTTGAGGTTTCGTTTGTGGGCCTCGGCCTCTTTCGTCCAGTCGCGACGCGGACTGAATATCGCCTGGAATACGAAGGGTTCGTCCGTTCCCGTCGCCTGCTCCAAGAGCACGCTCAGTGGTGATCGATACCCGTCCTCCGCGGTGAGATCGACCTCGGAAAACCGCGAGAGAAGCGTCATCCAATCATTGTTCTTTGCCTCAGTTCCGACCCATCGAACCATCGAGGGCATCTCCATATCTGACTCGTCATCGGAGGCCTCTGGATGGTCGGCCGACTCGGATTCCTCCGTTCCGTCAGGATCTCCCTCATGGAGTTCTTCGAGTGCGTATTCTATCCGCCGGAATCCCTGGAGCCCCTCGAGTTCCTCAATCCCTTCCAGTTCGGCCAGTGCCCGGAGGCCAGCTAGGCGCTCGTTCTGGCGGGTGAATGCGTCACGGGGGGAGAACGAAGCAACCTCGAAGGTAAACGTATCAGGATACATCGCGGAGATGTTGTTGGCGAGGTTTTTGAACGCCCGGACGTCGTACGGGTGGACCCCGAGGTAGAAATCGAACCGCTGCGTCTCTCGCGGTTTGTGAATCAAGAACTCGAAGGTCGTCTTCGGAGAGACGAACGGGAGGCGTTCGGCCAGCCCGAAGGGCATCTCTCGGCCACCACCCGCCCGGTGAAATCCGTAGAGCCCCTTGACGATCTGTTTCGGAACTACCTGTTCGCGAGCGGGTGTGATCTTGATGTAGGGATGGGAGGTGTCCTCGGGGACATCATCAGTTGAGTGTGCGCCCCCACCTCCATCATCCATTGGATCGAACGCAAGATCATCACTGTTAGATCCCGAGTCCTCCGGACCACCACGATGCGCGTCGACGGGGTCGCCGGCAGAGGGTTCAGTTCGTCGGGGATCGTCACTGGGATTCGGGAATGAACTCCTCGTCTGATCCGGTACCGGATCAACAGCTGAATCGGTCTGGACGGGGTGCTCCTGGTCGTCTGTCTCCTGCGACAGAAGATGCCGAGACACCGCCTCCCGAATGGCATCATCGCTGACGGTCGGAAAGTCCGTCGTACGATCGGTCGAGGTGTCGACGTCGCGACGTCGCCGACTCGATCCAGGGCTACTCATGGCCAGCCTCGCGGGAAGGAACGACTATCCGGGGATAGCCGTATTCGGCAACAACAGACGAGGGACGGCTATACGCGGCTGCTCTGTGGACGTCGATTGTGTGACACATGAAGAATGTCGTATCGTTCGCGAGTGAGCGTCGCGAATCGCTAGTTAGTCAGGCTCCGGCCGGTCGGTGACCGGACTCCTGTTGCGGTTCAGGGAGTACCCTCACGGCGTGGCGATCCATTCAAGCAGGGCAACGAAGGCCCCCAGCCCGAAGTAGAACACCGTCATCGCGGCGCCACCGATCAGGAGTTTCATGCCCGTCTCGGAGCGCTGGCTGTTCTTCCGGGCAGTGAACCAGACGATCGCGCCGAACACGAGGGTCGCCAGACCCACGTACTGTAGCGTGTCGTAGATGACCTGGTACAGGTCGGTGAGGATCGTCATGTAGTCGGCCGTTCCGCCGCCACCACCGCCGGTAGGGGCAGTCTGTGCAGCGACCGGGCCCGTGAAGAGCATCACCGCGACGAGGACGGTGATGAGCAGGGTCGTGAAACCGGGGCGGTTCGTCAGTTGGCGGAAATGCGCTTTGTACCTCATCGCACGGCCAGCCGTTGGGGAGGTCTTGATTTATTTATTTCAACTATGCGGCTTCCGCATGATTGCGGCAGCCGCAGTGTTGCGGAAGAATTCCGATAATCCTACGCATTAGGTGGGGCAATCCAGAGAAACAGTTATGTGCTATTGCCTCACACGGGAGAACGACTCGTAGTTCCTGCCCCCGACACGTAGCCCCAACGAAGTGAACAACAGATGGGCTCCGATCCGAAATCGGCCAGTGCGGTGAATCGTACAGGTGGTCTCGATGACTAGCATGCACTCGGTTCCAGTGCACCCTGAAACTATCAAGCGTTTAGAAGCCTACAAACGGGCTGATCTACTCAACCAGATGACGTACGACCAGGCAGTCAACGCACTTCTGGATGAGTTCGGGTTCCCAACGCATGCGGAGCTCGACGACTACTACCGTCGACTCCTCGGCGATCCCGACGACGAGAACTCGGATTGAGCGCTGCCTCAGCACTCGCACTTTTTTTCGTCCACTACCAGAAGAGTCCCGATTGAAACTCAGACGGAGCGTAGCCAAATTGATTCAGAAGATGCAATAGATGAGATACCCTCTTACATTCCTCAAGAAATGACTATATTGATATCCTGAAAATTATTGATTAGCTTGCATATACATTTCATTTCATGGATTGGAAGAAAATCGGCTCCGGGGGGTTGCGATACGGTCTAATATATGCCGGTGTTACAGTACTAGTTGTCGGATTCATAACTAGGAGTGAATTTGCGGTGGGAGCGCTATTTATTGTCGGGTTAGTACTCCTGCTGTTCGTCTTCGGTGTTGGTGACGTCCGTACGGGGGAACTGTTGGCCACAGGCGAATCTTATAATGTGAATAGCCAACTCGCAGATGCTCATATTGATCAACACCAATTCGTAAGCTTAGATCAGAAACTTCTCTTCTACGGCCTTGGCCTCGCGACATTTGGATTTGGAGCGATGGTAATCCTTGGAGGATGAGATTTTAGCGTAATTAAAGAATATTGTCCGATATCAGATGCGATTGGACTTTCGAGACGTATCTGTCTGGAATATCCTGATGGATGCCGAGTACCGTCGGCATCCTGATCTAAAGAACGATCGTGAAGACCGAAAACAGCTGCCCGCCCACCGAAACAGCGATCATCGCGAGTCCCAGGGTCACTCCTCGATACCCCCGTTGCCACATCCGCGAGCGATGGGTAGCCATCGCCCAGAATGTAGCCCCCATCGAGAACGCCGCGAGACCGAGGTAGTGAAGAACACCCGAGAGAGCCTGTGCAAACGGGGCGATCCCGGTCAATCCAACGGCAGCATACGGCCAGCCGATCGGGAGGAACGATGGTCCCATGATCCACAAAATCAGATCATAGAGAGCTGCCAAACCGAAAATCGCGAGCAGTGCGACAGCCCCTCCGACGAACATTCCTCGAAATCGGAAGGCTCGCCCCATGTTGGAGCCGGCAGTAAACCAGCCAATCGCACCAATGACGAGTGCTATCAGGGCGAAGTACTTCGCGGTAGCCTCCGCGATGATGAAGAATTTGAAGGCCGGTTCGATGAGTTGGCTCGGAGTTGGCATCTGAGATTGGGGGCTTGGTCAGAATCTATGCACGGTACCCCGGAAGCAGGGATAAAAAAGACTCAGAAGTTGCGGCTGCCGCAACCCCGCAAGTCGTCTCGAACATCTATCGACGACGCAGGTTAGTCGCCTTCCCATTCAGTGAATGTGGGCAAAACAGGGGGTAGTGCCCCGAATTCGCAGGTCAAGATTTACAACATCCCTAGCGAATCTACTGTTGTTGTCACCTCATCTGGCTCAGGGAAAGAACGCCAATCGGTCAGTAGTCACGAAAGTGGTGCCAAGGATACGAGGCAGTGAGAGGATGGGTGTCCAACCGAGGCTCAGATAATGTTCAAACGCGGCCACCAAGGCGCAGCACTCCTGTTGACGGCTCCACTGACGGCACTATTCGGGGTGATCGGGCTGTTCATGACCATCGCAGCGTTCCTCACGTGCCGAACACCTGACCTCGATCTTCCCGAATATCGACTCGGTGTCCTTTCCCACCGGGGCTGGACGCACACGATCTGGTTCGCAGTGATCGTAGCCGCTGCCGCCTTCATCATGGGAGCCGGACTCGCATTCCCGATCGTTGGCATAGAAGGGTGGGTGGTCGGCGCCGTCGTAGCCCTTGCTGCCTATCTCGGCGTTCTCTCGCATCTCTTTGCTGATGCCCTCACGAAGGGGCGAGGGAAGCACGCGATTCGACCGCTCTACCCGCTCTCGGCCAGCCCGATGCGACTCGATCTGATCAGTTCGGGGTCACGGATATGGAATACAGCGTTCTTCGTGCTTGGACTCCTGACCCAGATTGCGGCGTTGATATACTGGTCCAGCCCCTCGATATTCTGAAGACTTGGCCGTCATGATCGGCGGCGAGTCTGCTCTCGGAAGCGAACCCACCAGAGTGCGAACGCGCCGAGCGTAATCCACTCGATGATGAGCACGGTGTTCGAGATCCCCATATCGATATAGCCGAAGAGATCAGTGACCCCACCGATCACGCCGAATCCAGTGACGACCCCCTCGGTATCCCCAAGATAGTACGTCGAACGAGGGTCCTTCCAGTCATCGCCCTCGAATGTAGCCATGATGTTCGTCCCAGCGGGGGTAGCGGTTGCCATCCCGGAGCTGTTGGTAGTGACTGTATCCGTCGCCGCCCCCCGGAGCGAGATGGTCCGACCGGAGAGCGGCAGCCCCGTATCAGGGTCGGTCAATCGCATGACGAGAGTGCTCGTTCCGTTCGTATCCTCCACCCAGAGTTCCAGTTTCGACTCCTCGTAGGGGATGATCTCAATGGTAGTCTGGTCAACGGGCATATCGAACGGCGTTCGGGCTTCGATGCTCACCGATTCACCCATCGCACCGTCGTTGCTGAGGATGACGCCGGCGTATTCCTGATAGAGAGAGGTCGTGCCCGCGTTGTCGGGAGCGAGGACTGTCGACGGAAGCGAGGTACCGGGAACAGTCTCGTCGACGATCTCGAGATCTTCACGCCACCATGACGGGGCGGTTGCTCGCTCGTCGAGTCGAACCGTGACGTTCGCTACGGCGACTCGGTTCCGGAGAAGTCGCGGGTACTGATCATCGAACGAATGCCCCGCCGCAACCGTTGCTGTCCCGCTATCAGTTCGCTCCTCGACCGCGTCGTTCTGTGAAACGGAATAGAAATGCCATGGAGAAGCGATTCGAGCCGTCTTATTCCCGATCGTGACCGTAATGTCCTGCCAGGGCATCTCCGTAAGCTCCTGGTCGCCACTCCACTCGATGACAAGGACATCGTCCCCGGGCCTGTCATAGAGCGTGGCTTCGATCTCGAGGCCCGGGGAGTCCACTTCGATCACGTGGACAGGGACCGAGTAGCGGACAGTCGTGCTTCTGGTAAGTGTTGTTTGCCGATCCCATTCTGAACACCGTGCACTGGAGACACCGTACTCTCGTTCCAGCTCGACCTCAACAGTCAACTCTGCTGAGAGAGTGTAATCCCCGGGAGCGAGTTCGTGAATGGTGGCGTTGATGTCGTCGTATGTACTCCAGACGCCTCCAGGACCACCGAGAGGGTACATTTGCTGTGTGGACGATCCATTCTCGATAGAGACATCGACCGTAGTATTTGAATCAAGGATTCGGTAATTCGCCCAGCGAGTGAGAGAGTAGGTATTATTCCCAATCGTACAGGACCCAGACTCAGTGTGATCGGACGGGGACTGAACCCGGTAATCCCACGGAACGTATGCGCTCGTCTGGTGACTCTGCGTGACGTACTGCCCTTCGTACCAGACGCCGGGCGGCATATCACTCACGCCGATATACGCGTCTCTGACTAGGTCAAACGAACCACTCCGCCAGTAGAGTCCGGCGCTGGCCCCATCATCGGACGGATACAATTCTGACCCCTCTTCCATCGGGACGACTGCAGTACCCCGCGCCACCGTCTCCGAGGAAGCTAATTCGGAATACTGGAGTAGTGATCGAAGAGCATCTACCTTTCGCGTGATAATCCACTCTCCTGCGGGGACGTGAACAAGAGCTGTCGACGGGTTTGCGACGTAATATCCGTCTGTCGATGAATCCGGTAGGACCTCGGCATTGTAGACAGGATTCCAGTACCCGTTGGTGTTCAGGACCTCGACACGGAAGTTCCCGTCAGTGCTGGTTGCAGTCCCATACGAAACGTTCTGGAGTGGGTAGATCCGGGTTTTCAGGTACATCCCGCTCGAAACGTAGCTGTCGAGCGGCTCCCACGTGTCCTGATACGGGATGGTACCAGCCTGATCTTGAAGCGACGTGAAATACACATCAGTACCATACGCCGTCTGCAGGGTCTCTGTGGGGCGGAGGTTCCGGGCATCCAATTTGAAGGGGTACGTTCCCACGGTCTCGTTGACGATCGTAACAGTGCCGTCAGCCTGATACTCGGGGACCTGAATCGTCGTGGTGTTATAGAACGGATCGGCATCCTCGCTAGCCAAGATTCGGAACGTGTCGTTGTAGGTTCGGTCAACTCCGGGAACAGGCTCAGGGACCACAGGGGAACTCGCGGACTGAGCGACCACGCCTGCATTGAAAACGATGCTCACGACCACGAGGACGATTACGATAGTCGAGAGCCACGTTCGGTTGAAACAGCTGGCTTTCGAGAAGCGGAACGAGGCAAGTGCCGGTCGGATCTGCCACTCGGATTCTCGAAGTCTCTGATAGAGGGTGGAACCGATTCGAAGCGAGCATCGCGTACCCTCACTACGGCGTGAGGACATACTTCAGGAGGTCAACGAAAGTTCCGAAGGCAAACCCTGCGACGGTGAGCGCAATTCCGGATACAGCAACGCGGCGGCCCCACATCCGAGTCCGGTATCCGTAGCTGGATAACCAGGCCATCAATCCGAGCACGAACACACAGAGTCCGGTGTACTTGGTTACGGTGCCTACCCAGGGGGGAAAGTCGACCGCGTTCGCGAGTGCAGTACTCACATCGAGGGGAACGAAGGAGGCAGGAAGCACGGCCGAGCCGACAACAGGGACCGCCCATTCGGCCGGGAACACGAGCGGTCCGGTCGGTGGGGGAAGCACGAATCTCACAGCGGACACCGCCTTGACCAGGGGTGCTGCGATCGAGACCAACCACTCCGGTGGAAGTACGAACGGACCAGCGATAGGAGGCACGTCTGAGCCGAATATCCCCAGAAGATGCTGAATCGATTGAGCAGGACCGTACGCCTCGGCCAATACTCCGAGAAAAGACCCCTCGATACCGGCGAGGAACACTATCGGAGAGACGAGGGGTGCGATTGCGAACTGGACGAAAATATCGGCGGGTGTGAGGTACGTCATGGGTGGATCCCTAGCGAGTGAACGTCGACAGAGCCGCCACGACCAGATCGACGACCAGTAGACGTCTGGAGCGCGATTCGGGAAGGATTCGCAAATACTCTCCAGAGTTGCGGCTTCCGCATAATCACGGCTGCCGCAACCTTGCGGAAGCCGCAGTCTTGAAATAAAGAAGTGCCGCGGTCCCGCAGAGTGATCCGATGAACCGCCGGACGATCACCGTAGACGAGTGCCTTTGTCTCGTGCTCGCAGGAGAAAATCTGCACTTGTGGGACGGCATTTCAGCCACCTCGTGGCGGATTGCCGTCTCTCGAGGGAGCGCCAGCTGAGCACTCGATTCACCATCACCATGAGATATGCCTGAAGCCGAAGTTCGCTTTGCCAGCCGAGAGGAGTACGAATTCCTACGTGAAGTACGCGACCGTCACGGCGTTATGTGGCGGGGGATGCTCCTGCAGGGAGCTCGTCAAGTAGAAGGGTATGATCTTCGGAAAGCGCTGCTCCAGTTAGATCCGGTCTTCCACGAGCCGAAACTGGACTCCAGACCACTCCCGTCGAAAGAACCACACCGGAGCGATGGCGGGGATCGTAGCCATCCCCCTCGAACTGGGGGCTTCTCGTAGGAACGGACAGGAAGGTATCGAACACAAACACACGAGAAGGGGCCGAGAACCGCCCGATTCAGGCGAGCCAGAGACGGGGGGTGACAGATCTCAACAGTACGGGACGACGGAGCTGACCGTCGACGTGAGTGGCTTAACCCCAACGCTTCGTCGCGAGCCTCGAACAGAGCAACAGCGCTCCTCTCGAGGACACCGTGTTTCCCGTGAAACAAGCGCCAACGACGGACAGCACGATCGCGATCACTCCTCACCCAGACAAGCAAGCGAGATCGATCCGGCCTCGGAGGATATCCCGACAGTCGATGGGAGTCCGGGGCGGCTGTCCGCAGCCGAGGAAGCGCAATCATCCCCCGGGGGAGCTGGTGAACCAGCATACGAGTTCGATGCGCCCGATGCACACGCTCGCGAGGGGGAGGATCACTGAGACCATGAAATCGACACGAGTCAATTTCCCTAGTGAGGCGCAGTACGCTCAACTCGACGCGATCCGTGACAAGTACGGGCTCACCTGGCGAGGGCTGTTGATCCGAGGAGCTGAACGACTCGAATCGACGAGCCCCTTCCCCGAGGAGTATGACCGGACGGAGACCGAGGCCCGGGAGAGTGAGGAGTGATCGCGATGTCGAACTCCGTCCCCGTCGCCTCGAACCTGCTCGAATCGAAGTTCATGGGATTCTCGGTACGGCGCCTCGTCGAGTCGATGGCGATCCCTCTCGCCCCCTGTGCGATTCTCCATACAATTGGATTCCCGCTTCTCATCACCTTCCCATTGTTCCTGGGTGGGATCGCTATCGGGGGAACAGTGTTCCTGAAGACGCCGTCGGGTCAGCGTCCACTGTCCTGGACGATGGCGGTGCTTCGTCACAAGACCAGCACAAACGTCTATACCTGGCAGCATCCGGGGATATCCCATCCCGACCGGTCGTCGAATGCGACCCGTGACGACTGGATAACGCGGGACGTCCCGCCACATGTCTCCCCGCTGGAGGAGGCCACAGCCGCTGTCGAGCACGAGCTGACGCCTCTTCCGGCAAGAGGTGTTCCGATCGCCGAGACAACAGCTGGTGTGACTGCTGACAAGGAAGGTGGATCGGATGTTCAGTAATTCAGCGGGCAGTGGGGCCCGATCTAGCGGTGGGCAGTCGACGCTCGATCTCTTGAACTTCGAAAACGTGCGTAATCAGGGTATCATCGAGACGCCCACATCGTACACGATGTTGGTCGAGGTGGAACCACGCGAGTGGTTGACCCTCTCAGAACAACGTCGATCGAATCTCTACGTAGCCTATCTCACCTACCTGCGTGGATTGTCGTTTCCAACCCAGGTATTCACGATCACGACGTCCTTCGACGCACAGCAGTATTACGACCAATTCGTCGGAAACGTACATAATGTACATAATGCAGATAATCACGACGTGGACGAGACAGAGTCGCCCGCTCAAAGCGTATCTCCTACCCGCTCTGAATCCGGAGAAGGCAGTATAGGGGGTGATGGCGAGGAGGCAGCAGCAGATGGAGGCATCAGTGCCACTGTCGATTCCGTCGATGATTCTCCACTCCTCGAGTATGGCCGCTACGCACATGCAGAGTGGCTCGATCAAACGCTCAGACTGGGGGAGGTTCGTGACCGGCGTTTTCTCGTCGCGGTTGGAGTGACGAAAGGCGAAGAGGAACCGGGGAATGGTGGCCGGTTCGACGGTATTCGCGAGATGCTCCCCGGAGGGGGTCCTCCGCGAGAGGTCCCGAACGAAGATCCGTATCTCGACGAAGTCTGGGCACGTGCTCACCGGGTCGCTGCTCAACTGCCCCGAACAGAGGTCGCGACGGATGTTCTCGCCTCTCGGAGCAAGGTACTGGATGTCCTGTACCACTACTACCGCGGACACGAATCCCCGATTTCGTTCGACCATTCGGTATTCACAAAGCCGGACGAATCGACGCTGACTGATCCATTAACACACGAACCACTCGATCTTGAGAGCGCCTTCGAGCAGGCCGATCGTCGCGATGAGCTAACCGATGAGCAACCGGCTGTCCGCCCGAAGATCCAGGAGGATCCGTTCGACGGTAGGGTTGCTCCCGAATTCGTTCCTCGGGTCAGTGGGAGTCGGTTACTGCAGTGGTACGCTCAACATATCGCTCCGATCGGGAACGGTCCGCGATACACCACCCCGCTCTCGGTCTATGGGGGCGCACTGATGTTCCTGCTCGGAATTCTTCTCGGAGCCGGTGCGTTTCTCGCCTTCACTGCCAGCGGGGCTCCACAGGTCACGACAGCAGGTTCTGGGGACTCCTTGCTCCTTCGAGAGGGCTCGTTCATTCTGGTCGCGAGCGCGGTACCAGTCTTCTTCCTGAGCCTCGTCGTACTCTTGCCGTCGTCTCGAGTTGTCCAAGCGGTTGGCGGCATCGGGAGTGCCGTGTCCGGCGCGGCGATCTATCTCTTTCAGGAGGCCTACCCGGCGGCGTGGGACGTCTCGGACATGGCTCGAACCACAACTGTGCTGGAGATCTACGGCGTTGGGATACTCGTCCTCATCGTTGCTGTTGCTCTCTCCCTCCGTCATCGGCGGTCGGCCCTTTCGAGTCTCCCTTCAGCGACGCAGAGTGCCGTCACAGATGGCGGGGCTTCGGCCATCGTCCAGTCGGAGCCATCGGCACGAGAATCGGCGGACGAGACCGACACAGAGGACCTCGACCGAGAGGCCTGACACCGCCACAGATATCGTCACAATTAGATCACAGACATGCTAGAAAAACTCACCGGCGCATTCAGTAACGAGACGTCCGATCACGAAGCCGAGCGGCGGCCGATCGACGAACTAACTGGCGAAGAGACACGCCATGCCATCGACTATCTGAATCTCCTCGACAAGGAGACCACCACGGAGAATATCGAGTGGGCGGCCTACCAGATGAAGGCCGAAGACGTCAAGCTGGCCACTCCAGGGGAGACCCTCGAGGAACGCGGAGAGCAGGACAAGCGCATCGTCGCTCCCCGCGTCGTCGAGGATTATCCGAAGTTCCAGGTCCGCGACGACAAGGTCTCGACTATCCTCACTGTGACGTCGCTTCCGCGGAAGGTTAGCCTCGGCTGGCTCGTCCCACTCACGCTCGCGGATGTGAATCTCCGACTCTCGCTGCACATCAAGCCGAGAGAAGGCAAGGCCGCCCGTCGACAGCTCCAGAAGCGCTACACGCAGGCGGTCACGTCGATGGCGCTGAAACAGAAGCGAGGTCGGACTGATACCTACGAAGATCAGCTCGATCGCGAGGACCTCGAACGGATTCTCCAGAACGTCATCAAGGGGACGACGAAACTGTACGACGTCTCGATCTACATCGAGCTGGTCGCCGACTCCCGCGAACGACTGGACGACATGCTGGACCGTGTCGAAGCAATCCTCGCCGAGCAGGACGTCGATACTGCCGCAATCAAGCACCAACAACTGGATGCAAACGGCTCGGTCGCTCCCTTGTGTACCGACACGATCGGGAACGCCCATCCGATCCAGCTCGAGGCCCTGGGAACGTTCTTCAATCTGGTCGAGCCGTCCATCTACGATCCCGAGGGAGTGCTGTTCGGCTTCGACGACACCAAGCGGCCGGTTATCCTGAACCGCTATGCCCTGTCGGGTCACTCGATGGCAATCTCGGGGAAGACTGGATCGGGGAAGTCCTACTTTCGGAAGCTGGAGATCTACCGTCGACTCCTTGCGGACCCGAACGTCCAGTGTATTCTCTTCGACCCAGCCGGTGACGACTACCCCAATTTCGCGACATCCCTCGGTGGCGAGGTGATCCGGTTCGGCGGGAAGCACACGGTTAACCCGCTGGACATCTCGCCTCCGGCGGAAGCCGAGTTCGAGGGAGGTGACGACACATACGCGCTGACGATTCGGTCGGTCATCGAGATGCTCCATACGCACTTCGAGCAGCGTGATGGGATGTCCGGTGGCGAAGAAGGCGTGCTCATCCAAGCAGCACACTACGCGTATCTCTCACGGGGAATCATCCTCGGACAGTACGATACGTATTCCCGCCAGTCGCCGATTTTCGATGACCTGATTCGCGGGGTGAACGTCATCGCCATCGGCGGTCTCGAACGAGCTGCTGAAGAGGGAATCATCGATCAGAACGAGGTCGATCACTTCCGGCGGCTCGGTGTCCTCTCACACGACGTCCACGACATTCCAGACGACCACGTCCCGCCAGAAGGGGTGCCGATTTCGGATACGCTCGTCGCTCCCTCCGATCACCACCGTGAGCTCGCGATCAATCTCCAGCCGAAGTTCGAGTCGTTCAAGCCAGGCGGCGTGAACGCCAATCTGAACGGGCAGACCAACCTCGATCTTTCTTCGAGGGTCGTCGTGATGGACATGAGTTCCTTCGCGGACACCGGCGAGATGCCCTTGATTTTGCACGCAATGTTGTCCTGGGCCTATCTCGAGGCCAAGCAATCACCGTTCAAGGTCGATGTCACATTCGACGAAGCACACTACCTCCTGGGCCGACCGGCTGCCCGCGATTTGATCAACCTCTTCATTCGACACGCTCGCCACTACGAGGCCGGACTGACGCTGATGTCCCAGACAGCACACGAGTTCGTTCGCACGCCCGAGCGGCGAGAGGTCTACGAGAACTGCGACGTGAAGTGCCTGTTCTACGCTGAGTCAGTGTCCGACGAGACGCAGAAATACTACAATCTCTCGACGGACGAGATTCGGTTCATCCAAACGGCCGCCAGGGGACAGGACTCCGACTACTCCGAGTGTCTGCTCGCGACCAGCGTCCACGGTCGTCGTCGACTGGAGGTTCGTAGCGGCCCATTCGAACACCACGTCCTCGATGATTCACTCGACCCGTGGGACTGGCTCATCGATATCGAAGGCACGGATGCCGCGTCCAATATCGGTGGCGGACAGGAGACGTCCGAGGAGCCCGGAGAGAGTATGGAACTCACGGATCTTCCATCGGTGATGGGCCGCGACATGGACCTGGAGATGTCGATGAAGATGGGTGAGGACAGCCTCGGTTCGAACGGAATCGAGACCCAAACGCCGGCGACCAAGGCTGCAGCTGATACCGGGACGAACGGCGGGGCGTCGAACCCAGAGAGGCCCGATTCGGAGGAGCGGTGAATGCCCCTCGGACTCGACGAGCTGATCGGGGCTCTCCCTGATGCCATCGCCTGGGCGATTGCTCAGGTAATCAAGGCGGTGAGCGGAGAGGTCATCTCCCAGATCATCGACTACGGGTTCGGTCCCCTACTCGAGATCTCCAATCCGATGGGGAATGCTGATGCGCTTGCGGCCTGGGACCAGACCGCCGGGATCGCGATTGCGCTCCTCCCCCTCATGGTCGCTGGGAGTCTTATCGCGATGCCGTTCAGCGATGATCGGGATTCCTCCCTCTGGGGGCTTGTTCTTCGTGGCGTCGGGATCCTATTCTTCATCGCCATCTCGAAACCCCTGTGGGGGTTCGCGATCGACGCGACCAACGCAGTCACCGTCGAGCTCCTCCCTGCGTCGTTCAAATTGACGTTCGCGAACGATCTCCTCGATGGCTGGGGGACGCTACTCGGGATTTTCCTTTACCCGATCATGGCGGTCATGATGTTTTCCGCGTTCATTCTCTCGGAGATTCTGCTCGTCCTCCGGTGGTTCCTCGTCTGGGTCGTGTTCATCGGGAGCCCGCTCTTTGCGGTACTCTGGTACCCGAACAAGGGCCCACTCAGATCCGTGAGTAAGTTCGCGGCAGTCTTCCTCCGAATGGGAGTCTACGCCCTGCTGGCCGGTCCAGTCATCGCGATCGTACTCAAGGTATTCTCCGTCATCATGACTGGTGGTGTCATCACCGGTCAGGGCGGTGTGGCAGGCACCATCCACGAACTCGGAGTCTCGATTGTCCTCGTTCTGTTAATGCCACTGGTCCTGTTCGTAGTCGTTTACAAGGTGATCTCGTGGGCGGGGCAGCCGATGGGCGTCGGTGACGCCTTCGGGATGGCAATCGCTGCGACCGTAGCGGCCGTTGGTGCGGCCACCGTTATTGGTGGCGGGGTCGCCGCCGGAGGTGCTGGTGCGGCTGCTGGCGGCGCCGGTGCTGCTGGAGGCGGGAGTGCTGGTGGCGGAGCTGTCGCCGGAGGTGCTGGTGGTTCGTCAGGAGCTGCTGGAGCCTCGGCCGGAAGTGCGGGTGGGGGAGCGATCGATCCATCTGCAGCTACCGACAACTCCACTATTGGAAGTGGACTGCGTCAGAGTCTCGGGGACACACTCTCCACGAACCTCGATGAAAGCCAGGCGGAGGCCGATGCTCCCTCGCCTAGAGAGCGCATCGGTACGTGGGCGAAATCTAAGAAGCCAGAGCCGTTCGGAGGTCGTGTTACCGACGGAATCAACGACGGATTACGCGGTTTCAGTGGATGGGCCAAACAGGTGGGGACGAAAGGAGGTCGCTTTGCCACCGGATCATCGGTAGTCGACACTATGCGGTCCCGAGAAGCTGGCTATGCAGAACAAGCGGCGACTCACCAAGCGAACGCAGGATTCCTCAATAAGGCTCGTGAAACTGGCGAGATCGATATACAAGAAGCCGCAAACAGAGGACTGGTCAACCCTGGCGCTGAACCAAATCAAAATATATCCACTGTCCCCGTGGAAAAGGTAGGCGAAACCAGCGGGGGGCAAGGAGTCTACGCAGCGAATTACGAGGCAGTAGATGGAAGGCAAGAAACCCTCGATGTCACGGGAACGCACGATACCGAAATTGAGCGTGCAAGTGTAGCTGCCGCGACATCTGACACATGGGCTCGACGTACGAGCGATGCAAGAACGGCTGGTCGAGGAATTAAACGAGTGGCGAGGACGACCGGAACGACAGGTAGAACTGGAGGAAAAGTAGTAGTAGCCAGTGGGAAAATCGGTGCGGCAGCCATGCTCGGTGGAGCCACGCGGAGTCCTTACCTAAGCCATCGTATTGGGAGGTCCATCGGAGGGTCCGCTCCGACATCGCGAGCCAAGAATGTTCTTATTGGTTCTAACGTCGAGAGTCCAACCCAATCCCCTGATGATCATGCGGATGATTCTACTGGTCCTTCTTCAGCAGTTGCTATCGAATCTGAAAGGGTAACAGATCATGCACTGAGTAAAGACCATAACGTTGAATCGGATGCACAATCGCAGGACGTCGATGAATCGGGCGTCTTCTAAATGGAATGTATCTCGCCACTACGGACCTCTACTCGGAGTTGATGTCCATCACGTGTCGTCTACCCCCTTCCCTCAATACCTCACTTTCCTGGGCGAGAGTTTATATTATAGAATAACTGATGGACACAAAGAGAACGCCCGTGGGAAAGTCACAAATCAAGGATCCCTGCATCAGCGTTCAAATCGCATCCATAAATCACTCCAGAGGTCTTTGACATCGGTGCCCGCCCCCGTTCGGGCCATCGATGTGAGAACCCGACGCCGATTTCACTGCTTGCCCAGTCAATCACGATCGTAGAAAACATCACGTGACCCATTCCAAGAACCATGACAACCCCAATCGCGTTCGCTGCCGCCCTCACTGTCATCCTTGCCGGTGATGGCGTGATATTCCTTCTTGACCGAGCGTTGGGATCACTTAGCCGCGCTAAAGACGAGTACAGAAATAAGTCAGTACTACGTGCTGAATCTCCTCTCGGTCTCTGGGGATCCCTTGTTTTTGTTTTTATACTAGTCGGAATAGTCTACTCGTTTACTCAAATCGCACTTCCGTTCTTGGATATCCCACTCACACCATGGAACTTCCTCATAATAGGAGGGTCCTCTTTCATTCTGGGAGCGATATTCGGAGTTGCCCGTGAAGCAGATATTCCTCCCCCTCTCCTGTCAACGATTATCTTGTTCAGCTTGATTACTACCGTTTATTCTATTGTTCGTTGGCTATTTTCAGAAGTCGTGACGCTGCCGGCAGGAACCTCTCAAGCCGGTATTTTCCTAATTGGTCTCCTTTCTGCCGTCATTACTGTTAGCTTGATCATAGATGAGGCAACTGTATCTTCATTACAAGGCACAGGAGATAAGACCAAACAGGAAACCGATAATTCTGAACATCTCGCTCACACGGATTCTGGCACCGAACGGCAAGGAAATTCACGAGTATCATCCGGAGGGAAAAGTAGAACCACCTCTCATTCAAATCAGAGCGATACCGGGGTCGATTCAGGCCCCCGTCGTGAGCAGTTCACCAATTCCGACTACGATTGGGGATACTCCTTAATCCGATTCGATGACATTGGCGGATACTACGACGTGAAGCAGACCCTCGTTGAGGACATCATTGAACCGCTACGAGCTGCAGAACGTGGCGACGATCGCTTCGATCGCTTCGGTATCCAGCCCGAGAGAGGAATTCTCCTCTATGGTCCACCCGGAACGGGGAAGACGCTGTTTGCGCGCGCGCTCGCTGGCGAGCTGAATATCCCATTCGTGGAGTTGAGCCCCTCAGACGTCACGAGCAAATGGATCAATGAAGGACCAGATCGAATCAAACAGCTCTTCGACGAGGCGTCGAGAATTGGCCCCAGTGTTATTTTCATCGACGAAGCCGAGCACCTGTTCGGTGCGCGAGCGACGGATAGTCGAAACACACACGCCGAAGACCGAAAGGTCACCACCGAGTTTCTGGTCCATCTGACTCGCGACGACCGCGAAGCCATCGTTGTCGCTGCGACGAACCGACCGGGTGATATCGACCCAGCAATTCTCCGTCCTGGTCGATTGACTGCACACTACGAGATCGGCCTGCCGGACTCGGAAGCACGACACGCCATACTCCAGTCGAAACTAAGGGGGGTTCCTTCGGAGGTGTCTGGTGATCAGCTCGCTGAATTGGCCGACCACACCCGAGGGTTCACGGGAGCGGACTTGGAGAATCTCGTCGACGACGCGAAGCGATCGGCTGCAAAACGAGATGGTGACGCCGTCACGATTGACGACTTCCCCTCGTTCACAGAACTGGATAGAAGGGTCGCTGACATCGAACGAGCTTACGAGAGCTCCGCGCTACCAGATCCCGATGATCCCTCCGAAATGACACCACCCACCGATGACACAGATACAGATGATGACTCGGCAGTAGGCTATCAGTGATTGGGAATTCCCCCGGGAGAGGCTGACTGAAGCGTGTTTACACTTCGATGAAGGGGAGTATTACTCGGTACACTTTAGTTACCCCACAAATTGATATGCTCTGGCGATCGTGGGGTAACTATGGGTGAAGAGTTTCCAGAGAAACCACCCGCACCGGATCTACCGAAGTATCTTCGCGAGCCACTTGAGAAGCAATCACCAGAACGGCTCGAGACAGTAGCGACGTACGCAAATGAGCTCGCAGAGTGGAAGCGACGACAGCGTCAACAAGAACTCGAAGATCGGCGAGCCGAGGAAGAAGTCGATGAAGAAGAACTCGAGGAGCTGGAAGAGCGCGGAATCTCGACTGATCCAGCAGATTATGAAGACGTCCCAGCGAGCGGAGCGTACATCACGATCAAGACGACCAAACAGACCGCTGAGAAATCGTACAGGTACCTCTATTGGCAGTGGCGTGAAGGTGATTCCTGGAAGAACGAGTATATTGCTCCAGTAAATCCGAAGGGATAGTCAATGCGTTCAGCTCAGGGCTTTGCTTGTGGTCGCAGCCGGAATTCACACATCGATAGAGGACTCTCGGACGAGATTTTGCTTCCCTACCGAATCATAATTGCTGCATGCCACATTGGTGGATCGCGACCCCCCGTTATCGTGCTGTAAGACCCCCCGTTGTCGAGTTGTAACGGCACCCCTGATACCGCGGTGATTGAACACCCCCCGTTATCGAGTTGTAAGGGCCCCCCATTATCGAGTTGTAACGCGAAACCGTAACTGGAACAGGAGACCGTTAGTCGAAGTCCGAGAGTTGAGCATTTACGACGCTACGCAGCATGTTTTCATCGATATCTCCGATCCTGCTGTCCTCAGCTATCGTGTTGAGGAGGTCTTCAGGATCCTCATCGAGAGAGAAGAACATATGGACACCCCGTCCTCGACCCCGTCCGCGTCTTTCGTAATCGAGGACCCCGTATGTTTTCTGCTCGGTGACCTTGTTAACATAGGTCTCACGACTGTAGTGATCTGCACCAATCGACTCAGCGATGAACCGGTAGACGTTGTATCCAACGCCAGCCGGGACCTTTCCAGGTGGATTCTTCGCAAAGTGCTGAACCGCTGCTGTGGCGTATAATGCTAATTTTTTCTGTGTAGCGAGGCCGTTGACGTGACGCAGGGTTCGGTTCTCGTCGTATTTTTCCTGGGCCGTTCGAACGTGCTCCTCGGTGACGACATCATCCCCGTTTCGCTCGGCGATCTCCCCAGACCACCGGAAGAGATCGATGGCTTTTCTAGCATCACCATGAGTTTGCGATCCGAATGCGGCTACGAGCGGAATAACATCCGACTCGAGTGCTCCTTCTTTGAAGGCGTCGCGACGGTTTCGGAGTATTGCTTGGAGTTGATTCGCGTCGTAGTCGTCGAAAAAGATATCATCGGGGTTGAACGAGCTCTCGGCTCGGCTGCTAAGATCTTCCAGGAAGTGAGTATAGTTCGTGAGAGCCGTCACAGAGACGCTCCCCTCTATGTTTCCCAGAGTTTCTGCTCGCGAGAGTTGATACAGAAGAGATGAGAAGGCGTTGTCGTCATACGGGCCCACGAGAAGGTCGATCTCGTCGAGGATGAAGATAACCGAGTCGTAGTATTCGTTGATCATGTCGAATAAGCGCTCGAATTTTAGGTCGGTCGAGACGCCGGTCTGTGGCACGCCAACTTCGACACCGACATCGTCAGCAACGCTCTTTACGAGCCGATAGACGGCCTGATCAAGCGAACTCGGTCGCTCACAATTTAGACTGATGACACCGAATCGCTGGTCTTGCCCCTCGCAGAGGTCGACGATCTGTTTACAGACCGAATTTATGATCAGAGACTTCCCAGTGCCGGACGGTCCATTGAGAAGCATATTTGGGAGACCGGCTCCCTGCAAGGCGGGACGAAGATTATCGATTACCCGCTCTAGTTGGTCGTCTCGACCAACAATCCGGTCCTCGTCAATGATCGTCTCGGGGCGGACCAGGTCCTTTTCAGCGAACACGCTACTGGTCGATTGCGATTGGAGTCGCTCGCGAATAGAGATCTGTCCTTCAGAAGATGTAGTGGACGAGACCGCGCCGCCGTTAGACGATAATTCATTGCCTGTTGTATCGTTATCACTAGCAGAATTGGGATCCGGGTCACTCACGGAGTCATCCGAGTCGGCAAGTGTTTCTTGGGTTGTCTGGCTATCAGGTTCTTGCGCGTCCGGGATATCCTCGGGTTCTCCCCCGGTCGGGTCGGACGAGTGACCGTCGTGCTCCATTGGGGGAGACGTACACGCCCGGATATAAAAAAGTGAACCATCGATGGGATGTAACTCCCAGATATCCCCAGACACGAGTATTAGAACGGTTGAATCCCGGTTTACCTGCCCAACCTTCATCGTGATCTAACCGGCGAACGCACCCCCCGTTATCGAGTTGTAACGTCCCGCTGTCTGCGAATTTGTACCACGGAGTGGAGACCCCCCTTTGTCGAGTTGTAAGAGATCTCGATCTCAAGCAGGCCACACTTCTTTGATCGAGCTCACCGAATAGTATCGATTCTATTCGAGCATTTGTCGTGGTAATGGCATCACGCGAGATTTAGTCGATGTCCTGATCGCCCGTTTGAGTAATCGACCAGGAGACGCAAGAATCCATGTCCGGGAATAGACTGCTAATATCCCGCACGAGAGAGTAGATTGAGAGAGTAGAGAAGAGGACCACGGAGAGATTAGGTGCAAAAGATCAAGGACAGCTCCGAAACACGAGGGGGTACTCCCTCCCCCCTTTGTCGAGTTGTAAACGTCGAGAGGTGGACCCACCCGAGATACCATGAGACGCCTCGAAAACGGAGAAACGGGCGATATCGACGTCTTGACGCCCCAGAACTCGAGGATTAACATCAATATACTATAAAGCAAATCTTTATTACCTAGCTGTTTGAACTGACTCCGTAATAGGTCGAATCAATAAAAGATATCTAGCCTTGGCTAGATAATCGACGCGCTGTCTTCGTTGTTGTTTGTTGGTTCAAACTCTTGAGTATCTCCCCGCCTCAGCGTCCCTCTCGTTGCTTTCCGCGAGAAATGCAATTGCTGCCACCTTCTCAAGGACCTCACGCCCCGGTCTCTTACAACTCGACAAAGGGGGGTGGGGGTTGGCATCACCGAGACATTCTCTCGATCGTCTTGACTCCGCTCTCTCTGTTGGGAAAGAGATGCTATCGACAAGAGTTACCCCACACTCTCCGACTGTCTTCCTCTACGTGGGGGTAACTAACGAATCATAGCTCTCCTTCCGTGAACTACCCGGAAACTCGGAAATGACCCCCTGCCGTTTATACCATCGGCTCAAGCATTCGTACAGTAATTGATGATCGAGGATGCTCGGGTGCTTCGCGAAGGCTTCGTCCCGAGCGACGTCGTTCATCGAGATGCTGAAGTCAATGCCCTCTCCCACGTCCTTGAACCGGTCACAAACAACGATCCTGCTGAACCAGCTCTGATCACCGGGCCATCGGGGGCTGGGAAGACGACAATCACGAAGTTCGTTGTCAGCAGACTTCGCGAAAGCGTCCTCGACGTCGAGTCGGTCCACGTCAACTGCTGGCAGTCCTACTCGCGATTCAAAGCAATCTACCGCATCCTCGAGGGACTCGGTCGAACCGTGGACATTCATCGTCAGTCCACTCCACATGACGAACTCCTCGATCGACTCGCGGACTATGACGGGCCACCAGTGATCGTCACGCTCGACGAGGTCGATCAACTGGACGATGCACGGCTGGTGTACGACCTCTATCGGTTGGAGCCCTTCTCATTCGTCCTCATCACGAATGACGAGGAAGAGCTGCTTGCTGATATCGACGATCGCGTCCGATCCCGGATGCAAACCGCCGAGACGATTCACTTCGATCGCTACTCCATCGACGAACTCACTGACATCATCGCAGCCCGCGCCGAACACGGCCTCGTTCTCGACGCGATCACGACCGAACAGTTACGATGGATTGCCGACGCCGCGGCGGGTGACGCCCGTGTTGGACTGAGCATACTCCGGAGTGCAGCTCGTCGAGCCGATCGACAATCGACCGAGGTCATTACAGACGAGCACGTTCGCGAAGCGATCCCTGCTGCCCGCCGAGAGGTTCGCTCGAAAAATCTCGAATCACTCCGCCCCGAGCAACGTCTCGTCTTCCAGATCCTCCACGAGGAAGAAGAGCTGGCACCACGAGATCTCTACGACAAGTACGCCGACCAGGTCGACGATCCCCGAACGAAGCGAACCGTCCGGTCGTGGCTTCAGAAGCTCGCAAAATATAATCTTGTAGAGGCGGCTGGGCGCGGACCCAACCGGGTGTACCGTGTCCGAGACGGATTCGTTGACGCCGAATGATTCGTACTCAAGGAGACGAAGGTGGAGGCTTTGAAGTTACCCCACGCCGTCCGATTCAGTGTCCCCTATGTGGGGTAACTCCAAATCGGAAACTATCTCGTTTCTACATTTCCGGAAACCATTCGGAAGTGACGGTTGAATTGGCCTGGCTCAACTGCTCAAGGCTACTGGCAGCGAATTCTCTTGCCTATCGGAAACCCGGAACCGCCACGCCATCGGTTATCTGGTCGTGGTATATCAAATGATGGTGATGTCATCACAAATGGAATCGGAGCCTCCTGACGAGGGGCTGAGCGAGACTCAGCGGTCGCACGAGCAGGTATCGACGTTGCGTGGCGATCGTCGGTGGCCAGGTGCCAGTCGAGAGGACCTCCTGGGACAACGAGCTCATCAACGATCGACTGGCGAAATTGAGGGATCGGTCGTGACGGCCGGGGATGGTGAGGTGTCCATCCCCGAGCTCCCGACCCTCGAGGACGACGTCTACCTCTTGGAGCCCGATGTAACTGGCGGGCGGCGACGTCGGAAGGCTGTGATCAGTTCGCTACACGCGCTCTCGCTCGACACCGCACTTTCTGCTGGTGGGGACGTCGTCTGGATCGACGCACAGGGCCATGCGACCACCCATACCCTGGCCAGCATCGCGCCGTCCGAACGAGCCCTGGAGAGGGTTCACGTCGCCCGGGCGTTCACGACGCATCAGCATCACACGCTCGTCGAACAGATCCATCGATGGTTTCGTGGAGCAGTTGAGGGTCCATTCGGTTCGCCATCAACCGATCGGCCCGCTGTCTTGGTCTGTCCGGCGCTTGATTCGCTCTACCGTGCTGGAGCGTTGAACGAATCGGCCTCGAGGGAACTTCTCGTTCGAGCCCTGGCTGTCCTCGCGGCCGCCGCTCGCGACCAGAATCTTCCGGTACTCGTGACCCGAACTCGGAACGACGACTATGCGGCGCCGATCGAGCAAGCATCGATCACGATCTCGCTCGAACAGACGAAATTCGGGCCACGCTTTGAGTGTGACGCGCTGGAGTTCGAGACGCTGGTGTATCCTGTTGATGAGGGAATCGTCCAGACGACGTTCGCGTTCTGGCGGGAGATTCTCGGGACTCGACATCCCGAGGTCGCGAGCACCAGTGGAACCGAGACGAAGCCGACGCCGGCGACGACGGTCGTCCCCGGCCAGGGAGGCTGGTAAGTAATGGGACGAACGAATCCGACCTTCCGAGACATACTCCGAGCGATCGAGGACCGCTGGCAACCGTTTCGACGAGCGCTCCGATACGAAGATCAGGAACGGTTCGACCGGTTGCTCACTCACGCCCGCAACCACGCCGATGCGGCCGGGCACCTGAACCACCAGTCTCCGGTCATCCCAGTGCTGGTCGCGATCGCACTCGCACAGGAGCGGCGACTCGACGAGCTGGAGACACAGATCGAAGAAGCAGAGGAGACCGAGCGCGATATCCCGACGACGAGGCGTCGGTGAGAGGGAGGATGCCGTTCGCCATTGATTCTTTCGGTGATGGCGCACCGCTTGCGTGGTCGTTGACTGGAACTGTGGATAACCCAGGCTGGACGGTCACTCGCGACGCTAGCTACCGCCCAGCGCTGTACGCGGTGACTGCTACCGGGATGGAGGCGAGTGTGCCCGACGTGGAGCAGTGCGTCGATGAGCTTCTGGATTTCCGTGCAGACCTAGACAAACACCTTGCGGTCTCGGAGCTGTGCATCGAGCGGTGGCGACCCGGATTTCGATTCGCAGAGCAACCAGTACTCCGAATCGAGGTGGATCGGATAGGAGCGGTCCGCGAGGTGGGTCGATTCATCGAGCGGTGGGGGCCACCCGGACGGGTTCCCTACCGGGCGTTCGACGTGGACTTCTCGCCGGAGTTTCGCTACTGTCTCGACCGAAATGTTTCGCCGAAACCCGGTCGTCCTCCGACAGTCCTCTCTCTCGGTCTCTCGCGACGGGCGGCCGCTGATGAGGCTCTGAGTGGGCTGCAGATCGCGTCTGAGGTGGTCGCCCCGTCAA
Organism: Salinigranum salinum; assembly: GCF_009176545.1. Classification (GTDB taxonomy): domain Archaea; phylum Halobacteriota; class Halobacteria; order Halobacteriales; family Haloferacaceae; genus Salinigranum; species Salinigranum salinum. The sequence continues at coordinate 63,420 of NZ_VTOJ01000003.1, read as the reverse complement.
GAACAGACACGTCGATGGACCCGGAGATAGAGCCGGCTGGTTCGACAGCTCGGGCCACTCTCATGACCCTGCGTGATCGGCTCGTCGACGAGGATCCCGATGTCCTCATGGTCGAACGCGGCGACATCATTCCGCTCGTTGCTGAGGCAGCCCGCGAGTACGATATCGAACTCAGTCTCCAGCGCGTTCCTGCCGATGGCTCTCGTGATGATATCCCCGTGTATCAGCAACTGGCAGGGGCATCGACGTTCGAGTCGTACGGACAGGTCCGGCACTCTCCGGCGCGATACAACGTCCCGGGACGGGTGGTGATCGATCGTCAGAACACGTTCTTCTTGAAGGAGACGAACCTCGCCGGATGTCTCGACTTGGTCGAACGGTCCCGGAAGCCACTCCAGGAGCTGGCGTGGGCGTCGATCGGGAACGTACTCACGGCGATCCAGATCCGCGAGGCACGGCGTCGTGGGGTGCTGGTGCAGTGGCGGGCGTGGCGCCCGGAGCGATTCAAGACCGCCGCGGACCTCCACGCCGCCGACCGCGGCGGGACGACGCTTTCGCCGGTCGTCGGTTTCCATGAGGACGTCCACGAACTTGACTTCGCGTCACTGTATCCGAACATCATCTGTAAATTCAATCTTTCACCGGAGACAGTCCGCTGTACGTGTCACGACCGGGCAGACGTGCCGGAGCTCGGATACGCGGTCTGTGACCAGGACGGATATCTACCGAAGGTCCTCCAGCCGATCATCGATGACCGAGCAGAGATCAAGGCACGACTGGTCGAGGACAGTGATGCCGAGGAATCCGGTCTTTCGACGGCCAAACGCGAGGCCCTTGAGGGCCAGTCGAGTGCGTTGAAGTGGATCCTCGTGAGTTGTTTCGGGTATCAGGGGTTCTCGAACGCGAAGTTCGGCCGGATCGAGGTCCACGAAGCGATCAACGCCTACGCTCGGGATATCCTGTTCACGGCGAAAGAGAGACTAGAGGCGGGCGGCTGGCAGGTGCTCCACGGCATCGTGGATTCGATCTGGGTGACACCTCGCGAACACGAGGCGGATCGGTCATCACTTCGGGATCTGGTCGAGGAGATCTCGGCTGAGGCCGGGATTTCACTCGAGTACGAGGGTGCGTTCGAGTGGGTGGCGTTCTGTCCGCGTCGGGACGGCGGTGCTGGGGCGCTCACCCGGTATTTTGGTCGTCGGTGTGGCCGTGAGCCGACCGGAGGTGAAACCGAGATACCAGCGTACAAGTACCGAGGCATCGAGTGTCGTCAGCGGTCGACGTGTGCATGGGTCGCAGCGGTTCAACGGGATTTGATTCGAACGCTCGATCGCCACCGCGACCCAGAAGCGGTGTGCGATAGACTCGCGGTTCGCCTCAGCGAGCTCCGGCGTGGAGCCGTGTCTCCGAAGGAGCTCGTGATCCGGACGCGGTCGTCGAAAGATGTCGAGGCATACTCTCACCGGACTCGGACTGTGGCAGCTCTCGAACGGGCTGTTGACCGCGGTCTGTCTTTGGCTCGCGGACAGGATATCCAGTACGTCGTTGTGGACGACGACAGAGATTCGCTGGAGCGGGTCCGCTTGGTCGACGAGATTGATGAGTCAACGTCCTACGACCCGTCGTTCTACCAGACGCGTGCCATCCGTGCAGCGGCAAGTGTTTTGTCGCCCCTCGACTGGGACAGCGAACAGATCGAACGGTATCTCAGCGACCGAGAGTCCGTCCCGCTGAGCGGTTTTCGGAGCTGACTGGCGGTTGCTCCGGAAGGTTACCCCACGAGTGAGGTCATTTGGCCAAATTTGTGGGGTAACTACCGACGTACGACCGAGTCGCTCGGCGGGACTTGAATGAGATTCCACCTGGATCACCGGTTTCGACGCCTCTCTGGAGAGGTTGATGAGTGTACCATCACCCTGGATCCGATGCTGGGGGAATCGGATCGCGCACGTTAGTGGATTACCTGAACGACGATGGTTGGGGGATTGATTGAGTCAATGATGAACTCGTCGGGCAGACGTTTATTTATTAGACTTCGAATCGAGCCTCGTGTACTGTAACGGGCAGTTCTTCAGATCGGGCCTGTATCCAGCAGGTCGAATACCTATAATGAGAGGTATGAGTGAAAATAAGACCTGACTCGACAGTCTCCCATCACTACCGCTCGTTTCCGAGATACATCTGTATCTTTTGGACAACCATCAAGTAGGCCTCGGTTAGAATATAAGAGCATGACAATCTCCGAACTCCTGACTCCTCGTGATGAAGTTCAGGAAGGCAGATTTCAGGGAGTTCTCCAAGCCCACAAGGTAGGTGGCTCAGAGGACCGACTGGAAAACGATCCTTCACGCCTGCTCTCCATGACTTACCCGTCGAACGCCTTGGAAACCGCGTTCGACCACGTCGACAACAAGCTCAGAGGACGGGACAGCCAGGGAGGAATAACGCTCACTGGGCCTTACGGAGCAGGTAAGTCCCACGGCCTACTGACCCTTTACCACCTCTTCAACAGTCCAGGTATCGGGCAGGAATGGCTTGACGAGTGGGAGATTCCTCTCGATGTTCCGAAGTCTGCAGAGGCGACTATCCTTTCTACCAGCGAGACGGATGCGGATCACATCTGGGAACCAATTTTCGAGGATCTGGGCCGCAAAGATATCTCGGAAGACGTCAAGCGATACGTCACCACCGAGCACATCGAAGATCTCTGCGGCGATAAGCCGGTGGCCATCTTCTTCGACGAAATCGAAACTTGGTGGGAATCCTTCAGCGACTCCGAAGACGAGGAACTGGTAGAACGCAACGAGTTCTTCATACAGAACCTGCTGGAGGTAGCGAACGACCCCGACGAAGATCTGTTCGTTTTTATCACTCTTTTGGACAAGAGTGACGACTTCAAACGAATCCTCAACCGGACGAATCCCTACGCTGTCGACCTAAACGCCACAGGCGACAGAGAACGGATTATTCTCCACCGTCTTTTCCAGACCCGACGAAAGGACCTAGACGAAAACAAGGTTCGAGATATCGTCGAGAACTACGTTGAGAACTACAATTATCCTGTCAAGATCGAGGAGGAGAAACGATATGAGAACCGGATGGTTGAGACCTACCCGTTCCATCCTGAGCTGCTAGATCTACTCGACAATCTGTATGAAGGCGGGAAGGAACGGCAGAACGTCCGTGGGGCGATGAACGTCCTCGCTGACACGGTCCGCAGGCTGTACCAAGAGACAGACCTCATCATCACCAGCGACATCAAAGCAGCTGCGTTCCGAGGGATCAACCAGACACTGTTCAACCGGTACGTCTCCGACCTTGACGCTGTCGAGAAAATCGATTACGGGGAGGAGCTGCTGAAGACCATCCTGCTATACACTCTGGACGAGCGGTCTCAGATGGCTTCGGTCACTCAGTGCCTGCTGGGGACGTATAAACCAGGGGAAAACTCGGTGTCGAAGCTGGATATGTCGCTCCAGAACCTGTACGGTACCGCTCACTACCTAGACCGGGATGGCCAGAAAGACAATTACTACATCACAGAGGATCCGAAGCTCACCGCTCTCGTAACCCGGGAACAGGAACGGGTGTTAGATGGCGAAAGAGATGCTATTGAAGAGAAGCTGGCAGAAGTGGTACGGGACGATGTTTGGAGCGGAGACGTGGTAGTCTACCCTGAAGACGATGTCTCTGACTCAAGGGATATCTCGGTTGTTGTGATGCTGGATTACCTGTCGAACGGAGCTTTGGAGAAGAAGCTGAATGGTTTCTTTGAGGGCCGCACATACCAGAACACGGTTCTCTTCGTCACGCCGAATCAGAAGATCCGACAAGATGACGACCTGATCAGTAAGGCGGCTCGTGTGCTAGGTGCGGAGAACCTGAGAGGGAAAGTCGACGACGAGCAAGGTGAACTGGAGAAAATCATCCGGGACGAACGCCGAGAGCTCCGGAACGAGCTTGAGGACAACTACGGTAGCTGGGTCAAGTGGACTGACTCAGAAGGTGGTCTTCGGATGAGGAAGAAGTCCGTCAGCCCCAACGTAGAAGACGTGAAGAGCAAGGTAGGACGTGATAAGACCTACATCGGCGAGAAGATAGTCAAGGAGGTTCGAGATGCGGAGAACGGGGTTAACGTGGCCTCGATGCTCAACGACTTCAGACAGTTCCGCAGGATGCCGGTACTCTTGGAGGATAGTGCGTTTTACTCCGCTCTTGGCCAGCTATACCGAGATGCGAAGATTATCTTGGAGAGTGACCGAGCGAAGTTCTACGCAACTCAGAAGAGAGATCCGCTGCCAGATCTCGATGACGACCTGACTATTCACCACCCGAACAACCTGGATGAGTCGGTTTATACGGAAACGGAGCCAGAGCCGGACACAGGGACTAAGGGTTCGAGAGGGGTTGCGACCGGAAGCAGCATCGGTGCCGGAGATGGAACCACGACGACTGTCGAACGTACAGAGTCAGGGACGGGAGAGGAAGGAGAAGCCGTCAATAAACAGACCGAGATGAAGACGGTGCAGTTAGAGGGCAACAGCCCCCGTGTTCTCCGAAGTGTAGCTGAGTCTCGGGTCAACGGAGACACGGACACTGCCACACATATCGACCTCTCGTATGATTTAGAAGGGCTGTCAAAGGAGGAGCTTATCGAGTTCCTGGAGCATCTGCCAAGTGCGAACCACATCGACGCTCAGGTGGTGATCGAGAGTGAAATTCAAGACTGAGGTCCTCACCAACCTGGTCGACGCCGAGGATCCCGTTGACTCCGTCTGGGAGGCAGTCTGGAATATCTGGGCACCTGCAGGAGATGATATCGCCTCACACTATAGTCGGGAGCCACAACTGGTGAAGTATGAACGCCTGCTGCTCGATGTTTACGGTGAGTTCTATACTGAGATCTTGACGGACAGGTGTGTGAACCAGGCCTCCATGACCGTTCCTGAAGATGGAGCATTGGTTATGATGGATTCGATGAGCGTCCGAGAGGCCTCCCTCTTCGTACAGATCTTGGAGGACGAAGCCAGTGAGTTGTCGGTCGGTTACTCGTATTCCACCGTTCCTTCGGAGACGATACCTTACCGGAACCGAGTGGGGTACTCCGACCTGAAGAAGGAGTACAAAACTGCGAGCGTGCAGAGCCAAGAACCATCCCTGGACGGTGACGAACGGATCATTTGGTGCCGTTACCCTGACGCCCTCCTTGAGAATATTCAGGAAGGGAGAACCAAATTGTCCTCAATCGAGGAGATGTATGAGAAGTCAGAGACAGCACTCACCAACATCATCGACCAGCTAGATACGGACTCTCTGGTGATCACCTCGGACCACGGATACGCCCGGTTGGACTCCGGCCATACCTTCAAGATTTCAGATCGACAGAAAAACCGCCTACAAGCAACTTTCAGCGGAAGGTTCGAAAGCGTCGGAGAAGTCAACGCCGACGACCTCGTGGATGAGGGCCTTGTCGTTGAGGCAGATGGGTACTACATGCCTCTCGGAAGGTACACTTGGCCTGCTGGAGGGAAGTATTCGAATTTCCAGCATGGAGGCCTCAGCGTTTCCGAATGCGTTACACCCCGAATCAATGTCAGTCTCTAAAAATCATGAGTAAGGACAATAGTCGTCGACCTATCGAGATCTCGTTCCCGATTGAGGAAGTCAACGAAATCGCATCGAAGGAAGGCCACGCCAAGCGGTACTACCGGCCAGTGTATACGATGCACAAGTACTGGGCTAGGCGGCTGGGATCAGTTTTTCGCACTATGCTCCTTTATTCCCTTGCTGAGGATGAGATTCATATCAAGGAGAACGGTCAGGAGAGCTTCGAGGAGTTGCCAGATGTCGACTGGGATAATCCAGAGGCGTTGTGGGACTACTACCTGGAAGATGTCGACTTTGACGGGAAAACAGTTCTCGACCCGTTCATGGGCGGTGGAACCACCATTGTCGAGGCCCTGCGCATGGGCTGCAACGTCATCGGCAGTGACCTGAACCCTGTTGCTTGGTTCACGGTGAAAAAGGAGATAGAACCTGTCGACATCGATGACCTGCAGGAAGCCTATGACGAGATCTATGAGTCAGTCGGTGAGGAGATTCTTGAGTACTACCAGACGCCGTGTCCGGACTGCGATGACATGGCGGATGCGATGTACTATTTCTGGGTGAAAGAGATTGAGTGCCTGAACTGCGGCCACGATGTGCCCTTGTTCAAGGGCTACTACTTCGCTGACTCACGTTCTTCCAAAGATAGCTATAAGAACGTTCTCTGCCCGGATTGCTGGACCGTCCAGCAAACGGACGACCACAGTACTGAGACGAAATGCGTGAACGAGGACTGCGGTAATAAGTTCATGCCGAAGGAAGGAACTGCTTCAGGCCAGAACTATACCTGTCCTGATTGCGGTGTCCGGAGCAAGATCATCGACGCCACGAAACGGTTCGGAAAACCGGACTCCCAGATGTACGCGGTGGAGTACTACTGCAGGTCTTGTGACAATAAAGGATACAAAGACCCGGTGGATCACGACCTTGAGCTCTACGAAAAAGCAAGCCAAGAGTTGGAGGAAGAATGGGATGAACTTCCAATCCCAAAGCAGGACAGGTACCAGGGCAGTAGTGACCGTGCTTGGAACCACGGCTACCACAAGTACCACCAGATGTTCAACGACCGGCAGCTGCTCCTGCTGAGCCGGCTTCTTGACGAAATAGACGACATTGACGATCAGAACGTGAAGGAGTTCCTGCTCACCACATTCTCCGCGATGCTGGAGTCGAACAATATGTTCTGCATGTACAACCGCGTGGCGAACAAGCTTGAACCCATATACAACTACAATACGATTATCGCCCGTCACACACCTGTTGAAGGCAATATCTGGGGAAGCGACTACGGCCGTGGCACATTCAGAGGGATGTTCGATAAGACGAAGGCTGCGAAGGAGTGGTGTCAGAGTCCGGTCGAGAAGTACATCGACGAGGACGGCAATTCACAGGACAAGCAGATGCAGACTCCGGTAGAGGGTGTCCTTGTGGACGATGCCTCTGACCTTGGAGAAGGGGGGAATGCCTTCCTCCGCTGTGGTACCTCTGAATACCTACCCATTGAGGACGAATCAGTAGATGCGATCATCACGGATCCTCCGTACTACGACAACGAGATGTACGCCGAGCTCTCCGACTTCTACTACGTATGGCTTCACGAGGTTCTCAGCGACACCTACGACCACTTCCAAGGGGAACGCACTCCGAAGAAGAGCGAGGCTGTCGTCGACCCTGCAAAAGACGTCGAGGACAAGAGAACCGAGGAGCACTACATCGAGACCCTGACCAACGTCTTCAACGAATCCCATCGGAAGCTGACCGACGACGGTATCATGGCCTTCACCTTCCACCACAAAGAGACCGAGGCCTGGGGTTCAACCCTTCAGTCCGTCTTGGATGCTGACTTCTACATCAGCGCTCTCTACCCTGTGAACAGCGAGACTCGGGGGGGAACAAGGCACGGCAGAGCAACCGTCGACTACGACACCATCATCGTCTGCAGGAAACGCCAAGAAGACCCTGAGGAAGTTTCGTGGAAGTCGCTTGAGGACGATATCTACTTCCGGGCAGAGGACGAAATCGATCGACTGGAGCAAGCAGGTCGCCGTTTGACCGGCGGAGATATCTTCGTGGTAGCGATGGGTAAGTGTCTAGAGATCTTCTCCAAACATTATCCCAACGTCACCCGTGACGGAGAACAGATGGATGTCGTCGAGGCCGTAGACGCCATCAAAGAAATCGTCGACGAGCAACTGCTCGAAGAACGTTTCCAGATCCTCAGCGAGGAAATGGATCCTCTCAGCGCAGTCTACCTGACCCATATCTTGGGCAGGGGAGAAGAGCTCTCATTCAACGCCCTGAACAAGGATCTTCGGCAGAGAGGGGTCGATGTGGCCGAACTGGTTCACGAAAATCTGCTGGAACAGCAAGGAGACGACCTTGTCATCCTGAGTCCACTTGAACGGGCCGATCGCTTGGAAAACAAGAACGAACCGCTGTCTATCGACAAGGCTCACTACCTGTACTATCTCTTTGAGACCGATCAGTTAGCGAAGAAGTTTGGGAAATGGACTGATGGGGGAGCGATCAACGCACTTCGCAGGCTCTCGGAAATTGAGGGAGAAGATGACTACGATGATATCGCTGAGTACGTGAAGGAGCAATCGGATACCCAGTTGGAGATCGAAGACTTCAGCTGAAGAAGCATCGGCCAGCAAAGGCCTTGATTTCCACTTAACTTTATACCATCTGCCAGATTACGAGCGGTTAGAATCTGATGAACTTCGATATCGGCTATCACGTCGTCGGTGAAGAGGCCTTAGACGACGGAGATGAATTTGATGAACGCATGAGTGTGGTTGAGTTTCTTCGTCGTGTAGACGATATGGACGACCTCCCTTACGATATCGCGGTAGTCGGTCTCGATAGCTATCTTCGAGGGGCGGAGGATCCAGAAGAGATCAGCGAGTTTATCCACGATATCCTCTCTGAGCGCGTGAACTTTCTGTTGGCGAATAATCCCAGGGTGCAGTTCGTGGTGGACAACGTAGAGTACTGGGATGAACCTGTACTGCCTGACGGCGACGAGAGAATCCAACTGAACACAATCTTCCGAGGAAGCCTTGAACAGATGGGGCCGGGATGGTATTCCAGCAACCTGAACGTCACTTCATAGAAATGGACCTCAACGTTCTGTGGCGGTTTTGTGCCGTCACTCTGCGATTGTTTAGGTAATCGGCCGGGGCAACTGCTATGAAGGAAGTATTATAGTCAATCGTGGTCTACGCTCCGGTCGTGACAGAGTCTGTATTTCCGTTCCCAGGAGGTAAATCATATCTGGCCCCCTGGATCATCGAACATTTCCCTGCGCACAAGTGCTACGTTGAGGTATTCGGCGGAAGTGGAGCAGTACTGGTCAACAAGCCCGAGAGCCACACCGAGGTCTACAACGATCTAGACGGCGATCTGGTCCAGTTCTTCGAAATACTGCGGGAGCGGGAAGAAGAACTCGTCGAGTGGTTGGACCTGACTCCATATGCAAGAGAGCAGCATCAGGAATGGAAAGAGGCGTTCTACTCCGGCGAAAGGCCTGACGACCCGATTGAGCGAGCAGGGCGATTCTTCTACCTCCGGTACTCCCAGTACGCTGCAAAGTACCGGACAGCTTCCGGGTTCGCAGGAGCACATCAAAGAAACAAGGCCCGGAAACTGAGGAACGCCACGGAGAAACTCCACGGGTTCGCTGACCGGTTCAAGAACGTTCAAATCGAGAATCTCGATTACGCCGAAGTAATTGATCGGTACGATAGCGGGGATACATTCTTCTACTGCGACCCGCCCTACCTCGACGAAGGAGACGCTCTGTATCGCCACGAGGGCGACTTTGACCACGAACGGTTCGTCGATACCCTGACCGAAACCGAGGGCAAGTGGGCAGTTTCCTACCAGCGAGTCCCTGAGGGCCTACAGGACTACATCATTGTAGAGAAAGGACGTTCCCAGTTCATGAATAAACAGCACGACAACGAGACTCGTTCAACAGAGGTCACGGAACGTCTCATCCTCAACTACGATCTTGATGATGCCGGTCAGTTCGAAACCGACGATACCCAGCAGACCACGCTGGACGGCCTCAACGACGACGAGTAAATACAGATGTTTTATTCCACGTTCAAGTCGGCTCTATCAAGCACTTTCTTAAGTCCATCCTCTAGCTCTGAGGCCTGCAAGATCTTGATTTCAGAATCCGATTGCTCCTCAAGTGAAGCGGTTTTCTTGTCGAGATCCTGGACGACGAGAAGCCCGTTCCACCCGCTCCCGAAGTAATTCTCCTCACCATCGTCCCCACCGAAGGCGAACTCATCATCAACCCTGAGGAAGGCGAGATATTCAAGGGCCTCTTTGATCCCGGTTCTTATCGTGCCAGTGTTCGTACTGTTCTTGACCTCGGTGATGAGGTATTCGTAGGTATGAGAGTCGGAGTTACGGATTTCGAGGACTATGACGTCAGGCCGATTGGTATAATTCTGAAAATCTCTATCAAAATATTGGCATGAGATATCGTACGCGACCTCCTGCACCTTCTCACTGCGGGATAGAGCGCGCTCCGAGATCTCTTCCTCGGTGACAAAGGAAAGATTCCGATCTGTGGCTGCTTGGTCGTAGTACAGCACCAGTTCAGGGTCGCCGGTGAACGTTGCGACTTCTTTCCTCCCCGCTCGAACCGGCTTGAATCGCGCCTGTTGGCTACGAACGGACTCCAAGACGGAGACAAACCGGAACAGAACGTATAGCTCGAACAGAGTCTCGTCATCGTCGGGTGTGATCGCCGTGTTATTCAACAGGTCCTTGATCTCTCCCTTTTCCCCGGCAACTAGAGCGGCATGGGTACGGAGGAGGTCTGCTGCTTCTTGGTAAATAGGCTGACGGGAGCTCTCTGCAGCGATTAGCATCCGCTCCGTGGGTTCGTAATTCTCGGGGGAGCGGATCCTTCGGACGTGAACATTCCGCTCCACTATTTGCTTCAGTTCATCGATGAGCTCTTCCTCTCCTCGCCACGTGTCCTGCGCCCATGCATACTCATGTTTGATGTACTCCTCTGCTTGGTCTATGGTCTCGTATATTATCGATATCAACCGTTTCAGCACTAGATTCTCAGGTGTGTCGTAGTCCTCAGAACGGTTATCACAGACGAACAACGAGTTATCCGAGGGGTTCTGGGAGTAGCGTTTCTTCATCGTCGCCCCCCAGTTGATGTGGCCGTCTACAGCACCCCTCCGAGTGCGAGAAACAGTCTTCGTCTCGGTGCTGATACTTCTCAGTCGCTTCGGGAGTTTCCTGACGAACTCCACGACATCACTCTTCAACACGAAGTGGAGGTTGAGTAGCAAGCGGTAGTCCTCAAACCGTTCATTGAGGTCCTCTGGTTTGATCTCGCGGGCGATTTGATACTCCTCGAACGACCCGGCCATTACGTAGGAGACGATATCCTGGCTTAGCTGGTCGATGATTGTTTCTCTATTCATCGTCTTCGAAGGACACTTGGAGTATCTCCCTGGCTGCCTCCATGATTCTCTCCTCGTTGACCTCTGGCGAGTTCTTGATGCTGTTGACGATTTGCCGGCGTTCAGGAACTCCCTCCAGCTGCGGGAAAATGTAGCTAATCACTGCGTTCGTCAGACGGTACTCTAATTCCGTATCAGAGCTGGGATACTGTGTTATCGTGGCGAGGATATCCTGTACGATAGCCGGGCCTATCGCCCGGGCGTCGACCGAGTTGTTGGTATTCCTCCAGACCCGGCCAACCGCGATCTGTTCTTCAGAGTCAGCATCTATCCCATCCCAAGTGGATACGTACTCCGACATGAGATCTCGTAGGAGTTCCTCTTCGTCCGGATCATCCTCTTCCGGAAGCTCTGGGACATCGATGGGAATGAAGGAAAACCGCCGCATGAAGGCATAACTCATCTCATACAGAGAGGTCTTGTCGTAGGTATTCATTGTGGCAAAGATGACCCAAGACTCCGGTACAGCGTACTGGTGAGATCTCGGTAGTTCCTCCAGCAGGTCGGAGGAGACTATCTCAACCTCCTTGTTGTCTTTTGTGTATGGGAGCTGGACGGATTGACCTGATAGGACTGTGAAAAGCTGTCCGAACGCTTTGTCGATATCAGCTCGGTTTAGCTCGTCGATTACAAGCGGCTCGTTCCGTTGAGTCTCAGTTTCCCGGTCTTTGTACCGGTTAAGGATAATCCCTGGAGAGAAGGATAGACCTCCGTCCGTATCCTCGTCTTCTTCAGGCATGTAGCCTCCGACCGTGTCGAAGGTCGACCAGTCAGAGGTAGCCGTCGTCATCTGTGATCCGGAATACAGCCACCAATATCGTTCAGCCAGTGCATTGACTACACGTCTTGCGATTTCGGTCTTCCCTGTCCCTGGTGGCCCTGTGAGGATAACGTGTTTTCCAGCGTGCAACGCAGCCTCGATTTGGTCAAGAATCTCTTTATCGCCGTCAGGGAAATGAAGGCCTTTCAGCAGTTCGGCATCTATGGACCCCGAGAACTCGGAGTAAATGTTCACAGGCGGTGCTTCACGGAGACTGGAGGCCATCTCTCGGATTAAGGCCTTGGGACGAACCGTTTCAGTGGATCCGTCGTCGTATGTGAAGGCAGCCAGTGGTTCTTCATCCGGCATCCGATCATCGAAAACGTTGTGGCATATACTGTGGGCCTTCGAGACTTCGAGTAAATCCGTGGTCAGTGCTTCTAATTCTTCCTCCTGTGCGGAATCCTCTTTGTCTGAGGTCTCCGTTCCTAGGTTGAGGTTGATGTTCTCGATTTGGCCAGTATAGAACACCCGGTCGAACCTTGCCACATACTCGAAGCTCTCGGCGTCTTCCGGTTCCTCCCACCACCAGTCGTCTTCCTTGACGTACTTCTCTCCGAGTATGGCAGCTCCGATTAGGCCTTCAGACTGGTCAGAAAGATCAGTATTCGCTGGTTCGGTCAGTGAGTAGAATAGTACGACATCCCCCGGAGAAATCTCCTCCCAGTGTTCCTGGTTGTCCTGTATAAAGGGGAGTATGTTGTAGCGGGCGGAGGTCCACCATCGATCCGGTGGCGCGGAGAATGAGTACACCGAGACCGTGGGTTCGCTTTCTTCAAGGTATGCAATGAGAGGATGATCCGACTTTTCGTCCTCTTCCAGCAATTCTTCAATCTTGGTTTCCTCGTCTCTCCAGACGCTCTCGATCTCCTCCAATATCGGGTCAAGATACCTCCGCTGATATCCCTCACTGCCCGGATCCCGGTCTTCCCAAAGTTCTCCTCGGAATTTGTCTTGAACCGTGTCCAGAGTGTTCCCCAAGTCATCAGCAACAACCTGTTGAGCCATCTCTCGCCGTTTTTCAGTAGACCGATCTCGCGGAGTTCCTTCGAGAAAGACATCCACAACCCGTTCAATCGTCTGTGCCCGGGAGCCGTTATCCCGCCATCCATCTGGAAGGAACTCGTGTAGAAGAGTACGGATCTTGATCAGCCGGTCTCGCATTTCGATAGCTTCACCGACGCGATCTGGCTGTGCAACGATGACTGTTTCACCGCCAAGGCCTGCAGTCGCTCTTTGTTGAGTAGTCAGTCCCTCGGATATGGCCCTACCTATGGTCTCTGATTGAACTTGGAGAGGAGATACTGAGCCGTATTCTTCGTGGAGATCATCGTCCCAAAATGCGAAGACCTCGTGGTGTTCGTGATATCCGCCGAGCATCGTTAGGTATCCCCCTGAGCGGTCAGGAGCAGCATGGTCTTCGTCGCCACCTTCGTGGGCAGGGAGTCGTACGTTGACTTTAAATTCCTCTTCGCGTCCTGAAGGGACGAGGTTGTATAGATAGAGCCTGACTTTCGATGGAAGCGGATCTTTTAGATGTAGCTCAAGCGGTCTGTTTTCAACAGAGCTATGCCACTTGACCGAATCACCAAGAGATCCAATTAGTAGTTCCCGTATCTCGGATAGATCTAGACTGCTTCCAATCATCTCTACTTCGGGCATTTCTCCGCACTTCTCTGCCACATGGAATAAGTGTATTCCACGACACTATCTAAACCTCCAGTTTACAAGCCCCTAACGTGACTCAAATCTGGATAATCAGGGTATTCCGCCCGTGTTCAAATCCAGAAAACCTACGATTTCCGGAAATAGACGGGCTGAAGGTCCTATCAGATGTCGATAAATAGGCCTTATAACTCTTTTTTCGAAACAATGGCACCATTTTGAAATTACTTTCGGGGAAAATTTTTGGTTACGCTTTTATAACTAGGCTGGCAAAAATCTGCTGGCAACAGATAATCCGTGATAATCGCGTCCTCGGCGCCCGATTCGTCCCTCAAGAAGTCGAGCATCGCGACGCCGAGATCAACCACTTCTCCAGCGTCCTCGAACCAATCACAAACGGTGAACCCACCGAGACTGCCATGGTCACCGGAGCCAGCGGGACCGGGAAGACCTGTATCTCGCAGTTTGTCACGGAACGATTGCGTGAAGAAACCCTCGAAGTGGAGGCAACATACGTCAACTGCTGGCCTAACTACGCTCCGTTTCCTACACTCTACCAGATCCTCGATGACCTCGGCGCGACGATCCACATCCACCGACGGTCGACACCCCCCCATCGACTGCCTCCAGCAACATGACGGGCCTCGAACCGTCGTCATCCTCGACGAGGTCGATCAACTCGAAAATCCAAGCGTCATTTACGACCTCCACAGCCTCCCGCAGTTCGCGATCATGCTTCGCGAACAAAGAAAAGAGCTGTTCGGCCGCGTCGACTAACATCTCGTGAGTCGCTTGCGCTCCAGCGAACACGGTCCGGATGGACAAGTACCACGACGAGCGGCTGTACGACATTCTGAGCGGTCGTGCGAAGTGGGGTCTAACGAGGACGATATCTTCGACGAGCAGCTCTCTCGCATCGCCGATGTGGCCGCCGGTGACGCCCGTCTCGCTATCAGTATTCTCGGATTTGCGGGTAGCTGGGCTGGGCGAGAGAAAAACTAGTGTTGAGATGGTTTCCTTAGATTCGACTGAGATTTCTCGGTCATAGACTAATCTATCCCTATCTCCCCTCACTTGTATTGGCAGACAACTACGGCGGTTTCTGATTATAGCAGATGGTCTGTTTGAGTCCAGTTGAATGGGGGCTTCTGCTGGGACCAATCAGACCGCGAGACGGTCACAGACAACCTGCCTCACAGGTGTCCGCAGCAAACGTCTCTGCCAGTTCAACCACGTCGTAGACGTGAATCCCGGTTTTGAACCACAGGACTCGACCAGCCGCCTGGCCGAACTCCTCGCCCGCACAGTCCAGTCGCTCCGAGACGGCCAGCACGAAATTCTCGGCCTTCACCTCTCGAATCTTCGCTAACTTCGAATCCAGATATTCGGGTGTCCAGAAGCCGACGATCTCGAAGATCGCTCGCCGCCCGTCAGGATGTTCGATTGCGAAGTCGGGGATCATCACCTCGGCACCGAGGTCAAACACGTCGTCCTCACGCACGAGTTCCCACTCGGTATTTGCCCGCTCCCACTTCTGAGCTAGCGTCCGTTCGACGTCACTATCGAAGCGCTCACCAGCACTGTAGTGTGATCCGAGTCCCTCTGTGTGGTCGAGTGTGAACCGTCGCGTCTCGCCTGTCGTCTCGTCGACGAGGATTTTAGCGTTCATCTCCCACCGCTCACAGAGGGGCAATGCCGGGAGGAAGTTCGCCATTCGGATGCCGTACTTCCGGGACTGGGAAAACAGCGATGCTGGCCCGTCCAGCACGGCTTCGTAGCCGGCCGCGAGATCCGTACTCGCGATGCGTTCACCCTCGGCGTCGATCGGATAGAAACGGTGCATCAGCCCGAACAGTTTCACGTAGCTGAACACCGTCCCGAAGTGGTCCCACACGCGAATCCGCATCTCGGTCGCGTCGTACAGCACCGCCTGGGCGAGCGCGAGGTTGTAGCGGGTCAGCAACCAGTCGACCGTGAGGTCGGTGTGTTCGTAGTCTCCGGCACTACTGCCGGTCAGCGCCGTCGTGGACGTCGACGCCCCGTTCTCACCGGCATACTGTTCCGCGGTTCGCGTCCCGATCCGAACGAGTCGCTTGTTATCCTCCAGATCGGCGTACATCCCGCGATAGCAGTCTTCGAGCGAGATACCCAACCCATCGGCGACTGCACTGTACACCTCCAGTTTCTGCGTGTCCTCACCAAGCGTGGGCTGGCGGACGATGGGATAGCGCTCGTTCGCTTTCTCGAAGAGCCGCCGACGTATCTCGCGGGGCTCGGCTGGCGCGACCATCTCGAACTCACACTCGTCTGTGAGGAGCTTCGCGAGCCCCTGGACGATCTTGTAGTCGGTATCTGCGACGGTCAGCTCGTCGATCGCGGCCTCGAGATCACCCTTCGGTTCCTCCAGGTGTTCCTGAAACAGTCTGATGAGTTCTCGGGCGGTTTCTCGGTACCGTTCCTCGTTGGGATCGATGAATAGCGGCGTGACCGTCTCGTCGGTTGTCCGCGAGCGGGCGAGGTTAGCCGTCAGCACTGGCACTCACCCCTTCCCGTCGCCGCTGGGAGACGTACGTCTCCATTGTGTCGGCCGTAATAATCTCGTAGAGTCGGGCTGGCTGGCGGTCATCGGTCGGTCGGAGGATCCGGCCGAGTCGCTGGGCATACTGGCGCTTCGAGGCGCTCCCCGAGAGGATGATCCCGACGTTGGCGGCTGGCACGTCGATCCCTTCGTCGAGGACCTGTGAGGTGACGAGTATCGAGTACTCGCCGGTGCGGAACCGCTCGAGGATCTCGGTGCGTTCGTCAGTCTTGGTCTGGTGGGTGATACAGGGGACGATGAACTCTTGAGAGATGTCGTAGGCGAAGTCGTTGTTGGCGGTGAAGATGATCGTCCGATCGTCGTGGTGGCGTTTGAGCAAGTTGTCGAGCGTATCGAGTTTCTTGTGTGCCGTCCGAGCGATTCGTTCGGCGCGCTGCTTCGCGATGAGCGCTCGACGGCCCTGGGGATCGTAGGAGGTGCGTTTGAGGAACTCCGCGTAGCCTTCCTCCTTCCAGAGGTCGAACTCGTGGCTGTCGACGTAGTCGCGATAGATCTGGTACTCCTCATCGTACTCGGAGCGCTCGTCGGGAGTGAGATTGACCGACATGTGGATCGTCTCGTACTCACTGAGGTACTCCCCCGCGAGTTCGTCGACGTCCTCCCGATAGACGACGGGGCCGATGAGGTCCTCTAGCAGTTCGTGTTTGCCGTCGGGCCGCTCGTACGTCGCGGTCAACCCGAGCCGATAGGGGGCGATGGTCATCTCGGGAATCTGCTGGTAGGTCGGTGCTGGGAGGTGGTGTTCCTCGTCGACGACAAGCAGGCCGAATTGGTCCCCGTACTCGTTGATGTAGCGGTAGGCGCTGTCGTAGGTCGTAACCGTGATGGCGGTCACATCGTGGCTGCCTCCGCCGAGGACGCCAATCGGTTCTGCAAGTTGGTCACCGAACGCATTGGTAAGCGTGGCGTGCCACTGGTTCATCAGATCGATCGTCGGGGTGACGACGAGAGCACTGACGCCGGCGTCGGCGATCGCCTGCAAGCCGAGGAAGGTCTTCCCGCTGCCCGTCGGGAGGATGACGCTACCCCGCCGGCCGTGGTCGATCCAGGCGTCGAGCGCGGCCTGTTGGTAGTCACGCGGTTCGATGTGGAGCGCTGGTGTGAGATCAAGGGCCGGGTAGGCCCTGGCAGCATCTTCGACGGAGTCGACGAAGCCGTTGCGGAGCGTTGCCTGGTTGTCGCTGCCCGTCAATGCCCCGGCCCATTCGAGGAGAGCTTGATACCGATAGGCCTGTGTCCGATACTCGTCGACGCGGTCGTCCCACTCCGCATGGGGGACGTTATCCGGCGCGTCCCGGAGGAGGAGTGTTCCGTCGTCGAATTCGATCCGCATTCGCTACGACGGTACACGCGACCCGTCAGATTCAATCTGTGGGTTGACCACTTGTCCTGCCCGTCTGTTGTGGCCTGCCGATTCACTGTGCTGTCTGCCCGACTCAGTCAGTATCGGTATACCGCTCTTACCACGGTACGTTTTAGCATGCGCTCGTGCTATCGCTTGATATGTCCTTCAGCGCGAGGTGGCACACGCTCTTGGAGGAATGCGAGGCGCTCCCGGAGGGAGCCACACTCAGGACGCCACTCTCGGACATTCGATTTTGCATCACCGATGTCCAGGAGCACCGCATCATCATCGAACTCGCCGAGTCTGGTGAGTCTCGTCCCCTCCACCGCGAACAGTTCGAAACGCTCTATCAGCGGCTCACGGAGACGGCCGATGCGTTCGAACTTGACCGCTTGCCACCGGACGCCGATCCATATCCCGCCGTGTTGAGCCTCCATCCCCGATTCGACATCGACGAGCGAGCGGGCACGATCACCGAAACTGACGAGCCAACGTCCACACAGCTCGTCGACACCGCCCACGAGTCGACCAGTGGTGATGGTCCAGAGCGAACTGAACCGGAGGATCTCGAGCTCTATGGCGATGCCCTCCTCCTGCTCGATGCGCTCGAACGTCACGCTGTATCGGATCTCACCACGTTAGATACCCCAGCCCTCGTGAATCTCTACACGCTGCTGTCGGACGTTCAGCGTGGCGCTGACGATCTTCGTCAGCGGGTCTCCGACGTGCTCTTGGATCGAATCCACGACGACCAACCCACGTACGGCCAGTACGGGTCGGTCCAGCGGACGTCACGGCGCCGGCGCACGCTCAAGGATGAGGAAGAGGTCCTCGCGGCACTGGAAACGGCTGGCATTCCCCGTGAGCGCATTCTGGGTGTTGACCGCGAGAAGGTCGACGAAGCGCTCGACGTGACGGACCTCTCCGAGTCGGATGTCTACGATATCGACGAGCGGGTGTATGTCCGGAAAGCGGAGGTCGATGAAGACGTGAAGGAATCCCGGCTGCAGGGATTGAAAGATCGGCTTGCAGGCACCGAAGGTGACGACGGTGATGCACTCCGTCACGAGATTGAGGAACTGGAGGCCCGTATCGACGAGCTCACGAGTTTTCGGACGGGTGCGGAGGTACAGTGAGCGATGACGGCCTATCGATTCCGCGTGAAACTCGCGGCAGACCCCAGAGGTCTCTGGCGCGATATCGTGATCGGAGGTGACCGTCCACTCACAGCGTTTCAGGCGACGATCAACGAGGCTGTTGGGCTGAATCAGGAGCACCTCTGGTTTTTCGGGACTGACGAGGACTACTGGGAGAGTCCGGTGAAATACCAGCGTCCCGAAGAGTACGAAGACCTCCCGAGCGGTGGCCCGATGGCGCGCGACGAAACGGTCTACAACGCTGCGGAGACGACGATTGCTGACGTGATCACGCGGCTGGATCTCGACGTACGTGACCGGATCTGCTATCTGTTCGATTATGGTTCGGAGTGGCGCTTCTACGCGATTCTCAAAGACGTCATGGATGAGGAGCCGAGTGACAGACCCCCTGCGGTAACGAACGAGAAGGGTGATCCAGTCGTTCAGTATCCACCTCCGGATGAGGACCCACGGTACCAGTAACGACCGGTAGCTCGAGTGGTTCTGCTGTTCGGGGAATGCGTGTGGAACGCTGCTCTACGGCCATCCCTCCCGTTAAGTATTGTACTCCCCGAGTCTCTGCGTATCCCATGGTCGAGATACCAGACTCACTTCGCTCTGTCTTCAGTGCGACTGTCCACACTCGTGACGGAACATACGTCGTCGAGATTCCGTCGGGCGAGGTCGATCACGATGTCGTCACTCCTGGGGAGACGTATCGGATCGCAGTTTTCGATTCGGCGGAGACAACGGAGAGGTCGGAACAGACATCCAAGCCGTCCAACCGTTCCCGGCGTGACAGTCACAGTGGCCCTCCTGAACCACCGGTTGACGAAGGAGAGATACGTGACGTGTCCATCGAGACGGTCGGCGACCAGGTGACGGAATCGCGAAAGTCGAGCGGGGCTACGTCGTGATCGTCTCCGGTGCCCGGCCCGGCGACGAACCGACCGTCAAAATCGAAGAAGTGCGACCTAACGTCGCGTTTGCGAGCGTCGTCAATCCTCTCTCCTGAATAACTTACCCCGGTTCGCCTCCTTTCTACGGTTCAGAAAGGGCTATCGAAGTCTGTCTTCGTGAGGCGTAGCGCACCATCGTTGCATGCCTGTTCGACAGCTACCTGATCGGTCATCAGGAAGCAGTTGTAATCGTCGACGCTTCGCTGAATCACTGACTGCTTGAAGATGTTCTCTGGATGGCTGGTGTACTTTTTCACAACGACGACAAACTCCTCGATTGCATCGACAACAACCAGTCCATACCCCTGATCGGCTAGGAATGAACGGAGTTCCTGAAACTCGTCGGGAGGCACTTCAAAACGGTAGTGCTGATTGTTATAGTACCGCTTCAGGCGGTTGAACACCTCTGCACCATCGAAGTAATGCTTGAACAGGTAGGTCTCATCGACTTCAAAGACGTTGACCTGCTCGTCCCCCGCTCGGCGGAACTCCGCCATTGTCCATGCTATTCGTCAACACACAGTAAGAGCATTACTCCCCCTCTGATGCTCCCTCTAGCGCTGCCCGAAGGACACTCCCCTTTGCCTTGGAATCGAATTCCGATCGCACGACCGGCTGTTCCTACCGATGGCGCTTCGGATTGATCGTCGTGAGCGAGATATCCGGCAGATTAGGCCCGATCTCTCGTCGAGCCACAGCTTCTGCCTTCTCTCGACGTATCGCCTGTGCCTCGACTGTTAGAACGAGTCCAACGAGCGCGGTATCCGTAACCAGCTGTACCGCGTCGCTGCTCGTTCCGCAATTAGCACAATTGATGTCTTGGACGCTGATATCGACATTTCGAATCAGGTCGCTTGTCGGTGTGACCCGTTTTCCGACTTCGCTCACAGCGACATTGATTGCGTCCTGGCCACTCTCTGCCCACCTGACGATCCATGGGATTGAAAAGGTGACTCGGTACCATCCGTTGCTCTCGGGCTCACTGGACGGACTGCTCGCCTCGGAAGCATTCCCTCTGCTGCCGCCGAAGGTAGCGTCGTCTGTGGCCGAATCTGGTGTACTCTCCCTCCCGGCCATATTTTTGCTCGGATGGCTCGGTTGAATACTGCATCTCTGTCCACAGTGTAACGGGTTGTGAAACAAGCTGTTTCTGAGTATACTATTCGAGCCGAGTGCCACGTATCGCCACCGAGGATCCGATGCAGATCCGGAAGCGCTCCAGCGCCGATCACGCTGTTTTTCGCCGTCCAACTGCGTTGTCGAAGAACGCTCGAAGTGGTGAACGTCCCTGAGAGGAGAGCTGCTCGAAGTAGTTGAGCGCCCATCCGATTACTTGGGGGTTGGTGCTTACAATACCGGTCGTCTCCGATTCGGTCACACCAGTCGATGGGGCTGGCGCCATCACGACCTGGTCCTCGTCACACACCGCGACATGGAGCGGAAGTTTTTCCTTGACGAATCTGAACTCTGCGCTCCGGGCGTAGAGGCCCCGTTTGATGAAAGAGCCGTACCCCTGCTCTTTGAGGAACTGCATGAACTCCCGATCTCGATGGAGTTCGAAGAGAACGTCGTCAGTAAACACGAGCCGGACTTTGGTATCACCTCGAAAGACTGGTCGATAGGCTTGAGCGAGTGCCGGACTGACGATAGTTCCTATCCCATGGAACGTTTCTAACTCGGGGTCGGCCACCTCTACGAATGCGTTCAGACAGAGATGTGGCTGTTTGTAGGTGTTATAGATCATATCTGCTTCCCCTAATTCCTCGATCGGGTAATCGTCGAATTCAGCAGGTAACCACCGGAGAAACGCCTTCGCCGTGAGTACTCCCTCTACTGCACGCACTAATCGCTCGTACTCTCGTAGGAATTGAGCCCCCTCTTTAGAGATTAGATAGGTGCCGTTCGAGTTCTCGAGATACCCCTCTTGAGTGAATTCATTGAGAACCCGGTAGATGGTCGAGCGTGATGGGCCAGAGTCGGGCTCTCGTTGAGCAATCGCGTTCAGCGTGGCTCTGCGCGATTCCTGTATTGAGAGCGTCTGAAGTACCCAGTGGCGGTGTTTGGAGCGGGCAATCTTCGGAAGGATCTGGATACGTTCATACCGGGTGAATCGTCGGTACCGCCTGAGGAGGTATGCACCGGCACAGGTGAGTGTGTACTGTCCTTCATCCTCCCGGATAAGGCCACTCTCGATGCATGTCGGGAACCCTCGATAAACCGTCTGCCGCGATATCGATAATTCTCTCGCCAGTTCCGATGCGCTGCGTGGTTCACGCCGGAGGACTGCCAGCAGTTGGATCCGGGTCGGTTCGACCGAGGCCTCGGCCAGCGTTGTAGATTGGCTCCGTGAATCGAGGAGTGATCGGAGGAGGTCCTCGGCCTGCATGGTGGGCTATCGATACAGAAGCCATCAGAGTGAATGAACCTTTGTGCCTATTGTACATGATTGGAATAATTGAGATTGTGTAGATTATCTACGATATGTGGATAATGTAGATTCTGTACGTTGCATGGGTTTTCTCAGGATCTACTCATCCACGTTGACCGCTGCATTCCGTTCATAGCGTCCGAAATCTACATAATGTGGATTGTTTAGATGGTGCGAATTGCGTCGGTTCTGCGTCTGACGTACTACTAAGAGGGGTGAGAGACAATGAGCGCGCATGAATAGGGCAAAACGTAGATTATTCGCCCATCGTGAGCAGGGTGAAAAATCTACAAAATCTACAAAATGTGAATTGCGTACCGAATTCGCGTTGGATTCGATGGCTGAGGAGGTGTGGTGATGGGCGCCAGTGAATTCGAGGGCCTCCCCGGAGTGGCTGTCTCACTGCTGAAAGGCGGAGTCGGTAAATCGACGATCGCCCTCAACATCGCGGACCGTCTCGCTGCACGCGGGCACGAGACCGTCCTGATTGACCTCGATAAAGACGGGCATCTGACGACGCAGCTGGGCTACGATGAGGCCTATGACCGCGAGGCAGACCTCGGGGACGCACTCATTGATGGGGAGGATCCGCAGGAACTGCTCATTGAGACCGAGTTCGGAGTACATCTTCTCCCCTCGAATAACGACCTTGAGAACGTCGAGACACGGCTCAAGGACGAGCGATTCGCGGACGTGAAACTCCGCAGAAACGTGGTCGAACCGCTCGTCGAGAACGGGTACGACTACGTCATCATTGACGCCGCCGGCGGGCGTGGCAAACTCTCGGATAACGCGCTGATCGCCGTTCAGCGAGTGATCATCCCACTTATTCCCCGAGCTGGATCGATCAATGGGCTCAACAAGATGATCGAGCGCCAGATCGCGCCGATCCGGGAGAACATCGGGCTGGAGATTCTGGCCGTTACACCGAACATGATCCGCGAGACGATGAATCAACACAACGAACACCGGACGCTCGTCGAGAACCTCAACCGGGAGTTCGGACCCTTTGTCCCGGAGTACGCTCAGATCGATCCAGAAGTCTTCGACGCGCTTGACGACCCGGGGCAGACGATCAATCCGATTCCGAAACCGGGCATCCGCGAACGAACGGCGATATCTCGGGCGTTCAAACGAGGCTTACCGGTTTCGGCGTTCGACGAGGACTGTGACCAGATCCCGAATTTCGATCACCTTGCGGATATCGTGGAGGAACATAGCTAACAATGCCAGACGAGGACGACCGTTTCGGCGACGTCGCTGAACAGCTCAAACAGACCGAGAAACGAGACGACGAAGAGAACGAGGGAAGCGATTCTGAAGAGGTCACCGCCACACCTCCGGAGCCAACAGAGGACGTAGAGCAGACGACTGCGTCGACTCAAAATCAGCGTGAACAGGAAGAGGAGGTGGATAGCGACGGCCCGCCATTTAGTTTCAACGAGACCAACATGCACGGATTCTACGTTCGCGATGAAACATGGAATCGGATCACTCGGATGCGGTCGTCGGTTACGGCCGCTTGCTCGATGTTCGATGTTCCTGACTTTGAGGGACGAGAATTTCAGGATGCTTGTCTACAGGTCGTCGCTGACTACGGAGACCAAGTTGCTCTTCAAATCCTCCGTGAGCGCGGCATCGAAGCAGATGAGCAACGTGTGCAGGAAGTGGTCGAGATGCTAAGCGCCAAGTCTGATCAGTGAAGGATGATTTGTTCATATTGGTCAAAATTGTGATTCGATCGATTGTGTGCACAATGTAGATTTTTCTGCCGTTCGTGTCGAGTTTAGTTTTCGGATCAGTTTGCTTCCATTGCAGAGTCGATTCTAGCGAACAGACGATTGAACGTCTCCAACTGCTCCTCGTCGACATCACCTCGATTTACTCGGGAGGCTATTCTCTCAGCAATCTGTCTTTTACGGAGTTCAATTTTTCCCCGAGAGTTCCTGAGTTCGTCGGCTAGGTTCGTACCCTCCAGGTACTCAATCAGGACCTGATCAAGTCTGCTACCAGCGTACTCGATCCCGCCGATATCCCATCTCAATCCATCTTTCTCCTCGATAGAAACCGGTTCAAACTCTTCGTCTAATTCGGACGTGAACTCCGAGTATTCAGCGTTGAATTCAGATACGTACAGACTCGGGGCAAACAGGTCCTCTGTAACCACTCCCTCGCTGTTAGAGATGTTTTCAAGCAAGACGACCCGATCCGGATCGATATCTGGATTGTGAGTCTCGATTCTTTCGTAGACGTCCTGACCGGCTTCGTCGCTATCCAGCATGATCGCGTAATCGATTTCTTCACTTGCGAGCCAACTCGCTTGCCCGACAACACTACTAGCTCCACGCACAGGCATTACAGAAACTTCCTGCCAGCCGAATAAGTCTCTATCCAGTACCTGGGAGAAGTAATTGGCTACAGCGGCTATCACATAGTACTCCGTTGGACCCTCCACAAGCAGTTGCCGGCGAGAAATGAAAGGCGACGAGCCGAGATCAACCCCTAGTGCATTTCGTAGCGGCTCCAGTGTGCGACTATCTGACCCGAAGATGTCCTCCCTAATTTTCGTTCCCCCTCGTGGGGTATCCTCTACCGCTCTAATGCGCGATGGGTAACGCTTATCTATCAAATACGGAGAATGCGACGAGAACACTACCTGTTCGGTCTTGCCAATTTCATTAACTGACTCCAACCAGTCCCGTTTCCCTTCTGGGTGAAGGTAGACCGCCGGGTCGTCCAAGAGTAGTACCTTACTCTCAAGGCCTGAACTACTCGACTCTGCAAGAAGGTTGATATAAAATGAAAGGAACCACTGGAATCCGTCGCTCCGCTGAGAGGGATATGTTAGCGGCCGCTCATCGATCGCTGAGTCGGGATTGAGCTGATCCTGAATCAGGAGTTGTACTGTCTCTTCAGAGTCAACCCATCTCAAATCGATGTTCAGGCTCTTCTGTGACCACGCTCCGTTGATCTTATCCTCAATTCTATTCTCAGCTTGTTCGATAGTATTGTATCGGCTTAACGACGATCCGCGGAAATCATCGATCGAGATTTCACCAAGAGCCAGCAGGTTCTGGAACGTTTCACATTCGCCATTATATAGTTGCTCGGCTGTTGCTTTGTCGCTAATCAGGCTATAGCTATCGTAGTACAGAAGATTAGGATTAGGGAGTTCAACTTCGTCCTCATCAACAGGTGCATGAACATTAGATTCATAGCTATTGTCAAAATACTTCGTTCGCGTAATTGTTAGTGGCATTGCTGTGTCATCCGATATCTGGGGGTAAAACTCGTCCACCATTGGCTTACTGAGTTCAAATTGAAGAGTTATTATCGGAATCCGTACGTCGCTTTCCACCTCCCCTGTTGAATTTGACAAATCACGCTCAGTATATTCATAGTCCTCCGAGAACGAATTGATGGCCTCCAGAGTAGACGTTTTTCCACTTTCATTCTTTCCGATTAATGTCGTCACATTCTCCAACTCGATGAAGCCGGTATCTCGGATGTTTCTAAAGTTCTGTATCCGTATTTTAGAGATACGAACCGTTGGGCCACTATCTTTTATTGATACAGTTTCAGAGTCGGATTGTTCTCTGTGATCGGCCACCGTCGCTTTGTCCTCAGTATCTTGCTCCTCAGTGTCTTCGCTTCCGGAAGAGTCCGAATCGGACGGAGTTTCTTCAAAATGTTGGACGGATACTTCGGTGACTAGATCTTTTAATAACTGAAGCTCTTCTGGGGAGCCTTCAACACGCGTGTGTGCACCACGTCTTCCGACAATATACTCACCAAACCCAGCGGCGTCTAATGTTTGAAGAAGGGTTGTTATACCATCCCTGAGCGTGTCATCCTTCTTTTCTCTGAACCCGAATGTTGTTCGCAGTTCCTTTCGAATAGTTGGGGAGTCAATACTGTCTGCCTCATCGCCCAACTCAGAGAGAGACGATTGAAGGATGTACCTGTATGTGGGATATTGCCTAATGCTGTTTCGGAATAATTCTTCTTGATCTGACTCTTTGGAGGCGAACGACAACTCGAACCCTTCGTCGGTCAACGCATAGCCATCTTCTCGCTCCTCAACAAATCCAAGTGCTCTTCCATACTGCGTCGTTCCCCGGAGGCTTCTAGGTGAGACGTCAAGACTCTCGGTAAGGCTATCATTTGAGTGAGTGCCTCCCTCAGAGAGAACATCCACTAATTCAAGAAGACCTTCGGGGCCGCCACGGGTTGGAGGGAAGTCAATATCGGGAATATCATCGGTATCAAACGTACTGTCCAAGGATTGCCGAGCCGACTGAGAGTCGTCTGGATCAATCTCACCGGTCTCCGAGGTTGTGCTTGCTTGTAGGTCGAAACTGTTGGAGTCGCTCGGAATAGACGATTGGACGACCGGGTCATCTCCAGAATCCTCAATTTCGACAAATCCGAACTGCGCGAAGATCTCGATGGCTTTAGCTACACTTGATGTATTCTCCTTGTCAATGCCGAGCTGACCGGACACTTTGTTTGAGAGCTCCTCTAGTCCAAACTCGCCGCTGTCGATTAAGAATAGAACGTCGGAGAATAACTCGTATTCGTCTAAAATTTCCCTTATTTCTGCCTTGGCTTGATCTTTCGAGTCCCCCACCTTCCTGAAATAGCCTATTACTGGCTTAGAAGGAGTATAGACGCCGGCCTTCTCCGCCTCGATCAAGCCGATATCACTGAAGTACTTCAGACAACTGGAGCAGGTGGATTCACTAACGTTGATTGCAGCTTTCTTATAGTGGATCGGCTCTTCCTCCTGCGTATACCTGTTAACTAGATCCTCCAGAGCAGTCAAGTACGTGTCCGAACTGAACCGGTCCAACGGGAGAGGGATATCCGACATGTTGAATAACCTGTTCTGCCCTGCTACAAAATAGTTGTCTGAGAAAACCGACTGAGTGGTCATACGATGTTACCGGCTACGAGTTTCTAGGTTCCGGGTTTTAAATCACAACCGTCGAACTTGGTATAGCAACATATGGTTTACGAGGTGGTTAAAATGCCGTACATTGCTCTTTCAGGGCTCAGGTTCCATGAATCCGGGAAATGAGATATTTGAATCGAATGCTCATGATTACCTCAATAATCACGACCACTTTGACGTACCCCGACGCTGTCTACGAAGCACGAAACGTGGAACCGCAAGAACCAGCCGTCTACCCCGGGAGAAGACCGCGAACATCGATAGCCACGTGAGCAGGTCGATGAGTGTGGTGATAAGGTCTAATAACTCCTAATACAAACCAATATATACGATGCCTATCTCCAAGGACGAATTCCAGGCCATCGACGAAGACGGGCCCTCACTCCCGGACCTCGCGCCGGACACCACGCAGGGGAAGGTGTATCGGTTCCTCCTCGAGCACGCCGACCAGGCGTTCCGGCAGCGGGAGATCGTCGACGCCGTCGACGTGCCAGAGGGGAGCGTCGGTCCGACGTTGAACCGGCTCGAACAGCACGGGCTCGTCGAGCATCGCGACCGGTTCTGGGCGATCGTCGACGCCGAACACGCCGTCGCCTCTGCTGGCCTCCACGGCGCCGCGACAGCGGACGAGCTCGACGGTGGCTTCTCCGACGAAGACGTCGACGCATGGATGGAAACGGCTGTCGACCCGATCGAGGGGGAGCGGGATCACACTGACGGAGGAGCGTGAGGCTGGATGGTAGACCGCGGAACCGTCGTGTGGGCTCCCGACCCGTTCAAAACGGGCGGTGGGAATCCCCGTCCGTGGCTGGTTATATCGGGCGAGCAGATGCCATACCACGACGAGGAATCCATCGCTATCGCGTTCACGACCCAGAGCCACCATCCCGGGAGTTTCGCTGTCCCGAGTGACGCGTGGATCCGGGGCCAACCGAACCAGCAGAGTCACGTCCTCCCGTGGACGGTGGCGACTCTGAAGGACGATCTCCACGTGGTTGGGACGCAAGGGACCGTCACCGAGCAGTTTACGGATCAGGTCACCACGGCCACGATCTCCTATTTAGATACCTCACAGGCAGAGACCACATGATCGACGACACCTCCACCCAGACGCGAGCCGACCGACCGGTGACGAGTTCGTTCGAGCGGTACCTCCAGGACAAAGGGAAGGGCCGCGGTGGTGGTGGTGGGAACTACCGGCGAAA
Source organism: Salinigranum salinum (assembly GCF_009176545.1). Classification (GTDB taxonomy): domain Archaea; phylum Halobacteriota; class Halobacteria; order Halobacteriales; family Haloferacaceae; genus Salinigranum; species Salinigranum salinum. The sequence goes on along the minus strand of NZ_VTOJ01000003.1, from coordinate 35,198 downwards.
CGCCGCTCGCGAACTCCAGCGGTTCCACGAGTGGGCGACCGGTGATCGTGGTGACGAGAACTGGACCGGGATCACACCCGCCGACGGCGACCAAGAGCCGACCTTTGCCGACCTCGATGAGCGCGTGTTCCGCGAGTACGCCCGCCACCTCGCCGGCGACCGCGGTCTCAAACAGAACACCGTCAAAACGTACTATGCCTACATCTCGGCGTGGTGCGGATGGTGCGTCAACGAGGGCTATCTGGAGGCCCACTACGCCCAGCGAGCGAGCGCGATGGCACCCCTCCCCGATGACGACGGCCGAAAGCCGGGCGACCAGCAGGCGTGGACACCAGAACAGCGGCACGCGCTGACTCGATACGTCGACGAGGAGGCTCGGACCGCCATCGAGACCTTCACGACGCTTCCAGATGACGTCGACCCGCTCGACCGACAGCGGGCACGGTATACGGCCCTGAAGGCGGCGCGAGATCGGGCGCTCGTGTTCGTCCTCGCATACACGGCCGTCCGAGTTGGCGAGCTCCTGCGTGATCCAGACGACCCGCGTCGCCGGGGCGTCCGGTGGGGGGAGGTGAACCTCGAGGACGGAAGCATGGACGTCTATCGCAAGAAACAGCAGTGGGATGCCGCTAGTCTTCCTGACCCGGTGATCTCGCCGCTCCGTAGCTATCTGAAGCTCGTAGACCCACCGACCGATCGGTGGCCAGTGTTTCCGACGTTCGACCAGCGGACGCTCGCCACGCTCGTTCGTGAAGAGCTCACCGACCGCGGGCTCCGGCCGGAAGCAATCGCCAAGCACCGTGAGGCGTACGCCCGTGACCTCCTGCTGGCGCTCGAAGAGGACATCCATCCGAACTCGCTCACGACCGATGGGGCGCGGTCCATCCTTCGACGCCTTACAACGGATGCGGACATCGACATCGACCACCCGAAACACGACTATCTCGCACCCCATGGCGGCCGACGTGGGATGGGGGAGGTGCTCGTTCGGGCGTTTGGATACACGGTGGCAGCCCGGTATCTCGACAACTCCGAGGAGATGGTTCGTGAGCGGTACTCGCACATTGAGGCCGGCGAGTTAGGCGATCTCGCCACGGAAGCGCTCAACGAAGTCGATTCAATCCTGTAGCTACCGAACTGGATTTTCAACGGGCTTCGACACATCGGCTACTGCTGTTCTACTGGTGTCCCAGTAACGTTGAAGTTCTCCCCGACTGTGAAACTCAAACTCGTGCCATTAGCGCTTCTTCCAACGTCTTTCCACGGTCTGGAGGCGTCCCCTTCGCCTCTCGATTGTCGCGGAACACCTCGATCACGTCTCGGATCGAATCACCATGTCCGATACCGTCGAACAGTGACCACTCCGTCTCGTACTGTAGCAACTGCGTCCGGACGGGGCCGTCCTGCCAGTCTGGTGTCCACTTCGTCGGGCTCTTTGGTTCAAGGAACTGCTCCTCAGGATTTTGAACGAAGGTGCCGACCGTTTTCCGCGCAACCTCTTTCAGGTAGGAGAGGCCCGGTTCACCGTACTGCTGCTGATCAGCCTTCAATGTGGCCACGATGAGATTCTCCGTGTTGAACCCCGTGGCGTCCAGTATCTCAGCAATCACCCACGGTCGTGTCCACTCGTTCGCGTACACGCGCTTGAGATTCCCTGGCTTCCCAACGAGGATTTTGTTCAACACCACTCGTGGCTTTCCGCCCGCAAATCCAATGACGAATGGATACCCTCGAAGATAGACATCCTGGGCCTCCCGACGGATCTGGACTGGAAGGGCACCGATCCAGGTCTCTTCGGAGGCAATCTCCTGCCATGCCTGTTCCGCCGAGACGCTGGTAGAGGTCTCGGTCCGGGCCGCGACCATACTCATAGACTTCTCGAAGACACTAGGATCCAGAAAGCTCCTCGGCCCGTCCTGACTGCGGTACTCGTCGAGCGCTTTCGCCTGGTGGAACTTTGCCTTGTGGAGGTGTATAGCGAGCAACGGCTCGTGGTCGCTTTCTGCAATCTCCTGATGGAGCCGGAGCTGTGTTCGGTGTGGTTCTGGCAGCCTGTCCTCAGTAGACATACTTGTAACGACGTGCCGAGATCGGATATAAATCCGGACAACCCATATCCCGACGCAGTCTGTCGGTTTTTGAATTTGATTTAAATACCCAATGTTCCACGGACGATGAGAAGTTATCCGATTTCGTCATACTGACTCACGATCCTCTTCAGCGAGCAGTTTCTCGCGGGCTGAATTGACGTTCGATCGGACAGCGTCCTCCGTCACGCCTCGGATATCTGCCCACTGAGTGATCGTGTAGCGTTCGGCTTCTTCGACGACAATCCAGTCGACGGCCTCGTGGAGTGAACAATCGCCGGTAACAAGTTCGGCGATCCGTTCGAGAAAGTCCTGCTCCTCCCAGGCGAGGGCGACGTCCTCGAATCGGTGCTGTTCTCGGTCGTACGAGGCAAACATTTGGACGGCGCCGTTCTGTTCTAAATCGGCCCGGACGTGCGCCGGGAGTGACTCCAGTGCGGACTTCGGCAGGGGGTAGGCCGGGACGTCGTGGAGCGAGGCGACGTCGAACGGTGTCAGTCCTCGATGCGAGACGTCGCCAAACTTCATCAGATAGCCCGTCTCCGAGGCGAGTTGCGTCCGACCCTCAAGAAGGTGCTCGGCAAGGTCCGGGTAATCGTCGCGGTCGACCGACCCAGTCTTGAATACAGTAATGAAATCTCTGTCGCCGTTACTGGGTGGATGAATTGCCATTGATCTCTGTCTTCTGTTGTCCGACTCAAATTCGTCGGCCCGGCGTATGAGTCTACCTCTGCTCAACGGGTTCCTCGGAAGGAGTCGTTTCACAGAGTGTCGCGGTGTCAGTCACTCGTTTATACTGATGTTGGATTCATGTGTAAACACAACCCCGTCCGGAGCATCTTCAAGAATATCTCCGTTCGGGAAGTAGTATCGAGTGGTTCGTGCTTCGAACCCCATCAGCTCTTGGACCAAGAGTTGATTACGTTCCTCGACAGTCATGGTCGCGGTTTCTGGGACGACCGCTCTGACATAGTCCGCGACGACCGGCGGCACGTCGACATCGACCTGGCTCTCGATAGCGTATTCATCTCGGAGTTTGAAGCCGCGCTCAAGAAGGTCGATGCGGTCTTTAAGACTCGCTTCCATGTCCGTCAAATCTGCCTGGATAGCGTCGATATCGACCCCGAAATCTTCAGGACCGTCCTCGTCGGTGGGTGCCATACATTGCCTTGGCGGAGGTCTACATAAACACAGCGAGCGTATACCCGCCCCTCTACCTAGAGAGGATCAGGGTTCAACCTGAAACAACCACCAGAGGCCTCGTTGTTCCGGTTTAGATGAGGAAGCGATGATCGAGAGACAACGCCTGATTGATTTGCAAACCGTGCGAACCGGCCGGATCAGAGGCGACTTGATGGCCCTGCTTCGTTCTCCCGCATCCGCTTCAGATCGAATCCCTTGCCCGTTTTGAGTCGATCCAGTACATCGGAGACGAACTGTAGCGCCTGGAGCTCCGCATCGATCTGAGCGATGTGCTCTTCACGCTGTTGCATCTCTGAAGCTAGCTGGACTCCGGTATGCGGTCGCTCTATCTCTACTCCCTCGTAACTACTGTTGCCTTCGTCGTCCGAGTCGACGGAGTTCGCTCCGTTTGTGTGTTGATCACAGCTCCCACGGATTGAATGGCCTCCCGTTGTTGGGTGGTTGGTAGGTAACTTCCCGTCTGGTCGGGGAAGGAGACCTGCTTGGAGTTCGTGATCGACCCGACGTAGATGCTTGCACCCACCTGCTGGCTCGTTCTCGCGATGATCCGGACAGGTACAGGACTTCTCGAGAACGTTCACTTCATAGATGTTCCCGGACGCAGAGCGAATCTCGTACACCCCACCTCGACGGAGCAGCGACACGTCCATCTCTTCAGTTCGTGCCCGTCGAGACCGACCAGAAGTCGGGTCGGTGCTCGTCATTCCGTCCCCGTTTGATTTCCTTTGTGAGGAGGCGGCCACATCCGGCTTGACTCTGGGATCGTTCGGCGTTTCGCGATAGGAACCTGGCTTTGATTGGGACGCTGAGTGGCTCATGATTCGAGATGGAGAGGATACGGATCTGTTTGAGGCGGAGTCTGAGTTACCTCTCCATCTCAGTTGGGAGGGGACAAACGTCTGCCTGGAAGCGATTAATTTGAGCAGATCTGATATACATCCGACTACTCGAGACGAGGCCTAAATATGGGCTCTACTGGGGGGAGAGCCTGCGTTCGCCGGATAAAGATATTTGATTCCCCTCATAGAAATCACGTTCCTGACGAGAGCTTGGTGATGTTGGTAGAAAACGTCTCTGTCCGCCGAGAAGATGTGGGTGGACTAGGGGTCGCGGAAGCGACTGTCTTGGCCGTTGAGCAGAGAACAGCGACCATCTCCCTGGATTCGTGGGTTGATGAAGACGGGTTCGGTCCGACTGAAACGGGCGACTGGACTCTGAAAGAGTTCCCCTCCACGATCGTTCTCTTGGATGCTTCAACAACAGCGGTAGACGAGACTGATTTCACTCGGACTGCCGAGTTGGCCTATATCGGGACGCAGGGGCGCCATTACGGTGATCGGTATTATGCAGAATTCGAGGTGCCTCCTTCAGAAGGCGTGTACGAGGCATTTTTTCCACACAAGGTCCGTACCGAAGAGGGGGCTGAGCCGTTCATCACGGAGGTCAAGCGTGAGGATTACTCGGTCCCCGAAGTCGTCGAACTCCTCAACGCAGAGAAACCAGATTGACTCGACAAGTCGAGTTACCCCACGAAGAACGGAAATGTGCGACTCTGTGGGGTAACTTCTGGTTCACCCCTCATCAACCTCCTCGTTTGTACCCTCTCGGAGAGTAGCAGCCCGTTCGGCAAGCATCCCGAGAACCCAGCGTCGGCGATCGTTCTTGTTCTCGTGAGCTACGTACTGCCGGACGGTTTCGATATCGTGCATACAGGCAACGCCCCCTCTGATGAGACTGGTCTGGTCTGTCTCGAGGAGTTTCTCCGGTGGTAATGCCTCAGTGATAGGTGTTGATTCGCTGCGAGCCATGAGAAGTTAGTACCTCGAGTGATCGGCCGAAGGTTTGGTTGAGCACCTACAGCTGAAATGCACCAAGATACCTCCATGGAGATGGGAGTGACAAACCGTTGGAAGAGAATTCGCGTAGGCTACACCCTCACGGTAGGGGAGGCCCCTCGCGACCGGCATTGCACTCAGAGCATTTCCAGATCGAGAGTTCAGTCGTATATTCGTCGACGAAGATGTCAGAAAGCTCCCCTGCGGGATGATCGACAGTCTCGCTTGTGTCCTCGTATCGCTCGATCCCGTCGAACCTGTGAATCGTTGTTGTCCCGCACACGTCACAGTGAAGGCGGGAGCACCGAGAATCAGCTCTGTTGTTTCGGGTGGTCCTTTGACCAGAGGAACTTCGGTGCCGATCTACACTGAATGCGAGAGCCGGAACGATCCAAGGCTCTTCTGTTGCACTTCCGAAGTGGAGGAGATCCTCCTCTCCCCTGCCCTCACTGATCATCGGATTGTCTTGTGCTTCCGCTAAGTCAGGGACCCCCGTCTCCTCAAGGAACTTTGTGAGTTGCGTTCGTCGCTCGATTGGATTTCCTGCTTCGTCATAGAGACGAGAACGAGGTTTCTCGCTCGAGCTCGTATCTCCAGACTCGGACTCGGTCTGGATTGAGGTCTGATCGCTCTCGATCCACGGAGTATTTTGGATTGCTTTCGACAGGATGTTTCTTCCTGTTTCGCTCGTGACCGGCGCGGCGTCGGGGAGCGTTCCCCATGTACCAGCAAACGTCTGGAGAGCAGAGTCGTCGTATCGGTGAAGCAGCTCGAATGTGGGATCCTGATCGCTTCGCTCATAATCCACTGGTCGGTGGTCATGAGGACGTCGATTGAGGGCAACAGCGGCCTTCGCGATGGCTTCGAAGCGGCTCTTGGCGGGGATAACCGCGAAAATCACTCGATCGACACTCCTTCGGGATGGAGTGCGTTCGTGGGCATCCCGGCCATACCGAGCTGCGTGGCGATCAGTGTATACCATACAGGTCTGCGGACTCTTCCCTCGTTATCCTATATAAACCTCATCTGCCGACGATGCTTCGAGACCCCTGGTCTACAGCCGTGTCTCTTCGACGAACTGGTCCTGTTCGGTCCGGACCGGAATACGAAGCCGATCAGGGTGTCCCCCGATAAATTGACCCGTCACTTCGATACCGTGTGCCCAGTAGTGACTTAGGTCGTGGCAGCTCGAGGTATCGGTCTGTTGGACGACGATACCGACGATCGCGTCTCGTCCAGCGACGATCACTCGCTCAAGATCGAACGTATCACACTTGAAGGCCGAATGAACTCGGCCAGTGACGGTGAAGCCATCGTCGTCAATATCGAACGCGAACGACTTACGCTCGATCCCGGTCGCTCCCGGTTCGAACTCGGCGCCGGTGACCTCGAGAGTCACACCATCGAGGCCGAGATTCCCCTCAGGATCATCGACGTACTCTCCGTAGTCTTCGTTCGTCGCAGGACTGCTGACGGGGCCGATTAGGACCCGTTCAGCTGGCTCCGAGGCGTCGGCACTCTCGTCCGGCGTGGTTCCCTGTGCTCCGTCTTCTGAGGAAGTGTCTGATTCGTCACCACTACTGGAACTATCGTCCGAAGAAGCCTCGATCCGGTCCTCCGCCTTGGAACTCCCGTCACCGTTCGTGGTTCCACCACTACCGACGTCTGCTGCTTCCTCACGACGTGGTTCGGCTCCGAGTAGTCCGAGACAGCCAGCGGACGCGGTCAATCCGAGTGTTCCAAGAGCACCGAGCATCGCCCGCCGAGACCTGTTGTGCTTGGGCATCTGCACGCTCTGTCGAGAACGACCTGAAGAGCCGTCGGTATATCGAGTGATGTCGTCACAAGAAGGAGAGGGAGCGATTGCTCGGGTTATTCCCGACGGTGCTGACTGTTGCCGTTCAGGGGGTGGTGGGGGCATCGTTTCGAACGTTGGCTGCTTGATTGGTGGCCTGCGCCTCTTCGATGGCGGCTGTATCGACCTTGAGATGAGTGAGTGCCCATTTCTCGATCTCAGGCCGCGTCATCGGATGTGGGAGCTCGTAGTGCCCGACAGGTTCAGCGATGTGGGTTTCTTCAATGGCACTGAGGCACTCGATCGGCTCTTCGTAGTAGCCGAACCAGTACTTCCGAAGACCAGAAAGTCCCGGCCCCTCCATCACCGTGATGTAATTATAGCTGTCGGTCATTGCGGGCTGTATGATTCTTGCATCGTTATACAACATAAACTCTCTCAGGTTGCGGCTGTCACAGAAGGGCCTGATGTTCCTCTGTCAGCCGGGATGTTGTGGTCCAAGATCTCCAGATCAGGCTGTCGTTCAAATTCACCCTCCCGGGGACGAGATATGATTCAGGAGTAAATGTTACCCCACAGTCCCCTCGATGGTGCCATCATGTGGGGTAACTACAGTCTCTGAGTCTCTTCCGTTCGCCGCATCTTATCCGGTATCGGTTTCGTCGTCCTTCTCCGGCGTCTTCTTGACTTCCTCTCGAAGTCGTTGCTTCTTCGCTCGGTGCAGGGCATACAGTTCACAGAAGCGACGTCGTCGATTCTCGAGATTACGTTGCGCTGTCCGGACTCGACTAACGAGGTGAAACGAGTATGGATCTCTGAACTGGCGATGCTGTGGAATACTAACGTCGACTGGATCACTGCCTGGAGAAACCCCGAGTTGAGAGAGCAATGATCGAACCTGTGCCTCAGTCGTCTCGATTTGGTGGCGTACAGCCCCGAGATCGCGCTCGTATCCCGTCGCAACCCCATCGCTCGCCAGGTAATCAATCTCGTCTGGATTGACTTCCTCCCACCGAGGGATGTCCCCCCGCCTAGGCATGTGCAGAGTCAGGCGTCTCGTCTGGATTCACATCGGCACCGAAACGGGAACCAATACCGGGCGGATCGGGGTCATGATCACCCCTCGAGCGGTCCTCGTCACCGGGATTTGGAGCACAAGGGTCCCGACCGTCGTTGGGAGCGATCCGACCGGTGATGGTTCCGTCGTCATGAGCAACGAAAAGGACATCATCACTCGTGTATCCGAGGTCGTTGATGGCGAATTCGTGAAGCTGTTCGACGTGAAAGATGGCATCCGCTGGTGCGTCTGCTGCTGTTTCGAAGGTCAACTGCTATTCCTCCGATGGACTGGGGGAGTACAAACACCTCAGAATGCGTCCAGATTCGACTGTCTCGTTTGGGAGGAACCAAGATCCGTTGAGACCGGTTCGAATGACTCATCCAGACCGAGTTCGGCGAGCGAGTCAGGACACTTCCCGAGGGGACACACGCCGTATGCGCCTTCTTTGAGGGCAAGGAGGTCGCGTTCACGGTGATACTCGACGAACGGACCACTCCATCCAGACGGCCGACGACAGCACTGCCCTACAACTGCACCACATTGCGGGCAATCAACCTCGAGACAGGGATCGCGAGACCACGTCTTCTCAAATCCCGCCTTTCGGCAGTAGACACTCATGATTGGGTGAACTCGTTGAGCTCAGGCTGATGGATGATTTCCCCTCCGAGTAGCGTCGTCATGATCGACGTCTATGGGAGTCGGTTCGCGGGGTGTGGGTAGCTGCGATATCGGGACTGACGAATCGGCGAGCCCGATGCGGAACCTCGATTCCCCGTGTCACCGGCAGGAAGATGGAGTCCGTGCTCCCGGCGACGACCGCAGCCAACAGTTCGTGCTTACACATGACTCGCCACGGCTTATCGTGTTTGTAGGGACACGAACAGACGAGCGCATCCCCCCAGGGGAGGAACGGATACTGACCCCCGGTAGCATATTCGCCGACAAGAAGCGGGGCTGGACGGGTAATACCGAAGTCGGAGAGGGTCGGGGAGACGTCGTCTCGACCGCTGGAGAGACGATCCTCCCGGATGACGTACTCGGGAGCTATCCTTTGCGCCGTAGCGTACGCATCGGTGTCCGTCTCCTCGTCGACGATTACCATCCCCACAAATGCATCCTGTTGCGTGAGGGCTGATTCATCGGGGGATGTGCCGATCGTCGTCTCGATCAGTGACCCGTATGACGAAGACTTGAGGATCTGGTATAGGTTCATCCCTGGGATGAGTTTTCGATACCAGCTCTCGCGCCGTTCGCGCTCCTCCTCGAGTGCCTGTTCCGGATTCGGTTGCTCACGAACCAATCGGAGCCGGTTGGCGAGAAAAGCGGGCGCAGTGGCGAGGACGGCGTCATCCTCGTAGTGCTCGAAATACTGGACTTCCTCGTCGATCGTTCTCCGGCAAGTGGCCTCGGCGTATTCGAGTCCCCTCGGTTTCGGCTTTATCCCCGCTGCCCATGGGTCGGCATCCGGAGCCTCGGGATCGAACTTCCAGGGGTTGTACTCACCGAGTAGGTCGTCACGCCGAATCGGGCCGCCAGCCATGAAATCGAGGCGGATCTTGTGTTCGATCGGCTCGACGTTCGGTGGATCACGATCGACATCGTAGTCGTACGTTCGGTCGGTGTGTGCGAGTGCTCCAGACGGCAGTGAGAGTACTGGGAGCGAATCGGCGGCAGGATGGATGTGTCTGCGAGGCATTTTCCTCTGAAGGAGCCTTCCTGTCGGATGACCTCCTACCGCTATTGGGGGACACAAACAGGAGAGACCCGAGTCAGGACAGGCGAATCACTCGTGAGTGATGCTTCTTCGGAGCAGACTGATACGGTGTCCCTCAGAGCCCTGCGAGGAGACTTGCGAACTGGTCAAGGCGATCGTCAAGACGATCGGGCGAATAGACGGCCGCCTGGCGCTCGTAGTAGGTCGCCAGTTCGGAAGCGTCGGGGGAAAGCGTCCCCGGAGAACAGTCGGTCGCGATGGTCAGCGAGCAGACTGGCGCATACGAATCGCGAAGCTGTTCTTGGACTGCCTCAACATCGCTGGGCTCGTCATCGGTGACTGTGATGATAAGCGGTTCGTCACGCTGACTCGCGATGAGTTGACGGGCGAGGCCGATCGCGTCAGCAAGGGGAGTACCTCCACCGCAGGATGTATCGAGCAGCGTCGCCTGCACGTGTCGTGTTTCCACGGAGAATGGCTTCACGAGGCGAGCGTGTCCCCGAATGAAGTCGATGATCGCGACCTTGATGCCGAGGCCTTCGGCGGCAACTGCGAACCGAGCGAGCGCCTGCGTTGCGACCTCGATTTTCGGTGGAGATCCGTGCCTCATGGAGCCCGAACGGTCGAGTACCAACACGAGGCAGTAGCGCTTCTCGCGACCAGGCGTCGTCGTCTTGCACACGCGAGGGTCACCGATCGAGAGTCGGTGTCCAGCCCTGGTATCGTACGTCCCAGCAGTTAGCCCAGTCCGCTCACCCTGCCGACGCTCGAGGCGAAGATACGTTTCGAGCGTATCTCCTACCTGGTCGGCTCCGTCTTCAACCGCCGTCCACTCGCCCGGAGGGACGAGTTCGGTGCTGATGGGGAGTAACTCGATTTCATCAAGGCCTCCAAGCCCACCTCTGGTCCAACCGGGCTGGCCACTGTCCTCGTTGTGATCTCGGTTGTCGCGTTCCAGCTGCTCAGCAAGTCCGGAGAGTTCCTCTTCAAGGGCCTGCTCGTCGATGCTTTCCCTAGTAGCTTCGTCGTGGGCGGCTCGTTCGTCGGCTGTTAGAGCCTCTTCGTATACGTCGCGGTCTTCGTCTGATGATCGATGGCTCGATCTGGCGTGGGCTGGCCCTTCAGAGACCGGTTCAGGTTCAGCCCTTCGTTCAAGTGGGGTTTTAGGATGGCTGTGGATCGACTCCTCGCTTCGAGAATTCTCGGTACCCGAGTTCGATGCAGATTGCGGAGGGCTCGCGTCATCGCTCGAACGACCATCCTCACCGTTGAAGTCGCCGAACGTGAGCTGGGGATCTTGTTCAGCAGAGGTACTCGCTTCACGAGAGGGAGACGCTGAAGCGGTACGATCTGTATCACACCTCTCACCGTCTTCGGATGTAGTCCCCCGGTCGTCACTCGACTCCAGCCGTTCTTTCTTTCGGGCACGCTCAGCGGCCTCTGCAAGCGACTGTGCTCGCGAAGTCTCCCCCGGCGAATCATTCCCCTCGTTGCCGTCACCATGGCTGTGAGCGGCATCCTCGCGACGATCCGTCTGTTCTCCACTGGTGGTGTTCTTCTCCTCTGCATCCGTGCTGTCAGTCCGACTGGATTCACCTACAGCTGCATGAGCGCGATTATCTCCATCTTCGTCGACGTCTGTCTGATCATCGGATGGACTTTTCGTGGTATCATAGTCGCCGTCCGCTGGAGCGGTGCGAACGTCGATCTCATCTAGGTCCGGATCGGGTGTGATCTGGGGATGATCGAAGATGTCCTGATATGGATCGTGAGTCGCGTCACGGTTCAGCGAGATATCGGACGGATCGAAGTCTCGAGAGAAATCGGAGCTGTCCGCCTCGTCAGAACTTCCACTCCTCGATGCACCGAGACCAGAGGGCTCTTCATCGTACTCTTCGCTCCCGTCGCTAGCCTCTCGTGGTAAACGATTCTCCTCGGAAGACTCCTCAGATCGTCCCTCGTTCACTTCGAGGGGGTCAGTGGCTCCTTCGGCTTCAGCCGTGTCTTCTGTGTTGGTTGGCCCCGATCTGGTCTGTCCCTCTTCGCTATCATCGCGACGATCCTCAAGGAGGGGCTGGATGTGAGTTGTCCACGTTTCGATGACGCACTTGGCACGTCTGACAGACGCCGCCTTGTCATGGGTGTGAGTGGTGTCCTCCCGATCGGCGCTCCGCATGGCGAGTGCCTCCCGTGCAAGCGTTTCGAGTTCCTCGTGAAGTGCTTCGAACGCCTGTCGGTCCGCGTCGCTTTTGAACACAATCCGATCATCACTCTCGTCACTGAGGACGTCCGTAATCCCCGTCGGATAGATTACTAGGTCGTAGAGACAGGAGGTCACGGCGTCCCAGAATGAGTACGTGATCTGCTGGTCCTCGGGAATATCATTCGACGTTTGAGAATGCAACCGTCGAGTGAGTTCGAGTCGAATGCCGGCGTTGTCACTGAAATTCTTCCCATGGATGGCTTCACTTTCAATCGCCCCATCCTCAATGATGTTGATGAGGTCGTGGGCCTGTTCGTGATACTGCGGGTCGATTTCAGTATCTAGGAGCTGGCCGATCGTGATGATGGCCGTCTTGAGAATATGCAGCAGTTCGTGGAACGCCAGTCCGAATTGATGTGCGTGATCGGCCGTTAGCTGGTCGTTGAGGGGTATTCGGTCGAGATCGGCCTCCTTCCCGGTGATGAGCACCAGATAGTCAGCGTCTACATCATCAAGGAGTTGTTGAGTTTGGTCTCGTTGGAGTTCTGTCGCGTCTGATGAGAGGATTGCGTCGATATCAGCGGGAAGTACCGCAGCAGTCTGGACACTTGTCGTAATGACGACATCGACATCAACGCCATCGGGAAGATGGCCACAAATGAATTCACGGATTCGGTCTGCACGGTTCGGCGAAATTCTTGCTGTGGTTGCCACTTGTGGACTAACTTCTTTGACAAGCTGATGAACACCGCTCGTGGGTTTGGTATCCGACATAGGAAGAGGTGAACAGTAGGATTACAACTGTCTCTCGGGTAACAAGAGGCACATAAACTGGTGTTATTACTAATATGTCAAGACATACTTAATATGTTGGATATAGAGAGGATTCTAGTTGGTGGCGAGTTCATGCAGAGGGTTTGTAGATACAACGGGAGGAATTGCTACGACTCCAGTCATAACACTATAGATATCAGGAACCAATATCTATGGGTCAGATAGTTCTTCACGAGGCATCATTCCTGTCGCCTCAAGAACGCCAACCTCCTGTTTGTCGGCTAATTCGGTGAAAGTTAACCACGGTGAGAGACGGTGTGCTTTCGTCTCGATCGTTTTCTCGCTCCAGCCCATACTGTATCCCTCAGAGACCTGCTCCATCACCGCCACAGGCTTGAATTCGCTATTCGGAACGCGGTTGCAGTATGCCTGTACGAGGGGAATCTCGAGCAGTTTGTCGCGGAGCAGCTCTCGCTGCTGACCCCGGCTTGTCGATATCACGGTGCGGCCGGCTTCAGTCGTGGCAAAGCCACCTTGTTCAGGGCGTGCGACTCCGAGTGCGTACGCGGTGCTGAGCGTCTTCTCTATCTCTTTCTCAGAGTACCCCAGTCGATTAGCCAACTCCTCTCGCGTATTGACCTGATCTATTGCCCGAAGCGTCTCGATGACCTTCTGAGGCGGGACGCGGGGATCGCTCGCACCACGATCGTTCTGCAACGGGTGCTGTGGCCCGGAATCGGTTTCTGCGACATCGCCGAGCTCAAGATAGTGGATCCACTTGGCATAGACCCTCCCGTACCGTTCGAAGGTTTCCTCGTCTGCGGCCCCCGATTCGGTTTCGAAACTGATGACTCGACCAAGTTCCTCGATAGTTATCCTGTCGTTCTTGATTTGCCCCAGCACGCTCTGCACGCCGGGAAGGTCAACGAACCTCTCTTCGAGAACATCGACGTCTTGGAGTTGGACAAGCCGGCGGGCCTCGTTAGTGGCATCGTACTTGTCGCCGTCCCACTCGACGAGTCCGAGGTGCAGTGGGTCGTGAAGCTTGTTTCTGACCGTTCGCACGCCGACACCGAGGTCGTCGGCGATCTGTTCTGGCGTCTGACTTCCGCTGATGACTGCCTTGAGCGTTTGGAGAGTGTTGCTGGGGCGGTAGTATAGGCGGGATTTCGATGCGGTCGTCATCCATCATCACCGTTCGAATTGCCCGCGTCCTCAAGTCGATTAAGCGCATCTGGAAGGTTCTCCACGACCAGTCGATGATAGCTCCTGCCCTCCTTCGTGGCGAGCCCTGCCTCTCGTAGGTTTTGCAGGTAGTCTCGGATCGTCCGCTCCTTTCGATCGACCCGCTCGTAGAAGAACTCCGAGTCGACGGTGTCCTCATCGACGATGTTGCCCTCCTTCGCGAACCGCTGAGCGATGAGGTAGATTAACATCCTGTTCTCCGGGTCGAGATTGCGGTACTCATCGCTGATGTCGACGGTGCCGTCCCGGTGAAGCTGGAAGAGCTTCTCGACTCGGTCAAGGTTGTTCTGGAGGATAGACTCGGTGTCGGCCACGAGACGATCCTGAATCTCATCTTCCAGACTCATGCATCGCTCACCTCCCTGACGTGCTGCTCGCCCTCACGAGTCAGCATCCACAGCTGGTAATGTTCGTCCTTCCCGTCACGCATCAACCAGCCGCGCTCTTCCGCGTTCGCGAGCGAGTCGCTTGTGTTTGCGGGCTTTTGGATTTTGCACGTACGGTACCCCTCCTCGATGTCCTCGATAGTGAAGTTCTCTTGGCCCTGCTGGGTTTCGAGGTGATACCCGATAGTCACCGCGCGCTCAACGTGTGTCGCTGGATCGACCTGCTCAACGAACGCACGGAGGCCAACCGTCTCGTCGGGCACGTCTCCGGACTCGAATCGCTCCTCGATGGTCGCCACGCGCTCCTCAAGATCTTGCACCCGCTTTTGGAGCGCCTCTACATCGTCCCTCATCAGACATCCCCCCTGATGAATTGTTTGGCTTTAGTAAAGTTGTACGGCGGGATATGATAGCTCCCGTCGTTACCCACGGCGATGTCCTCGTCTTCCAAGTCCCGTACGGACGGATAGATGGTGCCAGTTTTTATTCCACTTTCCTCGCTGATCTCCGTTGGGGTCAGTTGCTCCGATTCCACCATCTCAAGCTCATGCCGCGCTCTCTGCGCCAATAGCACAACTACGATCTGCTGCTTCGCTGTTAGCTCCTCAAACGCGGGAGTGGGTACGAGGCTTCCGGAGTCGCTTCCGATGCCGACGTAGTCCGCCAGCAAATTGGTCAGCAACTCCTCATTCATCTGCTCCTCGTCAACGAGTAGGTCTTCGAGCTTTGACTGCGACGGTTCGCCTTCAGTCATGCCTTACTCCGGCTATTAGCCCCACCATATTAAATCCTACTATCCTTGGGATATCGGAGACTTATAATAACGAATTAGAGCCTCAGTTCATAGAATTTTAAGGGTAAGGAATAAGGCCAAGCTATTCTATCCGCCGTCTGGCGTCAGGCCGAGAGCCGGCAAGGGGATTGTTCTCTTCGAAAGGATTTAACTCCTCGAAAGAGAGCCTCTAACGACTGAATTCAAGGGTTATAGAAACAGTGAGTTGATTCAACATTACAGCCTTGCAGATTAGTTCTTCAGAATACGAGGAGAACCATGTAAGCTTAGATAGTCTGATTTTCTATATCGGTATATAAATGCAAGTCTACACTATCTATAATTCTCGGATGCGGCACTCAGCCTGCGGCTGGGGTAGTTAAGTCACCCTCAATTTTATCAATCGCTACGTCGATGTTCCCCTGATCGGTAAAGTCAGTGAGCTTGTCCTCGATGAGATCGTCCAAGGCGTACACGTACTCGCCGCGCTTCCGCTTTCGAATGAAGTTCTTTTCGATCAACGTCTCGGCTTTCTCGTACCGCTGCGAGGAGTTAGGGGAACCGCCTGCGTGGAAGTACGCGTCTTCGATTGATCCACTCTCGTTGTACAGGAAGAACTCGAGCATCCCGCGTTCATATTTATCAAGAGCAGCGAGTTCCTCCTGCAGCCGCGTCAGTACGCGATCGACGTACGGGTGATCAAGGATGTCTCCCTCGCCGTTTTCGGATTGAGACGGGGTTGAGCGGCTAGCCTCCCCTTCGAGAGCATTGCGTTCAGTTCGAAGCTGCTGGATTTTTTTCCGTTGCTCTCGTAGCTGCTGTTCTCGATTCTCAAGTTGCGCTTCGAGCTCTTCGATGGATCCCTCTCGATCCCGAACTTTTGAGTGGAGATCCTCAATCTTCTCCCGTTGCTCGTCGACAGTGGTCTCAAGTTCCGCGAGCTGCTCACTCATATTCGTTTCCTGTTCCTGTTCAAGGCTCTCGCGAAGCCGGTCGCGTTCCGCTTCAAGCTCGTTAATATGCTCCTTGAGCCGCGCAACCGTCGCCGCCGTTACCTCCTCGTCCAGCTCGGTCTGTCGGTCATCGACCGCGGTGGCATCTTGGGCATGCTGGCTCGTCTGGAACATTCCCTCACTACCTTCGTGGTGTTTGGTCCGTCGTTCGCGAACCTCGACAAAGGTCGGCGAGGCGATCACGTCGCCGACGAATAGCACCTCGCCAGTCTGTAGCTTCTGGATCTGCGTCCCCCACGAAGAATCAAGCCCCTCAGCATTCTTGATGATCTTACTAATGTCCGTATCGTCGGTGAGCTTGTGGATTATGAACGCCTGTAGCTGAGCGCGGATGTTTGGATATATTTCACTCGGTCGTTGGCTGACTAGCGCAAGTGTGAAGCCGAACTTTCGGCCCTCCTTAGCGATATTCTCGATGACGGAGCGCGGCTCGTTCTTTCGCTGGGGGGCAAACAGGTGGGCCTCTTCCAGGAAGACCTTGGTCTCAGGGATGCGATCCCGTTTTCTGGCTAAAAATAGTGCGTCAAGAAGAGTAGATACGATTTCTTCTTGACGTTCGGTGTCGACCCCACGGAGATTGAGAACGGTCGCCTGTTTGGGCCGGGCGAGGTCAAGTGGGTCGATGCTGTCAAGATCAAGGTCACGGTCTGCGGCCGAATTGAACTCAAGATCGGCATATTCGACGACCCGGTAGTCGCTTGCCTCCCCATCAGGTCTGATCTTTAATGATGCGTACTCTCCGTGAGGGTCAACGATCACCATCGGCTGCTCGTATTCAAACAATTCTTCCGTCAGCACTCCAGCAGTATACGACTTCCCGCTACCGGTTCGTCCAAAGACGCCAACCTGCTTTTCCATGAATTTCTCGACGGAGAGGTAGAGGGGAGTCCCAAAACCACGAAGTGTACCGATATGAACGCCTTCGTGGGGAAGTGAGAGAGTCTCGAGAACCAGTCTCTGGTCAGCTTTCTTGACTTCGGTCCCCCGACGGAATGGGAGATCGGGGTAGCTTCCGATAACGGACGCATTCGCCTCAATGTGATCGTTGCTAGTTTCAGTGTGGGTGATTTGGGCGACGTATTCGCCTCTCGAAGGGCCGGGGGCTTGGACGAAATCTCCCTCCACGAACCCCTCGTCGTAGTCCATCTCGAGTTCAAAACCGAGGGTGCTTGATTGGGTGATATTCGCCATCGTTGGGTGTTGTCTAGTGTTATTTCTCCACTATCTTGTAGCTTTTGATAAGATATAGTAAATAGAGAAGACTTCAATAACTCCAATACTCAACTAACTGTTTTCTCTGAAATCATCATTGTAGCGTCATGTGCATCAATTGAGTCGGTTCCGTATTCCGAAGATATAATACAGATATATACGGAAACGGGAGGGTCATAGATAGTCATTCAGTGTCTCGTAGCAGTCCTCAGGATACTGGTTTGGCTCAGTAACCGCCCATAGTTCGTTTTTCACCGCGGCTTTGGGCGACGCCCCGTCTTCGATATGTTCACACAGTATCGTCAGGTTCCGAGTACTGAGAGTCGGCCAAGACTCGTTCTGCCGAGTCTGATGCGCGAATTGGACGATCTTTCTAAGAGCAGCACGGTCAATGACCTGCTTCGACGTGTTCACTTGTCGATCTAACGTGTCGACCTCCTCTTCGATGTCCTGGATATAGGGCTGCTCGAACGCACGGAACCGACCGCGAGTAGCAGAGTTCATCGGTTCGGAATCGCGATATTCACGAGTCGGTGGATTCATCGTAATGACGATCCGGGCCGACGGGTGGGGTTCGACGATCTCACCGTGTGCTTTGATGAGGAGTTTCCCTTCGTTGAGTAGCCTGTGAAGCGCCATCGCTGCTCCTGCCCGCATCACCGGGAACTCGTTGAGTACGACGACACTCCCGTTAAGAAGTCCCTGTTTGACGGCACCGTTGCGGGGGACGATGATTCCGTTTTCGTTGGGCGTGAGCGGCCCAAAGAGGTCCTCAGTATGGGTCGCAGCATCGCAGTCAATCGAGACGTATCCACGGTTCGTCCGGTAGCAGAGATACTTCAGCAGGTAATTCTTCCCCGAGCCTCGAGGACCCACGATCCGGACTGGAACGAGACCCCTCGAGAGTTTCTTTGCAAGAAGTTCGTCGATTGGGAGCTGCAATCGAGGCTCGATTGGCACAGCCGGTGCAATTACCTCACCCTGCTCGTCGACCGGGAGGGCATCGTCTCCCGCGTCGGGGTGGGTGGCAGCTTTCGGGACATCGGGATGGTCTGGATCATCGAGGATATGCAACCCCGTCGGGACCGGCTCCGAGGCGTTCCGTCCGACATCAGAGACGTACATTCCCCGAAGATCATCGGCGGACCAGTCCTTGCTCCGATAGAGCGGTTCGCCGACCGGCTCGTCAGCCACAGCCAGATCGACGACTCGGGCCACACCCCGCCCTTGGTCATCGACGCGCCGAGTGTAGCGCTGCGCAGCGGCACGAGCAAGGGACGTTCCAACAGGAATGTGGGTAGCGGCCTCTTCGAGAAGTGCTTCAGCTCGGGATTCAGTAAGCGTTCCAGTCAACCCCGTGATCTCATCGATCTCGGCGTCGGCCAGTTGCGTGAAGTCCGTGATATCTGCTTCGTGGAGTGCGTCGTTAATCGAGTCCGTCACGACGCTAATCACCCGAAAGTCGGCGGTTCCCTCTGACGACGCAGGTCCGAACGATTCGGTGATCACGTCGGGCTCAGGACCCTGCGGCGTCGCTCCAACGATGAGTCCGCTTCCACTGGACCCTCTGTCCAGAGTATAAATTCCTGCGTCGGAACCCTCGTCAATGAGGTCTGCTGCCTCCTGTTCGCCGATATCAGCGAAGTCAGAGACCCGGAGAGTTACCCGCTCAAGGGGAATGCTCCCGCCTTCCTGCTGCAAGAGGCGATGCACGAGGTGACTGAGAACAGCCTGATTGCTCAAGGGCTCCCCAGAATCGGTGCCGTCTGGTCCGTTCGAGTGTGACGATGACATGAGAACTCACAGGGGGAGATCGGGGGGTACCCACTCCCTCCTCACCCTTGTCGGGAGAGAAAAACCGAAGTCCGATGGTCGGTGCTACTCGCCCGATCCCGAAATATCGCTGAGGGTGCGCTGGACCTTGTCTTGGAGTCTCTGTGCCGCCGGATCGGAGAGGTCGATTTCCGTGTCGACGTCTATCCCCGGGATATCCACGATGTCCTCAAGAGCATCCGACAGAGTCTGCTGATCATCGGGAAGCATCCGTTTGCTCTCGTCGCCGACCTGCCGGTCGTACTCCTTCACCGCCAACTGAATCATCATCGACGGTGTCCGGAACAGCTCGCCAGCAATCTCCAGATACTCCTGATACCGATCCGAGGCTATCGAACCGTCGTACTCATCGAGTAACGCAATGAGGAGCGACAACTGTACGTTGAAGACGGTAGGACAGGTATGCGGTGTCGCCAGCGCGGAGGCACGGTCGGCTGCCCGTTCAGCGTATTTCGCTGCCACACCCCAGAACTGATAGCATTCCACCAGGGAGAATGGGAGTGCCTCGAAGTCGTAGGCGATTGCCCGTGTCTTGCAGATCGCCTGGTCTACATCGATCATTCGTAGATCGACGTCATCGTAGATCGCCTTCCACCACTCGTTGATCGGAACACGGTCGTTCTTCTGTTCGTGCAGCGCATCGGTTGCCTTCCCGTAGTGGCGTCGCGTGTAGCGCTCACCCGTATCGGGAATGATCGTCCCGGAGTCGGGGAAGAACAGAATCGGTCGCGCCCAGAGCGTCTGCGTCCCACGGAAATCGTACCCGGTCTGGAACCCCCCATAGACGACCAGTTCCTCCTGCACGCTCTCATCGGCCGCCTCGCCGTCAGAAGCTACGTGAGTGAGTCCAGCCGTCTCGTCGACGTCATCCCCGCTGTCGGACGTCTCAGCCGCCCCAGCAACGACGTGCCGGAGACTCGGACAGATGACGGCCATCTTCAGAAGCCCGCCCCAGTCTCGATACGAGGCCCATCCAAACGCGTCAGTCGCGCCGCGTCGCTGGAGAGCGTTGATTATCGGGAGATACGCCTGCTGCGGATTGATGATAGCGTAGGAGTCCGAGGCGATTTGCCAGCGGAACTGAACGTCGTAGCCGAGCGCGTTGAGAGCTTTCCGGCGCTGGTCGACGATGTCCTTGTGGTCATGAACACGAACAATGGGTTCCGAATCAGCTGATGTAGCGAGGTCGGTCAGTGACTGGCCGGTCTGCGACTCGAGTCCGTCGACATCGAGTCCCTCAACATTTCGAATTGCCTCGATATCGACGGCCCCCGCAGTGTCGACGAATTCGTTGGTTGCCCACAGTTCTCCGTCGGAAGCTTGAGGGAGGATCTGGATTACCTCCTTGAACGATCGGGGTGTCCCTGAAAAGTACTGCCCGCCGGGAGACACTTCTTCCGGGTACTCACGCGGGTCTTGAGGCATGAGCCCGGCAAATGGAAGCATCGCTTCCTGCTTGAGCAGATCAGCGACAGGGACCTGGCCTGCTGTCCCTGTTCGGTCAGTCTCTCCCTGTGGGGTAGCGTCCCTGTCGGGTAAACTCGATGCCTCCACCTGATTCGAGTGGGCGGCGTCGATCTGTTCATCTGATTGCTTGTTGGACATGGTGGAGCTCATCTGGGTGTGAGAATGGGGCTGCGACTGGGGCCGATCCACGATGGTCGAAAATCGTCACCCCTCGGTGCTCCGGGGAAGACAAACCATCTAATGAGACGGTCAGGAGTGGATCGTATCAGACGCCTCTTCGTCGGAATCCATCTGGGTGGATAGCGTCTGCTGCTCCGCATCGACGGACCCTTCGAACGCAGAATCGAGCGAGAGGTTGCCGTCGTCGTGTTCGGGGATGTACTCCTCGCCACCGAAATACCGGATGAACTCGTCTCGGGAATCTCGAATGTGGCCCGCAGCGGTCGAGCTGACCCCGTCCAGCCGAGCGTGGTTTCGCCCGTAAACCACCCAGCCAGCGAGCTCACCCATCGTATCGAACTGCTTACTAAGAGTCCGACGAGCAGTCGACGAGACGTTGCTGATCATGTGATAAATGTCTGAGCGACTCACCGGATCGTCGCTCGGATCCTCCTGCCCGCTCCAGATAGCCTGCAGACGTCGGAGATTATCCCGACGATTCCCACGGGTCCAGAGGACATCTTTGTACTTCTCGGCGAGCGCAAGCTCCTCAGCGTACGTTATTCCGTCGAGGTCGAGGCCAGGATCATCGAGAGCGGGAACATCCTCCGGACTTGGTGCGGTGTTCTCTGGATACTCGCGGTCGAGATGGCGTTCCAGATGAGCCGGCTTCCGTATGACTCTCTGTTTGATCTCCCATGAATCACCGGAGAGGTCGCGTTTCACGAAGTTCGTCGCGAAGATGTGGTAGTTCTCGATCGCGTCATCGACGCCCGTCAGTGGGGCAAGTAGTGCGATGGCGAGTTGGCAGGCTCGGTCATCGTCTGCGTCGGGTCCCCAGTCGAAGCCTCCTGGGGCTACTGAGTGAACGAACAGGTGCTTATCGAGGAGAGTATCGCCGGCGTAGACGATGTTTCCACCGAGGCCTCGCTCGCCCCGATACGTGTTGGTCTTGTACTTCGTTTTCCGTTCGTAATCTGTCTTCGATGGCATGTGTGGTGAGCCTGTGGTAATGAAGCGTCAGTCGCGTATGAGTCGGAGGTCGCCGACTGCGTGAGGTCTATCCAACCGTATGAAGAGAATCAGTCGGTCTGGATACGTGGGGCAAGCATTCGCGTCACGTGCCCGTCTCCGTCGGCGATCTCGTAGTCCATGATGAGCGGAAAGTCGGACCCGAACCGCAACGAGACATCGACTCCCCTGGGCATCGTTCGGACGAGGTCCTTCAGATAATCGAGGCTGAAAACCGATCGCGCATCAGCAAGCGTCACCGACTGAAGGTCGTCGTCTTGGAGGTCAAGACGAACGTTGTCGGTATCACCCTCTGCATCGATCGAGAGCCGACCCTCGTCCTCAACCATCTCGATGCCGATGTGGTCAGAGACCATATCGGCGGCCTTGATCCCCCGGTTGAGAGCCTCACGTGAAATCGTCACGCCGGCGGGGAGATCCAGTTCCGGAAGCGTCGGTTCCGAGCGAATCGTCTGCGGATCCAGACACGCCATGGTGAATTCGAGGCCATCGATGTAAACGACGAGTTTGAACGTCGATGTATCGAACCAGAGCTGGACTAAATCCGTCTTGTTGGCCATCTTCACCACCTTGGAGAAGCGGTCGAGATTTACTCCGAGGAGACCGGGGCTGGCATCATAGGACTCGAACGCAGCTGCTTCGAGTTCGATATCGTCCATCGCGACGTTCGCTGGATCGACCGCTCGCATTCGGAGTCCGTTCTCGTTGATATGAATCCGGGTCTCGTCGACGATCGCACTCAGGGTCTTGAGAACGGTCTTGAGTTCCCCACCTTGGATAGCTGCCCGGAATTGTTCCGGAGGAGCCGTAGCTTCAGTATCCGAGTCTGTTGATTCCTCGTCGTTGGATTCAGACGACGTACTAGAGTCCGAGGTCTGCTCTGAGTCGGAGACATCAGCTGGCGTGTCATCGGGGTCAGGGTCTGGTGTCCCGGAAGTCGAGGTAGTTTCGGTCTCTTCTCCGGAATCTGGTTCCGAGTCCGCCTCGGGATCGGGCTCCATCGCCGATTCGGTGTCGGTTCGTGTGTCTTTACCGTCGGTATCTGTACTCATGGTGGCTGATAACTGGTGGTTTGTGAGCCGACGCGTGAGGAGGTACGGCACAGATTGTACCGACACTCCGTCGTGTAGTGTAGGGTGGACATCTCGATCGCCCCTCACCGTGTGGGGACTGAGAAACTGATCGAGTGCTCCACTCGATTCCGTCCTGACTGATTCTTCAATCGCCTACGACGACGGTACTCGTCTATGCGACCGGAGATTCGGTATCGATGACTGGCGGGAGCCAGTCGCAAGCCGGGCAGAAGGCCTCGTACACTGCGAGGGTTTCGTCGAAGTCCCAGCCCCCAGTTTCGTGGAATCGAACTCCCGCACGGACGATAGCATGAACGGCACTATGCCCACAGTTCGGACAGGGATCGCCCGGCCGCCAGTCGGCAGTGTGTAGATCGATAGTTGGCTCGAACCCACCAGCGTCAGTCGTCATCGAATTCCCTCTCGTAAGTGTTTCATCGACGGTTCGATCGGAGAGGGCGTACCGTCGTGAGGAAACGGGATTGTAGCCGGTGAAACCGCTATCTCCCGAGCAATGCGATCGAGTTCCACCTCGTCAGAAGCGATCCGAACGAGGCGGTCAACCACATCTTGGTAGACGGTTGCCCGGTCGGCTTGAGTTGCGGCCTGTTCAAGACGCTGTTCGAGCGCTGTCTGAAGACGTGCCCATGCACGGTTACGAGAGAGGCTTCCCATAATGGTGTGAATGACTGGTTGCGGTATTCGAGGCGAGTCTGGAAGGAGGATCACCGGAGGACAGTTCACCCTCCAGGTTTTCCCCCGCCGAATCGGGGAAGACAAAACGACGAGCGGACGCGAGGGCTCGGTCAGT
Organism: Salinigranum salinum; assembly: GCF_009176545.1. GTDB lineage: Archaea > Halobacteriota > Halobacteria > Halobacteriales > Haloferacaceae > Salinigranum > Salinigranum salinum. The sequence goes on along the minus strand of NZ_VTOJ01000003.1, from coordinate 11,524 downwards.
AACCTACTCTCCTCGAATACACCTTCGAGGTTGCATCTGCGTACGCGATCTAGTCGAACTCCGACGGTGACGGAAACGAGACGTCATCTTCGGCTGCAAGGTCGGTGAGGGTTCGCCACATCGTTCTAAGACTTGGCGTGCTCACCCGAGCTGTGGCCGCCAACTGGTCCTGCGTGACCGCCCCGTACCCCATGAGTTCGCGGGCCGCATAATAGAGACACCCAGCAGCGACACAGCCGGGTTTACGACCGTTGGCGAGCGCTGCCACCGCTGGTAGATCCAGAAGCGTCCGAGCGTACTGTTCGACCTCCGTTGAGACCCCAGTCTCTGAGGCGAGGCGAGGCAGAAAATCTCGAGGAAGTGGCGGTGGGGCAGCGAGATCGAGTTCACGATTGAGGACCTTGTACCCGGCGCGAACGCGAGGCTCGTCGACGCGAGCACGTTCAGCGACCTCCTCGAAGAACCACGGGAGACGGCGGAGCCGACAGGCAGCGTAGACACTCGCGGTCGCGATGGCTTCGACCGAGCGGCCCGTGAGAAGACCCGCGTGGACGGCCTCGCGGAAGAGCCGACCAGCACGGTTCTGAACCGAGTCGGGGAGATCAAGCGAACTCGCAATGCGCTGGATTTCGCCGAGTCCCCGTGCAAGATTCTGATCCTGTGTCGATTCGAATTTCGCCTGGGCGTTCCATCGTCGGAGGCGGGTAAATTGGCGTTGTTTCCCACCCGGGAGCGTGTTCCCACGACCATCGACTCGATATCCGATTTCAGCGGAGAGACCACGGTCGTGGCGGAGATCGGTTAACGGTCCCCCAACCCGGCGTTCGGATTCGGCGTTCACTGCAAGCCATTCCGGTCCTCGATCGAGGCGGGAATCAGCGAGAACGAGCCCACACTGCGTACAGTAGGTTTCAGCCGTGCTCGCGTCGACAACCACACTATTGGTCGTCGCGCATTCGGGGCACGTGTAACACTGGTCGCTAACCTCGGTCTCGACATCGGCAGTGCTCGTGGTGACTGAGTCTGAATCGGACATGTGACAGTCCCGGGGAGCCGAAAAGCTAGGTCGGACCCCACACCGAGTGGGGATCCACAAACCGTTCGCGAACTCTATGCGAGAGTCGGGCGACTAGCTCCCCGCAGAAGTGGATGTCGGCGGACGTGACTCACCTATGACCGGCTTCCAGTATCTCTAAGACGTCGGGGTCGTGCTCGGTATGGAACTGATGGAGAACCTCCCCTTGCCACTCCGCGTACTTCTCGTGGTCGAATTCCGTGACACCAAGCCCTCGGCCTTGGGCGTATTCTTCCAACCCGATGCATTCGATATCGGAAACTGGTGATGACGTTCCAGGAGACGCGGTTGCTGCTCGAGGAAGCGGGCGCTCGATCCAAGCGTCGAAACAGCCATCGATCGACGAGATGACCACCTTTCCTCGAACGACGCCCGGGAAGAGGTCGGTCGTGACTCGAGCCAGATTCCGATAGAGAGCGGGCGGGATCACGAGGAGTCGATGCACATCGTCAATAGTCGTAGCAGACTCTGTCACGACTCGCTGACAACCGTTTTCCGGGATCCATCGCCGGTGCTCATTGAGCCATCCTCCCGACTGGAGACGGCGAACTGCCGCCTGAAGATGTTCATCAGTGCGATACTGCAGATAGCCGGTCACATTCGCGTAGAAACTCATGGAAGAGGGAGTCGAAGTTGGATTCAATAGTGGACGTCAGCGGGGACGATCCAGAGCTCGTCATCATCGTGGCGCTCGACGTATTCATCGACAGCGGATCGGGACCGGAGACCGGCGCCGTGTTCGTCGTAAACCCAGACCGATGGACCGGCGAACTGGCCCAAGCGATAGCAGTCGAACCGGGCGAGATCAACGTCAGTCATCACCTCGGTTGGATCAAGCACGTCGAGTTTCTCTCGCAGATCCTCTAGGGTGTCAACGAACCAGTGTTCTTGGGCGTCCACCGTATCCTCAAGCACCTGCTGACCCGTCTCAGATTCAAGCGAGAGGACCGCATCGAGCTGGCCGTATCGAGGATGGTCACGAAAACGGGCGGCAGTATCGTTCATCGTTCGGTAGTAGTCGAATACAGGAGTGGCATACTCGCCAATCCCTACGAGGTGGTCGAGGGCTCCTCTGGCACGGCCGAGCGCGTCGTCGGGGCTCCGGCCAGGAGTAAGAACCCTGATCAGCATATGCATCGCTTGTTTGTCCTCCACCCAGCAACGGGGCCAACAAAGAGACGAGTGCTCCACACCAGGCTCCCCTATCTATCATCTCCTCGAACATGGTCTCGGAATGCTTTACGACTGTATCCGTGCCGTCGCATCTTCTCAACGAACTCCTGGTATTCCTTGCGAGCTCGGCCGAGTGCTTTCGGATTCAGGGAGCCGTCCCACTGGACGAGTTCACGGACATCCACGCCGCTGCCGATCGAGAGAAGAAATGTGACCATGTTCTCCGGACCCCACAACTGATCCTCCCCCTCAAGCGCCGCAAGCAACGCGTTTTGCTCCCACGGAATGCCTGTGATCTGCTCAGAGAGTTCCTTTGGATTCCAAGGGATGCCGTCCTCGGGCCCCGAGACGTCTGTCACCTCCGGGGTCGTGATGACGCGTTCCTCAGTGAGAGTGAACAGCATCCGGACCTCAGCGAACCCCTTGCAGGGGAAGAGGAGAAGACGAGTCGTGCAGTCTTCGCAGTACGACGCCAAGGGAACGAGCGGTGGGTTCTCGCTGTGAGGATCCGTCGCGTTTCGCCACTTCGGGTGGTTCGTGTTCAGGACGTTGTCGGCGATGTAGTGACCGACGAGTGGATTGCTTCGGTATGCGACACCTTTCGAGCAAAAATCACAGAAGAAATGAGGCTCGTTTGGGTCGAACGGCAGGAAGTTGGCGTGATCGAACACTTCGATGAGTTGGCCAACGGTCCACTGCTCGTTGATTCGGGTATCTGGATCAATCATCTTCCCGCCACCGGTGCCCGCACTCACTACACGTGAAGAGGCGCGTCGGGGCTTCGTCTGCCGCTCGAAGCTGTTTCAGGTCGTAGTAGGCACGGTCATGATCGCATTCGGGACAGCGCTCGCTCGTGGATGGTGACCCGATGAAGAACTCGTCGCTCGAGTCATCCATGGACTCCGAGGTATCGAGATTGTCCTCCGGTAGACGCACCCATAGCGTTCGCGTGTTTCCACCGTCCGTTTCGAGTACAACCTCCTCATCACTCGTTCGGGCGTCCGTAGCGATACTCTGAGACCGCGGACGAGGGTCGGTCTCCAGTTCATCAGCCACAGAGGCATCGGAAGCGTCGACTCCCTCACCCGCTTCTCGTGCGGCCCGGCACTGCTCAGCGACGAGCTTTCCCCGGCTTTCAGAATCCGCGTCCTCCGGGACATCTACTCGGAGGACGTTTGCCTGGTCTTTCCACCACTCCGGAAGCGGAATGTCACCATCCGCGTCGTAGATTTCGATTGCCTTCAGCCAGTGCGTGGCAGCGTACCGACCATCGTCGGCGTCGAGGCGATCGCGAGGGCGATGGGTCGGCAACGAGACCTGACTCACACGCGGGTCGGAGAGTGACGGAATCGTACAGGCGCGGTGGCGTTGGACACCTTTGAACCGGCCATCGTACTTCGACCAGTCCACGTTCGGGATGTCTCCACGAGGCGCCGGGCCGTCGCCGCGTTCGAGCACCGAGATTCGGGTCTCTGAGTCGGCGGCGAGGGTCGCCTGCTCGTTGTACGCACCGACTTTACCGCCCACGATCCGGGCGACATCACCCTCATGCAGGATGACGCCCTGATTCGAGCGGATCCAGACCGTGAACTTGAGCCGACCAGTCTCATCAGCAATGATACCGACCTGCTGCTGGTTGCTCGCTTTCGGCTGCCAGAGAGTAATGACCTCTCCCTGGATGTCGGCCTCCACGTTGTACTTCGATGGGACGGCCGGTACCGTCGCGATGGGCTGGATGACGCCCGCTTCCTGGTAGAGCTGATCTTGGAGGTTGCTAGTCGCACTGATGATGTCCTGCCCCCGCCGGACTTTGAGCGCGAGCCGGTGTTCTAGCGCCTCGCTCGTCGGGCCCGTGATGAGCGCATCGGCGAGGTGAACAGCTGCCTCTCGAACCTGCTCGGAATCACGAGCGCTGAGGTCTTCGAACGGATCGATGTGCTGGCGACCACGCTCATCGTCGGCGGCCCAAGTCTTTTGATAGGTCCGGCGGCGCTCGCGGTACTCGTCCTCGAGGCCCACCCGACATCGGGTCGCCCGGTCGATTCCGAGAAGATCGGCAGCGAGCGCCTTCTCGCGATGCCGCTTGCGCTCGGACTGGAGACCTTTTACCCGCTCGACTGCCTCCAGGGGCAGGTGATCGAGGTCGTCGTCAGTCAGGTCGATCGGATCGATGTCGCGGGCCTGCGTCGTCCGGAGGCTGGCGCCCACCCAGTACGCATCGAGTTCCGTCTGGCCAGTGCCCTCGATCTCGAAGCCATATTCGTCGTACTCGGGTTCGCGTCGCGCCGCGAGCATGACTTGCCCGGCGTTGTCGATGCGGTTGACGAGGAAACTGCTCTCGTGGTGGGGGCTCGCGTAGAGCCCGTACATATCGAGCTCGTCGAACCGAGCGCCCTGCCCGATGTCTTCGTTCGTGAGACGGTGCCGTCGCTGTTTGGTCGGTGCGTATCCCATTGTCGTCCTTTCCGGGGGACAGCCAAGCGGTGAGCGCGGCAATCCTGCACTGCACTACCAACTGGATTCGTCGCTCCCGCTTCGTGTCCCCTCGCCCCCTTGTGGGCAGTGAAATGATCGAGGGGTGGCTCAGTCATTTCCGGCGAGCGTTCGAGGTAGATTCATGTCCGGTGATCCCCTAATGCCGAATACGAATGGCCTCTAACGCTACCATCGACCCCGGGGACGACACTCTCGCGACTGCGATAGGAGCGTACGTCCTCGGTGAAATTTCGCTCGGAAAGGCAGCAGAGCAGGCCGGGCTGGAGCGGTGGGAGTTCGAAGAACTCCTGGAGGAAGTGGGCTTTACTGCGCTTTACGGTCCTCGCACGCGGGAGCAACTCGACGACGAAATCGACGTCGCCCTCGATCGGGAGTAGGCCCTGTAGATGGCGGACCTCACGCAGCCGCTGTTCCTCGATGCGACTGTGCTCAGTAACTTTGCAAGTAGTGACTCGGTCGACTGGTTGACGACGCTGTTGGAGAACCCGGTGGCTGTCCCAGCCGTTCGAACTGAACTCAAGCGAGGCCTAGAACACGGATACGGATTTCTCGACAGGGTAATCGACCAGCTCGGGTCCGAGATTACGATACTCGAGGTGAACAGTAATACACGTGGACCCGACGAATCCGAACTCCGATCCCGACTCGATCCTGGCGAAGCCGAGTCATTACTGGGCGCGATCACACATGACGGGACACTCGTAACCGATGACCTCGCAGCCCGGCGCGTTGCAGCCGAATTCGATGTCCCGGTCACGGGATCGATCGGGCTGTTAGTACTCGGTATTCGACGAGACGCGCTTGCCGTCGAAACAGCGAACGAGTGGTTGACAACATGGAGAGATGAACGTGGCTACTATGCTCCTGTTGAGCGTATTGAGGACGTGCTGTCCAACGAAGAGTAAGCTGCGCCCTCGATAGGGAGAGCTATTTATTCGATTGTGATCGCTCTCGAGAGACGCTAACCTCTTGAGTCCCACGTGTCGGTGTACCATGAAGCGTTGTTAGGGTATGTTTCAGATTGATCGCCAGACGAAGCGCCTCCCGTATCTCGACGTTGTATTCCCACTCTTCGATGACCTCGAGGCGCTCACGACGTTCCTCACCAGAGAGCTCGTCGTTCCCGACGGTTCCACGAAGTTCGGCCAGATCGTCGACGTCGTACTCGCGCTTCCACTGGTCGATCTCGTCAGCGATGGCTCCCAGCTCGGTAGTGAGCTCGTCGAGCGAGTTCCTTTCGGCGAGATCTCGAACCTGCCCGAGAAACTGCGTGACGGGGTCGGGCTTGTAGCAGGTGCCCTCACCAGTCTTGACCGTCTTGAGGTCACCCTGCTCAACCATCCGTGAGAGGTACTTGACGGCGGTATCGCGGGAGACGTCCGCCTCGATTGCGATCCAGCCAGCGTTCCGCGGGTCCGTACGCGTGAGCGCGACGTTGCGGACGCGCTCGGCGGCATCCATCCCGTCCGGCCACGACGGTTGTTTCTCGCTCATAGCCCGCTCTTCGTGACCCGTACACCAATAATTTCGTATCTGTGCCGACTATTTCGTACATCTGCGTCCAGAAATGACGCTTCAGACTCCAGGCTGAGTAGGGAATAGATGTGGGCGTAACTGGGGGCAACTCTTCGATAATCGGAAGACAGGAGCCGTCTCTCGGCGGTATAGTTATGCTCCGCTAGGCGGTGTAGAGTGTGAGGCTGACTAGAGCCTCACTCGCAATCTGGAGGATTGCAATGACGAGTAGCAACCAAGACAGCAAATACCTATCGGCGGCGATAGGGCACAACAGCGAGAACGCACACACCGATGAAACCGCCGGCACGCGGGACGATCGCCAGCACTCTCCGTACTACCGGGACTACCGCAGACACGCGGCCTCTGGCGACGACACGGCGGCACGGACGATGCTGGTCACGAGACTGGCTGGCCTCCTGCACGCGCTCGTCGAAACCACGGACGAGTCTACGCTCCCCGACATGGTGCCGACCAATGCAGATGCGTCCCGTCACGGCGACGGAGCGGTCGACTCCGAGGAGTCCGATCCTGACAGCATCCCGGTCGCCCCCGTGGTCGAGGACGCTGCTGCGACCGCCCGCCATGCTGCGCCGCCGGTTTCGACGTGGCGTACCCCGAAATCTCGGTACGGAACGACTGCTGTTCCCGACGGTGCCACCTACGGTGTCACCCGTGACGGACAGCCGCTCGTTGCGTCAAAGGAGATGGAGATGACCGCGCTTACGAACACTGGTGGACAGCCGCACGACACCCTGCTCGAGCCGGATACGCTCGCACAGGGCGATGCGCTGTCACTCGAAGACGCGAGCCCCCACGAACTGGTCGATCCGTCTGGAGACCGCGTCGTGGGCGTCGCAAGCGGCTTCGACGAACATGCCAGCCGGTTCCGTGCGTACGATCGCCCCGATCCAGATAGGACCGAAGACAGCTCCGACGGCGTCGCCACCGCCGAACTGGACGTGACGCTGCCCGATGGCTCGCTACGTCCCCTCGGTGAGGTGGTCGACGATCCCGAGCGGTTTTCGCGATCATCGATCGAGACGATCGAGGCGACGCTCGCACTGGAAGCCGAACTCCGGAAAGTCAGCGATGGTATTCTGGATGACGGCGAGCTGGTTGGCCACGCGAAATGGTTGAACAACCGGTTCGAGGACCTCGAAACCCTACGCCCGAGCACAGCAGCAATCGCTGAGGCTCGTGAACGCAAGGCTCGGAGGACCTACAAAGAGCGCATCCGTCCGCTGACCGACCTGGATGAAGAGACCAACGCCGAAGTACGCTCACTGGCCCGCCGGCTGCTGAGCGAGGACTTCGATCGCGTCCACGAACTGCGCAAGTCACCGCTCTCGGTGGCGCTCGAACTCGCAACCCGGGTTCAGCGCGGCACGGACACGACTCACGCGTTACTCGAACAGGCCGACGCGGAGAAAACCGATCCCCGGAACGTCGTCAAGGTCGGGAACGTACGGTATACCCGGACCGATACGACGGCTGGTCGCGTCTCGACACAGGGCGAGGTCAAGCTCCTGTTCGAGCCTACCACGTCGTCGCTCAAGCAGGCCGGCGTCCTGCGCGACGACACCGGCGAGATTCGGTTTGCCATCTTCAAGGGAAGCGAACGCGACGAACTCGCCCCGACTGCCGATCCGACCGACCCGGGCTTCACGGTCGTCAAACACCACTCGTTCCCCGAGTTGCGTGAAGGCGACACCGTGCGGTTCGAGAACGTCTTCAAGAACTGGTACCGGGGCGAAGCGACGATCGAGACTCGCCGCGATAGCGAGGTCGTCATCCTCGAGCGCGAATCCTCGTCGAGGTCACCAGCGGAGACATCGACAGCGCGCCGTCGCACCAAGCCACCCGCGAGGACTGGCCCGAGGACCGGAACGACGGTCCCGCGACCGCCAGCAGCCTCCTGGCGTGGCTCCGAACGGTGGATCTTCCCCATCGTCGACTGGATGCCCGACTGGTGGCTCGAATCCGATGATGTCGAACCGATCAGCGCCGTCACTGACGACGACCACGACGAGCACGTCGTGTGTGGCTCGTGGATCGACGCTGAAGGGACGAGACATCCGAGATGCTACCGCCGGCGTCCAGAGGAATCCCAGACCAGCCTCGAGACGACACCGACTGTCGAGACCGAGGCTGACCAGGTTGAGGCAACGCAGCGAGATCGATCGACGATCACTGCCGAGTCAGAATCCGATGATACCGACATGGAACGACTCTATGAGGAGCTCTGGGAGGACCACCGGATCGACCTGGAGACCCGATCGAGTCGACACCAGGTATCGGGAAGAAGCGTTCTCGGTGAGCAAGCAGGGAATAGCAAGCAAACAGAGACACTGTAGCGACACGTAGACCCCCGAGTCCCCTTCACCGGAGACTCAGACCCAGTAGCACCCCCTTTCACTTTCCTTGCGCCGAGCGACTGCCCCGACAACGCCCGCTGAAGGCGACAATGCAGAGTGTTAGTGTTAAAAGGGAACCCAAGCTTGCGTACCTGATGTCTCGACACGTGGCCTCCGAACAAAACGCCGCAACTCGATTATGTCGAGTCCGAGGCAGTAGGCGCGTACCACGGTATCTCGGCAAACCAGATCAGGGGTGTCTCTCGCTCGAAGGATGCGCAACCACGGAACACGGCTGGACAGGAACAATCGGTGGTCTCAATGGCTAACGGGACCAGCGAGGACGGGAGCAGTGAGGATGCGCCGGAGGATCAGTACCGGGTGATACTATCCGTGCCGTGGATCGTCCGGTGGGCTCCCGGTGCACAGGACGCGATCAACATCGCGGTAAGTGAGGTCGGAAAGCGAGTCGAAAACGCGAACACTGAACGGGTCGTTGACTGCCAAATCAGCGTCCAACAGCTCTCAGATGAGAAGAGTGGTCAGACGAACGATGCAGTACTACTCGTCGGAGAGACAGCCCTCGTAGGATTGCTTCTCACCTGTGATGTCGTTGCAAGTAGCCCAGAAGAAAGCAAGCGACTCGCTCGTCGCGAGTTGGGACGCGAGTTCGAGGAGGTACCACTTGTTCCCACGGAGGTCTCACCACTCAAGGACGGCACATCAGACAGATAGGGATTAGCGAAAGTCTTCGTACTTTGGAACGCGACAAATTTCCTAGCGACTGAAATCGGCGTGCGAGATGTAGAGGGTGAGTTCAGCAGGCAATCAACGACGAAATACCCACTCGGTGGCATTCACAGTACGCCGGGTCTTAGACAGAAAACCTACAATTACAGGTTGCGAAATCGAGGATTGGAATGTACTGGGCCGAAGCTCTCTTTGGAAGTAACGAAGTGGACTTGAGGACATCAATAGTCGGGTCTCTCGCCGTCTCATTCGTCGTCGCAGTTGGTTATCTAACAGGCATCTTCGGCTCTGCTTCGTTCGTCTCGTGGGGAGGCCCGAACCCCCCACTCGTTGCGACACTAACTGCAATAATCTCGTCCGGTGCAATCGCGTACCTCCGTCGCGGACTCATTCTAGGTCTTGCCAGTTCCAGTTTTGTGTTTTTCACCACTGGTTTTGTCGAAGTGTTCTTCCTATACCGAGGGTTCACGGTCTCTGAGCGATTGGGTTTTCTTTCCGACCTCTATTTCCTAATCGTCTCGTGGGGGTGTTTATTCGGCTGTATCGGGTACGTGGGCGGGGAGTTGCTTCGCCGCCGGATGGGACGCCGGTAATCGGGTAAGAGATAGATATTCTCTGTACGTGGCATCGTAGTTGAGGAAACCGCGTGACCGACTTGCGCACTGTATCTCGCAGAGGATTTCTGACAGCTACCGGAGAGTATGTACGTTGAGTGTATGGATTCCTTCGCGAATCCCTAAGAGAACACTCTGCGTCGCATCGCGAGGAAGAGGAACCCTTGAAAGGAAGCTAAAATCGAGAAATGTAGGGACAGAGAGGAGCATGTCCGGTTCGAAAAGATGAGAGGGAGAGTAACCGGTATCGAATAGAGAGCGAAAGATAGGGGGAAAGACGGTGCAATCGCCTTCGCGACGACACCCGACAGCACACGATGCCGAGTCGAGTTCCAAGGGCCCTGCCGGTTCTATCCCGATTGCGTATTCGCATTCGGATAGATGCAGAGGCCGTCTCGACCGACGATACCGGTCACGAGGGAAGTGATGAAGCCAACCCATCGCTGAGACGACTGTGCCTTCTTCAGACGCTTTTCACTCCCCTCGCCTCCGACTGGGGATAACAAATCAACTATCAGAGGCGGCTTGCCTCAGTTGTGTCAAAACGGCCGAACGAAAGAGACCTCATGAACGTCATCCAGCGTTTCCGTCGACTGGCGATAGGGCTCAGAGATGGAAACCAGTAGATCACTAGAAGAGCGCCTCAGGCCGTCGATCACGGGGATGGCTCGGGGAGTTGGTCCTCCTCCTCAGGATCTTCGTCTGGAGATGGCGTGACGGCATCGGAGTCACCCTCACTCAGTTCTTCAACGGCTGCTTCGATGCTACTGACATCGTCTCCGTACACCTCACGGGCACGGTCTGCGTACTCGGCTATCCCCTGCTCGAAGTCACCAATACGGGCACGGGTGTCACGCACTGCCGTGTCGACCCACGCATCCCGAGTCGTGGCATCCACGACGACGACCGCTTCGGGCTGAATCGAGACGTTCGTGTAGTCACCTGCCTCGTAGGTCCGCGGCTTCCCGACCACGACCACGTAGGACGGCGTCTCGGCCGCCCTAAGCGCCGCCATGGCGTCGGGCTGATACTGCCCGGCGTAGACGAACACGCTCTCTGTACCGGCGATGAGACGCCCCTTCCAGTACTCAGAATCCTGTCCGACGTCCTCCGTCTCGATGAGCGTCCCGGCGACGAACACCCGGTTCACCGCCTCACCGGTCGGCAGCAGGGTGTAGCGAGGCGCCCGATCCTCGTCGCTCTCCGTGAAACTGTACGTGGCGGCGTTGAACTCCTGGGCGAGCACGCGCTTGGCCGCCTGCCGTCGCGACACAGCCGGCTCGAGCGCCGGATCGTCGAGTCCGAGCTCCGCACCGGGGGCCTCTTTCGCTTCGTCAACGAGCAGGAACGTCCCGACGACAGGCCCCGAAAGCCGGTAGGTTCGACCGAGCACGCGCTCACGGATCTGTGCTTCCACCACATCGGTCGAGAGGGCGTCCATCGCGAGCTGCTTGGCCTCCTCCATCGACAGCCCCGTGACGGCCGTAGTCGCCTCGGCGTCGAAGATGACGTTGACAGCCTGGGAACCGTCATCCAAGATGGCC
>NZ_VTOJ01000002.1 GCF_009176545.1 Salinigranum salinum | reverse complement strand
TAACACCCGTACCCATCCCGAACACGGAAGTTAAGCTCGCCAGCGTATCAGCGAGTACTGGGGTGCGCGAGCCCCTGGGAACACTGATTCGCCGCCTCGCACTCATACTTCATACTCATATTCATACCCGTACTCGTAGCCGTGGCTCGGTCCCGTACGCACACGTAACACTCGTCGTACAGGTTCGGGCTCGGACACAGGATCGGACTCGTGGGAGTTCCGGTCCGCAGTGACACAGAGGTCGGAGAGAGGGATCACCACATCGCGCGTGAGGTGTGGATCTCTCGGCACGAGGGGTGGCTGGACGTGGCACGCGGGCGGTGTCGACGGCGGACGGGGCACCGTCGTCGTCGAACGCTATCGAAGCGTGAGGCTTAAGCGGTCCTCGGAAGTAGTCCGTACTGCGCCAAGGTGGCAGAGTCCGGCCTAACGCGTCCGCCTGCAGAGCGGATCATCGCCGGTTCAAATCCGGCCCTTGGCTTGTACCACATCACGAGAATCCGAGAGCTGTTAGCCTCGGCTCTGCCTGAAACACGGGGGATCCGGTGTGACCCGCGACGACGCGCTCCCGTTCCGTGTCGACGACGTCCGTGAGCACGCCCGGCTGCACCCCAACGACTCGGCGGTGACGGTGTCCGCCCGGCCCGGATATCGCTCCTCGCGCGAGTCGGGCAACGATAGGTACACGGCACTGCTTCGGTACGATCGGGCGTTCGCGAAGGCTGACACCGAGGGGCGTCGTCTGCATCCGAGCAATCATCCTCTCACCCCCGATCAACCGAAAGGGATGCACTGGGACACCTTCGCGGACCTCGTCGAGAACGTCGGCGACGCACGTCACGAGTGGCGCGGGGTGCTGAACACCCGTCTCTACCAACTGACTGCTGGAGAGAGATACTGTTCTACGCCTGAACGGTCGCTCACACCGAACGTTTGAGGCTTCTGGCGCGGCGCGAGTCCCGTCAGCGTCACTCAACACGACGCCTCCTCTCCGTCGGATGTTGACTCATACACGTCTCCCGTCTCGTGTCGGCGTCGTCCGTGAACAGCCAGTACTGTCGAGGTCGACGACCGGCTCGGGCACGGTGTCCGGGAACTCGGCTCGAGACGGAGCGTCCGCCGATCGGCGACCCGGAGCTTCAGCGGTGAGCCGTCCGTGATCCCGATCTCCGGGCGGCCAGTCTGCCCTGTCCACCGGGGTTGAACAGCGGGCTCTCGTTCACGTCGACACCGTTCTCCCACTGCCGCTGTCCCCGTGGCCGGGTCGTCCGTCGCGCTCCTGCCGTACGGGACGGCCGACGTGTAGTCGGCGCCCTGTGCTCGTGGGCCACGTTCCAGAGAAGTACTGAATTCGGCGGAGCGACAACACACCCGTATGAGCGACGACAGAGCACTCTCCCGGCGGACCGTCGGTCGGTTGACCGCCGGCGCGACTGCTGCCGGCTCGCTCCTGCTCGGCAAGGCGTTCGGGGCGGTGAGTGTCGACGACGGCGACGCGGCAGACGGCACGAGGGTGGCGGGTCCCACTCCTACCGTCGACCTGCCGGACCCGACGACGGACGGGACGGTATCCGTCGAATCGGCGCTCGCGACCCGTCGGTCCCGGCGGCAGTACGCCGGCGACCCGCTGTCGCTGGCCGACCTCGGACAGTTGCTCTGGGCCGCCCAGGGTCTCACGGCAGAGCGTCCCGCCCGTTCGGACCTCCGGACTGCGCCGAGCGCGGGCGCGACGTACCCACTGGAACTGTCCGTGGTCGCTGGCGATCCGGGCGTCGAGGACCTCCAGCCGGGCGTCTATCGCCACGAACGGAGCGCCCACCGGCTGGTGCGGCGCCGTGAGGGCGAGTTCCGCGCGGCCCTCCAGCGGGCGGCTCTCGACCAGCAGTTCGTCGGCGCGGCCCCGGCTGCCATCGTCGTCACCGCCGTCGACGCACGAACGATCGAGCGGTACGGACAGCGCGGCGAGTCGCGGTACGTCCCGATGGAGGCCGGCCACGTCGGCGAAAACCTCTACCTCCAGGCCGAGACCCGTGGCCTCGCGACCGTCGCGGTCGGAGCCTTCCGCGACGACGCGGTGCGATCCGTCCTCGATCTCCCCGACGACCACCGACCGCTGTACGTCTTCCCCGTCGGTACCCGACGTGATACCCGATGACTGGGTTCGTGTGGGTCCTCGTGCGCCTGCCCGTGGCGTGCGCACCGGACGTCCCCCTGGTCGAACTGTCGTTCAACCACTACGGACTCGCGCTCGTGACGCTCGTGTTGGCCCTCGTCACGCTCCTGACCGGGGTGGCACTCCTCGTCGCGCGATACGGGTACACGATCCGCGAGAACCGACGGACCGTCGTTCGAGTCGTCCACGTCGTCGGTGGCGTCTTCATGACGCTGTACTTGGCACTCACGTACGTCTGTCCGCCTGCATGATCCGCTGAAGCGAGACCGCCTGACCCCTTCGATTTTTGTGGACGTGCCGTCGAGTGCGGATATGTACGTCCGGGAACGTCGTGTTCGCTCACGCTCCTGCCACGGACGACGGCGGGACGGCCCATGACGACCGAGGGAACGAGCGACGGCGACGACGCCAGTGGAGACCGCCTCCTGAACCTCCTCGGTGTCGCCCTCGCGCTCTTCATCGTCGTCGGCATCGTGGGCGTCGTCCTCGCGGGACTCGGCGGTCCCTCGACCAGCGTCGCGGACGCCCCGGACGCGAACTGGTCGCTCGAACGGGCGAACGCGTCACACGTCGAACTCACCCACCGTGGGGGCGAGGCCGTCCCGGCGGCCGATCTCGTCGTGACCGTCGACGGCGTCCGCCGGCGAGTCTCGTGGGACGGGGTGGTCACCGACGGCGACACGGGGGTCGTCCGTGCCGACCGGGGGACGGTGGTCGAACTCTACTGGACGAACGATGTGGGTGAACGGATCAAACTGCGGGGCTGGCGGAACACCTGACCGGTTTCCGTTCATTCGTTCGGTTCCTGTCGTCACGACTTTCGGATCCGACGCTGACCGTAACTGTTATGATACCTATCTAGTAACCATTCGTCGGTGGCCGTCGTTTCTCTTTCAGTCGGCTACCGGGTCGGGAACCCCCTCCCTGACTCTCGTGCGCTCAGGACGTCAGCGAGTCGACCGCCTCCGCAGCGCTCTCGTCGGCGAGCCACTCGTCGGCCCACTGCTCGATCGCGTCGAACACCGGCGAGAGCGAGCAGCCTTTCTCCGTCAGCGAGTAGTACGTCGCGACCGGGGCGTCCTCCTCGAGACGGCGGTCGACGAACCCCATCTCCTGGAGATCGTCGAGGACGCGCGAGAGCGTGCGTGCGCTCGATCCGGTCGATCGCTTGAGTTCGTTGAACCGTTTCTCGCCCTCCTGGAGGTCGTGGAGCACGATGAGGCGCCACTGAGAGCCGATCTGCTCGAGCGAGTCGATGACGACGCACGCTTCCTCGCTGTACCGTTCGTCGGGATCCGACGTCCGTCCGTTTGCCATGTTCCTCGTAGGGGGTCCGCACGTATAGTGGTTCGTTCTGGTATCAGCTATCGCCGTGTTACTGACCGGCCGCTGTCAGGTCGGTGTCTCGGGGTCGACGCTCGAGTTCCCGGCTGGGGAGCCTCTCCGATCCCGTTCGGGCAGGTGTTCCTCTCGCGCGCTGGTTTTTTGTCCGTGCTGTCCTCCTCTCCCGCATGGCACACATCGACGCCAGCGTCCTCCTGCCGAACGAACGGGTCGAACGGATGGCACTCGACGGCGACCTCACCCAGCTGCACCGTGGCGACCGCTACGCCGACGAGGGCGACACGTTCGAGATCGACGGCGTCCAGTTCGTCGTGACGGCCGTCGACGAACGCACGCTGGGCGACCTGACCGACGCCGACGCCCGTGCGGAGGGTTCCGACGATCTCGCGGCGTACCGTCGTCGACTCGAGGCCGTCCACGACTCCTTCGAGTGGGACGACGAGTCGCCGGTCGTCCGTCACCGCTTCGAACGCCGCGACGGGACCGAGTGAGCCGTAGGGTTTCGATGCTCCTGCGTGCGGGTAGTCCGGTGCCCCTGCGTGCGGAGAACGACCAGACCGTGCGTGGCCGAGTGAGGAATCAGTAACCGTTATACACCGCGTGGTCTTTGCTCCGACTATGCAACGACGCGCCGCGGCAATCTACGTCGTGTTCTTCCTGGTCGTGGGGGCGGCGTCGTACTCGCTCATCGCGACCGCAGAGGAGCCGACGATCGCGTTCGAGAACCCCGACCACGCTCTCTCACAGGGTGATACGTTCACCGTGGACGGCCAGCAGTACACCGCTGCCGAGGTCGCCACGGAGGTCGAAACGAGCAGCGGCGGCGGGCACGGTGGTGGCGGCGGGACGACCATCACCCACACCGCCCAGTTCGCCTGGACGAACGAGTCGGCGCTGTACACTCAGACGTGGGACAACGGCTCGACCGTCACGTACGCGGACGACGAGTGGGACGTCGTGATCCCCAACGCCTCGGACCCGTCGTCGTTCACGCTGCGCGAGTCCATCGACCGCGCCGGCATCCTCGCCAACGACACGGCCGCCGACAACGAGACCGTCACCCGCGACGGCCAGGAGTTCGTCATCGTCACGGAGAACGGCTCCTCGACGCTGGTGCCTGCGAGCGAGTACTTCCGAACGCCCGAGCGACAGCAGTTCTCCGAGAGCGACACCCTCCAGCTCGACGGCAACGAGACCCGGATCGACGTCGCGAGCGACGCGGTGACGCTGTCGTGGAACGCTCCCCGACGGAACACCGTCCAGGCCGGGAACCACGCGAACGTCACCTTGAGCGGGCAGACGTACCTCACGCACTTCCGGACCAACACGACGGTCGTGCTCACGCAGGACTTCGAGAGCTTCCGCGCGCAGAACGGCGAGATCGACTCGTTCACCGAGCAGAAGAACGGGCTCTGGGGCGTCACCATCCTCTCGTGGCTCTCGGTGATCTTCCTCGTCGGACTGGCGTACCTCCCCTCGCGGTACTGACACCGACCGCCGCGCCGCTCCTCGCGTCGCTGTGCGTCCGTCCTGCCTTCTTCGCCCGTTCACGACGCGGAGAGCCAACTCTCGGTCCCCGGTCGGCAGTTCAACAGCAGAACATGAACGGGTAGATGAGTGCGATCCGGTCGTCGTCGTCGAGCTCGGTGTCCAGCCCGTCGAGGTTCTCGTTGAATCGGCCGTTGACGCAGACGCGAGCGTAACACCGCGTGTTCTCGCCCTCGGGATTCTTCTGCCAGGTGCCGGGCACCTCGTCGACCCGGGCCCAGCCACGGTGTGTCGCCTCCGCGTCCGTCTCGGCGATGAGCAGGTCGGCGACGTCGTACTCGTCGAAGAAGGCGTCGAGGAACTCCCGGAGCGTGTCGCCCTCGAACGTGAACGGGAGTTCGTGTTTCCCGATCGCCGTCCGAACGTGTCCGGTACACCTGACGGTCACTGTCGTCTGTCGCGTCTCTGCGTTCGTCTCCGTACGTGTCGTGCTCATACGCGGAGAGACGGTCTCGACCGTGCTCAGTCCGACCCCGAACACGTTCGGCCCGCGTCCGTGCTGACGCGGGATGACTTCGATCCGATTCAGCCGACGTCTCGTCCACCCCGGTCCGGGTTCGACGGCGTGGTCCGAGACCGGGACTGGGAGTCGCGGATTCCGGTGTCGTCGACGCTGACGACCAGCGAGTACAGCAGGACTGCGAACCCCACTGCCGTCACCAGGCTCTCGATGCTCGCCCCGAGAGCGAAGCCGACGTCCGCGACGTGATAGAGCGCGCCGCCGGCCGCGGAGCCGAGGGTTACGAGCCCGAAGCCGACCATCAGGGCCCGGAGCGCCCGCTCGCCCTGGCGGCGGAACGCCCGATACGCGAGGAACGTGATGAGTGCTCCCAGTACGAGCGTCACCGTCTTGCTCGCGACGAAGAGGATCGTCGTTTCGTGCATTCGACCACCTCTCTTCGATGGTTCGTCGCTCTCACTTTTGTACGCCGATGCTCGTTTCAGCGATCTGAGAACGTCGCGGACCGCCGGATCTCGCACACCGATCCCGTCCACTACGTCCACCGGTCGACCGTCCCGACCGCGACGCGGCATCGTTCGACGGCTCCGGACTCGCGACCGGGCGGAAGCCACGCAGTGTGGCCGTCGGCGCTCCGGGGTCGTGGTCACGAAAAGACATATGCCGGTCGCGCCGCCCCCGTTCGACGTATGAAGAAGGTCCTCGCGAGCATCGGAGTCGGGAACGCGACGGTCGACACGGTCCTGGCCTCCACGACCGTCGAACCGGGCACGTCGGTCGACGCGGAGATCCACACCGAGGGCGGCTCCGCCGAACAGACCGTCGAATCGATCGAACTCGAACTCGAGACGCGGTACGCCACCGAAGACGGGTACGAGGAGGCGACGGTCGACCGCCTCCGCCTCTCGGACGGGTTCACCGTCGAGCCCGGACAGCGCGACGTCCGGTCGACGACGATCGAGATCCCGTACGCGACGCCGGTGACGCTCGGGCGCGTGGACGTCTGGGTCGAGACGGAACTCGACATCCCGATGGCCGTCGACCCCGAAGACAGGGACCCTCTCGAGGTGCGACCGACGCCGCGGATGCAGGCAGTGTTCGACGCCATGGAGGCACTCGGCTTCTCGTTCCGCTCCGCGGAGTGTGAGGCCGACCCGTACGGCCGGTACGCCACCGGTCGACCGTTCGTCCAGGAGTTCGAGTTCGAGTTCGATCCCTCCGGCGGATCGTTCGTCGGTCGTCTCGACGAGGTCGAACTCGTCTGCCATCCGTCGGCCGAGGAGCTCACGGTCTTCGTCGAGGTCGACCGCCGCGGCGGTCTCCTGAGCGAACTCGCCGACACGGACGAACGGAAGACCTCACTGACGGTCTCCGACGCGGACGCCGCGACCGTCCGCCGACGGCTCGAGGACGCCATCGAACGGCACGCCTGAGCGGGTCGGTCGCTGGAACGGTCGTTCGTGCTCGCCCGCGAATTCGGTGGCGACGCCGAGCAGTACCTCCACGGCTCGAAGGGTCCGGCGTTCGTCGAACGCTCTCAGCACTTCACGGCGCTCGGCGACTCGCTCACCCCGTGTCGGTTCGTGAGCGAGGGTAGGTGGGGCAAGCGCGTCAACGACCGCTCCCGCGACGCGATCAACCACGCGACCGGGTGGGATCTCTCGACCGACGACGTCGAGACGATCGGCGAGCGGGTGTACACCCTCGAACGCCCGATCAACGTCCAGCGCGGGGTCGCGCGCCGCGAGACCGATAGCCTCCCGTATCGGATGACGCACGAGCCGGTTCCCGACGGTCCCTCCGCAGGGATGTACTGGCCCCCGACGAACTGGACCGGATGCTCGACGACTACTACGACGTGCGCGGGTGGGACGATGATGGCGTCGCCACGCCGGAGAGGCTCGATCGGCTCGACCTGCCGACTTCGGTGGACCCGCCGGGGTCGGATAACCGCCGTCGGTTCAGACGGCCGGTGTCGGCTCCCCGGTCGCGAGTCCCGCGAGCAGGTCGGTCATCGGGACGGCGCTCTCGCCACCCGTCCCCGTGCGGACGACGACCGGCACGCCGTCTTCGGTGCGGACGTCCAGCACCGTGTCGAACAGGTGTGCGAGCGTCCCGACCGTCTGCGCGTCGTGGGCGTCCGAGTGAAGCACCTGTAGCGTGACGCCGCCGACGGCGGCCATCCGCCCGTTGAGAACGTGCAGGAACCGGTAGACCCGCTCGAGCGAACTGTACTGCAGCAGCGTCGACAGGCTGTCGACGAGCAGGCGGGGGCGGTCGCCACCCTCGACGATCGCCGACACCGCCCGACTCGTCGACATCCCGAGGCCGGTCAGGTCGCTCGGCGACGTGACGTACCACGTCCGTCGGTCGCCCCCGTCGGTGCACGCGATGGTCCCCCCGTCAACCTGCGAGCGCACCGCGTCGACCACGTACCAGCGGTCACTCATCGTCGCGTCCCCGGTGGCGGCCAGTCGTCGCTGGAGCGTCGCCACGTCCGCCGCCGCCGACAGCACGATCGGCCGCTCGTCGGTCGGGAGTGCGGCCAGCAGTGCCATCCCGAGCGTCCGCTTGCCGGCCAGCGAGGTCCCCCGAACGAGCACGTTCGACCCCGGCGCGAACGTCGAGAGGCGGTCGTCGTCGCGTGCGTCGACCGTGGCCCGTGTGGGTTCCTCCGTGTTCATCCTAATTTCAAGATTGTCAGTATCTTATATAACTCTGTGGCCGTCTTATTCAGTATCGAGAGTGAAAAACGAAAACCGTCGCGACGACGGTGTGGGGCCGAGCCACCCGCTCGACGGCGGTGACCGCGTCTCGCCACCGGGTTTTTGTCTCTCGCCGACGTCGTTGACGTATGTCTGCCGACGAGAACGTCCTCGGAACGCCGCTCCGGCCGTGTAGCGTCGCGCCCGAGACGGGATACCTGCGCGACGGCCACTGTCGACACGTCGAGGCAGACCGCGGACGACACGAGCTGTGTGCCGTCGTCACGCAGGAGTTCCTCGAGTTCAGCCGTGAACGGGGCAACGACCTCGTCACGCCCCGTCCCGAGTTCGACTTCCCCGGTCTCCACCCCGGCGACCGCTGGTGCGTCTGCGTCGGCCGGTGGCTCGAGGCGTACGAGGCCGACTGCGCACCTCCGCTCGTGCTCGAGGCGACCAGCGCGGCGGTGCTCGACGACGTCCCGCTGGAGACGCTCCGCGCGTACGAGGCCGACGACGCGATCGACTGATCGACGGGCTCAGAAGAGCGACGCGACCGCGCCGACCGACGAGAGGACCATCAGACCGACGAGGACCAGGGCAATCAGTTGCTGTCTGTCCATGCACCCTCTTCGTCGGCGGATGACTTGAACCCCCGGTGTCGGTTCTCAGGACTGAGTTTCGATTCGTGGTTCGGTTCAGTCGTCAGCGGGAGCCGCGCCTTCGTGCGACGAACCCTGGGTCGCGCCCATGGTCTCCTGCATGAGCGAGCCGAGGCGGATGGGCATCATCGACAGCGCGCGGACGATCGCCGCGAGCACGACGAAGATCCCCGTCAGGATGTGGGCGATGCCGCCGAGTTTGAGCCAGAGCAGGGTTGAGGGCCATTGGTGGATCGTCGCGAGCTGGGCGTTGAGCGCGGCGCTCGTCCGTTCGGGACCGCCGCCCGCGAGGCTGTGGTTCGTCTGGGTGGCGAAGAACTCGTCGAGCAGCGGGTGGAACTGTGTGAGCTCGAAGAACAGCGCGCTGCCGACGAGCAGGTAGCCGACGGCGGCGAACAGCGCGCCGACCATCAGCATCACCTTTATCTTCTTCATCTGTGCCGCGATCTCCTCTTGCTGAGCAGTCGCCTGTACCATACTCACCGAGACGGAGGGAACTCATATGCTGGTACTGTGGTGAGGCCGGCTGCTCGCACAGCACCCCGAGCGTTTATACGTGGGGTGACCCCCGCAGTCGCGGTCAACGGTCCGGCGTATTCACCTGCTCGCGCAGTCACGCGCGCCATACCGGAAGTTCGCTTCACCGACGGTGGCCCGGCTCCGCGTCGACGTGCCCATCGCCTCGTGTTCGATCTCACCCGTACGCCCGGAGCCGGTCGAGGTCCGTGCGGAGCTCCGATCTGAGCCGCCCCGCCAGTTCGTCGCGGGCGCGTTCGCTCCCCCCCGCGCTCCAGCGGTCGAACGACCGCATGCTGGCGAGTTTGAACGCGACGCGGTAGAACGCGCGGCGGCGCTCCCACCCGTCGTCGAGCTCGTGGACGTCGCGGTAGCCGGCGTGGACGTGTGGTCGGAGCTCCTCTCGCGCCGCCGCCGTCGACAGTTCCCCGAGCAGGACGTTCTTCTCGAACTCGAAGAGGTCGTACTCGGCGTGCCCGGCAACGGCGAATCCCCAGTCGACGACGCCGACGAGGTCGTCCCCGCGCGCGAGGAGGTTCCGGGGGCCGTAGTCGAAGTGGAGACAGACCGGCTCCGTGCCCACCCCGTCGGCGAGGAACGACTCCGGCGTCAACGCCGCCGAGAACGTCGGCCGAAGGTCAGCGAACCGGCTGGTGGCGAGTTCGTCTAGCCAGCCCGCGACGAGTTCGGCGAGGAACGCCGGCCACGAGGGCCGCGGCTCCACCGTCACCCCCCTGTCCGCGTCGGCGACACGGAGTGGACCGCTCGCGTCGAACCCGACTTCCCGATGGAGTTCCCCCAGCGCACGACCCGCCGCCTCGAGCAGTCTCACCTGCGTCTCCCTCCCGAGCCCGGCGAACCGCCCGCCGAGGTTCTCGGCGTCGATGGCCGCCGTCACGTGGTACATCTCGTCCCAGTCGCCGGAGACGTCGCTCGCGAGCACCCGCGGGACCGGGAGCGTCGTCTCCCGGCGGACGAGCCGCATCAGTGCGGGTTCGAGCGCGAACCCCCGTTCGTACCACGCCTCTAGCGGGACGGCGACGACGACGCTTCGATCGTCGAACCGGACGTGGTACGTGGCCTTGCAGCCACCGGCGAGCCGCTCGACCCCGCGGATCGTCCGTCCGGAGAACTCGCGGTCGACGACGGCGGCGACCACGTCGGGCACGTTCACGACCGTGAGACGGGACGAAGTGACAAACCGCTATCGGCCCCCGGGCGCATGGTCAGCCACTACGTACGGGATCTGCCTCTATGTACAAGATCCGTAACCAGGTATAGGGTCGGCCACCTGGTACAGAGGGATGCCCCCAAGACTGCTACTGGGTACAGCTATGTCGCGCCCACACGTACGCGTCACATGGTTTCCGAGACAACTCCCGAAGTGAGACACCCCCGCACGCTCGCGGCGTTCAGGACCGTCCTCTACGCCGCCGTCGCCGTCGCCGTCGTCGGGCTGGTCGGCGTCGGAGTCGCCGTGGTCGGCGTCGGTGTGGTCGTCGCCGGCCTCTCGCTCCTCCTGAACGGTGACGCGAACGTGCTCGGGCTCGCGCTGCTCGTGGCCGGCGGTCTCGTCCCCGTGGCGCTCGCGGCCGTCGTCGGCGTCGGCGCGCGCCGACTCGATCGACGCGTCACCGCCGCGGATCGACGACCCGACCCCCTCGCGGCACTCCAGGCGCGGTACGTCGCCGGCGAGATCGACGAGGGGACGTTCGAACACCGCGTCGAACGGCTCCTCGCCGGCGAGTCGCTCGCTGGCTCCGCCGGTGGGCGGCGTCGTCGCATCCGCTGGCTCCTCGCGTGGGTTCTCGCGCGCGTCGTCTCCCGTCGGCGGCGTCGGCCGCCTCGTGCCAGTCGTGAGCGAGCGGCCGAGGCGGAGCTGAACTGACCGACCCCGGACTCGGTCCGAAGTAAACCGACCGGAGCTGCAGTGCCTAGCCCGAACGAGACGGCCCCAACTCGGCCCGACCTGCCCCTCTGTGTCCACCCCGCAGACCCGGTCGAGCGTGGGTCGCAGACGGTCCGCTCTCCGGCCGTCCGCGTCGCCGATCACGGTGCGGCGTCGAGCCCGACGCCGTCGAGTCCGGCGGCGAACTCCTTCATCACCTTCTCCTCGATCCGGTGGAGCCGCTCGCTCACCGTCGACTTCGCGAGTCCGAGGGCGTCGGCCAGCTCGGTGAGCGTACATCCCCGGGGGGTGTCGTAGTAGCCGCGTTTGACCGCCTCGCCGAGGAGTGTGCGCTGTCGCCCCGTCAGGAGCTCCGTCGACGTCGGCGACTGCCGCAGGTACTCGACCTCGTACGACATCCCGAACTCCGCCAGCTGTGTCGTGAGTTCGGAGAGCCGCGACTGCGCCGCGGTCAGCTCCAGGTCGGCCTGCCCGGCGACGATTTTGAGGGGGAGCTCCAGTGGCACCATCGAGTTGCGGACGGCCATGAGCAACAGCGGCTGTGACGTCTCGAACTGGACGAGTGCCTCCGTGTCGCTCGCCTGCAGCAGTTCGACCGCGTCGATCCCCTCGTGCTCCTCGACGGCGGTGAGGACCGAACGCATCTCTCGCGCGGTGATCTCGAGCAGGCCAACGCCCGTGTCGTCGGCCGGCATCGCGGCCAGGACCCGAAAGACGGCGTCGGGGTGGGCGGTCGACACTTCACCGATCCACGTGCCCGACGGCAGGTCGACGACCAGTTTCGCGAGGGCCATACCGTGGAGTACGCACGCCCGCACACTGAATCCCTTGGACGAACATGTTCGGACACACCGGTCGGTGAACCGCTTAGTTCGAACTTCGAAGCTGGCTCTCGCGACTGCTGGCGCTCAGCCCGTCCCGGCGACACATCGCTCGATATCGGCCAGCGACTTCATCTCGAGGACGTTGTACGGCGCGTCGATCTCCGTCGCCACGGATCGGAACGCGGGCAGCGGGTCGTGATCGTCGTCGGTGCCGTCGTTGTCGTGCAGGTGGACGACGTGGATGCGGTCGCCGACGGCGTCGACGAACGCTTCGACCGGCACTCCCGCGACCTTCGCGTGGCCGACGTCGAGCGTCACCCGGAGTTCCGATCCCGCACCGACGTCGTCGAGGAGCGCCGCGAGTCGTTCCGGTGTGGCCGTGTTCCGTCGTTTCGAGCCCGTGTCTCGCTGGTTCTCGACGCAGAGGGGAACCTCGACCGTAGCGGCGTGGTCCGCACAGGCCCGGAGCGACCGCACGGCCTGGTCGCGGGCGCGACGCTGAACACGTCCGGGGTAGCGTGGCCTGACCGATCCGCCGTGAACCACGACGCCGACCGCGTCCGCGGCGGCGGCGAAGTCGAGCGCGTCGCGGACGCTCGCCACCGTCGCTACCCGCAGTCGTTCGTTGAGGTTCCCCAGGTGACAGTCGCGGAACGGCGCGTGGACCGTCACGGTCAGATCCGCGCCGTCGGCGACGCGCCGCACGCGTTCCGGGGTGGGCGCGTCCGGGTTGGTGTCGAGGTAGCCCTGCCTGATCTCGACGTGTGAGAGTCCCTGTTCTCGCAGGAAAGCGACGAACTCCTCGAACGACTGGTCGAATCGCAGGTCGAGCGCCGCGCCGAATCTCATCGGTTCGCTGGAGGGGACGGGCGGGTATAGGCGTTCGTCCGATCCACGTCGTGTTCTCAATAACTGTATCGCTTCTCGCATTCCTAAATGAACAGAATCGGTGTCCGTCGGTGCGGCCCCGCGTGGACAGCACAGCGCGCGCTCGACGGACAGGATCGACGAACCCGCTTGTCCCCATTCGACTATCACCACCGAGATTCATGCCCGCAGAATTATATATGAAATCCGTAACGTACCTGCATGGCAACAGAAAACCGATCGAGCGGCGGTATCGTGCTGGACACGTCACTGATCCTTCGCAGTGTTCGATACTACGCCGTGATCGGAGGTGGTCTAGGGCTGTTGGGTATCGTCCTCCTCACACAGTTCGGCGGGGGAGAGGGAATGAGCGGGGCCATCATGAACGGTATCCTCTCGATGGTCGTGGTCGCATTCGCCGTGTTGAGCGGCCCGCTCATCGCGGCGTTCATTGGGTACGCGACCGCCGAAGACGGTGTCGGTGATATTCGCTCTCGGTCCGTGAACAGCGGGATTGCGAACGGCATTGGGTTCGCCGTGTTCGGAATCATCGTCTCCGTCCTTCTGCTGGTCGGTCTGTCAGCCGTCGTCGGCAGCGGTGGGGATGGTGGTGCGACCGCGAGCAGTAGCAGCGGCGGCGGTCCGATCGAACTCGGAAAACTCGTCACGCTGGTCGTTCTCATGGTGGTCCCGAACTCCCTCGTCGGCGGGACGATCACCTTTTTTCTCGAAGGGCGAGGTGGAGCCTCGCCGCGGTAGTCGACCGGTCCCGACGAGTTCGACGCGGACGGTCGGAGTCGGTGGCGACGGAGTCGGGCGACGTGTGCTCGTGGCAGCGGTTGTCGCTGGGCTGGTCGTCGCGGCTGGTGGTGTCGCGGCGTCCGGCATCGTGAGCCAGCCACTGGACCACCTGATGGGGAGTGGCGGTGAAACCGATAGCGGACCGATCGTGGGGCCTGACGGGACCGTGGGTGGTGACGGCGGTGGTGATCTCCCTGCCGAAGCCTTCACTCCTCCTGTCGATCAGGACGTGCTTCTCGATGCCCACGCAGGGCGATTGGACGCAGCCGGCTCGTTCACTTTCGAGGAAAGGTACACGTTCGCGAGTGACGACTTCGACGCGCTGCCAGCGAACCGGACGACGACGGTCACCCACGACCTCGATGGGGATCAGGTAGTCGTCGAGAGCGTCGTCGGCAGCGGGACCGCTACGGAGCGCTACGTCGCGTACCGCAACGGAAAGGAAAAGTACGAACGACGGGAACTGCAGACGGGAGAGACGGAGTACGCTACCCCGGAGCGGGACCTGGCACCCGACGCGTTGCTCGAACCGTTTGTACTCCAGGAGTTCGGGAACGTCACACTCGACCACCGGGAAGGTGAAACTGGCCACGTCTACACGGCAACCGGTGTCGATACGCTCTCCGACGGTGCGTTCAGTTCCGGGACCCAAGAGATCGTCGGGTTCGAGCTGACGGCTACCGTGACGAATCGTGGGCTCCTCCGCTCGTATTCGTTCACGATCGAGTACCAGCAGGAAGACGGGAGGGCGTACACCCTCTCCGGACATGCTGAGTTCACCGCGGTCGGAACGACCGACGTACGAGCGCCGACGTGGCTCTCCGAGGCTCGCGAATCGACGACGTAAGCACGAACCGCGGTGAACTTTTATATACTCACCACGGCTCGTTTCGGACAGCATGGGACGGGTTTACGCGGTCGCGAGCGCGAAGGGCGGGGTCGGCAAGACGACCACCACGGCGAACCTCGGGGTCGCCCTCGCCGCCGCGGGCTACCGGGTCGCGGTCGTCGACGCCGACCTGGGGATGCCGAACCTCGGCCGGATGCTCGGCCTGTCGCCCGACGGCCCGACGATCCACGACGTGCTCGCCGGCGACGCCGACCCGCTCGAGGCGGTGTACGAGGGGCCGCTCGGGGTCGGCGTCGTCCCCGGTTCGACCGACCTCGACCACTACGTGAAAGCGAACCCCCGGACGCTCCGGACCGTCGTCGACGCGCTCGACGACTACGACGTCGTCCTCGTGGACACGGGTGCGGGCCTGAGCCACGACACGGTGCTCCCGCTCGGCCTCGCCGACGCCGTCCTGCTGGTGTCGACGCCGCTGCCCGACGCCATCGGCGACACGGAGAAGACTCGCCAGCTGGCCGCACACGTCGACACGCCCGTCCTCGGGCTCGTGCTCACGCGCGTCGACACGGACCGCGTCGACGTCGACGCGCTCGTCGCTGACCTCGAGATCGACCTCGTCGAGGTCGTCCCGGAGGACGCGTCGGTCGAGGACGCAACGACGGACGGCGAACCGATCACGGCACACGACGGCGACTCGCCCGCCGCGGCGGCGTACCGGGCGCTCGCCGGGGCGCTCGCTGCCGATGCGATGGGCGAGTCGTTCGACGAGGCGGCCGCCGCGGCCGGACTCGACGCGGACGCGGACACGACTCCGGCCTCCGACGACGGGTCGCAGGCCTCCGCCGACGAACGCCCGTCGGACGCCAGCAGCGAGGCCGAGGCGGACGCGGAGACCGCCGTCGACCCGGAGGACCCGACCGACGAAACCGATCCCGTGACCGACCTCGACGAACTCGACGTCTCGTCCGTGCTCGACGAGGGCGAGGACGATCTCGAAGCGGTCTTCGAACTCGACGAGGAGATCGGGGCTGTCGCGGACGACGAAGACGTAGTAGACGAAGGAGAAGAGATCGGAGCTGACGAAGGAGAAGAGATCGGAGCTGACGAAGGAGAAGAGATCGGAGCTGACGAAGGAGACGAGAGGGACGAAGGGGAGGAAAGGGACGAAGGAGAGGGGACGACCGACGACACGTCGGTCGACTCGGTCGAATCCGGGTCGGGCGGCGGGATCGCGTCGACGCTCGCGGACGTCGAGTCGGCCAGCGAACCGGACGCGTCGGCGGGCTCGGCGGACACCGACGTCGATGGTGACGGAGACGACGCCGACCACGCCGACACCACCGACCCCTCCACCGTCGCCGAGACGGTCTCCGAGGCGGAACCCGACGCTGACGCCGACGACGAGGGAGTGACGTTCGACGCGGCCCCGTCCGCCGAGGAGACGGGTGTGGTCATCCAGCCGGGCGACGGACCCGACATCCCCGACGCTGAGGCCGACCACGGCGACGACGCGTCGTCCCCGCCGACGGACGAGGCGGTGGCCGCGGACGCGGACGAGACCGACGACGGCGGCGACGCAGACGAGGACGGGGAGGACGCGAACGCGGAGGCGACCGGGGCGGACGAGGAGGACACCGACGAGCCGAAGAAGGGGCTGTTCGGTCGGTTCTTCGGCTGACCGCTCCTCGATTCCTCCCTCCGTGACGGAGGCGATGTGCTACTGGAGAGGGTTCGGTCTTCCACCGGCCGGAGAACGAGAAGTTCTTTTAGTCCGCTCTCCCGACGATTCGTATGGCTGATTCAGACGCGGTCCCGTTCTGGTGGCTCGTGCTGTTCTTGCTGCTCGCGCTCGGCCTCGGTGCGGCCACGGTCGTCGGCGTCGGCGGTTCGCTCATCGCCGGCCTCCTCGCCCCCGCGCCGGTCGTGGTCTGACGCGGACGACGACCACCGTCGCCGCCCCCGATCAAGCCGCTTTCGGAGTATCGAGCGTCGGCTATCGATCGCCGCGCGGTGGTGGGTCGACTCGCCGACCGTGCCCGTCTCACATCGACGTGGGTGCCTCGACGCCGAGGGTGTCGAGGGCGTTCGCGACCGTGTGCCGTGCCGCACGGACGAGCGCGACCCGGGCCGCTCTCACCGACTCGTCCTCCGCGGAGAGCACCGGACACTCCCGGTAGAACGTGTTGAACGTCTCGCTGATCTCCCGGGCGTACGTGGCGATCGCGTGCGGCTCGAGCTCCTCGGCGGCGACTTCGACCCGCGCGGGGAAGCGGGCGACGACACGCAGGAGGGCGCGTTCTTCGGGTTCGGTCAGCACCGACGCGTCGGCCTCCCTCTCGACGTCCGCGTCGTTTAAGATTCCACAGCAGCGCGCGTGGACGTACTGGACGTACGGCGCGGACTGCGCCTCGAAGTCGAGCGCGCGCTCCCACTCGAAGGTGATCGACTTCGTGGGCTGTTTCGAGACGATGTCGTAGCGGACGGCACCGATCCCCACCTGGTGGGCGATGCGGTCGACGTCTTCGTCGGTGAGGTCGTCGTCGCGGACGCGGTCGTCGAGGCGTGATTCGACCTCGTCCCGTGCCCGCGCGATGGCCTCGTCGAGGAGGTCGTCGAGGTCGACGCCGGTGCCCTCGCGGGTGGACATCCCGCCCTCAGGCAAGTTCACCCACGAGTAGAACGTCGATTCGAGCCGCGAGGTGTCGTTGCCGAGCACGTCGAGCGCCGCTTTCAACTGCTGTGCCTGCAGCTTGTGGTCCTCTCCCAGCACGGTGACGGCGCGGTCGAAGTGCTCGAACTTCCACTCGTGGTGGGCGAGATCGCGCGTCGTGTAGAGCGTCGTCCCGTCCGACCGCAGGAAGACGAGGTGCTTTTCGATCCCGTACTCGGAGAGGTCGAGCTGCCAGGCGTCGTCCTCGTAGACGGCGTGATCGCTCTCTTTGAGCCGACCGACGACGTCGTCGGCGGAGTCGTCGCGGATGAACTCCGTCTCCTTGACGAAGGCGTCGAACTCGGCGGGCAGTCGTTCGAGCGACTGGCGCATCCCCGCCAGCACCTGATCGACGACGTGGCCGACGCGCTCGAACGTCTCCTCGTCGCCCGCCTCTAGCCCCTGCATGATCGACTCGATCTCCGCCTCGGCCGTCGCCACGTCCGCGGCGGCGGCCTCGTCGAGCCACTGGTTCCCCTTCCGGTAGTAGCGGACGAGGTCGTAGTCGGGTCGGTTGCGCTCGGGTTCCGGGAGGTCACTCTCGTCGAACGTCTCGTACGCCCACGTGAAGACGGCGACCTGGCGGCCGGCGTCGTTCACGTAGTAGTGGCGCTCGACGTCGTAGCCGGCGTAGTCGAGACAGCGGGCGATAGCGTCCCCCAAAATCGGGTTGCGGGCGCGGCCGACGTGGACCGGACCGGTGGGGTTGGCCGAGGTGTGTTCGACCACGACGCTCGTCTCCTTCGGCTCGAGTCGGCCGTACTCCTCGTCCTGGGCGGCGTCGAGCGTCGCGGCGTCGTACTGCTCGGAGACGTGGAAGTTCACGTAGGGTCCCTGCGTGTCGACCGCCCCGACGTACTCGTACTCCGCGGTCGAAACGGCGTCGGCGACGTCGGCGGCGATCTTCGGCGGCGGTGCCCCGACCTCGCTCGCGAGTCGGAACGCGACGCTCGACGCCAGTGTCGCCGAGACGTCTTCGGGGGGTTCCTCTACGCCGAGGTCGTCGGTCGGCAGGTCGAGCGACGCGAGCGCGGCGGAGAGGGCCGCCTCGACCTCCGTCCGGAACTCTCTGAACATGCGCGTGCCTTCCGCCGCGTCCGGTATTAGGGTACCGAGTTGCGACGGTCGAGGGCTGCCTGCGTCTCGACTGCACCAACCGACACGTTTAGCCCGTGGTCGTTCCTACACCGATCCCCGACGACCGCTCGGCGCTCGTTGCTCGTTCACCCGCCGCTCGCCCGTCCCCCGACCGTAACGATTCTGGGACGCATCCCAGATTCGGCATGCTTATCCCGGCGGCTTCCCAACACGAACGTATGCCAGAATCGGTACCGACGACGGCCGTCGGCTACGACGAACTCGCCGCGCTGAAGCGGGTCGCACTCGACGGCGGCCTGACCGGGCCGGTCAAGATCTCCTGTTCGGGGCTGGCCGCCGAGCTCGAGACGTCGAGTCAGACCGCCTCACGGCGGCTCCAGCGGCTCGACGAGGCGGGCTACCTCGACCGCGACGTCGTGAGCGACGGCCAGTGGGTGTCGGTGACTGCCGACGGAGAGGCGGCGCTCCACGCGGAGTACGCCGAGTATCGCCAGATCTTCCGAGGACCGGACGCCGTCACGCTGGAGGGCGCTGTGACCGGCGGGATGGGCGAGGGCAAACACTACATCTCCCTGTCGGGGTACATGACGCAGTTCCGCGAACGGCTCGGCTACGAACCGTATCCCGGCACCCTCAACGTCGATCTCACGCCGGACAGCGTCCGCGCCCGCACCGCCATCGGCTCGCTCGACGCCGTCCCGATCGACGGCTGGGAGGACGACGAACGGACGTTCGGGTCGGCGACCTGCTACGCGGCCACCGTCGGCTTCGAGGGCGAAACGTACGAGGACGCCCACATCATCGTCCCCGACCGCACCCACCACGACGAGACGCAGCTGGAGATCATCGCTCCCGACCGGCTCCGCGACGCCCTCGGGCTGGCCGACGGGGATCAGATCACCGTGCGAATCGAGGCGATCTAGATGCCGTCGACCTCCGACACCGACCTCGAGTCCGACGCGGGCGCGGGGAGCGAACCGACCGATCCCGTCGCCCGTGCCATCCGGGCGTTCCGCGACGGCGAGCCGGTGCTCGTCCACGACGCCGACGACCGCGAGGGTGAGACGGACATCGTCTACCCCGCGGGATCGATCACCGCCGGCGCGGTCGCACACCTGCGCAACGACGCCGGCGGGCTCGTCTGTGTCGCGCTCGGCGACAGGGTGGCGGCCGCCCTCGACCTCCCGTTCCTCGACGCCGTCCTCGACCATCCGACCGCGGCCGACCACGACCTCGCGTACGACTCGCGGTCGTCCTTTTCGCTCCCGATCAACCACCGCGAGACGTTCACCGGGATCACCGACGCCGACCGTGCACTGACGATCGGGAAACTCGCCGACGTCGCCGCCCGGATCGACGCCGGCGAGGCGTACGACGTCGACGACTTCTCCCGCGAGTTCCGCTCGCCCGGCCACGTCCACGTGCTGCGCGCGGCGGGGGGGCTGCTCGACGAACGACGGGGCCACACCGAACTGGGCGTCGCGCTCGCACGGGCGGCCGGTCTCCCGCCCGCGGCGGTCGTCTGCGAGATGCTCGACGACGAAACGGGCGACGCGCGCTCCGTCGTCGACGCGCGCGCGTACGCTCGAGCGAACGGGTACGTCTTCGTCGAGGGACGTGACCTCGTCTCGGGCCTGTAACTCGTCGTCGTCTCGGACTCGTCGTTTCTCTACGCCGATCGCCAGCTCCGTTTCGGTTCCCACCCGAGCAGTTCGTCTGCCTTCTCCACCGATACGAGGCTCTCGTACCCCTCGAACTCGCGCGTGGTGTCGACGTCGGGGTACTCCGCGGCCAGGAGGTCCGTGGTCGGGAGGTCGACGGTCGTGTCCGCGGCGGCGGCCCAGACGGCCTCGTGGCCGGCGTGGTCGGCCTCGACGGCGCGGGCGACGAGGTCGGCGGCGTCGGCGGCGTGGAGATACGCGAACAGCGTGTTGCGGATCGAGTGGTACGACTCGTGCTGGTGGAGCGCCTCCAGCGACCGGTCGGCCTCGACGAACGCTCGCTGGACGTCTTCTGGTCGGGGCATCCACGGTACGCGCAGCGAGGTGATCGTGGGTGCGTCCGCCCGTCGTCCCACCCCGTCGGCGGTCACCTCCATCACCTGCTTGGCGAGGCCGTATGGGTCGCGCGGCGTGAGCGGGTGGTCCTCGTCGACCGGCAGGTACGACAGCCGGACGGGGTCGGGATCGAACCCCGACCCCAGCGCGCTCATGCTCGACGCCAGTACCACCGACTCGACGCCGAGCGCCTCGCTCGCCTCGAGAACGAGGTAGCTGCTCCCGACGGTGCTCTCGAACGTGACGTGGCCCGGTGTCCCGTCGGGGTTCGACAGCATCCCGAGGTGGACCACCGCGTCGGCGTCGCTCCGCGCGAGGACGCCGTAGGCGTCGCCGGGGCGGGTCATGTCGCCTCTGAGGTGTGCGTCGCCGACGTCGCCGCCGGACCGCGAGTTACCGACGACGCGGTACGTCTGCGAGAGCCGGTCGACGACGGTCGGCCCGATCCGACCCGTCGCCCCGGTCACGAGCACGGTGTCGATGGACGTGGGCATCGATCGACGTGTGGCCGAGCAGGGGCAAAAAACCGCTCCAGCCGTGTGGGTTGTGCTCAGGGCACTCCCGACCCATTTTATAACAGTGGCCGGCTACGAGCGAGTATGAGCTTCGACGAGATGGACGTCGACACGATCTGGCAGGACGGCGAGTTCGTCGACTGGGACGACGCGCAGATCCACGTCCTGACGCACGGTCTCCACTACGGCACTGGCGTCTTCGAGGGCGTCCGGTGTTACGACACCGAGAAGGGTCCCGCGATCTTCCGCTGGGACGAACACCTCGAACGTTTCTACCAGTCGGGCAAGCCGTACGACATGGAGATCCCGTTCTCCAGGGAGGAGCTGACCGAGGCGACGCTGGAACTCATCCGACGGCAGGGGCTGGAGTCGTGTTACATCCGCCCGATCGCCTTCTACGGCTACGACTCACTGGGCGTGAGTCCCCGGAACTGCCCGGTCGACGTCGCCATCGCCGCCTGGCCGTGGGGGGCGTACCTGGGCGAGGAGGCGATCGAACAGGGCGTCGACGTGATGGTCTCGTCGTGGCGCAAGCACGCGTCGAGTCAGATCCCCACGAACGCCAAGACCACGGGGCTGTACGTCAACTCCCTGCTGGCGGGCGAGGAGGCGCGACGGAACGGCTACGTCGAGGCGATCGTCCTCAACAAGGAGGGACAGGTCGCCGAGGGGCCGGGCGAGAACATCTTCCTCGTCCGCGACGGCGAGATCTACACCCCGGGGCTCTCCCAGAGCATCCTCGACGGGATCACCCGCCAGACCGCGATCACGCTCGCCCGCGAACTCGGTTACACCGTCCACGACGACGCCACCATCTCCCGCGGCGAACTCAACACCGCCGACGAACTGTTCTTCACCGGGACGGCCGCGGAGGTCACCCCCATCCGCAAGGTGGACAACGTCGTCATCGGGAACGGTTCCCGTGGCCCGGTGACCGAGGAGGTTCAGCAGGCCTTCTTCGACCTCGTGGAGCGCCGCACCGACGACCACGAGAAGTGGTTCACGTACGTCGAATAGGGTCAGGAGTCGGTCGTTGGTGGCGTCGCTGCGTCTGCCGCGGTCGTGGTTTCTGTCGTGGTCGTGGTCGTGGTTTCTGTCGTGGTCGTGGTCGTGGTTTCTGTCGTGGTCGTGGTCGTGGTTTCTGTCGTGGTCGTGGTCGCGGGTCCGTGTGTGGGTTCGTTTCGGCCTCTCACCGTCGCCCGTACTTCGGTCCCTCCAGCGACCGTCTCGAGGAAGAAGCCGACCGATTCGACGTCCCTCGACGGGCCGTCTCGAAACGTCTGCTCCCAGACGACCGTTTCGCCGGGCGCTGCGTCGAGGGCGAACGGGTACGGGGCGTAGGCGAAGTTCAGACCCGCGACGTTGAGTACTCCCTTGAACACCCCGGCAACGTCAGAGACGTTCTCGGCGACGACACGAACCGACACCGGGTCGTAGAGGAGCAGCGTCTCCGGGATCTCGACCGACCGGAGCTCGAACTCGGCCCTCGGCTGGCGGAGCGCGTCGAGCTGGGCTGCTTCGAGTCGCCACGACGCCGTCTCGTCACCGTGACTGAGTACGATTCGTGCCTCGCCGGCGTCGAGTCCGGGCGGGACGGCGAACCCGACCCACCCCTGCTCGGTTCCATACGACGGGTCGTACACTGGACCACGCTCGTCGAGTTGAGCGTCCCTGCCGAACAGGTCGACCCGGCCCGGATACGTCTCGCCGTCGACATCGAGCGAGAACGCGCCCGGCGCGGGTCCCGCCTCGCTTCCCGACACGGAGACGACGACGTACCGCTCGTCGTCGGCGGTGTGGAGCGTCATCGTGTCGTCGTCGAGTGTCAGTGCCGAGTCCTGGACGGTGAGGGTCGAGACGGTGACCGGAACGCCGCCGACGGACTGTTCCGTACCGAGGTCGACGGCTGTCGACGACCCTGTCGCGGCCGATGGCTGCCGGCCCGTCCCCGTCGTCGACTCGGACTGGTCGGCCTCGCGGCCGAGACAGCCTGTCGACGTGACGGCCAGGCCGGTAACTGCGAGAAACGCGCGTCTGGAGGGCTGACGCATGTGATATCACCGTCCCACCGCGACAAATGTCTTCTGTCCGTCCGTCTCGCGCCCTGCTCAGGACTGCGACCCCGACCCTGTCCCCGACGACTCGGTCGTGATGTCGACCGATCCCGACGACTCGCCGTCCGACTCGGGTTCTTCGAAGACGTCGATCTCGACGCCGTGGTCCTCCTCGGCGAACCCGGCCGACAGAATGCGCGTGAGCGCCTCCTCGACGCGTTCGTCGGTCTCGGTGATGTCTTCGGACTCGACCTCCATCACGAAGCCGGTGGTGATGTTCGGCGCGGTCGGCATGAACAGCACCTCGCGGCCGTCTTTCGTGCGTTTTCCGGTCTTGAACGCGGTCATGCGGACGCCGGGCCACACCTCGAGACGGACGGGTTTCTGGAGGTCTTCGGTTCCAGTCAGGGCGGTTTCGACGGCGAGTTTGGAGGCGTTGTAGAGCACCCGCACGAGGGGGACGCGGTTCATCACGTTGTCGAGGGCGGCCTCGAACAGCTGGCCGGCCGTCGTGCGCATGAGGTAGCCGACCGAGAGCACGAGCATCGTGAAGACGACGATGGCGACGAGGACGCCGAACGGCGGTGTGAGGTTGCGGATGACCGGGAGCGACGCGATCTGCGAGTAGAGCCAGTTGATCACGAACAGAATAACGAGTATCGGCACGAGGACGACGAGCCCGGAGGCGAAATCACGTCTCCACGAGGACATCAGTGACTGATTGGTCGCTGGCCTTATGAGGCCTTCCTCTTCGGACCACCCCGCGCCCGACCGGTTGGCGGGCGTCTGACCCGTCGAATCCCCGATCTACGAGCGGTCGGCGCGGGCGCGTTCGCCGAGACGGTCCGCCGTGAGGATCGCGTCACGCACCATCGCCGGCTCGACGGCGAACGGCTCGTTGTGGATGGTCTCTCCCTCGGCGCACGCGGCCTCGGCCACGACGTCGAGCTGGTCGCGCGTCGGATCGTCGAGCCCGATCTCCGAAAGCGTCACCGGCAGACCGACGTCGAGCGAGAACTCGATGATCTCCTCGACGAACGCGTCGTCGCGACCTTCCAGCACGAGCTGCGAGACCGTCCCGATGTTCACCTTCTCGCCGTGGATCGCCTCGTGGGTCGCCTCCAGCTGGGTGAGGCCGTTGTGGATCGCGTGGGCGGCCGCCAGCCCGCCGCTCTCGAAGCCGAGCCCCGACAGGAGCGTGTTCGCCTCCGTGACGGCCTCGACGCTCTCGGAGACGGCGTCGCGGTCGACCGCCTCGACCGCCGACACCGCGTGGGCGCGCAGCGTCTCGTAACAGAGCTTCGCGAGGTTCGTGCCCGTCCGTGTCGGTTTCCCGCCGACGAAGTTGTCGCCGCCGGACTGTGCGTTCGCGTCGGCCTCGAACCACGTGGCGAGCGCGTCGGCGACGCCGCCTCTGAACAGCCGGGTGGGTGCCGCGGCGACGATCGCGGTGTCGACCAACACGAGGTCCGGGTGGTTGTCGTGGAACCAGTACTCCTCGAACTCGCCGTCCTCCGTGTAGATGACCGAGAGTGCGCTCGTCGGCGCGTCCGTCGACGCGATGGTCGGCATCGACACCATCGCGACCTCCAGCTGTTCGCCGACGGCCTTGGCCGCGTCCAGCGCCTTCCCCCCGCCAGCGCCGATCACGACGTCGGCACCGCGCTCCTCGGCGACGCCCGCGATCCGGTCGATCTCGGTCGTCGAACACTCGCCGCCGAACGTCACAGAACTGGCGTCGACGCCCGCGCCCGTGAGGCTCGTCACCACCGTGTCCTCGACGAGCCCGAGGACGAACTCGTCGCCGAGGACGAGCGCCGTCCCGCCCAGTGGCTCCACGTGTGTCCCGATGTCGCCCGTGACGTCCCTTCCCTGTACGTACCGCGCCGGTGATTTGAAGATGCGAGACATCTCGGCTGGACCGACGCCGACCGGTCGTTAATAATTTATTCGTTTGACACGACACGTTCCGGTCGGAAGAAAACCGCCGCGTTTTATCGGGTCGGTTTCGCAGGGGCAGTATGGTCGGTTCACTCGTCGTCGGTGCGCTCTGGGCGATGCTCCCGGCGTACGTCCCGAACAACGCGGCCGTGGTGTTCGGTGGCGGTCCCCCGATCGACGGCGGGCGGACGTGGGGCGGCGAGCGCGTCCTCGGCGACGGCAAGACGTGGCGAGGAACTCTCGCCGGCACCCTCGCCGGGGCCGCCGTCGCGCTCCTGTTGAACCTCCTCGCTCCCACGATCGGGGGCCTCGTCGGCTTCGCGCTCCCGACGTTTCCCCTCCGAGTAGGTGTCACGCTCGCGTTCGGGGCGATGCTCGGCGACATCGTCGCCTCCTTCCTGAAGCGACGGACGGGCCGGGAGCGCGGCGCGGCGTTTCCCGGCGTCGACCAGCTCGACTTCGTCGTCGGCGCGCTCGGGCTCACCGCGCTCGGTTCGCCCGCGTGGTTCGCCGCGACGTTCCCGCCCCCCGCACTCGTCGTGGTGGTCGTCGCCACACCGCTCCTCCACGTCGCGACGAACGCCATCGCCTACCTGCTCGGGCTGAAGGACGAACCGTGGTAGCGCGACAGTCCGGCACCACGCGCGGACGTCGTGTGGTCGTGCCGGAGGGCGTTCGCCCCACCGTCTACACGCAGAGCCCTCGGATCGTCTCGCCGGCCGTGGCGATCGCCGCACGGGCCTGCGGGAGGTCGGGTTCCCCGAGCATGGTGAAGAAGCCGTGGATCATCGCCTCGTGGTGGTGGTGGTCGACTGCGACGCCGGCGTCCGCCAGCCGCTCGGCGTACTCGATCCCCTCGTCGCGGAGCGGATCGAAGCCACACGTGACGACCGACGCGGGCGGCAGATCCGACAGGTCCCGCGCCCGGAGCGGTGAGGCGACCGGGTTCAGCCCGTCGACGTCCGTCGGCAGGTAGTGGTCCCAGTACCACTCCATGCTCGCCCGCGTGAGGAAGTACCCCTCGGCGTTCTCCGCGTACGACACGGTGTCGAACGCGTGGTTCGTCACGGGGTACACCAGGTACTGGTGGGCGATCTCCGGTCCGTCGCGTTCGCGTGCGAGGAGCGACACGGCAGCCGCGAGGTTCCCGCCGGCGCTGTCGCCCGCGACGACCAGCCGGTCGAGGTCGGCGTCGACGACGTGACTGTTCGCGGTCACCCACTCGGTGGCGGCGTAACAGTCCTCGACCGGGACGGGGAAGGGGTGCTCCGGTGCCAGGCGGTAGTCGACCGAGACGACCACGCAGTCACCGGCGTCGCAGAGTGCCCGACAGCCCTGGTCGTGCGTGTCGAGGTTCCCCACGACCCACCCGCCCCCGTGGAAGAAGACGACGACCGGGTGTGGACCGTCGCCGTCGGGCCGGTACACACGAATCGGGATCCCTCCGACCGGTCCTGGGATCTCGAGCTCCTGCACGCCCCCGACCTCGTCGAGTTGCGCATCGTCGAGCACGAACAGCTCCTCGATGAGCTGTCGTGCCCCGTCAACGGACAGGTCGGCGACGTCGGGCACGCCCATCTCGGCGAGCTGGTCGAGCAACTCCTGTACGTCCGGGTGTGGTTCGGATGCCATGAGTGATCATGGTGCGTTCTCCACGATGCGTGATGAACCTGTGCGTCAGTCGGCGCGGATCGTCCCGTTTATGCCCCCGCGACGACCCACACACGCCAATGACGAATCAAGAGCTCATCACGGCGCTCAGGGACGCCGACGCGGTCCGGTTCGGCGAGTTCGAGCTCTCGCACGGCGGCACCTCGGACTACTACGTCGACAAGTACCTCTTCGAGACCGACCCGCACTGTCTGCGACTGATCGCCCGGGCGTTCGCCGAGCGCGTCGGCGAGACGAAACTCGCGGGCGTCGCGCTCGGTGCCGTCCCCCTCGTGGCCGTGACGAGCGTCGAGACGGACAGCCCGTACGTGATCGTCCGCAAGAAGACGAAGGAGTACGGCACCGCCAACCGCATCGAGGGCCGGTTCGACACGGGCGAGCGGGTCGTCGTCCTCGAGGACATCGCGACCACGGGCACGAGCGCGCTCGACGCCGTCGAGGCGCTCCGCGAGGCGGGTGCCGTCGTCGACCGCGTCGTGGTCGTCGTCGACCGACAGGAGGGTGCACGGGAACTGCTCGCCGACAACGACGTCGAACTCGAGGCGCTGGTGACGGCGTCGGAGCTGCTCGCGGACGACGACCACGACGACGAGTCACACCCCTGAGGGGTACGGCCCGTCGAGGAATCCACAGATGTGGGCAACTCGTGTCGACGAATACACCGACGTATTCATACTTGTGCAGGCGTGTATTGAACGGTATGAACAGAGCGGAGAAGGCGGCCCTCCAGTTGCAGGCGGTCGCGGTCCTTCGGATGCTCAAGGAGACGCGAACGTACGACGAGCTCGCCGCGCTGACGGGACTGCCGGCGGGCGACCTCAACCGGTACGTCAACGGCCACGTGCTCCCGGGGATCGAGCGCGCCCGCGAGGTCGTCGAGGGCGTGGGACGCGAGGCGCTCGCGGCGGAGCTCGAGGCGCGGGTGACGTTCGACGATGAGGGGTACGTCGACAACTCCGGCGTCGTCTTCGACCAGTCGTTCCTCGATCTGGTCGCTCCGGTCGCCGCCAACGCGTTCGGCTTCGAACGCCCCGACGTCGTCCTGACGGCGGCCACCGACGGCATTTCGCTGGGTGCGGCGATGGCGTCGTACTTCGACGCCCGCCTCGCGTACGCGAAGAAGTCGAAGGAGACGGCCGTCGAGGAGTTCATCGAGTCGCGACAGCGGCTTGCGTCGGGCATCGAACTCACCTACTACCTCCCCGCGTCGGCGCTCTCGCCGGGCCAGTCGGTGCTGGTCGTCGACGATCTGATCCGGTCGGGGGAGACACAGGAACTCCTGCTCGATATCGCCGCACAGGCCGACACCGAACTGACCGGCGTCTTCGCGCTCATCGCCGTCGGGGACGAGGGCGTCTCCCGGGCGCGGACGTTCACCGACGCGCCCGTGGCTGCGCTCGCCTCGTTCGACTGACTCACATCGAACAGTGTCAAACCTCCGCTTGCGAGTTGGTTACTTCATCACTGGGCCGATAACATCACCATCTGACAGAACTGGTGTGCGAGATACAGAGAGTGTACGCAGCAAACAGATCTACCGGTCTATGCAGTGAATGAGCAGGAGTTGGTTGTTGCTAAGTTATCCTATCTGGACTGCAAATACGATCTGATCGTTCAGTATGATATGCAGGGGTTGCCCGGCGTCATTCCACTCTTGCGTCTCTGAGTACGGCGATTCTCTATTCGTGTCGGTGAAAGAAACTTCTACGTCGTAATCACTCCCCATTATGACTCTGTTGTTGATTTTCTCCTGTTCATTCGGTCTTAGTTCGAGACGTGTATCGATGCGGGAAGACTCGCTGTCGCGCTGTGTGACAATCAGATCAATCGTCCGTGGCACGTCCCCTTCATTGTGGACGAACACATCAGTTGCACCTCGGCTGCTCCCAAAGCTACCGTTACACCCAGCAAGTCCTGCGAGTCCGAGTGAGGTACAACCGCCGAGGAGGGCACGTCGAGACCAATTCGAGCACATACACCGAGTTCACGGCAGTTGGATTTGTATTTTCCCTACGTTTCTCCCTGCTGTGTTAGTTCACGTCTGACCGACTCACACCCCGTATACAGCAGCACCTTTGCCAGCTACTCAGTCTCTGTCAGTACCGGTGTGACCGATACAGGGGATGTATGTTGCACGCAATCGACCCTCGTTTCAAGCGATGGTAACTAAATCAGGTTTCAAGCGATGGTAACTGAATCAGCTACGAAGGGCGCAGGCAGGTAATCCGATTGTACGCCAGATCAAACAGCATCCAGCGTCCCTACTCTGCCGAAGTGTTTTGGGTGTATTCGACAGACTGCTGCGAGGGAGATAGTGACGAGAACGGGACGTCCCGGATGAGAATCTCCTCATCTCCGAACGGAAACGCGAGAACGATCGCGACCGCTCTCGTCCCTGCCTCGAGTCGTCGTGAGCGAGTCAAGTCCCCCCACTGTACGTAGACTCGATAGTCGCCGACTCGGTCGAAGCCGTCTACCTCGACGACTTCGCCCGGATCGAGTTCGTACGTTTCCCAAAAGACCGAGTCCCCTTCGCTCTCGAACAACACACTGAGGGACTGCCGACGTTCCGTCTCGTTCTGGAGAACGGTGTGTCGAACTTCCGACGTCCGAAGCTCGTCGGTGACTTCCGAGCCGAGAGTCCAACTGATGACTCCAGCACAGGCACCAACGAGCCCGGAGAGGATGTCACGACGTGTATTCACTACCTCCGCTAACGAGAGGATAATGAAATCTCTTGTGTCACTCGTGTCTGTTTGGGATATCGCGGAGGACGCCCGTATCACAATGCGGACTGACAGCTCCTCGTTTGTGAGTAGCTCCCTGACCGACTTGGGCTGTACATCTCGCGCGCCAAGAGAACTGTCCAATACGACCGAGGTGGGTTACGAGAGCGTGAACCCGCAATCCTACGATTGACGAACCACCGATCGATCTCGCGTGGCCGTGGCCGACCGACGGGACACCGCCACCGTCGTCCCTACTCGATATCCACATCCGTGCCTCTCGTCCCGTTCTCTTCGTTCTGGAGAGCCACGAATATACACGTACGTGGATATTCTTCGTGCGTCGGATAACAACGATTAAGTGTCTCGTTCGGGCTATAGTCGCTCGTGTAACATGGGGCTCGAAGGGACACTCACCGACTACTTCGACATCGACCAGCACGACACGACCGTCCGGACGGAGCTGCTCGCCGGGCTGACGACGTTCCTGACGATGAGCTACATCGTGGTGGTCAACCCCGCGATCCTCGCGGGTATCCCGGACGCGAAACCGGGGATCATCATCCAGGGGTTCGACCCCGCGACGGTCCGCTCGATGCTCGCCGTCGTCACGATCATTGCGGCGGCGGTCGCCACCCTCATCATGGGGCTGTACGCGAACCGCCCGTTCGGGCAGGCGCCCGGCCTCGGCCTGAACGCCTTCTTCGCGTTCACCGTCGTCGGCGCGCTCGGCATCCCGTGGCAGACCGCCCTCGCCGCCGTCGTCGTCGAGGGGATCATCTTCATCGGTCTCACCGCCGTCGGCGCCCGCGAGTACATCATCAAGGTGTTCCCCCAGCCGGTGAAGTTCGCGGTCGGGACGGGGATCGGGCTGTTCCTCGCACTCATCGGCCTCGAGGAGATGAACATCGTCGTCGCGGACCCGGCGACGTACGTCACGCTCGGTTCGGTCGCCGCGGACCCCATCGCGATCCTCTCCGTCGTCGGGCTGTTCCTCACCTTCGCGCTCTACGCCCGCGGCGTCCGCGGATCGATCATCATCGGCATCCTCCTCACCACGCTCTTGGGGTGGGTCGTCACGCAGGCGGGGCTGGTCGCCCCCGACGCCGGTCTCGTCGCCGGCCCGGCCACCGCCCAGTACGATATCACCCCACTCGCGGGCGCGTTCGTCTCCGGGTTAGGAAACGTCGAGGCGTTCTCCTTCGCGCTCATCGTCTTCACCTTCTTCTTCGTCGACTTCTTCGACACCGCCGGGACCCTCACGGGCGTCTCGCAGGTCGCCGGCTTCCTCGACGACGAGGGGAACCTCCCCGACATCGACAGACCGCTGATGGCCGACGCCGTCGGCACCACGGTCGGCGGCATGCTCGGCACCTCGACCGTGACGACGTACATCGAATCCGCCTCGGGCGTCGAGGAGGGCGGCCGTACCGGTCTCACGGCGGTCACCGTCGGTCTGCTCTTCGTCGCCTCCCTCGCGATCGTCCCGCTCGCGGCCGCGATTCCGCTGTACGCGTCGCACATCGCGCTCGTCGTCATCGGCGTCGTGATGCTCCGCAACGTCGTCGACATCGCCTGGGACGACATCACCTACACCGTCCCCGCCGGCATGACCATCCTCGTGATGCCGTTTACGTTCTCCATCGCCTACGGCATCGCCGCGGGCATCATCTCCTACCCGATCGTGAAAGTCGCCGCCGGCGAGTTCGACGACGTCCGCGCCGGTCACTGGGTGCTCGCCGCCGCCTTCGTCGTCTACTTCGTGGTGCGGACGAGCGGCGTGCTCGCCGCACAGGTCTGACGGTACTCGGGGGCGCTAGGCGTCGTCGCCCCGTCCCCCGCCGCGACCGAGCAACGTAACAGCTACTACACACCCGTGGTATCCTCCCCGTGATGCAGCCTCGTCGGCGCTGGGTCGCGCGCAGTGTCGTCGTCCTCGTCGTCTGTCTGCTCCTCGCACCGGTCGTTACTGCCGCCGTGACCGGCGCCGATAGCACCGAGATCGGCCCCGGAACCGTAACGCGTACCGCCGAGGACGAGACGGTCGTGGGCGTCCAGGGCTGGGTGATCGACGGGGAGACGAACGCGAAGAAACCCGCCCGACTGGTGGCCGCCGATTCGCGGGCACGGACGGCGTGGGTGTACGACGACACCACCGACGGTTCGGACTGGTTCTACGACGTCGACCCGCTTCCCAACGGCAACCTGCTCGTCGTCTCGCCGGGGCTCGGCGGGACGACCGTGTACGAACTCGATCCTCGGAGTCAGAAGCGGGTGTGGGAGCGGCGGCTCCCGATCCACGACACCCACGACGTGGATCGGCTGACCGACGAGGAACTCGTCGTCGCCGCGATGCGCGAGTGGAACCCCGAGACGAAGACGAACCACGACCGGATCTTCGTCTACAACCTGACGACGAACGAGACGACGTGGGAGTGGGAGTTCCGCCACCACTTCCCGCCCCGGACGGACGGCGGCCACCGCGAGGACTGGTCCCACGTCAACGACGTCGACCCCCTCCCCGGAGACAGACTGCTGGTCTCGCCGCGGAACTTCGACCAGGTGCTCGTCGTCGACCGGGAGACGGGCGAGATCGAGATGCGGCTGGGCGCGGACGACCACCACGAGATCCTCCACGAACAACACAACCCCGACTACCTCGTCTCGAACGGGGGAGTGCCGACGATCCTCGTCGCCGACAGCGAGAACGACCGCGTCGTCGAGTACGCCCGCGAGGACGGCGAGTGGGTCCGGACGTGGACGCTCACCGGACTGGACTGGCCGCGCGACGCCGACCGCCTCCCGAACGGGAACACGCTCGTCACCGACTCGCTCAATCACCGCGTGATCGAGGTCACGCCCCGCGGCGACGTGGTCTGGGAGTACGTCGTCACCTGGGGTCCGTACGAGGCCGAACGCGTCGCCCACGGCGACGGCTCCGCGGGGCCGACCATGCGCGACCTCGGCGTCGCCGGCAGCTACGAGGTCCACGGCGGCGTCGGTCTCGATCCGGGGGTGCGGGCCGACGTGCCGGCTGCCCTGCGGCGGACGTTCGCCGGGACGCCTCTCGAGGGAACGGCCGACACCGTGGCGACCCGCTGGGCGCACGTCGTCCCGTGGATCCGACCGATCTGGCTGTCCGACTGGGGTGTCGCGCGCGTTCTCGTCGCGAGCGTCGTCCTCTCCGGCTGGGGGGTCGGGGAACTCGTCGTCGCCCGCCGCCGGCTCGTCGGCCACCTGCGGGCCGCCGCCGACGCGGTGCGACGGTAGCCCCGCGCCGCCGTTCGACGGCGTCGACACGCGGCCCGTCGCCCACACGGATCGATCCGTCACCGATCGTCGTCGCGCCGATCCCGTGCGTGCGCATCTCACGCACGACGGTTGTGGCACCCTCCGGCACATCACCGCCGCCCTCTTATCGCCGAAGACCGTACGAGGAGGCGATGTCACAGCTCATCCTCTACGAACTGCCGGGCTGTCCCTACTGCGCGAAGGTGAAGAACAAACTCTCCGAACTCGGTCTCGAGTACGAGTCGCGCGAGGTCCCACGCTCGCA
This sequence comes from Salinigranum salinum, assembly GCF_009176545.1. GTDB lineage: Archaea > Halobacteriota > Halobacteria > Halobacteriales > Haloferacaceae > Salinigranum > Salinigranum salinum. The sequence continues at coordinate 2,032,617 of NZ_VTOJ01000002.1, read as the reverse complement.
CGGCCAGCGGACCGAGGTCGAGGAGATCAGCGGACAGACCGGCGTTCCGGTCATCGTCGACGAGGAACACGGCATCGACGGGATGCCCGAATCCGACGACATCGTCGCCTACCTCGAGAAGACGTACGGCGGCGCGAACTAACGCTGCCGGCGGCGACTGACGTCCGTCGACGCCTCGGGCGTCGGGTTCTGGCGTGATCGTCTCTGACCGCACTGGAGCCTCCTGCTGGTCAGTGTCGACTCACGAGTATGCGACAGGGAGGGTCCCAGTGTGGGTGGAGCGTGTGACAGTTCTCCCCCTCCCTACCGTCCGGTAGGGACCACTCCCGCTTAATTCTTTCAGCCACCACGTTCGTGGAAACGACTACGTCTCCCCACCGCCGCTCAGACGACTGCGGCCTCGTAGCTCCGTCTGAGCGCGTCGGCGACGGGGTCGAGGTCGTCGGGCGAGACGCGGACGGTGGCCCACCGCTGGACGAGGCGGCCCCCGGCCTCGAACGGCTCGACCGACAGCGACCGTTCGAGGCGCGCTCGCTCGTCGGTCGAGAGCCGCGTGAGCGAGAGGCCCTGTTCTGAGACGACGGCGAATAGGACGCCGTCGGCGACGTAGGAGGGACACCCGAACATGGTCTTGCGGGAGACGCCCGGCCACGCACCGACGAGGTCGTCGACGGCGTCACGGAGCGCCCGCCGGCGTTCTCGTTCTTCGGAGTACATGAGCGGTCCAGACGTCGCGAGCGGGCATAAGGCTGCGTACCATCCACTCACCGAGTGGGCGTGACGGTTTCGCGGCGCTTCGGACCGGCCGGGCGGCGCGGATCGGCGGTCGGGAGCGTGTGGCTCAGGACTCGGCCGGTTCGGTCGTCCGTTCGCGGATGAGTTCGCGGACCGCCTCGGGGTCGTCGATCCCCGCCAGTTCCTCGCACGAGACGATGGCGGTCCGCTCGACGGCGTCGCGCTTCGTCTGCTCCTCGGTGAAGTAGATCGAGCGGGTTCGCGTCACCTCACCGAGCGACGACATGATGCGGGCGCGTTTCTCGGCGTTCCGTGTGAACGGCGAGTGGCCGGTGAGCACGTGCATCCGGCCGCGGCGGTCGTTGTCGCTGTCCTCGGAGACGGCCTTGAACGGGGCGCGCATCGTCGGGTGGACGTCGTACCCCGCCCGCGTGAGGACGGCGACGACGTGTTCGTCGCTGGGGTCGGCCTCGGGGTCGTCGGGCGTCGGCTGGGCCTCGTGCACCTCGTCGGCCCCGTCCATCACCTCGACGGGGTTCGAGAACGGTTGGTCGAACAGCTCTTCGAGCTGGATGGCGACGTCGATGGATGCGTTCATGCCGTCCTCGTACTTCGAGACGGTGCGCCGGGAGACGCCGAGCTCGCTCGCGAGCTGTCCCAGACTCCACCCGCGTTCTTTCCGCTCGTCGGCCAGCAGGTCGCCGTCGATGCTGACGTACAGCCCACCGGGTGCCGCGTAGATGAGTGGGGGGACGTTCTCGACGAACAGATCCATCGCCGTGTCCGGGTTCAACACCGGCACGCCGTGTCTGAAGTAGACGACGCCCGGTTTGAGGTCCTCGTCGCGCGTCCGCAGTCCGATGACCATCGGCGTCGCGTCGAGATACGTCCCGAGACGCCGCATCTCCGCCCCGGTCGCGCCGTCGAAGGCGTCGATGTTCCCGAGAATCTTCAGGAGCACGAGGTCGTCCTCACGGCGGGCCGCCAGATCGAAGCTCTTCGGTCGGATCACACAGCGGTCGCTCACGACGAACCCGGCGTCGTGTAACATCGCGGTGATATTACTGACCAGCGCAGACCGCGACATGGGGATAACTAGGCGACTCCTCGGATATATGTGTTTCTCCCCCCGCACCGAGTCGCGTCCGTCGGTTTGCCCCCACCGGGTCCGGTACGATTATATACTAGCGTCTGCCCAGTCCGACCCGCTCCACCGCGGGCGAAACGCGTTAGTCGCTCGGTCCTGAACGACTCCCGATGACCGTCATCGCGCTCGACGACACCGACTCGCGCGAGCGCGGCATGTGTACGACGTACCTCGCGACGCGGCTGGCCGAGACGCTCGAAGACGCGGACGAACGCGTCGATCGACGCCTGCTCGTCCGTCTCAACCCCGCGGTCGCCCGGAAGACGCGGGGGAACGCGGCGCTGGCGCTCCACACGTCGTGCCCGCCCGCCGACGCGTTCGAACACGCCTGCCGGGCGGTCGACCGGTGGAGCGAACTCGAAGACGATCGGACCAGCCCGGGCGTCGTGGTCGCACCCGGCGACCCCGCCGGTGTTCCCGCCCCGGTCGTGCGATTCGCCCGCGACGCGCTCCGCGATCACCTCTCGCTCGACGACGCCCTCGCGCACGTCGACGAACACGGCTACCGCCAGCGGGGGTGGGAGGGCGGGTGGGGGCGCATCGGCGCGCTCGCCGCCGTCGGCGCCTGGGCCGCGTTCGACGACTGGACCCACGAACACATCTCCTACCGGGCGTTCGAGCGCTGTGGGACCCCGCGTGCGGTCGACGTCGACTCCGTCTTCGCGGCCGCCGACGTGGGCTACCCCACGGTCTGGGACACGGTCGACCGGGTCGAGGGCGAGCCGGTCTGTGTTCCGAACGCCCCCGGACCGATCCTCCACGGGATTCGCGGCGACGACCCCGACGCCTGTCGGGCGGTCGCCGCCCGCATCGAGAGCGAGTCGGTCGACCGCGCCGCGACGTTCCTGACGAACCAGGGCACCGACGCCCACCTCCGCGACGCGGCGGACGATCCCACACTCCGCGACGGCCGCGCGTACCGTGTCTCCGGCGTCGTCACCGACCCGCCGGAGACCCGCCGCGGCGGCCACGTCTTCGTCGGTCTCGCGGTCGACGACGACAGCGGTGGACAGTCTGACGCCGCCCCCGTGGACTGCGTCGCCTTCGAGCCCACGAAACGGTTCCGCGACCGGGTTCGCTCACTCAGAGCGGGCGACCGGGTCACGGTCTGCGGCGAGGTGTCGCGCGGGACGATCAAACTCGAGAAGTTCGCCGTCCGATCGCTCACTCGCACGGAGCCCGCGACGCCGACGTGTCCCGACTGCGGGCGGTCGATGGAGAGCGCTGGCCGCGGACAGGGCTACCGCTGTCGCGACTGTGGCACGACCGGCGAGCGGACGGTTCGAGAACTCGACCGCGACCTCGAATCCGGCTGGTACGAGGTGCCGCCCTGCGCCCGCCGCCACGTCGCCAAACCGCTCGTCCGTGGGGGGTTCGACGCGCCGATCCATCCCGAACGGTGAGCGGCGCGCCCGAGACGCGAACCGAGCGGCTCGGACGCGATGTCGGTAGAATTTTTTACTCGGTACGACCGAGATACGACCGATGGACCACCTCGACGAGATCACGATCGAGGAACTGCAGGCCGCGCTCGACGAGGTCGAGGGCAAGAAGCCGACGCAGCGGCTGCTCGCGGCGATCGCGTACAAGAACGGGATCACGCAGACCGAACTCGCCGAGTGGCACGGCGTCCAGCGACGGACCATCTACAACTGGCTGACCCGACTCGACGCCGACTCGCTCGCGACGGCCGCCGAGGACGCTCACCGGCCGGGGCGGCCACGACGCCTCTCCGACCGCCAACAGGAGGTGCTGCAGCGGTCGCTGCGCCAGCCACCGTCGGACGCGGGGTACGACGAAGCGGCGTGGACGCCGGCACTCGTCCAGCAGTTCGTCGCGGAGCGGTTCGGTGTCGATTACTCGCGCCCCAGCTGCCGGCGGTTCATGGGCGAGGCCGGGCTGCGGTAGCAGGGCACCGGGCGGGCTCGTCCAGGGGCCGCCCGGTGGCGTCGACGGGCCACCGAATCCGACCACGTCCGGGAAGGCACTTGTGAACCGCTCCTCGCTCGTGATTGGCGCGGGCCTGGACGCGGACGGATACAGCCCTGGACGCAGACGGATACGGGCCTGGACGCGGACGGATACGGGCCTGGACGCGGACGGATACAGCCCCGGAAACGGGGCGACGGCGCGAGCCGCGTCAGGTACCGGCCGTCGAGCGCCGAACGTTCATTACGCCGGCGCGGGACGGAGAGGCATGTCCAGCACGGCGTCACTCTCGGAGCCGACCGTGCTCGCCCACGCCAAGCGCCGCCTCTTCCCCGACACCGACGAGCCGGAGACGTACGCCGTCACCGACACGCAGTTCGCGGTTGAGGAGTGGCTCCCCGGCGAGCCGCTCTCGCGCGCGCTCCGGGAACAGCTCGCCCCGTTCAACCACGTCAGGATCGGCTCCGGCTACCCGGATCTCGTCGGGGTCCGACGCCTCGAATCGGCGCTCCTCGCGGTCGACCGCTTCGGCGACCAGCCACCGCTGATCGCCGTCGAGGCGAAAGGGTACACGGGAGCGGGGACCGTCGACGTCGAGCGCGGGATCGTCCAGGCGTACGACCGCCTCCACGAGGCTAACGCCGCCTACGTCGCCGCGCCGACGCCGGCGGTCACACCGTCGGTACGGACGCTGGCACGCGAACTCAACGTCGGCGTGCTCGGTGTCGACGACGACGGGGCGGTGGCGGCGCTCGAGGTGCCCCGCGTCGTCGGGAACCGGACGTCGGACGACGCGACGGCCATCCGGTTCCAGGCCACGGCCCAGGGCGTCGCCGACGCGTCGTTCGGCCTGAACCACCCGAAGAACTACCTCGCGTACCCGCTCGCACACTACCACCCCGACGAGACCGACGCCGTGCTCGCGACACACGTCGTGCGGGCCACCGACGACGCCCGGCGCGGGGCGGCGTTCCTCGGGCTGATCGACGGCGCTCCCCGGAAGACGCTCACGCCGCTCGGCGAGGAGGTCGTCCGATTCGCGCTCCGGCGCTCCGACTCGATCGAGGACGCGCTGGGTGCGTTCGAGGCGTGGCAGGGCTCCCGAAAACGGTTCTGCGACCTCGCGCCCGAGTGGGGACTGCTCACCAGACGCGTCCTCTGGGCGTATCCGGCGACGCGGCTCCTCGTGCGCGAGCTCCAGACGATGCACGAAGACGGGATCGAGACCCCGTCGCTCGTCGACCTCGTCGAGTGGCTCCACGTCCACCACCCGACGTTCACGGTTGAACTGTTCTTCCGGGGCACCGAGGCGGTCCGGTCGCGCGTGTTCGATCAGGACGGCGAGTTGCGCGCCCACGCGCTCGAGGACGGGAGCGTCTACCACGCACCGACCGTCTTCCAGCTGAAGGCGATGCTGTTCCACGGCGGCATCCTCACCGAACGTGGTGCCGAACCCCACCGGCTCGATCCCACCGGAGACGTGTGGCGACTCCGCGAGGCGCTGGACGTCGTCCGCCCGTGTGATCCATAGCCGTCAATAGCCCTCATAGGAGCGATTAACAGCGCGGACGTCCGACCCGGTCACATGAGCCACGAGCCAGTACGATTCGCGTTCGTCTGCGTCCAGAACGCCGGCCGGAGCCAGATGTCGACCGCCTTCGCCGAACGCGAGCGCGACCGCCGCGGTCTCGACGGTCGTGTCGAGATCGTGACGGGCGGGACGCACCCCGCGGACCACGTCCACGACGAGGTGGTCGAGATCATGCGCGAGCTCGACGTCGACCTCTCGGAGCGGACCCCACGCGAGGTCTCGACGGCGGAGCTCGAGGCGTGCGACGTCGTCGCGACGATGGGCTGTTCGACGCTCGATCTCGACGCCGCGGACGTCGACGTGCGCGACTGGGCCCTCGACGATCCCGACGGGCAGGACCTCGACGCCGTGCGCGCGATCCGTGACGACATCGAGGGTCGCGTCGTCGCGCTGTTCGACGAGTTCTTCGGCGAACCGGCACACGAGGAGACGGCGGCCGAATCGGCGTAGTCGCCGATCCGTCTCGCGCGTTCCGTCCCGCTCGCGCCGTTTCACCCCGTCCCCCGCTCGCGCCGCTCTCGCGTCCCACGCTCGGTCCCGCTACCGCCGGACCGTCACCGGGTTCGCCGCCGAGATGAACGGTTCGTCGGCGTCACGCTCGCGGAGCGCGAGCCGTCCGTCCTCGTCGCGACACTGTTCCCAGCTCGGCAGAGTGGGCACGCCGTACTCCGCCGGACAGCCGTACCGAAACGCGATGAGCCACTCGCGGGCGCGCATCCCGGTTCACCCCTCGACCACGACCGTCCCGACCATCCCGGCGGCCTCGTGGGGCACGCAGTAGTAGCCGTGCGAGCCGGCGGTCTCGAACGTGTGGACGTACGACTGGCCCGACTGGACGGCCCCCTCTCCCTCGTCCCAGCCGGCCTCGGCGGCCTCCTGTGAGTCGAAGCCGCCGGACGCCCAGTACGTCGCGTCCTCGGGGATCTCGTCCTCGTAGGCGACCACGTTGTGTGCCTCACCGGCGGCGTGTTCGAAGGCGACCGTGTCGCCCACCTTCACCGTCAGCTCCTTCGGCTCGAAGGCGACGGCCTGCATCTTCACGACGTGGTCGGCGTCCTCGGGCACGTCCTCGACGACGTTCGGGCCGCCCTGCAGGTCCGAGTCGCCGCCCGACTCGCCGCTGTCACCCGTCCCCGCCTCGACGGGTGCCTCGTCGAGTGCGCCGGCGACGGCGAACTGTGCGCGGAGCGTCGCCGCGGCGAACGCCGAGAGCGCCTCGGTCGACAGCGACTCGATGAACGCTCCCAACCGTGCCTCGAACGTCTCGTACGCGCCCCCGTCGGCCTCCTCGAGGAGTTCGTGGACGCGTGCCTCCTCGAAGTCGGCGAAGACGTCCTGGGCGAGCGCTCGTGACTGGTCACCGAACGAGCCGCCGGCAGCGCCGACGATGGCGTACATCGCCGCGACGGCGTCCGCGTTGAACGCCTGTGCGGCGGCGGTGACGTCTCCCCCGCTGGACGCGGCGCTCCGAATCGCACCCAGTTTCGACTCGAACGTCTCGTACAGCTCCTCGTCGGCCCCCTCGAGCGCCTCGTGGAAGCCGCCTGCGCCGGCCTCGAAGCCGGCGAACGCTTCCTGAACGACGGTCGCCGCGCGCTCGGTGCGACCGAGAGCGGCCAGGCCGCTCGCGTCGAAGCCGCGGGCGGCCATGTAGCCCGCCTCGGCACCCGAGACGTGCGCCACGCTCCCCGCTTCGGTCTCGAACTGCAGGAGCGCGTCCATCGCGCCGGCGAGGTGCGCCTCCGCGGCCTGCTCGTCGCCGGCTTCGAGCGCGTCGATGGCGCCGACGAGGTGTTCCTCCTCGAACGTCTCGTACAGCTCCGCGGAGGTCTCTTCGAGGGTCTCGTGGAAGTCGGCCTCGTTGGCCTCGAACGTCTGGAACAGGTCCTGTGCAACCGCTCTCGCGCCGGCCGTGTCGCCCGCTTCGAGCAGTTCGCGGGCGTCGCCGAGTCGCGCACGGAAGTAGCCGGCCTCGAGCACGGCAGGCTCCGGGCCGGAGCCGAGCGCGGTCACGCCGGTCACGAGGCTCTCGTGGACGGCAGAAATCGCCGACTCCACGCCCGGGTCGTCGCCGGCGTCGATCGCCTCGACGAGCGCGGTGAGCCCGTCGTCCTCGAAGCCGGTGTACGCCTCCTCGCTGGCCGCTTCGAGCGCTTCGTGCGCCCGGGCACCCTCGAAATGCTGGAAGACGGACTGGACGGCAGACTTCGCTCGTTCGGGCTGGCCGGCGGCGTAGAGCACCCCGGCGTCGTCGACCCGTGCCCGGTAGAGCGTGAGCGCGGCGGCGTGGGCGAAGTCGGTCGAGGGTCCACCCAGACCCGACAGTGCCGCGGCGTCGAACGCCTCGGCCTGGTACGTCGCGAGGTGACCCGTGCCGGCCACGGCGGGTGTCCCGACGACGGCGTACGATCCCGTAACCGAAGCCGACAGCGCCGCGTCGGCCTCCTCTCGGACGGTCTCGACGTCGTCCGAGCCAGCGGCCTCGACGACCGCCTCGGCCGCGTTCTCGAACGCCCCGTACGACTCCGCGTCGGCTTCCTCGACGAGGTCGTGCACCTCGCTGGCCTCGAACGCTTCGAGCGCGCGCTCGGCGACGGTCGCCGCAGCCTCGGCGTCGACGGGCGCCACCACAGCCGCGTTCTCGACCCGCATCCCCAGCAGCTGCAGGTCGAACGCCGCCGCCGTCGTCGGATCCGTCCGACCCCGAATCGCCGACTGTAGCTGTTGATCGGCGTCACTCGCGGCGTCGCGGGCGTCGTCGAGTGACTCGGACCCGAGCGCCTCACGGAGCTCCCCGAGGTTCGACTCGAACGACTCGTACACCTGTTCGTTCGTCGCCTCCAGCTGCTCGTGGGCGCCCCACTCTCCCGACGATTCCTCGAACCGCGCGAAGACGTCCGCTGCGACGCTCGCCCCGTCGGCGAACTCGCCCGCGGTCCCGAGCGCGACGGCGTCGAACAGCCGGGCCCGCATCGCGTTCCACTCCGCGGCGACGGCGGTCTCGGCGCTCGCCGCCGGCGCGGCGGTCGTCCCGGTCGGCTCCTCCGTCTCTTCACCCGTGGCGCCTCCCGAGGAGCCGCCTCCCCCCTCCGTCCCGACGTCCGTCTCCGTCGACTCCGATTCCGTATCCGACGTGTTACAGCCGGCGAGACTGCCCACCACGAGCGCCGCGCCGGTCGTTCTGAGTAGATTTCGTCTGGTCCGTCGCATAGATTTTAGGCCCACCTAAAACGTGGTAAGGCTTTCGAAGTTTAGGTCGACCTAAAGATCTAGTGACGTCGTCGATCAGGGCCGCGGGCGCGTCATCCGACGGTCGGGACGAGCGGGTCCGCCGGTCCAATATTTTTGGCGAGCCTAAACTATAAGTATCGGTCGGTGGACGTACCGGGTGGCGCTCTCTGCGAGCGTCAGTCCCACGGGAGCGCGCAGCACCCGTGCGCGTGACCCATCGGAGGGGGGGCCCGGAGCGAGACGGGCCGGACGTCACAGAGGGGGAACCGAACCGCTATCGGAAAGGGGGGATCGAGAGGGGAACCGAACCGCTTTTATTTTAGGTCTACCTAAAACGCGACAATGGCTCCCCCGACTCGGTCCCACGGCGACCGGACGGACGATGGATCAGGAACGCCGCGGATCAAGACGTGTGAACGCAGCCCCGGGACGACAGTGTTCCTGGAGGACGGCAACCGGGACGGATGGATCTCGACGGATCACACGGTCGAACCCTGTGAGTGACCTACCCCATACCGCCCGCCTGACGACTCGCGCTCGAGGGCGGGTTCCCGTCTCCACGACGCGCCTTGTAGATACCGAGGAATCCACGGGGAGCGCAGTCCCACGGGCGTCGATTCGGAGCGTCCTGCTCGTAGCCGCTTCCCGATACCGCGAGAAAGAGTGTTCCACGCCGTTGTCAGAGATCTCCGATTTCTGGCTGCCCGCCAGACTACGTCTGGCGACCGCGTTCGCGTCTCTATCCACCCGACACCACACGGGACGCGAGTGTTCGTGCACCCACAGCGGCCCGTCCGTCGAAACGTCACACGACGTGGACTCTCTCGTCGCCACACGCGGATTCATGGCGACGAAGTCCGTCCCTCCACGTTCGCACCTGTATTCGAGCGTCCGCAAGAACGTCTCCCACGCGGTACCCGCATCGGTTCCGAGAACTGCGCGGTCGTCCGTCCAAGCCCTCTGCGTCCGAATCATCCACCGCCACGAAGCCGTATTCGCGGGCGTAGTCGTTCGACAACTCGTGGAGGAGGTCACGGCGTTCGTCTTTCCGTCCAGCGTGGCGTTCGGCCACGACACGGCCCTGTTCCTCCCGATTCACAGACCCGTGCTATTTCCGCGAGAGGGTGCACTGCGCACTCCAGTCGATCGCGTTCGTCGGGCACGTCGAGTGGAGCCTCACGGGGGGATCCGGGCTCGTTGCCGACTCCGAGACGCCGTCGTCGGCCGGTGTCGACGATTTAGGCCCACCTAAAATCCGAAGGAACTATACTCTTTTAGGTTGGCCTAAACCCATGGTGGCGCGATGTCGTACCACGCACCGAATCGGGGGGATCCGATCACACCGCCTCCGTCCCGATCCCACCGGACGGGTTCGCCACCCGAGGTGTGCGATCCGATGACCAGTCGGACGCTCGGGCAGCTCCGGGAGGGGATCGAGGCAGTCGCGTCGATGGACGGCGACTACGTCGTCGGGTGTGCGCGGACGGGGGCTCGGCCGAGTCCGGTCGCCGGTCGTCGGTTCCCGTCGCGACACGCCGCCGCCGTCGCGGCCCGCCTCGCCGGTCACTACCGGGCGTGGCTGCGACGGTACGACCCCGAGACAGCCGTCTACGACCTGGTCGTCTGTGATCCGAGCCGGGCGGCGAGCGACCGTCCGTCGTCGGACGATCACGGCGTCGGCGTGCGGGGGACGCGATGACGAACGACCCTCCCGAGGTCCGGGCTCGCCGCCGGGTCGACGAGGAGTTCTCGCGGACGCGGGAGAAACACCAGGCGCTCGACCGGTTCGCGTCCGCGGTCCGCGCGGTCGACGTCGTCGAGACGGTCGACGTCCGCCGGACGACCGCCGGCGCGACCGTCACGGGGACGGACCAGTCGGCAGGCCGCCGCCAGGTCCGCCGGGCGTTCGAGGAGCACCTCCACCCACTGAGCGGCGACGCGACGGAGGAGCCGGAGACCGTGCACGAGGCCATCGCGACCGAGCTGAGTCGGGACGTCGCCGTCGCGCTCGCGACCACGCCGTCGAACGGGCTGCCGTCGCGACTGAAGCGGGCCGTCCTCGACGAGTCGTCACGACGGCAGCGAGAGATGGCCCTCACCGTCCGCGTGCTTGAGCGTGAACGTGAGTCGCTGACCGGCGCGCGTGACAGCCTCGACGAGGTCCGTGGATGGCTCGACGACCACCGCGACGTCCGGCTGTCGACGCGTGACTTCGACACGCTCGCGGCGTGGCACCGCCGGCTCGACACTCACCGGGAGACGCTCGACGACGTCGCAGCGCGACGACAGCGACATCTCGACCGGTCGACTGCAGCCGACCTCACGGTCGCGCTGTGTCACCGGACGCTGGCGGAGTACCTCTACACCGATTTTTCCTCGACGTTCCCGGTCCTCGACGCGTGTGCCTCGCTCGCATCGACGTGTACGTCGGCGCAACGGACCGTGCGGGCCCACCTCGTCGGGCGGGTGTGAGCCCGCGTGGAAGAGCGCGGGCGCGTCGGTGGCCCCGCCCCGTCACTGTCCGTGCGAAGGACTCGACGGCGGTGCGGACTCCTGTCAGGCGTCGTGACCCGTCGACGCCGTTCCTAGCCGGTCGAACGACCACTTCAGCAGCGGCGGCGCCATCGCCGACGTGACGACGGCCACCCCGAGGATCACCGTGTACAGCTCCGTCGACAGGATGCCGAGTTCGAACCCGATGGTCGCGAGGATGATCTCGATGGCACCGCGAGCGTTCAGCCCGGCGCCGAGCACGAGCGCCTCTCCGCGGCTTCGCCCGACGAGGACCGCTCCGGCGAAGACGCCGGCGAACTTCCCGACGAGCGCGACGCCCACCGCGACCGCGCCGACGACGATCACGGTCGGGTCCGCGAGCGCGGTGAGGTCCGCGCGGAGCCCCGCAACGCCGAAGAAGAGGGGGGCGAACACGCTGACCGTCACCGACTCGAACCGTTCCTCGACGGCCGTGGGGAGTCCCCCTGCCCGCGACAGCACCACCCCGAGCAGGAACGCGCCGAGGAAGGCCTCGAGGCCGACCGCCAGGGCGAGCGCGCTCGTGCCGAGGCCGGCAGCGACGACCACGCCGACCTGCCGGTTCGTCGTGCCGAGCGCCGGGAGCCGCGAGACGGCTCCGGGGACGACGAGGCGCCCCACGACGAGCGCGCCCGCGACGAACGCCGCCAGCACCACGACGCTCCGGAGCGCCGACGCCGGCGCGATCGACCCCTCCCGTGCGGCCTGGACGACGACTCCGAGGACGAGCCAGCCGAGCACGTCGGTCAGGACCGCCGCGGCGACGAGCATCTGGCCGAGTTCCGTCCCGAGCAGCCGCAGGTCGAGGAGGATGCGGGTGACGACCGGGATGGCCGAGATGCTCAGCGCGGTCGCCACGAAGAGACCGAAGACGAGACGGTCGGTCGACGGGCCACGGAGGGCCGCCGGGAGCGCCCAGCCGAAGAGGAACCCGAGTCCGAACGGGACCACCATCCCGAAGACGCCGACCGCAGCGGTGGTGGTGGCGTGCCGTCGGACGAGCCCGAGATCGATCTCGAGCCCGGCCACAACGAGAAGCAAGACGAGACCCACCGAAGCGACTCCGTCGAGGAGCGGTCCCGAGGTTCCGGGGAACAGGTCCGCGTAGAGCGAGGGGAACGCGAGGCCGAGCACCGACGGCCCCAGCACGAACCCCGTGGCGAGTTCGCCGACGACGGCCGTCAGCCCGAGTCGCTCGGTCACGAATCCGAACAGGTGCGCGAGCACGAGGACGACGAACAGCTGTTCGACGAGGAGGAGCGACGCGTCAGGTGCCGACGCCATCGATGTCGTTCGTCGATCCCGTCCGTGGCACTTATACTATCGGCCGTCGCCGGGGCTGGTCCCGGTTCGGCGAGTTCCGGCGTTCGAGCCGCTCTCGACGCCCCGGTCTCCCGGTGTGTCGTGGCTCGGAGGTCACTCGAACGGTAACGTTCTTCCGCGCGGGTCGTGCACGGAGGGGCATGACACTCGAAGGGCTCGACGACCTCGATCGGGCGATCCTCGGCGCGCTCCAGCGCGACGCGCGGCACGCCTCGTCGGGTGACATCGCGGCGTCGATGGACGTCTCGGCGTCGACGGTTCGCAAGCGCATCCAGCGGCTCGAATCCGAGGGGATCATCACCGGCTACAACGCGACGGTCGACTACGAGCGGGCCGGCTATCCGCTGCAGGTGTTGCTGTTCTGTACCGCCACGATCCCCGATCGAGAGGAGATGGCCGACCGCGCGATCGCCGTTCCGGGCGTCGTCCGGGTCCAGGAGGTCGCCACCGGCGAGGAGAACCTGCTCGTCACTGCCGTCGCCGAGGACACGGACGAACTGACCGCGATCGCGCAGGAGCTGGCCGAACTCGGGCTGACCATCGGCGAGGAGGAGCTCGTCCGGGGCGACGAGGCCGTGGCGTTTCACCAGTTCACGGCGGCGATCGACGGCGAATCCGACTAGTTCCTGCTGCTGCCGCGTCGTCGGCCGTGATGGTCTCGCCGGGACGATAACGGTCGTCCCGGTCGGGGTGAACGAGGACGCCGTTCCCGAGCCGTGACGAGGTCCTCCTCGCCGCGACCACCGCATCGGTGAAGACGGTCGTCGCACGGATCCGCTCGATCTCGGACGGTAGACGCCGTCAGTCCGGAGGTCGGCGAAGACGACCACGCGGGTGCGCCGCGCCCCGTCGTCGCTCGTCGACGCCCCCGTCCACGAGACCATCGTCGAGTACGCCGAGACGAACGATGTCGATCTCGTGGTCGTGGGGCTTACGGGTCGGGGGTGGCTCTCGACGCTCCTCCGCTCGCGCGTCGTGACGTCGATGGACATCCCCGTCTACGGGCAGCGGCTCTCGCGGGACTCGCAGTCCGACGCCGATCGGTCTCGAAGCCGTGGCTACCACGTCGCAGTCACTCGCATTCGAGCCGGTTCCGGGAGGGTCTTCCGGGCTCCGTTCCCGACGGAGAAATGTGCCCAACTAGTTGGGTACTGTTGATATATCCGTCGCACGTGTACGCGTAATTAGAGCAGAACACCTGCTACGATCGACCATGAGTCACTGCACCTACTGCGACACGTTCGTGTCGACCGACTTCGTTCGCGTGTTCGGCGACGAGAACGGGCGCGTCTACGCTTGCCCGAACTGCACGGCCAACGCCGGTATCCAACAGGTGAGCGCCGAACGCAAGGCGTCGATGGCCTGATCCGTCCGGCGTCTCCGGGCGACGAGTCGGCTTCCGCTCGTCTCGTCGAACACCACAGCATCATCATCGGACTGCCAGCGTCACGGTTTTCTTCCCCCGTACCGCTGTGAACCGACGAAGAGCGGTCGCTGGCGGGTCGTAGTCGTCTCAAAAAACCGGGACGTTGTACGGATCGTGGTGTCGCCGTACGGCGACGGACCGACTCGCGTTACAGCCGCGTCAGGTTCGCTGCGCGGGGACCCTTGGGCGAGTCCTGAATCTCGAACTCGACTTCCTGTCCCTCCTCGAGGTCGGGGCCGCCGACGTCTTCCATGTGGAAGAAGACGTCGTCGTCCGAATCGTCCGTAGAGATGAAACCGTAACCGCCCGTATCGTTGAAGAAATCAACCTTACCTGTCGCCATTGCTTCTGAACATAGTGGCACGAAACTCATAACCCTTCCGAAATAGTTCCAGCCGATCCCGGGACGAAGTTGACAATTGGCCACTCCGGGTGCGTCGCGCGCGAGCGTGACGTGGAACACACGGAGCAGCCGTTCGAAGCGCCTGATCCGGTGCGAACGGGATGGAATTCTGTCGTATCGTCAGTTCTCGTTCCGGGCGCGGTGAGGCGAGTTCAGCGGTCCCCGTCGGCGTTCGACGGTCCGCCGAGCCAGAGTTTGAGCCAGTCGGCCAGCGGGCCCCGCATCCCGTCGACGGTGACGGTGACGTTCCCGTTGAACCGCCACGTCGCGCGCTCGGGATCGTCGCCGTAGGTGAGCGGGACGTCGACCGTGAGGTCTTCGGCGGTGAGACGGACCACTTCCTCTCTGTCGATCTCCTCGTCGAGGACCTGTTCGACGACGTCCAGCCACGTCCGTCCCGGCGGATCCAGCTCGTGTACCTGTCCGTCCATACGCCCGCTTGGTGCCGGAGCATACTTGTGTTTGTGCTCCAGGCATGGGAGGTTTCGTCAGAGAGCCGTCCTCACGGGACGACCCACGGCCTCCTCATCTGAACGCGCGGTCGAGGGCAGTGAGACCGGCGGAGAGTTCGCGCCCGACGACGCCGAGCACACCGCCGACGCGCGCCTCGACGGGAGCGATGCCGAGGCGACGGGAGACGACGCCGGGGTGGGCTCCCGCCCCGAGCACGGCGACGGTCCGGTCGCGTATCCGTACTTCGACCGTGAGGTCGGTCGTGGTCAACAGCGCGGTGAGGCGGTCCGTACCGCCTCCAGGGAGTCCGCGAAGCGCCCGGAGCGCGGCGGACAGCGACGGGAACTCCACGAAGAGCCGCTCGCCGGTCGACTGCACCGACGCCTCTGCGCCGTTCACCGTGAGCGTGAGGTCGGTCGCGACGGACAGCGGTGCCGTCGGCTCCGACTGCCCTGCTGCGTCACTCACGCTCGCGAGTGGTGACGCGGACCGAGCCATCCAGTCGCCAGTGGGCGTGTTCGGCGTCCGGCCCCGTGCCGCTCGGCACGTCGACCTCCATGTCCTCGAACTCGTAGATGATCTCCGCGCCGCGCCCCGTCAGCCGGTCGTAGAGGCTGATCGCCAGATCGGGCCACGTGGTCGTCTCGTCGATCCGTTCTTCCGGGGTGGTCGAATCGGCCATATCGGTGGCAAGGACTGTCAGCACATATACCTTTGTTTCGGCTCGTCCCGGGAGTCTCTTCGCTCGTCGCGGTCCCTCGGACCCGGTGACGACGTGTCCGAGGAGATACCAACCACGCATCAGGTGTCTGACGCGGCCTCGGATACTAAGTAGCGGTCACACGAAGGGATCCGATATGGCGAAGGAGACGGTGCGCTACCCGGACGCGCTGGTGGCTCGGATCGAGGCGTTCGTAGACGACTCGGTGGCGTTCGAGTCGAAGTCCGAGTACCATCGGTTCGCCTCCGAGTTCCTCCTCTCGCTCCTCGACCCCGACCACGAGCCGTCGGTGCTCGGCTACGGCGAGATCTTCGAGGATCTGGGCACCGAACTCGACGACGCGCTCGACGACGGTTCCGACGGCGAGGAGCGGTTCCTCGAGACGTACATCCGGGTCCGGCGACACCTCCTCCACGGCGAACTCGACGCGGCTCGCGCGGTGGTCGACGAGACGTACGACGTCACCGACCGCGAGGCGCTCTTGCTCGACGAACTCATCGGGCAGTCGCGGGCGTCACGACCGGAGTCGGCTGCGGCGGGCGGGCCGAGTCCCGGTCGCGTCGGCGCCGGACCGACCGTCTCCACGAACGGTCGTGGGCCGGAGACCGAGACGACCGAGACAGCCGACACTGACGCGAGCCGCGTCGACGGACGAACCGACGCCGGCGCGGGCACGGGGCAGGCCGACGGAAAAACTGACCGCGACGGACGACGCGCCGACGAACGGGGCGACGCCGAGGACCTGCCCGTCGACGAGACGCCGATCGAGTCCGAGCACTGACTGTCCTCGGCGGGTGCCTCCGAGCCGGGGTCGGTCCGGCGTTCCCGTCGGCCGTTTTCGGGTTCGGCGTGTCGCTCACCCCCCGTTTCGACCGTCCCCGCGCCCGCGTCGTGCCCGCGCCTGTTCCTCGACGTCCGCGAGCGCCGCCTCCTGTTCGTCCCGGGCGAGGCCACCGGATTCGACGTGTCGTCCCGTGTACTGCCACGCGGGGACGAGTTCCCAGATCGACTCACCCCCGCCGTCGGCGTCCCCGACGTCGCGGCGAACCGCACCGCCGACCGCCAGCGCGACGACTGCGGCGACGACGATCCAGACCGGACCGACGTCGACGACGCCGAGCACGGGGGAGAGCAAAACGACTGTGGCGATGACGGCCACAGCGAGGGACCAGCGGCGGACCATACGCTCGGGTACGGCGTGCGGCGTGGTAAGCCTAGGGAGGCCCCCGTCACTCGCGTCCGCTCCAGTCGCGCCGGCGGACGACGGCGACGTGCCGCACGGACCGCACAGTACACCCCCACCGCGGTGAAAGTGACGCTCAGAGCCGACTTCCCGGTGCAGTGGCACGGTTTCGACTCGAAGAGAGGGGGTCGTTCGTACCGATACCCCCGGGGGAACGAGGGGACGACGTGCCGTCGGCCGGCCCGACGGTGTCCCGTGTCCATCG
The DNA here is from genome assembly GCF_009176545.1 of Salinigranum salinum. GTDB lineage: Archaea > Halobacteriota > Halobacteria > Halobacteriales > Haloferacaceae > Salinigranum > Salinigranum salinum. Next base: position 2,015,678 of record NZ_VTOJ01000002.1, on the reverse strand, counting down.
AGTGCATACGCCACGCACGACGACGAATCCGGGCTGATTTGACCGTCGAGGGCGAACGCGAGACACTAGTGGCCCGCTTCGGATCGATCGGACTCCTTCGAAACCGCGAGTTCGCCGCCCTCGCGGGGACGGCGTTCGCCCGGAGCCAGGCGTACTCGACGGTCCTCATCGCCCTCGCGCTGTACGCCGACCAGTTCGGGACGACCGGCGTGGTCGAGGGCCTGTTCGGGACCGCCTTCGCCGCCGTCCAGCTGCTCATCGTGCTCCCACTCGGACGACAGGTAGACACCGGAAACGCCAAGCGGTGGCTGCTCGGCGGCCTCGTGCTCAACGTCTTGGTGTTCGTCGCCTTCGTCTTCGTCGGCTCGCCGACGCACGTGATCCTGGTGCGGATCGCACAGGGGATCGGCGCGAGCGTGCTCTGGATCACCGGGTCGACCGTCGTGGGCACCATCGCGCCCGACGACGAGAACGGCCGGTGGCTCGGGTCGTACAACCAGGTCGGTGCCTTCTCCAGCCTCGCGGGGGACGTCGTCGGCGGCTACTTGCTGTACACGCAGGGATTCACCGCCACGTACGTCGTTCTCTCGGGGGTGACGCTGGTCGCGTTCGTGCTCGTGTTCACGTCCCTCCGCGACGACCCGGGTGGTGGCTCCGCGCGTCCGGACGAGACGCTGGCCGAGAGCGTCGCGACGATCCGGACGCTCCTCGCCCGCCCCTTGCTCCGTGCGCTCGTCGTCTTCCGCCTCTCCTTCTCGGTCGGGAAGATGGCCGTCATCCTCTTCCTCCCGATCCTCGCCCGGACCGAGTTCGGCATCACCGCGCTCGCCATCGGCTGGATTCTCGCGGGCGGGAAGCTCACGAAGGCGCTCACCCAGGGGTACGTCGGCGACCTCTCGGATCGCCTGGGTCGGAAACCGCTGTTCGTCGTCGTCGGCGCACTCGGCTACGGGCTCGGGACCGCGCTCATCCCCCTCTCGTACGTGGCCGAGGGGCAGTTGACCCCGATCCGGTTCGTCGCGTTCGGCCAGCAACAGCACCTCGGCGGCGCGTTCGTCGCGCTCTTCGGCGCGTACATGGTGCTCGGCGTGGCCGACAGCATCCGGCTTCCCGCGAGCATGGCGCTGTTCACCGAGGAGGGAGAGGCACACGACGCCGTCGCCTCGGCGTTCTCGCTCCGGTCGATCTCGTGGAAGGTCGGACAGGTGGCCGGTCCCGTCCTGATCGGTGTGATCATCGACACCGTCTCGGTCACGGTCGCGTTCTACACGGCGGCGGGGTTCATCGTCGCCGCCTCGCTCGCCTTCTGGGGACTGGTCCGACGGGCGGGCGTCGCGGAAGGGTCGGCGCCCACGGCCGTGGCCGACGACTGACGGCTCGAGGGTCGACACGGGCGGGCGACGGCCGGGACGAGAGTGCGGTCCGGCACGGCTCGCACCATTAGTCGGCCGCCACGGACGCGTCGGCGCGTTCCGCTGCCCGGGTGAGTGCCCGCTCCGTGTACGCCTGCAGCAGTCGAGCCCGGTAGTCCGCCGAGACGTGGTGGTCGCCCATGAGCGCCGCCTCGTCGATGCCGTCCATCGCCGCGGCGGCGGCCGTCTCGATCACTCCGGCGTCGAGCGATTCGTCGACGAGCGCCTCCTCGGTGCCCGGCAGGCGCATCGCGTGGTCGAACGCGCCGTTGGCGGCGACTCGGGCCGCAGTGACGACGTCGCCTTCGAGTTCGAGTACGGCCGCGACGCCGACGACGGCGTACCCCGACGAGGGGCTCTCCTTCTTGACGTAGACGCCGACGTCGTCGGGGCCGAGCTTCGGGAGGTCGATCCGGGTGAGGAGTTCGCCCTCCTCCTTCGCGGTGGTGAAGATCATGAGGAAGAAGTCGTCCGCCGGGACGGTCCGCTCGCCGTCCGGCCCCTCGAGCACGAGCGTGGCGTCGCTCGCCAGCGCGGCCGCGGGCAGGTCCGAGGCGGGGTCGGCGTGGGCGAGGTTGCCGCCGATGGTTCCCCGGTTACGAACCTGGACGTCACCGATCGCGCCCGCCGCCGCCGTCACCGCAGGGCAGGCGTGCCCGAGGTCGGCGTCGTCCGCGATGGTCGCGTAGCGCGTGAGCGCCCCGATCCGGACGCCGTCGTCGTCGATCGCGATCCCGTGGAGGGCGTCGATGCCGGAGATGTCGACGAGCGCGGGCGGGTTCGCCAGTCCGAGCTTCATCGTCGGGAGGAGCGAGTGGCCGCCGGCGATGATCTCGGCCTCGGGATGCTTGCCCAGAAGGTCGAGCGCCTCGGCGACCGTCTCGGCGCGGTAGTAGTCGAACTCGGCGGGGAACATCAGTCGGCCCCCGCGTCGACCGCGTCGACTGCCGTCGACGGCATCTCAGTCGCCCCCCGCGTCGGTCGGATCGACCGCGCCGCCGTCCGTGGCCGTCCGCATCGTCTCGGCGGCGCTCTCGACCGCGTTGACGATGTTCTGGTAGCCCGTACACCGGCAGAGGTTCCCCTCGAGCGCCTCACGGATCTCCGCCCTAGTGGGGTCGGGGTTGCGCGCGAGGAAGTCGAGCGAGGTCATCAGCATCCCCGGCGTACAGTAGCCGCACTGCAGGCCGTGTTCCTGCGAGAACGCCTCCTGCAGCGGGTGGAGGGCGTCGCCCTCGGCGAGGCTCTCGACGGTCCGGACCTCGCTCCCGTCGCACGCCACCGCCAGGAGCGTACAGGACTTCACCGCGTCGCCGTCCACGTGGACGGTGCAGGCCCCGCACATGCTGGTCTCGCAGCCGACGTTCGGCCCCGTGTAGCCGAGGTCGTCCCTGAGCGCGTGGATCAGGAGGGTCCGTGACTCGACCGTCAGTTCGTGTTCCGTCTCGTTCACCGTGAGTGTGATGTCGTGTGTCGTCATCGTCTCTCCGTGGTGTCTCGCCGATCGGCGACGACGGACACCCGTGTCGTGGGCCGACCACCCTGTGGTGGTCCCTGACACAGCGTTCGTGAACGGTCCCACGAGGGACAGGGAGAAATAGCTTGCCAGCGCGCTCGCCGCCGTCTCTCCACCCTCGGCCGGCACCGGTCGGTCCGGACTCCGGAACGGCGGGGTAGATTCTCGACCACCCCCCGGCGAGGTCCGTCGCTCGTACGGTTCCCGTCCCGACAGACGACACCCTCGGACCGGCGAGCACCCAACGAGACCCTCCGCTCGACGTCGGGGTACGCCGTCGTCCGCGTCCGCGACGATCGCTGGTCGTGTGTGCGGCGCTCGCTGGCGTCTTCCGGCGCGCTGCTGCGGGGGGGTGGGGGTGTGCTGTCCGTCGGCGTCCCGCGTCGACGACCGTCGACTGCCGGGGACGCACGCGTTGAAGTGGGCCCGGGAAGTAGTCGCCCGAGTGAGCCGCTCATCGGAGGGACCGGAGCCACCGCGCGAGCCCAACCGGGGGGAGACGACCGAACGGATCGGCATCACCTGCCGCCCCGACCACGACGTGTTCTCGACCGTCGCCGCGCGACTCGTCGAGCGGGGGTACGCCGTGACGTTCTTCGATGCCGAGCGGCCGGTGAGCCAGCCCCTCCTCACCGACCTCGCGCTGTTCGTGAGCAAGTCGACGCGGCCGGCGTCGGTCGAGTCGCTCCTGCGGGCCGAGCGCGCGGGCGTCCCGACGTGGAACAGCGCGACGGGCGTCGCCGCCTGCGTCTCGCGGTTCTCGCAGCTCTGTCTGCTCGCCGGCGTCGGCTTCGCCGTCCCCGACGCGTCCCGCTCGAAGCCCGCCGGGCGGTACGTCGCCAAGAACCTCTACCACTGGAACATGTCGCCGGAACTCGACGGCGAGGGCGACCTCTACGAGGAGTACCTCCCCGCGGAGCCGATCGACTACAAGTACTACGTCGTCGACGACGGGGAGCGACTCCACGCGCGCGTCCTCCGCGCGACGTCGAAGCTGTTCGGCGAGAAGCGGGTCGTCGGCGAGGCCGACCCCGTCGACGACCACGTCGACCGCATCGGCGACCTCATGCGTCGACTGGGCATGCGCGCCGTCGGCGTCGACCTCGTTCGCGTCGACGACGACTGGTACGCGGTCGACCTCAACCCCTGTCCCAGCTTCCGGGACACCGGGCTCACCGACGCGCTCGCGGCGTCGATCCTCGACTGCCTCCGCTGAACCAACTGCGCGACGGCGTCCCGGCACGTGACCGCGGGGCGCACCAGAATCTATATAGCTCTGTCGAGGCCTCCTAGTAAACGATTACCAGCCCCCCGCCCCTACGAACGTTACTCGATGTCAGCGCGCTTCTCACCTGTGGCAGTAGAGAACGGGTCGTGACCGTGACCCGCGACTCCCGCACGAACGGCCTCGACGACCGACTCATCGAGCGGTGCGAGGCGATCCCGCGCGACCCCCCGTCCGGGAACTACGTCGTCGTCGACGTGCTCCACTTCTCGAACACGGTGATCGAACTGTTCGCCAACGGCGCCGACTACGTCCACATCACCGACGAGCGGGGCGACGAATCCGCGTTCAAGACCGCCACTCCCGAGGCTCGTATCGGTGGCGGAGCGACCCCCGCCTACGAGCCCGAACCCGGCTACGACTTCTTCAACTCCCCCAGCTACGTCCAGGACCTCGACGTCGCGGGGCGGCCGGTGAGCATGACCTCGACGAACGGCGGGCGGGCGGTGGCGCTCCTCCGCGACCGCCTCGACGACGAGAGCGCGGTGTACGTCGGCTCGACGATGAACGCCCGGGCGCTGGCCGACCACCTCCGCGGGAGCGACCGCCCCACGTACCTCGTCAGTGCTGGGTCGCAGGGCAGCGTCGCGCTCGAAGACCACGTCGGGGCGACGCTCATCAGCCGCCGACTCGACGGCTTCTCGCTCTCGGCCGCCGAGCGCGCGGTGTTCCGCCAGCAGGTGAAGGTCGCCAAAGGCCCCGACTACGCCGACAAGAACGCCCTCCGCCACCGCGACGTCCACGACTACGCGCTGGCGTTCGACAGCCGACGCGTGCTCCCGCGGCTGGCGGGCGAGTCGCTGGTCGACGTGGCCCGTGCGGAGCCCCGCCTGCCGTCCGACTGAGTCGCGTGGGTCGTCGAGGAGGACGATCGGGCGGACGTTCGGGGTCGTGGCGTCGTTTCGATCCCCCGCTCGGACGTGTGTCGATCAGGTAACGAGGTGCCCCGAACTCACCTCACCTTGCCCCTTTCATAGGGATCATGAAATAGTCCATAGCTTTTCGCGAATCATCTCCAGTAGTTGGCAGATGCAGTGTGCGAGATACACAGCGCATATCTTGCAAGGGGAGATAGGTGAGTGATTCCTTTCTTGTGGCTACATGTCATTCACAGTTGGAAGAGTCCAATCGTAGGAAACTGCTGCTAATCGAGTCACCACGGCCGCAGCCGAACACGTCACGGCAGCCACGCTCCCGGCGGCTCCGAAGGTTCCAACGAACCAGTACGCGCTCGCGCCCAAAACCGCACAGGTGGCGTAGAAATCCTCGAAGAGGATGAACGGTGACCGGTCGAGGAGAATATCCGCGAACGCACCACCGCCAACGGCGTTGATAGTGCCGATGGCGACGATACCGAAGACGGGGAAACCGGCCGTCGTTGCCACAATCGCCCCGGCCGTGGTGAAGGATGCGAGACCGATAGCATCCGCGACGATCGTGATCGGATGCGTCTCTGGCGCATTGAAGACGACGCCCAGCGCGATGGCCAACCCCACGCCGAGGAGCCCCAGAATGATCTCGATCGGTGACTGAAGGGCTAGTGGGACGCGGGTGACGAGGAGATCGCGTGTCACACCTCCAGCGAACGCCATCGCCAACCCAACGATGGTGATGCCGAAGACATCGAACTCCTCACGTATTGCCTTCGATGACCCCACGAACGCAAACGCGACCAAGCCGATGGTGTTCATCACGGCAAACGGATCGCCGAAGAGGGCCGTGAGGACGTTCTCGACCATTAGAGGGCTCTACAGCAGCCTGTTTGATGATTCTACCTGCAGTCGAATGGTGATGCCGTCCGGACCGGTGACTTCGATCCCCTCGTTCCGGTCAGCGATTGGAATCTCACGAGTCGCAAGCCGATCACGGACCGCATCGAGTGTCGCCGTATCCGGGACCACGAGCTCGACCCACGCCAGTCCTCGCCCGTCATTCGGTGTGGTCCGATGGTGCCAGGTGTTGGCCCCGATATGGTGGTGGTACCCGCCAGCCGAAACGAAGGAGGCGGCGGGCAGCGACGTTTGCAGCTCGAAGCCGAGCGTCTCCACGTAGAACTCTCGGAAATCCTCCAGAGAGCTTACTTCCAGATGGACATGGCCGATATCCGTTCCCGGCGGGACCGTGCTGTCACCGGTAGCAGCAGCTTCGATTGGCGTGAGGTCGAGCGGCTCCGTGCTGATCCGAACGCGACCCTCCTCGGTGATGGGCCACTCGTCCCGTGGGAAGTCACGGTAGATCTCGATGCCATTGCCCTCGGGGTCGGTGAGGTAGAGCGCCTCGCTGACCCAGTGGTCGGAGGCACCACCTAGATGCCAGCGATCACGGACCCGAGCCAACGCATCACCCAGTGCCTCACGTGAGGGAACTCTGAACGCGTTGTGGTAGAGCCCTGCCCTCGATCGATGTCGGGCTGGGAGGGCTTCCTCGCCCTCCAGAACGAGGAGAGGGGTCCCATCACTACCGAGAACCGACGCCGTATCTCCAGTGCGGAGCACTTCCAGGCCCACCACTGCTCGATAGAACTCGGTCAATTCGTCGAGGTCAGCGACGCGGAGCGCCGTTCGGCCGATACGGGTCCCATTCGGGAGCGGATTAGCTTCCTCTGGGTTGGCGTGCGTGGTCACTCTTGGCTCCTTAGAGGCCGATGTTTAGTGCGTACGGCCAGGCCGTCCCGCCGATGGCGATGATCAGGAGTGCTGCCCCGAAGAGTGCCGAGTTCTTCAGGAAGTTCGACATCTCGGCCTGCTGCTGCTCGGGGTCGTCGAACGCCCAGAAGTCGTGCATCATCGGCGTGGAGACGAGCAGGAACAGGGCGATGGCGGCCGCGCCGAGGAGTGGGTAAACGCCCAGCACGATGGCCACGCCACCGAAGACGAGCAACATTCCGGAGGCGACGACACCGAGCCGCGGGAAGGGAACACCCTTGGCCTCGGCGTACCCGCTCATCCCGTCGAGTTGCGTGAAGTGGTTGAACCCCATGAACCCGAGGACCGCGCCGAACAGCACCCGTCCGATAAGGAACGCGATGCCGCCGACGGTCGTTTCGATCGCCATTAGGTGGCCACCTCCGGCTGGCCGCCGGTCATTCGGATGGTCTGTCCAGCCACCCCTTCGTTAGTGAGCTGGTGAAGCACTTCGTCGGCGACGGCCTCCGCAGCCGTCCACTCGGAGAAGTCCGCGTCCGGCATTGCCTCTCGGTTCCCAGGAACGTCGATGAGGAACGGCGCGACGGCATTGACACGGGCATCCAACTCCTCGTTGAGGGACTCGGCTAGCGTTCTGACCGCTCCCTTGCCAACGTTGTAGGCGAGGGTTCCGGCAGTCGCGTCGATCGCCCGATCGGAGCTGAACAGTACGATGCCGCTTCGGTCATCGAGTTGGTCGGCGAACGCCCGGACGGTGAGGAAGGCGGTCGTCGCGTGACGGCTCAACGCGGCCTCGAAGGCCGCAGCGTCGGTGTCATCGATGCCACCCATCGAGAACCCGCCAGCCAGCCCGACGATGTGGTCCACGCCGCCATGGTCAGCGTTGACGGTCTCGGCGAGGGATTCGACGGCCACCTGGTCGGTGAGATCGGCCTGGTAGTAGGTTACCGCTTCGGGGTATTCGTCGGTATTCAAGTCCGAGTCGCTCAGGTAGGTGCCGATGACTTCGGCACCGTCGTCAAGCAACCGTGAGATTACGTAGGGTCCAAGGTTCCCGGCCGCCCCGGTCACCAGAACCGTTTGGTTTGCAAGTTTCATTGCATATCAGGTTTGTATGCCAACCCATATATAATTCCGCTAATAGGAGTGTGACCAGGTAATCCAGACCCAACTCTCACCGCTTGAGCTGTCCCATGCTATACGAGGTTCTCATCTAAGCATTCGCCAGAAGGAAACAGGTGGGGTGTCCTCAGGCAGAGGTGATGTCGGGAAACATATTGAGGGGCCGATTCAGCGGAGAGGGCGATCCGTTCTAGATGTGGTTGAGTCTCGCAAAGAACCGCTGGAGGTAGCTAACCACCCGACGCGGAGGCATCGCCGGGAGGTAGAACTCGTGGTGTTCGATGACTGCGCTTTCACTGTCTTGGGCCGATTGGTTTGCAAGTTCCATTGCATTACGTAGTTTGTAACCAAACCGTTATATAGTTCCGCGAACATATGTGTAACCAGGTAATGGACACCCAATCACAACCCCCAAAAGCCGACGAGGAAACGGAGAAGGAACGCCAGAACCCCGAGGTCTGCAACGTCGTGCGGGCCGTCGAGGAGATGGGATCGGAGTGGAAACTCATCATCCTCGACGACCTCCGCGAGGGCGAGAAGCGCTTCAACGAGCTCAAGCACTCCACGGGCGCAAGTTCGTACACCCTATCGCGTGTGCTTGAGGACCTCCAAGAAGACGGGCTCGTGGAGAACCGCAAGGAGTTCGAAGCGCCAGTTGCCAGCTACTACACCCTCACCGAGAAGGGCGACGCGCTCTGTCCGGTGTTCGACGCCCTCGACGAGTGGGGCGGGGCCTGGGCCTAACCACCGTGGCCGGGAACGATCCCTTCGACGGCCTCGATATCCCGGATGACCCATCGGCGGACCTAGACCGGGCGACCCAGGCGTTGACGATACGAACCGAGGAACGCCGGTATGGAAAGCACATGGTCGTTATCGCGGGCTTCGACGATTCAGTTGAACCGGAATCGCTCGCCTCCGAGCTGAAGTCCGCGCTGGGGACCGGTGGGACCGTGAAGGAAGGGCATATTGAAATCCAGGGCGATCACGAGGTCCGCATTCGAGATCTGCTGACCGAACGCGGCTACCAGATAACGGGATAATGCGGGGAGTGGACTGAAGGATGCACACGCTTCACGATCTCAGTGCTGGCGACTTTCGTTACCAGACCGAGGGGCAAACCGTTAATCGGAACGAGGTGATGTCCGAAATCACGATAGATGACCGGGTCGGCGTCGTGATGGGTTCTGCGGACGAAGGATTGGGGGCCGCGAACTTCCTCCTCTCATGTGTGATCGAGTTCTACGACACCCTCAGGGAGTGCAAGGACGAGTTCTTCGAGTACCCCGATTTCTACACGTTTCAGGCGACAACCGACCCAGCGGATTACCGCATGTTCGATGTCTATCCCGACCACAAGAACGTCGAAGTAGCAGCTGAGGCTGAAACCATTCTTCGGGCTGTGAACGATCGAGCCATATCCGTTCTATTGGTGCCGGATAGATCGCAGAAGCATCCGGAAATCGAAGACATCACCCGACGCAGCGCGGAACGAACCATCGAACATGTGTATCTATACGATCCATCGGGTCTCCTCGACGATGACGGATTCGAGATTTCAGTCCCTCGCCAGCCAGTCACGGACTGGTTCGAATCGACTGCTGATTCAATGATCAATCCGCCTCCAAAAGACAGTCTCCGGTTTCAATCAGGTCAACAGGACCGGATATCGCAATCGTATCGGGAAATCTCTCTCGAAAAGGCCATAGAACGGTTATTCTAGGCGATTCAGATTGGCGTCAGACTCCGTGCGACCTGCACTAAGGACGGAACGCGACGCACGTGGAGCAAGTCAACATATCAAGATAACCCCCGAACTGGATTTCTGGTGCACTCATGCTCTGTATGCATCAAGCAATCAGCAATCAACTGTCGATCTGTCAGTAGCTGTCTGATGAATAGAGGGCGCGTATCGGTCAATACCTCCTAGCGAGATGTTCTGAGGGCGTCAACGATCATGGTAACATATAACATGATATAGACTAATTGTACGGTTGGTGCTCCATGCGACGAAACGGCGCGAACGGGGCCGGTTGGGGAGGTACTGGAGGCATCTATGTGTCCCACAAACGAGGATCAACGGAAAAACGACATTGGAATCGTCCATATAGACGAAGTCGACTGGACTGAGCGGGATAGTGGTGGCCGTCTCGTCCACCGACGGAAAGGGATTGGACAGGCAGCTGGTGGCGAGAAACTCGGTTGTACGCTCTATGAAGTGCCGAGTGGGAAGCGACCACAACCATACCACTATCACTATGGAAACGAGGAGGCCATGTTCGTCCTTTCAGGCAACGGCTCCTTGCGAACACCAGACGGTGAACAGCTGATAGAAGCCGGAATGTACGTATCTCTCCCGACCGGTGAGGACAATGCCCGACAGGTGATAAATTCGTCCGACGAACCTCTCCGATACCTGTGTATGTCTACCACAATTACGCCCGAGATCGCCTACCTCCCCGATTCAAATAAGTACTTCCTCTCTGCCGGTGCTGACCCACTCTCGAATCCGGACGACGTGACACTCCTCAAGTTCCTCTCAGTGGAGGAAGGCGTCGTCGAGGGACCGAACGCTGGCCAATGGCATGGGGAAGAATAGTTCAGACGATCCAACAAATCACCCACTTTACTATTCAGCGTCCCTTTGCTGACTACACCCTCTGTATCGGTCAGGCGGCTCTCAAATAGTCATCAATCTATCACATCTGGGCGTACGAGAACACACACTACCCCCTATCAGTCCCCCCGCGTCGACTCTCCCAGCGGCAATGGGTGGGACTTCCGAGACGTCTGGGCTCGGGGCCGTCCCTGATCTCGTCGCGGGTCATGCCACTCCAGCCCAGCACCATCCATCTACTCCGTCCCGACACCATCCACCTTCGAACGCGGGAGTTTAACCGTCCTCGTCGTCAACTCACCCGCAAGAACACAATGGCATCGGACACACAGAGCGACACGGAGGCCTCTTCGGACCGCCGGAAGTACGAGTTCCGGAAGGTCATCGAGGACCTCAAAGAGTACGAGGGGTCGGGGACACAGCTCGTCTCGATCTACGTCCCCCCGGACAAGCAGATCTCCGACATCGTCGCCCACGTCACGCAGGAACACTCCGAAGCGAGCAACATCAAGTCCAAGCAGACTCGCACCGCGGTCCAGGACGCGCTGACGAGCATCAAGGACCGCCTGCGCTACTACAAGAACCCGCCGGACAACGGGATGGTGCTCTTCTCGGGTGCGATCGACTCCGGCGGCGGCCAGACCGACATGGTCACCAAGGCGCTGGAGAACCCGCCCGAACCGATCCAGTCGTTCCGCTACCACTGCGACTCGGCGTTTCTGACCGAGCCGTTAGAGGAGATGCTGATGGACAAGGGGCTGTTCGGCCTGATCGTCCTCGACCGCCGCGAGGCAAACGTCGGCTGGCTCAAGGGCAAGCGCGTCGAGCCGGTCAAATCCGCCTCCTCGCTCGTCCCCGGCAAGCAGCGCAAAGGTGGCCAGTCCGCCCAGCGGTTCGCCCGCCTCCGCCTCGAGGCGATCGACAACTTCTACCAGGAGGTCGCGGAGATGGCCAACGACCTGTTCGTCCCGAAGCGCCACGACCTCGACGGCGTGCTCGTGGGCGGGCCCTCCCCCACGAAAGACGAGTTCCTCGACGGCGACTACCTCCACCACGAGATTCAGGACCTCGTCCTCGGGAAGTTCGACGTCGCCTACACCGACGAGTCGGGCCTGTACGACCTCGTCGATGCCGGCCAGGACGTCCTCGCCGACCAGGAGGTCGTCAAGGACAAGAAACAGATGGAGGAGTTCTTCGAGAAGCTCCACCGCGGCGACGAGGCGACGTACGGCTTCGAGCCGACCCGCCAGAACCTCGTGATGGGCTCCGTCGATCGACTCCTCCTCTCCGAGGACCTCCGCTCGGACGTCGTCGTCTACGACTGCGGCGACACCGACGAGTACGAACTCGTCGACCGCCGCCACTCGACGCCCGATCACACCTGCGACGACGGCACGGAGGCCGAAGTGGTGGAGCGAACCGACGCCATCGAGTATCTGATGGAACTCGCCGAACAGCGCGGCACCGAGACCAAGTTCATCTCGACCGACTTCGAGAAGGGCGAACAGCTGTACGACGCCTTCGGCGGCATCGCGGGCATTCTGCGGTACTCGACCGGCGTGTAAGCGCGTTCGTGGGCTCGCCCCGTCGCCGACCGTCTCCGATCGCCGCTTTTCCTCGTCTCCACTACCATCTCCCGTGCCCCGCGGCGTGGGAGGTGCCCGACCTTACTTATATATAACTCGATTCCGTGTGGCGAATTATGCCCTGGGGGCACGACGACGCGACGAACATCCGTCAGCTGTTGAGTCGACGGGCCGACGCACTGGGCATACTCGTCGAGGGCTCCTACGACAAGAGCGAGCTGACGGACGAACTCGACGTGTCGCGCTCGACCGTCGACCGCACGATCCGCCGGTTCGAAACAAACGGTCTCGTGCGCCGCGAGGGGGGACAGACCGAGGCGACGCTCGCCGGACGGCTGGCGTTCGACTCCTACCGTCGCTTCTGCGAACGGACGACCGACGTGGCGGAGTTCGGTGACCTCCTCCGCGAACTCCCCTCCGACGTCGAGATCGACCACGACCTGCTCGACGGCGCGACCGCCTACCGGAGCGAACCCCCCGCCACGGGCCGCCCGGCGAACGAGGTGACCGCGCTCATCGCCGCCGGGACGCGGCTCCGGGCGTGTGCGACCGTCATCAACGACTCCGCCGCCTCCGCGGAGCTCCACCGGATGGTCACGGAACGCGGTGGCAGCGCGTCGGTCGTCTACGCCGAGAGCCTCGCAGACCACATCCGCGACCTGTACTACGAATCCCACCACGAGATGGCCGCGACCGGCCGGTACCGGGCGTACGAGATCGCCGACCTGCCGTACGAACTCTTCATCGTCGACACCGACGACGGGACGCAGGTCGCCGCCGTCGTCTACAGCGAGACCGGACGCCTGAAAGGGGCCATCGTCAACGATACCGACGCTGCCGTCGCCTGGGCGGAGGCGACGTTCGAGCGCCACCGCGACCGGGCGACGGAGTTCACCGACGACTTCCTCGTCGGCGACCGCACGGAACCGATCGACTCGGCCGCGGCCGAGACCGACGAGCCGTGAGATACCGGATCGATGCCGGTCAGGACAGCAGGGCGCGCCAGTGTGGTCGACGGTCCGACTGGTCGCTCGCCCGTCGGCAGACGATCCGTACGTATATTTCGCGGAGCGGCGTCGCTCACTCTATGCCACGGGAGGACGACACCCCACCGGATGTCAGCCGGGTCTCTGGCCGACGGGCGGACGTCCTGTCGCTCCTCGCCGAGCGATCCGGCGAGTGCGTCACCGGGGAGCGAGCGCTCGCGGCCGAACTCGGCGTGTCGCGGTCGGCGGCCGACCGCACCGTCCGCCGCCTCGAAGCGAGCGGTCTCGTCCGTCGTGCCGGTGGACGGATCGAACTCACGCTCGCCGGACGGCTGGCGTTCGCGGCGTACCGTCGCTTCGGTGCGGAGACGACGGCCGTGAGGACGTTCGGCGATCTCCTCTTCGAACTCCCTCCCGACGCCGACATCGACCACGACCTGCTCGACGGCGCGACCGCCTACCGGAGCGAACCCTCCGCCACGGGTCGTCCCGCGGACGCGGTGACCGATCTGATCGGCCGGGCGCGCAGCCTGTCGGGCCTGTGCCAGCGCGATCAGCGACTCCGAGGCGTCCGCGCGACGCTACCGGCTGGTCGTGGAACGCGAGGGCCACGCGTCGGTCGTCTACACGGCCGACCTCGCGGACCACCTCCGCGAGTGGTATCTCGGGAGGCGTCGTGAGATGGCCGCGACCGGCCGATACCGCGCGTACGAGACCGACGATCTGTCGTACGATCTGTTCGTCGTCGAGTCCGCCGACACGGCACGGGTCGTCGTGGTCGTCTACGACGACCGTGGTCGACTCGCCGGGGCGATCGTCAACGACAGCGACGCCGCCGTGGCGTGGGGTCGAGCGGCGTTCGAGCGCCGCCGGAACGGGGCGACGGAGTTCACCGACGACCTCCTCCGCAGCGACGAGCGCGACGGCTGAGCGACGGCCGAGCGACGACCGGACGAGCGGATCACACCGGGTACACCGGAGTCAGTCGAGCAACGATCGCAGCTGTGCGGCCCGACGGTCGAGGTCGACGACCGGATCGATCGCACCGTTCGTCGCCATCGCCACGAGGCGGTCGAGGGTGGCGAACGCGTCGCCCCCGGCGGTCTCCACGCGGTCGATCAGTTCGGTCACGTCCGCCCGGCGGAGGGCGAGCGAGTCGAGGTGGCCGAGCAGGAGCGCCATCGCGATGCCCGCTTCGCCCGTCGGCAGCGGCTCCCAGTCGACCGCCGCGGTGCGGTCGTCGCCGACACGCCCGGGCGTCTCGGCGGCTTCGACGCGGAGGCAGTTCGTACAGAGCGTCGCTCCGGCCGACTCGTCGGGTGCGTACGGTCGGAGTGACGACGGTACGACGAACACGACACGCTCGCCGGCACAGGCGGGACAGGCCATACGTCGAGAGAGGCGTCGGCGCGACAAAAACCGCTGCGGTGGGTCCGTTCGGCGGAGTCGACGTCAGCGCGGTGGTTCGGCGGTCGACGCGAGGGTCGGGTCGCGGGCTCAGTCGTCGGCCGAGACGCGTTCGACGTCGCTCTCCTCGAGATCGGCGGCTTCGGCCTCGCGTTCTTTCTTCTCCTCTTCTTCTTTCTTCGCCTTGATCTTCTTCAGGCGGAAGATCTCCTCGCGTTCCTGCTCTTCGAGTTTCTGCTCGATGTACTCCTTGTTCTCGTACAGGTCGGGCAGGAGTTTGAACTCGAGGGCGTTGACACGACGTTTGGTGGTCTCGATCTCCTCGAGCATCTTCTTCATCGCCGTCTCCACCTCGGCGGCGAGGATGATCGTCTCGAGGAGTTCCTCGTAGGCGTCGGCGGCCTCGTCGATCCGCGCCGAGGAGCCGAGGAGACCGTAGCCGCGCTGGTCGAGCGTCTTCTTCACCCGCGAGGACTCGATCTGCGGGACGACGACGCCCATGATGTTCTTCGACTGGGTCGTGATCTCGGGGTGTTCCTTGAGCGCGGCCGCTGCGCCGCGGACCGCGACGTCGCCCTCCATGGCACGGGCCATGTTGATCTTGTGCTGGGCGGTCTGGTAGTCCTCGGAGAGCTCCGAACGGACGTCCTGCGCCTGGTCGAGGATGTCCATGAACTCCATGATGAGGCCGTCACGCTTCTGCTCGAGCGTGTCGTGACCGCGCTCGGAGAGCTCGATGCGGTCCTCGATGGCCATCAGGTTCTTGCGCGTCGGTTTGACGTCTTCGGCCATTCTTGTCGGACGTTGTTCGTCCGGGATGTTAACCTTTTACTGTCGGTCGCGTGGCTGTCGCCTGCCCAGTGGCGGTCATCAGTCCCCACCGCTCCACAACCCACAGGAACAGGACGAGCCCCTGCACCACGAAGACGTTCGTGACGAGGAAGAACGCCGCCTCCTCGACCGGCAGGCCGAGGAGTGTCACACCCGTCGTGTACGTCTCAGAGATGACCCAGACGCCGAGTTCGATGGCGACCCAGTCGGCGGCCCAGAAGTACAGCGTCGGCACGCCGACTCCGAGCGCGAGCGTCCGCCGGGTGGCCCACAGGTACGGCCAGCCGAACCCCCACTGCAGCGCGAGGACGGGGCCTGCCCACGCCAGGATGGCGCCGAGGTAGTACGTCCGCGTCGTGAGGAGACAGACCGCGCCGACGGCGAGGACGACACCCCCTGCGACGACGCCGACCAGTCGCTGGCGTCGCGTGACCGGTACGTTCGCCGCGTGTGACGGTCTCCGGGACGAGAACGCGAGCAACGCGAGCCAGAGCACGACCACGAGCGGCTGGAGGATCATGAACAGGTACTCCTCGACCGGCGCGAGCCAGACGGTCGCGACGACGGCACCCTCGCCGTACCACCAGACGTCACGGCCGATGAGGTAATTACCCCACGGTGTCGTGTAGCCGAGGGCGATGACTGCGAGGATCGCGAACCCAGCCCACCGTGCCCGCCACTCAGAGGGATCGAACCGGGCCCGCCGCCAGTAGACGGCCGCGCCGAGGATCAGGATCGGCGGCAGGAGGAACACGGCGTGGAAGCCGAGATACGTGAGCCGGCTCACGGCTGACTCCGATCGGGTACGAAATGGGATGGGAACATGGATTGGGGGTGTCGAGTGCTGCTGTCTGAAATACTGGTCGACCGAACCGAACCGGACCTCCCCGGACCGACCGGGTCAGCCGGGATCAGTCGGCAGTCGCCGTCGCGCCGGTGCTCTGCGTCGCCTGCTCGAGGATCGAGTGGCTCCGCAGGAGCACGAACCCGAAGCCGACCTTCGCGGTCAGGTCGAGGACCATGAACGCCGCGGTCTCCCAGTACAGGGGGATGATGCCGATGGTACCCTCGGTGCCGAGGATCCACACCACGGGGTACGCGAGCCAGAGCACGATGAGCATGTTCCGGAGCGTCGTGGTGAGCTTGCGCACCTCGGGTGTCTGTCTCGTCGCGGCCTCGCTGAGCGTGCGGATGAGGAAGTACAGGAGGAACAGCAGGAACACGGTGCTGATCGCCCACCAGACGATGCGGATGGCAGCCGAGGAGGCGGCGAGCGCTCCGATGACGCCCGTGCCGATCATCAGCACGTCGAGTCCGATGAGCGTGTAGATGGTGTTCCGGTCAGCCTTCGCGAGCAGTGCGAGGTCGAGCAGGAGCAACGGCGTCGTGAACAGCCAGTCGGCGTAGCGGCCCCAGTAGATGTCCAGGACCTGTCCGTTGACCGTCACTTGCGTGAGCCCGAAGCCCGTCGCCATCGCGAAGTACGCCGCGGAGGCGATCGCGGTGATGAAGATCGTAATGATGTAGAAGCGTTGCTGTTCCCGATCCTCGACGCCCCAGCCGCGGGCGACGAAGTACAGTGTGCCGAGCGTCATGCCGGCTGTGCCGAGCCACAGCCAGATCGATTCGCTACCTGGTGTTGCCATAATGCAACCGAGGGTTAGCGGGAGACGACAAAGCGAGGATACCGAACTGGTTGGGATGTCCTAAAAGTATACCATGTGTTTAGTCGTCCTAGAGTGACACTAGCCATCGTCCCGGTGGAATCGCGAGACGAGCTTTCGCTCCGCCGCACGCAGATGCTGGTGGAACGTCGACCGGGAGACGCCCATCGCCTCGGCGAGTTCGTCGCCCGAGATGCCGTGGGGCCACTCGAAGAAGCCGCCGATGTGGGCGAGCTGGAGCGCGGTCCGCTGTTTTTCGGTGAGTTCCTCCTCGACGTCCGCGACGAACCCTCTGTGTGTCGCCGGGGGTTCGTCGCGCTCTCTGATCCGCGCGACGCGGACGCTCGAGGACGCGCCGGCGAGGTCGTCGAGGAGCTGCCGACCGGTCGACCGGTCGGGGACCGTGACCGTGAGCGTGAGCGTTCCGTCCCGCGGGTCGACGGCGAGGTCGGTCAGTCGCCCGCCCGCTTCGGCGACCAGCGGGAGGAGCGACTGGGGCGACAGCGTCAGCTCGAACAGTCCGGACTCCTCGTCGTCGCCCACCCGTCTCACCTCGTCGATCCCCGGCGCCGACGCCGCCGCGAGCTCGGCGTCAGGTGGTGTCGCCGAGACGAACAGCAGGATCGTCCCGTCGTCGCGCACGACGACGCCCTCCTGGGCGAGCGAACAGTCCGCCGCGCGAGCGAGCCGGACGAGCGGCACTGCTGGGTCGCTGACGACGAACTGGAGTTCGACGAGGCTCTCCGTGAGGAGGGTCCGACGGCTCTCGAACGCGTCGATCGCTGCCCCGATCGCCCGACCGAGCGTCCCGAGGACGACCAGTTCGTTCTCCTCGATGGCCTCCGCGTCCGTGTAGATGACCAGCACGCCGTACAGCGTCTCGCGGTGGTGCAACGGCACCGCGACGATTCCCTCGAACGGGAGCGTACGGTCGGCGTGAAACCGCCCTTCAGTGTCGGTCGTCGCCTGTGGCGTCCGGGTCGACGCCGCCGCTGCGACGGGGTCCACCGTGTCGTCGCGATCGACGACCAGTCCGTCGATCGTCTCGGCCGCCTCACCTTCCCACACCTTCGGGACGATCGTCTCGGGTGAGAGGTCGCAGTCACCGACCCACGCGGCCGTGTACGACGGCGTGTCGGCGACGCGCTCACAGACCCCGCGTTCGAGTTCCGCGCGGCTCTCCGCACGGACGAGCATCTCGGTGACGTCCTCGAGCACGCCCTCGATGTGGTCGAGGAGCCGCTGGAGCCGCCCACGTTCGCGGTCGGCCTCCGCGGCGTACCGCTCGGCCGCCTCCTCGGCGCGAACGCGGTCGGTGATGTCCGTCTGGAAGCCGACGTAGTGTGTGACGCCGCCGTCGACCGCCTCGATCGGCGCGATGTCGACCCGGTTCCAGAACTCGGTGCCGTCGCGGCGGTAGTTGAGCAGTTCGACCGACGCGGGCTCCCCGGCGTCGACGGCACGACGGAGTTCGGCGACCGACTCGGGGTCGGTGTCGGGCCCCTGCAGGTAGCGGCAGTTGCGACCGAGCGCCTCCGTGATGGCGTACCCCGTCGTCTCGCAGAACGCCTGGTTGATGTAGACGAGCGGGCGGTCGGGCAGCGAGAAGTCGGCGATGGTGATCCCCACCGGGGCCTCGTCCATCGCCCGCTCTTTCAGTTCCTCCGTGATCCGGTCGACCGCGTCCGATCGGTTGTGTTGCCAGGCGACCGCGCTCGCGACCCGCTCGCCGAGGCGGATGAAGCGGTTCGACTCGTCGACGGGGACGACGTCGAACGCGCCCGCCTCGAACGCCTGCTCGACGCCGTGCTCGTCCTCGGGCGTCACCAGCACCACGACGGGCGTCACCGTCGTGTGTTCGGAGAGGTCGGCGGGGTCGTCGAGGAGATCGGCCGCCACGACCAGACAGTCGACGGCCTCCACTCGCGCGGTGACGGCCCCGAACGTGTCGACGGTCGAGATGGCGTCGGTGCCGAAGACGTCCGCGAGGAGCGCGGTCGCGCGCGACCGGACGTCGTCGGCGTCGGTCGCGAGGAGGACGCGGCTCCCGTGGGGAACCTCGGTTGCCATACCCCCCCATCACGACGGAGACGCGAATAGTTTCCGAGAGCGTCGCCCCCGTGGGCCGAACGCGGTGGCTCGCGCGCGACCTCCGGCTCGTCGATCCTCTGCCATGCGACGACCGGTGGCGTGTTCGACCGTCCGGAGTCACCCGGTTCGATCCGTGTCGGACAGTCGCGTGCGGGTGCAGTGCTCCCGAACGGTCGGGTGCGCGGCCAAGAGGAGCATCACGAGCGCCTGGACGGCGTTCAGCACCTGCAGCCGTTCACCGAACCCGACGACGATCCCCTCGACGAACACCCAGACGAGCAGACCGACACCGACGGCGACCACCACGAGCCACGCCCACGCCTCCCCACGGTAGAGCCCGTACGCGGCGGCCAGCGGGACGACACCGAGACCGATCAGGAGGACGACACCCGGCAGGAAGAAGTCGTCGAGCGGCGTCGAAGCCAGGAGTCCGGTCGAGAGACCGATCAGCTCCCCGGACGGGACGAGGACGAACTGCCCGCCACCGAGGACCCCTCTGACACCGAGAAACCCCAGGAGTCCGATCAACAGCCAGCACAGGGGTGGACAGCCCTGTCGCCTCGATGCCAGCGTCGTGAGGACGGATCGGGGATCGCGCATGGTCAGGGTGTCTCTCGGTCGTTCCGGTCGCGCGTACAGTGACACACGCGGAACAACGTGCGGTCAAAAAACTCGTGCAGCTGTCGACGCGACGTTACGCCTCGGCCTCGACCGGCTCGCCCGTCTCGCTCTCGCGGTAGTACTTCTCGATGAGCTCCTCGTCGATCCGGTTGAGCTCCTCCTTCGGGAGCGTCGAGAGGAGGTCCCAGCCGATGTCGAGCGTCTCGTCGATGGAGCGCTCCGTCGTGAAGCCCTGGTCGACGAACTCGTCCTCGAAACGCTCGGCGAAGTCGAGGTACTTGTTGTCCCTCTCGGAGAGGGCCTCGCGGCCGACGATGTTCACCAGGTCGCGGAGGTCCTCGCCCTCCGCGTACGCGGCGTACATCTGGTCGGAGACGTCGGCGTGGTCCTCGCGGGTGAGGCCCTCGCCGATGCCGTCGTCCATGAGCCTGGAGAGGGAGGGAAGCACGTTGACCGGGGGCTGGACGCCCTGCGAGTTGAGGTTCCGGTCGACGTAGATCTGTCCCTCGGTGATGTACCCCGTCAGGTCCGGGATCGGGTGGGTGTCGTCGTCGCCCGGCATCGTGAGGATGGGAATCTGCGTGACGGAGCCGTCACGACCCTGGATCCGTCCGGCGCGCTCGTACAGCGTCGCCAGGTCGGTGTACATGTAGCCGGGGTAGCCCCGGCGGCCGGGAACCTCCTCGCGGGCGGCACCGATCTCGCGCAGCGCCTCGCAGTAGTTCGTCATGTCCGTGAGGATGACGAGCACGTGGTAGCCCTTGTCGAACGCGAGGTACTCCGCCGTGGTGAGCGCCAGTCGCGGCGTGACCGTCCGTTCGACGGCGGGGTCGTCCGCGAGGTTCATGAAGACGACGGAGCGCTCGAGCGCGCCGGTGCGCTCGAAGTCCTCCATGAACTCGTTGGCCTCCTCGGCCGTGATGCCCATGGCACCGAAGATGACGGCGAACTCCGATCCCTCGCCGCCCTCCTCTTCCTCGGGGACGGTCGCCTGCCGGGCGACCTGCAGCGCGAGGTCGTTGTGCGGCAGCCCCGATCCGGAGAAGATCGGGAGCTTCTGTCCGCGGACCAGGGTGTTCATGCCGTCGATGGCACTCACACCCGTCTGGATGAACTCCTCGGGGTACTCTCGGGAGTAGGGGTTGATCGCCGCGCCGACGATGTTGCGGCGTTCGTCGGGGACGATCTCCGGGCCGCCGTCGATGGGCTGGCCGGAGCCGTCGAGCACTCGCCCGAGGAGGTCCTCGGTGACGGGCATCTTCAGCGTCTCGCCGAGGAACGTGACCGAGGCGTTCCGGTCGATGCCGGTCGTTCCCTCGAACACCTGGATCGCGACGAGCCCGTCCGAGGATTCGAGCACCTGGCCGCGCTTGGTCTCGCCGGCAGGCGTCTCGATCTCGACGATCTCGTCGTAGCCGATCGGCTCGTCGACCTCGGCGAACACCAGCGGACCGCTGATCTCTGTGATGGTCTGGTACTTCTTCATATCAGTATTTCTCCCGGAGCTGGGTCGCGATCGACTCCTTGAGCTCCTCGATGTACTCCTCCCAGTCCTCCTGGACGCCGATACGGTTCAGCCGCGGTGCGGCGTCGATCGCGGTGATCTCGGGCACCGGCACCCCCGCGTCGAGCGCGTCGAACGCCTCGTCGTTGAACGTCTTGATCGCCGTGAGGATGCCGTACGTCTTCGCCGGCTCGCAGTAGGTGTCCGTCGGGTGGAACGCGTTCTGCTGGAGGTACGCCTCGCGGAGGTACCGCGCCACCTCGAGGGTGAGCTGCTGGTCCTCCGGCAGGGCGTCCTTACCGACGAGCTGAACGATCTCCTGGAGTTCGGCCTCCTCGTCGAGCGTGTCGACCGCCCACTGGCGGATCTCCGACCAGTCGTCCGTGACGTTCTCCCGGAACCAGGGGTCGAGCTGCTCGCGGTACAGGGAGTACGACTCGTTCCAGTTGATCGAGGGGAAGTGCCGACGTTCGGCGAGGTCGGCGTCGAGCGCCCAGAAGCACTTGACGATGCGCAGGGTGTTCTGCGTGACCGGCTCGGAGAAGTCGCCGCCGGGCGGCGAGACCGCGCCGATCACGGAGATCGATCCCTCCGTGCCGTTGACGTTCTCGAAGTAGCCGGCGCGCTCGTAGAACTGCGAGAGCCGCGCGGAGAGGTACGCGGGGTACCCCTCCTCGCCGGGCATCTCCTCCAGTCGGCTCGAGATCTCCCGCATGGCCTCCGCCCACCGCGAGGTGGAGTCGGCCATCAGCGCCACGTCGTACCCCATGTCGCGGTAGAACTCCGCGATGGTGATCCCGGTGTAGACGCACGATTCTCGGGCGGCCACGGGCATGTTCGACGTGTTGGCGATGAGCGACGTGCGGGCCATCAGCGGATTGCCCGTCTTGGGGTCGTCGAGGTTCGGGAAGTCCTCGATCACCTCGGTCATCTCGTTGCCACGCTCGCCACAGCCGACGTAGACGACGATGTCGGCGTCGGCCCACTTCGCGAGCTGGTGCTGGGTGACCGTCTTCCCGGAGCCGAACGGCCCCGGAATCGCGGCCGTCCCACCTTTGGCGATGGGGAACAGCCCGTCGAGGATGCGCTGGCCCGACACGAGCGGCTCGGTCGGGGTCTGTTTCGTGACACTGGGACGGGCCTGACGGACCGGCCACTCCTGGTGCATCGTGATCTCCTCGCCGCTCTCGAGTGTGACCACGGGATCCTCGACGTTGAAGTCGCCACTCTTGGCTTCCTCGACGACGCCGCCCTCGGAGCCGGGGGGCACCATGACCTTGTGGTCGATGCTCACCGTCTCCTCGACGACGCCGACGACGTCACCGGTCGAGACCTCGTCGCCCGCCTCGACGGTGGCCTCGAAGGCCCACTCCTTCTCGAGGTCGATTCCGGGGGCGTCGACCCCGCGGTCGAGGAACGCGCTGTTCATCTTCGACTCGAGCACGTCGAGGGGACGCTGGACACCATCGTAGATGGAGTCCAGAAGTCCCGGCCCCAGGTCGACGGTGAGGGGTTCACCCGTGTTCTCGACGGGTTCGCCCGGACTCACCCCGGAGGTCTCCTCGTACACCTGAATGGTCGTGATGTCGCCTTCGATCTCGATGACTTCGCCCATCAGCCCTTCCTCGCCGACGTAGACGACGTCGTTCATCCGGGCGTCGAGATCTCGGGCCTGCACGACCGGGCCACTCACGCTCTCGATAATGCCGTCCTCGCGGACGTCCTGTGTTGCCTGACTCATGTCTTATTCGTCCATTAGGTCGATGCCGATGGCTCGCTTGATCTGTTCGCGAAGGCCGCCCGCGCCGGCACCGCCGCCGAGAGTGACGAGCACCGGTTCGATGCTCCCCTCGACGGCCTGTCGAGCCTGCCGGGACAGGTGGTCCATGTCGTCGTCGTGCATCACGATGATGCCGACCTCGTCGTCGTCGAGCGTCTCCATGACGGCCTCGTCGAGCTGTGCGTCTTTCTCCTCGTCGGGGACGTTCTGGAACTTCCGAACGCCCGCGAGGCGAAAGCCCGTGGTGAAGTCGGGGCTGCCGACCACGGCGATCTCCTGACTCATAGTATCACCAGTTCCTCCTCGATCTGCTCGGGAGAGAGGCCGGCCTCGCGTGCCCGGGCGATGGCCCGAATGTTGTCGACCTCGCGCTCCTTCGCCAGGATGTACGAGATGACCGGGCTCACAGAGAGCGGGAAGACGTTCCCCAGGCTGGCCGAGTAGTCCAGGAGTGCAGTCTCCAGCGCCCGCTCGAACGCGATGAGGCTCTCGGTCTCTTCGAGGTCGTTGAGCGCGTCGGAGAGTTCGTCACCGTACGTCGAGTCGCGGATACGCTGGACGAGCTCGTCGAGGTTCGACGCCAGCCCGCTCAGCTCCGTGCGGGTGAACAGCTTCCCCCCCTCGATGTAGTACTCTGCCGGGTCGATGTCCGCGCCACTGCGGGCCAGCCGCAGGGCGTTACGCGCGTTCCGGAAGTCGACCTCCGCCAGGAGGATGTCGCGGTACTGCTGGGTCGCCTCGTCCCACCGGACCTCCGAGAGGAGGTTCTCGTAGAAGACGCGGTCGACGGCGTTCTCGAGCGGCACCAACACGCCCGCGGACTCGTACTCCTCGAACGCCTCCTCGAGAGCGGGCCCGAAGATGGTCCGGTCGAGCACCTCGATGACCTCCTCGATGCTGGTCGTGTCCAGCAGTCGGTTGACAAGACGGTCCTCGAACTCGCCGGCGCGGATGAGGTCCGACTCGACCTCCTCACGCGAGGCTCCCGAGTAGATACCCCGGATGACCGTCTTGACGTTCCACGCGTCGAACTTCCGGAGGTAGCGGGCGATCAGGTCGTACAGTCGACCGTTCGCCCAGTCGAGGATGTCGTCGAACTGCTTCGCGAGGTTCCGGTTCAGCGCGTACTCGATGAGGTCGACGCCGGAGTGCCGGGCACCCAGGGCGTTGACCTCCTCCTCGTACGCCGACTCCTCCATGAACCGCGCGATCTCGGCGGTGCTCATCCGCACCAGCTTGCGGTAGTCCTCGTCGGCGAACAGGGCGCTTCGACGGGCTCGAACGCGGGCGTTGACGTACTCCGGATTCGAGCTGCCGGCGGCGCTCATTGGTCGAAGAGGATGCCGCTGACGTCCTTGAGGTTGTTCTCCCAGACGGTGTCGAGGAGCGAATCGAACGTGTTGTCCACCCGGACGCGCGACGCCTCGCTCTCGACGACGACGCCGCCGAGGCAGTCGACGGACTCCTCACCGAGCGAGAACCCCTCGTAGTCCGCGAGGATCTCCTCTATGAGCGCCTCGTCGGCTGCCCGACCGCGGACGACGACGTCGCTGCCCTCGTCGAACTCCGCGGCAGAGGCGTCGAGCAGGGCTCGCGTGAGCTCCTCCCGCTCGTCTCCCGACAGCCCCGCGAGCTCCGATTCGACCTGCTCTCGCACGGTCTGCAGCGCGTCACGCCGTGCCTCGAGGCGCTCCTGTTTGGCCTCCAGCTTGGCGGCCGACAGCGCCTGCTCGCGCTCTTGGGAGATCTTGCGTTCGACCGTGCGTTCGCGCTCTTCGACGATGTCCTCGGCGTCGGCTTCGGCCCCGGAGACGATCTCGTCGGCGCGTTCTTGGCCCTCCGTACGAATCTCTTCGGCGCGCGCGCGGGCTTCGTCTCGAATGTCCTCGACAACTGTGTCCAAACTCATTGGTAAAGGGAAGAGGGGTGCTTACCCGACCAGGAAGACGACGACGAGCGCGAGAATGACGAGTGTCTCCGGCAGGACTGTGAAGATCAGTCCCTGCACGAAGAGGCTCTCGTCCTCGGCGACGGCGCCGACCGCGGCCGCACCGATACCGCGCTCCGCGTAGCCGGCACCGAACGCAGCCAGTCCGACCGCCAGAGCGGCAGCGGCCTGAGCGGGGATCGCGGGAGCGGATGCGCCTTCCTGCAGTACGACGTTCGCCAACTGGGTTGCAGTGTCAATCATGGTTGTGTGGTAGTCTCAGTGGTGTCCGTTTTGTCGTCTCCGAACGTTCGTGTGTGGAGGTACGGTCATCATAAAGCTTCCCAAAACGCATCGACAGCGCCCGATTCGGGAGAAAACGGAGTTACATCTGGTCGCGGGTGGAGCCCGCGTCGGTGGGCGAACAGAAGAGGTGAGTGCGTCAGTCGTCGGCGGTGTACTGCCGTTCGTAGCCGAACGGGTCGTACGCCGTGCCGCCGCCGTCGAAGAACTTGTTGAAGAACTCGACGTACTCGAGACGCACCGCCTGCAGGCCGGCACTCGTGACCCCGAGCGCCAGCACGAGCGCGTGACCGATCACGAGCACGAGGAGGCCCACGAGCACGAACGCCAGGCCACCGTGGACGAGGCCGCCGAACATGACCTCGGTGACCTCGTAGCCGTGGTACATCACGGAGTCGGTTCCAGCCGGAATAGTCGGCATGCCGTCGACACCGAAGTGCCACCCTCCCTCGCTATCGACGTACACCCCGAAGAACAGGAGGTTGACCGTGAAGGCCATCCCCGCCTTCGCCAGGAGCACGGCGGCGATCCGGGTGTACGACAGCACGTTGACGAGCACGTTCAGGAACTCGACTGCCTCGACGGGCTCGCCGATTATGAGGAGGACGAGTCCGACCACGAACACCGCGAGCCCCGCCCATCCGACGACGACTGGGAAGCCGGAGAAGCCCAGCGCGATGACTCCCTCGCTCGAGAACGTCGTGTAGATGAACTCGGGAGCGGTCCCCCGGACGACGTCGCTGAAGATCCAGATCCAGAGACCGTTCACCATCAGCAGCCACGAACCGGACTCGTAGAGCGCGTGTTTGAAGCCGTGGAACTCGAGGGTCTCGATGAAGTCGAGGATCCAGCCCATGTTGAGGTGAACGATGCCGATCAGCACACTCACGAAGAGCCACGCCAGCGCCCACTCGGCGGTGGCGGGCGAAAGGCCTTTTTCGATCGGGGCGTGTGAGAGGCCGACGACACCCTCCCAGAAGACGGACGCGATGGTGTGCAGGCCGAATATCTCGCCGTAGAGAATGCCGAACAACATCGTGAAGAGGCCGGCTGCGATGGTGACCCCACCCATCGACCGGAACGCCGGCGACTCGAACTTCGAGTAGAGGAAGTAGCCGATGGCGGTGTAGATGATCCCGTAGCCGAGGTCACCGATCATGAAGCCGAAGAAGGCCGGGAACGTGAGGAAGACGAGGACCGTCGGGTCGAACTCCGTATACTTCGGTCGACCGACCGCCTGGACGAGCACCTCGAACGGCTTGACGACGTTCGGGTTGTCCTGGATGACCGGCGGGCTGTCGTTCTGCATCACGACGTTGCCGCCGTCGGCCCGTGCGGTCTCCTCGTCGCCGCCGTCCGCTCGGGCCGCGTCACCGCCGTCGGTCGCCGCAGGCGTGCCGCCGCCGGTGTACTGCTCGCGGACCTCCTCGCCGCCGTGACGGTTGAACTCCGCGTCCTCGAGCCGCTGGATCTCGACGTGGTCGCCGACGGCCTCCGTGAGGTCGGCGACGAAGTCGCCGTATCTCGCCGTGGGGATCCACCCCTCGGCGACGAAGGCGTTCTTCGTCGTCGCGAACGTCAGCGGCGCTTCGGTCTTCTGCACCTCGATCGAGAGCTTCTCTTCGGCGGCGAGGAGGAAGCCCGCCGCGTCGAGCTTGACCTCCTCCAGCTCGCCTTCGACGGTCTCCAGTCGAGACCGGAGCTTCCGGCGACGGCTCTGGAGTTCCTGGACGTACGTCTCCGGCGCCACCGCACCGTCGGTGCCGCGGACGTCGTCGGGGATGTCCGAGACGTCCGGAATCCCGACGGCGGCGAACTCTGTTCCGACGAGTGCGTCGGAGAGCGTGCTTCCCTCGTGCGGTCGAGCGAAGATCCCGAGCGTCGAGCCGCTGTCACTCGTGAACACCCGGTAGTTCCGGATGCCCGACGACGAGGCGAGCGCCTCCTCGATTCGGTCGCGCTTGCCCGTGCCGACGGCGATCTCGATCGAGTCGTACCCCGAGAGGAGGTCGAGGTCGATCCCGAGGTCGACGAACGGCTCCATGCTCTCGATCCGCTCTTCGACGTCGCGGAGCTCGTCTTCGACCTCGTTCCGTCGGTCGTCGAGTTCGTTGACGCGGGCGCGGACCTCCGCGAGGTCCTCCTCGAGCGCCTCGTCGGAGACGACGCGGGTCGGTCCGGCGTCCTCGGCGTCGACGTCGAGGATGCTCTCGATCGACCGGATCGTGACGAGCTTCTCCGACGCGGACTCGGCACCCGCGGTGGGATCGCCCCGCTGGAAGCCGTCCCAGGAACCGTCGTACTCGGTGACGTGGAGCAGGTTGAGGCCGTGGACCGTCTCGACGACGTCGTCCATGACCTTCTTCGAGCCCGTCACCGACACTTTGCTCATCCGTTCAGGTCTGAGCATGCACCGCCTCCTCGAACCGTTCGATGGCGTATTCGACCGCCTCGTCTACGTTCGATTCGGCCTCCTCGCGGAGCTGCTGCCGGTCGTCGGCACCCTCCTCGAGGAGTTGTTCGCGTTCGGCCTCGATCTCCGTGCGGGCCTCGGCGAGCCGCGACTCCTCCAGGTCGGCGGCCTCCTCCTCGGCCTCCGCGCGGATCCGCTCGGCCTCCTCGCGAGCCTCCGAGATCATCTCGTCGCGCTCCGCCTCCGCCTCGGCGACGATCTCGTCGGCCTCCTGTTCGGCCTGCTTGATTCGGTCGAGGACCTCTGGTCTCGGCATTCTCCTATCACCGTGAGGTGTGTAAGCGGCGTATAAGGTGTTTGCGGAACACTCTCGAAGGGGCGACCGACTCCGTCCGAGTCGACGACCGGTCCCGGACCGGTCGACGGGTTCGACCGACGGGTTCGACCGGTGGCTGTCGGGGGAAATCCGCACCGTTATGCCCGACGACTCCCAAGCCCGGTCGAGATGGGTGTCCTCGAAAACAAGGCTCGTGCGCGCCTGTTCTACAAGTACCTCTCGAAGGTGTACGACCAGGTGAACCCGTTCATCTGGGACGAGGAGATGCGCGACGAGGCACTCTCGATGATCGACATCGGCGCCGGGGATCGGGTGCTCGACGTCGGCTGCGGGACGGGGTTCGCCACCGAAGGACTGCTCGAACACACCGACGACGTCCACGGGCTCGACCAGTCGATCCACCAGATGCAGAAGGCGTTCGAGAAGTTCGGCAAACGCGACCGGGTGCGGTTCTACCGCGGCGACGCCGAGCGGCTCCCTTTCAGGGACGACAGCTTCGACGTCGTCTGGTCCTCGGGTTCGATCGAGTACTGGCCGAACCCCGTCGACGCGCTCGTCGAGTTCCGCCGCGTCGTGAAGCCGGGGAACCAGGTGCTCGTCGTGGGACCCGACTCCCCGAAGACGTCGGTGTTCGAGAAGCTCGCCGACTCGATCATGCTGTTCTACGACGAGGAGGAGGCCCAGCGGATGTTCGAAGACGCCGGCTTCGTCGACATCGAACACCGCGTGCTCCAGCGCCGTCCGGGTTCGCCCCGCGCCATCGTGACCGTCGCGCGCGCTCCCGGCGCGGACGACTGACACCACCGACCACCGGGAGCCTGCACCGGACCACTTCACCGGTCACAGGGAGCCCGCATCGACTGCCACGGGCGTCGTATCGAACGTCGCATCCGTCACTCAAAGAACCCCGTCGACACCGAGCGGAGTCGTTCGCTCAGCACGGGGAGCGAGGCCGCCTGTGCGACCCGGAGGGATGCGAGTCCCGACAGCAAGAGTGACCCCCACAGCCCGGGCTGGAGCGCTCCGACGACCACCGGTGCGCCCTCCGAGAGGAGCGGTGGCACGGCGTCGCCGAGGAACCGGAGCCCGTAGGCGTGAACGTGGAACAGCCCGAGCGCGACGACTGGCACCGCCGGGTAGCCGTTCCCGTCGCGTCCGAGTTCGGTCGCGACGAGGACGACGACGGCCGGGAGGACCACGACGAACGTGTAGGTGTACGCCTCCGGCGCGAGCAGTGGCACCGCGGCGACGCCGAGCGCGAACGTCTCGTGGTCCGCCGCCGAGCACACCGCGAGCGCCGCGACGAGGAGCGCGCCACCGACCTGGACGACGAACGGGTCGCCGGGGAGGACGAACAGCGGCTCGTAGTACGGCGGGAGCCACAGAGTCGGCGGGCGGGCGTCACCACCGAGGGTGGTGCCCCAGCGGAGCACGTCGACGTACGTCAGGTGGCTCTCGACGCCGAAGACGGCGACACTGACGGCGAGCAGACCGACGCCGGTCGCGACCGCCCCGACGAGCCGGTCACGGCGCACGAGCAGGTGGGCACCGATCGGTGCGTACGCGAGCTTGAGCGTGCCGGCGACGGCCGTCGCCGCCCCGCTGCCCGCCCGGGCGAGACGGACGAACCGGCCGCTCCGCCGCCCGTCGTCGCACCGGCGTTCCCCGGCGACGAGCGCCGCCGCGGCGACGGCGACCAGTCCTCCCACGAACGCCGACGCCTGTCCGAGTTTCAGCGAGAGGAGGAGGGGCTGGAAGCCGACGAGCACCCAGAGGAGGAGGCCTCGCTCGAGCGGGTGGAGTTCGCCTCCGAACGCTCTCCCGAGGGCCTGGAGTCCGATCCACAGCAGCGCGACGGAACAGGCCCCCCACACCGTCGCGTCGACCCTCGGGAACAGTTCGGCGAACGGGGCGAACACCAGGACGAACACCGGCGGGTAGAGGTAGCTCCCGTGGTAGGTGCCGTCGTCGTTCTGGACGTAGAGCGACTCCCCGTTCTGCCATCGCTCGACGGCACCGCCGTACGCGCCGAAGTCCCAGAACTCGAACGCCGGCGCGACCTCCGCGGCCCGGAGGTGCCAGTCGACGAACGGGTACGCGAGGAGCGCCCCGAGGACGACGCCCGACCAGAGGACGAACCACGGACGGGAGCGACGGACGCTCCAGAGTCGACGGACGAGTGACACGGTGTCGGTTCCGAACTGTCAGTGCGAACGGCATATGTTTTCGGTGTGACCGCACCGCGCGGGACGCCGCGACGTCGGGGCCGCGCTCACGGGGTCAGTCGACCGTCGCGCGGAGCCGGGCGATCGGCCTCCCGTCCACGAAGAGTCGAACCGAGACGACGTTTCCCGTCGCGAGCGCCGGCCGGTTCGTTCCGGCGACGCGGAGCGTCGCGGTCTCGCCCGCGGCCCACCGCGGATCGGTCGCGCTGTTGAACGGCCCGGTCGGTCCGGGTCGGAACCCCTCCGCGGAGAAGAACGGGACCGCCGGCTGGTGGACGAGCGGTTCGCCGTCGACCGCCACCACGACGCGGAGGTCGCGGACGTCGAGTTCGTCCCCACCGCGGTGGCTGATCGCGAGCGTCCGGTCGTCGACGGCGAGCGACAGCGACGCCTGCGGCGGCCCGTCGTCGACGTCGCCGAGCGCGAGGACGGCACCGGCGGTCGCGGCCGCGAGCCCGACGGTGAGCGCGAGGAGTAACACCCCGGCGACGGGCGTGATCGCGCGGGACGACGTGTCGCGAGCGTCGGCCGAGCTACGGGGTGTCTCGTTCGTCTCCGGCGTCGTGGTCGGGGTCGTGGCCGACGTCGGCTGTGCTCCCGTCCGGTGTGTCGTCCGTCGGCAGGCGGGTGGGGACATCCGTCGCTCCGGAGTGGCTGCGGTATCGTATTTGAACGCTCGGGCGGTGTGTCTGCGTGGCGACCCGGCTCGAGAACGTTCTCCGCGACGAGATAATGTCTCTCGTCGAACAGACGGGTTCGGCGGAGTGAGACGGGCCGAAACCCCTGTTCCGGCTTATGGAAAGCGTTTTGACGCCCGGCTGAGGAGTGAAAACGCACATGCGGTGCGCCGCGCTCACCCTCGCCCTCCTCATCATCCTCTCCGGCGTGGCACCGGCGACAGCGTTGGTCCCCTCCGGTGTCGACGACGGACAGGAGCCCGCGACACTGACGAGTCTCGCCTCGAACCGAGGCGTCGCCCAGGT
The DNA here is from genome assembly GCF_009176545.1 of Salinigranum salinum. Lineage (GTDB taxonomy): Archaea > Halobacteriota > Halobacteria > Halobacteriales > Haloferacaceae > Salinigranum > Salinigranum salinum. Next base: position 1,984,423 of record NZ_VTOJ01000002.1, on the reverse strand, counting down.
CGATACGGACCGACCGCCGTCGACGGAGATGACCGTCCAGCTGGAAGCCGACACGGACGCCCGGTGGACGATCACGTACCGATACGTGTTGCAGGACGAGAACGAGATCGAGGCGTTCCGGACGCTCGCGCGCGAGTACGAGTCCGGACAGGCGGACATCGGGGTCGACGTCGGCGTCTTCCGGTCGGTAGCCGCCCAGGCGTCGGCGTCGACCGGTCGGCCCATGCAGATCCGAAACGTCGAACGGAGCGCGACCGTCGAGCGGAACGTGACCACGGCGACCGCGAACGGGACCGCGAACGAGACGGCGACCACGACCGCGACGGCGACCACGACGACGGGGTCGTCCGTCACGACCGCGACCGGCGTCCTCCGGCTGTCGTTCACCTGGACGAACTTCCTCGAACAGAACGACGACGGGAGCCTCGTCCTCGGAGACGTCTTCGTCACGCGGGACGGCGGTACGTGGCTGACGTCGCTCGGCACGGACCAGCGGCTCACCGTCGTCACACCCCCTGGATTCGTCATCAGCCGGACGAGCTTCCCGATCCAGCAGCAGAACGAGTCGCTCGTCATCGACGGGCCGCGGGAGTTCACCAGTGAGGAGCGGCTCTCGGTCACCTACCGACCGAGCGATCAGGCGGAGATCCCCTGGATGCTCCTCGTCGGCGGCTTCGTCGCCGTCGTGGTCGTCCTCGCGCTCGTGTTCTACTTCGGCCTCCTGCGCGGTCGCTCCCGGTCGGAGACGCCGGCCGAGACCACTCTGACGAACGGTGGCGAGTCGACGAAGACCGAAACGGGCGGTGCGAGCGGCACCGACGGGGACGCGGTGTCGACCGGCCCCTCGGAGCCGACCTCGACCCCGACGCCCGGGGACGACGGGACGACAGCCGCGAGCGACGCGACGGACGATGCCCCCGACGAGCCGGACTTCGAGCTGCTCTCCGACGAGGAGCGCGTCGAGTACCTCCTCGAGGAACGTGGTGGTCGGATGAAGCAGGCGAACATCGTCAAGGAGACGGGCTGGTCGGACGCCAAGGTGTCACAGCTCCTCTCGTCGATGGCGCAGAACGGTCGCGTCGAGAAGCTCCGACTCGGCCGCGAGAACCTCATCTCGCTCCCCGACGAGACGGTCGTCGACGACACCGACGCCCGCGACGAGTGATTCGACGTGGTCGTGCGATTGCTCCGGCGTCGTCGATGCCGGTGACGACACTTCTCGATCGGTCTTCGTCGATCTCACTCGACCGTGAACTCGACCCGTCTCGCCCGTGGATCCGTCGCCGATCGCCCGACGGAGAGCGTGAACGCTCCGAGTTCGATCGTTCGGTCACCGTCGGAGTCGACGACGCCCATCGTCGCCGGTGGCACCCGCAGGTCGATCCGCGTCGTCTTCCCCGCGTCCAGTTCGACCCGCTCGAACGCGCAGAGTTCGCGGACCGGTTGCGCACGCGAGGCGTACTCGTCCCGCAGGTAGGCCTGCACGACCTGGCTCCCCGCGCGGTCGCTCCGGTTCTCGACCGTCGCCGTCACCGTCACGGGGTCGCCGGCGGTGACCGTCCCGTCCGGCACGGTCGCGTCGGTCACCGCGAGGTCGGCGTAGCTCCGCCCGTGGCCGAACGGATAGAGCGGGTCGTACGACGGCGGGTGTTCGTCGTCGCCGATCGGGTGCGGGTGACGCACGTAGTCGTGGTGCGTGGGCAGGTGGGCGGTCGACCGCGGAATCGAGATCGGCAGCGCCCCGCCCGGTTCGGCACCGAACAGCACGTCGGCGAGCGCCGCGCCGCCTTCGGTCCCGCCCGGCGGCGTGAACAGGATCGTGGGGAGGTGGTCGGCCGCCCAGGGGACGGGTAACGGGCGACCGGCGACGAGCACCAGCACCGTGGGCGTTCCCGTCTCGTGGACGGCCCGCAGGAGGTCGGACTGGGCGTCGGGGAGTCCGAAGTGGTGGCGGGACGGAAACGCGCCGGTCGTGGTTCCGGCCAGTTCGCTCGGCCCGAACTCGTGGATGTACCAGCCCTCGCCGAGGGCGACGACCGCGACGTCCGCGTCGGCGGCCGCGGCGGCCGCCCGGTCGATCGCAGCCCCCACGTCGCTATCGGTCGCGGCCGCCGCGCCCGCGTCGGCGTCGCGGTGGGTCACCCCCGGCTCGTGCGTCACCGTGCCGCCGGCGGCGTCGAGCCCCTCGACGAGCGTCGTCCCCTCGCTCGGGTCGCGGACGCTCCACCCGCCGACCTGCGCGGTGAGGTCGTCCGCGTTCGGGCCCGTCACGAGGACGTCCGTCCCGGTGTCGAGCGGGAGCAGGCCGTCGTTCTGCAGGAGGGTGACGCTCTCGCGGGCGACGTCGCGGGCGAGATCGACGTGGTCCGCTCGTCTGAGGGTCACGTCGAGGCCGTCGGCGTCGACGAACGGATCGTCGAAGAGGCCGAGGTCGCGCTTCAACGCGAGGATCCGACGGACAGCGGCGTCGAGGGTCGCCTCGTCGATCGCACCCCGTTCGACGAGGGAGACGATCGCCTCGGCGTGACGGGCGCCGTTGACCGAACCGACGTCGACGCCGGCGACCAGGGCGTCGGCGACCGCCGCCTCGGAGGTCTCGGCGGTCCGGTGGTCGGCGTGGAGCATCTCGACACCGTTCCAGTCGGAGGCGACGACGCCGTCGAAGCCGAGCCGTTCGCGGAGGAGGCCGCGCAGGAACCGCGGCGAACCGTGGGCCGGCTCCCCGTCGATGGAGTTGTAACAGGGCATCACGCTGGCGACGCCGGCGTCGAGCGCCTCGACGAACGGCGGGACGAACGTCCGGTGGAACGTCGTCCGTGACACCTCGACCGGGGCGGCGTCTTCCCCGCGCAGGGGGCCGCCGTACGCCGGGAAGTGTTTGGCAGTGGCGGCGACGCTCTCGTCCGAATCGAGCGTCTCGCCCTGGAGACCGCGGGCCTTGGCGGCGGCCATCGCGCCGACGAGGGCGGGCGACTCCCCGAACGTCTCGAACGTCCGGCCCCAGCGGGGGTCGCGGGCGACGTCGCAGGTCGGGCCGTAGTTGGTCGTCACGCCGGTCGTGCGGGCCTCGCGGGCCGTCACGCGACCGACGCGCTCGGCGAGTTCGGGCGAGAACGTCGCCGCGAGCGCGAGGTTCTGGGGGAACACGGTCGTGTGGTCGAGGTAGGCGTGGCCGTGGACGGCGTCGACCGGGATCAGGAGGGGCACCCCGTGGCGCGTCTCCTCGACGGCGTGGCGCTGGAGGCGGTTGGCGACCGCGGCCGCGTCGGCGGGCTGGACGTGTGGTGAGCCGGCCCATCCGAACGGCGTCACGGCCCCGAGGTGGTGGTCCTCGACGAGCGCCTCGACGTCGGCGACCGTCTGGTGCTCGTCGAGTTCGCCGACGTAGGTGCCGGCACACTGGCCCGCCTTCTCGGCGAGCGTCAGCCCGGCGAGGAGGGCGTCGACGTCGACCCGGTCGTCGTCGTCCCGGGGGTACGTCCCGTCTGGCGTGGTCATAGGAAAAACTCACTCGACGGTGAGGTAAACCCACCGACAACTCGGTCGTTCGTGGCCCCTTTCGAAAACGTTTACCTCCGACGAGCGGGATGAGTGGACAATGAAGGTCCTCGTCACCGTCAAAGAGGTCGCGGAGGCCGCGGACGACTTCGAGATCGACGGACTCGACATCGATCCGGCGTACCTGGAGTACGACCTGAACGAGTGGGACGAGTACGCCGTCGAGTCCGCGGTCCAGTTGCGGGAAGCGGGTCACGCCGACGAGGTCGTGAGCGTCACCATCGGCCCCGAGCGAACCGAGGAGACGATCCGGATGGCGCTGGCGAAGGGGGTCGACCGCGCGGTCAGGGTGTGGGACGACGAGATCGCGGGCGCCGGCCTGCTCGACGTCGACGCGAAGGCGGCGGTCTTCGCGGCCGTCGTCGCCGCCGAAGAGCCCGATCTCGTCCTCACGGGGGTGCAGGCGAACGACGACGGCTTCGGCGCGACCGGCGTCGCGCTCGCCGAACGGATCGGCTACGAGTGGGCCGCCGTCGTGAACGACCTCGAACTCGACGACGACGGCTCGGTCGCACGGGTTCACCGCGAACTCGAGGGTGGCGTCGAGGAGCACACGGAGGTCGACCTGCCCGCCGTGTTGACGATCCAGACGGGGATCAACGAGCCGCGGTACGCCTCGCTGCGGGGGATCCGCCAGGCCCAGTCGAAGGAGATCGCGCCGAAGACGCTCTCGGACCTGGATCTCGACGCGACGACGGTCGACAGCCCCATCGCGATGACCGCGATGTACGAGCCCGAAACCGACTCCGACGCCACGATCTTCGAGGGCGACGCCGCGGAGACCGCCACACAGCTGGCCGACGTCCTCCGCGAGAAGGGGGTGGGCGCGGAATGACCGTCCTCGCGGTCGCCGACCACCGGCGCGGCCAGCTGCGCGACGTGAGCTACGAGCTCGTCACGGCCGGTCGGGAACTCGCCGACGCGCTCGACGGCGACCTCCACGTCGCGGTGATCTCCGGGAACGTCGACGCGTTCGCCGAGGACCTCTCGCTCGACGGGGTCGACGCGATCCACACCGTCGACCACGGCGAGGAGTTCAACCACGACGTCTACCTCCAGGCGGTCGAGGCGCTCGACGCCGAGATCGACCCCACCGTCGTGCTGATGCCGAACTCGGTGAACGGGCTGGACTACGCCCCCGCGGTGGCGTCGGCACTCGACCTGCCGCTGGTGAGCGACGCCGTCGCCCTCGAGTGGGACGACGGGCTCACGGCCACGCGGGAGATGTACGCCTCGAAGGTCGAGACCACGGTCGACGTCGACGCCGACCGCGTCGCGGTGACGATCCGCGGCGGCGAGTGGGGGCCCACGGAGGAACACGGCGACCCCACGATCGAGCCGTTCGATCTCGCGGTCGACGAGTCGCGCGTCCGCTCGCGAGTGACGGGCTTCGAGGAGGTCGCCGGCGGCGACGTCGACATCTCGGACGCCGACGTCCTCGTGTCGGTCGGTCGTGGCATCGAGGAGGAGGAGAACATCGCGCTCGTCGAGGAGCTGGCCGACGCGCTGGGCGCGACGCTCTCTTCCTCCAGACCCATCGTCGACAACGGCTGGCTCCCGAAGAACCGGCAGGTGGGCCAGTCGGGGAAGGTCGTCACCCCCGAGGTGTACCTCGCGATCGGGATCTCGGGGGCGGTCCAGCACGTCGCCGGCATGAAGGGCTCGGAGACGATCGTCGCCATCAACACCGATCCGAACGCGCCCATCTTCGACATCGCCGACTACGGCATCGTGGGAGACCTGTTCGACGTGGTGCCGGCACTGATCGAGCAGTTCGAGTAGCGCCGTTCGATTTTTTTGACCCGTTCGTTTTTTGATCCACCGGAAGGCTCGCGTCGCTCGCCTCCCGAGCCCCCACTCGCGCCGCTCGTGAGGGCGCCTCACTCGACGTCCTCGCCGAAGGCGAGCACGTAGCCGTCGAGGTCGCTCACGGTGAACTCCTTCATGCCGTACGCCTCTTTCACGGTCGGTTCGTCCCTGATCGACGCGCCGGCGTCCTCGTACTCGGCGAAGAGCGCGTCCGCGTCCGCGACCCAGATGTAGGCGTCCCAGCCGTGTCCGTCGGCCCCGTTCGGACGGACGTCGTCCGACTCGTGTGCGAGTTCGAGCGCGACGTGGACCCCGTCACGGGATGGGAGACAGAACGAGGGTGGCTCGCCCCAGAAGCGCGTGTAGCTGAAGCCGAGACGGTCGCGGTAGTACTCGGCGGCGGCTTCGACGTCGGCGACGCGGAAGACGGGGGACGTCTGGAGGAGCTGTTCACCGCTGGTCGTGACATCGGGTGCCATGACAGGAGGACGCTCGGGCGGGGGATAGCCGTGAGCCAAGCGTGCGGGGTGAAAGTGAGACGGCGCGTCGAACGGAAGACCGAGCGTCGAACGTGAGACGGGCGGCCGAGCGGCCTCACTCGACCTCGATGGTGACTGCGTCGGCGTCGTCGCCGTCCTCGGGCACGGCGGACTGCGCTGCCGCGTCGGCCAGGTCCTCGAGCGCCAGCTCGACGTTGCGGACGTTCGCTTTCCACAGGGCGTCGAAGAGGACGCCGACGACCGGGACGGAGCCGACCGCCACGTCGATCGCGATGTTGGCGAGCATCCGGACGAGCGTGGTGAAGGAGACGCCGAGCCGCGCCGACTCCAGGACGATGTAGAGCGAGAGTCCAGCCCCGACGGCATCACCGACGTTCCCGGGGAGCGCGCTCAGGAGGGGATCGAGCCCGACGTCGAACTCGGTGCCGGGGATCCGGACGCTCTCGTCGAGCAGTCGGCTCACGGAGGCCATCCGCCGGACAGCTGCCTCGTCGACCGTCGGGGGGAGTTCGACCGCCAGGTCGTCGGTGAAGGCGTCGTCGAGGTCGCGAGTCGGGTCGTGCATACGTCCAGTACACGAACCGGAGAGGTATGTGCCTGGTGCTCGCAGCCGCAAGCCCTCGTGGGTAACACGGAACCGAGCGCCGGTGCGGCTCCGGCGGCGTCCGGAGCGGGTTCGGCTCGACGCCGGTTCACTGCGCCTCGACGTCGACGCCCCTGAACTCGAACCGCGCGCCGCCGTCGGTTCCCTCCGACAGGGAGACGGTCCAGCCGTGGGCGTCCGCGATCCGCTCGACGATCGCCAGCCCGAACCCCGTTCCGGAGTCGCTCGTCGTGTGACCAGCATCGAACACCTGCTCGCGCCGGTCGGCCGGGATCCCCGGCCCGTCGTCCTCGACGTAGAACCCCCCGTCGAGATCGCCGATCTCGATCCGGACGTCCGCGTCGTCGGCCCGCTCTCCCGTCCGGTCGCTCGTGGACCCGCGCCCCACGCTGTCGTCGGCCCACGGCCGGCTGCCCGTCGAGCCGTGCTCGACGGAGTTCTGCACGAGGTTCGCCAGCAGCCGTCTGAGCTGGTTCCGGTCGGCGCGGACGACCCGGTCAGTCTCGACGGCGCTCGTGGCGCCACCGGTGTCGACGTGGATCCACTCGGTCTCGAAGAGACGGCCGAGGTCGACCGGTTCGACGTCGGTCACGGCCTCACCCTCGCGTGCGAGCCCCAGCAGGTCCTCGATCAGCGCCCGCATCCGTCCGTGCGCGTCGGCCGCGGCGACGAGGTGGTCGCTGTCGCACTCCTCGCGCGCCAGCCCCACCCGGCCCTCGGCCACGTTCAGCGGGTTCCGGAGGTCGTGGCTGACGATCGAGGCGAACTCCTCCAGCCGTTCGTTCTGCGCCTTGAGATCCGTCCGCGACTGGATGCGCGCGAGCGCCGTGGCCGCGAGCCTGGCGAGCAGCCCGACGATCTCGATGTCCGCGTCGCCGAACGCGGCGGGCCGGGTATCGGCGACGGTCACGACGCCCCACTCGCCGATCGGGACGTACGCGGCGGAACGCAACGAGCCCCGGTCGTACCGGTCGTCGACCCGTTCGAGGTCGTCGACGACCACCGACTCGCCCGTTCTGTACGCACGCGCGGCCGGGGCATCGCCGTCGACGCGGTAGTCCGGGCGGTCGCCGGCGTGGGAGACCGACCCCTCCGTAGCTTCGGCGACGCACAACAGCTCCTCGTCGTCGTCGACCAGACGGACGGCCGTGTTGGTGAACGCGAGGATCGTCTCCGACGCCTCCGTGGTGATTCGCGCGACGGCCGACGGCGATCCGGCCGCCACGAGATCACGGCTCGCCTCGTGGAGCGACGCGAGCTGTCGTTCGCGCTCCTCGCGGGCGGTGACGTCGTGTGCGACGCCGACGATCTGTGTCACTTCGCTGTCGACCACGACCGGGGAGAGCGTCGTCTCGAAGAGACGGCCACCCTCATCGGTCGGGATCTCCTCCTCGTAGCTGACGACCTCGCCCCGCTCGAAACACTGCCGGTAGTTCGCGACGAGCGTTTCGCCGAGTTCCCCGCCGAACAGCTCCGAGTGGGTTTTGCCCTGTACCTCCTCGTTCGTCACCCCGAGTGTCGCCTCGTTGGCCGGATTGATCTGCCTGATCCTGAACGTTGGCTCCTCGTCGGTGTCTTCGCCCTCCTCGACGTCGATCAGGAACAGCGAGTCGCGGGCGTGCTCGAAGACGACCCGGTACTCCTCTTTGAGCCGTCTGAGCTCCCGTTCGTGTGCCTTCCGCTCGGTGATGTCGGTGACGAACCCTTCCAGCGCGACCAGCCCGCCGTCGTCGTCGTACACCCCACGACCGCGCTCCCACATCCACTTGATCGTCCCGTTCCTGGCGGTGATGCGGTACGTGACCTCGAACGACTCGCCCGTCACGAGGGCATCCTGGACCCGCTCCCACATCCGCTCGCGGTCGTCCGGGTGAAGCAGGTCCTCCCCCCAGAGCACCTCCCCGGCCTCCAGCGCCGTGGCTGGATAGCCAGTGAGCACCTCACACTCCCCGCCGACGAACTCCATCGGCCACGTCGGCTCGTTGCGACACCGGTAGACCAGCCCGGGGAGGTTGCCGATGAGCGTCTCCAGTCGCCGGGTACGGCTCTCGACCGCGCGCCGCGTTCGCGCGCGCTCGACGAGCCGCTCGATCCGTGTCGCCAGCAGTGTCGATCGCTCCGGCTCCGCACACGCTGGGACGTACTCGGTCGCGTCGGCGTCGAAGAGCGCCTCGACGTCTGCTGTCGATCTTTCGCTCCCGAGTAGGACGAACGGGAGGCCACCGTCCGCCGCCCGAACGGCCCGGAGGAAGTCGAGGCCCGTCCCGTCGGGGAGTTCGTGTTCGCTCGTGACGCAGTCGACCCGGTCGGTCGCGAGCCGATTGAGTCCCCCGGCCGTGTCCGGCTCCGTCACGACGTCGAACTGGTCGACCCGGCGTTCGAGCGACGCTCTGGTCGACTCGTCGGTGCCGACGTACAGCACCCTGATCGGCTCCGTGAACGGGTCGTCCAACGGATCGCCGCGAACTAACTCCATCTGCGGCGAACTCACATCGGGTCCTCGAAGACCGTCGACAAAAGCGTTCGTTCCCGATACTCAGCGCTGAGAACGACCCGCGACTCTCCGGCGGACAGGAGGAGCGGGCCCCGTGGCTGGCCGCGTCGGACCGCCTCGTGCCTGTCGGGTCGACGAGCGGACGGCCCCTCGCGGTTCCGTCACCTACTTGCCTCCGCCGTCCTGAGAGCCGGCAATGGAGTACCTGGAGCGCCGGGTCGCGCTGGTGAACGACCGGCTCGAGGAGGTCGTCGAGTCGGTCGAGCCCGCGGAGCTCTCCGCCGAACTCGACCACGTGTCGCTCTCCGGCGGCAAGCGCGTCAGGCCCGCGGTGACGATCCTCTCCTGTGAGGCGGTCGGCGGCTCGCCCTCTCAAGCCGTGGACTTCGCGGTCGCCGTCGAGCTCGTCCACAACGCCTCGCTCGTCATCGACGACATCATCGACCGCTCCGGCGTTCGGCGTGGCAAGCCGAGCGCCTGGGCCGAGTACGGCTACGGTCCGGCGATCGTCTGCTCCGATGGCCTGCTCGGCGAGGCGTTCGCCCTCCTCTCGGTGGACGACCAGGCGACGCAGATCGTCGCCGAGTCGATGGTCGAACTGGGCGAGGGCGAGGCGACCGAACTCGTCGCACGCCCGACCACGGACGAGGAGTACATGGAGCTCGCCCGGCGGAAGACCGGGGCGCTGTTCCGCGCCTCGGCGGAACTCGGTGTCGTCGCCGCGGACGGGGATCCCCTGACGGTCGAATCCTTCGGCGAGTACGCCGAGCGCGTCGGCGTCGCCTTCCAGATCCGCGACGACGTCCTCGACGCCACCGCCGACGCCGACGACCTCGGCAAACCGACGGGCCAGGACGCGGCGATGGACCGCCCCTCGCTGGTGCAGGTGACCGGCATCGACCCCGGCGAGGCGAACGAGCGGGCCCGCGCCGAGTCCGACCGCGCGCTGGCCGCACTCGAGAGCGCCGATCCGCCCGAGACCGCCGCCCTCGGCTACCTGCGCGATCTCGCGGAGTTCGTGGTCGTCCGCGAGCGGTAGGCGGTCGGGGGAGACGCGACCTCGGACCGCCTGTCGTCGGTCGCGACCGAAACCGCGTCACGACGCGCGACCGACCGGAAGACGGTGACCGCAGTTCCTCTCAGAGGTCGTCGAGGCGCAGCTGATCCGGCGGGAGCGTGTCGGGCTCGTCGGCCCCGAGGAGACGCGGGAGTGCCGTCTGCGCGAACGTCAGCCCGACGACCAGCAGGATCGGTGCCAGGAAGAGCCCGTAGAAGCCGAGGACGACCGGCCCGAGCGTGTACGCGAGCATGAGGAGTCCCACGTGCGTCCGCTTCCCGCTGAGTAATGGTCGGAGCACCAAGTCGGGGACCGTGTCGACGAGGACCACGACGACGAAGAGGAAGCCACCGATGTAGACGAGCAGTGACGTGTCGCCGCTGAGGACCATCGGCAGAGCCGTGAGCCCGGCGACCGGGAGGTAGATGATCTTCATCCCGACGACGGGGATCAGACTCGCCGTCCCGGTCAGCGCACCCGCCAGCGCCGGATACGGCACCTCGGCGGCCGGAGGGACCAGCGCGTTGTAGCCGGAGAAGGCGGCGATGGCGATGAGCGAGATGGCGAGCACGTTTAGCAGGTTCCCGAACAGGACCGCCTCCAGCTCCGCGTCGACGGCCTCGAGATACTCCCGAACGATGGCGTCGTCGTCGAACCGCAGCAGCCACCCGCGGATGCGATGCCCGTCGAGCAGGAGGTAGTAGGTGACGATGACGATGATGAAGAGGTTGAGAAAGAAGTTCGAGACGACCGACGTCAGGAGGGTGGCGTGCTGGCCGATGAAGTCGACGAGTGGGGAGAGCTGACCGGCCTGATACGCCGCGTACAGCCCCGTGAGCGTCAGGTCGGGGACGGTCTCCATCTCGCCGAGCCAGTCGACGTGGGTCGCGGCGAGATCGATCACCGCGTACTGCGTGACGAACCGTCGTGCTTCGAGGACGAGCAGGACGGCCGCGTAGCTCACGAGCAAGAGCAGTGGCAGGGCGAGCGAGGCCATGACGACGACCGCCCGGACCCGTGCGGGGAGTCGAAGCGATCGGAGCGACGTGTAGAACCGCCGGGTCGAGTAGTAGAGGAACACCGAAACCGTGAGCGGGGCGACGAACCGAAAGGCGAGGGTTCCGACGACGACGGTGACGAAGAGGCCGAAGAGCGCGACGACGAGTCGTTTCTCGTCCATACACTGCCGGCACCGCTCGAAACGATAAAACCGCGGCCGAAAATATCGAAATTGATATTAGAGCCGTGTATCCGGCTCGATGCTGGTCGACGATCGCTCCGATCGCCCGGGGTACATCGTCGGTCCTGGGCGGTCGTGAGTCGTCGGGCGGCGCGTTCGCTCGCCCCGTCGGCCAGTCAGCGAAACACGGCGAACGGGGCGACGGAGACGACCGAATCGAGGGGACGAGTCGTGCCGGCCCCGTCGTGTCGAGTCGGCCGTTGTAGCGGGCAACCGAGCGACACCCCTCCCGTCGTCGCCACTGTACTCACCTCGTGAGCGTCCCTCACTCGATCGTGAGATCGCCGGTGTCGGTCGCGCCTTCGTCCCACTCGAGCTCGAACTCGAGTTCGATCTCCGCCGGTCCGCCCGACTTCGACGTCTCGCGTTCGACCTCGACCTCGAACTCGACGCGCCCGGGCGGCGTGAGCGTCACCGATTCGTCGCCGGATTCGAGCGTGAACTCGTCGCCGGATTCGAGGTGATCCGCGACCGTTCTGAGGTACTGTGCGACGTCCGCCGTGGTCATATCCCGCTCGAACTCGAACAGCGTTTCTTCGGGCATCTCTCCCTCTTCGACGTACGGGCTATTGAGTTTGTGTACCGACCCGATCGTCGAGCTCGTCTTTCGGCCGTCACTCCGGCTGACTCGGTGGAGCGTTCCGAAACGGCCGTCGCCGGTGTGACAATCGCGACCCTGCCCTCCGGCACACACTGCGAACACGAGCAGTGTTCGGCGACCCCCGAACGGTGCCCCCCGAGGGCTCCCGGTCGGAGGCGAGTCAGGCGACGTCGTACTCGACGGTCGCGTGCCAGTACCCCTCGACGCGGGCGACCAGGTCGTCCGGCGATTCGGCGAACAGCCGTTCTCCGATGGGTCGGGCCGCCCGCCGGAGTCCCGCACGCCGGTCGGCGATGGCTCTCTCCAGCACGTCGCGCGTCTCCGCGTCGAACAGCTCCTCGTCGTGCATGGTCTCGACGAAGACCGCCATGTCGTGTTCGTCGCCCGTGAGGTCCGACAGCTCCTTCAGCTGGTTCCGACGGGCCTTCATCGGCTTCTGCCAGACGGGCCGAAGCAGGTAACAGTGGTACCGGTGGTACTTGACGCGCTTGCGCCACTCGTGGAACGCCTCCGTCGTGGGCTCCTCGTAGGCGTCGGCCATTCGCTTCCGGCCGCGCTTGTACGACTTGCGGAGCCCCCCGGCGACCGCGTCGAAGCCGTCCGTGGCGACCGGGAGCGCGTCGACGCGCTCTCGTCCCTCGAGGAGGTCCCGCTCGACCGCTTCGAGCCGCGCGTCGAGGTCCTCCTCGGCGGCGAGGGTGTCGCGGCGGTCGACGAGCGTCTCCCGAACCGTGTCGAGGGAGTCGCCCGAGAGCTGTCGGTGTGCCTCCACCGCGGGAGCGACGTGGTCGTCGAACGTCTCGACGAGCGCCTGTGCGTCGCGGATGTGCGACAGTCGCCGGGCGGCGTCGCGGTAGTGGGAGTTCACCTCGCTGTACGTCGGCAACACCCCCCTGACGAGACGAACCGTCGCGCGGACCTCCTTGCAGCGCTTGCGGACCTCGTGGACCGCCTCGTGGGGGTCGTCCTCCCCGAACGTGTCGATGTGGTCGAGTCCGTCGTCGACCAGCGCCCCGACGATCCGCTTCGTCTCCGCCGAGACCGGTTCGTGCGGATCGAGCGTGTAATTCATGCTCCGACGACAGGCGCTCGACGGTGAAAAACGTGTCCGCCCCGTGGCCCATCGCTCACGCCGACGCGTCCGTCTCGACGCCCGTGGGGAAGCGCGACTCCGCGACGGCGAACGCGAGCGTGCTCAACACGCCCAGCAGGGTTCCGACGGTGAGCGCGACGGCCAGATCCGTGAGCGACAGGGTGGTGACGCCCGCCGCCGGAGGCAGAAAGAAGCCCGAGACGGCGTGCAGGACGACCGCGATGGCGACGACGTAGAAGGGAGCGTTGAGGTAGCGCCACTTGAAGCGGTCTGCGAGGTACTCGTCGGTGACCTGCCCGAGCGAGGAGGTGACCCCGGCCGCCGCGAACCACTGGACGGCTCCGTGGACGATTGCCGCCAGGACGACGCCGGCACCGGGGCTCCCGGGGACGGCGGCGTCGACGGTTCGCAGGAGTTCGACACCCCGCACCCCCCCGACGATCATGAGCGCGGTGGCGACGACGTACGTGATGAGCGTCACTCGACCGGCGTAGAGGACGTTCCGCGCGCGTTCCGCGACGTCGTCGACGACGGTCTCGAGCCCCAGCCCTCGAAAGAGCGAGTACAGCCCCAGGAGCGCCGAGATGAGTCCCAGCACCACGGCTCCGGGCACGTCGAAGTACGACGCGATGGTGACGAACGGGTAGATCAACAGCAGGATCCCGAGGGGGACGAGGATCGTTCCCCGCGTCTCGGGGTCGTCGAGCACCTGCTTCATCGTGTAGTACATCGACTCGAGGTCCTGCGCCTGGCGGACCACCACGCGCCGGACGCCGTCGATGGGCACCCGCGAGCGGATCACCGGCAACACCGACTCGTCCTGTGCACCGTCGGTGATGACGATGGCGCGGACGGTCTCGCCCGTCTGGAGCGACGCCAGCACCGTGTCGATCTCCTCGCCGATGGCGCGGTTCGCCTTCACGTCCGCGGCGTCGACGCCGGTGACGGCCGCGACCTCGACCTCTTCGCCACCCTCGGCGAGCAGGTCGTCGTAGGTGTGGATCCCCTGAAACAGCACGTTGATGTCGGAGTCCTCCGGGTCGGCGGTCGCGAGGGCGACCGCGCTCTCCTCGACGGCCGTCCGGCCGACGACCGGCGTGTCGAAGCCGGTCTTGCGGCCGAGGTCGTCGTCGAGGTCGACGCAGAGGACCAGGAGCATCGGGGGAGAGTACGTCGTCGTCGTATATCTGTTTTCGGGACGAGGGCGGAATCGACGCGCACGTTCGGTCGACACCGCGTCGGTGTCCACCGTTCGATCCATCAGAAATGATGAATAATTTTTGATAACCGGCCCGGAAAGTATAGGTTCCGTTCCGACCTCGAAAGGGGGCGAGGATGGAAACTAACGATACGACGGAACAGGAACACGAATGGACGAGACCGAGCAGACGGGCGGTGGTACGGGGTGTCGGCACCGGCCTGCTGGCCGCGAGTGCGCTGACCGGCGTCGCCTCCGGGAGACCGAAACGATCGAACGGGAAGGGGAGAGGGGAGTCGACAGACGACGGCAAGTCGGACACGGCCGGCCGGCCGACGCTCGTCGCCTCGACGCCGGAGTGTGAGACGCTCCGCGTCGAGTACACCCGGGGGAACCCGCCGGTGCAGGTGTTCGTCGACGGCCCCGAGACGCTCCGGACACGGCTCGACGATGGGAACCGCTCGGTGACGTGGACGGTCGACCCCGGCGACTACGTGGTGACGGGCAAGCCCGGGAAGGGCGGCTCGAAGAGCAACCCCGCGGTCGTCGTCGACGGGAGCCCGGTCACGGTCGAGAAGTGCGAGCGCGACCTCACGGCCACGTTCCAGTGTACCGGCCCCGGAGTGGGACAGTACACGCTGACGAACCCCAACGACGTCGACGCCACCGTCGACGTGGTCGGGACGGCCGGCGGCGACTCGTTCCCGTTCCAGTTCCCCGTCCCCGCCGAGTCGACCGCGACCGTCCCGCCGGGGAGCGAGTTCAGGGCAGACGGCTCGTGGACGTACGAGTTCACCGCGACGCTGGACGACGACGAGTCGACGTCGCGGGCGGTCAACGGCGAGTCGCCCTGGACGGACACACCCGACTGCTCCGACTGACGATCCGTGCGGGGCCGGTCCGGTCGACGGTCGGTGCGACCCGATTAGACCGCGTCCCGTGTCTGTTCCACCGGACCGCATCCCGTGTCTGTTCCACCGGACCGCATCCCGTGTCTGTTCCACCGGACCGCATCCGTGCCTGTTCGGTCGAGCGCCGTCTCACGGCCCCGCGTCGACGCCACGGTTAATCCGGTACCGCCCGAAGGACGGCTGTGCCCTCCACCGTCGTCCGCTGGCGCTTCAGCCCCGCGGCCACCCGCTCGCTCCGTCTGCTGGTGTACGCCGCGGTCGGCCTCCTCGTCGGTCCGGCCGTCGGCTTCGTCGGTCTCCTCCTGACGACGCTCCTCCGCGCGGACGCCGGTCTCCTCTTGCTCGTCGTCGCGCTGTTCGTCGGTCTCGGCGTCGGGAGCGGTCGCGCCCTCGTGGGACTGGCGAGCGGCGAGCTCCCGACACCGATCCACGAGGACGTCCGGGCACTCTCGTGCCGGTGGGTCGCCGGGGCTGTGCTGACCACGGCGGGCCTCACGGTCTGGGGATTCCGTGCCACTGGGGTCGGCCTCGAACTGATCGTCGGGAGCGTCGTCACGGGCGTTCTCGCGCTCGTGATCGGCGCTGGACTCCGGACCGATGGGGTCGTCGACTGCGACGGTGGGACGCTGACGTACCGGGGCCACACGGTTCCGCTCGACGCCGTTCGACGCGTTCGCTCGGCACGGGTCGGCCCGTTCGTGCTGGCGCTGCTCCGCTACTACGACGCGAGCGTGGGACCGTCGACGCCGCGGTTCGTCGTCTGTTCCGCGGCCGCACGCCGGGCGATCGCGTCCGTCCGTTCGTCGGACAGCGCGACGACGGCTCCCGGGGCCGAAGACCACGCGACACCGATCGCCGTCCGTCTGGTGGCGGCCGCGTTCGGTCTCGGCTGTCTCGCGGTCGGGCCGCTCCTGTGGGTCGGACTGCCCGCTGGTGGTGGTCGATTGCTCGCGGTGTACCTCGGGCTGTTCGGTCTCCTCTTCGGGGCGCTGTTCATCCGGTACGCCCTCGTCGCGTGAGTGGGTGACGCGCTCGCGTCGGCCCCGGTCTCAGTCGTCGGCGCTGGCGGCCCCCGACCCGCCCGTGTCGGCTTCGCCATCGGGACGGTCGGCGACGACCCGCCGGTACCGCCGGAGTTTGCGGACGAGCACGACGGTCAGCGCGCCGTCCCAGACGAGGATGAACGCGAACGTCGTCAGCGCCGTCGTGGGCAGGAGCTGCGGCAGGAGGGTCGTGAGCGAGTTGTACGTCGCGTGGAGGACGGCGGCGACGAGGAGTCCCTTGACGACGAGCGGGCCGTAATGTTCGTCGTTGAATCGCGCGAGTCCGAGGTAGTAGCCGGCGAACGCCGAGTAGAGCACGTGGCCAGGCCCGGCGAGCGAACGCGCCACGGTCGTCGGGATCGTGGCCGCCAGCACGGGTCCGCCGTTCTGGATCGCGGTCAGGGCGTTCTGGCCGATGTAGATGACGTTCTCGATCGAGGCGAAGCCGAGTCCGGCGGCCGCGCCGTACATCGCGCCGTCGACGACGGCATCGAACTCGGGGCGTTCGTAGGCGTACAGCCGGACGGCGAGCCACTTGACCAGCTCCTCGCCGGGGCCGACGATCAGGAAGAACAGGAGGATCGAACCGACGAGCGGGATCTGTTGGAACACCGTCCCGGCGGCGGTGTTGACGAGGGCGGCGAAACTCGCCAGCAGCCCCCCGAGCACGAACGTGACCGCGAGCGTCCCGACCGGTTCGGGATCGACGTCCTGCCGGCGAATGTACCAGAACAGGAGGAGCGCGGGGACCACCGACACCGCCGAGAAGACGGCCAGGAACGGGTCGGTAGCGAACAGCCCGAACGCCACGAAGAACTGCCCGAGCAGGACGAGCGCCGCGAGGGCGACGACGACCAGCCGCCAGCGGGTGGCGAGCGTCTCGTACAGGGAGACCGACGCCCGATCGATCGGGCTCCGTGGTTCCCACGTCGTCACTCCGTATGTCTCGACCGGCGGTTCGGTCGACGGTTCGTCCGGCGGCTCCTCCGACTGTTCGGACATCGTGTCGGTCGACACGTACTGGTTCCAGCCACGCCAGGGAACGGCTTGCACCTGCAAGCGCCCGCCACGAGAGCGACTCGTCCAGTCCGCCGCCACTGGCTCCCGGTCGATCGTGCGCCGCGGCGCGATCGAGCCGATCGTGACTGACGGCAGACCGTATCACACCCTCGCGCAGCACAAGTCGCACCGCTTTTGACGCTCCGCCGTCCTAGAGTGAGCACCGAATGATCTCGAAGGGCTGTGAGCAGTGCGCCAAGGGCGGGAAGATGGTGCTGTTCGTCTACGGCTACTGCGACCAGCGCGACTGTTTCTACTGCCCGCTGGGTGAGAACCGCAAGAACGTGACCCAGGTGTATGCGAACGAGCGCGCCGTCGACTCGGACGACGACGTGATCGAGGAGGCCAGGCGGATGGACGCGCTCGGCACCTCGATCACGGGCGGCGAGCCCCAGGAGGCGCTCGACCGGACCTGTCACTATCTCTCGCTCCTCAAGGAGGAGTTCGGCGAGGACCACCACACGCACCTCTACACGGGCATCACCGGTGGTCGAGAGAACATGCGCCGTCTCGCCGAGGCGGGGCTCGACGAGATCCGCTTTCACCCGCCCTACGAACAGTGGGGTGACCTGCACGGCACCGAGTGGGAGGAGATCCTCTACGTCGCCCGCGAGGAGGGGCTCACCCCGGCGTTCGAGATTCCCGGCATTCGCGCGGAACCGGAGTTCCTGCAGTTCCTCGACGAGGGTGCCGCGGAGTTCTGCAACGTCAACGAGTTCGAGATGAGTGACGGAAACTTCCGACGGATGCAGGAGGAAGGGTTCGAGCTCCGCGAGGGACACATGAGCGCCGTCGACTCCCCCAAGGAGGAGATCCTCGACGTGATGGGCGGCCACGAACGCGTCTACTTCTGTACCTCCGTCTTCAAGGACGCCGCCCAGCACCGCCGCCGCCTCAAGCGGATGGCCCGCAACCTCCGGCGGCCGTTCGACGAGGTGACCGACGACGGTACCTTAGTGTACGGGAAGGCGTGGGTCTCCCCCGAGGAACTGGCGGCGCTCGGCGTCCCCGAGGAGTACTACACGGTCAAATCCGAGCACGTCGAGGTCGCCTGGTGGCTCCTGGAGGAGATGATCGAGGCGGGCGACGTCCCCGAGGGCGAGATCGTCGAGCAGTACCCGACCGTCGACGGCACGGTGGTGGAACGGACGCCGCTGGCGTAGGGAGCCGCGTTTTGGTCCAGGTTTTGCGCGAGTGAGTGGAACGAACGAGCGGAAAAGCTGGGATGGCACGGTGGTGGAACGGACGCCGCTGGCGTAGGGAGCCGCGTTTTGGTCCAGGTTTTGCGCGAGCGAGTGGAACGAGCGAGCGCCGTCACGATCACGATCGCCCGACTGGGTACCCCTAGTGACCGATGTGGGCGGTCTCCGTCCGGTTCGCCGACGCCGTGACGGTCTCGGTCGCCTCGGCGGTCCGGTTCGCCGGCTGCGCCCGGTCGGTCCACGCAGGCTCCCGTACCGTCGTGGCGTCGAACCCGCCGTAGGTCCACTCGAAGCGGAGTCGGTAGGTCCCCTCGATCGTGGCCACCGTGAACTCGATCGTCGCCTCGTGGACCAGGCCGCTCTCGTCCACGAACGCGACGAAACTGTAGTCGTGCACCCGGTCGACGGCGAACGCCGGCGGTCGTCCTTCCCCTTCGAGCCGGTAGCGCGTCGACTCGCCGACGTCGACGCGTTCTGTGACTCGCGTCGTCGGCGTCGCGAGGTAGCGCGTGACGAGCGTCTCGCGGAGCGACCGGGGGTCCGGCCGCACCGACACGTCGGCCACGGTGCCGTCGATCCAGCGGATCGAGGGCTGATCAGTCGTCCGGTCGTCGACGTACCAGTCGGTGCCGTCGAAGTAGACGACCCTGGCGAGCCACCGGTCGTCGGACTGTTCGAGGCTCTCCCGCACCAGGTAGCGGTCGCCCTCGACGGCGATGTCGGTGTCCCGCTGCGTCCAGGGCTCGCCGGGCATGCCCTCGAACGGCCGGTACGTGTCGATCCAGAGCGTGTACGAGCGGTCTCCGATCGCCCGGTCGTGGGCGAGCGCCAGCGCGGTGAGGTTCGTCACGCCCGAGCGGTTCACGCCCGGGACTGACGAGAGCGAGCCCACGTCGGCGCTGCGCGACCCCGCCATCGAGACGCCGTTGTCGGGCGTGGGGGTGCGGCCGTCGGCCCCGTCGAACTCGCCGCCGGTGTCGGGTGGGTCGAGGTCGGCGTCGCCGGCGGCGTCCGGGGTCGACGCCGTGCCGACGGGCGGGCCACCGGTGCCGAACGCCGTGATCCCGCCGCTCGCGAGGACGACGAGCGCCAGGATCGCCGCGACCGTCGACAGACCGACCGGCGACTCGATCTCCCCGACGCGGGCGAGGTGTCGCCGCGTTCGAGCGAGTGTCGACGGACGGAGCGCCGACGGTGCCGCTCCGAGGTGTCGCTCACAGAGCGCCTCCGCGTCCGCCGGATCGACCGCGTACCGGAGCATCCCTCGGAGGTCGGCCGCGACGAGCAGCCGGGCGTCGTGGTCGGCCGCGATCGCCGCCGCGGCGTCGCCCCCACGCGGGGCGACGACGACGTCGACGTCGCGGGTCGGTGCCGCGGGGCCGCGGATGCGACCGCCACACGCGGGAACGATCGTCACCGTGTCGTCGCGCCGCCGGGCGACGACCACGTCGTCCTCGATCCGTGTCTCGAAGCCGCGAGCGGCCCAGAGGTCGGCGACGAACGCGCGACACGCTCCGGTGTCGAGGCGGGCGAGGTGGTGGTCGAGGATCCCGTTCTCGGCCGTCCCGTTCGCTCTCACGGCCGTTCCGTCCTGGCTTCCGGCCGTTCCAGTCTCGTTCCCAGTCGAGACCGAGGGGTCGGTCCGGGTGGGCTGGCGGTGTGGCGTGTCACCGTCGCCGGCACTGTCCGTCTCATTCGTTCTCCCTCATCCGTTCTCGAGATGTATGGGTCGGAGTAGCATAGTCGCTTCCCCGCCCCGGTCAGGCGCGCTCGGGCGCCGTGAGCGCGTAGAAGATCGTCGGCGCGGCCGCGACGCAGAGCCCGACGAGCAGCCACGACTCCGGTGCCGTTCCACGTACGAGCCCGACGAGGACGGCGGCGACGCCCGCGATCGCCCCGCCGGCGACGAACCGTCGACGGGTGCGGACGGTGAGCCGGGCACCCCGTGCCCGTGCGTAGACGGCCCCCGCCAGGAACGACAGCAGCGCGGTCGCGGCGGCGAACACCGTCCCGCCGACGAGCAGCCCGTACGCGAGCACGACCACGGCGACGACCATGGCGACGACGGTCGTCGCAACCGGTGAGAGGGGGTTGACGCGCTCGTCTCGGGTGCCGTAGCGGACGTGGTAGGCAGCCGGTGGGAGGACGACTCCCGTGCCGAGCAACAGCGCGTACGGGAGTTCGGTCGCGACTGCGCCGGGTGCCGCCGCGAGGAGGACGCTCCCGGCGAGGACGACGCCGACGACGACGGCTCCCGCGGAGGTGACCCGTGGCGGGAGGACGGTCGTCGGATCGTCGGAGTGAGTGACGGCGTAGGCGGCGAACGGGTAGAGGATGACCACCGCGGTCAGCAGTGACCGGACGACGTCGCCCGTGAGAACGACGCCGGCGACGAGAAACGACAGCGAGAGGAACGCTCCGGTGACGAGCGCGAACTCGGGGACGTGGCGGCTCGTCCCGGGAGCGTGATCCATGTCGACGCTTGGGATGTCGGGGACAAATGCGTTCCGTCGGCGGTGGCCGCGCTCACTCCGGCCTGATCACCGCTTCACACGACGGGCACTCGGCGAACACTGCCGACTCGCCGTCCGCCCGCTCGTACTCGATGAGTGTCCACCCGACCGGGACGGACCGCCCGCACTCCGGACAGCGGCCGAGTGAGGTGGTATTCGTGTTCATGATCTCCCCGTGAGAGCGTTCGACGGCGACGGGCTCGTGGACGTCTCCTCTCCACTGCGTGATCGTACACTCCCGTCTCGGTACGTTACCCTCTGGTGCTCCCCCGTAGTGGACAAAGACAGTCGGGGTAAATAACGTTTGCTGGGGTGAACGGACTACAGAGGCCACAACACCGGCACGAACGGGTCTTTTTCTCACGGGTGCGACTAGTCGGGACCGTCCCCGGCCTCCGCGACGGAACGCCCGGCGAACGGCGACGAAACCGCGGGCGCAAGCGTTTAGACCGCCGCCCGAGTAGTCCACCTCATGGCCGACTGTCCCCTGGCGGACGAGTGTCCCCGGTTCTCCGAGCGGATCGCCGGGATGGGCTGTCAGTACTACGGCGACAAGGGTGGCGCCGAGTGGTGTGACAGCTACGACATGCCGATCTACGAACTGAAACAACAGCCCGTCAAAGCCGGTGAAGAGGTCGAGATCGAGGTCACCGACATCCACGAGAGCGGCG
Source organism: Salinigranum salinum (assembly GCF_009176545.1). GTDB lineage: Archaea > Halobacteriota > Halobacteria > Halobacteriales > Haloferacaceae > Salinigranum > Salinigranum salinum. The sequence continues at coordinate 1,962,870 of NZ_VTOJ01000002.1, read as the reverse complement.
CGGGCGTCGGCCGCACGGACGACGGCTTCATCGTCCTCGTCGACGGACTCCTGCCGGACTGCCGTGCCGTCGTCCGCATCGACCGGGTGAAGTCGAACCACGCGACCGCGAAGGAGGTCGTCGAGAAACTGCCGTTCGACCCCGACGCCGAGGACGAACCGGGTGCGAGCGAACCCGGCGACGGCGACGCCGACCGGTCCAGCGGCCGCCGTGGCGGGCGCAGTCGACCCGAGGCACTCGGCAGCCGCGACAACTTCTGGGGCAAGTAGCGTCGTCGCGGGATCCGCCACGGCCAGTCGACGCGTTGTCTTTTTCTCGACAGACCAGTTGGTATCAGTATGGACGACACCGACACCTCGAACGGCGACGCCGAGGGCGAGCGTGCCGACGGGGTCGACGTGGACATCGACGCGCTCCTCGATCGGGCTGGGTTCGATCCCGAGACGAACGTCCTGACCCGTCGGCAGGCGGAGGTGCTCTTGCTCCGCGAACGGAACGTCAGGCAGACGACCATCGCCGACCGGATCGGCACGTCGCGGGCGAACGTCTCGAGCATCGAGGCGAGCGCCCGGACCAACGTCGAGAAGGCCCGCGAGACGATCGCGTTCGCCGAGGCGCTGTCGGCCCCGGTCACCGCCGAGGTCGAGGTCGGGACGGACCTGTACGACGTGCCGAAACTCGTCTACGACGCCTGTGACGCGGCGGGCGTGAAGGTGAACTACACCGCGCCGGACCTGATGAAAGCCGTGAGCGACGCGGCCGGCGACGCGGTCCAGGGGCGAGAGGTCCGCGAGCCGATCCTCGTCGGTGTCACGAGCGACGGGAACGTCCAGGTCCGGCGGTCGACGGCCGACGGGTAGTCGCGACCGTGGTCCGGCGGTCGAGTGACCGGTCCGGTGGCTCGGTCTCGTCACGTCTCGCCACGCCGGCCGTCGACACCCCCGAGCCGGATCGGGCCGAGTCGGGCTGCCGGAGTTACGACGCTGGCAGCCCGACCGGGAGTGATGACCGGACTGACCGAGGCCTACGTCACGGCGAAGCTCGTCACCGGCGTCGTGCTCCCGCTCTGTGTCCTCGCCACCGCGCTGGTGTGGGTCGATCCCGGCCTGCTCGTCGGCGCGGCGCTCGCGCTCGCCACGACGTTCGGTGTCGTGTACGCGTACGCCAGATACGTCGAACTGGACGATGACGGTCTCCGTTCGCCGGCAGCGTCGCGGCACCCGACGACCTGGCGTGCCCGACGCGAGGAGGATCCGGACGACTGACGATCCACCGCGGGTGTACGGCTCTCCGTGGCGTCAGAACGCGCCTCGTTCTTTCAGCCGCGCCACCACGTCGCGGACACGCTGGGCCTCGTCCGTGGGGACGACGAGCACGCGGTCGTCCCACGCGACCACGGCGAGGCCGTCGACGCCGACGAGCGAGACGTGCGTCCCGTCCGTGACGACGACGTTCTCGGCGCTGTCGACGAACAGCGCACCCGGATCGTCGCCCTCCCGTCCGTCGCCGCTCAGTTCGTCGTCCGATCGGTCGTCGGCCCCGGTCCGGACCACGTTCCCGTCCGCGTCGGGGTCGAGCACGCGCGCCATCGCGTCCCACGAGCCGAGGTCGTCCCACGCGACGTCGAGCGAGACAACCGCCGCGTCGTCGACGCGCTCCATCACCGCGTAGTCGACGCTCGTCGGCTCGACGGCGTCGAACCCCTCCTCGACTCGACCCTCGTCGAGCGCCTCGATCAGGGGACCCAGCGGGGAGTCGCGGGCGGCCGCGCGGAAGGCCCGCGGCGTCCAGGCGAACGTCCCCGCGTTCCAGCGGTACCCCGCGTCGACGTAGCGTTCGGCGGTCTCGGCGTCGGGCTTCTCGTGGAACGCGGCGAGCTCGAAAAAGTCCCCCCTGTCGGTACCGGGTTCGATGTAGCCGTAGCCCGTGTCCGGCCGCGTCGGGTCGACGCCGAACGCGACGAGCCGACCCGTCTCGCGTGCGACCCGTGCGCCGCGACGCATCGTCGCCGCGAACGCGTCGTCGTCGCCGACGTGGTGGTCGCTCGGCAGCACGACGACGGCGACGTCGTCGCCGTACGCGTCCTCGATCGCGTGCGTCGCGTACGCGAGCGCCGGTCCGGTATCCTTGGCGGCGGGCTCGACGACCACGTCGTCGACCGTGTCGAGGAGGCCGCGGACGTCGGCCTCGTACGTCGAGCGCGTGCTCACCACGACGCGGTCGGCGAAGTCGGCGCGGTCGACCGTGCGCTCGAGGAGCGTCTCGGGCCCGAGGAGCGGGAGGAACTGCTTCGGCCGGGTCGACCGCGAAGCCGGGTAGAGACGAGAGCCGGTGCCGCCGGCGAGCACCAGCGCGACGATCCGTGGTGTCTCGCTCTCGCTCCCGTCGCCGGCCGTGGTCTCCGACGGCGTCACCACGTCTCGACGACCCCCTCGCGCACGTCCTCCGCACAGCCCTCACAGTCGGGGTGGTCGGCCTCGAAACAGGTCGGGCGACCTTCGGCGTCGACGTGGATCGCCCGGCGCTCGGCGTGGCGTCGACAGACGATCCGCGCACGCCCCTCGTCGTCGGTCGGGAGTCCGAACGTCCCCGCGCCGGTGCGTCCCTCGCGGTAGGCACGCTTCGCCTCCGCGTAGCGTCGGCCGGCCCGCCGGAACGTCGTCCGGACGAACCGCTCGAAGCGGTCCCGGTCTCGGTCGCGTCCATCCCGACCGCTGTCGGTCATATCGGTGCGTTGGTGCGGGACGGTTTAGACGTTGGCGGCTCCCACCGCCCGACCGCTCGACGTGTACTTGGCGCGCACAGTCGTACTCACGGTCGCCGAACCCGCGATCGCACGGACAGTCGTCCTCGCTGGCGAGCGAAACAGCCTCGTCGTCCCCGTCGCTCCTGTCACGCTGTCGTCTACTCCGTCCCCGCTCGTAGGAGACGTTTCAAGTGCAGCCACGGTGAGAGGGAGGTATGACGAGCGTTCGGTGTCGGGTCATGACGTTCAACACCCGGTACGACACCGCCACCGACGGGGAACACGCGTGGGAGCACCGCCGGTCGATGGTCGCGAGCGTCGTCCGGTTTCACGAACCGGACGTCGCCGGCTTCCAGGAGCCGCTGGCACACCAGTACGCGTACCTGTCCGAGACGCTCCCCGAGTACGCGTGGGAGGGTTCCGGCCGCGTCGACGGCGAGACGGAGGGTGAACACTGTCCGATTGGCTGGTACACCCCACGAGTCGCCCGTTCCGACCACGGGACCGTCTGGCTCTCCGAGACGCCCGACGTCCCCGGAAGCTCGTATCCGAGCGCCCGGAAACCGCGTCTGGTGACCTGGGCGCGACTCAGCGTCCGGGGGGAAGAGATGCTCGTCTGTAACACCCACTTCGATCACGAGGGCGAGCGGGCGCGACGCCAGAGCGCGCGACAGCTCCGGGAACTGGTCGGCGAGCTCGCCGGGGCGACGGACGGGGAGCCACCCTCGGTCCCGGTCGTCGTGCTCGGCGACTTCAACTGCACGCCCGACTCCGCGCCGTACCGGATCCTCACGGGAGACGCCGAAGACCTCACCGGCCCGGCGCTCACCGACGCCATGTCGATCTCCGAGTATCCACACCACGGACCGACGACGACGTTCGAGCGCTTCGGCCGGGAGCCGGACCGCAAGATCGACCACGTCTTCGTCGCCGGCGACGTCGACGTCCGGCAACACGCCGTGCTCGCCGACCACTGGGACGGCCGACCGCCGTCGGACCACTGTCCGGTGGTCGCCGAACTGGTGCTCTGATCGAGGCGTACGTCGGTGTCGTCCCCCGGTTTTCACTTCCACCGCACTCGGGGAACTTTTTATACCATCGGGCACCAACCGTCGTACGCCTCCCATTGAAAACGAAGCGGAGGCGAGTGAACCATGAGCGATTTGCGTACCCACGCGGAAGAGATAGTATCGCAGTTCTCCGACAACCTCGACCTCTCGGTAGAGGACGTCGAAGAACGGCTCGACAACCTCGTCAACGAGTACCGAGTTCCGGTCGACGAGGCGCGGCGGAGCGTCACGAACAGCTACCTCGACGAGGCAGGCATGGAGCGTGACGACCTCGGTCGTGGTGGCACCGAAGAGGTACAGCTCGGCGACATCGACGCGGACGAACAGTGGGTCGACGTCACGGTCAAGCTCGTCGACCTCTGGGAACCCCGCAGTGACGCCATCTCGCAGGTCGGACTCGTGGGAGACGAGTCCGGGACGAAGAAGTTCGTCGCCTTCACGACCTCCGACCTGCCGCTGCTGGAGGAGGGGAAGTCCTACAAACTCTCCAACGTCGTCACCGACGAGTACCAGGGTAACTTCTCGATCAAGCTCAACCGGACGACGACGATCACCGAACTCGACTCCGACGTCGAGGTCGGCGACGACACCAGCGAGGCCGAGGGCGCGCTGGTCGACATCCAGTCCGGATCCGGGCTGATCAAGCGGTGCCCCGAGGAGGACTGTACTCGAGTGCTGCAGAACGGCCGCTGCTCCGAACACGGCAACGTCGAGGGCGAGTTCGACCTCCGGATCAAGGCCGTGCTCGACGACGGGGCCGACGTCCACGAGGTCATCTTCGGGCGCGAGACGACCGAGCAGCTGACCGGCGTCACGCTCGAGGCGGCCAAACAGCGGGCGATGGACGCGCTCGACACCACCGTGGTGGCCGACGACATGCGCGCCGACGTCCTGGGTCGGTACTTCAGCGTATCGGGCCCGACGTTCGGGCGCTACCTGCTCGTCGACGACTTCGAACAGCTCTCCGCGCCCGCGGCCGCGGATGCGAGTGCCCTGCTGTCCGACGCGAGGTCTACGTAAATGAGCCAGTCACAGTCCATCCCCACCCGCGAAGTCGCCCGGCGCGTCTTCGCGAGCGAGTTCAACGACGCCAGCCACACCTTCACCGAGAGCGACGACGAGCGCGCCCCCGTCTACCTGCTCCTCCCGAGCGGCGAGCGGGCCAACCGCGTCTTCGTCGTCGGCACCCTCACCGAGAAGGAGGACATCGGCGACGACTCGGAGTACTGGCGCGGCCGCATCGTCGACCCGACGGGGACGTTCTTCGTCTACGCCGGGCAGTACCAGCCCGAGGCGACGGCGGCGCTGCGCGACATCGAGGCCCCCTCGTACGTCGCCATCGTCGGCAAGCCACGGACGTACGAACCCGAAGACGGCGACGGCGTCATCGTCAGCGTCCGTCCCGAGTCCATCACCGAGGTCGACGCCGCCACGCGCGACCGCTGGGTGGTCGAGACCGCCCAGCGCACCCTCGAACGCGTCCGCGCGTTCGACGACGAGGGCAACCAGTACGCCCGGATGGCCAAGGAACGGTACGGCTCGTCGGTGGACCGCTACCGCGAGGAGGCGATCGCAGCGCTGGGGAGCCTCGACGAGACGGGCGAACTCGACACCGACGCGCCGCCGGCGTAAACCCCGCTGTCGGAGAGACACCGGGGCCGGTGCCCGACCGCGGTTCGCGTCGACGCCGCTACTCCACCTCGTCGACGGCATCTGCCAGCGCCGTCTCGAGGTCACCGTCGGCGACGAGCGACGCGAGCGCGTCGACGTCACGGTCGCTGGGGCGGTCGCCGTCCAGCGGTTCGACGACCGTTCGGACGGCGTCGTAGACCGCGCCGGTGCCGACGCCGTGGGCGAGCCCCGAGACGAACTCTGCGGCCTGTGCCGCACAGAGGAGTTCGACGGCCACGACGTGTCGGGCGCGGTCGAGCGTCCGTCCCGTCGCGAAGGCGCTCGTCGCGCTCATGCTGACGTGGTCCTCCTGTCCGCCGCTGACGGGGGTCGAGTCCGTGGCGGGCCGCCCCTCGGCGCGACACTCGGCCAGGAGCGCCGCGGCGGTGTACTGGGGGATCATGTAGCCCGACTGGACGCCGCTCTCGCCGGTGAGAAACGGCGGGAGGTGTTCCTCTTGCAGGGAGGGGTTGACCATTCGGTCGATTCGGCGTTCCGAGACCGCGGCGAGATCGGTCAACGCCGCCGTCAGGTAGTCGAGCCGGTGGGCGAGCGGTGCGCCGTGGAAGTTCCCGCCCGAGACGACCGCGGCCGTCTCCGTGCCGGAGGCACGGTCGTCGACGGCCGCCCGGGGGAAGACGAGCGGGTTGTCGGTGACGGCGTTCAGCTCGATCTCGACGGCGTCGCGGAGGTGCGCGACCGCGTCGCGGACCGCGCCGTGGACCTGCGGGAGACACCTGATCGAGTACGCGTCCTGCACCCGGTCGCAGTTGCGGTGCGATTCGACGATCTCCGACCCCTGCGTGAGGCGTTTGACGTTCCGGGCGCTCACGGCCTGCCCCGCGTGGGGGCGCAGGTCGTGGATCGCGGGGTCGCAGGCGGCCGTCGACCCCATCGTCACCTCCGTCGTCAGTGCCCCCGCCGCGTCCGCCGCGGTGAGTAGCCGTCGGGCGTCGTGGACGGCCAGCGCCGCGAGCCCTGTCGTGAGCTGGGTGCCGTTGATGAGTGCGAGCCCCTCCTTGGCCCGGAGCCGCAGGGGTTGCAGACCGGCCCGTCGGAGCGCCTCGTCGCCGGGGACGCGCTCGATCCCGTCGTCGTCGCCGACGCTCGGGACGTCCGCCTCGCCCTCGCCGAGGAGGACGAGCGAGAGGTGAGCCAGCGGCGCGAGGTCGCCGCTCGCGCCGAGGCTCCCGCGGGAGCGGACCACGGGATGGACAGGGTGGTTCACCAGCGCCGTGAGGTGGTCGACCACCGTCTCCCGGACGCCCGAGTACCCCCGGAGGAGGGTGTTGAGCCGGACGACGAGGAGCGTGCGGACCTCCTCGCGGGCGAGTTCGCGCCCCGTCCCGGCCGCGTGGCTCCGGAGGAGGTTCGTCTGGAGTTCGTCGACATCCGCCCGAGGAATGCGGGTGTCGACGAGGTCGCCGAAGCCGGTGTTGACGCCGTACACCGCCTCGTCTGCGTCGAGGACGCTCTCGACGCGCTCACGTCCCGCGCGCACCGCCTCGCGGGCCGCCTCCGCGACCGCGACCGGTCGGTCCTCGCGCGCGACGGCCACCACTTCGTCGACGGTGAGCGACGTGCCGTCGAGGGTCACTGGCTCCATCTCAGGCACGGTGGACCACCTCCCCGTCCTTCACCACGGTCCGGACCCGGTTCACGTCGAAGTCGTACGCGAGGTGGACGTGCGAGGGGGCGTCGACGACCGCGAGGTCCGCGGGCGCGCCCGCTTCGAGCGTCCCGTGACCGGCGTCGAGCCCCGTCGCCGCGGCGGCGTTGGCGGTCGCGGCGACGAGCGCTTCCGCCGGCGTGAGCCGCATCCCGACGCAGGCGAGCGTCACGGCGAACGGCATCGCCCGGGAGAAACAGTTCGGGTTGAAGTCGGTTGCGAGCGCGACCGGCGCGCCCGCATCGAGCATTCCACGCGCGTCGGCGTAGTCGGCTCCGAGCGAGAACGCCGTCCCCGGGAGCACGACCGGGACGACGCCCCTGTCGACGAGCGCCCTGACGTCGTCGTCCGTGGCGTTGAGGAGGTGGTCCGCGCTGGCGGCACCGACTTCAGCGGCGAGCCGTGCCCCGCCCGTGTGGGCGAGTTCCTCGGCGTGCACCTTTGGCGTGAGACCGTGGTCGAGCCCGGCTTCGAGGACGCGGCGGGACTGCTCCGGTGTGAACGCACCCTCGTCACAGAAGACGTCGCAGAACCGCGCGACCCCCTGATCCGCGACGGCCGGGAGCTGGTCGGAGACGACTGCGTCGACGTAGTCGTCGGCGTCCACGTCCTCGGGGACGGCGTGGGCACCCATGAACGTCGGCACCACGTCGACCGCGTGGCGTCGGTCGGCCGCGGCCATCGCCTCGAGCATCCGGAGTTCGGTCTCCGTGTCGAGCCCGTACCCCGACTTCACCTCGACCGTGGTCGTCCCGTGGGCGAGCATCACGTCGAGGTGAGCGAGGAGGTTCTCGGTGAGCCGTTCGACCGAGGTCTCTCGGACCGCCCGTACCGTCCGGAGGATGCCCCCACCGCCCGCGAGGAGTTCCTGGTACGTCGTCCCACGGAGTTTCGCCTCGAACTCGTCGGCGCGGTCGCCCGCGAAGCAGGCGTGGGTGTGGGCGTCGACGAACCCCGGAACGACGGTCCGTCCCCGGGCGTCGATCGCCTCGCGGGCGTTCTCGGGTGGGTACGCTCGCCGGATCTCGTCCGTGGGACCGACCGCGGCGACGCGGCCGTCGACGACGGCGACGCCAGCGTCGGCGACGGTCTCGGCCCCCCGTCCGTCTTCGCTCGGGCCGACGACCACTTCTGTCGCGCCGTGGACTACCGCGTCGAGCGTGGGGGTCATCGGCGAACCCCCGGGTCACCCGCCGCCTCCGCTCGCTCGGCGACACCGGCCTGTCGTCCGGCGAGGACGTGCGCGACGGCCCGCGCGGCGGCGTCGACCGTTCGATTCTCCCTGTCGAGCGGTGGGGCACACTCCACCACCTCGAACCCGGCGAGGCGCTCCTCGCGGGCGAGCAACGAGCACAGGCGGAAGCACTCGCGGGTAGTGATGCCGCCCGGCGTGGGGGCGCTCACGCCCGGCGCGGCCGTCGCGTCCAGCACGTCCACGTCGAGACTGAGGTACACCCGGTCGACGTCGCGCATCGCGGCGAGCGCCCGCTCGGCGACACCGTCGACGTCCCGTCCCACCTCGTCGCTCGTGACGGTCGCGCCCCCACGGCTCTCGACGTACTCGCCGTAGGCTCTCGACGTCTCGAAGTGCCGGGCCCCCACGCAGGCGTAGGCGTCCAGCCCCGCCGCGAACAGCTGGCGGTAGGGCGTCCCGCTGGTCGCGTCCTCGCGCCGCTCGCGCACGTCGAGGTGGGCGTCGAGGTTGACGACGCCGAGCGATCCCTCCTCGAGGAGCGGCAGACAGTTCGCGTACGTGAGCGAGTTGTCGCCGCCGAGGAAGACGGGGAACGCGTCGCCATCGTGGACGCCTCCGGCGACCACGCGGAGGTGGTCTTGCAGGTCGCGGGTCGTCTCGGGGAGTTCGTCGCCGGAGTCGACGGCGAGGTAGGCGTCGCCCGCGTCACCCACGGTGCCCACGCCGTGCCCGCCGAAGTGGTGGGTCTTCACCCCCGCGAGCGCCTGGCGGATGGCGTGGGGTCCCTGTGCCGCTCCCCTGCGACCGATGACGCCCCGGTCGAACGGTTCGCCGACGAGGACGGCGTCGTAGTCGCCTCCCGCCACGCGGGGGTGGTCGACGGGGTCGACGACGTCGCCGAACGTCTCGTCGTTCGGATCGTTCGACGGACTCGTCCACGCCGGGGCACTGGTGAGCCCGCTCATCGATCCTCCTCACCGTCCGCGTCCTGGTTCTGGCGCATCGGGATGTGGACCCCTGACGCGCGGGCCTCGTCGAGTGCCTCGGCGTAGCCGGCGTCGGCGTGGCGAATCACGCCCATCCCGGGATCGGTCGTGAACACCGCGCGTGCCTTCTCCGCGGCGAGGTCGGAGCCGTCGAGGACGACGTGGTTGTTCGCGTGGAGCGAGTTGCCGATGCCGACGCCGCCGCCGTCGTGGACGCTGACGATGTCCGCGCCGGCGGCGCAGTTGAGGAGGGCGTTGAGGATCGGCCAGTCGGCCACGGCGTCGGAGCCGTCGCGCATCGCCTCCGTCTCGCGGTTGGGGGAGGCCACGGAGCCGGCGTCGAGGTGGTCGCGAGTGACGACGATCGGTGCCGAGAGCTCTCCCTCCCGGACGAGGTCGTTCATCGCGAGCGCGAACCGGGCGCGTTCCGTGAGCCCGTCGGGGTCGTCCCCGGCCCCGTAGCCGAGCCAGCACACTCTCGACGGCAGGCCCTGGAACGCCACCCGCTCGTGGGCGAGATCGATCCAGCGGTGTAAGTGCGGCTTGTCGGGGAACAGTTCCGTCACCAGGTCGTCCGTCCGGTGGATGTCGTCGGGGTCGCCCGAGAGCGCGACCCACCTGAACGGCCCCTTCCCCCGACAGAAGAGCGGTCGGATGTACGCCGGGACGAAGCCCGGGAAGTCGAAGGCGCGGTCGAGGTCGCGGTGTTCCCGCACCTGTCCACGGATGTTGTTGCCGTACTCGAAGGCGACCGCTCCTCGCTCCTGGAGCGCGAGGACCGCCTCGACGTGGCGCGCCATCGTGTCGAGCGACGCCTCGACGTACGCGTCAGGGTCCTCTTCTCGGAGGCGGTCCGCCTCCTCGACGGTGTAGCCCGACGGGTAGTACCCCTCCAGTTCGTCGTGGGCGCTCGTCTGGTCCGTCACCACGTCGGGGACGACGTCGCGGGCGAGGAGGCCGTCGAGGAGGTCCGCGGCGTTCATCTCGACCCCGACGGAGTACGGTTCGCCGGCCTCGACCGCGCTCGTAGCGCGCGCGAGCGCCTCGTCGAGGCCGTCGACACGCTCGTCGAGGTAGCGCGTCTCGATCCGGCGGTCGATGCGGGAGCCGTCGACCTCGGCGGCGAGACACACCCCGCCGTTCATCGTCACGGCTAGCGGCTGCGCGCCACCCATCCCGCCGAGTCCGCCCGTCACGACGAGTCGCCCGCGGAGACCTGTCGCGGCGTCTCCGGTGTCGTCCGGGCCACCGAACTCCTGTCTGGCGAGTTCTGCGAGCGTCTCGTACGTCCCCTGGACGATGCCCTGGGTGCCGATGTACGCCCACGATCCGGCGGTCATCTGCCCGTACATGATCAGGCCCTTCGCCTCCAGTTCGTGGAAGTGGTCCCAGTCGTCCCACCTGCCGACGAGGTTGGCGTTGGCGATCAGCACCCTCGGAGCGCGTTCGTGCGTCCGGAACCGCCCGACGGGTTTCCCCGACTGGACGAGGAGCGTCTCGTCGTTCTCGAGCACGCGGAGTTCGGCGAGGATCGCGTCGTAGGCGTCCCACGACCGCGCCGCCCGACCGGTGCCGCCGTAGACGACGAGGTCCTCGGGCCGTTCGGCCACGTCCGGGTCGAGGTTGTTGTTGAGCATGCGGAGCGCCGCTTCCTGACGCCAGCCCCGGCACTCGATGTCGGTGCCGGTCGGTGCCCCCTGGTACCGTCGCCACGCTGCGGAGGGCTCGCCGACGTCGGGGCGTGCGGCCCCCGTCGTGTCGGAGTCCATGCGGCAAAATTTGCGAGCCGGGAGTATAGCCGTGTGGGTCGATGTCGGGAGATCGACACGACGGGGAGGACGACGTCGGGAGCCACGTAGACCACGTTCCCGCGGGATTATTGAGGATCGAATCCACGTGTACGGTATGGCGACGCATCTCGGCGACTACTTCGACGAGTTCACACACCGCGACTGGCAGACGCTCGACCCCGACGCGGTCGACGACCCGGTCCGACTCGCAATCGTCGGTCTCGGCTGGTTCACTCACAACTGGGCGCTCCCGGGCATCCAGCGGTCGGCGTTCACCGAGGCGACCGTCGTGACGGACGTCGACGCCGACGCCGTGAGCGATCTCGCGGCCGAACACGACCTCACCGGCGTGACCCCCGAGGAACTGAAGAGCGGGGCGGTCGTCGACCAGTACGACGCCGTGTACGTCGCGACGCCGAACGCGACCCACCTCGAGTACGTCGAGAGCGCGGCCGAGCAGGGCAAGGCGGTCCTGTGTGAGAAACCGATGGCTGCGACGCTCGAGCGGGCCGAGCGGATCGTGGAGACCTGCGAGGACGCGGGGGTCCCGCTCATGGTCGGCTACCGGATGCAGACCGACCCCGCGGCGCGCCGGGTCAAGGACTTGCTTGAGGAGGGGTTCGTCGGCGACATCGTCCACGTCCACGCGAACATGTCCCAGCACATGCTCGGCGAACTCACTGGCGAGGCCGACCAGTGGCGACTCGACCCGGAGCTCTCCGGCGGCAACGCGCTCATGGACATCGGCATCTACCCGATCAACACGACCCGGTTCGTGCTCGAGTCCGACCCACACCGGGTGATCGGCCACACTCGCTCCGTACACGAGCCGTTCAGCGAGGTCGACGAGCACGCCGCCTTCCAGCTCACGTTCCCCGACGACGTGCACGCGCTCTGTACGGTGAGCCAGAACGCCCAGCACCACAGCCGGCTCGAGATCACGGGCACGGAGGGACAGCTCGTGCTCGACCCTGCCTTCTACGAACGCGAGGACCGCGGCGTCGCCGTCGTCCGGGGCGGCGTCGAGGCGACCATCGACTTCGACCAGGTCCACCAGCTCGAAGAGGAGTTCGCCTACTTCGGCCACCACCTGCTCACGGGCACGGACTTCTACCCCGACGGCCGGCACGCGCTGACCGACATGTGTGTCCTCGACGCCCTCTACGAGTCCGCCGAAACTGGCAGCCCGGTGGCCGTGCCGGACGCAGGGAGCCACGACTGAGCCGGTCTGTCGCAGCTCTCGGCCGGAACGTCGCGATCCCTCCCGGTGAACCGCGAACTGATCGAACCCCGCGGGAGGAGCCACACGCTCGGGCCCATACTCTCGACCACCTGTTCGAACGGTCGGGCTGAATACGGGGCGCGACTCCGGCAGATGGAGTTCTGCCACTGGAAACAGGACGCCTCGACCGTCGAGGCGGTTGCAAGCGACTTCCTTCGAGTCGGACCGTTACGAGACTCCGGTGCGACGACGGGGAGCACTCGAACGGATCCCACCGAGCGAGTCCGCACCCCCACTCAGTCCATCACTGACTCATCCGTCTCACGTTCGTGGACCCAGACCGTCGAAATTCGGGTCCCCTCAACGTTCGTCACCTCGACGACGTACCCGTCGATCTCGACGCGATCGCCACGTTCTGGCGCACGGTTGAGTTGTTCGAGCACCAGTCCACCGATCGTTTCGACCTCTTCACTCGTGAAGTCCCCCTCCAGCGTGTCGTTGATCTTCGACAGCGGGACGCCCCCGTCGATGTCGTACCCGTCGTCACGCTGGCGAATCGAGGGTTCACGCTCGTCCACATCAAATTCGTCTCGGAGGTCTCCGACGAGCGCCTCGACGACGTCTTCGACCGTTGCAATCCCCTCGAACGTCCCCCACTCGTCGATAACTGCGGCCATCTGTTGTTGATCTTCCCTGAACTGTCTCAGGAGATCGCTCAGTTCCATCGTCTCGGGGGCGATGACGATCTCGCGGGCGATGTCGCCGACAAACTCGGCGTCCCCGCCCTCCACCTCAGCTCGTAACACGTCTTTGATATCGACGAATCCGACCACTTGGTCGCCGTCGTCGGCATCAAGAACTGGATAGCGCGTATGACCCGCCTCGAGGATGATCGACTGGAGGTCGGAGAGCGAGGCATCAGCCGGAACGCTCACTACGTCCGGTCGTGGAACCATGACCCCCCTCACCACGGTGTCGTCGAGATCGAAGACCCGTTTGACCATCGTCACTTCCGCAACGTCGATGTCTCCTTCCTCGCCGGATCGAGTCAGTACCCGAAGGAGCTCCCGCTCACCGAGCGTCTCGTCCGTCTCGGAAGCGGGTGGCACGCCGAGTGCTCGCGTGAACGCGTTGGCAGCCCCGTTGAAGACGACGATTCCCGGATAGAGGATGTAATAGAACACCTTCATCGGCGGGGCGAGGAACAGGGAGAGTCGCTCGGTCTGAGCGATTGCGAGCGTCTTCGGCGCGAGTTCACCGAAGACGACGTGGAGGAACGTGATGAGACTAAAGCCGATCGCGAAGGCGACCAGATGGATGAGACCCACGGGGAGAATCGGTGTCAGCACGGGCTCGATGAGCGACGCCACGGCTGGTTCGCCGACCCACCCCAACCCGAGCGAGGCGATGGTGATGCCGAGCTGGGTCGTCGCGAGATAGTCGTCGAGATTCACCATCACCTCTTGGAGCGTCCCCGCACCGGTGCGCCCCTCCTCAGCGAGCTGTTCGACCGACGTTCCCCGTATTCGTACGAAGGCGAACTCTGCAGCGACGAAAAAGCCGTTGAGTACCACGAGAGCCAGCGCAACGACGACCTGCGCCAGCGAGAGCGCGACGTTTACCATCGGTGAGGCTGGAAGCCGTGGCTGCTTGGTTGTCGTGTGTCCATACCTCCGCATGCCGTTCCACCTATTAAAATCATTTAAAATATTTCGGAACGGACTGACTGTTGTGATTCTCGAACCAGTTCGGTCGATCTCTCGCCCATGACCGTTCTGTTGGACATCTACTGAACTCGTCCTCTATCTCCCGCATCCGGACCCCGACCGGACAGAACTCAGTCGTGTGGACGCGCCTGCGGACTCGGTCTGATCCACAGGGCTCGGCGGCCCGTCCGACGTCGGTGGCGGTCACGGCCGCTCCCCCGCGGCCGTGTGGATGTCTGACGAACCATTAAGTACGACGGGCGTGCAAGATGATGTAGAAGCAGCCATGGGCAACAAGAACAAAACGATCTCGTTCCGCGTCAACGAGGACTCCTTCGAGACGCTCCGAGAGATCGCCGAGGAGCGGGACATCTCGCTCTCCGCCGTCTTCCGTGACTACGTCGACACGCTCGTTGCCCAGGACGGCCAGGTCCGGGTCGTCCCCGAGCACGAACTCCGACAGTTACAGCAGAGCGAAGACGACTCCGAGAGCTTCCCGCCGAAGGTGAAGGTCCCGAAGAGCTTCATCCGCGAGCACGAACGGCTCGAACTCGAGGCCGAACACCTCCGCGAACAGCTGGAGGAGCACAAGGCGTACGTCAACTACCTCCGCGAACAGCTCGACGAGCAGGACGACGAGGAGGAGATCATCCAGCTGGAGGACCTCGACGGCGACGAGCGCGAGGAGACGTCGTTCCGGATCGGCTGATCGGTCTCTCTCTGTCGACGGCTCTTCGGTCGAGAGAAGTCACGCTCCGCGCCCTGTCCGTGCGTTCCGGTCCGTTCTCACCCGGTAGCAGCTTCGCTCCGCTTCCTCTTCGCGCCTGCTCGCCGCGCCCCTCTCCGGCTGTCGGACGAGCACCCGTCTCGCCGCAGGCGAATCACTCGTCACGCTTCGCTCGCCACGAAGGAACGAGGACGGGACGCGGTGGCGCGACAGACGGTGCATGGTCGTCAGTCGAAACGTCGGTGATCGCGTTTCGGGGCCACCGGCGACCAGCCCTCGCCGAGCGTACTCTTCGACGGGTGGTAAGCGTTCGCCCCCGGTTATCAGCTCTGACCAGTGCCCACGAGCGGGGGCATGAGAACTCCGGGTGCAGGGGTGTCTCCCCCGGTCGACGTTACCGTGACTCCACCGAGCGAGTGGACGGATCGAACTCGCCCTTCCGGTGGGGCCGTGCCGTTCGCGCGGCCGAGGTCGACGCCGGCCCTGCGGATGCGGGCACGGGCCCGTTCGCAACCGTCTCGTGGTAGGACCGCTGGAACCGAGCGAAGAGGGAGTCGTCGAACGCGTCGCGGTCGGGGAACGCCACGGTGGCGTCGACGTCCGCCATCCGCGCCCGGTACCCCTCGATGAACATGGCGTAGGCGACGGACTCGCGCGACGCGCGGTCGGCGGTTCGAGCAGGTGTCTGGACACTCATTGTGGGTTCGTTCGGTGGAACTCGGACCTCCCGTATAAGAAGTGGCTCCCGAGACTCAGCCGTGAGAGACAGTGTCAGACGGGGGGCGGACGGGAGTCGGACGGCTTCGTCCCAGAGGTCGCTTTCCTGTCGCTCGTGTGCCGCTCGTCGGGTTCGTCGGCTCCGCGGCGCCTACCGCCGGCCCGCGAGTGACCGCTTCGCTTCGCCCATCTCCCGCGCGGCCTCCTGGTTTCCGTCGACCTCGGCGAGCGCCTCGGCGGCCTCCAGCGTCCGCACCGCCTGGTCGAGGAACGAGAGGACGTCGCCCGGATACGCGTAGAGCATGTAGTCGTCGCCCATCACGTCGACGATGTCGTCCGGGCCCAGCCCCTGTGCGCGGAGTTCGAGCAGGTAGCGGACGAACTGCCGTTCGGGATAGCCGGTGTACAGCTGTTCCTCGCTCTCGCAGTCGAGGAAGTCCTGTGCGAAGTCCAGCAGCCGGTCGCGCGTCGCGTCGTCGACCTTCGAGAGCCCCTCACCCGAGTAGAGCAGCTCGACGGTCGCTCCCTTGAACGCGCCCTTCGGGATCGACGTGTCGAGCTGCGAGACGATCTGCCGGTGGTTCTTCAGGTAGACCTTGTCGGTGATGGCCACGGTTCTCACGCGTGTTTCGAGCGGAACGGAAAAAAGCCCCGCGCTCTCGGTCGGACTGCGGACCGTCGGTGACTGTCCTCGGTCACCGGTTCGGTTCTCCCGCCGCTCGAGGCCGACGTTCCGACACGAATCACACTCGAAGCGTTCGATCTCCCGTCGAGCGTCGTCATCGGGTGGCGGTTTCACCGGCGATGAGACGGCTGGGAGGTGTGGGTGGCACGGCCGTCAGACCGCTCGCGGGTCGACCTCGCGCCGACGCCGGCGGTGAGCAGTCACCGGAGCCGGCCGAGTAAATCGTCGACACCCACCACGTCGTGGAGGTCGACCCTCGCCCCGATGCGCGTCGCCACCGGCGCGGCGACGCCCACCTCGTCCGTCACCGACTCGTCGGTGAACACCTCCCGGGGGGTACCGTCGGCCAGCACTCTGCCGGCGACGAGCGCGACGACGCGGTCGGCGTAGTCGGCGGCGAACGCGACGTCGTGGGTGATCACCACCACGAGGCGGCCGTCGGCGACGAGCGCCGACACCACGTCGCCGACCGTGTCGACGCCGGCGGCGTCCTGTCCGGCGGTCGGCTCGTCGAGGACGACCACGGAGGGGTCCATCGCGAGCACGGACGCCAGGGCGACGCGTTTGCGGACGGCGCGGCCGAGTTCGTAGGTGTCGGTGTCGCGCACCCCGTCGAGGCCCAGCCGGGCGAGCGCCGTGTCGACGGCCGCCTCTCTGTCGGGAACGCCGACGTTCTCCGGCCCGAACCGGACCTCGTCGGCGACGGTCGACCGGAACAGCTGGTCGTCGGGGTTCTGGAAGACGAGGCCGACGTCGGCCGCGAGTTCGGCCACCCGCGTCTCCCGCGTGTTCGTCCCGCAGACGACGGCGCGGCCCGCAGTCGGGGTGAGCAGTCCGTTGAGGTGTTTCACCAGCGTGGTCTTCCCCGCCCCGTTGGGGCCGATCAGCGCGACACACCCTCCGTCGAGCGTGAGGTCGACGCCGCGGAGCGCCTCGACGCCGCTCTCGTACACGTGACGGACGCCGTCGAGCCGCACCGCCGGCTCGCCCGCGTCTGTCGGGCGTGGCGAGTCGGCCGCATCTCCCGTGTCTATCGGACTGCCCACGTCCGTCGCGTCTGTCGGACCGCCCACGTCTCCCGGCTCGCCCCCGTTCGCGGTTCCCCGCTCCGCTCCGGCCGACGGCGTCGTCTCCACGGTCACGTTCGCGTACTGGTCGATCTCCGCGACGCTGTCGTCGACCGAGAGCGGGAGCGGCCGATCCGTTGGCACGACGCCGCGGTCGCGGAGGCCGCGCCCGAGCCGGACCGTGGGCGGAACGCGGAGCCGGTCGTCCAGCGATCGGTCGGCGAACACCTCCCGAGGCGGCGCGTCCCGGACGAGCCGGCCGTCGTCGAAGACGAACAGGCGGTCGGCCCGGGGAGCGAGCCGCTGGAGGTCCTGGCTCACCACGACGACGGTGTAGCCGTCGGCGTGGAGCCGGCTCGCCACGTCGAACACCGCCTCGGTCCCGTCGGGGTCGAGCTCGGCGGTCGGCTCGTCCAGCACGAGGAGGTCGGGGTCGAGCGCGAGGACGCTCGCGACGGCGACGCGCTGGAGCTGTCCGCCCGAGAGCGTCTGCGGGTCGCGGTCGGCGAGGTCCGCGACGCCGACCCGAGCGAGTTCGTCTCGCGCCCGCGAGCGTAACCGATCGGGACTGATCCCGCGCTGTTCGAGCCCGAACGCCACCTCCTCCATGACCGTCGTCGCCGCGCCGGTCAGCTGGTCGAACGGGTTCTCGAAGACGTAGCCGACCCGTTCGCCGAGCGCGGCGATGCCGGCGGTCGTCGCGTCGCGGTCGCCCACGGTGACGGTGCCCGCGAGCTCCCCCGAGAAGAACGACGGGACGAACCCCGGCAGGAGCCGGCAGAACGTCGTCTTGCCCGCGTCCGCCGGGCCGGTGACGCCGACGAACGACCCCTCCTCGACCGTGCAGGAGACGTCGCGGAGCGCCGGCTCGTCGCCGTCGCGGTAGCGGAACGTGACGCCGTCGACGACGACGCCGGTCACAGCAACCGCCACCCGGCGAGCGCGACGACGCCGACGACGCCGACGACGCGCAGGAGCCAGTCGGCGGGCGAGACGGTGAGGCTGTACAGCGAGGTACGCGGCCCCTCGATCGAGAAGCCGCGGGCTTCGAGCGCCAGCGACCGGGTCTGCGTCGAGACGAGCGCACCGATCAACAGCGGGCTCAACAGCGCGACGAGTCCGCGGACCCGGTTGCGGAGCGATCCCTCGGTGTCCAGCCCGCGGGACTGCTGGGCGTCGACGATGCGCTCCGCGCGACGCTGGAGATCCGGCACCAGCTGGAGCGAGGAGACGAACACGTACCCCAGCTTCCGGGGGACGCCCACGTCGGTCAGCCCCACCATCAGCTTCTTCGGATGTGTGGTCGTGACGAACAGCAGGCCGGTGAGGACGAACGCCACGAGCACGCCGAAGAAGCCGATGGCGTAGCCGACGCCGTCGCGCCAGAGCGTGAGTGGGCCGACGGCGAGCAGCACGTCGCCGGAGCCGACGCGGAAGAGGCCGTGGATGGCCAGCAGGCCGATCCCCAGCGGAACGAGGATGGGGAGGGCTGCCCGGCCCACCGTGTGGGCGACGCCGGCACCGACCGCTGCCACCGCGAGCACGCCGACGAGTCCCCCAACCACCACCGGTGGCGCGAGGTACGCGCCGAGCAGAGAGCAGCCCAGGAGCGTCACCTTCGTCACAGGGTGGAGCCGGTGGACGACGCTGTCGCCCCGCTGGTACGTGACGAGGTCGCTCATCGGTCGGCCGTCCGCGACGACGTGCGGCTCACGACTCCCGGTCGAGGACGGACGCGGCCGTCTCCGGCATGTACCGCCGCGGCACCCGCTTCGCGATGAGCGCGGCGAGCAGGGCGGTCAGCACCTTGTCGATGGGTTCGACGACGAGCGTCTGCCCGACCACGGCCGACCAGATGTTCGCGCCGGTGGCCCGGAAGAACGTCGTGACGGCGTCCGAGCCGGTGCCCGTGACGCCGCCGAACGCGAGCACCGTGATCGGTGCGCCCATCACGATGGAGATGGCGGCGATGACGAGGCCGACGACGACCACCTTCCAGTACCGACGGAACCACCCGCGCCGTGCCATGTAGCCCGCCGCGAGGCCGAACGCCACCTGCAGCGGCGTGTACGCCCAGAACGTCGGGTTGACCAGAAAGCCCTCGACCACGTTGACGAACACGCCGGTGAGCGCGGCCGCCCACGGGCCAGCGAGGAGCGCGACGAGCACCACCCCGAGCGCGTCCATGTAGAGGAACGGCACCTTGACCACGTTGACGACGTAGGCCGCGACGACGCTCAGCGCGACGCCGACCGGGATGAGCACCCACGTCTGCGTCGTGAACTCCCGGCTGATGCCGGCGACGAATCCCGACTCGGTTCGTTCAGCCATGCTGCCTCACCTCCTCCCCGAGACGAACCGTTTCGGTCGAACCGTTCGGAGCGAATTCTTCTTCACTCGTCTCGTTCGAACGTCTTCTCTCATCAACCGAAATCGTGTCTCTGGTCCTATATGACTTGTGGGTGTGACACGGTTTCACGTGGACGACACCGTTTCACGTGGGGTCCGTCCGTGAGGGCCGGTCCGCGAGGGCGGCGGTCTCGGTCACGAGCCAGTCGAGCGACGGACACGGACGGCTGGCGAGCGCCGTCCGCACGCGGTCGCCGAGCGGATCGGTCCACGTCGCCGGCACGCCGTCGTGGCCGAGCGCGAGGCCGAGCACCGAGCCGACGGTCGCGGCGTTGCAGTCCGTGTCGAACCCCGCCGCGACGGCGCGGGCGAGCGCGTTCTCGAACTCGGAGTCGGCGTCGGGATCCGACCCTGCCCAGATCAGCACCGCCGTGACGACCTGCGCGTTCGGCAGGACGTGGTACCCCTCGTAGGGGTCGGCGTCGTCCCAGTCGTCGTGGACCCGGTCGATTGCCGTCCCGAACTCCACGCCGGCGTCGTGCCACTCGAACACCCGCCCGACGGCTGCCGTCAGTCGCGATCCCGCGGGCACCTCCGTCAGGCCGACCGTGACGGCCTCGCGGACCGTCTCGACCGCGGGCACCGCGGCGAGCGTCGCCGCGACCCACATCGCCCCGTAGATCCCGTTGCGGACGTGACTCACCCGTGCGTCCCGGTGGGCGAGCGCCGCCGCGCGTTCGGGTTCGCCGGGCGCGACGTAGCCGTAACAGTCGCCACGGATCTGCGCGCCGATCAGTTCGCGGTACGGGTTCCGGTGCGTCGCCGAGCCAGACGGATCGACGCCGTCGAGGAGATTTCGATAGGCGACCCGCTCGGCCGTGTGGAGCGCACACGCGGGCAGTTCCGTCAGCCACGTTCGCGCGAGGTCTTCGCTCGTGAATCCGTCCCCGGCCCGACGGAGCGTCTCCAGCGCCGCGACGGTGAAGTCGACGTCGTCGTCGCGGACCGTCCCGTCGATGCGGTCGGTCCACCCGCCGGTCGCGTCGAGGTCGAACCCCTCGCTCCCGGGGACGTCGGCGTGGAGGTAGCCGTCGAGCTCCTGGTCAGTCGCGTCGAGGAACTCGTGGATCGTCGCCCGCGTCCACGTCTCGACCGGCTTCCCCAGGAGACAGCCGGCGATCCGGCCGCGCCACGCTCCCGCGAGCCGGTCGCGGTGGTCGGTGTCGTCGTCGACACCGAGCGTCCGCGGCCCCGCCGGTCGAGCGTCGTGGATGGCGTCGAGGTCGTCCGGTTCCTCGGAACGTGGGTCGGGCATCGCCGTACATCGGTCCAGCAGCGCCCGGGCGCGGTTCTGCACGGCCGCGTCCGTCTCTGCGTGCATGTCCGCATCCGCATCCGCGCCCGCGTCCGTGCATGCACTCCCCAGCTCGGCCGCCACCCCGTTGAGGTCGGCGGCGAGGGTGTCCGTCAGTCGTCCCGTGTCGGCGAGCTGCCGGCGCTCGACGGCGAGCACCTCGGGCGTGACCGTGAGGTAGTCGACGTGCATGCCGACCGAACCGGCCCCGTTCGACTTAGTTCCGGCCCCCGACCGGGTGCGCGGAGGCGTCGGGTGTGCGGAAGCGTCGGGTGTCCGGACCGCCCGGATCAGTCGCCGACCGGCTCCGCGCTCTCGTCGGACAGCTCGCACTCGTCGTCGTGACACCGCGTCGCCTTCTCGACCGCGTCGAAGTCCGGGCCGGCGTCCGCGGTGTCACCCTGCCAGGCGAACTGGACCTGCCGGTCGGCGTCGCGGATCGTACACCACTGGGAGACGCACGCGGGGTGGAAGTCGAACGGGTAGAAGACGAGGACGACGTGCCACCCGTTGTCGACGTACTCCGCGAGGGCGTGCTCGTCGACGTTGTCACCGGCGGCACCCGGGAGCGTGAACCCCGGTGCCGTCTGTCCGACTCTGAGCATATCGGTCGTAGGAGTGGTGTGTGAATGAACCCCATTCGGGCGTGTGTGAGAGTCGCACGCCACCGAAACCCGAGTCGTAACCCTTTTTGACTGCTCACGGGTTAGGACATAACGCAGTAATACGCCACCAGCGTGTCCGGGTTGGGGTAATGGTCATCCTTCAGCCTTGTGGAGGCTGAGACGCGGGTTCGATTCTCGCACCCGGACCATATAAGAAATTAAACATTCTCGCAGGCGAATTCCTGCGAACGGTTCTCTACACGGCTTCTGAGTCGCTGCGCTACTCAGTCAATCTGGCAAAAAAGAGACAATTTGAGAGTCTCTATCCTCGGTCACGGCGTTGCCGCAGTTGTTCGGGCGAGATTTTCCCGAATTCGGCTTTTCGGTGGCAGCTGCTGCAGAGCGAGACGAGGTTCTCGAGGAAGTGCGCATCCTCTCTGGAGAACCGCTCCGACTCGATATACCGTCGAACCGGGATGATGTGGTGGACATCAGGATTGCGGCCGAGCTCCTCACGAGTCGCGCCACAGATCACGCACTGACGATCGTCTCGGACAAGCGCTCGCGACCGGACGTCAGCCCAGCCACTCCCATATGACTCGTTGCCGCCACCGCGCCAGTTCGGGTGCCCCTCTCGCTCTCGCTCCTTCGTGAACCACGCCGCGCCGCCGGATCGGTCTCGGTACGGTCGCCGCCGTTCCGGTGTCGGACCGGGGGCCGTTTCCCGAGCGTGCGGACGAGTGTCCGTGGGAACGAACCGCCCGAGGGCACCTCAGTCGGTGTCGTCCGTGGTGTTCGACTCGTCGGATCGCTCTGGCTCGTTCGAGCCCGCTGGCTCGTCCACGTGACCTCCACCCGCGTTCTCGACGACTTCGACGCCGGTAAACTCGAACCGCGCCCCTCCGTCCGTGTTCACCGCGAGGGAGACGTCCCAGCCGTGGTCCCGGGCGACCTGACTGACGATGGAGAGCCCGAGACCGCGGTTACCGGACACTGTCGAGGTGCCGGCCTCGAAGGCACGGTCGCGCAGTTCCGGGGGGACGCCCGGTCCGTCGTCGTCGACGAGAAACCCGTTCTCGAGGGGCTCGACCCGTACGGTGACGACCCGGCCGCCCCGTTCCGTGGCGTCACCGGACTGCCGTGCGGTCCGACTGTCCGTCGAGCCGTGCTCGACGGCGTTCCGAAACAGGTTCTCGAAGAGGCGCTGGAGGTGATCCGCGTCGCCGCGGACCGTCGGCAGCGACGCCGCGGTGACGAGCGTGGCGTCGGCCGTGTCGACCGTCTCCCATGCGGCCTCGGCCACGTCACGGATCGCGACCGTGCCGGTCGGATCGACGCCCCCGCCACCGATCGTGAGGACGTCTCGTACGAGGTGTTCGATCCGGTCGAGCGCGTCCTCGAGCTTCTCGAAGTGGACGGCATCGCCGGTGTCCTGCGCCGCTTCGAGACGGATCTTCGCCACCTCCAGCGGGTTTCGGAGGTCGTGGCTCACGACACTCGCGATCCGTTCGAGCCGTGCGACCGTCGTCGCGAGATCACGTCGGCGTCGCTCGCCCTCGGTGACGTCGGTGAACAGGAGATACTCCTCGTCGTGGCTGGTCGTAACCGTCCGGACGCGGAAGTAACACGTCTCGTCGTCCGACTCGTGTCGCAGACCGACGCCGGCTCTCCCACTCCCGCGAGTCCGGTTCAGGACGGACGCCACGGTCGTGGTGCCCGCCGCTGTTTCGGTCTCCCCGGGTTCGGCGGTCGGCTCGTCTCGTTCGGTGTCGGAGACGGCCGTCCGGGGCAGGATCAGCTCGTCGAGCGGCGTTCCGGCGATCTCCGTGGCCGCGATCTCGAACGTGGTCTCGAACGCGGGGTTGACCGTGTCGACGACGATCCGGCCCGCACTGCCGGTCGCGTTCGACTGCTCGTCGGTTCCCGTCTCTCGCTCGCACGTGTAGGCCAGGAGCGGGTCGGGGAACGACTCGAAGAGCGCGTCCGGGGGTCGTCCACCGTCGGCGACCGGCCGAGACACGGCTGGCGCACCCGCGGCCGGCGACACGTCTCTCGCTCGTTCGAGGACCCGTTCCGTGTCGACGCTCCTCTCGACGTCGGGTGGGTCGTTCGGCACGCCACCCATCACCCATCACCCGTCTCGTCGTCGCGCCAGTCGTCCGTGGAGCCCAGTCGCTCCTGTCCGGGACGCTCGTCGAGGAAGGCGTCGACCAGCTTCCACTGCGCCGCTCGGAGGTGGTAGTGGAGCGTCGGCGAGGAGACGCCGAGCCGCGCGGCGAGTTCCTCTGCGGTGCTGTCTCGCGGCGACTGGAAGTAGCCGCCGTGGTAGGCGACGCGCAGCGCCGTCCGCTGACGGTCGGTGAGCGACTCGTGGAGCGCGCTCCGGAACTCCTGGGCCGTCTCGACGGACCGCTGCCGTTCGCGCTTGGCGAGGAGTTCGGAGCCGGCGAACGCCTCGCCCAGCGACTCGACGATCGCGCGGACGTCCTCGTCGGGTGCGAGCTCCACGACCAGCCGACCGACGCCGTCCTCGAAGGTCGCGGCCCGCACGGTCGCGCCTCGTTCCGTCAGGGAACGCAACGGCGACGCTCCGGTGAGCGTGATCTCGAGGAGGCCGCCCACGCTCGACTCCGTCTCCGACGTCTCGTTGACCACGCGGGGATCGTCGACGTCTCCCCGGTTCGCTGCCATCTCGCGGACGTCGCCGGGTGCCGCCCCCTCGACGCTGACGTAACAGAGCAGCGCTCCGTCGGCGAGCGGAACGACGCCCTCGACCGCGAGTGAGCAGTCGAGCCGGGACGCCACCGCCACGAGGAAGTCGTCCGGGTCGGTCACCCGAACGGTGAGTTCGACGACCGTGTCGGACAGGAGCAGGTTACGCTGACGAGCGGCAGTGATGACGAATCCGGTCGCCACGCCGAGCGTCTCGAGGCTCTCGCGCTCGCGCTCGCTGAACGCGTCTGGCCGTGTGGCGTACACCCCGAGTACACCGTACGTCGTGGTGCCGTACCGAACGGGGACGGCGATCGCCGACTGTAGCCCCCGGGCGAACGCCACGCGTCGGATCGGGTCGGGGAGCGACTCGTCTTCGACGAGCTGGCGGACGAGCCGGGTCTGTCCGGTCCGAATCACCGCGTGTTCCGGGCACTCGGACGTGTCGGGCGACGCACCACTCTCGACGACCAGGTCGACGACCTCCCGGTACTCGCCAGCACCGACACGGTGGGTGATCCGGTCGGCGAGCGGCTCGCGCTCGCCGATCCAGGTGAACTCGTACAGGTCGCTCGCTACCAGGCGCTCACAGACCGTCTCTTCGATCTCCGTGCGTCTCGTCGCGCCGACCAGCTCTCGGATGATCTCCTGTATGGTGGCGTTGATCCGGCTGAGTCGACCCAGTTCCGCCTCGCTGTCCCGTCGCGCCCGCTCGAGGCCCCGACGGTCGGTGACGTCGTGGAGGTAGATCGTGAGTCCGTCGCCGACCGTGACGGTCCGGACCTCCAGCCACGTTCCCAGGTCGGGGAAGTAGTCCTCGAAGGTGACTGCCGCCGGGACCGGATCGTCACCCGCGAAGTGGCCGTGGAAGGTCGACTCGACCGACCGTGGGAAGACCTCGCGTACGTCGACGCCGACCAGCGTCGACACGTCGCGGTCGAGTTGCGCCGCAGCCACGGCGTTCGCGTCCGCGACGTGCCAGTCGGCGTTGACGACGAGCACCCCGTCGCTGACGTGGTCGAGAACGTCGTCCATAGTATCGTGATACACGGTAACAGTGGTGAATCTTTGTACCCATCCGGCGGAGCGTGACCGGGCCACCAGCCTGTCACCGGCTCTCGGCTCCCCGCGGGCGTCCGTGGCTCGCGACCCGCCTCGTCCGTGGGCTACTCTCACGGCGGATCGGTCATCGTCGCTCCGCGAGGGCGACGGACACGTCCGACTGGATCCACCCGGACGGATTCTCGATGTCGTAGACGACGACGCCGTCGGCCGTGAGTAGGAGGCCCGTTCGGTCGTCCGTGCAGTTCTGGTCGTCCGTGTCCCGGGTATCGTTGGTCGAGGTCATCGGTGGTCACCGTCCCCATCGCCGGGCGAGCGTCCCCCGACGAGGTACGATCGTTCGTTGCTCCCCGCTCGGCTTGGCGACGAGTGGTCAGTACTGAAACGGAGGACGTGACGAGTCCACTCTAGCTATTGAGAGTCCCCGTGTGATCGTGTGGTTCGATACTGAGCATCAACCGTCACTGCGGTGGCCGTCCCAGGAGTAGGTGTGATGATGGACGACACCAACATCGCCGACGGAATCGCTCTCACACTGCTGCTGGCCGGCATCGTTCTCGCGAGCGGTGTGGTCGGCGGGCTCGGGTTCGTCTCCGTGACGTCACCCGCGTCCACTGACGCGATCACAGACCACGCCGTCGTCGAGGAGGGACTCTCCGCCGCGTTTCCGATCGACAACGTGACGACTGCGTTTCCGATCGACAACGTGACGACTGCGTTTCCGATCGACAACGTGACGACTGCGTTCCCGACCGATCGGGTGACTATCGATGGGGCATCCTGGGACGTGCGGGACACGGGTCTCATCCGCTCGACCGGTGGGGAGACGCCGTTCCGTCTCCAGGACATGGACCCGTACGCGATCCCTCCGGACGAACTGCCCCAGGACATGGATCCGTACTGACCGTCGACCCCACCTCGTTTTCGAGTAACCCGTCGGGCGCGCCGTCGAGACGACCACCGTCGAGAGTCGTGACGGGCCCGCTTCCCACGGATCGACACGACGCTACTGTCGCTCGTGGATACCGAACTACTGGGCTAGTCGACTTAGTAGGTGTGCGGTACAATATAACACGATTCGGAGACGACCGACGATGAAACAGAACACACGGGTCGTGGTGGCGCTGTTCCTGGTGGCTACCGTCTCGGCCACCGCAGTCGTGGGCGCGGTGAGACCTGCGCTCCCCACCGACGCCCGCCAGGTCGAGTCGGTGCCGGACATCGAGGTACAGCCCGAGACCCTCAGTTTCGTCGATACGACCGACCGACCCACGGCGCGGACGCTCACGGTCCGGAACGTCGGCAACGGGCCACTGACGATCCGATCCGTTCGGATCGTCGGGCCGGATCGAGCCGCCTTCGGAGTGGGGGCCGAGGCTCCGAGTACGCTCGCCCCGGGCGAACGTGAGGCCGTCACGGTCACGTTCGATCCCGCGGACTCGCGGCCGCGGTTCGCGACGATCCACGTCCTGAGTGACGATCCCGACGAGCCACAGCGGAACGTCTGGCTCACTAACACGCGGACGATCGCGGACGTCTCGCCGTCACGGGTTCTCGAGACGAAGACGCTCGTGAACGCCACGGTGACGAACGTCGAGGCAAATACGACGCAGTCGCTCAATCTCTCGTGGCCGCTGACCCGCGACGACGGCGTCGCGATCGACGCGCTGTCGTTCACGCCCGAACGCGACGGGAGCGTCGCGCTCAGCGTCGCGACGAACGCCAGTCGCTTCGGCGACGTGCCCGCGTTTGCCCTCGCGGACGGCACCGAACCGGTGGGCTTCGTCCGGGTCGAACACGACCTCGAGGACGATCACGTGCGGAACGTCACGCTCACGTTCCGTGTGCGCAAGGATCTCCTCACTGGCACCGAGACTGGCCCGGAAGACGTCGCCCTGTATCGGTTCGAGGAGGGCGTCTGGGCCGAGCGCCCGACACGACTCGTCGACGAGGGTGACACGCACTACTTCTTCGAGGCGAGCGCGCCCGGGCTGTCGGACTTCGCCACGGGCATCAAGCAGGCACAGTTCCGGATCACGGACGCGCTCGTGACCGTGACCCGGCTCACCACCGTCGAGGGGACGGAGGTCCTCGTCCGCGTCCGGAACGTCGGCGGTGCCGACGGAACCTACACGGTGAGACTGCTCCTCGCGGACACTGTCGTCGACAGTCGGGAGCTGTCTATCGCCCCGAACGGGACCCGGCAGGCGACCTTCGAACGATCGTTCGACGAACCCGGAACCTACCAGGTGTCCGTCAACGAGCGCTTCGTCGGACACGTCACGGTCGACCCGGCGACGACTGCGGCTCCGACGACGGCGACGGACCGAACGGTGTCGAGGACACGCTCCGAAGCCTCCCGGTCGACGACCGACGGCGCACTGTCTGGACTCGGTCCCTGGACGGCCGCGCTGGCGCTCCTGGCCGCGACCTTCCTCTTTGTCGTCCACCGCCGCCGCCGTCGATGAGTCGCGCCCGACCTTCGGGGGTGAGGACACTTCCTCGTGGCCGGCCACGCTGCGTCGGTCGGTTCGCCACGACACCGGTCGGCTCCCCGTTCGTCCCCTGTCCGGAGGCGTCCACCCTGGTCGGCCGAGACTGGCAGCTCTTGCAAGGGGCGTCGTGACTGTTTCGCGTCGGCGTCCCCGGGGCCGACGATCCTCAGCACTGATCTACGACAGTCCCCTCAGGGTGACTCGGGGTCCGCCCGGTTCGTGTCGGCTCTCCAGTCGTCGTCCGCCTCCTCGCGTGCCTGCGGAAGGTGTATCTCGACGACCGTTCCCCGTGGCTCGGCGTCGGTGAACTCGAGATCGCCGCCCGAGCTGTCGACGATCCAGTAGGTCAGCCAGAGGCCGAGCCCGCTCGCGTGTTCGAGCGCCGTCTCACGTCCCTCGCGGATCGCGGCCCGATCCTGTTGTGGGAGCCCAGGACCGTTGTCGACCACTGTGACGTGGATCCAGCCCGTCGTCTCCGCCTCGTCGACGGCCGTGACCGAAATCTCGACACGGGGTTCGTCGGCGTCGGTGTGTTCGCAGGCGTTCTCACAGACGCTCTCGATCGCCATCCGAAGCGACGGGAGGGCGACAGCCCACGCCTCGTCGGGCAGTGTCGTCGCGAGGTCGACGTCGGGATACGCCTCGCGGAGGTCGGTCGTGATCTCCGCTACGACGGCGCTCACCTCGACTCGCGTCCGTTCGTGCTCGGCGTCGAGCGCGGTTTCGATCTGTCGTGCCCGCTCGCTGAGACTCGTGAGTCTCCGCCCGGCGTCGTGAATCGACCGGGCCGCGGCCCTGATCTGGTCGTCGTCGGTGACGTCGGCGATGACGTCGGCGTAGGTCAGGACGACGCTCAGCTGGTTCCGCAGGTTGTGTCGCAGGACCCGGTACATGACTTCGAGTCGTTGTGTTCGCTCCCGGAGGGCCGCCTCGCGCGCCGCCAGCGTCGTCGCCAGGTCGTTGAACCCGTCACTGATCTGCTCCCACTCGGTCCCGCCGTGGAGGGCGACAGTGCGACCGTAGTCGCCCGCGCCGAGGTCGGCAAACCCCTCGAGGAGTCGCTCGGTCTGGCGGAGGCTCGCGGCGTACTGCCAGTAGCCGAACCCGACCATCACGACCACCGCGAGTCCGAGCTGTCCGGCCTGGAAGAGCCCTAACCGGCGGAGACGGGCGTCGAGTGCGGTCCGGTCCCGCACGACGCTGACCTCCCACCCGGTCGCGTCGACAGTCGCGGACCCCTCGATCGACGACGTGAACGTCCGGTCGCTGCCGTGAATCTCCATTTCGTTGCCGACGACCGTGACCGTCTGCCTGCTCGTCTCCAGGGGCGGGAGCGCGTCGAAGGTGGTCCGCGTGTCGAGGTAGATCGCGGCCGCGAGGACGCCCTTGACGTCCCCCCCCTCGAAGATCGGTGCGGCGAACACGAGGATGTGCGCGTTCCCGTCGTCGGTGGCCTCGACCTCGCCCACGTGCGACTGGCCGCGGAGCGCCTCCCGGACGTACGGTGCTTCGCTCCGGTTCGCCCCGAGGACCGCGTGGCGGTGGGCGGCCGTCACGTCGCCACGGAAGTCGACGACGGTTCCGTTCGCGGCGGTGATCTGGACGGCGTAGAATCGAGAGTTCGCCAGCAACGCGTCGAGGAACGGGCCACTCCGGTCGAACTGCCGCGCGCGCGGTCGGGACGCGACGAGGCCGAGGTAGTCCCGACGGTCGCGGATCGACGCGTCGATCTGTTCGGCCGCGAGCGTCGCCGTCTCGTCGACGTTCGCCTGCGACTCGCCGACCGCGTCGCGCTTGTAGAACTCCAGCGCGAGGAGGATCGATCCGCTCAGCACGAGCGTGACCGCGACGAAGACGATCACGAACTTCGTCCGTAACCGCATATGTCATACGTCACCAAGAATCACGATAATACTTCACATAGAATCGAGGCGGAAGCCCACTACTTCAGTCGTCGGTAACTTACGACCGCGCTTCCGGGTCGGGTGCGCCCGCACGAAGCTATAACCGGGCGACCGATCAATCGGTGAACGAGGGGTGGTATCATGGAACAGGATGGAACCGTCCTCGTCGTCGACGACGAGCGGGAGGTCGTGGACGCGTACGCGCTCCGACTCCGCCAGCGCTACAGCGACGTTCGGACGGCCTACGGGGGTGAAGAGGCGCTCGACACCATGGACGCGACGATCGACGTGGTGTTACTCGACCGGCGGATGCCGTACTCCGGCGACAGGGTGCTGCGGGAGATCCGCGACCGGGGTTACGACTGCCGTGTCATCATGGTGACGGCTGTCGACCCGGGGTTCGGCATCGTGGATATGCCCTTCGACGACTACCTCTGCAAGCCCATCGACAAGGCGGACCTCTTCGCTGCGGTGGACCAACAGCTCGAGGCGGCGTCGTACGACGATCCACTCACGGAGTTCTTCGGGCTCACCGCGAAGCTGGCCGTGCTCGAAGCCGACCGCTCCCCCGAACAGCTCGCGGAGTCGGGAGAGTACCTCCGGATGCAGCGGCGGGCCGACGAGCTTCGCGACGAACTGGCAGTCTCGGCCGAGAACTTCACCGAGATGGTCGAGACGTTCACTGCGATCAACCGTGCCGGGTGACCGGTCCTGGGAGCTGACGCTCGTGAACCGTCGCTCGCACGACCGCTGTCTCGGACCACCTCGGCCCGACGCACGTCGACTGGTTCAGTAGTCCCGGTGGCCGGGACAGGCGTCCCACTGCTCATCCGGCACAGTGCGCTCCCCGAACAGGCCCAGTCCCAGCCGCACCGCTCCGCCCGACGACTCCGAGAGGTCCACCTCTCCCGTGCGGAAGTACGCCCTCGCTTCGTGGGGGGTGCCGAAGTCCATCTCGACCGGGATGGCGAGCCCCTCCGCGTCCTCGGGGAGCGACACCGTCTCTTCGTCCTCGTGGATCACGAACCGCTCGGCGTGGCCGAGGAAGACGTCGTCCGGGAAGTCGACCTCGTCGAACGTGGAGGGAAGCTGCAGATCGACGACGATGTACTCCTCGCTCATCTCCCTCACCTCGATCCGGAGCCCCTCTTCGGTCTCGGCGGCACCACGGCCGGCGCCGAAACCGGCGAGCACCGTCGATCCGGCCAGGAGTCCTCCGGTCGTCTTGAGCACGCTGCGTCTCGAAACCGGTTCGTCCGCGTTCGTGTCGTGATCGAACATGGTATGTCTCTCGTATCCGCGTTCGAACGCGCGGTCGACACTGCCGTGGAATCCACTGCTCAATAGCGAATCGGGAGGAGACGCGGACGGTCTAGTCATCTAGACCACGGGACTTCCCGAACGCCGAGGGGCCAGCGTCGTTGAGTGCCGGGGAGCCAGCGACCGATCGGCTCGACCGGGTTCACCGCCGCGTCCTCGTTTCAACCCTTCAGCCCACTCCCCGTGAGCGCGACGACGACGTCGTCGTCGGGACCGACGACCCCGCGCTCTCTGAACGCGCGGAGCGCCGCCGGGGCGACGGCGCAGGTCGGCTCGGTGTAGAAGCCGCGCTCGTGCAGCCTGTCGAGTTCTTCGTCGACCGCTTCCTCGGGGAGCGCGACCACGTCGCCTCCCGTCTCGTCGACCGCGTTCAGGATCGCGTCACGCTGGACTGGTTCGCGGATCTGGATGCCGTCGGCGACCTCGTTCGGTTCCGCCTCGTCCGGGCCGTGGAGCGCCTCGGCGATCGGTGCGTACCCCGTTGCCTGCGCACCCAGGAGTCGAGGGATCCGGTCGGTCCACCCCGCGTCGTGGAGGGCGCGGAAGCCACGGTAGGCCCCGAGGAACAGCGTCCCGTGGCCGAGTGGCGTCACCACCGCGTCGGGGACGGACCAGCCCCGTTGTGCTGCGATCTCGAGCGCGACCGTGGCGGTGCCGGCGAAGAACGCGGGGTTCCACGCGTGGCTCGCGTACCAGCCCTCGCCCGACTCGACCGCCTCGATACAGGCGTCCGTGACGGTCTCGCGGCTCCCCTCGACTCGTACCGGTGTCGCGCCGGTGCGTTCGATCGCCCGGAGCTTCGACGCCTTGACCCCGGCCGGGACGTAGATCCGCGCGTCGACCCCGGCGCGGGCGGCGTAGGTGGCGATGGCGGCACCGGCGTTTCCGGAGGAGTCCTCGACCACCGTGTCGACGCCGAGTTCGACTGCCCGCGAGAGCGTCGTCGCCGCGCCGCGGTCCTTGAAACTCCCCGTGGGGAAGACGTACTCCAGTTTGAACGCGGCGTCCCACTCCGTGGCCGGGACGAGCGGCGTCCACCCCTCGCCCAGCGTGACCTCGCGACCGACGGGGAGGAAGTCGTCGAACGCCCAGAGCCCGCGGTCGCGGTCCAGGTCGCTGGGAGCGGGTGCGGGACCGTCGGGGAGCGGTCGGTCGGCGAATTTCAGCGGGGAGTGGCAGGTGCAGCGCCAGCGGTCGGCGAACGTGGCACCGCAAGACGGACACGAGAGGCGGTCAGGCATGGGGGTCACTGGGGTGAGGCGCCACAAGAAACTGTAGGTGTACTGTGGTCGGACGGTGCGCCGGTCGGAACCGGTCGAGGGGGAAGGGTGACGTTCGACCGAGCGGCTTCGGAGATGTCCCGTCTCGGACTCTCAGAACGGGCGCGTGGTCGACCGGTCTCTGGAGACGAGTTCGGTCGCGTCGTGAAACAGGAGACAGGGCGAATTCGACGACGAGTCTCCGTCGACGGCACGCACACTGACCTCCCTCTCGTGGCCTCGGAGACGTGTCGGTGCGATGGTGTGAATATAATAAATTAGACAATTATCGATCTGCTAACCTACTCTCCGATACACCAGAGTTTAACACTATCACAAAATTGTTCTTTTATTCTTAATTATAACGACTATTATTTATAAAAATAATTTATTTTTGTCTCTCAGAACTGGTTACTGGATGGGACCAACGGTGATTCTTTCGTCCACTCCGAGAATTGAATACAAGTACTAAAATAGTATTCTGCGTGATTGAAAACTGATGATTCATGTTGGGATGTGAAACATAGACACATGCCTTCAGTTTGTGCTGAAGGCCGAGAATGCGTACCGGACGGGACGGTTCGGAAGCGAACTATCCAGTCGCTAACCGCGGTTCCCACGCATTGTCTGTCCAACCAACGTGAACCGGTACCGTGCCGATCCGTCCGGTAGCTTCTCTACCACGTCGTCTCGTCCAGACGGTACGTTCGGTTCCGGCGGGCTGTCTGCCGAGGGCAGCGGATGCGCTCGAGCGCTCTTCGTGATCGGCCGCAGACGCGGGTGACACTACTGGCCAGCGGCGTCGCACGACGACGTCCTGGTTTCTGTATGTGACGTTCTCGTCGATCGGCTCCGTGAACGCGCACGCCGCGCCTCACGGCTGCTCACGTCTCGAAGAGCTACTCCCGATCTGTCCAGAAGTCGAACGACCGGCCGGGGGCGAACACGTCCAGCCCGACGGCGATGTCGTCGCCCGTGTTCTCGACGCGGTGTGACTCCCACGGGTCGAGCCACACCGAATCGTACTCCTCCAGCGTCTCGGCGTCGTCGTCCGTGTATATCGTCAGTTCCCCGGACAGCACCAGACAGACCTGTCCGTTCGCGTGGTCGTGCATCGGCGACGAGTGACCGGGTGGTTTCTCGAACCACTCGAGGGTCACGTCCTCGCTTCCTGCCATCGAAACACGCCGCCAGCCTTCGTCGGGCTCGTATGTCTCCGCGCTGTTGAAGCTTACTCTCTGCATCGTCACACAGCACGAAACGTACTCGCTTAAATCTATTCGCACCGGCACCCAGGACGGCGAAGTCGGTCGCGGTCACTGTCGAGGTTCGCTCGCTCGACTCACCGTCGCCCGTCGGCACCCACGACTGGGGCCGCGGGTGTTCGTCTCGACACCGTGTGAACGGAGGTTGCTCCCGCTGATGGACGGAGTAATTGAAAACAGGCGTTCACCTTCTCGAGTATGGCCGCCGAGGTAGAAGCGAGAGTACGACGCATCGCGTCT
This sequence comes from Salinigranum salinum, assembly GCF_009176545.1. Classification (GTDB taxonomy): domain Archaea; phylum Halobacteriota; class Halobacteria; order Halobacteriales; family Haloferacaceae; genus Salinigranum; species Salinigranum salinum. The sequence goes on along the minus strand of NZ_VTOJ01000002.1, from coordinate 1,929,054 downwards.
CAGGGGCACATTCTGAGCGTCCCGGTGGACCACGGGATACGACGCCTCCAAAACGTTTCAGAGACGACTGAACACCTCACCGCCACGGACGGTTTCTCGTCGAAGCGGCGTTCTCACCATCCCCGATCTCTGCGGCTGGCACTGTGGGCTGGGCACCGAACGGCCGTCGGTCGAAGAGCGATTCGAGCAGCTCTGCTGTTGACAAGTCGACGAAACGACAGCACTACCGGTCGACCTGACACCACTGCCGTCCGCGATCCGGTGTCTCAGACCGTGTTCGACGACGGTCTTCCCGAGGACGGTCACGGAAGTACGAGGAGAAAGCCACGCGCTTCAGCGCGGGGAGGATGTCAATTGTAGATACGGCGCCCGGTTTTGTTCTCCTCGATGAAGTCCCAGTCGTAACGCACGCCGAGCCCTGGCCCGTCTTGGATCCCGACCGTGCCCTCGTCGTCGATGCTACCGAGTTGGTCGTCGTAGTCGCACGCGTAGATCGGGGGTGTGGTGTTCGAGGTCTTCGGTCCGACGAGCGCCATCTCGTAGTAGTTGGTGTTGCGGATGGCCGCGAGACACTGGCGCTGGGCCGGTCCGGGGGCGTGGAATTCGACGTCGAGACCGAAGCCCTCCGCGACTCTCGCCCGCTTGATCGCGCCGGTAATGCCGCCGTCGTACTCGGGATCGGCCCGCACGAAGTCGGTCGCTTCGGCGGCGATGAAGTCGGTCAACGGTTCGAGCCCGCGCACGTGTTCGGTCTGAAGGATCGGCGTCTTCAGTTGCTGTCGCAGTTTGCGGTGGCTGTGTTGGGAGATCCCCCCGTCGCGGTAGGGGTCCTCGTACCAGAAGAAGTCCTGTTCGTCACAGGCTTTTCCGACCCGTAACGCGTCCCCGAACGTCTCGAGCTGGCAGGCGGGATCGAGCATCAGCTCCATCTCGTCGCCGACCCGTTCCCCCACGGCGTGGACCGTCTCGATCACTTCGTCGGTGTCGCGCCACTGTCCACCCCAGGGGTGGATCTTGAACCCCGGATAGCCCATGTCGAGACACTCGGCCGCGAAGTCGGCGTACGCCTCGGGCGAGTCGAGTCCCCCGTTTCGGTCACCGAAGTACGTCGACGCGTAGGCCGGAATCCGCTCCCGGTAGGTGCCGAGAAGTTCGTGGATCGGTGCGTCGTGGTACCTGCCGGCGAAGTCCCAGAGCGCGATGTCGATCGGTCCGATCCCCATGCGGTCGTACTTGCGCATCGCCCGTTTGATCTCCGACCAGTGGCGCTCGCGGTCGAGCGGGTTCTTCCCGACGAGGAAGTCCGCGAACTGGTTGATCTGGGCCATCCCCGGGGAGTTACCACCGACGTACTCTCCGGTGACTCCCTCGTCAGTGTACACCCGGACCCCGAACAGGTGGCGGGTGAAGCTCCCTCCTGGCTCGTAGACCATGTGGAAGCCGTCGGGTGTCGGGCCCTGATCCTCGAGTTCGTACGCGAATTCGGTCGTCTCGATCTTCGTTATCGTTGGCGTCACGAGTAGAGCGATTCGGTGAGTCGTGTTAAATCGATCGTCTCTCTCAACCGCCGGGTGAGGCTCCTGCGACTGATTCGGTTCGATCGACGCCCGGACGCTTCGGAAGAGCTGTCCACAGGAGACGGCTCTCTGTGCGTGTTCGCTCCGCAGCGGTCCCCGTCCGTCGTGCTCTACCGAACACGACGCCATCGACCCGCAACACGTGGCAGTCGGGACCGACCGTCTTACAAACGACCGTTTCACAGACCCGTGGTCGGAACGCCACGGGACGAATACGTGCTCACCACCCGCTGAACGGATGCCGACCGTGCGCATACACGAGCGCTCCCAGGAACGTGAGACTCCCGCTGACGGCGAAGAAGCCGGCGATGTAAAACACCCACTCGATCCCGAACTGTGTCATTACGACGCCACCGATCAGGGGTGCGACCAGATTCCCCGGTCGCCAGACGAGCGAACGGATCCCGAAGCTGCTGGTGATTCCTCCCTGATCGACTCCCTCGTCCGCGAACAACGCCATACTCGCCGGCTCCCGGAACGCGTCGGCGATCCCCACCAGCGAGTGCAGAGCGACGATGGCGATCAGTGTCGCCGAGACCGTCCCCACGACGGGGTACGTACTGGGAACGTCGATGACGTTCCCGATCACCGGGGTTGCCGGGAACGTGAACGCGAGGAGGCCGTACGACCCCCCACCGATGAAGAGAAAGAGGCTTCGTCCGTACCTATCTGCCAGTCCCCCGGTGAACGGCTGACAGACCATGTTCGTGAACCGCTCGGCCGCCATCGTGACACCGACGACGGACGCGGCGAACCCCAGCCCACCCTGCGCAGCGGAGACACCGACGAAGATCGGAACCCAGTTCCGGACGAACGTGACCGCGAACGCGTACTGGACACGGAAACTCGAGATCGTCAAGATTCGCGGGTTGACCGCCAGATCGTCGAACGCGAAACTGACGCTCGTGTCATCCGGCTCGATGAACAGCCAGGTGCCCACGGCAGCGACGAGCAAGAGGACGACGAGGATCGCGAAGATCACGGTGAACCCGGACCGTTCGTAGAGCGCTCCCGCTCCGATGGTCGCGAGCACTCCCGCGGCCAGCTTCCACGAGTTGAACGTCCCGATCACTTTGGCACGCCCCTCGTCGCTGGCCAACTCTCCGACCAGCGACAGGCTCAGCAATCCGACGCCCACGATACCCAGCCCCTGCAGGAACCGGACCACGATGAACCCGCTACTGGTCTCGACGAAGGGGAAGAGCGCGTATGCACCCGCAGAGACGACGATCGACCCCAGCAGAAGTGTCCGTTTGTCGTATCGGTCACCGGCCCACCCCAGCGGAACGACGGCGACGGCCCTCGCTGCGGTGAACCCGGTGATGAACAGTCCGATGGCGATCCCCGATGGATTGAGGAGGTTGATGTACGTCGGAAGGAGCGTAATGAGTGCGATGAAGCCCGCGTTCTCGGCGAACTTCACCAGGTAGAGCGTGTAAAATTGTGTTTTTTCAGACAAATTTCGCATTCCGTCACCCACCACCAGGGACTGCGAATCCGTACAAATAGCTGCCTGATCGTGCCGCCAGACAGTTCATGCGCCGATCGCCGCTCCAGCGCGTTTTGTGGGTGTGTGTCCGTGGCACTGAGAGACGAGATCCGAGTTGGAAGCTGTCGACACCTGCACTCCGTCACGGAGCAGGTGGTCGCCCGATACGTCGAACGGTTCGATCTCTCTCGGGTCGCTTCGATCGAACCGTTCGACGGCACCTCCCGTCCGCGGCGTTCGCAGTGACCTACGAGGTCTCATATACGGATTTAATCAGTCCACGGATGTACCCGACCGTGAAGCTCCGTCCGACGGTGCCGCCGAACTCCCACGTCTCTTCACCCTCGAGCATCGGCACGTGATCGGGTAGCAGCAACCCGCTGTATCCGACGTCGTAGAGTGCCTGAACGACGTCGTACTCGTTGTAGTTGCTCTCCTCGTCGTCGAGGAACGTCTCGTAGAACTCCGGGACGGTCCCGACGACGTCACGGAAGTGAACGTACGTGATCTCGTCTCGGCTCCCGAAGTATCGGATGACCTCGAGGACGTCTTCCCCCATCTCGGACCAGCATCCGAGACAGAGTTTCAGTCCATGGTTCTCACTCGGGACCAGTTCCATCGCTCGTCTGAAGTTCCCGAAGTTACGGAACAGGAGGGGCACGCCGCCGATCTCCTCGATCGGTGGATCACTCGGATGGACGGCGAGCTGGACGCCAGCCTCCTCCGCGACCGGCAGTACCTCCGCGAGAAACGCCTCGTAGATCTCCCAGAGCTCCTCCTCGGTGAACTGCCTGTCTGCCAGCTGCCCGGGGTCCTCCATCTCCGCCTCGACGAACGCTGTCGTCTTCGCACCGCCACGGATCTCCTTGGATCTGGTCGTGCGGCCGACCCCGTTCGGGGGGTGGCCGCTGTATCCGAGGACGGGGATTCCGGCCGCGCCCATGTTCCGGATCGTGGCCTTGATCTTCTCGATCGACTCGTCGCGCCTCTCGTCGTCGAGCAGGACGTCGTAGAGCGTGATCGGCATCTGTTCGAACCCGACGAGCCGCAGGTCTTGTGCCGCAATCCGGTCGCGGATCTCGACGAGTTCTTCGGAGGACCACTCGTCACCGGTCGGGATCGCCGACTCGAAGTCCTCGTACTGGTAGGGGACTAGCAAGATGTCCTCGACGCCGAGCTGTCTGATCTGGCGGAGTTCCGTGTCGTCGAGGTCGCGGTACTTGCTCCAGCCGACCCGCATCCTCGGCGCAGCTGACTCTCCGGACGACGCCTCTCTCTGGTCGGGCATGGTGATTCTTGTCGAACATCATAGGAATAAATACGTATGGGAACGGGCAAGCGACTGCTGAACCGCCTCGGAGTCGAGTCCCGAGACACCGGGAGTGTTTTCCTCCGGGATGACGAGCACTGACTATGACGTCAAGCTTCCCCGATACGACATGGGATCGGGTCGAACCCGAAGAGGCTGGATTCGATGCCGAGCTACTGAGCGTCGCTCGCGAAGATCTCGAAACGACGCCTGGTAGCAACGATCCGCGTGCACTTGACACGTACCGTCACGACAACCCCTACCGAGTAGTTATTGTCCGAGGAGGAAAACTCGTCGCGGAGTGGAATCAGGGAATCGAACCCGGTCGTAGGGTTCGCCTCCGGTCGGCTACCAAATCGGTCTTCTCGTCGATTCTCGGAATCGCCTCCGAGGAGGGAATGATCTCCTCGCCGGACGACAAAGTGGTCGAGTACTTCCCCGAAGCGGTCGACGTCCTCCCAGGGGAAGGGCCGAAAACGGGTCGTCACGGCCGGCACAAGGATCGAGACATCACGCTTCGTCAGCTCGTCGCGAACACGTCGGGATACCTCAAACCCGACGAAGCCCCCGGTGAAGTAAAGCACTATCAGACCTATGGGATGAACGTCCTTACTCATGCCATCGCATCGAAGTACGGTATGTACGACGTTTCGGATCCGGAAGGATCGCCAGGGTTCAAACTCCTCATAGATTCCCGGCTCCGGATCCCGATCCACGCGTCGTGGACCTACTATCGAAAGAACTTCGATCTCCACGAGGATGCGAAACTCGCCAACTTCGGGTACTTTCCAGGTGTTGCCGCGACGGCACGGGACATGGCGCGACTCGGTTGGCTGTGGTGTAACTACGGACGGTGGAAGGGCGAACAGCTCGTGCCCGAAGCTTGGATGCGAGAGTCGGTGTCTCCCGCCCCCGCCGAACGGGACGCCGACCCAGAGAGTGGTATGCTCGACGGATACGGCCTCGGGTTCTGGACGAACGCCGCGGGTACTCTCTGGCCATCGCTCCCGACCGACTCGTTCGCGGCGCTCGGAGCGGGCGGCATAGCTATCTGGATGTGTCCGTCGTTGAGTCTTTCGATCGTCGAGGGACCAGGCCCCTTCCATCGTTCGACCATGGGCAAGCAGTTGTTTCCAACAGTAGTCGAGGCGGTTGAGCAGAACGCGTGATCGTTCCCCGTCTCGCCTTCGTTCACGATCTTGCCGGAACTACTATTCAATCGCATCGTCTCCGTCGGGTCGTTCAGACGGTTCGACACGTGCCCAGTTTGCCGTACCGACCTTTCATCGTCCTGTCTCCCGGCTTCCCAGCTTGACCGAACACGGACGGACCCGAATCCCGTTGCGCTCGACGAGACCGTCATTCAGGTCGACGACCAGCCCCACTGGCTGTACGTCGCGATCGATCCTCCGACAAATCGCCCGGCTGAATCAGCTACTCTGGACAGTACCCCCGACAGAGACGAAATGGTTATGATCCAAAAGAGAGACGAATCGGTTAATGGCCTGGGACGTACTGATCGCCGGCGATATCGCCGAAGACGAGTTCGAGATGATAGATGACATCGCGCGTTTCACCGAAACATCCCACTATCGAAGCAGGGACGAGTTATTGTCAGACATCAGTCGATTCGACGCCATCATCGTCAGGTCGTACGACATCGACTCGGAGCTTCTGCAGAACGCGACCAAACTAAAAGTAATCTCGAAGCGTGGAGTCGGTGTCGATTCGATCGATGTAGAGACGGCGACTGAAATGGGTGTTGTTGTGTGTAATACGCCGGGGGCAAACGCCCAGGCGGTCGCTGAGCATACTATCGGACTTCTACTGGCCGTTCGGAAGAAGTTGCTTGTCGCGGACCGGGATGTGCGTGACGGGATGTGGCAGCGCGAGAAATACGTCGGTCACGAGCTCAGTGGGGATGTGCTCGGGATCTTCGGATTTGGAAATATCGGGGAGATAGTCGCACGAATCGCGAAGAGTATTGGGATGGACGCTGTAGTCTATGACCCCTACGTGACTCGATCGGAGCTACCCTCACACGTCAGAAAAACATCGACACTCGGTGACTTATTTAGCCGATCAGACGTCGTCAGCATTCATGCTCCACTCACTGATGAGACACGAAATATAATCGGCGAAGCCGAATTCGAGACGTTTTCGAGGTCGGGAATTCTTCTTAACACGGCACGTGCCGAAATCGTGAACGAGAAGGCACTGCTAAACGCCTTACAGTCGAGTAAGATAGCCGGAGCGGGCCTCGACGTGCTCCACGACGAACCACCGGCCGAGGCGTCCACGATATACGATCTCGATAACGTTGTCCTCTCCCCTCATATTGCAGGCACGACAATCGAGGCCAACAAAGAGAAAAGCAGACGCGCTGCCGAACACGTTAGAATGGTCCACGACGGGGAGCTCCCGTCCAGTACGTTGAACGATGGCGTAATAAACTGAGTGTGGCAGTGTGACATCGTTCAGTTCCTTCGCCGTTATTCTTTACTTCACCGTATCTACACCCGAATATAAATCGCACGTCTTCTCCTCCTCTGAATTGAATCCGACCGGGAGGTTACAGTGATTTTCCGATAGGTGCCGCTCACCCAGACAGTGCCGTACCACTCTCGTTCCGAGAATCACCAACGTTTATAGAATCGCTCACTATTGTTCCCGTGGCCATGAGCGGAGAACGTCCACTCGGATCGGAGCGGAGAGCCGTATCGCAACTCGGTCCGGAGCTGCTCGAACAGGACCTGACACGCGGATCGGGCGGTAACGTCAGTGTCAGGAACGGTGACCGATTCGCGATAAGTCCGTCGGGAATTTCTTACGAGGAGATTACGAGTGAGATGGTTCCTGTCGTCGATCTCGAAGGAACCCTCGTCTCCGGGGAGTACGAGCCCTCTAACGAGATGCCGATGCACAGGCTCATCTACGAACACCGGGATGACGTCGGCGGGGTTGTTCACACACATTCACCGTACGCGAGCACGTTCGCCAGTCTGGGCGAGGCGATTCCGGCTTCACACTATCTTATCGCGTACGCGGGCAAAGAGATACCTGTTGCGGGGTACGAACCACCAGGTACTGAAGCACTCGGGGAACTCGCAGTCGACGCACTGGGAGCCGACCACGATGCGTGTCTCCTGCAAAACCACGGCGTTATCGCAGTCGGCGAAGACGGTGCAGCTGCCCTCGAGACGGCAGTGATGGTCGAATACTGTGCACGAATCCACTATCAGGCCTCTGCTATAGGCGACCCGGTAATCATGGACGACGACGACCTCGAGTATCTTCTGGAGATGTTCGGGACGTACCGTCAGAAGGGAAAATAACTCGGATGAGTTGGTGGAATCGATCCGCCACTCGTTCTGGCTTGGTGGCGGACACGCGGATACTCACCTGATTCACCCTCGATGCGTAACCGTTCTCTGTGTAAGTTCGGATCCTGTGACTCCCAGAGCAACAGTTCGGCCAAATCCGAACAATCGTTGCCCCACTCTGGCATCAGGTACGATTGGCTGAGATGAGCGTACGGTTCAACGGCCAGTGAACAGCGACGGTGGGGAGTCGCGACGCCGATTCGTCAGCGTCCGCGGCGACCTCTCCAGCTCGCTGCGTTGCCTCCAGCTTCCACCACTCCTTCGCGATCAGACGGTTCGTCAGCAGTGATCTGTCTGCCATGGGACTGGTGTCTCGATGGTGCACTGGTCGATCGTCTCGATCTCGCTGTTGCGGAGGTCTACCGGTCGGAACATCCGGGTCTCACGGCCACGGGACCCTCGTTTGCGACCGAACGAGAGGGCGATGTGGACCTGGCTCTCCTGTCGTTCTACGAGGCCCTCGACGACCTGCAGCGACTTACCTTCCAGTAAAATACTGTCGCCCCGTCACGTCCGGAGCTCTCCGACGATCTCGAAGTTCGTATCCCCTTTGACCCGGGAGACGTTCTTCGAATCCGATCGACGACTACTGAAGTCGGTGGGCGTATCGGAGAACGAGTCTTCACACTCGACGAGGCCGAGGTCCATCCCCGCGACGACTATCTCCCTTCCCGTATCCTCCCGTAGTAATCCGTCTGCCCGAGCTGACCGCCCTTGAGCGCAATTTCGAGCCCGTCGAAGTTCGAGTTTCGAGAGTGTGCCAGACAGAGGGGACTCCCCGGTGCCGTCGGAACCACCATTTCCAGCGCGTATATCGCCAGCTCGGGGGTGACGTAGCTACAGGTATCCCCGCCGGAAACACACGCTCGCTCGAGGTCCGTTTCGAGCAAAATCTCTCGTAGAATCTCGCCCTGTCTCTCACCGATGACACGCCCTGTGTTCTCTTGGAGCTCTAACTCGCGTGCTTTCTCTCTCGTGCGGGAGATCGCTCGATCGCCCGGTCCTCGGGCCGTAAAGAGCACTACAGAGTTGCCTTTATTCACAGTGGCAACGGCGTCAGCTACCGCTCTCTGGACTTCACTACGGGCCGCGTTCGGATCAACGAGCTTTGACGTGTTCAATCGGATGGGCGTAAAGTCATTCTCTACTGCCCAACCGATCTGATCATCGGTAACCGGTGATGCACTCCCCGAGACCACCACGAGCTGCTCTACAGTATCCGCGGCGGGAAATGTCGGTGACCGTGACGATTCGCCTGTCTTCTTCCAGTGGTGCGAGAGCGCGTATTCGACTCCGGACGATCCAACGGTAAACAGGGGAGTCGCGGATTCTTGCGCTTCTGTCCACAGAATTTCCCCGACTTTTTCCAGGTGGTCTCGGGTCAGGGTGTCGAAGAGGACGATCTCGGCATCGTCGGTCAGTGCGCCGATGTCCGAGCGGATCGTATCGATCGGTTCGGCCAGCGTCCGAACGTCTACGTTCGCGACTGTCTTCGTCGTTTGCTCTGCCAAATGCTTCCGGAGATCACTTTCGTCCATCGGGGTGATCGGATGATCACGCATCACTGGGTGGCGGTCTAACCGATACACCTCGTCGTCAAAGTGGGCGAAGTGGTTTGCGAACACGACAAACCGGCCCAGTTCTGGCACCCCGACGGCCAACGGAACGTAAGAGGAACCGGTTATCTCTGCCCCCATATTAATCACGTGCCCGATATTTCCAACGTCTGGTGCAGAATCAAACGTCGAGCACACTTTGTAATGAATAAGTGGCGTGTCTAACTCGTTGAGGAATTGGAGTATCGGGCGGAGCTTTTCGTCCATCTCGTCCGGGGTCATTGAGCGACTCTGCCCCGCGATTCCAATGGCTTCTAAGTTGTCGAACTGTTCGAGCTCGGCTTCAGTGGGAGGAGTTGTAAACAGGACGGTTCGGACACCTCCCTGGCACAAGGCCTGCAGTGCATCAGCTGACCCGGTGAAGTCATCACCATAGAACGCGAGTCGGAACCCCAACATACTCGCAATTGCAGCCCGCAACCAGATACAGATTCCGGTAGTACGGTATGGACAACACGGCCAAAGTAGCGTTTGAAACGCCTCGCCGCCGGTCGCGGCGCCCTGACCGTTCCAGTGGAACACTGAGGCGCGGGACAATCGAGCGAGTGGTTCGTTCAAACGCTACGATAGCACCAGTGAACGTCAGTAGACGGTATACGGTCCTGAAATGTCTCCTACTTGCTCGTACGAATCCGGTGCAACCGGCTCTCCGTTGGAGTGTACGTCCGTTGCAATTGGACGCGCTGCCAGCGTCTGTGACAAGCGCCGCCGTCAGCGACAGTCGGTCCGCTGCACCGAGATCCGGAGTGCGTCTGATCCTCGATACGCGACCCGATGCGGGCCGCCGAACGAGGGAGTCGATACTGCCTGACGCACGTAGCCACTCTCCGTGACCGATATTGTGGGTGCGAGGTGAAAACCCGAATCGACAGCGGGCGAGCGAAGCACGACCGGGAAGCAGTGTTGTCCGTCGTTTCCCCGTGGATCATAACAGAACGGTAAAGTAGTCAGTGTGTGGACTTCTATCATGGAAATAACTGACGTCGAGACGTTCCTAGTCGGTCCACCGGAGGGTAAAAACCTCTGTTTCGTTCGGGTAGACACGGACGGGGGGATCCACGGTTGGGGGGAGTGTTACACGCAGACCGACCGAGACGAACAGATGACTGCTCACGTCGATCAGCTCTCGCGGTACCTGGTCGGACGGGATCCACAGCACATCAAGCACTTTCTCCAGTGGGCGTTCGACGACTTCGCGGCTCGGCGTGGCGCGATGGATCTCTACTGTGCGGTCAGTGGGATCGAACAGGCCCTCTGGGACATCAGGGGCAAGACGCTCGGAGCACCGGTCCACAGCCTGCTGGGCGGTGCGTGCCGCGATCGAATCAAGGTGTACGCGAACGGCTGGTCGTTCGGCATGGACACCCCCGAGGCGTTGGCCGCTGCCGCCACCGAGGTCGTTGACAAGGGGTTCGACGCTCTGAAGTTCGATCCGGTGCCGGGGCCGTGGCGTACCCACGTGGATCCCGAGGTCGAGGACCGCGCCGTCGAGAACGTTCGCGCCGTGCGCGAGGCGGTCGGTCCGGACGTGGCAATACACGTCGAGATACATCGACGCCTCGCACCTGTACACGCCACGCGGATCGCCCGCCGGATCGAACGGTTCGACCCCTTCTGGTTCGAAGAACCGGTTCTCGCCGAGAACCTCGACGCCCTCGCCGAGGTCCGACGAGACGTCGACATCCCCGTGGTCACCGGGGAGGAACTCTACACCAAGTTCGAGTTCCGCGAGGCGTTCGAGAAGGGCGCTGCCGACGTCATCAACCCGGACGTGTGTAACACCGGCGGCATTCTGGAACTCAAAGAGATCGCTGCGATGGCCGAACCGTACTACGTGGCCGTGTCGCCCCACAACTACAACTCTACGACGGTAGGCCTGGCCGCCACCGTCCACGCGTCCGCCGTCATGCCGAACTTCCTGATCACCGAATATTTCGTGAATCTCGAGTCGTTCGGCGAGGAGCTGGCCCACGACCCCTTCGAGGTCGAGGACGGTTACGTCGATATACCCGACGACCCCGGGCTCGGCATCGAACTCGACGAAAACGCACTGGCCGACAACCCGTCTCGCCAGGAGCCGCTCCGGGACATCCGACAGTACTACGAAGAGGGGCCGTAGGTCGCGTATCGAGCGATAGCTGGGACCAAACGGGGAGGAGTTACACCGCGTGGGTGCGAAAGTTCATACGTAGCGGTCCTTACAGGGGACGTCGCGGGTTTCTCCGTTGGCTTCTGCGCGAGACCGCAGACCGCGTGACGGAGGTGTCTCGCGGTCGTGGTCGGGCAGCTCGTCGTACGAGTCGGCGTCTTCAGGGCTCTGACCCATGAAATCGGGGGATACGCCACCGATTGCACGCTTTTGTACACGACTCTCGTCGTTATTTGGGTCGGGCCGCAATTCTCGCGTGGGCTGCGTCAGAGTCGACGTACGGAAGCGGTAGCGCGATCACTTCGACCGCTTTCCCGGCGATCGACGAGAGGTTAGTAAGATGTTCGGCGATCAGGACGTCGTTCTCCAGTAAGGTCGAGTGAACTGGGAAGGGGAAGGGATCACGTTCACGGATCGAATTCGGCATTTCAGGTGACGGTGAGTCCACGCCGATCCAGCTTAGCTCCCGATCTGCGATCCAGTTAGCCACGTCCTCGCTGAGGTAGGGCTGTTCGAAGTAACTGTCGTCGCTGATGCGATCTTCCCATCCGGTTCGAACTAACAGTGCCTCCCCCTTCTCCGGCTCTTGAGGCATGTTCAGATCCTCGAGAGTGAGCTCCTGTAGCGGCTCCGCGTCGACTGTCGCGACCACACCGTCCGTGATCCACCGATCGAGCGGGTACTCGTCGATCGAGGCACCATCGTCGAAGAGGTGAATCGGGGCCTCCAGATGGGTCCCCACGTGCGTGACGATCCGTATCTCGGTCGCTCTCAGACTCGCGTCTTCGATCACCCGAAATTCCGGCTCGGGCAGAAACGGCATTTTCGGGACATTTCTATCAATTGGATGGGATATCTCTTTCCATTCTGTCTCCATATTGCATCGATACGTAGTTTGTAATATAAATTGGTACTGATTTCCCGTGCCCGGGAGCGGCTACACGCTCTGATAAGGTCGATTCACCCTGTCGATTCGATGGACCTGTGTGACATTACCGGAGCGTGACAACGCAAGGAACGAGAGAGACGGACAGCGATTCCTCGCTATCCAAGATATGCGTTGAAGAAGTGAGTGGTCAGGTCTCTCCGAGCGCCTTCGCGAGGGAGCGTTGCGTCGCGAAGTAGAGTAAGGCCGGCGGCAGGGCGATGACGAGTGACTGACTCATCATGGGACCCCAGAGAATTCGCTCACCGCTGGAGGCGTTCAGCGTCGCCCAGAGGTGGATGATCGCCGGTTGCGGTCCACTACTGTCCGTGATGAGTGTGGCGAACAGGAACTCGCTCCAGGCGTTCTGGAACGCCAGGAAGCCGACAGCGACGAGGGCGGGCGTCGCGATCGGGAGGATGACCCGGACGAACGCACCGAACTCCGTCGCACCGTAGACCTGTGCAGCCTCCTCGAGGTTCTCCGGGAGACTGCTGAAGTAATCGCGGAGGATCCAGATCAACAGCGGCGTGATGAGTATTTGCCACGCGATCACCAGTCCAGGCATCGTGTTGTAGAGACCTGTATCCAGCCACAATCGCGTGACTGGGACGACGAGCACGATCACCGGGAAGAGCATCGTGAGGACGACGCCGTAGAAGAGGATCCGCTTGCCCGGGAACTCCTTCCGGCCGAACACGTAGGCCCCGGGGATGGTGACGACCAGGGCGAAGAGGGCGGCACCGAGCGACGCGACAGCACTGACGAACAGTCCGTCGGACATCTCGCCGATCCCGAAGGTCCAGTTTTCGAGTGTCGGATTGTTCGGGATCAACGCGACGCTGTTTCGGAATATCTCGTTTTGCGGCTTGAACGAGGCAGATATTGTATACGCGATCGGAATCAATATCATTGCCAGGATCAGGCCGATGATCAAGTAGTTCGTGACCTTGTACGCGATATCCCATCGATTCGTCTGAGGGGAGACGATGTTGTAGTCGTCGAAGTTGAAGTTCATGCCACCCTCCCTGATCCGGCCTGTTCTTCGAACTTGATGATGTACGGGATCACGAAGATCATCGTCAGGATGATCATGAAGACCCCGACGGTCATCGCCAAGCCGAACTGACGCGCGTTGGTGAAGTTGAAGACGGTGATTCCGAGAATCGACGTGGAGTACCCTGGACCACCTTGGGTCATCTGGAGCGGCTGGCTGACCTTCGTGAGGTTGTTGATCGTCCGTATGCTGAGTGCGACCAGCAAGGCACCCTTCATCTGCGGGATCGTGACGTGTCGCGCCATCTGTGCCCTGGTTGCACCGTACACCTTGGCGGTTTCGTAGTGCTCGTCCGGGATACCCTGGATCGCCGCATAGAGGATGATGAACGCCAGCGGCCAGTACGTCCACCCGGCCGCGAACATGATCATCCCCATCGCTGCTTGCCCGTTACCTTGCCAGTAGATCGGTTCCGCGAGGATACCGTGTGACGTCAGGAAACTGAAGAACGGACCGAAGTCTGGATTGGCCAGGTACACCCACAGCGTGCCCGAGACGAGCCCGGGAATCGTATACGGAATAACGAAGATGGCGCCGACCAGATCCTTGAACCGGATGTTGTTGATCACGAGCGTCGCGACCAAGGCGATACCGACCTGAATGAACGTGACTAACGAAAAGATGAGCGTCGCGATTATTGACTGATGGAACACTTCCCAGGGGACGACGAACTGGTAGTTCTCGAGGCCGACCCAGTTGGCTTGACCGATGATATCCCACTCGTGAAACGTCATCCAGAGGCCGTTGATGAGGTTCCCCCAGACGAGCACTCCCATAACGAGAAGAACTGGAAGTAATAAGATATACGTCATCCAGTTTCGTTTGATGGCGACTTCGGCGTTGCTCCACGTCTCTTGTAACCGTGAGTATTTTACTGGTATTTGGAATTGCATACTATCAAAAGTGGAATGTTGTCTCCGTTAGAAGAACCGGTTCCGTGCTTCCTCAGCAGCGTCGTTCAACGCTTGCTCGACCGACTTACTGCCCTGCATCGCTTGCTGTATCTGCGGTGGCAAGACACCTTGCTGGACACCGCTGTACATCGGTGCCTGGGGTTCGATGATGATGTTGTCGTTGTCGAACGAACCACTCAGGGTGGCGTTGATGACATTCGACTGCTCGTAGCCAGTCGGGTCACTCACAGCATTCATGACTTCCTCTGCGGTCACGTCTTCCCGTATAGGGCCACCACCGATAGTGGTGAACATCTGCCTCTGGAAGAAGTCCGAGAAGAATAGGTAGTTATCCATCAGGTCGGCGGCGGCCTCCTGTTTCGTGTTCCACTCGTCCTCGTCTGCGCCTTCGGGCGGCTTGGGGAACATGATACCGTCGCCACCGACGATACCTCTGGCACCGCTCGGGCCCTTCCAGTTCGTCGAGAAGTAGAACTGCCCGTTCTCGATCATCTCCGGTGCCTGACCGAGGATGTCGGCGTACGAAGCAGGCGGGACAGACGTCATACTCGCGCTGCCCTCGATGAGCAGTCCAGTCGCGTCCTCGTCGGACATACTGACTGATTCCGGGTGCGATAGTTCGTGTTCGGTCAAGAGTCCGACGAACTCTTCGTACGCCCGCAGGAAGTGTTCGTTGTCTATGTTGGTGTCAGTCCAATCTGAATTTAGACAGACGCCATCAGTGCCCCCGTAACAGGCAGGCGTGTCCTCGGTATAGGTGTCAGTTACGTCTCCCGTCGATCCGTAAATCTGCCAGCCGTAGTCAGCCGGTCCGTCCTCCTGAAGAGTCTGACCGATCTGAACCGTTTGTTCGTGGTTCTCCGGCGGAAATTCGTCTTCGACACTGATGCCCGCTTCTTCGGCGTGGTCGGCGCGTATGAGGAAGGTCCGGACCCCCTCGTTGCTGAACTTCATATCGTACGCGCTCCCGTCGAACCCGCCGTACACCATCGGACCCACTCTGTCCATCATCCAGCTGATGTTATCGACGGTCTCGTCGCTGAACCACTGCTGGTAGTCCTCGTAGGGTTTGATGGAATCCAGTTGAATAAACGGCCCGGAACCGCCCGTCGGTTGGTCCATGACGTGCGGTCGTCGCCCCTCCTGGAAGAGGGTGAGCCACTGGTTGAGCGCTTCCGTCCGTGCCCAGGTGACGTTCACAGTCGCGCCAGTGTCTGCCTCGAAGTTCTGGACCGCCTGCCTGATAGCTGGCTCCGCCAGTTTCGTATTGGTGCCCAAGCGGTTCCAGTACTCTATCTCGACGCCCTCCCACCTGAGGCCGTTGTCCGGCTCGCCGGTTGAGGCACCACCGTCGCCACCGTCTCCACCGCCACCGTCTCCACCGCCACCGTCTCCACCACCACCGTCTCCACCGCCACCGTCTCCACCGCCACCGCCACCGTCGCCGCCACCGCTACATCCGGCCAGCGCGGCGACACCGGCGACCGCTGTGCTCTTCAGGAATGTACGTCGCCTGCTCAGTCTGTGAGTCTTGTCAGCCATTGACATCCACCACAGAAGCTCAAACAGAGGAGGATATAAATAATTTTCTATAATTATGTAGTTGAAGTGACCGATACTGCAGGACAGCCAATCCGGCGACCCGGTTCCCGTTCCGGATCGCCCGTACTGCAGGCTACCTCTTCTCGGACGCACTCGGTACAGGGAGTAAATACTCAGAAACGTGCAGCCGACCGTATCAGTAAATTCGATCCCCGTCTCGGTCGAACAGCCAGAACTCGTTCCTCCCAAAGTCCAGTTCGACCCTCTCCCCCGCCGACATCGTCCCCTGGGGAACGACCGTTCGCACATTGGTCCCGTCCACGTCCACGACGACCGTATCGCGGTCGTCCTGCGGTTCGACGAGCGCCACCTCGCCCGTCATCACCCCTTCCCCTTCGTCGGCCTGGAAAATGTACTGTGGACGGACACCCAGCGTCACGTCTTGGTCCGCCGCTAACTCGGCGCTTCCCTCGCCGTCGACGGGGACGGTAAACCGGTCGCACTCGAACTGGGTCTCCCCCGACGAGTTCGTTACGACTCCGTCGAACATGTTCACGGTCGGAGACCCGATGAACCGTGCGACGAACCTCGTCAACGGCTCGTTGAAAATCTGATATGGACTGCCGACCTGCTGGATGTGCCCCTCGTTCATGACCACGATCTTGTCGCCGATGGACATCGCCTCCTCCTGATCGTGCGTGACGAACACCATCGGCGTTTCGAGGCGTCGCTGGAGCTCCTTCACCTCGGTTTGCATCGTCTTCCGGAGGTTCGCGTCGAGCGCGGAGAACGGTTCGTCGAGCAGGAACGCCTCGGGTTCCATCACCATCGCTCGTCCGAGGCTCACGCGCTGTTGCTGCCCGCCCGAGAGCTCGCTCGTGTCCCGGTCGAGCATCCCCTCGATCCCGAGGATTTTGGCGACCTCCTCGACTCGCTCGTTCTTCTCGTCTTTCGTCAGGTCCGACGTCATGTCCAGACCGAAGCGGATGTTCCGCCGGACGTTCATGTGGGGGAATAGCGCGACGGACTGGAAGACGAACGCGAGGTTCCGGTTCTTCGGCTTTACGCCCGTCATGTCGACACCGCTGATGAGGATCGTCCCCTCGGTAGGGATCTCGAGACCGGAGATACACCGGAGAGTCGTCGTTTTCCCACAGCCCGAGGGACCGAGCAACACGACGAAATCTTCTTGGTAGATTTCGAGATTGATGTCCTCGCAGGCGATGATCTCGCCCCCGTCGAACGTCTTCGTCATGTCCTGGATGTCGATGACGGGGTCCCCGGAACGTTCGTCCGTCGTCTGTGCCGTCTGTGATCGGGCCTCGCTGGAACTTTTGGCCATAGATATAGGTGAATCAAACAGCCTCTATCATAAAAGTTCGCCTGAAACAGATCGGTGACGGTCGAAAACGATGTCTCGACGGGTGAACTGGGACGGAAACGGTGATGGGACCGTCGGTGTGCCGGCAGGACCGACAGCCGACAGAGTGGAGCCGCGTTCGGGCGCGAGCACCGATCGCGCGGCGTCGGAACCGCGTTCACGAAGGCCCCGTCGTCCAGCAGGCAGGCGCACATCCGTGGAACGGTCGCGCGGGAGGCAGACCCTCCTCTCTACTGTCTCGGAGCCGTGGACCGACTCTCACGGACAGATGTCGGTGACGGTACACGATAAAACCTCCCGACAGTGCAGGGAGACGTCGGGAACGGCAGCCGACCGTCCGGGTTACCAGTCGATCCCGGAGCTCCGGGCCTGCTGGTCGTCTTCGAGTCGCACTTCGGTACCCCCCGCGAGTTCTTCGATGACTGTGATGATAGCCGAATTGGCATCGCGACCGTGTCCGTTCTCGACCAGCGACTTGAACATCTCGTGGGTCGTGGACGCGGCCGGCATGGGTGCGCCGTAGGCCTCGCCCGCCTCTAGCGCGTATCCCAAGTCCTCGTACATGTACTCGGCAAAGAATCCCGGCTCGAAGTCGCCCGTCAACATGTTGGTGCCGTGGACGTCCAGCAGACGTCCACGAGCGCCACCGCTCGAGACCGCGTCGTAAATCGCCTCCATGTCCGACCCGGCTTTGCCGGCCATCACGAGTGCCTCGGCGATCACCTCCAGCGTTCCTGCGACGATGGTCTGGTGGGTCGCCTTGGCGATCTGGCCGGCCCCCGACTCACCGCAGTACGTGATCGTCTCGCCGACCACCGAGAGGACGTCCCGTTGTGAATCGAACACGTCCCTGTCGCCGCCGACCATGATCGAGAGACTGCCCTCCTTCGCACCCGTTTCACCGCCGCTGACCGGCGCATCGAGCATAGAGAGGCCGTGGTCGTCGAGTGTCCTTGCGATCGATTGGGCGACCGGCGGAGCGATCGTCGACATGTCGATCACTGTCGTCCCTCGACCGCTGCCCGCCAACACACCGTCGGAACCTAACACGACCTGCTCGACGGTTTCCGAGTCGGGCAGGCACGTGAAGATCACGTCGCAACGACCGGCTACCTCGCCGAGGGAGTCCGCACGTTCGCCCCCGTACGCCGCCAGTTCGTCCATCGGTTCGGTCGACCGGTTGCGGCCGACCACCGTGTACCCGGCGTCGATCAGGTTCTTTGCCATCGGCAATCCCATGATCCCGAGCCCGATGTACCCGACGGTTTTCTCTGCCATCTCACCACGTCCTGCACGCGGCACTCGTAAATTCGTTTCGTTAACGTATCACGTTCGGAATGCCGTCGGGACGGGGACGGCACCAGCCGACTGCGGACGGCCGCCGTACAGTCGGGTGCGTGGGAGGTGCCGGGAGCCCGTGACCAGTTTGGCAGCTTCCAGGAGATCAGATCCGGAACTCGGGTTCGTCCTTATCAGCCACGGAAACCTGTCGGTATCCCTCGATCATCCTCTCGAAACGGACCACGAGGACGGACAGTCCGCGATCAAGACCACCCGAACGGCCTGTCTCGACAGCGGCGTCCCGGTCGGTGGCTCGGTGTCCGATGCGGACGCCGCTAGCGAGCTGCTGTCGGAGGGGTACAGTCCCGTCCGGATCTGCGACGAGATCGACTCGACGCGCAAAACGTTCCGTCGGCGGATGAGCGAACTGGATCCGTTCGAGTGAGACGAGTCGCCCGTTACTCCCGGAAGTAGGGGATGATCGTTTCCTCGTAATGTCTCATCGTCTCCTCGAAGTCGCCGACGGGGATGACGACGAGGTTGTCGACGCCGGCGTCGGCGAACGCTTCGATCCGCTCGATCGCTCGTTCGGGGTCGCCGGTGATGGTGACTTCGTCGACCGCGTGATCGGGGATCCGCTCGGCAGCGGCCAGGAGCCGTCGCTCCTGTTCGTCGTCGAACGCCATCCGATACATGATGGGTGTCTCCTCCGCGATCTCCTCGAATCCCATCTTCGCCAGCAGAGGCGGTCGGAGTGCCAGGTTCGTGCGGTTGCGCCGGGCCCCCGCCTGTCGTGCCTCGTCGGCGTCGTCCGTGACCGTCGTCGGGACCATCACGGCACGGTCGATCGCGCCGGGATCCCGGCCCCGCTCCTCGGCGACGTCGAGTACTCGCTGGAGGTCCGATTCGTACTGGTCGGGCGAGTGGATCCAGGGGAACCAGCCGTCCGCGACCGCGCCGGTAAATCCGCGCATGCTGGGACCGTATCCGCCGACCCAGATGGGGGGACGGGGCTGCTGAACCGGTTTGAATCCCATGTAGGCCTCTTCCAGCTGGAAGTATTCGCCGGCGAACGAGAAGCGGTCGTCGGGCGTCGACATCCACAGCCCGTCGATCACCTTGACTGCCTCGGAGAACCGGGCGAACGGATCGTCCCAGTCGATGTCCTTGATCGACACGAAGTTGAACACCTCACCCGCACCGATACCCAACCCGGCCCGACCGTGAGTCATACGGTCGAGAGTCGCGGTGACGTGGGCGAGTTCGGTCGGATGACGGCGCACGGAGTCGGTGACGCCCGGCATGAGATCCGCCTCGTCCGTGTGTTGGGCCATCGCGCCCAGGACCGAGAACGCCTCCCACGGTGGATCGACCAGGAAATCCTCGGAGTCGGTGGGGTGAAACAGGTGGTCGGGCACCGTCAACAGGTCGAACCCGGCCGCCTCGGCACGCACCGCTCGGTCGATTCCCGTGTGTACGTCGTCGTAACTGACTATCTGACAGCCGAACCGGAGCTCCTCTCGATTGGAACGGGTCATCACGGAGGGGTATCCCGTGACGGTTGTTTATATCTAACTACGGCCGGATCGCCGAGCGCCGAAGACGCAGCTGGGGCGTCCGGCACCGATCCCAGGACGGTGCGTCGCGTTCGGTCGAACTCTCGTTACCGCGTGACGAGCTCGATTTCGTGACCGTCCACGTCCTTGGTGAACGCGTAGTCGTAGCCGCAGCTCTCGGGATCGCGGTACTCCTCGGCGTGGCGGTCCATGAGGGTCTGCCATCCGTCTTCGAGGTCGTCGACCCGCACCGCCAGGTGGCCCCACGCGTCGCCCATCGTGTACGAACGCCCGTCGTAGTTGTACGTGAGCTCTACTGCCATCTCTTCGGGGGCGGCGTCCGCGCGCTTGACGAAGTAGTTGGCGAACGTATCGGACTCCCAGCGGCCCGTGTGCTCGTACTCGAGTTTCCGGACGTACCAGCCGAGCGCGTCGTCGGCGTCCTCGACGCGGATCATCGTGTGGTCGAGGCTCCACTTCGCGCCGTGGTCGCGCGTGACGATCTCGACCTCGTGGCCGTCGGGGTCCTTCACGAACGCGTAGCGGCCCCCACACGATTCGGGGTCGCGGTAGTCCTCGACACCCTCGTCCATCAGCTGCTGGTACGACGATTCGAGTTCGTCCTCGGGGACACGCACGGCGATGTGTCCCCACGCGTCACCCAGCTCGTAGGAGCGCCCATCGTGGTTGTACGTCAGCTCCAGGAGTGCGCCGTCCTCGTGCATCTCCTCGGGGCCGAGAAAGACGTTGGTGAACGTGTCGGCTTCCCACCGCCCCTTTTCCTCGTAGTCCAGGTGCGTCCGATACCACTCCAGCGATTCGTCTAGATCTTCGACGCGCATCATCACGTGGTCTAACACTGCGTCCATGCACGACCGCTCGGATGCACCATGCAAAAGCGTACTGATGGGACAACACGGGTGACGGCCACTTGCCGCCGCGGCTCGGATGGTAGCTGTGGCTCTGCTGACATGGGGGACTCAGAACCCGATCCGGTCGCCACGACTCCGCCGACGTAGTCACCCGAAACACGGTTTGGTCTCTCCCGAGCCCTCCGCTCGTTACCCCGGGGGCGAGTCCCACGCTTCACCGTTGTCCTGTGGGTCGTACCCGATCACGTCACGGGCGTGTTCGAGGTCGAACCAGCGACGGTCGTTGTCGCTGACGCCGTAGAAGACGTCGTATTCGACGTCGTCGTCGGCGAGACAGCACTCGACCTGGTGGGCGAAATCCCGCCGGGACTGCCACATCGCCTTCATCCGAGCGACCATCTCGTCGTACTCGTCGCTTCCACGCTCCCAGTCACCGCGGTCGACGCCGTGTTCGGCGTCGCCGTAGGGGTGATCGTACTCGGCGTGTCGGATGCTGGCGATCCGGAGCGAGTAGAACTGGGTCGGGTATGCGTAGTTCTCCGTGTAGTACCGACCGAAGTCCTCGCCAAAGGACTTCGAGGTGCCGTAGTACGAATCGGGCCGGCGTGGAGCCGTGTGATCGACCATGAGGTCGAATCCGGGGTAGTAGATTTCGGGGGCGTTGTCGACCTCGTACATGCCGACGACGTGGTTCGTCGACCCGAAGATAAACTGCTCTACCTCCGCCTCTTTGACGGCTTCCAGCGTGTGGTACATCCCGATCAAGTTGTTTTTGAGTATCTCCTCCCAGGTGGCATCGGTCTCGGGGTACCCCGCGAGGTGAACGACGGCGTCTTGATCCTCGAAGGCGGGCCACATCGCCTCTCGGTCGCTCACGTCGGCGACGACCGTCTCGTAGCCGCCGTAGGGGTGGTCCGCCGGTCGGTCCGAGCGGTTCAGATACGTGAACTCGTACTCGTCCTTCTCGTGGAGGTGGTCGATGATCGCCGTCCCGACGCGTCCGTACGCTCCCGTGACCAAGATATTCGTTGCCATACGGCAGTGGACTGCTCATGAGTAATTAAAACCTCGGATCACGTACACGAAGGCGAGCCGACGTCAGCCGTGCGACCGACTCGGTGGCTGCGAACAGGCTCGATCGAGCGCGTTCGAGGGCGCGAACCGGACGTATATTTATTACCCCGCGAGTGGACACGCGGCTATGGTCCACGCGACGTGGGACGACTGGCTCGTAGAGGAAGTAGAGAACACGAACACCTACAGCCTCTCCGTCTGGTATCTCGGATGTAACGGTTTTATTCTGCGGACAGATACGACCACGGTGTTCATCGACCCGTACTTCGGATCTGGCGAACACCGCCCGTATGCGATCAGGATGATCCCGGTCCCGATGGACCCCGCAGACACGACGTGCGACGCAGTGCTCGTCACTCACGAACACGTCGACCACATGCACCCTCCCTCGCACGCTCCCCTCCTCGAGGAAGACGCACGAATCTACGCGCCGAAGACGTCGTATGAAGACCCCGATTACGACGGCGATCTCCGCGTACCCGCGGCGAAACGAGCCGTCGTCGACGTCGACGACACGTTCGAGGTGGGCGACCTGACCGTCCACGTTCGGGGAGCGAACGATCCCGACGCGAAAGAACCCGTCTCGTACGTGGTCGAACACGAGTCGGGGACGTTCTACCACGGCGGTGATAGCCGGTACACAGAGACGTTCGAGGACGTGGGTGCGGAGTTCGACGTGGACGCGAGCGCCCTCGCGTACGGTACTCGCGGTCGATTCTTCGATGGGGAGTCGGGTCAGGCTCGCTCTACGACCAACTACATGAACGGGAATCAGATCATCAAGTCCGCGAACGCGCTGTCGACCGATCGGCTGCTTCCGACGCACTATGACTTCTGGAAGGGCTGGAACGCCGACCCGACCGGACTGCACGAGCACGCGACCTCCTATCGCTACCCCAAATCGATCGAGATGATCAGAGTGGGGGACCGGATCGACATCCAGGAGTACGGCATCAAGCCGCCGATGTACACCCAGTAACTGTCGTTCACACGGACGTCCGGAAATCGACTGACTCGCCCTCGAGCGAACACTGGTGGGTGCTCTGACGACCGATCGAGCCGTCGAGGACACCGCGCCACGGGGACGGTCAGAGGCGGGAGAAATCGAACCATACGAGCCAGCGGCGTCTTCGAACTGACTGTGGGCTCACAGAGCGCTCTGCGTGAACCCACCGTCGACGAAGAGCACCTCTCCGGTGGTGAAGCTCGCCGAATCACTCCCCAGATAGATCGCGCTCCCGACGATCTCTTCGCGGTCGGCAACCCGTCCCAGCGGGGTTCGCTCGTCGATATCCGCTCGGATCTGCGTCCCGTCACCGTACGTCTCCTGGGTGAGTGGCGTCATGACGAATCCGGGGGCGATCGCGTTGACGCGGATATCCGGTGCCAGCTCCTTGGCTGCACAGCGGGTGAGCGCGTTGACACCGGCTTTGGCCGCACAGTACGGCATCAGCCGTGTTCTGGCGAGGTCGGCCGACATCGACGAGATGTTGACGATGCTCCCGGAGTCCATCCTGTCCGCGAACACCTGGCAGGTACGAAACACACCGGTCAGTTGCACGTCGAGCACCCGTTCCCAGTCCGCCTCGTCGAGGGAGAGAAACGTGGACCGTGCAGCAGTGCCAGCGGAGTTCACGAGCACGTCGACGTCGTCGAACTCCGCGACAGTCGTGTCGCAGAGCTCCTCGATCGAGGACCGGTCGGCCACGTCGCAGGTCTGTTCGATCGTTCGTGCTCCTCGCTCACGGAGTTTCTCCGCCGTCTCGGCGACCGCTTCGGGCGTCCGGCTCGTCGCGACCACGTCCGCCCCGTCGTCTGCGAAGCCCAGTGCGATCGCTTCTCCGATCCCGCTCGTTCCACCGATGACGACCGTCGTTTTACCTTCGACCGTGACGCTCGGATACGTTGTCATAATAAGAGGGACTCGGTGTGAGGCCTATCTCGGCTTGAGTTGGCTGATGTTGTACTCGTTTTCGTCCGACCGGCGCTCGAGTTCGAGTCCCTCGATGGGGCGAATGACGATCTCGCCCAGCAGGTGGGCGACGTTGCCCTCCTCGAGGTGGCCGGCGACCGTCCGATCGCCGTTGTACGCGACGAGGTGGAGGTGCGGTTCTCCGTTGGCGATCATGCCGTCGATCGTCCCGACCTCCCACGCACCCAGGAGCTTGTGCGTCTCGTTGCGCCATTTCTGTTCCTTTGGCATCTCGTCGGTCGGCACGTAGTGAAAGTTGAGATTCCGGAGCGTGCCGATCCCCGAGACGACTACACCGGTGTCGACCTCGTACTCGTCGCACGCCTCTCGAATCGACTCGAGTACCAAGTCACCCGGCTCCAGCAACATTACGATATGACCGTCATCTGCTTGATGTGCTTCCATTTGTGAACACCGACGATGGGATACAGACAGAGGTAGTTCTTAAGCGTTGTGCTCAGCCGAGTCGGGAAAACCGGTCCGGGCTCGGGGCGAGACCGCGCGACGTGGCCGAAACTGGCGACAAGAGCGATCGGATCGAAGACCGGAGGGTGCTGGAGAGACCACCCCGTCGATCGTGCCGGTGACTGGCCGTGACGAGGCTATCTGACGACGTTCGCGGCGACGGCACCGACTTCGGCGACCTCGGCTCTGACAGTGTCGCCGGGGGCGATGTGTTCCGCTCCCGGTGTGCCCGTCGAGATGACGTCGCCGGGTTCGAGTGTCATGACGCTCGAGTGGAACGCCACGAGCTCGTCCGGGGATGTCATCATGTTCCGGATACGGTTCTCCGCGGCGACGTCGCCGTTGACGACCGTTCGTACCGAGAGCCCGTCGAGCGGACCCACCTCGTCGGTCGTCACGATAGAACGCCCGAACACGAGAAACGAGTCGAAACTCTTCGACCGAGTCAGGAACCGTGGATTCCGGTCCAGTATATCTTCGGCCGTCGCGTCGATGACTGGCACAAATCCGGCGACGACATCGTCGACTTCACTCACAGCGACATCCGAACAGGTTCGTCCGATCACCACCGCGAGTTCGGCCTCTGCGGTCACCCGATCAGAGACGTCGCTGGGAGGGAGTCGAATCGGACCACCTGGACCAGCGGCCGCTGTCGACGGCTTCATGAAGCTCGCCGGTTCTGTCGGCCGATCCTCGTCGAGATCAGACGCGTGCTCCGCGTAGTTCAGCCCGATTCCCCACAGTTTCCCGTATCGTTCGAACGGGGACGCGAACGAGAGGTGTTCGCTCGAGATCAGTTCGGCCGACGAGTCGTCGAGTGACGGGAGGTCGCCCGCGGCGGCTACCGGGAGCGCGTCGCGGATCGTCGTCAGTGACGGATCGACCGACGAGAGTGGAACGAAACCCGCTCCGTCACCAACGAGCGGTCGACCGTCGCTGGTTCTGGCAAGTCGGGTCATTCACAGATTCGAGGCTCCCTGTCCGCCGTCGACTGGAATCGCGACGCCGTTGATGAAACTCGATCGTTCGGAGGAGAGGAACGCGACGACGTCCCCGAGTTCCATCGGGTCACCGATACGCCCGAGGGGGTTGATCTCGCCCTTCGCGTCCAGCCCCTCCTCGTAGCTGTCGAACTCGTCGCGGTCGACGGCCGCTTCGATGAGTTCCCGCTGGCGTGCCGTCTCGTGCGGGGCTGGAAGGACGGCGTTGGCACGTACCTCGGGCGCCAGTTCCTTCGAGAGCGTCTTCTCGAGACCGATGACACTCATCCGCACCGAGTTCGAGAGCACGAGCGACGGGATCGCCTCTTTGACGCTCCTCGAGGTGATCGTGACGATCGTTCCGCCCCCGTCTCGGCGGAGGTGCGACGCTGACTCCCGAACGAGACGTCCCGCGCTCATCACCAGTAAGTCGAACGCCTGATACCAGTCCTCCTCTTCGGTCTCCAAGAAGGCCCCGCTCGGCGGGCCACCAGCGTTCGTCACGAGATGGTCGAGTCGGTCGAACTCGTCGATCGTCCGCTCGACGAGTCGCGCGATGTCGTTCGGGTCCGTCAGATCACCCTGGACCGGCAGGACGTCCCCTTCGGCCAGGGCACGCACCTCCGCCGCTGCCTCTTCGAGGCGGTCTTCGTCCCGACCGTTGATTACGACGTTCGCACCGTCGCGAGCGAGCGCTTTCGCGGAGGCCTTTCCCAACCCACTGCTCGACGCAGCGACGAGAGCTGTATTACCGTCTAAGCCGTACACCATGTTAGGTGAACCACCCAAAACACAGTGCGGACAAAAACCTTTGCCTGAGTTGATACCAGTCGTTCGTGAGGTGAGGGTCGTTCCGTGCGCACGAGTACGCTCCGAGTGCAGAGAGGGGGCCGGCACCGTTCTTCGATACGTCGTCTCCACAGCGCTCGTGTCGCCGTGGTACTCGGATCACGGGACGAGTGGTCCGCTCCTCGAGAACCGCAGTCGAGCCCTCGAACGAGTTCCGTTCTGATCGAATCACGCGCTCGCGTCGGAGCGTATCGGAACACACC
The DNA here is from genome assembly GCF_009176545.1 of Salinigranum salinum. Classification (GTDB taxonomy): domain Archaea; phylum Halobacteriota; class Halobacteria; order Halobacteriales; family Haloferacaceae; genus Salinigranum; species Salinigranum salinum. The sequence continues at coordinate 1,902,460 of NZ_VTOJ01000002.1, read as the reverse complement.
GACAGACCACTAAGAGACCGAGTCGTCGGGTTCGGTCACGTCCGGATCCTCGAGCACTTCGTCGTAGTTGCCGATGTCGTAGAGGTATTCGCCGTCTTCGACCCGTTCACGGAGGATGCGTTCGGCGGCCTGCTTCTCGCGGGCACTCTCGAGTGTCGCCTCGACGTCGTTCGGTGGGACGACGACGACGCCCTCATCGTCACCCACAACGATGTCTCCGGGGGCGACGGTAGCCCCACCGCACGTGACCGGGACGTTGATCGAACCGGGAGCGTGTTTGAGCGGTCCCTTCGGATGAACCCCGCGTGCGTAGACCGGGAAGCCGATTTCCTCGATCTCCGCTCGATCGCGTATCGCCCCGTCGACGATAATCCCGGAGAGATCGTGCGCTTCGCACGATGCGGACATGAGTTCTCCCAGATAGGCCGTCTCGGTGTATCCCTTGCCATCGATCACGATCACGTCTCCCGGTTCCGCCACGGTGATGGCTTTGTGGATGATCAGATTGTCGCCCGGGACCGCCTTCACGGTTAGTGCAGTTCCGGCCATTTCGATCCCGCTGTAGATGGGGTCGATTCCGGAGTCCATGACGGCTGCCCTGGCACCGAGTACGTCCGAGAGTATCGCGGTCGGAATCCCCTCGAAGGACTCGACGAGTTCTCGGTCGAGTCGATCGACGTCAGGGTTTATCAGAGACATAGCGATTGCGACACGACGAACTCACCTGAATGTATCGGGTGGCTTCGAAGGCACCGCGATCTCAGCAGGTGGGGCTGTGGGTGTACTACGCGCCGCCGTCTCTCTGCGAGACCGACTGGTCGAACGTGCGATGGGAGATCCAGCGCACGGCCCCCGAGACGGCTCAGGCGTCGTCAGCATCCGCGTTCGCCGCTCGTCGGACCGGCCTGTCGACATTGTTTGATATACACAAACTCGATCCCATGCGATCCGCGGGGGGAGGACAGTCCATTCCCGACCCTGGAAATTACATTGATACGTTTGTAATTGGTGACGTCTTGTTCGCTGATTAATATATTGTGGTTGTATAATTCTAGTACGTTCTCTTGTAAATTACAATTCTATGACTGTAATTCAATCTCTTCTCTAGCTTTACAGTGATATAGATGTAACTCAACCGGATTTCACCATGTGCATTCAATACTGGAGGTATTTTCATCTGACCGTCGAAGACTCGATTAAACGTGAAAATTTTGCGCATATATGAATACACATCGCTTTCTGAGACGAAAAATTCAACAACAACGTGCTTTTACTCATGTCGCACGGGATCGGAGCAATCACCACGATGACCGTTGTCGTCGCCGTTCCAGTCCACTGACGCCGTCTGAGGGGACGACCGGCTGTTACATCTGTACTCCGGTTTGCACGATAGTGCGTACCGAAACCGGTGCCAGACGGCGCGATCGGTTACTGGATCGACGATGTCACGGATCCGCCCTCGATCGAGACACATCGACGAACCGACACTGGACCCAAACGCGCAGACCCGAACACGCTCGCCACGGTGACCGGATACCACACCGCCCGAGCGGCGGACGGTGACTTGCCGAACGACCCGTCGGATCACTCCGAGGAGGGTCGCGACTGCGCGCACCGACGAGAAACGAAGTGCACGCAGTGGAGCTCGGCCGGGAAGTGATCGCCCAGTCACAACGGAGTGCGTCGTGTTGCCGAAGCACGACTAGGAGAGCGTCTGCGGGCTGTCCGGCAGGCATAACGTCGCTCTCACTGGTATGACAATCCTAGACACGGACTGTTTGATATATCTAATCTGCACGAGGTGGGTGTCTCTTGGAGGCACTCGTCGTCTGTCCACGGTTGGAGCGTCAACTCGGTCGCCGAACGAACCGGCACAAACCGAACGCCGACAGCGCACAGGGGTAGCCGGTAACCGCTGACGTCGACGCCCGTTCGTGCCGACGACTGGTGTTTGATAACTTGGAACAAGATATTTATGCACCCACAATCGATTGAACTGGTGGGATGCAAAACAAGGCCAAGAATCCGATCAAGGGGACGGAAAAGACCATCCAGATCGTGGAAGCGTTACAGGTGATGGACGGCGCGGGGGTGACCGAACTGGCGGCCCGGCTCGATCTCTCGAAAGGGACGGTCCACAACTACCTCAGTACATTACGAGAACACGACTACGTCGTCAAGGAGGGGAACACCTACTACGTCGGCCTTGGATTCTTCGAGATTGGCGAGTACGCGCGCAAGCGAATTCGGATCTACCACGTCGCCAAGTCGGAAGTGGACAAACTGGCGGAGGAAACTGGAGAGCTGGCAAATTTACTCGTCGAGGAGCACGGCCGTGGCGTCTACCTCTACCGTGCCCGCGGAGAACACGCAGTGACGATCGACACACACACTGGAAAGCGCCGAACGCTCCACAACACCGCCCTCGGCAAAGCGATCTTGGCGCACACGGACGACGAGCGAGTCGAAGAGATACTGGACGAACACGGCCTCCCGCGGGAGACGGAACACACGATCACGAACCGTGAGGACCTGTACGACGAACTCGATGTGATCCGCGAGCGGGGATACGCCTACTGTAATGAAGAACGAGTCAAGGGACTCCAGTGCGTCGCAGTGCCGCTGATGAGCGGTTCCAGCGACCGCGTGCTCGGAGCGATCAGTGTCGCCGGACCCACCACGCGCATGAAGGGCGAACGAGTGGAGGAGGAGATTCCGAACAGACTGCTGCAGGCGGCGAACGTGATGGAGATCAACGTTAATTATTCTTGATATATCCCACTGTCTATCACGCTCGACGTCGGGGACGTCTTCCGGAAAGACGAATACACGTGTCTCGAAAGCGATGCCGTCCGTCAACGGGATCGGCAACTGGTGTTACTGCACCGCAGCGCTCGATCGACGAGCGCACCAGCGGCGAACTAGTCGTACCGGTCGGCTGAACCCGTACGTTCGTTGTCTCCTCGTACCGAACCGACGTGGGACTTCTCTCCCGGCGCGATCGTTGGTCGAGGGCGGAGAGTCCGCAGCTTGGGCGGTGGGGCATGTCCACCCGGTTATTAGAACAATTTTCTCGTCTTGTTCGTATCCCAAATCTACCATCCGAAGACCGATACGTTGGCCAGACCGTCGGGACTCTCGTCGCTGTGCATTCCTCACACGACTTCACCAGTGATACGGTAGATAAAAAATTGAACCACACTATTGAGCGAAGTGCACGTTCGGCACCGACCCACGTCTGAGTTGCCGGCGGGTACTAGCTCACCACAGGGTAATGCGACGAAAGAGATCTATGAGAGCTGTCAGTGTTATTGTGGACTGTTCGAGGCGTGAACGGGCAACCGTTCTGGGTGGTGGACCTGAGTTCGTACGATGTCTTCAGTCTCAGAGAGACGGCCCCTTCGACTCGAAGCACGCGTCACCGCCCACTCCACGAAGGTTCAGTCTCGTGTATGTGTTCAAAAATATACGTTTAAATGTCGAACGCGCCTCGTTTTCTGGCCGTCAACTGTTATCGATATGATCGCCCGTGAGAGATGCATCCGTAGTGCTCGCTCGAGTCGAACTTCGGTCGAAGAATCTCCTAGACGGACGAGTGACGGCCTGATGATCTCCTGCTCTGCTCTCTTGATGAACCCATCGTCACACTCGACGGGACGTTCGGTTACTCGAGTGAATGTGAATCTATTTCTAACAATCGTGGCCGTGTTCGTGCCGTCTCAGCGGACGGTGCGTCGCGTCTCAGCGGCGATGTGGTAGTTCGGCTGTGATATCGTCGTGGACGCCAACTCCGTCTGCGCGCCTCGTGGGTCGATCGAGGTATCCTGGATGCGGCATCGCGTCACTCTCGCGGGAAGGGCAGTGTGGACCATCCGAGGGCCCTCGGACGACTGGCGCCGTCGACGGGTAGGCGGCGATAGATCCCCTCTACGTTCAGATCCAGCTTCTCCCCTCCCCAGCGCTCGATTGGGCTGACGGTGATCTTGGGACTGCCGGTCGCAGACGTGCACACCGTCACGTACCGATCTCGATCGGGTGCCGGAAGCGCTCGTCCGCTTCGTCGCGGACGCGTCGGCCAACGAGGACGAGTCGGCACCGTTCAGGAACACGGCGAACGGTTCGAGACCGCTGCTGCAGTCCGTGACAGAGCCAGCTCCGTCCCGGAAACACGGTCGATCAGTAGGTGTCGATGTCGGTCCCGACCGAACAGACGTACTCGCCCGTGGCGACCTGCGGGAGCCGCCGCGTGCGCCAGAATACCCCCGTGCTGTCGGCGGTGACGCGCGCCTTCGGCGTCCCGAACGGGTCCGTCACGCGGAAGAGCGTGTCGCCCGCGTCGACCTCGTCGCCCAGCTCCGCCTCGAAGTGGACGAGTCCGCCGCTGGGCGAGCCGTACTGGTCGAACCCTTTCGCCCGAATCTGGGGCCCCGGCTCGACCTCCCCGTCGAGGTAGCCGTACCCCCGGAGGACGTTGAACACGCCCCCGACGCCCCGCTGGATGCTCGACTCGTCCCAGCCGACGCTCCCGCCGAGTTCGGGGTCGATCGTCGGGATGCCCTCGTCCGGGCCGGCGCGGGCGAGCTGTCCGTCGGGTCCCTTCTGGTCGAGGATGTAGCCGCAGTCGAACGTCTTCGCGAGGCGGAGGCACTCGCGGTGGAGGCGGTGCCGCGACCCGCACCGGACCCGCGTCTCGTCGATCATCCGGCTGGTCGACCCCTGGTGGAGGTCGAGGATGAGGTCGGCCCGCCGGGCCGCTTGGAACGTCGCGTGCGTGATCCGCTCCGAGGAGGTCCCGTTCTCGTCTCCGGGATAGGTCCGGTTCAGCTTCCGGTCGTCGATCGGGTTGCGGTGTTCCGCGATCTGGAAGGCGTGGTAGTTGACGATGCCGACGAACAGCACCGTCCCGGAGAGCTCGGCAGGGTCCAGCCGCGGGACGACGCGACTGACGACGCCCACCCCGTTGAGTTCGTCGCCGTCGCTGACCGCCTGCACGTACAACGTATCCCCGGGTTCGACCCCGTTGACGACGGCGACGGGCAGTCCGATCGGACTCCCGTCGCGCGTCTCACCAACTTCGAGTCGACCCGTCGCCACCTCCCCAGGGGCCGCGTCCGCGGTTCCCAGTGTCGTCATTGTCGAACACTGGTCCGGCCCCCCCTTTATCGGTTCGGTCCTCGATGCCGACCGCTGTGACCCCGCTCGTCCGATTCGTTTCAACCTGCACGAATTTTGGATGAACGACATGCCAAGATTTATCTCATCAAAGATTTTATTGTAACATATGTCCGACGGCCGCCGAGCGACTGGGGGCGGTGAGCCGGCGGTCGTGGAGACGCTCCCACGACTCAAACGAGAGGGCTGCAATTTGCTCGTCACCGGAGCCGTCTCCGAGGCGACCACGTGTCGGGCCACACGACGGCTATTCGGGTCGCCGACGATCGAGCGAAAGCGGATCCTCGTGCGGACGGCGGACGCCCCAGCCGTGGGCGACCTGTTGCCGACCGGAGTCGACGCGAGCGACCCCTCCGTCCGTGTCATCGACGCCAGCACGTACGCCGCCGAGCGCGACCCGCTCGGCGCAATCGGGGAGGCCATCTCCGCGGCCGTCGACGAGTTCAGTTCGCGGTCGCCACCGCTCGTCGGTGGGGAACTCCGGCTGGCGCTCGTCTCGCTCGACTCCCTCGCGGCCGGTCACGGCCGTGACTCGATCGACCGGTTCCTCCGGCGGATCACGGACGCGATCGGCACGGCTCGGGGGATGGGCCACTACCGGTACGGCTGCTCGCGGGACGACGCGACGCGCCCGTCCGACGACCTGTTCGACGGCTTCGTCGACCTCCGCGAACGGTCCCGGCCAGAACAGCGGCTGTCCATCCCCGAAGTAGGTCCCACGGACTGGACCGATCTCTGACGCGCTCCGTCGTGGGGTCGGCCGCATCCCTCGTCGGGAGCCGGTGATACGGCCCTCCCCGGGGTGATCGAACCCGTCTCGACCGTGGTGACTGGGGGGTGTTCTCCCCTGTGGAACGTAGTCGACTGTACTCGCTCACCGAGAGCTATTTGCGCTCGGACTCGGAACCGCCACGCATGTCCGACGCGGAGGCCGGCGTCCGGGGCACCGTCAGGCAGTTTCTCGCGCTCGACGGTGACGTGCTGGTGTTGTCGGTGGCGATGTTCGCGTTCAGCCTCGGCTTCCAGATGACCGGACGATACATGCCGCGGTACCTGAGCGTCATCGGCGCCGGCAGCCTCGCGATCGGGCTCTACGGGAGTTTCGGCAACCTCATCAGCGCCGTCTACCCCTATCCCGGCGGTGCTGTCTCCGACCGCGTCGGCTCCCGCGTGGCGCTGACGGCGTTCGGCCTCGCCTCGACGCTCGGCTTCCTCGTCTGGTACGCCGCGGGGCCGCTCGCGGCCGTCTCCCTGGGGCCGACGTCGGTCGGCGTCGTCGTCGTCTTTCTCGGACTCGTCCTCTCGCAGGCGTGGAAGTCGTTCGGGCTCGGCGCGACGTTCGCCGTCGTGAAGCAGAGCGTCGAACCCGACCGGCTGGCGACCGGCTTCGCCTCGACCGAGACCGTCCGGCGACTGGCGTTCCTCCTCGGACCGCTGCTCGCCGCCGCCATCCTCGCACGGTTCGCGTTCGAGATCGGCTTCCGGTACGTCCTGCTCGTCGCCGTGGCGTTCGGTGCCGTGGCGACGATCACCCAGCATCTCCTGTACGACGCCTCCGCCGACTCCTTCGGCAAGTCCTTCTCGGGCGTCGAGACCGTCGTCGACGACCTCCGGTCACTGCCGTCGCCGCTCCGCCCGCTCCTGATCGGCGACACCCTGGTCCGGTTCGCCAACGGGATGGTGTACGTCTTCTTCGTCATCGTCGTCACCGAGTTCCTCGCGGTCGGCGTGACGCTCCCCGCCGTGGGACGGCTCTCGCCCGACGCGTTCTTCGGCGTCCTCCTGGCCGTCGAGATGGCGATCGCCCTCCTCACGATGGTCCCGGTGGCGAAACTCGCCGAGCGCGTGGGCTTGAAACCCGTCGTCGCGCTCGGCTTCTCGGTGTACGCGGTGTTTCCCGTGCTCCTCATCTCCGTGCCCGCAGACCCGCTCGTCGTCGGACTCCTCTTCGCGCTCTCGGGGCTCCGTTTCGCCGGCCTCCCGGCGCACAAGGCGCTCATCGTCGGTCCCGCGGAGGCGAACACGGGCGGTCGCGTCGTCGGCTCGTACTACCTCGTTCGCAACGCGGTCACGATCCCGAGCGCCGCCGTCGGTGGACTGCTGTACGCGGGGTCCCCGGCGGTCGCCTTCGGCGTCGCCACCGTCGTCGGGCTGGTCGGCACGGGCTACTTCCTCGTCGCGGGCGAGGAGTTCGAGGCGTACGCCTGACCCGGGGAGGTCGCCGCACTCACCCGGGCCGCGGCGGTCGGAACCGACGCCGATTTACCGTCCCCGTCCTCGTCTCTAGACGTGACCGACGACCCCCCCGACCGCCCGCAGTCGGGCGGTCTCGTGCAGGCGCTGCAGGTCCCCCGGAACGCGACGCTCGGCGTCCTCGCCGGCGTCGGTCTGGCGGTCGTCGTCTACCTCTTCCGCGTGCTCGAACTCCTCGGCCCGTTCGCCGGCACGCGACAGTACCCCGTCATCGGTGCCGAAGGGTGGTTCCTGCTGCTGGCGTTCGTCCTCGCGTCGGCGACGGCACTGCTCGTGACCGCGCTACTCACCGTCGTCTCGGCGTACCGACTCTCGCGGGAGTTCTGATTCGCCTCGTTCTCCTGTCGGTGAACCGGTAGACGGCGTCTCTCAGTCGCCGGTGACCCGACCGAACAGCCCGTTGGCGGCGAGCGTCTCGAACGTCCGGTGAGCCCGGGGCGTGAGCCGTACCGCTCCCGTCTCGCTGTCCCAGTCGACGGCTCCCATCGTCTGGAGCTTCGGGAGGTGGACGTGGTAGAGTCGGACGGCGCTCATCGTCTCCTCCGGCCCGTCGGAGAGCGCACCGACGAGCTCCTCGAACGTCGCGTCTCCGTCGTTGTCGGCGAGCCGTTTCACGATCGCCTGCCGCTGCGGAGAACCGACCAGCTCGCGGACGAGCACGTCGTCTCCCCTCCCTTGTCTGCTGGTTCGCGCCATACTCCGGTGAACTCCTCTCTCTGGTATGGCTTTCCGGCTTGTTGATTCAGGCCCTTATTACCGTGACTCCTCTCACTCCCGATGCGGTCACGATCTGATCGCCCCGTCGACGAGCGCCCGCATCACTTTGTTCGTGCCGCGGCGGAGTCGTTCGGAGACGGCCTGCTGTGAGACCCCGACTTCGGCGGCGAGATCCGACAGCGTCGCCCGCCGGGGCACCTCGAAGTAGCCTCGCTCCATGGCCAACTCGATCGCCTCGCGTTGCTCGTCGGTCAGGTCGAACGGTTCGTCGCGGACCTCCTCGGCCGTCAGGTTGTGCACGCGACGGACGTTGAGCCGGATGTCGTGGCGCTGGCAGTAGTCGCTGAACGCCGACAGCGACTCGTGGTCGTTGAACCGGATGCGGAACAGCCAGCTGCCGCCGCCGTGGGCCTCGAGGATGGTCGCGTCCGTCTCGACCATGCCGTAGATGAGGCTCTCGACGGTCTCGTCCCAGTCGATACGGTACAGCGACCGGCCCTCGATCGTGTCGAGGTGGAGCAGTTCGCGCACCTCGTCGGTCCCCCTGACGGACTCCTCGAACTCCGCGCGGTCGCCGCCGCTGACCCAGACGTACGGCATGATTCGTCTGGAGGCGGGAACGACCCGTTCGATCTCGATGTTCATCCCCCCACCCGTGCGGAGCACCCGCCCCAACAGGAACTGTTCGGCGTCGATGGTGAACTCCGCGACGATGCTCATACCGCATCCCACGGAGAGGGAGTGAATAAATTTATTTCTCCCCGGAAATTAAAAAATTTTTAACAGTTCGCCCATCGTCGATTCCGTGGCCAGCTCCCCGGCGCTACTCGCCGACGTCGGGCCGGTCGCCGGCGCGCTCGCCGAGTCGGGCCGCCCCGGCGCGGGTCCCCTTGGCGATGATGACGTCCCCGGCGCGGAGGTCGGTCTCGGGGCCGGGCTGGACGACCCAGTCGCCGTCCGACCCGGTGCGACGGATGGCGATGATCCGCATCCCCGTCTCGGTCTGGATCAGCTGATCGCCGATGGTCGTCCCCGCGAGCTCGCTCGCCGGTGCGAGCGTCAGCCGGACGATGACCTCGTCGGACTCCCTGACCGCGGCGGCGACGACGGGGTGGGCCGCCAGCCCGTGGAGGACGCCCTCGCTGATCTCCAGCGCCGCGTCGGAGATGACCTCCGTCGAGACCGCGAGATGCATCAGCCCCCGGAGCGCGATGGGGTCGTCGACGCGGGCGGCCGCGCGGAGCGTCCACGCCTCGAACCGCGACTTGAGCGCGTCTACCTCCGCCTCGAGTTCGGCGACCTCCTCGGCGACGCCCTCGCTGTCGAACAGCACCGCCCCGTACGCGAGGTCGACGGCGAGTTCGCTCATGTTCTTCATCGTCACGATCGAGTCGACGGCGCGTTCGAGGTCGTCGATGGGTGCCTCGGGCGGTTCGACCGGCTCGTACGCCGTGCCGCTCGCGCGTTCGTACACCTCGGTGAGGCCGGTCTCCGGTCCTCGCAAGAGGAGGACGTCGCCCGACTGCAGGACGCTCTCGTGGTCGGGGTTCGTGATCCACCGCCGTTTCCCCGTCGCCTGCTCCCGACGGACGGCGATGACCCGAACGCCCGTCTCGGTCTCCATGTTGATCTCGCCGAGCGAGCGGCCGTCGTACGGTGACTCCACGCCCACGGGCACGCGCACGAGGATCTCGGTCGCCTCGGGGAGCGCCGCGCGGATCGCCTCCGGGAGGCCGATGTCCTCGATGACCACCTTGGCGATGTCGCCCGCGGCGTTCGAGATCTTCTCGGCCGCGCCGACCACCCCGAGGACGGGCGCGAGTTCCTCGGCGTCCTCGGGGCTGCGGGCGGCCATCAGCAGGCTCATCCGTGCCTGCAGCTGCAGGATGTCCATCCGCTCTTCGAGCGCCAGCACCTCGCTGGCGATCTCGTCGCTCCCGAGGAGGACCGCCGAGTACGAGAGATCGATGAGCAGTTCGGCGGTGTCCTTCATTTCCGCCAGCACCTCCTTCACGCTGACCGGCTCGTACTCGACGTCCCCGGGGTACATACTACAGTCAATCACCCCCGCACGCGCAAAAGGGTTGTCTGCCGACAGGCACGCTCGATTTCCGGCGGGGGCGACCCCCTGCCGACTGGCGCGGGCGCGTCGATGGGGTCGTTCAGTTGCCGAACGAGGGCCCGTCTGGCGACCGAGTGGGTCGGTTTCAGACCGAGACCGAATGGGTCGGTTTCAGACCGCGTCGACCCACTCGAAGTCCTCGAGCGTCACGACGTACGCCTGCCACTGCGAGCGGTACTCGATCGTGTACGTCGTCGGGTAGTACCCCGCGACCGCGAAGCCCTGGGGCTGCTTGATCGACTTCCGGACCGAGGGGTTCGTCTCGAGGAACGCCTTCGTCACCATCGGTTCGAGGAAGGTGATCTCCCCGGTCGCGCCCGCACCGAACACGCCGCTGTCGTCGGACGCGCCGTCGCGGGCGTACGCCCCGTAGATGAACGTCTCGGTGAACGGTTGGCCGTTGAACTCCGGCGACGTGGGGTCGACGAGGTGTTCGCCCATCTCCGGGACGATGAAACGCACCGGCTCGAAGACGTACCCCTCGGGCAGGCGCTCGGCCGCGATCTCGTACGCCGCGACGCCGGGGGCGATGGCCTCGACCTCCGCCTCGTCCATCAGGTAGAAGTGCACGTCGAAGTGCGGCACTTCGTACATCGGGCCGGGGTGACCCGCGGGATTCCAGTCGAGGCCGGCGAACGTGAACGCGTGGGTGTCACGCGTGGTCAACGCTCGCGGGAAGTCGAGGTGGTACGCCGTCAGTTTCGCCGGCAGCACCCGCATGGCCTCGACGGGGATGTGGACGCCGATGGCCACGGGAACCCCGCGGCGGTCGAGCGTCGCGAACGTCCGCACGTCGACGCCGCTGGCCACCTCGACGGGGCGGCCCCACGCGGTGAACGTGCCGTCGTCGCGGTGGGCGGCACGCGCCCGTCCCGCGAGGAGGCCGCTCGCTGCGATCGCACCCGCGGCCTGCAGGACCGTCCGGCGGCCGATTCGCGGGGCGTCTGTCGTCGTCATCGTCGTCACTCCCGACTCACTCGTCGTGTTCATGATCTCCCCTCCGTTCGCGTGCTGAGGACATAGATACCGCTAGAGCATGGCTATCTCGTGAACGCCCCGACGACCGGTCATCCTTTCGGGTGATCGGTGGACACCTATCCACCCGCTCTCCACTGGGTGCGCACCGAACGATAACGCTTTTTTGAGCGGGTCAGAAACGGAGTCGTATGTCAGACGACCTGAAACGGGGGCTCGAGGGCGTCCTCGTTGCCGAGTCGGAACTCAGCTTCATCGACGGCGACGAGGGGCAGCTGATCTACCGTGGCTACGACATCGAGGACCTCGCCGAGGGCGCTTCCTACGAGGAGGTCGTCTACCTTCTCTGGCACGGGGCGCTCCCCACGGAGTCGGAACTCGCGGAGTTCTCGGCGTCGATGGCCACGGAGCGGGCGATCGACCCCGCGCTGCTCCGGACCATCGAGTCGCTCGCCGACGCCGACGAGGAGCCGATGGCCGCGCTCAGAACCGTCGTCTCGCAGCTCTCGGCGTACGACGACGAGTCGGGCTTCGCCGCCGACGCGGTGACCGACCGCGAGGCGAATATTCGGAAGGGCCGGCGTATCACCGCCAAGATCCCGACGGCGCTGGCGGCGTTCAAACGCCTCCGGAACGGCAACGACCCCGTCGACCCGCGCGAGGACCTCGGCCACGCCGCCAACTTCCTCTACATGCTCAACGACGAGGAGCCCGACGACGTCCTCGCCGACGTCTTCGACCAGGCGCTCGTCCTCCACGCCGACCACGGCCTCAACGCCTCGACGTTCTCGGCGACCGTCACCGCCTCGACGCTCTCCGACCTGCACTCGGCCGTCACCTCGGCCGTGGGGACGCTCGCGGGGTCGCTCCACGGCGGTGCCAACCAGAACGTGATGCGGATGCTCCACGAGGTGGACGAGAGCGGGATGGACCCCACCGACTGGGTGAAGCACGCGCTCGACGAGGGCAAGCGCGTCGCCGGCTTCGGCCACCGCGTCTACAACGTGAAGGACCCGCGGGCGAAGATCCTCGGCGAGCAGTCGGAGGCGCTCGCCGAGGCTGCCGGGGAGATGAAGTGGTACGACTACTCCGTCGCCATCGAGGAGTACATGATGCAAGAGAAGGGGCTCGCGCCGAACGTCGACTTCTACTCCGCCTCCACGTACTACCAGATGGGGATCCCGATCGACATCTACACACCCATCTTCGCGCTGTCGCGCGTCGGCGGGTGGATCGCACACGTCCTCGAACAGTACGACGACAACCGGCTCATCCGACCGCGCGCCCGCTACGTCGGCCCGCGTGACCTGGAGTTCGTGCCGCTCGACGAGCGGTAACCGCCCTCACCCCGGCGAGTACGTACCAGAAGCTGACCACTCTCGCCGCGGTTTATGTCACTGGCTCTATCTCTTCTACGTGGGGTGTGGTATCAGATGACACTCGTCCAACGTCTCAAGGCGGTCCTGGGTCGCGGGACGGAGTCCCGGTCGTACGCGTACCAGTGTCTGATCTGTAACGAGGAGTTCGTGACCGACGAGTCGCACATGGCGAGAGTGTCGTGCCCCGGGTGCGGGGCGAGCGACGTGCGAAGCGTGGCCGGCGAGGCGTAACCCTCGCCGTCGCTGTGGCTTTTTATTCGTTCGTCGCCTCCCGTCAGCATGGACGTCTTCGTCTACGGGACGCTCACTGCGCCCGAGCGGGTCGCCGAAGTGGTCGACTCGTATGCGTTCGTCGGACCCGCACACCTTCACGGCCTCCACATCGTCGAGGGCCGGTATCCGACGCTCGCACCAGGCGGCCGGGCCGCGGGACGGCTGCTCCGGACGGACGAAATCGACCGGCTCGACGCCTACGAGGGTGTCGACGGCGGGCTGTACGTCCGCGTCTCGCTCCCGCGGACCGACGGCGGCGAGGTCGCCGTCTACGTCGGCGACCCCGACCGACTCGAGGCCGCGGTCGACTGGCCCGGCCGTGGCTCCTTCCCCGAGCGACTCCGTGCGTACCTCGCCGACGCCGACGTGTCGGTCGAACCGCTCCCCGACCGGTAGCGTCCGTCGTCGGTTCGCCGACAGACGTCCGTCCGACGTTCGCCGGTGTGTCGGTGCCATCGGACGGTTTCACTTTCACTGTGCTCGGATGAGGTTTATATCAACCGGACCGATAGTCTCCCTTGCACGTCACACGCGTGCATTTCCCCCTTCCTGCCGCGAGCCGACGAGCCGTCCGTGACCGGCTCTGGCGACACCGGTGCCGACGAGTCACGCTCGGCTTCGACGACCGACGGCTCTCGCCCTCCCGACCGGTATCGAATCTCACTGCCCTCAGCCGTCATCGCCTCCCGTCGTCTTTCCTCTCATCACATCGTCCTCCTTCCCCATCGCGTCCCGTCGTCCCAACCGTTATCGCCTCCCGTTGGCAACGTCGCGCATGCTCTCGCTGACAGACGTACTCGACGCCCGTCCACGCGTCGAGGCGGTCGCCCGGCAGACACCCCTCGACTACTCGCACACCTTCTCGCGGATGACCGGCGCGGCGGTCCACCTGAAACTGGAGAACTTGCAGCGAACCGGATCGTTCAAGATCCGTGGCGCGACGAACCGGATCGCGACGCTCTCGGACGCGGAGAGAGAAGCGGGTGTCGTCACCGCCAGCGCGGGTAACCACGCGCAGGGGGTGGCGCTGGCGGCGACCCGCGCCGGCGTCGACGCGACGATCGTCATGCCGGAGTTCGCGCCCATCTCGAAGGTCAAGGCCACCCGTCGGTACGGTGGACGGGTCGTCCTCCACGGCGTCGACTACAGCGAGGCGCAGGCGAAGGCACACGAGATCGAGACCGAGGAGGGGCGCACCTACGTCCACGCGTTCGACGACCCCGCGGTGATGGCTGGCCAGGGCACGCTCGGGCTGGAGATCCTCGACCAGTGTCCCGACGTCGAGACAGTCGTCGTCGGGATCGGTGGCGGCGGTCTCATCTCCGGTATGGCCACCGCGGTCAAAGCACGGTCGCCCGACACGCGGGTCGTCGGGGTCCAGGCGGCGGGCGCGTCGAGCCTCGCTTCCTCGCTTGAGAAGGGCGAGATCGTCGAACTCGATTCGGTCGACACCATCGCCGACGGGATCGCCACGCGCCGCGTCGGCGACCGGACCTTCGAGGTCATCCGCGAGCGGGTCGACGAGGTCGTGACCGTCACGGACGAGGAGATCGCGATGGCCGTCACGCACCTGCTCGAGCGGTCGAAGACGCTCGTCGAGGGCGCGGGGGCGGTTCCGCTGGCTGCCGTGCTCTCGGAGGCGTTCGACTACGACGACGAGGAGGTGATCGTCCCCGCGCTCTGTGGCGGCAACATCGACCTCAACGTCCTCACGACGGTGTTGATGCGCGGCCTCGTCGAGACTGGCCGCTACCTGCGTATCAGGACGATCCTGAAGGACCGGCCCGGCGCGCTGTTGCACCTCACCGAGATCCTCGTCGACCACCACACGAACATCCACGCCATCCACCACGACCGCACCTCGAAGGACGTGGCGATGAACGCCGCCGAGGTGGAACTCGACCTGGAGACGCGCGGCGAGGAGCACGTCGCCGACCTGCTCGCCGCCCTCCGCGAACACGGCTACGCGGTCGAAGTGCTGGTGTGAGGTCGCCGGCGTGGGTCGTCCCGGTCTCCGGCGGCGATCGCGCCGAGTTGCACTGCCAGTGGCCGACGATCAGTGGCCGCCGACCGACGACTGGCGCAGAGCGGCAGTCGTCCCGAGTGCTGATTTTTTATCCTCACCCGCCGAGCCTCCCGTATGCGACGCATCATCTCGACGGACGAGGCACCCGCCGCGGTCGGCGCGTACAGCCAGGGGACGACGACCGGCGACCTCGTCTTCACCGCGGGGCAGATCGCGCTCACGCCCGAGGGCGACTTTCTGAGCGAGTCCTCGGCCGCCGTCCAGACCGAGCAGGCGCTGGAGAACCTGCTGGCGGTGCTCGACGCGGCGGGTGCCGGCGTCGACGATGTCCTCAAGATCACGGTGTTCCTCGCCGACATCGACGACTTCGACGAGATGAACGAGACGTACGCGACGTACTTCAGACACGACCCGCCCGCGCGGAGCGCCGTCGAGGTGGGGGCGCTCCCGAAGGGTGCCGCGGTGGAGATCGAGGCGGTCGCCGTCGTTCCCGACGCGGGGGCGGACGACGAGTGACGCTGACCCCCCGGACGAAGGCGAGCCTCCTTTGGGGTGTCGTCGGTGCGCTCGCCTTCCTCGTACTCGTCCAGGGGTACGACCTCGTCGTCGGACTGGACGTCGGCTTCGCGAGTCGGTTCGCCGTCGCCGCTCTCGTGGGAGTCGTCGCTGCAGGCCTCACACACCGGCTCAGACCCCGTTTCGAGCCGAAAGGAAGGACTTAAACCTCGCACCGGGATACGTTGGAACGAGCCAGGATGGCCGAGTGGTAAGGCGCACGCCTGGAAAGCGTGTTCCCTCTGGGATCCAGGGTTCAAATCCCTGTCCTGGCGCTTCTGTGAACCTCAGCTCTCGAGCGAGGCGTCTCGTCGCCGAGTGGACGCGATGGTGGTCTGGGAGCGATCTCGACGGGATTTGAACCCTACCGGTCGCAGCGTCCGAGCGGAGCGAGGACGACCGTCCGGTTCCGGTTCAAATCCCTGTCCTGGCGTGATTTTCGAGCGAGCGACGTGACGAGTACCGCGAAGCGTGTGCTCGTCACCTGCGAGTGTGTAGGAACCCCCACAGGGATTTGAACCACGCGAGATGAACGGCGTGAGTCTCGCCATCGGGTTCGAATCCCTGTCCTGGCGTGACTCTCGGAACGACGTGTTCGATTGCATCTGCGTGGCTTCGCACGAACGATCTGTCAACTCGCGTGCCACAGAACCGTTTTGCCCGTCGCCAGCGTATCTCTCGGTCTCCGGACGGCAACCACGCCGTCCGGGGGGATTCAGACTCATGGCAGACAAACCACATCAGAACCTGGCCATCATCGGCCACGTCGACCACGGAAAGAGCACGCTGGTCGGCCGCCTCCTGTTCGAGACCGGCTCCGTCCCGGAGCACGTCATCGAGCAGTACCGAGAGGAGGCCGAGGAGAAGGGCAAGGGCGGCTTCGAGTTCGCCTACGTGATGGACAACCTCGCCGAGGAGCGCGAGCGCGGCGTCACCATCGACATCGCCCACCAGCGGTTCGACACGGACAAGTACTACTTCACCATCGTGGACACGCCCGGTCACCGCGACTTCGTGAAGAACATGATCACGGGTGCCTCGCAGGCCGATCACGCCGTGCTCGTCGTCGCGGCAGACGACGGCGTCGCACCCCAGACCCGCGAGCACGTCTTCCTCTCGAAGACGCTCGGCATCGAGACGCTCATCGTCGCGGTCAACAAGATGGACGTCGTCGACTACAGCGAGACCACCTACGACGAGGTCAAAGAGGAGGTCCAGAAGCTCCTCAAACAGGTGCGGTTCGACAGCGACGACGCCCGTTTCATCCCCATCTCGGCGTTCGAGGGCGACAACGTCGCCGAACACTCAGACGAGACCCCGTGGTACGACGGGCCCACCATCCTGGAGGCGCTGAACAACCTCCCCGAGATGTCGCCGCCGACGGACGCGCCGCTGCGCGTTCCGATTCAGGACGTCTACACCATCTCCGGCATCGGGACCGTCCCCGTGGGACGCGTCGAGACCGGGGTACTGAAGCCCGGAATGAACGTCTCGTTCCAGCCGTCGGACGTTGGCGGCGAGGTGAAGACGGTCGAGATGCACCACGAGGAAGTCGCCGAAGCGGGACCGGGCGACAACGTCGGGTTCAACGTCCGCGGGGTCGGCAAGGACGACATCCGTCGTGGCGACGTCTGCGGCCCGGCCGACGACCCGCCGACGGTCGCCGAGACGTTCAAAGCGCAGATCGTCGTGATGCAGCACCCCTCGGTCATCACCGTGGGTTACACGCCCGTCCTGCACGCGCACACCGCGCAGGTCGCCTGCACGTTCGAGGCGATCGACCAGAAACTCGACCCCAAGACGGGCGAGGTCGCCGAGGAGAACCCCGACTTCATCAAGGCGGGCGACGCTGCGGTCGTCACGCTGCGCCCGCAGAAACCGCTCTCGATCGAACCCTCCTCGGAGATCCCCGAACTCGGGTCGTTCGCGGTGCGCGACATGGGGCAGACCATCGCCGCCGGCAAGGTCCTCTCGGTCACCGAACGCTGAGTCGGCGACGCCAGCGGGTTTCGCGCCCCTGTCGGTGGATTCGGTGTCCTCCGTCGGTCACTCCGCGGGGACGAGACGGTGGAGTGCTCCGCCCTCGGAGCCCGTGCCGACGACGTACAGCTCGCCGTCGGCGTCGCGGCCGAACGACCGCAACTGCCGGAGCTTCTCCGCGCTCCCGTCGGCGAGGTCGATCGTCGTCGTCGGCCACAGTCCGTCGCCGTCGGGACGGGTCGCGGCGAACAGCCGACCCTGGAGCCGGTAGTCGCCGAAGACGTAGACGCCCCTGGCGTCGGGGAACGCCGATCCGCGGTAGACTGCACCGCCGATGACGGAGATCCCGCTGACCGGCGCTCCGCCGTGGGGATACTCGACGATGGGGTCGACGAGGCGTTCGTCGCCCTCGGACACCGTGGTCGGACAGTCGCTGGCCCGGAAGCAGTGGGTGCCCTCCCGCACGTTCCAGCCGTAGTTGCCACCTTTCTCGACGAGGCTCACCTCCTCGTAGGCGCTCTGGCCGACGTCACCGACGAAGAGATCTGTCCCGTCGAACGACATCCGCCAGGGGTTGCGGAACCCCCACGCGTACTGCTCGTCGAGCCCCTCGCGGCCGACGAGTGGATTGTCGTCGGGGACGGCGTAGGGGTCGTCGCCCGTCTCGTCGACGTCGAGGCGGAGGATCGATCCGAGGAGGTTCTCGGTCGTGTCCTGCCCATTGCCGCCGTCGACTGCGTCGTACCAGTCGTCGACGTGGCCCGGTCCCTGGTCGCCGCCACCTCCCCCGTCGCCGACCGCGACGTAGAGGTAGCCGTCGGGGCCGAACGCGAGGTCGCCGGCGTTGTGGTTGCTCTGGGGCTGGGGGATCTCCAGGAGCGTCCGCTCGGAGTCGGGGTCGACGCGGCTGCCGTCGTCGGTGGCGCGGAACTCGCTGAGGACGAACGTGTGGCTGTACTCGTCGGGAGTCTCCGATCGCGGAGGTGCGCTGTAGCGGACGAACAGCCGTCGGTTCTCGGCGAACTCCGGGTGGAGTTCGATCCCCAGCAACCCCCGCTCGCCGCCGGTGACGACGGCGTCTCCGAGGTCGAGCGCGGGACGGTCACGGAGGCCGTCAGCGTCGTGGACGAGTATTCGTCCGGCCTGGTCGGCGATATACCGTCTGTCGGTGTCGGGTGCGAACACCACGTCCAGGGGTGCGCCCAGCCCCCTGGCGAGTGTGTCGAACGCGACGGCTCCCGGTGGAGTTCCAGATCCTGCCCGGGACGTCTCGGTGGTGGGTGTCGACGTGGCCGTCGTGGTCGCCGCGCCCGTCGCGGAAGACGCGGTCCCGTCCGTGCTCTCTTGGGCGGGCGGTTCCACCGACTGCGAACAGCCGGCGAGTCCGGCGGCCGCCCCGGCGGCGAGGGTCTGGAGGAACCGTCGCCGACTGGGGACGAAGTCCATGGTTGTACAGACGACGCGACACGTAAAACGTGCACGCTCGGATCCGGGAGCGACGCGGCATCGTCGTCGGACGGGTCGGTCACGGTCGCGCGACGCGCACGACGCCATGGCTTATGTATCCGCTCTCCCTGTCTGTGGACGCATGTCCACGAAGTACGACGACTGGAGCCACGACGACCTGGTCGACCGGATCGAGGAACTGGAGGAGACGCGCGCCGCCCTGCTCGCCGCGCTCGACATCGTGACCGACCCCGACCGCGACACCGACGCTGTCCGACAGCAGCTCGCCGACGAGTTCGACCGCGTGGGCGAGAGTGACGGTGTCGAGGCGACCCGCGGCTGGTGACGGCGAGCGGAGCGACAGGGCGTCGTCGCCGTCGGTGAACCGTGCCACGAGCTGTCACTGCTGCCGGCGAGCGGTGCCGGGCGGACTCGTGGTCGTCGGTCCGTTTGCGGTCTCCCGTTCTTACACCTCGTGACCGGTCGGGTCGTCGGTCCGTTTGCGGTCTCCCGTTCTTACACCTCGCGACCGGTCGGGTCGCCGGGGCTAAGCCGCCCCCCGTCGGTCGGCCGACGGCGTCGACGGTCGAGAGCTGTACGAACGTGGTCGGGAGCCGTACGAACGTGCCGTCCTCCGGCCGATTCGTGGACCGATCGGTGCCGTCTCCCGGTCGTTTCTCCGGTTTGACGAAACGTTCATACCAGTTGGGGACGTTGGTG
Organism: Salinigranum salinum; assembly: GCF_009176545.1. Lineage (GTDB taxonomy): Archaea > Halobacteriota > Halobacteria > Halobacteriales > Haloferacaceae > Salinigranum > Salinigranum salinum. The sequence goes on along the minus strand of NZ_VTOJ01000002.1, from coordinate 1,882,842 downwards.
TGCCTGACAATGCCTGACACGAAGAGTGGCCGCGAGAAGAAAGGCCTGAACAAGCTGAACCAGCTACACGAGCGCCTGAACGAGAGGGAGCTCCGGACACTCGACCGCGACGACGAACCGCCGCGGTGGGAGGACGTCGACGGTGACTTCATCGCTGACGACCTCCCGGACGACGACTGAGACTCACGTTTCTCCCGCGGCACTGGCCGCTTCCGGCCGATGTCGCCGTGTTTATGAACTGCCCACGAGTAGCTGACGGCGTGTCACACCGCGCGAACTACGCGACGCTGTACATGGGGGTCCAGCTGGCCCCCGAGGGACGGGCGCTCGACCTCGACTGGGCGACCAACGTCGGCGACCTGACGGAGGCGTACGAGTTCGAGGTGCCCACCGACGACGCCGAGGACGCGTACGTGGGCCTGCAGGCGTTCGACGTCGGTGACTACGGACACGAGATCGTGGTGAACGACGAGGCGCTGACGGGCTTCGACATCCCGCCGAACGACGGGTGGCAGTACTGGATGGACACGCTGACCGGCGTCGAACTCCACGCGGGGACCAACACCGTTCGCATTCGCCGTGACGCCGACTCGCGCGACGCCTTCGCCGTCGGGACCGTCGCGATCCACTGGAAGGAGCCGACCGACTAATATATAAACGCCGGGGAATGGCCGGCGTCGAATCGCTCCTTCGCGTGAGAATATCTCGCACGAACCTCACCGAAAAGCGAGTGCAGTCATCGTGTTCGTCACCTGTACGGGGTCGGGAGTCCGGCGAGCGTCTCCGGTACGACCCCGAAGCTTTTATATAGAATCACAAACAATCCGCTGGTGTACTATGAGCCAGCGTATGCAGCAGGGACAGCCGATGATCATTCTCGGTGAGGACTCCCAGCGCGTCAAGGACCGCGACGCGCAGGCGTACAACATTCGCGCGGCGCGTGCGGTCGCCGACGCGGTACGATCCACACTCGGCCCGAAAGGGATGGACAAGATGCTCGTCGACTCGATGGGCGACGTCACCATCACGAACGACGGCGTCACCATCCTCAAGGAGATGGACATCGACAACCCGACGGCCGAGATGATCGTCGAGGTCGCCGAGACGCAGGAGGACGAGGCCGGTGACGGCACCACGACCGCCGTGGCCATCGCGGGCGAGCTTCTGAAGAACGCCGAGGACCTCCTCGAGCAGGACATCCACCCGACGGCGATCATCAAGGGCTTCCACCTCGCTTCGGCGAAGGCCCGCGAGGAGATCGACGCGGTCGCCGAGCGCGTCGACCCCGACGACGAGGACCTCCTGAAGAAGGTCGCCGAGACGTCCATGACCGGCAAGGGTGCCGAGCTCAACAAGGAGCTCCTCGCGGAGCTCATCGTCGGCGCCGTCCAGCAGGTCACGGTCGAAGCCGACGACGGGTCGTACATCGTCGACCTCGAGAACGTCAACATCGAGACGCAGACGGGTCGCTCCGCGAGCGAGTCCGAGATGCTGGCTGGCGCCGTCATCGACAAGGACCCCGTCCACGAGGACATGCCCGTCGAGTTCGACGACGCGGCCATCATGCTGATCAACGAGGCGATCGAGATCGAGGAGGCCGACGTCGACACGCAGGTCAACATCGACTCACCGGACCAGCTCCAGAAGTTCCTCGACCGCGAGGAGTCCCAGCTGAAGGAGAAGGTCGAGCAGATCGAGGCGACGGGCGCCGACGTCGTCTTCTGCCAGAAGGGCATCGACGATCTCGCCCAGCACTACCTCGCGAAGAAGGGTATCCTCGCCCTGCGCCGCGTGAAGAAGAGCGACATCAAGTTCCTCAAGAACGTCGTCGGCGGCTCCGTCGTCTCCGACCTCGACTCCGCCACGACCGAGGACCTCGGCCACGGCTCCGTCCGCCGCGACGAGGAGGACGAGCTGTTCTACGTCGAGGGCGACGACGCCCACGGCGTGACGCTCCTCCTCCGCGGGTCGACCGACCACGTCGTCGACGAACTCGAGCGCGGCATCGAAGACGCGCTCGACGTCGTCACCTCGACGGTGACCGACGGCCGAGTCGTCGCCGGTGGCGGCGCGATCGAGGTGGAGATCGCCTCCCGGCTCCGCGACTACGCCGACTCCGTCGAGGGTCGCGAACAGCTCGCCGTCGAGGCCTTCGCCGATGCGCTCGAACTCGTCCCGCGCGTGCTCGCGGAGAACGCCGGTCTCGACGCCATCGACACGCTCGTTGACCTCCGCGCCGCTCACGAGGACGGACAGGTCCGCGCTGGCCTGAACGTCTTCAGCGGCGACGTCGTCGACACGTTCGAGGCGGGTGTCGTCGAACCGGCCCACTCGAAGGAGCAGGCGCTCTCCTCCGCGACCGAGGCGGCGAACCTCGTCCTCAAGATCGACGACATCATCGCTGCCGGCGACCTCTCCACCGACAAGGGTGACGACGACGAGGGTGCCCCCGGCGGCGGCATGGGTGGCATGGGCGGTATGGGCGGTATGGGCGGCGCGATGTAAGCGAGGCGGGAAAACGCGAGCAGCGCGAGCGGCGCACCGCCTCGATACCGAGCGGGGAGCGCACGCGACCCGCGAGGTGAAATCGGTCGAAGACCGATTTCCATAGGCCGTCAGACTCAGTCTGATACGGCCGATGTCCGCGGGGTTCGTTCCCGGACCCCTCCGTCCAGCCGGTACCGCCCGAGACACGAACGCTGTCGAAGCACGATCGTCCGCGGTCGACGTCCGTCGTCGCCCGACGGTCGGACGACGCGATGGTTCGCGTCCCCGACGCTCACGTTCTATTACTGTCGCCAGTGACCTTTATCACGCTCACGCTGGATTATCGAATATGCGATCAGCTCCGGCGACTGTGGTCGACTGGGAGGTGTTCGATACGACCTCCTGCCGGATCGTCGTACGCATCCGCCGATCCCATCTCCCGTCTCGATCGGCAGTAGTCGACGCTGTGCCCGCCCTGGCCGGCGGTGACGAGCGCCGAAGGGTTCGCCGATGACCGGACCGCCAATGGACGGAGCGTACGTCCTCGACGGTGCCCTGGGTGACTCCCTCGACGCCATCTCGTCGGGGACGAACCTCCTCGTCGTCGGCGACGAAGCCGGCGCGTCGGATCTCTCCTACCGGATACTCGCGCGGGCGCAGCGGTATCGGGAGTGCGTCGTGCTCGTCACGACCACGGAGACGACCGCGTCGGTCGTCGACGCGTATCGCTCGCACCTCGCCGACCCCGACGACCTCGACCACCTCCACGTGGTCGACGCGTCACACTCCGGACTCGAACGGGACACCGGTCCACTCTCTCCGGCTCGTGTCGAGGCGGCGAAGTCACCGGGTGACGTGACCGGCATCGGCGTCGGGATCACGAACCACCTCCGGTCGATCAAGTCGGACCGCGTCCGCCTCGGGATGGTCTCGCTGTCGCCCGTCGTCGAGCGCCTCGGTCCCGAGCGTGCGTTCGCGTTCTTCCACGTGCTGACGAGCCGCGTCCGAAACGCCGACCAGCTGGGACTGTTCGTGGTCGACGAGGCCCGGCACGACGGGGAACAGGTCCGCGTCCTCCAGTCGCTCGTCGACGGGACTCTCGTCTTTCGGACGACCGACGACGACCGGCGACTGGTGCGCGGTACGGGCGTCGTCGAGGGCGTCACGCTCGACGCCACGGACGCCGCAGACGCACGGAACCCGGTCGAGACCGCGAACGAGGGGAACGGTGAAGCCGACGAGACCGATCCCGACGCCGAATGACCGGATCGCGTCTCTTCCCCCCGCCCACCGCCGGCTCTCGTCCCCGCGGGGCGTGTCGACAGAGTCGAATTCAGTTTGGAACGAGACTCGAAATCCGTATTCAGTTCTGCCACTTCGATAGAGGTAGTAGCTATCTCTCGTTTTAGCATGAACTAAGTGTCCGTCGCGTGAACGAGACGTATGCACACGCTACTCCTCGACAGCGACGACGTCGACGAGAACACTTCCTACCCCGAACTCATCGCCGCCGTCGAAGACGCCTTCGCCGCGTACGAACGCGGCGACGCCCAGATGCCGCCGAAGTCGTACATCGATCTCCCGCAGTACAACGGGGACTTCCGGTCGATGCCCGCCTACCTGCGCGTCGAGGAGTCGGCGCTCGACGAGACGGGGTGGGACGGGGCGGGCATCAAGTGGGTGAACGTCCACACCGACAACAACGCCGAGTACGACCTCCCGACGGTGCTCGGGACGATGATCTACTCGGACCCGCGCAACGCCTACCCGCTGGCGATCATGGACGGGCGTGCGCTCACCATGAAGCGGACCGGGGCGGCCGCGGCGGTCGCCACAGACCACCTCGCGGTCGACGACGCCTCCTCGCTCGGCATCGTCGGGGCGGGGGTGCAGGCGTACACCCAGCTGGAGGCCATCGCGACCGTCCGCGACATCGACACCGTGGTGATCTCGGACCTCGACGACGAGCGCGTCGGGCGGTTCGTCGAGACGTTCGCGGACCGTTTCGACGTCCGCGGCGGCTCCGTCGACGAGGCAGCCCGGTGTGACGTGCTCTCGACGGTCACGCCCGTCGAGTCGCCGATCGTTTCCGCCGTGGGCGACCACACTCACGTCAACGCGATGGGCGCCGACGCCGCCGGCAAACACGAACTCGCCGACCAGCTCCTCCTCGACGCCAAACTGGTGATCGACGACTACGAGCAGTGCACCCACTCCGGCGAGATCAACGTCCCCTACGGCGCGGGAACCCTCACCGACGACGACATCGACGCCGAGATCGGCGAGATCGTCGTCGGCGCGAAGGAGGGCCGCACCGACGACGACGCGGTGACCGTCTTCGACTCCACGGGACTGGCAATCCAGGACGTCGCCGCGGCACACGTCGTGTACGAACACGCGACGGAGAACGACAACGGCACTCCGTTCGACTTCTACGGTCTCTGATCGGTCTGTCCCGAACTCCCCGATTCGCACCGCGTCCACTCCGGTCCGCGGCGGCGTGCGGGGACGACTCTGCACGATTCGAAGTGGAGCCCCCGACCGCAAGCACTGACCGAAGTGAGTCAGTAGAGCGGGATCGTTTACCCGATGCCGCCTGCCGTCCGCTGGCAGGTCCCACAGTCGCCGAGGTGACCGGCCTGGGCGTCCGCGTGGATCCCCGCCCCCTCGTCGCTCCCGGTCGCGTCCGAGACGGCGACCGGATCGGTACTCGCGGGCGCCTCGGCCGTTCCGGTGGCCGGTCGAAGCTCGAGCGTCGCGAGCAACGCGAGCAGCTCTTCGGTCGAGAACAGCCGCGTCCGCTCGTCGAGCAGCCCGAGGGTGTCGACGTCGAAGTCGAGTGCCGCCGTCGACGTCCCCGTGACCTGCGAGATGACCTGCTGGGCGAACGGGACGCCCGGCGACGATCCGGGGAGCGTCCGGAGGTATCTCGACTCGACGACGGCGGCGAAGTCCGCCACCGGCTCTGCCGCGTTGGGTGCGGCGTTGGCGACCCCCTGCCTGTGCGGTGCGGCCCGGAGCCCCATCTCGGGAAACGCACGACTGCCGGAGTTCAGCGCGAGCAGGAGCAACGTGTTGGCTCGCCGGATCGCCCGCGTTCCGAGCCGTGCCAGGGTCGGGTTCACGAGGAGGTGCTCGGCCCACACGAGCGTCTCGAGGTAGGTAGCGATGACCTCCTCGTGGAGGCCGACGGTGAGGTCCTGGTGGAACCCTTCGTGGGCGAGCAGCGGCGCGAGCGCGGCGATCGGTTCGCCGTCGAGCCGTGGGCTGACGAGAATCACCGGATCGCCGTCGTCGATCCGTACTTCCATCAGCCCGCCCGACGGCGGAGGTTGTCGCCGTACCGTGTAGGGTCGGCCGAACCGGTTCTCGCCGTCGACGAGGACTGCGTCGATGCCGCGGGCGATCGTTCCGGCGTTCGCGAGCACGCCCGCCAGTGTGTATGGATCGAACTCCCCGTCGTGGTCGACGAACAGCCGTCTCACGTCCGGATCGTCGAAGCGAGCGAGACTCGCGTCGCGGTCTTCGACGGTGAGCCGTCCCCGATCGACGAAGCGGTCGAGGTGTGCCGCCAGCCGCGTCCGGACGGTCGCGGTGTCGGCCACGGGGTACTGTCGGGGGAGCGTCCCGCCACGGTATACCCGCGGGTCGAAGAGGTCGACGTCCGTGGGTTCGTACGCCTTGAACCACTGTGTCGCCCGTTCGGGCCGTTCGAGCGAACCGTCGAGTGCGTGGATGAACGAGCCCGTCTCCTGCCCGTCGACCGAGAGGCCCTGCCCGTCGACCGAGAGGCCCCGCTCGCCGAACGAGAGCACGGCCCCCTGACTCACCGGCCCGTCGACGACGAGCCGAAGCGTCTTGCCGACGACCGAGGCGTCGATCACCTCGACCCCACGCATCGTCGTCTCGTCGACCGTCGGGTCGACGACCGGCACGGAGACGTGGATCCGTTCGGGGTCGACGTGGTCGATCGTGTCCACGGTCCGAACGGTCAGCAGCGACCGTGGCTGGGGTCTCCCCCCCTCGACGACCTGCTGGACAGTCGCTCCCGGTCGGGCGAAGGCCCCAGTCGACACGGCCCCGCCGACGACCGCCGCTCCCGCGAGTGCACCCGCTCCCCGAATGAACTCACGTCGTCGCATAGAACGGATACGCGTCCCGACTCGATAAGCGGTGACACGTGACTGTCAGTGTCCTGGTTTCGTCCGTGATAACGCAGTCACGACCCCGTCGTCCCGTCGCTTCGCGGACGTCCGCCGGTCGACGACTCCCCTTATTGCCCTTATTCGCCTCCTCGCTGCCGTGCGACGGCGCTCACGGCCTTCTCCAGCACCCAGACGACGACGAGGATGGGCAGCAGTGGGACGAGGAGCACCAGCAGGCCGAGGAACATCGCCCAGCCGATGGAGTCCATCGCCGCGTCGCCGTGCGACTCGTACCGAGGGGAGACGCTCCGGTACGCCCGCGTCAGGACGCCTGGCTCGTCGCTACTCGTCTCCAGCTCCGTGTCGGAACTCATGCCTCCACCGAAGCGCTCCGGGCTCATAACCGTTGGTCGTCCGTCCCTCACTCTGGATGCCGTCCGTCCCTCACTCTGGATGCCGTCCGTCCCTCACCGGGTGCGTCGCCCGTCCCTCACTCGATGTGGATCGCGGGGCGGAACGGCACCGCACCGGACGCACGGTCGGCCGGATCGACGATGTCGTCGTCGGACTCACCGTAGAGCTCGACGGTCGCGTCGAACTCCGCTTCGAGGAACTGGACCGCGGCCTCGTACACCGCGTGTTCGTCGAGGTCGACCATCGCCGCGAGGGTCTCGTCGTCGACCCCACGGACCTGCTCCGTGAGTTCCTGTACCAGCTGGTTCACGTCGTCGCCGCGCTCGCGGAGGGACGGCTCCTGCATCACCTGTCCCATCACCGCACCGACGTCGGTGCCGACGTCGGCGACCGTCTCGAAGACCTCGCGTTTCCAGTCTGCGGCGACGTACACCCGGATGATCGAGGGGTCGGTGCCGGTCACGTCGACGATGTCGTTGACGTCGTCGGTGAGCCGCTCGATCTGCCGCTCCTCGACCTCGACGGCCTCGCGTTCGAGCGTCTCGTCGACCACCGGCCACGGGGCGTTCTCGGCGGGCGTCCCCGTCAGCCGCTCGTGGAGTTCGTTCGCGAGGAACGGCACGAACGGGGCCAGCAGCCGGAGTCGGGTCTCGAGGACGTGTCGGAGCGTCCACCGCGCGCCCGGTCGGTCGAGATCGGCGCGTCGGCGGTACCATCGCAGTTGTTCCTCGAAGTTGTAGAACGCCGCCTGCGACGCCGAGCGCGTCTCGGCGCTCTCCATCGCCCCGGTCACGTCCCCGACGGTGGTCTGGAGCTTCGAGAGCAGCCAGTGGTCGACGCTCGCGAGGCCGTCGGGGAGCGTCCGGGGGCCCTGGCCGTCGTCGGCGACGGTCGGCGCTCGTTCGGGCGCGGCGTCGACGATCTCGGTGGCGCGGTTCCAGAACCGTTCGAGCTGGTTACGGACGCTCTCGACCTGGTCGGCACGCCAGTCGTAGTCCTGCCACGGCTCCGCCGAGTTCAGGAGGAAGAAGCGGACCGTGTCGGCGCCGTAGTCGTCGATGGCCGCCCCGGGGAGGACGACGTGCCCCTTCGACGACGACATCTTCTCGCCCTCGAGCAGACCCATCCCCATGATGACGATCCCCTGCGGCCACTTCGCCTCCTCGAACAGCGCCGCGTGGTGGAACAGGTAGAACGTGAGGTGGTTCGAGATGAGGTCGTTCGCCGAGAAGCGGTAGTCGACGGGGTACCAGTATTCGAACTCCTCGCGCAACTCGAGCGCGCGCTCGTCGGGGTCGTCGACGGCGTCCGCCCCGTAAAACAGCGTGTCGAAGAACGCCCGGTCGAGCTCTTCGGGCGGGAGCTCCCCGATGCGGTGGGCCAGCGTGTAGTACGCCATGTAGATCGTCGAGTCCGACAGCGGCTCGATAACGAAGTCGCGATCCCACGGCAGTCGCGTCCCGAGCCCGTAGTTGCGGATGCAGGGCCACTCGTTCAGCCAGTCGATCGTGTGCGTGTACTCCCCGCGCGTGTTCTCGGGGATGCACTCCATGTTCTCGACGGCCTCCTTCGTCCGCTGCTTCCACGCCTCGTCGTTGTACCGCAGGAACCACGTCTCCTGCTCGGCGACGACGACGTCGCCGCCACACCGGCAGACGACGTCCTCGGTGAACTCCTGCATCGACCCGAACACGCCCGCGTCGCGGTAGTGGTCGCGGAAACTCCCTCGAACGTCCTCGACGACCGCGCCGGCGAACTCGCCGTACGCGTCGAGGAGCCGCCCGGCGTGGAACTCGCGGTTGTACAGCTCCTTCGTCGCCTCTTCGAGCGCGGGGTCGTCGGACGACGTGATGCCGCGCTCCTCGACGGCGTCCTTCGCCGGGATCGTGCCGTATCCCTCGATCTCGAGGATCGGGACGGGCTCGATCGTCTCGACCTCCCCCGGGTCGATGCCGTACCGTTCCAGCCGCGCGTGGTCGGCTTTCGCCTCCTGCAGAGCGACGTAGTCGTCTGGCGAGTGCGCGGGGACGGACATCACGACGCCCGTGGCGTTGTCGGGATCGACGAACCCGGCGGGCAGCACGAGCACCGACTCGTCCGTGACGGGGTTCCGAACCCGCTCGCCGACGAGGCGCTCGCCCGTGAACTCCTCCTCGACCGTCACCTCGTGGTCCTGCAGGCGGAGCTTCTCGACGGCCTGGGTCGAGACGAGCCACGTCTCGCCGTCGACCGTGGCTCGAACGTAGTCGGCGTCGGGGTCGATGTAGGCGTTCGTCACCCCACGCACCGTCTCGGGACGCAGGGTCGCCATCGGGACGACCACCTCGCCGTCCTTGTCGCCGCCGCTGGTGTCCGAATCCGACTCTCCCTTCGCGTCCCAGCCGAACCGGACGAGCGTGTACTCCTGGAACTCCGCCTCCTCGCCCTCGAGGATGTCGTGGGTTGTGACGGGCTGGTGTTCGTTCGTGCAGTACTTCACGGGGTGCAGCCCCTTCTCGAGGAGCCCCTGCTCCCGCAGGGTCTCGTACTGCCAGGTGATGAACTGCGAGTAGTGGTCGTCGTTCGTCGTGAACTCCCGGCGCCAGTCGACCGAGAGGCCGAGCTGTTTCATCCCCCGCTTGTAGTGGTTCTCGATGAAGTACCGGGCGTAGCCCATCGGCGTCTCCAGGTCCTGCAGCGTCTCTTCGGGCACGTTGTACGTGTCCCGGAGCACCGAGAGCTGCTTCTCCTCGCCCTTCTTCAGCCGTTCGACCGCACCGATGATCGGTGTGCCCGTGACGTGCCACGCGATGGGGAACAGCACCGTGTCGCCCTGCTGTCGTCGGTAGCGTGCGTAGACGTCGGGGACGGTGTACGTCCGGGCGTGACCGATGTGCATCCCGCCGCTCGGGTAGGGGTACGGGACCGTCAGGAAGGTCACGTCGTCCGCGTCGTCGCCGGGGTCGGGCTCGTACCGCCCGGTCTCGGCCCAGCGCTCCCGCCAGCGCTCCTCGAGTTCCTGCGGGTCGTAAGTCATACACACGTGTCCGTCGTGGCGGCCTAAAACAACTGCTATACCGTCCGTCGCTCGCGTTCGCCGGTCGCGCGGTTCGAGCCCCGGTCGACCGACCGGCGCCCTGGGCCGATCACCGAGCACACGGGTCATCCGACGCACCGTGACGGGCTCCGAGACGGACCACGCCGTGGGCGGAACATTCAGGCCCCCCGCGGCCGAGCTGGTTGCCGATGGGTGAGCACGCCTCGCAGATCCAGTCGGCGCTCAGAGATCGGCTCGCCGCGTCCCGCCCCGCCGTCGACTGGGACACCGAGTACGACCTCGGCGGTACCCGGGTCGACGTCGCTGGCGACTCCAGCGAGGCGCTGGTCCTCGTCGAACTGGAGTGGCGCCGTGCCGACCCGGTCTCGAACACGGCGACGCTCTTCCGACACCTCGCCGAGGGCGTGCTCTCGCGTTCGACCACACGTCCCGTGGTGGTCGTTCAGCTGTTCACGGCCCACTACGACCTCGCCGGCGGCGGCGTCTCCAGCCGGCGTGCGGACGCCGAGTTCGTCGGTCGTCGCATCGCGGCGTCGTTCCCACACGTCTCGTACCACGGCGTCTCACTCGACCTCTCCCCACCGCGGGCGGACGGAACGCTCCCCGCCGGCTGGCGGGACGCGGTCGACGGCGCGGCCGAGCGTGTCCTCGTCGCGGTCGACGCCGCGACCGAACCTGTCGACGGATCGGTCGACTGAGTGGGCCCGTCGTCGTCGTCTCGATCGAGGCTGCCGTCGTACCCGTTCCGCTCGCTACTGCTCGCGCTCGAACAGCCGGTACGGCACGTCCGTTCGCCACCCCGTGTGGACGTCGATCCGGTCGGTCGGCGAGAATCCCGCCTCGCGGTACAGGTGGATCGCCGCCTCGAGTTCGTCGACGGTCCAGAGGAAGACGCGGTCGAACTCCTTGGCGTCACAGAACCCCATCGCCGTCGTCAGCAACGCCCGCCCGAGCCCCTTCCCGTGGAGCGCGGGGTCGAGGATGAAGTACCGGAGCTGTGCCCCCTCGTCCCGTACCCGTCGGCTGTCGATGACGATACCGCCTCTCACGACCCCCGCCCCGTCGACGACGGTCCAGAGGCCGTCGTGCGCCGAGTCGTACCGCGCCACGAACTCGGCGACCCCCTCGGCGATCTCGGCCTCGAAGCGGGGTCCGAGTTCCCAGCGCCGCCCGTAGTACGTCGCGTGTAACTCGGTCAGTCGTCCGACGACCCCGGGTCGGTACCCTTCACGAACCTCGGCGTCGTCCCGATCCGTCACCGGCGACTCTCGATCCATCACTGATGAGACGCTCTGGACACGTGGTGCACTAGCTCTGCGGGCGCGTAAGCTCGATCCACGGCAGGGAGCGAGACGGGTGAGAAGGGACGGGACGAGTCGGAACGAAACGCGGACGGAAATCGGAACGAATCGGACCAATTCGAGGCCAACCAAACCGGAACCGAACCTCGAACCAAACCGTGAACGGTGCACGACACGAGACGAGTGGCCAGGGTCGGCCACGGACAGTTCACTCGACGTCGATGTGGTGGCTGTCGTCGTCCTCGTCGGTCCACTCGCGGGGGAGCGTCACGGTGAGGACACCGTTGGCGTAGGACGCGCTCGCGTCCTCCTCGCGGACCTCGCCCGGGAGCGGGATGGTCCGGCGGACGGAGTGGTGGCGTCGCTCGCGGCGGACGTAGTTGCCGGACTCGTGCTCCGAGTCGACGTCGCGGTCGGCGCGGACGGTGAGCGCGTCGCCGGCGATCGAGAGGTCGATGTCCTCCTTCTCGAAGCCGGGGAGGTCGGCCGTGACGACGATCTCGCCGTCGTACTCGGCGACGTCGACCTGCATCCCGCCCTGGCCCATCGTGGCCGGGAGCGCGCTGCCGGATTCCAGCGCGGGGCGTGTCTCGGCGAACCGGCCGAACTGGCGGTTCATCTCCTCGAACTGGCGGTTCATCTGCTCGAACATGGATCGGAAGTCGAACGGGTCGTCACCGAAGTTGGAACGTCGCATCATTGCGACCGATACGACGCCGTCTGAAATAATAAAGATTGCAGGACACGTGGTGGTAATTCGCACAGTAGAGCGACTCTATCCGGAGAATACGGCGTATTAGCGACAGGCGTAGGCGTCACGGCAGGCCGTGGTTGGCGAGCCCCAGTCGACTCCTCCGATGTGGGTCGTCGCCACCCACGCGCTACCCCCACCTGGCGCGGACGCGTGGGGCGAGTCGTGCCCACAGTTCCACGACGACCAGCGGGACGCCGACGAGCAGCGTGGCGAGGACGAGGACGGCGTCGACGGCGGTCGCCCACGTCGGGAGCGCAAAGAGGAGGCCGTGGAGGACGAGCGGGGGGACGAGCGAGACGACCGTGTACGCGACCGTCGAGGGACCGGGAGCGAACCCCTCGGCGGCCGGTGCGGTACCCGTCGACGCGGACGCCGACGATCCGGTGTCGGCCGCCGAATCGGTCGCTCGGCTCGCGTCGCCGCCCACTACCCCGTCGCGCATCGAGGTGTTGCCGTCGTCGATACTCACCTGCGGCCACCGCGAACGTGGCTCGAGGACGGCCGCGCTGGTCCCGCCCGCGCTCTCGTCGCCGGTCCCGAGCAGTTCGACGTCGTAACTCCCGGTCGGGAACGGCTGTGCCCACGCGATGGTCCCGTCCGGGTCGACGCTCAGGAGGCGCTGGCCGTGCGAGTCGGCGACGAGCGTCCGGCCCGAGGGGAGGCGGTCGGCGTCGCGCGGCCACTGCATCGTCGTATCCTGCCAGTGCCACGTCCGCTCCCACGAGCCGTTCTCGCGCTGGTACTCGACGAGCCGGTTGTTCTCGCTGTCCGCGATCACGACCGCCGGGCCGCCGCGCTCGGCGGGGATGTAGTCGGGGTTGTGCGCCTCGAAGAGGACCTCGTGGTCGTCGTCGGCTCCGAGGGTCCACTCCGGCTGGATCCCCTCACCCGGTTCGATGAAGACGACCTGGTCCTGATTGCGCAGGTTGACCATCACGCGCCCGTCCGAGAGATACTCAACGTCGTTGAGGTGCGTCCAGTCCGACGGGTAGTCGCCGCCGCTCGTCGGCTCGTACGCCTCGGAGACGCGCCACTCCCAGATCTCCTCGCCCGTCGTCGTGTTCACCATGTACACCCGGTCGGGGTAGCTGATGTCGCCGACGAGGTACACCGACTCGTTCACCCGGTCGACGTCGTGCGTCTGCGACGAGCCGTTCCGCGCGTCGACCCACCCGTGAACGCGCGTCACCTCGCCGGTCGTCAGGTTCAGCCGTTCGATCACGTTCCGGAGACACTTCTCGCCGGCGCACTCGCTGGGATCGGCCCCGTCCGACGCGACGTAGGTGACGGTGTACTTTCCTCGGGGACTGGGGTCGACGTCGTGGTAGATCCACAGCGAGTCGTTCCGGTAGACGACGTCGCCGTCGTCGTCGTAGGCGACGATCTGGCCGGGGCCGACGCCGTCGATCGTCGCGACCACCGCGGGTGGCTCCGACGAGCCGCCAGCGACACCGATCCCCTCGTCGACCGACGCCGAGGTACCCGCGACGGGCTCGTAGCTCAGGTAGGAGTGGCCGGCCGAGAGCACGGTGAGCGTCAGCACGACCAGCGCGACGACCTGGAGCGCACGGCGGAGCCGCGGGCGCGTTACGTCGACTGACATGGCTGGGGATGTGCGCGGGCGCGTTGCTCACGAGTGGCCGTGGCGACGGCCCCTCGGGCGACGTCAGCCGTTCGGCTCGTCGGGCACGTGGTCGGTCGATTTGCACGCCGATCGGCTCGGCGCCGTGTGCGTGTTCCGTCGACGGGCACGCCGCTCGCTCGTGTAGGGGAGATCACTGCGGATACCGACGGCTGGCATCGGACTGGAATATATCTTGTGTTCGAACCGTCGTCCGCGAACGGGCTCCGGGCGGCGTGCCCGTCGACGTCGGTGGTTCGACCGTCTCTTCGGTTCGATCGTCGATCGACTCAGCTGATGTCGATGGTGTGTGAGTCGTCGTCGGTCTCCACCGTCTCACGGGGGAGTGTCACCGTGAGCACGCCGTTGTGGTACGTGGCGCTCGCGTCGTCCTCCTCGACCGCGTCGGGGAGTCGGACGGTCCGCGACACCGCCCGGTGGGTCCGCTCGCGGCGGACGTACCGGGTGTCGGACGCTTCGGTTTCCTCCTCGTGATCGGCCTCGATGGTGAGGTCTCGTCCCGACACCGAGATCGTCACGTCCTCCTTCTCGAAGCCGGGAAGGTCGGCCGTGACGACGATCTCGGCGTCGGTCTCGGCGACGTCGACGGAAATATCGTGGAGCTGTGGAGTCATTCCTGCGTCGCCGAGGCTCCGGTTCATGCGCTCGAAGAACCGCTCGATGTCCTCGAACGGATTGGGTCTGTCAGGCATCTCACCTGTCGGTACGTCGGCGACGGATTTGAGCGTTACCCGGACGTCGGGACGGAGTGGCGGGTACTGGGGCGCGCTCGCCGTCGCTACACCACGTGCCGCGAGTCGTAGGAGCCGAGCACTCGAACCCACCCGTTGTCGGCGATCTCCTCGACGGCCGCGATCGCCTCCTTCGTGCGTCCCTCGTAGAGGCCGGCCTCGAAGTCGATGTGGAACAGGTAGTCGCCCAGGCGGTTCCCCGACGGGCGCGACTCGATGCGCGAGAGGTTGATGTCGCGCTCGGCGAACACCTCGAGTAGTTCGAGGAGGAGCCCCGGATAGTTTGCGTTCGGGTAGACGACGATCGAACTCTTGCCGCCCGCCTCCGACCGCTCGGACTGCGGCGTGACGACGAGAAAGCGCGTCGCGTTCGACGAGCGGTCCTGGATGTCCTCGGCCAGGATTTCGAGACTTCCCCCCGCGTTGTCGGGGTGGCCGATGCCCGCCACCGTCGGGTCCTGCCGGGCACGCTCGACGCCGCGTGCGGTGGAGGCGACCGCCTCGAGCGCGACGTCGGGGTACTCCGACTCGAGGAACGAACGACACTGTGCGAGCGCCTGCGAGTGGCTGGCGACGACCTCGAACTCCGGTCCCTGCGCGAGCAGTGCGTGGCGGATCGGCGTGACGATCTCCTGGGTCACCGCGACCTCGTACTCCGCCAGCGCGTCGAGACTCTCGGTGACCGATCCCTCGATGCTGTTCTCGATGGGGACGACGCCGCGTTCGTACGTCCCGTCGGCGACGCTCTCGACGATCGACGTGACCGACTCGCGGAACTCGACGTCGTCGGCGACCGCACGGGCCGCCCGGTGGGAGTACGTCCCCGCGGGACCAAGGGTGACTGCTCTCATACGCGCTCCCTTCTCGGGTCGGTGGCAAAAGACCGTCGGGTGAGGGGTCGTCGCTCTCGCCTCGCTGGTCCCCGTCGGTCTCCGTCGCCCCCGACGTTCGTCAGTTCTCGTCGGTCTCTGCCGTCCCCGACACTCGTCAGCTCCGCTCAGTCCCGCCACCTCGCGAGCGCTCGAAACTCCGTTGCGACGCGCTCGACGGCCGCATCGTCGAGGACGCCCCGTTCCGTGACGACGCCGGTGACGAACACGGCCGGCGTGTGGTCGAACGTCGGGTTCTCGACGGCGAGATCGGCGTCGCCGTCGTACACCGCTTCGGGGGGTCCAGTCTCCCCCTCGACGGTCGTCGTCGTCGCCACCTTGTCCACGGCCGCGACCACGTCGACGGGGACGTCCTCGTTTGCGGCCGCGATGGCGACACTCCGGGTACCCGTCTTGTTGAGCACGCTCCCGTCCGGGAAGACGGTGTCAGCGCCGACGACCACCCGGTCGATCCGGTCGCCGATCCCGCCGGCGAGGGCGTGCGCTGTCGCCGCATCGGTGAGGAGCGTCACGTCGACTCCCTCGGCCGCGAGGCGCTCGGCGACCCCGACGCCCTCGCGGGCCGGCCGCGACTCGGCGACGACGACGTGGGCAGGCCCGTCTTCGTTCCTCTCCTCGTCTCCGTCCTCGTCGGTCCCGCCGTGCCCCGACAGCGCCCGCTCGACCGTCCCCGAGCGCGAGAGCGTCAGCACCGTCTCGTCCGCCACCCTCTCGGCGGCGGTCTCGGCCGCGCGCCGGTCGGCGGCGAGCGCCCGCTCGATCCCCTCGTGTGCGGCACGTTCGACCGCGGTGGCGGTGCGTTCTTCGGCGGCCTCGGCCATCGCCCGGTTCACCCGGTTCGCCAGTGCGGTCATGCTCGGACGGGCGTCGAGGAGTGCCTCGGCCGTCTCGACGACTGCCGCCCAGCCGTCTCGCCCGTCGGTTTCGACCGTCGCCCGGTGCCCCGCTTCGTCCCGCAGCACGTCGAGCGCCCGGAGCGAGAGCCACGCGGAGCCGTGTTCGGTGTCCCCCTCGATCGTCTCGACCCGGGGCCGCACCCGGTCGTACGCGGTCCACAGTTCGGGGACCGTCTCGCGACGCAGGATCTCAGTCGGTGGCACCCACGCCGTCTCCGCGATCTCCTCGTTCGGTCGTAGCGCCCGCTCCGTGCAGTCGAACAGGGACGGGTGGACGACCCACCGCACGCCCAGGTCGTCGTCGGTGAACGCGACCGGGTCGCCCCGACGGACGAACGTCACGGCGTCGGCGAGGCCGACCTCCTCGTCGATCTCCCACCGTGCGGCGGCGTCGGGATCGCCCTCGGCGTAGCCCGAGACCGCCCCCCACTGTCCCTGGTAGGTCCCCACCTCGTCGCTCCGACGGATCAGAAGGACGTCGCCCGCGTTCCGCAGGAAGGCCGTCACGACGTGGCGCTCGTCCGGTCCGCCGTTCCCGTCGTCGCCGTCGTGGTCCGCGTCAGTGTCCGCCTCTGTTTCGTCCCTGGCCGTCTCCCCGTCCGTCGTCATGTCCGACGTCAGAACGCCGACGAGCATAACTCTCGGCTCGTGGTCGCCCGCGCGATCGTGGGTGTGGGTGTCGACACGCTCGAACGTCGGTGTGATCGACTTCTCCCTCGTCGGTGACCGGATCTACTCGCCACCGTCGGGACCCGTGTTACGCCCGGTCGGCGCAGAGTTCGACGAAGTTCCGGAGGATCCTGAGCCCGATCTTCCCGGACTTCTCGGGGTGGAACTGCGTCCCGAAGACGTTCCCCGCCTCGTTGGCGACGACCGACGGGAACTCGACGCCGTAGTCGGTGGTGGCGACCACGCTCTCGGGGTCGTCGGGGGCGGCGTAGTACGAGTGGACGAAGTAGGCGTACCCGCCGTCGACGCCCGCGACGAGCGGGTGGTCGCGCTGGACGGAGAGCTGGTTCCACCCCATGTGCGGCACCTTCTGCCCCTCGTCGAACCGGACGTTTCGTCCGGGAATGATGTCCAGCCCCTCGACCTCGCCCTCGCCGGCGTGGTCGGCCTCCTCGCTCGACGTCAGCAGCATCTGCATCCCGAGACAGATCCCGAAGACGGGCACGCCGTCGGACGCGGCCTCCGCCAGCGACGCGCGGAACGGCCCCGCGTTCTCCATCCCCTCGCTGAACGCGCCCACGCCGGGCAGGACGATCCCGTCGGCGTCGTCGAACGACGCGGGGTCCGCGGAGATGGTGACGTCCGCGCCGGCGCGCTCCAGTCCACGCATCGCCGACCGGAGGTTCCCGAGCCCGTAGTCGACGACGACCACGGACGCCAGCGTCTCCTCGGTTTCGGCCTGGTCCGAGATGCTCATACTCAGTCTTCGCCGGTCGCGGTCAAGTGCGTTTCCGTTGCCGCAGACGGGACGCCCCGTGCCGAACGACGCGGTCGGCTTCCGACCACCGCCAATCGGCCACGACTTCGCCACTGTTATTCGTCGATCCGACGCACCGGGCAGGCAGATGAGTCGCGTCGGCGAACTGGTCGGTCTCCGCTCCCGAGAGACGGCGGTCGTCGTCGGGCTCATCAGCGGCTCACAGTTCGTCAACCACGTCTTCCTCGTGCTGTTACCGCCGATCCTCCCGCTCCTCTCGCGGGATCTCGACGTGTCGATCGCGCTGCTGGGCCTCGCACTCGGGGTGCAGGCGCTTGTCAACACGGTCTTCCAGCTTCCCTTCGGCTACCTCGCGGATCACTACGACCGAACGATCACGCTCGGGATCTCCTCGGTGCTCGGTGGCGTCGGCGCGCTCGTCACGGCGGTCGCACCGGAGTTCACCGTCCTCGTGCTCGGACAGGTGCTCCTCGGGATCGGCGTCGCCGGTCACCACCCCAGTCACTACCCGCTCCTGTCGGACGCGACGCCCGACGCGGTCCGTGGCCGAGCGTTCGCCATCTACAACTTCGGTGGGAGCCTCGGGTTCGCGACCCCACCGGCGGTCATCACCGCGATCGTCGCGATCGACGGCCTGACGTGGCGTCACGCGATCGGCATCCTGGGCGTGGTCGGACTCGTCTACGGGCTCTTGGTCACCGCCCTGATCGCGTGGCGCGTCGACGACGAGGTGACCGCTCCGAACGTCGAGGCGGTGACGACCGGGGAGCCGCTCGCCGAACGTGTCAGGTCGGAACTGCGGGCGCTGGTCGCCGAGCCCGGCATCCTCGCCCTGGCGGTGCTCGCGCTGTTCGCCACGACTGCGAACTGGGGGCTCACCTCCTACGCCGTCGTGTTTCTCACGGACGCCTACGCGCTCTCGCTGGGGACCGCGAATCTCACCCTCACCGGACTGTTCGTCGTCGGCGCCGGTGCGATCCTCGTCGGTGGCTACCTCACGGATCGCTTCGGCGGCGGGCGAATCCTGATCTTCAGCTTCGTCGGGTTCACGGCACTGGTCGGTCTCATCGCCACACAGCTCGCCCCCGCGACGGCCGTCGTCGGACTCTTCTTGCTGCTCGGTGGGGTCCGCAGCGTGGCCAGTCCCGCTCGCGACGAACTCACCGAGCGGCTGTCGGCCCGCGGCACCGTCGCGACGAGTTTCGCCGTCGTCACCGTCGGCATCATGCTCGGGAGCACGATCGCTCCGCCCGTGTTCGGCTACCTCATCGAGTGGGCCGGCG
The DNA here is from genome assembly GCF_009176545.1 of Salinigranum salinum. Taxonomy (GTDB): domain Archaea; phylum Halobacteriota; class Halobacteria; order Halobacteriales; family Haloferacaceae; genus Salinigranum; species Salinigranum salinum. The sequence goes on along the minus strand of NZ_VTOJ01000002.1, from coordinate 1,863,815 downwards.
TTCAGACGGCGTTCTACGCGATCGCCGGAGTCGGCGCCCTCGCGACGGCGGTGACCGCAGTCGTCGTCGGCCGGTTCGCCGATCGGGAGCGACACGCCTCCGCTACGAGTGACTGAGGCCCGCTTCGGCTCGCAGGCCGCTCCGTGCGCTTCGGCTTCCGGATCGGCGTCCGATGCTCGTTCACCCGGCTAGTCGGCGGGATGCCACGCCCGGAGCGGAACGCCTCGCGACGTCACGCGTCGGTGATCGGAGGCAAACGGTTAGGTCGCTCGACCGCAGTACTGTCCGCATGCGCCTGCTTCCCCCACGGGAGTCGTCCTCGCTGGCGATCGCGGGCCTCGTCGCGGTCAACCTCGTCCCGCTCGCCGGCGTGGTCTTCTTCGGGTGGAGTCTCGGCACGATCCTCGTCATCTACTGGGTGGAGAGCGGCATCATCGGCGCGTTCAACGTCCCGAAGATCCTGCTCGCTCCCGGCTCCGAGGAGCCGGCGAACTTCTCGGCGAAGATCAACGGCCGGCAGGTCGACCTCTCGGGGCCGTCGGAGCCGAGAGACGGCCTCCACCTCTACCCCGAAAACACCGACATCGCCGGCTTCTTCGTGATGCACTACGGGATCTTCTGGGTCGTCCACGGGCTGTTCGTCTTCGTGGCGTTCGTCCCCGATCCGTTCTCCGGCGGTCTCGCGTTCACGACCGTCTTCCTCGGCGTCGTCGGCATGGTCGTGAGCCACGCCGGCTCGTTCCTCGTGAACTTCGTCGGACACGAGGAGTACCGCGCTGCCTCGCCCGGGATGCAGATGAAAGAGCCGTACCGACGCGTCATCGTCCTCCACCTGACGATCATCCTCGGTGCGTTCGGGGCCTCCGCGGCCGGTGCGCCGCTCTTCGCGCTCGTCCTCCTGATCGGGCTGAAGACTGCCACGGACCTCTACGCACACCTCGAGGAACACCGACGGGCGGCCGAACGACGCGAGGCGGCCACCGGGGGAGCGCGGGGCGAGCAGATCGAACAGATCGAGGTGACCTGAGTACGAATGTGTCGGTCTCGCGTCGGCCGCGCGGAACGGGGCATGGACCGCCGGCCGTGTGAGTCGAGCGCGGCGCGTCAGAAGTCGCCGAGACTCGACTGGCCACTCCGGCCTCCTCCGTCCCCGTCGCCCCCCTCGCCACCCTCGCCCGCCTCGACGCCGGCCAGTCGGGCGGCCTCGGCGATCGTCTCGAAGAAGCCGTCGCGCTGGCTGCGGTCGTACAGCGTCGCGGCGGGGTGAACCGAGATCAGGAGGCGGAGCGAGACGTCGTCCAGTCGGAGGTCGTGGACGCTCCCCGCCTCCTTCGTCACGGCCACGGAGCGGTCGAGCAGGTGCTGTGAGGGCACCTTCCCGAGCGTCACCACTACCTCCGGTGCGACCGTCCTCAGCTCCGACTCCAGAAAGCTCCGACAGTTCGCGAGTTCGTCCGTCCACGGATCGCGGTTCTCCGGCGGCCGACACCGGACGCAGTTGGTGATGCGGACGCGGGATCGGGAGAGACCGGCCTCGGCGAGCGCCTCGTCGAGGACGCTCCCCGATCGCCCGACGAACGGCTCACCCCGCTCGTCTTCGCTGGCACCGGGTCCCTCGCCGACGAACACCACGGCCGCGTCCTCGGGGCCGACGCCGTTGACGATCCGACTTCTCGAGTCGACGAGTTCGGGACAGCGCTCGCACGCGGTGACGCGCAGGCCGTCGAACTCCACGTCGGGGTCGGTGTCCATACCCGACCGCGGTGCCGTGCGTACTTAATCCCGGCCGTTGGCGCCACCACACCTCGGCCGGGCTTGACACCACACATCGGCCGGCTGTCAGCCATCCTCGTCCTCACGCTCGCGCCACCGGCGCGCACCGCGTGCGGCCAGCCGAGCCACCCGGAGCGGTTCGGGTCGACCGCCCTCGGGCGTGAACGCGTCGACGACGCGTGTGGCCTCCTCGTCGTCACAGCCGACGGCGCGAACGAACACGGTCTCGTCGTTCACGTCGATCGGGCTGCGAGGTGGGAGCGCCCGGTACGTCTCGAGCCGCGTCGCGAGCGCGTCGCCGTCGAACGCCTCGCGGAGGGCGGCTTCCAGCCCCGTGCTCTCCTCGAAGGAGACCGAGAGCACGGGGCGGTCGGCGGCGTCGGCCAGCCGCGAGAGGTCGACGACGTTGAACCAGGCGGGTGCCACGCCGGCCACGAGGACGTCTCTGACGTCCTCGCGGTCGAGGTCGGCGAGAAGGGTCTCCATGGCGGCGGTCGCGTCGGTTCCTCCGACGGTACAGGTGGCGAACGAACAGCCGTCGACGACCCGGTCGGCGCGCACGACCGCCCCGCAGAGGACGCTCGGGTCGCCCTCGCTCGGGCCGTCGGACGCCGCGATGCCGACGGCGCGGACACCGGGTTTCACGTCACGGTGCCCCGTCTCTCGGCGTTGCCGGTCGGTTCACTCGCCCGTCTGTTTGATCTCTTCGAGCCGGTCGAGCAGTTCGTCGTTCGACGCCCCGATGTCGAACTCCACGCTTCCGTCGTGTGTGTTCCTCTCGGTCTGTTCCGCGTCCTCCTCGTCGTAGTCGGCGTCTATCTCCTGGTTCTCCTGTTCGGACTCGTCGTAGCTTCCGAACCCCATTACACGTAGACGTAGGTAGTTCCGAGTGAAAAACCATGTGGGCGATTTCGTGCCGCCGACCCGCTATTTTTACTCCCCCGACCGTCTACGACCAGTCATGACAGACGACATCGTCACCGTCACTGCGGGGGCCGACCAGTTCACCTGTAACGCGTACTTCGTGCCCGGCGAGGTGCCGACGCTCGTCGACGCAGGCACGATGCTCGGTGTCGCCGACGTCGTCGCCGACCACACAGACGACCTCGACCGCGTGGTGCTCACCCACCAGCACTCCGACCACGTCGGCCGGCTCGACGAGGTGCTCGACGCGTTCGACGCCGACCTCTACGCGTACGCGGACCACCCGCGTCGGACCCACGAACTCGCGGACGGCGACGCCGTCGAGATGGGTGACGAGTCGTACGACGTGGTGTACACACCGGGTCACGCGTCGGATCACGTCTCGCTGGTCTCGAACAGCCGGCTGTTCAGCGGCGACGTCGTCGTCTACAACGACGGCGCGTACGACGACGGGAGCTTCGGGCGGACGGACATGACCGGCCAGTCCCGCGAGCGACTCATCACCAGCCTGCGGACGCTCCTCGACCGGCTACCCGACTCGGTCGAGGCGATGTACGCCGGCCACGGCGACGTCTTCCGGGCGAGCGACCACGGCGAGTCCGTGCGCGACGTGATCGAGCGAGCGCTGTCGCGCGCGGAACGCCGCCAGCCGAAGTACCCCGACGGCTGACCGACCCCGGCGGTCGGGACGGGTCGTCGCGGTCCGGCCGCTCGCTGGTTCGCTCGTCGACCCGTCGGCGAAGAGAGAGCTGTTCGCCGATCGTGACGCTCGGCTCGTGAACGTCGCCGCCGACCCGCACCCCGCCACCGTAGCCATCGTAGCCACCGTCGTCGCCGTGTCCGTGGCAACCGAACGCGGCCGCTGTCGGCGTCAGGCTGCGCGTCGTTCCTTCGACTTGGGACGGAGGTTCTTGTAGCCGCACTTCCGACAGCTGTCGGCCCGCTGGGGGTTCCGGGCGTTACAGCGCATACAGATCTGCTTGCTCAGCGTCCGTTCCTCGGCCGCGTCGAAACTCGCCATGCCTGGCGGTAGACGATTCGGCGTGATAATGCTTGCGAGACGGCCGGGACGCCGACCGTGCCGTCGGTGCGGAACCGGGCGTGCGACGACCCGCTGCGCGGTCAGGCCGAGGCCTCGGTCAGCGCGGCCTCGATGTCCTCGCGCTGGGTCACGCCGACGAAGCGGTCGACGACCCCCTCGTCGTTCTCGACGACGAGCGTCGGCAGCGAGCGGACCTGGTACTCGTTGGCGACGTCCTGCTTCTCGTCGACGTCGACCTTTTCGAGTTCGAGATCGTCGCCCCACTCCGCGACGATCTCCTCGAGGATGGAGTCCTGCTGCTTGCACGGGCCACACCAGTCGGCGTAGAAGTCTTTGAGTCGGACGCTCATTGCGTCACGCAGATTGCCCACTCGTCCGCATAAGGATTTCCCACTCTCCCCTCCGAGAACGTGAACGAAACGTTTAGGCGGTCGAGTCTCGCAAAGAGAGGTATGAGCAGTGGCCAGAACAGCGGCGGCCTGATGTCGAGCGCGGGGCTCGTCCGCTACTTCGACGCCGAGGACCGCAACGCGATCCGCATCGATCCGAAGACCGTGGTGGCGTTCGGCCTCCTCTTCGGCGTGTTCGTGATGGTGCTGAACGTCGTCGCGCTGTAGCCGCGACACAGACAGCCCCACGAGGTCGCCGGCACCGACGTTCCTCAACCCGAGCGTGGTCGCCCGTCGGTTCTCGTCTCGACTGGACGTTCGCCCGCTCGTCGATTCGTGACGCGCCCTTTTTGTGAGTCGCCTCGAAGCGAGTAGTATGCTACACGCGGGCGTCATCGCCGTGCAGGGCGACGTCTCGGAACACGCGCGGGCGATCGAGCGAGCGGCGGCGGCCCACGGCCGGGAGGCGACGGTCCACGAGATCAGACACGCGGGGGTCGTCCCCGACTGCGACGTCCTCCTCATGCCCGGCGGCGAGTCGACGACCATCTCGCGGCTCCTCCGCCAGGAAGGGATCGCCCCCGAGATCGAGGCACACGTCGCCGCCGGCAAACCCGTCCTCGCGACGTGTGCGGGGCTCATCGTCGCCGCGCGTGACGCCAAGGACGACCGCGTCGAAACCCTGAACCTCGTCGACGTGACGGTCGACCGCAATGCCTTCGGCCGGCAGGTCGACAGCTTCGAGGCCCCGCTCGACGTCGCGGGGCTCGACGACCCCTTCCCGGCGGTGTTCATCCGTGCACCCCTGATCGACACCGTCGGCGAGGACGTCGAGGTACTGGCCGAGTGGGAGGGCCGCCCGGTCGCCGTCCGCGACGGCCCCGTCGTCGGGACCTCCTTCCACCCCGAGCTCACGAACGACGTCCGCGTTCACCGGCTGGCGTTCTTCGAGGAACTGCCCGCGGAGGCGGCGGACTGAAACGACCGGACGACGCGAAGACGCAGGCTTTTCGCTCCTCGACCGTCTCCGACCCCTCATGAGCGACGACTCCGGCGCGGGTGAAGACGAGACGGTCGCCGACGAGGACGTTCTGGACTCCCTCTTCGCGACCATCGAGGACCGAAAGCGCGACCTCCCGGAGGGGTCGTACACGGCCTCGCTCTTCACCCACGAGAAGGGGGAGAACAGGGTGTTAGAGAAACTCGGCGAGGAGGCCACCGAGATCGTGCTGGCGGCGAAGGACGACGACAGCGAGGAACTGTTGCACGAGTCGGCCGACTTCGTCTACCACCTGCTGGTGTTGCTGGCGATGAACGATCTCACCGTCGCGGACCTGCGGGACGAACTCGAAGCGCGGTTCTGAGCGGTCGCGTGGCGAGGGGACGTCCGCCCCGTTCACCGACACCGAGACCGGTCGTCGCCTTCGGCGGAAGCGACGAGCTCGTCGTACCGGGCACCCGTCTGCTTCAGCGTCTCGGTGGAGTAGAGCCGCTCGTGCGTGAACGGGAGGTGTTCGGCCGCGAGTTCGTCGATCATCTCGTCGACGGCCGCCGGGTCGCGCCCGTGGATCATGGTGAAGAGGTTGTACGGCCACCCCTGGTCGGGGCGACGGGGTCGGTGGTAGCAGAGTGTCACGTACGGGAGACTCCCGACGTCGGTCCCGCGGTCGTCGAGTTCGCCGTCGGGGACGTCCCAGACGACCATGCAGTTGGCGTCGAAGCCGGTCACGACGTGGTTGACGACGCAGCCGATCCGCTTGATACAGCCGTCGGCGAGCAGGCGGTCGACGGCGGCGAGCACCCGGTCGACGGGAGCGTCGATCGCCGCGGCGACGTCGCGGTACGGCGTCTTCGACAGCGGGAAGCCGCCCTGTATCTCGACGAGCAGCGCCGCCTCGAGCGGCGAGAGGCTTCCGGTCGCGTCCTCGGAGATGCGGGTGGCGGAAACCTCGGTCTCGGTCAGCGACTCCCGCGCGAACCGATCGTCGTTCACCACCGGGAACTCGAGGTCGATGTAGTAGTCGGTGAGCATCGGCAGGACGAGCACCGCACATCCGGTTCGTTCTTCGATCTCGGCGAGGATCGCGTCGCGCTTCTCGCGCGACCCGGCGGTGACCACGAACCACATGTTCCACGCGTGGTCGCGGCGGTAGTTGTGGTTCACCTGGCGGTACTCGTTCACGACGGCGGCCACCTCGTCGAACCGGTCCTCGGGGGCCTGGACGGCCGCCAGCGTGGAGGAGCCGATCACTGGCGGGTTGAGTACCGCACCGAACCGACGGAAGACGCCGCGTTCACGCAGGTCACGGACCCGGCGCAGTGCCTCGTCCTCGCTCACGCCGAGCGCCTCCCCGACGACCCGGAACGGCCGCTCGACGACGGGGAAGCCGCTCTGGTAGCCGTCGATGAGGGCCGCGTCGACCTCGTCGAGCCCGGCCCGCCAGTCGTCGTCCAGTGCGCTCATTACCCCGGTTTGGAAGCCGTGAAGGGTATCGCTTTCGCTCCACCGTCCGGAAGCGTGTCGGGAGGCGCTCACACATCTCGAAGCGCCGTCACATCCCCGACATCTGCGCGTGTGAACGGGCCGCCACAAACCCATTGACTTTAGTAGCGTGGAACACAGTCACACACGAGACTGATGCTCGATTCGATATGGGCTGCCCTCCGCCGGGTGGCGACATCCTACGTACTGTTCGTCGTGATCGGTGTGGTGGTCGGCCTCACCTTCGCGCCGCTCGCGTTCAACGCCGCGACCGACGCCGGGGGAACCGTCGCGATCGTCCCCATCGACGGCGGGATCGACGGTAACACCGCCGCGGCCTACACGAACATGATGCAGCAAGCACGACAGAGCTCCGACATCAAGGCTGTCGTCCTCGTCTCCAACAGCGGGGGCGGATCGGCCTCCGCGTCGGAGACGATGTACCTCCAGACTAAACGGACGGCGCAACAGCTCCCGGTCGTCGCGAGCATCGACGCGTCGTCCGCCTCGGGTGCGTACTACACGATCGCCCCCGCCCGAGCGATCTACGCCAAGCCGTCCTCGATCGTCGGTAGTGTCGGTGTCCTCGGGACGATCCCACAGGACCTCGAACCGAACGACATCGTCGGGACCACGGGACCGAACAAGCTCTCCGGTGGTGACAGCCGGGAGTTCTTCTCCATCCTGGAGTCGCTCCGGCGTGCGTTCATCGGCGCGGTGTTCGAGAGCCGCGGCGACCGGATCCAGCTGACGCGCGCGGAGCTGGCGCAGGCGCAGATCTACTCCGGCTCGCAGGCGGTGCAGAACGGGCTCGCCGACCAGATCGGTGACCGCCAGACCGCCATCGAACGCGCGGCCGACGAGGCCAACCTCGAGTCGTACGAGGTCCGGACGCTCCGGCCTGACGGCCAGACGTTCCGCTTCGTGTCGCGGAACAACTACCTCGCGTCCGACGCGCCGAACAAGGAGATGGTGGAGTTCGAGTACTTCGCCGGCCGTCCCGGCACGGGCCCCACGTTCCTCATGATGCCCGGGTCGTACGTCAGTTCCCAGTGGCAGCTCAGCTCGGCCACGACGGCTCAGGCGACGATGGCTGGGGCTGGGACTGGGACCTCGCAGGGCGCGACCGCGTCGGCGTTCGAGACGCCACCGATCCGGGCCGCTACGGAGGGCCGGCCATGACGCCGAACGAACTCGGCGTCGCGCTCGCGAAACGACTGGCCGTCGCGGCGGTCGTCGTGGTGCTCATCGTCGCGACGGCGTTCGCCATTCCGGCCGCCACCGACTCCAGCACGGAGCGCGAGCCGCTGGACACGCCGGAGTACGAGGTCGAGTCGCTGGCGACGACGCCGATCCCCGCCGAGGGTGAGATCGAAGCCGACGCGAGCGTCGGTAACCGCGCGGGCGTGGTCGTCATCGACGAGAGCCACTCGAACCGAGTCAGTCGTGCCGACCTCGCCCCGCTCGTCCGGGAGCTGACGCGGATCGGCTACACCGTCCGCTTCTACGACGGCGACCAGTCGCTCGACCAGGAGCTGTCGAACGTCAACGCGTTCCTCGTCGTCGACCCCGGCCAGGAGTTCGACCGCGACGAGATCGACAACGTCCGCGAGTTCACGAACGAGGGTGGGCACCTGCTGATGATCGGCGAACCGAACCGCAAGCGGATCTCGGCCAGCCTCTTCGGGACGTCGATCTCCGAACAGGAGAGCGCGCTCACCACCCTCGCTGGACGGTACGACATGAGCCTCGGCACGGCGTACCTCTACAACCTCGAGACGAACGGCGGCAACTACAAGCACGTCACCGCACGAGCGACGCCCGAATCCGGACTCGAACTCGACAGCGTCACCATGTTCACCGCCGCACCGGTGTACTCCCGCGGCGGGACGGTACTCCTGCGGACGGCACAGAACACCCACGAGGCCGGCATCGACAGTTCGCGTCGCTACCCCGTCGCCATCCACAAGGAGGCGGAGAACGCGGTGCTCGTCGGGGACAAGACGTTCCTCCAGTCGGACCGGTTCAACGTCGGTGACAACGAGCAGTTCATGGCGTTCCTCGTCGAGTTCCTCATCAGCGGCGAACGCATCCCCGAGTCGGAGCTCGACGGCGACGACGAGGAGGACGATACGGACGAGGAGACGGCCGACGGGACGGACGGTACCGACGAGAGCGGCGACGGAGCGCTCACCAACAACACGACGACGCCCGCACCCGAGACGCCGACGGCCGATCTCGTCGCCCCTTCGACGGGAGACGCCACGGCGGTGACGTCACAGTCGGTCGACGGCTCACCGGCGGTCGCCCGCTCGGTCGACAGGTTCGCCCCGTTCGCCTGAACCGAACTCGGCCCGGCGTCGGCGAACGCGATCGACGGCCGATCGGAACGCGACCGTCGGGCACGAATTCCGCCGAACGGCCGATCGAGTGGCGGGGGTCTGCGCGGTGAGCGACGCCGGGCGTGCGCGACCAGACGAACCCCTTTTGAGGTCCGCGTCCGAAGCCGCGACCATGGCACAAGCCCCCGAACACGACCCCGACCACGAGTACGGCGAGTGGCCGCTCAAGCGGCTGATGACCGAGGTCGTCGGCTCGGGCGTCAAGTCGGCCGAGGACATGAGTCGCGAGCAGGCGACAGAGGCGATGCGGCGGATCCTCGCGGGCGAGCCCGACCCCACCACGCTGGGAGCGTTCTGGCTGGCGAACCGCTGGAAACACAACAATAGCGAGGAGCTCGCGGCGTACACCGACGTCATGTGCGAGCACGTCGAGTACGCCGCCCCCGACGCCGACCCCGTCGACTGCGGCGCGAACTACGACGGCAAGGGCGAGACCGCCATCCTGGGCGTCGCCGCGGGAGTCGTCGCCGCCGCTGCCGGTACCCCCGTTGTCGTCCACTCGGGTGACCGCGTCCCAACGCAGAAACAGGACGCGTACAAACACGTCCTCGACGCGCTCGGGATCCGAACGGAGATCGAACCCGCCGAATCGGCCGACATGGTCGACGAGACGGGCTTCGGCTTCTACTACCAGCCGGCGTTCAACCCCGCGACTCACGACCTGTTCGACCGCCGCGACCAGATGGGCGTCCGGAGCTTCGTCAACACCATCGAGACGCTCGCCAACCCCGCCGAGGCGGACGTCCACCTCGGCTCGTTCTACCACCTGGCGTTCGCGAAGAAGGTCGTCGAGACCTTCGAGCGATCCGACCACCACGACCTCTCGCGCGTCATCATGTTCCAGGGGATGGAAGGGTACGACGACATCCGCCCCGGCTACACGAAGGTCGCGGAGTGGACTGACGGCGACTTCGACGACTACGAGATCGAGACCGCGAAGTACGGCATGGACTTCGAGTACGACGACCTCGGCGTCGACCCCGACGACGTCGCCGGTGCGTCGGCCGCGATCACTCGGGAGGTGCTCGCCGGCGACCGAGACGACGACTTCGCCGACGCGATCGCGCTGAACGCCGCGTTCCGCATCTACGCTCGCCAGGACGTCGACAGCCTCGACGCGGGGCTCGACCGCGCCCGCGAGGTCGTCGACCGCGGCGACGCCGCCGCGGTGCTCGACGATCTCCAGGCGTTCTGAGACGGACGACCACTGCCGTGTCTCCGTGGCGCGGCTCCGGGCACCGACCATCGTGCCCGACACCGACCCCCAACCGACAGACGCCGACCTCCAACCGACAGACGCCGACCTCCAACCGACAGACGCCGACCTCCAACCGACAGACGTCGATCCACACACCAGTAGACGCCCGTCTGCGGCACGGACAGTGATAAGTACGAGGGCGAACAGTAGACAGAGAGCAATGGGTGTGCCGAGGGCGACCACGGACGAAGCTGGGCGACCGAGCCTCGCCGCCGAACTCCGTGCCGTCGCCGACCGCTACTGGGGTCGGCTGACACGGCCACTCGCCGGTCCCCCCGCGCATCCCGATCCCGACCTCACCGTGTTGCTCTCCGAGCCCTTCTCGGGCGTCGACGACGTGTACGACCGGCTCTCGGCCACCGAGACCCACCTTCGGAGTCGTGACGACCGCCGGGCGGTGTTCCTCACGGTGTACGTCGCGATGACGGCGCGCGTCCGTGCGGGCATCGAGGGCGGCGAGCCACGGTTCGAAGACCCCGACTGGACGCGGGCGTACCTCGTCGCCTTCGCCGAGGAGTACCGCCGTGCGCTCGTCGACTTCGAGCGTGGCCGTCCGGTGCCGCCGGCCTGGCGCGTCGCGTTCGGTGCCTCGCTGAGCGACCGGACGCTCGTCGTCCAGGACGCACTGCTCGGGATCAACGCCCACATCGTCAACGACCTGGCGTTCGCGCTCGACGAGGTGGGGATCGGCGACCGCGACGGCGGCGAGCGCGCGCGGAGACGCGCCGACCACCTGGCGATCAACGAGGTGCTCGCGGGGCTCGCCGACGTGGTCCAGACGACGCTCGCGTCGATGTACGAGGCGTCCGGCCTGGCCGAGATCGACGCCCTCCTCGGTCGGTTCGACGAGGACGCGACGCTCTTCGGCCTCCGTGCGGCCCGGGAGTTCGCGTGGACGAACGCGGCCCTGCTCGCCGACCGCCCGCGTCTCGCCCCGTTCGTCCGGTGGCGCGTCCGGACCGTCGCGACCGGCTCGGCGTACGCACTCCTCTCGCCCACGATCGACCCGACGCTCCGCGACGAACTCCGCGCGCTCGAGGACGGCGAGCCGGTGCTCGCGGCCGTCTCGGAGGCGGTCCACGGACCCGACGAGGGTCGTGCGCGGCGGGACCGCCGCCGGCACGCGTAGCCGGTCGGCCGACCCGTCCACCGTCGTCCTGCGTCACCGTCTCTGGTGGGGGCGGTTTGGTCTCGTCTTCTGGACCGGTCGACGCCACCGAAGCCACTCGGTTCTCCCGTCTCACTCGTCGGCGTCGTCCTCGTCTCCGTCGTCGAGCGGGAGCGCGACGCCGACGAGCTTCTGGCCGGTGGAGACGGTCGCGTTCCGAGTGATCGAGTAGAGCAGGCCGTCGTGGGTCGCTTCGACGCGCTGGAGTCGATCGTAGCTCGTCGGGTCGGTGACGTGCCCGAGCAGCTCGCCCGCCTCGACCTCGCGGCCGAGCTCGGTGCCCGGAGCGGGTCTGAACAGTCCCGACGCCGTGGCCGTCACACGACCGAGGTGGTTGCGGACGGTCCGCTGGCGCGCCGGCGTGTCGGGGTCGCCGGGCAGGAGGTCGAGGTAACGGAGTACGTTGAACACGCCGTCGACGCCCGTCTCGATCGCGTCGTCGACCAGCTGTTTGTTGTGGGCGAGTTCGGGCGTGATCGCGGGGATCCCCTCGTCGGAGGCCGCCACGCGGAACTTCCCGTCGAAGCCGCGGTCGCTCCACTCCGACTCGGCGTCCTCGCCGGCGAACTCCGCGAGACAGACTTCGGTCCCGAACGCGAGTCCCAGCGCGCGCGAGGCGTCGTCGCCACGGCGGTAGACGGTGTGGGTGAGCATCTCCGGGCTGCCGGTGTGGAGGTCGACGACGGCGTCGGCCGCCGAGGCGTACGACCAGAGCCGCGCGGCGATCCGCTGATGAATCGTCCCGTCGGGGTCGCCAGGCCACACCCGGTTCATGTTCGGGTTCTTCGCGTCGATCTCCGGGGGCGTGGTGTACGACACGTGATCGAACGAGATCGGGTCCGCGACCGGCACCGCGACGAGGGTGCCGTTGAGGTCGGCTTCGCCGTCGAGGAGCGCGTGGTGGACGCGGCGGAGCACCTCCGCCCCGTTCACCTCGTGCCCGTGCTGGGCGGCCTGGACGTACACCGTCGGGTCCCCCGTTCCATACGTGTGTACGGTCGTCTCGACCGGCGAGCCGGACGGGAGGCGAGCGAGCGTGAGTCGCTCGGCAGTGTGCATACCGGAGGATGGGACCGTGGTCTCTTGGGGCTTCGGGCGGTCGGCGTGCGTCACCGTGACGCCCGGTCGGTCGACGACGAGTCGACGACGTCGGATGCGTCCTCCGACCCTCCCTTGTCGGTCACGAGGCCGATCCCGGCGACGACGAGCGTGGCGAGCACGACGACGGAGACGAGGAGGAGCACGGCGGTGATCGCCACCGCGAGCCAGAACTCCTGGTCACTCGATGGGACGTACACCGGGAGCAGTCGGTTGAGCCACGCGGCGAAGACGACCACGGAGAGGCCGACCAGCGCCACGCCGACGGTCACGATCACACCGGCGACGGCGGTGGCGGCGTCGAGATTTCCGTCCGCTGTCTCGACGTCGACCCCGTCAGGCTCCGTGTCGACGGGTTCCTCCTCAGTATCGCTAGCCGTCGGTTCGGGGCCGTGACCGTCCGTCTCCGGGTCGGTACCTGCTCTCTGCCCGCCCTCGACACCCGCTCGATGATCCGCGTGGGTCACGACTGCATCGGGGTCGGTGTCGATCCCCTCGGCCGTCGCGGTGGCCGCTGCGAGTCGCTGTCCGAGCCGCCGTCGCCGCCCCGCGGCCGCGACCCGTCGCCTGGCGACCGCGGCCACGACGAGTCCGACTGTCGCGAACGCGAGCCCGCCGGTCAGGAGCGCGAACCCGGTGTTCAGTCGAAAGAGCCGCTCCACCTGGACGTTCCCGCCGAACGCGACGAGCACGACGGCGAAGAGGAGGGCAGCGACGGCGAGGAGGCCGTCGTGGTGTTTCACCTCGGCGTTCGCCTGCTCGTACGCGAACCGGAGCTGTTCGACGGTGGCCACCGAGGTCGGGCGGTCCCGTGGGGCGTCAGGTACCATCGGCTCACTGCTCAGGCGGGCGGCGGCAAAAAGGGTGCTGCAGGACGACGGTGTGGATGAGGGTCGCGGCCGCGACCGGACGAACGAGCGAACCGGGCGAACAGCCGTGAGCGTGACCGCCGCCCGTCGGTCGCGGACGGCAGGGTTTTCACGCCGGCAGCCGTCGACCCGGGTATGAGCGATCTGACAGCGACGCTGCACACGACGAAAGGCGACATCACGGTCGAACTCTACCCGGAGAAGGTCCCGAACACGGTCGAGAACTTCGTTGGTCTCGCCACGGGCGAGAAGGAGTGGACCGACCCCGAGACGGGTGAGACGCGTACCGATCCGCTGTACGAGGACGTGCTGTTCCACCGGGTCATCGACGACTTCATGATCCAGGGTGGGGATCCGACCGGGACCGGTCGAGGAGGCCCCGGCTACAGCTTCGACGACGAGTTCCACGACGACCTGACACACGACGGCCCCGGCGTGCTCTCGATGGCGAACAGCGGTCCGAACACCAACGGTTCGCAGTTCTTCATCACCCTCGACGCCACCCCGCACCTCGACGGCAAACACGCGGTGTTCGGCGAGGTGACCGACGGCATGGACGTCGTCAGGGAGATCGGCTCGGTGCCGACCGACCGTCAGGACCGCCCCCGCGAGGACGTCGTCCTCGAGTCGGTCGACGTCGACCGCTGAACCGACCCGCCCGTCGCGCCCACCAGCAGTGAGGTTATGTCCGCCGCCCTGCTCCGGGGTGTATGAACCGGATGCGACGCCGCACGCTCCTCGCCGGTGCGGCGCTGGTCGGGACCACCCTCGCCGGCTGTAGCTCCGCCGCCTCGAACGCCGATTCGTCCTCGTCGTCTTCGTCGTCTTCGTCGTCTTCGTCGTCTTCGTCGAGCGAGTCGAGCGAGTCGACCGAACCGTCCGAATCGGCCTCGACGACGTCGACTGGTGCATCCGAGAGGGCGGACGAGTCGCCCGCGTCGGGGGGATCGCTCTCGGCGCGTCGCGCGACGCTGCACACGACGGAGGGCGACGTCGCGGTCGAACTCTACCCGGAGAAGGTCCCGAACACGGTCGCCAACTTCGTCGGGCTCGCCACGGGCGAGAAGGAGTGGACCGACCCCGAGACGGGCGAGACGCGCACCGATCCGCTGTACGAGGACGTGCTGTTCCACCGGGTCATCGACGGCTTCATGATCCAGGGTGGGGACCCGACCGGGACCGGTCGAGGAGGCCCCGGCTACACGTTCGACGACGAGTTCCATCCCGATCTGAGCCACGACGGTCCCGGTGTGCTCTCGATGGCGAACCGTGGGCCCGACACCAACGGCTCACAGTTCTTCGTCACCCTCGACGCCCAGCCACACCTCGACGGCAGACACGCCGTATTCGGCCGCGTCGTCGAGGGGATGGACGTGGTCCGAGCGATCGGTTCGGTGCCGACCGACGGCAACGACCGCCCCCGCGAGGACGTCCTCCTCGAGTCGGTCGACGTCGGCGTCGACGTCTGACAGGGGATGGAACGGGACGAGATGGAACGGGACGGCACGGCGTCGCCTCGCCGGCCGGTCCGCCGTCTCAGAACCGGCCGTCGTCGTCGGACTCCGCCCGTGCCGACGCCTTCCAGTCGCCCGGTTCGACGAGGAGTTCCTCCCCGTCGGTGCCGTGGCTCACCGCGACGCTGTGTCGCGTGTGTCGCGCGTGTACCTCCGCCCAGCGTCGTGCCGCACGCCGGGAGAGCCGCTCGACCCCCTCCGGGCAGTGTCGACAGCGGGCCAGCCACGTCGCGGCGTCGTCGGGGAAGTGACCGGTGTGGCGTTTGTGATCGAGCGCGAACTGCTCGACCGACTGGTTGCCGGCCACGAGCGCGTCGAGTTCGTACGTGAGGTCCCACTCGCGACCACACCGGGTACAGGAGATGGTCGGGACGTCGTCGACCGCGTCGGGCGGGTCGGGAGTGGCGTCGTCGGGAGGGTCTGTGGTGGGATCGTCGGCCATATCAGGGGGTGCGTTCCGTGTCGTCGGCCACGTCGGCGCGGTCGTCGCTCACGCCGGTCCGATCTGCGGCCACGCCGGTGGGATCGTCTGCCACGGATCCGACTAGCGGGCCGAGCGTCTTCAACGCTCCGTCACCGGTCCTCCGCCTCGTCGCGCTTGTACGCGTGACCGACGACGAACGCGACGGCGTTCAGACAGAGGAGGGCGGCGAACCCGACCGGCCGTTCCGCGGCGACGTCCGTCGTGAGGAGGGGCAGATACGACAGCGGCAGGAGTGTCGCCGCCCAGAAGGCGACGGCCTGGACCGACTGGGTGACGACGCCGACGAGCGCCGTGAGGAGCGTCTGGAGGCTCTCGATCCGTTCGAGGGCGGTGCGGGTGACCTGTTCCGTGCGGGCGAATTCCGAGACTGACATGGGGAACGACCGTCACGTGATCCATGGAGTCCCACCCACGTATAGGGGGGAAACCGTTCGCGCCGGTTCAGATTGTTTACAGCCACGCGACCCGTGTTTGAACGCAGTTCAGACCGTTTATCACCTCACGAGAGATTTTTAGACAGTTTATCGACGTCTCTGAGGACGTATCGACCCGATCGATCGACAGCGGCTCCTCTCGCGGTCGTCAGCCGGCACGGTGCGCCTCGTCGGCCGTGTACCACACCGGCGACGACACGGACACGTTCGGATCGACGTCGTACCGGAACGAGAACCGGACGCGAACGGGGTCGGTGTCCGGCCCCGTACGGACGTACGAGACGGAGAGCGAGCGGACGAACCCGTCGGCGGTGACGTGCGCCCGGGCGGTGTACTCCTCGGCGATCGGATACGCCTTCCCGCGGAGCGCCACCACCGCCGTCGGCCGTCCCGTGTCGACGAGCGTCCGTTCGACCGTCGACGATTCGGCGGAGAGATACCAGAGGAGGTAGCGGGAGGCGCGCCACCCCTGTTCGCCGGCCGGTGGGAAGTCGTTGAGCGAGCGGATGACGACCCCTGTCCCGTTGGCCGCTGGACGGTACCGAACGGAGCCGTCGGCGTACGACGACCGAGTGGCGACGGGACTGCTCCCGGTCGGTTCGCCCGTCCAGGCGACGGTGGAGACGAACCGTCGGCGCGACTCGACGAGGACGGTCTCCGTCCCGCTCGCCGTCGCCGACCCGTTCGCCACCTCCACGTAGTCGAGCTCCCAGTGGTACGAACCGTTGCCGAGGGCGACCCTGTGCGCCGCGGCGAGCGCGGCGACGTCGGTGATCCCGCTCGACGACAGTCCCGGGGCGAACTGCTCGCCCTCGCGTGCCGAGGGAGTCGTCGGTTCGGGCGGCGGTGTCGTCTCGGTCACGTCGTCGTCGGCGAGACCGGTCGTCCCGATGGCCCGCGGTCCCCCGTCCAGCGGCGACGGCGTCGACACGGAGACGTCGTCGAACGCCCCCCACGCCCACGGCAACGGGGCGGCCGCGACGCCGACGCCGGCGATCGCCGTCCCGAGCAGGACGAGGGCAGCGACGACGGTGACCACACCGACGACCGACGGTCGCGCCCGCCCGTCTGTAGTCGGTGAGTCGGGCACGGGGGCGACCGCCGAGAGCGGGTACCCGAACTCGTCGCGGTAGAGGGTGTCGGCCGTCGCGCGGTCGAGTCCGTAGCGCGCGAGACGGTCGAGATCAGCGGCGGAGACGGGGCGTGCGTCGTACCGGGTGGCGATCCGGGCCGCCCGTGTCGCGTCGACGGCGACGACCCGGTCGATTCGCCGCCGCGGCGTCGTTGTTCGTCTCCGGAGCCGGTGGACGACAGCGGTCTGCCGGGCGGTCACGACGAGGTACCGGGTGTCGTCGACGATCACGACGTCGCCCGCGACGGTGGTCTCGGCACCGCGTGCGGCGTACAGCGCCGCGACGAACGCCGCGACGTCGGCACTGCTCCGGCCACGGAGCAAGGACGCCAGCGTCGGGGGCGACGACATCGTCCCCTACGACGACGCGTGCCCCCAAGAATCCACCTCCCGGTCGGCTCACGCCGATTTCGGCACCCGCTCCGTGTACCACGGCGGCGGTTCGACGGTCGTCTCGCCCACGTTGCGGTACTGCATCGTGATCGAGAGGCAGAGCTCTCTGACGTCGTCTCTGCCGAACGAGGCCAGACAGTACGAGCCCGAGTAGTAGTAGACGATCCCTTCGGGGGAGATACGGGCCGTCGCCGTGTAGTTCTGGACCGTGACGGCGCTCGTCCCCTCGATGTCGACGACGTACAGCCGCGGACCGCCGAGGAGGGTTCGGACGACCGACGTCTCCTGTCCGTCGAGGAGGATCCCGTAATACTGGCGGGCACGCGACTGCTGCCTGCCGGCGTCGTCGTCCTCGATCGTCGTGTTTTCGAGCCCGGTCGCCGTGGGCTGGTAGCGCTTCGTCCCGTCGGCGTACGCGGGGCGCGAGTCGACGGGACCGCGGTAGGTCAGAAACCCGTCGTGGCTCACGTTCGAGACGTACACGGACGGTGCGGCGACGGCGACCGTCTCGGTCGCGCTCCCGACTTTCGTCCCGTTGGCGAACTCGACGTACGTGAGCTCCCAGGTGTACGAGCGGTTCGCCAGCGTCGTCGCGTGTGCCTCGGCGAGCGCGTCGGCGTCGACGACGCCGTGGGTGGTGAGTCCGGGGGCGAGGACGAGCCCGCTCGTCTCGTTTCGTTCGCTCCCCTCCTCGGTCTCGTCGGGCGTGGGACGGGGACTGTTCGCGACGTCCGCCTCGTCCGTCGCCACCCCGGGTGCCGGTGTCGCGGTCGTCGTCGGCACGCCGTCGGACCCACCAGCGAGCGGTCCGCCACCGAGCGCCGCCGCCGTCGTCAGCAGGACGACGCTGGCGAGGACGGCCACGGTGGCGACCACCGCGCCGGTGGACAGCGACGCGGGGTCCCGAACGTCGTCGCGGTTCGGGGCACTGGAGTCGGTCGTCGCCCGGTCCGGCGCGTCGGGAGACCGCGAGCGTGCGGCGGCTGGGGCGACGTCGTCGAGCGAGCGTCCGAGGTGGTCGCGGTAGACCGCGTCGGCGATCTCGTGGTCGAGTCCGTACCGTGCCAGGTCGTCGAGGGTCGCCGGCGTGAGCACTGGCGCGTCGTACCGCTCCGCCAGCGCGTCGGCACGGGCCGCGTCGACGGCGACGACCCGGTCGGGTGTCGAAGCGGTCGCTCCGTGGGGCGTCGAACGGATCGCTCCGGGGAGCCACTGGCGGACGCGTGCACGGTAGCCGGCAGGCACGACGAGGTAGCGGCTCCCGTCGACGACGACCGACCCGCCCTCGACGCGGGTTTCGGCCCCCCGCGCGGCGTACAGCGCCGCGACGAACGCCGCGACCTCGGTCCGACTTCGTCTCCGGAGGAGCGACGCGAGCGACGGGGCGGACGGCATCGTCCGTCGTTGGGACCGGGTGCTCAAGTAACCTCCCGTTGGTGCCGTCGAGCCCTGGTACGACGGCAGAAAGAGCAAATACGCTGTGGCTCGTATCCGAGGTGATGTGGCCACTCGACCGGGTGGTCGAGGCGCTCCGCTCCACGGCCACGCCGGTTCCGTTGCCGGTCGCGCTCGAGCAGCCGCTGTCCCTGACAGTCGCCACCGTCCTCGCCGTCGCTGTCGTCCTCGCGGTAGCTGTCGCCGTGGTGGTGTGGCGGCGGCGCGCACGCCCCGGCTCGGCGTCGCTGACGGCGCTCGCGCTCGGCGCGGGCTGGTGGTCGCTCTTCTACGCGCTGGAACTGGCCAGCCCGACCCTGACGGGGACGTTGCGCTTCGGTCGGCTCTCGTACGTCGGCATCGTCGTCGTCCCCCTGACGTGGTTCACCTTCGCGCTCGCGTACACGGGCCGCGAGAGACTCCTGACACGGAGACGGCTGCTCGCGCTCGCCGCACCGCCGGCGGCGATGGTGGTGTTCGCCTGGACGACGCTCTCGACCGGTCTCGTCTGGACGAGCTACGAACTGGTCACCGTCCCCAGGCTGTCGGTCGCCGTACTCTCGGTCGAATACGGGCCGGTCTTCTGGCTCTGGACGGCGTACGCCTACGCGCTGACTGCGGCGGGCACGCTCCTGCTGGTGTGGTCGGTCGCGCGCGCCCGGACCTTCCGGCTCCAGACGGTCGCGCTGGTGCTCGCCGTCGCGGCGCCCTGGATCGGCAATCTCGCCTTCCTCTCGGGGCTCTCTCCGCTGGATCTCACCCCGCTCGGCTTCGTCGTCTCGGCGGTCGTCCTCGGGAGCGGCTTCCACCGCTACCGGCTGCTCGACCTCCACCCCGTCACGGGCGGGATCGCCCGCGAGGAACTCGTCGAGCGACTCCCCGAGGCGGTCGTGGCGCTCGACGACCGTGGCCGCGTCGTCGACCTGAACCCCAGCGCGGAGTCGGTGCTCGGGACCACACTGGACGACGCGGTGGGTGCGGCGTTGGGGACGGTCGCCCCGTCGCTCGCCGATCTGGTCGAGAGCGTCGACGTCGGTGCCGACCCCCGTGGTGAGGGTGAGGGCGAGGGCGACGGCGTCGCGGACTACGTCGTCTCCGACCCGCGCCGCTACTACGAGGTCCGGGTGTCGCCGCTCCGCAGTGGCCGGACCGCCGGGCGGCTGGTGACGCTCAGCGACGTGACCGACCGCCGGCGCCGCGAGCAGGAGGTGGCCGTCCTCAACCGCGTCCTCAGACACGACCTCCGAAACGACGTCGCGGTCGTCGAGAACTACGCCCAGCTCCTCCAGCGCGACCCCGGCAACGAGGCGTACGTCGAGGGGCTCGCCGAGCGAGCGGCCGGGATGCGCGAGCTCGTCGAGACGGTCCGGCGGGTCGAACGCCACCTCGACGCGGACGAGCCGACACTGTCGACGCTCGACGTCGTCCGCGTCGTCCGCGAGGAGGTGGCCGAACTCGAACGGTCGACCCCCGACGTGACCGTCGAGACAGAGCTGCCCGTCGACGCGTGGATCCGTGCGACCGACCTCGTCGGCTCCGCCGTCGACAACCTCGTCGAGAACGCGGTCGAACACAACGACTCGTCGTCCCCGTGGCTGCGGATCACAGTCGACCGACTCGTCGTCGACGGCGACCGCTACGTCGATCTCACGGTCGCGGACGACGGTCCCCCGATCGCCGATGCCGACCGGGACGTGCTCGTCGGTGCGGATCCGACGCTCGACGAGGCGAGCGGGCTCGGACTGTGGCTCGTCCACTGGATCGTCGCGGAGTCCGGCGGGACGGTCACCTACGAGTCGAACGAGCCACGGGGGAACGTGGTGACTCTCCGCTTCCGCGCGCCCGAGGGTGAACAGTACCACGCCTCCGGCAAGGGCTCGTCCGACCCAGCCGAACACGGCTCGTCGGCTCCCGACGAACAGGATTCGGCCGACGCCGGCGAGCCGACGAGGTACCGACCGGAGCGGTCGCGGGACGAGTTTCCCGGTGGAGCCTCGACGTCGTAGCCCGGTCGAACCCTCGAGCGTGGCTCGATCCGTCGCCGGAGGGGGCGAAGAAGGCCGTCGAACGCGGCGGTTTCGACGTCGAGACGTGGATCAGTCGGCAGTCGAGACGTGGATCAGTCGGCGGTCGAGACACGGCTCAGTCGCGAGACCAGTTCCGACGGCAGGTCGTCCGTGTCGCCGGCCTGGATGCCCCAGAGCGCCGCGTACAGACCCTCCGCGTCGACGAGCTCCGCGTGGGTCCCTCGCTCGACCACTCGTCCCTCGTCGAGGACGAGGATCACGTCCGCGTCCCTGATCGTCGA
This sequence comes from Salinigranum salinum, assembly GCF_009176545.1. Classification (GTDB taxonomy): domain Archaea; phylum Halobacteriota; class Halobacteria; order Halobacteriales; family Haloferacaceae; genus Salinigranum; species Salinigranum salinum. Next base: position 1,842,711 of record NZ_VTOJ01000002.1, on the reverse strand, counting down.
CAGGCGGTGAGCGATGACGACCGTCGTCCGCCCGTCGGTGAGGGCGTCGAGTGCACGCTGGATGTACAGTTCGGTCTCGGTGTCGACCGCGGACGTCGCCTCGTCGAGCACGAGGATCGCGGGATCCTGGAGCATGGCACGGGCGATCGAGAGCCGCTGGCGCTGTCCGCCGGAGAGCTTGACGCCGCGCTCGCCGATGCGGGTGTCGTAGCCGTCGGGGAGGGCGGTGACGAACGCGTGCGCCTCGGCGGCCTTCGCGGCGGCGACCATCTCCGCGTCCGTGGCGTCGAACGCGCCGTAGCGGAGGTTCTCGCGGACGGTGCCGTCGAACAGGTAGACGTCCTGGCCGACGTAGCCGACGGCGCGACGGAGGTCGGATAGGGCGAGGTCGCGGACGTCGACGCCGTCGACGGAGACCGAGCCGCGATCGACGTCGTCGGACCGCGCCCGGCGGGCCGACGCGCGCCGCTCGTCGACGTCGTACAGCCGGAGCAGGAGCTTCGCGAGCGTCGACTTGCCCGCACCCGTGGGACCGACGAACGCGACCGTCTCGCCGGGGTCGACCACGAACGAGACGTTCGAGACGACGGGGTCGTCCGGCCGGTAGCCGAACGTCACGTCGTCGTACTCGATCCGGCCGCGAACCCCCGAGCGCGGGAGCGGGACGGGGTCGTCGGCGTCTCTCACGACGACGGGCCGGTCGGCGAGTTCGAAGATGCGTTCGGCGGACGCGCGGGCGTTCTCGTAGGAGTTGACGATCCGTCCCGCCCCCGCGAGCGGGTCGACGAACCGCTGGGTCATGAAGAGGAACGTGACGAACTCCCCGACGAGGAGCGTCCCCGAGAAGGGACCGGGCGGGCCGGCGACGAGCCACAGCCCGCCGACGACGAATGTGAACGCGAAGGCGATTCCGGCCATGAGCTCCATTCCGGGCTGGTAGAGATACTCCAGCTTCACGACGGCCCACGTCTTGAGGTAGGTGGTCCAGGAGGCGTCGTCCACTCGGGCGGTCTCGAACGGCTCGGTCGCGGAGGTCTTGATCACCTCGATGCCGTCGAGGTTGTTCTCGATGCGCGTGTTGAGGTCGCCCACGCTCGCCCGCAGCGCCCGGTACAGGGGCCGGACGGTCCGCATGAACCAGACGGTGAAGATGCCGAGAAGCGGCACTGCGACGAGCGTCACGAGCGCGAGCTGGGCGTTGAGGTAGAAGAGGAGCCACGCGATGGCCGTGACCGTCACGACCAGCTGGACCGCGCCGCCGACCGTCCCGTTGAGGAACGACTTGAGGTTGCGGACGTCGTTGTTGAGGATGGACATGACCTGCCCGGTCTGTTTGTCGTCGAAGAAGGCCATGTCGAGCCCCTGCATCGCCTCGTAGGCGTCCACGCGCACCCGGTGCTGGACGCGGTTGGAGAACAGCGAGAAACAGACGCCCTGTGCCCAGGTCAACAGCACCGCCAGGAGGAGAGCGCCCACGACGAGCACCGCCGAGAACCACAGCCCCTCGGCCCGCGTCTCCGGGAGGTATTCGACCGGAACCAGGGGGAGCGTGTAGGGGGCGTCGCCGACGAACACGGCGTCGATGGCCACGCCGAGCACGAGCGGCGGGACGAGCGCGACGGTCCGACCGAACAGGCTGGTCATGAGCGCGACGGCGAGGAGGTGCCACTCGGGGCGACCGTACTCGGCGAAGAGGCGGGCCATCGGGTTCCGTGTCGCGGGTTTCGGGGGGACTGTGGGTGTCTGTGGTATCGAAATCACCGTCCTTCGACCCACCGTGTGGATCGACGTTCACCTCGGGTAAGCGTCGAGAACGTATGACCTGCGTGGTCGGCTCGCCGGGCCGCAAGCGGCGGCGTCAGTCGGACCGACGTGGGGCCGTCACGCGGTCACCGTCGACCGACAGCGCGTCCCGACCGTTCCTGGATGTCGAGTGCCCACACGTTCGGATTCTCCTGGAGTTCGTACTCGGCGAGGAGGGTAGACTGGTACGCGTTGTCGATCATCGCCTCGCGTGCTGTGTCCCACTCTCCGGGGGTGATCCGGTCGAGCGGGCCGGCGACGATCACACTCCGCCAGGAGCCGTCAGTGCCGACGTCGAAGGTGGTGAAACTCGCGACGTCGGACTCTTCGGCGTACGTCTCCTTGCGGAGTTCGGTGGTCGAGCCGAGAAAGACGAAGTACAGGCTACCGACTCCGTCGTACCCGAACGACAGCGGCACGCCGTACGGCACACCGTCGGCGCTCATCGACAGAACGCCGGCGCCCGCCTCGGTCAACAGTTCGTCGATCCCGGACTCGTCCAGTTCCATCCCTAGCAGGGGTCTGTAGTCCGAACTCATACGTTCGACGTGCCCACGTTCGTTCATAAAGTCCTGACACGATTCCCAACCGATCGGAACGTGGCCCTCCACCGCCGCACGCAGAGGGAGCCATCGGGGGACTGTCGCGTCCGACGAACCGAACCCCCACGTCGCGCTGGTGCCTTACCACACTGCAGACGCTCCGAGTCACGACACTACAGACACACCCCTCGGCCCCCGACACGACGATCGCGCGCTGGCGTCGTGGAGGCGAAAGAGGAAAGACCGGACCACGTCTACCATCGGTGATGAGCGACGCCCCCCCGAAGCCGAGCGAGATCGGTGACGAGGCCAACGCCCCACCCGTCGACGAGAAACCGTACAAGATCATCTTCGAGGCCAACAAGTGCATCGGCGCGGGCCGGTGTGCCGAAGTCGCCGACAACTGGACGATGAGCATCGACACGGGGCTCGCCCAGCCGGGGTCGTACTACATCGGCGAGGACGAACTCGACGAGAACGTCGAGGCCGCCGAGGTGTGCCCAGCGAAGAAGGGGCGGGGAGTCATCCACGTGATCGACCGGCGGACCGACGAGGAGATCGCGCCCGATCCGAACGGCGACGGCACTCTGTCGGTCGACTGGTAGCGAGTCGGACCGAAACCGATTTTCGGGAGACGTGGAAAGGGACAGTCGCGCGAGGGTGGCTGAGCCAGGCCAAAAGCGGCGGACTTAAGATCCGCTCCCGTAGGGGTTCGAGGGTTCAAATCCCTTCCCTCGCACTCTCTGGCTCCGAACGAACGTGAGGAGCCGAGCGTGCGCACGGAGGGATTCGAATCGGGGAGTGAAGCGAACCGAGTGAGCGGAACGACCGTGGTTCACGATCCCTTCCCTCGCATCGCTTCTGCGACCGCCAGCGAGCGGGGCGGCGTGTCCGGCCGTGGTTCACATCCCGCCCCGCACGCGGGTCGTCGACGCCGACGCGTCGACGGCGAACCGTCGAACGGATACGAGCGGAGCGGATCGGCCGTCGTTCCGTTCCCGTCGTCCACCGACCGAGGCCACGCTGCCGGCCGGTCGTCCGGCAACAGTTATGTTGCCTCGAATACATTTATTGGCGACAACACACCATGCCACACGTCACCGACACCCCACCGGCGGCGGTCCAGACCGATCTCGCCGGGCTCGAAACGGCGCTCGACGACGCTATTCCCCCCCGGACGATCGACCGCAACCTCCTGATCGGGACGTGGAACGTCCGGGCGTTCGGGGGGCTCACCGAGAAGTGGGTCGCGGACGACGACGACAGCCCGAAGCGCGACCTGGAGTCGCTGCACGTCATCGCCGCGATCATCCGTCGCTTCGACGTCGTCGCGATCCAGGAGACGCGGGGGAAGCTCAAGGCGCTGCGGCATACGATGAAGCTCCTGGGCCGGAACTGGGGGCTGGTGCTGACGGACGTGACCCGTGGCTCGAAGGGCAACGGCGAACGGCTGGGCTTCCTCTACGACCGACGCACGGTTCAGCCGAGCGGTCTCGCGGGCGAGCTCGTGGTGCCGAAAGAACAGCTGGAGCACAAACCCATCGCGCCCGACGCGCTGACCGAGCAGTTCGCCCGGACGCCGTACGCGGTCAGCTTCAGGGCCGGCGATCAGACGTTCATCCTCGTGACGCTCCACGTGCTGTACGGGGACCGGGTGAGCGAGCGAACGCCGGAGCTGCGAGCGATCGCCGAGTGGCTCGACGAGTGGGCGCGCGACGTCAACGCCTGGGGGCACAACATCGTCGCGCTCGGCGACTTCAACATCGACCGCCGCGGCGACGAGCGCTACGAGGCGTTCACCTCGACGGGCCTGACCGTCCCCGAGGACCTCCACGACGTCCCTCGCACCATCTTCGCGGACCCCGACGACTCCGACGAGAAGTTCTACGACCAGATCGCGTGGTTCACCGAGGACGGGGACCGTCCGGCGCTCTCGCTGGCGTACAGACGGAGCGGTTCGTTCGACTTCCGGGACGTCGCCCTGGCACGCCGCGGCCTCGGCAGGCGGTCGCTCTCGTGGCGGATCTCGGACCACTTCCCGCTCTGGACGGAGTTCGACATCCGCGACGACGAACGCGAGTGAGCGTCCGTAGAGGGGTCGCGTGCGCTCCGGACGCGGCCGGGGCTCCGGCGAGACCGCCGGCAGTGAGCCGCGTCAGCTGTCGGGTTCCGTCGGAGGTCCCACCGAGGGGTCGACGCCGGACGACTCCGCGCACAGTTCGTCGAACAGGGCGGCGATCCGGGCGGCGATCTCGTCGCGGATCTCTCGGACGGTCTCGAGATCCCGTCCGGCGGGGTCGTCGAGGGCCCAGTCGCGGGCGTCGCCGCGCCAGGTCATCGGACAGACCCCCTCGGCGGAACAGCCCATCGTGATGACGACGTCGGCGTCCATCGCGTCGTCGTGATCGAACACGCGGGGCGTCTCGTCGGCGAGGTCGATCCCCACCTCGCGCATGACGGTGACGACCGGCTCGTGGACGTGGTCCGCGGGGTCGGTGCCGCCCGTGACGACGTCGACCCGGTCGCCGACGCCCCGTCGTTCGCGCTCGCGACGGGCGAACGCGGCGGCCATCTGACTCCGTCCGGCGTTCTGAACGCAGACGAACGCGACGCGCATACGGCGGTGTTCGCGGCGAGCCACGTAGTCGTTCTGACCGAGCGTCCAGTCGGGTCGAGCGTGCGTGTCGGACGGACAGTCAGACCGAACGACAAGATACTTCCCTGGGGCGGTAATGAGATGTAATTATGCGTTCGCGACTGTCCGACTCACGGCCGCTCGCCTGGACCGACCTGGTGCTCGCAGCGATGGGACTCATCCTCTTCGGTGGCCTCGCGGTGGGCACCCTCTCGTCGGTTCCGCTCCGCGTCGCCGGCGGTGTCGGGTCGGTGCTGGCGACGACGATGTGGGTGGGGTCGGTCGCCGTGAACCCCGACGCGCGCACCGCCTGAGCGCGCCGCGTGTCGGTGGCGAGCGCGACGGCGTCGCGAGAGTGCGACCACGCCGACGCCGTGCGTCCGGCAGTCATCTGGACATCGACGGTGCGGCCACGCTGGTCGTGACTCACGTTCCGTGGACGACGAAGAGAGAGTGGAAAGCGGTCGCCAAAAATGCGACCGCTTGCCGCCCTGAATTGGTCCCCGCTGACGCTTCGGCCCTCCAAAGCGAAGCGTCACGAGAAGCATGCACCCATGGCAACTTAAGCGTGCCGCCGACGGCACGGTTCCCGGGTTTCCCACCGATTAAATCCACCCGGAGACCGCCGTGATCGCCCCCAACGAGCCGATCGAACCGAGACGGATCGGCGGCCGTGACGACCGGATCGGTCGGACACCGACGGGGAGACGGACGAGACGGACTGTCGGTCGCGCCGGGACAACGGGCTTTTCTCCGGCGAACGCTTCACACGGGGTATGAGCGAAGTCCCGGGTCGTGTCCGGCGTGCGTTCGCCGACCACGACGGGTTCGAGGAGGTCGCGGACGGGGAGTACGCGTCGACAAAGACGTCGTTCGACGCGACGGTACGGGTCGACGACGCCACGGACGGCCGCGTGGCGTTCGCCGTCGAGGCCCGTGTGCCGACGCTCCCGGCGGTCGTCGACGGCGACGTCGCCGACGTCGTCGCGTCGGGGTGGTACGAGACGTTCGAGCTCCGCGTGACCGACGCGAGCGGCGTGACACGGGCGGAGCACGACCTCGACCTGGTGGTCCGCCGCGCCGACGAAGAGGTCGTCGTGACGGTCGAGTACGCCGACATCAACGAACGACGCGGCGTCGATGACGCGGCGGCGCTGGTCACGTTCGTCGAGGGGACGTTCGTCCAGGGGGTCATCCCCGGCTACGACTACACGGAACCGGTGTCGTCGCTCCTCTCGAGCGCGCGACAGACGGGCGGATTCTGAGCGCGTCGGTTCGGAACGGTTCGGTTCCGGTCTCGCAGTCGGCGTCGGACGAGCGGCCGTCGGCGAGGACGCGACGGCTCAGTCCATCGCGATGTACGTCTGCGTGTCCTCGATGCCGTCGATGGCCTGGATCGCCGACGCGATGTCCTTGACGTCGACCGGCGTCTCGACCATCGCTTTCACGACGAAGTCGACGTCGCCGGCGACGATGTTGGCGTCGACGATGCCGTCGCCGAGGTCGAGGATCTCGTGTTTGAGCCGGTCGGCCTCGCCGGTGTTGGCCTTGACCATGATGTAGGCGGTCACCACGGTCAGTCACCCCCCGCGGCGTAGGCGACGTTGTCGCCGACCAGCAGCTGTCGCACCTCGCCCAGCACGGAGAAGTCCGCGAGGACGGCGACGCGGTCGCCGAGTTCGAGCGAGTCGTCGGGGAGCGGGATGCCCATGGGCTCGTCCTTCTTGCCGAACGCCAGCAGGTGCGACTGGCCGGGGAGCGCCACCTCCGAGAGCGTGTAGCCGCGCATCGGCGACGACTCACCCACGGTGAGGAGGACGACCTGGAGGTTCTGGGCGATGTCGGCGATGGCGCGGATCGACCCTCCGAGGAGGGCGTTCTTGGCGACGATCGCGCCGAGCCGCTCGGGGTAGACGATCTCGTCGACCTCCCCCGCGTACTTCTGGTAGATCTCCTCGCGGTACTCCTCGTCGATGCGCATCACGGTGCGGCAGTCGTGGTGTTTGCCGATCATACAGGCCGCGAAGTTGACGTTGAGGTCGCTCGTGAGCGCCCCGAGGGCGTCGGCATCGTCGATCCCCGCCTCGACGAGGACGTCCTCGTGTGATCCGTCGCCGGCGACCACCTCGAAGCCCGCCGACTGGCAGCGTTCGATGCGGTCCTCGTCGAGTTCGACGATGGTCACGTCGTGACCCTCTTCCCGCAGGACGCGCGCGGTGCGGGAGCCGACGCGCCCGCCACCAATGATAACGAATCGCATGACGAAGGATACACCGCACGCCGTCAATAAGCTTGTCCCCGCAGTCGGGCGTCGCCTCGCGGTCCGGCGTCACCACGCCGAACGCTTTTTGCCCTGCTGTGGTGTATCACGTCGCATGGTTCACGCGTTCATCATGGTGAAGACCGGTGCCGGCGAGTCAGAACCGCTGCTGGAGCCCGTTCGTGGTCTCGAACGGGTGACGGAGGCGCACATCGTCGCGGGCGCCTACGACATCATCGCCGAGGTGGACGCCGACGAGGTGTACGAGGTGTTGAAGACCGCTTCGAGCGGCATTCAGGGCCTCGAGGGCGTGACCGACACCAAGACGTACATCGCGATGGACGACTGATTCCCGGGTGGGCGGGATCGACCCGTCCGCCGACAGACCGTAGATTGTCGCGTGCGCCGGCCGGTCGACCGTACCGCGACGCTCGGGCGACCGAAACCCGACAGGTCAAAGAGCGTCTCGCTCCTACCGTAGGCATGGTCTCGGTCGTGAACCTCGTGCTCCTGGGGGTCGTCCTCGTGATCAACACCCTCATCGCCGCGGTGATGACGCGCTTCTTCCGCATCCGTCTCAAGACCCGGGCCGGCGCGGTGATCTACGCGCTGTTGCTCATCCCGGTCGTCCTCTTCGTCACCACGATGCTGTTCGGGGCGATCATTCCGGGGAACCTCGGGGTCTCCGTCCTCCTCGGCGTCTGGATCGCGATGCCGCTCGTCCTCGGCTTCACCATCGACGTGCTGTACGTCCCGCCGCCCGACGAGATCGAACTCCCCGACACGACCTGAACCCCGGTTCGAGCGAATCCGTCGTCGATCCGCCGTCGACCAGCCGTCGACTGTCGTTCGTCCCCTCTCAGTCCGTCAGCGCCGCCTCGACCACCCGAACCACGTCCGCGACCACCGCCGACTCCGTCCGGGAGGCGTCGACGCGGACGAACCGTTCGGGGTTCTCGTCGAGGAGCCGTTCGTAGTTCTCGCCCACCCGCCGCAGGTAGTCGAGGCGTTCGAGTTTGTTCGTCGCCCCGGCCCGCTCGGCGGCCGTCTCGGGGTCGATCGCGAGGTAGACGGTGCGGTCCGGTTCGCGCGTGAACGGCTCGTGGACCCGGCGGACGTAGTCGAGCGCGTCGTCGACCGCGAGGTCGTCGTAGTCGGCGAGGGTCGCGGCCTGGTAGGCGTACCGGGAGTCGGAGTAGCGGTCGGAGACGACCACCTCGCCGTCGGCGAGGGCGGGCCGGACGACTCGTGAGAGGTGGTCGGCGTGGTCGGCAGTGAAGAGGAACAGTTCGGCGAGTGGGTCGGCGTCGTCGTCGCGGATCGAGCGCAACACGGCGTCGCCGTACCACGAGTCGGTCGGCTCGCGGGTGAACACGGCGTCGAACTCGTCGCGGAGCGCCTCCCACGCCGTCGTCTTGCCGCTCCCGTCCAGCCCCTCGAGCGTGACGAGCATGGGATGAGGGGACGCCGCCGAGGAATAACCCTGTCGAAGCCGAGACCCGGTGGCACGCTCCGGCGAGGCTCTGGCGGATCCGGTCCGAAAACCGGGACACGGAACCGGACCCTTCGCGACAGCTTTACGTCAACTCCGGCGCAGGTGAGCGTATGAGAGTCATCGTCGTCGGCGGGAGCGGGTTCATCGGCAGCTACCTGTGTCGCGAGCTCAAGCAGCGCGGCCACAGCGTCACCGCGCTGTCGCGGAGTCCGGGCAACGACCGCCTCCCGAGCGGGGTGTCGAAGGCGATGGGCAACGTCACGGCCTACGACTCGATGCACGAGGCGTTCGACGGGATGGACGTCGCCGTCAACCTCGTCGCGCTCTCGCCACTGTTCAAACCGAGCGGTGGCGACGAGATGCACGACCGGATCCACCGACAGGGGACCGAGAACGTCGTCCGTGCCTGCGAGGAACACGGCGTCTCCCGCCTCGTCCAGATGAGCGCGCTCGGTGCCGACTCCCAGGGAGAGACGGCGTACATCCGGTCGAAGGGGAACGCCGAGGACGCGGTCAGGGACTCCTCGCTCGACTGGGTGATCTTCCGCCCCTCGGTCGTGTTCGGCGAGGGCGGCGAGTTCGTCTCGTTCACGAAGAAACTCGCCCCGCCGTACGTCACGCCGCTCCCGGGCGGCGGGAAGACGCGGTTCCAGCCGATCTGGGTCGAGGACCTGGTCCCGATGCTCGCCGACGCCTGCGAGGACGACGAGCACGTCGGGCAGACCTACGAGATCGGCGGCCCGGAGAAACTGACGCTCGCCGAAGTCGCGGAGGTCATCCACGGCGCCGAGGGGCGTTCGGTGACGGTCCTCCCGGTTCCCATGGCGCTGGCAGGTGTCGGTCTCAGCATCGCCGGCAAGGTACCGGGGTTCCCGATGGGTGCCGATCAGTACCGGTCGCTGAAGTTCGACAACACCACCGCCGACAACGACGTCGGGGCGTTCGGGGTGAGCGAGTCGGACCTCACGACCCTCGGCGAGTACCTCGCCGGGTGACGCGGCCCGGGGTCGGCGTCCGTGACGGGTCCGATCGCTCCCCCCTCGTCTCGGAGCGGTGACTGCGTACGACCACTCACGGACGGGCGCACCCCTTCCGGAGCCGCCGTGGGCACGCCCTTCGGCTCGCTTCTGTTCACACGCGCGGCCACACGCTGATTATCCGTCGTGAAAACATCGTCTGTCAGACGGGCGTCACACGTCGGGCTGACATCGCCCCATCGCAGCTCAGTCGTGCGGTCTGTAACCGAAGTATAAGATTTCAAACATTCAAAAAGCTTATACGCTGATTCGTGTTGGTTTCTATTCAATGACGAGGGGACAGCACAGATGAAACTCGCGATGATCGGCTTCGGCCAGGCGGGCGGCAAAGTCGTCGACCAGTTCCTCGAGTACGACCGGAACCACAACTCGAACATCGTCCGCGCCGCCGTCGCGGTGAACACGGCGAAGGCGGACCTACTCGGGCTGGAGAACATCCCACAGGATCAGCGGGTACTCATCGGCCAGTCGCGGGTCAAGGGACACGGGGTCGGCGCGGACAACGAACTCGGCGCGGAGATCGCCGAGGAGGACATCGACGAGGTGCAGGGTGCCATCGACAACATCCCGGTCCACGAGGTGGACGCGTTCCTCGTGGTCGCCGGGCTGGGCGGCGGCACCGGCTCCGGCGGTGCACCGGTGCTGGCGAAACACCTCAAGCGGATCTACACCGAACCCGTCTACGGTCTGGGGATCCTCCCCGGGAGCGACGAGGGCGGCATCTACACGCTGAACGCCGCGCGATCGTTCCAGACTTTCGTTCGCGAGGTGGACAACCTCCTCGTCTTCGACAACGACGCCTGGCGCAAGACCGGCGAGTCCGTCGAGGGCGGCTACAATCAGATCAACACGGAGATCGTCACGCGGTTCGGCGTGCTGTTCGGTGCCGGCGAGGTCGAGGCCGGGCAGGAAGTCGCCGAGTCGGTCGTCGACTCCTCCGAGATCATCAACACCCTCGCCGGCGGCGGCGTCTCCACCGTCGGCTACGCCTCCGAGAACGTCGAACCCAAGGGGAACTCCGGTGGGCTGCTCTCGCGGCTCACGGGTGGGGGCGAAGACGACGACGGGCTCGACAGCGCCCACACGACGAACCGCATCACGTCGCTCGTGCGGAAGGCGGCGCTCGGCCGGCTCACGCTCCCCTGCGAGATCGAGGGCGCCGAGCGTGCGCTGCTCGTGATGGCCGGTCCGCCCGAACACCTCAACCGGAAAGGGATCGAGCGCGGCCGCAAGTGGATCGAGGAGCAGACCGGGTCGATGGAGGTCCGCGGCGGCGACTACCCGATCCGCAAGTCGACGCAGGTCGCGGCGGTCATCCTCCTCTCGGGCGTGACGAACGTCCCCCGGATCAAGGAGCTGCAGCAGGTCGCCATCGAGGCACAAGACAATCTTGCCGAAATCCGAGATGAGAGTGAGGAGAAGCTCGAAGGCCTAGTGAACGATGACGAAGACGAACTTGAGTCGCTTTTCTAGCCTCCTCATCGCCTTCCTGGTCCTCGCGTCCCTCGCCGCTCCGGTCGCCGCGGTCTCGGTCGGCGACGCGACCGTCCCGGAGGAAGGACAGGTCGGCTCGCAGGTCGAAGCGACGGTGACGCTGACGCAGCTGTACCAGAACCCGACGCTCGAACAGTGGCAACTCGAAGGCGAGACCGAACTGCGTGACGTGACGTGGTCGCTCAGCTACGTCGACCAGACCGGCGCGACCGTGGGCCGCGAGGAGTTCGACGGGCAGAACTTCACCTCTTCGGCGATCTCCGCGACCGACGGCACCGCGGAGGTACGCCTTCGCGTCACGGGGACGGTCCCGCCCGTCGACTCGTACTCGTACGACCCCGAGCAGACGTTCCTGTTCCTCTCGCTGACGCAGAGCCGTGAGGGTGGCAACGCCAACGCCATCGACAGCTGGGAGGCCCACCACTTCACGTCGGCGAGCGACCGCGCGCGGAACGCGCTCGACGACGCGGGGAGCGCGATCAGTGCGGCCAGCGCCGACGGTGCCGACGTGAGCGAGGCGGAGAACACGTTCGAACAGGCGCGAAACGCTTACGAGTCGGAGAACTTCGACCTCGCCGCCGAACTGGCGAACGAGGCCCAGTCGCAGGCGGAGTCCTCGCAGCAGTCCCAGCAGACGTTCCAGCTGGCGCTGTACGCCGTCGGCGGACTCGTCGTCGTCGCCCTGCTCGTCGGCGGGTTCCTCTACTGGCGCTCGCAACAGGACAGCCACGACCCGCTCGGGTGACACCGATGCGCGTCGTCGTCCCGTTCGACGCGACCGAGCCGAAGACGCGGCTCGCCCCCGTTCTCGACGCGACCGAACGCCGCGCGTTCGCCGAGCGGATGCTGCGGGACGTGCTCGACGCCGTCGCGGCGACCGACGCCGACACCGACGTCGACGTCCTCGCCACCGCCGCGGTCGACCCCGGGGACCCGGGGGCGACCGTGCGGGTCGACGACCGCCCGCTCTCGGCCGTCGTGAACGACGCTATCGACGAGACGGTCGGCAGGGACGCGGCCGACGGCGACGCCACCGGCGACGCGCTGGCGGTCGTGATGGCCGACCTCGCGCTCGCCACGCCGGCCGCACTCGCCCGACTCGTCGACGCCGACGGCGACGTCGTCCTCGCGCCGGGTCGCGGCGTCGGTACGAACGCGCTCGTCGTCCGAACGCCCGCGTTCGAGGTGGACTTCCACGGCACGTCGTACCTCGACCACCGCCGCGCAGCCGACGACGTGGGCGCGACACTCGGAACGGTCGACTCTTTCCGGCTCTCGACGGACGTCGACGAACCCGCGGATCTCGTCGAGGTGTTCGTCCACGGCGAGGGTCGCGCGCGCGACTGGCTCGCCGACCGGTTCGAACTCGCGATCGACGACGCGGCGGGGCGCGTCGCCCTCAGCCGTCGGTGAGACGAAACGGCGCGAGACAGATCACCCACTCCGTCTCCATCGTCCCCGCCGTCGGCACCGAGACGCCGAACAGGTACGTGCCGGGCGAGAGCCGGTCGACCTGTGGGAGGTCGGTCAGCCGCCACTCGTGTTCGCCTCCCGGGGGCACTTCGACGACGCCGTTCCCGCTCGACTGACGCTCGACGAGGTCGTACTCGTCGCCGGGACCACCGACGTAACGGTAGACGTCGGGGTTGTGCGGGTTGAACCGGAGCGCCTCACCGGTCGCGTTGGCGAGGACGAACCCACTCTCGAGGGAGTCGACCCGTGCGACGTGCTCCGTCGCGCGAACGACGACCGGCGGGTCGTCGGCGCGGTGCGCACAGACGGCCGCGGCCGGGTCGATACCGCCGGGCGGACAGGGCAGGTCGTCGAGCGGCGGCTCCGTGGTCGATCCCACCGACGACGGGGTCCGTGCGAACGGGGGGAGCCGAGTGCCGCAGCCGGCGACGGGAGCGAGAGCGAGCGTCGCGAGGACCGAGCGGCGGCGCATGGGTTCGTGTCACGTGGGGCTACGCGTAGGTCTTGGGGTGCGGACGAGCCGATGCCGCTCCGGAACGGGGCTCGTTCGGGCTCTGACGCCCGGTTGATCGGTCAGTGACGGGGCGCCCGGTTCCGTCGTCGACCCCGTCGTTTATATCCCCCTGTGCCCGAATCCCGGGTATGTTCCCCGGTGCGGACGCGTACGACCTCTCGCTCATGGTCGACGAGGGACGGGTCGAGCGCCTGCTCGACGTGACACCGGCCGACGTCGACCCCGCACCCGCGCTCACCTTCTCGCGGAACGTCTTCCTCCCGCTCACGACCGCGTGCCGCTACACCTGCACGTACTGCACCTACTACGACGTGCCGGGACAGGCGTCGCTCATGTCCCCTGCCGAGGTCGAGGAGACGCTCCGGATGGGTGCCGACGCCGGCTGTACGGAGGCGCTGTTCACGTTCGGCGACAAGCCCGACGAGCGCTACGAGGCGATCCACTCCCAGCTGGCGGAGTGGGGTCACGACTCGATCCTCGACTACCTGTCCGAGGTGTGTGAACTCGCGCTCGACGTCGGTCTGTTGCCCCACTCGAACCCCGGCGACCTCACCGAAGCGGAGTTCGAACGCCTCGGGGACGTGAACGCCTCGATGGGCGTCATGCTGGAGACGACGGCCGACGTGGCGGCGCACTCGGGCGGGCGGAAGAAGACGCCGGGCCAGCGGCTCAACACGATCCGCGCGGCCGGCGAGGTCGGCGTCCCGTTCACCACGGGGCTCCTCGTCGGCATCGGCGAGACGTGGCGCGACCGCGCCGAGTCGCTCCTGGCGATCCGGGCGCTCCACGAGCGGTACGGCCACATCCAGGAGGTCATCGTCCAGAACGTCGTGCCGAACGAGCGCTCGTCGTTCGAGCGGCCGTCGGTCGAGACGATGCGGCGCGTCGTGGCGATGGCGCGCGTCGCGCTTCCCGAGGAGGTGTCGGTCCAGGTGCCGCCGAACCTCTCGCCCACCGCCCGACTCCTGGACTGCGGCGTCGACGACCTCGGCGGCGTCTCGCCCGTGACGGACGACTACATCAACCCCGACTACCAGTGGCCGGCCCTGCGGGAACTGGAGGATCTCGCGTCGGGTGCGGGCGTCCCGTTGCACGAGCGCCTGCCGGTGTACGAGCGGTACCTGTCGACGGCGGACGCGAACGACTCCTCCACTGACCGCGCGTGGGTTTCGGAGCGCATCCGGGCGGCGATCGCGGCCGACGACGACGCGGGTCGGCGGTACCGCGCGTGTCTCTCCTCTGCCCACGGGAGCCGGGCGTAACCAGAACCGTCGAAAAACCGGCAACATCATCCGATTACACGGTCGTGTGTGACCGCGCACAGCTCGAGTCAACCGCCGCGTGCGCGAGCGAACCTCGCGAACCTGGCGTTGTGGCGCGTCGTAGACGCCCACGCAAGACTCCCGGTGTCCCGGAGTGGTGGCAGATGTGGCTCGTACGACGAGGGGCATACGGCTGGCCCTCGTGTAGGTGACCATGCCAACGAACACTGGTGGCAACTCGCACGGGCGGTCGCGCGCGGTGCGCGGCGGGCGTGTCGGCACGGGGGGATTCAGATGAACGCGGTCACAGCGGAGCTGTTCCCTGCTCACGCTCATCTCGGGGGGATTCGCGTGAACGCTGCTGCACGTGGAGCGCGCAGCAAGCTCATCTTCGTCCCGGAGGGACTCAGATGAACACGGTCACAGCGGAGCTGTTCCCTGCTCACGCTCACCACCGGAGGTGGCTCGCGTGAACACCGTCGCACGCGGAGCGCGCGACGAGCACACGCTCATCTCGGGGGGATTCGCGTGAACACCGTCGAGCAGTGGAAACAGGAGAAGCACCCGCTCGACGTGGTCGAGGACGTCTACGAGTACGCCGCGGAGGGGCTGTCGTTCGACGAGATCGAGGCGCGGGCGGGCGACGGCGAGTGGGAGCGGCTCAAGTGGGCCGGGATGTACAGCCACGGCCGCCAGCGGGGTTACTTCATGATGCGCACCAAGGTCCCCGGCGGCTACCTCACGCCCGAGCAGGCCGAGGTGATCGGCGAGGTCGCCCGCGACTACGCCACCGCTCCCGAAGAGTACGGCGGCGACGAGCAGAACCCGGTGTGGGGCGACGCCTTCCTCGACATCACCACCAGACAGGACGTCCAGCACCACTGGATCGAGGTCGAGGACGTCCCCGACATCTGGGACCGCTACGACGACGTCGGCCTCACGACGATCCAGGGCTGCGGCGACTCCGCGCGCAACGTGCTCGGCTGCCCCGCCGCGGGGCTGGACGACCACGACTGCTTCGACGCCCAGCCCGTGGTCGACGCGGTCTCGGACTTCTTCACGAACAACCGCGAGTACGCCAACCTCCCGCGGAAGTTCAAGATGACCATCACCGGCTGTCGCGAGGACTGCGCGCAGTCGCAGATCAACGACGTCGGGATGACGCCTGCGCGGAAGACGCTGGAGGGGGTAGATCAGTACGGCTTCCACGTCCGTGTCGGCGGCGGTCTCTCCGACGGACCCCGGATGGCCTCCGACCTCGACGTGTTCGTCCCGCCGGAGGACGCGGTCGAGTTCACTCGCGCCGTCGCCCAGACGTTCAAGGAACTCGGTGACCGGAACAACCGCGGCGTGTGCCGGCTGCGCTACCTCGTCCAACAGCTGGGACCCGAGACGTTCGAGGCGGCCGTCCGCGACCGCTGTGCCGTCGACCTCCCCAGCCGGGGAACGGATCTCACGCGCGGCTATCGCGGCGACCACGTCGGCGTCCACGAGCAGAAACAGGACGGTCTCTACTACGTCGGGTTCAACGTCGTCGCCGGGCGCATGGGCGGCGAGGAGTTCGTCGAGGCGGCCCGCGCCGCCCGGGAGTACGGCACCGACGACGCGTCGGTCCGGCTGGCGACCGACCAGAACTTCCTCGTCACCCACGTCCCGGAGGAGAACCTCGACGCGCTCCTGGACGAGCCCTTCGCCCGCACGTATCGTCCGGATCCCGGCCCCTTCTCGCGGGGTGCCGTGGGGTGCACCGGCTCGGAGTTCTGCAGCTACGGCATCGTCGAGACCAAACAGCGCGTTCGACGGTGGGCGAAGGCGCTGGACCGACGAATCGACACTCCCGACGACCTCGAAGTCGTGCGGATGCACCTGTCGGGCTGTTCGGCGTCGTGCGCGCAGCCGCAGATCGCGGATATCGGCTTCCGCGGGGAGACGGTGAAAGTCGACGATCTCGGGGCGACGACGAACGAGGGGAACGAGGTGTCGACGACGCCTCGAGGAGACGGCGAAGCCGTCGACATCGTCGAGGGGATGGACTTCGGTCTCGGCGGTTCGTTAGGCAGCGACAACGAGTTCCTCGACTGGGTCGAGGCCGCGGTGCCCGCCGACGCCGTGGTGCCGGCGCTCGAACAGCTGTTCGACGCCTTCGCCCGCGAACGGCGCGACGACGAACGGTTCTACGAGTGGTGCCGCCGCGTCGACAACGACCGGCTCCGAACCGTGATGCAGCGGGCCGATGCCGACGTCGTCGGAGGTGTCGCGGCCGATGACTGACCCACACGACCCGTCGGTCGACCCCCACGAATCGCCGCCGACGAACGCGCCGGCCGACGCCGCACCCGAACTCACCGAGCCGGCAGCCGACGAACCGGAACAACCCGAGTCGGCGGCGGACGGGCGAGAGGTCGCCGACGGAGGGAGGCTCCCTCGTGTTCCCGAGGGCGATGGTGGCGACCCGCAGGTCCAGAACCCGAACGCCGTCACGGGTGACGGCTGGAAGCCGATCCAGTTCCGACGCGGCCCGCGGCCGTCGTCAGGCGCCCAGTCGGGGACCGACGACCCTGGCTGCGGCTGTGGGAGTTCGTGTGGCTGTCGCTCGAACGACTCGGCGGCGACCGACGGCGGTGTCCAGCCGGCGAACGTCGACAGCGAGGGAAACCTCACGGACCTCTCGTTCACGCCACCCACGGAAGGAACGAGCCAGGACGTGTCCGACGAACCCGTAGACAGACGCGTCCAGCTTCCCGACGGCGTGGATCCGGAGGAGCTCGACACGCCCTCGTACGCGATCCGGGGCGAGATGAACGACATCGCCGAACCCGACGAGAAGACGTGGTTCATGGAGCTGGATACGGCCGTCATCGACGCCGATCGCTGCATCCAGTGCGGGACGTGCGTCGCCGCGTGTCCATCCGACTCGATCGGCATCGGCGACGACGACCTCCCGGAGCTGGTGAAGATGTGCACCGGCTGCTCGCTCTGCTGGGACTTCTGCCCCCGTGGCGGCCTCCGCTACGAGCGCCAGTGGAAGATCACGGGCGGCGAGGACAACGTGAAGGGGGCGGGCGACCCGATCACGGAGTTCTCCGCGAAGGTGGAGGAGGCGTGGCGCGAGGGGTCGCAGGACGGCGGGGTCGTCACCTCGGTGCTGATCCACCTCCTGGACGACGGCGAGATCGACGGCGCGCTCGTCGCGCGCGAGTCCGACGAGGAGGCGTGGAAGGCGGAGCCGTTCCTCGCGACCTCTCGGGAAGAACTGATCGCCAACGCCGGGAGCGTCTACAACCAGACGATGGCGCTCGGCGCGCTCGACGTCTCCGATCTCGTCGACGACCTCGCGGCGGACGTCGAGAAGGATCCCGACGACCTCTCGCTCGCCCTGGTGGGGACGCCCTGCGAGATCGAGGGCATCCGGGCGCTGCAGGACTTCGACTGGGAGTACGGGAGCCAGGAGGCGGGCGTCCGTGCCGTCGACTACACGATCGCCCTGATGTGCACGAAGAACTTCAACTACTACGCGCTGATGGGTGAACTGATCGAGGAGGAGCGCGGGATCGCCCGGGAGGAGATCGGGAAGATGGACGTCCTCCACGGGAAGCTGATGGCGTACGACCACGACGGCGACCTTCTGCTCGAGGAGGACGTCGAGCACTTCCACGATGCGGCGCTCAAGGGCTGCGACGAGTGTGCGGACTTCACCGGCTACTGCGCGGATCTGACGGTGGGTTCGGTCGGGTCGTCCGACGAGTACTCCAGCGTCATCGTCCGCACCGAGCAGGGGCTGAAGGCGTGGAACCTCACGAAGGACGATCTGGCCTACCACGATCTCGAGGACAGAAGCGCCGTGGGGAAGCTGCAGGGGTGGGACAAGAAGCAGGCGTTCGAGTCGCTCCAGCGGCCGTTCGACCCCGACGCACCGCGGTTCATCGACTACACCGACCACGCCGAGAACTACGGCACGGTGGTGAACCCTCACGAGGCCGACCACTGAGTCCAGTCGGGGCTGGCGTCCGTTCCCGTGCCGCGGTGCCACTGCTCACCGCGACCGGACGAACGCGACTACCCAGACGAGGACGGCGAGCGGGCCGGGGATCGGGATGCGGCCCGACAGCTGTGGGACGCGCTTGCGCACGACGACGTAGCCCGTGCCGACGACGAGGGCGGCGACGACGACCGGTTCCACAGAGGGACCGAAGACGACGAGCGCCGGGACGGCGGCGAGCGCGGCGACGGCGAGGTCACCGGGCGAGCCGTCGTACCTGACCAGTCGACGAGGCTCGATCCACCGCCGGCCGACGTGCGAGTAGACGCCGCGGTTCGTCCTGGCGAGCCACGGATGTGGCTCCGACGAGCCGCCGAGGAGGTCACAGAGCGGATGGACGGCGACGGTGAGGAGAAACACAGCGCTCGCGACGAGCCACGGCGTCGGCCGAGCGAGCGCGATTCCCGCCGCGACGAGAGCCGGTGGCCAGGCCAAGAGCGGCAGGTGGAACGTCCGGCGATGGGTACCGACGGCCATGTCGAGGTCGGGGGCGAGGCTCCCGAGGACGGCCGCAGCGGCCACCGACGGCGCCAGCTCCGGGGCGACGATCGCGACGGGCGTCGCCAGGAGGAGGCCGACCATCGCGTGAGTCGGGGCCATCACGGCGCGCTCACCGGACGTTTCCCCGTTCCCTCACTCGGTTTCGGTCGACGTCGCATACGAACCGTAACGGAAGTCGTCGGCACACTTAGACGTGTCGTGATCGTCCCCTCGCCGGTTTCCTCCCGCGCCCGGCGATTCGGTCCCCGTTGCCACCCTCACCTCAGTCGTCGTCGGCTGCGACGCCCCGTCGCGGGCGGTCGAGCAGCGGCGTCCCGTCCGCACGCGGGCCGAGGTGTGGCCCGAACGGCGGGTCGTCGGGGTCGACCCGGTGTCTGGTCCGATAGTCCGTGGAGCGTTCGACCAGCGGCCGACCGATGGCCGAGACCATGTCGATGTAGTCGGCGACCGAGCGGAACTCGCCGTACTCGCCGCCGGCGCGCTTCGTGATCTCCTCGGAGAGGATGGTGCCCATGAGGTCGTTCGCGCCGCAGTTGAGCAGTTTGAGCGCCTTCGCGTTGCCGTACTTCACCCACGACGACTGGACGTTGTCGACGTTGTCGAGGTAGAGCCGCGAGACGGCGATCATCAGTTCGTCCTCGTCGTCCGAGGCCCCGCCGTCGACGATCCCGCGCCTGTAGAGGGGCGTGTTCTGGTGGACGAACGACAGGGGGACGAACTCGGTGATCCCTCCGGTGCGATCCTGGAGGTCGCGGACCACGTCGAGGTGCATGACGCGGTGCATCTCGTTCTCGACGTGGCCGTACATGATCGTCGCCGTCACGTCCAGCCCGGCGGCCACGGCGCCCTCCATCGCGTCCACCCACCCCTGGGTGTCGATCTTGCCGGGGCAGATGACGTCACGCACCTCGTCGACCAGGATCTCCGCGGCGGTCCCCGGTGCGGAGTCCAGCCCCGCATCGCGGAGACGCCGGTACACCGACTCGTACGACCAGTCGGTGCCCCGTCTCGCGTGGTACGCCTCCTCGGGCGTCATCGAGTGGAGGTGGACGCCGCCGACGCTCATCGCGCGCATCTGGTCGAGGTACGTCCCCGGGTCGACCTCGTACCGGGCGGGCGGCTTGTAGTTCACCGTCTGCGCCGGCGAGTCGTACGACGCGAGGATCTCGTGGTGTTCGTCGTCGAGGGCGAACGCGGGGTGGAGTCCCGACACGGAACACACCTCCGATATCCCCCGATCGAGCGTCGTCTCGACGATCCGGCGCGACTCCTCGGGGGGTTTGGTGAAGCCGGCGTGGTCGCCCTCGCCACGTTCGAACTGGTGGGCGGTGTCCTTGAAATTGCAGAACAGACAGCCGGTGTTGCAGGCGGTGGTGACGTTGTTGTTGAGGTTGGCGACGAACGTCACGTCGTCGCCGACGACGTCGGCACGGCGACGGTCGGCGGCCTCGAGCACGCGTTCCTTCCGTCTGAGGTCGATCCCCGCGTGATCGGTCCCCGTGGTGAGGAGTTCGACGCCGTCGGCGACGGTGAGGCGGTCGCCGGCGCGCGCCTTCGCCAGGGCGTTCTCGAACGACTGGTCCGTCTCCGGCACGTGCTCGAACGTCACGTCGTCGGGGACCCGTCGTGCGGACATGCTCCCTCGAAGACGCTACGGGGTCAAAAATGGGCCGGTCGGGGAAACTCGAGAGGGAGTGCCTCCGCGGGTCGGCGCGTCGATCCGCCGACGTGTAGGCGTGTCGTCACAGCCGCTCGTCGACGAGGTCGACCAGCCGTGGCAGCGCCGTCGTGACGTCCGCGCGGAGGTCGTGGTCGGCGCGGTCGGAGTACGGCGTCTCGTCGAAGTTGACGACGACCAGCCGCGAGCCCAGTCCGGCCAGCGACGCCGCCGGATTCACCTGGAGCGAGGTGCCGACCGCGAGCACGGTGTCGGATGCCATCGCGAGGTCCTCTGCCCGGGCGAGGACGTCGGGGTCGAGGTTCTCGCCGAACAGCACGACGTCGGGTTTGTACACCCCACTGCAGCCGCAGCGTGGGGGGGAGTCGTCCCCGTCGGCGTGCTCGACGATCGGCGCGGCGTCACGCGTCTTCCCGCAGGCGTGACAGGCGACACGGGCCGCGTTACCGTGGAGTTCCACGAGGGTCTCCTGGCCGGCGGCGCGGTGCAGGCCGTCGGTGTTCTGCGTGGCGACCCCGTCGAGGACGCCCCGCTCTTCGAGCGCGACGAGCGCGTGGTGGGCGGCGTTCGGCTCGACCCCCTCCGGGAACATCGCGTCTTGGAGCCTCCGACGATCGACCCAGAACCCCTCGGGATCGCGCAGGAAGCGCGAGTAGTGGAAGTCGTTCGGGTCGAACTGTGTCTCCCAGATGCCGTCCTCCCCTCGAAAGCTCGGCACGCCGGAGGCCGTGGAGACGCCCGCGCCCGTGAGCGCCATCGCGCCGCTCCCGTCGACGAGCGCGTCGGCGACCGCGGCGAGGGCGGCGTCGACGTCGGTGGTCATGGTCGGGAGGAGTCGTCCCGTGGACAAAAGCCGCTCGTCGACGTCAGTCGTTCGCGCGGCGCAGACGGTGCCACTGTCGCCGTGAACCGTGGCGTCGTTTTCGCGCTCGCGCACCGGTCAGCCCCTGCATCGCCAGCGACGCGAAGGCATTCGGCGTGACGGGACAGACGAAACGACGAGTATGACGGGAGAGACGGAACTGCAACCTTCTTCCTGCCGGCCCCCGCGAACACGCGTATGACCAGCGTCAAGGAGATCCACGTCGACCGCGAACCCGACGCGGACGGTCTGGGCCGGGGGACGTTCTACTTCACCGACGACTACTCCGTCTTCGACTGGGGGCGGATGCCCGACCGGATCCCCGACAAGGGAACCGCGCTCTGTACCATGGGGGCCGCGAACTTCGAACTCCTGGACGTGAACCACGTCCCCACGCACTACCGAGGCGTGTACGAGGAGGTGGACGCGGGTGCGGGCGAACCCAAAGAGCTGGGCGAGTGTGAGACGCCGCCGCGGACGATGGCGATCGAACTCGCACGGGTCCCGGAGCTCCCGGTCGACGGCGAGGCGTACGACTACGAGGCGTTTCACGCCGCGGCGGGCGACGGCTACGTGATCCCCCTGGAGATCGTCTTCCGCAACACGGTCCCCGAGGGTTCGTCGCTCCGGAAGCGGCGCTCGCCCGACGAGTTCGGGCTCTCATACGAGGAGTGGCCCGACGAACCGGTCGACCTCCCCGAGCCGATCGTCGAGTTCTCGACCAAGTTCGAAGAACAGGACCGCTACCTCTCGCGCCCGGAGGCGGACGCCATCGCGGGGAAGGCCAGCCTCGACCGGCTCGAAGAGCTCGCGCTCGGCGTCAACACGGTCGTGACGATGCGGGCCGAGCAGAGTGGCTTCACTCACGAGGACGGCAAGATCGAGGTGGTGTACGACGACGGGACGCTCAAGGTGGCCGACGTCGTCGGGACGTTCGACGAGAACCGCTTCTCGTACGACGGACAGGAGCTCTCGAAGGAGGTCGTGAGGCAGTATTACAGACGGACGGATCCCGAGTGGGTCGACGCGGTGGCCGCGGCGAAGCGGGCGGCGCGCGAGGCGGGCGACGCCGACTGGCGGAGCCGGTGCGAGGAGACGCCAGAGCCGCTCCCTCCGACGGTGCTCGACACGGTCTCGGATCTCTACACTGCAGGGACGAACGCGTACACCGGCTTCGACTGGTTCGACGCACCCCCGCTCGACGACGTGGTCGACCGGGTCGCCGACCTCTGAGTCGCGTTCCGGCCACGACGTCAGCAGCTCCGGAGCATCGGCTCACCGGGTCAGGAGATATCCTCCGAGGAGCACGAACCCCGAACCGACGACGAGCGGGGTGACGACGATGAGGGGGTGCCACGGCTCGCAGCCGTCGCATCGTCCGGCACTCGCCTCTGCTGCGACGGTCAGGTGGACGTAACTCCCGGCGCCGACGAGACCGATCCCGGCTAGGAGGACCACCCCCGCCAGCAGGTCGCTCGCGCTCCGCTCGCCCCCGGCCGGCGTTTCCGTAGTCGGCATGCGCCAACAGAGGGGCCGACTCCCCGAGTTCCTTGTGGTCGGACACACGACCGTTTGACCGATGCACGGAGTCGACACGGCCGGAGTCACACCCTCGGCGGCGTTGGCCTCTGCTACGTCGCGCCCCGTCCCCCGGCCGACGGGACGGCCGGCGGCTTCGTCGAGTCGCTCGCGCTCCGCTCGCCGGTCTCTTCAATCCGGTTCGTCGAGACGTCGGGGACGACTCACGCTCGGCCCCGTCAGTCGTTGAGCTGTGCCTTCTCGAAGCGGCTGGCCGGCAGCCGGAGCTCGTCGAGGTCCGGCAGGTGTTTGACGTTGTAGACGACCCGCAGCTCGTCCGTGGTCGGGATGCCGATACAGGAGAGTTCGAAGCCGCGGTCGAGCAGATCGTTCGAGAGGATGTGTCCGGCGGGCATCTCCATCTCGCCCTCCGTGACGGCGACCGCACAGTTGGCGCACGCGCCGCCGCGGCAGGCGTACGGCCACGCGAAGCCGCACTCCTCGGCGGCGTCCAGCAGTGTCTCGTGGGACTCGGCGCGGAAGCGCCCGCGATCCGCGGGGTCGAGGTCGGCGTCGGCCGCCTTCTCGAACAGGTCCTCGTCGTCGAGGCTCCACCCGTGGTCGGCGAGGACGTCGTAGTTGAGGTACTCGACCCGCACGCCCTGGTCCTCGGGACGTTCCTCGACCGGATCGTCGGCGGACGGACTCGAGGCGTCGGCCTCTGCAGGCTCGATCTCCAGTTCGGCGGCGCCGTCGCCGGCCTGGATCTCCTCGTACGCCCGTCTGACCAGCTGGAGTTCGCGTGCCGAGCCTCCCTGGTCCGGATGCGTCTCGATCACCCGCCGGCGGTAGGCCCGGCTGATCTCCTGTTCGTCCGCGTCGGAGTCGACACCCAGAATCTCAAACGGAGACGCCACGTCACTTCCTAGCGAAATAGAGAATATAACGCTTCTCCCCCGTGGCGACTCGACGTCTCTTCCCTCGCCACCACTCGCTTTCCGCGCGAAGTGTGAACACACAAGTACCCCCCGTACTCACACGGTACATGGTCACGCTCTTCGACTTCGTCGCTCGGCTCCTCGGGAGTGTCATCGAACTCGTCGTCATCTTCGTCACCCGGGTCGCACTGTCGGACCCCCTCGCGTTCGTCTCCTTCCTCGTCGGTGCCGGGCTGACCACGTTCGCCGTCGCCGCGCTCGGCTATCTGGCACTCGGCGCACTCGTCGACGCGATCGCCGGCGGCCCCGGCGGTGGCAGGGGTGGGAGCGACGCTATCGGTCGGACGCCGCCGCCGCGAGAGTGATCGCCTCGGCGGGGTCGGGTCCGAGCGGCGATCCGACCACGACACTGTCCGCGTGTTCTCTGACCCGAGCCATTCGCCCGGCGACGTCGTCGACGGTCCCCGCCATGCAGAAGGCGTCGACCATCGTCGGCGTCACGCGCTCGAACGCCGCCGAGAACTCGCCCGCACGGATCTTCTGACCGATCGCCGCCGCGCGGTCGTGATCGATGCCGTGTCTGTCCAGCACCGGCGGGGCCGCCCCCGCGGCGATGAACGCCACCGGAGGGCGTGCGGCCTCCCGCGCTGCCTCGCGGTCGTCGGCCACGGAGACGCTGGCGTACGCCGCGAGGTCGAACGTCCCGTGGTCGTCGGCTCGCTCCGCGATCCCCTCCTCGACGCGATCGCGGGCCCACGCGAGGTCGTCGGGGTGTGAGCCGTTGAACAGGAGGCCGTCGGCGTGTTTGCCCGCCATGCGGCACATGTTCGGCCCCTCGCCGCCGACGTAGACGGGGATCTCGCCGGGCACGTCGAAGTTCAGCCCGGCGTTCTCGCACGCGAACGCCCCGTCGTGGGAGACGCGCTCGCCGTCCCACAGTCGCCGGGCGACGCGGAACGCCTCCAGCACCGACCGGAGGCCGCGCTCGTCGGCGAGTCCCAGGTTCTCGAGCGTCGACGGGTCGCCCGGACCGATCCCGAAGACGGCACGACCGCCAGACTGCTCGGCGACCGTCGCCACCTGCGAGGCCAGCGTCACCGGGTGGCGGTCGTAGGGGTTCGCCACGCCCGGCCCCAGCCGCACGTCGTCGGTCGCGGTCACGAGGCGAGCGAGCACCGCGAACGGGTCGCGGTTGTTGTAGTGCGAGGAGACGAACAGCGTGTCGTACCCCGCGTCCTCTGCGCGGGCGCCGAGATCGACCACGTCGTCGACCGGCTGTTCGGGGGTGAGTTCGATCCCGAACATCACGCGATCCCCCTCTCGGAACGCGCGGCCGGGTCCGTGTGGTCGGTTGCCCACGGGTCGGCGTCGGCGGTTGCTCGTGGCGCGTATCGTCGCATACCGGTCCTCGGAACTCGCCGGGTTTCAACGGTCGAGATACCGGCAAAACGGTAGTCGGGAGACGGTGAGTTCGCTCCTGGCATGCGGAGGGACGACCCCCACGCTTACGTACGAAACCGCGGCCACGACGTCACATGGACCACTGAGAGTCACCCCGGTGCGTCACGCGTCTGTGCGAGACAGCGCATCGGGTCTGCGGGTTCCGCCTGTTCGCCCAGGACCGACGGCTACCCGTCGAAGTGCCACGCACGGATCGCCTGCCGGACGAGGTCGTCGTCGACTTCCCGGAAGAGCTCGTCGCTCCCCGCGTGCTCGCCGAACTCGAAGTCGCGGACGACCACGACGGGGGTCCCGCCCGCACCCTCCCCCGCGACGAGATTCGCCGCGGCGGCGAGTTCGTCGACGACGCTCTCGACCGTCGCCGTGAGCTCGCGGCCGTCGCGGTCGCGTTCGCCGCGCCAGTCGCGCGAGGCGGGGAGACCGGCCCAGCCGATGGCGACGCCGCGCTGGCCGTGGCGGAACGGTCGCCCGCAGGTGTCGGTGACGACGACGCGGTCGGCAGCGAGTTCCTCACGGAGCCGCGCGGCCGACTCGGCGGGACGCTTCGGCAGGAGGAGCAGGTCGCCCCCGGGGACGTTCGAGCGGTCGATCCCCGCGTTGACGTTGACGTGACCGAAGCGCGTCTCGGTCAGGAGGAACGGCGCCTCGAGCAACAGCTCCGTCGACTCCTCGAGCACGGCCTGCGCGAACCGAGGGTCCTTCTCCTCGCCCGTGATCGCTTCGAGGCGTGCGGCGATCTCGTTCGCCCGCGGCCCGGGCGGAAAGTCGTCGAGCGACGCGACCCTCCCCTCGGCTTTCGACACGACGGTCGAGGCGACGCAGACGACGTCGTCGGGCGCGAGATCGACCCGTTCGGCGACCAGCGCGGCGAGATCGTCGCCCGGCTCGATCTCGGGCAGTCCCTCGACAGCGAACAGTTCCATACTACCGGGTTCACCCCGGAGGTAAAAAGAGACGCGTGCTCGCTCTCGGGGGCTCTCTTTCGGGCCGTTTCCGTACAGCACCGTTTTCGGCTAGCGTCTATGTATTTTAATCGGCTATTATCGTATGATAGTGGTACGTTTAACGGATAGTCCACGAAGATGTTAAATACCGGTGCGTCGTGTCAGGCGCATCATGCTATCTCGGGGTGGACCTCTCTCGGTCGTCGCCGTCGTCGTGCTGGTCGTGCTCGCGAGCGTCTTCCCCGGGATCGTCGTCGCCGCCAGCGCCGCACACACGGGTAGCGGGATGGAAGCGGATCACGTCTCGGCCGCATCCGAGACGCCGTGGGACCTCTCACCCTTGGCGAACACGCGGTCGGGGGTCGCGGCTTCGCTCGATGGTCTCGCCAGCGGCGTCGCGGCCACGGGCGGCTGGTTCGGCGCGCTCGCTCCGGATGACGGGTTCGCGGCCGTCGAACCCGTCGACGGGTGCCGCGTCATCGATTCCCCAGGGAGATACGAACTTCAGGGAGACATCGTCGGTTCCACCGATCCCGACTGCATCGATATCCAGTCGTCGGACGTGATCTTCGACGGGAACGACCACACCATCGAGGGCGTGGACGACCCGGACTCCATCGGGATCGTCGCCGGGTTCGCGCTGTCGAACGTCACTGTCAGGAACGTCACGGTCGTCGACTGGGGCGGTGGGATCTTCTTCGACGAGGTCGCCGACGGAGAGATCCGACACGTCGACGCCCTGAGTAACGAGAACGGCGTGGAAACGTTCGACTCGAACGGGCTGACGATCGCCGACCTCGTCAGCCAGGACAACACGGACCTGGGGCTGTTCGTCGAGTCGTCGACCGGGACCCTCACCGACGTCGTCTTCGGAGCCAACGACGTCTCTGACCTCGAACTCGAGGAGGCGACCCTGACCGGGGAGAACGTCTCCGTGGGATCGGCGACGCTGTCGTTCACTGCCCGCGACGTCTTCGTGACAGGGGTCAACTCGCCGCCCGCGGACCCGAGCGCCCGCGAGAACGTGGGCGTCTACTTCGACGCGGTGGCCTTCTCGGCGGACGCGTTCTTCGACGTGACCGTGTCGTACGACGAGGCCGACCTCTCCAGTGTGGACGAGTCAACGCTCGCGCTCTGGGAGTTCGACGGATCGGCGTGGACCGAGGTACCGGAGTCGTCGCGCGACGAAGCCGCGAACACCGTCTCCGCGAACATCACCGGGTTCAGCGTCTTCGCACCGCTGGGCGAGCCGACAGACGTCAGTGAACCGGGCGGTGGGACCGAGGTCTCGGCCTGTGGCGTCATCGATTCGCCCGGGAAATACGAACTCACCGGTGACATCACGGACAGCGGCGAGACCACCTGCATCGATATCCAGTCCTCGGACGTCGTGGTGAACGGCAACGGCCACACGGTCGACGGCGTCGACGCCGACGGGACCACGGGCGTGGCCGCCGGCAACGTCCTCTCGAACGTCACCGTCCGCGACCTCACCGTCTCCGACTGGGACACTGGCGTGGAGTTCACGGGCGTCGAGGGCGGCGAACTCCTGGGCGTCGAGGCGACCAGCAACGCGGAGGGAATCCTGCTCGAACAGTCGAACGCCACGGTCCGCGAGACCGTCGCTCGCGACAGCGTCGACGCCGGGATCGTCCTCACCCTCTCGACGGCGACGTTCGAGACCACCACCGCGAGCGGGACGACCGGTGGGCCCGGAATCACCCTCTTCGACTCGACGGCAACGTTCGCGAACACGACCGCGAACGGGAACGACGGCGCTGGCGTCGTGGTGGGCGGGACCGACTCGTCGCTCACGGACACCACCGCCGTCGGCAACGGCGGGCCGGGGATTCAGCTCTCCGACGCCAACCGGACGACGATCCGGGGCGTCATCGCTACCGACAACCGGGCAACGGGTGTCCTGATCCAGAACTCCAACGGGACCGACATGGCCGACGTCAATGCCTCCGACAACCGCGGCAACGGGGTCGAACTGTCGTCGAGGTTGCAGTTCTGCAACACGACCGTCGAGAACGTCGTCGTCCGGAACAACAGAGGTACGGGTCTCTTCATCGATTCCGCCTCCAACGACGTGTTCACCGACATCGTCGCGGTCAACAACACCGACGGCGTGGACGTCATCAACGGGGCCAACAACACGTTCACGAACGTCTCCGTGCGCGACAGCCGCGACGACGGGATCAGCGCCTTCCTCGCGAGCAACACCACCCTCACGGACGTCGTGGTGATCAACAGCACCTTCGACGGCATCAGGTTCGACGACTCTCCGAACGCCACGCTGACGAACGTCTCGGTCGCCGTCACCGGCTTGGAGGGGCTCACGCTCCTCCAGTCCGCCGACGTCACGCTTCGGGACGTTTCTCTGGTCGACACTGGCGGAATCTACTCCTTCCAATCGGCGAACCTGACGGGCGAGACCGTCTCGACCGAGTCGGCAACGCTCTCCTTCGAGGCCGACGACGTCTCGCTCGCGGGGGTCGAGAACCCGCCCGCGGATCCGACCTCGCCCGAGCGCCAGAACGTCGGGGTCTACCTGGACGCGACGAACACCACAGCAACGGGCTACCTGAACGTCACGTTCGCGTACGACCAGGCGGCGGTCGATGCCGCAGGCGTCGACGAGTCGACGCTGGCACTCTACCGGAACGATTCGACGGCGTGGACACCTGTGGATTCGACCGTCGACACGGCTACCAACACCGTCTCGGCCAGCATCACCGAGTTCAGCGTCTTCGCGCCGCTGGGCGAGCCGACGGACGTCAGCGGGCCGGGTGACGGCACCGACGTCTCCGCGTGTCGCCTCATCGACTCGCCCGGGAGATACGAACTCACGGCGGACATCACAGACAGCACCGCAAGCGTCTGTATCGACATCCGCTCGTCGGACGTGACGTTCGACGGGAACGGCCACACCATCGGCGGCGTCGACGGGTTCGAGACGACCGGCGTCCGCGTCGACGGCGCGGGCGTGCCGCTCTCGGACGTCACCGTCCGGAACCTCACGGTCTCCGAGTGGTCCAACGGCATCCGTTACGAAAACACGTCCCGTGGGACCGTCGAAGGTGTCACGGCCCTCGATAACGGTTTCAGCGGGGTTCGGTTCGTCGAATCGCCCGACGGCACGCTCGTCGACGTCTCGGCCGTCGACAACGGATTCCTCGGCGTCGTGTTCGCCGGTTCGCCGAACGGCACGCTCACCGAGGTGACCACGGCCAGAGGCATGACTGGCGTCCTGGTGGACGACTCCCCCGACACCACGCTCACGAACGTCTCGGTCGTCGATGGAACCGAGGAGGGGCTCACGGTGCTCGGAAGCGACGACGTCACGCTCACGAACGTCTCGGCGATCAACAACTCCCTCGGCGCACTCGTCCGATCCTCGGTCGACGCCGTGGTCGACGGTGGGACCTTCGCCGCGAGTCGGGGGGACAGTGTGCGATCTCTCGGAGGCCACGGCCTGCGGATCGAGACCAGTCCGAACGCGACGGTCCGGGGAGCCATCGCCGACAACAACGCCGGCGACGGTGTGTTCGTCACCGGCCAGAGCAGGGGCGAAAGCCGGCTGATCGCCGACGGGAGCAACGGAACGCTCGTCACCGGCGTCACCGCCCGGAACAACGTGCGGTACGGCCTGTACGTCAACAGTGCTACCGACGTCCGGTTCGTCGACACCGTCGCCGAGGGCAACGCGGTCGGCGGCGTCTTCGAGAACGCCACCGACGTGACGGTTGCCGGGAGCCGGTTCGCCGACGGGACGATCGGACTCGCCGTCACCGAGAGCGAGAACGTAACGATCGACGACAGCGACGTGGTGAACAACACGGTCGTCGACGACACCGCGACCCTCCCGGTCGACCTGTCCGACGGGACCGGGGGTGAGGAACTGATCGGCACCATCGGAGTGCTGTTCGTCAACACGACGGACGCCAGCGTGACCGACACCGAGATCAGCGACAGTTACCTCGGGGTCCTCTCGGTCTCCGGCGACGGGATCGAGGTCGTCGACAGCGAGGTGACCGACGGATTGATTGGGGTCGTCGGAGTCGAGGGCCGGAACGCCACCCTGACCGGCAACGAGATCCGGAACAACACCCGCGAGATTCCAGCGGGCGTCTCGATCGGCTTCAGCGCACCGGGCGTCGAGGGCTTCGGGCTCGCGTTCCCCAGCGCGACCAGGGACACCGGGATCTTCCTCCAGTCGGTCGACGGCGTCGACGTCGCGGACAACACCGTCGCCGACAGCACGGTTGGCGTGGCCGTCTTCGAGCCGACCGGCTCCGATCCCGCGGCGGGCGAGGCCGACCGAGTTCGCGACAACGACGTCTCGGACGCGGTCCTCGGTATCGTCCTCTCGGGGATCGACGGCGCCACCGTCACGGGCAACACGATCACCGAGGGCGGCGGCGTCGTCGGCAGCCTGGCGGTCCCCGGGTTCGGGCTCGTCGTCCTCGACGGCAGCGGGAACGAACTCGCCGACAACACCGTCCGCGACCAGCTGGTCGGTGTGGGGCTGGCGAACGCGAGCGACAACACGCTCGCCCGGACCACGGTCACCAACTCCTCGTTCGGCGTCGTGCTCGACGGGGCCGACCGGAACGAGCTGTCCGACACCAACGCGACGGGCAACGCCCTCCCCGTCCCCACCTACCTCAGCGCGCCGTTCCCGCCCACCGGCGTCGCGATCTCCGAGTCGGACGACACCGTCCTCTCGAACACGACCGCCGCGGAGAACGTCGAGGGTGTCGTGGTGTTCGCGGCGAGTGGCACCGACGTGCGGAACCTCACCGCCCGGAACAACACGGCGAACGGGCTCGTCCTCGACGGTTCGCCAGTGACGCTCGCGGACGTGACGGCCGTCGACAACGGCCGGTGGGCGGTGTTCGCCGAGAACAGCAGCGATGCCGACGTGACCGACGTCGACGTCGGTTCGGCCGTCTTCGACGCAGAGATCCGCGACGTCGCGCTCGTCGGCGTCGACTCGCCGCCGGCGGACCCGTCCGGTCGGACGAACGTCGGCGTCTATCTGAACGCGACGAACACCTCGGCGTCTGGATACCTCGACGCGACCGTCGACTACGACCAGACCGCGGTCGACGCCGCGGGCATCGAGGAGTCGTCGCTGCAGCTGTGGCGCAACGACGGCACCGGGTGGGAGCCGGTTCCCGTCCCCGTTCCGGGCTCGTCGGTCGACATCGACGCCGACACGGTGTCTGCGAACGTCACCGAGTTCAGTGTGTTCGCGCCGCTGGGCGAGTCCATGGACGTCAGTGAACCGGGCGACGGCACCGACGTCTCGGTCTGCCGCGTCATCGACTCGCCAGGGAGATACGAACTCACGGGCGACATCCTCGACAGCGGCACGGACGTCTGTATCGACGTCCGCTCGTCGGACGTGACGTTCGACGGGAACGGCTACACCATCGACGGCGTCGACGCCGCGGAGAGCATCGGTGTCTTCGCGAACGGGACGGCCGCGCCGGTCACGAACGTCACCGTCCGGAACCTCACCGCCACCGACTGGGCGAGCGGTGTCCGGTACGAGAACGCGACCGAGGGACGCGTCGAGGGGGCGAGCGCCGACAGTAACGACGTCGGGTTCAGCTTCGAGAGCACCGAGTCGACGGTCCTGCGCGACGTTGCGGCCGTCGGGAGCGACCGGATCGGGTTCGAGTTCGACGACTCCGAGAACAACACCCTCACCGACGTCCGTGCCGTCAACACCACCGAACGGGCGTTCGCGTTCAGCGGGGGCGGGAACAACACACTCACCGACGTCTCCGCCGACGACAGCGGGTTCGATCCGGGCCAGAGCGGCGGCTTCGTCGCGTTCAGCTTCAGCGATGCCGACGACAACGTCCTCACGAACGTCTCGGCGAACGACAGCGCGGTGGACGGGTTCCGGTTCCTGAGTTCCGAAAACAACACGCTCACCAACGTCTCCGCGAACAACAGCGGATCCGCTGGTTTCAGCTTCTGGCGCAGCTCCGGCGACCCGGACGACTCGGCCGGGAACAACACCCTCACGACCGTCTCCGCGAACGACGGTGTACTCGGCTTCCACTTCGTCGGGTCCGGGAGCAACACCGTCAGCGACGCATCAGCGAACGACAATCGCGTGGGCGGATTCCTGTTCGAGGCGTCAGACGACAACGCCCTGCGAGACGCGTCCATCGCCGAGGGCGTGCTCGGTGTCAACGTCGAGGCCTCCAGGAACAACACCTTCGTCGACGTCGCGACCGAACGGACAGCCATCGGCTTCCGATTGAACCTGACGCTCAACACGAGCCTTCGGGACGTCTCGGCGGTCGACAGTCAGGTCTACGGCGCGCTCGTCATCGTCTCGAGCGACGTCGGGATCGACGGAGGACAGTTCGAAAACAGCACGAGGGACGGAATCAAGCTCGAAACGACCCTGAACACGACGATCAGGAACACACGTGTGCTCGAATCCGACCGATACGGCGTGTCGATCAACGCCACCCGTAGCGTCCGGATGGAGAACGTGACGGTCACGGACAGCGCGGTGTGGGACTACTTCGCGACGAACGGCACTCAGAACGTCTCTGTCGTCGACTTCCGGACCGACGCCGCGACGGTCTCGTTCGTCTCTGGCGACGTCGCGCTCTCGCCGACGACCCAGCCGAGCCCGCCGCCGTCGGGGGTGCTCCCGCTCGGGACGTACGTCGACGCGACCAACACCACGTCGAGCTCGTCGTTCGGGGTGAGCTACACCGACGCCGACGTCGCCACCGCAGGGATCGACGAGTCGACGCTGGCACTGTGGCGCTGGAACGGCTCGGCCTGGTCGCTCGTGTCGGGATCGACCGTGAACACGACGACGAACGTCGTCAGCGGGA
Source organism: Salinigranum salinum (assembly GCF_009176545.1). Classification (GTDB taxonomy): domain Archaea; phylum Halobacteriota; class Halobacteria; order Halobacteriales; family Haloferacaceae; genus Salinigranum; species Salinigranum salinum. The sequence continues at coordinate 1,809,377 of NZ_VTOJ01000002.1, read as the reverse complement.
ACGTCACCGGTCCCGGCGTGTACACCGCGTTCGGTCGACCCACCGTGTCGGGCGGCGGCACCGACGTCTCCACGTGTCGGGTCATCGACTCGCCGGGGAGATACGAACTCACGGGCGACATCACCGACAGCACCGCGGGCGTCTGTCTCGACGTGCGGTCGTCCGACGTGATCCTCGACGGGGGCGGCTACACGATCGACGGCGTCGCCGCGGCCGACACGGTGGGGGTGTTCGCCAACGGGACGGCCGCCCGGATCGAGAACGTCACCGTGCGGGACCTCACCGTCTCGGACTGGGGGGACGGGATCCGCTTCGAGAACGCGACGGACGGGCGGGTCGCGGACGCGGTCGCCGAGCGCAACGGCGACGGCTTCGAGTTGACCCGATCGCCGGGGGTGGCGCTCGTCGACGTCGCCGTCGAAAACAGCAGCGCCACGGGGCTCCGGATCACCGACTCGGCAGGGAACGGCTTCAGGAACGTCTCGGTCGCCCGGAGCGGGGGCAGCGGTTTCGAGTTCGAGGCGTCCGGGAACAACGTCTTCACGAACGTCTCAGTGAACGACAGCGAGATCCGGGGGTTCGACTTCTCGAACGCCGGGAGGAACCGGTTCATCGACGTCTCGGTGACCGACAGCCGCGACAACGGCTTCGAGTTCTGGGACTCCGGCGACAACACGTTCAGGGACGTCACCGTGGTCAACAGCACCCGCAGCGGCTTCCGATTCATCATCGACGCCGGGAACAACACGTTCAGGAACGTCACCGTGATCAACAGCAGTTCGATCGGGTTCGAATTCTTCCTGATATCGGGAGGGAACACGTTCACGAACGTCTCGGCGGTCGAAAGCGGCGCAGACGGGTTCGCGTTCGCGTTCAGGGAGACCGGCGACAACACGTTCAGGGACGTCTCCGTGGAGACCGCCGGGGGGCACGGGTTCAGTTTCAACGCGGGGAACAACACGTTCAGGGACGTCGCGGTCAGGAACGGCCGCTCGGGCGGGTTCGAGCTGTACGACGCCGGGGGTAACAGCCTCACGAACGTCTCGGTCGTCGACAGCGGTCCGGTGGGCTACCGGGTCGCCGTCGGGGACAACGTGCTGCGGAACGTCTCCGCGGTCAACAGTAGCGCCGAGGGGTTCCTGTTCACCGGGGCCGACGGCACGACCCTCACCGATCTCTCGGCGAGCGACAACGCCGTCGGCCTCTCGATCGTCGACTCCGCCGGCGTCGTGGTCGACGGCGGCGTCTTCGAGAACAACACCGCCGACGGTATCGACCTCGACGAGAGCAGCGGCGTCACGATACGGGACACGACCGCGCGCGACAACGGTCGCTGGGCCGTGGTCGCGTCGAACCTCTCCGGCGCGTACACGGCCGAGAACCTCACGGTCCGGTCGGCCGTCCTCGACGCACGGGCGCGAGACGTCGCCGTCGCCGGCGTCGAGTCGCCGCCGGTCGATCCGTCCGACCGCCGGAACGTGGGCGTCTACGTCAACGCGACGAACACCACCGTGGGCGGCTACCTCGATCTGACCGTCCGTTACGACCCGACGGTCGTCGACGGCGCGGACGTGAACGAGTCGACGCTCCGGCTGTGGGTGTTCGACGGGACGGACTGGACCGACGTGCCGGGCTCGACCGTTGACACGACGGCGGAAACCGTCTCCGCGAACGTCACCGAGTTCAGCGTCTTCGCGCCGCTGGGCGAGCCCGAGGGTGCCGGCCCGGTCGTGCCGTCGACCCTCGTGGTCGACGACGACGGCCTGCAGTGTTCGGTCGCGAGCCACACCACCATCCAGCACGCGGTCGACGCCGCCGGACCGGGCGACGTCATCGAAGTCTGCTCGGGGACGTACGCCGAGAGCGTCACCGTCGACACGAACGTCTCGCTCGTCGCGAACGGCACGGCGGTGCTCGACGGGACCGACACGAACGACACCGCGTTCCTGATCCTCGCCGAAGGGGTGACGATCGACGGCTTCGAGGTCAGGAACTACACCGCGCAGTCGATCCTGGCCACCGTCCTCACGGTGGGCGCGTCGATCGACGGTGTCACCGTCGCGAACAACACCGTCGAGTACGGCGGGCCGGCGGCCGGGACGTCGGCAGTCTCGAGCGGGATCAGCGTCGACAGCAGCGCGACCGACGGCACGATCCGCGGGAACACGCTCGTCGGCGGCGAGAACGGCGACGTCGCCATCGAGATCGCCGCGGGGTCGGCCGGCGGAGCGGCGAACACCGACGTGTCGGACAACACCGTCACCGTCGCCGCTGGGGACGGGATCAGCTTGCTGAACGCGCCCGACAGCGACGTCGTCGCGAACGACGTGACAGCGGTGTCGATGGCCGCCGACACCCACGCGATCTCCGTCAGGGTCTCCGACGGGACCGTCGTCGAGGGCAACACGATCGATCTCGCGATCCGCAGCAGCCAGCGCGGGGTCACCATCGCGGACTCCGGCGGACATCTCGTCACGGGTAACACCGTGACGGGCGGGCAGTTCGGCGTCGCCGTCGGCGGCGGCGCGAGCGTCGCATCCACGACCGTCCGTGACAACAGCCTCGCGAACCAGACGGGCGGCGGGGATTCGGCGGCGATCTCCGTCTCGGGTACCACCGGCGACGACGGACAAATCGTCGGCAACACAGTCGAGGAGAGCGACACCGGCGTCCACGTCTCCGGATCGGACGACGTGACTGTCTCCGGGACCGAGATGACTCGCGTCGACGAGGGTGTCAGGGTCGACAGCGGCAGCGAAGGGACGAGGATCGTCGGCGTGACGGTCACGACCACGGCTGTCGGGGTAGAGCTGGTCGGTGTGGCGGAGACACTGGTGGTCGACACGACCGTCGCCAACGCGACGACAGCCGTCCAGACGCGGTCGGGCAGCACGGACACGACCGCGACGAACCTGACGCTCGACACTGCGGTGGTGACGTTCGACGCGAGCGAGGTCGCTGTCGCGGCCGAACCGTCGCCGCCGGCCGACCCCGCGGGGCAGCGCAACGTGAGCCAGTTCGTCGACGTGGAGGCGCTCGGTCCCGGCGCGTTCTTGAACCTCACGATTGCGTACGACGCGGCGGCCGTCGCGTCCGCGGGTGTCGACGAGTCGACGCTGGCACTCTGGAAGCACAACGGCTCCGTCTGGGAGCCGGTCGCCACGTCACAGATCGACACCGACGCGGACGTCGTCTCGGCGTACGTCACCGAGTTCAGCGTCCTCGCGCCGCTCGGAACGGCGGAGTCCGATACGGGGCCGGAGCCCGAACCGACGCCGACGCCAACCCCGACACCGACGCCGACGCCAACCCCGACACCGACGCCGACGCCAACCCCGACACCGACGCCGACGCCAACCCCGACACCGACGCCCGCTCCCGAGTCGGGCGGTGGGGGAGGGAGCGCGAGCGAGCCTCCCGTCGCCGCGTTCAGCGTGTCGACGACCGCTCCCGAGTCGGGTTCGCCGGTCCGGTTCGACGCGTCGGACTCGGAGGACCCCGACGGGATCATCCTCTCGTACGAGTGGGACTTCGACGGTGACGGGCGAACGGACGCGACGAGCGACTCGGCGCGGATCGGCCACACGTACGAGAACGGCGGGACGTTCGAGGTGTCGCTGACGGTCGTCGACGCCTTCGGCTACACCAACACGACGACCCGGAGCGTCGAGGTCAGTGTGGCTGCGGGTGACGCCAGTGCCGGCGACGGTGGATCTACCGGTGGCGGTGGGGCCGCAACAGCGACGCCGACGGACACGCCGACCACGACGCCGACGGACACGCCGACCGCGACGCCGACGGACACGCCGACCGCGACGCCACCGACCGAGACCGCCACGCCCGCCCCATCGGCGACCCTGTTCGGCGTCGCGTTCCCGTGGTGGCTCCTCGTGCTCCTCGTGGCCGTGGTGGTCGGCCTGTACGTCTACCGACGTCGGTGACCGACGGTGGCGGCACGATCGGACGCGGACGCGAGCGGACACGGTCCCACGCGGTAACAAACACGAACGCGGACAGGACGGACGTGAGACACGACCCGCGCTCACTCTTCGAGCAGTTCCACGTCGAGGCTCGCACCCTCGACCCGGACCGAGTACATCGTCGCCCGCGACCCCGGCGTCGCACCGGTCGCCGTGCCGGGGTTGAGGAGGCGGAGCCCCTCGACCGTGGTGTCGGTCGGTGTGTGGGTGTGGCCGGCGACGCCGACGACACGCTCGGCGTCGTCGTCGGTCGTTTGCCGGACGAGTCTGGCGACGCGCTCGGGACACGACTCCTGCGGGCCGGTGCCGTGGACGACGACGAACGTCACGTCCTCGACGACGAACTGCGCGACGTCCGGGAGGTCGATGGCCGGCGGGTCGATGTTCCCCGCGACGGCAGTCAACCCGGTCGCGAGCCCTTCGATCGTCTCTAGCGTCTCAGGGTCGTCGAAGTCGCCCGTGTGGATGGTGTGGTCGGCCGCGCGGACGCGCTCGCGGACCCACTGCGGCACCGCGGCTTCGCGGCCGGGGACGTGCGTATCCCCGATGACGGCGAGGTCGGTCGACATGCTGGGACTATTCGACCTCACCGACAAAATTCGTTTCCCGCGACACGTCGAACGCCTCGGGTGGAACCGAGTGCGTTTTTGCCGTTCGAGCGGAACGTAGATCCGGTGGCAGTGACGACAGTTACCCCCTCCGAGCCCCGTGTGACGAGGCCGTCTCCCGAGCCACCGTTCTCCTGACGCGTCGATCGATCACCGCTTCGAGCGCCGACAGTGCCACAGCGGTGTGTTCGACCCGCGGCCAGCACGCCGTGGAGTCTTCTGGACTCTCCGAGAGGCCGACCATCGTCGACACGTGGATCCGATATTTACACAAGTATTCGGATTAAAGGCGTTACGAGAGGTGTGTCTGAATCGCCGTGAACGGCGGACGAATCGTCTCTGGACGGTTGAAACGCGATCTGAGGCCAGCCAGCCGTTATTATTCGTGCTATTTCTCTGTAATCGACCAATGAGGACGAGATATAAAATTCTGACTCGTTTTATTGAATACTAGACAATCTCGAATTCGTGAATCGACGTCACTGGGAATTATGGGTGAACCGATTCGAATTTTAACGAGAAATATTCGATAGGCGAGTGACGCCGTGTGAATCCCGTTCGGGCCCGGTCGACCGGGCGTCGGGGAGTCAGGAGACGTCGGTGTCGTCGCGGGCGTCGACGACCGGCGGCGTGCGACCGACAGTATATTACGAGGGACCGTGTCGACTCACACGATGACCGAGCCGGATCCGTCGACGGTGTTCGACAGTGGAATCGTGGCCATCTTGCGGGGCGTCCCGACCGACGACGTGTGTCGCGTGGTCAGGGCGATCCTCGACGGTGGCGTCACGTCGGTCGAGATCACGGCGAACACGGACGGCTTTCTCGACCAGCTGTCGGCGGTCGCCCCGGTCGTCGCCGACCGCGGCGGCGTGCTCGGTGCCGGGACGGTCCTCGACCCCGAGACGGCCGTCGCCGCGCTCGACGCGGGCGCGTCGTTCGTCGTCACGCCGACCCTGAACGAGGCCGTCGTCGAGACGTGCAACCGGTACGGCGTCGTCTCGATTCCCGGCGTCCTGACGCCGACGGAGGCGCTCTCGGCTGTCGAGGCCGGTGCCGACGCCTGCAAGATCTTCCCCGCGTCGTCGGTCGGGCCGGCGCACGTCGCTAGCGTTCGTGGCCCTCTCCCGCAGCTCCCGCTCGTTCCGACCGGTGGGATCGGCCCCGAGAACGCGGCAACGTACTTCGAGGCCGGTGCGGTCGCGCTCGGCGTCGGCAGCTCGATCACCCCGGACGAGGCCGTTCGAACTGGCGACCTCGAACGAATCACCGACAACGCCCGGACGCTGGTCGACGTCGCCACCGACTATCGGGCGTAACTCGTCCGCGATCGGAGCCGCTCCTCAGACGTCGAGTTCGAGGATGCGTTCGTAGTACGACTCGCAGCGTTCTCTGTCTCGCTCGGCGAGATCGACGAGCGGCTCTCGAACGGGTCCGCCGTACTGGCCGGCGAGCTCCAGCCCGTACTTGACCGCGGGGACGTTGTTGCCGGCGCTCATGTGGTTCCCCGCCCCCGGCTCTTCGCGGAGTTCCTCGTACGGTCGGAGGACGTCTCGAACGTGTCGGGCGCGGTCGAGGTCACCGTCGCGGATCGCGTCCATCAGCGCGAGGACCGCCCCGGGGACGAAGTTGCCGATACCCGTGGTGAACGCGTCGGCCCCCTCCGCGGCGAACGACGGGACGAACCGTTCGGCGATGCCGACCGACCAGACCACGTCCCCTTCGCTCTCCGCGACGGCTCTCGCGAACAGGTTCACGTCGTTCTGTGCGAACTTCACGGCGACGACGTTCTCGATCGCGGTCAGCGTGGCGACGTTCTCGACGCTGAGCCGCGGCCCGCGCTTGTAGAGCACTACGCCGAGATCCGTCGCGTCGGCGATGCATCGGTAGTAGTCGGCGACGCCCTCCTCGTGGAGGTACGTGTGGGCGGGGTACATCACCATTACCCCGTCGACGCCCGCGTCCTCGTACGCAGACAGCAGCGACAGCGCCGTCTTTGTCGAGCCGCCGAGACCGGCGACGACGGTGAGGTCGTCACCGACCGTCTCGACTGTCGTCTCGACGACGGCGACCCGCTCCTCGTGGGAGAGCGAGTAGTACTCGCCGGTGTTGCCGTTGGGGATGACGACACCGGCACCGGCGTCGCGGAGGAAGCGGAGGTTGTCGGCCAGTGCGTCGTGTCTGACGGCGTCGCCGTCCGCCGAGAACGGTGTCGGCGTCGTGAACGCCGCATCCCGGAGGTTCGTCTTCAGTGCCTCGAATGTCATCGGTCTCACGCACACCGAACGCGGACAAAAGAGTGCCGGCGTCGGCAGCGTACGTGGACGACGGCGCGGGACGAACACGGCGTGATGCGAGCCGAGACCGACACGGACCGGGCGACGGCTCAGTCGAGGAGGGCTTTCGGGAGGCCGGCGGCGACACAGTTGAAGTTGCCGACTAGCAGCCGTCCCGCGACCGCCGCCAGTCTGAGCGCGTCGTACCGGTCGGTCCCCCGTGTTTCGAGCCAGCCGACGAGGAGGACGAACGCCAGTCGGATCGCGTCCTCGAACGTGCTGAACGGCGTCTTCGCCGCGACGGCGTACAGGTAGGTGTCGGTCTCGACGCGCGGCCACGACAGGTCGTGACCCCGGAGGAGGTCGACCTGGAGCGTCGTCCGTGCGGGCATCTCCGCGGCCACGCCAGTCACCTCCGCCTCGCCCTGCGCGGCGTGGGCGTCGCCGAGCGCGAGGAGCGCGTCGGGGACGTTCACCGGGAGGTAGACGGTACTTCCGGGGTGGACGATCGGGAGGTCCATATTGCCGCCGTGTGGGCCGGCCGGTCCGTTCGGTGCTGGTGTCCGGGCCGGAGCCGTCCCGATCGTCCCGAGCATCGGCTCGTACGGGACCGTATGACCGTCGACGTCGATCGTCCCCTCGGCGTCGTCTCCGTCCAGTCCGATCGCGAGCTCCCGGGCTTCCTCGGGCGGGTCGACGCCGACGAAGTCGTCCATCGCCCGCCGCGAGGCCATCGGTCCGAGATACCACCACCACGAGGGGACGTACGTCGACGCCCGCCCCTCCAGCGGCTCGATCGACTCGACGTGGACCGCGAGCGTGTCGCCGGGAGAGGAGCCGTCGACCGCGATCGGTCCGGACAGCGGGTTCGAGCGGGGTTCGGTCGAACGGTCTCGGTGCCCCTCGGCGAAGAGCTGCCCGTGGTAGGAGTCTTCCGACTCGACGACGAGGCGTTCGCCGGGATCGACCGTGAGGAGGGGGTCGTCGTCCGGATCGAACGCGTAGCGGTAGCCCGCCCGCTCCTGTGTCTCGCGCGTGATGCGATGCATGACGCCGACTCCACCCGGGAGGGGCAAAGCGTTTGCGTCGAAGGGACGGACCGGTGGTTCGCCCCGTGGACGTCGTGAGAGTCGAGGCGATCGGGTGAGTGGTGACCGACGGTGGATTTATGAAACCCGGCCGCAGGCTTTCGGGCACGATGGAGATCACGAACCTCGAGGCTATTCCCGTCGCGATGGACGTCAAACCGCTCGCCGAGGAGGACGGCCTCGCACCGTACGTCACGAACCACGGTGCGGTCGAGACGATGGAGCGGATGCTCGTCCGACTCGACACCGACGAGGGGATCACGGGCTGGGGCGAGATGCGGACCACGCTCTCCGCGGCAGCGACCAAGACCATCCTCGAACACGACGTCGCTCCCGAGGTCGTGGGAAGAGAGGTGTGGGAGATCGAGGCGTTCGCCGACTCCTTCTTCTACGAGTATATGGACACGCGGACGTTCGTCGGCGGCGTCGAGATGGCGATGTGGGACGCGCTCGGGAAGTACCGCGACGCGCCCGTCCACCAGTTGCTCGGCGGGAAGTGCACCGACGCGGTCGACTTCGCGTACTGCGTCGGCATCCTGAGCCCCGAGGAGTCGCGCCCGCACGCCCGGCGTGCGCTCGAGAAGGGCTTCGACGTGCTGAAGACCAAGGCCGGCCGCGACTGGAAGCAGGACGTCGCTCGGATCGTGGCGATGCACGACGAGGTCGACGGCGAACTCGAGTTCCGGCTCGACCCGAACCAGGGGTGGACGTTCGAGGACGCCGTCCGCGTCGGTGCGATGCTCGAAGACGAGAACATCTACCTCCAGTACATGGAGCAGCCCATCCGGATCGACAGTTTCGGGACGATGAAACGCCTACGCAACCGGCTCAAGACGCCGATCGGCGCGAACGAGGACATGTACTTCCAGCGGAACCTGCTCCAGATGGGCCGCGAGGACGCCATCGACGTCGGCGTCGTCGACATCATCCCCTCGGGGGGGATCCTCGGGATGAAACGGCTCGCCGGCACCGCGAGCGATCTCGGCATCTCGCTGTCACACCACTGCGCGTTCGACCTCGGCGTGAAAACCGCGGCCATCCTCCACGCCGTCTCCACCACGCCCGAGATCAACCTCGCGCCCGACACCGTCTACTACGCGTGGGCGGACGACATCATCGAGACGCCCTTCACCGTCGAGGACGGGGAGATCGCCGTGCCGGACGCGCCGGGACTCGGCGTCACGGTCGACGAGGAGAAGGTCGAAACGTACCGCGTCGAACCCTGAGCGCCGCGGGCGTCGACCTGTGGTTCGATCCGTCTCGCCGTCCCCTCGAACCGATCACTCGGGGCGGGTCGGCACGTCGTCGACGTCGTAGACGAGCTGTTCGAGACCGTGGTCCAGCCCCGCGGTCAGCCCGCCGTCGACGACGAGTTCCGTCCCGGTGACGAACGACGACTGGTCCGAGGCGAGAAAGAGCGCGGCGTCGGCGACCTCCTCGGGGCGGCCGAACCGCGCGAGCGCGTACTGTTCGAGCCACTCGTCGCGGGCCGGACCGCCGCCGCTCTCCTCCATCTCCTCCTGCCGGGATCGGGTCTCGATAGTCCCCGGACAGATGACGTTCGAGCGGATCCCGTGGCGGCCGTACTGGGTCGCGATGTTCCGCGATAGCGAGAGAACGCCGGCCTTCGCCGCCGAGTAGGCGGTGAGACCGATGCCGGTGAGCCCGTTCACGGAGGACATGTGCACCAGCCGCCCACCGTTGCCGGCCACCATCGCGGGCACGGCCTCGCGTGCACAGAGGAAGGACCCTTTGAGGTTCACGTCGACGTTGACGTCCCACGTCGCCTCGTCGATCCGGTGGAGGTTGTCGTCGCCCGCGAGCCCGCCGCCCGCGTTGTTCACCAGCACGTCGAGTCTCCCGTACTCGTCGAGCGTGGCGTCGACGAGTGCACGGACGTCGCCGGCGTCGCTCACGTCGGTCTCGACGAACAGTGCCCGTCCTCCCGCCGATTCGATCGCGTCGACCGTCTCTCGACCACCCGCGTCGTCGACGTCGGCGACGACGACCGACGCGCCCTCGTTCGCGAACCGTTCGGCGATCGCCCGCCCGATCCCCTTCGCGCTTCCGGTGACGACGGCGATCTCGCCCGCGAGGCGGCCGTCTCGCTCTGTCACCGGTGGGCTCATGGGCGCACCTCCGCGCCGTCGCGATCGATGTCGAGCGTGAGTCCGTACCCCGGCGCGTCCCGTGGCACGAGGTGTCCGTCGTCGTAGGCGACGGGCGTCGTGAGCACCGACTCCCGGTAGAGCGCCGGTCCCACGAGGTCACAGGGGTAGGTGACGGCCGTGTTCGCCGCTGCCAGCGCCGTCGCCGCGGCCGTCCCGGGACCGAGTTCGACGGTGCTCCCGAGACGGGCGTCGATGCCGGCGGCGGCAGCGAGGTCGAGCACACGGTCGGCGCGGGTGATGCCACCGGAGCAGACTTCGACGGTGAAGACGTCGACGGCGTCGGCCTCGGCGAGTGCGAACCCGAACGACGGGTCGAGAACGTGTTCGACGACGGGCGTCTCGGTTCGCTCTCTGACTTCGGCGAGCTCTTCGGGCACGAGGGGGATGTCGTAGTAGTAGCCCGGCGCGTCCACGTCCGGGTCGGGGTGGCCGACGGGGGTCTCGACGCCGTCGATACCGGCCGACTCGAACGTCGTGATGCAGTCGACCGCCTCCTCGACGGTCCAGAGCCCCTGGGCGTCGAGCATCACGGTCGCCTCGGGACCGGCGATCTCCCTGACGGCCTCGATCCGGGCGAGGTCGACTTCGGGCGAGCGCTCGCCCACCTTGAGCTTGAACGCCGAGAACCCCGCGTCGACCTTCTCGCGCACCTCGTTGCGGAGGGCGTCGAGCTCGTCCGCACCGCCACGGGTGAAGACGACCCACTGGATCGGCACGTCCTGCGAGTGCCCGCCCAGGAGCTGGTGGACGGGCACGCCCAGTTCGGAGCCGACGAGATCGTACAGCGCGGTGTCGATCGCCCCGAGCGCCAGCTGCTGGAAGGAGTGGAACGCGACGGGACCGAAGTCGACGGCGTCGTCCATCTCGTCCGTGAGTCGTCTGATACGGCGGGGATCTGCGCCGACGAGGAACTCCGCGATCTCCGCCGCGATCGTCTCGTCGGCGGGCATCGCCGCCGGCTCTTCGACGTCCGGGATCTCCCCGACCCCGGTCGTGCCGGTGTCGGCCGTCAGTTCCACGAACGAACACGTGCTCGTCCCGAAGCCGTACCGTCGCTCGACCTCGACGGTAGTCACGTCTACGCCGGTCACTTGCATGGACGCCGGTGTGTGGGGACTCGACATAAATCATCGGGGCCGAAGGGGGGCCGCGATCCGTTCGGTGTGGACGCGGACGCTCGGCCGCGATTCGGTCGTCGGAGCGGGTCGTCGGCGTGGCCGGACCGACTGATACGGACGGCCGTCAGCCAGTGCCCGATGTGGTCGACTACGGTGATGGCGGTGACCCCCTCCGCGGCGATCGGCGTGCGGGAGCGAACGACCGCAGGGCGTGAGCGACCCACGCGAGGGGACGTGTTCGCGCCACCGTGCGCGAACACCCGGCTGGGGAGGGGAGAGGCATCTCGTTGCACACCGGGTGGCGCACGGTCTCTGTTTCATCGTGCTCTCGTTCTCGCCGGCACTCTCGTCGCACCCTCGTTCTCACCGGCCCTCTCGTCACGCCGTCTTCCCGCATCGCGGAGCACGTTCGGAGGACGCGCCGGTCCTCTCTGTCGGGTACCACTTCCCACGCCCCCGAACCTTCTTGTACCGCACTCTCGACAGCGAAGCCAGGCTATGTCGCTGGAGATCCACTACAACGTCTACGGCTGTTTTCGACCGCCGCACGAGGACGTCGAACTGGCACGCGAGGCGGTCGACGCGGGGTTCGAGGGCGTCTGGATCGGTGACCACTTCCACCCGTGGATCCACTCGCGGCCGTACACGCACCACGTCTTGCCGTGGTTCGGCGCGCTGATGGAGGCGGTACCGGACGTCCCGGTCGGCACCTCCGTGACCTGTCCGATCATCCGGTACGATCCGGCGCTGCTGGCGCAGGCGTACGCCACCCTCGACAACATGTACCCCGGACGGGTGAACCTCGGCGTCGGGACCGGCGAGGCGCTGAACGAGGCTCCGTTCTACGACGGGGAGTGGCCCGACTGGGGGACGCGCGCGGGGATGCTCGTCGAGGCCATCAAGGTCATGAAACGCCTCTGGTCCGAGGACGAGTACATCCACCATGACGGGGAGTACTACGAGTACGAGGACGTCAAGCTGTACACGCGTCCGAAGACGGAGATCGACGTCCACTGGGCCGGGTGGGGACCACAGTCGTGCCGGGCGGCGGGGAAGTACGCCGACCACCTCATCACGGCGGCCCCCGCGGACCTGATCGCCGACCGGATCGTCCCGAACTTCCGCGACGGGCTCGAGGCGGCAGACCGGTCGTTCGACGACACGGACGTGACGACGGAGTTCGCCGCGAACTACGGCGACCCCGCCTCACTCGTCGCGGAGATCCGCGACCGCGGCGAGTACATCCCGGACGACACGGAGCTGGACAACCCGGACCCCCGCGACATCCAGCGCGTCGCGGACGCGGAACTCGCCGAGCTGAGCGACGAGGCGATCCGGTCGGCGAACCACATCACGGACGATCCCGAAACCTGGGTGACTGCCCTGGAACGCCTGGCGGACGCGGGCGTCTCGCGCGTCCTCGTCGGATCGACCTGTGGTGACCCCCGGGCGACGATCGACGCCTTCGCGGAGCACGTCCTCCCCGAGTTCTGACGATCGGCTGCCGCACGACGCCGGAGGTCGGACCGTGCAGGGCGGAGCGGGACCTGCGTCCCGGATCGTGCGGGGTTGCGGCCGACGTGTGTCCCGGCCCGCGCCGCGTGGAGACGGACGTGTGTGGCAGACTCCCAAACATATTTAGTAGAGTAGTCAGATATCGACTCACGATGGACTCAGACAGCCCGCAGTCCAACAGTACTGGCGGCGTCTCACGACGCGAGATGATGCGCGCCCTCGGCGGCGCGAGCGCAGGCGGAATGGTCGTCATCGCCGGATGTACCGGCGGTGGCGGTGGCGACGGCGGCTCCGGCGACGGTGAGTCGGGTGGCGACGGCGGCTCCGGCGACGGCGGTGGCGGCGGTGGCGGTGGCGACGGCGGCTCTGGCGACGGCGGTGGCGGGAGCAAGGGGACGATCCAGTTCCTCACGATGGGTGTGGGCGACAACATCCAGTCGTTCTTCGAGGAGAACAACGCCGCGTTCGAGGAGGAGACCGGATACGAACTCGACTTCACCTCGATCACGTGGGACAACGCCCAGTCGACGCTCGTCACGCGGGTGAACGGGAACAAGGCACCGGACACGAGCCGTCTCCCGTCGCGGTGGATCCCGCAGTTCCGCAACCTCGAGGCGATCGACCCGCTCGACGACCTCATGCAGGGCGAGTTCCTCGAGAAGTTCTACCCGAAGGTCGCCGAGACGACGCAGGTCGACGGGAGTTACTACGGCGTCCCGTGGGCGTACTCGAACAAGGCGTTCTACTACAACAAGGACGTCTTCGAGGAGGCCGGACTCGACCCCGAGAACCCCACGCTGGACACGTGGGACGACGTGCTCTCGGCGGCCCAGCAGATCAAAGAGAACACGTCGACGCCGGCGTACGGGCTGCCCGCCGCCGACCGGCTGACTACCGTCTCGCAGTGGCTCCCGTACCACTGGAGTCACGGCGCGGACATCATCGACGGCGACGGCGCACCGGTCGTCAACTCCGACGCCGGGATCGAGGCGCTCGACTTCTACTCCAGTCTGGTCACGGAACACGGCGTCACCCAGTCGTCGCCCCTCTCGTCGACCCGTCACGACGTGCGGAAGCTGTTCGAGCAGGGCGACGTCGCCATGCACATCGGACACGTCTACGTCGGGATCAACATCGCGAACAACGAGACGGGGACGAACTACGGCATCGTGCAGATGCCGCAGGGGCCAGATGGTCGGTACTCGCTGGCGACGACCGACAGCATGGTGATGTACTCGACGTCGGAGGCCAAAGAGGGCGTCAGGGAGCTCCTGGAGTTCTACTACGACACCGAACGCCGGTTCCAGTACTCGAAGCAGAAGGGGTTCATGCCGGTCGTCCAGGAGGTCGGCGAGCGCGACTACTTCGCCGAGGACCCCCTCTGGTCGCCGTTCATCGAGGCGTCGCAGTACGCCCGCTCGCGGCCGAAGCTCGCGAACCTCAACGAGGTCACCAACCGGCTCGTGACGGCGATCCAGGAGTCGATCGCCGAGCGCAAGACGCCCGAGACGGCGCTCAACGACGCCCAGGCCGACCTCGAAGAGATGATCGAGGGCTGATCGGCGGAGCTCACCACCGCTCCTATGTCCCTTCTCGACAACCAACAGGCCGAGAGCGCCACGCAGGGATCCGTCGATCGGCTGGTCTCGTACCTGCAGCGGAACTGGAACGTCTACGCGCTCATCGCGCCCGCCATTCTCTTCCTCCTGGCCGTGGTCGCCTATCCGATCCTCGAGACGCTCCGGCTGTCGCTCTACTCGGCCCCGCGAACCACGACGGTCGAGGCGTACGTCGGGCTCCAGAACTTCCGGGAGATCTTCGCCGACCCGTTCTTCTACCAGTTGCTCTGGCAGACGGCGCGCTGGGTGGTCCTCGCCGTGGTGATGAAGACACTGTTGGGTCTGCTCATCGCCGTCCACCTCAACCACGACATCAAGGGACGGAAGTTCTTCCGTACCACCTTCCTCATCCCGTGGGGGATCCCGTACGCCATCTCGGCGGTCATCTTCCGCTGGATCGAGCAGCCGCAGTACGGCTACCTCAACGCCATCCTCTTGAAACTCGGACTCATCGAGCAGCAGATCGGCATCCTCGGCGATCCCTCGATCGCCTGGCTCGGCGCGGTCGCCGCCGACATCTGGATCGGGACGCCGTTCATGGCGATCATCTTCCTCGCGGGGCTGCAGTCCATCCCCGAGGACCTCTACGAGGCCGCCGCCGTCGACGGGGCCTACCGGTGGGAGCAGTTCCGTCACATCACGATCCCCCAGCTGAAACCGGTGATCCTCATCGCGACGCTGCTGTCGACGATCTGGACGTTCGTCGGCTTCGACGTCATCTGGACGATGACGCGTGGCGGCCCGCTCGACTCGACCGCGACGCTCGTCATCTGGATCTACAAGACCGGCTTCGAGAACGGCAACCTCGGGATGGCCGCGGCGTTCAGTGCGATCGGCTTCGTCATCCTCCTGCTGTTCGCGATGCTGTACATCCGCGTCTACACCCGTGGCGGAGGTGACAGCCTGTGAGTGTCGGTCTCAGTTCGGGCGAGTCGACGCTCACGCGGGTCCGCGTCTACGGCGTCCTCATCGCGCTGCTCGGCGTGATGATGTTCCCCTTCTACACGATGGTCTCGACGACGCTGAAAGCCGAGGGCGACGTGTTCCAGTCGCCGGCGGACGTGCTCCCGCAGGACGCGACCATCTCGGCGTACCTCGACGTGTGGTCGCAGACGGAGGTGCTGACGTGGGTCATGAACTCCTTCATCATCTCCATCTCGACGGTCGTGCTGACGCTCGCGCTCGCCATCCCGGCGGCGTATGCCTGCGCCCGGAACGACTTCGTCGGCAAGCGGACGTTCCTGCTCTCGGTGCTGGTCGTCCAGATGTTCGCGCCCGTCATCCTCATCGTCGGGCTGTTCGACATCATCGTCGCGCTGAACCTGATGGACTCGTACCTCGCGGTCATCATCCCGAGCGCGGCGTTCACCCTGCCGTTCAACATCTGGATGCTGTACGGCTACTTCAAGACGATCCCGGTCGAACTCGAAGAGTCCGCACGCATCGACGGCGCCAGCCAGCTGATGGTGCTCCGGAAGATCGTGATCCCGCTGGCCAAGCCCGCGATGGTCGCCAGCGTGACCTACACCTTCCTCTACGCGTGGAACCGCCTGCTGTTCGTGCTCACGTTCCTCACGTCCAGTGGGAAGTACAACGTCCCGCGAGGGATCTTCTCGATGGTCGGCGTGTTGAGCATCGACTGGCGCATGATGCTCACCGTCGCCGTCATCGGCGTCGTCCCGCTTCTCCTGCTGTTCGCGTTCCTCGAGGAGTACATCGTCGCCGGGATGACGAGCGGCGCGGTCAAGGAGTAGGGACGACCGACCCACGTGGGTCGCCGCGGACACGTCCTTTTTTGTGCCCGGTCGTCGTCGACCGAGACGATGCGAGAGATTTCGACCGACGACGCACCGGCCAGTATCGGCCCGTACTCACAGGGAATCGTCGACGACGGGACGATCTACGTCTCCGGACAGGGTCCCATCGACCCCGAGTCCGGCGACATCGTCGGCGACACGATCGAAGAAGAAACGGAACGAACGCTCGAGAACGTCGGCGCGGTCCTCGAAGCGGCGGGCGCGTCGCTCGACGACGTCGTGAAGGCGACCGTGTTCGTCAGGGACATGCGCAACTACGCGGCCATCAACGAGGTGTACGGCGAGTACATGAGCGAGCCGTACCCGGCGCGGAGCGCCGTCGAAGTCGACGACCTCCCCGTCGACATCGGCGTCGAGATCGAGGTCATCGCCTCGGCACCCTGACCGACGCGTCGCGCCTCGGATCGCCGTCGCCGACCGACCGGTTCTTAGCGGTTCTGTTCGTGGATCGCCCGGAGTATGTGCTCGAGTTCGTCGCCGAGGAGGTCGTAGATCGCCTCGCCCTTCTCGGCCGAGGCGAGGGCGGGATCGCCGATCGCGCCCGTCTCGGAGTACTCGTCGAACGTCCGGTAGACCGAGAGTGGCCCACCCTCCAGGAGGTCTTTCCCGCCGTGATCGTACGGCTCGTGCCAGTACTCGGCGTCGCCCTCGCCGACGAGTTCGGGACGGAGATACGCCATCAGCGACGTCTCGAACTCGCCGCCGTGGGCCATCCCGCCGACGTCGCTGTCGCGGATCTCGTCGGCGAACGACCGCGCGAGGTCGAAGTACGTCAGCCCGAGCACCTGCGCCGAGGGGTGTTCGACGCCGACGGTGCTCACCGCCGAGGAGATCAACGAGGCGTTCCCGCCGTGGCCGTTCAGGAACAGAACCGCGTCGAACCCGTTGTCGAGCGCCGCATCGGCGGCGTCTTCGAGGATCGACAGGAGCGTCCGGTAGTCGACCGTGATCGTGCCACCGAAGGGCATGTGGTGAGGCGAGTAGCCCGACCACACGGTGGGCGTCACCAGCAGCGGGAGGTCGGACGCGACCCGGTCCGCGCCGAGGTGTGCGACGGCGTCGACGAGGATCGTGTCGGTCGCGACGGGGAGGTGGTGGCCGTGCTGTTCGATGCTCCCGACCGGAATCACGAGCACGGATCCGTCCGCCTCGGCCGTCTCGACGATCTCCGGATACGGCTTGCCGGCCCAGTCGCTCCGGCCGGCGCCAAGCGTGTCGTACATCGTTCGGTGGTCTTCGAGCGCCGAAATAAACCTTTCCCAGCCTCAGGTCGCCGGCGGCGTCCGTTCGCGGCGGTGTTCGATCCGGTCGCCGTCGGCGTCGAAGAGGTGGACGTCGTCGGCCGCGAAGCCGACGCGGACGACGTCACCCTCGTTCGGCCGGAAGGCGCTGTCGACGCGCGCAGTGAACGCCGTGCCAGTCTCCGTCTGGAGGTAGATGAAGTTGTCCGACCCCATCGGTTCGACGACGTCCACCGTCGCCGTGATCCCGTCCGACTCGACGATGGTGAAGTCCTCCGGACGGACACCGAGGGTGTACTCGCCGGGCGGCGCGTCGATCTCGCCGAGCGAGACCTCGAATCCCTCGCCGGAGACGGTCGACCCCGATTCGGTGTCGGCGAGCGTGATCTCGAAGAAGTTCATCGACGGGCTGCCGATGAAGCCGGCGACGAAGCGGTTGTTCGGTCGGTCGTAACACTCCTCGGGTGGGGCGACCTGCTGGAGTTCGCCGTCGTTGAGGACGACGATCCGGTCGCCCATCGTCATCGCCTCCGTCTGATCGTGGGTGACGTAGATTGTCGTCACGCCGAGTTCGGACTGGAGCCGCTGGAGCTCCGTACGCATCTGTGTCCGGAGTTTGGCGTCCAGGTTCGAGAGGGGCTCGTCCATCAGGAACACCTGTGGATCGCGGACGATCGCCCGGCCCAGTGCGACCCGCTGTTGCTGGCCGCCGGAGAGCTGTTTCGGGTACTGATCGAGGAGCGGTTCGATCTCCAGTAGCGTCGCCGTCTCCTCGACCGTCTCGGTGATCTCGTCTTCGGAGAGTTCGCTCGAGAGGCGGAGCCCGAACGCCATGTTCTCCCGGACCGTCATGTGGGGGTAGAGCGCGTAGTTCTGGAACACCATCGCGATGTTACGCTTCTGTGGCTGGGTGTCGTTGACGATCTCGCCGCCGATCTCGATCGTCCCGCCGGTCACCTCTTCGAGCCCCGCGATCATCCGCAGGGTCGTCGACTTCCCACACCCCGACGGACCGACCATGACGACGAACTCCCCGTCCTGTACCTCGAGATCTATGTCTTCGACGGCGACGACGGACTCCTCGCCGGCGTACACTTTGGTGACGTCGGTGAGTGTGACATCTCCCATGGTAACTCTTACCAGTAGTCGACTCGTCCGGCTACTTAACTCTGTCTCAGCGGTTCGAACCGGGGACAGTCGTGTAAAACAAATGAAAAAAGAGGTAAAGCCACCGCTCGGGATAGCCCTCGCATGCAGTTCGCACTCTGGGCGTACGCGTGGGACCTCCTCGACGAGGGAGTGTCCGACGTCGTCGCACGGCTTCAGGAGCTGGGCATCACCGAACTGAACCTCGCGACGAACTACCACCACGTGCAGGCGTTCGCCCCTCACAACCCCGAACGGCGGACGTTCTTCGCGGAGGCGAGTTCGTACTTCCAGCCGGGCGAGGGGTACGGGACGCTCGAACCGATCCCCAACGAGACGATGGGCGACGCCGACTGGGTCGACGAGATCGCCGCCGAACTGGCAGGGACGGCGGTCTCGTTGAACTCGTGGACGGTCGGCGTCCACAACTCCCGGCTCGGCATGCGCCACCCCGAGACGACCATCGAGAACGCATTCGGCGACGACCTCGTGTTCGGTCTCTGTCCGTCGAACCCCGCGGTTCAGACGTACCTCCGGACGCTCGTGGCCGATCTCGCCGACCGGAACCAGTTCGAGCGGATCGAACTCGAAACGTTCGACTACTTCTACGGCACGGGGTTCGGCTGGCACCACGAGAAGTTCCACGCACGCCTCGGCACGCTCGGGGAGTTCCTGTTCGGTCTCTGTTTCTGCCCCGACTGTCGCGGACACGCCGCCGACCAGGGCGTCGACGTCGACCGCGCCCGCTCCGTGGTCCGCGAGACGGTCGACGGCATCGTCGCCGGCGACGTCCCACACGACGCGGCCGTCGGCGCGTGGCTCCGTGCCCATCCGGCGGTGAGCGGCTACGTCGACGCCCGCGAGGAGACGCTCTCCGCGCTCTACCGTGACCTCGATCGTGCGGCCGGGAGCGCGTCGCTCGGCTCGTACGTCGGACTGCTGTCGGTCGGGCAGACGTGGATGCAGGGGGTCGACCTGCACGCGCTCGCCGACAGCGTCGACTACTACACCGTCGCGGCCTACGAGTCCTCGCGTGAAGCCGCCGTGGACTGTCTTCACGAGGCCGACGCACTGACGCCCGAGATCCCGCTGCACGCGGGCGTTCTCCCGGCGCATCCCGTCGTGGAGGACGGCGACACGCTCGCGGCGATCGTCGACGGACTCGTCGACGCCGGCACCCCCCGCATCTCGTTTTACAACTACGGTCTCCTGCCCGAGCGGAACCTCGACTGGATCGCCGACGCGACGGAACCACACCGGTAGCGTCGGCCACGTCGGATGGCCCGGACTGGTGCGTCGGTGACGGACGCCGCCGATCCCCGGTCGACGCCGCCCCACCACCGGGACGGATCGACGGTCACCGTCCCGACGCTGTTTGCGAGTGTCAAAAAATGCGCATCAATATTGTGTGACAAATAGACGTTCAGTGCTCCGGTCACTATCGGAGCGGGTGAACACCGGCGAGCAACGGCCGACGTGGCGTTCTCACGCTGTCACGCCGCATGACTGTCACTCTCTCTCTCATCAAGCTGTGGCCAGTCGGAGCGTCGATTTGCGATCGTCAAATCTATCGGGATGGGACCACAACGTAGGCGTAACCGATGACACGGGACGACGACGGAAGGCGGATCAAATCGGTCGACCGGACCGTCGAGATCATGGAAGGGATTCACGCGCTCGGGGGAGCGACGGTCTCCGAGCTCGCCGAACGGACCGGTCTGTCGCCCGGCACCGTCCACACGCATCTGTCGACGCTCGACGACCGGGGGTTCGTCCGGAAGGTCGACGGCCGGTACGACCTCGGCTACCAGCTCATGGTGTTCGGTGAGTACGTCCGGAACCACTCGACGCTGTACCGTCACGGCCGCGAGGTCGTCGACGGACTCGCCGACGAGACCGGCGACGCCGTCCACCTCATCGTCGAGGACGACGGTCTGGAGGTCATCCTCTATGAGTCGTTCGGACAAGACGCCGTCGGGACGGAGTTTTACATTCAGAACCGCGAGTTCGCGACCCGCCACCTCCACTACTCGGCCGCCGGCAAGGCGATCCTCGCTCACCTGTCCCGCGAGCGGGTCGAGGAGATCGTCGAGCGGCACGGGCTCCCGGGGCGCACCGACAGGACCGTCGGCGACGTCGACGTCCTCTTCGAGGAGCTCGAACGGGTCCGCGACCGGGGGTTCGCGGTCAACGACGAGGAGGCCGTCCGCGGGCTCCACGCGGTCGGCGCGCCCGTGCTCGACCGATACAAGGAACCGATCGGGGCGATAAGTCTCTCGGCCCCGACCAGCAGACACCGGAACGACGCGTTCGCCGACGAGGCGGTCGAGCGCGTCATGGAGGCGGCCAACATCATCGAGGTGAACGTCCAGACGAGCGACATCGAACAGGATCGCTTCGAGTCGGAATGACCGGTCGCGACGCCACTGTCGTCTCTCGCGCCCGTCGGTATCCATTACAACAGTACAGCTGTAACTGGTAGGGCCGACCCCGTTCGCTCCTCCGTCGGAAGACGGTCTTCGCGATCTTCCGAATCCGACGAGACGGCGTGCACGCTCGCCGTTCGCGCGTTCGGTCACCGTCGTCGGGCGACACTGGTGGGAGTCGATGCACACCACCGCGAGCCTCTGCCGAAGACGTCGTCACCCGACGGTCGTGAGTTCGTCGTCTCCCTCGCGTTCGACCTCGTCCGGTCCCATCGAACGGGTGTTCGATACGGACCGCACCTGTGGAGACGAGCGTTTCGGCGTGGTCGAACAGGATCGGACCGGATCTGCGTGGGGGGACCGGAGCCACCGACGGTGCTCTCCGACCCAGCCGGTCCGGGGGGAGTGGACCGATCGGTGGGAGGGGAGACGGAGACGAACTGTCGACTCCCCCGCACGACGGCGGCAACCGCCGTGACCGACGGACAGCTGCGCGTCGTCCACCGTGTGACCGCTTCGACGTTCCCGGGGTCCCGGAGCCCACCTCCGACGAGAGTGACCCGCCGAGTGTGTCGGCCCGGTCGAAGCTCGGGACGGTGACTCGACGCCACGTCCCGGCTCCAGTGCTCGCGCCAGGGATCCGGCCACCGTCCTCGTCGAGGACTACCCACGGCCGAGGACGCGGTACCGGCGACGATCCGACCGCTCGCACGGCGCTCGTTACACCGAAACAGTCGTCCGAGCGGCGGCCCTGTCGTGTGTGTTGGTACCAGACAACAATATCGAACAGGCAAGACGATCGATCGATGGTACGTTTCTTCACATACTCGCTTTTCAGCCGTGCTCCGATCAGTTACGAACGTCATCGTCGTAGAAACCCACGAAACGTTCGAATCTGTTCCCCGATATCGCTCCACTCTCCCAGAGAGCCTCTCGATATCCGTCCGATATTATCGGACTTGCTCGTCCGAATTCAGCGTTCACGGGCGATCGACGCCGGAGTCGCGCGCTGTGTGTCGGCCGATCGGTCGATGTGTGCGATATAGTCGCACTCTCTGTTCTGACTCGACCTCGTCGAACCCCACGATCCGGCGGGAGTGCAGACGCGTCTCTCGGTCGTCGGCGTCGTGTCGGGGGATCGCGTCCCTGAAGCGAACTGGCTCGGGGGGAGTGAGCCAGCCGCTGGCACGGGTCTGGGGGGGGGGTTGACCGACTGACTGTCCCGCCACGACAGCACCTGCTGCTGCCTCCGACGGGCGACTGTGAGGACGGCCGTGTTTCTAATAAGCGTTCTGCCTCGGCTCACTGGCCGCCGTCGGAAGCCGGCTCGGCGGGTGCTCACGGGACGGGTACCGACACGACGTTCCCGCGGCTCACGGCACTGGGACGACAGCAGAGTTATCGGCTCGGCGTGCGCACACGGTCCATGCCAACGCTCCGATTCGTCGGCCGACCGTTCGAGGGGTTCGAGCGCGCGCTCCAGCGACAGATGGATTCGTTCACCGAAACCGTCGACCGTGACGTCACGTTCGAGCGGGACCACCGGCCGCTCCCGGAGATCCACGAGGAACTGGTGACGACGGGCGACATCGCCGACGACTACGACCTGTTCCTCTGCCTGAGCGACTGGCTCCCGGCGCTCGCCGACCGCCAGCTGCTCCAGCCGCTCGACGACCGACTCGCGGCGGACCCGCCCGAAGACTGGCCCGCGGGCTGGGCGGACTCGATGCGCGACCTCGTCAGCTACGGAGGGGCGACGTACGGCGTGCCCTACCACGACGGCCCCGAGATCTTCCACTACCGCGAAGACCTCTTCGAGAGCGTCGCCGAACAGCGCGCGTTCCGCGAGGCGTACGGTCGACCGCTCTCCGTCCCGCGAACCTGGGCGGAGTTCATCGAGGTCGCGACGTTCTTCACGCGACCCGACGAGGGACTGTGGGGGACGGTCGTCGCCGCGAAACCCGACGGCCACAACGACGTCTACGACTTCGCCATCCAGCTGTGGAGCCGCGGTGGTCGACTGCTCGACGACGACGGCCGCCCCGCGTTCGACAGCCCAGAGGGACGCGCCGCGCTCCAGTTCTACCACGATCTGATCCACGAACACCGGGTCGTCCCGCCCGAGGCCGTCGAGATGGAGAGCGTCGAGGCCGGGCAGTTCTACGCCGACGGGAAGGCGGCGATGATGTGGAACTGGTCGGGGTTCGGCGCGCTCGCCGAAGCGCCGGACTCGGCGGTGTTCGGCCACACCAACTACGGACTCATCCCGCGCGCGGACACGCCGGCGGGCGAGCACACCTCGCTCACCGTGCTGTACGGGCTGACGATTCCGGCGGGCACGGACCACGCCGACCTGGCGTACGACTTCGTTCGCCACGCGGCCTCGGCCGAGAACGACCGGATCACCACGCTCGAAGGGGCCTCGGGGACGCGCTTTTCGACGTGGCGCGACCCCGACATCCTCCGGACGAACCGGTTCTACTCGGTCGTCGAGGAGGTCAACACCGGGCCGGTCAACACCCTTCCGCAGGTTCCGGCGTACACCGACCTGAACGAGATCCTCGACGAGATGGTCGCGGCGGCGGTCGTCGACCGCTCGGCGTCGGTCGACGAGGCGATCGCGACCGCGTCGGAACGGGCCGAGGAACTGCTGGGGTGAGCCGCGCCGCGGTGTCTCCGTCTCCCGTCCGCGGCTGTCGGCCTACAGCCCCTCGCGCACGTACGTCACGGGACAGGGTGCGTTGAGCAGCACCTCCTGGCTGACGCTCCCGAAGACGGCCTTCCCGGCGGGCGAGCGCCGCCGTCCGGAGACGACGATCCGGTCGGCGTCGATCTCGCCGGCGAGCGAGAGGATGCCCTCGGCGACGTCGTCGACGATCCCCCGGCGTTCCCAGTCGACGCCAACCTCCTCGAACAGCTCCTCGAACCGTTTGACCGTGTCGTAGCGGTCGAGGATCTCGTCGACCATCGACGCGTCGGCGTCGGGGTAGTCCAGCATCGTGGCCGTCTCGCGGAACTCCTGGCCCGTGAACACGTGCGTCAGTACGACGGTCGCGCCGGTCGGGAGCGCAACCTGCGCGACGGTCTCGGCGAGCCGTTCGACGCTGTCCTCGTCGCGGGGGCCGACGGCGAGCAGGATGGTGTCGAAGTCGAGGTCCATGTCGTCCCGTCAGTTCGCCATCCCCGGACAAAAAGGGTGCTGTCCTGCCGTTGCGACGCGTTCTCACGCACACCCTCGGCGACGACAGCCGGAGCGGTCGTCGCCGGTGTGGTGCGACCGTTCGATCCGCTCGCCGCTCAGTCGTCGTCCGCGTCGGGCCTGAACTGCCACACCCGTTCCATGAAGGGGATCTGTTCGTCGGGGTCGGCGTCGACGTCGACCCCCTCGCGTTTGAACCCCGCGACGTACCGCTCCCACTCCTCGACGTCGGGATCGCCCGTGACCTCCTCGAGGTAGGCGTCGACGTCCTCGGCCTCGAGGATACACACCGCGATGTCGTCGCGGACGAACAGGTCGAACGCCGTCACGCCCCCGCGGGCCATCGCGTCCGTCACGCCCTCCGGGACGTCGTCGTGCGCCGCGACGTAGGCCTCGCGCTGGTCGGGATCGAGCCGCTGGACGTAAACGGCCCGCTCCGTCTCTCGATCGCTGGGCATGGTTCGGCGTCACGGCGGGCGCTATTGAGCGTTGTGGACCGCGGTCCGCCCCGTTGGGTCGGGACGTCGTTCCCCGGGAAATCCTTATACTGGTCAACGGAGTGGTGTACGCATGACACCGCCGACAGCCACGGCGAGCGACACCGACTCCGACCTCGACTTCGACGCCCTCCCGATGCGCGTCGGTCTCGGGCAGTTCATGGACCCCACCGACGAGAAGCTCCGGTTCATCAAACAGCTCGGCGTCGACGACGTCCTGCTCAACATGTACCGCTACTCGCCGGACTACCCCCACATGCCGGACAACGAGCGGATCCCGCTCGAGGGGGACGAGGAGTGGGCGTACGAGAACCTGGTCGAACTCCGCGAGCGGATCGAGGCGGCCGGTCTCCGGCTGAACGCCATCGAGAACATCCCCATCTCCTTCTACGACGAGATCATGCTCGGCGGGCCGGGACGCGAGGAGCAGATGGAACACGTCAAGACCACGATCCGGAACATCGGCCGCGCGGGCATCCCCATGTTCGGCTACCACTGGATGCCGAGCGGCGTCTGGCGGAACACAGACGTCACCGTCCGCGGCGGGGCCAGCGCCTCCGGCTTCGACGGCGACGCCGTCGACGAGGCGCTCACCCACGACCGCGAGTACACCGAGGACGAGCTGTGGGAGAACTACGAGTACTTCCTCCGGGAACTCCTGCCAGTCGCCGAGGACGCGGGCGTGAAGCTCTGTCTCCACCCCAACGACCCACCCGTGGAGTCGCTCGGGGGGATCCCCCAGCTGTTCCGGAACTTCGAGAACTTCAGGCGGGCGATGGAGCTCGTCCCCAGCCCGAACCACGGGCTGGAGTTCTGTCTGGGCTGCTGGTCGGAGATGGGCGAGGACCTCGAAGAGGTGGTCCGCTACTTCGGGGAGCGCGACGAACTGTTCTACGTCCACTTCCGCGACGTCGAGGGCACGGTCCCGCGGTTCAACGAGACGTTCGTCGACCAGGGCAACTACGACGCCTACGAGATCCTCGCGCTCCTCGACGAGGTCGGCTTCTCCGGCATGATCATCCCCGACCACGTCCCCCACGTTGAGGGTGACACCGACTGGGAGCACCGGGGACGCGCCCACGCGGTCGGCTACCTCAACGGGATGTTGACTGCGTTGAGACACGAACGGGGCGGATGAGCACGGTCGCGGTCGCACCGTGCGAACCGCGGTCGCCGCTCGGACCCGCTCAGACGTCGAGCGCGGATCGGAACTCCGCCCGCCCGCCGACGCCGAGGTCGACGCGGAAGAGGCTCCCGGCGGTCTCGCCCTCTTCGGGACGGCCGGGGCCGCCAGCGGTCGTCACGTAGGCGTCGCCGAAGTCGTCGCCGCCGAACGCGACCGAGGAGACCTTGCGCGGCTCGAACTCGACCGTCCGCTCCCGGGTGCCGTCGGGGGCGAAGCGGACGAGTACGTGCCCGTCCCAGAAGGCCGACCAGAGGTGATCCTCGGCGTCGACGGTCATCCCGTCGGGGAGTCCCGGGACGTCCTCCGGTTCGACGACCGTCTCGGGGTTCGAGATCTCACCCGTCGCCTCGTCGTAGTCGTATCGGTCGATCCGGCCGGGTTCGTCGGTGTAGAAGCCGGTGTCCGTGACGTACATCGACTCGCGGTCGGCCGAAAAGCCCATGCCGTTCGGGAGGTGGAGTTCGTCGATCACCCGCGTGAAGGTGCCGTCGGTGTCGAGCCGGTACAGCGCGCCCGTCAGTTCGGCGTCGGGGTCCGGCATCACCCCGCAAAACACTCTCCCCCGTGGGTCGGCGATGACGTCGTTGAACCGCTCGTGGAACCGATCCGGATCGGGGTCGATCACCCGTTCGGCCCGCCCGTCGGCGTAGCGGCTGACACCGCCGGCGTTCCCGAACAGGAGCAGCGAGCCGTCGCGCTGGAACGTGAAGCCGCCGATGCGGTCGTCGGGCGCGGCGTACACTCGCTCGTGCTCGTCGCGGGCGGGGTCGTACGCGTACAGGTGGCCCGGCGGGATGTCACACCAGTACAGCAGCTCCTCGTCGGGGTGCCACAGCGGGTTCTCGCCCGTCTCACAGGCGACGTCCGCCACGAGCGTCGGTGTCGGATCGGTCTGCGCCATACCGCGTGTGCTCGCCCGACACGAATAAAGAGCTACCGTCGGCGCGGCGGCTAAACTGCTCTCGACGCCCAGCGTGCCCCGAGAAGCGGGGCATCCGTCACCGACACCGCCGAGCCGCTGGGGAACTCGCCCTCGTGTCTCCGGGGGCACCCCCGGCACGGTTATGCTGGCGGCAGGCGACCCACCGTCATGCAGGCAGAGAGACACACGGGTCGGACGGTGATCGTGACCGGGGCGGCGAGCGGCATCGGCCGCGGCATCGCGCTCCGGTTCGGCGAGGAGGGCGCGAACGTCGTCGTCGCCGACCCCCGGCGGGAGCCGAAGCGGGGCGACCGGTACGACACCGAGGCGACGCGACCGACGGACGAGCTCGTGACCGCGGAGACGCCCGGTGACGCCACCTACGTCGAGACGGACGTTGCCGACCCCGAAAGCGTGGCCGCGATGGTCGAGACGACGGTCGACACCTACGGTGGAATCGACGTGCTCGTCAACAACGCCGGTATCCAGATCGTCGGCGACTCCCAGACGACGAGCGTCGACGACTGGCAGCGCTCGGTCGAGGTGGATCTCGGCGGGGCGTTCTACTGCGCGAAACACGCGATCCCGCACCTGAAGGAGTCGGCGGGCCAGCTGATCAACGTCGGCTCCGTCCGCGGGTTCGAGGGTGGCGGCGGCCCGCCGTACGCTGCCGCGAAGGGTGGGATCGTCAACCTGACGCGGGATCTGGCGAAAGAACTCGGCCCGGCGAACGTCCGGGTCAACTGTATCAACCCTGGGTACGTCGAGACCCCACTCCAGGACTACCTCACCGACGACGACGTCGCCGCCGCCGCGGACCACACGCTTCTCCCCCGGTTCGGGCTTCCCCGCGACGTGGGTGACATGGCCGTGTTCCTCGCGAGCGACGAAGCGTCGTTCGTCACCGGCGCGAACGTCCCGGTCGACGGCGGCTGGCTGGCACACCGCGGGATCTGAGACGCGCGCGCCGTCCGTTCGGGGTGACGGGTCGACGGAGTGGGTGACCGGTGGGCCGGGGCGACCGGGGCCGACCGTTCACCGAGCCGGTGAACACGAAGGCCAGTGAACGCCGGGGTGGGGGCTCAGTCGTCCGCGACCTCCGCGCCGGCCGTCCCGGTGGTCATCAGCTTGTTCAGCCGTTCGAGGTCGGTGTCCGCGGGGTCGTAGATGCCGACGAGCTCCCCCTGGTAGAGCACGCCGATCCGGTCGGCCATCTGGAGTACCGTCTCGATGTTGTGGCTGACGATGACGATGGTGTGGCCGGTGTCGCGGAGCCGCTGGAGCGTGTCGACGACGAGCCGGGTCGCGTCGACCGACAGCGCGCTGGTCGGCTCGTCGAGGATGATCACCTGCGGGTCGAACGCCAGCGCCCGCCCGACGGCGACGAGCTGTCGCTCACCGCCGGAGAAGAACTCGACCTCGGTCTGGACGTTGACGTCGCGTCCGAGCCGGTCGTGCATGATCTCCTCCGCTCGCTCGTAGGTCTCGTCCCAGTCGATGAACCGGAAGGGGCCGACCCCG
Organism: Salinigranum salinum; assembly: GCF_009176545.1. Taxonomy (GTDB): domain Archaea; phylum Halobacteriota; class Halobacteria; order Halobacteriales; family Haloferacaceae; genus Salinigranum; species Salinigranum salinum. The sequence continues at coordinate 1,781,047 of NZ_VTOJ01000002.1, read as the reverse complement.
TTGGTCGGGAACTGCCCCATGAAGATGTTCGAGGCGATGTCCAGGTCGTTCATCAGTGCGAGGTCCTGATACACCGTCTCGATCCCGCTCGCGCGGGCGTCGCTCGGGTTCGAGAACGAGACGGCTTCGCCGTCGACGTACACCGTCCCCGACGTCGGCGCGTGGACGCCGCTCATGACGTTCATCAGCGTCGACTTGCCGGCACCGTTGTCGCCGACGAGTGCGAAGATCTCGCTGTCCATGACGTCGAGCGTGACGTCGTCGACCGCGATGATCCGGCCGAACTGCTTGGTCACGTTCTCGACCCGGATCTTCACGTCGCGGTCGTCGTCGACCGCGGACGCGTCGACCCCCTCGCTCTCGGCGGTCGTGGCGGCGACCGGCCCGATCGACAGCGGGTTCACGACGCACCACTCGCGAGGATGCGAGCCCGGATCTTGGTCTGCGTGCTGTACAGCAGGATAGCGATGAGGAGCACGACACCGTTGATCATCTGGATCTGTGTCGCGCTGATGAGGTTCGCGTTGTCGAGCGCGGACTGGACAACCTCGATGAGCACCACGCCACCGAGGGCGCCGGTGATCTTGCCACGCCCGCCGAAGAGGCTGATCCCGCCGATGACCGCGCCGGCGAACGCCTGGAACACCAGCCCCTCACCGATGAGCGGCGGCACCACGCCCGTAAAGCCGGTCAGCATGAGGCCGGCGATGGCCGACAGCAGACCGCTGATCGTGTACACCGCGATGATCAGGCGGTCGGTGTTGATCCCGACCTCGCGGGCGGACTTGATGTCGCTCCCGACGGCGTACACCGACTGGCCGAACGACGTGTAGCGCATCATCAGACCGAACAGCAAGAACGCCACGACGAGGACGCCGATGGCGAAGTTGGGCGTCCCGCCCGGCTCGACGTAGCCGCCGGGGAGACCGGTCACGGGCTGGGTCTGGATCGCCGTCTTCGCGCCCTCGAAGATGATGAGGAAGGCGAGTGTCTGCAGGAAGGGGTTGAGGCCGACCTTCGCGATCATCAGGCCGTTGACCAGGCCGATCGTGCCGCCGACGGTGAGGATGATGACGAAGCCGAGGACCGGGCTCTGGAAGACGTTCCAGCAACTCGGACACGTCCCGAGGAGCATCCCGGTGAACATCGCTGAGAAGCCGGCGATCGAGCCGATCGAGAGGTCGAAGTGTCCCGACAGGAGACAGAGGCTCTCGGCGAGCACTAGCAGTCCGAGGGGGACGGCGGCCCAGAGCAGGAGCTGAATCCCCCGGAAGTTCCGGAGCGTCTGGGGCACGAACACGAGCACGCCGAGGACGACGATGGCCAGTATCGGCCAGATCATGTTGTCCAGCAGCGTCAGGACGATGTCGTCCGTGTCGTCGAACAGTCGATTTCGCAGTGAGGTTTCGGTTGCCATCTCTGATGAAGTGTCGAGTGAGTTGGTAGCAGCAGTCGGTAGACCGACTCAGCCCCAGACGTTGCCCCAGAGGAACGGCTGGTCGGCGTTCTCCTCGGTGATGAGGATGCTGTTCGTCCGGAACCACGGGTGGCCGTTCTGCTCTCGCATCTCGCCGGGGGCCCAGATGGGTTCGGACCAGAGTTCGACGCCCTTGTGCTGACCGGGCTCGATCGAGAAGTCCTCTGGCGTCACCGTCGACCCGACCTCGGGGATGACGCTCTCGTCCTGTCCCGATTCGACGTACTGCCGCATGTACTCCATCGCGATCGGGTTGTAGAAGTAGTTCGGCTGGTCGGCGGCGGCGTCGATGAGTCCTTCGCTCACCAGCGGGTTCACCTCCGGGCTACCGTCCATCTGCGTGAGGATGATGTGGTCCTCGTCGCTCTTCGGCACCGCCAGGTCGAGGTTCCGGAGCGCCTGGACGACGCCCAGCCCCATCGAGAGGTTCCCCGAGTAGATGCCGTCGGGCACCTCGTTGGCGTTGATCCACTCCTGCGACGTCGACTGGGCGACGTCACGGGCGTACTCGCCGTTGATCGTGTCGAGCACCGTCACCTTGTCCTGTTCGTTCATCACGTCGAGGAAGCCCTGACTCCGCTGATTGGCCGACTGGTTGCCCTGGATCCCGCGGACGTTCAGGACGCGCCACTCGTCCTGATCGCCGCGCTGTTCTTCGAGCGAGCTGAGCATCGCCTCCGCACACTGGGCACCGCCGTCGTAGTTACTGAACCCGACGTACATCGGAATCTCGCTGCTCGAGGTGTCGGCGTTCGTAGCGAAGACGGGGACGCCCGCCTCGATCGCCTCGTCGATGGCGCTCTCGGCGGCTCCCGTCGACCAGATGCCCGCGATGATGCCGTCGTACCCCTGATTGGTGAAGTCGCGGATGTCCTGAACCTGCTTCTGTGCGGACTGCTGGTTCGGGCGGACGTCGAGTTCGATCCCGAGGTCCTCCGCGTAGAACTCCGCCGCCTCGATGTAGGCCGTGATCCACGCCCCGCCGCGGACGTACGCGGTGAGCCCGACCTGTTCGAATGTGTTGTCGGAGCCGCCGCCGCCGAGGCCGCCGGTACAGCCCGCCAGTCCGACCGCGAGGCCGGTCGCACCGGTCGCTTTCAGGAACGAGCGCCTGTTAATTCGTGACATATGTTCAGGTGGTATTACGGCATCAGCATAAACGTTGCTGACTGTCGGCGTGGGCGATGGTCGTGCGGTCGTGCGGTTCGACCACACAGACGTTTCGGCGAGACGTGTGACGACGCAGCCTTGCCTGACCGCCCGTGTGACGGCAGCCGGACCGTGGCCGACCGCAACAGTCATTCGGCCGCCGCGGGAGTGGTGCGTATGTCTCTCAGCGGGGTGGTCGCCGTCGTCACCGGTGGCGCGAGCGGGATCGGGCGGGGGATCGCGACTCGGCTCGCCGCGGACGGCGCGAGCGTCGTCGTCGCGGACCTGCGTCGTGAGCCGAAACAGGGTGCGCGGTACGACACTGACGTCACGCGACCGACGGACGAACTCGTCGCCGACGACTACGGCGTCGACTCGCTGTTCGTCGAGACGGACACGAGCGACGAGACCGACGTCGAACGACTCGTCGAGCGGACGGTCGAGACGTTCGACGGGCTCGACGTGCTCGTCAACAACGCGGGCATCCAGATCCCCGGCACCACACAGGAGCTCACGTTCGAGCAGTGGAACCGCGTCCTCGGCGTCAACCTGGCGGGCTACTTCCTGACCGCGAAGTACGCGATGCCACACCTGCACGCCTCCGACCGCGGCCGCATCGTCAACGTCGCCAGCGTCAACGCCTACCGGGGTGGGAGCGGTCCGCCGTACGCCGCGAGCAAGGCCGGTGTCGTCGCGCTCACCCGCGAGCTGGCGATCGAGGCCGCCGCGAGCGACGCCACGGCCAACGCCGTCCTCCCCGGCGTGGTGAAGACGCCGATGCAGGACCTCAACGACGAGGCGACGATCGAACGCGAAGCGGAGCGGACGCTCCTCTCGCGGGTCGGCGAGCCGCGCGACGTCGCCGAGGCGGTCGCCTTCCTCGCCAGCGACGCCGCCGCGTGGATCACGGGCACGGACCTGGTCGTCGACGGCGGCTATCTGGCCGGCGGCCGGTGAGCTACGCTCGGTCGTGTCGTTTCCTGCCCGTCACTGTCGCCGTCGCCGTCACTGTCGCTGTCTCCATCTCCATCACCATCGACGTCGACGGTATACTTTCATGTGCCGCGCGACCGACACCCTGCGTATGCATCTGTACGTCGACACGGCGGATCTCGACCTCATCGAGACGTACGCGCGGTCCGGCGTCATCGACGGAGTGACGACGAACCCCTCGATCGTCGCCGAGACCGAGTACACCTACCACGAGGTCGTGGCGTCGATCGCCGAGCGGATCGACGGGCCGGTGTTCGCCCAGGTGATCGCGGACGACGTCTCGGGGATGGTCGAGCAGGGCCGGGCGTACGACGCGTGGGCCCCGGACGTGATCGTGAAGATCCCGGCGACGACCGCGGGGTACGAGGCGCTCGACCGACTCCGTGGCGAGGGGATCCGCGCGGGGGTCACGGTCCTCTTCTCGGTGTCGCAGGCGGTCCTCGCGGCGAAGAACGACGCGACGTTCGTCGCCCCGTACGTGGGCCGGCTGACCGACGCGGGCGAGGACGGCCTCCAGGTGACGCGGGACATCCAGGCCGCGTTCGACGCGTACGGCTTCGACACGGAGGTGCTGGCCGCCAGCGTCCGGAACACGCAGCAGGCCCGGGAGCTCTACCGCGCGGGCGTCGACGCGCTCACCCTCCCCCCGTCGGTGTTCGAGGCGAGCTTCGACCACCACAAGACCGACGAGGGGCTGGCCGGCTTCCGCGACGACTGGGGCGATCGCGGCGATCCGCTACGTGCGGACGCGAGCGAGGACCAGAGGTGACCAGGGATGGGGACGACCGCTCCGGAGGTCCTGGTCGCCGGCGACACGCTGGTCGACTTCATGCCCGCCGGCGACGGTGAACCGACGACCGACTTCGCGGGGAAGTTCGGCGGCTCGGCCGCGAACGTCGCCATGGCGCTGTCACGGATCGGTGCCCCGCCGCTGTTCTGGACGCGCCTCGCCACGGACTCGTTCGGCCAGTTCCTCGCCGGGGTCCTCGCCGAGAGCGACATCCCCGCGGAGTACGTGGTCCGCGACGCCGACGCGAAGACGACGCTCGCGTTCGTCTCGCACGACGCCGACGGCGAGCGGGGGTTCAGCTTCTACCGCGAGGGGACGGCCGACACCCGGATGCAGCCAGGCACCGTCACCGACGAGACGCTCGCCGACGTCTCGTGGGTCCACCTGACCGGTGTCACGCTCAGCGTCGAGCCCAGCCGCACCGCGACGCTCGAACTCGCCGAGCGCGCACACGAGGCGGGCTGTACGGTGTCGCTCGATCCGAACGCCCGGCCGGAGATGTGGCACTCCACGCAGGAGTTCGCCGCCGTCGTGCGGGGGGCGCTCGACCACGTGGACGTGCTCAAGGCGACTCCGGAGGACCTCGCAGCCGCGGGGTTCGGAGCGTCCGATCCCGCCGAACTGGCGCGGTCGGTCACGGCACGCGGCCCGGCGACGGTGTTCCTGACGCTCGGCGGCGCGGGGTCGCTCGTGTACGGTGCCGAGTCGAGCCCCTTCGCGGGCGTCGCCCGGCACGTGGGGTACGACGTGGACGTCGTCGACACGACGGGGGCGGGCGACGGCTTCCTCGCGGGCGCGATCGCCGCGATGACGAACGGCGTGACCGACGCCGAACGAGTGCTCTCGGTGGCGAACGCCGTCGGCGCGGTGACGACGACGCAGCCGGGCGCGGTCACGGCGCTGACCGGCCCGGATCCGGTCGCGGCCCTCTGTGGCGACGTTCCGTGGGTCTGACCGGCGATTGCTGTCTCCCCTCCCCCGCCGCGGTCACGTCAGTGTGGGATTTATTAAGTCGCCGCTGGACGCTTCTCTCATGCCACCGCAGATCGAACGGATCGAGAGCACCGAGTTCTCCTACCCGCTGGAGGACGTCGGCACCGACGACAACGGGTTCAACCTCGTCTACGAGTCCGGGAGCGTCACGCACCGCAAACTGTTCGCGCTCCGCGTCCACACCGACGAGGGGATCACCGGCGAGTACGTCGGCGGCAACTCCCCGGGCGCGGCCCAGATCAACACGTTCGCCGACTACCTCCTCGGGAAGAACCCGCTCCACCGCGAGCGCCACTGGTCCGAGATCAAGCGCGGCCTCCGCAAGTACGACCGCATGGGGATCGGTCCCGTCGACATCGCGCTGTGGGACTTCGCGGGCAAGTACCACGACGCGCCGATCCACGAACTGCTCGGGAGCTACCGGACGCGACTGCCCGCGTACGCCTCGACGTACCACGGCGACACCAACGGCGGGCTTGACTCGCCCGAGGCGTTCGCCGACTTCGCGGAGGCGTGTCTGGAGATGGGGTTCGGCGGCTTCAAGATCCACGGCTGGGGCGGCAGCGACGCCGAGCGCGACGTCGACCGCGAGGTCGAGACGGTCCACGCCGTCGGCGAGCGCGTCGGCGACGAGATGGACCTGATGCTCGATCCAGCCTGCGAGTACGAGACGTTCGCGGACGCGCTGAAAGTGGGTCGGGCCTGCGACGAACAGGACTTCTACTGGTACGAGGACCCCTACCGCGACGGCGGCATCTCCCAGCACGCCCACAACCGGCTGGCCGAACGGCTCTCGACACCGCTGCTGCAGACCGAGCACGTCCGGGGACTGGAACCGTACACCGACTTCCTCGTCTCGGGCGCGACCGACTTCGGTCGCGCGGACCCCGAGTACGACGGCGGCATCACCGGCGCGATGAAGCGTGCCCGGATCGCCGAGGGACTGGGACTCGACGTGGAGTTCCACGCGCCGGGCCCGGCCCAGCGCCACTGCATCGCGGCGGCGCGCAACGCCAACTACTACGAACTGGCGCTGGTCCACCCCGACTGCCAGAACACGATGCCGCCGGTGTACGAGGAGGGCTACTCCGACATGATCGAGACCGTCGACGACGACGGAACCGTCTCGGTGCCCGACGGTCCCGGTCTCGGCGTCGACTACGACTGGGAGTACATCGAGGACAACGCGACCGGCAGCGTCCACGTCTACGAGTGACGCGACGGAGCATACGACACGGACAATGAGCTACACCGCAGGGATCATCGGAACGGGCGGCATCGCCGGCATGGGCATCCTCGGGATGCACGACGCCGAGGACATCGGGAAGAAGAAGGTACGGGCGAGCCACGCGGGTGGCTTCGACGCCACCGACGGCATCGACCTCGTCGCCATCGCGGACGTCGACGAGGAGAAACTCGAGACGTTCGGGACGGCCTGGGACATCCCCGACGACCGCCAGTACCTCGGCCACGAGGCGATGCTCGCGGCCGAGGACCTCGACGTGGTGTCGGTCGCGACCCCGTCGTACCTCCACCACCGCCACGTCGTCGACGCCGCCGAATCCGCGGCCGACCCCGACGTGATCTGGTGTGAGAAGCCCATCGCCTCGCGGGTCACCGACGCGAAGGAGATGATCGACGTCTGCGAGCGGGAGGGGACGGAGCTCGTGGTGAACCACTCGTTTCGATTCACGGAGAAGCTCCAGCGGCTCCACGACCTCATCCACGACGGGGGCATCCTGGGCGACGTCCACTCGGTGAACGCACAGTTCCGGATGGAACTGCTGCGCAACTCGACCCACCTGCTCGACACGCTCGTCTACCTCCTCGACGCGCGCGCCGAACGGGTCGCGGGGTACATCACCGGCGAGAACGAGGCGGCCGAATCGCTCGGCGCGGGGCGCGAGGTCGACGACGCCGGTGGCGGCGGATTCGTCGTCATGGACGACGGGACCTTCACCACCGTCGACTGTACGATCCCGCGGGCGGACTCGTCGATGGCCTTCACCTTCATCGGCAGCGAGGGGAAACTCTACCTGAACAACGACGACGGCGAGTGGCGGTACTGGCGGCTCGACGACGGCGAACACGTCGAGGAACCGCTCCCGGGCATCGACGACGCCTGGTCGTGGGACGACGACTACGAACAGGCGTTCCCCAACGCGGTCGAACACCTCGTCGCGATGCTCGACGGCGAGGCGGAGAACCCCTCGACCGGTGTGGACGCCACCAGGTCGCTCGAGATCATCGTCGGCTTCTACGTCTCGCACTACGCGAACGGTCAGGTGTCGATCCCGTTGGACCGTCCCCTGCAGGACGTCGAGATCACCTCCTGGTGACCGCGGTCGGCCTCTCGCCCTCGAGGAGGGCGGTCCGCGTCGGCGCGTGACGGCGCGTGACGACGTGTGAGCGGCGAGACGGGCCGTTCGTCGGGGCGGTCACGGCCCCACGAGCGATCCGAGCGATCAGAGTGACCGGAGCGACCCGAGTGATCGGAGTGACGGCGAGGGCGGTACGACCCGCTCTTCCCCGCCGAGCCGTCCGGCCCCTGGCCACGCGACCGACCTCACGCCGTCGTTCGCGGTGTCTCACGGGCGGTTCGTGGGCGTTCGTGACGCCCACCCGTCAGATTTAATTATGTTCCGAATAATCGTGATGAAGCCACGGTAACAGGTGACACACAATGAGACGACGGAACTTCCTCAGGCGGACTGGTGCAGGGATCGGGGCCGGTGGCGCACTCGCGGGGTGTCTCAGCGAGCCCGGAACCGGTGGCGACGGTGACGGCGGCGGTGGCGGCGGCGGCGGCGACAGCAGCAGCGGCGACGGTAGCGACGGTGGCGATGGTGGCGACGGTAGTGGGAGCGACGGTGGCGACGATACCGCCACCCCACAGGAGGGACTGGACCTCGCGATCATCTCCGGACCCGGTGGGTTCGGCGACAAGGCGTACAACGACATGGCGTTACAGGGGCTGAACCGGGCCGTCAGCGAGTTCGGCGGCAGCGTCAACAGGGTCCAGGGTGAGGGCGGTCAGTACGAGAGCCTCCAGAGCCAGCTCGCAGAGAGCAGCACCGACTACGACCTCATCGTCTGTGTGGGCTTCTACCAGGCCTCCGCGCTGAAGCAGAACGCCGCGAACTTCCCCGACCAGAAGTGGATGCTCATCAACCAGGGGCTGTTCAAGGAGAACGGCGAACACTTCGAGAACGTCGCCGGCTACGTCTGGGCGAACCACGAGATGTCGTATCTCGCCGGTGTCGCGGCGGGGACGATGACGACCCGCGAGCTGACCCACGACGACAACGCGACCGACCCGGACGGGACGGTCGTCGGGTTCGTCGGCGGGGTCGACTCCGCGCTCATCCGGGCGTTCCAGCGGGCGTACGTCGAGGGGGTCCACTGGGTCGACGAGGGGACCGAGGTCAAGGTCGGCTACGCGGGGTCGTTCCAGGACCCCGCGGCCGGCAAGGAGGTCGCGCTCTCACAGTACGACGACGGGGCGGACATCGTCTACCACGCCGCGGCCGGAACCGGTCCCGGCATCTTCCAGGCCGCGCAGGACCGCGACCGCTTCGCCATCGGCGTCGACGCCGACCAGTCACAGACGCTCCCGCAGTACTCCGACGTCATCATCGGCAGTGCGGTCAAGTTCCTCAACGTGGGGACCTACGAGGTGGCGAAGGGAGTCCGCGAGGACAACTGGGAGGCGGTGAACGGTCGCAACGTGCTCGGCCTCAAAGAGGACGCCGTCAGATTCGTCAAAGGCGGCGGGCTGGAGTCGAAGCTCCCTGCCGCCCTCGACACGAACCTCGAGGACGCCAAGAACGCCATCGTCGACGGTAGCATCACCGTTCCGTGCACCGCTGCGGGCTGTCAGTGACCGTCATCGGGCGGTGCGTCTCATGATCACGTTTATACACTCCCCCCGGAGGGCGACCAGGTAACGTATGTCGGGACCGAACACCCCTGCCGTTCGCCTGGAGGGGATCACCAAGCGGTTCGGCGACATCGTCGCCAACGACGACGTGGACTTCACCCTCGACCGGGGGACGATCCACGCCCTCGTCGGGGAGAACGGTGCGGGGAAGACGACGCTGATGAACGTTCTCTACGGGCTCTATCGCCCGGACGAGGGCGAGATCTACGTCGACGGGGAGCCCCGGACGTTCGACTCCCCACAGGAGGCGATCGAGGCGGGTCTGGGGATGATCCACCAGCATTTCATGCTCGTGGACACGATGACCGTCCTCCAGAACGTCGTTCTGGGACACGAACCGACCGGTGGCGGCCTCGGGTTCGTCGATCGGTCGGCCGCCAGAGAGCGGATCGGAGCACTCTGTGACGCGTACGGGTTCGCGGTCGACGAGCGGCTCGACGCGAGGGTCGAAGACATCGGCGTCGGCCTCCAGCAGCGCGTCGAGATCCTCAAGACGCTGTACCGCGGCGCCAATGTCTTCGTGCTCGACGAACCGACCGCGGTGTTGACCCCGCAGGAGGTCGAGTCGCTCTACCGGGTGATGGCCGAACTCACGGAGGAGGGCCACTCGATCGTCTTCATCACGCACAAACTGGAGGAGGCGATGACGGCCGCGGACGTCATCACGGTCCTGCGCGACGGCCGGAAGATTGGAACGGTCTCCACCGACTCCACGACGCAGACGGAGCTCGCGCGGATGATGGTCGGCCGCGACGTGCTGTTCGACGTCGAGCGCTCCCCCCACGACCCCGGCGACGTGGTTCTGTCAGCGGAGACTCTCCGTGTCGACGACGACCGTGGGATCGAACAGGTCGCTGGCGTCGACTTCAGCGTCCGCGAGGGCGAGGTGTTCGGCATCGCCGGAGTCGAGGGAAACGGTCAGTCGGAACTGGTCGAGGCCGTGACCGGACTCCGGACGCTGGCTGGTGGCCGCGTCGAGTTCGAGGGCCGAGACATCAGCCCGCTCTCGCGGCGTGAACGGATCGAGGCCGGCATCGCGTACATCCCCGAGGACCGCCACGAGGAGGGACTCGTCCTCGCGTACGACCTCGTCGAGAACGCGCTCCTCGGTAACCAGACGCTCTCGCCGTTCTCCGACGGCCGCCTGTTGAACTGGCCGGCCGTCCGCGAGCACGCCGAGGCGATCGTCGAGAAGTACGACGTCCAGCCCCCGGACGTCGACACGCTCGCGCGCTCGTTCTCGGGAGGAAACCAGCAGAAGTTCATCGTGGGTCGCGAGTTCGAACACGATCCGACACTGGTCGTCGCCGCCCACCCCACGCGGGGTGTCGACGTCGGCTCGATCGAGTTCATCCACGAACAGTTGCTCGAGATGCGAGCGGAGGGTGTGTCGGTGCTGCTCGTCTCCTCGAAGCTCGACGAGATGCGGAAGCTCTCCGACCGACTCGCGGTGATGTACGAGGGGAGCTTTACCGACGTCGTCGACCCCGACACGGTGACCGACGCGGAGCTTGGACTGCTCATGGCCGGCCGCCGACCCGACGCAGCGGACGCACGGAGTGAGAGCCGGTGAGCGCCGTCGACCGTCTCCGGCGGAACTCCCGGTGGCTCCTCGCCCGCCTGGTGGACGCCAGCGTCCTCGAACGGCTGCTGATCGCCCTCGCCGCCATCGCGTTCTCGCTGGTCATCGCCGCCGCGATCCTCGTGGTGATGGGCCACGACACGGGGCTGTTCATGTACTCGCTGCTGTACGGCGCGGTCGGCACGCCCGGCCAGATCGCGTTCACGCTCCGCAAGACGACGATGCTGATCCTCGCCGGGCTCGCCGTCGCGTTCGCCTTCCGGGCGAACGTGTTCAACATCGGCGTCCAGGGACAGATGGTCGTGGGAGCGTTCGCGACGTCGATGACGATCCTCTGGCTCGCGCCGTTCCTGCCCGCCAACGGCATCGGCGGCGTCGTCTTAGTCCTGCTGGGACTGGTGAGCGGCGTCGGCGGTGGCGCGGCGTACGCGACGATCCCCGGGCTGATGAAGGCCTACGCCGACGCGAACGAGGTCATCACCACGATCATGCTCAACTTCATCGCGACGGGCGTCCTGTTCGTCCTCGTCGACGGGCCGCTGAAGGCACCCGGGGCGGCCGCGCCGAAGACGCCGGACTTCCCGGCGTACGCCGGGTTCCCGTCCCTGTTCGCCAACTCGAGTTCGTTCTCCGTGATCGGTCTCGCCATCGCGCTCGCCGCGGTCGTCGTCGTCTCCGTCGTGATGACGAACACGCGGTTCGGCTACGACCTCCGCACGACCGGCTACCAGGCGGCCGCCTCGGCGTACAGCGGCGTCGAGCCGAAGCGGACCACCGTCACGACGATGGTGTTCTCGGGGATGCTCGCCGGGCTCACCGGCGCGGTCTACGTGGTCATGATCGTGGGCTACTTCCAGGACCCCGGTGTCTTCCCGACGTTCGGCTTCGACGCCATCGCGGTGAGCCTGCTGGCGGCGAACAACCCGCTCGCCGTCGTGCCGGCGGGGCTGCTGTTCGGCGGGCTCGCGACCGCGAAACAGTTCGTCGACGTCAACCTCATGGTCCCGAAAGAGCTCGTCAACGGCATCATCGGTCTCATCGTGCTGTTCGTGGCGACGCCCGAGCTGTTCAGGATGGCCGGCCGACGCCTGCGGGGTGACGACCGATGAGCGTCGATCTCGGTCGGCTGCGTCACCGCCACGGGACGACGCTCGCCGCCACAGCCGTCTTCTTCGGGCTCGCGCTCGTCGGTGCCGTCTTCCCCGACACCGTCGTCGGCGAGCTGACGACGACGGGGACGTTCGAGCGGGCACTGCGGCTCTCGACTCCTATCACTCTGGCCGCCATCGGCGGCCTCTACGCGGAGAAGAGCGGGGTGTTCAACATCGGGCTCGAGGGCTTTCTCATCTTCGGGGCGTTCTTCGCGGGTGCGGCCGCGTTTCTCGTCTCCGGCGGGGGGCAGATCAGCCAGCTCGACCTCTGGATAAGCGTGCTCGCCGCCGTCGTCTCGACGGCGGTCCTGGCGGCGCTGTTCGCCGTCCTCACCATCCGGTACAAGGCGAACCAGATCGTCGCCGGGCTCGCCGTCTGGTTCATCGGGCTCGGGTTCGGTCCGTTCGGCGCGATCGTCCTCTGGGGACAGGTGAACAGTCCCCCGCTCCGGAGCATCAACGAGGTCGTCGTCCCGGGGCTCTCCGAGATCCCGTTCTTCGGGCCGCTCCTCTTCGCGGCCTCACCGCTCGTGATGTTGACACTCGTGATCGTCGTCGCGGCCTACGTGGTCCTCGAGTACACCCGGTTCGGCTACTGGATCCAGGCCGCGGGCGAGAACCCACAGGCGCTCGACACCGCTGGCATCGGCGTCAACCGCGTCCGGTACGCGGCTGTCGTTCTCTCGGGTGCGCTCTGCGGGCTGGGTGGGGCCTCGCTCACGATCGCGTTCTCCGCCGGGTTCGTCGGCCGGGGCGTCACGATGGTCAACGGTCGCGGGTGGATCGCGATCACGGCCTACCTCTTCGGCAATTACAACCCCCTCGGCACGTTCGGCGCCTCGCTGCTGTTCGGGGGCGTCAACGCCCTCCAGATCCAGCTCCAGACCGTCGGGATCAGCATTCCGAACCGACTCGCGGGGCTGTTCCCCTTCTTCGCCGTCCTCGTGGTGTTGACGCTGGTCGGCCGGACGCGGATGCCCTCGGCGGTCGGGAAGGCGTACGAGACCGAAGAGGAGGAGCGGTGAGACGGGTCGGGCGACGCGAGCCGACGGACGCGTGCGACCCTCACACCTCTCGCTCCTCCCGTGCTAACTACTATCACACCGCTCGTCCAATGCAGCGAGTATGGTTCGTATCGGGCTCGTCGGCAGCGGGTTCATGGCACAGACGCATCTGGACCGGTATCGGGCGATGGACGACGCCCGGGTCGTGGCGGTTGCCTCGCCGACCGCCGCCTCGTCGTTCGTCGCCGAGAACGGGCTCGACGCCACGGCTCACACCGACGCAGGGGCGATGATGGACGGCGACGCCGCCCTCGACGCCGTCGACGTCTGTTCGCCGACCCCGACCCACAGGTCCCTCGTGACGGCGGCGGTCGAGCGGGGGTTCGACGTCTTCTGTGAGAAGCCGCTCACACTCACCGTCGCCGACGCGGAGGCGGTCGCCGACGCCGTCGCGGCGGCAGACGGGTCGCTCTTCGTGGGGCACGTGCTCCGGTTCTTCCCCGCGTACCGCGAACTCGCCGAGACGCTCTCGGCGGGAGCGATCGGCGAACCGGGGACCGTCCGGGCACGGCGGGTCTCGCCGTTCCCCGACTGGGCCGACTGGTACGCCGACGCGGACCGGAGCGGCGGGGTGTTCCACGATCTGGCCATCCACGAGTTCGACTTCTGCCGGTGGACCGTCGGCGACGTCGAGCGAGTGTTCGCCAGGGTTCACCGGGACGAGCGGTGCCAGCGGGGCCACTCGACGCTCCGGTTCGCGAACGGGGCCGTCGGCGTCGTCGAGGCCGGGTGGGACCGACCGGCCGGCGGTGAACTCGAGAGCGCGTTCGAGGTCGCCGGCGAGCGAGGCGTCGTCGCCTACGAGAGCGACACCGGAGTGCCGTTGCGGTTCGAGGGAACCGGTGGCGACCGCGACACCGGGGAGGTGGACCTGCCGCCACCCGTCCGACGTGACGGCTACCGGCGCGAACTCGACGCGTTCGTCGAGATGGTCACCACCGGCGGGCCGCCGCCGGTGCCCGTCCGGGATGCGGTCGAGGCGGTGCGACTCGCCGTCGCGGCGCGGCGCTCGGCCGCGCGGAACGAACCGGTCGTCGTCAGGGAGGTGGACGCGTGACCGTCAGCGTTGGCCTCTGTTCGGTCGCCCACGTCCACGCGGGCGCGTACGCGGACCTCCTTTCGGACTCGCTCCCGGGGGTCGAGTTCGTCGGGGTCGCCGACGAACGGACCGAGCGCGGGCGACGGTTCGCCGCCGACCACGACATCCAACTTCGGTCGCGCGACGCGCTCTTCGAGCGGGCGGACGGCGTCGTCGTCTGTTCGACGAACGCCGACCGCGGCGAGTGGGTCCACGCGGCCGCCGACGCGGGGGTCGACGTGCTCGCGGAGAAACCGCTGGGGACGAGCGCCGACGAGGCGGCCGCGATCACCGCCGCCTGCGCGGACGCCGGCGTGTCGTTGAGCGTCGCCATGCCGCTCCGCCACAGCGTTCCCGCCCGCCAGGCCCGTGACTGCCTCGACGCCCTCGGGGAGCTGGTCGCGCTCTCCGGCACGAACCGCGGACAGTTCCCCGGCGGGTGGTTCGCGGATCCCGCCGAGAGCGGCGGCGGTGCGGTGATGGACCACACCGTCCACGTCGTCGACCTCGTCCACTGGCTGACCGGTGCCCGGGTCACCGAGGTGTACGCCGAGACGGCCACCCGGTTCACCGACGCCGACGTCGAGGACGTCAACCTGCTGTCGATGACGCTCGGCGCGGAGACGCCGTTCAGCCTCGACGGGTCGTGGAGCCGCCCCGAAGCCTGGGATGCCTGGGGTAACGCGACGCTCGAGATCACCGGCACACGGGGCGTCGTCCACCTCGACTGTTTCGCACAGCGGTTCCGCGTCACACGCGACGGCGACGACGGCGGCACCTCGTCCGTGTTCTACGGGACCGACCCGAACCGGGTCATGCTCGAGCGGTTCGCCGAGACGCTCCGCGGTGCCGACCCCGCAGTGCCGGGCGACACAGCCGTCGAGGCGCTCGCCGTCGTCGACGCGGCGTACGAGTCCGCGGCGTCGGGCCGGGCCGTCGCGGTCGAGTACTGAACCGTGCGGGACGGTGAACTTCCGCCGCTCGACAGTGGCACGGTCCGCGCAGGACCCCGAAACGGGTTTGCGGACGGGACGCGATGAGAGCGACATGCATCGGCGGCGACTCCTCCGCTCCCTCGGTTCCGGGATGACGGTCGGCGTCGCCGGCTGTCTCGGCCGTGCGAGCACGGACCGTGGCGGCACGACTCCGTTTCGCGCCACCAGGACGGACGGGACTGCCCGCGCCGCCGAGGTGGACGGAGCCGTTCGCGGCACTGGGACCGATTCAGACCGATCGGCGTCGGGACGACGGGCCCGGACTCCGGCGGTCTGTTCGAAGTCGATCCGCTACGACACTCAGATCGTCGCCATCGTGGACCCCGCGTTCGGCCCGGACTGGGGCGACGTCGCGGCTGACTCCCGATACGCCACGGCGGGGAACGACGCACTCTCGCCGGAGACCACGGTCGTCGGCGTCGGGACGGACACCCACGCCCGGGCCTACCCGATCACGGTCCTGACACGGCACGAGATCGTCAACGACACGATCGGTGGGACGCCGCTGGCGGTGACGTACTGTCCGCTCTGCCGGAGCGGGCTGGTCTTCGAGCGCGTCGTCGACGGAGTGCGAACGACGTTCGCCGTGTCGGGACTCCTGTGGTCACCGTCGTCGGACGGCTCCCTCGACGGCTCGACGGTCGCGTTCGGGGCCGAACGGGTCGGTGGCGAGCGGGGTGCGGTCGAGGCCGACGAGAACCTCGTGATGTACGACGAGGCGACGCGGAGCTACTGGAGTCAGCTGCTGGGGAGGGCCATCTGTGGACCACTGGCTGGGACCGACCTGCGGGTTCTCCCGTCGACCGTCACGACGTGGGAGCAGTGGCGAGCCGAGAACCCCGACGGTCGTGTGCTGCTGCCGCCGCCCGCGTCGAGCACGGTCCGCTCCCAGCAGGCCGGAGACGGGACAGGCCGGTGACCGAAGGGGCCGACGAGCGGCGTCTCGCGTTCGAATCCACGTCATGGTCCCGTGATCGGTGAGCCACCGGACCGTTGCCAGTGCCGTTATCGGTTCGCGAGAGACGGTCGTCATCGCGTGCACCGACTCGAACACGGCTGGAACGGGGCACCACACCCTCCCTGTCCGGCACAGTTCGTGTGACGAACCACGACGCGAGGGAGCGACTATTTACTGCTCCCCACAGACGACTGTACCATGTCCGACTCACTGTACCGCGATCCGCGCTGGCTCCGGGGACAGATCTACGACGTTCTCTCGTTTTACTACCCGACGTGTCTCGACGTCCACTACGGCGGCTACGTCATCGGGCTCGATGAACGCGACGGTCACGTGTACGACGCGCGGACGAAACACCTCGTGGCGACCGCCCGCGCCGTCCACAACTTCAGCGTCGGCGCGCTGCTCGACGGCCCCGTCTGGTGCCGGACCGCGGCCGAGTGGGGGCTCGACTTCCTGTCGAGACACCACTGGGACGAGCGTCAGGGAGGGTACGACTGGGTGCTCGAAGGCCGGGAAACGGTCGACGACCGCCGCTTCTGTTACGGCCAGGCGTTCGTCCTCCTCGCGGCGGCGCGCGCCCACCAGATCGGGATCGAGGGTGCGCGGGCGGAACTCGACCGGGCGTTCGGCGTCATCGACGACCACTTCTGGGAGCCCGATTACGGCCTCTGCGCCGATCACGCTTCGGGCGACTGGTCCGACCTCGCCCCGTACCGGGGACAGAACGCGAACATGCACACCTGCGAGGCGCTGATCGCCGCGTACGAGGCCACCAGCGACGACGCGTTCCTCGACCGGGCGTACGAGATAGCCGACGCGTTCACGCGTGAGGTCACCCGCCAGACCGACGGCCTCCTGTGGGAACATTACACGGAGGAGTGGGAGGCCGACCTCGACTACAACCGCGACCAGCCGCGCCACCAGTTCCGGCCGTGGGGGTACGAACCCGGCCACCACCTCGAGTGGGCGAAGCTCCTGATGGTGCTCGACGACCACCACCCCGAGGCGTGGTTCCACGAGCGTGCTGTCGAGCTGTTCGAGGCCGCGGTCGACCTCGGCTGGGACGACGCCCACGGAGGCTTCTACTACACGACCGACGAGACGGGCGACCCCGTCGTGGCGGACAAGTTCAGCTGGGTCCACACCGAGGGGATCGGGGCCGCCGCCCTGCTCGCGGCGCACGACGCCGACGACACCGCAGCGAGGACCGTCGCCGGCGACACGTTCGACGAGTGGTACGACCGGCTCTGGGTCTACGGCGAAGAGCACTTCGTCAACCCCCGGCACGGGAACTGGTACGAGCGGTTGACCCGCGACCACGAGCGCGACGACCCCAACCGAGGGGTCGCCGTCGAACCCGGCTACCACCCGCTGACCAACGCGTGGCTGGCGATGCGGACGTTCGGCGTCTGACTTCGCGTCGCCTCCCCGGCGCGTCGCCCGTCGGTTAGTCGTCGTCGACCGGGTGTGTCGTCACCGTGACGGTCGACTCCTGGCGGGCACCCGGGTCGAGGCGTTCCGCGGTCCCGTTCTCGATCGCTCGGTCGAGCCCCGCGTTCGGGACCGACGTACACGGCTCTAGCCCGACGTTGTAGTTGCGACCGAAGAAGGGTGCCCCCTCGAACCCGCCGAACGGCTGCCAGTACCAGAGGTACTCGTAGAGGTCGTGGGGGAACTCGACGCTCACGCCGAGGTCGATCGCGGGGTTCGCGACCGTGTACCGACCCTCCTGCAGACCGGTCAGCGCGACGAGGTCGTGGACCCGCTCCGCTCTCGGGGGGAACTCCCGGAGATCGACTGGGCCGTCGCTCGTCTCGCAGACCGGCCAGTCGAACGTCTCGCCGGGTGGGAGCCGTGCGTTGTCGGTCGTCTGGTCGGGGTCGACGACGACCGTCTCGCACGGCACCGACAGTCGCGCCTCGGGCGCGACGAGCGGCGGGCCGAGCGCGACGTGCTGGAGCCACGAGTAGTCGACCGGCACGTCGCCGGCGTTCGTGACCGTCTCGGTCACGCTCAGCGTCGGCTCCTCGGCCACGAGTTCGACCTCGCGTTCGACTGTGAACGGGTAGCGCGTGAGCGACGCGGTGAGTTCGACCGCCACCCGCGAGGGCGTGTCGGTCGTGACCCGGGCGGTCCACGGGATCAGTGTCGACTCCCCGTGCAGCGCGAGCGGCGTCCCGCCGACCGACGCGGGACCGCCCGCCGCGGGGAGGACGCTCTGCCACCCGCCGGGGTAGTGGTCGAGGAACGCGAACGCGCCGTCGGGCGCTCCCACGACGCCGTCCCCCGGCGGGCGCCACCCGTGTGGCGCCTCGAACAACACGTTCGTGTCCGTGCGCTTGTCGGTGATCTCGGTGACGTCGCCCCCTTTCCCGGCGAGGAGTTCGACGCGCAGGTGATCGTTCTCGAGGAACACCACGTCGAGTCCGCGGCGGCTGTACTCGGCCGTGACCGTACACGTCATACGAGACCGTCCACCAACACGCACATAACCGCTACCCCTCGGCCGAGGGGGCAGTACCGGGACGGAGTCGCGAGACGCCGGGCGGGCACGAGACCGCTACTGGAACTGCGGGGCGACCTCGTCGCCGAACAGCTCCATCCCGCCCGTCTCGGGGAAGTCGAGGAACATCAGCTGGAGTTTGTCGAAACCGAGTGCCTCGATCCGCTCGATCTGTTCGGCGACCTGCGCGGGCGTCCCGATGAGCATGCTCCCCTTCTCGCGTGCGTCGTCGGCGGTCTCGAGCTGCTCGTCCATGTCGGACTCCTCGCCCCACGGCAGCGGGAAGATCCGGTCGACGTACTCGTCGATCTCCGCTTCGTCCTCGCAGACGAGGACGTGTGCGAGCCAGGATCGTTCCACGTCGTCGGGGTCGCGCCCCTCGTTCTCGAGGTACTCGTCGAACTTTCTGACTTTGAACTCGATGGGCTTGCCGCGGGCGCGGGCGCTGATCTCGACGTTCCACTCGTCGGCGTGCCGCGCGACGAGCCGGAGCATCCGGGGGCCGGCCCCCCCGACGACGATGGGCGGGTGGGGATCGCTGACGGGTTTCGGGTTGTTGAGCGCCGCGTCGATCTCGTAATGCTCGCCCGAGAACGTCGGCGACTCCTCGGTGAACATCGTCTTCACGACGTTGATCGCCTCGTCGAGCATGTCGATCCGGGTGTTGATGTCGGGGAAGTCGAAGCCGTACGCGTGGTGTTCCTCCTCGTGCCAGCCGGCACCGAGACCGAGCCTGAGTCGCCCCTCCGAGAGGATGTCGACCGTCGTCGCCATCTTCGCCAGCAGGGCGGGATTGCGGTAGGTGACCGATCCGACGAGCGGGCCGAGGTCGACGTCGTCGGTCCGTTCGGCGAGGGCACTCAACAGCGTCCACACCTCGTACTCCTCGGCCTTCGGCCCGAGCATGAAGTGGTCGGGTGCCCAGAGTCCCTCCAGCCCCGACTCGACGGCGACGTCGACCCCGTTCAGTACCGTCTCCCGCTCGACCGTGTCGAGCAAGGGCGTGTCGCGGTGGACGCCCGCGCCCGCGTAACACTGCACCATCCAGTCGAATTGCATACCAGAGGAGGGGGAGGGGGCGCTGATAATTGTTGGGGGCACGGGCCGTGGCCGCGTCGCCCGTCGCGCGGTGTCGTCCCAGTCGGACCGACGAAGCGTTCAACCCGAAACGGCGTGTTGGCTGCTGCCATGGCTTACGATCTGCTCCGAGAGCGGCTCCGGGACGTCGCGACCGCCGTCCTCACGCCGTTCGACGACGAGCTCGAAGTCGACCACGCCGCGCTCTCGTCGAACGCGCGGGCGATCGCCGACGCGGGCATCGGGACGATCCTCGCGTGTGCGAACGTCAGCGAGTACCACTCGCTGTCGTACGGCGAACGGATCGCCGTCACCGAAACGACCGTCGACGCCCTGCCCGACGGGACGACGGTGCTGGCGGGTGCCGGAGGGAGCATCAAGACCGGCGACGATCGAACAGCCGCCCGTCCGTTCCGGAAGTCCCGCCTACAGACGCGGACGTCGCTGACCCGGATCGTACATACTTGTTTTCGGACTATAACGTAGTAATATATGAAATTCTATATGAATTCGAGCGCCTCCTCCGACCGCTCGTTCAGCGTAGATTTATTACCGTCTCGGTCGTGTCCCTGGCATGTCGTCACTCACCAAGGACACCGATCGCTACTTCGAGGAGATCGAGGAAGGGGAGTCGTTCACGGTCGATGCGGTCCGGACGATCACAGAGGCCGACATCGTCAACTTCGCGGGCCTCTCCGGCGACTTCCACCCGTACCACATGAGCACGACCGTCGCCGGCGACTCCGACTTCGGCGAGCGGATCGCCCACGGGAACCTCGTGTTCTCGGTGGCCGAGGCGCTCGTCGCGGACATGAACCCGCGCTCGTTCTCGTACGGCTACGACTCGCTCCGGTTCGTCAACCCCGTCCCGATCGGGACCACGCTCACGGTCCACCGCGAGGTCGTCGAGACGGAGCCGTACAACGACAGCCTCGGCCGGGTCGTCTACGCGTACGAGGTCGAAGATCAGGCGGGCACGACGCTGCTCGCGTGTCAACACATCACGCTCGTCGAGCGCCAGCCCGGCGAGTGAGGCGGTGACCGATGGGCGGTCCCACCCCTTCGACTCATCCGTCCCCTCCGTCCACTCTCCGAACCGTCACGGCCACAGACGACCGACAGTTATCAGGTCAACAGGTATCACAGATATATGTTAAGACGGTGTATCGGTGGCGACCGAGACGGGTCGTCAGCCGCACCAGTCCGACCGTGTGTGCCGGGGCCACACAGCCGCGCGCCGATTAACCGCCGGGACGCCGAGGGTCCCGTATGAGACGTTCGGCTCCCACGACCCGCCGTCGGCTCCTCGGGGCGCTCGCGACCGGCGTCGCGGGCGCACTCGCCGGCTGTTCGGCCGCCTCTCCGCTCGCGGCCGACGACGGCTCGACGCCGACCGACACGCCGACGCCCGACCGCGGCGCGTTCGCGGGTGATGGGACGCCCGTCCCGGTCGAGGAGCGCGACAGCCTCGGCGAGTGGGGCTATCCCTCGACGATCTGTGAGGCGGAGATCCAGCCCGACATCGGCATCCGCGCCATCGTCGATCCCGCGTACGGTGCGGACTGGGCCGACGCCGACGTCGCGAAGAAGTATCGCATGGGGTTCGAGGTCGGCGACGGGCTCACCGCCGACAGCTTCGTCATCGGCGTGGCGAGCGACGACGGCACGCAGGCGCGGGCGTACCCGCTGTCGGTCGTGTGGTGGCACGAGATCGTCAACGACACCCTGGATCGGCCGCTGCTCGTCACGTTCTGTCCCATCTGCCAGTCGGGGATGGTCGCCGAACGGCGCGTCGGGGGAACGGAGACGACCTTCGGCGTCACGGGACAGCTCTGGCAGCCACCCCAGATCTACGCCGAGTCGGCGAAGACGGAGGGCCGCGTCTTCGGCGCGAGCGCCACCGACGGCGAGGCCGAGGCGCGCAACTCGGGGAATCTCGTTCTCTACGACGAACTGACCGGGAGTTACTGGAGCCAGTTCCTCGCGCGCGCCATCTGCGGCGAACGCGAGGGCGACCGACTCACCATCGTCCCCTCGACGGTGGCCACCTGGGGGGAGTGGCGCGCAGACCACCCGGAGACGGACGTCCTGCTTCCTCCCCCGGCCTCGACCGTTATGTGAATTTCTACCGTCCGCCTCGACCGGACAGGTATATGTACCCCCGGTCCTAACGGTTTACATGGCAAATGGCAGTAGCCTGATATTCGACCCCGCGTTCCCACTGCAGACCCAGACCGAGGTGCTCCGGATGATCCAGGAGAACGCCTCGCTCAACGCGTCGTTGTGGGTCAACATCGCGCTCGCCGGACTCTCGATTCTCCTGTTCGTCGCGATGGGCCGACGGATCGAGTCGTCGCGCGCGCAACTGATCTGGGTGGCGACACTGCTCGTTCCGCTGGTCTCCATCTCGAGCTACGCCGGGCTCGCGTCGGGGCTGACCGTCGGCTTGCTGGAGATGCCCGCGGGGCACGCACTCGCCGGACAGGAGGTCCTCTCGCCGTGGGGTCGGTACCTCACGTGGACGTTCTCCACGCCCATGATCCTCCTCGCCCTCGGCCTGCTGGCCGGCACCGACCGGGCGAAACTGTTCACCGCCATCACGATGGACATCGGGATGTGCGTGACCGGGCTGGCGGCCGCGCTGATCACGTCCTCGTACCTGCTCCGGTGGGTGTTCTACCTGATCAGCTGTGCGTTCTTCGTCGCCGTGCTGTACGTCCTCTTGGTCGAGTGGCCACGGGACGCGGCCGCCGCCGGCACGAGCGAGATATTCGGGATGCTGAAGCTCCTGACGGTCGTGCTGTGGCTCGGCTACCCGATCCTGTGGGCGCTCGGGAGCGAGGGGTTCGCGCTCCTCAGCGTCGCCATCACCTCGTGGGGCTACTCGTTGCTCGACATCGGCGCGAAGTACATCTTCGCGTTCCTGTTGCTCCGCTGGGTCGCCGCGAACGAGCGCGTCGTCGACTCGGTCACGACGGGCCGGGCGACGGGGACGGCGACTCCGGCCGACGACTGACCGCCCCGAACCTCCCGGCGATTTGTACACGGGGAGCGAGGACGACAGCGTGAAACGCCAGCGCGTCGCCGTCGACGACTCCGTCGCCACCGTCTTCGACCCCACCCGTCGCGCCGGGGCGTCTCGGACCTGCTCGTCGCGTCGAAGCCGTATGCACGGACATCGTCGGCTCGGTCACTCGAGCGGACTGAAGCGGACTGTCTCGAACGCGCGGTTCGGCTCGCCCGCGCTTTCGTCGCTCTCGTTCGGACGAACGTCCGGCGGATCCAGGCGGACGAGGACCTGACGAACCGGGTCGTGTCGCGAGCGAGCGGTGACGACCCGCGAGGAGGGTGGGCCTCGGGAGAGACCGCTCCTCAGGAGGTGACGAACTTCAGGAGGTCGTCGCGCTTCTGGTCGTGGAAGTGGGTTCGGAGCGCCTCCAGGAGGGGTTCGACGCTCCCGCGCTTGGCGCTGATCGGCGCGACGGTCTCGCGCCACTGCTGCCACGGTGGGTAGAGCCCGAGCCGGTCGCAGAGGTCGTTCAGCCGTTCGTCGCGGTCGTCGACCTTGTCCATCTTGTTGACGGCGACCACGGCCGGGACGTCGAGTTCGCGGAGGAAGTGGAACATCTCGACGTCGTGGGGGACCTCGCCCGCCTCGGTGTGGCGGTCGATGATGTCGACGGCCGCCTTCCCGTCGACGACGACGACCCCGACGAGGATCCGGTCGGCGTTCGCCTCGAGGTAGCGAACGACGTCGGTCTTGATCTGCTCGCGGCGCTCCTCGCTCACCCCGGACATGAAGCCGAACCCCGGCAGGTCGGTGAACATGAACTTCTCGGGGGCCCAGTCGAAGTGGTTCGGCTGGCGGGTGACGCCGGGCTTCTTGCCCGTCTTCACCGCGTGTCCCGTGAGTTCGCGCATCAGCGTCGACTTCCCCACGTTCGACCGTCCCACGAGCACGACCTCGTCGCGGTCGGGTCGGTTCTCGAACATACCGTCGGTAGATCGTAGAGGCGGATAACCCCCACGAGTCCGGCGGCTCGCCGGGGACGCGGACGACCCCGTGGCTCGCTTCGATCGATTCTCGCGGCCAGTGCTCGGATCGACCGGAGAGGCGTGGGCTTTTCACGCCACCCGAGAATGCCCGAACATGGAGCGTCCCGACGGCGGCTCGTTCGCCCGCCGCTCGCCCGACGACGTCGAGCCGCCGGCTCCGCCCGACGCCGACGCACGCGGGCCGACGCTCGTCTGCCGCCTCCACCGTCGCGAGTGCGACCACCGTCGCGCCGGCGACACGCCGCCGACGCTCACGCTCCAGCCGTGGACGCCCCGCAGCGCCGCCGCGACGTACGTCGCGTGGGCGGTCGACGACTGCGGCGGCCACTTCGGCGTCTTCGATCCCGTCCGCGAGCGCGTCCTCCTCGGCGAGGGGACGCCCGCGGGCCGGCGGTGGCGGCCCGTGGTCGAGACCGGTCCAGCCAGCGATCACCTCGCCGAAGCGACCCCCGATCTCCGCCCCTCGGTCCCCCGGGCACGGGCGACGACCGTCGACGCTCCCACGCTCCACCCGACGCCAGCCGACGCTGCCGCGACCGGGGAGACGCGCGCGCTCTCGCTCGAGTCGTGGACCCGTCCCGTCCGGGCGTACGTCCAGCCGTGGCGTCCGCTGAACGGCGGTGCCGTCTACGTCGCCTGCCGGATCGACGACCCCCACGACCGGTTCTCGTACCACGGCTGGTTCGGCACCCTCGACGATGGCGTGCTCCGCCTCGGTCGACGCCCGTGCCCGGCGTTCGTCGCCATCGACCTCCGCGGGGTCGGCGACGACGTCGCCCGCGACGCCGCGGCCCTCGTCCCCGACCGACTCCCGCCGCGCGTCGTGAGCGAGGTGGTTGCGGTCCGAGACGACGAGACGGAGGGGTGAACCGCTCTCGTCGGTTCTGGCACTGCCTCTCGGCCCGAGACGGGCTTCTAGGCCCCCGCCGCTCGTGGTGCCGTTCGGGCCGTCAGGCAGCGCTGGCGTCTCCGTCGTCTCGTGGATACGAGTGACAGAGCTCCAGCCCCAGTGCCCGAGCGATCACGGCGAGGACGGGGAGGAGGACGCGCTGGACGGCCCGGGGCGGTCGTTCGGGGACGACTACGTCCGGATAGGCCCGGAGGAGGAGTGCCGACTGGAGGAGACTACGTCCCCCGGATAGCTCGCCGACGGCGTGGGAACAGGCGAACCGCGTCGTCAGAAACTCGCGCCACCGCCCCGGCGGCACCACTTCACGTCTGAAGCGTGCCGCGTCATCCTCCGTGTACGAGCAGTGTGGCGTTCGTGCAGGGACGACCAGCTCCTCGTCCGATCCGATCCGGTGTTCGTCTCCGTCGACCCGGACGACGAGGTGACCCTCACGAACGACGAACCGCTCTTCGGTTTCGGGGTGGTAGTGTGTCGGCGGCGGCTCGACGTTTGCCGGCTTCGATTCGTCCCAGACCAGTCGTTCCTCGCTGGAGGCGTCCTCGTCGAAGACGATGCGCTCCCCGGTCGCGGAATCGACGATTACCGTCGGCAGGTACATGTCGACGACTTCGGTGCGAGAATTGTTAACTGTTGACATGCATCACGCGACGCCAGCGGGCGTGAAGCCGCCTCCAGCACACCCGACCGGCGGCCAGCACGGGTCGACCGAAGCTGACGCAGGGGTCGTGACAAGCGCGTCGTTCGGGTCTCGAACGGGGCGTCACGTCCGTTTCGGTCCTCGAGGACGACTCGCTCTGTGCCGCTCAGAACGTCAGGTGCGAGGTCGAGCTCGGCCCCTCGTCCTCGTCGTCCTCGTCGTCGATCCCGCCGTCGTGGCTGTACTCGACCGTCGAATCGGTGAGGTACACCACCCCGTCGTCGACGGCCACGTCGACGCCCGAGAGGTACGACTCCGCGGCCTTCCCGTTGTCGCAGTAGCCCGTGCAGGTGTCGAACATCGACCCGTGTTTCGGGCACACCACTTCCCCCGCGCGGACGGCGGCCCCGAACCCCCGGTCCAGCCGCTGGTCGGTCTCGTGCTGGCAGAAGTTCCGCCACGCCGTGACGGGGTCGTCGGCGTCCGCGTCGTCACACCGCACGAGGATGACCTCCTCCTCGGAACCGTCGCGTTCCCGGACGGTGAACAGAAACGACCCCGATTCGGGCACGTCCTCGACCGTCGTGAGTCGCGTGCGCGTCATGGTCGACGCCTCGGGGCGCGGGCGGGTAAGCCTGCCGCGGTCCACCACGGTCGTCCGAACGTCTATACGTCACACCGCTGTACAGTCCACATCCACGAGCATGTACGACGACATCCTGATCCCCACAGACGGGAGCGATTCGGCCGAGCTAGCAGCCCGCCACGCCGTGGTGCTCGCGGAGGCGTGCGGCTCCCACGTCCACGCGCTCAGCGTCGTCGACGAGCGGGACTACGACGGGGGTGTCGTCGACGGCGAGGCCGTGATCAGCGAGGGGCGGGCGGCCGCCGAGCGGGAGGCCCGGCGGGCGGTCGAGTCGGTCGCCGACCTCGTCGACGGCGGCGTCACCACGGACGTCACCGTCGGGGTCCCGTCGGAGGCGATCCTCGCGTACGCCGCCGAGGCCGGGATCGACCTCGTCGTCATGGGCACCCACGGTCGGACCGGCGTCAGGCGCTTCATCATCGGGAGTGTCGCCGAGAAGGTGGTCAGACGTGCCGACGTCCCGATCGTGACGGTTCGCGTCTCTGACGCCGCGCCCGCATGGCCGCCGATCGAGCGCGTCCTCGTGCCGACCGACGGGAGCGAGGCGTCGCTCGCGGCGCTCCCACACGCCCTCGACCTCGCCGAGCGGTTCGACGCCACGGTCGACGGCCTCTACGTCGTCGACGAACGGACGAAGTCGAGTTTCTACAACGTCGGTACCGCGCTGGAGGACGTCGTCGGCGGGATGGAGGCGGCCGCGGAGGAGGCGACCGAACGGATCGAGTCGGCAGCCGCCGACCGGGGCGTCGCGGTGTCGACGACCGTGATCGAGGGGCTCCCCTCTCGCGCGATCTGCACGCACGCCGAGGAGTCCGGCACCGACCTGATCGTCATGTCGACGCACGGGCGCACCGGACTGGCGCACTACCTCCTCGGGAGCGTGACCGAACGCGTGGTGCGGAACGCGACCGTCCCGGTGCTCACGACACCCACCCGAGAGGGGGACGACGCCACACCGACGGGCGAGTGAGTCCTGTGAGCGTCGGGGGCGCAGCGGGTCCGCGGTACTTCGTACCTGACACTCCCCTCGACATGTGGGCGAACAGGTGCTCCGTGACCGGGTCCGAGATGCACTGGAAGACCGCGGGGGAGGAACGGTTTTCCTCCCCGCCTCGAGGCGAGGGTGTTCCCGAGGTGAGGGCGTTCCTGGGGTGAGGGTGTCCCCGGCTGTCCCCGAGTGGGGATGTACTAGTACGGAGGGCTGCAATCGAGGGTATGGACAAGCAGGAGCTGCGAGAGCGGGTCTGGGACGAGTTGGAAGAGAGCGGAGTTGCCCGCTTTCCCTATCCACCGCACGGGAGAATACCCAACTTTGCTGGAGCCGGCGACGCTGCTAAACGGCTGACAGAGCTGGCGGCGTGGCAGCACGCGGACGTGATCAAATCGAACCCCGACTCGCCACAGCTCCCCGTTCGACGGGCTGCCCTCAGAGAGGGAAAGACCGTCTACGTGGCTGTCCCGAGATTGCGGGACGAGAAGTGTTTCCTCCGACTGGACCCCGACGAGATCGAGGACGTCGATCACGCTACCACCATCGGCGGCTCGGCCGAGGTCGGCGAGCAGGTGGCCCCCGGGGAGATGGAGCCCGTCGATCTGATCGTCTCGGGGAGCGTCGCGGTGAACGACAGCGGGGCACGCGTCGGGAAAGGCGAGGGGTACAGCGACCTGGAGTTCGCGATCCTCCGCGAGTTCGGACTGGCCGACGACGCGACGACGACGGTCACGACGGTGCACGACCTGCAGGTCGTCGACGAGCCGATCCCGACGACGCCGCAGGACGTGCCGATCGATCGCATCTGTACGCCCGAGCGGACGGTCGACACGCCGAGTCCGGACGGCAAACCGACGGGAATCGCGTGGGAGCTGGTGGACGACGAACGAGCTTCGAAAATACCTCTCTTGGACCAGTTGAGGCCGTACTGACCCGCGGCTACGACCGTGCTGAGCTATATACAAGTGTCAATCTTGAGGTACAACTGGTTCTTGCCGGGCTCGCTGGTGGACCCGATCTTCCGAGGGACCAAACATTTACTACACTGATTAACGAGCCTTCTGACATGACTGCCAGACCCCTCTCGACTGGCGTTCTCGTGCTACTGATCGTCCTTGGGGTCGGAGCAGGGGCTGCAGTCGCCGACACGCCCACACTCGACGTCACGGTCGAGAAGACGAACGTCACCAGTGGAGACGAACTGTCGTTCAGACAGAATCCGTCGATGGAGATCACGACGACGGCAGCTGACGAGATCGAGACGGTCGCCGTTCGGGTCAACGGTGAGACGACACGGTCGTTCTCCCCGGACTCGACGGAGTTCACGACCGAGTTCGTCGTGTCACTGGAAAACAACGAGGCGAACGACGTCGAGGTCCTCGTTCGTGATTCCGCTGGTGGAGTCGAATCCACGCAGTTCACGCTGATCAAAGACGGGGTCGGTCCTTTCGTCGGGTTCGACTCGCCGTTTCAGACCGAGGTTCAGTCACGTCCCCCGGATTCAGTTTCCGAATCATCGTCGAGTCTCACCATCTCCGGGACGCTCTCAGACCTCTCGGGTGTGAAGACGGTCACGATCGAACGACGTCATCGGTACGAACAGGTGGGTGAGATCCGCGTCGCCGCCAGATCCCACCAGATACGAGACCCCGGCGACACGTTCTCACAGAACGTCTCCGTCGGATACGGTGAGAACGACATCGAGTTCACTATGACGGACACCCTGGGGAACACACGGTCGTACGAGTTCGAGATCGTCGTCGTCGACAGGACCGATCCCACACTCACTGTCGACGAACTCCCGACGACCGTCCGTTCCAGCTCTGTCGTCCTTTCGGGGAGTGCCTCAGACAACACCCAGATCGATCGAATCGATTACACCGTCGAGAACCGAATCGGATCGGCCAGTCTCGTGACCTCTAACGGACCGGCGGTCGATTCCGAACGGCGATCCGTCTCGTTCGACCGACGCATCCCGCTCAACCCCGGCGAGAACACGGTTCGAGTCTCGGCGACAGACGTCGCCGGGAACACGGTGACCGAGGAGTTCACGGTCGTGTACAACGACAGCGTGGTGCCCGAGATGTCGTTCAGCGACGTCACGTGGCACAACGGGTCGGTCCACGTCCAGGGTTCGGTTCAGTTCGGCTCATACCAGCGGGTGAGCGTCGAAACTGCACCACGGGGAAGCGACGAAACGATCGACTTCAAACAGCTGTACGACGGTGAATCGACCGGGCAGAACCTCACCATCGACGAACAGCTCGCGGCCGCCGACGGGTCGGATACCACGATCCTCCTTCGCGTCGTCGATGTCGACGGAGAGGAACACATCCGATCCGCTACCGTCGAACCGCCGGGCACCGAAACAGTCGAACCGCGAACAGAGACTGCTGTACAGACGGATACCGGCGAATCGACGACCACCAGTTCCGACGCCGACAGCAATGGGGACGGTCGAGAGAGTGGCGCGGACGCTCAGACCGCACTCGACGACACTGACGCAGACACCGGTGTGGGGGACGCAGACGAGAGCCGACCCCGACCCCCAGAACCGGTCCAGATCCCGGGTGTGGTGATCGGTCTTGCCGCCGTAGTGATCGTGGCGGTCTACCTCTACGTGCGCCGGTAGTCGTGAGATCGTACCGACCCTCACCGCTTCACGGTGGTGTGCCGGTGCTGCCTCAGGCCGCTTCGGATCCGGGGTCCCGACTCACCGAGTGAACAGCACGATCTTCCCCCGAGTCGTGAGGACCGCGATGCAGTCCCTGGTGACCGCAGGCTCGCCCACGACCGGCCCTTGCACCGGTTTGACCCACGATGTGGTGTTGCCAAACGAACTTCTCGCGCGGAGCTCTCCCCTCCCTCCCCCAGGGTTGTGCACGGTGATGATCGCGTCGTCGGTACACACCGGCGGCGCAACGATCCGTGTGTCGTACGATTTCGACTCGGGACTACCCATTCCCCTGAACAGCATATCGGTCCCCCCCGCGACGACGGCGTAATCTCTCGTGACTGCCGGTTCGAACAACGTGCCCTCGTCGCCGGGGAACTTGCTTCTCTCGGGATCTGACAGGCCCTCGGAGACGGACCGGTAGACGTACAGGTACTCCGAATCCGCAACGTAGAGATCACCTCGATCGTGGTGGCCCGCTGCTCCCATGAGGGGCTGTATCCCGTCGTTCGGCGAGTCGGTCCACAACAGCCGCAAGGGCTTGTTTCGGTCGAAGACCGAGACCTTCGTCCCGTGGCTGACGATGACGTGGTCCTTCGTCGCGATGGGTCGGGTAACCGGTGTCTGAAGCTCCGAGACCACCACAGACTCGGGCCAATCCGGGTGCACTGCAGCGACTGCCCCCCCGTCGTCGGATTCGTACGTGACGTATGCGATCCCGTTGCGGACTGCTGGCGTCGTCGGACTGGCCCCGTCGAGTTCCACGTTCAGGACGACGTCGTCGGTCGATACCCCGACCACCCGTCCACCTTTCGTCACCGCATACACGATGTCGTTCACGACCGTCGGTGGTCCGCTGTACAACAGCCTGTCTTGTAGAATCTCGGCCGTCCTGTCGTCGCACGCTCCGGTGTCGATCTCACACTCGATCAGCTTCCGATCGGCCGTCACAAAGACGCGACCGTCGGCGATGACCGGGGACGACACCTCTTTGTGGTGGGAGAGGTCGACGAGTGGTTTCCCCTCGGCGGGTGGTTCCTCCATCGCGTTTCCGACGCTCGTGTTCGACCCACTCCGCCAGGCGTCGCCCCGATAGTGCGCGAACCGCCGTGGATTCGGCTGCTCCGTCTCTGCAGTCCCGAAACTTTTCGGTACCACGGACCGGGCGGATTGCTGTTGCCGGGGGGTGGTTTCAGTGCTGGTCTCCCTGTCGGCGGCCAGCGTGTCGGTCTGATGCGTCTGGTCACCGGGTGTCTCGGCACCGCTCTCGGTTTCGGGGCTGTCCGGCTGGGTGTCGGCCGTGTCGTGGCTTCGAGACTCCGTGTCGAGTATCTGGTTGATCCGGCGCTGCTGTTCCACCGGATGGTGCTGGTCGAGCTTCGAGAGGGCCTTCGCGGCGCGTTTTCGGATCTTCTCGTTGTGCCCCCCACCTAGGTACTGGTAGTAGTGGTCGAGCTGTCCCTGGCCCTCCCCGTCTTCCAGTTTTCCGACGTCGTAGACGGGATCGATCTTCTCGCGCTCCGACTTCGAGGCGCGATCTCTCAGCTCGTACGCCACTTTTTTTCTGACGTTCCAGTTGAAATTCTCCTCTTCCACGATGTGGATGTACTCGCTCGGTTTCGGCTTCTCTCCTGCCTCGAGCTCCGCCTCGAACTGAGAGAAGTTCTTGCTTGTACCCCTCGACGAACCGCGCGACAGTCCCGGAATACGCACTCCTCCAGACGGGCGGGACGTCACGCCGCGATACAACCGTGTGACTCCCGAGCGAACGTGTGGTGCTGCGCGGATTCCGACGATCCCGACGGCGACGACCGTCAGCACCTCGAGCACGGTCCACCAGTACGTACTCAGCAGGGAGAAGGCGAGCCTCGCCACTTCCGACGCGCCGACGAAGATCGCGACACCGGCGGCGAGCGCTCCCACTGCTCCGACGATCGCGCCTCCAACCGCGTTCCGCCGCTCCGTTCGCGCGTCGACGACCGTGACGTGCGAGGAGAGGAGCTGGTCTCGATCACTCGCGAACACGTCGTCGTCGTCCGCGTACTCGCGGAGCTGTCCCAACGCGTCGACGACCTCGTCCCCGGACTCTCGAACGTCTTCCCCCCACTCCGTCGTCGCTCGTGTCGTCTGGGAGTTCGATCCCGACCGGGAGAGGACCGGCCCTGCCGGTGCCGTCGCAGGCGGAACGAACAGTCCCAGAACACTGATCGTGCCGCTCACCGCTACGAGCAGCCAGCTCTGGAAGCGGATCGACGAAACGTACGGCCTGAGCCGCGCCACCGGCATCGTGAACTCTCCCGTTCTGCGGAGGTCAGTGAGGAGGTTCCCTGCTCCGGTGAGTACCGTTGCGACGAGAACGCCGGCGAGGACAGTGTACGGGGTGAAAAACCGCGCGTTCGTCTTCAGTTTACGAACGAACGGTCCCGTCTCGTCGTCCCCACGGGCTACGATTCCGATCGCCTCTTCGAGCCCGGCCCGTGTCAGCGCGCGAGCCATCGCGGCCGACTGAGTCGTCTCGGACGTTTCGACGGTCGTCGCGAGTTGCTCGAGCTTCGTCTCGATGTCATTTTTGGCGATCTCGTACTTGCGGTCCCGCCACTCGTCCCACGTTCGATCGGTGTACGCGATCCGTTCGTACTTTCCCTTGGGAACGATGAGAACGTCGACGTCGACGATGGACCGAACGTTCTCCTGGCCGCTGATCGCGATCGAACTGTCCGGATACCGCTCGCGCAGGACCTCGAACAGCACCACAGCAGTACGTCTGTCCGGGACGCCGAACCCGAAGCTCTCGAACTGCTCGCGGTTGTTGAACAGCGACTTCGTCTCGTCGTCTTTCTGAACGCACTGACCGAGCCGTTCGTCGATGTCGCGTGTTTGCCCCTCGTCGACGACGCCGAGGCGGTCGTAGACGATCTGATTGGCACTCTCCGATTCCGCCGTGTTCACTGTCCACTCGGTCTGTTCGATCAGCTCGGTCACCGCCCGCTTGTACGACGCGACGAGATCGGCGTCCTGGTCGTCGACGTACTCGGCCATGTACTGTTGACTTCGGTCCCTGTCACTCAGACGGAGGTACGTCCGGATCGTCCGCGTCTCTCCGGTAGGGTCGTAGTAGAGCAGGACGGGCGTGTGATACTCCGCCTTGATGTCGGACCGGATCGATCCGGATTCCCCGTCGCCGACGATCAACTCCCCTGTCGGACCACCGAAGATACGAACCTCTTGCATCTCACCAGTTCACCTTCTTCAGGAGCTGTTCGGCCCCGTTCAGTATCGTCGGTCTGACGCTCGTGTCGATCGACAGATCCTCGTCGTCGTCTTCGGGCGCGCGATCGTCCACGATCGTATACCAGATCGGATACAGTCCGGGAATGTGTGGCTCACCGATCACCTGATCGACCTTCTGACTCTGTTTCTTGAGGACTTCGTCTTCGATGTGAGCCGCGAAGTCGGGGTACACGTCTCGCCGTCCGGGGTCTATTCGACTGTTGCCCTCGGCCGCCCGCATGTCGTCGACGGCCAGGTCCGACATCGTTGGAACCATGACGAACGTCTTGTCACCGCCGAACACGCTCACGAGCGAGCGATACCAGTCGAGATACTGGTTCGGTCTGGCGCGAGTCTCGGGCCTCCGTGAGTAGTAGCTCTTCCCCTGGTACCTGAGTGCGGTGAACCGTCGCTGGAACTCCACGTCCGTGTACTCGGTCGAGATTCGCTCGCCGTCGACTTCCGTCGTCGCCGTCACCACGTCGCTCCCGAACGTCACCTCGTCCTCGTCGTACACCTCGACGTACGATGGCTCGTTCCCCCGGGCAGCGATCGGCACGATGAAGTCGTCCAGCGGGACCACGAGAATGAGCGTGTCGGCGTAGTAGACCATGTCGGAGATACGCTGGATGACAGTCGTCATCTCGGGATCGGCCGATCCGAGCTCCGTTTTGAGCCCGTAGACGGCATCGTCCCAGCTGCCCGCTGGCGTGTAGCTCGTGGAGTACTGACTCGTTTCGGTCTGGTGTGGGTCTCTCTGTGACCTCCCCGGGTCGTCCTCGTCTTCGTCGATCACCTCGGCGTCCTCTCCTCCCTGGTCGACCCCCGAACGCTCCGTCTCTCCGCTCGTGGTCCGTCCACCGTCGGTCGCGGCGGCCTGACCGAGTACCGAGAGACCGTACGGGTTCGTGTTGGTGGCCCCCGGACCCGGATCGTCGTAGAACGGTCTGAGGATCCGCTCGAGGCTCTCCCCGGGGTAGTCGACCGTGTCGAACGAGACCCGTTTCGGGAAGAGTTTCCCCCACACGTACGGCATGTGCAGGTAACGCGTCCCGGCCGCGCCCTCGAACCGACCGACCTCGTTCGGGTCCGGGAACCGTCCCTCGCTGATCGCGTCACGGAGCGCGTCACCCTGCCACTGCATCGTGTTCGACTCCTCGAAGCGGTCGAGTGCCTCGTGGAGCCCACCGAACGCCGCGCTCTTGCCGCTTCGCGCCGGGCCGAGCATCAACACGTTGCGGTTCACCTCGTAGATTCGGAGCGCGTCGAGGCCCAGGAGGAGCATCACGATGCCGGCGAGATGGAGCAGCCCCCACTGCCCGATCACCACCTGTTCGACTACGAACGGTTCCGGGATCGAGAACGGTCCCGATGCCATCATCGACACGAGAAGCCCGTTTCCGGTCGCCCTGATCGGCGGGTCGTAGATGACGTGTGCGTCGATGAACCCCACCACACACGCCCAGAACGCGATCTCGAGGAGGAGCCGTGGTGCGGTGTCGAACTCGAGCGGCCGCTGTTTCGGGTTGAGGATACTCCAGCTTCGGTCGCGGTGGATCTCACCACGTTCGGGTAATGCGAAGTGTTTCGGCCTGAGACCACCGACCGCGAGCCCGACGCCAAGAGCGACGAGGCCGAGCAGCCCACCGGCGAGCGTGAACCCACTGAGCAGCGGTCCGATGAGCACACCGAACGGTACCAGCACCAGCACAGAGAGCAGGAGCATCCCGACGAGTACGATGATCCCTTGCCGTCGTTTGAAGTCGTCGAAGAGGAGTACCAGCGAGAGGCCGACGACGAACCCGGTCGGCACGTAGAAGAACACCTGTGGCGGGATGTTCGCCCCTTCGAGAACGCTGCGAACGAGGATACGAGTCACTCCCCACGACGGATACGTCGGCTCGGGACGCGTCCACGCGATCGCCAGCATTCGACTGACTAACAGACCACCGGCGACGAGAAGAAAGAGATAGGCGGGTAGTTCGACGTACCAGCGGTTCGGGAGAGAACGTTGGAGGGAATACCCGTTGGGAACTAACCTGTAAAACGTCCCGCGCACGTCGGGTCCGATGCGGTCGGAGTGTTCCCGGGTCATATCTGGATTCGTTCTCGTCTTGTTACATAAACATTCGTGTTCCGTGATCAGGATTAGAACTGAGGATTCTCGAACGAAAGACGGTCCTGGGTGTACGGCCACCTTCGAACCGACCCGACGATCCTCCGAGATGGCGAACGACCGACGCACGCTCACGGCGCGAGAGCGACCGAACCGTGGCGTGGCTCACACGACGCTGGTTCGAACAGGCGACGTCGTCAGAGATGACGGGCGAGTGATTCGAACCCCGTGCCTCGCATCTCACCCGGAGGTCGATCGACCACGATGACATCGCAGGAGCGCTCCCTGCCCTCGAGTTGGAGAACGCTCTCCTCAACGTACTGCAGGAACGGTCCGTTGTCGAGGGCGACATCCGTCCGCGTCTCGTCTCTCTGATCCAGGGCGAACGCTCGACGGGCGAGGTCTCCCTCCGTGACTACGAGCACTGCCGTACGGCTCCGATCGCCGGTATACTGTGTGCACGCTTCGATGTACGGTTTCAATTTCCGCGGACGGGAGCGGTAGAGGTACTCGTCTTCGACGCCCCTCTCACCGGGCTCGAACTGGTCGAGGTAGCTCGCGTTGATGAACGCCGACGCCGGCAGGACGAAGAAGATCGTGTCGGCATCGTCGATTCGATCGATGTGGCCGTAGGTACTGAACGGGGCCGTGAGAGTGCCGGGGATCACGGTCTTCGCGACCCAACGGAGGAGCTGCCTGAGCCGACCAATCGGAGACTGCCGTTCCTTTACCCGTTCCCCGATCGTCGACGGATCCCTCCGGCGGAGCGTAATGGGTTCCGCCGTGATGGTCTGCCACGTCGCGAGAAGGCCGCCCGCGTACGCGAAGGTCACCGGCTTACTCACTTTTTGCTGCGAACTCCGGCGGTTCTGTGCGACAGCCCGGAGGACCGAGATGTCGCGACCGACCGGAGTCGGATCGCTCACCTGTCTGAACAGGCCACCGATCACCCGTCCGAGCTCCTGTCGATCTTCCGAGACCAACACGATCCGATGCTCGTTCGAGTAGTCGACGAACACTGCCACGAGGATCACCAGTGCCCCGACGCTCACAACGTCGAGCAGCACCCCGCTCGCCGTGACCTGTGGTGCAGTCCGCGAGAGCGGTGCGTTCTGCGCGACGATCGGACTCCGGTACGGGACGTATCGCTCCACCAGTCCGATCAGGGAGACGACGACGACCAGCACGTACAACCACAGTCCCGCGTAGGGAAACTCCCACCGTCTTCCGAAGTCTCCCCGCGTCCCGCTGTGCAGCGGCGGAATCGTGCTGCGTGGATAACTCGCGACGGCGCCGAGAACCAGCCCCCCCACCGCCCACGGGAGGTTCTCGAAGAAGGAGACCGTCTCCGCCCACGTCTGGAACACCGTCCCGCCAAAGAGCGCTGCTCCGATCAGCAGGAGGAGTCCCTGCCTGTGCTTTCGTGCGTCGACGGCGAAAAAGACGAGAAGTCCCCCGACGGTCCCCACGCCGAGGACGACGAAAATGTCGGGATCGCGGACCGGCGAGAGCGCGACGACCGTATATCCTACGTGGTAGACAGTCCTGTGGCTGTCCCACGCGGCGACGAGGAGATCGCTCACCCTGGTTCCGAGGACGCCCATGACGACTGCGAGTCCCAGAAGCGCCCCCCATTCCCGTCCCATGCGTTATTCGTCGCCCGTCAAATCGACCGTACTCCTGAACTTCTCGACGGTGAGTCGGTCCTCCCTGATGTGTTGGGCGACCTTCTCGTTGGTCATGTCGAGGAACGTGTCTCGATCGGAGCCGTTTCTGAGGTTGAACAGGCTCCGACGCCAGACGTACGCTCCCCACCCGTCGGAGGCGATCTCTCGGTCGAGCCCGTCCAGCCCGTGGACGTGTCTGACCCGGACGTTCTGGTCCAGCTTGGTGACCTGATCCTCGTACCCGGTCTTGTATCCGTGTGCCGTGTCGACGACCGGTTCGAGGTTGTCGAGGAAGACGCCGCCGATGAACGTCGTGAGCGAGACGTCCCACTTCGGACCGAACGGCCGAGCGACGGCCGCGTAGCCGTTCTGGTTGTCCTCGAAGTAGATCTCTCCATCGTCGAACCGATCTTTGGTCCGCTCGTATACGCCCCCCGCCGGGTCGTCCGATCGCTGGCACGCGCGGCTCATGAACACGTTCCCGATGAACGTCCCCTTGTGTGTCGGTCGTTCGACGTCCTGTTCGTCGCGAGTCGCCGTCAGGTGCCCCGTGACGAGCCCCGTGAGAGCCGTCCCGTCTGCCGCGTCGTTCGCGATCGATTCCCAGAACGTCCGCAGGAGTGCGTCGTGCTCTTCGGAGTCGGATTCGAGGAAGTTCGTCTCGCCGATGTGGTCCTTACTCCGAATACTCGTTTCCCCGTGTGGATGTCGGTTGACTCGGAACATCGACGTGCTGACCTGTGTGTCCGCGACACGGGCCGGTTTTTCCATCCGGGAGTCGTGCGCTTCGCTCCACTCGTCCCCCTCGTTCTGGACGATACGCAGCAGTTCCGTGAGCCGGGCGACCTCCTCGTCGATCTCGCTCTTGTCGTCTCGGTATTCGTTCCGAAGCGTCTCGATGGGCTCGAAGACGGCCGATCGGAACGCCTTGTACACGACTCCCCCTGGCTGCTGGACGGCCTCGTTCGGCTGTCGATCGAACTCGTTTTTGACCGACTGGACGTCCGCTTCGGTCGGATCGAGTCGATCCAGTTCGGTCCGAAGACTGTTCGGGTACTCCGTGACGTCTCCCGGCCACGTGAGCGTCGGTTCCTCGCCGGCCCACTCCTCGAACTCCGATCGTGCCTCGAACCAGTCGGTGTCGATCGGTGGATTCATCAGCGCGTTCTCGAACGAACTGACGATCTCTGCCAGGAGTTCCTGTTCTTTGTTGGCCACCTGCGTTTCGAGCCGGTCGAACTGGCTCTCGCCGCTGTACGTGCAGTAGTAGTCGGCGTCGGTGATGTCCGCACCCACGCTGGGACTCACGGAGAGTAGCTCCGTGTCGATGCTGTTCATGCACCGGTCGTACTCGGTTTCGTGCTCCTGTAAGGCGGACGTGAACTTCCGCTTGATGAATCCGAGCGAGTTGGCCTGAAGCCACTCCCTGCGTGCGTCGCCCGCGGCCTCGACCGTGCCCTCGATGACTTCCTCGTCGATGGTGACGTCGGCGTCGATCCCCATCTCGTCGAGCCGATCGTTCAGTTCTCTGAACCCGTCGAACTCCAGATCGACCGGTAGAAACGCCGCTTCGTCCTCCTCGTTGATCTGCTCGACCGCGTCCTCGATCGCGTCGTCGAGATCGGACAGGAGCTGTCTCACCCGCTCGCCGTCACGCCGAACGACGAGGTACGACGAGAGTTTCCCTT
Organism: Salinigranum salinum; assembly: GCF_009176545.1. Lineage (GTDB taxonomy): Archaea > Halobacteriota > Halobacteria > Halobacteriales > Haloferacaceae > Salinigranum > Salinigranum salinum. The sequence goes on along the minus strand of NZ_VTOJ01000002.1, from coordinate 1,742,639 downwards.
CGACCGAATCCCACCACTGTCTCCGGTACCTGGTGAACAGGTCCTCGTTCTCGATCGTCTCTGCGACCCCGGTCAGTACATCGATGTTCGTCTCGAGCGCCTCACTTTCGTCCTGGACCGCTCTGATCCGGTCCTTGACATCGCTTCCCCCCGACATCCTGCTGGTCCCTTCGTCGAGCGCGTCTCCGACCCCCGATTTGATCGGTTCGTCGAGGAGACGCATCGTTCGAAACAGGTTCACCCGTTTGCGGATGGCACCGAGTTCCTTCTGCATCATCTCGCCGAACTGCTCGTCGTCCTCGTCGTCTCCCGTTCCGTCCACTTCGTACTCGGTCCCCCGTCTGGACAGTTCCAGGACGAGCGACCGCAGTTTCTCCTCTTCGGGAATCGACTCCTCGTTTTTGACCTTCGCCTCGTTCTCCGTGATGAACTCCTCCCACCCCTCGAGCGTCTCGTAGCCGACGTAGTCGTACTCGTCGCTCTCGAGGATGCCCTTGATGTCCTCGATTCGCTCCCAGAGCTCGTCGACCTCCTCTGACGTGAGCCTGAACTCCTCCGTGTCGACTGGCTCGTCGCCATCGTTCGTCTGCTCCAGCAGCCGCCACGCCTTCCCCCCTACGTTTTCCTGGATGAACTGGGCCAGTGAATCGTACAGCGCGTGCTCGGTCTCGAGTGCCTCGATCCGACTCTCGGTGAACTCGTCCAGCCCACTCTTCGCCTCCTCGATGTCGCCGATGTTGTAGTGGAGCGTCTTCGGGACGGCGACGGTGAACGGCGCGTACGGTGGCGGCCCGTCCCCGGTCGACGAGTCGAGGACACTCCGAACCTCGTCTGACATGTTCGCGTTGGCGACGATCGACTGGACGACGGCATCGTAAAACTCGGTCTTGTCGGCGAGCTTCCGTGGCTCGTCGAACGGGAACAGCACGACGTTGGTGAACGGGTTGTTCCCCGTGAGACTGAGATACTCGAGCTCCGAGAGTGCGGCGTAGGCGTTTCCTCGTTTTCGGTCGTTCTCCTTCTTCGAGGGGATGATCGCGTAGAGGACGACCGATCGGTTCTGTTTGCGGAGCGATCGTGCGAGGTCGAGGAACATCCCGGACCCGGTTCCGCCACCGAGCCCGACGATGATCGCGATGTGGTCGCCAGGGTTTTCATTGATCCTCTCGAACGACTGCGAGCTCGACTGAGTCGCGAAGTACAGCGCCTTGCTCAATGCCCGTCGACGAACGACGCCCGTCGCGTAGTCCCCGTCGCCTGCCAGCTGTTTGTTCTGTTCGAGCCACCACGCTCGGATGCCCGACAGCTCGGCGATCTCACGGACGTTGTTCGTCGCGGTCAGCCCGATATCCGTGAGGTATCGGTCGTCGATCTCGTCGATTGGATTGATGTACGTGAGTTTCGTCTTGTTCTGCACGAACGCAGGTTCGAGGCCCTCGATGTCCGTCGCCATCTCTCCGATCCGCTTGTTCACCTGCGCTTCCATCGCTTCGTCGGTCTCCTGGTCCTCGATCGCCGTGTCGATGGCGTACGCACTGAACCCGTCCGGATGCTGCCCCTCCCGTGGTTCGATCGCCTCCTCCAGAATCCAGTCAGTGTTGAGGTATCGATAGAGGATGTTCTTCCCCGCTCCGCCGATCCCGATGATCGTATCGGGTAAGGCACTCCGGATCGCGTCGCCCTCGACTTCGGCTCCCATGTGGTAGATAGCCAAAAGGTCAAGACAAAAAATTTTTGACTTCTGTCACATATATTTCAATAACCCTGAACGAGTGGTGGATCGAGCGTGTGGAACCGGCGGCTTGGCAGGGTGACGACGGCCGAACACTGTACTACGTCGTGAGGAACGAACTCGACAGACGCGATCGGATGCGACGGTGTCACAGGCAACGGGAGGAACCGACTCCGACTCCGCTCGACATCGACTGGTTGCTCGCTCGAACGTCTCTCACTCTGCCCCCGGTACTAACACGACGACAGACGGACGCCAGACCGACCGTTCAGAAGTGATCCGATCCCTCGGTCGAGAACTGGAGTTCGCCGCCGCGGCCGCCCTCGACGGTGTCGGAGGTCATCTCGCCCGTGTCGGGGACCCGGACGACGACGTCCGTGACCTCCTCGAAGTCGCGGATGAGGTCGGCCTTGATGTTCTGGGCGGTGATGTTGCTGATCCCGCAGTGCGAACACGTCCCGCCGAGTTCGACGACGACCTCGCCGGTGTCGGGGTCGGCCTCGCGGACGACGCTCTCGCCGCCGTGCATCTGGATGATAGGCATCTGGCCGACCATCCAGGTCTCGATGCGCTCCTTCAGCGGTTCGTCGGTCATTACCCGAGATTGCACGTCCAGCTATGGGTAGGTTACGGTTTCGTGGATCGTTCATGAAAAACGCTGCCGGGCGGTGCCGCGGTCGTTCCTCACAGGAGGTCGACGCGACCACGTCGTCGAACCGACCGTGCGGCTGAACTCGGACCCGGTGGCGCCGGTGATCGTGACGGCGACGTCGACGCTGCGACCCGTCGCCATCGCACTCACGAGTCGCGGTCGCCGGCGCGTCGCCGCAGCCACCAGCCACCTACCCCGAACGCCGCGATCACCGATCCTACGCCGAAACCGGGAGCCGAGGCGGCCGACTCGGTCGACGCGGCCGACGACGACGGCGTCTCGCCCGCGTTCGCCGCCGCGGTCGTGGTCGTGGTCGCCCCGAGTGTCGGTCGTTCTGCCTGGCTGCCCGGTCGATCGGGGAACGTGTAGAGCCGTCCCGGGACGTCGCCGACCCCGCGGCTCGACGCGACGAAGTAGCCGTCCGCGCCGGTCGTAACCGTCCGTGCGGTCCAGAAACTCGCTTCGGCGGGTGCGAGCCACCACGACTCCTCGATCGGGTTCGCGGGGTCGGTCACGTCGTATCGTTTCACCCCACCCCGATACCAGGAGGTGTAGAGCGTCCCCCCCGCGAGGTCGAGGTTGTGGGCGGTAGTCCACGTCCCCCCGACCGTGGGGTCGTCGCTGGTCGGCGGTGCGACGGTCGCCCGTCTCACCGGGTCGCGCGGGTCCGAGACGTCCCAGAGGTCGACGCCACCCGGCCCGCCGACCGTTTGGTCGCCCTCGCCGTCGCCGTCGTCGTCGACGCGGACGCCGAACGTCTCCTTGCCGACCGCGAGGAGTCCGCCCGAGCGCGTCGCGTAGTGGTGATTGCCCGGCGCTGTGACCGCCGGTCTCGGGCCTGCGGTGGAGAGGTCGCTCGGCTCCGGTGCCTCGACGCTCCCGAGGACGTACGGTTCGGCGGGGTCGGCGACGTCGACCAGCCAGGTGCCGGCGTCCCAGTGTGCACACACCGCGACGCCGTCGTGGACGGTCACGTCGTGGAGCGTCCGCCGGCCCCCGGCGACGTCGCCCCAGCCGTCGTCGACGTCGAGTAGTGACCAGCGCCCCAGCTCAACGGGACGTTCGTCCGAACCCACGTCCGAGACGTCGACGATCACGAGCGCGTTGCGGTCGCCGTCGTTGCCGGTGAGATACGCACGCCCGTCGACGACGTCGCAGTTGTGGATCGGGTAGTCGGTCTCGAAGAAGCCGTGTTCCACCGGTGACGCCGGGTCGGAGACGTCGACGACGACGAGGCCGGAGAGGGCGTTCCGGCGGGGGTGTGCCGGCGCGGCGACGACGAGCGTGTCGCCGTCGACCTTCACGTCCTGAACGTTCACGAGCGGGCCGTCGTCGCGGTCTGCCAGGAGGTCACGGCGGCGCGCCAGCACCCGCGGGACCGTGGGGTCGGAGATGTCGACGGTGGCGTAGCCGTCGCCCGTGGCGACGTAGACGGTCCGCCCGCTCACGACGGCCTCCATCGCTCCCGGGACGTCGACGACGCCGAGCGGTTCGTACCCACCCGCCTCGCCGGCGACCGTCCCGTCGCCGTCGCCGCCCCCTTCGTGCGCGCTCGCGGGAGTGCCGACGGTCAGCCCCGCACCCAGGGCCGTGGTCGTGGCAATCCCACGGAGCACGTCACGCCTGTGCATACACCGCGTTGGGGCCGAGCGCGGATAAGCCGTTTCCGCCCGTGCCGACCCGTTCTCGTCCCGCGCTTCCTCGCTCTCGTCCCGACCCGTCCTCGTCCCGCGCTTACTCGCTCTCGTCCGCGGGGTACCGCGGCAGGCGGCCCGATCGTGCGCTCCCTTCGACGAACGGGAGACCAGCGAGGTCGGCGTCGGCCTCGTCGCCGTCGACGCGAACCGTGAGGTCGACCCCGTCCGCGACGCGCGTGGGCAGGTCGTAGTCGACGAACGCGAGCGCGATGGGTCGCTCGAGCGACGGGCTCTCGACGGCGCGGGTCACCTCGCCGACGGCCGCGTCGCCCGCGAACACCGCCGCACCCGCGCCGGGCAGCCTCGCCGGGAGCAGCCCGACGAGTCGCTGGCTCGGCTGTCCACGGTTCTCCACCTTCGAGACGACTTCCTGCCCGACGTAACAGCCCTTCTCGAAGTCCAGTCCCGAGCGGGCCCCGACGACGTTCGGGATCCGGCCTTCGACCTCGCTCTCGAACAGCGGCGTCCCCGCCTCGGCCGTCAGCGTCTCCCACGTCCGGTAGCCGACGGGGACGGCGTTCAGTCCGCGGGTGAGGAGCGTGTCGAACACCGCCTCCGCTTGCTCGGCGGGGCAGACGACCTCGTACCCTTCTTCGCCCGTGGGCGCGTCCGTGGCGACGACCGTGACGCCGACGTCGCCCATCGACCCGCGGACGAAGTTCAGCTCCCCCTCGGGCGCGCCGGCGTGGTTCAGGACGGAGGCGATCTTCTCCGTCGACGTGGGGCCGTGGACGCCGAAAACGCCGAAGTCGGCGGAGGCGTCGCGGAGTTCGACGTCCTGGATGAACACCTTCTCGCGCCAGTCGTCGAGCAGCGGGTCGAGCCGAGACGGCGGCGTGAAAAGCAGCAGTCGCTCGCCCCCGTTGTAGACGAACAGTTCGGTCTCGACCCGTCCCTGCGGGTCCAGGAGGAGCGCGTAGCAGCCCTCCCCCTCGACGTCGGGCACGCGGTTCGAGACGGCGTTGTCGACGAAGTCGACGCGGTCGTCGCCCTCGACGACGGCCACGCCGTACCCCATCTCGACGACGCCGACGCCGTTTCTGACCGCCCGGTGTGTGCGTTCGGGCCGGCCGTAGTGGTCGACGACGTCGACCCCGCCTCGCTCGACGAAGGTGGCACCGTGTGCCTCGTGGAGGTCGCCTACGAGCGTCATGGCTGTAGGGAGACGCGCAGAGGGGAAAACGGTAGGGAATCGTTCCCGTCGGCGGCAGTGGTCCGGGGGCCGCCAGCGGGGAGCACGAGGTGCCGACAGCGGTCCGAGGGATCGTCACGCGGGACGGCGCGACTGCACCGCGCGACCGTCAGAAGCCGAGTTTGTCGCGGATCCTGTCGACGAGGCCACGGTCGTCGTCCGGTGCTTCACCCGGCTCCGGGACGACGCGGTCGGCCGGCAGGATCCGGACGCGATCGTCCTCGCCCTCGACGGTGATCAGGTTGTCCGCCTTGAGCCGGTCGAGCGCCTCGCCGATGGTGTCGATGTCGGCGTCGACGACGGCTCGCAGTTCGTAGACGGTCATCCCCTCAGAGGCCCGGTCGACGAGGGCATCGAGGACGGCGACGTCGATGTCCTTTCGTTTCCGGAACTCCCGCCGCGCTCTCATATCTGTTGCATCGGGCGCGGATGGTTTATACTGTTGGCTCCCCCGGCGGCGGTGGAGACGGCCCGGCACGACGCGCGTCAGCCACCCGTCAGCCGAGCGTCAGACGACCGTCGAAACCGGGTCGATCGATCCGCCGATTTCGCGGTCAAACGGCGTCAGACGGCCGTCTGACGGCGGAGGTAGTTTTTTGCTGTCGACTCGGGAATGTGAGACGTAATGGGACTCAAGTGCCTGCTCGGACACGACTTCGGTCCCTCCGGGGTCGTTCGCGAGCACGAGGAGGATGGGAGCGAGATGGTGGTGACCGAACGAGAGATCCGGCTCTGTCGCCGGTGTGGCGAGGAGAAGGTCCTCTCCGAGAGTACGGAGGTCAGAGCCATCCGCCAGGAAGACGACGTGAGGATCGACCGCCGCGACGCCGACGCGGTCGCGCCGGCAGGTCGCACACAGGGGCCGGCGACGGCCCACGGTGACGAGTCGACGCCGGCGTCCACCCCACTGAACGAGACGGCCGAAGCGGTCGGCCCCGCGAGCGGGACGGAGCCGGCGACGGCCGAGGAACCGAGCGGCGAGGCGACGGCCGACGAGCCCACGGAACGCGTGACGAACGACGCCGCGGAGACCGCCGACGTGCCGGCCGACGACTCGAACACGTCGCTCCTCGACCGGGCCGAGGCGGGGTTCGACGACGACAGGGACGCGATCGACCCCTCGGAGGAGGACGCGGTCATCCTCGACGAGACCGACGAGACACCCGAACGCGGCCACGGCGAGTGGCCCGACAGCAGCGACGTCGGCTCCCCTCCCTCGGCGTCGGCAGACGGTGGCCGCGGACCCGACGACGACGTCCCCGAGCACGCGCAGAGCGACGATGCGGCCGCGTCGAACGGCTCGCACGACTCGCCCGACGCCGCCCCCACGGATGGGGACGCGGGAGACGGTGTCGACACGGACGCCGGTGGCGAGGCCGACGACGTCGAGCGCACCGTCGCCGAAACGGCCGCAGAGGAGGACGCCGAACTGCTCGACAGCGGCACGGACGAGACCGACACGCCCGACGCGGGGGAGGCGACGACCGGCGGCCACGGGACGACCGACGCCGGGGGCTCGTGGCCGGCACACGAGGGGGCGGACGAGGGATTCGCGGCAGCCAGCGCCACGGCCGGCGGGCCGGACGTCGCGTACGGGAACTCGATCGCCCCCGAGTCGACCAACGGTGAGGACCACGACGACGGCTACGAGACGTCGTACCTCGACAAGGCCGTCGAACAGCGCGACGGCGACGGGACCATCGTCAGCGCGTCCCACGACGACGTGTCGGGGCGTGCGCCGGGCGTCCAGACGGAGTACTACTGCCCGAACTGTGGCCACGCCCGCCCGCTCGACTCGTCGCTCCGCTCGGGCGACATCTGTCCCGAGTGTCAGCAGGGGTACATCGCGGAGCGCGAACGCTGAGTCACGACAGGTGACGAAACAGGTAAACCATCCCCTGTCAAACGACGGAGCATGAAGGAGTACAAGATGCGACGGGGGGAGACGCTCGAGGAGAACGCCCCCGACCTCAAGGCGACCATCGAGGAGTACTTCGGCCCCGTGACGGGCACCGAGGAGTGGAACGGGAACGAACTGTACGTGGTCGACGAGCCGGACAACCCGGTGTTCAAGCGGATCGTCGCTGGCGCGTCGACGTACAGCGGCAAGAAGGACCAGCTCGCCGTCCACTTCGAGGAGCACGAGGCCGCAGCCATCCTGGAGAAAGGCCTCGAAGACCACGCGCAGGACGCCGTCTCCGCGAAGAACGACTTCCTGCTCGAGGTGACGGGTCGCGACGCGAAGTCCCGACGCGACTCGATGAAGCGGGCTGTCGAAGACGACGCCCCGGACTACTGAGCCACGATGATCCTCGAGAGATCGCCGTACCGTTCTGGCCGACCCACGTCGCCACCGGCAGCCCCGACGGACCATGACCGGTGAGGCCCGCACTCCGTCGGGCGAGACGGGACCGCTCGACGGACTGACCGTGCTCGACGCATCGCGCGTCCTCGTCGGCCCGTTCTGTACGATGCAGCTCGGCGACCTCGGTGCCGACGTGATCAAGATCGAACGGCCGGGGACGGGCGACCAGACCCGCGGCTGGCACCCGCCGACGTACGGTGACAGCGACGAGAGCGCCTACTACGTGAGCATCAACCGCAACAAGCGCTCGATCACGCTCGATCTCACGACCGACGCCGGTCGGGCGGTGTTCCGCGACCTCGCTCGCGAGGCCGACGTCGTCGTCGAGAACTTTCGCGTGGGGAAGATGGCGGAGTGGGACCTCGACTACCCGGACCTCCGCGAGGAGAACCCCGGGCTGGTCTACTGCTCGCTCTCGGGGTACGGCGAGTGGGGGCCGCACAAGGACCGCCCCGCCTACGACATCATGATGCAGGCCGAGGGTGGCCTGATGAGCATCACCGGCGAGGCCGACGGTCCGCCGGTGCGAGTGGGGGTCGCGCTCGCCGACATCGGGGCCGGGATGTACGCGACGCAGGCGATCCTGGCCGCGCTCCTGTCGCGCGAGCTCGGCGACGGGACGGGACAGAAAGTCGACGTGAGCCTCCTCGACGGGCAGGCGGCGTGGATGAGCTACATGGCGTCGAACTACTTCGCCACGGGCGACCCCCCGGCGAGAATGGGGAGTAAACACCCCACGATCACCCCGTACCAGGCGTTCGAGACGCGGGACGACTACGTGGTCGTCGCCTGTGCCTCGGAACACATCTGGCCGCGGTTCTGCGAGGCGATCGGCCGACCCGACCTGGAGACGGACGAGCGCTTCGCCACGAACGCCGACCGCGTCGAACACCGGGCGGAACTCGACCCCATCCTCGAGGCGGAGCTGGCGGCGTACACGACCGAAGAGGTCGTCTCCCGCTGCCGCGAGCACGACGTCCCGGTCAGTCCCGTCAACGACATGGCGGCCGTCTTCTCCCACCCGCAGATCCGTGCCCGCGGGATGCGCCAGTCCGTCGACCATCCGACGGCCGGCGAGATCGAGATGCCCGGGAGTCCCATGCACTTCTCGCGGACCCCGGCGACCATCCGTCACCACCCGCCGCTTTTGGGCGAGCACACGGTCGACGTCCTCTCGGAGTACGGCTACACCGACGCCGACATCGACCGGCTCCGCGACGCGGACGCGATCTGAGACGCGGGCACTGGGTGGTCACCCCACGATCGGGCCGCCCCCGTGGTCGCCTCGTCAAAGATATTCATTCAATTTCGAGTAAACGGAATGTACAGTTAAGTGCCGGGGGAGCGAACCACGACCTGCGTATGAGTCTCGATACGATCCTGCTGGCGGTCGGTCCGAGCGACGCCGACCGGTACGAACGACTCGGCGAAGAGGCGGTCGACATCGCGGGCCCTGCCGGCGCGAAAGTCATCCTCGCCCACGTGTTCACCCAAGAGGAGTTCGAGAGGACACTGGACACGCTGGAGATCGACCCGCAGGCCGAGGAGGCGACACCGGGGAACGCCGCACGCCGGCACACGACGACTCGCGAACTCGCGAGGATGCTCGACGAGGCGGGCCTGAACTACGAGTTCCGCGGTGGCGTCGGCGAACACGGCAAGGAGATCGTCAAGATCGCCACCGACGTCGACGCCGACCTCGTCCTCGTCGGCGGTCGCAAACGGTCGCCCGCCGGCAAGGCCGTCTTCGGCAGCACCGCCCAGGAAGTGATGCTCGAATCGCCGTGTCCCGTGACGTTCGTCCGCGCGGACACGAAGTGAGAGACGGTCACCGGTCGATTCGGGCGACCTCGGTCGGCCGTTCTCCCGTGCCGTGCCGCCGCACCGAGCGTCGACTCCCTCGCCGGCGACAAGTAGATGTGTTCTCCCGCTCACACGTGCAGTCGTATGGAACACGAGATCGACTACCGACCCTCGTTCGCCCTCCTGACCGTCCACCTCGACCAGGGAGAGCAGCTGCGCGCGGAAGCCGGCGCGATGGTCTCGAAGAGTAGCGGTATCGACATCGAGACGGGTGCCAGCGGCGGCATTCTGGGCTCGCTGAAACGGAACGTGCTCGGCGGGGAGTCCTTCTTTCAGAACACGTTCACCGCGACCGAGGCGGGAGAGGTGACGCTCGCCCCCGCACTCTCCGGCGACGTCGTCCGTCACGACATCGCCGACGAGACGCTCCTCGTGCAGTCGGGGTCGTTCCTCGCGTGCGACCCCGCGATCGACCTCGATACGAAGTTCGGCGGCGGTCGGACCTTCTTCGGCGGCGAGGGGCTGTTCCTCCTGTCGCTGTCGGGGTCGGGACCGACGTTCCTGTCGAGCTACGGCGCCGTTCACGAACGGGAACTCGCCGACGGAGAGCGGTACACGGTGGACACGGGACACATCGTCGCCTTCGAAGAGAGCACGACGTTCTCGGTCAACCGGGTCGGCGGGCTGAAGTCGACGCTGTTCAGCGGCGAGGGGCTCGTCTGCGAGTTCACCGGTCCCGGGAAGGTGTGGCTCCAGACGCGGAGCTTCGACCACTTCCTGTCGTTCCTCATCCCCCAGCTGCCGAACACGAGCGGCGGGAACTGAGCGGCCGACATCTCGCGTGACGCCGGAGCGACCCGTCCCGCGTCTCGCTCGTTCGTGACCGCCGGACGTACCCTCCGTCGACCGGACCCGGTTCGTGCGTCGCCGATCCGCTGATCCGCGGCTTCGTGATTCGTACGTCGGTGTGTCGGCGAGCCAGCGAGCCGCCGATTCGCTGATTCGCCGATTCGCTGATTCGATAGCTGGAACCGGCCCGATTAAGTGCTCGGCGCGTTCCAGTGGAGACAATGACGTACTACGTTGGTGTCGACCTGGGGGCGACGAACGTCAGGGCGGTCGTTGCCGACGCGGAGGGGAGAATCATCGGGACCGCGAAGCGTGGGACACCGCGTGGACCGACGGGCATCGCCGTCACCGAGGCCGTCCTCGGGGTGACGCGAGAGGCGTGTGACGACGCCGGTATCGACCCCGAGGACGCGGTCTCGGCGGGCATCGGCTCGATCGGCCCGCTCGACCTCGCGGAGGGGGCCGTCGAGAACCCGGCGAACCTGCCCGATACGATCGACCGCATCCCGCTCACCGGTCCCCTGTCCGTGCTGCTCGACACCGATCGCGTCTACCTCCACAACGACACCAACGCCGGCGTCATCGGCGAACGCTTCCACTCCGAGCGCAACCCCGACGACGTCGTCTACATCACGGTCTCGACCGGCATCGGTGCCGGGGTCTGTATCGACGGACACGTCGTCTCGGGCTGGGACGGTAACGCCGGCGAGGTCGGCCACATGACCGTCGACCCGCACGGCTTCATGACCTGCGGCTGTGGCCACGACGGCCACTGGGAGGCGTACTGCTCGGGCAAGAACATCCCCCGCTACGCGTACGAACTGTACGAGGAGGATCCGACGGTCGACACCGACCTCCCCGTCGACGACCCCGACTTCTCCGCCGTCGACGTCTTCCAGCACGCCGGCGACGACGAGTTCGCCGACTACGTCATCGACCAGCTCTGTCACTGGAACGCGATGGGCGTCGCCAACGTCATCCACGCGTACGCCCCAATCGTCGTCTACATCGGCGGCGCCGTCGCGCTGCGGAACCCGACCCAGGTGGTCGACCCGATCCGCGAGCGCATCGAGGAGATGGTGATGGTGAACATCCCCGACATCCAGCTCACGTCGCTCGGCGACGACGTCGTGGTGAAGGGGGCGGTCGCGAGCGCGATGACCGGCGGGACCGGCGATCGGGCTCGCCTGTAGGGCGAGCCGCTTCGACGGGCGCGTCGGAGGAGGCACGGGCGACCGCGCGCGGCTGTAGGGCTGGCAGACCCGGCGCTCTGCTCGCGGTCGGAACTGACGACCTCCGGGATCGCCTACCGACTGACGAGCTTCCTCAGCCCCTCCCGCGAGAAGAGCGTCGTCGGGCGGTCCATGTGGACGCCGATCTCCCCCGAGAGCGCCCGGAGCCCCAGTTTCTGGACCGGCTCGGGCAGTGAGTAACACCGCCGGACCCAGTGGCCGAGCCTGATCTCCCGCGAGAGGTCCGCGCGCCACGCCGCCTCGTAGTCCGCCAGCGTGTCGGGCGCGTCGGGGTCGATCGTCCGCACCGCGTGGTCCGCCGCGGACATGCCGTAGAGGATACCGCCACCGGTGAACGGTTTGGTCTGGGCGGCGGCGTCGCCGACGAGGAAGACGCGGTCGGTCGTCACCCGCTCCGGCGGCCCGATGGGGATGCCGCCCGAGCAGAAGTGGTCGGTGTCGACGTCGTACTCGTCGGTGAGTACCTCGAACATCTCGTTCACCGACGCGCCCGGCGGGGCGGCGAGGCCATACTCGACGCCGGCCTCTCCACGCGGAATGCGCCACGCGAAGAACCGCGGGACGGTCAGGTGAACGTCGACGTGATCGCCGTGGTCCACCTCGTCGGAGAAGGCGAGGACGCCGTGGAGCGTCTCAGCGGGTTCGGGCAGGTCGAGCGTGCGCCGCACCCGCGAGACGGGGCCGTCACAGCCGGCGACCATCTTCGCCTCCTCCGCCCACGTCTCGCCGCCGTGTTTGACCGTCACGACGACCCGGTCGGCGCGTTCGTCGACGCCCGTCACCGTGTGATTCTCGCGGACGTCCGCCCCCGCCTCGCGCGCGAGCTCGGCGAGCGTCCGGTCGAGCCCGACCCGGTCGATGACGTTCGAGATCTCCTCGTGCTTGTAGAACCGGTGTGCGTTCGTTCCGGGGCCACCGACGTGGAAGTTCGCCCCGTAGATGCGGTTCTGGAACAGCTCCGCCTTGGCCGCGGATGGCAGGTACTCCCAGAGGTCCGTCGAGACGTGACCGGAACACGCCAGCGGCGTCCCGACCTCCCCCTTCTCCAGCGCGAGGACGTCGTAGCCGGCCTCGGCGGCCCGCCGGGCGACGCGGGCACCTGCGGGGCCGACCCCCACCACGACGAAGTCGTACATCACTCCCCGGTAACGGGAGCGCGAGTAAATATCTTCTCGAAGCCGTCGACCCGTCCCGACGCGACGGTCGTCCCCGTTCGCTGCGGCCGTCCGGCCCGAACGGCTTTGACCGTGTCGACCCAGGCGTTCCCCATGGTCCCCTTCCTCCCCCTCCCACGGCCCCCGTCGTCGACCCACGTGGACCGACGACTCGTCGGCGCGGCCCTCCTCGCACCGCTCGCCTACACGGCGTACCTCGCTCCGTTCGGCATCACGGGACTCGGCGGCGACGTCCTCCCGACGGCTGTCGTCGCGCTCTGTCTCCTCTACCTCCTGCCCCTCGCGGCGCTCGGCGCCGGGGTCGTGGTCGGCGTCGGTCGTCGACTCCACGTCACCCTGGTCGTCGCCGGCTGTAGCCTCCTCGTCCTCCCGGCGGTCGTCCCGTCGGGGCTCCACTCGCTCTCCCGCGTGGGCGTCGCCGTGTCGATGCTCGTCGTCGGCTGTGGTGTCCTCGGTGTGGTCGAACACGCGCTCCGAACCCCGCAGCAGGTGCGCGAGCGACTCGGGACCGCCGCGCTCGCCACGGCCGGCGTCGTCGGCGCTGCTCACGCCGCACTCGTGCTCTGGGTCGTGAGCGGGGAGTACGCGGCCGTCGTCGACTCGCTCGGCCTCTGGCTCGGCTGGGGTGCGGTCGGGATGCTCGCCCTCGGCGCCGTGCCGACGCTTCTGCTGCTCCGGCACAGTCTCGTCACACCCGGCCTCGTGGTCGTCGTTCTCACCGCGAACGCGGTTCGAACGGATCTCTTCGCCGCGCCGGTCGACAGTCTCACGCCGCTCTACCTCGTCGGCTGGTTCCTCGTGCTGCCCGCGGTCGTCGCCCTCGGTGCCGTCGAGTACGTCGTGCGGCGGCGGCTCGGCGTCGTTCCTCCGCGGGCGCTCGTCGGCGACGACGGTGAGGGCTGACGCGCCGCTCGCAGATGCGCTCGTGAACGGACGCTCGCGAGTCGTCAGACGACGGCGACTCCCGCCGCGGTCGCGGCGTCGGGGACGTCGAGCGGGAGCCGTTCCCAGGACTCTCCTCCTGACGAGTGAAACAGCCCCGCGTTCGACAGCGCGTAGAACCCCTCGTCGCCGACGCCGAGCACGTACCGGGTGACGCCCGCGCCCGTCGGGAGTCCCTCGACTCGCTCCCACGGCCGGTCATCCCGTCGTCGGTAGACGTCGCTGTCCGCGGAGCCGACGCGATGGGCCGTCATCGCGCCCTTGGCGGCCGACAGCAGTCGGTGCGTGGGGTCGGCGGGGTCGACGACGACGCTCCAGCAGTAGCGGTGGGCGAGCCCCTCCTGTGGGTAATGCCACGTCTCCCCTCCGTCGTGGCTCTCGGCGTAGCCGTCGCCGGCCGCGCAGTAGGCCCGTCCGGGCGCGTCGGGGTGGGTCGCCATCGAGTGGGTGTCGCGCCGTGACTCCGCGACGTGGTCCTCCCACGTCTCGCCCGCGTCGTGGCTCTGGACGAGCGCGCCGGCCTCGACCGCGACGTACAGGTGGTCGGGGTCGTGCGGGTCGACCTCGATCCACCGGACGTGGTGGGTGTGGGGCCGCGGCGGGAACGCCCACGACGACGCCGACGGGAGGTCGATCAGCCCCTCGCGTTCGGTCCACGTCTCCCCATCGTGTGAGCGGTAGACCCGGCTCGGTTCCGTCCCGGCCCACCACTCGACTCGCTCGTCGGTCGCGTCTTCCGCGCGCGCGTCGCGCTCGGCGTCGTGACTGCCGTCGCGGCGGTCGAATCCGGTGTCGCCGGCGACGACCGACGCGGTGACGCTCGTCACGCGCTCGTGGTCGATGCCGGCGACGCGGTGCCACGTCCGCCCGGCGTCCGCCGAGCGGAACAGACCGTGGTCGGCGGTCCCACAGCAGACCACGTCGGGGGCGAGCGGCGAGGCGGCGACGCACTGGATCGACGCGTCCGGACGGGGCGCTGCCGTCCGACGACACTCGGCTCCGGCGATCCGTTCGACCTCCCCGTCGGCGTCGACCGTCTCCCCTTCGACGTCGACGACGGCGACGCGTCCACCGAACGCGGCGTACAGTCGGTCCATGAGGCGGATAGACTGCCGAGACTGAAAGCGTCGGTGGTGCGTGTTCACCCGTGACAGTCGGGACGTGTCGCGGTGATCGAGGGAACCGATACGGCGGTCGAGGGGGTCGACGCACCGATCGGCGTGGCCGACACGACAGCCGAGCTTGCCGACGCGACAGTCGTAGCGGACGGCTCGTGGTCGTCGCGGACGGCGTGGCGGTCGCGTCGGTGCGTCAGTCCGTCGAATCGCGTGTCGGCCGGTCGTCTCCCGAGACGACGAGGAGGTCCGCGAGGAGCCGCAGACCCGCGACGGTCGCGACGAGACCGCCGACGATGCCGACGACGGCGTACAGGGTCCCGTCGACACCGTTCGTGACGCTGTAGCCGACGTCGGCGAGCGCGATCACGCCGAATCCGAGCGCGAGCGCCACGACTCGGAGCCAGCGACGGACCGATTCGAGGAGCGCGTCGGTGTCGGTGTGCATCGTCGATACGTCCCGTCGGGGAACAGTTCAGGGTGCTGGTTCGCCCCAACGCATTTCACCCGCTCCTCGGTCTCACTCACTATGTCGTCCGGCCCCTTCGACGCGACCGGCCCCGACCGCATCCGCCAGCTGTTCGACGCCCACCTCGACGCCGGCCTCCACCACGGCGCACAGCTGGCGGTGTACGACGGCGACGAACTCGTCCTCGACCTCGCTGGCGGCGTCACCGGCTCCGACGGTGCGGAGACGACCCCACACCAGCGCCACCTCCTGTTCTCGTGTACGAAGCCCTACGCCGGCGTGTGTCTCCACCACCTCCGCGACCGGGGACTGGTCGACTACGACGACCCCGTCGTCGACCACTGGCCCGCGTTCGACCGCGGCGACGATCGGAAGGCAGAGGTGACGGTCGGGCACGTCCTCTCCCATCGGGCCGGTCTGCCGACGACCGGCTTCGAGGCGCGTCCCGACGAGTGGGCCGACTGGGACGCGGCCGTGACGGCAATGGAGGACGCGACCCTCTCGTTCGCGCCGGGCGAGACGGCGGCGTACCACGCGCTCTCGTACGGCTTTCTGGTGGGGGAGCTCGTCCGGCGGCTATCGGGTACCCCGATCGACACGTACGCCCACGAGCACGTCTTCGAGCCGCTGGGCATGACCGAGACGACGATCGGCCTCCCCGACGGCGTCTCTGCCGACGCGGTGGCGACGCTCGTCGGCTTCGAGCCGTACGACTCCTGTCGCGCGTCGGGGGCCGGTCTCGACACGGGGACGAAAGACGCCGCCGCGCTGTTCAACCGGGAGTCGATCCAGCGGGCCGTGGTCCCCGCCTCGACGGGGATCGGCACCGCCCGCGACATGGCGCGTTTTTACGCCTGTCTCGTCAACGGCGGCGAATTCGACGGTGTCCGGGTGCTGAGCGAGGAGACCGTCGCCGCGGCGACCTCCCCTCAGATCGCGGTCGACCACGACGCGACCCTCGGGGTACCCCGGCGCTACGCCCTCGGGTTCGAGTGTGCCGGGTCCGTGTGGGACAAGTACGGCACGCTCTCTCCCCGCTCGACGTTCGGTCACGGTGGACTCGGAAGTATCGTCGGCTGGGGCGATCCCGACGGGCTGGCGATGGCCTACGTCACGAACGGCGTCCGTGACGAGTTCGAACACGGCACCCGGGCGAGCACGATGGCCGACGCCGTGCGAACCGTGTTCGGCTGACGGCCACGGCAGCGGCTTCCCTCGAAGCGGGGGGAGACCGCTCCGTGCGACCGACCGAGCACCACACGCTCAGTCGTCGGCAGGCGTGACGCCCCGTGTCGAACTCCCGCCGCCGAGGTCGGTCGTCGCCGCCTGCCACGCCATGACGAGCATCGCGACGATGAGACACACCCCCCACACGAAGACGGTGGGCAGAAGAACCGTGACACCGAGGCCGGCCCCGACCCACACGCTCACTGGGAGGAGCCACTGGCCGACGACGAACAGGCCCGTCACGGCCGACCGCAGCGTCCCGGTCAGCGCGAACGCGTCGACGGCGAACCCCATCACGATCGCGAGGATCGACAGCACTCCGAGGTGTGCGTGTCCACCGACCATCCACCCCGGCGCGCCACCCCCACCGGCGACGAGCGAGTGCTGGTAGATGCCGACGACCATCATCACCGTCAGCCCGAGGAATCCGGACGTTTTGAGTGCTCGTGTCATGTGATACCATTCATCTCCTATTGACATATATTTAATCACTCTCTTCGCGCCCCACCGCCGACACGAGGAGCCGACGGCTCAGTCGTCGTCGCTCGCGGCCTTCGCCTGCACCTCGCGCCGATCGGACCGCGGTCCCTCGCGGTCGATCGCCGGGAGGAGGTCGCGGAGGTAGCGCCCGGTGTGTGACGCCTCGACCCGCGCCACCGCCTCGGGCGTCCCCTGGGCGACGATCTCGCCGCCGTGCTCGCCGCCCTCGGGACCGAGGTCGACGATACGGTCGGCGTTCTTCACGAGGTCGAGTTCGTGCTCGATCACCACGACCGTGTTGCCGTTGTCGACGAGCCTGTGCAGCACCTCGATGAGCTTCCGTTCGTCCTCCTTGTGGAGGCCCGTAGTGGGTTCGTCCAGCAGGTAGAGGGTGTTGCCCGAGTCTTTCTTTCCCAGCTCTTCGGCGAGCTTCACCCGCTGGGCCTCCCCGCCCGACAGCGTCGTGGAGGGCTGGCCCAGCCGCATGTACCCCAGCCCGACGTCCTTCAGGAGCTTCAACCGGCGACGGATCTGCGAGTTGGCCTCGAAGAAGTCGTACGCCTCGTCGACTTCCATCTGGAGCACGTCGGCGATCGTCTTCCCCTTGTACGTCACGTCGAGCGTCTCGTCGTTGTAGCGGGCGCCGTCGCAGTCCTCACACGGGACGTACACGTCCGAGAGGAAGTTCATCTCGATTTTTACTGTTCCCTGCCCCCCACAGGCCTCGCATCTCCCCCCCTTGACGTTGAACGAGAACCGGCCCTTCTTGTAGCCGCGCTGCTTGGCGAGTTTGGTCTCGGCGAACAGTTCGCGGACGTAGTCGAAGACGCCCGTATACGTCGCGGGGTTGGATCTGGGAGTCCGGCCGATGGGCGACTGGTCGATCAGTCTGACGGTTTCGATCTCCTCGACGCCCTCGATGGCGTCGTGTTCGCCGGGATCGACCGAGGTGTTGTCGTTCATCCGGCGGGCGAGCCCCTTGTAGAGGATGTCGTGGATCAGCGTGGACTTGCCCGACCCCGACACGCCCGTGACGGCGGTAAAGGTCCCCAGGGGCAGGTCGACGTCGACGTCCTTGAGGTTGTGCTGGCGGGCACCTTTGACCGTGAGCACGCCGGCGGACTCGCGGCGTTCGTCGGGCACTGGAATCTGCTTGCGGCCAGAGAGGTAGTCCGCAGTCACGGAGTTCTCGGCGGCGCAGATCTCGTCGAAGTCGCCCTGGACGACCACCTCGCCCCCGCGCTTGCCCGGTCCGGGACCCATGTCGACGACGTTGTCCGCGCGGCGCATCGTTTCCTCGTCGTGTTCGACGACGATCAGCGTGTTCCCGAGGTCGCGAAGCCCCTCGAGCGTGTCGAGCAGTCGGTCGTTGTCGCGCTGGTGCAGGCCGATCGAGGGTTCGTCGAGCACGTACAACACCCCGACCAGCCCCGAGCCGACCTGCGTCGCCAGCCGGATGCGCTGGCTCTCTCCGCCCGACAGAGTGGAGGCCTCGCGGTCGAGGGTGAGGTATTCGAGGCCGACCTCGCACATGAAGCCGAGCCGCGCGCGGATCTCCTTGAGGATCTCCTCGGCGATGGTGCGCTCGCGCTCGCCCATCTCCGCTTCGAGCCCCTCGAAGTGGTCGAGCGCGTCGCCGATGCTCATCCGGTTGACCTCGGTGATCGCGGTGTCCTGCACCAGCACCGACCGCGACTGCGGCTTCAGCCGCGTGCCGTCGCAGGCGGGACACGTGGTGACGGCCATGTACTTCTCGATGTGGTCGCGCGTCGACTCCGAGTCGGTCTCGACGTGGCGGCGTTCGAGGTTGGGGATGACGCCCTCGAACCGCTTGGTCTTGCGGCGGGTGCCGTTCTTCGTCTGTCGCTCGAAGACGACCTCGCGGTCGGTGCCGTAGAGGAACTGTCGCTGGACCTCGGGGTCGAGCTCCTCGAACGGCGTCGACACCGAGACGTCGAAGTGTCTGGCGACGGAGTCGAGTCTGGTCCGGTAGTACGACCGGTTGTAGCTCCACGGCTCGAAGACGTGTTTGATCGGCTGGGAGGCGTCCTGTACGACGAGATCCTCGTCGACCTCCTTCGTGTTGCCGATCCCCTCACACTCGGGGCACGCCCCGTGGGGGGAGTTGAAAGAGAACGAGCGCGTCTCGATCTCCGAGAAGTCGATGCCGCAGTGTGTGCAGGCGAGCGACTCGGAGAACTCCACCACGAGTCGCGCGTCGCCGTCGCCCGCGAGATCGCCCGTCGAGCGGCTCTCGACGCCGAGGTGGACGCCCTCGGGCGGGTCGGGGAGGATCACTTTCAGGACGCCGCCGGCCTCCTCGAGCGCCGTCTCGACCGAGTCCGTGATGCGCGAGCGCGCCTCGGGCGAAATCTTCACCCGGTCGACCACCACGTCGACCGTGTGGTCGTAGTTCTCGTCGAGGTCGGGCTTGTCGTACGCGAGGTCGTACTCCTCGCCGTCGACCTCCACGCGGGAGTAGCCCTCGGCGACGAGGTCGTCGAAGAGCTCCTTGAACGCGCCCTTCTGGTCGCGGACGACGGGCGCGCAGAGTTTCGCTCTCGTCCCCTCGGGGAGCGACAGCACCCGCGACACCATGTTCGACGCGGACTGTTCGCCGACCTCTCGCCCGCACTCGGGACAGTGTGGCGTGCCGACGCGGGCGTAGAGGAGTCGGAGGTAGTCGTGGAGTTCGGTGACCGTTCCGACGGTCGACCGGGGGTTGTTCGCCGCGTTCTTCTGGTCGATGGAGATCGCGGGGGAGAGTCCCTCCACGGATTCGACCTGCGGCTTGTCCATCTGCCCGAGGAAGTTGCGGGCGTACGCCGACAGCGACTCGATGTACCGGCGCTGTCCCTCGGCGTAGATCGTCTCGAACGCGAGCGACGACTTGCCCGACCCCGACAGACCCGTCACGACGGTGAACTGTTCGCGTGGGATCCGGACGTCGAGGTCTTTCAGGTTGTGTTCCTCTGCACCTCGAACCTCGATGAAGTCCTTGCTCATCTGAACCGTCGTAAGGAACGGGCGGGGGAATACCCATCGGTTGCGGTGGGTATCGACACGGTGGCGGAGAAGAGTGGCCTCAGTTCCGGGGCCAGCTCAGAGCTTGCGGCGGGAGATCCCGCAGCCCTGCGGGACGATGATGATCTGGTCGTCGCCCTTCTGGACGATGTCGCCGTCCACCTCGCGCGCGACCTGCTGGAGGTCGTCGATGATGTGCTCCATCGTGCTGTCGTTGATGCGGAGACGGGTGACGTCGGCGATGACGATGTCGCCGTCGTAGACCGCGTCCTTGATGGCGATGACGTCCTGCTGCCCGCCGATCTCGGCGATGTGGACCTGGGTGCTGGCCTCGCCGCCGCGGGCGGTGTCGAAGTCGTCGAGGTCGAGCGTGACGTAGTCGTCTGTGCTGTGGGTTTGCCCCCCACTCAGCAACTTGTTCATGATGCCCATGGACAGTACAGCGGTGTCCGGGGGCTTAGTTCTACGTCAGACATCCGCATGACGGCGGGCGGATCAGGGGGTGGATCGTCCTCGATTCGACGACGGCTCGGTGACGATCCGACCATGGACAGCCGTAGCTCGCCGGCGGAGACGAGTGCGCTGGCGGCCGGACGCCGACGCCCAGTCGCTCAGTCGCTCAGCCGCTCGTCTCGCTCCCCTCGTCCGCGACGGCTCCCGTCTCGCGGCGTAACAACACGGGCACCGCCGAGGAGCGGACGATCTTCGTCGTCACCCCGCCGAGCACGGAGCGACTGAAGTCGGTCTCCCCGTGGCTCCCGATGGCGACGAGGTCGACGTCGTGTTCCGCGACGTACGAGCGGATCTCCCGGTAGGGGCGGCCGTACGCGACGGAGCGGACGGTCGGCTCGACGCCGGCCTCGTCGGCGGCCGCGACCGCCTCGGACAGGATCGACTCCGCCCGCGCGTCGAGGTCGTCGCTCGCGACGACGGAGCGCACGTCGAAGCCGAGGCTCGCGGTCTCGACGACGTGCAGGAGGTGCAGTCCCGCGCCGACCTCCCGCGCGAGGTCGATCGCCGACGCGAGCGCCAGCCCCGCGGCGCGGCTGCCGTCCGTCGGCACGAGGATCCGCCGGGGTGGGTAGACGAACTCGACGTCGTCGTCGGGGGTGACGACCATCACGGGGACGGTCGCCGTGGTGACGACGCGCTCCGTGACGCTCCCGAGGAGCACCCGCGAGAGCCCCGTTCGGCCGTGCGTCGGCATGCAGATCAGATCGACGTCGTGCTCGTCGGCGTAGTCGACGATGGTCAACTCCGGGTCGCCCTGCAGCACCGTCGCGACGGTCTCGACGCCCCGCTCCGCCGCCCGGTCGGTCGCCGCGTCGACGACCTTCCGCCCCTCGCCCTCGAGCACGTCGACGACGCGCCCACCGATCCGGGTGAGGCTGTCCTGGTTGGTGTCCGCGACGTTGAGCACGTGGAGCGTCGCGTCGTGGGCGGCCGCGACGTCGAGGGCGTACTCGAGGGCGGCCGTCGCGGTGTCGCTGCCGTCGGTCGGGAAGAGGATGCGACTGTACATACCTCGATGTCGTCGCCTGGCGGGAAATATCGGCGGGGTGGGTCCACGGAGCCGAGAACGGTGGTCAGTCCTCCTGCCGCTCGACTCGTGGCCGACAGCGAACCGGCTCCACGCTCGACCGTGTGCGCGCTGCGACGTTCTCCACCGGCTGTCTGTCCGATCCGTCGTAAAAAACCGTATATGTCAGGTGAACAATGACTAGCGGTATGCACGAGGACCCCCGGTGGCGTCGGTTCCTCCGGCGAGTGGACGACCTCTGGGAGCAGGCGGCGTCCCTGCTCGGCTTCCGGCTCGACCCCGACCGCGACCTGCACACGGTGGTGACGTACCGCGCGGTGGTCGACGCGGTCGTCCCGGAGACGCCCGACCTCGCGGCCGACCTCGGGCCCGAACACGTGCCGGGCGGCCTCGCGGTCGCCCTCGACGACTTCCTCGTCGTCTACGTCAACGACCTGTTCCAGTTCGGGCTCCCCCACTTCGGCCCGCAGGGGAACCTCCCGATCGCCGGGCCGCTCGCCGCCGTGCTCGACAAGGCGGCCATCGCGCTCGTCGCCCGCGACGAGAACGACTCCGACCCCAGTCTCGATCGGGTGTACGCGCTGCTCGGCCCCGACGACCCGCCCCGGCGACGTGTGAGGAAACGGGCCGGACTCTTCGCGAAACTCTCGCGGCGCGACCGACTGCGCGCGATCGGCATCCTCGACGAGTTCGAGATCGAGGTCGAACCGTTCGCGGACACGCTGTTCGAGATCGACGCCGGCCTCGTCGGCCAGCTCGCCGTCGGCTTCGCGGAGATGATCTACTACAGCGAGTGGCAGGGGTACGACGAGTTTACGCAACCGCCGAGCCAGCGCGTCCACCCCAACCGCCCGAGCGCCGTCCAGAGCTGGCGACAGACGGACTTCCCCGGATACGCCGACGGCTACGCCGCGCTCCGGGGGTACGTCGGGACGGCCGAGAGTTCGCTGGGCGAAGGTGCGGTCTGGACGATCATCGACGCCGACGCGACCCCGCCCGTCGAGGTCGTCCGTGGTCCGGGGCAGTTCCGCGAGAACGACTACGACACGAGCGGGTACGAGGAACCGTTCCCGGAGACGGAGTCGGAACCGGACGCGAGCCCAGAGGTGAACTGAGATGGTCGCTGACCGCTACGACGTGGTCGTGGTCGGTGCCGGCGGTGACGGCCCCGTCGCCGCGTGGAAGCTCGCAGAGGCGGGCCTGTCGGTGCTCGTCTTGGAGGCGGGTCCATTCCACGGCAACGAGGAGTGGCCCAAGCCCCACGAGGAACCTGGCGGCGAGGCGTCGTCGAGCGTCGACGACCTCAGCGGCGAGCTGCTCGACGAGCAGTTCACCACGCGGGAGTTCGAGATGGTGAACAAGCTCGTCTTCGGCCCCGCCGACCACGAACGCGGCTTCTGGTTCCGGAAGTTCCCCGGCGACGGGGCGATCCTCCAGTGTGCCGGCGTCGGCGGGACGACGCTACACTACACGGGCAACCACCCCCGGGCGTATCCGGCGTCGATCGACGAGCAGGGCCACTGGCCCATCGACTACGCCGACCTGGTGCCGTACTACCAGGAGATCGAGGAGATGTGCGAGGTGAAACCGGCTCCGGTGACGGCCAAGGAGGAGCTGTTCTTCCGCGGGGCGGCCGCCGCCGGCTGGGAGCTCATCGACGGGCTGAACGTCACCGAACCGGGGTACCGACCCCAGCCGAACGCGATCCGACAGCCCGACGCGGCGCTCCACGTCGACGCGGGCTACGACGGCGACTTCACCTACCCCGACGTCGAGGGCGACACCCTCGCGCTGGGGAACATCGCCGGCAACCCCCACCCCCGTGGTGCGCCGTTTGAGGAGAAGGCAAAGCGGGCGAGCAACGTCAGCTTCGTCCCCGCCGCCCTGCGGACCGGGAACGTGACGATCCGGCCGAACGCGTTCGCGACCGGGATCGAGACGGCGCGGGCGCTGGGCGACACGCCACGGGCGACCGGCGTCAGGTTCCGGGACACGTGGTCGGGGTCGGTCGAACGGGTCGACGCCGACGTGGTCGTCCTCGCCGCGGGAGCCATCGAGACCCCGCGACTGTGGCTGAACGCGGACCTCCCACGAAACGAGTGGGTCGGCCGCGGGATGACGATCCACTTCGGGGACAACGTGATGGGGCTGTGGGACGCCGACGACCTCGACGACGCGCTCGGCAAGCCACGGATCGACCAGCACCAGGGCCAGGACATCGCCGCGCGGTTCGACTACCCCGGACTCGGGATGCTCCAGACCGTCGGTACCCACCCGGGTCTCGGCGCGATCCTCGGGTTCGGCACCAGCGCCTCGGGCTTCGCCTTCCAGAACGACCCGGCGGACGCGCCGTGGGACACGGTGGGCCGGCTCGCCGGACGGGAACTCAAGCGCCTGCTCGCGGGCTACCGCCGGATGCTACAGGTGCTCGTGGTGAGCGACGACCGCCCGCACGCACGGAACGGCGTGACGACGGCCCCCGGCGTGGCGGACGAACACGGGCCCGTCCCCCTCGTGAACTACGAGCCGAGCGAGGCCGACCGCCGACGGCGGGACCGGCTGGCGGAGATCGCCGCCGAGATCCTCCGGGCGGGGGGTGCGTCACACGTCCACCGCTCGGACTCGCCGCCGACCGCGCTGCACGTCCACAGCACGATGCGGATGGGGAAGGTCGTCGACGAGGCGTGCGAGGCGTACGACGTCGAGGGGCTGTTCGTCGCGGACCACAGCGCGCTCGCCAACTCCGTCGGCGGGGCGAACCCGACCAACACGGGGCAGGCGCTCGCGGCGCGGACGGCCGAGAAGATCGTCGACCGGTACTTCTGATCGGTTCCCGCCGAGATCTTCGGGAGCCGACCGCTGTCGTCCGCTGAAGACTGAGCACGGGCGCAGACAGGCGCTCCAACCAGGACCGACCACTCCCCGAACGTGTAGACGAGGCGAATTTTTCGCACCCGAGCGACCCGGTGCCGAGACGTGCTCCGGACGGCGCAGAACGATGCCGGCTCCTCCCGACCGATCCCCGTCTCGAACGAGCTTCGTCTGCCCGCGACCAGTGAGTCCGGGCCCCGACTGGCGTCCGAACAGTTATCGAGTTCTCCCAGAGATTGCAGGCATGCTCGAGATCGACGCCGACCGACTCCGCGACACGTTCGCCGACTACTCCGCGATCGGGGCGACGGACCGCGGTGGACTCCATCGACTGGCCCTCTCCGACGAGGACAAGGCAGTCCGTGATCGCTTCCGCGACGACGTCGAGGCGCTCGGACTGGCTGTCCGTGTCGACGAACTCGGCAACATGTTCGCACGACGTGATGGCACGGACCCCGATGCCGCCCCCGTGCTCGTCGGGTCCCACCTCGATTCCCAGCCGTCCGGTGGGCGATACGACGGACAGCTCGGCGTTCTCTGTGCGCTCGAGACCCTCCGTGCCCTCGACGACGCTGGTGTCGAGACGCGCCGACCGGTCGAGATCGTCAACTGGACCAACGAGGAGGGTGCGCGGTTCGAGCACGCGATGCTCGGGAGCGGTGTCTTCACGGACGTCGTCTCGACCGAAGAAGCGCTCGCGATCACGGACGACGACGGAGTCAGCGTCGGTGAAGCACTCGAACGGATCGGCTACGCGGGTGACGCTCCATGTGAGGCGCACGACGTCCACGCCCATCTCGAACTCCACATCGAACAGGGACCGACGCTCGAGGAACACGGGACGAGTATCGGTATCGTCGAGGGTGTGTACGGCATGAGCTGGCTCGGTGTAACGATCGACGGGGAAGCTGACCACGCCGGCCCGACACCGATGCACACCCGGACGGACGCGCTCGACGCGGCGACGGAGGCGATCGGCAAGATCCAGAAACTCCCGATGCGCCTGTCCGAGGACGCTGTCTCGACGGTCGGCCGAATCAGTGTCGAGCCCGATGCGATCAACGTTATCCCGACCAGAGCCACCTTCACCGCGGACGTTCGAAGCTACGACGACGACGTCGTCGAACGCGGGGTCGACGCGATCCGGTTCGAGGTCGACGCCGCGTGTGAACGCATCGGTGCGTCGTCCGAAGTCGACGAGATCTGGCGTATCCCTCACACCGAGTTCTCCGAATCGGTCTGTTCGACGGTCGAAACCGTCGCGGCGGAGCTCGACGTCTCGGCCGAGCGCATCGTCAGTGGTGCTGGTCACGACGCGAAGTATCTGAGCGATATCGCGGAGACGGCGATGATCTTCGTCCCGAGTGAAGACGGGAAGACCCACAACGAGGACGAGTTCACGCCGTGGGAGGATGTCGTCCGTGGGGCAGCAGTGTTCGCGAATACGACGCTCCGACTCAGCAGCGAACAACCAGATAAAATCCGATAACGAACGTACGGAGCCTTCCGTATGTAGAATTCTCGTTTCGAACTCACCCGAGATGCATCGGCAACGACGTACACACAACGTGTGAGAATAATTCGTCTCTGTACACGAGGGGGAGATCGTTCACTCGAACACCACCACCGACGTCTCGAACGGGGCACGGATACGGGGGAGGGTGTCGGCGTCTGGGACACCCCGGACTTCGCATCAATTCAGAAACATAATGTTATGGTATAGTGTATCATGGTATACGGTACCATGGATACGTCCGACCAACCAACCACATCCCGAGAGGAGGATGGGGTCAACCAGGCGGTGGTCGACCTGCCGACCGCAGTGGAGCCACCCTCTCAGCGGTCGTTCGTTGCGAAGCTCCTCGTGAACGACGCGGCGTATTCGGGACTCAGCTCCGAACTCACTGTCTCTATTCGAGAATTCGAGATGACAGTCGAACGAAGCCAAGCCGAAGGGGAACCGTGGGCGACTCTGGGACGAGAGTTACTGCAGACGGCGGTAGGTGACCTACGACGTGGCAACTTCAACGAGAGCTGGCGACACCTCCACGCTGCAAAGCGACTCGAGATTTACGGGCTTGAACGGATCGAAGAGCAAGTCCAGGATACCGATTCGGCATCAGACATCACCGACGAACGGGTAAAACCATCGTCGCCGCTCCAGGTCCGCGCTGCCACCGTTCGCGAGGAGGCTCTCGACGCGCTCGACGGCTGGCGGCGACAAGCGGTGGTCGACCTCCTCTGTGACGAGTCGGAGGCGCTGCGAGACGACGTTACCGCAGCGGAGCTCAGCGAGGCGAGTCGGATCCTCCACGAACAGTACGAGAGCACATACCTCGTCCGTAGCGAGTACCAGCGCCAATTCAACCAGCTCTTGTTCATGGGACTGCTGTCAGGTCTCTCACTGTTCGTGTTATCGTTGCTCGACTCGACTCTCGGTGACGCTCCTCTCGGATTCGCGGGCAGCATGGCCGCCTATCTCGAGACGCCTTTCGGGACGACCCCTCCAGACGTCACCGCAGTAGGATTCGCGGTATATGTCGCTCTCACGGGAGTGATGGGAGCATCGGTATCCGGGATATGGTCGCTCCGCAGGCACTCGGATCGGACACGGATTCCTCCTCAGATCAATCAGCGTACTATCACCACCGGGCGTGGGGCTATCGGCGCGGTCTCCGCACTGGTACTGTATTTTTTGCTCCAAACACCATTTTTGAGCGAAGGTACCACCATGGTTGACAGTAGCGCTCTGGCGTCGCTGATGATCGCCGTCGGGTTCGCTGCGGGATACTCCGAGCGCCTGGTGCCAGCGGCCGTCGCACAGGTCGCATCACTTTCGGACACTGACGAGACGGATGGTCCTGAAGAGATGACTCGTGGAGAGGCAGCGGAGATCTATGCGTTCATCTACAAATCAGTCGTCGGTACCGGTGCCGTCGTCGGAGGACTTGCGATCGCGATTTCGGTCGTCTTGGGCTCCCTTCCGTCGGTGGCCGTCTCACTCCTGGCAACGGCGTTCCTCGTATTTGCGTATCGGCGTCCTCCTGGGGGTGACGAATAGATGAGTCGTCACGGATTCATGATTTTCCAGATCGTGACCGAGATGATCGTCGTCTCGACTATACTCCTGATGCTCGGAGCTGACCTGGTCAGTTTCAAGTCACAGATCCTGGAATTCGAGGGAAGAGGAAGCGTCTCGGGAGCGCTCGGGGAGACTGCGATACTTCTGATAGTGGCTGTGCTCCTCGTCGTATTCGTGGCGATCGTGTTCGCGTCCATCGCCCACGGTCTCAGGTCCGACGGCTGACGTCCTCCCCACGGTAAACGGCCGGGCTCCCCGTGCGGTGGTTGGGATCTGCGTTGGTCTACGACACGACCTGTTCTCTCGTGTCGGTCGTCCCGCTCTGGTGGTCGACGTCTGTCGATGGCCGTGTCACACGGCCGTGACTCCTCCATTCACCGTGAGGACTCGGAGTTATCTGCTGTCCTGTTCTCCGCCCCGTTACGATCGGCGTCCCCGACTAACCCGCACGGCTGGCAGACGCACAGTTCACGATGCGTTCGGTCCGATGTCGGGTCGTCACCGCACCCCGAACACGTCTCCGAGGTGTTTCACTCGTCCTCTCTCGACACCTCGACACGACGGTGGAGAGGTGACGTGAGCACGTTCGAGATGGCTGTCGTTCACGCGCCCGGCTCTACGACCAGCTTGCCGACGTAGCTGTCCTCGACCACCGCACGTTGCGCCTCGGCGGCGTCCTCGAGCGGGTAGGTGCGTTCCACCTCGACGGTCAGCCGGTCGTCCGCGATCAATCCCACGAGATCGCCGAGCGTCGATCCGACATCCGGCGCGTTCAACCCGCTCACCGCCTGGATCGTGAGCTCCTTCACTCGCGAGAGGAAGGCAGTGCTCGTCTCGGGGAACTCGCCCTCGATGAGGACGAGCGTTCCCCCCTCGGCCACCACCTCAAGGTCGAGTTCGAGGTACGTCTCCGGCCGGTGGTCGACGACGAGATCGGGAGCTCCGACGTCCGCTACTGCGGTTCCGAGGTCCTCACGGGCGTAGTCGAAGACGTCGCCCGCGCCCAGGTCACGAACCCGGTCTCGTCGATCCGCTGCCCCCGCGGTGGCGATGACCCGCGCTCCGCCCAGTGCTGCGAGTTGCACGCCGATATGACCCACGCCGCCGCTGCCCCCGTGAAACAGAACGGTCTTTCCCGGCAGTGGCGACCCGTAGTGGACGACCGCCTGCCAGGCAGTCACGCCGGCGAGACCGACCGCAGCCCCCTCCACGAACGACACGTCGTCGGGCAACTGTGCAACGTTGTTAGCTGGCGCGAGCGCGTACTCGGCGTACGCCCCATCGACGCCCGTCGCACACACTCTGTCGCCGACCTCGACGGCAGTGACGTCCTCGCCGACCGCGGAGACGACGCCGGCGACGTCGAGGCCCGCTGTCGCCGGCAGATCGGTCGGGTACGCCCCCTCACGGAAGCTCACGTCGACCGGATTGACGCCCGCTGCTCTCACCTCGACGAGCACGTCGGTACATCCCGGTCCCGGACGGGGGACCTCGTCGACAGTAAGCACGCTCGGTCCTCCTGTGTCGTGATATCGAATCGCACGCATACGACCGTAATCGACGACGATCCGATTAATTGTGCCGGCGACGGCCTCGTCCGGGGGCAGCACTCGGAGGCGCCAGCAGCGCGCGCTGGATCGCCCGACCGAACCACCTGTGGCCTCCGTGCACACCGGGTCCTGTGCGTCGTCTCACCGAGCGGAACTCCGCACTGGTCCGGAACGTGACGGGATGCGAGACCGAACCGGACCGCCTCCCGATCCTAGATCGACAGCTCGAACAGGTCGTCGCCGACGTGGTGGACGCTCTCGACGACTTTCCCCGAGTCGCCGAGCATCTCCGACCCCGGAACCAGGGCTCGGCCGATGGCGAGCACCTTCCCGTGGGTCTCCTCCGCGATCGCGACGAGGTCGCCCTCGGCGATGTCCTCGTCCGCGTCGACGATCCCGGGGCGCATCACGTCCGCCCCGCTGGAGACGAACGAGACGGCACCGGCGTCGACCGTCACGACGTGTTCGGTCGGCTGGTACGCGTTCGCACCCGTGACCGTGAGCGACGGGTCGCCGTCGACGTACATCACGGCGGGCGACCCGTCGACGAGGACGACGTCGAACCGCGTCTCGGCGAGTTCGACCTTCTCGAACGTGTCGCCCGCGAGGTCGACGCCCGTCCGCGTCTCGACGGTCTCGCGCAGCTGGCGGATCTCGTCGCTACGGAGGTGGTGGCGAGACTTGACTTTCATGACCGGTGGTGGACTCCCCGCGCCGATAAATCGACCGATACGGTGTGTCGTGCCGCCGAGGACGGACGCTCCGGCGACTCCGGGACGGACGTCGACTCGCCTGGGTCCGGACGCCCGAACTCTGGCTCCGAGTTCGCGACCCTGCTCGACTCGTGCGCGTGTGCTCCGCGTCAGACACGGCTGACAAACGCTAAGTAACCCCCGTTCGTGGTACCCCTCATGTGGCGTTCCCGGACGAACCGGGACCGAAAGACGGTCGTCTGCATCGCCTGCGGGGAGTCGGTCCTCCGTGCCGATGCCCGCGAGTACGACAAGGAGGGCAACCGCTGGGACCGGCACGGCAAGGAGTTCGAACACCTCTGCAAGGAGTGTTACCGGGAGCTCTGTCACCAGCCCCGCGAGGACCTCGAGTCGCTCCTCCTGGGGATCGAACAGGACGGACTCGCCCGGGACGAGTTCCTCGATCGGTACTTCGCCGCCGTCGAGAAGCGGTACGGGTCGGCCGAGGAACGCGATCGGTAACGCGATCGGTCCGTGGTCTTTCTCCCGCTGGTCGTCGCCGGGACGACACCGACCCGGTGGCTGGTCCGTTGGCTCTCCTCGCGGGATCGGTCGTGTTCGCTCCCTCCCCTTCCGTCCTCCCCCGACACGACTAACTACCTCTCCCTGTTACCTCACTGCATGTCGAACGAAGATCAGGCGTACGCCGGGACCGCCGAAGGACAGGGCCCGGTGGAGATCGACGCCGAGGTCGCCCGCCACCTCAAGAACAAGCGGGAGGAGCTCTTCGAGGAGTTCGAGCTGCGGGATCAGTTCCCTCACGCCGTCCTCCGCGAGGCCGAGGAGCGGACCGAAGGCGTCCAGGCGGAGATCCAGGCCGAAGTCGACGAACGGCAGGACCTCCGCGACCTGACCACGTGGACGACCGACCCGGCGGACGCACAGGACTTCGACGACGCCATCTCCATCGAGAAGGGCGACGAGGAGTACACCCTCTGGGTCCACATCGCCGACGTCACCCACTACGTCCACCCCGGCTCGGAGATGTGGGCCGAGGCCGTCAAGCGGGGGAACACCGTCTACCTCCCCGCGTACACCGTCCACATGCTCCCGCCGATCCTCGCGGAGACAGTCTGCTCGCTCGTCCCGAACGAGGACCGACTTGCACACACCGTCGAGATGCACATCAGTCGCGAGACGCTCTCCTTCGAGTCGGTCGACATCTACAAGTCCGTGATCAACTCGAACGAACGGCTGACCTACTCGCAGTGCGAGAAGCGGCTCGACGACGAGGACGCTCCGTTACACGCGGAGAACGTTCTGGCCTTCGAACTCGCCGACCAGATGCACGAACAGCGCAAGGAGGACGGCTCCTTAGTACTGAACCCGAGCCGCGACCGCGCCCACACCATCATCGAGGAGTGCATGCTGAAGGCGAACAAAGCCGTCACGCACGAACTCATGTGGGGTCGCGGCGTCGAAGCGATGTACCGTGTCCACCCCCAGCCGACCCCCGATCAGTGGGACAAAGCCCTCACGGAGATCATGGAACTCGACGGTGTCTCCATCCCCGGTGCCTCGTTCGACGATCCCCGGAAGGCGGTCAACGCGGCGCTCGAGGAGGCACCCGGCCGGGCGCTCAACAAGATCCAGCGCGCCGTGCTCCGGGTGATGCCCCGGGCGAAGTACATGAACGACCCCTTCGGCGGCCACCACGCGCTGAACTTCGACATCTACGGCCACTTCACCTCCCCCATCCGACGGCTCTCCGACCTGATCAACCACTGGATCGTCCACGAGAACGACGTCCCCGAGGACTTGGTCGAACTCTGCGACCGGGCCTCCGACCGGCAGAAGGACGCCGAGACCGCAGAACGCCTCTACAAACAGTTCATGGAGGAGATC
This sequence comes from Salinigranum salinum, assembly GCF_009176545.1. Taxonomy (GTDB): domain Archaea; phylum Halobacteriota; class Halobacteria; order Halobacteriales; family Haloferacaceae; genus Salinigranum; species Salinigranum salinum. The sequence continues at coordinate 1,711,024 of NZ_VTOJ01000002.1, read as the reverse complement.
GGTCTCGACCCCTACGCCGTCAACAACCGCGGCGTCGTCACCGTCGACGACGAGGGGAACGTCGTCGACGACGAGGGACTGCCACCCGCCGACGACCGCGCCTGACCGGGCGACGACGCGACTCCGAGTCCTCGGACACACCGTCGCGCCGGTTCGGTCGACTGTCGGGTCGACGAACAAGAGCCGATCGCTCGACTCGCCGTCTCACCGCCGAAACGTCTTCACTGGCGACCGGTACGAGTCGTGGAGAGGCGCGGCTGTCCCGGTGAGAACGGCCGTGAGCCGTGACGCCGCGCCGCGTCCGGATCCGTGCCGCAGGGACCGTCGGTGCTCACGGCGTCAGTGCCGTCGTGGACGCCATCGACAGCGCGACCGTTCCTGCCGCCAGAAGGACGAACACGAGCCGGTCGCGGAGCGTGAGCGTGTCCATGGCTCGTGCGAGCCACGGCTCGTATTTGAACCTGCCCCCGTGAATATCAGTGTTGAAATCGAAGACAGTCGGTCAGCGCGCACTGTCTCGACGTCGGCGACTTCGCCTGCTCTCGTGCCGACTACGAGACGTCCTCGTAGAGGTCGTCCGCCTCGACGTATCGGTCGTCGGCACGCTCTCTGAGTGCGTCCATGACCGACTCCAGCTCCTCGCTGCCGACGTCGTCGGCGGCGTCGGCGGCGTCGTCGAAGAAGTCGTACGCCTCGTCGAAGTAGTCGCGCGCGCTCTCGGCCTTCTCCTCGGCGTCGTCGTCGTCGCCGTCCTCCTCGTCCTCGTGGGCGTCTTCGAGGTCGTCGAGTCCCTGCATCATGCGGTTGAGGCCCGAATCGGCGTCCCTGAAGACGGCGCGTACGGCGTCGAACCGCGAGACGGTCTCGTCGTACGTGTCGTCGTCGAACGGTTCGGCGGCGGGCACCGCGTCGGCGTCGACGTCGTTCTTGAGCGTAGTGATGCCGTCACTGGCCCGCTTCAGTGTCGTCTCGAACCGCGACTCGGCGTCCTCGACCGCATCGATGTCGTCCGCGAAGGCCGCCCGGACCGCGTCGAGGCGGTCGACGGTCTCGACGGCGTACGACTGGACCAGCGCCGACTGCGTGAGGAACTGCTCGGCGGTCCGGAGGTCGGTGACCGTCGCCTGCTGGTCGTCGGTCACCGCCGCCGTCTCGGCAGCCATCAGTTCACGCTGGATGGTGTCGATCGAGAGCAGCACCGTCCGGACGTCGAACTTCCGACTCGTGACGGAGACCTCGGTCAGCGTCCCGTCGTCGTCACCGGTGTACGCTTCGACGCTCTCGACGAACGCGGACTGGACGCGGGAGATCGCCTCTGCGCCCGCGTCGATCGCTTCTTCTGACGGGCCCGGCTCTGGCGTCTCGGTCGGTTCGGGCGTCTCGGTCGGTTCGGGGGTCGGCGTCGGCTCGGGTGTCGGTGTCGGCGTCCGTCGGGGTGATCCACCTTCGGTTCGGACTGCTGCTGCGGCCTCGGGTCGCTTCGCACCCAGACACCCGGCGGGGAGGAGGGCAGCGAGCGCCACGAGTACCTGGCGTCGTTGCATACCGGATGCACAAGCTATCAGATGTTAAATGTAACGGGTCGTATAACCGTTTCTTAGGGCTATCAGACGCGTATGACGCGTGTCTGACTCATAATTCTTATCTGTCAATAACGCTCAGAGTGCCCGGCTCGCACGGCGACTCCGGCTGCCGGCAGTCGTGCGCTTCGATCCGGTGCCGAGTCGCTGGTACGCCTCCGTCGCGACGCCGAGCCACAGGACGAGCAGGGCCGCGCCGCTGACGACGCCGAGGACGAACTCGACGCCCGTGGGGAGGAGATACGAGAGGCTCGCACCGGCCACCACGAGCGTCGCGGGGGCTACGAGCGCGAGCGCCGCGGTCACCAGTTCGACCCGGGCTGCGGCGGCGCGCTGCCAGCTCGTCTGGAGCGCCGTGAGGAGTCCGACGTCCTCCGCCGCGAGGACGCTCGGGACGAGCAGCAGGTGTCCGGCGACGACGACGCCCGGGATCACGAGGAGGACGGTCCCGAACGCGACGGCGGCGACGACGACGACGCTGCCGACGAGCACGGCGATGGTTGCGGGGACGACACGGTGGGTGAGACACTCGACGGGGTCCGTCCATCTGGACTGGGAGCGACCGAGGAGGCGACGACTACCGACGACGACGGCGAACGCGCCGACGAGGAGGGTGACTCCGGCGAGGAGGGTGGCCACTGCGGGGCTGACCGGCAGGACGACACCGTACTCGGCGATCTGTCCACCGGCCGGGAGCGGTGTCCCGGCGGCTGCCGTGAGGACGGTGTTCAGCGCCGCGTTGAACGCCGCGAGTCCGAGTGCGGACGTGGCGAACAGTGCGACTCCCGCGGGGGAGACGACCCGTCGGGCACCCGAGACGACGAGTGTTCGTGCGTGGACTGACATCGTCTCGAATTCACCCGTTCCGGCTGTATAACTCTGCGTGCGACGCCCGTCAGACGTCCGTCAGCGACGCGGACGAGACGGGACGAATCCGAACCCACTAAATCACTCGCGCGCCCCAGCGACACGCATGCAAGTCGACGCGGTCGTTCTCGACATCGACGGAGTCCTCGTCGACGTCGCCGACTCCTACCGGCGAGCGATCGGCGAGTCCGTCGAACGCGTGTACGACGAACCCGTCCCGACCGACGCGATCCAGGCGTTCAAAGACGCCAGTGGGTTCAACAACGACTGGGACGTCACGTACGCGGCCGCCCTGCTCGTCCTCGCCCAGCGAGCGGGATACGAGGGCGACGTCGAAACGTTCACCGACGCCATCGCCGACGCCGGTGGCGGCCTCGCTGCCGCCGAGTCGGTCGTCGAGCAGGCGCTGGACGGCGACGCACACGACCGGGTCCGCACCGCGTGGGACACCGACCGACTCAGAGACGTCTTCCAGACGCTGTACCTCGGCTCGGACCTGTACCGCGACCTCGAAGGGGGCGATCCTCCGTTCGACGCGCCGGGCTACATCCACGACGAACCGATCCTCGTGGCCGGGCGCACCCTGGAGACGCTCGCGGCGGCGTACGACCTCGGCGTCCTGACCGGGCGACCGGCGGCGGAGGCCGACATCGCCCTCGACCGCGTCGGGTTCGCGGTGCCCGACGACCACCGGTTCACGATGGACGACTGGGACGAGGGGAAGCCCCATCCGCGGGCGCTCGTGACGCTCGCCGAACGGTTCGACGCGACCCGCGTCGCGTTCGTCGGTGACACGCTCGACGACGTGCGCACCGCGGTCCGGGCCGACGAGACGGATCCCGACCGCACGTACTACGGCATCGGCGTCCTCACCGGCGGCCTCCGCGGAAGCGACGGTCGCGGGAAGTTCGTCGCCGCAGGGGCCGATGCGGTGGTCGAGACGGTCGACGACCTCCCGGCGCTTTTCGGCGACGTCTGATCGGGTGGCCGACGGCGGCCCTTCACCATCGGAGGTTCGCGTCGACGCGGCTCTCGCTCCCGACACGGCCCTCGTTCCCGACACCGGAGGCGACGCCAGCACCGACGCCGACGGAGCTTTGCTTGCTGCTCCCCACGGGAACCACTATGGGCCGCTTCCCGACGTACGTCGTCACGATGCTCGCCCTCGACCTCCTGGGCGTGTCGCTCGCGACCGGGCTGTTCGCTCTTGGTACGACGGCACAAACGTACGCGCTGGGCGTCACCCTCGTCGCTGCGCCGCTCGTCGCGTACTGGCTGGTCTACCGCGACGGCTTCGCGTCCTTCCAGCTCCGGCGACTGCTGGGTCGTGGCGCCGACGGGGACGAGTCGGACGCACGGAGCCGAGAGTGAGACACGGCTCGACCAGCCGCGACCGTCACGCAACGCTTACCTCCCGTCCGTCCTCCCACCATGCATGCGCATCGCACTGCTCGGTGGAACCGGCGACATCGGTCAGGGTCTCGCACTCCGGTGGGCGTACGACACCGATCACGAGATCCTGGTCGGCTCGCGCGACCCTGACCGCGCCCGCGGGAAAGTCGAAGAGTATCTGACCGAACTGGACAGCCGCGGCGTCGAATCGAGTATGAAGGGCTTCGCCAACGAGATGGCCGCCGACCGCGCCCGCGTCGTCGTCCTCGCGGTCCCACCGTACCACGTCGGCGACACCGTCTCGGCGGTCGCGGAGTCGCTCTCGGAGGGCGACATCCTCGTCTCGCCGGCGACGGGCATCAAGCGCGACGACGACGGCTTCCACTACCACCGCCCCGGCGCCGGCTCGGTCACACAGCTCGCCGCCGACGCCGCGCCCGACGGCGTCCACGTCGTCGGCGCGTTCCACAACCTCCCGGCCGGTCGGCTCGCGGACCTCGACGCCGACCTCGGCATCGACACGCTCGTCATCGGTGACAACCCCGACGCGAACGACATCGTGACGCGGCTCGCCGAGGAGATCCGCGGCCTCCGGGCGCTCGACGCCGGCGGCGTCGCCAACGCGCCGGAGATCGAGGCGCTGACCCCACTCCTCATCAACGTCGCCCAGCACAACGACGGGATGCACGATCTCGGCGTCAGATTCCGGTAGTCGACGGGAGCCGAGAGTCGTGCCCCGTGCCTCGCGACACCGGGCCGTCGCAGTTCACGACGCTCGTCATCTGCCGACGACTCACGGGCCGAGACGGCTCGGCTCGCACTCGCGCTCCTCGGACCCGACTGGCGAACTGTCGGCATGGATGCCGCCACGACGCGTCGTGCCGCGCTCCGCTGCCCACGCCGTGTGATCCTCACGTCACGCGGCGTGTGGCCGCGGCTTCCGATGTAAACATTCGGAGTGCAGTGTCTCCGGTAGACGGGGTGGAGGACGGTTCGGTCGCGACGGTCACCCGGACAGCGGCGACAGACGATAGAGGAGTCTGGCGGTAGTGACCGCGCCGCGGGCGGCGGTCCGGCCGCTGGCGAGCGCACCCCGCTTGGCGTAGTAGCCGCTCTTGCGGCCGGCGGCGATCGTGTAATGTTTGGTGCTGACCCGCACCGGCGTCCGTCGTCCCTCGACGCTCGTCGACCCGTTCCTGATCGCGTCGAGGACGTGGTCGGCCGTGAGCTCCTCGCGGGTGAGGCCGTCGAGTTTGATCTCGGTGTACGCACGCCCGACGAAGCCGACGTGGTGCGCGTCGCTGCCGGCCACGCGGGGATAGCCCTGTTTGTCGGCGAACCGCCGCGCGCGGCGGTTCTTGTACCCCGTGAACAGCCAGGAGTTGTACACCTCGACCGCGTCGGCGTCGGTGAAGTGTCGCTTGCGGACGCCGTGTCGGGAGCGCTGGAACGGGTGGGGGACGATCGCGACCCCACCACGAGAACGAACCCACTCGACGGTCTCGTCGAGTGGTCGTCGACGGGGGGGAAGCTCCTCGATGCCCAGCGCGAGCAGGTGGCCGTGTTTCGTCGACACCTCGACCCCCGGGATCCCGACGAGGCCGTACTCCTCGGCCATGGCGGCAGCGTCGAGCGACGCGTGGATCACGTCGTGGTCGGTGATGACGACCGCGTCGAGACCGATGTCCGCCGCGTGCTCGAGGATGAGGTCGACGGGGTCGTGCCCGTCGTACGAGGCCTCGCTGTGGACGTGCGGATCGATGCGGACGGTCAGTGACACGTATGAGAGTTGGTCCCGACCGGCATAAGCCTCCTGTCTGAGCGTGTCGGCTGTTACTTCGTCTCCCGTGAGAACTTTGACCGTGGGGCGTGTTACCGGGGGTGATGAGTACGAGTCCTCCCCCGCACGCCCACGAGGTCGGCCCGCTCGACGAACTCCGCGACGAGGGCCGCCGCGTCGTCCGCGTCGACGGCCGCGCCATCCTCGTCGTCCACCACGAGGACGAGGTGCGCGCCGTCGACAACCGCTGTCCGCACATGGGGTTCCCGCTCGCCCGCGGCACCGTCGACGACGGCGTCCTCACCTGTCACTGGCACCACGCGCGCTTCGCGCTCTCCTGTGGCGACACGTTCGATCCGTGGGCCGACGACGTCCCGTCGTACCCCACCGAGGTTGTCGACGGGGTCGTCTACGTCGACCCGAACCCGAGCAACGATCGCCCGCCCGCGGAACGGTGGGCCGAACGCCTCGACGACGGTCTCGAACGGAGCCTCCGGCTCGTCGTCGCCAAGTCGGTGATCGGCCTCCTCGACGCCGACGTCGCTCCCACGTCGCCTCTCGAAGCCGGCGTCCGGTTCGGGGTACGCTACCGCGCCGACGGCTGGGGCCCCGGCCTCACGATCCTCACGGCGATGGCGAACGTCCTCCCCGACCTCGTGGTCGAGGACCGCAAGCGGGCGCTGTACCAGGGGCTCGTCGAGGTTGCCGACGACTGCGCGGGCGAACCCCCCCGGTTCGACCAGGACCCGTTCGACGACCGCGACGTCTCCCGCGACCGCCTCGCCGACTGGCTCCGCGACACCGTCGAGGTGCGCGACGCCGACGGGGCCGAGCGGTGTCTGCGCACGGCCATCGCCGCCGGTTACGTCCCCGAGGAGGTCGCCGGCCTCCTCCTCGTCGCCGCGACCGACCACCGCTACCTCGACGGCGGCCACACGATGGACTTCGTCAACAAGGCCTGCGAGGCGCTCGACCACGTCGGCTGGGACCACGCCGACGAGGTCCTCCCCGCGCTCGTGACGAGCCTCACGGACGCGACGCGCAGCGAGGAACTGTCCTCGTGGCGTCAGCCCGTCGACCTCGCGGCACGGCTCGACGAGACGTTCGACCGCCTCGACCACCTCGCCGACGAAGGCAGGGGGTCGGCGTGGGCCGAGCCGGACGGCTTCGTCGAGACGCTCCTCGAAGACGACCCCGACCGGGTCGTCGAGACCCTCGAAGACGCGATCGCGGCCGGTGCGACGCCCCGCCAGCTCGCCCGGAGCGTGGCGATGGCCGCGGCCACTCGCGTCGCGCAGTTCTCGACCGCGAACGAGTTCTCCGACTGGAACACGGTCCACCACACGTTCACCTACGCGAACGCCGTCCACGCGCTCGCCCGGCGCGTCTCGGACGTCGACGGAGCCGTCTCGCGGGCCGCCTACCGGGCCGTCTTCGACGGTGCGGTCAACGTCTACCTCGACCGCTTCCTCAACAGTCCCCCGGCACGGATCCCCGACCGGGGGGACGAGAACGCGGACGTCGACGCTCTCCTCGACGCGCTGGACGACACGATGGACCGCGAGGGTGGCGTCGACGAGGCCGGACGACTCGCCGCCCACGCGCTCGACGCCGGCGGCGACGTGGCGACGCTGAAGCAGCGACTGGGAGCAGCGCTGGTCAGAGAGGACGCGGGCTTTCACACGTTCCAGGCGCTCGAAGCCGGCTTCGCGCAGGCCGACCGCCGCGAGGGGGACGAACGCCGCGTCTGTCTGGTCGCCGTCGCGCGATACCTAGCGGCACACGCCCCCACGCGCCGCGAGCGCGAGCAGACGTTCACCATCGCGTCACGGCTCCACCGCGGCGAGACCATTCACGGCGAGGAGTAGTCGACGCTCTCGCGACGGACAGTCACCGGGAGGAGTCAACGAATCCAGATGTCTCCCCGCCTGTTGTCCGAAACCAGCCACTGTTGCCGTGCGAGATACGAGGCGCGAATCGGTCAGTGACTCACAGCGCATGATGGCAAGCCAGATTTATATGACTCGTTGAACAGTTTTCGCCTGGGGACCATGATAGGCGAGATATTTGAGGGACTATTCGATATCGTACTGGAATTCATCCCCGATTTCGTGTGGGGGTTCTTGTTTGTGGTAGCAGGAGTTGCGTCAACGGTAATCGGTGTGATGATTGTTGGTGAATCAATGCAGTTAGGTGGAATACTAGTCATCGTCGGTGTGTTGCTGGTGGCCAGTGTACTGTACGCGTGGTATCGATAGTTGCCAACATACATCTATGATCTCACGACCCTCCTAACGCCTCGTAAGTCAGGTCATTGGCATCGCTACATACACCCTCTGTATGTGTCACTCCGTTACTGACAGAGACTGAGTAGCTGGCAAAGGTGCTGCTGTATACAGGGCGCAAGTCAGTCACTCCACGACTCAGTCCATAGGATGACGAATCAGTTGTCCGTGTTCGACCTTCATACACCGGTCTTGGACGACTTCAATTCCGTTCGCTTCCGCTTTTTGAACCGCATCATCGTTTCGGATTCCGGGTTGCATCCAGATTGCCTTCACGTCGTCTCGATCGAGCGCCTGTTCGACGATTCCAGGAACCTCATCGCTCGGCCGAAAAATCTCGACAATGTCAATGGGTTGGATAACGTCGGCCAAGGAGTCGTACGCTTGGATGCCGAATATCTCGTCGGCGGTTGGGTTGACCGGACGAAGTTCATATCCGTGGCGCTGAAGATACGCTGGCACGATGTGTGCTGATTTTTCGTAGGATGTCGACGCCCCGACTACGGCGACGCGATTGTATCCAAGAATCCGACGGAGTCCGTCGGCGTCTTCGATGGGCATACATCCGTTAGCAAGAGACAGAAAATCAGTGTGTCGGCGGAAATCCAGCCCCTTTCTTCAACTAACTGCGCTACGACCGACCTATCCTCACTCCACATCGGCGGCTCTGATATCCTAGCCCCCACCTTCCAATTGTGCGGCGTCGAAAACACTTACCGACACCCCACTGATGAACGCAGTATGAAGACCGTCTTTCACCTCGCAGATGGAGACGACGACATTCAGGACGCAACGATTCGGTATGCCGGAGGAATCTTCGACGACGACTCCGTGGAGATCGATGCCGTTGCAGTCGTGGCAAACGCCTCTGGTATCGACCTCGTTCGAGCGGACTCCACGTACGCCGAGGATATCGCTGAACTGTCCAAAGGCGACGTTCAGTTCATCGCGTGCGAAAAGTCGATGCAGGCAGCAGGATTAACAATCGACGATATTCATGACGCAGCTGAGACAGCCCCGACGTCAGTCGGTGTGCTGACCAGACTACAAGACGAGGGGTATCGCTACATCAAGGTCCCGTGATTGACTAGCTCCAGAGAATCGTACACGCAGTGACACGGCTGTTACCTAGTTCGACCGGTGTCTGCACTACCTTTACTTGCCTCTCTCGTAAGAAACAGACAATGCTGTACGACCACGTCGCTAATCTCGAACTCCAGATTGAGGAATATAGTCTCGAACAACTCGAGCGAGACACGTCTAGTGGTTTCACCCGAGCAACGACTCTCGTCTCGTTACACGGCAATGGGAGTACTGGACGTGGCGAGGACGTCACGTACGACAACGAGGCACACGACACACTTCACGACGCCGAAGCGGAATTTCCCATCACGGGCGAATACACTCTCGGCGAGTTCTCGAACCAACTATCTGAGATTGATTTCTTCTTCGGTGACGAACCGGGACAGTCAATTTTCCACAATTATCGGCAGTGGGCATTCGAGAGCGCTGCGTTGGATCTTGCACTCAAACAGGCCGATACGAACCTCGCCGAGCAACTAGGGCGTACGTACGAGCCCGTCCGGTTCGTCGTGAGCACGCGTTTGGAGGAGCCACCAACTGGGGATCGAATCATCGATTGGCTTGAGCGAGATCCCGAGTTGGAGTTCAAACTTGATCCGACCTCCGAGTGGACCGCTGAGGTTATCGAACGGCTTGCAGCGACTGATGCAGTCCAGACGCTCGATCTCAAAGGCCAGTACCACGGGACGACGGTCGACCAACCAGCTGACCCGGAATTGTACGAACGGGTTCTTGAAGGGTTTCCCAGCGCACTTATCGAAGACCCGGAATTGAACGAGGAGACGCGATCACTGTTCAATGGAGCAGAGGCACGCGTAACATGGGACTACCCAATTCGAGGAGTTGAGACGGTCGAGACTCTCCCATGGGAACCGGAATGGCTCAACATCAAGCCGTCACGATTTGGGTCGGTTCAGTCACTCTTCGACACGATTGATTACTGCCGCGAACACGATATACAGATGTTCGGCGGTGGCCAGTTCGAGTTAGATGTCGGCCGTGAGCACATCCATGCGATTGCATCGCTGTTCTATCCAAACGCACCGAACGACGTCGCTCCGAAGGCCTACAACGACCCAGAGCCGAGCGCTGACCTCCCGTCGAGTCCACTCATGCCCCCAGTTACCCCTTGCGGGATTTCTTGGGAATAGGACGGATTGAACAGGCTTCGACCAGTCAAACCGCCATCCTTCAATTGTGGGAGCTTAATATCAGCATGCCAAAGCAGATAAAAATACCACTATTGTGACCATTCACAACGGTAGTTCTGCTGCATACAGCCTCTGTATCGGTCACGCCGCTACTGACAGAGATCGAGTAGCTGGCAGAGACGCTCGCTGAATACAGGGCGCGTAACCTGAATCAACAGTTTGCATCGTCTGCCGGTCTCTTCGAGAGCCATCCCGCAACATCAGGGGAGTGATTCTCCTGCGACGAGCGCCTCAGTCGTCGGAGTCGGTGAACGCCGGGGCCTCTGGAAGGGATCCGGGGTCCGTTTCCCCGGACTGGACAACGAGCACGCCGCATAGCACGAGCAGGCCACCCGCGAGGACGGAGAGCGTGACCGTCTCTCCGAGCAGTATCACACCGAGCACGACCGTGACCACCGGTTCGGCAGTGCTCACGACGCCGACCCTGCTCGCTTGCAGTCGGGATACTCCCTCGTAGAACAGCAGATGGGGTATCACCGTCGAGACGAGAGCGAGACCGAGCACGATCCACCATTCGTCACGTCCGGTCGGAAGCGCGAGACCGCCGTCGAGAACTCCATAGACGAGCATACTGACTGTCGTTCCGACGAGGATCCCGATCATGAGCGGCCGTGGTGAGATCGACGGTGACAACATCCGACTCCCGGTCGTATACACGGCGTAGCAAGCCGCCGAACCGAGCGCGAGGCCGACTCCGAGTGGATCGATATCGGTCATCCCTACCCCGACCACGAGCGCGATGCCGCCCGTCGCCAATCCAAGCGCGATCAGCTTCCGTACCGTCACGGTCTCGCCGAGGAAGGTAGCTGACAGCGCGACGACGAACGTCGGGTACGTGTATAGGACGATCGTGGCGATGCCAGCCGTGAGAAATCGCAGGGAGACGAAGAAGAACAGCGTCATGGCCGTGTAGGTCACACCGAGCGCGAGCGTCGTCAGCCAGTCACGCTCCGATCGGGGAAACGCCCAGCTACGGTTGATGGCGAGGGCAACCACTACGAGCGTCGCGATCGTGAACCGGACGGGGAGCAACGTCGCCAGGTCGAGGTCGATCGCTACTGCGAGCTTTCCGAAGATTCCGATCGTTCCAAACCCCGCGGCCGCGCCGAGCACCAGCACCGCCCCGATCGTGGATTCACGCACAACGCCACCAACTCTGCAGGTATTTTTACAATTTACGACAACTCGCTACCCGTAGCGAGATACCTCACTGAGGGTGTCGTCGGCGATCTCGGTGCTGAACCTACCCTCTGTATCGGTCACGCCGCTACCGACAGCAACCGGGTAGTTCGTTGCGGTCGTGCTGCGTACAGGGCGCGACTGTAGCCGGGCCGCTTCTCGGAGTTCGACCGTCTCTGAAGACACTCAGTAGAGACCAGTCGTGAAAACACGTGCTCTGTCGGCGCATCCACATCACACCACCTGGATCGAGATCAAACGCCACGGAGGGGTCATCCTTGCCACGGACCGGGTAGTAGTGAACGTGGTCTTGCTGCGTCGTTTTGCCGTCGGAAGACGTGAGTACCGTGAACCGGATTTCGTACTGCCGGGCGGGAACGATTCCCTCGCGCTGGACCTCTACCTTCCGGTTCTATCGAGAACGTCTGCTCGTAGACGCTTGCCTCGGCTCTCGCTTGTTTATCGGCACGAAACAGACGTAGCCACACCTCGTGTGGCTCATCGACGTGGCTGAAGACGGCCAGGTCCATCGATGCTCGGTCAGAGGGTAGTGCTGAGCACCCGATAGTGTACTTGCCCCTACGAGACTGGCCAGAGTCCTGCGGCGAGAGGGAGAGTCCACGCTTCCGGGAGCTTCTGTCCGAATACCTCTCTTGGGGGCTCTCCACCGTCTCGTTCACCGATAGCCGTGTTGTTGGACTTCCCGAACTCTATGGGCGAATCCTGGTTAGCATCGCTCTGCTGAATGCACCCTCCGAGTCGGCCGCACCGATCTCGACTATTTGGATTGTTCACGCTCGGAAGTACGGGGACATCCGCGAATCCCTCTCAGAACACCGATGTCGCGAGGTGTTCGCCCACGCGTTCGCCCTGTTCGATCCCGTTCCAGAGCGCCGCGTGGACCCGGCCCTCGCCGGCGACCCAGTCGCCCGCGAAGAACAGCCCCGCGTCCTCGGCCTCGTGGACCACGTCGGAGACGCCGTCGTCGGGCAGGGCGTAGCGCCAGCCCTGGTCGTCGTACCAGTCGGGTTCGGCGAACGAGGGGTCGTCGAGCAGCGTCGCCACCGTCTCGGCGACCGTCCCGACCGACTCGTCGAGCGGGTCGTCGTAGTGGGCGGTCGACCACGCGGGCGACATCTGCACCACGAGTAGCGACTCCCCGTCGGGGACGTGGCTCGGCTTGCACTCCTCGCGGGAGAGCCAGCCGACGTCGTGCTCCCTGTCGACGTTGACGAGCGCGTACCACGGGCGGTCGATCTCGAACGGGTAGTGCAGGAGGTACGACCGGATCGTCCGGTACGGCACCGATCCGACCGCCTCGCGCAGCCGGGGGAGCCGCGCGTCGTCCCACCGCGTGTCGGTGAGCAGTGCGGCAGTTTGCGGCGCCGGCGGCGTCAGGAGGAGCGCGTCGAACGGGCCGTGGCCGTCGCCGTCGGTGTCGGTGACCGACCAGCGGTCGCCCTCGCGGTCGAGTGCCGCGACGCGCGTCGCGGTCCGGACGTCGGCGTCGGTCCGGGCGAACAGCCGCTTGGCCAGTTGCGTCAGCCCCTCCGTCCAGGTGAACTTGTGGTCGTCGCGGTCGTCACCCTCCGTGATCCGTCCGCGTCGGTCGAACGTCCAGACCGGCTCCTCGACGTCGACCAGCCCGTCGTCGCCGAGTTCGCGGATCAGTCGGGTCGTGCGCTCGTCGGGGTCCTTGACGTAGTTTGCGCCGTGGTCGTACCGACAGCCGTGTCTCCGGCGGGTCGCCGCGCGACCACAGACGCCGCGGGACTTCTCGAGCACCGTCGCCTCGACGTCGGTGTTCCGGAGCGCGTACGCGGCACCCGCTCCGGCCGCACCCGCACCCACGACACACAGGGAAGTCATGCGCGATCGTTGGCACTGGGCAGTGAAAGGCGTCGTGGCCTGTCGCCCGGTCGACGATGTCGTGGCTCGTCCCCGACTCACTCGCTCCGCCCGGCGCCGTGTGGCTCGATCCCGTGCTGACGGAGCGCCGCCGGGAGGGCGAGGTAGATCCACGACTCGGCGATCTCGCCCTCGCTCTCGTCCACGCGGTCGATGACGACGCCCGAGAGGTCGACCTCGGCGCTCGTCGGGGGGAGACCCATGTGCTCGCCCTCGTGGGTTCCCGTCGCGGACCAGCGCGTCGTCACGCGATCGCCATCGACCAGCCGGTCCTCGACCGTCATCGCGAGGTCGGGGAACGCGTCGTGGAGGTGATCGACGTAGCCGCCCAGCGCGTCGGGTCCCACGAGCCGGTTCTCCTCGCCCATGAAGTGGACCGCGTAGTCGTCGGCGTACGACTCCTCGACTGTCTCGACGTCGCCGTGCCGCCAGACCTGATCGAAAGCCGTGGCCGCCAGGTGTCCAGCGTCCGGTATCTCGGACATCGATCGGACCTAGCGATGTCCGGATGTTGATTGTTCCGGCCGTTCCGCGTCGCTGACGACCCTCGCCCGGAGCGATCCTCACCCGTCGCCCGGCACGCTCATTAGCCGTCGGCACGCCTGCTGTGACGTGACCACAGACGCCTACGACGCAGTGCTCTTCGACAACGACGGCGTCCTGACGACGCTCGTCGACCGCGCCGTCCTCCGGGAGGCGGCCGCCGAGGCGTTCGCCGCGTTCGACGTCGACCCCGCGCCCGCGGACGTCGACCGGGTGACGGTCGGCGTCTCGCCGGACGACCTCGCCGCGGTGTGCGAGCGGTACGATCTCTCGCCCGAGGCGTTCTGGCGCGTCCGCGACGAGACGTCCTCTCGGGCACAGATCGACGCCGTCCACCGCGGGGAGAAGCGCCTGTACGACGACGTCGCCGCCGTCGAGGCCATCGACGCCCCCCGGGGCGTCGTGAGCTCGAACCAGCAGGCCACGCTGTCGTTCCTCGTCGACCACTTCGCCATCGGGTCGTGGTTCGAGACGGTACTCGGGCGGGAGCCGACGCCCGAGAGCCTCTCGCGCAAGAAGCCGTCAACGCACTACGTCGACCGCGCGCTGGCGACGCTCGACGTCGCCGCCGAGGACGCGCTGTTCGTCGGCGACACCTGGGTCGACGTCGTCGCGGGTGACCGGGCGGGCTGTGACACCGCCTTCGTCCGCCGCCCACACCGCCACGGTCACGCGCTCGACACGCCGCCGACGTACGAGGTCGAGCGACTCGACGACCTCCTGGCGTTCGACCGCGTCCCGGTTCGCGAGTCGGAGGCCGCACGATGAGCGATCCCGACGACGGGGCGGACACCAGCGGCCCGGTCGTCCCGCCGATCGGCCTCGGGACGATGGGTCTCGACGGCGACGCGGGGAGCGACGTCGTCACGACGGCGCTCGAACTCGGCTACCGCCACCTCGACACGGCACAGATCTACGGAAACGAGGCCGTCGTCGGGGCAGGGTTGCACCGGGCGCTCGACCGTGGGCTGGTCGACCGCGACGAGGTGCTGGTGGCGACGAAGGTGTGGGTCGACAACCTCGACCCCGACCGCTTCCGCGACTCCGTCGAGGCCTCCCGCGAGCGACTCGGCGTCGACACCATCGACCTGCTCTACCTCCACCGACCCCGCGGTTCGTACGATCCCCCCACGACCTTCCCGCTGTTCGACGCGTGCGTCGACGACGGTCTCGTCCGGCACGTCGGCGTGAGCAACTTCACGCTCGACCAGTTGCGGGATGCGCGCGCACACCTCGACGCCCCTCTCACCGCTCACCAGACGGAGTACCACCCGCTGTTCCGTCGGCCGGCGCTGGTACGAGACGCCCGCGAACACGGTTACACGGTCGTCGCGTACTCGCCGCTGGCGGGGGGCCGGGTATTCGACCTCGACCCCGTCGTCGCCGTCGCCGAGCGACACGACGTCTCTCCGGCGGTCGCGAGCATCGCGTGGCTCCGTGCGAAGGGGCTCGCCGTCGTTCCGAAGGCGTCATCCGCCGAGCATCTCCAGTCGAACCTCCATGCGGGCGACGTCGTCCTCGACGAGGCGGACGTCGCTCGCATCGACGCCATCGAGGCCGAAACGGAGCTGTACCCCGAGTAGGCCGGCCGCGGAACTGTCCTCCGAACGACTCCTCTCGCGCACGATGACGGAGCGTTCGTGCGGGCGTCTCGACGACCTCCGGTGGCGTTCGTGCGCGCACACCCCGTCGCGCCGACGAGCCGCGTGTGTCCGCCGCGTCGCGCCCACACGCGCCCTCGACCCCGACGCACCACCTCGAACTGTCGAGCAGCGGACAACTACTCCGAAATCCGTGGACAGGTCCGTATTTGCTGGCCGACGTGAATTATCTCACCTGATATCTGGTGGATAACGGTTATGCGTGGGTGCCGTGTCGGTCGCGGTATGAGAATCCGGAGCGGTGTCAGCGGTTTCGACGACCTCATCGGGGGCGGATTCCTTCCCGAACGCCTCTACGTCCTGAGTGGTCCTCCGGGGAGTGGCAAGACGACGTTCACCGCACAGTTCGTGGCCGAGGGGCTGCGGAACGGCGAGCAGTGCATGTACATCACGATGCACGAGACGCGCGAGGAGCTCGTGAACGACATGTCGAGTTACGACTTCGGCTTCGACACGCTCACCGACTCCGACAACTTCCGGTTCCTGAACCTGGTGAGTCCGAAGGGCAAACACGTCCTCAACCAGTTCTCGCAGAGCGGCGGCTCCTCGAGCGTCAAGTCGCTCACGGACAAGATCGTCGCGTTCGTCAACTCGCGCAACGTCGACCGACTCATCATCGACTCGACGATGCTCCTCCGGCTGTTCTTCGCCAACGGTTCCGAGGAGATGACGCGCTTTCTCACGGCGCTGAAGCAGGGCGACGCGACGACCCTGCTGGTCTCTGAGATGACCGACCCGTCGTCGTACTCCGACGAGCACTACCTCGCTCACGGCGTCGTCTTCTTCCACAACTACCTCGAGGCGGGCGGCATGACGCGAGGTGTCCAGGTCATCAAGATGCGGGGGACGAACATCGACTGCGACATCCGCTCGGCCACGTTCACCGACGGTGGACTCGTCGTCGATCCCTCGGCCAAGGTCGAGACGTGAGTGAGATGTACGAGGAGGCGTTCGGCTTCGACTGGGAGCGCCTCTCCGAGGAGCAGGCGCTCAAGCGGATGTACGCCCTCGGCGTCGCCGCGGTGCTCGGCGAGCGGCACCCCGACGAGTACAAACGCATCATGCGACAGGCGTCGACGGCCTACCGCAGAAGCGTCCTCGAACTCTCGTTCAAGGAGGGACAGCAGCGGGCCAAGAACAACCGCCGCGAGTTCGAAGAGCGCCAGGCCGTCTGGGACGCCCTCGTCGACACGGGGCCCGTCGCCGGTCCGCCGTCCGCACGCGACGACGCCGACGACCGCCGTCCGAAGGGGAGCGTCCCCGACGCGGTGACGCGCGCGCGATTGCTCGAGTACGGCTTCGACGACCTCGAGCGGATCCGGCTCCCCGAGCTGCTCCAGCGCGACGACTAGCGCCCGACCCACGGCGCGCCAAACCCTCTTCTGCTCTCGGACCCTCGTACGGGTATGGATCAGTCGACCACCGACACCCACGACCTCCCCGACTCCGACGCCGAGTGGCGCGAGCGACTCTCGCCGGAGGCGTACCGCGTCCTCCGCGAGGCCGGCACCGAGCCGAAGTTCAGCGGTGACTACCTCGGCAAGTCCGACGACGGCACCTACCGCTGCGCCGGCTGTGGCACGCCCCTGTTCGACGCCGACACCAAGTTCGACTCCAACAGCGGGTGGCCGAGCTTCTTCGACGTGCTCTCGGGTAACGTCGAGACGCGAGTCGACACGAGCCACGGGATGCGCCGTATCGAGGTGCTGTGTGCGACCTGCGACGGCCACCTCGGACACGTCTTCGAGGACGGTCCGGAGCCGACGGGCAAGCGCTACTGTATCAACTCCGTCGCGCTCGACTTCGAGCCGGACCGCGACTGACCGCACCGTTCGGTCCGCTCCCGGGAGTGACGACCGTCCCGGTCGGCCGTCACGTCGGGGGCGCTTAACCGGTAGTTACGCCCTCGTAATCACATCATATTTATGTATATTCGCGATGTCTTATCTATCATGTGGCGAGACGTACAGTCTGCTGGAGAGTCTCAGGACCCATACGTGTCGCTCGGACTCGTGCTCGTCGGGCTCGGAGCGCTCTGTCTCGCCGTCTTCTATCCGTTCCACCAGGTCTTCTGGCACGTGCCGGTGACGGACCTGCTCGCGGGTGGGCTCGTCGTCCCGGGCGAGACCGTCGTGATCGTCGCCGGTCTCCTCCTCGTCGCCGCGGCCGCGACGCCGCTCGGGATCCTCCTGCTCTTCATCCGGCTCTGATACGGCCTGCTCTCTCGTCTCCCGGTCGATCGCGTGTCGCAACGCGACCGATCCGGTCGTGACCGACAACAGGCCGTCTGACATCCCGCGGTACGTCTTTGCCGCCGCCGCTCCTCCCCCCCGCATGACCGTCGTGCCACCCGAGGCCGCGGACCTGCTCACGAGCGAACCGCTGATGGCGCACCTCGCGACCTGTCGTGGGGATCGGCCCCACGTCGCACCAGTGTGGTACGTGTACGACTCCACCGACGAGGTCGTCGAACTCGTCACCACCGGGCGCAAACTCGCCAACGTCCGCGAGAACCCGTACGTGGCGCTGTCGATCCAGAAGGACACCGGAGGCCACGCGGAGTGGACGGTGACGCTGCTCGGCACCGCGGAGGTCGTCGACGACGAGGCCGCCACGCGCGAGGCGACCCGGCGCATCAATGCGAAGTACGACGCGCGCGAGGAGGCGTGGTCGGAGAACCGGCTCGTCCGGGTCAGTGTCGGGACGGCCTCGTACCGCACGTACGAGTGACCGCCCTCGCGGTCTGCAGGCACAGCCGCTCGCAGGTTCGAACGCGGGCTCTGCCCAGCCGATCGCCGGCCTCTGACTGTCGGCCGGCTGTCGTCCGTGGCCCGTCGTCCTCACGCTGCCTTCCGGCGTAGCTGGGAGAGCTGATACAGGAGGAAACTGCCGTAGTACGGGGAGATCACGATCACGATCGGGTAGGCGAGGACCAGGAGGATCGCGAGATCGGCGTTCTGAAGTCCCGCCGCCTGAAACGGCCCACCGAGGAAGTAGACCCACACGACGAATGCACCGGTGGACAGGATGCTCTGCCATCCGACGTTCGCCTCCCGCCACCACCTGACGTCGGATCCGTCTGACGGATCCTCGGGCCTGTCGACCGCCTGATAGACGTAGATCGGGGTGGCGACGACGGCCAGCACGAACAGCGCCCACTGTGCCCATGCTGGGAGCGCGTACAGCTCCGCAGCCCCTTCGAGTGCCGCCCAGAGCGCGAGCAAGTTGGCCGGGATGTTCGTCCGCAAGAACAGCAGTGAGTGTTGCAGCCCTCCCCCGACCACATCGCTACCCCATCCCTCACCCTGGTCGTCGTCACCGTCGACGCTCCCTCGTCGTGTCCCGTGGACCGTCTCGTCCGATGACTGATCCGTGCTCGAGTCGATCGACGGTGGGAACCGGGTAGCCGCGATTTGCACGACATAAATATGCTACGTCTGACATTAAAGATTACTCAGTGGCGCCACGAGCCGGACGGACGACGTCCGAGAAGGGTCGGCGACGGATCGGCGTGCCCGGCGAGCTGGTGTCGGCATCCTGGTAGCGCCGTCGAACAGCCTGCGATCGTCCTCCGGGGAACGGTCGAGCCGCGATCGCGCGCGTTGATCACGGGCGCACGGCGACACCAGACGTAAGCCGCTCGGCCGACCTCTCCAACCATGCCCACCCCCTCGGAGACGTACATCCAGAACCGCGAGCGCATCCAGCCGAACCAGACCAACAACTACGACACGGCCCACGGCGGCGTCGTGATGCACCTGATGGACGAGATCGGCGCGATGAGTGCGATGCGCTTTGCGGGGGAAACGTGCGTCACCGCCCGGGTCGAGAGCCTCGACTTCCGCCGACCCATCCCACGAGGCGACATCGCCGTCGTGGAGGCGTGGGTGTACGACGCCGGTCGGACGAGCGTCAAGGTTCGGATCCGCGTCGACCGCGAGGACCCCCGGACGGGCGAGTGCGAGCGCACGAGCGACTCCACGTTCACGTTCGTCTCCGTCGACACCCACGGCGCTCCCCAACCGGTGCCCGATCTGACCGTCGAGACGGACCGCGACCGCGACCTTCGGGACGAGGGGCTGGCCACGCACGATGGCTGATCCCACCGGGGTTTCGACCCGACGCCGCTCGCTCCGACGGCGGCCAGTGACCTTGATACGGCTCGCTCCCTAGCGAGGTCGTGACCACGACAACGGACACGGAGACGGACACAGACCTGAACCACCGCGATCGGGCCATCCGCGCGCTCTCGGGGGAGCGCTACGCCGAGGCGGGAGACGCGTACACGCTCGCGGCGTACGGGGGACTGTCGGGCCTCGACGGTCGCCGTCGAGAGGCGTTCGATCCCGACGACGCCGGCTGGGTCGGCTACCCGCTGGCGTCGCTGTTCCTCGCCGGCGTCTGCTATCGGCTCGCCGGGAGCGACGACCGCGCGCGCAACCGTGCCGGCCAGGGTATCCTCGTCGCCGGCGACCAGCGCGAGCACGTACTCGTCCACCCCGTCGACCGCGCCGCCTGCCACGAGTGGACCGGCGACCTCCGGACCGTCGCGGGCGACGCCGACCGGGCGACCGCCGCCTACGACCGCGCCGCGGACGCCTACGCCGATGCCGCGCCCGACTCGCCCGCAGAGGCGACGACGCGACCGCTCCTCCAGTCGAACACCGACGCCGTCCTCCAGCTCTCGCGTCCCGACGACCTCGACTGGGGTGACCTCCACGGCACCGACGGATCGGACGCACTCGCTCGTCGGGTCCGATTCAAGCGGTCGCGGCTCCGGTCGCTCCTCGCGACCAGAGCCGACGACGGCCGGCTGTTCGCCCCCCGCGGTTCGACCGAGTACGGGGTCGACGCGTTCCGCTGTCCCGACTGCGGCGCGCGCGACGTCAACTACGTCGCCGAGACGGTGCTGTGCCTGCGGTGCAACGGCGTCGTCGATCGCGCGTGAGGAGTATCCTCGCCGTCTTGCCGCCCTGCCGACCCGCCGACCCGCCGACCCGCCGACCCGCTGACCCGCTGACCCGCTGACCCGCTGACCTGCTGACCCACCCCCGCGACGCTCCCGATCGCATCGACCGGCCGATCACACCACCCGCGCCGGTCAGACCGACCACACCGACCGCGCCGAAACGGTCTTTCGCCTCGATCCCGTCGCGCCGCACATGGCAGCGCGATCCGACGAGCGCGTCTCCGTCTCGAACCCGGTGACCGGCGTCTCGCTCTCCGAACTCCCGGACGACGAGTCGGCCGCCGAGATCCGCCTCGCCCCGGGCGCGCAGGGGCCGGCGGAGCACGTCCACCGCACCACCGAAGAGCGGTTCGAGGTCCGCGAGGGAAGCGTGACTTTCCGGATCGACGGCCGCGAGCGACGGATCGACCCCGGCACCGAGATACGCGTCTCGCCCGGCACGCCGCACACGTTCCGCAACGAGGGGAGCGAGGAGGCTGTGATGGTCGTCCGGACCGTCCCGCCGAACGCCCTGCTGGGAGAGGTCGTGGTGACACTGTTCGGTCTCGCACACGACGGAAAGGTCGACGGCCGCGGTCGCCCCGGCTTCCTCCGAGCGATGGCGATGGCGGAGGCGGCGGTCGACGAGACGTACTTCACCGGTGCCCCGTACGCGCTCCAGCGGGCGCTCGGCGAGACGTTCGGCCCGCTGGCACGAGCGCTCGGCTACCGGGCGACCGAGGAACGGTATCTCGACGACGGCTTCTGGCGGGCCCGTGCGGGCGGTGGGGACGATTCGACGGACTCGACGAACTCGACTGGTTCGACGCGCGGCACCGAGATCCCGGTCGTCGACGAGCGCGAGGCCGGCGGTTCGAAGACCTCCGAGTGAGTCGTCGGACGACCCCTGTCCGCCCAGCCACGCCCGGCTCTACTCGTGTCCGGACACCCGAACCGGCTGGTACGGCTCCTCGAGCCACTCGACGTCCGACTCCGAGAGCGAGACGTCGAGCGCCTCGACCGCGTCCTCGAGGTGTTCGACGCTCGACGTGCCCAGGATCGGCGTCGTCACCCAGTCCTTGTGGAACAGCCACGCCAGTGACAGCTGTGCCATCTTCACGTCCTTCTCCGCCGCGAGTTCCTGGACACGCTCGTTCACCTCGACGCCACCACCGTCGAGGTAGGGTCGCCCCACGTCGGCCTCGTGTTCACCGCGCGTCGTCGCCTCGAACGCCTCGTGTGGCCGGGTGAGGTAGCCCGCACCGAGCGGCGACCACGGCATCACGGCGACGTCCTCCTTCGCACACAGGGGGAGCATCTCGCGCTCCTCCTCGCGGTACGCGAGGTTGTAGAGGTTCTGCATCGAGACGAACCGTTCCAGTCCCTCCCTCTCGGCGGTGTGGAGCGCCTCGGCGAACTGGTGGGCCCACATCGACGACGCCCCGACGTGGCGGACCGACCCCCTCCGAACCGCGTCGTCGAGCGCGCGGAGCGTGGTCTCGATCGGCGTGTCGTAATCCCACCGGTGGATCTGGTAGAGGTCGACCGTCTCCATCCCGAGCCTGGAGAGCGAGGCGTCGAGCTCCTGCTCGATGGCCTTGCGGGAGAGGCCGCCCGAGTTGGGGTCGTCCTCGCGCATCCGGGCGTACCCCTTGGTGGCGACGACCATCTCGTCGCGGTCGTACTCCCCCAAGACCTCCCCCAGGATCTCCTCGCTCTCGCCGTACGAGTAGACGTTGGCGGTGTCGAAGAAGTTGATCCCCAGGTCGATGGCGCGCTCGATCACCTCGCGGCTCGCCTCGGCGTCGAGCGTCCAGTCGTCCCAGTTCGTGCCGAAGCTCATACAGCCCAGACAGATGCGTGAGACGGTCGTCCCCGTCGTGCCGAACGTGGTGTACTCCATGGTTCGGAGTCGGCCAACGGACGAATAAAACTACGCCGACAGAGCCGGTTCAGGTCCGACGACTCCGCCCCGGTCACGTCGTCGGGGCTGCTCTCCCTGCGGCCGGCCCGACGAGTCGGTCCACCACCGTCTCGACCTCGCCGCGGTCGACGTCGGTCGCGTCCGCGTGGCTCGGTCGCCCGTCCACGGTGACGGGTCGTCCCAGCGCGTCCGTCCACGGTGGCGAGCCGTTCTGGTGCGTCGACGTCGTCGCTGTCCTGGTTGGTTCGGCGGTGAGAATCAGCCGTCGCCTGCGTGTGTGGCGCTCAGACCTTCCGGGCGAACGCCAGCGAGCCGCTGATGTTCTCGATCCGGGCGCTGACGACCTGTCCTTCGCGAGCGCCGGGGACGAAGATGGTGTACTTGCCGCGCTCGGCGACGCCGTCGCCCTTCCGCCCGGTCCCGGTGATCTCCACCTCGTACGTCTTCCCCTCCTCGATGACGTCGCGCGGGGTCTGCGTCGTCGTCTGTTTCTTCTGCTTCTCGACGGGTCGGAACGCCCCACAGGCCGTACAGCGGAGCATGTCGACGCCGTCTTCGGTCGTGAGTCGCGTGTCGGGCAGGCCGCACTCGCTGCAGAGGACGAACTCTTCGATGTAGTTCTCGACGGCGGTGTCGAAGTCCGCCACGGTGAACGAGCCGTTGTATCGGGCGCGGTCGCCGTCGAACTGGCCAGCCGTCCCGAGTTCGCGCTGGATGGCCCGGTGGACGTGTTCGGGCTCGCGCGAGAGCGCGTCGGCGATGGCACCGAGGTTCGTCAGCCGTGTGAACGCACCGTCGGTCTCCCCCGTGGGGTCCGGGACACGGAGTCGACGGTCTTCCGTTCCGGTCCGCTCCGGCAAGGCGTCGATGGCACGGTCGAGAGAAGATTCGTAGTCCATGGGGACGAGAAAGTGCTCGAGACGGATAGCCGTTGGCAATCTCCACCGATCCGTGGCAGATAATTACACGCACGTCCAGCCGTCACCTGGCTCACCGACAGGTCGATGTGCCCCACGGTCGACCGTCCTACATGGCACTCTCACCCGTCACCACCCCCGGGCGGTCGATCACGGAGACGCTCCGACTCGTCGAACTCGTCGTCTGGACGGTCGGCGTCGTCGGCGTCGTCGCCCTGCTCTGTGCGACGCTCGTCGGCGCGTTCGTCGTCTCGTCACGGCCACTCGGCCCCGGGCACGTTGCACTGCTCGCCACGGTCGTCGTCGGCACGCTCGCGTTCGTCGCCGCGGAGTTCGTGTTCGAGTAGCCGCCACGGTCGTCGCGGCTGCGGCCTCCAGTGGCCCGCTCACCTCCGTGGTTCGTCGTCTCGCTCCGCTCCAGCATCGCATCCGCCGCTCTCGTTCCCTCTCAGCTCCTGCCACCGTTCTTTCGTTCCCCCGCCGTTCTCTCGGCTCTCGCCGCCGTCGGTCTGCGTCGCGTCCGACGGCCGGCTGTGTGCCCTCGACGCTCACCTCGGGGCGGCTATTTGACAGTTCGCGTCGTCCCCCCGACCATGTCCGAAGACGAGACCGTCTGGCCGAGCGGTGCGCCGCAGGTCGGCGATCGAGCGGAGCGCTCGCGCGAGATCCGCGCGGAGTACATCGACTACTTCACCGAGATCACGGGCGACACCAACCCCCTCCACTACGACGAGGTGGCCGCCGAAGCGACCCCGTTCGGGGGGATCGTCGTCCAGGGCGGCGTGACGAGCGGCATCCTCAACGCCGTCGTCGCCGAGGACCTCCCCGGGCCGGGGACGGTGTTCATGAGCGTGGACTGGGACTTCACCGCGCCGGTCCGTCCCGGCGACACGATCACCGGCGTCGTCGAGGTCACGGCCGTGCGCGAGGACAAACCCATCACAGAACTGCGGACGCGGGTGACGCGCGACGACGGAACCGAGGTGCTCTCGGGGACCGCCGTCTGCTACACGTTCGACGTCTCGGCGTCGGCCCGGTGAGACCCTTCGGCGTCTCGCCCGTTGGAACTCTTCGGACCGCCTCGCTCGGACCCCGACCGCGGATGGTCGACGTCCGGGCTACGACTCCCGCGAGTCGTGTTCCTGGTAGATGACGTGGCCGCAGGCCTTGCAGTGGGAGGCGTCCGCGTCGTGGTACTCCAGCCCACACTCCGGGCAGGTGACGTTCCGCTTGTCCCGGGAGGTCCACTCGCGGACGATCTTCGACGCCTGCCACGGGATGAAGATGATGCCGGCGAGGATCGCGGCGATGGTCACCCACCGCCCGGCGTCGGTGGTCGGCGTGATGTCGCCGAAGCCGACCGTAGTGAGTGTGACCACCGTGAAGTAAAACGCGTCACCGAACGTGTCGACGCCGGCGTTACCGCGGTGTTCGAACTCGTAGAACAGCCCCGCCGAGACGAAGAAGATCGCCACCACGGTCATGAGCAGTTTCATCACCCGGAGCGTCTCGACCGAGACCGTCCCGAAGAAGAACTCCTCGTCGCGGGTGAAGCGGAAGAAGCGGAGGATCCGGACCACGCGCAGCAGCTGCAGGACGCCCAGTCCGGCCACCGACCCCGGAGACACGAGCACCGCGAACGTCGGGACGATCGCGAGGAGGTCGACGACCGTGTACGGGTTCGTCACCTCCGCGAGTCGGTTCCGCGCCCCGTACAGCCTGAGCAGGTACTCGACGAGGAAGACGGTCGCGATACCCACCTCCACGGCCCACAGCCCCCCCTGTGCGCCGCCGGAGAGCGGATACGTCTGCGCGACGAAGATCCCGATGAACACCAGATTGAGGGCGAGGAGGCCGACGTCGATCGCTTTGCCCGCCGTCGTCCGGTGATCGATCAGGTAGAAGCGAACCGTGTCCCGTGTGGTCCGTCCGCGCGACACGTGCTGGTGCCCCCCGTGACCGTCCATACTCTCCGTACTGGACGGCTGCGACTAAGCTTTCCGGCACTCTGGACCAGCCCTCCCGCCCGAACCGGGTCGCTCGTCGCGACCGACGCTCCCAGGCACGTCCGCGTCGGCGTCGGAATCGGTTCGTCCTCGTATGGCGGCGTCCTCGTCGACTCGTCGGGGCCGTGTCACACGGTATCGCGCGTCTCCAATGACTTAACCGTCCAGGCCTCGTACTTCCTCCAATGAGTGAAGAAGTAGAACGGAAGAACCTTCGAATGCCGAACGGCAGCGAACTGTTCGCGGTCGTCACAGAGCACAACGGCGGAAACCACGTCCGCGTCCGCTGCGAGGACGGGAAGAACCGCATGGGGCGGATCCCCGGCCGGATGAAGTACCGGACTTGGATCAACGAGGGCGACGTCGTCCTCGTCGAACCGTGGGACTGGCAGGACGAGAAGGCCAACATCGAGTGGCGCTACACGGGACAGGACGCCGACCAGCTCCGCCGCGAAGGCCACATCGACTGATCTCTTTCGGGGCGTCCCCCCGCTCCCCCGCTCTTCGAGCCGGTTTCGCCCGATCCTCGTCGTGACCAGCGACGGCCCCGCTCGCGTCGCCCGTTTCGATCACACCGCTGGCTTCGATCGCGTCCGTCGTCCTCGTCGGGAAGGCCCGTCGCGCCTCACCGTGCGCCGCGTTTTCGATACCAGACCTGTGAGCCGACGGGACTCTCGCCCTCGGCGAGATCGAGGCGGCGGACGAACAGGTCCCTGATCGCGAACGTGACGCGGAGTTCGACCGGCTCGCCCTCGTCCTCCACGACGACGATGCAGTGGCCGTCGCGCTCGAAGACGCGCGTGATCGTGCCGGTGTTCCATCGGTCGACATCGTGGGTCGGCCGTCTCGCGTGAATCCGGTCGTGGGGCACGCTCGTTCGAACGGTCCCCGTCGTGTTGACGACGACGGTTCGACGACGGCTCCGCGGCCACGGCCGGGTTCGTCGACTGGTTCGACGTCTCCCGGCCGCGTCGCCCCGTTCGGATTCGTGCGACACGGCGTCGAACAGTTAATGTACCTCGGTCCGCTCCCTCCGGCATGGCCTCGGCCCAGTCTCTCGATTCTCTCCGGCTGACACGTCCGGAACTCGCGGTGTTCGTCTCCGGCGTCGCCAGCATGGGGCTGGAGATCCTCGCCGGCCGGATGATCGCCCCGCAGTTCGGCAGCAGCATCTACACGTGGGGGAGCATCATCGGCGTCTTCCTCGCCGCGCTCAGCTACGGCTACCACCGCGGCGGACAGGAGGCGGCGACGCGCGCGACGAACGACCGGATGGCCCGGCTGTTCCTCCTGACGGCGGCGTACGTCGCCGGCCTCATCTTCGTGGGCGATCTCCTGTTACGCGCGACGGCGGGCTTTCCGCTGCCGAGCCGGTTCGCGTCGCTCCCGGCGATCACGCTGCTGTTCGGGCCACCGACGTATCTCCTGGGGTACATCAGCCCGTACGCGGCCGAACTCTCCGCGAAAGACGGCCTCGGCGAGGCGTCGGGCCACGTCTACGCGCTCGGCACGATCGGGAGCATCATCGGCGCGTTCGCGACGACGTTCGTTCTCATCCCGTCGCTCGGAATCGACCAGATCGCGCTCCTCTTCGGGCTGCTCTCCGTCGCGACGGCGTTCGTCCTGTTCCGCCCGCGTTTCGACGTCGACCGGGCCGCCGCGATCGGCTTCGTCGCACTCCTGCTCGTCGCCGCGGCGGGCACCGGCGTGGCGGGGATCACTGTCGAGGGCCGCGTCGTCTACGAGACGCAGACGCCGTATCAGGAGCTCCAGGTGATCGACCGCGGCGAGACGCGGACGCTGTACCTCGACGGCCAGCGCCACAGCGCGATGGACCTCGACGATCCGAACCGTCACGTCTTCGACTACACCCGCTACTTCCACCTCCCCCTTCTGATGACCGACGACGTCGACCGCGTGCTGTTCGTCGGTGGCGGCGGGTTCACCGGCCCGAAACGGTTCGTGCACGACTATCGAAACGTCACCGTCGACGTCGCAGAGATCGACCCCGAGGTCGTTCGGGTCGCCGAGGAGTACTTCTCGGTCGAGGAGTCCCCACGACTCCGGATCCACACGACGGGCGGACGGCAGTTCCTCCGGGAGACGAACCACACGTACGACCTCATCGTGCTCGACGCCTACCGAAAGGACAAGGTCCCGTTCGAGCTGACCACCGTGGAGTTCTTCGAGCTCGCCAGCGACCGTCTCTCCGACGACGGCGTCCTGTTCGCGAACCTCATCTCCGCGCCTACCGGCCCGGCGTCACAGTTCTACCGCGCCGAGTACAAGACGATGCACGGGGTGTTCCCGCAGGTGTACAGCTTCCCGACCCACGGCGGCACCGTGGTGCAGAACATCGAAGTCGTCGCGACGAAGAACGGGTCGCGACTCACCGAGGCGGAACTCCTCGCGCGGAACGACCGCCGCGACGTCGGCATCGACCTCGCGCGGGAGATCCGGAACTACCGGGAGCCGCCCGAGACCGACGACGTACCCGTGTTGCGCGACGACCGCGCGCCCGTCGACAGCCTCCTGGACCCGATGGTCGGCCAGCGGTACGTGGTGCAGGAGGCGAACGAGACGGAGCGGGCGGCGACCGCGTCGGTCGTCGTCCCGGTCGTCGGTGACGGCACGTCGTGAGAACGGTCTCGGCACTCACGACTCGGGATCTGTCCACGGCTCAGTACGCCTCGACGATTTCTCGAACCCGGTCGGAGATTTCGGCGGCCGCGGCGTGTGATTACCCGGCAACGTTGTTACATCCGTGTCTGCCTGCCCGGTGAGAATTTGACCGGGACCTATGTTCACCGAGGCCACAACCAGATGCCCTCAGAGACGCCGTCTACCGTCGAAAATGGCGGCCTCGGCACTCACGACTCACAATCCATCCATAGTGAACGCTCTTAGCGTCCCTATAGAGTCCGCTCGTGCCGTTACTGCTCGTCGAGCATCCGGATGCCACGCTCCACGACCGCCTCGGTCACGAAGAGGCTCGTCTCGCGCTGGAGGGCTCGCATTCGGGATGCGGCTTCGTCCCTGTCGAGCAAATCACGGGAATAGCCAAGCGCGATAATGCCGACAGAACCGTGGACTTCGATGTCCTCCTCCGATGCCGCCTTTCGAGCGACGAGGTCGTCCGTCAGGAAGACGACTCCCTGTTCTTTTGCAACCGACAACGCTGCTGTCTCGCCGGCGTCTAACTCGGTGGAGTACGTTCGCCTCTCGTTCGGCTCGACCAGTTCGTATCGTAGCTGGCTCAACCCCTTCGGAACGTCACCTGCTTTGAGTTCTTCGTAGACTGTCTTGGGGATGTACAATTTGTCGAACGCTGATAGGAGTTCGAGCGAATCGATTTCGGCGAGGTGGATGAGCGGTCCTGTGTCCGAAACCGCTGCAAGCGTCACGCGTTCAGGCCCCAGTCCACGTCGTCCTCGACGACCTCACGTTCTCGTTCGGCTCGCTCGATTTTCGTCCGACCGACGAGTTCGATAGCTTCCTCGCGGTCGAGATCCCCGTCGAGATACCGCGCGAGAACGAGGTCTTCCCACAGGTCTTCGAGACCGCGTTCCAGCGCTTGCTCGAACACCTCGGATTCTGGAAGGCCGCGAGCCTCGGCGATTTCTCGAACTCGGTCGGAAATTTCGGCGGCCATGCAGTGTGCTTGCTCGCCTGTGCTCATAAATCCGTGTCTGCCTGCCCGACTGTATTCTGACTGTGGCCTCTGTCTACTGTGACCCCAATAAGACGGCCTCAGAGAGCCCTTCTACCATCAAAATTGGCGGCCTCGGCACTCATAGGGCTCGTCACCACCGGGTGCCACCCCGGTTCTGAGCGGTTCGCTCGTCATCGGCCACCCGGATGTCGACCGCGCGGGAACAAATCGGTTTCTCACCGACTCGCCAGTGGTTCTCGACTCTACTGCACTGCCTGCTCGGGGATCGCGTACGGCTGACCGCAGCCGTGGATCTCCAGCTCACAGTCGGGACAGGCGGTGTGTTTCTCCCGGCGGTGGGCGACCGACTGCCACTGTCGCTCCGGATCGGCTTCCAGTCGTTCGCGCACGGCCTCGGGGAGGTCGACGAACGCGACGATTGCGGTGCCGCAGACGGGACACTCCTGTGCCATGCCGACACGATCACACGCCTCGGATAAAACCGGTTCGTCCTCTCCCGACGACCGTCGTCACTCCGCGTCGTCGTCGTCACCGTTGACGTTCACCGTCAGGACGGGGACGGGCGCGTCCGCGACCACGCGGGCCGAGACGCTCCCGACCATGTTCTGCCGGTAGTTCGCGCCGTGGGTGCCCATGGTGACGATGTCGATCCCGGCCTCTTCGACGTACGCGATGATCTCCTCGGCGGGGCTCCCGCGGCGGAGGACCGCCCGCGCGTCGACGCCACCGCTGGCCAGTCGGTCGAGCGCCGCGGCGGTCGCTTCGTCCCCCTCCCCTTCGAGTTCGCCCACCACGTCGTCGACGAGGTCGGGGGCGAGCGTCAGGAACGCGCGGTCGTCGACCACGTAGAGGACGTGGACGGTCGCGTCGTGTCGTTTCGCGAGATCGATCGTGTGTCGGTAGACGGCCGCCATCGACTCGGTCCCGTCCGTCGGAAGCAGGATGTCGTCGTACATCTGGGTCGTCCGGAAGGAGGGCGTCCCGGGGCAAGAACGCTGTCATCCGTTCCCGATCGGTGGGAAGGGGTCACCGGCGGCGTCGGATCCGTCGCCCCGGCAGTATTTGTAGTTCGCTCCCATCGTGGCGGACGATGCCACTCCCACGCCGGACCGAAGCCGACCTCAGACGGGAGTTCACGGGGCTCGTCGTCGAGAGCCTCGCCGTCAGACAGGACGTCGACCGCGGGACGGTCCGGTGTGGGGCCTGCGCTCGCGCGGGCGACGACGCGGACCTCGGCGTCGGCGACATCGTCGTGGTCGTGCTCCGGAACTACGAGGGGTTCACCTGGGAGATCCAGGACGTCTCCTGCACCGAACACCGCGTCGAGCGCGTCGCCGACGCCGTCGGGATCGAGGCGGAGGACCAGGCGGTCGTCTCGGCGGTGCTCGAGGCCGCCGGCTATCACTCCCCCGACGGGAGCTACCACCCCGAGGCGCTCACGCTCGGCGACGTCGGCGTGCTCGACTACAGCCCCGCGGAGGACGGGTACGCGGAGCCGAGCGACCGCGACTGACGCGTCCGGTGTCGCCCCGTATCCGTCCCCGTTCGCGTGAATCCGGTGTGGACCCGTGTCCGTCTCGATCCGCGTGAATCCGGTGTGGTCCCGTGTCCGTCTCGATCCGCGTGAATCCGGTGTGGACCCGTGTCCGCCTCGATCCGTGTACGCCCCGGTCGGCTGTCCCCACGACTGCGCGACCGGCGGATTTGTAGTGGTCGGGTTCGTCTACCGACACGATGACCGGGGAGCGTTCTGCGGCACCGGAGATCGTGCTCTACGGGGGCAAGGGTGGCGTCGGCAAGACGACGTGTGCGGCGGCCCACGCCCTGGCTCGCTCGACTGCGGGCGAGACGCTCGTCGTCTCGACCGACCCGGCACACTCGCTCGGCGACGCCTTCGAGTGCGATCTCGACGGTGAACCGAGAGAGGTACACGAGGGACTCGACGCCGTCGAGGTCGACCCCGAGACCGGCCAGGACGCCTACCGGCGCGTCGTCGAGGCGCTCGCCCGCGAGTTCCGCGACGCCGGCCTCCGGCTGTCGGACGCGGACCTCGAACGACTGTTCGAGGCGGGGCTGATCCCCGGCGGCGACGAGGTCGCGGCGCTGGAGTACGTCGCTCGCTACGCCGACGCCGGCTACGACACGGTCGTCTTCGACACCGCCCCGACCGGGCACACGCTCCGACTGCTGGACCTGCCGGACGTGCTCGCCGAGACGCTCGGCGTCGCTGGCGACGTCCAGAAACGTGTACGGCGGGCCGGTCGCGCCGCGAAGAGCATGGTGCTCGGCCCGGCGGCGTACTGGCGGTCGGACGACGACCGCGACGAGGTCGCGTCGCTCCAGGAACGCATCGCCCGGGTCGGCGCGCTCCTGCGCGATCCGGCTCGGACCCGATTCCGTGTGGTGCTCACGCCCGAACGGATGGCCATCGCGGAGGCCGACCGACTGGTGGCCCGACTGACTGACGCCGACGTTCCCGTCGACTCGCTCGTGGTGAACCGCGTCTTCGAGAACCGCGAGGGGTGTTCCTGCGATCGGTGCCGCCGCGACGCCGAGCGCCACGCCGCTCGCCTCGACGAGATCGACGAGCGGTTCGACCTCCCCGTCAGGCGAGTCCCCGAACTCGCTGGTGAGGCGCAGGGCGTCGACGCGCTCGACCGCGTGGGACCGTTTCTGGTCGACACTGACGGGTCGTGAGGCGTCGTCTCCTCGCCGCTCGCCGCTCCGGTCGACCGTGGGATGCTACCGCCACTCCGCCCCCGTCTTTTGTCACGACCGATTCGGCTCGGCTCGTCCTCGTCACCGGCCCGATGCTGGTCACTCTCCCCACTGCTCGTCCGGCTCACTCCCCTGCCCGCTCGCGCGCCGCCGCCACGACCAGTGGAAGGGTGATCGTCGCGTCCCCCACCACGGTCACGTTGCGCGCGGACTTCTCGAGTTTGCCCCACGACCGCGCCTCGTCGAGCGTCGCGCCCGACAGGCCCCCCGTATGCGAGGGATCCATCGTCAACTGCACCGCGTAGTCGTACGCGTCCGGGACCGTCAGCATCGTCTGGAGGGTGTAGTTCTTCGGGACGCCGCCGCCGACGACCAGCGCACCCGCGGAGTCGGCCGCGAAGGCGAGGTCCGAGAGGTGCGTCATGTCGCCGATCGCGTCGAGGGCGAACTCGGAGGTCTGGCCGTAGATCCACGCCTGGATCCCCAGCACGGAGTCCTGGATCGCGGGCACGTAGACGGGAACGTCGTGCTCGTAGGCGGCGGCGGCGATGCCGGGATCCTCGTCGACCCCTCGCTCCTCGTTCTGTTCGAGGTTCGCCCGGCCCAGCTCGCGGGTGAACTCCCGGATCGTGACGGTCCGTTCCAGCTTCGGGAAGACGTTCGCGCGCAGGTGCTCCTCGAACAGGGTGAAGTGTTCCTGCGGGAGGTAGACGTTGTAGATGCGGTCGACGCCCTCGTCGCGGAGTCGTTCGTCGTGTTCGCGCTCGTTCCGTGCGTCGGTGCGCTCCTCCACCCGGTGGTCGTGCGGACCGACGCTGCCGTGGTGGTGTTTGCCGCCCACGGCCTCGATGGCGTCGTGTGTGAGGTTCGCGCCCGTCGTCACCAGCGCGTCGACGTGGCCGTCGCGGATCAGGTCCGTCACGATCTGTCGCATCCCCGCCGGGACCATCGCGCCCGCGAGGCCGACGAAGTTCGTGACGTCTGGCGAGAGCATCTCGGCGTAGACGTCGACCGCCCGGTCGACGTCGGCGGCACCGATCCCCGCCTTCCCGTACTCGTCGACGAGCTCGCCGACGGTCATCCCCGCCCGCACCCGGGCGTGGCCGATCGGGTCGTGGCGGAACGTCTCTCGGTGCCCATCGTCCGCCGCCCCGGCGTTGCCCGCTCCGTCTTCGTCGGGGGCGTCCGAGGCGTCTCCCTGGTCGCTCATGGGCGAGAGATGGGCGGGGCCGGCGTTTGAACGTCCCGGTCCGTCCTGCGGGGACGCGGGCCCGCCGTCAGTCGCTCACAGCCCGGTCGGATGTTCGACGTACGTCGTCTCCAGCCCCCAGTCCGCGGCGAGCGCGGCCAGCGACCGGACGCCGAACGTCTCCGTCGCGTAATGTCCCGCGAGGAAGACGTTGAGCTTCGACTCCCGCGCCTGGTGGTACGCCTGCTGCTTCCCCTCGCCGGTGACGAGCGCGTCGGCCTCGCTCTCGACGGCCGCGTCGAGGAAGTCGACGCCGCTCCCCGTGACGATGGCGACCGTCTCGATCTCCTCGGGACCGAACGGGAGCAGCCGCGTCTCCTGGTTGCCCTGCGGGAGTTCGTCGAGCGTCTCGCGGAGCCCCGACGCCGACGTGGGCGTCGGAAGCCGCCCCTGTTGCCCGACCGGCTCTCCGCCCATCGTGGCGAACGGTTCGCGGTGGTCGAGCCCGAGAAACTCGGCGAGTCCGGCCGCGTTGCCCACCTGCTGGTGGCCGTCGAGCGGGAGGTGTGAGACGTACAGCGCCATCCCGGCGTCGACCAGCGCGGCGATCCGGTCGTACGTCCGCCCGGTGACGCGCTCGATCCCACCCCACGAGAGCCCGTGGTGGGTCACCAGCACGTCGGCCCCCGCCGTGGCCGCCTCCTCGATCGTCGCCGTCGCCGCGTCGACCGCCACGGCGACGTGGTCGACCTCCCCCTCCGGCGAGCCGACCTGCAGCCCGTTCGCGCTCGCGTCGATGTCGCCGTAGGCGTCGGTCCGCAGTTCCTCGTCGTACCGCGCGACGAGTTCTGTGAGTCTCATACTCGGTCGTCGACTGCGACGCGCTTGTATCTGTCCCGTCCCCCGCCGCGACCGCTCCGCCTTCTCGCCGGTGTGGACGTTCGGCTCGCGCGCCGCGTGCCGTCGCGCCTCACAGGCCGAGCCAGCGGGCGAGGGCCCCGCCGAGGAGCACGAGCCCGCCGCCGACGAACGTGCCGGGGATCGGGAGAACGAACAACAGTGCGCCGAACGCGAGAACGAGCGTGGATGCTTGCACGAGTTCACAACGGCGGGACCGCAGTGTAGGGGTTCTGCTTGCGAGTGCGCCACGACGCGTCACAGCAACGTCACGGCGCACTCGTCGAACGTCGCATCGGCGACCTCAGTCTCGGGGTCGCGTTCCGCCTGTGACCTCAGTCTCGGGGTCGCGTTCCGCCTGCGGCGTGTTCGTAGACGAACTCGCGGAGGAGTTTCCCACCGAGCGCCGCCGCCTGCCCGTCGTCGCGGTCGTTCACCTCGACCACGTCGCAGGCCACACAGGCGGGCGCTACCGCTCGCACGACGTCGCGCATCTCCCGGCCAGAGAGCCCGAACGGCTCCATCGTCCCGGTGCCGGGGGCGACGCTCGGATCCGCACCGTCGACGTCGACGCTGAGGTAGATGTCCCGGTCGAAGCCGTCGACGGCCGTGAGCCACTCGCTCACGTCTTCGGGCGGGACCACGGTCACGTCCGGCTCTGCGGCGCGATCCCACTCCTCGGCCGACCCCGTACGGGCGCCGAGGATCACGGCCTCGTCGACGACGTCGAGGACGTGTCGGGTCACGCAGGCGTGGCTCCACTCGTTCCCGTCGTACTCCGTCCGGAGGTCGAGGTGCGCGTCGAGACAGACGAAGACGTCCGGCTCCGTCGCCACCACGCCGGCGTAGCTCACCGTGTGCTCGCCGCCCAGGAGAAGCGGCACCGCGCCGTCACGGACGACGTCGCCGAGCTCGCCCGCGAGGAACGTGAGGTACTCCTCGGCGTCGTCCCACGCCCGGACGTCACCCGCGTCGGCGACACCGAGCGCCGTGAAACACTGGTCCGTCCGGTGGTCGTAGTCGTCGTACGTCTCGGCGAACCGTCGCACGCGGTCGGGACCGAAGCGGGCCCCCGGCTGGAACGTCGTCGAGACGTCGAGCGGCGCGCCCACGACGACGTAGTCGGCCGCCTCTCGCGGGGTACGCGCGCCGGGAAACATGGTGACGTCCTACGACCGGACGATCTTGCGCTGTCCCTCGTACTCGAGGAACTCGATCTCGTCGTCGGAGGAGACGCTGACGCCGTCGGGGATGCGCATCGTGAACGTGTCGTACGTGTCGAGGTCCATCACCTGCATCTCGCCGTCGGAGACCGAGAGCACCTGTCCGCCCTTGCGCTCGATGATCGGCACCCACACCTTCGCGTCGACCGGCTGTGACAGCGACCGCTTCTTGTTGTCGAAGACGCCCTTCCCCTCGATGCGAGCCTTCGCGCTCCCGTGCTTGCCGGGTTTGGCGGTGGAGTACGCGTTGATCTTACAGGGGGAGTCCTCCATCATCACGTAGCTCCCCTCCTGGAGTTCTCGGACCTGCTTCTGCTCTTTCGCCATGTGTGTGGGTTCTTGGGACGGCAGTATAAACCGTTTGGAACACCGCCACGGCCGGTCGTGGTGTCGTGCCGGTGGGAGGACGGATCAGCCGTGCTACGGCCCTGTGGTGTCAGCCCCGGCCGTCCCACGGATCCGTCGCACTGGACCACGGCTCCGACCGGAACACCGATCCCTCCGGTTCCGTCGACCGCACCCCTCGTCCGTGTCGACCGCCGAACCGGCGTGTGCGCGGCTCTAGGGAGCGCATAATTAAGCTCTCAGGACGCGTCATTCCACTTGCGCATCGCGTCCCGAATCCGGACGGTGTGGCACGACGGTCTGAGCATCCCCACGTGTACACGTCGCGCCGCGGCCGCCCTCGGGACACGAGGCGTTGCGGTGTGTCTGTCATGTGGTTCCCCGTGGGGACGAGAGAGCGTTTTTTCGGGTTCGTGTCACGATTCGTGTCCGTCACCGACCGCGCGGTCCCCCGACCGGGGCGTCGACCGCCTGCCGGCGTGGGTCACGAGACGTCTTCGATCACGCGGCCGACCCGGTCGAGTCCCTCGCGGAGGTCGTCGGTCGGGAGGCCGAACCCGATGCGGAAGTAGTCGGGGAAGCCGAACGCGTTCCCGGGTGCGAGCACGACCGACGCCTCCCTGACGACCGCCCGACAGAACGCCTCGCCGTCCGCGAACCCCTCCGGAACCCGAACGAAGCCGTCGACGCCGACGGGGCTGTGCCAGTCCAGCCCGTGGTCGTCGAGCCACTCGGCGACGATCGCGTGGTTGTCGCGGGCGAGGTCGCGGTTCTCGCGGAGGATCGTCGCCTCGCGCCGTCCGAGCGCCTGTCGCGCGATGTGCTGGCCGAACGCCGACGGCGAGATCGTGGTGTAGTCCTTCCACCGCCAGGC
Source organism: Salinigranum salinum (assembly GCF_009176545.1). Lineage (GTDB taxonomy): Archaea > Halobacteriota > Halobacteria > Halobacteriales > Haloferacaceae > Salinigranum > Salinigranum salinum. The sequence goes on along the minus strand of NZ_VTOJ01000002.1, from coordinate 1,674,821 downwards.
GGCGTCGACGACCTCCCGATCGCCGACGAGCCAGCCGAACCGCGCCCCGGCGAGCCCGTACGACTTCGTCACCGACGTGGTCGACAGGCCGTGCGGTCCCATCGACGCCACGGGCGGGAGCGGGTTCTCGGCCAGGAGCCGGTACACCTCGTCACACAGCAGGTACGCGTCGGCGTCGGCGGCGAGGTCGTACAGCGCCCGGACGGTCTCCTCGGCGTGGTAGCGTCCCGTGGGGTTGTTCGGGTTGTTGAACACGAGGAGTTCGGTGTTCGGTTCGATCGCGTCGGCGACTGCGTCGACGTCGAGCGTCCACCGCGGCGGGTCGAGGTCGACGGTCGTCACGGAGCCGAACGTCCGCGGGAGCTCGTGGAGTGACTGGTACGTCGGCGTCACGCAGACGGCGTGTGAACTCGAGTCGAGGAGCGCGACGCACGCGAGGAAGTTGGCTTCCTGGGTCCCACAGGTACAGAGCACCTCCTCGGCGGAGCGGTCGTACCGTCCGGCGATCCTGTCGCGGAGATCGGGATCGCCGTTCGTCGGGATCACGTAGCCGAGGTCGTCGGGGTCGGTGTCGAACCGGTCGGCGTGGAGCGAGCGGATCCCGGACTCGGCGAGCATCACGTCGGCGTCGTGTTCGACCTCGGCGAACCAGCGTTCGAGGGCGAAGGGGGCGATCTCCATGGTCGCGACTCGGGAGGACGAGACAAAACCCTTGGCGTGGCCGTCGGCGTCGCGGGACCGGAGGCTCCGTTCAGACCCACTCTTCGGGGACCCACGTCGGCGGGCCGGTCCCCCAGCGCAGGAGGCTCCCCGAGACCCCCGTGAGCACGTTCGGCAGCGTCACGAGCAGCAGCATCGCCGTCGTCACGTCGCCCGGCGCGTGGAGCAGCGGGAGGACGAACTCCAGCGGGAACGGGAACCCCACCCCGCGGGTGAGCGTGACGAGCACCCCAACCGGGATCAGGATCGTCCCCCACGCGAGCGCCGCGATGAGCCCGTGCCAGGCACCGTCCGTCGGGTCGGTGCTGGCGACGTAGCCGGCGACGCCGCTCCCGACGAGACCGCCGACGAGCGAGAGTCGCCCGGAGACGAGAAAGATGACGACCTCCATCGTGAGGGCGACGAGGAGGCCGGTGAACACCGCGGGCCAACGGGTCATTGACCCATCTACGCATCCCACCCTACATAATACCCGTCCGGTAGTTCTTTCGTTTGATAATCGGGAGAGGAGTCACCGGAGGGATCACAGCACGCCCCCACGACCGTGCTCGGTGATCCGATGCTACCCCAGAGTCCGCTGGACGGGGCTCCCCCGTTCGTGGGCGAGCAGGGCTTCCTTCGCGGCGATGCCACCGGCCGCCGAGAAGCCGCCGAGCGACTCCGCGCCGACCACCCGGTGACAGGGAACGACGAGCGGCAGCGGGTTGCGGCCACAGCCGCCGCCGACGGCGACGGGACTCGTCCCGATCCGCCGCGCGAGGTCGCCGTACGTCCGGGTTTCGCCGTACGGGATCGCCGACATGGCCCGCATCACCGCGCCGGTGAACGAGTCGGGGAAGTCGACGTCGAGGTCGAACGCGGTTCGGTCACCGTCTTCGTACTCGCGGAGCTGTCGCCGGAGTTCGTCGGCGGAGACGCTGACGAGCCGTTCGTCGAGGTCGAACGCGTAGCCGAAGACGGTGTGGTGCACGGTCGAGTTACGCCGAGTGGGAGCAAAAACCCGTCCGTTCACCAGTTTCGAGATCGTTCGCTCGTCGCCCCACCAGCCACTCGCGCCGTCGAACGCCGTCGGCTCGGTCCGGCGAGGGTGGTCCCCCCGACCGACACGTACGTCACCGCGTCACTCGCCGCGACGCTCCCGGAGGTTCTGCCGGGTGAACTGCGGGCGCGCCTTCAGCCCCTTCTTCCGCTTGAACGACCGGTAGAGCAGGTAGACGAACGGGAGGGTGGCTACAGCGGCCACGACGGCCGGTTCGGGACCGTCGAACGCGTAGAGGATGGCGGTCGAGAGCACGCCCACCGCCAGGAGGACGCCGTAGACGATGCGCCGGGCGAGCTTCGATAGCACGTCGTTGCGGTCCTCGATGCGGACGTTGACGGTGAGGTCGTCGCGCTCGACGGTGTCGAGCACGCGTTCGAGTTTCGGTGGGACCCGGAACAGCGACCGCGTCGTCTCCTGGACCTGCTGGCCGGTCTCGGTGACGACCCGCTTGATGGTCTCCTCGCGGTAGCCCTGTTCCGTGAGGTAGTCGGTGGCGACGGCGATGAAGTCGAAGTCGGGATCGAGCGTGACGCAGACCCCTTCGACGACGGTGGCGACGCGGAGCACGAGCGCCAGGTTCCGGGGGAGGCGGAGGGGGAACTCGTAGATGGTCGACTCGACCTGCTCGACGATCTGCTGGACGCGGTACTGCTCGATGTCCTCGCCGCGGGCGTCGGCGATTGCCAGTTCCATCACGTCGCCCATCACCTGCCGGTCGGCCTCGGGCGAGAGCGTCCCCATCTCGATCAGCGCGTCGAGGATGCCGTCGATGTCCTGGTTGGCGACGGCGACGTAGAAGTCGACGATCTTCTCCTGGACGAACGGGTCGACCTGGCCGCTCATCCCGAAGTCGTAGAAGATGATGGCGCCGTCGTCGTCGACCGCGAGGTTCCCCGGGTGGGGGTCGGCGTGGAAGTCGCCGTCGTCGATGATCATCTGGAGGTAGATGCGCTGCAATCGGGTGGCGAGTTCGGTCCGGTCGATGCCGCGCTCGTCGAGCGTCTCCAGATCGTTGATCTTGATTCCCGGGAGATACTCCATGGTGAGCACGCGCGGGCCGGAGACCTCGTCGACGAGTTCGGGGATGCGGATCTCGTCGTCGTCGGCGAAGTTCTCGCGGATCGTCGCGAGCACGCGCCCCTCACGGGAGTAGTCCATCTCCTGGCGGATGGTCTTGGCGAACTCGTCGGCGAGGTTCTCCAGCGAGAACGCCCGCCCCTCGCCGATGAACCGCCGGACGACGGGGAGCGACCAGCGGATGACGCGGAGGTCCGCCTCGACGAGTTCTTCGATTCCCGGCCGACGGATCTTGACCGCGACGTCCTCTCCGTCGTAGGTGGCGGTGTACACCTGACCGAGCGACGCGCCGCTGATCGGGTCGCGGTCGAAGTCGTCGTACACCTCGTCGACGGGGCCGAGCTCCTCCCTGATCACGACTTCGGCCTCCGCCCACGGGGCGGGCGGGACGTCGTCCTGGAGCCGTGAGAGCACGTCGACGTACGCCGGTGGGAGGATGTCGGGCCGGGTCGACAGCAGCTGCCCCAGTTTGATGAACGTCGGTCCCAGGGTCAGAAGCGAATCGAGGAGGACGTTCGCGCGTTTCGTCTGCGTCTCGGCGTCGACCTGTCGCGACCGTCCGAACAGGACGAACCGTCGTCTGTCCCGCGCGTACGCGACGATGAGCGGGGAGAACTGGTAGATGACGACGAGAAAGCGCCAGTAGGCGCGGAGATTGACCAGCGTGACCACCCCACCCGATCAGTCGTCCTTGTCCGAGATCGGAATGGTGTGTTCGGGGGCCGAATCCCGCTTCGGCAGGCGGAGTTCGAGCACGCCACGGTCGATCGTCGCCTCTGCGCCCGCGCCGGTCGCGTCCGGCGGGAGCGGGAGCTCCGCGTCGAGGAACAGCGAGCGGTTCTCCCGGACGTAGCGGAACTCCGGCGGGAGGTTCTTCTCGCGGCGTGCCTCGACGACGAGGCGGCCCTTCTCGACCGCGATGTCGACCGTCTCGGCCGTGACACCGGGGAGGTCGAGCACCAGCAGGTACTGGTCGTCGGACTCGAGGAGGTCCGCGAACACTGCTTCGGGGAGTTCGCGAAGCGCGTCACGCAGTGCTGACATGGAGTGGGCTACGGAACGGGGATGTAAGAAGGCCGCGGTCCCGGATGCCGCGCCCTCGTGCGCTCGTCCGGTCCGTCGTCGAGGGGATCCGACCTATTCACCGACACGACTCGGGTTCGGGACGGGTCGACGGACAGGGCGTCGTGTACTCGAAGTCGACCGGCTCCGAGACCGCGTCGTCGGGGCGGATCTTCGTGACCGAGCAGTGCGTCCCCTCGCCACGGAACCTGACCGTGTGCCACTCGTCGGTCCACGAGAGCCGGACGGCCAGCCGGTACGAGAGGGCGGGTCGGGGCCACGCACAGGGGAGTGCGGCCCGTCCCTCCGGCTTCAACTCGACCGTCGATCGGGACGCCGTCGCGCCGTTGGCCGCGAGCTCGACGTCGAGTTCGACGGGTTCCGACCGCCAGTTCTCGAACGCGACGCTGTGGAGGTCGGTGTGGAGCGGCCACGACAGCCACCCGACGATCGACGCCGTGCCGAGGCCGATCGCGGCGAAGGCTTTCAACAGGGGTCTGCGATGTGTCTCGGTCATCGGAGCGCGACCGGGGCTGGTTCCGCCAGCCCCGTAGTCGTTGGTGGTCGCTCTCTCCGTCACGTTCTCTCGTCTCCCCCGCCTCGCTCTCCCGTGTCTCGCACGGACGGCTGGTCCACGACTGCGGACCGGCACGGTCCCGACGCTCGGTCCGTCCGTGCGCACTCGGCGACGTTTTTTACCGCTCGTCCACCCAGACACAGGTATGCACGACGACCGGAAACGATCCGGGTTCAAGACGCGGACGCGGGTCGACGACGCCCGCGAGCGCCTGCTCGACGCCGCCGCCCCACACGAACGAACCGAACGCGTCGGGCTCACACGGGCCGACGGCCGCACGCTCGCCGAGCGCGTGACGGCACCCAACCCCGTCCCCGGCTACGACCGCGCCGCGATGGACGGCTGGGCGGTCCGTGCCGCCGACACGTTCGGCGCCTCGGGTCGCTCCCCGACGGTGCTCCGGATGGCCGGCGCCGCCGGGGACGACGCCCCGGTCGGCCCGAGCGACGCCGTCCGGGTCCACACCGGGAGCGCCCTCCCCGAGGGGGCCGACGCGGTGGTGATGATCGAACAGACCGAACGCGTCGGCGACGAAATCGAGGTGTTCGACGCCGTCTCCGAGGGCGAGAACGTCGGCGACGCGGGTGAGGACGTCGAGGCTGACCAGCTCCTGTTCGAGCCAGGCCACACGCTCCGCCCCTCCGACCTGGGCCTGCTCAAGTCCGTGGGACTCGATCGCGTCCGCGCGTTCGAGCCGCCGACCGTCGGCGTGCTCCCCACGGGCGAGGAGCTCGTCCAGTCCGATCCCGGCCCCGGCGAGGTCATCGAGACCAACGGGCTCACGGTGTCGACGCTCGCCTCGCGGTGGGGCGGGGCCCCGACCTACCGCGATGTCGTCACCGACGACTTCGACGCGCTCCGCGCGGCGATCCAGCGCGACCTCACGAAGGACGTGATCGTCACGACCGGCGGCTCCTCCGTGGGCGAACGCGACCTCCTGCCCGAGGTGATCGACGAACTCGGCGAGGTCCTCGTGCACGGCGTCGCCCTGAAGCCGGGTCACCCCGTCGCGCTCGGCGTCGTCGAGGAGACGCCGGTGGTGTCGCTCCCGGGCTATCCGGTCGCCTGCATCGTCAACGCCGTCCAGTTCCTCCGCCCGCTCGTCAAACACGTCGGTGGGATGGCCTGTCCGCCGTTCCCGACCACGGAGGCGCGTCTCGCACGCAAGATCTCCAGCGAACCGGGCACGCGAACGTTCGCCCGCGTCGAACTCGACGAAGAGAACGGGGAGCAGGTCGCCGTTCCGACCCGGACCTCGGGATCGGGGATCCTCTCCTCCGTGGCGCTCGCCGACGGCTGGGTCGTCGTCCCCGACTCGCAGGAGGGACTCCCCGAGGGTCAACGGGTCGCGGTCGAACACTGGGAGTGGTCGGCGTGAGCGACCGCCGGGAATTCCGCGACCTCGCCACCCCCGAGGCGGCGCGCGAGGCGATCGCTTCGCTCTCGCTGGCCCCGTCGCCCGAGACGGTCCCGCTCGACGAGGCCCGCGGGCGGGTGCTCGCCGAACGGGTCGACGCCGCGATCGACGTCCCCGGCTTCGATCGGGCGAGCATGGACGGCTACGCCGTCCGCGCGCGGGACACGTTCGGTGCCGACGAGTCGGATCCTCGAACCCTGGCGCTGATCGGGTCGGTCCACGCGGGGGCGAAACCCGACGTGACGGTCGAGCCGGGCACGTGCGCGGAGATCTCGACCGGTGCGGTGCTCCCCCCAGGTGCCGACGCCGTCGTGATGGTCGAACGGACCGACGACCTCGGCGGCGAGATCGAGGTTCGGACCGCCGTCGCGCCCGGTGACAGCGTGATGTTCGCGGGCACGGACATCGCCGCCGGGTCGCGTGCGCTCGGCCCTGGGACGCGGCTCACTCCGCGAGAGATCGGCCTGCTGTCGGCGCTGGGCGTCGACGAGGTGCCCGTCCGCGGCCGTCCGCGGGTGGGGATCGTCTCGACCGGCGACGAACTCGTCCGGCCCGGCGAGGAACTCGACGCCGATCGGGGAGAGATCTACGACGTCAACTCGAACACCATCGCCGCCGGCGTCGCCGACGCGGGCGGCGACCCCGTCCTCTACCCACACGCCGGCGACGACTACGACGAGATGGAGCGCCTGCTCAGGCGGGCCGCCGACGAGTGTGACCTCGTCCTCTCGTCGGGATCGACCTCCGCTTCTGCCGTGGACGTCATCTACCGCGTCATCGAGGACCGCGGCGACCTCCTCCTGCACGGCGTGGCGGTCAAGCCGGGCAAACCGATGCTCGTCGGTCGCATCGACCCGCCGGACGGCGTGGCCGGGGACGATCGAGAGAGCGAGCAGTCGGCGTACGTCGGGCTGCCGGGCTACCCGGTGTCCGCGCTCACCATCTTCCGGACGTTCGTCGCGCCCGCGATCCGTCGGGCGGCCGGGCTCCCCGAGCCGCGGACGGCGACGCTCACTGGCGAGTTCGCCGTCCGCGAACGGTACAGCGAGGGTCGGATGCGACTGATGCCCGTCGGTCTCGTCGGGCGCGGGACCGGGACCGGGACCGGGACCGAGTCGTCGGCGTCTGTCGCCGCGACGGATCCGGACGACGACCTCCTCGTCTACCCCGTCGACAAGGGCAGCGGGGCGACGACGAGCCTCGTCGAGGCCGACGGCGTCGTCGAGGTGCCGGCCGACACGGAGTACGTCGCCGCCGGCGAGCGCGTCGAGGTCCAGCTGTTCTCCCCGGACGTCCGCCCGCCGCGACTGCTCGGCGTCGGCGAGGACGACCCGCTCCTCTCGCGCCTGCTCGATCGGGTCGATCGGCCGCGATACCTCCCTGTCGGGAGCCGCGAAGGGTTGCGTCGCCTGCGCGACGGCGTGCCGGACCTCGCCGTCGTGGCCGGGCCGACCTCCCGGGAGGTCGACAGCGAGGAACTCGGCGCGTGGACCCGCGAGTGGGGGCTCGTCGTCGCCCCCGACGCCGACACCGCAGTCGACGGACTCGCCGCACTCGTCGACGAGGCGGTCCGGTTCGTGAACCGCGACCGCAACGCCGGCCTCCGGGCGACGTTCGACGCGGCGCTCGACGACCTCGCCGCGGCCCGCGACGTCTCCCGCGGCGCGCTCGCGGACGCGATCGACGGCTACGATCTGACCGTGAAGGCTCACGAGAGCCCCGCCCGGGCGGTCCTCGGCGGGAAGGCCGACGTGGGACTCGGACTCGGAGCGACGGCCGAGGCGCTGGATCTCGACTTCGTCTCGCTCGGGCACGAACGCGTCGCTCTCCGCGCCTCACCGGATCGAGTCGGGAAACCGGCCGTCCGGGAACTGGCGGCCGCCCTCGCGGACGCCGACGTCGACCTCCCCGGCTACCAGATGGCGTAACGGCCTCACCCTGCCTCCGATCCCTCGCTGTCCGTCAGGTTCGTCCCGTCGCTGTTCCCAGACCAGATTCAGAAGTGATAATCCCGACCCCGATTTTATGTACTACTTCGCCATACGACGTATCATGTCCGGACACGTCTCAGTGCTGCACGTCGACGACGAACCCGACGTGCTGGACCTGTCGAAACAGCTCTTCGACCGCACGGATTCCAGCCTCTCGATGGTCACCGCCGGGAGCGGACCGGACGGGCTGGAGGCGCTCCAGACGCACGACGTCGACTGCATCGTCTCCGACTCCGTCCGGATGCCCGACGGCCAGTCGTTCATCGAGGCCGCCAGCCGGGAGACCGACGCCCCGATCGTCCTCTTCACCGCGAAGGAGTGGCGCGACGTCGCCGACGACGCTCTCGCGGCGGACGTCTCCGAGTACGTCCGCAAGGCCGACCCGTCGGATTACCGGTCGGTCCTCCGTCACGTGCTCCGACTCGCCGCCGACGACGCCCGCACGAGCGACGAAAACCGACACCTCATCGGTCGCCACGACTTCTCCTCGCACGCCGAACTCGGCGTCTCGATCGTCGAGGCGGTCGAACGCTTCGTCGACACCGACGCGACCGAACTCGACCCGCTGTACGACGCCGTCGACGCCGACGCGCTCGAGCGTCTGCTCGCACCGTCGGCGCGGAGCCGGACGACGGAGGACGTCGAGGTCCACTTCTCGTACGCGGACCTCGATCTGACCGTCACCGCCAGCGGCAGTATCACGGTCTCCGCCGTCCCGAGCTGAGTCGTCCACGCATCGACCGACTCCGGCCTCCCCGGTCCGTCGCGATCGCTCGCTCCGTCCACGCGACCCACGCTGTCGACACCGTCTGCTCCGTCCGTTCCGTCTGTTCGATCCTCTCCGTCCTCTCTGTCTCTTTCGTCCGTCACGGTACCCCGTTACTTGTTGACGCGTCACTCGCGGATTCCGCGGTCGCTGCCGCGTCCGCGTCATTGTAGTTATCTGCTCGTTCGCCGGCTCTCCCGACGCACGTCGACCGCGAGAACGGTAGCAGTCGCGGTCGCGGAGTCGGTCCGGGTGAGTCTCGTCCGCGAACCGGGCAGGTCCAGGCGAGTTCGTCAGGTCGAGGTCGTCCGATCCAGTTCGTCGAACGATTCGACGCGGTAGTCGGCGAGCACGCAGTGGCCGCGCCGGTCGGGTTCGTGTCGCTCGACGTGGATCCCGTCCAGCCCGGCGTTCCACGCCGCGCCGATGTCGCTCGCGCCGTCGCCGGCGAGGATCCCGTGTTCACCGTCCGTGACCTCGAGCTGGGCCAGCGTGTGTTCGATGGGTGCCGGGTCGGGCTTCCAGCCGAGCTCCTCGGTACAGCAGACGACGGTGTCGAACCAGTCGCGGATGTCGAGGCGGTCGATGACGGGCTCCGCGAGGAACCGCTGACAGTGTGTGACGACCCCGATCGGCGCGCCCGTCCGGTGGATGTCGCGGACGAGGTCGACGGCGTCGTCGTGGAGGTACGTCACCTCGGCGCGGGCCAGCGGGTCCTCCTCGTCGTGGAAGACGGGCCAGAACTCGGCGGGGTCGATGCCCCACGCCCGCAACTGCGGGTCGCGAGCGCCGTTGAGTCCGTGCCAGATGACCTCCGCCTCCCGGTCCGTGAACTCACGGCCGAGACGGGCGCCGACGCGGTCGAACACCTCGCGCGTGTACGCCCAGTCGGCGTCGACGAGCGTCCCGTCGAGGTCGAACAGCCAGACGTCGTACTCCTCGACCACCATACGGATTATCCGCTACGATGTGGATGGGTAAGTCCCTTGTGTCCCGGTTCTCTCGGGTGAGAACGGTCCTCGCCTGACGGCGCAGCACGTCCTTCGATCCGCGCCCCCCGACCCTCGACGCCGCGTGTCGTCCCGGTGCGAGCGAGGGCCCTCGCCCGCTACTCACGGACGCGAACGGACGACCCGAGGTGGTTGTGCCGGACCTCCCGCGCGGACGCCGCGTTGTACCGGTCGACCTCGCTCGCGACGGCGTCGGTCCACGCGTCGAGGTACGCCTCGTCCACCACGAGTTCGCTGAACCGGACCGACACGACCGCGACGCCGAGCCACCCCTCGACCACCTCCCGGAACCGCCGCTCGTCGGTCAGGTCGCCGTGCCAGAGCCACTCCTCGAAGAAGCGCCAGCCGTCGTCGCCGGGGTCGGCGGCGGGGTATCGTACGACCGTCTCGAACGTGTCCGGATCGGTCTCGACCGTGCTCGACGTCAGGCGAAACTGTACGCGGAAGACGTAGTGTCCGTCCATTCGTCGTCTCCACTCCGTCCGTCACCGGTCGATCCGCTCTTCCCGTCCGGTCGGTTCGTTCCTCCGGTCCGGTCGGTTCGCGCCGCCGACCTCTCCTCGTTCGCTCACCGTTCGTCGTCGAAGAGGTTCGCCAGCCGGATGTCCTTGTCCGTGATGCCGCCCTCCTCGTGGCTCGTCAGGCGGACCTCGACGGTCTCGTAGCCGATGACGATCTCGGGGTGGTGGAACTCCTCCTCCGCGACCTCGCCGACCAGGGTCGCGAACTCGACTCCGGCGAGGTAGTCGTCGAACCCGTACGTCCGGACGATCTCGTCTCCCTCGCGCTCCCACCCTTGCGGGAGCCGCTCGTCGACCTCGTCGTCGGAGAGCAGTTCGGCCATACCCATGGCGTGGCGGCCTGTTCTGTTAACTGTTCGGTCTCTCGTCGTCGCACGTCGGACGGGACGACCGACGACCGGGGAGTGTCTCCGTCGCAGACGATGCGCTCCGCCGCAGACGATGTACCCTGCCGCAGACGCTGCTGTGCGATTCCGCGGACATGACGGCCCGAACGTGACCAGTGTGAACACACCTATTACCACGGTGTCCGGCCGCTGAAGAAACGCTTAAACACGCGCCAGAGAACCCTACGCCTATGAAGGTACTCGTCACGGATCCCATCGCGGACGCGGGCTTGCGACAGTTGCGCGACGCCGGCCACGAGGTCGTCACCGACTACGACGTCGAGGGTGACGCGCTCCTCGACGCGGTCGCGGACGTCCACGCGCTCGTCGTGCGCTCGGGGACCGACGTGACCCGTGAGGTGTTCGAGGCGGCTCCCGACCTGGTCATCGTCGGTCGCGCGGGGATCGGCGTCGACAACATCGACATCGACGCCGCGACCGACCACGGCGTCGTCGTCGCCAACGCCCCCGAGGGGAACGTCCGGGCCGCGGCCGAGCACACGGTCGCGATGGCTTTCGCGACCGCGCGCTCGATCCCCCAGGCACACGCCCGACTCCGTGCGGGCGAGTGGGCCAAGGGTGAGTACCTCGGCACCGAACTCAACGGCAAGGTCCTCGGCATCGTCGGGCTCGGCCGTGTCGGGCAGGAGGTCGCCAAACGGCTCGACTCGCTCGGGATGGAACTCGTCGCGTACGACCCCTACATCGGCGAGGAGCGCGCCGAACGGCTGGGTGCCGAACTCGTGCCGTTCGAGGAGTGTCTCGACCGCGCCGACTTCCTCACCGTCCACACCCCGCTCACTCCGGAGACGGAGGGGCTCATCTCGACCGACGAGCTGGAACTGATGGGCGGCGGCTACCTCGTCAACTGCGCCCGCGGCGGCGTCGTCGACGAGGCGGCGCTGGCGGCGGCCGTCGAGGACGGGACGCTCGACGGGGCCGCGATCGACGTCTTCGAGTCGGAGCCCGTCTCGCCCGACAGCCCGCTGCTCGCCGTCGAGGACATCGTCGTCACGCCGCACCTCGGCGCGTCGACCGAGGCGGCACAGGAGAACGTCGCCACCAGCATCGCCGACCAGGTGATGGCGGCGTTCGCCGACGAGCCCGTCGTGAACGCGCTGAACGCGCCGTCGGTGGATCGGAGCGCGTTCCCCCGGATCCGCCCGTACATCGACCTGGCCGAGACGGCGGGCAAGGTCGCCGCGCAGGTGTTCGACCAGCGCATCTCGGAGGTCGAGGTCCGCTACCAGGGCGAGATCGCCGAGGAGGACGTCGAACTCGTCACCGCGTCGGCGCTCAAGGGCGTCTTCACGCCGCTCGAGTGGCAGGTCAACGCGGTCAACGCGCCGAAGATCGCCGAGGAACGCGGCATCGAGGTGGTCGAGACCAAGAGCCGGCAGTCGGAGGACTTCCAGAGCCTCGTCACGGTTTCCGTCAAGAACGACGACGACTCGCTCTCCGTCTGCGGCACGCTCTTCGCCGGCGAGGATCCGCGCATCGTCCGCCTCGACGGCTACCGCGTCGACGCGATCCCGCACGGCCGGATGCTCGTCGCTCGCAACTACGACCGCCCGGGCGTCATCGGCTTCATCGGGACGGTGCTCGGCGACAACGACATCAACATCGCGGGGATGTTCAACGCCCGTCGCGCCCCCGGCGACGACGCCGCACTCACCGTCTACAACCTCGACGATCCCGTCCCCGAGTCGGTCCGCGACCAGTTGCTGGCCGACGAACGACTCACCGAGGTCAAGTACATCACCCTCGACAACGGCGACGAGGAGTAGCCAGGCCGTCGCCGACGGTGGTGACGTGCGGGGATCGTGGGCCGCTACCGACAGCCGGGCTTCAGTTTCGACTTCACCTTCCCTTTCGCGGTTCCGGCGATGAAGCCCGAGGCACCCCCGAAGCCGGCACCGATCCCCGCGCCGACCGGGCCGAGCGGTGACCCGACGAGCGCGCCGATGGTGGCACCGGTCGCGGCGCCTTTCGTCGCCTCTCTGCGTTCCGTACACGACTTCGACCCGAGCGGACAGGGCATACCCGGGGGTCAGGAGTGGATCGACAAGAGTGTACGGGCCGATGACTCCCGACTCCGGCTCGCTCGCGTTCTCCGTCGTCCCCGTCGAGCGTCGGATCGGACTGCCGGTCACACCGGCTCCCCGGTGTCGTCGACCGCCGGCCCTGCGGCTCTCGTCGACGACCACGGTGTCGTCGCGACGGCGTTCGTGGTGGGGGTGGCTGACGGGCGGCGGCCGGTCCTCTGGGTCCATCCGAACACCGAGCGTCCGGGCCCGGACGCAACGACGGTTCAGAGACGCTCTTTCACCGCGTCGGCGTCGTACTCGAGCGTGAGCGACCGTGACCGGCCACGCCCCTCGACGTCGGCGTACTCGGCGTCGATGAGTCCGAGCTGGTCGAGTTTGTTGACGATCTCGGAGTAGCGGGTGTAGCCGAGGTCGGTCTGCTCGTGGAAGGCCTCGTACACCGCCCCGGCCTGCTCGCCCGAGTGGTCGGCGATGACGCGGACGAGCGCCCGCTCCGAGTCGGAGAGTCCGCGGAGCGACCGCGAGAGGTGGACGTACTTCGACTTGTCGTACGCCGTCTCGATGTCCTCGCGTTCGATAGTCCGGGAGGCGCGCATCTCGGCGTGGAGACCAGCCCGCCGGAGCAGGTCGATCCCCACCCGGAGGTCGCCGCTCTCGGCCGTGAGTTCGGCCACCCGGTCCAGCCCGACAGTGTCGAGGACGCCGTCGTGGAAGCCCCGTTTGACGCGCTCGCCGAGGATGTCGACGATCTCCGGCTGGTCGTACCGGGGGAAGAACACCTCCTCGGGGCGGAACACCGACTGGACCCGGCCGTCGAGTTCGTCGATCACGTCGAGCGAGAGGTCCGACGAGATGACGATGACGCCGATGCGGGCGCCGGCGTGGGTCTCGTGCGCCCGCAACAGCGAGTAGAGTACGTCGGATGCCTCGTTCTCGTAGAAGAGGTAGTTCACGTCGTCGAGCGCGACCACGAGCACCTCCTCCTCCTCGACGAGGCGGTCGGTGATCTGCGAGAAGAGCTTCTTGAACGAGATTCCCGAGGAGGGAGGCTCGTACTCGAAGATGTCCTCGAACACTCGCGAGAAGACCGCGTATCGTGTCGAGTTCATCTGGCAGTTGACGTGGACCACGCGCACGCTCGACTGGCCGCGGAGTTCGCCGAAGAGCTTCTGGACCGCGGTGGTCTTGCCCGTCCCCGGGGGCCCCCGGACGATCGTGTTCAGCGGACGGGAGCCCCGCACCGCGGGCCGGAGCGCGTACTTCAGAGTCTCCAGTTGCGTCTCGCGGTGGTCGAACGTCTCCGGGACGTAGTCGATCTCGAAGACGTGCTCGTCGCGGAACACCGTCTCGTCCCACGACAGCATCCCCTCCTCGGGGTCGTCCCTCATCACTTTCACCAGGCTCCGGTGACTACTTAATCGTTTGCCACGGCGTGACAGTGGTCGGCGTCTCCTGCGGGTCGTTCTGTTCGTGAGTGGAGCGCTCGTCCCACCGGCCCACGCCTCGGGCCGACCTCTCACAAAAATCTTTCTCCGATCCGCGCCGCCACGCAGGTCGTCACCCACGCTGATACGGATGGCGACAGGAGTACGAACCGACGATGGTTCCCGACACACCCTCCACCGGCGACGCCACGCGCCGCGCGTTCCTCCGCGGCGGTGCGGGACTGCTGACGGGCGGTCTCGCGGTGTTCGCCGGCTGTACTTCGGCCCTCCCGCCGCTCGGCGCGCGACAGCGCTTCGGGCGCGTGAACGCACCGCCTGCCGAGGACCCGATCTACCGCCGCTGGCTCCCCGCACCCGCGGCGCTCGACGGGTTCGACAGCCGACATTACCGGGTTCTCCTCAGACACCCGACCGCGCTCGACTACCCCGCCCCGGTCCGCTTCACCACGCCCCGAAAACGACTCCTCGCCGAACTCGACTCCTTCGGCGTCGCGTACGCGACCTACGACCGGCTGATTCGGACCCCGTTCGGCACCGTGCTCCAGGGTGGGTTCGACCCGGCGGCGGTCGCCTCGACGCTCGCGGCGAGCGGCTACCGGCGCGACGGCTCGTACGCGGGGGGCGACGTGTTCACCCGGTCCGACGTCCGGCGACGGGCGGTGGTGACCGACGACGCGGTCGTCTGGTCGAGCCGTCGCGTCCACGAGCGGCCGAACGTCGAGGCGCTCGTCGACGCCCGTGACGGGCGACGCCCCCGGTACCACGAGGAGAGCGAACCGTTCGGGCGGGTCACCGACGCCGTCGGCGAGAGCCGGATGGTCGAGTACGTTCCGCCGACCGACGAGCGGACGTGGGCGAGTTGCGAGGGGTTCCGCTTCGACGGCGACACCGCCTACCACGTTCGGACGTTTCTCTACCCCGAGGGCGAGACGCCACCCGAGGACGAGCTCCGGCGACGGAGTAAGACCGGCACGGTGCTCACCCGGGAGGTGGAGAACACCGACTTCCGGGTCGACGGCCGACTCGTCACGGTCGAGGGACGGATCCCACCCGCGGCGGGCATCCCCCCGTCCACCGTCGACCCACCGTACCCGCCGCTGATCACCTGGGGATACACCCGCGACGGGAACACGCTCCGCATCCGGCACGAGGCTGGCGAGTCGGTTCCGGCCGACGCCCTCCACCTCCAGTTCGACGTCGACGGCGTGGGCGAGCAGTGGGCCGAGGCCGTCCGCCGTCCGCTCCCGACGGAGGCGGAGCGACTCGGTCCCGGCGACGTGGTGTCCGTCGACGTGAGCGACCGACCCGAGGTGGCAGTCGTCCACTCCGACGACGTCGATCCCGACGCCGCGAACCCGTACACGGCGGGCGACTATCGTCGGGCGACTCGGGTCGACGTCGCGTTCGCGCCCGGGTCGTCGTCGACGCTCGGGCGAACGCTGTTCAGTGTCGTGCTGGAGGGCGAGCCGTGACGACTTCCTCCGCACCCGCCGTCGGTGTGGTGCGAAACTCGACGCCGGCGACCTGCGGGGGGTGGTCCCCGTCGGCGGGCGATTTATTTCGCCGTGCGATGAGCGATGCACCCGTGGCGGAGGAGCCCGACCTCGCGACCGTCGTCGACCTCCTCGAGGACGAACACGTCCGGACGATGCTGGTCGCGACGAGCGCCGAACCGCTGTCGGCGGCGGAGCTCGCGGAGCGGTGCGGCGTGTCGGACTCCGCGATCTACCGCCGGACCGACCGACTCGTCGCAGCTGACCTGCTCCGCGAGCGGACGCGCCCCCGGAGCGACGGCCACCACGACACGGTGTACGTGGCGGCCATCGAACGGTTCGAGCTCTCGATCCGCGACGGCGACCTCACGTGGACGGTCGACCGGGCCGAGACGGACGTCGCCGACGAACTGACGCGGCTCTGGGGGAAGTTCTGAGATGCTCGGCACCCAGTCGCTCGTCGGGCTGTTCGCAGGAGGCGCGGCGACCGGCTCCGCCGTCGTCGGCCTCTACATCGGCTACCAGGCCTACCGCGGGCTCCGCCGCAACGACGAGCCGGCGATGCGGTACCTCTCGCTCGGGATGATCCTCCTGTTCGGGGTCACCTACCTGCTGGCCATCGTCGGCCAGGGGATGATCGCGTTCCACGTCGTCTCGCTGTCGTTCCAGAGCGTGTTCCGGCTCCTCGTCAGACTGCTCCAGCTCGCCGGACTGTCGCTCATCGCCTACTCGCTCCAGGTGGCTCGGCGGGGGCGTGCCAGTAACTCATGAGCCGTGGGCCCCCGCTTCGATCGTCCGTCGACAGCGAACCGGACGAACGCGTCTGTCCCATCGAGGAGGCAGGTCCCGTCTTCGAGGCGCTCACCTCCGAGACGGCACGGACGGTACTTCGGCGGCTTCACCGGTCACCGGCCCCTGCCTCGGAGGTCGTGGAGGCCGTCGGGACGTCGATACAGAACGCGACCTACCACCTCGACCGACTCGAAGCGGTCGGCCTCGTCGATCGCGTGGAGACGTGGTACTCGGCGAACGGTCGAGAGATGGACGTCTACGCGCCCGTCCCCGTCACTGTCGTCTGCGCTCCGGACGCGACCGACGACTGACGGACTACGCCAGGACGCGACGGCGACGGCGAGATACCGAGACGCCACCGCTCGTCCGGTCGGCACGACGATCACGGTACCCACACGGCGGCGCTCGCCCGACACCGTTCGGATCGGTGGAAAACGACAGATGAGCACCTTTCGATCGTATTCGAGTACGTGCGAGGACACAGCACTCGAAACATGTCGCTGCCGACAGCTATTACGGGCTCGGATCCAAGGTCGTCGTATGGACCTAGACGGAACCCCCGTCGCCCGACTCATGACGACCGGCGTCTTCACCGTGACACCGGACACGTCCGTCACCGCCGCCGCCGAAACGCTCCTTCTGGAGGAGATCGGGTCGCTGGTCGTCGTCGACGAGGAGGGACGGCCAGTGGGAATGCTGACGAACACCGACCTGGTCGGCATCGTCTCGGCAGGTGAACTGGACGGCGAGGCGACCGTCGAACAGTACATGTCCGATCGGATCGTCACGATCGGCGAGCGGAACTCGATTCGCGACGCAGCCGCCAAGATGATCACCAACGGTATCCACCATCTCCCGGTCACCGACGACGAGGGGGGGATCGTCGGGATCCTCTCGACGATGGATCTCACGGCCCACCTGTCGTACACGACTGGTACAGAAACGGAGTAGCCGCGGTGGATCGGGGCGTCTCGTCGTCGCCGAGACGCGCGGCCGTCACCGACGAGTGCGGTCGGCTCAGAACTTCTCCAGCAGCCGCGCGTAGAAGCCGGTGTCGTCGTCGCCGGCGAGTT
The DNA here is from genome assembly GCF_009176545.1 of Salinigranum salinum. Classification (GTDB taxonomy): domain Archaea; phylum Halobacteriota; class Halobacteria; order Halobacteriales; family Haloferacaceae; genus Salinigranum; species Salinigranum salinum. Next base: position 1,657,401 of record NZ_VTOJ01000002.1, on the reverse strand, counting down.
TCTCGACGATCAGCTCCGGCGTCGACCGGGCGAGGTGGCCCTTCACGGGCGAGCGGTTCACAGCGAGGTCGCCGTCGACGAGACCGACGGCCTCGATCCCGTCGACGGCGACCTCGAACCCCGCGGCGTCGCGGATCTCGCCCGCGAGGTGGGAGACGAACACCGCGGTCGCGTCCTGGGCGTGAAGCGCCTCGAGGATGCCGGCGACGATCTTCGCCGACGCGCCGGGCTCCGTGATCGACTCGAGCTCGTCGACGAGCACTAGCCGATCCGCGGCCCCGTCGACGACGCCCGCGAAGTCGCGCAGCGTCGACTCGAACGCGCCGGCGTCGAGTGTGCCCTGTGACTTGGCGTAGTAGTGCAACTCGGAGAAGCGGCGCAGCCGAACCCGTTCGGCCGGGACGGGAAAGCCCATCTGCGCGAGGACGACGACCAGCGCGACCAGATCGAGCGTCGAGGTCTTGCCGCCGGAGTTCACCCCCGACAGCAGCGTCACCCCCTCGACCGCGTAGTCGACGGGGTCGACCTCGGCGACGGGGACGTCCAACAGTGGAGAACGACCGCCCTCGATCGCGAACCCCTCGCCGCCGAACTCGGGGACGGTGCAGTCGAAGTCGCGGGCGAACCGTGAGATCGCGAGCTCGACGTCGAGTTCGAGCGCGTCTCGCACGAGGATCTCGACCGGCTCGCGGAGCGCCGCCAGCTCCGACGCGAGCTCCCGCTTCAGCCGCTCGGCCCGCTGGTCGCGTGCGGCCGTCAACTCCGTCCGGAGCCGCGACACCGCGTCCTCGCGACGGTCGACCGGAAACGTCGGGTCGCCACCGAACGTGCGCCGGGCGAGTTCGGCCTCGTTCGGCGTCAGCGCGAGCGCGTCGACGAGGTGGTCGCGCGCGGCCGCGACGCTCTCGTCGTACTCGTCGGCCAGTTCGCGCGCGAGCAGCGAATCAATCCGGGCACCCTGTTCGACGAGGGAGAGGAAGTCGGTCCCCTCGATGGTGACGTCGCGCTCGCGGATCGCGTCGCGGAGGCGGTCGTTGGCGACCGACTCCGCGGTGGAGACGGCGGCGTCGAGGTCGTCGACGGCACGGACGAGTCGATCGAGGTCGGCGTCGCCGACGGGGGTCCCGTCGTCGTCGAGCCGCGAGAGCGCGTCGCGGAGCGCATCGAGGTCGCAGGGGGGCTCCTCGCCCGCGGCCTCGTGGACGTCTCCCGCGGCCAGCACGGACGGGCGGTTGGCCGCGAAGAACGCGAGCACCCGTTCGGGGACGACCTCGTCGGGGTGTTCGAACGCGTCGGGTCGGACGCGGACGTCGCCCGTGACGTCGACGCCGGCGAACGCCTGGTCGAGCGCGACGACCGTCGAGTACGACCGGGCGAGCTCGGCCAGCCCACGCGCATCGTCGACGACCTCGACGGAGAGCTCCGGGAACGCCTCCTTCGCGTCGGCGTACGTCTCGGCGTCGGCGGTCGCGAGACACCGCTCGCGGACGCGGACGGTCGTCGGCGACCGGAGCGGGCGCACGCCGGCGAGCGCGTCGATCACGGCCTCGTCGGGAACGCGCTCGACCGCGTGGTCGACGACCGTCCGCACCTCTTCGATCCGCGACGCGGTAGCGGTCGGGAAGAACGTCTCGACCCGCTTCTCGGCGTAGCTGGTCACCGTCCGATCCTTGACGAGCGCGAGGACGTCCCGGTAGACCTCCTGGGCGCGAGCGGTCGCGAGGAACCCACCGTCGTCGCCGTGGTCGTGGCGGATGGCGGCCCGGGCGATGCTGGCGGCACGCCCCTCGGAGATGCCGGGCGCTCCCGCGAGGGTGGCGACGTCGCCGGCACGGAGCGCGCCCTCGGGGTCGTCGAGTTCGGCCAGCGCGGCTGCCGTCTTCTCGCCGATCCCCGAGATGGCCGTCAGGTCCATTCGGATGTGGCTATCGCCCCGGTCGACAAAACCTTGCGGGTCGTTGGATTTCACCTGCGACGGTGGGTGATGGACCGCGTCGGAGCCACCGTGACGTTCGAGATACGAACGCCGACGACCACGCTGCCATCCCTCCGGATCGCGGAAACGCGACGTCGCCGTTTCCGCCGGACGATCCAGTGTGGACCACTACGACGCCCTGTCGTCTCCCCGAACCGGGATCGGGCGGTGAGTCGCGCCGTTTTTGACCCTCGACCCGGTATGGAGTGGCATGACGACGGCCACGACGACAGAGAAGGCCGACTCGGTGCGGGATGCCCTCGCCGAACGGGAGGGTGTCCTGATCGCGTTCTCGGGCGGTGTCGACTCCAGCGTCGTCGCCGCGCTCGCGTACGACGCGCTCGGCGACGATGCCGTCGCGTGCACCGCGAAGAGCGAGACGCTCCCGGACGCGGAACTCGACGAAGCGCGGCGAGTGGCCGACGAGATCGGGATCCGTCACGAGGTCGTGGAGTTCTCCGAACTCGACAACCCCGACTTCGTGAAGAACGACGGCGACCGCTGTTACCACTGTCGGACGATGCGTCTCGGCCGGATGTACGATGTCGCCCGCGACCTCGGCATCGAGACGGTGTGCGACGGGACGAACGCCTCCGATCCCGGCGAGGGTCACAGACCGGGACTCCGCGCGGTCGAGGAACTCGAGGTGTTCTCCCCGCTTCTCACCCACGGGATCGACAAGGCCGAAGTGCGCCAGCTCGCCGAGACGTACGGCCTCTCGGTCGCGGACAAGCCCGCGATGGCCTGTCTCTCCTCGCGCATCCCCACCGGGCTCGAAGTCACCGAGGAACGGCTCAGCCGCGTCGAACGTGCCGAGTCGCTCCTGCGCGAGTGGGGTTTCACCCAGTTCCGCGTCCGCGATCACGACGGGATCGCCCGGATCGAGGTCGGGCCCGACGAACTGGAGTGGGCGCTCGACCCCGAGTTCGCCCGCGCGGCCAACGAACACCTCGCGGACATCGGCTTCGATCACGTCACGCTCGACCTCGCCGGCTACCGCACGGGTAGCGTGAGTCCCGCTGCCGCCGAGGACGAGACCGACGAGCCGCTTGTCGAAGACGTGTTCGCGCAGGATTACCCCCTCGGGGAGTAGACGGGCAGCGCAGGTCGACTCGCGCTCGCGACGGTTGTGGACTACGCGACCGTCTCCGAGTCGACGCTGAGCGAGTCAGAGAGGTGGTCCGTGTCGTTCTGGCGGACGACGCGCGGTTCCGAAGCGTGGATTTCGTTCAGCGCGCAGTTGTTCTGGTCGATCTCCAGAATCGAGTCGACGATGTCGTACCCCTGTAGTGAGCCGAGCACCAGCCGGATCGGCCCACCGTGAGCGACGACGACGGTCGTCTCCCCGGTTTCGAGAGTGGCGTGGAGTTGTCTCCAGCCGGCGAGGACGCGCTCACGCGCGTCGACGATCGACTCGCCGCTGTCCGGACAGGCTGTCGCCGCGGCTGCGCCCGACTGTGAGAGCGCGTACTCCGGGTGCTCGTCGAACAGTTCGGGAACGGAGAGACCCTGCAGACACCCGAAATCGCGCTCGCGCCACGCCGAATCGGTCTCTACGTCGAGCCCCGTCTCTCTCGCGACGTACCGTGCGGTTTCCTGTGCCCGCCGGAGATCGGACGAAACGACCCTGTCGACCTCGTGGTCCGACGCGAGGTGTATCCCGAGCGCCGCTGCCTGCTCGTGACCGCGCTCCGTGAGTGGAGTCGGTGCCCACCCCTGGACTCGTCCGTCTCGATTCCACGTCGTCTCGCCGTGGCGGGCGAGGAGTACCGTCGCCATGGCCACGCTACACGACGCCAGTGGATGAGCGTTTCCGTCCCCGTCCGAGCCCACACTCCGTCACGGACGGCACGTTCACGTGCTGAGAAGACGATATCCTTCCCATGGAACTCACGACACACGTCGAGATCGACGCGTCTCCCGACCGGGTGTGGGACGTCCTCACTGACTTCGACCGTTACCACGAGTGGAACCCGTTCCTGGCCGTGGCAGGCCGCGCTACCGAGGGTGCCCGACTCCACGTCGCACTGTCGCCGCCGGGTGCTCCCACGACGCGGTTCCGGCCGACGGTTACGCGGGTCGACCCCTCCCGCGAGCTCCGCTGGCTCGGTCACCTCTGGACGACGGGACTGTTCGACGGCGAGCACCGGTTCGTCCTCACCCCGCTCGACGGCGATACCCGGACGTCGGTAACCCACGCGGAGTCGATGTCGGGCGTCCTCCTCCCGATCGTCTGGCGGTTCGTCGGCGACGCGACCGAGCGGGGGTTCGAGGCGATGAACCTGGCACTGAAACGACGTGTCGAGTCGACGGACAACGGAGCGAGAGGAGATACGAGGCCGCATCCCCGACCGACGCGCTGAGCCATCGGCTCACGGACTGTCCAACCGACCGGCTCACGACTGTCCAGCGTGCGAACAGGCGCCACGCTTCCCTTCCACGGCGCGGTGTGCCGCACACTCGCGTCCACCCCGTGGCGACGGTCAGGTCACGGGACGCGGTGGCCGCGGATTCGTAGGTAAACCTTCGTTCGCGGCGAACGGAGCGCGGCGACGGTACCGGCTCCCCACGACCCACCCGGCATCACCGGTGACTCGCGTCAGCGGCCGGTCCACTTCAGCAGCAGGAGCGTCCCCTCGAACAGTACGATCATCGTCGCGGCGATGATGATCGGCGCCATCCCGGTCGGGTCCGGCGAGACGAGGAAGGAGACGCCGAGGAAGCCACCCCAGAACAGCAGCCGTTTCTCGGTGAGCCACGTCCGGGTGACGAGTCCCATCATGATCGCGAGCATGATGAACAGGGGAATCTGGAAGACGAGCGCCATGTACCCCATCAGCACGAGGATGAGGCCGAACGTCTCCTTGAGACCGAACGCGATGACGGCGGTGCCGATGGTGTACGACGTGAAGTACGCGAAGATGGCCGGGAGGACGACGAAGTGTGCGAACCCGACGCCGACGAACGCGAGGACGAGGCTCGTGGGGACGGCCGCGAGGTAGTACTTCCGCTCTTTCGGGTAGAGTCCGGGACGCATGAATCGGTACGTCTGGTAGACGAAGACGGGGAGGCCGACGACGAAGCCGGCGAGTCCGGCGACCTTCAGCTCCGTCAGGATGAGTTCGAGCGGTCCGTACAGCCGTGGCCGGCGGGATTCGATCGTCGTCGCTCCCGGGATGTGGGTGTTCCAGAGGAAGTTGACGAGGTCGTCGGCGATCGGGAAGACGACGACGGCGACCACGCCGGCGAGGAGGAACACGATGCCGAGACGGCGAACCATCTCCTCGATGTGGTCGGCCAGCGGCATCTCGACGTCCGACTCGGGGCCGTCGAAGAAGTCGTCGTCCTCGTCGTCGGCGAGAGTCGGGTCGTAGGTCGGTGCCTCCTCGGCCATCTCCGCGCTCGTCGCCGGGGCGTCGCGGGCGTCTTCGGCGGGTCGTTCGTCGAGCTCCGGGGATTCGAGGACGCTCGCTCCCGATTCGGACGCGGCAGTCGTCGTCTCGGCGTCGGTGCCGGTTTCGACCGTTTCGGTGTCGTCGTCCCCTGGTGAGGCGACCACGTCGGCGCTGGATTCCGCGTCGGGTTCGCCGTCCACGGCCTCGTCGGTCTCGCTGCCGTCCGACTCCAGATCCTCGAACTCGAAGTCGAAGCCGGCCGGGTCGTCGTCGACGGGGTCCGCGTCGTCAGCGTCGCGGCTGTCGGTTCCTGCCTCGTCCGCTTCGGTGCTCTCGTCGATCCGACTGTCGTCGCCCGCGTCGGCCTCGGTCTCACCGTCGGTCGACTGCGGCGGCTCGAACGTGAAGCCGCCCGTGTCGCCGGTGTCGTCACTTTCGGCGTCGTCGGTGTCGTCAGTCACGACTGGCGGTGTCGGCTTCGGCGTCCCGTCCTCTTCCCGCTCATCGGCCGCGAACGTGGTCCAGTCGATCTCGTCGCCGTCCGCGCTCGTCTCGCTGCCCGGGACCGTCTCCGCGTCCGCCCCGGTATCCGCATCTGTGACTGTCTCGTCGTCGACGGCTGTCTCCGATGTCGGCTCGGTCGACTCGTCGTCAGCGGTCGCGTCGTCCTCGAGTGTACTGTCGTCGGTGTCGTCGTCAGCAGTCCCGTCGCCCTTGACGTCGTCGTCAGTGTCGTCGCCGGACCCGGCATCCGACGACGGATCGGTCGGAGCCGCGGCTGTGGACTCGGAGTCGGCGTCCGCCGTCGAGTCCGTCTCGTCGGATCGCGACCCGCGCGGCTCCGGATCGTCGCCCATTGACTCGGTGTAGGCCACCCGGCGGTTATAGGCCTTTTTGCATCGGCTCGGCGCACCGGTCGTCACGATGAAAAAGGTTGATAACGACCAACTGACTCTCCTCACGTATGTCTAGCGCGCTCGACGAGGACACCCGCCGGACCCTCGATCGGGGTCGGGAGACGGCAGGGGCGATGCTGCGGGCGGCGCAGAAGGACCTGCAGAAGGTGTTCATCGTCTTCCTCGTCGGTTTCCTGGGGACGTTCTACGCGCTCCGGCTGTACATCTGGGACTTCTTCAAGGGCGTCACCGAGGCGAAGATGAACGCGCTCACGGCCGAGAGCGTCGAGATCATCGCCCAGACGCCGTTCGACGTCATCCTCCTGCAGGCGAAGATCGGGCTCGTCGTCGGGGTCATCTTCGCCGTCCCGCCGTTCCTCTACTTCTCCCGTGACGCCCTCAGGGCACGCGATCTCTGGCCCTCCTCGCCCGTTCCGGTGTGGAAACTCGTCGTCCTCCTCCTCGCGATGACCGTGCTGTTCATGCTCGGCGTCGCCTACGGCTACCTCGTCTTCTTCCCCTTCACGTTCGCGTTCCTCGCGAACAACGCGATCTCGGCGGGGTTCGCGCCGACGTACTCCATCGTCAAGTGGGCACAGTTCATCTTCCTGCTCACCATCTCGTTCGGCTTCGCCACCCAACTCCCGCTGGTGATGACGGCCCTGTCGTACACGGAGATCGTCCCGTACGAGACCTTCAAGGAGAAGTGGCGCCACGCCATCGCCGGCATCTTCCTCGCCGGCGCGCTGTTCACCCCGCCCGACCCGTTCACACAGGTGCTGTGGGCGACGCCCGTCATCGTGCTGTACGGGTTCTCGCTGTATCTCGCCCGGGTCGTCACGACCGCCCGCCGCGGCTCCGACCGTCTCGACCTCCCCCGCACGCTCCGCACCCGCTGGAACCTCCTCGCGGGCGCGGCGGTCCTCGGCGGCCTCGCGCTCTACGCGTTCTTCTCGTACGGCGGTGTTCCCCTGGCCAACGACCTCCTCGCGTCGGCGGGGTCGGACTACCGCGCCATCACCCCGGGTCGGACGCTCCTGTTCGTCTACGTCGCCGCGGCCGGTCTCACCGGTGGAGTGCTCGCCGCCATGTACGTGGTGTACGTCGACATCGTCGCGCTCGCCGGGAGCGCCACGCCGGGCACCGTCGGCGATCCCGCCGACATCGACCTCCGCGAATTGGACGCGATGGGCGTCCGGGCAGCCCCGCCGGAGGCGTTCGCCGAGCTGGAAGAACAGGAGGCGCTCCGGCTGTCGAGCGAGGCGATGGAAGCCGGTGACAAGGAGAAGGCGCGCGCGATCCTCGACCGGTTCGACGCCGCCGAGGCCGAGCGGGAGGCCCGGGCACACGAAGACGGGGAGGAGCCGGACCCCGTCGAGGACGTCACCGACCGCACCGAACGGGCGACGGGGACCTTCCTCTCGGAACTCACCGAGGGGGAGAAAGACGAGGACGACGTCGGCGGCTACTACGACGAGATCGCGTTCGTCGTCGACTCCGTCACCTCGAAGTCGTTCCGGATCGCCGCCGTCTTCGGGATCACGCTCGCGTCGGTGTTCGGCTGGCTCTACACGGGCGGCATCGGCGAGGTCTTCGAACAGTTCCTCTCGCAGCTCCCCGCGCAGGTGACGCCGGACCAGGACATCACCGTCGTCGCCCTCCACCCGATGGAGGCGCTCATCTTCGAGGTGAAGTTCTCGACGCTGATCGCGGCGCTGGTGACGCTCCCCGTGATCGCGTACTACGCGTGGCCCGCCCTCCGCGAGCGAAACGTGGTCCGCCACCGCCGTCGGGCGGTGTTCGGCTGGGCGGGGGCGCTCACCGCCGGACTGCTGGGCGGGTTCGCCCTCGGCTACGGCTACGTCGCTCCTACGATCATCTCGTTCCTCGTCGCCGACGCCGTCCAGTCGAACATGATCATCGCCTACCGCATCACCAACTTCTTCTGGCTCATCTTCTTCACGACGGCCGGGATCGGTCTGCTCGCCGACGTCCCCGTCCTGATGGTGCTGTTGAACACCGCGGGTGTGAGCTACCGCACGATGCGGAGTCGGTGGCGCGAGGTGACGGTCGGTATCCTCTCCTTCGCCGCGCTGTTCACCCCCGCGGACGTCATCACGATGTTCCTCGTCACCGTGCCGCTGATGGCCGCCTACGGTGCCGGCCTCGGGATCCTGTACGTGATCACGCTCGGCGGTCGTCGCAACCTCGCGAAGCCACGGACTGCGGAGGCGTGAACCGTCGCACCTCGGATCGGTCGCGTCGCTCCCCGTCCCCGATCGTCCCCGTCTCGCCTGAAAAGGCGTAAGTGCTCGGGTGAGAATCTCGGAATATGACCAAGATAAGTGTCGAAGTGCCCGACGAACTGCTCGCCGACCTGGACGAGCACGTGGGCGAGACGAAGAAGTTCGTCAACCGGTCGGACGCCATTCGCGCGTCGATCCGGAAGACGCTCGACCTGCTCGACGACATCGACGAGCGTCACGGCCGCCTCGAGGATGAGTAGACGCGACGTCGGCCGGATCGCCCTCGTCTCGCTGTTCGTCACCGCGCTCGTCACCGCCCAGCTGACCGCGTCGAAAGTGCTCGCCATCCCCTTGCCGCGGGCGCTCCCCGTCGTCGGCGCGACGGTGTTCCTCCCGGGGGCGGCGCTGGCGTACGCGCTCACGTTCTTCGCGTCGGACTGCTACGCCGAACTGTACGGCCGGCGCGAGACGCAGGTGCTCGTCAACGTCGGTTTCGGGATGAACTTCGTCCTCCTGGCGCTGGTGTGGAGCACCATCCTCGCGCCGGCGGCACCGACGAGCGTCGACCCCGGCCAGTTCGCCACCGTGCTCGGATCGAGCACGAACATCGTCCTCGGGAGCCTCCTGGCGTACGTCGTCAGCCAGAACTGGGACGTGCTCGTCTTCCACGCGCTTCGCGCTCGCACCGACGGGCGGCACCTCTGGCTCCGCAACATCGTCTCGACGGGCACGTCACAGGTGCTCGACACCGTCATCTTCGTCTCCGTCGCGTTCCTCGTCGCGCCGACGCTGCTCGGCACGGGCCAGCCGCTCCCGACCTCCGTCGTCGTCGCGCTCATCGTGGGGCAGTACCTCCTGAAACTGCTCATCGCGGTCGCCGACACCCCGTTCGTCTACGCGGTCGTCCGGACGATCGACGACGGCACGGGGTCCGAATCGACGAACGCCTGGACGGTCGACTGAGGCACAGTCGACGTAAAACCGAGCGACTGCGGCGCTCTGTCGCGTTCCTTCCGACGCAATCACCGCGCTAGTTTATGACCCGTGCTCGCGTAACCCACGCATGGCCGATCGCAGACGGATCCGTCTCTCCGAGGACGACGCGATGGAACGGGGAGTACGGTGTCCGAACTGCGGGACGTACACGTCGTTCACGGACATCCTCGCCACCGGTCAGTGTCGGGGCGTCCGGTCGAGCGAGTGCGAGACGCACCTGTGGCTCGACCTGGTGGTCGACTCCGACTCCGAGGGCGACCGCGAGATGGTCGACGTGGACGTCGACGACTAGTCCACCCGTTCGGCGAACCCGAACCGCGGCTTCACGTCGGTCACTCGGACCTGGACCGTCTCTCCCTCGGTCGCCCCGGCGACGAACAGCGTGAATCCCTCGACCTTCGCGATGCCGTCTCCTTCGCTCCCGACGTCCTCGATCTCGACCGCGAGCTCGTCACCCGCGCGGACGGGTGCGGTGATGCGATGCTTGCCGACGAGGTACAGCTCCGACGAACTGTCGCGCGAGGCGTCGGGATGGATCGAGCGGACGTACTGGAACTCGGCTTCCATGTCCTCCCGCAGCGCCGAGACGTCCGGTCCCTCGAACACCTTCACCGCGAGGTCGCCCCCCGTCGCGAGCACCTCGAGGGCGGTCTCGAACGCCTGCCGGGCGAGGTGGACCGAACGGGCGTGGTCCAGTGAGTACTCACCGGTCATGTTCGGTGCCATGTCGGAGACGACCACGTCGGCTCCCGCCTCGCCGACGAGTTCCGTGATGCGCGCACGCGTCTCCTCGTCGGTCATGTCCCCCCTCACGGTCTCGACGACGTCGTCGTCGCGATCCAGCGGTCTGATGCGCTGGAGGTCGACGCCGACCACTCTCCCACCGGGACCGACCGCCTCGGCGGCCACCTGGAGCCACCCACCCGGGGCGGCACCGAGGTCGACGACCGTGTTCCCGGGACCGAACAGCCCTGCGTCGTCGTCCAGCTGTTTGAGTTTGTACGCGGATCGGGCACGGTAGCCCTCCTGTTTGGCCCGGTTGTAGTACTCGTCTCGACCTGTCATGCGTACCTCACCGAATTCCCTGACGTGTTCCGCGCAGAGACCGCCGGCGAAATCGTGTTCATATCGTAGGAGACGCCGCCGACCCGGAAAGGGACATCGGATGGCGCTGACCGTGCCCGCTCACGGAACGCAGCCGAACCGGCTCTCTCCCGCGCGGTCGGGAGTGGTTCGGTACTCGTGGCGGGTCTACAGGCAGCCGACGGTAGTGTCGCTCTCGTACACGGTCACGTCACAGTCGGTCTCACCGCGGCGTACTCGTCGCTCTCGATGACCACAGAACGGGGCCACACGGATCGACCCGGGAGGCGTCGTTCGCCACCGGCGAGACGCGGCCACCGTGCGTGCGGGGACGTGAATCAGGAGTATTTTTAAGTCCGCTGTCGTACCTGAACCCACATGTTCAACGCCATCGTGAGCGCCGCGACGCTCCGGGACGCCCTCGACTCGGTGAGCGTCCTCGTCGAGGAGTGCAAGATCCGGTTGAACGACGACGGACTCGCTATTCGTGCGGTCGACCCCGCCAACGTGGGGATGGTCGATCTGCTCTTGGAGGCCGCAGCGTTCGAGTCGTACGAGGCCGACGGCGGCGTCATCGGCGTGAATCTCAAGCGGCTCGAAGAGATCGCGAAGATGGCGAACGCGGACGACCTGGTCCACCTCGAACTCAACGAGGAGACGCGGAAGCTCCACATCCAGATCGACACGTCCGACTCGCGCCTCTCGTACACGCTGGCGCTCATCGACCCCGACTCCATCAGGAAAGAGCCGGACATCCCCGACCTCGACCTTCCCGCCAGCATCGTCCTGGAGGGACAGCAGCTCGACCGTGGGATCAAGGCCGCGGACATGGTGTCGGACCACATCTCCCTCCGCGTCGACGAGGAGGAGAAGACGTTCCACATCGAGGCCGAGGGCGACACCGACGACGTCGACCTCACGCTCACGGAGAGCGACCTCATCTCTCTCGCCGCGGGACCGGCCAGCTCGCTGTTCTCCCTCGACTACCTGAAGGACATGAACAAGGCCATCCCGAAGGACGCGGAGGTGACGGTCGAGCTCGGCGAGGAGTTCCCCGTCAAGCTCCACTACCAGATCGCCGAGGGACAGGGACAGATCACCTACATGCTCGCCCCGCGTATCCAGAGCGACTGAGGCGCGCGGAGACGACCGCGCACGCTACGGCCCGCCGCACCCCGTCGCGCGGCGCTCCGAACCGTACTTTCAAGCTCGGGGCGCGTATACGCCTCAAAGAATGTCAGACTCGTTGTCGACGGAGACGGACGAGCGGCTCGCGGCTGCCGTCGGTCAGTACGCGCTGGGCGAGCTGACGATGGGGCAGGCGGCCGAACGGGCGGGGCTGTCCCGGTTCGAGATGCGGTCGACGCTCCGGGCGTCCAGTGTCGACCTCCGCGTCGGACCCGAAGACGAGGAGCGGGCCGCGGACGAACTCGACGTCGCCCGGGCGGTCAGATGAGCCCCACGTCGACACCCCGGTCGACCGACTCGTACGACCGGCTCTACCTCGATGCGACGGTTCTCACGACGCTCGCGAGCGTCGACCTCGTGGACGCCGCCCCGTCGACGGTCGACAACCCGCGGACCTCCTACGCGGTCCGGGCGGATCTCGACGCGAGTCTCGCGGCCGGAGACGACGCCGCGGGACGGGCGCTGGCGGCGCTGCGCGACCCTCTCGACTCCGACGCCGGGACGCCGGGGATCGCCGTCGCGGGCTCGCTCGTCCGCCAGCGGAAACCCGAACTGCTCGACCGTCTGTCGCTCGGTGAGGCCTCGGTGCTGTATCAGGCACTGGCTGCGGGCGTGCCGCTGGCGACGGACGACCGCGACGTCCGCCGCGTCGCCGACAGTTACGGGGTCCCCGTCACGGGCTCGCTCGGCCTCGTGGCACGCGCCGTCGAGCGCGAGGTGCTCTCGGTCGGGACGGCCGACGACGCCCTGGCGACGTGGCGGGACGAAGGCTACAGCGTCCCGGTCGACGGCGTCGAGGAGCTGCTCGGTCGCGACTCGGACGGCTCCGACGACTGAGCGATCCCGGTCGTCCGTGCGGGCCATTCTCGCGCCCGATCGTCCGTGAGGACCATTCTCGCTCCCGAGCGGTCCCGACCGACCACCGCCTCAGAGCCGGAGCCGAACGGTCGTTCCACGTCCGTCGTCCGTCTCGGCGTCGGCGTTGCCCGTCTCGACGTCGACGTCGGCTCCCAGCCACCGGCTCCCCCACTGGAGGATCCACAGGCCCAGCCCGCTGCCGTGATTCAGTGGGGTCTCCTCGCCCTCGTCGACGACGGCGAGTTCGTGGTCGGGGATACCGGGACCGTCGTCACGCACTTCGACGACGACTTCGTCACCGGCCGTGACGCCCCCGTCCGTCGCGGCGGCGCGTGCGGAGATGCCGACCCACGGTTCGGGGTCGTCGTTGTGTTCGACGGCGTTCTCCACGACCGTCGAGAGCACGGCCCGGAGCACCCGCTCGTTCGTCTCGACGGTCAGCGCCGACGGGACGTCCGTCTCGAAGTCGGGCGTGGGTGCCGGGTCGGTCTCGCTCCCCGTGGTGTCGCCGGCCTCGAAGTCCGTTTCGACGTCGGCCACGACGTCGCCGACGACGTCGGCGAGGACGACCGTCGAGGACACCTCGTCGGCTGACTTCATCATCGATTCGAGGTCCCGGGCCTTCTCCCCGAGGTCGGCGAGCGCCGCGGACCGGTCCTCGATCGTGCGTGCGAGTCGGGCCTCGTCGTCCGGGAGCGACTCCGCGAGCACGTCTGCGTACCCCATCACGACGGTCATCTCGTTGCGGAGGTTGTGCCGGAGGACGCGGTTGAGCACCTCGAGTCGCTGTCGCCGGGATTCGCGGTCGGTCACGTCGTGGAACGCGATCGTCCGCCCGATGGCGCGGTCGTGGGCGTCGTCGACGGCGGCGGGGACGACCTCCAGCGTCCGGCGGTGGCCGTCGACCACGCGGTCGAACGTTCCCCCGTCGACCGCGTGGGCGGGCACCAGCTCCGAGAGCGGTTCGCCGACGAAGGCGTCGGCGTCCCCGAACAGCCGTTCGGCCTCGGCGTTGAGTTCGACGATCCGGTCGTCGGTGGTGACGATGGCGACGCCGACGCCGAGGTCGTCGACGGCCGCCTGTCGACCCCGGTAGCTGGTCGCCGGCGCGAGGTCGAACAGCTCGAACCGGAAGAGCGCGTAGCCGAATGTCAGCCCCATCACGGCGAGCGCCATCGGTGTGAAGTCGACGGGCGCAAGTGGGCCGAGCCCGAACGTCCGCTTGACGTGGGCGACCGTCGGGACCGCCGAGCCGACGACCAGCGCGACCGTCTGGTCGCGGTACAGCGAGCCGCTGGAGACGAGTGTGCCGACGAGCAGCGCCATCCCGACCCCGACGAGGACGTAGCCGTACACCGCGTGGACGAAGTGCCAGGGGCCGGGGTCGTAGACGACGGTGGCCGCGCCGAGCGTCGGCACGACCCGGTATCCGGTCCACATGAGCGAACGGAGCGACGGGAGCGCGACGAAGAGGAGCGTGGCGACCGGCACGAGCCCGATGACGGCGATAGTCCGGCGCGAGAGATACGACGACCGGCCGGTGTAGCCGAGCGCGAACGCCAGCCACGCAGGGGCGATGAGCGCCTTGCCGACCTCGATCGGCACCTCGAACGCGAGTCTGAGCGTCGGGTCGAAGGTCGCGAGCGCGATCGCGTACGAGAGCGACCAGACCGTCGCCCCCGCCATCAGGAGCGCGAACGATGTGGCTCCGGGCTCGTCCCGCCCGTACCACGCGTACGTGGCGAGTGCGAGCGAGGTCCCGCCGGCGACCAGCGAGCCGAAGACCAGCGGCGAGGCGCTCGGTCCCATACTCGACGAACGATCTCCACGGCCAAAAATATTCTCTATACTGACTATCAATAAATACTACTTTTCCGCGTCCCCACCGACGGAACTGGTGGCCTCGACGCCGGTGCCACCCGGAGATTCCGCGATCGGCCGCGTCAGACGGAGATCCCGGGGGTAGCGTCGACGGCGGCCCGTGCAAGAATGAAGACGATGGGGGCGAGGAGCACGGCGCCGATCACGAACGGCCACCAGAAGCCGGCGACGTAGAGGACGGCCATCGCGGGCGGCCCGACCGTGCGACCCAGACTCCCCGCACCCTGGGTGACGCCGAACGCGTTGCCCTGTCGGTCGGCACTCGCGGTCGTCGAGACCAGCGTCGAGAGCGAGACGTTCAGCAGGCTGTTGCCGAACGACAGGAGCGCCCCGTCGACGAGGAGCACGAACAGTTCGCGGGTGAACCACGCCGGTCCCCCCATCGGTGGGAGGAGGCGGCCGACGTCCGGCGAGAACGGCAGGAGCGTCAGCGCGACGAGGAGCACGAGCGCGCCGACGACCGCGAGGCGCGATTCGGCGTAGCGCGCGGAGAGCCGCCCGACGAGGACGCCCTGGTTGAGCGCGCCGAGGAAGCCGATGTAGGTGAGGAAGAACGCGGTCTGGGTGGCGTCGTAGCCGTAGACGTCGGCCGCGAAGGGGATGAACATCACTTGCACGCCGGAGAAGGCGAGCGAGAGCAGGAAGAACGAGCCGACGAGACCCCGGAGTCGATGGTCGGAGAGCGCCTCGACGAACCCGCTGACGAGCGTCACCCGCTGGGCGGGCCCGCGGCTCCGCTCGGGTTCGGGGAGGAACAGCGCCGCCGAGAGCAGGGCGAGGAGGCTCAGCGTCGCGGCACCGAACGACGGCAGCGAGAACCGGGTCGCGGGGACGACCGCAGGGAGCAGGTTCCGGGCGGCGGCGACGACCGTGTCGCTGGCGAGTACACCCCCCAGGGCGGGGCCGAAGATGAAGCCGAGGCTGAAGGCGGCACCGATGAGACCGAGCGAGGCGGCGCGTCGGTCGACCGGCGTCACGTCCGCGACGTACGCCTGGGCGGTCGCGATGTTGCCACCCATCGCCCCGGCGAGCATCCGTGAGGCGAACAGCGTGGCGACGCCCGCGACGAGCCCAGAGAGTGCCAGCACCTCCCCGGCGAGACCGAAGACGGTCCAGGCGACGACGCTCCCCGCGAGCGAGAGCATGAGTACTGGCCGACGTCCGCGCGCGTCGGAGAGCCTCCCCAGGAGCGGAGCGAAGACGAACTGCATGAGCGAGTACGACGCTGCCAGGAGGCCGATGAACACGTCGCTGACGCCGAAGCTCCGGACGTAAAACGGGAGGATCGGGATGACGATACCGAAGCCGACGAGGTCGAGGAAGACGACGAAGATCACGGTCGCCAGTGCCCGACGGCGAGGGACGACGGTGGACGTGGCGTCGGACGCGGTGGCGGCTTCGGGTCCGCTCATATACTCACGGCGCACCCAGCGGGCCTAATGCTTTCTCCGAACTGACTGTCGGGTCACAAGACATTTACCGGGTTCTGCCACAGCTACCGCATGAACCGTCGTGCCCTCCTCGGTTCTTTCGGTGCAGTCGGGGCCGCCAACCTCGCAGGCTGTCTCGACGGCGCAGTTTTCGAACCGGCGACGACGCTCGGCCGGCTCTCGGTGAGCAACCACGACGAGACCGCGGCACACACCTTCGACCTCCGCGTCGAGCGCGACGACACGACCGTCCACGAGTCGTCACACAGGGTCGAACAGGCCACCGAAGGCCGGATCCCGGGAGCTCTCGCCGACTGCACGTGGGGGGCCGTCGCCGGGATGTACGCGGTCCACGCACGGGTCGACGGTGGGGAGTGGAACAGGGTCGACCGTCGTGAACAGACCGCCGACCTTCGCGAGGAGGCAGAGAAATCGTCCGGCTGTGTCGCAGTGGAGGTCCACTACATACCCGGCGAGACCGTCAGCGACCCGTGGAACGTGCTCGTTCACAGCTGTGACAGATACGACGACCGGTGCGGGTGGGTCGGTGAAGAGGCTGGGGAATAAAATCCGTCACAGACTCCGATCGATGACCCGCTTCGCCGACTGCGCCTTCTCCTTCCAGCCGTAGCCCGCTTCGTAGACGTGGCGCTTCTTCTCGACGAGTTCCCCGGGCGAGGCTTCCTCGAACCCCCCGCGGTCCCACGTCCCGGTCTCTTCGAGCCAGGCGACGACGTTCTCCTTCGTCTCGGCCCACGAGAGCCCCACCATCTCGTACCAGGCGATCATCGCGAACACAGCGTTGTCGTGACAGCCGGGGACAGAGCCGTACTGGTAGATGGTTCGGAGCGGTTCGACCGTCGGTTCGGAGACCTCCTCGCGATACTCCTCGGCCGTCCTGAGGCGAAGCACCCCGTTGCGCTCCGTGAGCCGGTCCTCGTGTTTCAGCTGGCGGAGCGCCGCCTCGTGCAGCGCCGACCAGTCGACGGCGTCGCGGAGGCTGTCCTCGCGGAGCGGCGACGCAGACAGCCGCGCGAGGAGGTCGACGTACGCGCGCTCCACGTCGGCCCACGGCGTCCCCTCGAACCGGCAGTCGGTGCCGTGGAGACTGTTGGTGCTCCGACAGTCGGGACAGGGGTAGCTGAAGCGCGGCACGACCTCCGGTAGACGTCGGCTGGTAATATGCTCCGTGGTCGTCGCCGTCCCTGTCTCCGGTGTCGAGGTGGCGGACAGGCGGTACGTCGATGCCGGGAGACGGTGTACCGCACGACCGCGAGTCGTCTCCCGGTGGTGTCTACACCACGACACTGCGTGGCTGCGGTTTCGTACTTGAGTGTTCGGTCGCTCGCGTTCCCGACACCTCTCCCGTCCGTGTCCCATCTGGCGGTGTGTCCCGCCCCGCCACACTCTCGTCTCGCGACTCCGGCCGAGCGTCAAACCCTCGGACCGCCGTGTTTATTCGGCACGACCCGCAACCCGTAGCAGATGCCACCGGCGGTTCGTCACGCGCGATACCCGTTCTTCAGCGCGGCCAGAGAGGCCGTCCGAGAGGCGGATCTCTCGCTGACGGAACTCGTCGCGCGTGAAGCACCGGCGGTCGAGCGGGCGCGCGAGCGGGTCGAACGGGCACTCACTCGTGGGCGGACGGCAGCCGAGGAGCCGGATCGGTGGGACCCCCGCGACGAACTGCTCTCGTATCCCATCGCCCGCATCCTGGTCTCGCTGCTGGACGACGGCGCGGCCGTCGAGAAGTACGCGGCGGCGGAGGCGGCGACAGCGGCCGACCGGTTCGAGACGGACTTCGAGACCGACGACGGCGGACTGCGGAGCGTCGAACGTGTCAGCGTCACCCGACAGGAGGTGCTCGAGGAGTTCGAGATCGACGCCGTCCCCGAACGTCGTGATCGGGCACGAGGGCGCGAGGGGGACTGGTTCCGTCTTCCACTCTCGACGTATCTCACCCTCGCCGATCCCGACTGGGGCGACGAGTGGCGACTCGTCAACCGCGAGGTGGCACAGGGAGAGGTCCGCGTCCGCCGGTCGGCGCTCGACCGACTCGTCGAGGAGGCGGTCCGCAGACGGGTCGCCGACGGGCTCCCGTTCGACGTTCGCGGGCGCAACCCCG
The DNA here is from genome assembly GCF_009176545.1 of Salinigranum salinum. Classification (GTDB taxonomy): domain Archaea; phylum Halobacteriota; class Halobacteria; order Halobacteriales; family Haloferacaceae; genus Salinigranum; species Salinigranum salinum. The sequence continues at coordinate 1,639,328 of NZ_VTOJ01000002.1, read as the reverse complement.
ACCTCGCGGCGGCGCTCGAACCGACCGTCGCGTCCGTCAGACGGCTCCTCTCGGCGGGACACGCTCCCGCGTCGGGTCCCGACGTCGTCGAACCATCGCTGTTCCCGCCGTGTGTGACCGCGCTCGTCAGTCGCGCCCGGGACGGCGAGGAGCTCCCGCCGGCGTCGCGGTTCGCACTCACGTCGTTTCTCGTCGCACTCGACCTCGACGCCGAGACGGTGGCATCGATGACGAGGCTCGATCCCGAGACGACGGCGAGACAGGTCGAGTTCCTCCGCGACCGGGAGGGGACGCAGTACCCCTCACCGTCGTGTGCGACGATGCAGGCGTACGGCGACTGCGTGAACCGCGACGAGCGGTGCGATCGGATCACTCATCCGCTTGCGTACTACGGCGACGCGGTCGAGTCGGCTTCGGCTACCCGGCTGTCGAGCCAGCGGTCGGGCACGGACGACGCAGCAGACGTCGGAACCGCCGAGAGGAGGGATGCCGATGCAGAACTGGAGGCGGCCGACGGAGACGTCGGCACGACCGACGGAGATGCCGACACGACCGACGGAGACGCCGACACGACCGACGGAGACGCCGACACGACCGGGAACCCGCCGACGTAGCCGTCACGAGGGGTCGTGGTCCGTGTCTGATCGCAGCCGAGACCGACTACTGCGAGAGGAAGACACCGACGCCGGCCATCAACAGGACGAACAGGACGATGCTCCCGATGAGCGCGAGACCGCCGGTGCTCCCGAGCCCACCGTCGTGAAACGTGACGCCGATCCCGATGATGATGCCGATGAAGACGGCGACGGTGACGATGGAGACGACGATTTTCCGACGCATCTCCGCTTCGAGAGCCATTGTCTGCTGTCGCTTCCTCCGACGTTCTGAAAAGTGCTTCGAAGCGGGGGCGAACCGTCGTTCTCTCGCTTCCGGGTTCACGTCCTCGTGCGACGAGAAGAAGCCTTAGGACCGTGCAGCCCCTACGAGAATACGAGGACGTGGTCTCCGACCACGCGCTCGTATCATGACGCACCCTGCACACACACCCGCGTCACAGCACACGCGACTGCCAGCCGCCGACGCCACGGGACGCGCCCGTCGCGCCCGCACCGAGCCGATGACCGTCCGCCCGCTCCGTGACCGCCGGTACGTCGTCGAGACAGACGGTGGGACGTACGTCGTCGACGTCGAACGCCGCACGTGTACCTGCCCCGATCACGCGATCCGTGGGGCGCGCTGCAAACACCTCAGACGCGTCGCCATCGAGATCACCGAACGACGGATCCCCGCCCCACACGAACGGCCGGCCGTCTGTGCCGTCTGCGGCGACGACGCCTTCGTCCCGCTCGACGCGACCGGTCCACAGCTGTGCGCCCGCCACACGTTCGAATCCGGCGCGGTCGTCACCGACCGCGAGACGGGGTCGGCGCTCGCCGTCGTCCGGTCGACGACCCGACGCGCGGATGCGGTCGAGACCCGCGAGGGGCGAGTCGTCGCCGACTACGAAACCAACCGCCACTATGGTCGGCACGAACCCGTCGTGGAGGCCGTCTACCTCGACGACCGCCCACCACGGCGTCGGTACTACTTCCCCGCGTCGCGCCTCCGACGGCTGCCGGGCGAACCTCGGCTCACACTCTCGGACCGTCCCGGACGGACCGACGCCGAATCGGACGACTCGGACGAGACGATCGCTGACGAGAACGACACGACCACGGATCGAGTCGGCGTGGACGACACGTCGGACCGGACACCTGGCGGGACGAACGACTGCGAGGCGGTCGGCTTCGAGTCGACTGCCTGAGCCGACCGTGCGGCCCGACAGCCTGGGTCGATGCTCCGATACGCCGATTTAACCCGCTCGGATGCCTCTCTCGATCATGCGTCTCACTCCCGCACGTCCGACGACCGACGACGGCGATCCACCGTGGCTCGACCGGTCGCTGTTCCCGTTCGCGTCGCACTTCCTCGACCTCCCCGAGGGCCGCGTCCACTACGTCGACGAGGGACCACGCACGGGGCCGACGCTCCTCTGTGTCCACGGGAACCCGACGTGGTCGTTCCTCTACCGCGAGCTCGTCGCGGCGCTCGCCACGGAGACGCGGGTCGTCGCCGCCGACCACCTCGGATTCGGTCTCTCGGACAAACCCGCCGACTTCTCGTACCTCCCGCGGGACCACGCCCGCGTCCTCGACCGCCTCGTCGACGACCTCGGACTCGACGACGTCGTCCTCGTCGTTCACGACTGGGGCGGGCCGATCGGGCTCGACTGGGCGACGCGCCACCCCGACCGGGTTCGCGGCGTGGTCGTGACCAACTCCTGGATGTGGCCACACGACTCGGCGCACGTCCGGCGGTTTAGCCGGCTGCTCGGTGGCGTACTCGGCCGCGAGGCCATCCTCCGATTCAACGCGTTCGCCCGTGTCGTGGTCCCGCTGGCGTTCGCCGACCGCTCGCGGCTCACGCGGGACGTCCGTCGACAGTACGTCGCCCCGCTGGCGACGCCGGCCGACCGCAAGGGGTCGTGGGTGTTCCCGCGCGAGCTCGTCGGGTCGCGGGCGTGGCTCGGTGACCTGTGGGCGCGGCGCGAGGCCATCGCGGGGAAACCGATGCTCGTGGTGTGGGGGCTCGACGACCCGGCGTTCGGCGACGAACTCGATCGGTGGCGCGAGGCGTTCCCTCGGGCCCGGACCATCCCTCTCGACGACTGCGGGCACTACGTCGCCGAGGAGAAGAGCGCGGAACTCGCCGCCGCCGTCGAGGGGTTCCTCACCACCGTGTGACCGCTCAGTCTAGATCGTCGAGCGTCGTCCGCTTCGACCGCCCGACGAACTCGTCGAAGTCCTCGCCCTCCGCGAGCGCCGTCTCCTTCTTCACCCGGTAGTTGCCCCCGTCGGTGACGTAGAGGTCGCCGGGGTGGAAGAAGTACCAGTCCTCGCGGTCGAACCGGACGGCGATCCTCGCCTTGGCGCCGAAGTTCTGTGCGAAGTAGATCAGCGCTTCGACCTCCTCGCCCGTCAGGTAGATGGGGTCGCCGGCGCTCGCTTTCGCCTCGATCGCGTAGAAGACGTCGCCGTTGCCGGCGAGGACGTCGGGGAGTTCGCGGGCCGTGGCGCTGCCGGACGCCGGCGCGCGCATGACGGCGAAGCCGGCCTCGTCGAGTCTGTTGACGAGCTCGCGCTCCCGCCGGTCACCCTTCCGGTTCGCACTCATTGCCCGCTCTCGTCGGTGGACGGGCTTAAATTGGGTGCTTCGTGGACTCTGTTCGGTGGATGAGTGTGATCGCTGTCGAGTCGCCCTCACCGTCGTCGAAGCGAGTGGTGACGTGACGACATCGAGGGCTTGTCAGAGAATTCCGCAGTTTCGCTTCGAGAACCCTCGGAAACTGATAGAAGTGGTGTGCTGAATACTGAGGGTGAGTTCAGCATACGGGCAAAAGAATCAACGACTGCGCTTCGTTCTGCAGTTTGTGGGTGACTACTCTTCTCAGTCTTCCGCGTTCCCGATATAACTCGTGGTCTCATCAGACCACTCCGCTCCGTCGTAGGCTGGCGTGATTTCGTGGGCTTCAACCCGCTCTTGGAAGTACGCCTCCCGTTCCTCGTATGCCTCGTCGGTCATCCGATCCTGGGTCCAAACTTTGTCCGCGACCGTCTCGACGGTGATCGAGTCGACCTCCGGGATGTCCCCCACTCTGTTTTTAATGTCTTCTGACATGTGAGGGATGTACATGCACAACTGATTCGTGGGTAACAGATCGACTGTTACATCCCCGTTCTCGATAGAGACACCATCGACCAGCCCAAGGTCGACGATGCTCTGAGGTTTCTCCGTGAACGTGCTACAGGGGTCGAAGACCTCGTCCAGTTGCTCCCTAACTCGAAGTTCGAGATCCGAGCTGTCGCTACTAATGAACATCAATTATCACCGGCTGCTTTCTGTCCAGCCTTCGGCTGCTGCATCGGTCCCGAGGCGCCAGTGGGCCGGATCGACGACCACGGCTCAGGGCGTTCCTCCTGTTCTGCACGGATGCGAGCGACCTCGTCGTCGATACCCTCGAGTTTCGATCTGACCGCGTCGGGGTCTTTGCCCATCATGCGGAGCGCGTTCTCGCCGAGAATCATCCGTTTGATCTCGTCGGTCAGCGGCGGGACGCCGTTCTCCCGCATCGTCTCGGGGAACTGGAACTCCCAGAACGCCTCAATAATCGGCTGAGGATGGATCGCGGTCGGGCCGGTCGACCAGATGATCTGCTCCGGCCCGCCCCACACCAGCAGTTCAGCCAGGACCTCTGCGAAGTTCATCGGACTCTCGGCGACGAGGAACGTCGTTATCTCGAGGTTGGCCCAGACGTTCGGGTAGCGCTGGAGGAGGAACTTGGTCTCCTCGAGGAACGACAACCCGGCGTGGACGACTTCGAAGGTAACCTCCGGAAACATCGACGCCGCATCCTCTACGTCGCCCACGTCGTACTCCTCGAAATTTGTCTGCCCGTACGGGACGGACTTGTGGACCGCGATGTGAGGCACGTCGAGTTCGACAGCCTTCTGGATGATTGGTACCCCGACGTTGGGGTTGTCCAAACGCATATCGAGCGTCTGACCGTCCTCGAAGAATGCAGGATACAGCTTGAACCCGTCGACGTCCTCCTGTTCGACCTGTCGTTCCATCTCCTCGAGCGCATCGTCGGCGAGGGGATTGACGCTCCCCAGCACCGACGGCACTCGAAAGTCGCCGTACTTCTCGCGTAGTTCGATCCCCGTATCCAGCCTGTTCATCCCGTCCGCGAAGTAGTCCGTAAGCTTCGTCGACTGGAACCGGGCGAGGTCGATGTCGGTTTCGAGCCACATCAGGTCGGCGAGTTCCTGCGCGGTGTCGTCCTTGAACCATTTCTCCGGCGGGAGTTCGTAGGCGTCCGGGTGCAGGTTGTTGATGATCTCGAAGAGCCCGTTGCCCATCCCTACGGCCTGTGGGTTCAGTGCGTTCTGTTCCGATATATGGTACGTGTGACTGGTGCCCTCCACGATGAGGTTATCTTTGTACATGCGTCTCACTCGTATCGGTCGGAATCGTGTTCAAGATTCGGAGAAACGCCTTTCACTAGAGTACGTGATACAACAGTCGAATTATATGTAATCCTGTCAGCGTTTGACGTCTACGAGGTTCATCTCTCCATCAAGCATCACTGTCAGTTCATCGGTGCCATTCGCGACCGTGGCCGTCACACGGAACGGGTCCTTCGTGACAGCCGTTTCGATGTTGTGCTGAAGGATGTCAACGATCTCTTCCAGGGATGGAGCGAGAACGTCGATCCCGTGCTGATCGAGGAACCCGATTACGGGGGTGAGACCCATGACGAACACCTCGACCGGCAGGTGCTTGGCGAATCTGCAGGTGTCACACCGCTGTTCCACCCAGACTTGTGACCGGGTTCCACAGTCGGGACACGGGTTCCCAGCCCGCGATTGGTGGTCCTCACAGACCGAAACGGACGCCGAGACGGCCCCTGCACACTCTCGACAAATTCCGTGCATCAGATAGGCGTTATCCAGCATACACCGGTAGAACCCTATCCGTAGCGCCTCGTCGGCCGTTTGATTCGCTATCGTTGCAGCCGGATAGTTTGAAAGGAAGACCGACCCTCGGGGCGTCTCGTCGCCGAACTGGCCGTCACAGTCGGTGCAACTGACTCGGAGCCACTGATCCTCGTATGTCACTGTCATAGGCGCGTCGCAAAGAGGGCACCTCTCTTCTAAGTCCGCCGAAAAGTCGATGTCTCCGGTCCCCGAGACTGCGATCACGGTTCGGGCGATCTGCTTGCCGGCGCCGCTCAGTCGATACCCGTCCTCGGTTTGCCGGACGAAGTGTGGGCAGAGCTGCGATAGGTGGTAGTTGAACTGGCCGTTGTCGACGAGATCGACCCGGCGCCGTAGCTCCGAGAACGACATTGTCTCGGCGATATCGGAGACCTCGTCGTACTGGTGGGTAGCGTCCGCGTGCCAGAGCACGCGGATGATGTCGAGTCGGATTTCGTTCCCCAGAACGGCAAATGCCTCTTCTGGAGAGAGCCCATCTAGTTCGAGATCCGGAGTCAGATGGGTTTCACTCATGGTAAAGTGTAACATGATCCGTTCTAATAAGGATACCTCCGGCAGCCCCATTTCGGGGGGTGATAACGGCGTGTGATTCCTGCTCTGTATGGAACGGTTCCGTCTTTCATACTCTCGACCTGCTTCCGTTCGAGATATGTGCTCTCTATTCGGCACACCGGTTTCAATTACTCAGCAATCTGTTACAGTGAACAGTGTGAGGACTTCTGCCACGCTCTGGCTGCAGGAGCCGGTACGTCAGGGAGGAACACCTCCCATCGGACTCGCTCGTCACGTCGGTCACTCGTCCCTCGTGCGAGTCGTTCCCTGCAGTCACTCGGTCCTGCGCGCTGATCGCCTTTGAAGCGAATCGCAGCGGTGTGGTGGCGCGTGGCGTCGTGGACGCCGGTCCGCGACCCACACGCGGGGTCTTCGCGAGCACCAGCGAGTGAAGGCTCGGAGCGACGCGGTCGCTCTGGTGGATGAACGGAGTGACCGAGTGAATCGGCTGGGGAGGACTGTGGCACAGTCGCCCTGGCGACCGCGCGGCCTCAGTCTCGGTCGGGGGTCCCGCGCTCCTGCCCCATCTCACACGCGAACCGAACGATCCGAGTAATCAGCTTAAGTCCCGTGGTCCCAGGAGTCCATGTATTCGCGCTGTGCGTCGGAGAGCGAGTCGTGCTCGACGCCCTCGGCGGCGAGTTTGATCTCGGCGACCTCGCGGTCCAGCTCGTCGGGAACGTCGTGGACACCCGGGTCGTACGCGTCGGCGTTCTCGACCAGTTCGCGCACGCAGACGGCCTGGACGCCGAACGACTGGTCCATCACCTCGACCGGGTGGCCGAGCGCGATGGGCGCGGCGAGGTTCACCAGTCGCCCCTCGGCGAGGACGTTCAGCCGCCGTCCGTCGGCGAGTTCGTACGCCTCGACGCCGTCGCGCGCCTCGTACTGGTCGACCGCCATGTCGGAGAGGTGGTCGAGGTTGACCTCCACGTCGAAGTGTCCCGCGTTGGCGAGCAGGACGCCGTCTCGCATGCGCTCGAAGTGCTCGCGGGTGATCACGTCGCGGTTTCCAGTGGTGGTAATAAAGACGTCGCCCACTTCGGCGGCCTCTCGCATGGGCATGACGTCGTACCCCTCCATGTGTGCCTCCAGCGCCCGTCGGGGTTCGACCTCGGTGACGACGACGTTCGCGTTCTGTCCCGACGCCTTCTGTGCCACTCCTTTCCCGCAGTAGCCGTAGCCGGCGACGACGACCGTCTTGCTCGCCCACGAGAGGTTGGTCGTCATGGCGATGGTGGCGAGCGCGGACTCGCCCGTGCCGTGGACGTTGTCGAACAGCGTCTTCATCGGCGTGTCGTTGACGGCGAACACCGGGTACTTCAGTTCGCCGTCGGCGTCCATCGCCCGCAGGCGGTGGACGCCCGTCGTGGTCTCCTCGCAGCCGCCGACGATGGTGTCGATGAGGTCGGGATGGGACTCGTGGATGGCCGCGACCATGTCCATCCCGTCGTCGACCGTGACCGTGGGCTCGTGTCCGATGACCGCCTCGATGTCGGCGTAGTACGCCTCGTCGTCGACGCCGCGCTCGGCGTACGACGTGATGTGGGAGTGTGCATCTAGGGCCGCGCTCACGTCGTCGTGCGTCGAGAGGGGGTTACAGCCCGTGATGGCCACCTCGGCTCCCCCTTCTGCGAGGAGTTCGACGAGGTTCGCCGTCTTCGCTTCGACGTGCATCGCCATCCCCACGACCTGTCCCTCGAGCGGCTCCTCGGCCGAGAACTCCTCGGCGAGCGCCTCGAGGATGGGCATGTGCTGCATCGCCCACTCCATCTTCCGACGGCCCTCCTCGCGTGCGGCCTCGGGGTCGTCGAGGCGCGCCGTGATAGACGTCCTGGTCATGGTCGTGGCTTGTCGTAGCGGTGGCAAAACCCTACCGAAGCCCGCTCCCTCGCTCCGCTTTCGGACGTGGCCGACGGCTGCCCGTCCGCGCGAGCGCTCCGCCTCGCGCCAACTATCAAAAGAAATATTACTGTAGGAAACACTATCCGTTCGGAACTGAACGTTCTATGCGTGACCCGGCACAACGGTGGACCGACGCCGATGGCCTCCAGCATGATCCTGCTGGTGGTGACGTTCGTCGTCGCGAGTGCGACCGCGTTCGCGCTCACCGGGGTCGTCGACCAGGCACAGCGGGAGAGTCCGGTGGTGAAACTCGACGTGGTCGTCTCCGACGACGACGTCGTCGTCACTCACGAGAGCGGTGACCGGGTTGCGCTCGACGCGCTCGAACTCGTCGTCCAGCGCTCGGACGGCACCGAGCGCGTTCGCTTCACCGAGTTCACGGACGACGCCGGGGGCGACGGCCGATTCACCGCGGGCGAGTCGGTCCACCTCGGCCACGGATTGCCCTCGGACGCGACCGCGCTCAGGATCGTCCACGGCGAGACGGTCGTCTACCGGCGACAGATCGGGTAGCGCCGACTGGCGACGGTTTCGTCGCCGTCGCACGCTGCCGCCGTACGCCTCGTTCACTTCCCCCTACGGCTCCGACCGGACGCGACCGGTCGTCTACTCGCCGGTGGCCCGTTCGCGGAGTCCGGTCGCCCGATTCTGCGCCTCAGCCATCACCCGCTCCTCGTCGAGCGTCAGTACCTCGCGGTCGCGCATGAGCACCTGCCCGTCGCAGACCGTGTGGCGGACGTCGGAGCCGCGTGCGGCGTACACCAGGTGTGAGACCACGTCGTGGACGGGCGTCAGGTGCGGCGCGTCGAGCGCGACGACTGCGAGATCGGCCGCCGAACCGGGTTCGATCCGCCCGCCGGGAAGGCCGAGCGCGTCGGCGCCTCCCGCGGTCGCCATCGCGACCACGTCGGGCGCGGCGACGGCGTCCGCTCGGCCAGCGGCGAGTTTGCCGACCATGGCGGCGTCGCGCATCTCGTCGAAGAGATCGAGGTCGTTGTTCGAGGCGGCGCCGTCGGTCCCGAGTGCGACCGTGACGCCGGCGTCGAGATACGCCTGGACGGGAGCCATGCCCGACGCGAGCTTCATGTTCGACGCCGGACAGTGGACGACGCTCGTCTCTCGCCGTGCGAGCAGACCGATCTCCTCCTCGGAGACGTGGACGCCGTGAGCGAGGAACGTCCCCTCGTCGAGCACGCCGAGGTCGTCGGCGTATTCGAGGGGACGGACGCCGTGTTCGTCGACGATCGGGTCGACCTCGTCGCGCGTCTCGTTCGCGTGCAGGTGGAGCGGCACACCCTCCTCGGCGGCCGTCGCGACACACGCCTCGAACGCCTCGGCCGAGACGGTCGTCAGCGAGTGCGGCATGACGGCCGTCCGGATCCGACCGTCGGCAGTGCCGTCGTACTCGCGGGCCACGTCGAGGCTCTCCGCGATGTCGTCGTGCGCCGTCTCGACGTCCTTGCCGACGGTGACGATGCCGTGGCCGACCCGGGCGCGCAGACCTGCCTCGGCGACCGCGTCGACGACCGCCGGGACGTGGAAGTACATGTCGCCGAACGTCGTCGTCCCCGAGCGGATCATCTCGAGCAGCGCGAGGTCGGTGCCGGTGCGGACGTCGGCGGGTTCGAGGGCGGCCTCGGCGGGCCAGATGTCCTCGCGGAGCCACGCGTCGAGCGGCTTGTCGTCGGCGTACCCCCGGAGGAGCGTCATCGCGGCGTGGGTGTGGGCGTTGACGAGCCCCGGGAGGACGACCGCGTCCGTCGCGTCGAGCGTCTCGTCGGCCGTGCCGGCGAGATCGGGCGCGACGTCGGCGATCTCGCTGGCCGACTGATCGACGAGCACGTCGGCTTCCACGACCGAGCCGTCGGGACGGAGGACGAGACCGCCGGCGACACAGAGCGTCTCTGTCATGTACTCGCGTGCGGAGCGGTGGGCGAAAACCCCGTCGGTTCACTCGGTAGTCGGGACCCGTCGTCGTGGTGGTCGGGGCGAACGGACGGCACCTGTCGTCTCCCACGAGTCGGCGCGACGCGGTGTGCCGCCAGCGTTCGGGCCGGCTGTTCGGCCCCGGGCCGCGTCGCGTTCTCCGTCAGGTCACGACGCGGGGTGGCGTCGGCTTCCCGGATAAACCTCTGGCTCGCCGTCGCGGTCGTGCCGTCGGTCCCCGGTCGAAAGGCAGTTCACCCGACGCCGTGTGGAGTGCGTATGCGCATCGCCGTTCCCAACAAGGGGCGTCTCCACGATCCGACGCTGAAGCTGCTCGAACGCGCCGGTCTCCACCTCGACAACGGGGCCGACCGGAAGCTGTACGCCGGGACGGTCGACCCCGACGTGACGGTGCTGTTCGCCCGCGCCGCCGACATCCCCGAATACGTCTGGGACGGTGCCGCCGCGGTGGGCATCACGGGCTACGACCAGGTGCGCGAGTCGGGCCACGACCTCGTCGACCTGGTGGACCTCGAGTTCGGGCGCTGTCGGCTGGTGCTGGCCGCCCCCGAGGACGGAGACATCACCTCACCGGCCGACGTCTCGGGCAGGACGGTCGCCACGGAGTTCCCGACCATCGCTCGCGAGTACTTCGCCGAGCAGGGGATCGACGCCGAGGTCGTCGAGGTGACCGGCGCGACCGAGCTCACCCCGCACGTCGACATGGCCGACGCCATCATCGACATCACCTCCACGGGGACGACGCTCGCGGTGAACCGCCTCGCCGTGGTCGACGAGGTGCTCTCCTCGTCGGCGCGGCTGTTCGCCCACCCCGACCACGTCGACGACGAGGCGGTCGAACGGCTGGTGATGGCGCTCCGCTCCGTGCTCTCGGCGGAGGGCAAGCGCTACCTCATGATGAACGCTCCGCGAAGTGAGCTCGACGCGGTGCGCGACGTCATCCCCGGGCTCGGCGGTCCCACGGTGATGGACGTCGCCGGCGGCGAGTCCGTCGCGGTCCACGCCGTCGTCGACGAACGGGCCGTCTACGAGGTAGTGAACGAACTCAAGAAGGTCGGCGCGAGCGACATCCTCGTCACCGAGATCGAACGGCTCGTGGAGTAGCCCCGCTCGTCGCCGTCGTCGTCGTCGTCCCTCGCGTTACTCGTCGCCGTCGTCGTCCCCACCACCGTCACCGCCGAGCGCGTCGCCGACGTCGAAGGCGCCACCGAGCAGCCCACCGCCGAGCAGCGACCCCCCGACAGCGCCGGGGTCGCCGTGACCGTATCCGCCGTTGTTCGTGTACCCGCGTCGCCCGCGCCCGAACGCCCGACGCACCTCGCGGACGAGCCGAAGCGGGATCACGACGAGCGCGACCCCGGCGACGACGAACGGGAGCACGGTCGTCGGCACGACTCCGAACAGGAGGCTCGCAGCCTCGCTCACGCCCCCGACGTTCCCGAGTTTCGTCAAGAAGGTCGGATCGCGGTACGCGCCGATCGCTCCGAGGGCGACGACCGACCAGAGCGCGACGCTGAGCCAGGCACCGACGCCGACGACGCGCCCGAGCGAGACGTGTTGGCGAGGGCGGAGTAACCGCAGGAGTCCGGAGTTCATGTCGTCGCGAGACGACGTCCGTGATCAAAAAGCTGCGTCGACCGTCACGACTGTCGGACAGTCCCGGTTTCGGCTCAGTCGCGCCACCGTAGATCGGGCACCGTGAGCGAGGGGTGGACGGCGAGAAAACGGTACCGCAGACGGACGTATCCGACGGTGGCGAGCGTCCCGAGGACGATCGCGGTGATCCCGACGAGTCCGGCTTCGGGGCCGAACGCCCCCCCGGTCCACAGGTCGGGGCCGCGCTGTGAGACGGCGACGACCGTCGCGTCGATCCCCAGCCCCGAGACGGGGAAGCCGTAGACGGCTCCCTGGAAGAGGTTCCACGAGATATGCAGGCCGATCGGGATGGCCAGGTCGCCGGTGAGGACGTAGCCGACGGCGAGCATCACCCCGGCGAGAGAGATCGAGAGGGTGGAGACGAGCGTCGCGTTCGGGTTCCCGAGGTGGAGCCCGCCGAACACCAGCGAGGAGACGACGACGGCGACGCCGGTCGCACCCCGCTCGCCGAGCCACCCCACGAGGCCCTCACAGACGTTCGTCAGCAGGTAGCCCCGCGCGAGGAGCTCCTCCTGCACGCCGACGACGAGAAAGAGGACGCAGACGGCGAGAAAACCCCGGAGGAACGACTCCGGCGGCACGAACGTCCCCGTGACGACGACCCACCCGAGCGCGAGTTCGACGCCGAAGATCGCCGTCATGAGCGCGCCCCCGAGGGCGAGCCCGAAGCCGAGATCGATCCACCAGTCGCGGTCGAGATCGAGACCGAAGTCCGACAGACGGCGGCGGTCGACGAACCACCCGACCAGGGCGACGGCGACGACGCTTACCACGCCGGTGAGGGCCGTCACGACGACCACGAACAGGCTGCTCTCGACCAGGGTGAACGGCGGGAGGACCGAGCGGAGCGACTGGAGCGAGAGCGCCGCGCCGACGAGGGCGACCACGACGACGACGATCCCGCCGACGAGGCGGACGGGTGCACGCGGGCGACGCTCGTCGGCGTTCCAGACGAGCCGACGGAAGAAACGGGCGATGGCGACCATTCGTTGCCGGGAGTGCGTCCGAGGGCCACTTCAGCGCACCGCTCGGTCCGCGGCCCGTCCGTGTCTCCCCCCGGTTTCACCCGGGCGCGCTCTGGATGATAGCGAGCAGGCCGAAGACGATGACGCCGAGGATGATGCTCACGACGACGTGGATGAGCGTGAGATACGCCGCGAGCCGGGTCGACTGGCCGTAGAGGTACCGAACGAGCAGGAAGTCGCCCGCGAGCGCGACCGGCACTGCCAGCGCGGCGGGCCACTCGAGGGCGACGAAGACGAAGCTGACGGCCGGGATGACCGGCCCGACCGCGACCGCGTTCTTGAGTTCGACGTCACCGAGGACGTTCCGCGCGGCGATGTGTGCCGTGACCGCGAAGAAGAGCGCGAAGAGTGCGAACGTGCCGGCCACCTGTGACGCGCTCCCCGACGGCACGGTCTGGAGGACGAACATACCGGAAGGAGGGGCGAGAGGGTCTTAGGTCCGGCTATCTCGGGTCGGTCGGCGGAAGCGACGCGCGAGGGACGGGTTCCCATCGTCCGACGGCATCGGCGGGCACGGGCGGGGAGACGGACGCGACTCAGCCGTCGAGGAGGCCGAGTTCGTCGAGACGGGAGACGATGTTGTCGACCGCTTTCTCGGCGTCCGAGGGGTCCTTTCCGCCGGTGATGACGAGCTTTCCGGAGCCGAACAGGAGCGCGACGACGCTCGGGTCGTCGATGCGGTAGACGAGGCCGGGGAACTGCTCGGGCTCGTACTCGATGTTCTCGAGGCCGAGACCGATGGCGATGGCGTTGAGGTTGAGGTTCACGCCGAGGTCGGCGGAGGTGACGATGTTCTGGACGGTGATCTCGGGGTCGTCCTCGACGTGGATCTCGAGTTCGCGCAGTTTGTCGAAGACGATGTGGAGGCTCTCGTGGACGGCGTCCGTGCTCTTGGCCCCGGTGCAGACGATCTTGCCCGAGCGAAAGATGAGCGCGGCGGACTTCGGGTTCTGCGTCCGGTAGACGAGACCGGGGAACTGTTCGGGGTCGTAGTCCGCCCCCTCGAGGTCCATCGCGACGCTCTGGAGGTCGAGCTCCTGTCCGATCCCCGTCGAGGCGACGACGTTCTCGATGTTTATCGTGTCCTTGGGGTCAGCCATATATCGGATGGAGACTCGTATTTAACCTTTAAAAAGGTTGGTGCAGGCGCTGACACGACGAAACGAAGGCGGACGCGGACCGGTCGGATCGACACGCTCTTTCGCCGTGCGCGTCGAGTCGCGGGTGTGTACGGGCTGGAACTCGCCGGAACCGACGACACGTACGCGGCCCGCGAGGCACGGGTCGCCGCGACCGACGTCACCGTGGTCGCGCCGGGCCTGGCGACCGCACGGGGGATCGATCACGCGCGCGTGGCCGACCTCGCGTACACCCACCGTGCGGTCGAACTCGTCGGGCGAACGGACGCCTCGGTCGAGAGCGCCCGGGCGCTCCTGACGGCGGCCCGGATCGACCGCGTCGGAAGCGTCGCCGTCCGGGCACGCGACGTCCGCTCGTCGGCCGGCGTCTCCACGCGCACGGCCGAGACCGAACTCGGCAGTGTCCTCGTCGACCGCGGGTTCGACGTCGACCTCGACGACCCCGATCACGTGCTCCGTGCGTGGTTCTCCGGCGGGACCTGTCTCGTCGGCTGGCAGGTCGCCGAGAGCGTCCGCGACTTCTCGACCCGCCAACCGACGGACCGGCCGTTCTTCCAGCCGGGGAGCATGGACCCGCTGGACGCCCGCTGGGCCGTCAACGTCGCCGGTGCGGGCCCTCGAACCCGAATCGTCGACCCGATGTGCGGCACCGGCGGGTTCCTCGTCGAGGCCGGGCTCGTCGGGAGCGACGTGGTCGGCCTCGACGCCCAGTGGAAGATGACGCGCGGAGCGCGAGAGAACCTGGCCGCGTATCTCGACGACGGGTACGACGTGCTCAGAGGCGACGCGACGGCCCTCCCACTCAGAGACGACAGCGCCGACGGCGTCGTCGTGGACGTCCCCTACGGGAGACAGTCGAAGGTCGCGACCCACTCGCTCGCCGACTTGGTCGGGGGCGCACTCGAAGAAGCGGCCCGGGTCGCCCCGCGGGCCGTCGTCGTCGCCGACCGGGGCTGGCACGCCGAAGCCGAACACGCCGGGTGGACCGTCGAGGAGCGGTTCGAGCGGCGAGTGCACGGCTCGCTGACGCGACACGTGCACGTGTTACGGCGATAGCGGTCGCCGTCGCTGCGCGTGCCGTCGGTCATCGAATCCCGGACGGCAGGATCGATGTTCGGTCGTAAGAACGGTTATTCGGCCGTGGCGAGAACAGGTCGTCATTGATCGGTGCACGTGCAGCGGTGGGCGGACTGGGTGTCTGTCTCGCGGCCCTCGTCGGCGCGATACGGAACACTCGGCGAGGGACGGTCACTGTTCGGACCCGCGGGACGAGCGTCACGTTGACCTCGGACCACTTCCGGGGGTACTGGGAGATCGAGTTCGCCAGGCGGACCGAGGGACCGTTCCGGTCGGCGCTACTCGATGCGGTCGACGCGGGGACGGTCGTCTACGACGTCGGCGCGAACGTCGGGTTCTACGCCTGCCTGCTGGGACGGATAGCCGCGGAGGTACACGCGTTCGAACCGAACCCACACGCGGCGGCGGACCTCCGACGGAACGTCGCGAGCAACGGCCTCGACACCGTATCCGTCCACGAGACCGCCGTCTCGGACGCCTCGGGCAGACGCTACCTGACGGGTCGGGGATCCCCGAACGGCCGCAGCGAGATCTCGGAGACACCGACCGGGCTCGCGGTCCAGAGCGTCACACTCGACGAACTCGAGACGGAGCCCCCCGACGTCGTCAAGATCGACGTCGAGGGGCACGAGCGGGCGGTGCTCGAGGGCATGGGCCGTCTCCTGGAGTCCCACCAGCCGGCGATATTCTGCGAGATCCACGGGGTCGGTGCCGACGTGACGGAGCTGTTGACCGCCCACGGATACGCCGTCGACCGGATCGGCGACCGGTTCGACGGGACCGAGTTCATCAGGGCGTCGGTGGACCGGTAGCGGGCGAGTCGGGGCGACGGGAGGGTGACGGCGCGGCCGAGCACGCAGAGTGGCGCGTCGTCGAGCGGTTCGAACGGCGGACCCACGGGTCGCTGACGCGGAACGTCCACGTGGTACGGCGGGCGTGACCCCCCGACCGAAGCGCAATCCCACGCGGATCTGTGTGTCGGTCGTACCGAACACGGACAGGGATTCGTCCCTCCTCGACGTGGGTCGACCATGCTCGACGCGATTCGGTCGCTCGACTACGTGGTGGTGCTCTGCGACGACATCGAGACGACACGGCGGTTCTACGCCGACGTGCTCTCGTTCCCGATCTATCGCGACTGGGACGACTGGATCGAGTTCCAGGTCGGGGCGACGCTCCTGACGCTCCGGGAACGGGGACGGCCCGAGGACGGACAGTCGCCGCCGTCCGGAACGACGGGCGTCCAGCTGGCGTTTCGCGTGCCACCACCGGACGTCGACCGCTGCTACGAGGCGCTGTGTGACCACGACGTCGAGATCGTCGACGAACCGCGAACCCGGGAGTACGGGCACCGAACGCTGTTCTTTCGAGACCCGGAGGGGAACCTGCTGGAGATATACGCCGACGTGTGAGCGCGAGGGGGACGTGTGCGTGTCCGCGACCCGTGCGAGCAACCGTTATGGACGGACGCGCCGGACCAGTGTCAGGATGCGAATCGACAGGCTCCACCTCCAGACGGCCCACTTGGAAGCGTTGTCCGAGTTCTACGCCGAGAAGTTCGAGCTCGACGTGAGGAGCGTGGAAGACGACAGCGTCGTCGTCGCGTTCGGCGAGACCAGCGTCGTGTTCGAGCCGTCACCGACGGGAACGAATCCGTACTACCACTTCGCGATCACCGTTCCGTCGAACCGCTTCGACGACGCCGTCGCGTGGCTGACCGACCGGGTGGAGCCACTGACGGATCCCGACACGGACGAGCAGACGTTCTCCTTCGAGTTCATGAACGCCCACGCGGTCTACTGTCTCGATCCGGCCGGGAACGTCGTCGAACTGATCGCCAGACACGGGCTGCCGGACGCCACGGGCGCGTTCGACGCGGGACGGTTCCGTCGCGTGAGCGAGATCGGGCTGCCGACGCCGGACGTCCGGCACACCGTCGAAGCGCTGGAAGACGCGGTCGGTGCGACCCGGTGGGACGAGTCGACCGACGAGTTCGCAGTCGTCGGCGACGACGAGGGGCTGTTCGTCGTCGTCGAGACCGGTCGTCCCTGGTATCCGACCGACACGCGGGCCTCGGACCGATTCCCCGTCACGGTTGCGACCCCCGACGCCGTCGACGTACGGACGTTCGAGACGCTCCCGTATCGGATCGAACCCGCGTGAGACCGGACGGAGGGGTCGACCTCAGACCTCGCCGTCGCTCGGCAGTTCGGCGACGACCGTCTCGCCCGCCCGGACCGAGTCACCTTCCTCGACGAGGAGGTGGTCGCGGTCGATCGAGGGCGGCAGGAGCACGTCCGCGCGGGAGCCGAACGCGATGTGGCCGAGGCGGTCGCCCTTGGCGACCGTGTCGCCGTCGTGGACGTACGGCACGATCCGTCGGGCGAACCAGCCCGCGATGAGCGACACCTCGAACAGCCCGAAGTCGACGTCGACACGCTCGTTGTTCTCCGAATCCTTCGTGAACGCCGGCCTGTTCGCGCCCGGCGAGTGTTCGATCCCGTCGACGTACCCCTTCCTCGGCGCGCGGACGACGTGGACGTCGAGGGCGTTCATGTAGACGCCGACCCGAAGCTGGTCGCCCTCCTGGCGGACCACGGAGACCTTCCCGTCGGCGGGCGCGACGATCCCCTCCGTGGGAGGATGTCGCTCGGGGTCGCGGAAGTTCCAGAGCACGAACAGCCCCACCCCCAGGAGCACGACCGCGAGCGGCGGGACGAGCAGGGCGAAGACGCACGCACCGACGAGCGGTGGCAGCGCCCACTTCCGAACGCCAGGGGCGAAGTTCACGCGTGGACCTCCTCTCCCCAAGCGGTGAGGAGATGCGTCAGATGAAGTCTGTCGTCGGTCCCGGTCGCGAGATCCAGGTCGACCTCGCCGGCGATCCGGTGGAGCCGGGCGAGTTCGTCACGGTCGAGATCGCCCCGGCGAGCAACCCGGAGGAGCGCCTGCAGGAGGTCGCCACCCTCGTACCCCTCGTCGTCGAGGAGGCTCCCAAGCGTCTTCCGAGCGTCACGATACGCGCCCGCGCGGGCGTCCGAGAGGACCGACTCGAGCTGATCGTCGCGACCCACGGCCGTGATGGTTCTGTGGGCGGCGTCCATGGTGATCTCGCCCTCCTCGACCGCCGTCGCCTGTGCACTCATGACGGCGCGTCGGACGTTTCCGTCCGCGTAGCCGGCGACGAACTCCAGGCCGTCCGGGTGGTAGTCGACCCCCTCGCGCTCGACGATCCGCCGCAAGACGTCACGGAGTTCGTCCGTCGTCGGCTTCCGCACGGGGACGATGAAACACCGCGAGCGGATCGGCGGGATCAGTCGGGAGGGCTGGCGGGTGGCGATGACGAACTGCGTGGTCCGGTGGTGACGTTCCATCACCCGCCGGAGGGCCTGCTGGAAGTCCTCGCGGATGGTCTCGGCGTTGTCGAAGAGGATGGTCTTGTAGTCGCCCGTGATGGGTGCGTAGCCGGCGGCCTCGCTGAAGACGTGTTTGACCATCTCGCGCTTCGACATACTCCGGTCGACCAGGTGCGAGAAGCGCGGGTCGTCGGCGATCTGTTTCTTCGAACGGTCGAAGAAGTCCGCGACGTTGATCTCGACGAGGTCCGCGTCGGGGTCGTCGTGCGTCTCCCATGCGAGCGCTCTGACCGCAGCGGTCTTACCGACACCCACGGGGCCCTGGAGTACGAGGTTCATCGGTTCGTCGACCGTTCGCTGGAGGTGGTCGCGGACCTCCGGCTGGGGGAGCTCCGCGAGCGCTGGCGCGTGTGCCTCCGTCCAGAGCGGTGCGTTCATACGACGTAGTGTGTCGGCCGGAGCGTAAGAATCGGTCGGTCAGTCCGTCCGTACGGACCGGACTGCGATCGACCGACGACCGCCCGTCGTCGGCTCCGTCCGTGGCCCGCCGTTCGATCCTGGCCTCTCCACCGTGACGACTCCGACGCGAGCCGCTCCGACGACATCCGGCGTCCGCCGTCCTCGAACTATAAGATTTCTTAACTAGCATTTAGCAAGATATGTCGGTGGGCGTATCGGATTGACTCGTCGTCCCTCCGTCGACGTATCTCTCCGATCGGGGGGTGTCGACCGATACGAAACGGCCTGCACGTCGTGTCTCGGCACGTTCTCGCGTCGTTCTCTTTCTCCCGATCGGCTCGTCGGTGTCTCGAACACGTCGTCCAGCACGTGCTGAACGTCGACTTAGCCCGGACGAGAACCGTCACCGATCGAATCGTCGAGCACCGTTCAGTCGCACACGTCCCCGGCATCGGGGGTACAGGCTGCCGCCGACGGACGGCCACCGCAAGTATATTATATCTGCTACTTAGACAAAAACACCAAAGAAATTATATTTCAGGGCGTGTCACGAACGGGAACGTCGATCCCCTGCCCGCGAGCGGTACGGCCGTGAGGAGATTGGTCGGTCTATTGACGCCGGTACAAGTACAATTAGTTCTCCCCACAGTTCCCGTTCAGTGCGCACCGAAACAGGTCGACGTCGACGGTATCCGGTTCGTACGACCGTCGTTTTCATCCCACTCGATCCCCCTCGGACGGGCGACCAGCGCCGACTCCGTTCGCAGTCTTGCCGTCCTCGATCTCTCCCCCTTCCGGCCACTCAGGCGTGCTATCATCGGTTTCGAACTCGGATATCATGCGCCGCGTCCCTGCACAGGATCCGGCGAACGGGGTCCGGTCAGAGTCGCCACGATCGCGCTGGCGGTCCGACGTGAACCGGTCACGGACCCGCTGCATCGCTGTACGGCGTGACCGGCTGTCCGTTCGGTCGTGACCAGCCGGGAGCGTGCCCTCACGTCGCAGCGATCCCACTGGCCGCGCGGCATCACTCTCGCCCGCTCCGATCAGCGGCGGACGCCGCTCTACTGGAACCGGGGGTGTCCAACGTGATCTATTACGTCTGTACGGGTGTAATGAGGAGTCGACGAGTGGCCCCCAGCGACCACACGTGAGAATCGGAACCGCTCGCTTCGACGACGAGACGTCGGTCACCGACGAGTCCACCGTGTCTCTCGGACGAATCTATTCGTTATACTGAACGATCGATCGCGTCCACACGGTTTCGGATTTTGGTTCTCGTGCGGAGACGAATACCGCACCGTCTCGTTCTCGAGCCTGAGGAGACGAGACAGGATCGCCCTG
Source organism: Salinigranum salinum (assembly GCF_009176545.1). Lineage (GTDB taxonomy): Archaea > Halobacteriota > Halobacteria > Halobacteriales > Haloferacaceae > Salinigranum > Salinigranum salinum. Next base: position 1,619,271 of record NZ_VTOJ01000002.1, on the reverse strand, counting down.
CCGAGTGCCGTGTTGTGCAGGTAGGCTCGCTGTCCGGTGAAGGAGTCGACCTTGACCGCCCGCTCGCCGGACGCCCGGTGGATGTAGACACCGCACCCGTGTTCCTCGACGACGAGGTTCGCCAGTTCACTGGTCTCCCCGGCGGGTCCCGTCATCTCGGCCCTGGCGGCCTCGTATATCTGTCGACGGTGCCGGGCGAACGGTCCCGCTTCGAGAAAGCGCATGTCGAGGTGGCCGTCGAGTTCGGAGATCGTCGCCCCATCGAGCCGTTTCAGCTTCCCGATGATGCGAACGGTCGGCTTCGTCGATTCGATCGGGCTCTTTGCTTTCGGCATCCTGCGTGGGCAGTGTCGTTCGGAATACCTCGCGTGCGTTCGTTACACTCGAAAACGGTCTCTCGGCCGGGCCGTCGACCGACGACGGCGAGTTCCGGATGGTTTGCGACCTGCGCGCCGATGGTACGCTCGACCCCCATCCACTCGTCCCGTCCCCCCACGCATCCCGTGGTCCTCCCGACGTCCCGGGAGCCAGGGAGAAACACATTTGACCCGCGTCCCGCAACGTGGCGCTATGCCACACGACAGGGCGACAGAACGCAACCTCGGGGCGGTCCACGACCCAGTCGCCGCCAGCGACCCCGATCGCACGGCGCTCGTCGATGGCGAGACCGACGAGCGTCTCTCGTACGGTGGGTTCGCCACACGCGTCGCTCGGGTGGCGAACGTTCTGGCCGATCTGGGTGTCGGACGCGACGACCGCGTCCTCGCGTTCTCCCCGAACGATGTCCGGTACCTCGTCACGCTGCTCGCCGTCGCTCGTCTCGGTGCGGTCCCCGTCCCGATCAACCTCCAGCTCCGCCGCGAGAAGCTCTCCGCGATCGTCGACGACTCCGGGGCGTCGCTCGCCGTCGTGCGCCCCGGTCCCTCCGTCCCCGACGCCGTCGACGCGGTGCTCGACGACGCTGCGGGCGTCGAGACGGTCGTCGTGGACGGCTCCCCCGAGGCGTGTTCCCTCTCCGAAACGCGCGTGGTCGCACTCACGGAACGCCTGCCGGCGGCCGCCGACGAGCGCGCGCCCGTCGCGGTCTCGGCCGACGATCCGGCGATCCAGCCGTACACGAGCGGCTCGACGGGCCGTCCAAAGGGGGTCGTTCTCACCCACGGCGGCGTCTCGTGGTGTACGACCGCGTTCACCGACCACCTCGATCTGGACGCCGACGACCGGGGACTCGTCGTCACCCCGCTGTACCACAAGAACGCGATGACGGGCGTCGTGAAACCGATGCTCCACCGTGGTGGGACCGTGGTGCTGGTGCCGGAGTTCGACAGCGCGGCCGTCGTCGCGGCCATCGACACCTACGACGTCACCTACATGACCGGCGTGCCGGCGATTTACAAGCGACTCGTCGCCGACGCGTCGGCGCTCGACGCGCACGACGTCTCCTCCATGACGTGGGCGAGTTGCGGGAGCGCGCCCGTCCCGGCGTCGCTCGTCGACTCGTTCTCCGAGACGTTCGACGCCGACCTGCTGGAGGTGTACGGGCTCACCGAGGGTGGGCCGGTCGTGACGCACTCGCCACGGACGGGCTCCCGGAAGGTCGGGAGCGCGGGTGTCGCCCTCCCCGGCGTCGAGACCGAGATCGTCGACCCCGAGACCGGCGAGACCTGCCCGCCCGGCGAACCGGGCGAACTGCTGGTCGCCAGTCCCGGCCTCGGGCGCTACCACGACCGACCGGCGGCCACCCGGGCGGCGTTCGAGCTCCGCGACGGGCGGCGGGTCCTCCACACCGGTGACCTCGTTCGGAAGGACGCGGCGGGCTACCACTACGTCGTCGGACGACTCGACGACATGCTGGTCGTCGGCGGCGAGAACCTCTACCCGGCCGAGGTGGAGGACCTGCTCCTGACCCACGACGCCGTCGAGGACGTCGCCGTGGTCGCCGTCCCACACGCCGAGAAGGGCGAGGCACCCGTCGCGTTCGTCGTCCGAGCGACTCCCGTGTCGGAAGCCGAACTCAAGGGGTACGCGCTCGACCGCGGGCCGGCGTACGCCCACCCGCGACGGGTCTTCTTCGCGGCGGAACTCCCCCTCGGCGGCACCGGCAAGATACAGACGTCGAAACTCCGATCGATCGCACGCGCCCGGGTCGACGGCGAGCTGTGAGCCGCGTCGCCGTCACAGCACCACGGTCGACCCCCTGTCGCCCTCAGCGGGGTCGTTCTCGCAACGACGGCGCGCGGAACTGCCCGTCGTCGAACTCGATCGGCGACGGTTCCTCGACGACGCGGAGGTCGTCGCGCCCCCGGGCGGCCTCGACCAGTGCAGTCGACGCGTACAGCCGGTGGAGGTGCATCGTGTCGCCAGCCCGGAGCACGCGCACGGTTTCCGGATCGACGACGCCGATAGTCGACAGCGCGGCGATGAGCCCCGCGCGGTCGGTCTCGACGACCGGGGGAAGCTTCACGCCGCGGATGGTGCTCGCCGTGAGCGCGTTGATCAGCGTGGTCGGCGCGTCGATTTCGGCGGCGATCGACTCGTGGACGACGTCGGCGGAGCCGACGCCCATCGCGTTGCCGTGGGTGGTCTCGGTCAGTCCGCGCGTGTAGATTCGCTTGATCTCGGGCCGTTCGGGCGCGGGCTCGTTGATCGAGAACGGGCGGCGACCGATGACGTTCGTATCCATCCCCTGGCCGCTGACGTCCTTGCCCTGTCTGTCGAAGACGACCACGTCGAGCTCGTCGAACGGGAGCGTCGGCATCACGTCGTACGCCAGCTCGAGCAGCTCCTTCTCGCGGTCGAGGAAGCCGCTCGGGGGGACGCCCTCGATCAGCGTCGTGTCGTCGTGCTGATCCTCGACGATGGCGACCCCCCCGACGATGGGGAGCGAGTCGAGCAACTGTTCGGTGATCTCGGGGATCATCCGCCGGAACGACCAGTCGACCGCCCACTCGTGGGCGATCTTCGCGCCGCGCTGTTTTCCCATGCCGATGACGAGCATCTTCGAGAGGCCGCTCTCGACGGTGCCGTCGAAGTCGGTGTGGGGTTTGACGCGGTTGATCGGGAGGATGGCGTCCGCGCTCGCCGCGTTGGCGTCGGCGACGACGGGGACGTCGCGGTCCGGCGTCCGACCCACCTCGACGACCTCCATGCTCGAACGGATCTCACACCCCACGCTCGCCTCGGAGACGCCGAGTTCGTTCAGCATCTCGGTCTGGCCCTGGGCCGTCGCCCCGCCGTGACTCCCCATCGCTGGGAAGACGAACGGCTCGTAGCCGGCGTCTTCGAGCGCGTCGACGACCCCCGCGACGATGGCCCCCAGGTTCGCGATGCCGCGGCTCCCCACACCCAGCGCCACCTCGCCGCCGTCGGGGACGTCCGCGAACGAGAGCGACTCGACGGCTGCGGCGGCCGCCGCACTGACGTCGTCGGGTGCGATCGGATCCGTCTCCCAGAGCTGTTCGATGACTCCCATCTCGGGGAGGCGCAGGTCGCCGCAGGCGTCGACGATGACCTCCTCCGACACCGAGAGGCCGTGCGCGTGTTGGTCGGTCGGCATGGTTCGACCGTCGGGAGGTTTCGGTATAAAACTGTCTCCGCGGTGTGACGACCCCGATTCCGACCGTTCCTCGCCGTGTCGAACACGCCGGGTGTCGCCCCGGACGCTGCCCTTCAGCCGGAGTGAATCAGCCTCCGACGGGAGCCGATCACTCCACGACGGGAGGCGCCGGAGGGGTGAGGCGAGGGAAAAGCCTATTTCGGTCGGTTCACACGCTCACGCAATGCCAGCCGCACTCGACGACATCACGGTCGTAAGCTTCGGGCAGATCGCCCAGGGTCCGGTCGCGACGCAGATGCTCGCGGATCTCGGTGCCGAGGTCCTCAAGATCGAACGGCCCGGTGGGGAGTGGATGCGTCACTTCTCGATGGCCAACGGCTATCGCGACGGGGAGAGCCTCCAGTTTCAGGTCTTCAACCGCAACAAACGGAGCGTCGAACTCGACATCAAGGACGACGACCACCGCGCGGTGCTCTACGACCTCTGCGAGGAGGCGGACGTCGTCCTCGAGAACTTCCGCCCCGGCGTGATGGACCGACTCGGCTTCGGGTACGAGGAGCTCTCCGAGCGGAATCCCGGACTCATCTACGCGAGCGCGTCCGGCTTCGGCTCGTCGGGTCCGTACGTCGACCGGCCGGGGCAGGACCTCATCATCCAGGGGATGGGCGGTCTGATGAGCATCACCGGCGACCGCGACGACCTCCCGACGCCACAGGGGGTCGCCATCGCCGATCTCCACTCGGCGACGTACCTCGCGTTCGGGATCCTCGCGGCGCTACACTACCGCGACCGGACCGGCGAGGGACAGCGGATCGAGGGCGACCTCCTCAGCGCGACGGTCGACCTCCAGCTCCAGGAACTGTCGACGTACGCCAACACGGGCGCGGAACTCGATCGTGGCGAACACGGGCTCGGCAACCTCTACCACCCGGCTCCCTACGGGGTGTACGAGACCGCCGACGGCCACATCGTGCTCTCGCTCGTGCTCCCCTCGGAGCTCGGCGAGATACTCGGGATCGACGAGATCACCGACGTGTCGACGTGGGAGGAGGCGTACGAGCGGCGCGACGAGATCATGGCACACGTCGCCGACGTCCTCGAGACGGACACCACGGACGCGTGGATGGAGCAGCTCATCGAACACGACGTCTGGTGTGGGCCGGTCAAGGACCTCCCCGAGGTGCTCGAGGACCCGCAGGTCCGGGACAACGACATGATCAAGACCATCGACCACCCGACGCTCGGCGAGCTCACCGTCACCGGCATGCCGCTCCGACTGAGCGAGACGCCCCCGTCGATCCGGCGACATCCGCCACGCGCCGGCGAACATACGGCGGAGGTCCTCGAGGAACTGGGCTATCCGGCCGACCTCGCGTCGTCCTCGGTGGACGACTGACGGATCGTCGTTCGGGAACGGACGCCTCGTGGCCTCTCGGCCACCCGCCAGCTCTCCGACCACCCGCCAGCTCTCCGATCACCCCCAGCTCGTCTGTCGACGCCGACGCTCGTCGGTACGTTCGTCTCCTGGCACACGCACCCCTCTCTCTCGGTCGTGCGCAGCGACCGCGGTCGACGATGCCGCCACCGTCGTCCGTCCACTCCACGAACCGAACTCACCGACAACGTTTAATCAATCGGCTCGTACGTTGCACGCACAACACGAGCATGCGTCTCCCTGACACACTCATAACGTTCAATCGACATCAGGCCCGGACGGTATCCGCGCTGTTCGAGCGGATGTTCCCGGCCGACGAGGACCCCGGTGCGACGGAGATCGGTGCCACCCGGTACGTCGATCGCGCACTCAACGACGCGTACGCCGAGCAACAGCGCGCCTACCGCCTCGGACTCGACGCGCTGGACCGGAACGCGACGGAGACGTACGGCGTTCCGTTCGCGGACTGTCCGCCCGAGCAGCAGGACAGTCTGATCGCTCGCCTCGAGGCGGGCGAGCTCGACGACTTCCACACGCCGCCGCAGGAGACGTTCTTCGATCTGCTCCACCAGCATCTGACCGAGGGGCTGTTCGCCGACCCGGCGTACGGCGGGAACCGGGAGAAGAAGGGTTGGAAGGTGCTGGGCCATCCGGGCGTCTCCCTGGAGAACTCCGCGGCGGAGAACCTCTCGGACGAACCCGTGACCAAGGGCGGCGAGTACCAGTCGATGGCCGACCTCGGCTACGACCCCGACGACGCGGGCGGCGGTGGCCCGCCGGACATCGAGGGGTTCGACCCACAGGCCGGCGGGAAGCCGCCGGCCGACGAGGCCGACGTCGCGATGGTCGGGGTCGGCGCGATGGGTGGGATGGTCGCACCCATCCTCGCGGAGGCCGGCCTCGACGTCGTCGCGTACGAGGCAGGGCCGTACCGGACCGAGGGCGACTTCCTGCCGGACGAACTCGGTTCGTCGTACTACTGTCGTGCCGATATGGGCAAGAAGTTCGACGCCGAGACGCCCCGGTGGCGCCGGGACGAGGATGAAGACACCCGGGATGCGTCGTTCTCGCTCGGTCGGATGATGAACAGCGTCGGCGGTTCGGTCATCCACTACGGGGCGTGGCTCCGGCGTTTCCACCCACACCACTTCCGCGAGCGCTCGTACGTCGAGGAACGCTGGGGCGAGGACGTCCTGCCGGACGACTGCACGCTCGCGGACTGGCCGCTGAGTTACGAGGACCTCGAACCGTACTACACCCGCGCCGAGCAGGAGATCGGCGTCTCGGGCGGCGACGACAACCCGTACGTCGAGCGGAGCGAACCGCTCCCGAACCCCCCGCTCCGGCCTCACAAGATCGGCGAGGCGTTCAAAGAGGTCACCGAGGAGATGGGACTCACCCCCTTCCCGGTCCCGGTCGGCGTGAACAGCGAACCGTACGATGGCCGAGCGGCGACGACCTACACCGCGTGGAACAACGGGTTCGGTCCGTTCAACGACGCCAAGTGGCACCCAGGGCAGACCCACGTCCCCCGGGCGCTCGAAACCGGGAACTTCGACCTGCGGACGCACTGCAGAGTCGTGGAGATCCTCACCGACGAGGACGGCGACGCCTGCGGCGTCGAGTACGTCGACGCGAACGGGACGCGACGCCGACAGGACGCGAAGGCCGTCGTCCTCTGCTCATACACCTTCGAGAACGTCCGGCTGCTTTTGACCTCGACGGACGAACACCACCCCGACGGCCTCGGCAACAACACCGGACAGGTCGGCAACCACTTCATGACGAAGATGTTCTCCGACGTGAGCGGCTACGTGCCGGACGAGGTGTGGAACCGCCACACCGGACCCGCCGCCCAGAGCGTGATCCTCGACGACTACCTCTCCGACGAGTTCGACTCGGTCGAACACGGCTTCGTCGGCGGCGCCACCCTGAGTGCCGAGCCCCAGTACCTGCCGATCGAGATCAGCCAGGAGTCGCTGCCGGCGGACGTCCCACGCTGGGGCCGGGAGTACAAAGACCACCTGCGCGAGTGGAACCACTGGGCGGCCGTGCGACTCCAGTCGACGAACCTCCCGTACGCGACGAACTACATCGAACTGGATCCGGAACACGTCGACGAGAGTGGCGAGGGGATGCCCGTGCTGCGGATCACGTACGACCTGCGCGAGAACGAGCGCAGGCTCCACGAGTTCTTCCGCGAGCAGATCGTCGAGATCCTCGAGGAGATGGGGGCGACGGAGACCTGGGGCGGGCCGGCGTTCACCGGCGTCGGCAGTAGTCACGATCTGGGTGGCTGCCGCATGGGCACGGATCCCGAGGAGTCCGTCGTCGGTCCCGAACTGGAGGTTCACGACACGCCGGGCCTCTACGTGTACAGCGGCGCGGTGTTCCCGAACTGTCCGGGCATCAACCCGACGCTGACGATGTGGGCCGTCTGTCTGCGCGCGGCCGAGCATCTGGTCGACGACTTCGGCACGTAACCAGGCCCCAGTTACGCGTTCCTCGACGGTCGACGCCAAGCTATTTACCACCGTTCTACGATGGCCTCACCGATCATGACTACCGCGACCGACTTCGAGTTCATCGACGTCACGGTCGACGACGGCGTCGCGACCGTCCGACTGCAGCGCCCCGAGAAGAAGAACGCGATCAACGCGACGATGCGGGACGAACTCGTTCGGGCGTTCGACCGGTTCGACGACGACGCCGACGCGACGGTCCTCGTGTTGACCGGGTCGGGCGACTCCTTCTCGGCCGGGACGGACATCGCCGAACTCGAAGAACGGATCCCGGAGACGACGACGGAGGCCGTCACACTCGAGCAGTTCGCGCTCCCCGAACGGATCGAAGCGATCGACAAACCGACCATCGCGATGCTGAACGGTCTCACGCTCGGCGGCGGCCTCGAACTGGCGCTGGCGTGTGACATCCGGCTCGCGTCGACCGAGGCGTCGGTGGGGTTCCCCGAGATCGCCATCGGCGGTTTCCCCGGTGAGGGCGGCACGCAGCGACTCCCTCGCGAGACGAACCTCGGCACCGCCCTCCTCATGTTGCTGACGGGCGAGATGGTCCCGAGCGAGCGCGCACGGGAGTACGGACTGATCCAGGAGACGCATCCACCCGATCAGCTCGAGACGCGCACGATGGCGGTCGCCGAGGCGATCGCCGAGAAGGACGAACTCGCGCTCGTCCTGGCGAAGACGGCGGCGAAGATGGCCTCGCGAACCGAGTTCGAGCAGGGGCTCCACCTCGAGGGCCTGCTCGCGAACGTCCTCGAGGCCACGCCCGAGCGGAAGGAACGGCTCCGGGAGTTCCTGGACGGCTAACCGACTCGTCGCGGCGTCGCCGTTCTGACGCGCCCGCGAGCCCTGGCCCGCCCGGAACCGACAGCGGCACCGTCGGTGTCCGTCACGGCCTCGCTCGACGACCTCCCCTGGACAACAGTAGTTTTTTTATCGGGTAGCTGCCAACGACGGACGAATATCGATGCTCGCAGAACGACTCGCGGCGCTCCGTCCGGTGGTAGCTCGGCATACGATCGAACGGGACATGGAGGGCGAAGACTGGGAGAAGGCGGTCGCGATCAACGGACTGCACGCGACGGGAGAGCCGGAGTTCCTCGACGCCGCCGAGACGCTCGTCGATCGCTGTGTCGCGACACAGACGAGCGCCGGCCAGTTCTCGTACGGCTCGCTCGACTACAAACCGTGGCTCCAGCAGTCCCACCTCGACTCGTTCCAGGGTATCTCGGACCCGGCCGCCCTCGGACAGGGCGTCCTCGACGTCTACCAGCGAACCGGCGAGCAACGGTATCTCGAGGCCGCACGCCGCCAGTACGAGTTCTTCGGGACGGTCGATCGAACCGAAGACGGCGGGATCTCACACCGACGCGAGGACGTCGAACTCTGGGTGGACTCCATCTACATGCTCTGTCCGTTCTTCGCGCGCTACGGCGTCGCCGCCGAGGAGCCGGCGGCGTTCGACGAGGCGGCTCACCAGGCGAAGATCGTCGCGAAGCACGTCCAGGACCCCCACACCGGCCTCTGTCGACACATGTGGAAGGAGACGCCGAACACCTTCCCGCAGGGGGCGTTCTGGTCGCGCGGCAACGGGTGGGCCACCGCCGGCATCCTCGACACGCTGGAACGGCTCCCTGACGACCATCCGGATCGCGACGACCTGGTCGAGATCTTCGAGGACGTCGCGAGCAGTGTCGTCGACCTGCAGGACGCGAGCGGCTTCTGGCACCACATCCTCGACGACCCCGAGTCACCGCTGGAGACGTCGGGGACGCTCATGTTCGCCTACTCGTTCATGAAGGCGAGCCAGATGGGACTGCTCGACGACGACCGGTACGAGGACGCTGCACGCGCCGGGATCGAGGTCACGCTCGATCTGGTGAACGACGATGGCGGCGTCGAACGGGTCGCCCGTCCGCCGGGCGGCCCGGACATGCCGTTCGGCGTCACCTCGTTCGGTCAGGGCTGGTTCCTGCTGGCCGCGCAGTACTTCGTGTAGCGACGTCGGGAGCGTTCCCGGCCGCCGGGCTGTCCGTGTGCTGGACCGTCCGGGTACCCGACACCCGATCGCCGACTAGATGGACGCCACGGTCCTCGCCGATGACTCCCCACGTCGAACGACTCGCGCCGCTCGACGACCGATCCGTGGCCGTGTCGTCGCGTCACGGCTCCGGCGCGTCTCCCCGTCCGAACGCTGCCCGGTGTCGACGGCGGCCGTTTGCTATCACCGAACCGTCTGCGCCGGACGGATCGTCGGGTCGACGAGTCTACCGGTCCACGCGACCACGGACGCCGACCGACACAACGGTTTTGACCGGGGCTCTCCAGAATGCAGTATGCCGACTGAAAAAGAGAAGATGCTCGCCGGGGACCTGTACGACGCCTCGGACCCGGAGCTGGTCGCGGAACGCGAACGCGCCCGGGAACTCACGCGACGGTTCAACGAGACAGAGCCGTCGGCCGGGGAGACGCGACAGCGACTGCTCCGGGAGCTGTTCGGGCCGAGCGGCGAGGACGTCTCCGTCGAACCGCCCTTCCGCTGCGACTACGGCTACAACGTCCACGTGGGAGACGGCTTCTACGCGAACTTCGACTGCGTCGTCCTGGACGTCTGTCCGGTGCGGATCGGCCGGAACTGCCTGGTCGGTCCCGGCGTCCACGTCTACACGGCCACGCACCCGCTGGACGCCGCCAGACGGATCGAAGGGCCGGAGTACGGAACGCCCGTCACGATCGGCGACGACGTCTGGATCGGTGGACGGGCGGTCGTCAATCCGGGCGTGACGGTGGGCGACCGGGCGGTGATCGCTTCGGGCGCGGTCGTGACGTCAGACGTCCCCGACGACGTGGTCGTCCAGGGGAACCCCGCCGAGCCGGTCAGACGCCTCGACTGAACCGTCGAGTGTGGGGACGGTCCGGTGACGACGCCTCGCCGCTACGACACGCAGTCTCCGGTCTCACGGGGTCGAGGCCCGTCGGGGCCGTGTTCGTCGACGACCGATTCGGGTTCGCAGGCGTCAGCTTCGACTGCCGTCCGCTCCGGCGCGGAGGAACGCCTCGGTGAACAGGCGTGCCTCTCCGGCTCGTCCGGCCCCGATGTCCGGTGTGAGTTCCTCCCGATGGACGAGATCGGTGACGACGGACTCGTCCAGTTCGGTGGCGTCGTGGTAGTTCACCTCCACGAGGTTCCCCGCGGGGTCTTCGATGTACATCTGTACGGCCCCGTCCGGCAGGACGTACACCCGGTCCTCGGGCTGGTCGTCGGTGATATCCGTGATGATCCCCCTCTCCTTCACCGTCCGGTACACCGTCTCGAAGTCGTCGACGTAGAGTGCGAAGTGGTGGTACCGCGGCGCGGGGACGTCGCGTTCGAACAGGTGGAGCTGCAGGTCGCCGGCCCGAAGCCACTCGACGTCCGTCTGGAAGTTCGGCGAGGGGATGTGCTCGAGACCGAACACGCCCTGATAGAACTCCAGCGATTCCGCCATGTCGTGCGCCACGATGCTGACGTGATTCAGTCGTGCCTGGGACATCGTTCTCCTCTGTGGACGGAGACCGCGACTCTACATAACGGTTGGTGATGGCCACCGCACGGCGTCGCGTTCCGTCTCGGACCCGACGTCGGCACGTCGTCCGTTCGACCGGCCGGCGGCCAGGAGCCGTCGTCCGCTCCGCCCGGCGTGACCGCCAGCGTGTCTTCTCCCGAGAAAACAATTATTTATAATTTCATATCGTTTCGACGATCGCGCCTCTCGTGGGATCGGCTCCCCGCCCGGTCCGGTCGTCGCGAGGCGAGGATCGTCCCCGTCTCCGCGTTCGGCGGAACAGCAGCTGCCTCGGTCTCGTCGCGGGGAACCGGAACTGGCCGCGAAGCCTGCCGATCGAGCGTCCTCGTGTGACCGCGCACAGGGGCCGTTGAGCGACTCGATCACCCGTTCCGCGCGACATCGTCTCACGTCGTCTCTCGGCGAACACTACACGACCCGACGCCCACCGACCGTGCTCTGGTGACGACGTCGGCGTCGACCCTGCCTTCCGCACCGCCACCGTCAGACTGCCTGGCGTGTCGTCGCCGCGGTCCGTGTCGTCGAATCCGACTGTCCGGACGATCCGAAGCGTTACAAATATCATTGGACCCCTGCCCGACTCACGTGCGCCCGTCGCGTCCGGTCGCGACAGTGCGGGGGCGGACCGACCAGAACATACAACCGCCCGACCTTCGAGGACCACGTATGGCACCCACTTCGACCCCCGACGGGATTCGGTTCGGCTTTCGGACGCGCTGGCTGAGCGACGAACGCCTCCGGTTCATGCGGCAGGTCGGTGCCGAGGAGGTGTTCGTCGACGTGATCGCCCCAGGACACGAGGCGGACGCGTACGCGGACGACCTGGCGTCGGATCGGGACGTCGAACACCTCCGGCTGGCACCGGACGACGTCCCCAGCGTCGACCGGCTCGAGACGCTCAAGGCCCACGTCGAGGGGACCGGCCTCCGACTCGCCGGGATCCACTCGTTACACTTCGGGATGTACGGCGACATCATGTTCGACCGGGCGGGCAAGGAGCAGCAGCTCGAGGCGATCGGGACGCTGATCGACCGCCTCGGTGCCGCCGGCATCGACACGCTCGGTTACCAGTGGAACCCACGCGGGCTGGTCCCGATGCGGACCGCGACGGCGGTTCCCGTTCGGGGTGGCGCGACGGCGACGGCGTTCGACGAGGCCGACCTCGATCCCATCGAGACCCCACCCGGCGACCTCGAACGGACGTACACGGCCGAGGAGTGCTGGGAGTACTACGAGGGGTTCCTCGAGCGGGTGCTCCCCCGGGCGGAGGACGCCGGGGTCCGCCTGGCGCTCCACCCGGCGGATCCGCCCGTGTACGAGGAACTCGGCGGAGTCCCGCGCCTGTTCGGGACGCGGGAGAGTTTCGACCGCGCGCTCGCGGCCGTCCCGAGCGACGCCCACGGGCTGAAGCTGTGTCTGGGCTGTTTCTCCGAGATGGGCGAAGACGTCCCCGACGTGATCTGTCACTTCGGCGACGACCTGGTGTTCGTCCACTTCCGCGACGTCATCGGGACGGTGCCCGCGTTCACAGAGACGTTCCTCGACGAGGGGAACTTCGACGAGTTCGCCGCGATGGAGGCGCTCCACGACGTGGGGTTCGACGGGCCGGTGCTCCTGGATCACGTCCCTGAACTCGCGGGGGACACGGAGTGGCGGCACCGCTCGCGGGCGTACGGTGCCGGCTACCTCCGCTGTCTCGTCAACTGGACCGAACGACGGTGACGATCGCCGGCGGAAACGCTAAGCCCACTGGGCGAGCGTGTCGTGACAGCCATGGAGATAACCAGCGTCGAGCCGGTCCTGGTGAGTCACGTCTACCCCGAGGACGAGACACTCGAGTGGTCCGCGGGAACGATCGAGTCGTGGGACGCGTCGCTCGTGCGCGTCGAAACCGACACGGGCCTCGTCGGCTGGGGGGAAGCCGGGCACGCCCTGACGGGCAACGAGGCGGTCCGGGGCATCGTCGACGCCTTGCGGTCGCAGGTCGTCGGACGGGACCCGGAGAACGTCCTCGGGATCCGAGAAGACCTCTACGACCGGAACCTCTTCTGGGCGCGCGGAGCCATCCCGCTGGGCGTGATCGGTGCCATCGAGATCGCCATCTACGACGTCCTCGGCAAGGGACACGTCTTCGACTGATCCGGCGAGCGGGAGACGCGAACTCCGCTTCGGACCTCACTTCAGGTGGAGCTTCTCGAAGGTCCGATACGCGAGATACGACAGGTCGCGCGCGGAGAGGAACTCGACCTCCTGGACCCACGAGAGACAGCGTTCGTACGAGTCCCAGCTGTCCATCCACGGGTAGTCGGAGCCGAGCATCAGTCGCTCGGGGCCGAACCACTCGACGAGGTTCCGCACGTAGCCGTGGAGGTCCGGGTACGGCCAGTCGGTGTCGGCCGACCGGGGGAGCGAGCTGATCTTCACGTACGTGTTGTCGTGGTCGGCGACCGCGGCGAACTCGGTCCACGGGGCGGCCTCGGGGTCCGTCTCCTCGTCGGGCCACGCCATGTGGTCGACCACCACCGGCACGTCCGGGTGCGCTCCGGCGAGTTCCTCCACGAGCGGGAGCTGCCGGGCCTTCGGGAAGACGAACAGCGCCGCGTCCTGTCTCGCCAGTTCGTCCCACACCGGCTCCAGACGATCGTCGGCGATCCAGTCCGTGTCCGGATTCAGCTCTGTTGGGATCTCCGCGTACTCGAGCGCCGCGTGCATTCGCACGCCGAGCATCCGCTCGTGGCCCACCGCCCGTCGCACGGCGGTGCGGACCGTCTCCTCGTCGCCGAAGAAGTCGACCAGCCCGACGCCGTAGAAGCGTCCGGGGTGGGCCTCGATACTCCGCATCGTGTACTCGTTGGCGCGCATCCCGCGACCGTAGGCGGGTGTGGTCACGATGACGCTCGCGTCGATGCCGAGGCGGTCCATGTCGGCGACGAGATCCTCATGCGTGTACGGCCCCTCCCACTCCGGAGGGAGGACCTCGCCCTGCCAGGGGAGTTCCGCCGTGTCGTGCCCCCACGCGTGCGTGTGTGCGTCGACGAATCGCATGACTACTCCGTGATTTCGGTACGAGCTATTTATACATTGGTGCGGGCAGGGACGGCGCGGTGGCGTCCTCCGCGGGTTCACGTTCGGCGCAACCGAGTGAGCCCGCGGATGATGTACTGCCGGCTCGTGCGCTCCGGCACGGTCTCTCGATCCCCTCTCGATCACCGAACCGTTCGTGTGACACGAAATGACTGAATTCGGATAGCTCTCCGTGCTCGAGACGCCATCTCCAGAACCGACTCGAACCTCGAACGGAGTGGCTTCTCCGTTGCACTGTTGCCAGTACTACCGTACACATCACGTGACACGAGCCCGTCTGATCCGTCCGTAGCGCACTCGTCGCGTGCGTGGCGTTATTGAACGATGAACGATGTTTCGTCTCCGTAGAATCGTACACCAGTGCTGGTCAACACGGGTCCCGCCCCTCTCGACGTGAGTTCGGGACGGGTCCGGTGACGACCCGTGCTGACGGGTCGTCCTCCAGGGTTCGTTACAACGATACTCGCGTCACGAGATCGTGGGGTCGGTCGAGCGTTCGCGCCGTCGATGTCCGACTCGTCGAAACGAGTGAATAGATATAATTGTATATTTTTGCCGTCTCGTTCTCCGCTCCGTAGTCGAAGCTCTCGACACGGTCGACGGGTCGCCGATCTCCCGACGGTTTCTCGTCTCTTCGGGGCGATCGACCACGATGTGTCGACTTTGGTCGGCGACCCGGCACTACTCTCGAGAAAGACACGAATCGACACCGAAAACGTCGAAGACGAGACGAAAACCGCGTGAGACCCGGATATCGCGCCCTCTACCCCGAACGGAGACCGCGAACTCTGCTCGCGTGGTCTCCCGAGTTGGTGACTCAACGTAAGTACAAGTTATTTTGTTCCGACCGTGGACCTGACTCGACCGTGTGGCCCGACATCACACAGTCCGGGTCGATCACGTCCACGGTGGTGACGAGACACTACTATTAGCCGGGGAACGACAACTCTGACCGATGAAAATCGACCGCGGGTTCACCCGCTCGCGTGCTCTCGCCGTCGCCGTCCACGTCCTCCTGACGCTCGCGCTCCTCGTCGTCGGCAGACGCCGCGAGGAACGCGCGACCGCGGCGGCGGTGGACCGACTCCTCGGCTCCGCTCGTGGCCGTCCGCTTCCGGCGAGATCCCCCGACGCGTTCGACGGCTTGCCCGACCCAGTCCGACGCTACTTCGAGACGGTACTCCCGGCGGATCCGCTGGAGAGACCGGCGGTTCGCGTCGAGCAGCGGGGCGAGCTCCGTCTCGGTCCCGACTCTTCGTGGACCGGGTTCGCGGCGACGCACCACGCGACGACCCGTCGACCGGGGTTCGTCTGGGACGCGACGGTCGACCTCGCCCCCGCCGTGTCGGTCCGCGTCCGCGACGGCTACGTCGACGGTGGCGGCTCGGCTCGGGTCGCCCTGTTCGGCGCGCTGCCGGTCGACGGGGCGACGCCGAGTCCGGAACTGAACGAGGCGGCACTCCAGCGGTACCTCGCCGAGGCGGTCTGGTACCCTCAGGCGCTCCTGCCCGAACACGGGGTGTCGTGGGAGCCGATCGACGACCGAACCGCGCGGGCGACGCTTGCGCACGGCGGGACGACGGCGTCGCTCACGTTCCACTTCTCCCCCGAGAACGAGGTCGAACGGGTCCACGCGACGGCCCGGAACAGGCGCGTCGGCGACGGGTACGAGCCGACACCGTGGACAGGCCTGTGGCGTGACTACGAGGTCCGCGACGGCGCACCGATCCCGACCGCAGGCGAGGTCGTGTGGCACCTGCCCGACAACGACTTCCACGCCTGGCGCGGGCGCGTGACCGAGATCGAGTCGCTGTCGTAGCCGACCGGCTGGCGGGTTCGATCCGACAGCCGTTTACCGTCGCCACGACGACGGTGACGCATGTCGATGCGCGTGACGTTTCTCGGGACCAGCGCGGCCGTGCCGACGACCGAGCGGGCCCCCTCGGCGCTGGTCTGCAACCGCGCGGGCGAGCGGTTCCTCTTCGACTGCGGCGAGGGGACCCAGCGACAGATGATGCGGTTCGGGACGGGCTTCGCCGTCTCGCACCTGTTCGTCACGCATCTCCACGGCGATCACGTCCTCGGCATTCCGGGACTGGTCCAGACGTGGGACTTCAACGATCGGGAGGAGCCGCTGGCGATCCACGCCCCGCCGGGATCGCGCCGGCACATCGAGTCACTGCTCCACGCGGGCGGTCACCAGCCCGGCTTTCCGATCCGCGTCAACGAGGTCTCTCCGGGTGCCGTCGCGCTCGATGGCGACGGCTTCGAGATCTGCGCGTTCGCCACCGAACACCGCACTCGCTCCGTCGGGTGGGCGCTCGTTGAGGAGGACCGTCGTGGGCGGTTCGACCGTGAGCGTGCCGAGGAGCTGGGGGTCCCCGTCGGCCCGAAGTTCGGGCAACTCCACGACGGCAACCCGGTCGAACTCGACGACGGCCGCGTCGTCGAGCCCGAGCAGGTCGTCGGCGACCCCCGACCCGGGCGGCGGCTGGTGTACACCGGCGACACTCGTCCGGTGTCGGCGACCGAGGAGATCGCCGCGGGCGCGGATCTGTTGATCCACGAGGCGACGTTCGCGAGCGACGAGGCCGACCGGGCGCGGTCGACCGGACACACGACGGCGCGCGAGGCGGGACGGCTCGCCCGCCGTGCCGGCGTGAAACGGCTCGCGCTGACGCACATCTCCTCGCGTTACGCGGGTGACGCCTCCGAGATCGCCCGGGAGGCCGCGGCGGCGTTCGACGGCGAGTCGGTCGTCGCCCACGACGGGCTCGAGATCGAGGTACCGTTCCCCGAGGCGTGATCGTACGGCTCGCTCACGGGCACGTCGCTCGGTGTCGGCGGTCGCGTCGTCCCCGCCGACGGGTCGATCCGGTAGTCAGTCGTTCCGGTCGACCCACGACAGCAGCGAGCGGGTGCGCCGCGCCAGCCCCCGCCCGTCGCGGGTGAGTTCGTACTCCACTCGTGGCGGGACCTCGTCGTAGCGGGTCCGTTCGAGGATCCCCGCGTCGACGAGGGAACCGAGTCGCGTCGACAGCGTCGACGTGCTCGCGTCCGGGAGGTGCGACTCGAACTCCGAGAACCGGGCCGAGCCGTGCGCGTCGACGATGCAGACGAGCTGCATCGTGTACTTGCTCGCCAGCACGTCCATCAGGTCGGTGTCGGGGCAGACGCATCGAGAGCGCGAACACGTTGTCATTGGTAATTCGACCGTCTTCGTCCAATGCTTCGAAGTCCAGACTACAATAACTTTGGCCTCCGAAGTATCAGGCATGGCGACTCTCTGCTCGTCCAGACGCTCCGGTCGCTCCACCCGTCCATACCCTCTCTCGTCCCGTGAGACGGTGCCGACAGTCGGCGTGGAGTATATATCGGCCACGTCCCTACCCCCTGGTGTGAACGACCGGACGAGCGCGCTCGACTCGCTCGTGTTCGGCGTCGACATCCAGAGCGGCGACGTCCGCGGGGACGCACCGTCGTACGCTGTCGTCGCCTTCGACGGCGAGCGGGTCGACCGCGATGTCGTGTCGTACCGCAAGCTCCGGCGGCTGATCGACCGGGAGACCCCCGCGATCGTCGCCACCGACAACATGTACGAGCTCGCGGCCGACAAGGACGAGCTGGTGGCCTTCCTGCGCTCGCTCCCGAGCGAGACGAAGCTCGTGCAGGTGACGGGTGCCGAACGGCCCGAACCCCTCTCGCGGGTGGCGTCGCGACACGGCGTCCCCTACGGCAAGAAGCCGATGGAGGAGGCCGAGGCCGCCGCCCGGCTCGCCGCCGCCAACGTCGGCTACGAGGTGTCGGCGTTCGAGAATACCACCACGGTGAAGGTGTCACGGGGGCGCTCTACGGGGAAGGGTGGGTGGAGCGCCGACCGCTACACGCGGCGCATCCACGGGTCGGTCAAGCGGACGGCCAGACAGGTCGAATCGAAGCTCACGGAGGCCGGGCTCGTCTACGAGCGTGAGGTCACCGAGAAGTACGGCGGCTACGCCAACGCCGTCTTCACCGTCGAGGCCCCGCCCGGGGACATTCCGGTGTCGGCGCGGCGGTCGGGCGACACCCGTGTCGAGGTCGAACGACAGCGGCGCGACGGCATCGAGTTCGAACCCCTCGTCAAACGGCGCGACCACGTCATCGTCGGTATCGACCCCGGAACGACGACGGCCGCCGCCGTGGTGGGGCTCGACGGCTCCGCGCTCGACGTCTTCTCCACGCGGACCGAGGACACCGCGGGCGTCATCGAGTGGCTCATCGAGCGGGGACGCCCCCTGCTGGTGGCCGCGGACGTGACGCCGATACCCGAGACCGTCGAGAAGTTCCGCCGGAGCTTCGACGCCGCCGGGTGGACGCCTCCGAAGGACCTCCCGGTCGACGAGAAACTCCACCGCACGCGCGACGTCGACTACGACAACGACCACGAGCGCGACGCGCTGGCGGCGGCGCTGTTCGCGTTCGACGACCACGAGGACCAGTTCGACCGTATCTCCCGGAAAGTGCCCCCGGACGTCGACCGCGGGACCGTCATCTCGCGCGTGCTGGGGAATGAGGAGAGCGTCGAGAGCGTCCTCCGCGACCTCACACAGGACGACCAGGAACCCGAGGAGGAACACGAACACACCGAGCGCGAACTCACCGAGGAGGAGAAGGAGCTCCGTCGGCTCCGCGACCGGGCCCAGCGCTTGGAGTCGCTCGTCGACGACCTCGAATCGACGGTCGAAGAGCAGTCCGAGACGATCGAGGAGTACCGCGAGGAGCTCTCCGAGGCGCGCCGACAGGAACGCCGCGAGGCGCGAGAGCGCCAGGAGGTCTCCCGGCTCGAACGCGAGAAGAGCCGGCTGGAGCGCGAGCTCGCGAAGGTGCGCGAGCGGAGCGAGGAACTCGACGGGAAGCTCGAACGGCTGAAGACGCTGTGGAAGCTCGACCACTCGAACTTCGCGGACGTCAACACCGACCGGAACCTCGTCCCGGTGAAGGTGGTCGAGCAGTTCACCCGCGACGCCATCGATCGAACGGTCGAGCAGTACGGCATCGCCGCGGGCGACGTGGTCTACCTCCGCGACGCCTCGGGGGCGGGACGGTCGACGGCCGAACGCCTCGCCGACCTCGATCCCCGCGTGGTGCTCAGACGGGGTGGTCTCTCGGAGGTCGCCGATCAGGTGCTGTTCGATCACGAGATCCCGGTCGCGCCTGCCGACGACGTCACGGTCCAGGAGGTGGACGAACTCGCCGTCGCCCGCGAGTCCGAGGTCGAGGACGCGATCGAGGACTGGGAGGTACGGGCCGAGGAACGCCGGCGGGAACAGAAGGAGAGCATGGTCGACCAGATCATCTCCGAACACCGTGCGGAGTCGCGGGCGGAGAGCCGGGAGTGAGAGCGGGGCCAGTCCGCGTCGTGCGGCACGCACAGGAGTGAGCGGTGCGGCTCACCCACTCGACGCCACGTCCCGGCGGCCACGCACGAGCAGCAGGTACACGAGGGCACCGACGAACGGGACGAGGAACGTGACGACGGTCCACGCGACCGCGTAGTCGTTGCCGGCGCTCCGTGCGTCGAGGTAGACCCACCCCGGGAGGACGACGTGGGCGACGAGGAAGTAGAGGATGAATCCGGCCAGCCGCGCGAGGAGCGAGAGGTCGCCGACGGCGACCCACATGGCGACCAGCGGGACGCTGACGAAGACGAAGAAGCCGACGAACAGGGCGACCGGGGAGCGAAGCGAGGCCATCGTCTCGTCCGGAGCTATCGGCGCGGCGGGAATCAGGCTGTCGGTCGCCGCTCGTCACGGCTGGCCGCGTCTCTCCCGGTTTCCCCGTCTCCGCGACCGAACGCTTCCAGAAGTCATATGCCACACCGTCGGCTCCCCACGTGTATGGACGCCTACGAGCTGATCGCCCGGAACACGGCCGAGGTGGTCACCGAGGAGGAGGTACGCGCGCTGAGCGACGACCCCGAGGGCAAGCGGGCGTACGTCGGCTACGAACCCTCCGGCGTCCTCCACATCGGACACATGCTCACGGCGAACAAGCTCATCGACCTCCAGGAGGCGGGGTTCGAGATCGTGGTCCTCCTGGCGGACGTCCACGCGTACCTCAACGACAAGGGGACGTTCGCGGAGATCCGCGAGACCGCCGAACGGATGCAGGAGCAGTTCGTCGCCTACGGGCTCGACGAGTCGCGGACGGAGTTCGTGCTGGGGTCGGAGTACCAGCTGGACGAGGAGTACGTGCTCGACCTGCACGCGCTCGAACTGGAGACGACGGTGGCGCGGGCCCAGCGGGCGATGGCGGAGATCCAGCGGGGCGAGCACGCGAAGGTGTCACAGATGGTCTACCCGCTGATGCAGGCGCTCGACATCGAATACCTCGATCTCGACCTCGCCGTCGGCGGCCTCGACCAGCGGAAGGTGCACATGCTCGCCCGCGAGGAGTTGCCCTCGGTCGGCTACGACTCCCGACCGGCGCTCCACACGCCCATCCTCGCGGATCTCACCACGGGCGTCGGCAAGATGTCCTCCTCGGAGGGCGTCACCATCTCGATGGAGGACTCGCGCGAGGACCTCGACGAGAAGGTCAACGCCGCGTACTGCCCGCCGACGGCCGACCCGGAACCCGACGACGACGGCAACGAGCGCGAGAACCCCGTGCTCCAGATCTTCCGGTACCACGTTTTCCCGCGGTTCGAGACGGTCGTGGTCGAGCGCCCCGAACAGTACGGTGGCGATCTGACGTACGACGCCTACGCGGCCCTTGAGGCGGATCTCGACTCGGGTGAGCTCCACCCGGCGGACGCGAAAAGTGCGCTGGCCGGCTACCTCGACGACCTGATCGCGCCCGGACGCGCGGTACTCTGAGCACGCGGCGTCTCAAGGGCGGATCCGGTCCCCCCGACCTTCGGCGGAGTAGACGAATCCGCCACCGGTAGTCTTCCGTCTCTCTCCGCCACACTGTCCGAAGAAACCGCTGTCTCCGGCGATTTCGGCGACAGTTCGCCGACCGCGGGGTCCGCGGGCGTCCGTCAGTAGACGACGCCACCGTCAGTAGACGTCGTTCCCCGTCGTCTCGCGCGACCGTCGCACGCCGGTCGCGAGCGTGGCGAGGACTCCGAGGACCCAGCCCGTCGGGACCGCCAGAAGGAACCACATCCCAACGTACGCCAGCCCCTGCAGCTCGAACGACGCCCGGATGAACGCGGCGAGGCCACCGACTGCGAGGACGTTGTTCAGCAGCCAGATGGCGAGCGATTCCGAGCTGGGGAAGACGACGGACGCCAGCGTCGGCGAGTACAGCGACGCGACCACCGGCGGGAGGAGGATGGCTGTCACCCCCAGTGGATAGCCGAGGAGGACCGTCGAGGCCCGTCCCCCCCGTCGGGCGACCTGCATCGCGAGGACCGCCGACGCGGTCGCGACGACGCCCGCGATGCCGACCGCGACGAACCCCTCGAACCCGATCGCGGAGAGGTACGTCACCGCGGTGAGTGCGCCCCAGACGACAAGCGAGAGGAGCGCGACCCCGACGAAGCCGAGGCTCGCCGAGAGACGGTCGAGCCGCCGTGCGTAGTACCGGGTGGCGAGACCGAGGACGAAGAGCGGGTACGCCACGCCGAGAACCAGCCCGCCCATCACGGCCCAGAGCCGGAAGAGCACGGCACCGCCTGCGGTCTCCGGTCCACGGCGTTCGACCACGGAGTAGTCGCCGGCGAAGCCGTCCGCGAAGAGCAGGCTCATCCACGCCGCGTGGAGCCACGCCAGGTCGACGCGCATGGCTCTGACCGCGTTCGCGAGCCGTGGAGAGATCCCTCCGGTCGTCCGTTGCCACTCCTCGTCGATCGGGTTGTTCATGAGGGCTGAGTCATGCCGAAGCGCCATCCCCCGTCGGTGGGCGTGGGCTGGTGTTCGAGCGCCAGTTCCTGCATCGCGTCGATCCGGGGGACGTCCGTCACGTTCGAGAACAGGACGACTCCGGTGAGCGTCGCCGAACCGTCGTGTGGCTCGTCGCCGGCCATCACGTCGACGATGTCGGCCTCCCGTTCGAGCCAGTACCGACCGCTCTCGAACCCCTTGCGCGACAGCGTCCCCGGCGGGCCCGAGAGGACGATCAACGCCCGGTCGGCGCTCGCCATCTCACACGGGAGCGTCAACTTCGATCGAGCCGCCCGGCGGACGAGACCGTTGATCCGCGCCGCGTCGGTCGCTTCGTCGTCGTCGGTCGCCTCGTCGCCCGTCCAGGGCAAGAGTTCGCGGAGCGTGCGGAGCCACCCCGTGAGACCGCCGCTCGACGGCAGATCGATCGAGGCGTAGCCGATCGACGAGACGCCGCCCGTGTCGAGCATCCGCATGATGTCGCTGGGGTCCAGCTGCGTCTCGGAGGTGACGGCCCCCTCCATCCCACCCGCCGCGAACAGGGCGACGAGCCGCTCCGCCAGTTCGACGTTCGCACGCCCGTACGCCTCCATCAGCCGGTCGTCGTCGACTTCGGTTCCATCCGTTTCGCGGGCTTCGCCGGGTTCGCCGGCTCCATCGGTGGCAACCGTCGCGTCGGCCGCGTCTCCGGCGACGGTCTCTTCGGCCTCGACCACGTCGTCGAGGCCGTCCACGTCCTCGGCGTCGGTCGCCGACACCCGCCACGGATCGTCGGGGAGCCACGTGTCGTTGTCGAAGAGGATGACGTTGTCCGCCCTGTCGACGAACGACTGGAGCGACCGGGCGGCGGTCAGTGCCGGCCGTGGTCCCTCCGACGCGCCGGGGAGGACGCCCACGGCGTACACCGGCACGTCACAGATCGATTTCAGCTGGTCGATCACGACCGATCCCGCGCCGCCACCGGTGCCGCCGCCGAGCCCGGCGATCACCAGGACTCCGTCGATCCGCTGGAAGTCGATCAGGTCGAACGCACGGTTGATCTCGTTCCGCTCCTCGCGTGCGATGTCGGCCCCCAGGTCGGGGTCGCCGTCGACGTCGATCTCGTCGACCTCCCAGTAGGCGTCGCCGATGGTCAGTCGCCGCTCCTCGGGGACGTGCTCGGTCGTGTCGAACGTCGGCGCCGTCGAGTTGACGAGCAGCGCGTCGCCACCACAGAGCGTCCGGTTCGACGCCTTCTCCGTCGCCAGGATCCGGTTGACGACCCGGCTGCCGGCGTTGCCGACGCCGACGGCTGCGAGCTTCATGCGCTCTCTCCCTGTGGGGTGGACGCGCGTCCACGGGTGGCGGGGGTCACGGTCAGATGACCGGATCGATCTTGCCCTGTTCGTCCGTGATCAGCTCGGCGATCTCCTCCTCGCGCACGGCGTCCTGTTCGGCGATCTTGTCCTGGGCGTCGACCGCCTGTTCCTGGATCGACTTGATCCGGGGCGTCTCGGTGACGTTCGAGAGCAACACCACCGCCGAGAGGGCGGAGGCGTTCTCCCGCGGGTCGTCGCCGGCCAGCACGTCAACCGTGTCGACCTCGCTCTCGATCCACTCGCGGGCGCTCTCGAGGCCCTTCCGGGAGAACTCCGACGGTGGGCCCGAGATGACGATCAGTGCGCGGTCGGCGCTCGACGCGTCACACGGCAGGGTGAGCCGGGAGTTGACGGCCCGGCGAACGAGGCCGTTGATCTTCGCCGCGGCACTCCCGCTGTCTTCGATCTCGTAATCCTCGCGGAACCGCGTCAGGAAGCCGTCGTCCTTCCCATCGACCGAGGTCGACGCGTAGCCGATCGAGGAGATCCCGTTGGTGTCGAGCGTCCGGATGATGTCGCTCGCGTCCATCACGTTCTCCGCGACGGTCGGCTCGTCGTACTCGCCGGCGCCGAGGAGGGTGACGATCCGGGTCGCCAGCTCGCGGTTCATGCCGTCGTACCCCTCGCCGACCGTCTGGTCCTTCGAGCGCCACGCGTCGTTGTCGAACGCGATGAAGTTGTCCGTGTTGTTGACGAACGACTGGAGCGAGCGGGCGGCGTTCAGCGCCGGACGACCGCCCTCGTACTTCCCGGGGAGGATCCCGAGCCCGTACACCGGCTCGTCGTACATCTTCTGCAGTTCGCTGATGACGACCGGGGCTGCACCGCTCCCGGTGCCGCCGCCGAGCGACGCGCAGACGAGGATCGCGTCGACCTCGTGGATGTCCACGTCGTCGAACGCGCGCCGGATCTCGTCGATGTCGTTCTTGGCGACCTCTGCGCCGACCTCGACGTCGCCGCCGACGCCGTGACCCTTCGCCTTCTGGTGGGTGTCGCCGATCAGGATCCGTTTGTCCTCCGGGATGTGGTCCGGTTTGCTCAGGTCCGTCCGTGCGGTGTTGATCACCATCACGTGCCGGCAGAGGTTTCGGTCAGTGAGCGATTCGAACTCGACCATCTTGTCGACGATCTTGCTGCCTGCGTTGCCGATGCCGATTGTTCCTAACTTCATAATTTGTGTTCCCGAGTGGGTTCTGGCTCACGGGGCGGCTCGTTCGGACGGGTCCGGTCGATCGGTCGCTTCGCGGGTCGACCGCCGACTCGAATCCGCCCCACTGGTGACATTCTGGAGACGGATACAGTTTATAGCTATGTGTGCGGTTTTCAAACGTGATAGCTGTCGTCACGACGATCGCGTGTCGTGGTCGCTCTTGGGGGGGCTACGGGGGAGCACGAGCCGCACGACGGACGATCCGCGGTTTTAAACCGGATGATGACCAACCTCCGGATATGGCGAGAGACGGAGACGAGACGCGACGCGACCTCCGCATGCCCGACGACGACGAGGTGTTCGCTGTCGTGACCGACATGCTGGGCGCCAACCGGGTGAAGGTCCGCTGTGCGGACGGCGTCGAGCGCACCGCCCGTATCCCGGGTCGGATGCAGAAGCGTATCTGGATCCGCGAGGACGACGTCGTGCTCGTCGAGCCGTGGGACTGGCAGGACGAGAAGGGGGACATCACCTGGCGCTACGAAAAGAGCGAGGCGGACCAGCTGCGCGAAGAAGGGCACATCGCCTGAAGAGGAGAGGGTTTTCGATGGTGTGTCGGACGCGGAGCGACGGCTCCGACGAACGCTCGACGCCGATTCGTGTAGCCCGACGTGCGGAAACGTTATGACTCAAAAATAACACGTATAGTCCGATGTCAGCCAGCCCGGACTGACTTCCGACGCTTGACGCCGGGGCCGCCGCCGACGCGATCGGCGACGGATTCCGGAAACTGACCGAGAGCGGAGCGTTCGAAGCGGTCACGGGAGTCGCCATGGCGGACCCGACGGTTCTCGTCGGCGGCGCAGTCATCGGAACGCTTGCGAAGACCGAACTCGTCGAGTACGGCCGGAAGGCGGACAGGCGCCTCACACAGTACATCGAGGAGACGGACGGGGATGAACACGCGTATCGCGTGAGACTCGCGAAGGGAATCAGCCACTTCCTCCCGGGGGGATTCGGCGACGCCGCGATCGACGCGGCAAGGGGCAACCCCGACTGTTTCCGGCGGCAGATGGACGAGTACTACGCCGGCGAGGGGCGGAGCGAACTGGAGGACGCCGTCGGAACCACACCGCTCTACGCGGGACAGCCCCGTAGCCTAACCCGGTCGGGAGCGTACGGAGAGTATGAGCACCGCGCAGGACCTCCACGACATCCTCGCCGAGGGGGACGAACTCACCATCGTCTGTCACAACAACCCCGACCCGGACTGCCTCGCGAGCGCGCTCGCGCTGGGTCGGATCGCGGCGGTCGCCGGTATCGACGAGCGGCGCATCCTCTACAGCGGCGACATCTCCCACCAGCAGAACCGGGCGTTCGTCAACCTGCTCGACATCGACCTCAGACAGTTCGACGCGGACATCATTGAGGACCGGCCGCCGGACTCACTGCTGGCGTTCGTCGACCACTCGATCCCGGGCGCGAACAACCGGGTTCCGGAGGGAACGGCGCTGGACATCGTGATCGATCACCACCCCGCCGAGGACGTCACCGCCCGGTTCGTCGACCACCGGACGGAGATGGGGGCCGCCGCGACGATGCTCACGGAGCACGTTCGGGCACTCGACGTCGACGTCGACGACACGCTCGCGACGGCGTTGCTCTTCGCGATCCGGAGCGAGACGCTCGGCTTCCTCCGCGGGGCGACCCGCGCGGAGTACGACGCGGCGGGCTACCTCCACCCGCGGGCAGACCGGGAACTCCTCCGGCAGATCTCGACCCCGTCGGTCACCGGTGAGACCCTCGACGCGATCGCGACGGCGATCGAGAACCGCACGACGAAGGGGTCGGTGCTCGTCTCGTACGTCGGCCGGACGACCGAGCGGGACGCGCTCCCGCAGGCGGCCGACTACCTCGCGACGCTGGAGGGCGTCGATACGGCCATCGTCTTCGGCATCGTCCACGACTCGATACATCTGAGTGCCCGGTCGCCGGATCCGCGCATCCACGCCGGCGACGTGCTCAGGAAAGCGTTCGAGGACGTCGGGAGTGCGGGCGGTCACCACGACGTGGCTGGCGGCGAGATCCCGCTCGGCATCTTCGCCGACTACACGACCGACGACGCGGGGTTGCTCTCCATCATCGAACAGGTCATCACCGCCCGTCTCTTCGCTCAGCTCAACCTCACCGGCGATCCGGACGGGTAGCCCCTCGCGGATGTCGCACGGACTGTCGTGCGTCCGCGATTCGCTCATCAGCGACCGTCGCCCGTCGACACCGCATCCACCCGATCCGGAGTCGGCGAGTGTCGGTACGTCGGACAACCGCCCGGCCGACGACCCACCCGGATTCCGCGACGCATCCAGACCGTGGCATCGATACCCACCCTTTTCACCCACGGCCACCTACACCGAACCTAGATGACAGAGGAGTTCGGCCTGATCGAACCCGAGGAGGGCGACGGCGATACGTTCGGCGACGAGTGGGAGGAGATCGACGTCTCCGACACCGACGCCGACCGCATCGCCCGCAAACGGGATCGGGAGTTCGACGAGTTCCGCAAACGGCTGAAGGACGCCGACCAGTTCAAGGTCGAGCAGTCGGTGTTCGACGACGCCACCTTCGCCGCCATCTACAAACTCGTCCAGGACGGACACATCGAGGCGTTCGGGGGGCCCATCTCGACCGGGAAGGAAGCGAACGTCTACGAGGCCCTCGGCGAAGACGGCGACATCGCCGTCAAGATCTACCGCATCAACGCCTCGGACTTCCAGCACATGCGCGACTACCTCGACGGCGACCCGCGGTTCGAGGGGATCGGCAACGACAAGGCCAAGATCGTGCTGGCGTGGACGCGCAAGGAGTTCGCCAACCTCGAACGGGCGCGGGCGGCGGGCGTGCGCGTCCCGAAACCGATCGCCGTCGAGCGGAACGTGCTCGTGATGGAGCTCGTCGGCCTCGTCGAGGAGCGCGCCCGCCGCCTCGCCGAGGTCAGGGTCGAGAACCCCGAGACGGCGTACGAGGTCGTCCGCGAGTACATGCGACGGCTCCACGGGGCGGGGCTGGTCCACGGCGACCTCTCCGAGTACAACCTCATCATCCACGACGGCGAACTCGTGGTGATCGACCTCGGTCAGGCCGTGACAGTCCACCACCGCAACGCCGACGACTTCCTCAGGCGCGACTGCAGAAACGTGGCGACGTTCTTCACCAGACAGGGGCTCGAGACCGACCCCGAGGCGCTCTACGACTACGTGACGGCCGAGACGGAGTGACCACCACGGTCGCCCGTCGCTGTCGTCTCCGCCACGAGTCACCGCTGTCGTCTCCGCCACGAGCCGTCATCTCAGCCCCGTAGACTGTCGGTGCCGCCGCAACTAGGGCTATGTCGTCGACACCCGTACCTGAACAGACATGACCGAGGAGAGACGAAGCCGTGTCGCCGTCGCCTGTCAGGGCGGCGGGAGCCACACGGCGTTCACCGCGGGGGTGCTCGATCGCCTGCTGTCCGACCCGGATCCGGCGCACGAGATCGTCGCGCTGACCGGGACGTCGGGCGGTGCGATCTGTGCGTTCCTCGCGTGGTACGGCCTCGCGAACACCGCCGACGAACCGGCGGGACGAGCACGGGCACGAAAACTCCTCGATCAGGTGTGGCACGACGTCGCGGCGGGTGATCCGGTCACGGCGGCGGCGAACCGGGCGGGTGTCTGGTGGGCACGGGCCCGCGACAGCGGCGCTCCCTTGCCGCAGGTCAGCCCCTACGCCTCGGGCGCGTCGGTGTGGACCGAGCGGTACCTCCGGTCGGCACTCGAGCGGGCGGTCCCACCTGACGAACTCGCCCGGGTCGTCGACGCACAACAGGACGAACCGACCGGTCCCACCCTCCACATCGGTGCCGTCGACGTCACTCGCGGGACGTTCCGGACGTTCACGGAGCGCGACGTGACCATCGACGCCGTGCTGGCGTCGGCGGCGGTGCCGACCGTGTTCAGAGCCGCGACGGTCGAAGACGACGGCGAGACGCGGCAGTACTGGGACGGGCTGTTCTCGCAGAACCCGCCGCTCCGTGACCTGCTCGCGGGTCGGTCGAGAGCCGAGAAACCGGAGGAGATCTGGCTCGTCCGAATCAACCCACAGCGACGCGACGACGTCCCGACCACCCTGGAGACGATCGGCGACCGCCGGAACGAACTCGGCGGAAACCTCTCGGTCTCCCAGGAGCTGGCGTTCATCAGGCGGGTCAACGAGTGGGTCGCCGACGGCTCCCTCCCGGAGCGATACCAGCAGGTGGCCGTGCGGACGATCGGCCTCGACGAGACGCGGCTCGACCCGCCGCGGTCGCTCGGGCCGGCCTCGAAGCTCGACTGTCGGCCGTCGTTCATCGAGGAACTGACGACCGCAGGACGGGCGGCGGCCGACCGCTTCCTCGCCGCCGAGCGGAACCGCCGGCTCGTCCGCGGCACCGTCGAGGCGGTGTGGACGGACAGCCCCGCGGCGAGCGCCTACCTCGCCGACGACTTCGTGCTCCACGCCGCCGGCGCACCGTCGGACCGCGGTCCGGCGGTGTACGACGCGTACGTCGATCGGTTCCGCGATGCGCTCGACGACCTCTCCGTGCGAATCGAGAGCGACGTCGCCGACGGCGACCGGGTGGCGCTCGTCTTCACCGTGAGCGGTAGACACGTCGGTCGTCTCTTCGGCGTCGATCCGACGGACGAGCGGGTCTCGCTCCGCGGCGTCCAGATCGCTCGGGTGTCGACGGACGACCGGGCAGACGCGCCCGACGTCGATGACACGATCGAAGTCGCCGAGGCGTGGGTCAGCGTCGACGACGCCGGGTTCGCGTGGGCACTCGACGACGCCGGCATCGTTGCCGACGCCGACGACGTTCCGGTCCCGAAGACGTCGCCGACGCCGGTGGTGGCCGACCTGCAGAGCACCGACGAGAGCCGGGCGCTCGGGATCGCCCACGCCGAGCGACTCTGGGGGGGTGCTGGTGGCGACGACGTCCGAGCCGTCGCCCGACGGCTTCTCGCCGCCGACCACGCCTTCCGACGGGCGGCGCACGACGTCGACGGACGCGACGCGTACGTGTCGGTCGTCGAATCGTACCGCGACGCGTTCCCGAACCTGCGGGTCACCGTCCGCGACGCCGTCGCCGAGGGCGACCGGATCGTCGTCAGGGCAGCGATGACCGGTACGCACGAGGGGACGTTCGAGGGGCTCGAACCGACGGGCCGGCGTGTCGAGGCACACTGGACGTTCGTCCACGAACTCGCCGACGGTCGCATCGCCACGACGGGTATGATCGACAACCACAGGTGGCTCCGCGAACAGCTGTCCGTGCGCCCGGTCTCACCCGTCCACGCCGTCGACGCGTCCACCGAACGGACGGGGTGACCCTCGACGGGACGCACCACGCTGACGGGAGGCCACCGACCGATCCGGGGTGCGCCGGCCCACGAAGGAACTCTTAAACCACTCCATCGGGTAGTTCGGCGTATGCAGCACGTGAAGGTGCCGCAGGACCGCATCGGTGTTCTCATCGGTGAAGGTGGCGAGACCATGCGCGAGATCGAACGCCGCGCCGAGGTCCGCCTCGACATCGACTCCGAGAGCGGGAGCGTCGCCGTCGACACCGTCGGCGACCCCGTCACCGGGCTGGTGGCACCCGACATCGTCCGCGCCGTCGGGCGGGGGTTCACCCCAGAGACGGCACTGTCGCTTCTCGACGACGACCTGCGCATGTTCGAACTCATCGATCTCGCGGACCAGACCCGGAACAAGAACGACCTCCAGCGACAGAAGGGCCGACTCATCGGCGAGAACGGGCGGACGAGAGAGCTGATGGAGGAGCTCACCGGGGCCGAGGTCGTCATCTACGGCTCGACGCTGGGGATCATCGGCCAGCCCGAGGAGGTCGAGGCGGTTCGCCGGGCGACGAAGATGATCCTCGACGGGGCACCCCACGGTGCGGTCTACTCGTTCCTCGAACGGAAACACAACGAACTCACCCGCGGGTTCGACGTCAAGTCGTAGCGTCGGGAGACGCGCGTCGCCGGCCTCCTGCCCCGCGTGCGGGCTCCTGATCAGTGACGCGGACACACCCCGCTCTCGGTGGTGTGGCTGGTTCGCTCGGCGCGGCCGCGGCGTTCGTGCCGTCGAGACTGGTCGGCTCCGTGCTCGGCCTCCCCGGAACACGTATGCTGTCCGACCGTCGACGGGACAGCGATGCCGACGGAGACGTTCACGACGGACGACGGCCGGGCCGTCCCGGCCGTGACGACCGCGGAGATGCGCGAGATCGATCGGATCGCGGTCGAGGAGGTCGGTCCCGAACTCCTCCAGATGATGGAGAACGCCGGCCGCACGCTCGCGTCGTTCGCCCGGGAACTCGCCGACGGCCCCGTCGTCATCCTCGCCGGCGACGGCGGGAACGGGGGAGGTGGTCTCTGTGCGGCACGTCACCTCGCGAACCACACGTTCGACGTGCGGGTGGCGCTCGATCGACCGAGCGCGGCGTTGACCGGCGCGGCGGCGACCCAGTACCGCACGCTCGAAGGGACCGACGCGACGCTCGTCGAGACCGACGTCGACGCCGCCGGCATCACCGAGGCGGGGGTCGTCGTCGACGCCGTCATCGGTTACGGCCTCGCGGGTGCGCCCCGGGGGCGGGCTACCGCCCGCATCGACGCCTGTAACGCCGCCGCCGCGCCCGTCCTCTCGCTCGACGTTCCCTCGGGCGTCGACGCGACCACGGGCGAGACGCCCGGCGCGGCGGTCGACGCAGACCACGTGCTGACGCTCGCACTGCCGAAGACCGGTCTCGCTGGCCTCGCCGGGCCCGTCGACGGTGCGCTCTGGCTCGCCGACATCGGCATCCCTCGCGAGGTGTTCAACCGTGCGGGCATCGACTACGTCCAGCCGTTCGCCGGACGGTCGCGGGTCCGGCTCCGGACGGGCTGACCCGTGTGGCCACGGAACAGGTATAAACACACCGTTTCGTGCTAGCAGTTATCGTGATACACCTCGTCCCCGTGTGGCGATTTGACACGAGCCGTAGCGAAGAACTTATATAGAATCGCAAACAACGCATGGGTGACTTATGTCTCAGCGCATGCAGCAGGGACAGCCGATGATCATTCTCGGCGAAGACTCCCAGCGCACACAGGGGAAAGACGCACAGTCGATGAACATCACGGCCGGCAAGGCCGTCGCGGAGTCCGTACGGACGACGCTCGGCCCGAAGGGGATGGACAAGATGCTCGTCGACTCCTCGGGCGGCGTCGTCGTCACGAACGACGGGGTGACCATCCTCAAGGAGATGGACATCGACCACCCCGCGGCGAACATGATCGTCGAAGTGAGCGAGACGCAGGAGGACGAGGTCGGCGACGGCACGACGACCGCCGTCGTCATCGCGGGTGAACTCCTCGACCAGGCCGAGGAGCTCATCGAGCAGGACGTCCACGCCACCACCATCGCGCAGGGCTTCCGACAGGCCGCCGAGAAGGCCAAGGAAGTGCTCGAGGACAACGCGATCGACGTCTCCGCCGACGACCGCGAGACCCTCGTCAAGATCGCCTCGACGGCGATGACGGGCAAGGGCGCGGAGAGCGCGAAGGACCGACTCGCCGAACTCGTCGTCGACGCCGTGCTCGCCGTGGCCGACGACGACGGGATCGACACGGACAACGTCAGCGTCGAGAAGGTCGTCGGTGGCTCCATCGACAACTCCGAGCTCATCGAGGGCGTCGTCGTCGACAAGGAGCGCGTCGACGAGAACATGCCCTACATGGTCGAGGACGCCACCGTCGCGACCATCGACGGCGCGCTCGAGGTGCGCGAGACGGAGATCGACGCCGAGGTCAACGTCACCGACCCCGACCAGCTCCAGGAGTTCCTCGACCGCGAGGAGCAGGAGCTGAAGGAACTGGTCGACACGCTCGTCGACCACGGCGTCGACGCGGTGTTCGTCGGTGACGGCATCGACGACATGGCCCAGCACTACCTCGCGAAGGCCGGCATCATCGCCGCCCGCCGCGTGAAGGACTCGGATCTCAAGCGCATCGCCCGCTCCACCGGCGGCAAGGTCGTCGGCAGCGTCGACGACATCGACGAGGGCGACCTCGGCTTCGCCGGCTCCATCGCCCAGAAGGACATCGGCGGCGACGAGCGCCTCTTCATCGAGGACGTCGAGGACGCCAAGTCCGTGACGCTCGTGCTCCGCGGCGGCACCGAGCACGTCGTCGACGAGGTCGAGCGCGCCGTCGAGGACGCCCTCGGCGTCGTCCGCACCACGCTGGAGGACGGGAAGGTCCTCCCCGGCGGCGGTGCCCCCGAGACGGAACTCTCGCTGCAGCTCCGCGACTTCGCCGGCTCCGTCGGCGGTCGTGAGCAGCTCGCCATCGAGGCGTTCGCCGACGCGCTGGACATCGTCCCGCGCACGCTCGCCGAGAACGCCGGGCTCGACCCCATCGACTCGCTGGTCGACCTGCGCCAGAAACACGACAGCGGCCAGTTCGCGGCGGGTCTCGACGCCTACTCCGGCGACATCATCGACATGGAGGAAGAGGGCGTCGTCGAGCCGCTCCGCGTCAAGACGCAGGCCATCGAGTCGGCCACCGAGGCCGCCGTCATGATCCTCCGCATCGACGACGTCATCGCCGCGGGCGACCTCAAGGGTGGCTCCAGCGACGACGACGACGACGACATGGACATGCCCGCCGGCGGCGGTATGGGCGGCGGCATGGGCGGCATGGGCGGCATGGGCGGTATGGGCGGCGCGATGTGAGCGCCGGTTTAGGAACTCACACCCGCCCATCCCCCTGACCTGCTGCACGAATCGCCGCTCGGCCGACACCGACACTTCTCCGTTCTTTTGAGGTCGTGAGCGACGGCGTTTCTGATAGCCTGCTCCGTGCTCGGAAACTTCGACGTGGAAGATATCTCTGAGTGGTCAAAGACTAAATATTACGCACTCTTTCTAATTGTATGTCCGAAGATGAGTCGAAAGTGGTGTACCTGGAGATAGATAATCAAAAAACATCTCATGAAGCATACAACCAGTTTCGAGAAGATATCGCGAATGAATTTGCCGGTGAATTAAAGATAAGAGATAATCAGGAACGTACACTCTGTGAGGTTGACCCTCAGATTGCCGGTAGCGTTGCAAGCCAAGTGATAATTTCAACGCGAGATATTGGGGTTGGAGTTGTATCCTCGTACATCTATAGCAAGTTGACCGAAAGCGAAGACCAAGACACAGGGGTAGTGAATGGAGATGTATACATTGATTGCCAGGTGGAATTGAGTATGGAAGACGCGTCTCACCGCTACGATTCGAAGGCTAAGTAGCAAAGATAGGCTTTGAATCACGGTCGCTCATCCCCCGCTCTCTGATTCAAATTCTCTGTCTGCTCGCTCTGCTCGTCACGTGTGTTCCTCGCAGAAGCGAGAGCACGATTGGATTCGAACCACGGTCGTTCCGCTCACTCCGTTCGTTTCACTCTCTGATTCAAATCCCGGTGTCGCTACTGCTCACTTCGTTCGCAGATAGCGAGCACGATGGGATTCGAACCACGGTCGTTCCCGTTCGCTCGCGTTGCTCGCTCACCTCCCACTCCCTGATTCAAACCCCACGTCTGCTCGCTCTACTCGTCGCGTCCGTTCCTCGCAGAAGCGAGCACGATGGGATTTGAACCCACGACCATCGGATTAGAAGTCCGACGCTCTATCCTGGCTGAGCTACGTGCCCTCACTCACGGGAAGACGACGACGGCACAAAAGCGGTACTGATTCGTGTCGGGCGGTGGCGCGCGCTGGCGCGACCTCGTGTCGCGCCTCGACCGTGCGAGGGATGAGTGAGCGAGCGGAGCGAGCGAACGAATCGGCTGGGGAGGGCGTGGCATAACTGCCCTAGCAGCTCGGAGTCGTCTCCGATCTGTTCGATCTCACACGCACGGTACGTTCTCGCACCGATCGTCGCGACCGACGACACCCTCTCGTATCACCCGTCGAACCGGTACAGCGACGTCACGTACGGCAGGCGGTTGAACATCCACACGGCGATCGGGAGGCCGACGATGGTCACGGCGAGAAACGCCGCCACGTTCGCCCAGAGCCACGAGAGCCACCAGCCGACGAACACGAAGTACACCGCCCGGACGACGAGTGAGCGCTGGCCACTCCCCGCCGAATCGGGGTCGACGAGCGACCGCGGCTCTCGGAGCGTGAGCACCGTCGGGACGAGGTTGATGAGCTTGATCCCGAGCGGGAGCAAGACGATGGTGGCGTTGAGGAGCCACGCGAGGTTGACGACGAGCGGCGTCGCCCACCAGCCGACGACGACGAACCACAGCGCACGGACGAGGAGGGATCGTTGTGCCATGGGGGAAAGAGACCACCGACGGCAAAGAGAGCGTCGCCGGACGGACCGCGCGGACGGACCGCGCGAACGGAACACCTATCCGGCCGACTCGAATACGGTCGTGTATGAGCAGTGGTCGGTCGTCGGGGCGCGCGGTCGGTCCTGAGCGACCAGATCTCGCGCGGGTGGTGCCGAATCGGCCTACCGACGAGGACGTTCGAACAGATGAGTGACGAGACGGAGACGGACGACGGCGACAGGCGCGTGGTCGGTACCGTCGGCCTGCCCGGGAGCGGAAAAGGGGAGGCTGCGGCGGTCGCCGAGCGAGCGGACATCCCCGTGGTGACGATGGGCGACGTCGTCCGGAAGGAGACCGAAGAGCGCGGTCTGCCGCCGGAGGAACACGGGACCGTCGCGCGGGCGCTCCGCGCGGAGGACGGTCCCGAGGCGATCGCGCGGCGGTCGATCCCGATGATCGAGCGCCACCTCGAGACCAGCGACACCGTCGTCGTCGACGGTCTCCGGTCGGGCGTCGAGCTCGACTGCTTCGAGGAGGCCTTCGGCGACGACTTCACCCTGGTGAGTATCGAGGCCCCGTTCGAGACGCGCGCCACGCGGCTGGCCGAGCGCGGCCGGGACCTGACCGACGAGGACCGCGAGGCGCTCCTGGCGCGCGAACAGCGCGAACTCGACTTCGGGATGGACGAGGCGATGGCGCGCGCGGACGTCGTGATCGAGAACACGACGTCACTGGCGGCGTACCGCGAGCGGATCCGGACGGTGCTCGACGTCGAGTCGGAGTCGGCCGAAGGGGACGCGACCGAGACCGAGGCCGGAGCCGAGGTGAGCGACCGATGACGGCGGTGTACAGCGTCGACGTCCGCATCGTCGCCCCCGTCCGCGACACCGAGGTCGCCGACCGGGTGGGTGACGCAGTGGGGAACCTGTTCCCGAACGCCGACGTCTCACGCGAAGCCGGACGGATCGTCGCGGAGACGCACTCGATGGACCGCTTTTCCGAACGACTCCACGAACAGGAGATTCTCGACTCGGCTCGTCGGGAGTTCTTCCGTCGCGCCGACGACGACGGCTTCTCCTTCGCACTGAAGAAACAGGCCGCGTTCAAGAGCGTGGTCAACTTCTCCGTGGGGAACCCCGACGAACTCGGCGACATCGAGGTC
This sequence comes from Salinigranum salinum, assembly GCF_009176545.1. Taxonomy (GTDB): domain Archaea; phylum Halobacteriota; class Halobacteria; order Halobacteriales; family Haloferacaceae; genus Salinigranum; species Salinigranum salinum. Next base: position 1,583,179 of record NZ_VTOJ01000002.1, on the reverse strand, counting down.
CACGTCCGCGTCCGAGAGCCGTCGGTCGAAGCGTTCATCGACTCGATCGCCCCGGAGACACGCGACGGCAGACCGATTCGGGACGACGAGTAGCCGGCGGTCGAGGAAAGCGCGGGCGAATCCCGTGCGCTCCGGCCACACGGCAACGTCGGCGTGCGACGACATCCTGCTAACCGACCGGGGAACGGCGTGCTGAGTGGGTTGCTAGCCACAACAGAGCCGTCCGTGAGCGCAGCGGTCGCGCGTGACGTGCCGGCGGCAGTACTGTTTTCGCCTCCGAGCGATCGGTCGTGCGAAACAGAGGTGATAGAACGAGAGAAACCGGAGACCGAGAGCCGCGAACCGATGCGGGCCTCAGTCGGTACCGTACTCGACCTACGAGCCAGTGGTCTCGCTCTTCACTTCGAAGACCGAAGTCGTGCCGCTGATCTCGTGGCCGACGAAGACCAGCGGGTTGTCGATCGGGCTCTCCTCGGCGGTCGCGAAGTCCAGCCCCTCCGGGCCGAGGTCGCCGGCGGCGCCGGGGTCGGCAGAACCGTTCGCGATCTCGCCCTGGATGTCGAAGTCGAAGTCCCGGTTGTTGACGTAGTCGACGAACTCGGCGCTCTCGGGGTCGGTGATGTCGTAGACCATCACCCCGCCGACGCGTTCGAGCCCGATGAACGCGTAGTGGCGATCGCCGACCTGCCCGAGCGCGAGGCCCTCGGGCTCGGGCCCCTTGTTGTCGCTGCGGCTGTCGCCCGTGTTCTCCGTGTTGTCGTTGTTGAAGTCGTCGCCGAACCGCTCGGCGGTGATTTCCTCGAAGTCGCTCCCGCTGTCGAACACCCGCTTGCCCTGCGTCGTGAAGATGCTGAACGAGCGGCCGCCGAAGACGTAGATCTCCTCGTAGAGGCCGTCGCCGTCGGTGTCGCCGAGCGTCGTCGTCGCGTTCTTCGCACCGAGGTTCTCAGGTTTCTGGAGTTCCTCGACGTTGTCCTCGCCCCCGAACGCGTCGGGATCGAGCCTGAGGTCGCCGATTTCGACTTCCTCGCTGTAGGAGTCGTAGTCGCGGCTGTCACCCTCGTTGGCCGTCACGATGTAGGTCCGCCCGTTGGGGCTGTACGCGCCGATCGCGTCGGGCTGGAGGATGCCATAAATCGGCCAGTTCTGGATGTTGACCCCGCCATCCTCGTTACTGGCGTCGAGTTCGTTCCCATCTAGGCTGTGGTCCTTGAAGCCGAGCGGCAGGAGCTTCCGGACTCGCGCGTTCTTGATGTCGATCTCGGCGATGGCGTTGTTCTCCTGTAGCGAGACCCACGCCGTCCGCGAGTCGTCGCTGATCGTCACGTACTCCGGCTCGAAGTCCTGCGAAGCGCTCGCGTTCGGGCCGAAGATGCGGATCCCCTGCCGGCGGAGCTGGTCCTCGCGACCGTTGAAGCGGGTGAAGTCCGCGGTGTCGACCGTAGCTTCGTCGACACCGTCGGAGATGTCGACGATGCTGACCGAGCCCTGCGGGTCGTACGCGTAGTCCTCTGTGGGCTCGGCCTCGTTCGCGACGAGCACTTTGGTCCCGTCGGGTGTGAAGGTGACCTTGTCCGGGAGTGGGCCGACCGGTGCCGTGCCCAGCGATTCGAGCGTCTCGGGGTCGTAGAAACCGACCTGTCCGGGGTCCTGTGCGGTGTTCGCTTCGAGCGCGACGGCGACGAGGTCCTCGGACGTCGCCACGCTGTTCGCGGAGCTCACGTCGGGGTTCGCACCCACGGCGTCGATCTCACCGACTTCCGTGAGATCAGCCGGCCCTGACCCATCGAAATCCTCGACGTCCGTGACGTCGAGCACGTCGACGCCACCGAGGTTCGCGTTGATGACGAACAGCTTCTGGGTCGGGGCGTGATAAGAGATGATCTCGGCCCCGCCCTCGTCGAATCCCTCATTCGACTCGTACCGACCGATCCGTTCCAGCGCGATACTCGTGCTCTCACCGGGGCCGCCGGACTGACCCGGATCGGCGCTCGTGACCGCAGTGCCCGCGAGCAGTCCGAGGACGGTTCCTCCCGTGAGACCGAGGACGGTTCGGCGTCTGAGGTCCGAGTTCGGTTTTGTGGGTTCCACAATCGGGCCGATGGAGGGACAGGTCTTAATCGTGTGTAATGTCGAACACATCAGTTATATAATAGTATTGCGGGATACCGGTGTCTACGTGTGTCCCGTTTGCTACACAGAGCTGCGTAGCACGCAGGGGTTCGACAGAGAACCACCCCCGTCGAAATCGCTCGATACGAACCGCTCTCGATCGGTAGTCGATCCGTGTTAGTGGCGGTAGCAAGGCGATTGTCGTCTCCGAAAACGGCGCTCGAACCTCGGAGACGAGAGCTGTCGCTACTTAAATAGGTCCGTGTGTCGGTTCGCCAGGTCCGAGTAGTCTCCCGAAGAGTAGGCCTCGAACGCCTCCTCGACGTCGAACGTCGTCTCCGACAGCGGCGTCACCTTCGCGGGTGCGCCGCGGGCGAACGACTCGGCGGGGATGTCGAGTCCCTCGGGGACGACGGTCCCGACGGCGACGATGCTCCCGTGGCCGATGTGCGTGTCGGACACCGTGGAGTTGAACCCCACCATCGAGCCGTCTCCCACCGTGGTCTCGTTCAGCACGGCGCCGTGACCGACCATCACGCGCTCGCCGAGTCGGGCCGCGTGCAACACGGCGTTGTCTCCGACGTGCGACTCGCCGCCGACGATCACCGGGTCGATGTCTCCCCGCAGGACGACGCCGGGCCAGACGCTCGCGTCTGGTCCCACCCGGACGTCACCGACGAGCGTCGCGTCTCGGGCGACGTTCGCCGAGTCGGCGATCGTCGGCGTCGTCTCCTCGAACTCGTAGCGTCGACTGTCTGTCATGGGTTGGTGTGTGCGGGCGGGGGTTGAGTATCTTACTCCGGCCAGCCGATCGTGTCGGGTTGGTCGGCCACTCTCCGCGGGACGCTCATGCCGGCTTTTATCAACCCGGACACGGAGCGGATGGTATGAGCAGTCCGTTCGACGTCACGATCCGCGTGGGCGAGGTGGTCTCGGCCGAACCGTTCCCCGAGGCGCGCAAGCCCGAACTGTTCAAACTCGCGGTCGACCTCGGCGATCGCGTGGTGCAGTCGGCCGCCCAGCTGGGCTACCACCACACGACCGAGGAACTGGTCGGTCGGCAGGTGCTCTGTGCGGTCGACCTCGGCACGGTGAACGTCGCCGGGTTCGAGAGCGAGGCGCTCACGGTTGGCGTGCCGGGCGAAGACGGCAACCCCGTCCTCGTGACGCCCGACGAGGACGTCCCGCTGGGTGGCGAGCTGTACTGACCCGCGCGGCTCAGTCGGTCGCTCCTTCCAGCGCTGCGATCACCACGCCGTCCCTCGTGACGCCCCCGACGAACAGCCTGCCGTCGACGACCGCCGGACCGTCGGAGAGCCGTCCATCGAACCCGGTCAGCCGCCAGACGACCTCGCCGCTCGTCGGATCGAACGCGCCGATCGTCGTCGGCTCCTCTTCCGACTCGACGGGGGCGTACAGGTGGTCGAGCCCGGCGGCGACCGTCGCGCCGGTGAACGCGTCGCTCCGCCAGCACTCCTCGCCCGTGTCGGCCCTGATCGCCGTCAGTGTCCGCTCGCCGTACCCCGGCGCGGCGGGGACGAAGAGGTGGCCCCCGGTTACCGCCGGCGTCCACACCTCGCCGCCGAGTTCGCGTCGCCAGTGCTCGTCGCCCGATCCGGCGTCGAGCGCGGAGAGGGTGCCGTCGTTCGAACCGACGAACGCTCGACCGCCGACCACGACCGGTGCCGACCGGATCCGGGCGCCCGTCTTGAACCGCCACCCTGGTTCGCCTGTCGCCGCGTCGAGCGCGTACAGGTACGTGTCGGCGTTCGGTACGTACACCGTCCCGTCGACGACCGCAGGCGGTGGGTCGCTCGCGAGGCCCGTCCGGTGCGTCCACAGCTGGTCGCCCGATTCGGCGTCGAGTGCGACGACCCCGAGGTCGGTCCCGAGAACGACGATGTCGCCGTCGCTCCCGAGAACGCCGTCGAACGACACCGGCCCGTCGGGGTGAGGGGCCGTCCAGATCGGCTCGCCGGTCGCCGGATCGAGCGCGTGGAGGCCGTCGTCTGACGCGAGGAGCGCTCGCCCGTCGACGAGCGCCGCCCACGCCCGGGTGTTCTCCATCGTCCGTCGCCAGCGCTCGTCGCCCGTCGTCGCGTCGAACGCGACGGCGACGTCGTCGGCGTTGGTCGTCACCACCGTCCCGTCCGTGACCGCCGGGAGCACCGTCGCGGCGAACCCGCCGAGCGTGGCCGACCACGCGACAGACAACGGCGGTGCAGGTAGGTCGGCGTCCAGGACCGCGCCCGTGTTTCGGGGATCGCCCCGGTGGGTCGGCCACCCGCTCGTGCCCCGTTCTCGGGAACGGTCGAGGTCGCACCGAGGTGTGTCGTCGGAGGACCCGTTCCCGAGCACCCCCGAACAACCGGCGAGGGTCGACAGCCCGACCGTCGCGCCCGCTCCTGCGAGGAACGTCCGGCGAGTCGAGTTCATTGTTCACCCTCCGTGGTGAACCGGACGAGGAGACCGAACTGCGTCACGACGGACAGCGCCGCGGCGGTGAGCGCGGGTCCCTCTCGGGTGGGGACGCCGTCGAGCCCGCTCGCGAAGTACGGCGACTCCGGGTCGTTGCCGAGGTCTCCCCACCGCTTCGCCCCTGTCTCCGCGTCGAGCGCGCCCGCACCGGCGTACACCGTGTCGCCTGCGACCACCGGGGAAGCCTCCATCGGGATGCGCCCGCCACCGAGCGACCGGCCGGTCGACTCGTTGACGAAACGCCACTTCTCGGTCCCCGTGGCCGCGTCGAGCGCGTGGACGTTCTTCGCGCAGACGAACAGCCGGTCGTCGCCGACGGCGGGCGTACTGACGGTCGGCACCGCCCCGAACGCGTAGCGCCACTCTTCGGTTCCCGTGGCCGCGTCCAGCGCGCGGAGCGTCCGTCCGGTCGGGACGTACACAGTCCCGCCGTCGACCGCCGGTGCCCGGGCATCCAGCCCGTCCGCCTCGAACGTGGTCGCCCAGACGACGTCGCCGTCGTCGCGCGACGCCGCGATGATCGCTCCCGTCCCCCGGTCGCGGACGAACAGCTGGTAGACGTGGTCGGCGTCGACGGCGGGCTTGAACCGCGCCGACGGCCGACGGCCGAGGCCGATACCGCCGACGAGGGGACCCCGGTGGATCGACCAGCACGGGCGGCCGTCGCTCCCGAGCGCACGGAGGTGACCGTCGGCGTTCCCGAGGAAGAGCTGCCCGCCCGCGACCGTGGGGGTGCCGGCGGGCGCGTCGAACGATCGGCTCCAGCGACGCGTGCCATCGGCGGTGTCGACCACGACGACCGATCCGTCGCTCGTCGGGACGACGAGGCGGTCGTCCCAGCGCACGGGCGACCCCGTCGCACCGAACGCGAGCCGGGTCGTCCACGCCGGGCGGTCCGTCGCCGGGTCGACGGCGAACAGGAAGCCGCCACGCGGATCGTCGTCGGAGACGGGGAGCGAGCGCGGTCCGGTCGCGACGAAGAGGCGCTCACCGTCGGCGACGGGGCTGGTGAATCGGCTCCGCTGGAGCAGTCGCCCGACGTCCCACCCCTCGCCGTCTCCGTCACTCCCTTCGTCGTCTCCGTCGTCCCTCGCGCGTTCGGCCTCCTCGGTGAACTCCCAGAGACGCCACTCGCGTGCCACCGGAGGCTCCGAACCGTCCGGTCCGTGCGTCGGGGGGGCACGACCGGCGTTCGTCGGCGTCCGATGGGGAGCCGGCCAGCCAGCGTCCGTCTCCGTGGTCGACTCCGACGCGTCCGCGGGTGCCGTGTCACCGTCCGGGGACGCACAGGGTGTGGTCGTGGCACAGCCCGCGGTGAGCGCTGTGCCGAGGGCTGCGAGGAGGGCGCGGCGTCGCATGGATCGTCACGTTCCGGTCAGGGCGGCAAAAGTCTTCTCTGCCACCGACCGCGACCGATTCGGGCTCGTCGCTGACGGCCCAAGCGAGTTCACACGTGGTCGTCGTCGCGACTCCCTCGACCCGACCCTGACGGTCACGATCCCGTCGACGCGGACGACGGAAGACGCCTGTATCGGCTGACGTACTCGGTCTGCTGGTGCGTCCAGCGCCACGGCGAACGGGACCCGCCCGACGAACGGGTCGTGCGCCTACAGCGGCAGCGGTGCGTACAGGACGACCGTCACGGCCAGCCCGATGAAGACGATCTTGAACGCCGTGTTCACCAGGACGACCTTCGAGCCGAACTCTGCCCCCCAGATGCCGTACTGGAAGGGGATCGACCGCTTGAACGTCGAGACGGCAAAGGAGACGATCCCGCCGAGGAGCATCGTCGCCACGGCCTGCCGCGGGGTGAACTCGACGCCGACCAGAGGAGCGATGGTCGCCGCTCCCGCCGTGGTGTCCAGCGCGAAGACGGCGATCACGGGGATGGCGGCCCCCGGCAGGCCGACGACGGTCGCCAGTGGATCCGCTGCGCGCGTGATGGCCGTGAGATCGTACGTCCGGGTGAGGACGACGACGAGCGTGTACACCACTGCGAGCCGCGGAACGATGCGCCGGAGTTTGGGGAGGGTTCGGTCCCACGCGTGGACGACGACCTCCCGGGGAGTGTCCGGATCGTCGTCGCCGTGGTGCCGACGGCCGCCCCCGTCCGCCGCGACGGTCGCCGAGCGGTCGACGTTCTCCGCCGAGAGCAGGAGCGCTCCGGCGGCGACACCCGCGAGCGTGATCCCCAGCGCGACGAGCGCCCGGGAGCCGACGTACAGGACGCCGACCTCCATGCCCAAGATCGGGATGAGCACGGGGGCGTAGAACGTGAAGATGTGCTGGACGAAGCCGAAGAACGTGTTGATGGTGACGGCGACGAGCGTCGCGCGGTCGTCGAGCATCCCGGACTCGCGGAACTCCGCGAGCATCCCGTAGCCCGCGGTTGTAGAGGCGGCGGTCGTGAGGATCGCGGTCCCGACCTCGTCGGGGAGGTTCGCGGGCCGCGTCAGGTACCGCGAGAGGCCGGCGATGCGCTCGACGACGCCGAACCCCACCGCGAGGTTCGCGAGGAACACCCCGAGCGCGATGAGGACGGCGATGCGCGCGACGCGAGGGAGCACCTCGGCCAGCACCGGGACGAGCGCGTTCGACTGTGACTGGAGCGCGACGACCACGGGGGTCACAGTCGCCGATCGGAAGCGAGTAGTCAAATGCGCGTCGGTTGGCAGAGCGTGGGTGGGGCGAGTGCCGGTCCAGAGCCTGGTTCGTGTGACCGCCCCCAGACCACGACGATCTCACAATGGTACTAGGGATTAGCAGAGCGCTTCGTGATCTCCACCGTAACGGAACTCTGATCTGCTGAGATCGGCGTGACCGACTCAGAGGCTACATTCACCAATCCTTCTCAGTCAACCGTCCTCCCGTCGGAACGTTTCGAGACCGTCACCCAACCGGTCGATTCGACTCTGATCTCGTAATCGTCGTATCGGAACTCCACGACCGATACCGAGTCGTCCTGAGATGTCTTGGAACGGCCAAACAAGGTTCTCTCGACTGCCTCGACGTCCACCACGTCATAGAGGGGTGGTGAGCGCACCTCGGTGAGTGATACACCCTCGGCATCGGCGATCGCCCCGATGATGACCGTGGTTAGGTCCCGCGACTCCGTCGGGTCGTAATTGGCCTGGGTCTCGAAGGTGTAGAGTTCGTCCGCCAGTCCCGAATCGTTACTCCGTCTCTCGTTCTCTACAGGGGAGTTCGAGTCTGTGTTCTCTGCCATTGAGTTCACTCCTCTTTGTAATCGCGACGAGCGTGCGATTCTTGATCGGCATCCACGCTCGCGCCGAGTCCCTCCAATGCGGCGAGCACTTGCGTGGCGTTCTCCGCGGTGACGATTGTGGTGCTTTTCTCGTCCATATATTCGATAATTCTGTGCTCGATGAGCTTTGGGACGTGAAGGTGATACAACGACACGAGCATCTCGTCGCGGTCGATATCGGTGACGGCCTCCTCGGTAATATCCTGTTCCCAGGCGACGAGTTTCGTGGACAACTCTCGGAGTGTCCACTTCGTATCGGAAAGAAGTGAATAGATCAGATACCGACGTCTCGGGTGTGACAAGGACTCGAAGAGGAAATCCATCTCTAAGAGCTCTTCGGGGGGTGGCTGGAGTCCTCGAACGTATTCGTCGACCTCACGCTGAACCTCGTCGTCATCCGTTGGCCCCTCTGGTTGGCGGCCCATACTCGGGTACTTTCATCAATATGGTAAAAATCTGTCCTGCAACGTGGAACGCAGGTGTCTATTGCAAGGAGATAGCAATCTTGCGCTGTACATCTCGCATGCGGATTCTGATAGTCTCGTGACACACTTGTGGAGAGAGTACGGACCGAATCGCTACTCCCTGTCAGTGGGTCTGGGACGAATTTGGGTCTAACCTCGGACGAACCCCGCGTCGAACTCGCGTCGAACTCGCGTCGAACTCTCGTCGAATCGGGAGAAAGTTCGGAAAATCTACTATTACCTCCTCACCGTCGGGATGGGTGGAGGTACAGAATGAGACGACTTGCATCCATCGCGGCGACGGTGCTGGTGCTCCTGCTCGTCGGGGCAGGCGTCGGCAGCGTCACCGCACTCGACACGGGCGCGACGGACGCGCCCACCGAACAGCTCACGAACACCCAGGCCGACCGGGCGGTGAACGCGGAGACGACCCGGCTCCGCGGCACCGTCTTCGAGACGCGGCTCGCCGGTATTGGGGGCACTGACTGGCTCGACGACCTCGACGCGTTCCTCGCGGTCTTCGACCTCACCGACGAGGAACACGATGCAATCGTCGACGAGGCCGAGGAGATGCGTGCCGACGGTGCGGCCGCGGCCGACCTGCATCACATGGTCCACTACCAGTTGTACCAGCACGGGTACGACGCCAGAGACGTCCACGCGTACGCCGTCGCCTCCCGCCTCGGCGAGGCGTTCGACCTCACCGACGACCAGGTGACCGAACTCGCCACCGGTATCGTCGACCAACTCCACGCCGGTGCCGACCGCGCCGCGGTCCGCGAGCGCGTCCGCGAGACCCTCGAGTCGTTCGGCGTCACCGACGCGGAGATGCGCGCGGCGGTCGTCGAGCACCGTCTCTGAGCCCTGGCCGAGCGCCACGACCTGAGCGACGAACAGACCGAGGCGCTCGTCGACGGGGCGCTCGAACTGGTCGACGACGGCGCGAACCGGGCGGAACTCCGCGAGTACGTCCGCGAGACGCTCGACGAGTTCGGCGTCGACCGTGACGAGCGCCGTGACCACGACCGCGACGAGCGCCGTGACCGCGACGGTCGGTCCGACGACAGACGCGACTACGACGACAGGCGCGACCACGACGAGAGACGCGATCACGACAGCGACGAGACCGACGGGACCGACGCGTAACGTCCCCGACCTCGGCCCTCCCTCTTTAGGTACACTCACGGAGAACGGGCGCACGAATGCGACGGGTGTTGTGGTGGCTCATCGGTGGGTCGCGCGGGGGACGGAACCGCCTGCGTATCATCCGAAGCCTCCACGAGACGCCGATGAACACGAACCAGCTCTCGAACGCGCTCGACCTCGACTACAAGACGATCCAACACCACCTCGAACTCCTCGAGGAGAACGACGTGCTCACGACGATGGGCGACGACTACGGGAAGACGTACTTCGTGACAGACCGGATGGAAGGGAACATGGATGTGCTGGACGAGATCGCCAGCAAGGCGGACCTCTCATGAGCGACCGCGAGGCGCCTACGGACGTGGGCACCGGAGGGGGACAGAGACAGGGAGACCCGTTGACGCGGACGGCGGCGCTGGTCGCCGTGGCGCTCGTCGTGGCGCTCGTCGTCTCGTATCTGTTCACCTCGGCGGTCGGTCCGCGGCTCATCGACCGGCCTCGGCTGGCGCTCGTCCTGCAGGTGAAGCTCATCGTCACGACGTTCACCGTCGTGTTGCTCCTCGCGCTGGCGGGGACGTACGCGAGCCTCTACCGCGACCTGCCGAACCCGTTCACGCTCAGCCTGGTGGTGTTCTGCGTCGCGCTGCTGCTGTACGCGCTCACGTCGAACCCGGTCGTGGTGTTGATCCTCGGCTTCCGCCCCACGCCGTTCGGTCCGTTCACGTTCCTCCCGGACCTCTTCGCGGCGCTCGCGACGGTCGTGCTCCTGTACCAGAGCCAGCGGTAGCCAGCGGTCGCTGGTGGGAGAGCGCCCGCTGGTGCTACAGCGAGCCCGCGACGATGAGGACGATCACGGCTCCGCCGGTGGCGAGCGACGCAGCGAGCGACGCGGCCGCGGCGGTCTCGCCGGCGTACCGCGTCCCGAAGATGGCACCGAGGAGCCCGGCGGTGATGAGCGCCACGACGACCGTCTGTGCGGACGTGAGTCCCACCGGGCCGCTCGCGAACTGGACGAGGATCGTCGCCAGGATGCCGAGAAACGGGGCTGCGACGTACGGACGGTCGGGACCCGGGACGGGGAGCGAACGCATCGAGTCGTCCGAGAGCCGGGAACGACAAAAAGACAGCCGACTTGCACCCGGCCAGCGGTGGTTCGGCCGCGTGACGAGACGGTACGGTGGACCACCGCAACAGCTATCGTGTCGGATGGACAACCTTTGATTGGGGGAGAACGATGACCGAATCAGCGACCGACGACCTGAACGAACAGTTCCACGAGTACACCGACGCCGTCTGGAACCGCGGGAACGTCGACGCCCTCGACGAGCTGTTCGCCGTCGACGTGGTCGTCCACGACGTCCCGCTCGGAGAGACGTACGACGGCCGCGACGAGTTCGCACAGTGGGTGAACCGCGTGCACGAGAGCTTCCCGGACTTCGAGGTCGACATGGAGACGGTCGACTTCGTCGTGAGCGAAGACCGGGTCGCTAGCCAGTGGACCGTCAGCGGGACGCACGAGGGGCCACTCCCCGCCTTCGACGCCGATCCGACGGGCAACACGGTCGAGTTCTCGGGAGCGACCGTCTACCGCCTGGACGGAGCGCAGGTGACCGAGGCGTGGTGGTACTACGACACCCTCACCTACCTCGGCCAGCTGGGTCTCGTCCCCGAGGAACTGCCCGCGTAGCAACGCCCGACGCGACCACGCGGGTTTCAGCTGCGGACTGACTGTCGGCAGTCGGGCGTCTCCGTGGACGGCTGTGGTCACCCGGCACACTCACACGTACAGTCGGACGGCACCGAACAGCACCAGCACCCCGAGCACGTCGGAGGCGTTCGTCACCACGGGGATGACGACGTCGTCGGGGTCGAGGCGGAAGCGGTACGCCGCGTAGGTCGCCACGAGCGTCACGGCGACGGCCAGTACCGCGAGCGCGACGCCGCTCGTGATGGCGATGGCGAACACGGTCGCGAGCGGGAGCCGTGCGGTCCCGAGGAGCGTCGAGAGGCTCCACGCGCCGACACCGATGACGGGGAACACCGTGACCGAGAGCGCGAACGTGGCGAGCGCGTTGCCCGACAGCGTCTCGTCGCCCGGGTCGAACGAGAGGGTGCCGAGGTGGAACGCGGTCGACAGGCGCGCGGCAAGGATGCTCCCGAGGTTGCCGGCGGTGCCGATGGTGACCGGCACGAGAACCAGAAGCGTCGGGAACTCCAGCAGCGACGACTCGAAGCTGCCGAGGACGAGCCCCGAACCCACTTCGACCAGCGTCAACACGAGGAGGACGGGTAGCATCGCACGGGAGATCGCCCGGACGGTCCACTCGGTCGGCATCAGCCACCTCCTCCTCCGCCGAGGGCGAGCACGAGCCTGACGGCGACGAGGAGGAAGAGCACGCCGAAGACGTCACCCGTGGTGGTGACGATCGGCCCGACGAGCGTGTCCGGGTCGCGTCCACGGCGGTAGCCAGCGAACACCACCGTGACGACCACGACCGTCAGGACCACGCCCGAGAGGACGCCGGCGACGAGCGCGACCCCGACGAGCGTCGCCAGCGGCGCGACCGGGTCGTCGAGCGTCGTGAGGAGCGCGAAGACGACGACGGCGGCGAACGTCGACGCGAGGAGTCCGTTCGAGATCGCCGCAGCGGCGGCCGCACCGAGCCGCCGGTCGGCCGCCGACAGCCGTGGTTCGACGAGCCCCTGATGGAGGGCGGTCGCGATCCGCGCACCGAGCGAGCCGTAGACGTTGCCACGGGTCGCGAGGAGGGCAGGGATGAGAACGAGGAGTCCCGGGACGGCGCGAAGCTCCGCACGCATCCCGCCGAGGACGACGCCGGCGAGGAGCCCCCCGACCAGGCTGGCGACGAGCGCGGGGAGCGCGTCGCGGTACGCCTCGACGGCGACCTCGCGGACTGTCATCGTGCCGAGGGACGGTCCCTGGCATTAAAAACCAGGTGACACCCGCGTTCGGACGCCGGATCACGGCCGGGCGGAGTCGTGTACGTCGGCACGGAGCGGAGTCGTGTACGTCGGCACGGAGCAGTGTGAGCTGGACGGGACGCCTCGGGTGGGACAGGTGGCGTGGCTCAGGACGCGACGAGGTCGTCGGATCCGTCTCCCGTGGCCGACTCCCCGACAGCCGTGTGGATCCGCCGTTCGAGTGCCGTCGTCAGCGGACCGAACGCCCGCCACTCCACGCGGCCGTCACGGAGCACGAGCGCGTACACCCGGTCGAGGCGGTCGAGCACGAGCGCCCGGCGGAACGCCGCGAGGTCGGTGTGTGCGGTGAGCGACCGGGACGCGTCGTCGGTGCCGCCGTCGCCGTCCGTGACGTGGAGGTCCACGGCCAGCGACGACTCGACGGCGTCGGGGAGCTCCGGCAGGACGAGGAGGTCGTAACACCAGAAGTCGTGGTTCGCCTCCGCGAGGTCGGTCGCGACCGGGAGCCAGGTCTCGACGTCGGGCGTCACTTGCGGCGTGAAGTGAACGAGCAGGAGTGTCGGATCCGATCCGAGATCGTTCGGCAGCGTCACCGACCGACCGTCGAGGTCCCGTGCTTTGAGTTCGGGGAATCGCATGGAAGAGGGACGTCATCGGCCGTGATAAGCTTTCTCTGGGCAGTGCACGCAGAGTTGTGTTCTCACAGCGCCACAATGATACGAATACATATGACAGAGACACACAGTGACGAGTGAATCGATCGGCGAATCCAACGTATCGACGCTCTCGAAAGTGCGGGGCGTTGCGTTCTCGCTCGTCGCGGTCGTGACGCTCATCCTCCCCGGCGTGATGCTCGGTGGAGAGCTCCTGCTCGCGTTCACCGGGTGGACCACGGACATGGGCACCCACCAGGTCCACGACATGATCAGCTTCCCGATGCTGTGGCTCGCCCTCCTCATCCCAGTAGCGACGCTCTTGTACCGCCCGAAGCGACGGGTGACCACCGTGTTGGCACCGCTGGTCTTTCTGGCGCCGCTGGTTGTGTTCGCCCTCGCCGCCGACTCGCCCATTTTGATGCTCCCCCTCATCTTCGGCGTGCTGGGTCTCGTCCTCGTCGCCCTGCATCCGGCCGGCCGGTCCGTCCTCCGGCTGGACCGGGTCGAACGGCTGAACCGGCTGCTCGCGGGGCTCGTCGTCGTCGCCGCGGTTCCCCTGCTGGTGTTCGCGGGCGACCAGATACTCCGGCAAGTGACGCTCGCCGACGACCACGTCCTCTTCGTGCACTACGGGGCGATGGCCGCGGGTGCGGTGTACATCGTCCTGATGGCCGCACTGGCCACCGTCAGAGAACGCGACTGGCGCTTCGCCGCGTGGAGTGCAGGAGCCGTCGCCGTCCTGCTGGGCGCGACCTCGCTCGCGTTCACCGTCGAGTCGAGCGCCGGTCCGCTGTGGGGCGCGCTCGCCGTCGCGTGGGGGGTCGCCTTCGTCGGCGTCGCTGAGTACACCCGCCGGCCGGTCGTCGAAACGACGCCGTCACAGCCGGACACCCCGCAGCCGATGTAAGCGAAAAAACGCGCGAAGCGGCTTCAGCCGAACGGGCCGCCGCCCATCCCACCCATGCCGCCCATGCCGCCACCGCCGCCCTGTTTCTGGAGCTTCTTCATCATCCGCTGCATATCGCCGTCGCCCATCCCCTGGAACTGCTTGAGGGTACGCTCCATCATCTTGTGCTGCTGGAGCAGCTCGCGGACGGTCTCCTCCCCGGTGCCCGAGCCGCGGGCGATGCGGCGAACCTGCTGAGCGCCGACGGAGCGGGGGTTCTCCATCTCCGCGTCCGTCATCGAGTCCATGATCACCTCGAACTTCCGCATTCGATCCTGGGTGACGTCCATCGCGTCGTCCGGGAGCTGGTCCTTGATCCCCCCGCCCAGCCCGGGGATCATGTCCATCACCTGGTCGAGCGGCCCCATCTTGTTCATCGCCTCCATCTGCTTCTGCATGTCCTTCAGCGTGAACGACCCCTTCATGATGTCCTCGGGGTCCCAGTCGTCGTCCTCGGCCTGCGTCTCGGCCATCGCGCGCTCGACGCGCTCGGAGAGCTGTTTGAGGTCGCCCATGCCGAGGAGCCGGGAGATGAAGCCGTTGGGCTCGAACCGCTCGATGTCCTGGACTGTCTCGCCCGTGCCGAGGAAGGAGATCGAGGAGCCGGTCTCGTTCACCGCCGTGAGCGCTCCGCCACCCTTCGCGGTGCCGTCGAGCTTCGTGATGACGACGCCGCCGATGCCGATCGAGTCGTCGAACTCCCGTGCCTGCTCCTTCGCGCCCTGGCCGATGGCTGCGTCGAGCACGAGGAGGTTCAGGTCGGGGTCGACGACCGACTCGATCTCCTCGATCTCGTCGATGAGGTCGGCCTCGAGCGCGTGCCGCCCCGCGGTGTCGACGATGCGGACGTCGGCGTCCTCGGTCGCCTCGAGCCCGTCGCGGGCGATCTGGACGGGGTCGTCGGCGTCGGGATCGCCGTAGAAGTCGACCTCTGCGCGTTCGCACATCTGTTTCGCCTGGTCGTACGCGCCGGGCCGGAACGTGTCCGTCTGGATCACGGCCGGGCGAAGCCCCTTCTTCGAGAACCACCACGCCATCTTCGCCGATGTCGTCGTCTTCCCGGACCCCTGGAGGCCCGCGAGCATGATCGTCTGCGGCTCCAGCGGGATCTCCGTGGAGTCGCCGATGAGATCGACGAGTTCCTCGTAGACGATCTTGAGGACGTGGTCGCGGGCGCTGGTGCCTGCCGGTGGATCCTCGTCGAGCGCTCGCGTCTTGATCGAGTCGGACAGCTCCATCACGAGGCTCACGTCGACGTCCGCCGACAGCAGCGACCGTTGAATCTCCTTGACGATCTCCTGGACGTCGTCCTCGGAGAGCCGGGACTTCCCCTGGAGCTTGTTCAACGAACCCCTGAGGGAACTCCCGAGGTTGTCGAGTACCATTGTTGAATGCAGGTAGGAGACGGGGGCGGTAAAGGCTTTGTTCGTCGCGGATGGTGGTGGTCTATGAGACACCGGGTGCGTTCGGCGTGGCTTCGACCCGCGTCGTGACCACTGACTCACGAGCGGACGTGAACGTGGCTCGCGGGTGACGGCGAAACGGCTGCCAGGACGGATCTGTCGCCGACCCCTCCACCCGACTCTTTCGCTCACTCCATTCGCTCAGTTACCCCTCGCGTTCCGTCGTGGCCGGAGCCGCGACTGTCGTGCCACCGCAGCGACTGTCACGCCACCACAGAGCCGGTCGGCGCGAGCGAAGGACACGCGCGACTGACGAGGACTGCAGGGCTGGAGGCCAGAGGATCGCAATCGACTGGGGAGGACGCGGCGTAACCACGCACCGTGTACTGCGGGATCGTCGTCACGGACGGCTTTGACCCCGTCGATTCGGACGAGGACGAGCAACGGAAGCCGGACGTTCATCCCATGTGTTCTCGGTCGTTGTCAGAAACGCCGTGCGAGATACAGGGCGCGTATCGCTCGTCGGCAGCTATCCATATCGCGTACTTGCGATGGGCCCTATTGTACTCCTGCGAGAGGCTTCCTGCCCCACCCCGTAGGGGGATCGAGCTGGGCGAACAGTTCGCTTAGACATCGCCCGGATCGCAGGATATCTATACGTCGATTCGGCTGGAACGGACACCACAATGAGCCTGCTTTCAGCGATAGTGATATTCGTCGTCGGATTGATCTCCGGTGTCATCATCAGAGCAATTGCCGGGCTCGCGGCTCTCATCGCACTCGTTCTGGTCATTTTCGGTATCGCCGCACCGGATATCGGACTTATCGATTACGTTATTCAGAATATCTATCAGGGGAATGAACTGCTGTTCCTCGCTGGCCTGCTGTTCGGTATTGACGCCCACCAAGCGAGGAAAGACGGTGGCGGCAGCTAAACACGCCACAGGGCTACACAGATTCTCTGTATCGGTCGCGACATCTCATCTCCTCTGTCACCTGCCACTCAGAACGCACGAAAATTCACGCGATTCCGACGAACGAGTCACACGCCCGCTCGACAGCAGTCACAACCCACACCTTACTTACCCGCCGCTCGTCAACCGGCGACTCGTGCCCGTAGCCGGCTTCGAGACCACCACCCTCGTCGCGTACCTCGCCGCAGCGGTGGCGCTCATCCTCGCGCCCGGGCCGGACACGATGTACGTGCTCGCGCGCGGGCTCCAGGGGCCGGACGCTGGCGTTCGCTCGGCACTCGGCGTCGCGACGGGTGTTCTCGGCCACACGCTCGCGGCGGCGGTTGGCGTCGCCGCGCTCCTCCGGACCACCCCGACAGCCTTCACCGTCCTGAAGTACGTCGGCGCGGCCTACCTGCTCTACCTCGCGGTCGAGACCCTGCGCACGGACGAGTTCGACCCGACGACCGAGACGGAGGCGGGTGGGAGCTTTCGCCGGGGCGTCCTCGTCAACGCGCTCAACCCGAAGGTCGCGCTGTTCTTCCTCGCCTTTCTCCCCGGGTTCGCGGGATCGGGCCCCGATGCGCCGACGCGAATGGCGCTCCTGGGTGCGCTGTACGCCGCCATCACGGCCGTCTACCTGTCGAGCGTGGCGCTCGCGTCCAACCGTGCCGGGCGACTCCTCGCGCGAAGCCGGGTCTCCTCGGGGTTGCAGTACGTCGCCGCCGGCGTGATGGTCGTCCTCGCGGCGACGCTGCTCCGCTGACGCGTGACGAACGCTCCTCGCCGTCTTCGACCGATCGTCCTTTGTCGTCTCCGACCGACTCTCCGACGAGATGCGTGACGTGGTTCGGAACCGTCTCGGGCGGTACAAGCGACCGCTCCGCTACGTGATGGGTGTCCTATACGTCGTCGCCGGCGCGATGCACTTCGTCGTCCCACAGGTCTACGTGCAGGTCGTCCCCCCGTCGCTCCCCCGCCCGCTCGCCCTCGTCTACCTCTCCGGGATCGCGGAGATCCTCCTCGGCCTCGGTGTCCTCGTCCCCCGGACGCGCCGGATCGCCGCGTGGGGACTCGTTCTCCTGTTGCTCGCCGTCTTCCCCGCGAACGTCTACATGGCGACCCACGACGTCGTCCTGGAGGGCGTCCCCGAGTGGGCCAGCGAACCGTCCGACGCGGCCACGTGGGCGCGGCTGCCGTTCCAGGGGGTCTTGCTCCTCTGGGCGTGGTGGTACACGCGGCCCGACGGCACGGCGTGATACCGAGCGTCGGTCAGCTCCCGGTGGTGTCCGTCTCCGCGCCACTCGTCCCCTCGCTGGTGGTGTCCGAGAGCGTCCAGACGTCGGTCTCGGCTCCGGTCCCCGGATCGCGCTCGGCCACGGTCTCGAACAGGTCGTGGACGAACGTCTCGGCCTCGGCGACCGACATCGAGTCGAGGTCGGCGGCCTCCAGCTGCCCGAGCGCGAGCGACGCGCCGCTCCCGAGGGCCATCGGCGGGTCCCCGAGCGTCGAGCCGTCGGCGTACACGCCGCGGAGTGCGGCACGTCCCGTGCCGTTTTCGCGCTCTCCCTCGTCGTCGCGGTCGCGCCCGGCGACGACCGCCTCCATCCCCGTTCCGGACGCGAGTTCGCTCGCGAGTCGTTCGAGAACGGCGACGGAGACCGACCCGCGGTCGAGCCGGTACGACCGGAGTTCGCCCGCGAGACGGTCGGCGAACCGATCGACGTCCGAGCCGACTGCGGCGGCACCGACGTCGTCGAAGTCGAAGACGTGCCGCCGGTTGCGACTCTCGATCCGCCCGTCTCGAACCAGCACGCGGTCGCCCGCGAGGACGACGCCGTCGCGACAGCGGAGGCCAACGATAGTGGCCATGTCTGACGATGTGTCGCGAACGAGAAAAGCGGTGGGCCTGCGAGACCGGCCGCCGAGGCGGCGTGTCGGGACGGCTACGCCGCCTCGGCGGCCGGTTCGTAGGTGTCACTCAGTGCACACCCAGACGACACTCGACGACGGACGGACGAGAGCACGAAACACAGCCTGACGCCGAGGAGACGACCCGTCGCGCTACTCCTCGTCGCCGAGGAGGCTCGCGACGAGTTCCTCGGGGTCGAACCGGGCGAGATCGTCGTACCCCTGGCCCACGCCGAGGAAGAGGATCGGCTTCCCCGTGACGTAGGCGATGGAGATGGCCGCGCCACCCTGGGAGTCGGCGTCCGCCTTCGTGAGGACGGCACCGTCGATCTCGGCGGCCTCGTTGAACTTCTTCGCCCGCTGGACCGCGTCCTGTCCGGCGACGGCCTCGTCGACGAACAGCGTCACGTCGGGATCGACCACGCGGTCGATCTTCTCTAGCTGGGCCATCAGGTCGTTCGAGGTGTGGAGCCGTCCCGCGGTGTCGCCGAGGACGACGTCGACGTCGTGTGCCTCGGCGTACTCGACGGCGTCGTAGATGACGGCGGCGGGGTCGCCACCCTGCTCGTGGCTGATGAGCTTCTTCCCGAGGTTGTCGGCGTGCTCGCGGATCTGTTCGTTCGCGCCGGCGCGGTAGGTGTCGCCGTTCGCCATGACGGTCGACAGCCCGCGCGCTTCGAAGTAGCGCGCCATCTTGGCGATCGACGTGGTCTTGCCGACGCCGTTGACGCCCGTGAAGATGATCGTGACGGGCTTGTCTGCCGCCTGAATCCGCTGGTCGAAGTCGAACTGCCCGACCGAGATCACCTCCAGCAGGGCGTCGGAGAGCGCCGCCGAGACCAGTTCGGCGGTCGTATCCACCTGCTTGCGCGACTCGCCGATCATCTTCTCGCGGATCGTCTCCAGAATGGCCTCCGCGACGTTCATTTCGACGTCGGACTCCAGCAGCGCCATCTCCAGCTGCCAGAGCGGCTCTTCGAGGTCCTCTTCCTCGATGATGATCCGCCCGGTCGCGAACGCCTTCGCCCGCTGGAGGGTGCTGGCGCTCTTACGTTCGGCACCGCCCGCGGCCTCCTCGACGGCCGTCTCGACGCCCTCGGCGGCGAGCCGTTCCTCGTCGTCCGAGAGGTCGACGTCGTCGGGGACGTCCTCGGCGTCCGGCTCGACCGCGGTGCCGGCGTCGTCGCTGTCGACCGCCGCGGTCGTCGTCTCGCCGTCGTCTGCACCAGCGTCCGCATCTGCGTCCGTGTCCGTGTCGACGCCGGCGTCGGCCCCGGTCCCCGCGTCAGCCGTGGCTTCGGCGGCAGCGTCGTCGACGCCGTGCTCGACGTCGGCGGCGGCCACCTCTCCGTCCGTGGAGTCGGCCTCGGGATCGGCCTCCGACTCGACTTCGGCCTCCGACTCGACTTCGGCCTCCGACTCGACTTCGGTCTCCGGTTCGGCCTCGGCCTTCTCCTCGGCCGTCTCCTCGACGTCTTCGCGGAAACTGTTCAGCTTCTTCTTCAGCCCGTCGAACATCGGCGGTTACTCGTCGTCGGACTGCTGCATCTGCTGCATCTGCTGCATCTGCTGCTGCTGCATCTGCTGTTGCATCTGCTGGGCCTGCTGTTCCAGCTCGGCGCTCTCGTCTTCGAGTTCGGAGATCTCCTCGCGGACGTCTGCGATGCGGTCGTCGATCGCCTCCTTCCTGTGTTCGAGGGCGTCCGCGGCCGCGTCCTGCTCCTGCTCGGCGGCGTAGTTGCCGCCGAGCTCGACGATGATCTCGTCGATGTCCTGGATCTCGGCGCGGACGTACGCGCCGCCGCCGAGCGGCACCTGCACCGTCGAGCCGGTCTCGAGCGTCTCGATCGCCTCGATCGCCTCATCGATCTCGTCCTGCTCGTCCTGGTAGGCGTCGATCTCGGCCTCGAGCTCGTCGATCTCGCCCTGGATCGCCTGCAGTTCCTGCGAGAGCTGCTGGAGCTGCTGGTTGCCACCGCCACCCATCATGCGGCGGTCACCTCCCCGATCTCGATCTGCGTGCGCTTGAGGTTGTGCTCGCTCCCCAGCTGGGAGAGGACGTGTTCGCGAGCGACAGAGTCGTTGGGTGCCTCGACGCGTTTGGTGAACTCCTGGAAGCCGTTCCGCATCTGGAAGCGGCCGCTCACTGTAAACTGGCTCATGTCTACGCCTGGGAGAAGGAGCGGGAAGAGTCTTCCTACTCGGTTCCGTCGCGGCGGTCGGTGTGGTCGACGACGGGCGTCCGTGAGCGTCGTCGTCTCGACCGGGGTGCGTCGGCAGAGACGCGTCAGTCGATGTAGCCGAGCGCGTCCTCGATCCGGCCGAGTTCGGGGCCGGTCGTGTCCTCGCCGACGACGTAGCCCGTCTCGTTGGCGACGAGGCCCGAGCCGACGAGCGGCGCGCCGTAGTTCACGGTCCCGATGTCGGCCCGTACGTCGAGGTGTGCCTCGAGCGCCTCGAGTTCGGGCTCTCTGGACTTGGGGTGACAGAGCACGCCGCGGTTGTTCGCGACGGCGGCAGTGCCCACCGTCCGGACGTCCGCGAGGTCGCCACGTTCGACGGGGACCGCGAGCGCCTCCTCGACGACGGCGACGGCCTCCGCGGAGAGCTCCGGGTGGACGTACGCCCCGTAGTCGTTGGCGAGCACGACGTTGCCCGCGGCGTTGATACGCCCCGGGAGTTCGTAGACGGGGACGTCGGTGACGGCGGCGATCGCGTCGCGTTCGCGTTCGGTCGACCGACCCGTGACGAGGAGCCCGTTCTCGTTGCCGGTCGCGAGCGCCCCGACGGTTCCGGAGCCACCGACGGTCGTCTGTACGGTGGGAACGCCGAGTTCCTCACCGATCATGGCGACCAGATCGGCGTCGGCGTCGGGCCGGACGAGAAGACAGTCGTCGGTCGCGCGTGCGAAGACACCGACGTACGACGACCCGGCGAAGGAGGCGCGGAGCACGCGTTACCGCGCCGGCTCGGCCTCGACGATCGGCTCGCCGTCCTCGACGAACCGCGCGGCGCGAACCCGGAGCTTGCTCGGCGGGTTCTTCCGGCCGCGAGCCCAGACGGTCTCGTTCAGCGAGGGGTCCAGTCGGACGTCCGACTCGTCGACCGTGAAGTGTTTCGCGAGGTGTGCGCGGATGATGCTCATCGCCTTGCCCGCCCGTTCGTGGTCGGGGGCCGCGCGGACGTCCCGGAGCGGCACGGTGACGACACGCTCTTCGAAGTCGTTGGCGCTCATGGCTTACTCGTCGGTGTCGCTTCGGCGCCAGTTGCGCCGCTTGGGGTTGCGCTGGACTTCCATGTCCGTCTTCATCATCACCCACGCGGGGACCCGGCTGTTCTGCCGTTCGAGCTTGGCCAGCCGCTTCTTCTTGGCCTTCGATTTCTTACCCATAGTGACGGGTACTTCATGAGGAGCGCATAAAATCTTGTTCTTTCGGACCTCCACCGGGGGATCGCTGGATTCGGCCGCCACGGACACCGGGGGCGCCCCGCCGTCGTGAGGAATCCGGCGGGCCGAAATCTCCAGCGCCCGCGTTTCGTATCGTCACATGTGGTGTATCGACGCTCGTGGGACTTCGACCCGGAACGCACGGAGATCCGTGAGCTGAGGGCCGAACCGCCGGAGATCGTGGGCCGGGCTCCGACTGGGTGCACTCGTTCGGAGACGGACGTGTTCGCGGACTCACGTCCGCTCCGATAGCGACGCTCCGACGCGGGCACAGGTCGGGAACGTCGCACGATCACGACCCTGTGCGTGGTTCTGACGAACCGAAGTCATGATCCCACTGGCGCGCACGTGGCACTGCCGACCGACCGGGAGGCGTCTCCGACCCCTGGGTCGAGCGCGCGGGGTCGACAGTGCTGTCGTTCGCCGACCCGCTCCGACCTTGCGACACGCCGCGGCGGCCGGTCGGTTTCTTGATTCGAGGAGTGTGGACCCGAGACTCCCGGCCGCCACCGTGGTTCCCACCGATTCACGCGTCGCCGGTCGGCCGGCCACGTCGCGAGTCGTGACCGTTGTTCTGTCGGTGCTCCGTCGCGGTGACTCGCTCGTCACACTCTCCGCCGCGGTCGAGCCGTCTGCGCCGTGCTCCTCGACTGGTCGTGGCTCGATTGATCTCGCTTCGCCGCTCGACCTTCGAGTCGGCCGATTTCGAGGCTCCTTGACGCTCGATTCGACCGCTTCCCGTGAGCCGGTTCGAACGAAGCGTAAATCGTATTCCGCGATACGAAACCACGGTCTCCGTCGTCACCCCGACCACTGGCTCTCGTCGCCGTGGGACTCCGCGCGCCGGACCGTCGTCCGCGCCACCGCACCCGACGAGCGCGAATCAGGCGACGCTGCCGCCGTCCACGAAATCACGACCCCGACCGGCCCGGCCGGTGCCAGTCGCTCGTCGGGCACAGGTGATGGACCGCGACCGCGGTGCGGTGACGCCGAAGCCAGCTCAGATCTCGGATTCGTCGACGACACGCTCGCCCACGGGCGAGTCGTACGACGCGAAGCGCGTGAGCAGTTCGTCGGGGTCGTCCGTGACGACGAGCAGGTCCCGGTGGGCCGGTTCGACGAACCCCGCGTCCACCTGCGTCTCGAAGAAGGAGACGAGCCCGTCGTAGTAGCCCGCGACGTTCAACAGCCCGCAGGGGTCGGTGTGAAACCCCAGCTGCGCCCAGGTCAGCATCTCGACGAGTTCCTCGAGCGTCCCGAAGCCGCCGGGGAGCGCGACGAACCCGTCGGCGAGGTCGGCCATCCGCCGTTTGCGGGCGTGCATCGAGTCGACGACGTCGAGCCGCGTGAGCCCCGCGTGGGCGACCTCGCGTGTTTCGAGCGCCTCGGGGATGACTCCGACGACGTCGCCACCGGCGTCGAGCGCCCCGTCGGCGACCGCACCCATCAGCCCGACGTCACCACCCCCGTAGACGAGCCCGATCCCGCGTTCGGCGAGCAGGCGGCCGAACGACGCGGCGGCCGCCCGGAACGCGGGATCGGTCCCGGACCGTGACCCGCAGTAGACGCAGATTCGCTCCATGGTCTGGGGTGTCGGCGGCTGGGTATAAGTCGTCTTCCGAGCCGCTCGCGGTGATTCTGTATCGCGAAATGTGATTTACGGCTCGCCCGTTCGAATCCGACGACGCCCTCGACAGACGTCGACGGGGGCGATCTCGAACGACGAGTCGTCTCGACGACGGTCGCGACGAGGGCCGTCTCCTCCACGAGCGTCGCTGGTCAGGCGGAGGCGACGGGTTCGCCGTCCTCGCCGACCGGCTCCCCCGTCCGGAGATGCGCGACGAGCCCCTCGAGGACGGCGTCGAACCGCTTCTCGAACTGCCGTTCCATCACGACCCGTCCCAGGAGCCAGCCGAGCGGGCCGTACTTCGGCGTGAACCGGGCGGTGATCGTGACGTCGCTGTGTGTCTCGTCGAGCGCGTCGACCGTGACGTCGACCGTGTTCGAGACGAGCGGATACGAGCCCACGTCGGTGAACGCCACGGTGTAGGCGGTCCCCGGATCGTAGTCGAGGATCGTCTCCTCGATGCGGCCGCCGTCGGAGAAGACACACTCGCGGCACGCGCCCTGTCCGGTCTCGGGCCCGCTCACGATCCGCGAGGATTCGACGCCGGGGTTGTACTTCCAGACGCCGCCGAAGTCGTCGATGACCTCCCAGACGCGGTCTTTCGGTGCGTGCAGTACCCGTGACCGACGGACAGTGTGCATGAGAGAACGACCACTCCCTCGATAATAACGCTCCCTCGCTCGTGTGTGACCGTCGCACCGATCGGCATCCTCTCGGCCCGTGGGTCGCCCACGACGA
Organism: Salinigranum salinum; assembly: GCF_009176545.1. Taxonomy (GTDB): domain Archaea; phylum Halobacteriota; class Halobacteria; order Halobacteriales; family Haloferacaceae; genus Salinigranum; species Salinigranum salinum. The sequence goes on along the minus strand of NZ_VTOJ01000002.1, from coordinate 1,559,089 downwards.
CGATCTGTCGACCGTGGTCGCGACTTCGGGTGGACGACCCGACCGTGCTCGTGGCCGTCGCTCGACCGGCTCAGAGTGGGAACCGTGCCACGGTCGAATACTCCGGCCCGTCCGGTGTCAGCTCCGACCGCTTCAACTGCACCTCCGCGACCCGGAACGACCCGACGGTCGGGTCCTCCTCGCGGACGACGCGCTGGACCGTCCGCTTCCCGCGGGCGTCGTCCATCCGTGCGAGGGTCACGTGGGGGGTAAACGCGTGATCCTCGGGGTCGAAGCCGAGCGCAGTCAGTCGCGCTTCGACCCGTTCGTGCAGTTCGGTCATCGCCCCGGTCCCCGCTCTGATCCCGGTCCAGACGACGCTGATGTAGTCGAGCGACGGGAAGACGCCGAAGCCACCGACCGTCGCCTCGAACGGGCCGACGCCAGCCGCATCGACTGCCTCCGCGATCGCCTCCGCAACCATGTCGACGCGCGAGTCGTCGACGTCGCCGAGAAATTTGAGGGTGACGTGTGCGTCCCCGGGGTCGGTGGGGCGGAGGCTGGCGGCCCCCTCGAACCGGTCCTGTGCGGCGGCGACATCGGGTGCGAGGTCGTCGGGGAGATCGATGGCGACGAACAGGCGCATGGTCGTCCGTGCGGCGGCGAGCGGCAAAACCGTGACGCGTCGAGGGCCGCGTGACGTAACCCTTACCCCCGGCGACTGCCAACCCTGCGGTATGACCGACGACGGCGACCCGCCGAAGAAACACCGCTTCTCCGAGGGACAGGGGGTCGACGCCGACTACGACGAGTTCACGCTCGATCCGCCCGAACTCAAAGTCGACCCGACAAAGGTCGACCCCGTCGACTCGCGGGTGCTCTCCGACATCCTCGACCGCCGGAACGTCGACCGCGACGATGTCGACGTCCAGGAGCTCGTCGAGGTCGGCCTCTCGTACATGGGGATCAACCGGTTCGAGGAGGCGACCGAGACGTTCGAGCGCGCCGCCCGCTTCGCCGAAGAGGACTCGCTCGACGCCCAGGAAGCCTGGGTGAACAAGGGTGTCGCCCACGCCGAACTCGAGGAGTACGACGAGGCGATCGGTGCCTACCAGGAGGCGCTCCGGATCGACGACGACTCCGAGCACGCCGCCTCGGCGGAGACGAATCTGGCCTACGCCCTCTGGGAGTACGGACGGACGGAGCAGGCGCTCGAACACGCCGAGCGCGCGGTCGAGATCGACCCGCGCTTCCCGCAGGCGTGGTACAACCGGGGCTTCTTCCTCTCCGAACGGGGGCTGTTCGAGGACGCCGTGAACGCCTTCGACAACGCCATCCGCCTGGGGATGCGGAGCGCCGAGGTGCTGGAGGAGAAGGCGATCGCCCTCGAAGAATTGGGAGAGAGCGAGGAGGCCGAGCGGGTGCAGGAACGCGCCGACGAACTGCGCGAGAAGCGCGAGGAGCGCCTCGTCGAGGACCGTCGCTGATGCTCCTGCGCGAGCGAGAGACGCCCGAGGGCCTGCTGGTGTCGGTCTGCGACGCCGACTGCCTCGGCGAGACGTTCGAGGACGGCCCCGTCTCCCTCGACGTCACCGAGGAGTTCTACGGCGGCGAGGAGGCCGAGGAGGCCGACGAACAGACGGTCGTCGACAGCCTCTCCCGGGCGACGACGGCGAACATCGTGGGCGAGCGAGCCGTCTCCGTGGCGATCGACGCCGGCCTCGTCGACGAGGACCGCGTCCTCGAGGTCGGCGGGACGCTCCACGCACAGCTGCTCTGGCTGCGGTAGCGTCGCCAGTTCTGAAAGTTTGAATACCCAATATTTTTGTCGAACGGGACTGTCAGCTCTCGTATGGGGAGCTTCGAGGAACACCTCGACGTGGCACGACTCCCGGCCGCGGGACTCGGGGTCGTCGTCACGTGGTCGGTCCTCTGGTTGACCGGGAGTTCGGTGTACGCGTTCGCCCTCGGCGCCGCAGGAGCGGCGAGCGTGCTGGTCGGCGCGAGCGTCCCCGACGTCGACCACCACGCGTCGAAGCCGAACCGGTGGCTCACGACCGGCGTCAAACTGGCCGCCGGCAGCGGCGTTCTCTACCTCGTCTTCCTGTTCGACGTCGACCGGGCGGTCCCAAACGGACTCCTCGCGGTGCTGTGCGTGTTCGTGGTGCTGGCGGTGATGACCCGGAGCGAACGGCTGGTCGAACACAAGCGGCCGCCTCACCGGACCGTCACGCACACGCTCTGGGCGGGCGTCGTCGTCGGCGGGTCGTTCGGGGTCGGAATCGGGGTACTCGGGTGGATCTACGACGTGCCGGGGACGGTCGACCTGGCGGCCGTCGTCGGGGTGGGCCTGTTCGTCGGTGTCGCGACACACCTGGCGCTCGACGGGCTCCTCGACCCGGTACCGGCGGACGACGTGACCGCGGACGACTGAGGGAGCGACGCGGGCGCGGACGGTGGGCGGTCAGTCGTCCGCTTCGGCCGTCGCGGGGCGCGGGATCGTCACGTCGGCCAGCTTTCCCTCGATCTCCTCGCGTCGGCCCTCGAACGGGCCGGGGAGGACGAGTCGCCCGCCGAGGTCGTCGAGCGGCTCGTCGCTGACGTAGCCCGGGCCGTTCGTGGCGAGCTCGAAGAGGACGCCCCCGAACTCGCGGAAGTACACCGAGCGGAACCAGTGCCGGTCGATCTGCTGAGTGGGGCTCAGCCCCGCCGACTGGACCGCCCGGCGCATCGCTTCCTGGTCCGCGTCGGTCGGGGTCTGGAAGGCGACGTGGTGGACCGTGCCGTGGCCCTGTCGCCCGCCCTGGATCGTGGGCAGGACGTCGACGTACTTGCCCACGGGACCGCTGGCGGCGAACCGGGTTCGCTCGTCACCGGGAGTGTCGCCCGGCGACTGCTCGGTGCCGACCTCCTCGAGGCCCATCGTCCGGAGCAGCTCCTTCGTGGGTTCGGGATCCGCCAGCCAGAGCGTCACGGAGTGGAACCCGCGGATCGCGTGCTCCTCGGGGACGAACGCGGTCCACGGGACCGTCGGGTCGTCGTCGGGGATCTCGACCGCGACCAGTTCGACCGGGAGACCGTCGGGGTCGTAAAAAGGGAGGACGGTCTCCGCCCGCGGCTCACTGCCGCTCGCGTCTTCCGAGGCGCTTCGCGCCTCGCTCCCAAACCGCTCGACGCGCTCGTCGTAGTCGACGCCGTACTCGTCGAACCGCGCCTCCCAGTAGTCGAGGCTCCCTTCGGGAACCCGGAAGGCCGTGCGAGAGACCTGTCCCGACCCCACTTTCCCCCGCGGGAGGTCCTCCCACGGGAAGAACGTCATGCTCGTCCCGGGGGTCCCCTCGGCGTCCGCGAAGAAGAAGTGGTAGGTGCCGGGGTCGTCCTGGTTGATCGACCGCTTCACGAGTCGGAGTCCCAGGGTCTCGACCCAGAAGTCGACGTTCCGCTGTGGGTCGCCCGCGATACACGTGACGTGGTGAATGCCCGGTGTGGGTGTGACGTCTGCCATCGTCGGAGAGAGGGGCCGGAACGACTTGAATTCGCGCTGACGTGAGTGTTACCGGGTGTCGACGGCGTCTTCTGCTCGGCCGTCCCGACGTCTTCGGCGTCTCGATCACCCTGCCCGCTCTCGCTCGCACGCCGACCGTCCGGGAGCCTCGGATCGCCGACGCCGCGACCGCCACGAGAACCGAGACACGAGTACGCGCCGGGTCCACCGCAACCGATTTCGGTTTCTCGTCGCGCCACGGACCGAAGGTGTGTTGATGATGCAGTGTTTAGGCGTACCTAATGAGAACGCAGGAGTCGTACCCCCTCGATGTCGAGGCGATCCGGCGGGACTTCCCCATCCTGACACGGCACGTCGGCGGCGACCTCGAGACGCCCGGCGAGGGGCCGGACGACACGGTGCCACTGGTCTACCTCGACAACGCCGCGACGAGTCACACGCCCGAACCCGTCGTCGAGGCGATCTGTGACTACTACCGCGGCTACAACTCGAACGTTCACAGAGGGATCCACCACCTGAGCCAGGAGGCCTCGGTCGCCTACGAACGCGCGCACGACCGCGTCGCCGAGTTCGTCGGTGCCGACGGGCGAGAGGAGATCGTCTTCACGAAGAACACCACCGAGGCGATGAATCTCGTCGCGTACGCGTGGGGGCTCGCCGAACTCGGCCCGGGCGACTCGGTCGTCCTCACGGAGATGGAACACCACGCGTCGCTCGTGACGTGGCAGCAGATCGCCAAGAAGATCGGTGCCGAGGTCCGGTACATCCGCGTCGACGACTCGGGCTATCTCGACATGGACCACGCGCGCGAGTTGATCGACGAGTCGACCGCGATGGTCTCGGTGGTCCACATCTCGAACACGCTGGGCACCGTCAACCCGGTCGCCGACCTCGCTGAGTTGGCCCACGAGGTCGGCGCGTACGCCTTCGTCGACGGCGCGCAGTCGGTCCCGACACGACCCGTCGACGTCCAGGAGATCGACGCCGACTTCTTCGCCTTCTCGGGGCACAAGATGTGCGGCCCGACGGGCATCGGCGTCCTCTACGGCAAAGAGCACATCCTGGAGGAGATGCAGCCGTACCTCTACGGGGGCGAGATGATCCGGAAGGTGACGTACGACGACTCCGAGTGGGAGGACCTCCCGTGGAAGTTCGAGGCGGGAACGCCGCCCATCGCGCAGGGCGTCGCGCTCCACGCCGCCGTCGACTACCTCGACGACCTCGGCATGGCGAACGTCCAGGCCCACGAGGAGTTGCTCGCCGAGTACGCCTACGACCGTCTCACGGCGTTCGACGACGTCACCGTCTACGGCCCGCCGGGCGACGACCGCGGTGGGCTGGTGGCGTTCAACCTCGACTCGGTCCACGCCCACGACCTCTCGTCGATCCTGAACGACTACGGTGTGGCGATCCGCGCCGGCGACCACTGCACCCAGCCGCTACACGACAAACTCGGTGCCGCCGCTTCGGCGCGCGCGTCGTTCTACGTGTACAACACGCGCGAGGAAGTCGACGCGCTCGTCGACGCGGTCGACGAGGCTCGACAGCTGTTCGCCTGATCCGGCCCGGACGCGCACCGACCCGCGTTTTCCCCCGCCGCACGCCCCCCTCGATCCGGTGCATCGTCCGGACGGTAGATGCGACGTCACCGACCTTCACGATCGATCACAGTGTTTTCCAGCAGTTGAGAACGGTCTTCAGTTTATTCCATCACGAGGGTGTGGCCGCCGCGTCGGTTTTCACACGCCGGGAACCTGCTGGAACTTATACCACTCTTAGCCCGCAACCCGCACATGTGAGGTGAGACCGATGGCATACGAACCGGCGAACCCCCTGAAATCGGAGTTCGAGTTCACCGCGGGGCCGCTCGCGGCGTACTGGCTCGCGATCCTGCGGGTCGTCACCGGCTGGTGGTTCTTCCACGCGGGCGTGACGAAGCTCATCGAGGACGGTCTGGCGTTCGGCTACGGGCCGGCCTACCTCGAGGGCATGACCGGGACGGCGCTCGGGCCGATCCCCGTCTGGATGGGCCAGAACCTCGCGTGGCTGATCGAGCCGGGTGTCCCCCTGTTCGAGACGCTGATCGGGCTGGCGCTCATCGCGGGCGCGCTGACCCGGCTGGCGGCCTTCGGCGGGGCCATCTTCATGGTCCTGTTCTGGATCGGCAACGCGGACTTCGCCCACGGCGTCGTCAGCGGCGACTTCATGGGACTGCTGCTGTTCGTCACCGTGATGGTGCTGGCGACGGGGCGCTACTACGGCCTCGACGCGATCATCGAGAAGACCCGCTTCGTGCAAGCACACCCGCGGCTGCGGTACCTGCTCGGCTGAGGAGGTGACCAGAGATGCAACACAAAATCGACGCGATCGACAGACTCGCGATGGGTCTGAGCGGCGCGCTGATGCTGATCGGCGTCGTCGTGCTCGGAGTCGTAGAGATCCTCGCGGGGCCGCCGTACGGCGCCGCTCCCGTGACGAACGACGCCGGCGACGTGGTCGCCACCCCGATGGTCGACCCCGCACTCAGAACCGGCCTCGTCATCGCGGGCCTCGCGGTGCTGTTCCTCTGGGGCCTGTACAGGATGGCGCAACCGGAGTTCGCCGGCGAGGAGGCGGGGAGACAGACGGTCGTCGGCGAGTGATGGATCGGGCCGGCTCCCGCCTGACCTGCTCTTCTTCGTTCGTCCCGCCCTCGAGCCGACCGTCCGGATGTCGAACCGTTTTTTATCGACCCGCCCATGACCCTGAGCCATGCAGACAAACGTCGGATTTCTGACCGAACTCGTCCGAGAGACGATCGCCGGCATCCAGGAGGGGCTCGTCAGCGCGCTCCCGAAGCTCGTCATGGCGCTGGTGTTCCTCACGATCGCGTACGTCGGCATCAGGATCGCTCTCCGACTCGTCGGGGGGGCGCTCGACGCCGTCTACCCGGCGGAACAGGACCTGATCGTGAACCTGGCGACCACCGTCGTCGGCGTCTTCCTCTGGTTCGCCGCCGGTCTCGCCCTGTTGAACATCCTGGGACTGGGTGAGATCGCCGCGAGCCTGGGGACTGCCGCCGGCTTCATCGCGCTGGGGATCTCCTACGCGCTGTCGAGTATGATCGCCGATACAGTGGCCGGCGTCTACCTCCTCCGCGACCCCGACTTCAACCCCGGCGACCGCGTGACGGCCGACGGGACCACGGGCGAGGTTCGGGACATCGGCCTCCGCAAGAGCCGGCTCGATCTGGACGACGGCGACCGGGTCGTCGTGGCGAACAGCGCGGTCGAGAAGAAGTGGACGCTAGCGGACGACCCCGAGAGTGGACCGTAGGGGGCGAACCGCGAACGGGATCGACCCACCTCAGCGCGTGCCCCGTGTCGCCCGAACCAGTCGCTCGAACCGGTCCAGCCCGCGTTCCAGCCGCTCGGTGTCGTTGGCGAAGCTGAACCGGAGATGCCCCTCACCGCCGCGGCCGAACGCGCTGCCCGGGGCGGCGACGACGTCGTACTCGAAGAGGAGTCGCCGGGCGACGTCCATGCTCGACCCCGGGAGGGCGCCCACGTCGACGAACGCGTAGAACGCGCCGTCGGGTGGCGTCAGTGAGACGCCCCGAATCTCGCGGAGCCGGTCGACGACCAGGTCACGCCGGCGTTCGAAGGCCGCCTTCATCTCCCGAACCGGGCCGTCGGGCCCCGTGAGCGCGGCGAGCGCGGCGTACTGGGCGGGGGTGTTCACGCACGAAGTCGTGCTCTCGTGGATCCTCGTCACCGCCGCCGTGACCGGCTCCGGCCCGCTGAGCCAGCCGACGCGCCACCCCGTCATCGAATAGGTCTTCGAGCAGGAGTCGACGGTCACGACCCGTTCGGGGTGGTCCGTGACGGCCGCGAGCCGCGGCTGGGCGTGGTCGTATACGAGTTCGTGGTACACCTCGTCGGCGACGACGTAGGCGTCGTGGGCCGCGGCGGCGGCGACGACGCGCTCCATCTCCGTCACGTCGAACACCCGGCCGGTCGGGTTCGACGGCGAGGTCAGCACGACGGCCCCGGTCCGCTCGTCGATCGCGTCGACGATCCGGTCGGCGTCGAAGGCGAAGCCGTCAGCCGGGTCGAGCGGAACCTCGACGGGAACCGCGTTCGCGAGCCGTGCCCCCGAGAGCGGGTTCGGCCAGGCCGGCGTCGGCACGACCACCTCGTCTCCGGGGTCCGTCACCGTCAGCAGCGTCAGGTAGAGCGCCTCGACGCCGCCGGTCGTCACGACCACGCGGTCGGCGTCGGCGTCGACGTCACGGGCCCGCAGCCGGTCGGCGATGGCCCGCCTGAGCGGGTCGATCCCCGCGTTCGGCGTGTAGTTGGTCCGGCCGTCGCGTGCGGCCGTCACGGCCGCCTCGACGACGTGGTCGGGCGTGGGGAAGTCCGGCTCCCCCAGTTCGAGATGCACCAGATCGTCGCCGTCGTGTTCGCTCGCGAGGTCGAACAGACGACGGATCTGTTGCGGTTCGATCCGTGCCACGCGGTCCGACACGTCCCCGTCGGTCATCGATCTCTCTGCGTGGGGCGACTCCTTGGCTGTTTGGACTGAGGCGTGGCCCGGGCCGCGGCGCGTGGTTCCGGTCGGGAGTCCCCGGCGTCCGCCCTGCGTCGTTACTCTTGGAGCCGTTCGAGCGCCGCCCGTGCCTCCGCGGGCGTCATCGGCTCGTTGTAGATGGGGGATCCGGGCTCCATCACCGCGCCGTCGCGGAGCGACCCGACGTCGACGGGGGCGAAGCCGATCTCCTCGATGAACTCGCTCACCGTCGACTTCGCCTCGTCGTCGTCGCCCGCGAGGAAGAGCACCAGCCGCTCTTTGAGCGGGGCGTCCGGTCGCGCCTCCTCGCGGAGCGTCTCGTAGTACATCGTGTTGAACGCCTTCACCACGCGCGACTCGGCGAGGTGGTCGGCGATCAGCCCCGTCTGCGTCCCGCCCGCGAGATCGATCTCGCCGTCGCGCTCCGGGTAGTAGTTGGCCGCGCTCACGACGATCGTCCCGGCGAGTTCGTCGGCCGGGAGGCTCTCGTACGCGCCGTACGGGATCGCTTCGAGGACGATCTCGCCGAACGCGGCCGCCTCCGCGACGGTGCCCGCCCGTGCGTTCGGTCCGAGCGTCTCCACGAGGTCGGCGAGCGACGCCGGCCCGCGCGAGTTGCTGACGACGACGGTGTGGCCGTTGTCGACCGCGTGTGCCGCGACGGTTCGCCCGATGTTGCCGGCACCGATGATACCGATCTGCATCTCCGTGGATACGGACGTGATCACGGTGCATAACTCGTGTGTGAATCGATGCTCACTGCGCGACTCGTGTCTGGATCCGTACTCACTGCGCGACTCGTGTCTGGATCCGTGCTCACTGCGCGCCGTGAGTCGTGCACGGCACGTGAGCGGTTCGTCGGCGGGTCGTGGCGGAACTGTTTTACAGCGTTCAGCCGTATCTCGAGCCACAATGGGCATGGGTTCGGATATGTACCGACAGCAGATCCTCGACCACTACAAGAACCCCCGGAACTACGGGGAACTCGAGGATCCGACGTTCACCCACGAGGGTGAGAACCCCTCCTGTGGCGACACCATCCGCGTCGACGTGCGGCTCGAAGACGACGGCGAGACCATCGAGTACGCCGCGTTCAGCGGCGACGGCTGCGCCATCTCGCAGGCGTCGGCGTCGATGCTCACCTCCCGACTCCAGGGGATGACGCTCGACGAACTCGAGGCGCTCGACACCGACGACGTCACGGAGATGCTCGGCGTCGACATCAGCCCGATGCGGATCAAATGCGCCGTCCTCGCGCGACAGGTCACCCAGGACGGCGCCCGCATCCACGAGGGCGAGGTCGACATCGACCGAACCACTACCGAGGACTGATCCGTCCCTCCCGCTCACGGGCGCGGTGTCCGCCGCGTTCCTACGCGCGGTGTCCGTAGAGGTCGAGGTTCCGCGCGACGAACCGCAGCTGTCTCTCGGCTCGTTCTCCCTGTCTGGCGTCGAGCCACGACTCGACCGTCTCCGACGCGACGCGCCCGCGGACCGCGTCGGCGACCGTGTCGACGACGACCTCCAGGAAGTAGTCCTCGTCGGCCGGATACGCGCCGTCGTGCGGTGTGACCACCCAGTCCGACCCGCCGACCGCGTCGAGTTCGATCCCGCGTTCGGGGAGTAGCGCGAGCAGTCGCCGGCCGGCAGTCGCGCCGAGCCTGTCGGGGGGGTCCGCCATCGTCGCGTGGTACGCGTCGAGCACCGGCGCGTCCGCGGGATGTTCGGGGACGAACGCGGTGCCGCCGTCGAACGTGATGGGAAAGTAGACGCCGCCACCACGGCGAACGCCCGAGACGAGGCGACCGACCGCGTCGGGGGTGAGCAGGTCGACGAACGCCTGCGCGACGAGCCAGTCCCACTCCCCGGCCTCGGCGACCGCCACCGCGTCGCCGGCCACGAGTCGGACGTCGATCCGGGCGGGACCGCGCAGGCTGAGTGCCGCGACGGTGGTCGCCTCGGTCCGCTCGAGCGAGCGGTCGACGTCCGTCTCCTCGGGGCCGGGGTCGACGACGGACGCCTCGAACCCTTCGTCTCGTGCGCGGGAGACGACCCGGTCGCGGGCTGTCGCGAGGAGCGCGGGGTCGGTGTCGACGGCGACGTAGGTACAGTCGGGGACCGCCTCCCAGCCGAGCACGCGCCGGAGGAACGCGCCCGTCCCCGCCCCGGCTTCGAGGACCCGCGGCGTCGACTCCGCGTTGAGACCCTCGCGGGCGCGCTCGAGCACCCGGCGGTCGAGCGCGCGGTCGTCGACGGTCGCCTTCGCCGCCAGGTACCGCTCGAAGTCGCCCTTCATCCCGTGACTCCCCCACCGACGCTCGCGTCCGCTCCGCTCGCGCCGTCGACCACCGCCGTGAGGAACGACCGGATCCGTGCGATCGTCTCGGTCCACGGGGGGTGAGCGTCGTACCTGCGGAGCGCCGCGCGCCCCATCCGCGCGAGCCGCGCCCGGTCGGACGCGAGCGTCGACAGCGCCGCGGCGACGGCCCCGACGCCCTCCGGCGGGACGAGAAACCCCGTCTCGCCGTGGGTGACGAGGTCGGTCGCGCCCCCCGCGTGGGTCGCGACCGCCGGGAGGCCGAACCCCATCCCCTCGAGGTAGGCGATGCCGAACCCCTCGTGTCTCGACGGCAGCGCCAGGACGTGCCCTCGTTCGAGCACGGCCGCGACCTCGTCGGTCGGCAGCGGACCGGTCAGCGTCACCCGGCCTTCGACTCCCCGGCGACGACACCGCCGGTGGACCCGGTCGACGTAGCGGTCGTTCGGCTGTGGCCCGACGAGCGTCGCCCGCCACGCGCCGTCCAGTCCCGCGAGCGCGTCGACGAGCGCGAGTGGCCGTTTTCGAGGGACGATCGAGCCGAGGAAGACGACGCGGAAGGGGTCCACGGTGGCGCGGTCGTCGACCGCCGCGGTCGTGACGTCGGGGTCGAACTGGTCGTCGGTCGGCGGAGCGACCACGGTCGGGAGCGCGGGTGCGTCGTGATCGATGTCCTCGTCGGACTCCCGTCTCTGTCTCCCTCCGGGAGTCGAGACCGCCTCGCGGACCGACCGGGCCGTCGCCGAACTTGTGCAGATCGCGGCGTCGACGCGGCCGAGGAACCGCCGTTCGAGCGTCCGGGCGAGGGGGGCCTCGACGCCACCCTCGTCACACCGCAGGTGGTGGACGAGTGCGACCACGGGCGTCCGCTTCGTCCCGAACGCTCCGTTCGAAGCGAACGCGAACGTCGGATGTGCGAGTTCGTCGACGACCACGACGTCCGCGCCGGCGGCCAGGCGTGCCAGCGAGTGACGCGACGCGTCGACGGCCCCGAGCGGGTAGCGACGCCACGGTACGGAGTGGACGGTGACGTCGTCGCCCGCCTCGCGGAGCGACGCGACGAGACGACGGTCGTACCGGAACCCGCCGGAGGTGGTGTCGAAGTCGCCGGGGACGACGAACGAGATCCGCATTACGGCGCCGCGGTGAACGCGGCGTTTGCGACGTCGTCCTCCCACATCGTGACGGTGAGTCGGTCGACTCCGGCGGCGTCGATCCCGTCGGCGATCCGTTCGTGGACGACCCGGGCGAACCGCTCGACGCTCGGGTTGTACCCCTCGAACTCGGGGAGCGCGTTGAGCGTCTCGTCGGCGTACCGCGCCTCGATCGCGTCAAGGGCGGCCTCCACCTCGTCGATGTCGACGAGGTAGTCGTACTCGTTCAGTTCGTCGCCCGCGAGTTCGACCTCGGCGCGGAAGTGGTGTGAGTGCACCTCGCCCTCCGGTCCCGGGTCGGGCACGGTGAGAAAGTGCTGTGCGATGAACGAACGGACGACAGTGACGGTGTACATGCTCGTGGCCTGGGGTGGGACGGTTGTAAAGGTGCGCTCACGCCGCCGTCCGGCGTGTTCGTCGCTCGGCCCTCCAGTCGTGGCCGACGAAAACGAGCACCCGACGAGCGGACGACGAGCACCCCGACCGCGACAGTCGACTCCGCCGCTCGGTCGTCGCTCAGTCGTCGTTCAACCGGTCGAGGACGTGCTGGGGCACGTCGGCGTCGTCGGGGATCTCGGTCGGCGTCTCGCCCGTCGGTAATTCGGGTGGATCGCCACCGAACTCGGGGTCGAACAGCTGCATCGCGGTGTGGATCGTCGTCCAGTCGTCCTCTGCGGCCGCCTCGCGGAGGCTCTTCGTCGGTGCGGACAGCAGCTGGTTGACGAGCGCATCGGCCATCGCAGCCACCGTCTCGCGCTGGTCCGCCGTGAGCTCTCCTTGCGCCTCGAGCTTCCTGAAGGCCGTCTCCAGCTCCTCGCGCTTCGTCCGCTCGGCGCTCTCGTACATCGCGCTGATCGCCTCGTCCGCGCGGTTCCGCTTGAACCGCTCCATCAGGTGTTCGAACTCCGCGTCGATCATCGCCTCGACCCGCGCCGCCGCCTCCTGCCGCCGGTCGTGGGTCTCCGACGTCACGGACTCCAGCGCGTCGATATCGTGGACGTCGACGCCCGGCACGGACGAGACGGCGGGGTCGATGTCGCGTGGCTGGGCGATGTCGACCAGCAGCGTCTCGCCGGCCCCCGCGACGGCATCCTCGTCGAGGACGTAGTCGGGGCTGGCGGTCGCGCTCACGACGAGGTCGGCCTCGGCCACCGCCGCCGGGAGGGCGTCGAGACCGATCGCGCACGCCTCGGCCGCGACGTCCTGTGCGACGTGTTCGGCGTGCGGGACGGTCCGGTTCGCGACCAGCACGCGAGGGACGCCCGCGGCGGCCAGCGCACGCGCGGCGAGCAGGCCCATCTCACCCGCGCCGACGACGAGCGCCGTCGTCTCCGCGAGGTCGAGCTGTCGGTCGGCGAGCCGGACCGCGGCCGACCCGAGCGAGACGACGCCCTCGTTGATCGCGGTCTCGGTGCGGGCTCGCTCGCCGACGTGGAGCGCCTTCGTCAGCGCCTCGTCGAGCATCGGTCCGACCCCGCCGACGGCACGCGCCTCCTCGATCGCGGTCCGGAACTGTCCGAGGATCTGGTCTTCGCCGAGGACGAGCGACTCCAGCCCACTCGCGACCCGCATCAGGTGTCTGACCGCCGCCTCGTGTTCGAGGTCGACGACCGCGCCGTCGCGGACCTCGGGGGCGAACCCGCGGAGTGCGCGGCGACCGGCCGCCGCGTCGTCGGTGACGACGTACGCCTCCGCACGGTTGCACGTCCGGAGGGCGAACGCCTCCTCGACGTCCTCGCGCGTCAGGAGGTCGCGCACGATCTCCCGCTCGGAGTCCCCGCCGACGCGCTCGATCTCGTCGACGCTCGCGTCGACGTGCGAGACGCTCACGCCGCTGATGACGCCCCCGTTCACGGGTTGCCTCCCTCCGTTTCCGGACTGGCGGGTGTCTCTGTTCGCATCACGTCCTCGGCCACTCGTCGGGCGTTTGTCGTACCCGTACGTAAAGCCTTCCAAACGCGAGACGACCGGACGACCCGACGGATCGCGTCGCGTCGCTCCGTCGGTGAGAGCTCCCCTCGCTTCAGTTCCGCGCGGAGCTCGCCCGTCAGGTCGGCCATCGCCCCCGCGCCGGCGAGTTCGCTCTCGAGGTGTTCGCGCAGGTACTTCGAGAGCGCGGGACTGGCCCCGCCCGTGGTGATGGCGACGGTGACTGGGCCGTCTTCGACCGTCGCGGGCACGACGACGCTCCCGACGTCGCGCTCGCCCGCCCTGTCCGTCCGGTTCACCAGGATTCCCCGGTCGCGGGCGGCCGTCGCTGCGGCCTTGTTCACCGCCTCGCTGTCCGTCGCCGCGACGACGAGCGCCGGTTCGAGCCGCTCGATCCACGCCGCCACCTCGCTCGTGGTCGGTTCCGCACGAACGAGTTCCACGCCAGGGGCGTCACCCGCTGGTGTCCACGACCCCGGCGTCGTCTCTCCGTCGGCGACGGACGGCTGAGGGCCGTCCTCCACGAGTCCGTCCGCGAACGAGGGGCTCACGACGACGACGTGCGCCTCCGCGGCGAACCGTCGCGCCTTGCGTGCGCCGACCGCACCCCCGCCGAAGACGAGGACCGTCTGGCCGGTGAAGTCGTGGACGAGCGGGATCATTCGTTCCGTGTGGTGGGCTCGGCGTTCGAGTCGGTCGGTTCGATGTCTGTATCGGTCGGTTCGGTGTTCGCGTCGGCGCGTTCGTCGAGCCGGATGCCGGTCTTCTTCAGGATACGCGTCGAGAACAGGCTGTCCCAGTCGTCGTCCCCGACGTCCCAGTACTCCGCCATCGTCTCGCGCACTTCGTCGATCCGCTCGCGGGACTCCTCCTCGGAGCGGCCGTGCGTCATCGCGAAGAAGTTGTAGGGCCACACCCCCTCGTGACGCGGCCGCTGGTAACAGTGGGTGACGAACTCCAGCGACGCCACGGCGGGGCCGACCGTCTCGACGAGGTCGTCGGGCACGTTCCAGACGGTCATGCCGTTCTCCGTGTAGCCGAGCGCGTAGTGGTTGGGCACGACGCCGATCCGTCTGATCTTTCCCTCGGCGAGAAAGCGCTTGAGCGTCCGGAGCACCCAGTCGACGTCGACCCCGAGCGAGTCGGCGACGTCGCGGTACGGGGTCGCCGTCACCGGCAGCCCACCCTGGACGGTCATCACGAGGTCGCGCTCTGCGGGTGTGAGCGTCGCCCGACCGTCGGGCTCGACGGCAGGGCCGAGCCGCGAGAGGTCGAGGTCGCCCTCCGAGAGGGGGCCGTCGACGAGGAACTTCGCCTCGACGCGGAACTCACGCTGCTTTGGCAGGTTGTACGTCGGCTGGCCCGTCTCGCGCTCGATAGCGTCGAGCACCTCCGCCACCCGCGAGGCGTCGGCCACGCTTACGACGAACCACATGTTCAGGTGCGGATGCTCGCGCTCGTAGTTGTGCGCCACCTCCCGGTGGACGTTCACCTGCTCTGCGACGTCGTCGAAGCGCTCGGGCGGGGCGTGCATCGCGACGAGCGTCGCGGTGCCGCCGATCGCCTCGGCGTTGACGAGCGGGCCGAATCTGGACAGGACGCCCGTCTCGTCGAGGTGACGGACGCGCGCGAGCAGTCCGTCGGCGTCGACGTCGACGCCGCGGTCGCGAAGCGCCTCCGCGGCCGGTTCGAACGGTCGCTCGACGACGGGGAACCCTCCCTGAAAGGCGTTCACAATCGCCCGGTCGAGCGGTGCCAGCTCCGCGTCCACCGTCTTCATGTGCGACCGTCAGGGCGAGAGGGAGTTAAGCGTCTCGTCCCGATTCTCACCGGCCGAAAACGGTACCGGGTTTCAGTCCTCCCACGTGTGGACGCCTCCCGGTCCGCTCGCGTCTGAATCCCTCGGTTCGACGGGGTACTGGGCGTTCCGGAGCGCTCAGTCGTCCGTCCGGACGGTCGCCGCGCGGTCGACGTGGTCGAGGTCCTCGACTGCCCCGACGATGGCCGCCTGGTCGACGTCCGCCTCGTAGTAGAAGACGAGGTCGAACGTCCCCTCACGGAGCAGTTGCTGACACTCCCAGACGAACGCGTCGTCCGCCAGGGTGAGCCCCTGGAACTGGTTCGAGGCGAAGCTCGTGTCGTCGTTGCCGGCGTAGATGTACGACTCGCCTTTCCCGGCGTGCTCGGCGATGACGTCGTTGAGTGCGACGGTGAGTTCGTGCATCTCAAGGTCCTCTGCGCCCGCGAGGTCCGTGTGGACGACGAGCCCCACGAGTTCGATCTCTCCCGGTTCGAGAAGCGTCCTGGTCCGTCGGTAGAGGTCCTCGTCGGAGACGGTCGTCATACTCGTCGTTCGGTGGGACGGGCATATACTGGTGACGATAGCCGACGGGCTGCGACCGCACGACCGGATCGTGGACGTCCGGACCGTCGTGCCGACCTCGTCCCCCAGTCTCAGTCGTGACTCTCGGAACACAAGACACATATCGGGGGCGGAAAGTACCCACTCGTATGTTGCGCTGGGTCCGGCGACAGCTGAGGCAGGCGTACGTCCGTCACCTCGACCGGACCATCGACGATGGCCCCACCCACGTGGCGATCATCCAGGACGGCAACCGCCGGTACGCCCGCCAGCAGGGGGGCGACGCCCCCGACGGCCACCGCGCCGGCGCGGAGACGACCGAACAGGTGCTCGAGTGGTGCCGGGAGCTCGGCATCGAGGAACTCACCGTCTACGCCTTCTCGACGGAGAACTTCTCGCGCCCCCCCGAGGAGCGCGAGCCGCTGTTCGATCTGATCGAGTCGAAGCTGTACGAACTGGCCGACGCCGACCGCGTCCACGACGAGGAGATGTGTATCCGTGCGGTGGGCGAGACCGAGCGGCTACCCGAACGGGTGCGCGAAGCGATCGCCTACGCGGAGGGACGCACGAGCGCGTACGACTCGTTCAACCTGAACGTCGCGCTCGCCTACGGCGGCCGCGCGGAACTCCTGAACGCCGCACGGGACGTCCTCCGGTCGGTCGCCGACGGCGATCTTGCCGCGAGTGAGGTCGACGTCGACGCCATCGACGCCCGGCTCTCTGGCCAGCCCGTCCGCGACGTCGACCTCATCATCCGCACGGGCGGCGACGAGCGAACCTCGAACTTCCTGCCGTGGCACGCCAACGGCAACGAGGCGGCGGTGTTCTTCTGCGCGCCGTACTGGCCGGAGTTCTCGAAGGTCGACTTCCTCCGGGCCATCCGCACGTACGAATCCCGCGAGGAGTCGTGGCGTCACACCCGGACCGAGCGCGCGGTGGCGCTGGTCCGCGCGGTGGCCGAGACCGAACTCGCGGAGGCCCGGACGGTCGCCGGCCGCCTGCGCGGGCAGCTCTCCTCGACGGCCGCGAGCGAACTGAACGCCGAACTCGAACGGCAGCGCGAGAGCGAGGCCGGTTCCGGGTACGCCGACTGACGACGGCTCGGTCGCGCGTTCGCTCCCGTTCGGTGCCTGGTCCGTCGACCTCGTAGAACGGTGCAGCATGTGACCGGTGTCATCGGTCGTGCTGGATACAGCGCGCGAATCGGTCATGGGAGTCAGCACACTCCTCCCCGGAACGCTGAGACCAGATTGGGGACTAGTTGGTTAGTTGATCTCAGTATGTTACCTGCTAGCTTATACTTATCCGAGACTTATCAGAGTGGGTTCTCGGTGTCGATACGGAACCTCTCGTAGGGGTAGGGACAACTGATGACAGCTACAACACGACCGCAGACAACCGAAGCAGTGCTCGATCACCACCTTGCCGCGTTCAGCGCGGGCGAGATGGCCGATGTGTTGGCCGACTACACTGAAGACTCGGTCATCATCTCGAACAATGGCGACTTTCACGGCCTCGACGAGATCGAACAGCTGTTCCAAGGGCTCTTCACGGAGTTCGGTCAGGAGGAGGTGTCGGTCACGCTTGACGAACAGCGCGTCCACAGGGACGTTGCCTATATTACCTACCATGCGGAGACGCCCGACAACGTCTACGAATTTGTCACCGATACCTTCCTGATCCGCAACGGGAAGATAGCTACGCAGACACTCGGCGCGGTGGTATCTCCGAAATAACTTGGATTCCCTTTGTGACGGAGACACCCTCTGTATCGGTCACGCCGCTACTGACAGAGGTCGAGTAACTGGCAGAGACGCTTGCTGAATACAGGGCGCGTATTGTTTACACAGCCGAACGTTCTTTGTCACTCGGATTGATTGTCGTATGTTGGCTCATACCAAACGACGATCCCCCTGTCGAGGCACGAGGGACAGTCTGGCGGCCAGCGGTGGTTCCAATGACCCAGGCAAGCTCATCACGACAAGAACAGATTATCGCCGAGTATGAGGGCCTCTGGAACGGTGAGTTCTCGAACATCGACGTGGTAGCTGAGTCGGCATCGGTGTACGATCCGGCCGCTCCCGAGGGGGTCGTCCACGGGCGGGATGCGGTCGAAGCACACGTCCGGGAGACGTTCCAGGGGTTCCCTGACTTCGAGTTAGAAACCCACGACATACTCGTCCGCGACGACATTGTCATGCTCGATTGGACGGCGTCCGGAACCTTTGACGGCGAGTTCTACGGTGCCCCACCCACTGGGCGTAGCTTCACCGTCTCGGGGATGGCCAAAACCATCGTACGGGACGGGAAAGTGCGGGAAGATCGGCTCTACTACAACGAGAAGGATATGCTGGCCCAACTCGGTGTGACCTTTCCGGACGTACTACCGCTCCTCCCGAAGATGATCAGGGCGAAACTCCGGGGGCTATGGTGATTCACGACGCTCCACATGGACGCTTAAGCGTGCCCCCGAGACCAAGCCTGTCCAGAGGCCCGTGATCCGAGATCACCTTCACAGGCGACTCATTAGTGCAATCCTGCTGACTGTACCCGCTGTATCTCGCTCACCCCCCCTATGACAGTTGCCGAGTAGTTCGTGTGAGCCGTGCTGCATACACGGCACACCTCTCGCAGTTCGGCCTAGCCCCTCCGACACCCGGGTGGACAGAGATAATGCGAACGACCTCGTATGTGAATCATGCACACGCCTGGTGACGGGGCCGCACTCGAACAGTCTGTCGAGGAGATCGAGTTTCTCGTCCGGTCAGCCCACCGTGTCGGCGTGCTAGCCGCCCTCTCGGAGGAGCCCTGCGACCGGGCCGAACTGTGTGAGGCGACCGAGGCGTCCTCACCGACGATGGGCCGCGTCCTCGCCGACTTCGAGGAGCGTGGATGGGTCGTCCGCGACGGTCGAATCTACGAACTGACGCGACTCGGTGAGTTCGTGGCCGAGGAACTCGTCGAATTCTGCAAGTCGATGGCGACAGAGCGAAAATTGCGCGACGTCTGGCGCTGGCTCCCCAGCGAGATGTCGAGATTCGACGTCGAACTGTTCGAGGACGCTGTCGTCTCGTACCCGGGACCAGGCTACCCCTCCCAGCCGCTCGAGCGCATCGCGGAGCTCGTCGGGGGGACGGAGTCGCTGCGCGGGTTCGGCGCGACGGTGGTAAAATCGAACAACCTGGAGGCGGCATTCACCCGCATATTGAACGGTATGGAGGCGGAGTACGTCTACGACCCGGCCGTATTCGAGGCTGTTTACTCGTGGAACCCCGAGCTGGTCACCGAGGCGACTGCCCTCGAGAACTGTACGCACCTCGTCCACGATTCGCTCCCAGACGGCGACCGGTGCGGACTCGTTATTCTCGACGAGCGCGTGGCCATCTGCTGCCACGACGGCCCGGTGGGTGCGCTCAGAGCTGTCGTCGATACCGACTCGCCAGCGGCACGCGAGTGGGCCGATTCGGTGTACCAGCAGGTCCGAAACGACGCTCGCCTGGTGGAGGACCCCGAATCCTTCCTCTCCCTCGATCGACCGACGTGACGAGCGGACCGACTCCTCGTGGGGTGTGAGATTTCACCGCCTGAAATATTTCACTAGACATCTACATTATCCGCCCACCCGAATGGTCGCCTGGTTGGAGGCGATTGTATGACCACCCGAGAACAGGACAACAAAGCAGTCGTCCAGCGATTCATCAGCGAGTTCGTCAACGACAAGCACTACGATCTCGTCGACGACATCTTCACCGAGGAGTACACCCGTCACGACCCCGCGAGTCCCGAATCCGAGTCGGGGCCTGGCCCCTGGGTCGAGTCCGTGAAGGGCTTGCATCAGGCGTTCCCTGATGCCGAGGTTCGGATTGGTGAACTCATTGCCGAAGGCGACTTGGTCGCGTTCGAAGGCACCATGACCGGGACACATCGGGGAGATTTCCGAGGCATCGAACCAACCGATTCGTCGGTCGAGATACAGGGAAACGCGATGCATCGCGTGAGAGACGGCCAGATCGCAGAAACGTGGGCGACCTGGGATTTCCTCGGGCTACTGACACAGGTCGGGGTCGTCGACCCTCCGACAGAGTGAATTATGGTTTCCAAAGAGCACGTGCAACGGCTCTGGACGGTCGGCTCCTACTCCGATACCATCGGGCCGAGCTTCCTGTCGATGGCCGCCCATCTCGTCGAAGCCGCCACGGTCGATGCGGACGACCGGGTCCTCGATATCGCGTGTGGGACGGGAAACGTCGCCATCACCGCCGCCCGACGCGGAGCGCAGGTGACCGGCCTGGACATCACCCCTGACATGCTGGAAGACGCCCGAGAGAACGCCGCCATCGCGGGTGTCGACGATATCGAGTGGCGCGAGGGAGATGCGACGGAGTTGCCGTTCGAGGACGACGCCTTCGACGTCACCCTCTCGTGCGTCGGTCACATGTTCGCCAATCCGCCGGATGCTGCCTCGTTGGAACTCCGTCGGGTGACGAAGTCGGGTGGCCGGATCGCCTTCACGTCGTGGACACCCCGAAGCGTCGTCCCGGCGATGGCGAAGACTCTGCAGGAGTACCTGCCGCCCAATCCAGATGCATCCCCGCCCCCGTTCCTCTGGGGTGACGAGGAAGTCGTGCAGGAGCGATTGAACGACGGAGTGTCCGACGTTTCGTTCGAGACCGGTGTCGTCGAGCAACTGTCGCTCTCCCCGTCACACTCGTGGGAGATGATCCGCTCCCAGTCGGGGATCTTCATCGTCGCCCTCGAAGACGTGGACGAGGACGACTACCCAGCCCTGAGCGAGGACATGATCGCGACGATCGAGGAGTACTTCGACGACAGCCAGAACACCGTTTCTATGGAATACCTGATAACCACCGCAACCGTCGACTGATTCGGAACGCCAGAGGATGTCCACAGGTCTTCTGGATATCGCTCAGTCCTTGACCGGGAACGGCGACCGCTGAATCCATCCTCTGTACCCAGCACGCGACACCTGTCTGTCCCCCGCTGCTCTCCAGACCGGTCAGCGTCCGAACTTCCGGACGACTCACTTCTGTTCGTCCTCCGACGTTCCCGCGCTTCACTGCCGCTCAGCGCCCGAATCGCCGTCGAGCACGCTCGACGTGCTTCGGTCTATCGCCCGAACCGTCTGTTCCGGTTCTGATAGTCCAAGACGGCCCGGAGGTAGTCCCGTTTGCGGAAGTCGCGCCAGTTGACGTCGGTGAAGTACAGCTCCGAGTAGACCGACTGCCAGATCATGAAGTCAGAGAGGCGCTCGGCACCGGTCTTGATCACGAGATCGGGTTCTTCGCGGAACACGAGCCGGTCCTCGATGTCGGTCTCGTCGATCTCCTCGACCAGGTCGGGACCGACCTCGTGGTTCTCGACCGTCTCGGCGAGCGCCCGGACCGCCTCGGCGAACTCGTGCTTCCCGCCGAGGCCGACGCTCACTTGGATCGGCTCGGTCGCCGGCTCCGTGTCGCCCGGCTGCCGGACGGCCAGCGGCCGCGGGGCGTCGACCTCGCGGAGTTCGCGTTCGAGCGTCGGCACGACCGCCTCGTCGAGGACACTCACCGAGATGGTGACGCGCTCGGCACCGTACTCGAACGCCCACCGGAGGAACCGCTCGAGCGTCGCGTACGCCCCCTGTTCGAGCAGATCCCGTTCGGTGATGACGACGGCGACGTGTGCCGGTGGCTCCTCGGGGTGGAGGCGGTGGCGGACGGCGAGATACCGATCGTACACACCCACGCCGGTCGTTCAGTGTCGATCACCTAAACCACACCGCTCCGTCCCCATCGGCACGCGGTAGTCGGAGCACGCTCCGGTCGACGGCGGCTCCGACCGCGTGCGTCGACGCCTCGGCCCGTCCCTCGACCGCCTCGCAGTCCGGCGATCCCGCTGACGCCCGTGTCGGGACCGTTAAGTGTGCGTCGGGGGTACCGAACTCTGTGACCTCGACGCTCCGGCGGGCAGGCGGCTTCGCCGCCGTGGGCACGCTCTCGCTGGCTGCCCCGGCGCTCGGTGTGGCCGCCGCTGCACCCTTCGCGGCCATCGCCGTGCTCGCCGCCTTCGTCATCACCGACGGGCCGGTGTTCGAGCTGTTCGCCCGTCCCGGCGACCGCGAGGAGGGGCGGCTCAACGGCCTCGCGAGCTTCGCGCTCGCCGCGACCGGCCTCGCGCTCCTCGCGACGGTCCCGCGGACGCCCATGCCCGTCGGCCTCTTCGTGTCGACCGTTGTGGTCGTCGCCTACGGGAACCTCGGCGCGCAGTTCGTGACGACGCGGTCGACGCCGCTCGACGACTCGCTCGCACCTGTCGTCGGCTTCGTCACACTCGGCTTCCTTGCGGGCGTGGCCGGACAGATCGTCGTCGCGCTCGCGGCCGCCACCGCCGTCTCCCTCCCGGCGTTCGCGTTCGTCGCCGCCACGGCGACGCTCGTCGCCGCGCTCGTCCGCTCCGCACTGCACGAGCGCGACGACCCCGTCGTGGTGCTCTCGGCCGGCATCCTCGTCTGGCTGTTCGACGCGCTCGCCCTGCGGGTCGGTGCCGTCGAGATCGGCGTCGCGATCGCCGTGACCGTCGTGCTCGGTTACGCCTCCTACGCGCTCGGCACCGCCTCCGTCACCGGGATGCTCACCGGGGGGCTCTTCGGTCTCCTCACCATCGTCCTCGGCGGATTCGGCTGGTTCGTCGTCCTCACCTCCTTCTTCGCGATCGGCGGCCTCTCGACGAAGTTCCGCTACGAGGAGAAACGCGCCCGCGGTGTCGCCGAGGACAACGACGGGGCTCGTGGCTCGTCGAACGTGCTGGGCAACGCCGTCGTCGCGTTCGTCGCCGTCGTCGGCTTCGCCGCGTCGCTCCGGCTCGCGACGCCGCTCCCGGTCGACACCGCGTTCGGCTTCGCCTTCGCCGGCTCGGTCGCCGCGGCGATGAGCGACACGCTCTCCTCGGAGATCGGCGGCCTCTACGACCGCCCCAGACTCATCACGACGTTCCAGCCCGTCCCGCCCGGCACCGACGGCGGCGTCACCTGGCAGGGCGAGGTGGCCGGCGTCGTCGGCGCGGTGCTCGTGGCCGGCCTCGCGCTCCTCCTGATGCCGCTGTCGGGCCCCGTCGCGTTCGTCGTCGTCATCGTCGTCGTCGGTGGGGTCGCCGGGATGACGGTCGACAGCGTCCTCGGAGCGACGCTCGAGGGCGACCGCATCGGCAACGAGGCCGTCAACCTCCTCGCGACGCTCACGGGCGCGCTCGTCAGCGGCGGCGTGGCGCTCGCCGTCCTCCCGGGTTGATGCCGCCGACGGACTCGGACGCCCCGCGCGTCCGTCGTGCGGCCCCCGCCGACGTTGCCGCGATCCGTTCGCTTCAGGCGCACCTCGACGACCCCGCACCGGCGCTGCTCGACGCGGCGCTCTCGGGCGCGCTGGGTGAGCTGCTCGTCGCCGTCGGCCGCGACGAGGGCGGTCCCGTCGGCTACCTGCTCGCGGTCGACGGTGGGCCGGCGGACCTCGCACCGCCGCTCCCCCGCGACGACCCCACGACGCACGTCGCCGAACTCGTCGTCGCCCCCGCGGCGCGGCGGCAGGGACACGCGTCGGCGCTCCTCGCGACGCTCCTCGGCGGCCGACCCGGTGTGACCGTGACGCTCACCGTCGCCCGCGACAACGCGGCGGCGCGGTCGCTGTACGAGCGGTTCGGCTTCGAGATCGAGCGGGAGCTCCCGGGCTTCTTCGACGGTCGCCCGGGACTGTTACTCGCCCGCCGGCCGCGGACCGAGTAGCTGTTCGACGGTCCGGATCCGGACGCTCACGGGCCGCTTGACGAACTCCCCGACCGAGCGCCCGACGACGTGCTCGGTCCCCCGCTGGGCGGCCACGTCGACGAGCCGTTGCGTCACCTCTCCGTCGACGAACAGGGCGTACGGCACCTCGTCGGCCGTCTTCAGGAGCTCGAACGCCTCCGACGCCTCCCCCGAGGCGACTTCCCGGAAGGAGTCGTCCGTGAGACGGACCTCGCCGGTCTCTTCGGCGATGACGTCGCGGGCGACCCCCCGGAGCGTCCCGACGGCACCGTCGTCCTCCTCGCCCGATCCGTCGATGTCCTCCTCGCCCGACGTGTCGCTCTCCGCGTCGGCGTTCTCGTCGTCCGCCGTCTCACTCGCCACGTCCGCGTCCTCTCCGCTCGACGTCCCGTCCGGGCCGGTCCCGTCGGCAGCGTCTTCTGCGTCCGCCGTGTCGGTGGAGCGGTCGGCTCCCTCGGGACCGTCCGGCGTCACCGTCCCCGTCGCGCCGGTGGAGACGGTCCCGTCCGGTGCCGCCGTTCCCGCGCCGTCGGTCTCGGCGACGGCGGTCGTCCCGTCACCCTCTCCGGTGTCGGTCTCCGTGTCGGTGGTCTCCGTCGCCGTCCGTGTGCCGCCGGTCGTGCCGGTGTCGTCCGTCCCGGCGGCCGCGTCAGTCTCGTCGGTTTCGTCGGCCGCGTCGGCCTCGCTGGCGTCACCGAGCGGTTTCGCCCGGATCGCCGCGGCCGTCGTCTCCGCGTCGACGCCCGTCCTGGTCCCGTCGTCGCCCGTGGCGAACGTCTCGTACGGGACCTTGTCGCGGAGGGCCGACATCACGGTCGACCGGCCCAGGTCCTCGACGGACTGTGACTCCGGTGCGAACGCGACGTAGTCGACGTCGCCGACCTGAGCGAGTTCGCGCAGGATGAGTTCGCCCCCGCGGTCGCCGTCGAGGAAGGTCGTCACGGTGCGCTCTTGCGTGAGCGTCGCGATGGCGTCGGGGACGTTCGTCCCCTCGACGGCGACGGCGTTCTTGATGCCGTACTTCAGGAGCGTGAGGACGTCCGCCCGCCCCTCCACGACGATGATGGCGTCCGACTCCGCGACGTGAGGGCCTGCGGGGAGACCCTCGTACTCGGTGATGTCCTCGACGCGGACGCTCTCGCGGACCTCGTCGAGGATCTCCGTGGAGGTCATGATGCTCTCGTCGAACGACTCCGCGAGCAGTTCCTTCGCGCGCTCGACTACTTCGCGGCGTTTGGCCTCGCGGACGTCTTCGATCTCCGTGACCCTGACTTCGGACCGACACGGGCCGACCCGGGTTATCGTCTCCAGCGAGGCCGCGAGGATCGACGTCTCGACTCGATCGAGGCTCGACGCGATGGTGACGTGACCGAACGACTGCCCACCCTCGGAGTCGATCTCGACGTCGATCCGCCCGACCTTCGACGACTGCTGGAGGTCTCTGAGGTCGAGCTCGTCGCCGAGTAGTCCTTCCGTCTGTCCGAAGATGGCGCCGACCACGTCGCTCCGTTCGACGACGCCGTCGGCCGTGATCGCCGCGTGAATGAGGTATTTTGCTGTGTCGTCCATGGCTGGTGTCTCGTGCGCATAGCTGGTGCCCCCGGTCCGGAGGCGGTGATGGTGATGATGGTGATGATGACGCCGTGGGCGAATCCACGACTGAGTCGTCTCTAGCGCTCCAGCGTGGAAATACCTATCGCGATCCTGATGGCTCGTTCCGCAGCCACGCCACGGCGTCGCGAACCGATTTCTCCGGGTCTGCGGGCGCATCGTGTTCGAATACGAGCCACTCGACTCCTGCCCGCTCGGCCGCACGCCGACAGCCACGGAGGTCGACGTCGCCCGCCCCGAGGTCGACAGGGTGACCGCCCCGTGGTGCCGCCGGATCGACCTGCACGTCCTTCAGGTGGACGACGGGGAGGCGGTCGCCCAGACGCTCGATCAGCGCGACCGGATCGACGCCTGCCGCAGTCGCCCACCCGACGTCGAGCTCGAACCCGAGATGGGTCGTCGCGTCGACGAGCCGACCGTACGGGGTTCCGTCGATTCCGGCGGCTTCACGGTCGCTGCTCGCGTCGTCGCCGTCGTCGGTCCGGCCGTGCCCGCCGCTCCCGTCGTCGTCACCGGCTCCGTCCCCGTCGCGGCTTCCCGTCGACCCGTTCCCGCCCGCGAACTCGAACTCGTGGTTGTGGTAGAGCAGCCGGCCGCCCAGATCCGTGACGTCGGCCGCGAGGTCGTCCAGTCGCGCTGCCGTCTCCGCCACGCGATCGGACGCGAAGGCGGTCTCGTCGAGGCTCGGCACGACCAGCGTCTCGGTTCCGTTCGCCCGACACCGGTCGAGTGCTACGGCCGGATCGGCCTTGATGTCGGCGACCGGTACGTGAGCGGCGACGACCGACAGATCCCCGGCGTCGACGGGATCGAGCCCGACGAGTTCGACGCCGTCGACGCCCGTCGACGTCACGATGTCGAGACGGTCGTCGGGCGGGAGCGAACGGAGGGTGTAGAGCTGCACACCGTACTGCATACACCGGTAGTCGTGTGGCGGCGACAAAAATCCGGACCCACCGTCGACCGTCCACGCGTTCGTCGTGGCTGTCACGCACCGCAGTCGACCGTCCACGCGTTCGTCGTGGTTGTCACGCACCACAGTCGACCGTCCACGCGTTCGTCGTGGCTATCCACACACTCACCGAGGCCGTCCACGCAGTCGCCGAGACCGTCCCGGGTTGCCCTCGTGACGACGACCGTCTCTCACCGACCCCTATTGAAGAAAATTAGTCTTCAATACCTTAATACGAAGTAGAAATAACAATCTTTAGGTGCGACTGTCGATTATCATTCGCGTATGAGCCGACAACGAACGGATTATATCTGGATACCCGTCTTCGCCCTGCTCGTGATCGGGGCGATCCCGTGGTTCCTGTGGGGCGATGCGACGGTCGTCGCCGGCCTCCCGTTGTGGCTGTGGTGGCACATCGGCTGGATGGCGCTCGCGGCGGGCGCGTTCGCGCTGTTCACCCGCGGGGCGTGGGACCGCGGGATGGGGGTGAAGCATGGCTGATCTCGGACTGTCGCTGGGGATCGTCGGCGCGTACCTCCTCGTCGCGCTCGCCGTCGGCCTGCTCGCCTACCGGCTGACGAGCAACGAGGCTGAGGACTACTACCTCGCCTCCCGGTCGATGGGGACGGTCGTGCTCCTGTTCACGACGTTCGCGACCCTGCTGTCGGCGTTCACCTTCTTCGGTGGGCCGAACCTCGCGTACGCCGCGGGCCCCGAGTGGATCCTCGTGATGGGGCTGATGGACGGCGTGCTGTTCGCCATCCTCTGGTACGTCGTCGGCTACAAGCAGTGGCTCGTCGGTCGACGGTTCGGCTACGTGACGCTCGGGGAGATGCTGGGGGACCGGTTCGGCTCGCCGCTGCTGCGCGCGCTCGTCGCCGTGGTCTCGCTGTTCTGGCTCTTCCCCTACGTCATGCTCCAGCAGGTCGGTGGCGGGCAGGCGCTCGTCGGCCTCACCGACGGGGCGGTCCCGTACTGGGCCGGCGCGGCGCTCATCACCGTGTTCATGATCGTCTACGTCGTCGTCGCCGGGCTGCGTGGCGTGGCGTGGACCGACACGCTCCAGGGCGTGTTCATGCTCGGCATCGTCTGGGTCGCGGCGGCGTGGATCGTCTCCAGCGCGGGCGGGCTCGCCGCGATCGGCGACCAGCTCGCGACGGCGAAGCCCGAGTTCGTCTCGCTCGGCGGCGGCCTCTACTCGGCGCAGTGGATGATCTCGACCGCCGTGACCATCGCCTTCGGCGTGACGATGTTCCCGCAGATCAACCAGCGCTTCTTCGTCGCGAAGGACGACCGCGTGTTGAAGCGCTCGTTCGCGCTCTGGCCCGTGCTCGTCCTCCTCCTGTTCGTCCCCGCGTTCCTCCTGGGGACGTGGGCCGCCGGCCTCGGCGTCGCGGTCCCCGAGGGAGGCAACGTCGTCCCCGCGCTCCTGAACGAGTACACGCCCGTCTGGTTCGCGGCGCTCGTCATCGCGGGCGCGATGGCCGCGATGATGTCCTCCTCGGACTCGATGCTCCTGTCGGGGTCGTCGTACCTCACCCGTGACCTCTACCGACCCCTGGTGAACCCCTCGGCCTCGGCGTCGGAGGAGGGGTGGGTCGCCCGCGCCGGCGTCGTCGTCTTCGCGCTGGCCACGTTCGTCGCCTCGCTGTTCGTCGCCGGCGGCGGTGGGGGTGGTCTGGACGTCCTCGTCAGCATCGGCGACACCGCCTTCGGCGGTTACGCCCAGCTCGCACTTCCGGTGATGGCCGCGCTCTACTGGGCGCGGATCACTCGTCTCGGGATGATCGTCGGGATCGTCGGTTCGCAGGTGTTCTACCTCGCGCACGTGCTGCCGCTCCCGTTCCTCTCGCTCCCGTCGACCTACCTCGGCTGGGACTTCGCGCTCTACGGCATGGCGCTCTCGCTGCTGTTGACCGTCGGTGTCTCGCTCGTCACCACCGCCGCGCCGGGGGAGAACGCGACGCGGTTCACCGACAGCGAATCGCTCCGGGCCGACTGAGTCGTCACCCGACTCCCTCGCCGCTCGCGTCCGGTCCAGCCGGCAGGTAGAAGCGCCCACCCGTCGTGCACGTCCCATGGCGATGATCCCCGAGGACATCCACGACCTGTTCGAGAAGGCTACGTTCGCGCACTTCGCGACGATGACCCCGACGGGGTATCCCCACGTCACGCCCGTCTGGGTCGACTACGACCCGGAGACGAACCGCCTGATGGTGAACACCGAGCGCGAGCGGCGCAAGACGAAGAACGTCGAGGCCAACCCCAAGGTGGGAGTCAGCATGGTCGATCCGGACAACCCCTACCGGTTCCTCTCGGTGTTCGGCGACGTCGACCAGATCACGACCGAGGGTGCCCGCGAGCAGATCGACGAACTGACGAGGCGGTACATGGGCGAGGACGAGTATCCGAACCCCATCCAGAGCGAGCGCGTCATCCTCGAGATCCGACCCGAGCGCGTCTTCAGCAGCGCCTGACGCCGGTCGGCTCCGAACACCCGCCCGAATCGTGGGACGAATCGCACGCGTGTTCGGCGAGATCCCTATTCCGTTCGAAGCGCGTTCGAAGTGCATTTGCCCGTCGGGCCGTAGTAAGGGACATGAACGAACCGGGCTTCTCCGCGCTCCTCGATCAGGAGACGCTCGCTCGCCGCGTGTCCAGCGGCGAGGCCCCCGACTGGGTCACCGCGCACTGGACCTCCTTCCGGGAGGGACTGCTGGGCGAGCGCAACGGGTCGCCCTTCCCGTGTTTCTTCGGGGTCGAGTCGGTCGAGAAGGGGTGGCCGCTCTACACCACGGTGTCGTCGACCACGGACAAGGACGCCCTCCTCACCTTCCGCGACACGCTCCTCGAGTATCTCGCCGTCTCCGACGACCACGCGCCCAAGTCGTCGTTCGTCGTCTTCTTCCGGCCCGACGGAGCCACGACCGAACGCGACTACCACGAACGGCTCTGGCACGTCCTGCAGTTCCTCCACGTTCACGACCCCGACCCGTGGCCTGACGACATCCCGACCGACCCGGACGACGCCTACTGGGAGTTCTGCTTCGGCGGCGAACCGATCTTCCCCACCTGCAGAGCGCCCTTCTACGACGAGCGCCGGAGCCGGTACTGCCCCGTCGGACTGGAGATCACGTTCCAGCCGCGGCGGCTGTTCGACGGCATCACCCACGACACTGAGGCGGGAGCGAGCGCCCGCGAGGTGATCCACGACAGGCTGGAGGCGTACGACGGCGTCTGCCCCCACGCCGACCTCGGCGACTGGGGCGTCGCGGGCGACCGCGAGTGGGTCCAGTACATGCTCTCGGCCGACGAGTCGCAGTTCCCCGACGCGTGTCCGCTCCGGATCAGCCGCGACCATCCCAAGGCGGTCGACTCGCCGTTTGATCCCGGTCCGGCGGTCGGCGTCGGAGCGGACTGAGTCGTCTCCATGACAGACTTCTCGCTCCCTACCGACGCCGCCCTGCTCCTCGTCGACCTCCAGACGGGCTTCGACGACCCCCGCTGGGGCGAGCGGAACAACCCCGAGGCCGAGGCCCACGCCGCACGGCTCCTCGACGCCTGGCGCTCGCGGGGGATGCCCGTCGTCCACGTCCGACACGACTCGACAGAGGAGGACTCGCCGCTACGCGGCGACCGTCCGGGCTTCGCGTGGATGCCCGATTTCGAGCCACGCGAGGGCGAACAGAGGTACGAGAAACGCGTCAACAGTGCCTTCGTCGGGACCGGCCTCGAACAGTGGCTCCGCGAGCAGGGGTACGAGACGCTCGTCGTCGTCGGCCTCACGACGGATCACTGCGTGTCGACGACGACCCGGATGGCCGAGAACCTCGGCTTCTCGTCCGTGGTGGTTTCGGACGCGACAGCCACGTTCGACCGCGCGTTCGAGGGAGAGCAGTTCGACGCGGAGACGATCCACCGCACGGCGCTGGCACAGCTGTCGGGGGAGTTCGCGACCGTCGCGACGACCGACGCGGTGGTGGCGGCGCTGGCGGCACACGACTGAGGCGACGACCGGAGCGAGTGGCACGCGCTAGCCCGGTCCCGTCCCGAGCCCACACCGCTTGAGACAAAAGCGACCGAGCGAACCGGAGCGACTGACGGAGCGACAGAGCGGGGGAGGAACGTGGAACAGGGCCTCTCGTGACTCGATTCGGACCTCCTCGACACCCGTTCGGATCGCACACGACGAACGCGTCGACTGGTCGCCGTCTCCGACAGCCCTCGCGGAGTCGCGGTCGCCGTCGGTCCGTGGCCGATCGAGACCGTCGTCTCTCCGCACGACACAGCCAGCAGAACGGAACGAGTCGCGCAGTTCGGTGTTCGTGTCCGGTCACACGCGAGAGAACCGGGGCCGATCCCCGGTTCCGAGCTCGGCACCACTTGTTCGGTCGTCGTCGGGGTACGCCCCTGGGCCGAACAGCCCGACACCGAGCATCCACCCGAACGGAGTTGCCTGCCCGTCCGACGCCCGACCACCACCCCGACCGGATTAGAGGGTCGTCGTCACCCCGGCTGCCACCGCTCCCCGGCGTTCGGATCGCTCCGTCCCGCGCGCCGGGTCGACACGCCTTCGACGGTGACGACGATGACGACGACGATGATATAGTTTCTCCTCTATTATCGATTTGAATATCTGAGGTCCTTCGTAACTCCCTTCCTCGTTCAGACACCATCTACAGATCAGATCGGCGTTCGAGTGGCAGAGAGCGTCGAAATACGGTACTGATACGTTACCGCGCACATGATTTCTGAATACGACGTCCCGGATGTCGAGATAAATATTAAATTGGATTCTTCTGATGGGGCCCGGACTGACGACGGTCGGCCCCTGTCCGCGGAACTCGACCAGGTTGTCGCACGTGGCGAGCACGAAGACGCGGACGAAGAACGGGAGCCCACCGTTCGATCTCGACATCCGGCACCGAGTGTCGACGCGCCTCCTCGCGCCGAGCGTGTTCTCGACGGCACCTCCCGCGTAGTCGAGCGGGACGTCACGTGACGGGATTCATAATCACCCCGACGAACGGTAGCGTATGCAGACGCACATCGTCCCGGTCGGCTTCGACTACGACCGGCTCATCGCGCCGCTCATCCGGGACCAGTTCGACGTCGACCGCGTCGTGCTCCTCGAGGGGGCGGTGGGGAGCGAGGCCAACGTCGAGTACTCGCGTCACCTCTCGAAGAAGCTCGAGAAGGACTTCAAGAACCTCCTCGGTGCCGAAACCGTGCGGGTGATCGTCGACGACGTCTACGACTACGACGCCGCCTTCGAGCAGGCGTACGACCTCATCAACACCGAACTCGACTCTGGTGGGGAGGTGTGGGTGAACGTCAGCGCCATGCCCCGCCCCGTCTCCTTCGCCTTCGCGACCGCGGCCCACTCGATCATGGTCGAACGCCAGGAGGACCGCGACCGGATCCACACCTACTACACGGCGCCCGAGAAGTATCTCGAGACCGAACTCGCCGAGGAACTCCGCGCGGGCCGCGACCTCCTCGCCGACCTGCTCGAGGCTGCGACGGCGGGCGACGGGGACGCCGCCGGCCACGACGCCGGACTCGCCCCCGGCGTCGACCGCGACCGCCTCGAGGAGCGGCTCGACGCCGCCTCGAACCTCCTCGAGGAGTTCGACGAGCGCGGCACGACCATCGGCGCCAAGCGCATCGGCTCGAACCACATCGTCGAACTGCCCGTCGCCTCCTTCTCGAACGTCAAGCCGTTCGAGGAGGTCATCCTCTTCGAGCTCGGCGAGCACGGCGAGTTCGAGTCGGTCTCGGAACTCGCGGAGGCTCTCTCCAAAGAGCTCAACGAGGAGTACACGGACTCGTTTCGGTCGAAGGTCATCTACAACGTCGACCGGCTCGGCCCCGGCGGGAAAGGCTACATCGAGCAGGAAGAACACGGCAAGTCCTACCGAACCAGGCTGTCGCGCATCGGCGAACTCTGGGTGCGGGCGCACGCGGATCGGGAGTGAGAACCAGACAGTCCACGTTTCGGAACGTATCCGTCGCCGCGAACAACCGTTTTCTGCCTGTCAATTGTATGAACAGATCATGGCAAACGGCACACCACTGTCGATCTGAACCTGATCGACGTCTTCGGTTACCTCGTTCCTGGGGCTCTCCTCGTCGCGGGAGTCGTGGCCGCAGTCGATGTCGAAACGAGCCTCCTCGCCACGGCGTCGCTCGTCGACCTCACGCTCGTCGGGATGTTCGCGTTCGTCGTCGGCATGGTGCTGTCCGGCCTCGAAGAGCAGTCGTGATTCGTGGGTGTACGGACGCGGTTTCGGACGCTCCTCTCGACGGCTGGCCTCGACACGGTGTTCAGCCCGCACGTCCTCCGCTCTATGGACGCCGCGTACGAGGGACACTCATTCCCGCAGGACCTGTTCGAGGCACAGAGGCGCGAGTCGCCATCGTCGACCCGAAGCCCGACGACACCGCTGGGGTTGCTCGACCGGTTCCGGGCCTCCGGCGAGCGCGACGTCGCCGGGCAACCGGAGGGGGCAGTCGATCCCGAGTACTTCGATCACGAGGTGTTGACCCTCTGCCGACGGGAGTTCGGGCTGCCGGGTCGCCTGTCGCGACGGAGCTACCACACGGTGTGGCTGTCGGTGCTGTCGTATCTGGAGACGACGGCGCACTCGCGAGCGTTTCGGATGCAGGCACTGTTCGAGTTCTCCAAGAACATGTTGATCGTCTCCGAACTGCTGTCGGTGTACTACCTGGTGCTCCTCGCGACCGGCGGGCTGAATCGGGCGCTCGGAGTCGTCCTCGACGTGTTTCCCGTCCCGGTTCCGGTCCGGACTCTCCCGGTGCTCGTCGGACTGGTGTTCGTCTCGGTCGCGTTCATGGACGTCTTCGCCCGTCTCTCTACGCGTTTCCTCTCACAGTGGCACCTGTACTCGAAGATGGAGTTCTACGTCGACCGAACCCTGAACGGCTGACCTCCCGTCCCGACTCAGAACCCGAGACCGACCGGCTCGCCGGGTTCGAGCGGGCTCGTTGGGAGGTCTTCGGGGACTTCCGGATCGTTGTAGACGCCCGGAGCGACGTCGTTCGGGCCGTCGGGGTAGAACAGCGACGCCAGCGCCTGGATCTGTCCACGGCCGACGTCGAGCTCGAACTGCCCGCCGCCGTACAGCTGCACCCCGTGGTCGTCGGCGTACGCGAGCGTCTCGAACAGCGACTCGACCGTGCCGAACCGCGACGGTTTGACGTTCAGCCACCGCGGCGGGAAGGGCAGTTCTCCGATGGAGTCCACGCCCGTGATGGGGACGTCCCACGAGATCCGATCACGGTTGGCCGCGACGAGCGCCTCCGTCTCGGGTACGAGCGCCGGATCCTCCACGACCGCGTCGGGGAACCCCTCGAAGACGAGTTCGTACAGTGCCGCGTCCGGCTCCTGATCGACCTCGGTCCCCTTGTACTGGCCCTTGATGTCGAGGATCCTGACCGCGCCGGTCGCCGCGAGGTCGTCGACGATCTCGGCCGTCCACTCGGCCGTCGGATCGAGTTTGAACTCGGCGTCGGGGACACGGTCGAGGAGCGTCTCGACGCGCGCTGTCGACGGTGGATCGCCCAGCCGGGTGGAGGCGACGAACCGGACCGGGTCGTACGTCCGCCCGAGCACGGAGCCGAGGCTCTCACCGGCCTGTCGGAGCGCGAGATCCAGTCCCGCCGACTCCAGTCCCCACCGGCGGTAGTGGTGGGCCGTGTCTCGCTCCGGCTCCTTCCCCGGGAAGAGGTCGATCTCGTCGAGTCGCGCCGAGAACTCGGTGAACGTGTACTCGCCGGCGAGGTCGTACGCCTCGTCCGTGTCGGACCCACCCCACCCCTCGGCGAGGGCGTCGTGGTCCTCCGTGTCGTAGGTGACGTCCTCGCCGCGACCCGTCTCGCCGTCGCCGGAGAGGGCGAACGTGGTCGATTTGCGGACGAAGCCGCTGGAGGTGTCGCGTTCCTGCTGCGTGATGTCGACGCTGTCGATGGTGAGGGGCAGGTCGGCGACGTGCGAGAACTCGGAGTCCATACCAGTGGTATCACCGGTGCGGACATAAACCGTCAGGTGACCGGTGGGGTACCACGACGAAGGACGACCAGTCACGACCGACCGCTCACCGTGCGGGTACGACGGCCGTCGGACGCCTCCACTCAGCTGAACTCGCTCAGCGTCCGCTGGGTCTCCCTGCGGACTTCGCCCGAAAACGTCCCCAGCAGTACGGGTCTCACGGTCGAACCGTCGCCCGAGTGCCGTGTCACGCTGGGTCGACGCGAGTGCTAACCACCGAACGGCGTGCCTCCAGGCCTCGCGGTCACGCCGGCTACTGCACCGCTTCGAGCTGTTTCACCCGCGTCGACAGCGCGAGGAACGTCGCGGCGAGCGTCAGCACGACTGCCCCGGCGGCGGCGAGTTCGTGTGCCGGACTGACGTGCTGGACGACGCCGTCGACGATGGGTTCGGCGGGAATGAGGGTGTGGTGTGGCCCTCCAACGAGGGGGACGAAGTAGTCGACGAGGTCGTTGAAGCCGTACCAGACGACGGCGACGAGCACCGCCCGGATCGGGAAGCCCGAGAAGCGGTGGATGACGAACGCCTCGACCACCATCGCGAGGTGGCTCCAGAAGAGGAAGTTGTACATCGCCGGGTGGAGATAGGAGAAGTCCTCCCTGAACGCGAGGAGCACGAACGGCGTCCACGCGCCGAGTTTGAGACAGCCGAAGAAGGCGAGGGCGTTGAGGTACTCGTTGGACCGGCCGAGATACCACGCGCCGAACGCGAGCGCGATGAACAGCGTCGCGACGGGCGAGTCGGGGACGAACGGCCACATCACGACGGGTTCGATGGAGAACTGGAAGCCGTAGTACCAGAAGCCGAACGCGGTTCCGACGAGGTTCGTGACGACGACGAGGGGGACGAGGTTGAGCCCGAGATTCTCGATCGGCCGGGGGAGCGGAGCGAGCCACCGGGGGAGATCGGACGCACCGGGGAGGCCGTCGCCGTCGAACAGTTCCGAGAGGCGACGTCGAGCCGTGGCCATACTCCCCGAAAGGAAGGGGGTGACAAAGCGATGGCGGTCCCGTGCGGGTGCGGCGCAGCCGTCGACGGCTGCCCGCGTGAGCGAACGGACGGCACGACCACAGCCGAGTCGGTGAACGGTGTGCCGTCGCGTCGCGAACCGCCCACCGGATGTCGGTCAGGTCACGAGCCGGTGTGGCCGCTCGATCGCATATAAAACTACGTCCGAACCGGCGAGTCGGCGGGCAGTCGTCTCACCGGTCTCGACGGCCTGAAAGCACCGCTTGACTGCGTCCGTTCGAAGCCCGAAAGCACGGCTTAAGTGCGTCCGGTCCAAGGGTCGCGTATGGCTGAAGAGACCGACCTGGCGGAACTCCGACGGGGCACCGATCTCGTCAAGCGCGGGTTCGCGCAGATGCAGAAGGGCGGCGTCATCATGGACGTGGTGAACGCCGAACAGGCTCGCATCGCCGAGGAGGCCGGCGCGGTCGCGGTCATGGCCCTGGAGGCGGTCCCCGCCGACATCCGCAAACGGGGCGGCGTCTCGCGGATGCCCGACCCGGAGAAAGTGTCGGAGATCATCGATTCGGTTTCGATCCCGGTCATGGGCAAGGCCCGGATCGGCCACTACACCGAGGCGCAGATCCTCGAGGCGCTCGGCGTCGACATGGTCGACGAGAGCGAAGTCCTGACGCCCGCGGACAACGAGTACCACATCGACAAGCGAGACTTCACCGCGCCGTTCGTCTGCGGCGCACGCGACCTCCCCGAAGCGCTGCGCCGCATCGACGAGGGCGCGGCGATGATCCGAACCAAGGGCGAGGCCGGCACGGGCGACGTCAACCAGGCCGTCACCCACCAGCGCACGATCAAACACCAGATCCGCTCGGTCGTGGGGCTGCAGTACGACGAGCGCGAGAAGTGGGCCCGTGAGCACGAGGCACCCGCCGACCTCGTCCACGAGACCGCCGAGATGGGGCGGCTGCCCGTCGTGAACTTCGCCGCCGGCGGTATTGCTACTCCGGCCGACGCGGCGCTCATGATGTACCACGAGTGCGACGGCATCTTCGTCGGCTCCGGCATCTTCGGGGCGGAGAACCCCGAGGCGATGGGCCGCGCCATCGTCGAGGCGGTCAACAACTGGGACGATCCCGAGGCCCTGGCCGAGATCGCCACGAACATCGGGAAGGGCATGAAGGGCGAGTCGAACGTCGACATGCCCGAAGAGGAGAAACTGCAGGGTCGCGGGGTCTAGAGAGCCACTTTTCGTGGGCACCCGACGGCATCCGGTGGTCTCGAACCGCTCGACACGAGTTCGCATTCACGAACGAGGCGAGCGGCGGTTCGGAGACGAGCAGCGCGAAGCGTCCGGTGAACGAGAAGCCACGCCATCTCGCTCGCGTTCGCTCGGTCGGTCGCGGTCGGCTGCCAGTGACGGAACCCTTCTCCGTTGTCACTTCGTCCCTTCCTCCGCGAGCCGTTCGTTCCGCACCGCCCAGGGCTTGAGCAGGGCGTAGATCGCCTCCGTCATCGGTACGTCCACCTTCTCCTCGTCGCCCGCCCGCACCACCGCACCGTGTAACCCCTCCAGCTCCATCGGTTTGTCGTGCGTCAGGTCGTAGTGGAGCGACGAGTACGAGTCCGCCTCCAGGTCGGCGGCGAAGTCCATCCACCGGTCGACCGTGTCGCCGGGGAGGTCCACGCCGCGGGCGTCGGCGACCGCACACACCTCCTCGATCACCCGGCGGTACATCCTCCACGACTCGTCGATCTCCCGGACGTCGCCGAGCGGGAGTCGCGTCGTGGCCGTCAGCCCCGCCTGCGCACAGATGAACGCCGCCTTCTCCCAGATGTCGATCTCGATCGCCTCTGACAACTCGACCGCCAGTTCCGGTGCCCGCTCACAGGCCGCGAGGAGCCGCTCGGCGCGGTCGCTCCGACGGCCGTCCAGCTCACCGAAGACGATCTTCGTGGGCCCACCCGTGTGTTCGACGACCCCGGGCTCGGCGATGGTCGAGAAGATGTACGCGACGCCGCCCAGCACGCGGTCGCGCCCCACCGCGTCGGCGAGGACGTCCTCGTTGTCGACGCCGTTCTGGAGCGAGACGACACAGCCGTCGTCGCCCAGCAGTGGTGCGAGACGGGCGGCGATGTCGGCGGTGTCGAACGACTTCACGCAGCAGAGGACGACGTCGCAGGCGCCCACCTCGTCGGGGTCGTCCGTGGCGGGCAGGTCGACGTGGGCGTCGCCGGCGACGCTCCGGAGTTCCAGCCCGTGCTCCCGCAGTGCCCGGAGGTGGTCGCCACGCCCGATCAGGTGGACGTCGACGCCGGCCTGTGCGAGCCGTGCTCCGACGTAGCCCCCGACGCCGCCGGGTCCGTAGACGGCGACTCTCATCGGCTCTCTCCCACTGGTGGTCCGGTGTCCAGCACACTCGATGCCATGGTCGAGATACATCGGTGTCCGGCTTGACAGCATCGCCGCCCTGGGACGCTGTCGTCGCCCCCGGAGTGACAAGACACATACCACGGGGCGGCGAACGGCCCTGCGAAATGGGACTCTCACTCGCGGACTACTGGGACGAAATCGAACCGACGGCGCTCATCGTCGTGGGCTTCGTCCTCTTCGTCATCCCCGAACCGGCGACGTCTACCCTCGGAATCGGCCTCATGCTCCTCGGCATCGCGTGGTGGTTCTACCAGTGGGGCCGACCCTGACGGTCGACGGCCGCTCGACAAAGAAATTCAGGCGTGGTCGGCGGGCTATGCGCCTGCGGCGGAGACGACCGGGTTCGGCCTGTCACCGCCGTTGAGGATGCGGTCGACGATCTCACCGAAATCCGGTGCGTCGTCGTCCGTGGGTTCGTCCGACGGGTAGTGCGGGACGATCGGCATCCGTGACCACCCCGTTCTCCGGCTTTCGACTCCTGGCGAATAATAGTTGTCCCGGGAGCACTCGTCGCGTCCCGTCGGTGGCGAGGTTCTTCGGTCACGTTTTCGCGATCACCCTCGCACGAGCGAGGGGAGACGAGCGCCGAGCCCGAACTGGACCGCGACATCGGCTTCGTGGGTACGGCCACTCTCGGGGTCGGGACGATGAGTCTGCACTACCCTGCGAGCGCCGCGTTCTCCGTCGTCTCGTCACGAGTGCGGTTCGCGTCCGCCGTCTCCTCCGCCGGTACGTCGGCCCCCTCTCTGACCCGAATTCACTCTAGCAGTTCGGCGCCGCGGCCGATCTCCGTCTGGTAGGCCCGGGCGTCGACGCCCACGTCGGCGAAGGCGTCGACCATCGCACCGGCGACCGCCCGCCGGTCCGGCGCGTAACAGGCCGCGATGACCGAGGGGCCGGCACCCGACACCGTGACGCCCGTCGCCCCGGCGTCGAACGCCGCGGTCCGAACCTGCGTGTACCCCGAGATGAGGCTCGCTCGCGCGGGCGTGACGACCTCGTCGGTCATCCCCTCGCCGACGAGTTCCGGGTCGGATCGGCACATCCCGACGGTGAGCGTCGCGGCGTGACCCACGGTGTCTACCAGGTCGGTGAGGTCGGTCGTCGAGGGGACGACCCGGCGGGCGTCGCGGGTCGAGACGGCGATCTCGGGGAGGCAGGCGACCAGCGGAATGTCGGCGTCGACGGCAGTGATCTCCCCGTTCGAGGCGATGGTGAACCCGCCGAGGAGCGACGGCGCGACGTTGTCGGCGTGCGCCTCGCCGGAGACGACCGCCTCGCCCTCCGCCGCGATTGGGACGAGCTCCTTCTTCGTGAGCCCCCGGTCGTACAGCTCGTTCAGCCCGAGGGCCGCCGCCGCCGCGGAGGCCGCCGACGACCCCAGCCCGGAGGAGGGACGGACCCCCTTGTCGATCCGGATGTGGGCGGGCGCGTCCAGCGCCTCGGCGACCGCGCCGACAGTGTTGCCGTCGGGGTCGGTCGGGATGTACGTCGCGCCGGTCCCCGTCACCTCGATGGTCGTCTCGTCGGCCTTCTCGACGCGGACGACGTCGGCCGGGCGGTCGAGGGCGACGCCGAAGACGTCGAAGCCGCTCCCGAGGTTCGCGCTCGTCGCGGGAGCCCTGACCGTCAGCATGCCCCGCTGTTTACGAACGGCGAGTAAAAAGGTAGCGAAGGGCCAAAGCGCCCTGTCCGTCGGTTATTCGGTCGGGACGCACCCTCGCGGCGCGGCCCTCACTGCTCCACGCGGAACCCGATGTTCACTTTCGTCTTGTAGACGGGCGACCCACCCTCCTTGAGATCGAGCCACTGGTCCTCGACGACGGCCCACTGGAGGCTGTTGACGGTCGCCTCCGTGCGTTCGACCGCGGCCATTGCTGCCGCTTCCCACGAGTCCGTGCTGGTCGCCGTGATAGTGACCTCCTTGTCGACTGACATTGCATCGACATGTTGGTGACGATCCGTGTTAACTATTTGCACGAACTCTGACCGACGATCGAAGCGGTCAGTGCTGTCCGAACCGAACGGGAGAGTGGGTGTTCGTGGAGCCGGTCGTGCTCGCCGAACCACAAGGGCCTAACACGCGCGTCCCGAACGCCCGACGATGATCCACGTCGTCGGCGGGGGAATCGCCGGGCTCGCCGCCGCCTACCGACTCCGACAGCACGGCCACGACGTCCACGTGTTCGAGGCCTCGGACGACCTCGGGGGACTCGCCGCGACATACGAGACGCCGGGAGACCGCATCGAGAGCTTCTACCACCACCTCTCGAAGTCGGAAGAGACCATCGTCGAGCTCGCCGACGAGCTCGGGGTCGGCGACCGACTCGAGTGGCTCGTCGGCAAGAACGCCTACTACGTCGACGGCGTCGTCCACCCGCTCGACACTCCGTGGGAGATCCTCGCCTACCCGCATCTCTCGATCTACGACAAGTTCCGGCTGGGGATGCTCACCCTCGGCGTCGACCTCCGCGGCGGTCGCCCCCGCTTCGACTCCTACGAGTCGCTCGAGGCGTACGAGGACACGCCTGTCAGAGAGTTCATCGTCGAGCACACGACCGAGGGCGTCTACGACCAGTTCTTCGAGCCGTTGCTCGACGCGAAGTTCGGCTCCCGCAAGGAGGACGTGAGCGCCGCGTGGCTGCTGGGCAGGATCAAGTTCCGCGGCGAGCGCGACCTCCTCCGCGGGGAGATCCTCGGTTACTTCGACGGCGGGTTCGCCCCGTTCATCGACGCCCTCGTCGAGGCCGTGGGGCGGGAGAACGTCACCACCGGCGCACGCGTGACGGACCTCTCCCTCGAAGACGGCGCGGTGTCGACGCTCACCGTCGACACGGGAGCGGCGACCGAGACCCACGACACTGAGGGAGTCGTCGTCGCAGCGATGCCGAACGTCCTCGAGGCGCTCTGTGGCTACGAGTGCGACGTCGACTTCCAGGGCGCGGTGTGTGCGGTCGTCACGATGGACGACTCCCTCACGGACACCTACTGGCTGAACGTCGCCCACGACGCGCCGTTCGGCGCGCTCATCGAGCACACGAACTTCGTCTCCCCCGACAGGTACGGCGGGAAGCACCTGCTGTACGTCGCCAGCTACGTCCAGGAGTACGACGAGGACCTCTGGCAGGCCTCCGACGACGAGATCGAGGAGCTGTGGCTCTCGCACGTCGAGGAGATGTTCCCCTCGTTTTCGCGGGAGTCAGTCGAACGGTTCCGCCTCGCGCGCAACCCCCGCGCCGCGCCGGTGTACGAGCGCGGCTACCTCGAGAAGGTCGTCCCGTACGACCTGCGGGAGGTGGCCGACGGCCTCTACTATGCGGGGATGGCCTCGCGGGCGCAGTACCCCGAGCGATCGCTCAACGGTGGGATCGTCGCCGGTTTCGAGTGTGCCGACCGGATCGACGCCCGGGCACCAGCGGACGAAGCGTCCTCGACGGATCCTCGCGACCCGGACCGGGCCGTGGCGGACGGTGCGGGCGAGAAGTGAGACGAGCGCCGTCGCCGGTAGCCCCGGACGCGACCGCTGTCCATCACTGCACGACCGACCGCAACCCGGCGTCTCCCCGGTCCCGATCGGTTCGCGAGCGCCGGGGTCAGTCGGCCTTCGCGTCCTCGTTCTCGTCGGCGTCGACGTCCTGCATCCCGGGGGCGGCCGTGACGTCGACCTCCTCGTCGTCGGGGGTGATGGCGTCGCCGACGTGGAGGTTCCCCTCCTCGTCCTCGACGTAGACGTCGTCGGCGAAGCCACCCTCGGCGTGGGGGTGCTCCGGCGCGTCGAGTTTCTCGGGGGTCGACGGCGCGGACGGGATCTCGCGGGTCCGGAAGTCGCCGAGCGGGTCGTCGATGGTGATCGAGTGTGCGCGGAAGAACGACTCGTACCGCTCGTAGTGGGCCTCCAGTTCGTCGGCCGGGAACTCCATCATCTCGGTCCAGCCGTGGTTGAAGAAGTCGAAGTTGGCCTGGACGTGGGTGACCTCGCGGGCCTCGGCCTCGGTGAACCCGGCGTCGAGCGCCGCGACGTACGTGTCGAACGTACAGTGGAAGAAGTCGGCCATGTGGTCCTCGCGCTCCTCGCGGCGGCCCTCGTCGGCCTTCCGGCCGAAGACGTCGACGTGGAGGTCGACGAGTTTGTCGCGGGCGATGTCGCCCACCACGGGCGTCGTGAGCGCCTTCTTCGCCGCCCAGTGCCGGAGGTTCTGGCGGATCTTCATCTCGTCCGGAGGTTGGTGCGAACTCGGGTAAGGGTTGCGGCACGGGGTGTCGACCACTCGATCCCGATCGGCGGTTCACCGGCGGCCTCACCGCGCGCCGCCCGCCGCAACGTTCGGAACTCCTGTCACGATGTGCCGATCCCGTCGCTCGACCGTCCGGAATCCGTGACTGTGTTGCCCGAGAGCGAGCCGTTCGGCGACGCTCGGACGCGAGGCGTGTCGCGGCGTAGGACCGATTCTCGCCGATGATGCACGGATAGCAATCCACATTAACCCCGAACTACAACGTGGCGGATATGAGCCAGTCGTATGTGATCATCGGCGACGGCATCGCGGGTTCCTCCGCGGCCGAGACGCTCCGTGAGGAGGCGCCAGACGCCGATGTCACCGTCATCACAGACGAGGGCGAGGCCCTGTACAACCGGATCCTCATCAAGGAGTTCGCGAAGGGCAAACTCCCCGAGGCCCCCATCTCCATCCACAGCGACTCGTGGTACGCCGACCGCGACATCGACCTGCGTCTCAACACGGTCGTGACGGGCGTCGACCCCGACGCACACACCCTCAGAACCCACGAGGGCGACGAGATCGAGTACGACAAACTCCTCGTCGCCACGGGCGGGACCCCCACGCAGCTGCCGGTCGAGAACTCCGACGCCGAGGGAATCCACCACTTCTGGACGTTCCAGGACGCCCGCGCCATCCGCGAACACGCCGAGAACTCCGAGACGGGCGTCGTCGTCGGGGCCGGCCTCCTCGGGATCGATCTCGCGGCGATCTGCGCCGCACAGGAGATCGACGCACACTACCTGATGCGCGGCGAGTGCTGGTGGCGCTACGCCCTGTCGCCCGACGGTGCCGAGATCATCCACGACGCGCTGGAAGAGCGCGGCGTGACGCCCGTCTTCGGCTCCGGCGTCGACCGCTTCGAGACCGACGACGACGGCCACGTCGTCTCGACCGTCGACCCCAACGGCGACCGCTACGACTCCGAGTTCGTCGGCATCGCCATCGGGCTCGACTTCAACGCCGAACTCCTGCAGGGGACGGACGTCGTCTGCGACGACGGGATCGTCGTCGACGAGTACATGCGGACGAACGACGACGACATCTTCGCCGCCGGCGACATCACCCAGTTCCACGACGTCATCCTCGGCGAGCGCACCCAGAACGGCGCGTGGGGCTCCGCGAAGGAACAGGGGACGATCGCCGCGAAGAACATGGTCGACTACGCCTCCGAGGAGTTCCGCTGGGTCTCCTCGTACTCCATCACGCACTTCGACTTCCCCTTCCTCTCGTTCGGTCACCCGACCCTCGGTGACGACGACGCCGAGCGCAAGTACGAGGACAACACGTGGCGTCGTATCACGTTCAAGGACGGCAGGATCATCGGCGGCGTCCTCGTCGGCGACCTCTCCGCCCAGTCGGCGTACAAGAAGCTGATGCGCGAGGAGCGCGTCGTCTCCGACCAGAAGGAGACGCTCCTGGAGAAGCGCGTCGACCTCGACAAGATCGCCCCGGCACAGCAGTAACTCGCTCGCCCGACCGCCTCGCTCTCCGTCTTCGGTCCACTCCTCTCTTCGGTCTTCGATCCACCCCGGTCTTCCGTCTTCGATCCACTCCGGTTCCCCGTCTTCGATTCACTCCAGCCTCCCGTCTTCGATCCATCCCCCCGCCTCTCGCTCCAGCTCCCGTCCCGTCCCTGGCCTGGCCACCGGGCCGTGGTTCCGATCCGTCCCGGTGACCGCCGGACCGACCCGACGCGGGCCACGTCCCCGCGACGCCGACGTCGTCGTGTCCACCGACCGCTCCCGTCAGGAGTGAACGGCCACACCGCGGACACCGTCCGGAAGCGAAGCCGTTTTTCGGCGTGACTCTCTTCGTGAGATCATGGACGCCGGCGACCGGAGTGGGACGATGACACTCGCCTTCGAACTCGACGCGCTCAAAGCGCTCGCGGACCCGACAGCGGTGTTCTCGGACACTCGACAGTGGACGAAGTACGTCGGCGTCGTGAGCGAACAGCCCACGTACGTCGTGACGAACTACACGCGGAAACACCGCGTCAGACAGGACTTCTTCTCCGGTCCGCGAGGCGTGGTCGAGAGCCTCGAGAACGTCAAGCGGCAGTTCGACACCGACCGCCACGTCTTCGTCGGCACCTCGGACGAAGACCGCGAGGCCGCCGAGGAGACCGGGTGGGAGTTCCTCCCGATCGAGCAGGCGGCGGAGGCCGCAGGCTGGACGCTCGGCGACGCCGAGGAGGACGACGACCCGTTCGAGGACGACGGCCGCGACGACTGGCCGTAGCCTAGGTGCCGACCGCGTCCGCCGTCGGCTGCGTTCCCGTCGGCGACCTGTCGTCGTCGCGGAGCTGGACGAACGCGTCGCAGGTCACGGCGAGCAGGTACAGCGTCAGGAGGACGTTCACCAGCCCGACACCGAGTCCGGCGCTCCCGGAGCCGACTGCGAGGCCCAGCCCGAAGTTGACGACGAACGTCACGACGAGCGTCGCGGCGAAGAGCACGAGCACGAGGAGGAAGATCCGGATCCGGCTCCCCCGAGTGAGCCGCCAGCTCCGACGCATTGCCGTCACGAAGTTCACCTTCTCGACGGCGACGAACTGCACCATGAACAGCAGCCCGACGTAGGCGACGATACCTGGAACGACTAGGAGAATCGTGCCGACGAGGACGATCAGTCCGAACGCTATTCCCCCGACGACGAGGTTCGCCACGACGAACAGCATCCGGTCGGTCAGGAACCGTCGCGGGATCCGCTCCCGCTCGCGGGCGACGAACGTCCGGACGGCGACGACGCTGACGACGGTCGCCGCGAGCAGCGTGACGACGACCAGCACTCCCGCCACGACGTTCGGCAGCGGGAGCGTCACGAGAGCCGGCGAGGCGACCCGGTCGGCTCCTGCCGGTACCAGACTGG
Source organism: Salinigranum salinum (assembly GCF_009176545.1). Taxonomy (GTDB): domain Archaea; phylum Halobacteriota; class Halobacteria; order Halobacteriales; family Haloferacaceae; genus Salinigranum; species Salinigranum salinum. The sequence goes on along the minus strand of NZ_VTOJ01000002.1, from coordinate 1,514,318 downwards.
TGAGGAGGGACTGGAGCAGTGTGTTGACGCTCAACTGGTAGACGAGCATCACCGCCGCGTACACGGTGAGGACGACGACGCCGGTCCGGCTCGCGAGCCGTTCGGCACCGCCTTTCAGGGCGGATCCGAGTTGGAGGGACATGCGTGGACGCGTTCGTCGACTGGTATAAAAACGGTGTCGATGCAGTGACAAATGGTGGCAAAAAGACCCGAGTCACCCCATCGAAAGTCCTAATCAGGCCCGGTCCTTGGCTCCGGTAATGAGTCATCAGCTGCCCGACGTGCAGGCCACCCGCCCCGACGTGACCGTGGGGCTGAGTCAGGTCGGCGTCACCGGCGTCGAGAAACTCGTCAAGATCGCTCGCAACGGCAAACGCCCGCTCGTCCTGATGGCGGAGTTCGAGGTGTTCGTCGATCTCCCCGGGGGAAGAAAGGGGATCGACATGAGCCGGAACATGCAGGTCATCGACGAGATCCTCGAAGAGGCCGTCTCCGAACCCGCGTACAGAGTCGAGGACGTCTGTGGCGACGCCGCCGAGCGGCTGCTCGCCAAACACGACTACACCTCGTCGGCGGAGGTCCACATGGAGGCCGAACTCATCCTGAAGGAGGACACGCCCGCGAGCGGCCTCTCGACACAGAGCAGCGTCGACATCATCGCCTCGGCCACCGCCACCGACGAGGGGACCCGCGAGGAGATCGGCGCTCGCGTCGTGGGCATGACGGTCTGTCCGTGTTCGCAGGGGATGTCCGCCTCGCGCGCCCGCGATACGCTCCTCGACCTCGGCGTCGACGAGGAGACGACCGAGGAGTTCCTCGAGGCGGTTCCCCAGCCCGGTCACTCACAGCGCGGTCACGCCACGCTGACGGTGACGAGCGAGGGGTCGCCCGACGTCGACCTCATCGACGTCGTCGACATCGCCCGCGACTCGATGAGTGCGCGCATCTACAACCTCGCGAAGCGGCCCGACGAGGACCACATGACCTACCACGCCCACGCGAACGCGAAGTTCGTCGAGGACTGCGTCCGGTCGATGGCCGAACAGGTGGTCGACGAGTTCGATCACCTCGCCGACGACACGGTGGTCCACATGAAGCAGTCGAACGACGAGTCCATCCACCAGCACAACGCCCACGCCGAGCGCGAGCTCACGATGGCACGGCTCCGCGAGGAACTCCGGGCCTGAGCCGGCGGCTCGCGCTCTTCGCTTCCCGTCCGGTCCAATAACTCGCCTTCCAGTTCGGTAACCCGTCCGCTCAGCTCGACAGCGGTTCGGCGTCGGCCCACCGCGCCTCGAACGTCTCGCGGAGGTTCGACGCGAACGCTGGGTCCTTGAGATCGATCGTCGCAAGCGTCTGCGTCGGCTCCAGCGGGTTCGGGACGTCGATACACACCTCCACGTCGTCGATGAGGTTGAACGTCCCGGAGACGGTCGTCGACGTCCGCACCTCGAACGCCTCGCGACCGGCGAGGCGTTCGTGACAGTCGTCCCAGACCGGCTCGGGCACCGATGCCACCAGCTCCGGCGACAGGAGCAACGATACGCGCACACCGCGTTCGAGCGCCTCGTTCAGCCGGTCCACGACCACCCGACTCATCCGACGGACGCCGCACCGTGGTGAGGGCGTCCCCGCAACCATCACCAGACGCTCGTCGGCGGCCGTCAGTCGCTCGGCGAGCAGGTCGGCGCTCTCTTCGGGGCCGATGGCGGCGGTCCAGAACGCCTCGCCGGTGGATTCGTCCGCGCCGAGTTCCTTCGAGAGCTCTTCGACGAGTGACTCGTACTGCTGGGCCTTCCGTTCGAGCTCCGCCTGTTTGTCCGCGAGGAGCCGTTCGAGCCCGGTCTCGGGCTCGACGCCGAGGTACTTCTTCGGACGACTCGCCGCCTGACTCCGTACGAGACCGTACCGTTCGAGGCCGTTGAGCACGTCGTAGACGCGCCCCATCGGGACGTCACTCGCCCGCGACAGCTCCTTCGCGGTCGCCGGACCGTGTTCGAGTAGAACGCGATAGCAGCGGGCCTCGTACTCCGACAGGCCCAGGTCGCGCAGCGTCGCCATACCCTTTCACCTCCTGCGTTAGACATAAACGCATCGCGACGGTTCCCGCGCTCAGTAGGTCGAATTCTCGCTCGACAGTCAGTTGGTTCGTCACTAGCTAACTGATTTCAGATACTTTTGTCATCAGTTCGTCGGGGGTCGTCGCCGTCCGACGTTCGTCACCGACGCGGACGCGTGCGTCGGATCGTTCGCCGGGGACGATCACGCGCTCGTGATCGGCCACCCGGAGCGCCGCGCGGTGGAGGTCGTCACCCTCGGGGACGTCGATGACGAGGTCCGGTCGGCAGAGGCGGGCCGCGACCGACCCGTAGCCGGCGACCTGGACGCCGAACCGGTCGGCCGCGCCCGCGAAGGCCGCGACGGTCTCGTGGGCCACGTCGCGGTAGGTCTCGTCATCGGTGAGCGCAGCCAGGTCGAGGCAGGTCTCCGCGAGTTCGACGTTGCCGTCGATGGGGCGCAGCGGGTGGTCGAGCAGTCCCGCACCGTCCCGGGGACCGTCGCGGAAGGAGCCGTCGTCGTGGAGCGTCTCGACCGCGTGGTCGACGACGGCGCACGCCGTCTCGACACCCTCGCCGAGCACCTGCTCTGCGCGACAGAAGGCGGCTGCGACCCGTGCGTGGTCCTCGAGGAGGCCGCGTTCGCCGCGCTCGTCGCCCGTCCGGTAGCGGGTCACGACGCCGTCGTGGATCAGTTCCGTGCGCAGGAAGTCGAGGATCCGTTCGGCGGCCGCTCTGGCCCCGTCGTCGTCGGTGTACGCGGCGAGCGTCAGGAACGCCTCGGCTGCGAGTCCGTTGTCGCCGGCGTACTCGGTCAGATCGCGGCGGGGCGGGGCCGCCTCGCGTCGTTCGTCCGCCGAGAGCGTGTAGTAGCCCGACTCGTCGGCGGGACCGAGGCTCCCACCGACCGCCCGGCCCGTCCAGAGGTCGTCGGTGAGGAAGTCGACCGTCGCCGACGCCGTCTGCCGGTACCGTTCGTCGCCCGTGTAGAGGTAGCCGTTGGCGAACGCGCGGACGAGCGCCGCGTTCGTCGCGAGCCGTTTCTCGCGTTCGACGTCGCCCCAGTCGCGCGACCCGGCGTAGCGGAAGAAGCCACCGTCGACCGGATCGAAGAGGTTGCGTTCGACCACGTCGAGCGTCGTCAGCGCCTGGTTCCGTTCGCGCTTGAGGGCGAACTCGATGGTCCGGGGAAGCGGGAACTTGGCGTCCGTCCCCCAGCCGCCGAACTCGTGGTCGTACTGTGCCTCCAGTTGTCCCGCGAGGTGTTCTTCGATGGCCGACGTCACCTCGCCCGCCGGCGTCGGATCGCCCGCGAGCGCCCGGGGGACGGTCCCCGCGCTGTCGCCGTGTTCGACCCAGGTGTCGCGGACCCGGTCGAGCACCGACTTCATGCCGTCGGGACCGAGATACGTCGCGCCCGTGAGCACCTCGCCGGTCGGCGTACAGAACACGGTCGACGGGAACCCGCCCATGTTGTACCGTTCTCTCACCCGAGGGTGGCGGTCGACGTCGACGCGTACGGGGACGTAGCTGTCCCCGACGACCGCCGCCACTCTGGGATCCGCGAACGTCTCGCGGTCCATCTCGTGACAGGCGCTACACCACGTCGCGGTCAACGACAGCAAGAGCGGGGCGTCGCGGTCGCGTGCCTCGGCGAACGCGTCGGCTCCCCAGTCGCGCCAGTCGACGCCGACTCGTGGCTCGTCGCGCTCGCCACCCGCCGCGTTCGCGTCCTCGTCGGGGTTCGCGTCGTCGCCGGGGTCTACGCCCTCGTCGTCCATGGTCGCGGCTGGGCGGTGGAGGGGTAAAGCCCCTCGGGATTCGCCCCGTTCCTCCGGTCGACCGGCGGCGACCAGCAGAGGAAATCGGTCCACGCGACGGTTCACACCGGACGACCGTCTCCGAGACGGCGACGTCCGGGGCGTCTCCGTCCGACGGATCGCGACTCGTCGCACTCTCACCCGATTTGTCCGCTCGGATCTCGCGGTCGCAACGCTCTCGTCCTCGCCTCGCGAACGTCCTGAGCGGATGTCCACACTCTCCGACACCACCGCCCTCGTCACCGGTGCCTCTCGCGGTATCGGCCGCGGGATCGCCCTCGCACTCGGCGACGCCGGTGCGACGGTCTACGTCACCGGCCGGAGCGTCGCCGCCGACCGGACGGACGGCCTCCCGGGGACCGTCGACGACACCGCCGCGGCCGTCACCGATCGCGGCGGCCGGGGGATCGCCGTTCAGTGCGACCACACCGACGACGAGGCGGTCGCGGCGCTGTTCGACCGGATCGACCGGGACTTCGCGTCCGAGCGGGCCGCCGACGAACCGGGTGGGCTGGACCTCCTCGTCAACAACGTCTGGGGCGGCTACGAGGGGTACGGCGCGGGCTTCGACGACCCCTTCTGGGAGCAGTCGGTCGAGACGTGGGACCGGATGTTCGACGCGGGTGTCCGCGCGCACTTTACAGCCTCGCGTCTCGCCGTCCCGCGCATGCTCGCCGCGGGCGGCGGGCTCGTCGTCACGGTCTCGGCGGGTCACGGCGACCGCTACCGGGGGAACGTCCCGTACGACGTCTCGAAGACCGCCACCGAGCGGCTGACGCGCGTGATGGCGCACGAACTCCGCGACGCCCCCGTCGCCGCGGTCGCCGTCCAGCCGGGGTTCACGCGGACGGAACGTGTGCTCGACGCCGTCGGCGACGACGCCGACACGCTTGCGGAGACGGAGTCGCCGCTGTACACGGGTCGGGCGGTGGTCGCGCTCGCTGCGGACTCCGCCGTGGGGGAGAGGTCGGGCGGTGTCTACCGCGTCGGCGACCTCGCCCGCGAGTACGGCTTCACCGACGTCGACGGGAGCCAGCCCCCGCCGTTCGACCTCCCGAGCGAGCCGCTGTGACCCCACCGTACCCGTCACTCGTCGATTCCCCCCGCAGAGGCTCCCGTCGAGACCAGTGCAGAAAGGCTATGGGTGCGCGTCGGTAATCCGAGCCCATGCCGCGCACGCGCTGGATCCTCGCGTCCCTGCTCCTCATCCCGCTGGCGGACGCGCTGCTCCTCGTGGTCGTCTCGGACTTCATCGGCTGGCAGGCCACCGTCGCGCTCGTCGTCCTGACGGGGCTCGTCGGGATGCTGCTCGTCCGCGCCGAGGGCCGCCACACGCTCCGGGCGCTCCAGCAGAAGGTCGAAACCGGGCAACTCCCGACGAACCAGGTCATGGACGGGGGTCTGCTCCTCGTCGCCGGCGCGTTCCTCCTCACGCCGGGGCTCGTGACCGACACCATCGGGTTCCTGCTCGCAGTGCCGCTCACGCGCTACCCGATCCGCGAGGTCCTCAAGCGCGTCGTCGTCAAACCGTACCTCGACCGGCGAATGGAGGGCTTCGTCTCCGGAAACGTCTGGACCGCCGGCTTCCCGCAGGAGGAGTTCGGAGGCGGACCGTCGGGATCCAGCGGTGGGTCGGAATCCGGCGGTGGGTCCGGGCCGGGATCCAGCGACTACGTCGACGTCGACGGCGGCACCGTGGACGACGACAGGCGGTGACGGCGTCGCAGTGGTGCTGAAAGGAAACTCTTAAACGAACCAGCGAGCAACGACTGAATGCGCTCACCTGGGCCAATAGCTCAGTCAGGTTGAGCGCTCGGCTGATAACCGGGAGGTCCGCGGTTCAAATCCGCGTTGGCCCACCTCCACCCCTGTGGCTTTCCGGCCACGGGAGATTGGTGGGGACAACTCCCCAGCCACCCAATCTCGCTTCGACACTTCTCCCGAGCGGTGCGTCTCCATCCGGCCGTGTTCGACTCCCGTGGTTCGTCGCCTCACTCACGGTCACGGCTCTGGTCCCGTTCCCGATCACCCCCGGCGTTCTTGATCCACGCACTCTCCCAACCCGGCCCGAATTTGGGTGACATTCGTGGTGACACTCCGGGGAGTTCGTGGCCACAGTTCGGAAAATCCTCTTTTATATATCGACCGCCGCTCGGTGTATGTCACGTTCCATACTGGCAGTGGCACTGGCGCTGGTCACGCTCTGCTCCCTCGTGGCGGGGGCGGGTGTGGCCGGCGCACAGCAGTCGAACAGCGCGACAGTTTCACTCTCGGCGCAGCCCTCGGGAGGACACACCGTCACCGTCGATTCGGTGACGCTCCCCGACGGCGGTTTCGTCACGCTCCACGACGCCTCGCTGAACGACGGTGCCGTGCTCGCGAGCGTCGTCGGCTCGTCGGCGTACCTCGAACCGGGGACGCACGAGAACGTCACGGTGCGTCTCGACGACCCGATCTCCGAAGACACGACGCTCGTCGCCATGCCGCACCGCGACACCAACGGTAACAGAATCTACGAGTTCGTCTCCGCCGGTGGGGCCGCGGACGGTCCGTACACGGCCGACGGGAGCGCGGTCGTCGACAGCGCGGAGGTGACCGCGAGCGCGACGATTTCGGCGTCCGCCCAGCGTTCGAGTGGCGAGTCGGTCGTCGTCGACCGGGTCGAACTCTCCGCGCCGGGCTTCGTCGTCGTCCACGACCAGAGCCTCCTCGATGAGGGTGACGCGGTCGGCAGCGTCGCCGGCGTCTCCGACTACCTCGAGCCCGGTGTCCACGAGAACGTCAGGGTCGCACTCGACACCTCGATCGAGAACGAGACGGTCGTCCCGATGGCCCACCGTGACACCAACGGCAACGAACAGTACGACTTCCCCGATGCCGACGGACCGTTCACGGCTGACGGGAGCGCGGTCGTGGACACCGCCGCAGTGACTATCTCTTCGACGTCGACGGTGTCGTTCCCGGCGCAGTCGTCGGGCGGTAACACGGCCGTCGTCGACAGCGCGTACCTCCCTGACGGCGGGTTCGTCGTGCTTCACGACTCCCGACTCGCCGACGGCCAGGCGGTCGAATCCGTGGTCGGCTCCTCGGCGTACCTCGAACCGGGGCTGCACCGGAACGTCGTCGTCACGCTCGACGACCCGCTCGACGCCGACGAGGAACTGACGGCGATGACGCACCGCGACACCGACGACGACCAGATGTACGAGTTCCCGGACGCCGACGGGTCGTACACGGCTGACGGCGGCGCGGTCGTCGATGCCGGCGACGTTGCCGTCTCCGCGTCCGTCGACATGGCCGCGCAGGCCTCCGACGGCCACACGGTGACGGTCGACCGTGTCGACCTCAACGAGGGCGGCTTCGTCGTGGTCCACGACGCGAGCCTCTTCGCCGGCCAGGTCGAGGGCTCCGTCCTCGGCGCTTCGGCGTACCTCGAGCCCGGCGTCCACGAGGACGTGCAGGTGACGCTCGACACGCCCGCGAACGAGTCACAGGTCCTCGTCCCGATGGCCCACCGCGACACCGACGGCGACGAGATGTACGAGTTCCCCGAGGCCGACGGTCCGTACACGGCTGATGGTGGCGCGGTCGTCGACAGCGCAGACGTGACCGTCACGGCCTCGGCGACGATCTCCGACCAGTCCGGCGGCGAGACGGTCGTCGTCGACTCGGTGACGCTCGCCGACGGCGGCTTCGTGACGGTCCACGACGGCAGCCTCCAGGACGGCGACGTCTTCGAGAGCGTCCGCGGCACCTCCGCGTACCTCGGTCCCGGCACCCACACTGACGTCGAGGTGACGCTCGACGAACCGTACGAGGAGTCGGGCACCGCCATCGCGATGCCGCACCGCGACACCGACGGCGACGAACGGTACGACTTCGTCACCTCCTCGGGTGCCGATGACGGTCCCTACACGGCGAACGGTCCCGTCGTCGCAGCCGCGGGGGTGAACGTCTCCACCGACGGGATGGACTCCGAGTCGTCCGACGAGATGAACACGGAGACCGAGATGGCCGACGAGACGGAGATGGGCACGGAGACCGAGATGGCCGACGAGACGGAGACGACCGACGAGACTGAGACGACCGACGGGACTGAGACGGAGATGGACGGCGAAACCGACGAGCCGACCGGGACGAGCTCGACGTCGCTCCCGGGCTTCGGTGTCGTCGTCGCGCTGGTGGCGCTGCTCGCCGCGGCGCTCGTCGTCGCCCGGCAGCGCTGACACCGGTCTCGGCCACTCTTCCCTCGGTCCGATTGGCCGCTCCGACTCACCGCTCGTCCCTGCTTTCGTCCACGGACAGCGCTTTTCGCCTCTCTCGGTCGGCCGTGACTCCGTTTCGGATGCGCGACTGCTCGGGGCCGAAAGGTAACTCCACTTGTATTAGGTAAATTCTTATTGTGTTATCTCGTGGGCCGAGACATGAGCACGAACTGGCGCGTCCTCCTCGCGCTTCTCCTCGTCGTGGCACTGTTTCCTGCCGGTGTCGCTCCCGTCCACGCCGCGGAGGAGTGTCCGTCTCCGGTCACGTCGACCGACGCGACGGGCACCTCCGTGACGGTGACCGAGCGGCCCGGGCGGGTCGTCACCCTCGGACCGAGCGCCGCACAGACCCTCTACGAGATCGACGCGTGGGATCGGGTGGTCGGCGTCACGGCGAACGCCGACTACCTCCCCGGTGCCGGCGAGAAGACACAGCTCGGCAACCCGTTCTTCGAGGCGTCGGCGGTGACGGAGCGAACCATCGCGGCCGACCCGGACCTCGTCCTCGTCCCGAACGCCTATCGGTACTCGGTGCAGGTCGACACGTTGCGGGAGGCGGGGTTGACCGTCTACGTCTTCGAGGGGGCCGAGACCATCGACGACGTGGTCGAGAAAACGCGCCTCACGGGCGACCTCGTCGGCTCGTGTGAGTCCGCCGACGAGACGGCCGACACGATGGAGACCCAGCTCGACATCGTGAGCGACGCGCTGGCCGACGAGGAACGGCCCCGTGGTCTGTACTACTTCTTCGGCTTCACCGCCGGCGCGGACACGTTCGTCGACGAGATCGTCACCGCCGGTGGCGTCGACAACATGGCCGCGGCGGGCGAGGCGAACGCGACCCAGTCGAGCGGCTACTTCCTCGTCAGCGCCGAGACGGTCGTCGCCGAGGATCCCGAGTGGTTCGTCCTCAACGGCGACGAGTACGACGAGGCGCGCGTGCCCGCAGGCCCGAACGACGCGTTCACCGAGACGACGGCCGCCCGGGAGGGCAACGCGGTCGTTCTCGACGCCAACGAGATCTCACAGCCGGCGCCACGGGTCGTCGACGCCGTACTCGATCTCGTGAAGGCGGTCCACCCGGAGGCCTACCGCGAGGAGATCCGGAGCCGACTCGACAGCGACGACGACCTCGACGGGGCGAAACAGGTCCGGGCCACGACTCTCGCCGACGGGAGCGTCCGCCTCGAAGCGCGCAACCTCGGACGCGACGACCAGGTGAGTTTCGCGGTCCCCGACCGTCCGAACGCGACGACGACCCTCCAGCGGGTAAACGTCTCACTGGCGACGGTAAACCCCTCGTTCACGATCGACCTCCGGTATCCGACGGCGGCCGATGCTCCGACATCGCTGAACGGTACGTACGCTCTCACCCGGTTCTCACTGGAGAGTAACGGTCTCGCCGACGAGGACGTCGAGCGGCTCCGCGTCCGTTTCTCGGTAGACGAGCGCACGCTGGCCGCCCGGGACGCCACCGCGGAGAACGTCACGCTGTACCGGCACGACGGGACGGCGTGGACCGCACTCGACACGCGGGTCGTCGCGTCGGCGAACGGTTCGGTCGTCTACGAGGCCACCGCACCCGGCGCGTCGTCGTTCGTCGTCGCCGTCCCCGAGACCGAGGCCGCACGGGCCGTCACTGCGACGCCGACGGCGACCCCGGAGCCGTCGACGACCGCCCCGTCGACGACGGCGGAGCAGACGGCGCGCACGACGTCGACACCGCAGCCGACGACCGCGCCACCCACGACGACGGGGACCGAGTTCCCCGGCTTCGGTCCGGTGGTGGCGGTCGTGGCTCTGGTCGTGTCGCTGCTCGCGGCACGCAGCGGTCGACGCTAACGCGACCGAATCGCACACGTTCATGTCCCTGGCACTCCCCGGCCGAGATACACGATGCGTCGTCGCCGTCTCCTCGTCGCCACGCTCGCGGCGGTCTCGGGCTGTACGAGCGCCGGCTACCGGGCGACCGGGCCGCGAACGCCCCCGCCCCGACCGGAGACGGACGCGGCTCCCGCCTCGACGCCGGACCCCGTCGAGGCGCGGGCACAGGCGATCCTCCGACCGCTCAACGAGGTGTACCGGACCGTCCGCGGACCGCTCGCCGACTTCGAGGTCGCGGACGTCTCTGACGAACAGCTCGCCGCGGCCCGTGACTCGCTCGCTCGTGCTCGGGAGGCGCAGTCGACGTTCTCCTCGACCGTGGCCGACCCTCCTGCACGGTACCAGTCACTGCCGACGCTCGTCGCGACCCACGGCTCGCTGCTCGACGCTCTCGTGGCCGCCGTCGACTGCTGGTCGTCGCTGTCGTCGATCGTCCCCGTCGCCCCGGCACGGGCCGACGACACCGACAGTGCGGCCCGCCTCACCACTGCCCGGACGGCGGTACAGACGCTGACGACAGTGGCGACCGACCTCGCCGACGCGGCCGACGCGGAGCCGACGATCCCGCCGGCACTGTTCCTGACGACCGATCGAGTCCGGTCGTTCGCGACGACACTCGACACCCAGTCGACCGCCCTCGAACGACTGATCGAGGCGGTCGCGGCCGTCCGCGACGCCGCCGACCGCTGGCGAGACGGCGTGACCGCGCTCGAACGCCAGCGATACGACGACGCGCGGGCGGCGTTCAGCACTGCACGCGAGGAGTACCGTGCGGCCAGCGAGTCGCTGGACGCTGGCCCCGACCCGACGGGCTCGTTCGTCGACCTCGCGGAGTCGACGGCGTGCGTGGTCTCGGCGGGCGTCGAGGCGGCGTCGACCGCCGTCGACGCGACCGAACTCGCCAGCGCTGGCGATGTCGCGCGAGCCGAAACCCGCCTCGACGAGGCCGAAACGATCCGGAATCGGTGTGTGAACTGAACTGTAGCCGCCGAATACCTGTTCACGAGCGAAAACGACGTCTGACACAAGAGTTTTAGCTGATGAACAAAACCGCCAGACGGAAGCGGAGTTGACACCGGTTCACACGCGAGACGAATCACACAAAACTTATTACAGAACCAGACCGGGCTACTGGTGTACCCCTACCCATGGTGGCACCAGCGAGTATCGCCGCTCACCCGCGTGGTGGCCGCGCGAGAAAGGTGTTGTCGCCGACTGCAACACAACCAAACCATGACAGACACAAACAGTAAGATTCGCGCTGTCGTACTCGCAGCGCTGATGGTCCTCTCCGTCTTCGCGGGGACCGTCGCGTTCACGGGTACGGCTGCGGCAGAGGACCTCACATCTATCGGTGTGACATCCTCTGACGTTCGCGCGGGACAGAATTCGACTGTCCAGAAAATCGCAGTTAGTATCGACGATGGAGGTGCCGGAAGTTCTTCCGAAACAATCAACATCGACACGACCGGTCTTGGTTCCGACACCACGACCGCAGTGAGTGCCAAGTCCTCTGACACGAGTTCGTGGACCGTTGACTCCGCATCACAGGCAAGCGGTTCAAACGTTAGTGTCGGTGTCACTGGTACCGGCTCGGCGACGATCTACGTCTACGTGACGCACGATCTCGGTACTCAGACTCCGACCTCCGGTGGCGCGCTGACGGCTACTGCCGACGCTGACGGTACCCACGTTGGTACGGTTGCTTCCGGCAGTGATACGTTCGACGCCATCGACGGCGAGGTCTCGCCGCACGTCGTGCAGGGCCCGAACGGTCGGGTCTTCCTCGGTGACGACGACATCGACATCTCGGCGATCGCCGGCCTCCCCACGTCGGGCAGCACGACGCTGTTCGGCACGAGCGGGAACGCCGACGGTGGCCAGGCCGACGTCGATGACGTCGAGAGCGTCGACATCTCCGACGCGAACAACTTCGAGACCGGCGCGTACAACGCCTCGGACTCGGACGGCAGCTCCGTGCTCTCGGTCGTCGAACCCCGCGTGACGGATCTCACGATCTACAGCGGCACCACGACCGACACGGACATCACGGACGGCTCGGTCACGTCCGACACCAACAACATCCTCATCGAGGGTGAGTGGAACTTCGACAGCGCCGAGCGCGTCGAAGTCACCATCGAAGACGAGGACGGCCTCGAAGTGCAGGGCCAGCTCAGCCCCGCCGGTGGCGACCTCGCGATCAACAACTCCGGTGGTACGGTGCAGCTCTCCGGTGTCGAGGACCTCGACACGGGCGAGTACACGGTGACGCTCGAAGGCGAGGAGGACCTCGACAGTGCCTCCCGCAGCGCGACGTTCACCATCCGCGACGAGGACCAGACGGTCTCGCTGAGCTCGTCGACCGTCACGCAGGGTGACGACGTCGTCGCCACGGTCACGGGCACGCCCGGCCAGTGGGGCGTCGTGAAGATCGACGCCGAGGACATCGACCCCGACGACCCGACGACCGATGCTGCCGAGTCGATCTTCCCGGCAGCCGGTGACCTCGAGTTCGCCGACGGCACCGCCAGCCTCTCCGGTGGCTCCTCGGGCACCATCGACGACGAGTGGGTCTTCGCCGTGGTCGACCTCGACGACGCGGGTGAAGCGCAGGTCCGCATCGAGACCGACAACCTCTCGGACGGCACGCTCGACGTCGAGTTCAACGAACTCGACACGACGAGCGAGCCCGCCGCCAACAGCGAGGTCGTCGCGGACGGCCTCAACGCGAGCGCCGACGACTCGGCCGAGCTGACGGTCGAGGAGCGGAGCATCAACATCACGTCCGCCCCGAGCGTCGTCCGGATCGGTGAGGAGTTCACCATCGAGGGCACCGCGCCCGAATCGGACGACGTGAAGGCGTACGCCCGCATCGACGACGACTGGGAGCCGCTGTTCGACGAGGACGGTGACCTCTCCGAGGACGACGTCGACAGCAACGGCGAGTGGTCGGTGGACATCGACTCGGGCAACGAGCTCGACCTCCCCGACAACTACCGCATCGCGATCGTCGCCGACCCGGTCGAGGACTCGACCGGCACGAACCTCATCGGTGAGAGCACCACGGTCGACTCGGACGACTACGGCGAGTTCGACACGAAGGCCTCGACGTCCGTCCGGACGGTCGCCGGTGACCTGACCGCCCAGCTGTCGTCGGAGACGGTCGCCTCCGGCGAAGGTGACGAGATCACCGTGTCGGGCACGGCGCTCGGCCAGGGTGACGACGTCCGCATCTACGTCATCGGCCCACGCGGTGACCTCTACGACACCAGCGGTGAAGTCTCCGACAGCGCCTCGTTCTCGGACATCGAGTACGAGATCGAGAACAACGAGTTCTCCGAGGACTTCGACGGCATCTTCGACACGCGTGGTCAGTACACGTTCATCGTGGTCGGCGAGGGCCGTGACGGCCAGTTCGCCGACAACAACGACGACGTCACTGACGGTAGCGGCATCATCAGTGACGGCCGGACGCCCCAGCAGGCGCTCGACATCATCCGTGACGAGCACTCGGGTGCCGGCTCGGACGACCAGGTCGTCGAGCTGACGCTTGCGGCGGAGAACCCGCGGCTGACGATCGACGACTTCACCACCGACGGGCAGGTCGCCCAGGGTGAGGTCACGATCACGGGTACCTCGAACCGCGAGGACGGCACGACCGTCTTCGTCGAGGTGCTCGGCGAGAACGAGAACGTGATCGCGTCGACGGAGACCGAAGTCAACGGCTCGACCAGCTCGTGGGAGACCACCATCGACATGTCGGATGTCGAGACGGGTACCTACACGCTGCGCGCCGATGACGACGCCTCCTCGGCCGAACTCGAGTTCGAGCTCGTAGAGGAGATCAGCACGCCGACGGAGACGGACACGCCGACGGAGACGCCGACGGAGACGCCGACGGCAACCGCGACGCCCGAACCCGAGACGGACACTCCGACGGAAGAACCCGAGACGGACACGGCCACGCCGACGACGTCGCAGCAGACGCCCGGCTTCGGTGTGATCGTCGCGCTGGTTGCGCTGCTCGCCGCGGCGCTGCTGGCGTACCGTCGCGACTAAGTAACCACGACTGACCGGCGGAACCGGTCACTCGGTGCGGTTTTCATTTTTCGGCGCGACCCGACTCCACGAGTGGTGACACCGTCGTCCGACGTCTCTCCGGCTCACGGGTTGCCCGTCCGACACTCGTCTCCTCCCCGATCCACGTGCGTCGTGTTCTCGACGGATTCGTCGTGGAGGATCGCCCCGATTCCGTACCACTTATACAATCGCAGTTGTCCTATCTCAATTGATGTTGTCTACGCCCTCGCTGCTCGCGGATGCCCGTCTCGTTCGCTGTCGACGGACCGACGCCCAGGCCCGGTCGTCGGTGAGACGATGAACGGGCGAATCGGCGTCGTCGTCCTCGTGATCGCAGTCGTCGTGGCTGCCACCTCGATGCCGGCTGCTGGCGCGGCGACAGGGATCGAAGACTCCGCGATCGCTCCCGGGACAGTCCCCACTGGCGAGTCGACGGCCCTCTCGTTCACGACGGCCGTCACCGGCGTCGACGCGACCGACGGGACGACCGGTGGGACGGTCACGTTCGCGGTGGCCGACGGGGTCGACCTCTCGGGGGCGACCGTCACGCGGGTCGCGGTCGCGCCCAACGCTAGCGACGACGCAGCGAGCGTCGACGCCGACGCCGGGACTGTCACCGTCGCCTGGGACGACGACGGTGGAGTCACGGGTGAGACGCTCTCGATCCGTGTCGACGTCGCTGGCGTGGTCGTCGAACGGACCGGCGAGACGTCCGTCTCGGCGCGCGTCGACGCCGACGCCACGGGTGGATCGGATCTGACGGCGACCGTCGGGACCGTCACGGCGAGGGCGACGGCGAGCGACCGGAGCGTCGGCGGCGACCGGGCGACGCTCTATCTCGGCGAGCGGGCTGTCGACGTGACCGGCGTCGGTGGAGCCAGTCCTGCCGGAACCGGCCAGCAGTTCTATGGTGTCGCCGGTGAGGCCGAGGGAACGTTCGCGACGGCGGACGACACGCGCTCCGTCGACGTGACTGCGGCGAACGGCTTCGTCACCGGGAGCTACGCGCTCTCGTCGGACACCGAGGAGCCACGGGTGACCGTCAGACGCCCGCGCGTGACCGACATCACGCTGTCGCCCGGCAGCTCGACGTCGGGTGCCGACGTGACCAACGGCTCGGTCCCGCACGACGTCGACCGGCTGACCGCCGCGGTCGCGTTCACCTTCGACGACGCGGAGAACGTCACCCTCTCGGTCGAAGACGAGGACGGCCTCGACGTCACCGACCAGCTCACCGACGCGCCGGTGGTGTCGGCCTCCGACGGGAGCGTGACGCTCGACGTGAGCAGCCTCGACGTCGGGCGGTACGAGGTGACCGCGGAGGGGGCCGACGACCTCGAAACCGCCTCGCGGACGGTCTCGATCCGCATCCGCGACCCGGCACCGGCGATCACGCTCTCGCAGACCCGCCTCACGCGGGGCGACAGCACCGTCGTCTCCGTCGCCGGCAGCCCCGGTGACGTTCGCTACGTCCGCGTCGACGGGTCGGCGCTCCGGGCCGACGCCACCGTCACCGTCCCGACGGCGCGCGCGCTCTTCGACGACACGGAACAGGTGCAGACGATCGGTGCCGACGCCGACGCCGACACCCTCTACGCCGTCGTCTCGCTCGACGACGACGGTCTCGCGAACCTCCGGCTACAGACTGACCGCCTCGCGGCCGACTTGGTCGACGTCGAACTCGCGCCGGAGCTCGACGCTACCGCCGAGGACGACGTCACGCTCGACGTGACGGAGCGGACGCTCTCCGTCGCAACCCCGTCGACGACGGTGGTCGGCGAGACGGTGACCGTCTCGGGGACCGCACCGGAGAGCGACCGAGTGAAACTGTACGCTGCGGTCGGCGAGGCGTACGTCCCGCTGTACGCGGACGCCGACGCGGGCACGCTCGCCGAAGCCGACGTCGGCGGCGACGGTGCGTGGACGACGGACGTCGACACGGGCTCGGTCGTCGACCTGCCCGGGACGTATCGCGTCGTCGCCGTCGCGGATCCCGGCACCGCCCGTCTCGGGTCGACGGCGTCGATAGCCGACGACGCCGTCCGTTCGCTCGATCCCCGCGACTCGACCACACTCACCACCGTCGAGGGGCGGCTCACGCTCGGCGCGTCACGGACGACCATCGCGGCGACCGGCTCCGACGAGTTCTCGCTGTCGGGCGCGGCCGTCGGGGGTGACGACGACCTGCGGCTGTACCACGTCGAGCCACGGGGCAACGTCTCGGCCCGGACGGTCGACGCCTCCGGCGGGGTCGTCGAGACGACGATCGACGGGCTCGAGACGCGAGGCACCCACACCTTCGTCGTCGTCGGTGCCGGCCGCGACGGGACGTACGCGTACGCGGACGGATCGGGCCCGTCCGTCGACGGGCTCGTCTCGGGTCGCGAGACCCGCTCGGCCGCGCTCGCGAAACTCGTCGACGCCTACGCGGGGGCCGGTTCGGACGACCCGATCGTCCGGGTGAACGTGACGGCCGTGGAGCCGACGGTCGGGATCACGACGCCGTCGGGCGACGGGCCGATCACTCCCTCGCGGGTCGATCTCGCGGGCCGATCGGCCAGCGAGGACGGGACGACCGTCTTCGTCGAACTCCTCGGGAGCGACGGGACGGCCGCGCGCTCCACCGAGGCGACGGTGACGAACGGCACCTGGAACGTCACGCTCGACCTCTCTGGCGTGTCGCCGGGCACGTACCGACTGACTGCCGACACGGCCGAGGCGAGCGATTCGGTCGCGGTGGCGGTCGTCTCGCGTACCGCCACGCCGTCGTCCAGGACGCCGACGGCGAGCGAACCGACCACGGGAGACGAGTCGGATCCCGGACGCGACTCGACGCCCAGTGAGGCGTCGACTCCGACGTCCACGTCGACTTCGGCGTCGCCGGCGACCGACGCGGCGACGACGTCGACCCGGTTCCCCGGCTTCGGCCCGGTCGTCGCCGGCTGTGCGCTCGCGCTCGTGGTCGTCGCGCTGTCGAGACGAGCGCGCTGGTCTCGGTAACGCACGGGTGAGACGCGTCAGAGATCCGTGGCTGGGCAGGTGTCGACGCCGCGTTCTCCGACGTGGGTCGGACGGTACCGAGTCGCGCTACTGCAGGGCCTGACCGGTGACGGTCACGTTGCCCTCGTCGGTTTCGACCGTCACCTCGTACTGCCCCGCGGGGCCGACGAGCCAGCTACGGCCGTTGACCGTCCGGTCGACGCGGGTCCCGTCGAGGTAGACCGTCCCGTCGACGGGTTCTCCCGTGATCGCGTCCGTCGCGTACACGCCGATCGGACCGCCACCGAAGCTCTGGTTCACCTGCAGCGTGGTCCCGTTCGACTGCTCTGTCGCCCGTGGACCCGTTGGCATCCGCGTCACCGACTTGTACTGGATCTCGCGGAAGACGTTCTGGGTGCTCCCGTCGACGTAACTCGTCAACTGGCCGTGCGCGTGATCGACGTTGATGCGGTAGAAGCCGTTCTCGAAGTTGGTGTACGTCCGCACCGACGAGGTGTCGCTCGTCCACGCCCAGGGGTAGAGTGTGCCGATGCGATCGATGACCTCGTTCTCGGACTCGAACTGGTCCGTCGAGGCGGTGTCGAGGTTCGCCGGCTCGGTCGCCTCCCGGACGTACGTGTTGTCGCGGATCGTGGCGAGCGCGACCGCCTCGCCGGCGACCGTGACGTGGATCCGGGTCGGCGGTTCCTCGCCGCGGAACACCAGCCCTGCGTGCTCCCTGACCGGGCCGTACAGGGTCGCGAGTTCGACCTGGAGCGACTGGAGCTCGTCGGCGGTGGCCGAGAGGAACTGCACCTGCGCGACCTCGGACTGGAGCAGCGAGACGAGTTCGTTCGCCCGCCGCGCTTCCGTGTCGACAGTCGCGAGCACACGGAGGAGTTCCTCACCCGAGATCTCCCCTCGTTCGTACCGCGAGAGGGCTCGCTGCTCGGCCTGCTGGAGCGCCGCGACCTCCTCGGCGAGCCGTTCGGTCTCCTGTCTGAGCACCTGCCGGCGACGGTCGACGGTCGACGCGCTCCCGAGACGGTTCGTCACGATTCGCTCCTGCAGTTCGATGTTGACGACGCCGCGCGACGCACTGACCACCGGGCCGATGTCGACGGTCGACCGGGCGTATCCGGTCGTCGTTTCACCACTCAGCAGGAGGACGCTCGTGGTGTTCTGTCCCGTGGGGGGCTGGACCTGTGCTACCTGCGCGACCGGGGCAGTCGGCACGCCGTCGGTGTGGGCGACGCCCGCACCGGCGACGAAGGGTGCCGACACCGGGACGCCGGCGACGACGACGAGGAGGGCACAGAGCAGGCGGAGGGACCGATCCATACAGTTCGTACGACGCTATTACGGCGTAAAACTAGTGGTTCGTGAGACGGCACCGTCCCTCGCTCGAGCGTGTTCGAGTGACGGCGGACGTCTCGACCGGTCCCAGCCAGGTCCGCGGTGGACCGTCGGCCAGGAATCACGCGCGACAATCGGCCCACAAAGGACTTAGCCACCGCTCGGGAGCGGGGGCGTATGAACCCGTCTCGCCTCGTCGTCGTGGCAGTCTGTGCCGCGCTCGTCGCGAGTACGCTGGCCGGCGTGACGGCGGTCCCCACCGTGGCCGCCCCCTCGGCGTCCGGCTTCGGGACACCCGACTACGAGGAACAGGCCGGTGACGTCGCCCGATTCGACCTCTCCGTGCCGAACGGTTCGACAGCGACGCTCACGGTCAACGGTCCGGCGTACCACGCCCGCGCCGTCGTGGTCGACGCCGACGCCGACGGTCACGTCGTCGTCCGGCTGAACACGTTTCTGGCTGGCTGGCGAGCGACGGAGAGGCAGGCGTACGAGGCGACCGGCGTCGACCGCGTCGCCGGCGTCGACCGCCTGTCGACGCGGCGGTCGGTGCCGCTCGCCGCGGGTCCGTACGCCCTCCGACTCACTGGCCCGGTCGACGACCGGGCGCGGTTCGAACTCACGGCCGCTACGTTTGACACCGCGGTCCCGTACGTGGTCCCGGCGGACGCACATCCCGCGGACGTCGGTGACATCCGGGCACTCACGACGCCGAACCGGACGGTCGCCGCGGGCGACTGGGCGGTCGTGACGTTCCACGCGAGCGGGCTCGGCGGCGTCGCCCGCGTCGACGACGCGCCGGTCACGAACCTCGTCTACGCGACCGAGAGCGAGCCGGAGGTGGAGTCGACGCACGTCGTCCGGCGCACCCTCGCGGCGAACGGCTCGCCCTCGACGGTGGCCCTCGACTACGACGCGGGCGACGACGGCGTCCCGACCGCGCTGTCCCGCGTCTCGCGAGCGACGATCGAGATCGGGTACGACACCGACGGTGACGGCGTCGTCGACGTCGACCTCGCACCGTCGGTCGCTCACGTCACCGTCCCGCGCTCGGGACGGCTGGTGGTGTCGCTCGCGGACGCGCCGTCGGCCACCGCGGGCGACGACCTCGTCCTCGAACTCCCGGCGACGAACCCCGACGCGACGGGGGTCGATCGCGTTGCGCTCGCCGTCGACGGTCGTCGGACCGTCGGGACCGTCGAGTACGGAGCCGCCGGGAGCGGCGCGCTCGGCAACGGCCTCGACCTCCGCGTGGCCCCCGTCGACGCCGACGGGACCGTTGGCGAGGCACGGACGGTCTCGCCCGCGGTCCACGAGGTGTTCCTCGACGAGCGGGTGGACACGCTCTCGGTCGTCTTCGACACGCGCGCGCTCGCGAGGGACGCTTACGCGGCGACGCTCGCGCTGACGCCCGCGAACCCGACGGTGAGCACCTCCCGAACGCTCACGACGACGTTCTCGGTCGTCGAGCGTCGGCTGTCGTTCGTCCGACCGGGGCCGTCGTTCGTCGCCGACGGCGGGACGGTTTCGGTGGCCGTGGCGTCGACGCTCGCACCCGGCACCGATCTCAGACTCCACGTCACCTCCCGGTCGGAGCCGGACGTCATTCAGGTGTACGTGCTGACCGTCGACGAGACGCGCCGGGCGAGCGTCGACGTCGTCGTCACGGATCGACTGGTCGGCGAGCGACTCCGCCTCGTCCTCCGCGACGACGGCACCGTCGTCGCCGGACCCCGATCCGGTCGCGTCGTGTCGTCCCGTCGTTCTGCAGACAGACAGTATCTTTCGTGACACACAGTGCGTCTCGGTTACAATTAACTCAGTTCCGTATTACAGTAGTATTATATGGGGTGCTCCCATATACGGGAGTGATGCCCGAAATCACCGTCTCAGACAGCCTCTACAGACAGCTCGTCGACGCGTCCGGTGGCGACGAACTCGACGAGACGATGTGGCGGATGGTCCACAAGTACCAGCGCGGCAACAGCCCAGGCGAGTAAGTTTCGCTTCTGTTCCTCTCGATCGTTCGACTGCCGACCGGTCGGAGTGTCCCGTCCGTCCAGACCACCGGGAACCGGCTGACCCATCTACCGGTCCGACGTGTGTCGACGCGTGGATATTTATCGGCCGGTGACGTAGCGTTCTCGTGGCAAAGAAGCCGAAGAACACGAAGAAGGACGACACGAGTCTCGGGAGCCTCTCGGGGCTTCCGGAAGAGCTGGGCATCGACGCCGACCTCGGTCGCGCCCAGCAGCGACTCACCGTGACGCACGACAGCCGACGGTACGGCAAGCCGGTGACCGTCGTCGGCGGGTTCGACCTCGACGTAACGGAGCTCAAACCCGTCGCCTCCGAACTGAAGCGTCGACTCGCCGTCGGCGGGAGCGTCGTCGACGACCGAATCGAACTCCAGGGGCGCCACGACGACAGGCTCCGGCGGGCGCTCGACGACCTCGGCTTCGTCGTCGAAGACTGATCCCGACACGGACGCGGGATTGATACGCTGTGGCGAACTACCAGGGCGCATGAGCCACTCCGCCGGGACGGGACCACTCCGGAAGGCGGTCGAGACCGTGAAAGTGTTCGCCGAGCGCCGGCCGTCGCTGGACGAACTCTGGGCGAGCCGTACCGGCTCGTTCGACCGCCTCCACGCCGTCGTTCCCTCGACGCTCGCCGTCGGTGAACGGGCCACGCTCACGCTCCAGGCGTGGGACGAGTACGAGCGGCTCTTCTCGGGCATCGAGGGACCGGTCTCGGTCGAGTCGACCGATCCCGACGCGACCGTCCCCGCCACGGTCCGGTTCCCCCTCGACCACGACGGCGTCGCACGGCTGGACCTCTCGTTCGGTACCCCTGGTCTCCACTACCTCGTCTTCCACCACGAGGGCGAGCGGTTCGTCTCCAACCCCGTTCGCGTCACCGCCGCGACCCCCGAGCGACGCGTCTACTGGGGTGACCTGCACCTCCACTCGCTCCTGTCGGACGGCACCGGGAGCATCGAGAAGGGGATGCGGTTCGGGCGCGACGTGATGGCGCTCGACGTCGTCGCCTACACCGACCACGACACGATGGGGTTTTTCATCCCGCCGCAACTGCAGCGCCGGCGGATGCACCGGCGGTACTTCGATCGGATGAAGACGGTCACGCAGGAGTTCCACGACCCCGGGGAGTTCGTCACCGTCTTCGGCTACGAGTGGACGAAACAGCCCAACGTGGGCGGCCACATCAACGTCTACTTCGACGGCGTCGACGAGGCGGAGCTGTTCGACTCGCTCGCACGGGAGACGAACACGTACGAGTCGCTCTGGGCCCGCCTGCGGGCGTGGCGCGACGACCACGACGGCGACGTCCTGACGGTCCCGCACCACCCGGCGGAGGCGATGTACCCCTTCGACTTCTCCGCCGTCGAGTACGACGACGACCTCGCGCCGCTCGTCGAGGTGTACTCCCAGTGGGGCTCCAGCGAGCGGCCCGGTGCGGAGGGGAACCGCTTCCCGCTGGCGATGGGGCAAGGGGAGGTGAAGGAGGCCGGCCACTACGCACAGGACGCGCTCCGCCTGGGCTACCGCGTCGGGCTGATCGCCTCGTCGGACTACCACGGCCCCCACCCGGGTCACTCGCTCCTCCACGCCGACCCGCACCTGCCCTCGCTCCGGGAGTGGCTCGACGACGGGATCGGCTGGTCGAACATCTGGCGCGTCTGGAACGAACCGTCGTACCCCGGAGGGTTGCAGGCGTTCTTCGCGCCCGAACTCACCCGCGCGTCGATCTTCGACGCGATGCGCTCGCGGCGCACGTACGGGACGACCCAGCCACACCGGATCCTGGTCGACTTCGCCATCGACGGGGTCGCGGTCGGCGAGCGGGACAGCACGGTCACGGTCGACGATCGCGAGACGCCGCGCGAGGTCGCCGTGTCGGTTGCGGGGACGGCACCCCTCCAGCGCGTCCGCGTGATCAAGAACAACCAGGTCTGGCAGACCGTCGAGGGGACGGCGAACCCCGACGCGCCGATCGACGACTTCACCGCCGAGGCCGCGTGGACCGACGACGACCCCGTCTGCGGGATGCAGTGGGACCACGATCGAGGAACCGACGCGGACGTCTACTACGTCCGGGTGACGCAGGCGTCCCGCCCGGACGACTACCCGGGGATGGCCTGGACCGGGCCGATCTGGGTCGCGGCCGACGCCGAGGACGCGAACGACTGAGCGGTGACTACCGACGTACCATGGTGTCAACTATTTGACTTTCGGTGACGAACGTCTCACCGGGCCTCTCGCGGCGAGCACTGTCGCACGACAGAGGCCGGAAGGAGCGAGGCAAGCCATGATATCAGACGCTACGCGGAACGAACTCGAACAGTCGCTCGGTCAGGTCCCGAGCTTCATCGACGCGCTCGCGGACCCGGCCGTCGACCACAGCTGGGGCATCATGCGGGATTTCCAGCTCGGCGAGACCGTGCTCTCCCGGCGGGAGAAGGCGCTCGTCGGGCTCGGCGCGGCAGCCGCCATTCAGTGCCCGTACTGCATCCACTTCCACAAAGAGGAGTCACGACTGGAGGACGTCACGGACGAGGAACTGACCGAGGCGCTCAACGCCGCGAGCACGGTCCGGTACTTCTCGACGATTCTCCACGGAGCGGAGATCGAACTGGACGACTTCGTCGACGAAACGACGGAGATCGTCGACCACGTCGAAACACAGCGAGCGGCCGGACACTGAACACTCTCTCTGCGACCGGCCCGTTCTCTCGCTCGACCCGTTCTCTTCTGTGTCCTCGGACCCCCGACGGCGACTGTCTCACCGCAGAAACGCAGTCACCCCGGCGCTCTCCGCGACGAGCCAGGCGATGAACACGCCGTACAGACCCAGCAGCAGATACGACTCACGCGTCGTCAACAGCAGCTCCGTCCGGAGGACGGCGAAGAAGGCGACGGAGGCGAACGTCAGGAACGTCATCATCGGGACGACGGTCCCGAGGTCCACTACCACGGAGCCGGCAGCGAGTACCCCCGCCGGCAACGCGACCAGCAGCGCGAAGACGTTCGACCCGAAGACGTTCGCGAGGCTCACCGAGGCGTTGCCGACCCGGGCGGCCGCGACGGAGACGAACGTGTCCGGGATGGACGTCCCCGCCGCGACGACCGTCAGCCCCCAGAGGAACGTCGAGGTGCCGAACAGGTCGCCGAACCCCACGGCGGCGCGGACAAGGAGTTCGGCACCGGCGAGAATGACGACGAGCGATCCGGCGAGGATCGCCCACTGCTTGCCGACGGCGACCGGCCTGCGTCGGGCCGTCCGGCGGTGGTCGACGCTGTCGTGATACTGGATGAAGACGTACAGGCCGTACAGCGACAGCGGGACGAGCGCGAGCAGCCACGTCATCGTCCCGTCGAGCGTCGCGTCGGTTCCTTCCACCGGGTTGTACAGCACCGAGAGGGTAAAGGCGAGGAGCAACACGGCGAGCGAGAGGAGGTAGAACTGTGCCTCCTTGTAGACGAGGTCGCGGTTCGACGCCAGCCGCCCCTCGCCGGCGAGCGCCGACACCGCCGGGATCACGAGGATGTTGTACACCGCCGACCCGATGACTGCGCCGACGCCGAGTTCGAACGCGCCGTACCGGAGCGTCGCGATCACCGTGCTCGACAGCTCCGGGAACGAGGAGCCGACCGCCGCGATGACCGCACCCTGGACGACCGGCGGGAGACCGTAGTGGCCGCCGAGGCGCTCGGACGAGCGGACGAGGTAGTCGCCGCCTTTCCACGCGAGTGCGGAGCCGACGACGGTGAAGAGGATCAACAGCGGGAGGCTCGACACGTGTGGATGGACGAAATCGTGCGACAAAAAGCCCGTCATCCCGGACGCCCACTCGCGGCCGATCCACTCGACCGTCCGACGCCCCGACGGTTCGACGACCGTTGTAGTCTCCGTCCCGTCTTTGTGCCGGGCAGCCGATCGGGCGACCGTGACCCGATTCGCTCTCGTGTTCGTCGTCGCGCTCCTCGCGCTCGCCGGCTGCACTGGCTCTGTCGTCGATCGATCGCCCGCGAGTCCGGGTGCGACGACGGATTCGACGGGAACCACGACCACGACGCCCGACCCGACGACCGCCGCCACGCCGTCGATCTCGAACGAGTCGGCCGGCGAGCGGGCGATCGCGGCCGAGAAGGCCCGAATCCGGAACGCCACAGCCGACTGGACGGGACTCACGGACCTGAGCTTCGGCATTCTGCGGCCCGCCGAGTACGAGATCCGGGAACGAAACACCTCGGGCGTGATCGTCGACGTCACGGTCGGCTACAGCATGTCGTTCGACTGTGGCCTGTCCGCCGACGGCGCCGGCACGCGAGCGCAGTACCTCGTGACGGCCGACGACGTCCGACTCGTCGCGGTCGAACAGGACGTCGGTCAGTCGCCCGGCGAGGACTGTGGGGAGTCACCGACTCCGGGCCACCTCGAACGGCCGCTCTGAGACGGCTTCCGTGGTCGCCGTGAACGACCGACCACGGATCCATCTTCCGGACTCAGAACCACTCCCTGAGGTACGGCTCCGGCGTCGCTCTCGGCAGGAGTGCGTCGAGCCGCGTCACCCCGTCGTCGGTCCCCTCGACGCGACCGAGGGTCGCGAGTGCCGTCGCCGACCGGGCACCGACGGCCACCTGTGAGAGCGCCTCGGCGTCGATCGTGACCGTCTCGACCACCCCGCCCTCGTCTCCGGTCCCGCTCGCATCGATGTCGACTCGACGGCACGTCGTCCGCCCCTCGACGGTCCCGACCTCGAACGCCCCGTCGTTCCAGTCGTGACGCGTGTCGCGCACGTCGAGTACGACGCGTTCGTCGACGGCAGGGGTCGCCAGTCCCGACAGTGCCGTCTCCACGTCGACCACGCGAACCATCGGTCCCGGTTTCAC
The DNA here is from genome assembly GCF_009176545.1 of Salinigranum salinum. Taxonomy (GTDB): domain Archaea; phylum Halobacteriota; class Halobacteria; order Halobacteriales; family Haloferacaceae; genus Salinigranum; species Salinigranum salinum. Next base: position 1,488,963 of record NZ_VTOJ01000002.1, on the reverse strand, counting down.
GCGCGTCTCGATCTCGTCGGGGTCCGTGACCCGGTCGAGGAGGGTCGCGTCGCCCGCGAGGAGTCTCACGGTCGCGACCTGCGAGTCGTGGTTGCGGAGGAACGCGAGGAGCTGTCTGACTCCCTCCTCGTCGGTGGCTCCCCAGTAGTCGACGGCGAGCCGGTGTCCGTCGGTCTCGTCGGGCTCTTCGAACCGGTAAGCGAGATACGAGCGGAGCACGCCGGCGTCGTCCTCCCAGCCGTAGACGAATCGTTCGCCGGTCCAGGTGCGGAAGATCCGGAGCCGCCACCAGTCGGCCGACCGCCGGAGCGCGAGCGGTTCGGTCGCACTCTTCTCGTGCAGGACGGAGAGGGCGTCGACGTCGTCGGCGTCGTCGGCCGAGAGCCGACGGACCGTCCCCGCCTCGCTCGGCGTCGCCGCCGGTGCGTCGAGGGCGTCCGGCGGAAACTCGTGGACGACGTAGTCGTTCGTCCGGCCGTAGCCGAACCGCCGGTAGAACGGGTGTGAGAAGGGCCACAGCGCGGCGAACGCGACACCGCGTCGTCGGAGCTCGTCGTGCATCCCGTCGAGGAGGGTCCCGACGTGGCCGCGACGGCGTCGTTCCGGCGGTGACGCGACCGCCGTGACGCCGCCGACCGGTCGCCACGCGCCGCGAACGCGCATCCGGAAGTCGACCAGCCCGCCGCAGACGACGAGAGCGGTCGCGTCGACGGTCGCAGGGTCGGCCGCGGGCGGGCGACCATCGGTCGATTCCGTCGTCGCGGTGGCTGTCGCCTCGTCGGTCGGTCGGTCGTACAGTCCTCGTGGTTCGAACTCGTCCGGCTGTTCGCGCGGCTCGTCGTCCCAGTCGGGACCTCGCTCCGGGGCGAACGCGTACTGGAGGAGTCGGCGGTAGGCCGTCCGGTGGTCGTCGTCGTCGGGGACGACACGGTACGCCAGGGACATGGCCACGGAGAGCACGCCCACGACGAAAGCTCTCCCGACCCGTCGACGAGACCGAGGCATTCAGGTTCGTTCGGCTCCGACCTCGTGTATGGCAGACAGCGTCGACGGCGTGGACAGCGCGGACGACGAGGGGAGCTTCTTCACCCGCGACAAACTCCTCCTGCTCGTCGTCGTCGTGACCGGCATCGTCCTCCCGGGGCTGGCCCGCCGGTTCCTCGGGGAGGCCGGCTACGCCAACGTCGGCACCGTCGTCTTCGTGCTCGGCTACGCCGGCATGATCTTCCTCGTCTGGTACGGCTGGATCCGCCCGCTGGAACTCACCGGCCCGATCGACCGCTGAGTCGACGGCCCCCGTGGAGCGATCGGCTCCGACAGTCGCCTGTTCGCCCCCCGGCTTCGCGTCGACGTGGACCGGCCGGCACCCGTCTGGACCGAAGAACGGAACTTTCATTGCCGATTCGTTCGGACCTGAACGCATGGTTCCGCTCCAGCTCATCGACAGTTTCCTGCTCAACTACAACGTTGGGCAGGCGCTGTTGCTCGTCTTCGTCCTCGGGGCGCTCTCGATCGTGCCGCTGAAGTCGCAGAAACTGCTGTCGCTGCACGTCATCGCCTTCGGCGTCGTCTTCCTCCTGACGCCGCAGGCGCTCGTCCCGACACACTACCTCTTCCTCGGCATCGTGCTCGTGGTCGTCGGCCCCCTCCTGTACGTCACTGCGAACGCCTGAGCGAGCACCCCTCGTTTACCGTCCCCGACGCCCGACCCGTCGCCTCGCTCCCCGACCACGGAACCTCCCCTCGCGTCTCTCGTTTCTCCCTGCCCTCCGCCGAGCGCCCGAGAGCGCGACGTTTAAACGACGACGCACCCAACGTCGCGTATGACCGACCCGCGCGTCCCCGGCGGTCGCGGGGCGGAACTCGACCTCCCCTGTGGACGGACGCGGCGCGTCCGGACCATCGACCTGGGGATGCGCGAGTTCGACTGTCCCTGCGGCGACACGCACGCCACGGTGATGGACGTCCACCCGCCGGAACGGTTCCTGCCGGCGTTCCTCGTCGAGGTCCTGCGCGAGGCGATCGAGACCACGAGCGAGGAGATGCCCGAGTTCGGCACGCCGCACCTGATGGGAATCGTCACCGAGGAGTTCCCCGACTCCGTCGCCACCGCCGACGTCAGCGACGACGGCGAGGTCGGCTGTGGGATCGTCTGGGTGACCGACTTCGACGCCCGTCGACTCCACGAGATCGTCGTCGAACTCGTCGTCGAACTGATGGAACACGCCGTCAGTCACGCGGAAGACGACTCGCTCCTCGAGGAGTTCGAGGCGCAAATGCTGGATTTCGACGTTTCGACGTTCGTCGACCAGTACCGCGCCCAGCGCGACCTCTCCGAGGAGGACGTCTTCGTCTGACGGTTGTCCGACTCCCGTCTCACTGAACGCTAAGTCGTCCCCGTGTGTACGTATGACGTGACGATGCAGCCCCAGACGGACTTCGAACCCCTCAGGGGTGTGCTCTCCGAGGCCGACGAGCCGCTCACCGCGCGCGAGATCCTGTCGCTCCTCGACGAGCCCGACGAGTTCGAGAGCGCCCACAGAGTCGCGACCGTCCTCGGGCGCTGGGCCCAACGGGGAGAAGTGGAGGTCCTCCGGGAGAGTCCGTACCGGTACCGTCTCTCCTCGTCCTCGTAGACAGCCCGCGAGCCCTCGCCCGTCCGACCGGAGAGCCGCCGCTCCGGCGCGTGCTCTGCCGAGCGAGCCCGACCGTTCTTAAACGGTTACGAATTTCGAAGCACCGTTGCGCTTCTCGAAACATTTCGTCGCGCTTATTACGATGAACCGGCTCCGACCTGATAATGAGCGACGAGCCACCGGCGGCGTCCGAGGCGGACTCGGAGCACAGAACGATCCTGCTCATCGGGAGCGGTCCGATCCAGATCGGCCAGGCCGCGGAGTTCGACTACTCCGGCGCACAGGCCTGCCGCGCACTCCAGGAGGAGGGCGCACGAGTGGTCCTCGTCAACTCCAACCCCGCGACCATCATGACCGACCCCGAGATGGCCGACCGGGTGTACATCGAACCGATCACGGTCGAAGCCATCACGGAGGTCATTCGGAAGGAGAACCCCGACGGTGTCATCGCCGGACTCGGCGGACAGACGGGGCTGAACGTGACGGCCGAACTCGCCGAGGCGGGCGTCCTCGACGAGTACGACGTCGAGATCATGGGGACGCCGCTGGAGACGATCTACGCGACGGAGGACCGCGACCTCTTTCGGAAGCGCATGCGGAAGATCGGTCAGCCGGTCCCCCGGTCGACGACGATCACGCTGGACGAGGGCGAGTCCGTCACCGACTACGACCGCGAGGCGCTCACGGCGAAGATCGACGCCGCGGTCGAGGAAGTCGGCGGCCTTCCCGTGATCGCCCGCACGACGTACACGCTCGGTGGATCGGGGTCGGGCGTCGTCGACAACTTCGAGGAACTGCGCGAGCGTGTCCGCAAGGGGCTGCGGCTGTCGCGCAACAACGAGGTGCTGATCACGGAGTCCATCTCCGGGTGGGTCGAACTCGAGTACGAGGTGATGCGCGACGCCGACGACTCCTGTATCATCATCTGCAACATGGAGAACATCGACCCGATGGGCATCCACACGGGCGAATCCATCGTCGTCACCCCCTCGCAGGTGATCCCCGACGACGGCCACCAGGAGATGCGCGACGCCGCGCTCGAGGTCATTCGCGAGCTGGGTATCCAGGGTGGCTGTAACATCCAGTTCGCGTGGCGCGACGACGGCACCCCCGGCGGCGAGTACCGCGTCGTCGAGGTGAACCCACGCGTCTCGCGGTCGTCGGCGCTGGCGTCGAAGGCGACGGGGTACCCGATCGCCCGCGTCACGGCGAAGGTCGCGCTCGGCAAACGGCTCCACGAGATCGACAACGAGATCACCGGCGAGACGACCGCGGCGTTCGAGCCCGCCATCGACTACGTCGTCACGAAGGTCCCGAGATGGCCCAAGGACAAGTTCGACGACGTCGACTTCACGCTCGGCACGGCGATGAAGTCGACGGGCGAGGCGATGGCCATCGGCCGGACGTTCGAGGAGTCGCTGTTGAAGGCGCTTCGCTCCTCCGAGTACGAACCCGCCGCCGACTGGGCCGAAGTGAGCGACGCCGAACTCGAAGCCGACTTCCTCAAGGCACCGACGCCCGACCGCGCGTACGCGATGTTCGAGGCGTTCGACCGTGGCTACACGGTCGACGACGTGGCGGAGCTGACGGGCATCGAGACGTGGTACGTCGAGCGGTACAAGCGTGTCACGGACTCGGTCGAGGCGGCACAGGACGGCGACTTCACCGCCGCTGCCATCGCCGGGCACACGAACGCTTCCATCGCCACCGCGACCGGCTCCTCCGTGGGCGAGGTCGAGACGCAGGTTCCCGGTCGGACGTACAAACAGGTCGACACCTGCGCGGGCGAGTTCGCCGCCCAGACGCCGTACTACTACTCCTCGCGGTTGACCGAGTTCTCCCGGGGCCCGCTCGAGGGTGCGGCCGCCGCCGGCGAACTCCGCGTCGACCGCGACGTCGAGAGCGTCGTCGTCGTCGGTGGCGGCCCGATCCGCATCGGCCAGGGTGTCGAGTTCGACTACTGCTCCGTCCACGCGATCCAGGCCCTCCGCGAGCTGGGGATCGACGCACACGTCGTCAACAACAACCCCGAGACGGTCTCGACGGATTACGACACCTCCGACGGCCTCTTCTTCGAGCCGATCACCGCGGAAGAGGTCGCCGACGTCGTCGAGGCCACGGACGCCGACGGCGTGATGGTCCAGTTCGGCGGGCAGACCTCGGTCAACATCGGCCACGAGGTCGAGTCCGAGATCCAGCGTCGCGGGCTCGACTGCGAGATCATGGGCACCTCCGTCGACGCGATGGACCTCGCGGAGGACCGCGACCGCTTCAACCGGCTGATGGACGACCTCGGCATCGCCCAGCCGGAAGGTGGCTCCGCCACCTCCGAGGCCGAAGCGCTCGAGCTCGCCCGCGATATCGGCTACCCGGTGCTCGTCCGTCCCTCCTACGTCCTCGGCGGCCGCGCGATGCGGGTCGTCCACTCCGACGCCGAACTCGAGCACTACATCGAGGAGGCCGTCCGCGTCTCACCCGACAAGCCGATCCTCGTCGACGAGTTCCTCGCCGACGCGATCGAACTCGACGTCGACGCCGTCGCGGACGGCGAGCGCGTGCTGATCGGCGGGGTGATGGAGCACGTCGAGAGCGCGGGCGTCCACTCGGGCGACTCCGCCTGCCTGATCCCGCCGCGCTCGCTCGACGACGACGTGATGAGCCGGGTCCGCGAGGTCGCCCTCGACATCGCCCGGGCGCTCGACACCGTCGGGCTGCTCAACGTCCAGCTCGCGGTCAAAGACGGCGAAGTCTACGTGCTGGAGGCGAACCCCCGCTCGTCGCGGACGGTGCCGTTCGTCTCGAAGGCGACGGGCGTCCCCATCGCGAAGCTCGCGGCGAAGGTGATGGCCGGCCACGACCTGGACGACCTCGACGCCGAAGAACAGATCCCCGAGCAGATCTCGGTGAAGGAGGTCGTCCTCCCGTTCGATCGGCTGGAAGGAAGCGACCCCCGGCTCGGCCCGGAGATGAAGTCGACGGGCGAGGTGATGGGGACGGCGTCGACGTTCGGCAAGGCGTACGAGAAGGCCCAGTCCGCGACCGGCAAACCCATTCCTGTGGAGGGCACCGCTGTCGTCGATCTCTCCGCCGAGGAGTTCCCTGCCCCCGACTCGTCCGAGGGAGAGGCGCTCACGGAGGGGTTCGCCGAGTTCTACGAGCTGGTCAACTTCGACTCGGACGAGGCGTTCCAGGAGGCCATCCGCCGTGGTGAGGTCGACCTCATCGTCTCGCGCAACCGGGACGCCCTCGAGGTGGCCGTCGAGGAGGAGGTCACGTACTTCTCGACGCACGCATCGGCACAGGCGGCTCTCGAAGCCCGCCGCCACCACGACGACGACATCGACGTCGTCGCCGTGACCGACCGCCCGAAGCGCGTCGCCAAGTGGGGCGCACCGGACGAGTAACCGCTGACACTCGGCACCCCGGCGCGCTCTCGTCGTCACCTCCACACCGCTGGCCGTCGTCGACCGTATCCCGTCAGTGTCCCGTGGTTTCTGGTGAGATTCTGGCATACGTTTAGGACGTCAGTCACCCATCATCTGGTCGATGAGTACACGTCGTACCTTCCTGAAGACGGTCGGTGTCGGAACGATCGCGGCCACGAGCCTCTCCACGGGCGTGGCGGCGAGAGGCAAGGCAGGTGCGGACCTGTTCGCGCCTCTGACGAGTGGCGAGACGGTGCCGAAGGTCCGCTCACGGGCGACGGGCACCGCGACGTTCACCGCGGACGGCGACGACCTCGCGTACGAGGTGACGCTGAAGAACATCGTGGACGTCACGCAGGCGCACATCCACGTCGGCGAGCGGGGGACCACGGGTGGGATCGTCGTCACCCTGATCGACTTCGCACCTCTCTCTGCCCCGACCGGTGCCGGTGAGGACGGCACTCCGCAGGACCCCATCGTCGTCTCGGGGACTATCTCCGATAGCGACCCCGAGCTCGTCGCCAGCGGCGTCACCGTGGCCGACCTCCTCGCGAACCCGGCCGCGTACTACGTGAACGTCCACACGGTCGACAACCAGCCCGGAGAGATCCGCGGCCAGCTCCGCGCGAAGTAACGAAGCGACGAAGCGACGAAGTGACGGAACAGCGGAACGCCGGAATGACCGAGCCCGGTCGCGTCTGAGCCGGATTTCCTCCTCGTGCGTTCACTCGACGCATATCCTTATCTCCGATTCGAGCGTACCGGTACCTGCAGGCAGGACCGTCGCCGGGAGGACGGTGACCTGTTCACCAGTGGATGATACGAACCGGCGGCTGTTCCGCCTGTTTCCCGTTCCGTCGAGCGTCGGCGACGGACGCCCGAATTCAGTCGAGTTTGCCGAGCGCCTCGAAGAAGTCCGCGGCGGGGCCCGCCAGGCGCACGGGCTGGTCGGCGAGGCCGATGTGGACGGGTGTCCCCGCATCGACCTCGTGTCTGGCCCGTCCGTCGCTCACCACGATGGCGTGGTCGACGTCTGTGACGGTGACGGTGATCTCGCGGTCGTGGGGGACGAGGAGCGGCGGCATCCCGTCGCGCGCCGCCATCTCGTTGACGACGAGCCCCTCGACCCCCGGGTGGACCAGCGGGCCGCGTTCGCTCAGGTTGTACGCGCTCGATCCCGTGGGCGTGGCGACGAGGACGCCGTCCGCCGGGCCCGAATCGTACGTCGATTCACCGACACGAACCTCGACGTGGCCGCCGCCACGGCGTCCACGGCGCGGGCCCTGGACGACGATCTCGTTCATCGCCGGCTCGCCCGTCCACCCGTCGGTGTGGGCGGCGATCCGTGGCGCTTCCTGGGTCTCGAGTTCCCCGCGTCGGTAGGCGTCGACCTCGCGCTGGACGGCTGCCTCGGCCTCGTCGGGTCCGACGGCGTTCAGAAACCCCACCTCACCGAGGTTCACGCCGAGCACCGGCGTTCCGTTCGCACCCCGAGCGGCGAAGAGGAACGTCCCGTCGCCGCCGATGCTGACGACGAGATCACAGCCGTCGAACGTGTCCACCGAACGTCCCTCGTCGTCGCGACCGAGCGCGGTGGCCGTCGTCGCGTCGAAGCGGAGTTCGACCCCGTCGGCTTCGAGGCGGCCGCTCAGGGTCTCTGCCAGCGACGTGGCCCGCTCGTTCCCCCGCTGGGCGACGATTCCGACCTCCATGTCCCCGCGTTTACCCCTCCGGTGAGAAAAGCCCACCGTCACGATCCGTGATCCGATCCCGACGGATCCAGACTCATATTCGATTTTTCCACGCCAACATTCATTACTGGTGTTCTCTCAGTAGAGATAATGACGGACCGGGCTCGTTCCGTCGCACTCGTCCGCAGGGGGACACTCCGTGAGTAGCGACGACGACTGGTTCGAGCGCGCGCTCGCCGACGACGGGAACGATCGCACCGCTCTCGACGAGTCCGGCGACGACGACACGGGGACCGAGGACGACGGTGCTCGCACCCCTCCCACCACGGACACCGAGGGCTCGCCGTTCGAACCGCCGGACCGTGCCGGACGGGCGGACACCGACTCGCCATTCCAGGAGGACTTCTCCGAGGCGTTCGACAGCGCCCCCGCGCCGGGGGGCGATCTCGATCGTGGAGCGCCGGACGGCCGGTCGGAGGCCGTTCCGGGACCGAACGGCTCCGGCCGCGACGACGGCGATCTCTTCGCCGGGGAAGACGACCTCGGTTTTCCCGGATCGGAGTTCGATCAGGAGCGGTTCGACTCCGATCTCGAGCGCATCGAGATCGGTATCGACGGCCTCGACGAGATGATCCTGGGCGGCGTGCCAGCCCGGTCGCTGATCGCCGCGATCGGGAGCGCGGGAACCGGGAAGACGACGATCGGGCTGCAGTTCCTCAACGAGACACTCGAAGACGGCGGCCGTGCCGTCTTCATCACGCTCGAAGAGACCCGCGATCGGATCCTGTCTACCGCCGCGGAGAAGGGATGGGAGTTCCAGCAGTACGACGAGGACGGACGCCTGGCCGTCGTCGACCTGAACCCCATCGAGATGGCCAACTCGCTCGGGAGCATCCGGAACGACCTCGCACGGCTCATCGGGGAGTTCGGTGCGGACCGGGTCGTCCTCGACTCCGTGTCGCTCCTCGAGATGATGTACGATCACCCCGCTCGCCGTCGGAGCGAGGTGTTCCAGTTCACGCAGACGCTCAAGGCGGCGGGCGTCACGGTGCTCGTCACGAGCGAGGCCAGCGACACCGACCCGTACGCCTCCAGACACGGCATCGTCGAATACCTCGCGGATGCCGTGTTCGTCCTCAAGTACGTTCGCTCGAACAGCTTCCAGGAGACGCGGCTCGCGATCGAGATCCAGAAGATCCGCGACGCGAACCACTCCCGGCAGCCCAAACCGTACGAGATCACGAACGAGGGGATCAGCGTCCACCAGCGGGCGAACCTGTTCTGAATCGCGTCCGGCGAGTCCTCCGACCCGTCCGTCGTCCCTTCCCCGACCGCACGTCACCGGACGATCGTCACGGGGACCGGTGACCGTCGGACGACGTCCTCGGCGACGCTCCCGAGGATGACCCGCGAGACGCCCGTCCGGCCGTGGCTCCCCATGACCACGTGGTCGGCGTCGGCTGCCGCTTCGACGATGCTCGACGCCGGCCGACCGACCGTGATGACGGTGTCGGGATCGATCTCCATCTCGGCGGTCAGTTCCGCGAACGTCTCCCGAGCGGCTTCGCGCGCGTCGTTGTACCACTCCTCGGCCGCCGTGGGGAGGACACTCCGCTTTGCGCCCGACGCGACGGGGTCGATGACGTTCAGCAGGACGAAGTCGGCGTCGGGCCACTCCTCGGTGGCGAACCGCAGGGCGGCTACGGACTGGGGTGATCCGTCGACGGGGACGAGGATGCGCTTCGCCATACGTCCGTCTACGCGGAGAACCGGCAAGAAACATCGGGACGGTCGGCAGTGTCCACGTGATCGGGTGCTCGACTCCGCTCCTGCTCGACGTGGCGGACAGGTGGTGCGCTTCCCCCGCGGAGCGGTGCACCACGCACCCGCGAGACGCTCCGCACTCTCTCGTCAGGACACGCCGACTGGTGGCCGCATCCTCGTACAAGAACCTCGGGTCCGACCACGGACCCCTCGACCCACCACGGGGCGTCAGTCGTGACGGGTCACACAGACCGGCAGCCCTCTCAGTTCGACCGGTTCCGAGTTGTCGGGCGAGTAGACTACCATCTGCCCTTTCTCCATGTAGGGGACCTTGTCCTCCAGCGTCGACGGGATGTTTACCGACTTGATCGCGTCCTCGTCGCCGAGGTTGAGCACGAGCTTCGTGTTCACCTGTTTGAAGACGGGGTCGGCGATATCCTGTGGGTCCTGGGTGATGAGGAACAGGCCCAGCCGTTCCTTCCGCCCCTGTTTCGCCGCCTCGGTGAACTTCCGGACGACCTTCCGTGCCTGGACGGAGTCGGCGTCGGCGAGGAAGTTGTGCGCCTCGTCCATCCCCAAGACGAGCGGCGTCCGCTTGATTCGCTGGTGCGTGGGGTCGTTCGAGAGCTTCTCGTCGACGAGGAGGCTCGCCACGGCGAGCACGACGGTCACCGTGGCCCGCGAGTCGTTGACGTGGTACGTCGGCACGACCGTGAGGCCGCCCGGACGGACGAACTCGTGGACCTGCTCCGTGATGGGACGGGCGGGCTGGTCGAACACGCGGCCGAACGTCGCCGAGCGGACCCGGCGCTTCACCGCGTCGTACGTCGCCTCGTGCACCCGGCCGTTCTCGTGAAGTTCCTCTTTGAGGCCCGGATCGTCGAGGAACGTCGTGAACTGGTCGTAGGTCCCCCCGTCTCCGGCCTGCCGGAAGAACCGGTCGAGGAGTTCACGCAGTGCGTTGTACTGGTTGTCGTTGAGGGAGGCACCGGCGACGAGCCAGGGTCGTGCCCGCGTCATCGAGAAGGGGATCGTGAACGTCGCCTGCTCCGCACGGTGGCCCTCGCCGGGATACGACGATCCGCCCACGTCCGGGACGAACGCGACCGTGTCGTCGTGGCCGCCGTACGCGATCCCTTCACGGTCGAGCCGACGGGCGGTCTCCCCGTCGAGCGCGGGGTTGTCGTCGTGCATCTGGGCGTACTCGTCTTGCGGGTCGAACTGAACGACTGCAGGGGCGACCTCGCGGCCGTCGTCCATCCCGTACCGCGCGTCGAGGAACTGTCGGAGGACGTTCTTCGAGGCGTGGGTCTTCCCCGACCCGGTGCCGCCGGCGACGAGCGTGTGTCGGAACACGAGCGGGTCGCCGTCGGCGTAGTCGTTCTTGAGCCGGTAGTCGATCGTCGGTGGAGACGCGGCAGTTCGGACCTTCTCGCCGCCCACGGAGAGGTGGCCCAGGAACACGCCCTCGCGCGGGATCTTCAGCCCGGCTTTGATCTGTGCGGCGTCGGTCGCCTCCTGCACCACCGCACCGGGTTTGGGGACGCGGTCGGTCATTCGGCGCTTCCACGTCTCGTCGGCGTGGTCGTACGACAGCACGGCCACGGGGTCGAGTTCGGCGACGAACTTGTAGTCGCGCTCCTCGAAGTCGTCGCGACGCATCGCCCGCCGGGCGGCGATCTCGGTCGCGTCGTCCTCGTGGAACTCCTGGGCGTACTCGAGGGCCGTGATCCGCGAGAAGAGCAGTTCCTGGTCTGGGTACGGCACGAGGAGGTACTTCCCGAGGCGGACGGATTCGCGGTTGCCGACCGTGACGAACGCTTCCACGGCGGTTTCGTCGCCCTCTTCGGCGACTCTGAGCCCCCGGGAGACCGAGACGACGCCGACGCCACGGTCCGCGCCGGCGGGCGTCACGTCGAACGAGTCGAAGTCGTCGACCGCGGCGTCGTCGTCACCGTTCACCGACCCGGCGTCGTCCCCGACGTCAGCCTCGGCGGTCTCGTCGGCGGACACGGCCGACGCCGACTCCTCGGTCGCGTCGCCCTCGACGTCGGTCTCGGCGGTCTCCGTCGTCCCGAAATCAGTGAAGTCACCGAGGTCGGACATGTCTCTGGCAGGGAGAGCCGCGGATAAATCCCTTTCCCCCGCCCGAGCGTGGTCCGACGCCCGAGTCGCGTGAACGACCACGAGAGTCGTCGAACGGTGCCCGGTTCGCACTGCTGGACTCCACGGCCGCACCAGCATACACCGACCTGCTGTCACTCTGGGCGGACAACGCGGTCCTTTACCCGTCGGAGCTCGTACCGTTCGTATGTTACTGATTCGCGGTCACGGCGGCGGCACCGCGCTCACCGGGACGCTGTACGAGCGCGGCGAGACGCCACCGAGTTTTCGCGGCGCGCCGGACGAACAGGCGCCGTACGTCTGGGTCTGCGACGAGTTCTACGAGGTCGAGAGCGGCGGCTCACAGACCACGATCGACGGCCGGGAGATCCACGTCGCGTTCGAATCTCCCATGCCCCGTGGCTTCGAGACCAAGTCGCAGGCGCTGACGGCGGCGAAAGAACACGTCCGCACACAGTTCGCCCGGGTCGGCGTCCCCGCCAGCGAGGTCCGGATCGAGGTCGAACGCGCCGAGCCCTGAACGGGGCGTTCGTCGGCCTACCGACTCGCTTCCCACACCCGCGACTCGTTACATCGGGACTCTCCGCCCGCGACTCGTTACATCGGGACTCTCCGCCCGCGACTCGTTACACCAGCCCCCAGCGCTCCTCGTCGTGTCGCCGGACGACCTCGGAGTCGAGATACGTCTCGAGCTTCCGACGGAGCGCGGCCTTCTCCCCCTGGCTGATCCGGGCGAGTTCGTCCGCCTTCGCGATGGCCGGTGGGGGCCCCCGGGCGACCGCGACGTCGTGGAGCACCTGCTGGGTGAGTCGTTCGCGCGTGTCGGCGTCGCGGACGAACGCCGCCGGAGCCTCGACGCGGTAGCAGATATCCGTTCGCGGGTCGTACAGTGGGAAGAACGCCACCTCGTACGCGGCGGGGTCGAGTTGTCGGTCGACGCCGAGGGCGTCGCCACTGACTGCCATCGTCCGGTCGGTGCCGCCGCGGGAGACGAACCAGTCGGTGAACGTGAGACAGTCGGTGCGGCGTTCCTGCCCCTCGTCGTCCCACCGCTCGAGCAGCCGCGTGAAGAGCGCGGCGTCGTCGCTCCAGGGGGCCTCGATCCCCTTCTTTCGCAGGGCCTGGACGATAAATCGCGACGCGGGGTTCTTGACGAACCCCACGAGCGGGACGTCGCGCTCGACGAACCGCTCGACGAGGCGGACGTAGTTCTCGACGACGTCCCGGGGCGTCGTCTCGGTCGCGAGTTCGCGGAGGGTCGCGTCGCCGTCCTGCCAGGTGAACACTTCCATCGGGTAGAGGGGGCCGTCGAGGACGAGCAGATCGCCGACGGCGTCGGCCTGCAGGAGCGCGTGTTCGCCCTCCGCCAGGTACAGAGAGAGCGCGTGGACGACCCCTTCGGCGTAGCGGTCGACGCTGGGCGCGTGGAGCACCTTCCGCCGCGAGTAGCCGTCGTCGTCGACGATCCAGTCGGTCTCGAAATCCACCGTGGGGTCGTTCGCGTGGACGGTCACGACGAGCGTCCGCGCGCGGTGGAGGTCGAGGTCGGTGGGCACGCCGGCCATCGCCGCCTGCGCCACGTCGAGGACGAGCCCGTTCTTGAACGTGGTCGGGTTGATCGTGCCCGAGTCCAGCCCGTGAACCGTCTCGAACGGCGACTCGGCGAGCGCGACGTCGTCGATCGTCACCGACCGCAGCCGCTTCTCGGCGACGGGCTCGGCGACGATCCGCGAACCGTCCCGGAGCGGGTCGAGAAAGCCCTCCCACACCCGCTCCGCGAGGTCGCCGTGATCGGCGTCGTCGACGGCTCTCGCGATGGCGCTCGCCAGCCGTGCGATGCCGTCGACGTGGACGCGGTCGAGGGTCATACCCCACCTCACACCCCCGACGACGAAAACCCTGTCCTCGATCCGTCCTCGCGTTCGTGCCGCTCCCCGCCGTCCGATCGGGCGCGTCGCTCCGACGCTCCCGTGTCACGTGACGCCGCCGCCGTCGTTGCGGGTCCGCTCGTCGAGCACGTCGGCGAGCACCGCCCGGTGTCGTCGCTCGACCGGCGTGTTCCCCGGGCAGACGAGCCAGACCGTCCCGCCCGTCGCGAGGTGTCGTCTGAGCCGCGCGAGTTCGGCCCGTGCATCCCGGTCGTCGTCGAGGAACGTCCGGTACCGTGTTTCGTAGTCGACGGCGGCCCAGGCGTCGTCCACACCGTCCCCGTCGTCCCGATCGAGCCGGGTGAGCGCCCGGTCGAGATCGAACTGGAGCTCGGTCGGAGGGACCAGCGCGTCTCCGACGACCGTGCCGGCGACGGGAGTCGATCGGTCGCCGCCGGGCGACGCCGAGTCGCTCCCGACGTCCCCGACCTCGACGAAGACGACGAGGTCGTCCGGTCCCGGCGTGGCCTCCCCGAGTCGGAGTGCCGCGCCGTACGTCTCCCGGAGGGTGCCTGGGTGCGTCATCTGACTCTGTGACTCTCGGGCCGATGGTCGACCGGATCGAGCGGCTCGCCGCCCCGTCGACGCCCGGTTCGTCCGTCGAACCGACGACACCACGAGTGATAAACATCACGAACGTTCCGGTCGGATGCGGAGCGGCCGACCGAGCACGCCGCCGGGTAACGTGTCCGTCCCGCGGCCTCACCGCGGTCCCGACACCCTCATCTACACCCGCGCGCTACGGTCTCCCGAATGCCACCCACGGCCGTCGCGTTCGACCTCGACGACACCCTGGCGGTCCCGACGCGGGACCGACAGACCATCCTGCACGAGGCCGCGCGGATCGCAGGCGCGCCCCCACTCTCCCGCGAGGCGTACCTCGCCGCCCACGCGGAGTGTCTCACCGAGGAGACACGCGAACCCATCTTCACCGCACTGCTCTCGGAACACGACACCGCGGCCTCTCCCGCGGCGGTGGCCCGCGCGTACCGCGAACTCATCGCCGAGGCGCTCACGCCGGTCTCGGGCGTCGAGTGGCTCCTCGACCGCCTCCGACAGCAGTACCGACTCGGCCTGCTCACGAACGGCCCCGTCGTCGCCCAGCACGACAAGCTCCGCGAACTCGACTGGGCCGGCGCGTTCGACGTCGAACTGGTCACGGGGTCGCTCGCCGCGGGCAAGCCGGACCCGCGCGCGTTCGAGGCGCTCCTCGCCGAACTCGACACCGATCCGGGGGAGACGGTGTACGTCGGCGACGACGTCGCCGCCGACGTCGAAGGTGCCGCGGGCGTCGGGATGCTCCCCGTCCAGGTCGTCTTCCCGGGGAGTGCCGATCCCCACCCCGACGCCGTCGCCGTGATCGACCGCGACGACCTCGCCACGGAGCTCCCCGACCTCCTGGAACGACTCTGAGCGCTGTCCGGCGCTCTCGTGCGACCCCCCTCCGTCCCGCGTGCCGCGCCTCACTCGTTCGTGGCGAGCGCGTCGACCGTCGCCTCGAACACGGCGACTGCCCGCTTCACCGCCGCGCCGTCCTCGACGAAGACGAGCGTCCGCGGCGGTCGGACCGCCTTCGGACGCACACGCAACCCCTCCCCGCGGGCGGTCGCCGCGGCGACGTCCTGCCCCGCGACGAACTCCACACGGGCGCGGTCGGGATGGACGAAGACGACCGCGAGTTCTCGTTCCTGTTCCTGTTCCCGTTCCCGTTCGAGACGGTCGGCGTCGTCCGCGTGATCGTCGTCGTCCCCCTCGGCACCGTCCCTTCGGTCGCCACCTCCACGGTCTGCGTCGCCGCGGTCACCGCCACTACCGTTCGCTCGATCTCTCAGCGTCACCCGGTAGGCGTACGCGCCGTCCGGTGTTGGATCGGCGTCGCGGTCCGCGTCGGTCACCGCGACGGCAGCGAGCACGCCGCCGAGGCCGTCGAGTTCGGAGGCGAGCAGTTGCGCGATCCGTCGGCCGTCCGTGAGCCGGTCGTCGACCACGATCACTCCTCCACCAGCGATCGCCGGACTTCGTCGACGAACCGGGTGACGTCGACGTCGCGTCGCCGGGCGTAGAGGACGGCGGCGGCCTCGATCGTCACGCCGAGGTCGCGCTGGAGACGGTTGACGCCGGCGACGACCTCCCGCTTCTCCACCCCGTCGTCGACGATCGCGTCGAGCAGGCGCTCGAACAGCGACTGCGACCGGAGGACGGACTCGTCGGGGGTGAAGCCGTCCAGGATCTCGACCGACGTCGGCGCGAAGGTGGCCACCAGGTCGCCCCCGTCACGCTCGACGAGCCCCCGGCCGACCGCGACGTCGACGAGACGCTTGGCCTGATCCGGCGAGAACCAGTCGCGGTTCACCGACAGCGCCACGATGAACTTCCCCTCGCCGAGGCGGTCCGTCCCGTGCTGACGGAAGGGGACGGCGACCGTGACCTCGATGCTCATACCCACCACCGCCGACGCGACGCGGTTAACGGTTGTGTCTCGGCTCGTGGACGGAGCCGCACGGGGCCGGAGCGGGCGGCGATTCGTGCGATTCAAGTAGTCGCTGGCGCTCTTACCACGCATGAAGTACCAGGGACGCTCGACGACGAAGCGGACAGGGGGGCGCATCAAGCCCTCGCGGAACAAGAAACGCTCCGAACTGGGTCGCGAGGCGAGCGAGACCACGGTCGGCGAACCGCGGTTCCAGGTCGTCGACGCCCGCGGCAACGGCACCAAGACCCGCGCCCTGTCGACGAACGTCGCACAGGTGGCCGACGGCGACGAGTCGGTCCAGGTGGAGATCCTCGGCGTCGACAGCAACCCCGCGAACGTCAACTACAAACGACGCAACATCATCACGAAGGGTGCCATCATCGAGACCAGCGAGGGGCTGGCTCGTGTCACCTCCCGCCCGGGTCAGCACGGCCAGGTCAACGCCGTCCTCGTCGACGACGAGTAACCGTCCGAACCCACCGGCCGTCGGTACTGGTTCTGTGATCCTCGACGGCGACCCGTTCGCGACTCGTGCGTCGAACCGTCGAACCGTCGAGCCGATCCTCTCAGAGCGCCGCCGCTGTCGGATCGGTTCCGGGTGCAGGACCGTCCGCGACGAAGAGTCGAACTGCAGGAGCCGTGAGACGTTACGGCGTCGGTGCCGCCTTCTGGAGCGCCGTCTCGGCGATGTTGCCGCCGTAGTCGGCGCTCCTGGAGACGGAGTCGACGATGAGTCCGAGCACCTGTGCGCGCGCGGGATCGAGGTCGCGGAGGTACTCGTCGATCTTGCGGGCCCGTTCGTCGATGGCCTGGACGGCCTCGCGGGCGTCGTTCGCCAGTCGGGTCGCCTCCGAGCTGTCCTCTTCGAACAGCGCGTCCATCCCCCCGTTGACGACCTCTGCGGCGTCGGTGTGGAGCGCCTCGATCGCCTCGACCAGCTCGTCGGGGATCGGTCGCTCGATGTTCAGCGTCAGGTGGGCGATCTTCGTCGCGTGGTCGGCGATCCGCTCCAGTTGGCGGGCGGCCGACTGGTAGTCGAAACACATCTCGCGGGGGAGGCCGAGTTCCTCGGCGGCCTTCGGGGTCCGGAGCGTGGCCCGGAAGATGCGCGAGACGACCATCCAGAGCCGGTCGACGTCCTCGTCGCGCTGGATGACGTCCCGGGCCATGTCCTCGTCGAGGTCGGCTAACGCCGCCAGGGCGTCCTCTAGCATCGACAGCGCGATGAGCCGCATCCGGGTGACGGCGTTGTGGATGGAGAGCTCCGACGAGTCGAGCAGGTCCCGGATGACGACGCGGTCGCGGGTCTCCTCTAGCACTTCGAGGCCGACGAGGCTCTGTGTGGCCTTGCGAATGGTCCGGCGCTGGTCGGTCGTGATGCGCGCGCTCTCGAGGGCGATGATGTCGAACCCCGAGACGTACATCGTCATGACCGCACGGGTGAGCTCGTCGCCCTCGAGATCCGTCACGTCCAGCGTCCCCTCCGTGCGCTCCTCCTCCGAGCGTGGCGTGAGGAACAGCGAGTCGCCCTCGGGGTAGAACTCCACCTCGCTCCCCGCGGAGACTCCGTTCTCGGTCGCCCAGTCTTTCGGGATCGACACCGTGTACGTCGATCCGCCCGTGACCTGCACCTTGCGGGTTTCGACCATGTCGTTCACTGGTCGGCACTCCACTATAAATTTGGCTATCAATATATATCGGGCGAGTGGTATGGGTACTGCTCGTGTCGGGCGGGACGAGACGGGCGAATTACTCCTCGCAGCCGGCGACTCCGTTCAGTTCGGCCGAACGCGTCGACGGCCGACTGGGGCCGTCACTCGCGCGTATTCGTCCGTATCGATCCGTTCGGGTGCGTGGTGATTCCGACTGAAGAATTCACACACGTATATCTATATAGTTATATTAGTAGAGTATTTACTTCTCACCTGGTCAGAGTCCTGTGATGACACAGAAGGGAGGTCCCGTCTCGCGGCGCGAGTTCGTGATCGGAGCCGGTGCGGTCGGAGCGGCCGGTCTCGCCGGCTGCACGCGACAGAACACGAGCGGGTCGTCCGGTGACTCCGGAAGCTCGGGCGGGTCGTCCGGTAGCTCCGGGAGTTCGGACGGGCCGTCCGGCGGGCAGCTCTCCGGCGCGATCGACATCGCCGGCTCGTCGACGGTGTTCCCGCTGGCGACCGCCTTCAGCGAACTGTTCAAAGAGGAACACCCCGGCGTCGAGTTCAGCCTCCAGTCGACCGGATCCGGTGGCGGTTTCCAGAACTTCTTCTGCGTGGGCGAGACGGATTTCAACAACGCCTCACGCCCGATCTCTCCCGAGGAGGAACAGCTCTGTACCGACAACGATGTCGAACCCGTCGAACTCCAGGTCGCGACCGACGCGCTGACCGTCGTCGTCAACAACGAGAACGACTGGGCCGAGTCGCTCACCGTCGACCAGCTCAGGGAGATCTGGTCCGCGGAGGACCCGCCGACGACGTGGGCAGACATCGACTCCGACTGGCCCGACGAGGAACTCGAACTGTTCGGTCCCACGGACGCCTCCGGAACGTACGACTACTTCATCGAGGCGGTGATCGGCGAGGAGGGACCGGGTCACCGACAGGACTACTCGCCGACAGAGCAGGACCGCACCATCATCCGTGGCGTCGAGGGCTCGCAGTACGCCATGGGCTACCTCGGTTTCGCGTACTACAGCCAGAACGCCGACTCGGTGACGGCGGTCGCCATCGACGGCGGCGACGGCCCGGTCGAGCCGTCGCTGGAGACCGCCAAATCCGGCGCGTACACGCCGCTGTCGCGGCCGCTGTTCACCTACCCTGCCACGTCCTCGCTCGCCGAGGAACAGGTCGCGGAGTTCGCACGCTTCTGGATGGAGAACACGACCAACCAGGAGGTCGTCGCCGACGAGGTCGGCTACGTGCCGCTCGACGACTCACAGCAGCAGGCACAGATCGACACGCTCGAGTCGGCCATCGAGGAGGCTCAGTCGGGCTGACCTGATCTCGAGATGGAAGCGTGAATAAGGAGGTTTTTCAGTGGGCCACACGGGATATATAGCCACATGAGCACGGACGACATCACGAACGACCTCACGCGGAACACGGAGAACGCGCCGCAGGAGCTCCTGACGCGCACGTTCTTCTTCCTGTGTGCGGCGCTCTCCGTCGTCACGACCGTGAGCATCATCCTACTGCTCGTGACGGAGGCCGCGAAGTTCTTCACTGTCACCGCACCGCTCATGGGGATCGAGGGACCGACGGCGTCGATCGTCGACTTCCTCACCGGGACGACGTGGCAGATCAACAACGAGGAGTTCGGCGTCCTCGCGCTCGTCTCCGCGACGCTGATGATCACCATCGGGTCGGCGGTCGTCGCCCTCCCGCTGGGCGTCGCGACCGCGATATACCTCAGCGAGTACGCGGACCCCCGGCATCGTGCCGTCCTGAAGCCCGCGCTCGAAGTGCTCGCGGGGATCCCGACGGTCGTCTACGGTTTCTTCGCACTCATCTACATCACGCCCGCCATCCAGATGGTTCTCCCCGGCGTCGGCACGTTCAACCTCATCTCGGCGAGTCTCGTCGTCGGCATCATGATCATCCCGATGGTCGCGTCGATCAGCGAGGACGCGATGTCGGCCGTTCCCGACGAGCTCCGGCAGGCCGGCTACGGCATGGGTGCGACGAAGTTCGACGTCTCGACGGGTATCGTGGTCCCTGCGGCCCTGTCGGGGATCTTCTCGTCGTTCATCCTCGCGCTCTCCCGGGCCATCGGCGAGACGATGGCCGTCACCGTCGCTGCGGGGTCGCGCGCGCAGTTCCTCAACCCCCTGAATCCAGCCGCGTACCAGGAGGGTGCCCTGCCGATGACCGCGGCGATGGTCCAGCTCCTGCTGGGAGACATCACCGGCGGGGGCATCGCGTACCGTAGCCTCTTCGCCATCGGGCTCACGCTGTTCGTCATCACGCTCGTGATGAACGTCATCAGTGACTTCGTCGCACAGCGCTACCGGGAGGAGTACTGAGATGGCGACCGACACCCGATCTCAGGTCATCGAGAGTTTCGGGGAGGTCGACAAGACTGTCGGAACGCTGTTCCAGTACCTCCTGCAGGTGGCGACGATGTTCGGGCTCGTCATGCTCGCGATCCTCCTCGTCTTCGTCGCCAACGACGCGGTCCAGCCGCTCACGGCCGACCCGGGGTGGCACCTGACGTTCTTCGTGACGCTCGTCGTTCCGACGCTGCTCGTCGGCGGCTATCTCGCCGTCCGCGACACCGAGGCGCTCACGTTCGGGGTACTGGCCGTCGGCCTCCTCGTCGTCAGCCTCATGTTCAGCGGTGGGGTGGCGATGGTGTTCGTCGACATCGTCCCGCCCGTCGCGTGGTTCGGCTTCGTGCTCGCGCTCGTCGTGCCGTCGGCGGTCGTCGTCGGCGTCGAACGCGCGGGCGGACGGCTCCCCTTCGAGGCCAAACTCGGGCTCACGACCCTGCTCTTCTACGTCTCGCTGTTCGGCCTGCCGGGGCCCCTCGGTGGGGTGGTCGGCGCTCCCGCGGTCGTCCCGAGCGTCGTGACGCTGTTCTCGACGCTCCCCATCCTCCCGGTCGACTGGGTGTTGCTCACCGTCTCGGTCGGCGGCATCACCACGGTCGCCGCCGCGCTCTACGCGTATGGACTCCGTGGTGTTCGCGCGGGCGTCGCGGCCGGCGTCGGGACGCTCGCGGTCGTCGCGGCGTCTGCGCTCGTCGGCCCCGTCGTCGGCGTCGATCCCGTCCCGGCGACGGTGCTCGCGAGCGTGACCGTCGTCCCCACCGCGGCGTACGTCGTCGGCGGTGCCGTCTCCCGACCGGCCGAGCGCGCCGGCCTGTTCGTCCCTGCCGTCGTCGTCGGTGGCGCGCTCGTCGGCGCGGTCGTCGTGGAGGTGATGGGGTTCGCTGGTCCCGTGGCGTGGGTCGACTGGCAGTTCCTCACGAGCGCTCACAGCCGCAACGCCGTCGACGCGGGGCTCTACCCGGCCATCGGTGGCTCCATCCTCCTGATGATCACCGTCGCGATCCTGGCGTTCCCGCTGGGCGTCGGCGCGGCCATCTACCTCGAAGAGTACGCGCCGGACAACCGTCTCACCCGGTTCATCGACGTCAAC
Source organism: Salinigranum salinum (assembly GCF_009176545.1). GTDB lineage: Archaea > Halobacteriota > Halobacteria > Halobacteriales > Haloferacaceae > Salinigranum > Salinigranum salinum. The sequence continues at coordinate 1,467,784 of NZ_VTOJ01000002.1, read as the reverse complement.
ATCTCGAATCTCGCGGGCGTTCCGAGCGTGGTGTACGGGCTGCTCGGTCTCGGTGTGTTCGTCACCTACCTCGGCCAGCCGACGGGCACCGTGGCGATCGGTGGCGCGACGCTCGCACTCCTCATCCTGCCGATCGTCATCATCTCCTCGCGCGAGGCGATCCGGAGCGTCCCCACCGAACAGCGCCAGGCCTCGTACGGGATGGGTGCGACCAAGTGGCAGACCGTCCGACGGGTCGTCCTCCCGCGGGCCTTCCCGGGGATCATGACGGGGACCATCCTCGCGCTCGGTCGCGCGATCGGCGAGACCGCACCGCTCATCATGATCGGCGCGCCCAGCGTCGTCTTCTCGCTCCCGACCGAGTTCTCCGCGAAGGCGAGCGCGATGCCCCTGCAGGTGTTCGCGTGGGCGAGCCTCTTCGCCAGCGAGGACTTCTACACCAAGGCCGTGCCCGCGGGCGTCGTCGTGCTCGTGAGCGTCCTCTTGGCGATGAACTCCATCGCGATCGTCCTCCGAAACAGGTACCAGACTGACCGATCCTAACACCATGAGTGACGAAAACAGACGGACGATGGCCGAATCGACGCACAGAGAGACCGCGGACCCCTCCGACGACGACATGCTCGTCCAGACCGACGTGAGCGAGAGCGTCACCGAGAGCACCCACCGCGTCTCGACGCCGACGGTCATCCGGGCCGAGCACATCGACGTCTACTACAACGACGTGCAGGCGCTCGACGACATCTCCCTAGAGATCCCCGAGAACCGCGTCACCGCGATGATCGGTCCCTCGGGGTGCGGTAAGTCGACGTTCCTCCGGTGTATCAACCGGATGAACGACCTCGTGGACGCCGCGCGCGTGGAGGGTAACCTCTACCTCCGCGGGAAGAACGTGTACGACGCCGACGTCGACCCCGTCGCCCTCCGACGACGGGTGGGGATGGTGTTCCAGAAGCCGAACCCCTTCCCCAAGAGCATCTACGACAACGTCGCCTACGGGCTCGAGATCCAGAACAAGGAGGGTGACTACGACGCCATCGTCGAGGAGTCGCTCAAGCGCGCCGCGCTCTGGGACGAGGTGAAGGACAAACTCGACGAGTCGGGTCTCGACCTCTCCGGCGGGCAACAGCAGCGGCTCTGTATCGCCCGTGCCATCGCTCCGGACCCCGAGGTGATCCTGATGGACGAACCGGCCTCCGCGCTGGACCCGATCGCCACCTCAAAGATCGAAGACCTCATCGAGGACCTCGCCGAGGAGTACACGGTCGTGATCGTCACGCACAACATGCAGCAGGCCGCCCGGATCTCGGACAAGACCGCGGTGTTCCTCACCGGCGGCGAGCTCGTCGAGTTCGACGACACACAGAAGATCTTCGAGAACCCCGCCAGCCAGCGCGTCGAGGACTACATCACCGGCAAGTTCGGGTAACGCACCCACGTTCGTCCCTGTCCGTCGCTCTCCTCGCCATCGGCGCGGTCCAGCCCATGGAACCCGCCTCCGCCTGTGCCGCATTCCGCTCCGTCACCACGGAGGTCCGGCGTTGCTGGCCCCGGGGGCCCGGTCTGCTCCCCGGTCGTCGGATCGAACCAAACAGTAATCACGCCGACGGGCCATTCGAGTGGCATGCCCCGCGACGTGTATCAGGCGGAACTCAGGACGCTCCGCGATGACGTCGTCTCGTTCGGCGAGACGGTCTCGGGGCGGCTCGAACTCGCGCTCGACGCCATCGAGACCGACGACCGCACACTCGCCGAGGAGGTCATCGAGGGCGACGAGGAGATCAACGAGCGGTACCTCGAACTCGAGGCGGACTGCATCGACCTCTTCGCCCTCCAGCAGCCGGTCGCGGGCGACCTCCGGTTCGTCACGGCCTCGTTCAAGATCATCACCGAACTCGAACGGATCGGCGACCTCGCGACGAACCTCTCGGCGTACGTCCGATCGATCGAGGAGCCGTACTTCCCCGACGCGAGCCTCATCGACGTCGGGACGCTGGCGTGTGAGATGGTCGAGCAGGCGCTCGAGGCGTACGAGACCGAAGACGCCGACCTCGCGGCGGCGGTCGTCGAACGCGACGACGAACTCGACGGGCTCTGCGAGCGCGTGGCGCAGAACGTCGTCATCGACCTCGTCGAGACGACGAAGACGTTCGCGGACGACGAACTCGAGCGACTCCTGACGGAGGTCAACCGCCTCCTGTTGACCCTGCGCGACGTCGAACGCGTCGGCGACCACGCGGTCAACATCGCCGCCCGATCGTTCTACATGGTGACGAACCGGACGACGCTACTGTACTGATCTCGCCGTCGACCTCTATACCCCGGCCCCACAATTGATATATACCAATAAATAGCAATATTGTCTCAATGGGAGGGTTTAACAGTCCGCCCATCCACTCGTACACATGGCCCGACAGGAATACCAGTCCCGCCTCCAGGGACTTCGCGACGACGTGCTCTACATGAGCGAACTCGTCGCCGAACAGCTCCGCACCGGACTCGACGCCCTCGAGGAGAAGGACGAACGGCTCGCCGAGCAAGTGATCGCGGGCGACGGCGAGATCAACCGGCTCTACCTCGAACTCGAGCAGGACTGTATCGACCTCATCGCCCTCCAGCAGCCGGTCGCGGGCGACCTCCGCTTCATCGCCTCGTCGTTCAAGATCATCACCGATCTCGAACGCATCGGCGACCTCGCGACGAACCTCGGCGGCTACGCCCTCCAGGCCGAACGCGAGGCATACCCCGAGGTCGACATCAGACAGATCGGTGACGAGACGCTCGACATGCTCGAACGAGCGATGAGCGCGTACGCCGACGAGCACGTCGACGGCTGCCACGCCATCGCCGAGCGGGACGACGAGGTCGACGAGATGTGCACGGTGGCGAGTCAGACCGTCGTCCGCTCGCTCCTCGAGGTCGACTCGTTCGAGGAGGACGCCGACGTCGACGAGACGTTCCAGGACGTCTCCCGGCTCTTCCTCACGATCCGCGACCTCGAACGGGTCGGCGACCACGCGGTCAACATCGCCGCTCGCACGCTGTACATGGTCGAACAGAACGACGAACTGCTGTACTGACCCCGTCCGTCTCCCCCGCTCTTCGGCTCGATCCGCCACGAGCCTCGTGGACCCGTCGACCGCGTTACGGAAGCTATAACGACCTACACGAACGTCGTTCGAGCGTACATGAGTCCGGAGGACGGCGAGCCGGGGCTGGATCGGATCGAGGGGGTACCGCTCGACGACGCCGTCGACAGGGTCGTCGCCGATACGGGACGTGACCCCGACGCGGTTCGCCGCGCGCTCTCGCACGTCACTGACGACGAGGGCGTCGTGTCGACCGACGCGGTCGACGACGCGCTCGCGCACCTCTCGAAGGTGGTTTCGACCCCAGAGACGAGAGCCGAGTTCGCCGCGATCGAACTGTCGGACGCCCGGGAGGCGGCCGAACCGGTCGCCGACGTCGACACCGTCGCCGCACGGCTGGACGCGTTTGAGTCGCGGCTCGACGCGGTGGAGGCGCGGGTGGCCGACCTCGGTGTGGAACTCCAGCGCCTCGTCGACGGCGACGCCACGGACGACCTCTTCGAGACCGCGGCCGCGATCCGGGACCTCACCGAGACGGCCAACGCGACCCAGCGCGCGGCAGACGAACTCTACGTCGACGCCGAGGAGTTCCAGCGGTGGCTCGCGACGCCCGTCGCCCGGTACGATGAGTTCGCCTCGGAACTCGACGCGCTCGACGAGTCGCTCGACGCCCTCGCCGGGACCGTCGACGACCTGGCGGACGCCGTCGCGGGTGGAACGGACGACGCCGCCGCGGACGTCGACGCCGACGATCCGGCACTCGGCTGGTTCGAGGCGACGCTCCGTCACCGTGCGGTCGGACTCCTGCTCGCCGACCTCCGCGCCGAACTGGCCGACCTCCACACCCTGGCAGCGCGAGACGCGGCCGGCACGACCGCGGACTCCGACGACGACGGCGCGTCCCTCGACGACCTCGACGACCGCCTCGACGCGCTCGAACGCCGGTGGCACGCTCTCGACGACCGCCTCGACGACCTCGCGCGCCGGCGCTGGCACGACCGGTTCGCGGACCAGCTCCGCGCACTCGACGCCGCCCTCGACCCGTTCGAGCCGCCGATCGACTGGACCGACGTGCAGGCGGCGCTCGACGACGTTCGGGAGGACGTCGACGGGCTGGCGTAGCGCCCGCGCTCTCGGTCCGACGGGCCTCTCACACGCACACACGAAACGGGAGTCAGGAGGCACGAACACACCGACCGACGAATCAGGGGGGCGTCGTCGACGACTACAGGTGTTCGTTCCGCGTGAACGCCCGGATCGCCACGTCGGCGACCGCGTCGCCGTGGTCGAGCGTTCGTGCGAGCGAGTCGAGGATCCGCGCCGTCGCGACCGCGTCGACGACCGAGTCGGTGAACGTCGGCGTCGACTCGTCCACCAGCGTCGCGTCGAGCCCGTCGATCTCGTCGCGGGTGTCGGCGCTCCGATCGAGCGCCCGGTGGATCGTCTCGACCTCTCCGTCGCCGAGGACCGCGCTCGACGCGTCCTCGACGACCGATCGGGTCGCGTCGGCCGCGTCCGAGACCTCGCTGGGCATCGGTCCCACCGACTGTTCCCCGGCCCGTGCGACCGCGACGGCCTCCCTGGCCACGCCACGGAGGTGGCGTGCCGTCTCGTAGTAGTCGAACAGGTCGGGGCGGGTGACGTCCAGTCGATCGATCTCCTCGAGCGAGACGAGTGCCCGGCTGAAGTGACGCGACACCATCCCGAACAGCCGTTCGGCCTCCGCCCCGCGCTCGCGGAGCTGCTCGTGGACGCCGCCGGCTCCGTCCGTCGGGTCCTCGACGAGCGACGTGGTCGCCCGCCGGTGCATCGAGAGCGCGACGAACTCCAGCTGGACGACGGACTGGCGCACGGAGACGTCGGACGCGTCGAGCAGGTTCCGGACGGTGATCTCGTCGTCGGCTTCGTCGACGACCTCGGTGCCGACGAGCCCGCGAACCATCGCGTTCACCGCGCGACGCTCTTCGGCGGTGAACGGCTCCGCGCGCGCGAGTGTCACGGCCTCGAAACCGACGGCGAGCGCCGCCCGGAGCGTCCGTTTCACTCGCTCCGGTCCCGACCCGTCGACGTCGAGCCGCACGGCGGCGAGGTTCTCACCGTCGTTCGTGCGGCCCCGGACGACGATCGAGCCGTCGAGGTGCGTGTAGAGGTTGACGGACATCCCCGCCTCGAAACCGTGGGCCCTGGCCCACTCTTTCGGGATCGAGACGGTGTACGTCCCGCCGCCGACCTCCTGCAGTTTGCGTGTCTCCATCGTCACCTCCCGTCGTCGGAACGGGCGACCTCGGGCGAGGCGGGGACGGATGAACGGCTCACCGACGAACCGTTCGCAGGCGCACGGCCGCCGCCTGGCTCGCCGCCGCGGCTGTCGTCGCACGACATCGTGCTCACCCGAACTTGCCGGTGATGTAGTCCTCGACGCGCTGGCTCTCGGGGTTCTCGAAGATCTTGTCCGTGTCGCCGTACTCGACGAGCTCGCCGCCGGTGAGGAACACCGCCGTCTGATCCGAGATCCGGGCGGCCTGCTGCATGTTGTGCGTGACGATCACGACCGTGTACTCCTCGGCGAGGTCGTGGATCAGGTCCTCGATCTTCGACGTCGCGATCGGATCCAGTGCCGAGGCCGGTTCGTCCATCAACAGCACCTGGGGGTCGGTCGCCAGCGCACGGGCGATACAGAGCCGCTGTTGCTGTCCACCGGAGAGGCCGAGGGCGTTGTCGTCGAGGCGGTCTTTCACCTCGTCCCAGAGCGCGGCCTGTCTGAGCGACCGCTCGACGAGTTCTTCTTCCTCTTCCTCGTTACTGCGGCCGAGCAGCCGCGCCAGCAGCCCCGTCTCGATGTCGCCGTGTTTCCGCGGGCCGTAGGAGATGTTGTCGCGGATCGACTTCGGGAACGGGTTCGGCGACTGGAACACCATGCCGACTCTCTTTCGAAGTTCGACGAGGTTCACGCCGTCCTGGTAGATCTCCTCGCCGTCGAGCGTGACCGAGCCGTCGATCCGCGCGGACTTGATGCGGTCGTTCATCCGGTTCAGACACCGGAGGAACGTCGACTTCCCGCAGCCCGACGGGCCGATGAGCGCGGTGACGCTTTTCTCGGGGATCTCCATCGAGACGCCCTTGATGGCGTGGTCGTCGCCGTAGAACACGTCGAGGTCCTCGGAGACGAGTTTCGCCGCCCCGTCGAACCGGTAGTCGATCCACTCGGGTCGCGTCTCCTCTTCGGTCTCGCCCGCGACCGTCTGCAAGGGCTGGCCTGTGCTGCTGTCGGTGCCGCTCGTTTCCTGGGATTGGGTGGTTTCGCTCATGATTACTCGTATCGGAGCTTGCTTCTGAAGTAGTACCGCGTCGCGATGCCGATCGCGTAGAACGACAGGACGACGATCAACAGGACGAGCGCCGTCGCCCACCGGAAGCCGGTGGGGTCGGCGACGCTGTCTCCGAGGCCGACGCCTGCCGTGATCAGCGCGAACAGCTGGTAGGGGAGCGCGGAGGTGGCCTGTAGCAGTTCGGGGTTGGCGACGAACGGCGGCGCCGATGTGAACTCGAAGCCGCCGATCACGTCGACCGTCTGCGCGCCGGGGACGAACGTGCCGCCCGCCATCGTCAGCAGGATCGGCGCCGTCTCGCCGGCAATCCGGCCGACGCCGAGGATGACGCCCGTGACGACACCCGGGAGCGCCGCCGGCAGGACGACGCTCCTGATCGTCTGCCACTTGCTCACGCCGAGCGCCACGCTCGCGTCGCGGTACTCGTCGGGCACGGAGATCATGGCCTCTCGGCTCGTGATCACCACGAGCGGCAGGAGCATGAAGCCGAGCGTGAGCATCCCCGATAGCAGCGACTTCTGGTTCCCGAACCGGGGGATGAGAAACGCGAAGCCGAACAGGCCGAAGACGATGCTCGGAGTGCTCCAGAGCCCGTTGGTCGCGACCTCGACGACCTGGGTGAACCGGCCGCGCTCGGCGTACTCGGTGAGGAAGACCGCCGCCCCGATGCCGAGCGGCACCGCGAACAGCACCGCGCCCACGACGAGCCAGAACGTGCCGACGATCGCGGGCAGGACGCCCTGGAAGTCGTTTAACAGCGCGACCCCGTTCATCACGAACGGCACGTAGAGCGGCCAGGTAAACGTGAAGCCGAACAGCGTCGTCTCGGGGCCGACGCCGGCACCGAACTGGGCGCCCGTGAGTACGCCTGGGACGCCCTGGACGACGACGAACGCGACCAGAATGAACAGGAAGGCGACGATCGAGATCGCGTTCAGGTAGACGAGCGTGTACGCGCCCATGCGGCGGCCACGCGCGCCGAAGCCGCCGTACGCCTTCGCGGCCGCCCAGCCGGCGAACAGCGCGCTGAACAGCGTCGCGACCGGGATGACGAACTCCGCGGTCAGCGAGGCGCTCTGCTCCCAGCCGAGGTCCCAGATCCACTCCGGTCCGATGAAATTCGTCAGGAACACCAGTCCAGTCAGCAGCGGTATGGCTCCGATGGGGATCGTCGAGCCCACGTCCTCGCGCGCGTATACGGTGGCGACGAACGCGCCCCCGCCGATCACGACCCCGCCACCGATCCCGCCGACGGTGCCAAGTCCCAGCGTCTGTGAGGCGAACCCGCCGGCGACGACGAACCACGAGACGCCGGCCACTCCGGCGGCGATCAGTCCGGCGCTCGAACTCGGCGTCGTCTCGACGTATCCGAGCCGCGAGCCGACACCGAACGAGATCACGGCGACGCCCAGCAACACGAGCAATCCGCCCAAGAGGCTGACGGTCGGGATCCCGGCGACCGGTTCGCTGATCGTGATCAGCTCGAACAGCGCGGCGATCGAGAGCGCGAACAGGACCGCCGAGAGGCCGACCGCGATCCCGGCGACGGCGTCGGTACCGGTCGTCTCGCGCTCGACTAGTTTGCTCTGCGTCGCGCCCGCCATCAGACCTCACCTCCCAGTTTGCGCCGCATACGCCACTCGATGTACTGCGCGCCGACCGAGATGAACAGCACGGTGACGAAGAGGATGACGCCGGCGATGAACAGCGCGTCCATCTGCAGGCCGTCGGCCTCGCCGTAGTTGCGGGCGATGAGCGACGTGAGCGTCTCCTGCCCGTAGAAGACGTTCACGAGCGGCTCCGTGAGCCGAGGGACGCCCCGGAGCATCACCGTCGCGGCCATCGTCTCGCCGATCGCGCGACCCACACCCAACAGCACCGCCGCCGACACTCCGGAGAAGGCGGCGGGGAGCGTGATCGACGTCATCGTCTGCCAGTCGGTCGTCCCGACGGCGAGCGAGCCGCTCTTCATCGACTCGGGCACCGACGAGAGGGCGTCCTCGGCGACCGACACGACGGTCGGGAGTGCCATCAGGCCGACGACGACGCCGACGAAGAGGTACGTTCCCTGCCCGGTGAGGTCGAACTGGTCCGACGCCCACGGGCTGAGCACGGTGAAGCCGATGAAGCCGTAGACGATCGAGGGGATCCCCGCGAGGATCTCGACGCCCGGCTTGACGAACTCCCTGACGATGTCCGGGGCGATCTCCGAGAGGAACAGCGCCGCCGACACTCCCAGCGGAGCGGCTACCGCGGTGGCGATGATCGTCACCATCACGGTTCCGTGAATCATCGGCACCATCGAGTACCGGATCGGTGAGGAGACCGCGTCCCACCGCGTCTCGATGAACATCCGGAGTCCCGGGACGGTCACCCCGAACACGGTGGCTGACTCGTACTGCACGACCGGGACGGACTCGATGAAGATGAAGACGATGATGAGCCCGAGGATGAGTAGCGTCGAGATCGTCGTCGCCAACGTCAGTACCAGCGCCGTCTCCTCCTGATACCGGATCCAGCCGTACGCCGAGGCGGCGAGGAAGACGGCGAACGGAGCGACCGTCAGCGGCGAGACGAGCAGAAACCCGACGAACGCGGCGAAAAGTGACAGCGATATCACTGCGATGGTGACGAGCGCGCCCGGTGACGTGTCGTCGACGAAGTCGCGGAACCGACCGACCTGTCGCTGCGCCTTCTCCTGCAGACTTGTTCTCTTTCCGTCCGTGACTGATGCCATTTTGTGTATGAACGTGTCGTGTGGTGTGGTGTGGTAAAAAAGAGCGAAGCGAACCGAATCCGCGAGCGCCTCCTGCCGAGTCGACCGCCTCGCTTACGCCATCAGCGACTCGAGCTGGCTTTTGAACTCCTCGAGGTCGCTCGTCGGCAGCGGGATGTAGTTGTTCTGCTCGACGAAGACGGTCTGTCCGAACTCCGTCAGGAACATGTTGATGAACGCCGCCTCGCGCCGGTCGCGGCCGCCCCCGCCGGGGTTGGACTCCTCGATGAGCGTGTACATGTGGAGGTCACGGTTGAGCGGGTAGCTGGCGTCGAAGATGGTGTTCTCCGCGTCCGGGTCCGGCTCGTAGAGCGTCCCCTCGAAGTTGATGCCGATCGGGATGACCGACTCGCTGGTGAACGCCAGCGCCATGTAGGCGATAGCGCCCTCGTTCTGGGAGACGAGCTGGGCGACCTGCTGGTTCTGGCCCTGCCGGGTGTCGACCTCCATCGGCGCGTCGGCGTCGCCGAGCATGTTCAGCCTGAAGGAGGTGTCCGTCCCGGAGCCCTCGGCGCGGCCGATCACGAAGATCTCCTGGTCGTAGTCGACACCCTCGAGTTCGCTCCAGTTCGAGACCTCGCCCTGGAAGATCTGGCGGACCTGCTCGCCGGAGAGCTGCGTGACGCCTGCCTCCTGGACGTCGGAACTGACGACGACCGGCTGGCCGTCGCGGCCGACGACGTTGTCGACGACCGTGTTGTTCGCCTCCTCCTCGCTCCAGTCGAGCTCGGCCGTGATCGGACCCGAGGAGTTACCGATGTCGACGAGGCCGTCGACGACCGCCTCGCAGCCGGTGCCGGAGTGGCTCAGACCGACCGTCGTGGGGAACGGCGGCGAAGAGCGCTGCTCGGTCGGCTCGAAGCCGAACTGGCTCGCGAAGTAGTCCGCGATGAGCATATCCGTCTCGATCTCGCTCCAGCCGGGGACGGTGCTCTCGGAGTTCGACCCCCAGTACTCGCCGTCGGACGGCGGCGCGTTGGAGTTCCAGTAGGAGGAACCCTTGTTGGAGATGGGGTACACCGTCGAGGAGCCCTCGGCGGTCAGCAGCGACGTGTCGGACGAGGATGAACTCGACTCCGTCTCGCCCTCCATCGACTCGCCGTCGCTGCTCGCTTCGGTCTCGGTCTCGCCACCGCTGCTGCCGCCACTGCTCCCGTCACCGCTGCCGCTTCCACCGTCACCGCCCGAAGACTGCCCGCTACAGCCGGCGAGGCCGGCCGCGCCGGCAGCACCCGTCGCCGCAATGAACTTACGCCGCGATACCCGGTCACTCAGACGATTTCGGTCGTCCGTCATCACTCGAGAGATGCCGAGAACTGATTAAAGCGGTTTATAATACCCCTCATCAGGTCTCGGAGGGAGTCCCCTCCGGTACCGGGTCGAAACCCGTGGTACCCTCACATACGTCCCGTTCCGCGGATCTCTCCCCGTGTATAGCTCACACTGTTGTGATACCGAGCAGTATCAGTCGTCGTCGCGGAACCGTAGCCATCCAGAGTAGTATGCAGAGTATATATCTTCGAGTGCGACGGCGGTCCTCCCTCCCTGCGGGTCGCGGCGGTCACGCTGACGACTGCGGAGCGCCGACCGATGAAAAGCGAGGAGGTGCGGCTACTGGAAGCCGATGCGGCCGTCGCGGCGTTCGGCGAACGACTCGCGCCCGCCGCCCTTGAACTGGTCCTGCATCCGCTCGTAGTAGTCCATCAGGTCGTCGGTGATCGTCGGTCGGACCGCCTCGAGCGCCTTGCGGAAGTGACGCATCTCGATCTCGTCGGCTTCGGTGTCCTCGCGGAGCGCCTCGATCGCCGCTTCACGCGCGATGGACTCGAGGTCGGAGCCGACGTAGCCCTCGGTGATCTCGGCGATCTCGCGGAGGCTGACGTCGGGTGCCAGGGGGCTGGTCCCCGTGTGGATCTTGAGGATCTCCTCGCGGCCCTCTTCCGTGGGTTCGCCCACGAGGACGAGTCGGTCGAACCGACCCGACCGAATCAGCGCCGGATCGATCATGTCTGGTCTGTTCGTCGCGCCGATGACCATCACGTCGCCCATCTCCTCGAGGCCGTCCAGTTCGGTCAGGAGCTGGTTGACGACGCGTTCGGAGACGTTGTTCCCCATCTCCTGCCCGCGCGAGGGCGCGAGCGAGTCGAGCTCGTCGAAGAACACGACCGTCGGGGAGACCTGTCGCGCCTTGCGGAACGTCTGGCGGATCGCCTTCTCGGACTCGCCCACCCACTTCGACAGCAGCTGCGGGCCTCTCACCGAGATGAAGTTGGCGTTGGTCTCGTTGGCGACCGCCTTGGCGATGAGCGTCTTCCCCGTCCCCGGCGGGCCGTAGAGCAGGACGCCCTTCGGCGGCTCGATCCCCATGCGCTCGAACCGTTCCCGCTCGCGGAGCGGCCACTCGACGCTCTCTTTGACCTGCTGTTTCGCCCCCTCGAGGCCGCCGACGTCGTCCCACGAGATCTTCGGCAACTCGACGAGGACCTCGCGCATCGCCGACGGTTCGACCTCGCCGAGCGCCCCGTTGAAGTCGGCGCGCTTGACGATCATGCGGTCGATCAACGACGGCGGGATGTCCTCCTCGTCCAGGTCGATCTCGGGGAGGTATCTCCGGAGGGCCTTCATCGCCGCCTCCTTCGTGAGCGACTCGATGTCGGCGCCGACGAAGCCGTGGGTCTCGTCGGCGAGCATGTCGAGGCTGACGTCGTCGCTGAGGGGCATCCCCCGGGTGTGGATCTGGAGGATCTCCTTGCGCCCGCCCTCGTCGGGGACGCCGATCTCGATCTCGCGGTCGAACCGCCCCGGCCGTCGGAGGGCCGGATCCACGGAGTCGACGCGGTTGGTGGCGGCGATGACGATCACTTGCCCCCGCGTTTCGAGCCCGTCCATCATCGTCAGCAACTGGGCGACGACGCGGCGTTCGACCTCGCCCGTGACGTCCTCGCGCTTGGGTGCGATGGAGTCGAGTTCGTCGATGAAGATGATCGAGGGTGCGTCCTCGTTGGCGTCCTCGAAGATCTCACGCAGCTGTTGCTCGGACTCGCCGTAGTACTTCGAGATGATCTCGGGACCCGCGATGGAGAAGAAACTCGCGGAGGTCTCGTTCGCGACCGCTTTCGCGAGGAGGGTCTTCCCGGTGCCGGGTGGCCCGTGCAGGAGTACGCCCTGCGGCGGTTCGATCCCGAGCTTCTTGAAGATCTGCGGGTGCTTCATCGGGAGTTCGACCATCTCCCGCACGCGCTGGATCTCGCCCTGCAGGCCGCCGATGTCCTCGTAGGTGATGCCGCCGCCGGTCTTCTCGAAGCCCGAGATGGGCTCCTCGCGGAGTTCGACGTCGGTGTCCTCCGTGATGAGACAGACACCCTCGGGTTCGGTCTCGACGGCGATCAGCGGGATCGCCTGCCCCGGCGACCGCATGAACGGGTGGTTCGTCGAACTCATCACCGGGACGATGTCGCGTTCGACGACCGGCCGCTTCAGGATCTGTCGTTTCACCATGCCGGCGGCGTCGGAGCCGAACTGCACCGACGCCTCCTCCGGGGGTGCGAGGACGAGCTTCTCGGCCTTCTTCGCCTCGGCCTTCCGGATCGTGACGCGCTCGCCGATGCCGACGTCGGCGTTCTGCCGGGTGAAGCCGTCGATCCGGACCGTGTCCGTGTTCCAGTCCTGCCGGTCCGCACGCCACACCTTCGCCGCCGTGGTCTCGCCACCTTCGATCTCGATGATGTCGCCCGGCGAGAGCTTGAGATGGAGCAACGTGTCCGGGTCGAGACGGGCGATGCCGCGCCCCGAGTCGTTCGGGTACGCCTTCGCCACTTCGAGTTGCACTTCGTTCATGATTTACTCGCGAGGATTCCTCCGTAGATGTCTGGTTTCAGCGACGCCGCGGCATAAGTGCTTTGTTAGGGGGGATCGACCCATCTCCGCCGCCTTGTATGTTATCATGTGTCATGGTACGCCGCGGACGTATTAATCCCTACCGACACGGGTGCGTACCGCACAACCGCGGCGTCTTTGGCCCCCCCACTCGTTCACCCGGACATGCGAACGCTCGCCTTCGATGGACGGATGGGTGCCAGTGGCGACATGCTCCTCGGCGCGCTGGTCGCCGCCGGCGCAGACCCCGCCCTCCTCGCTCCCGTCGAGGACGCACTCGGCGTCCGGTATCGCGTCGCCGAGACGACGCGGAACGGACTCGCCGCGACCGCCGTCGACGTGCTCGTCGCGGAGCCGACGGCCGACACCGACGACGCGGACGACGGTCACGACCACTCGCACACGCATTCGGAGGACGACGATCACGATCACGACCACTCACACGATCACGACCACCCGGCTGGCGAGGACCACGACCACGACCACGACCACGACCACGACCATTCGCACGATCACGATCACGACCACGACCACGACCATTCGCACGATCACGATCACGACCATTCGGCAGGCGAGGGCTACGACCACGACCACGACCACGATCACCACAGCCACGGGCACACACAGCCGACCGCGGAGGATGCTGGCCCCCACCGGAGCTACGCCGAGGTGCTCGACGTCGTCTCGGGCATGGGCCTCGACGCGGCGGTCGAGTCGCGGGCCCGGTCCGTGTTCCGGCGGCTGGGCGAGGCGGAGGCGGCCGTCCACGGGACCTCGCTCTCGGCGACGCACTTCCACGAGGTGGGTGCCGACGACGCCATCGCAGACGTCGTCGGCTGCTGTCTCCTCCTCGCCGACCTCGACGTCGACCGGGTCGTGACCACGCCGCTCGCGGCCGGCGGCGGCTCGGTCGAGATGAGCCACGGGGTCTACCCCGTCCCGGCCCCGGCGGTCGTCGAGATCGCCTCGGATGCGCGGTGGTCGCTCCGCGGGGGACCGGTCGAGGCCGAACTCCTCACCCCGACGGGTGCGGCGATCCTCGCCGAGATCGCCGACGGTGTCGACGCGCTCCCTCCCCTCTCGGTCCGGGCGTCCGGCTACGGTGCCGGCACCAGGGAGTTCGACGACCACCCGAACGTCCTCCGGGCGATCGTCGGCGACGGTGCCGGACGGCTGGTGCGCGACGACGTCACCGTCCTGGAGACGAACCTCGACGACGCCACGCCCGAGGTTCTCGGGGGGCTCCAGGAGTCGCTCGCCGCGGTCGGCGCGCGTGACGTCTCCGTCGTGCCGGTGACGATGAAGAAGTCCCGACCCGGCCATCTCGTGAAGGTCGTCACCAAACCCGAAGACGCCGACCGCGTCGCCCACCGCCTCGCCGTCGAGACCGGCACGCTGGGAGTGCGCGAACACGGGGCGGGTCACCGCTGGATCGCCGAGCGGACGGTCGAGACGGTCACGCTCGACGTCTCGGGAGAGCCGTACGAGGTCAGGGTCAAACTCGCCTCGACGACCGACGGCGACGTGTTCGACGTCAGCGCGGAGTACGAGGACGCCGCCGCCGTCGCCCGCGAGACCGGCCTCGCCGTTCGGGAGGTGCTCCGACGGGCGGAGACGGCGGCTCACCGGCGACCCGACGACGTGCCACCTGACGCCCCCGTCGGCGGCGACGACGCGGGAGACGACCATGACGCGAACGGAGACGGTGACGATCGCGACACGAACGGAGACGGTGACGATCGCGACACGAACGGAGACGGTGACGATCGCGACGCGAACGGGGACGGAAGTGGCGACGGCGCGAACGGGGACAGCGACCGCGACTGACGCGTCTCAGTGCCCGTCGTCCCGGTGTTCGTCGAGTGCCTCGTCGACGTTCAGTTCGCCCGACGCGACCCGCCGGGCGAGTTCCTCGTCGATCGTTCGATCCCCGCCGGAGCGCTGTCGTGACTCGTCTTTGATGCGCTGGAGTTCGCCCGCGGTGGGCTCGACCTCGCGCGAGTCGACGCGGTCGCCCTCGAGACGGGCGATGTTCACCGCCGCGAGGACGTCGCCCATCCCGCGCGCGCCGGTGCCGAGGTACGGCGTCGTCCCCGTCTCGTCGACGAGTTCGACGGGGACGTCGTCGAGGTCGTTGACGATGCGTGCACCCTGGAGTCGCGCCCCGTCGCCGACCCTGACGAGGGGGTCGACCTCGCCGTCGATCTCCCGGCGGACGACGTCGACCGTCTCCGCGAGGGGAACCTGGAAGGCGGCGACGACCACGTCGTCCGAGAGCACTGCGATCCCCGGACGAGTGCCGGGATCGACGCCCACGACGGTCCGGCCACCCCCGCCGCGAAGCGTCGCCAGCGCCTCCTCGACCGCGCGCCGCGCGTCGTCGCCGCCCGCGACCACTCGCTCGACCCCGTCCGGCATCTCGGGGCCGTCGTCGCCGTCGTCGACGTCGTCGGGTGAGACGATCAGCACGCGTGCCCGCTCCGGCAGCGGCTCGCCGGGTTCGATCGTGGTGAAGACGGTCCCCCGATCGCGGAGTTCGGCGACGACCTCGTGGTAGAGCTCGAAGTCGGCGGTGGCGACGACGATCACTCCGGAGAGTTGGCGAGTGGACGGCTAAAGCGTGTCGAGACGGGCGGTCGCCGGGTGGGGACCCGGACCTCGGCGTGGGCCGACCGACGGAAGCCGCAGCGCCCCGGTCGTCCCCGGTGGGCGCTCCCGCGCGAGCGTACCGCTGTCGGATCGTCTCGTGTTCTCGCAAAAACCGACGCGGAGCGATCGATCGTCGACGGGTGGGGTGTGTAGTCGTTACTTCGTGTCCGCACGGACGAACGTCACCGGACAGGGAGCCGACAGCATGACCTCCTGGGCGACGCTGCCGAAGACGGCCTTCCCCGTCGGCGAGCGCTTGCGACCACCGACGAGGATCATGTCCGAGTCGAGCGCCTCGGCGACGTCGACGACGCGCTCGCCGTAGTCGCCGATGGCACCGCGGATCTCGTAGTCGACGCCCGCCTCGTCGAGCCGGTCGACGAGGTCACGGACCGCCGAGTACCGCCTGGCGACGATGTCGGGGTCGACGTCCGCCGGATCCTCGTCGAAGCCGAGCGCGTCGACCCGGTCGATGAACTCCTCGGGCGTGAACACGTGCCCGACGACGACGGTCGCCCCGGCGGGGCCGGCGATGTCGATCGCCTCCTCGGCGAGTCGGGCGACGCGGTCGGCGTCGTTCGCGCCGAGGGCCACGAGGACGGTGTTCAGACCGGACTGCTCCTGCTTCGACTGCGGTACTGGTGTCTGGCTCATACATCCTCGTTGTGTGGCCGGCGGTAAAAACCTTCTGTAAATTTACTCGATATCGAGTAAAAATCAGTAACGGTCGTTCATGTCGATCCTCGGTCCTCCCGACACGAGAGTTTAAATCACGGTGCGCCGCTACGTTGAACCGTGAGCGACCCTGTTCCGACCGGCTGTGAGCCACTCGACGACCTCCTGGGCGGCGGGGTCGAACGCGGGACCGTCACGCAGGTGTACGGTCCGCCCGCCGCCGGCAAGACGAACGTCGCGCTCTGTGCGGCGGTTCGTGCGGCCGTCGACGGCTTCGCCGTCTACGTCGACACCGAGGGACTGTCGCCGGCCCGGTTCGAGCAGGTCGCCGCGGCGGTCGGCACCGTCGACGAGATCGCCTCGCGCGTCGTCGTCTCGAACGCCCACGACTTCGAGGAACAGGAACAGGCGGTCCGCGACGTGACGGAGTTCGCCGAGCGGGCCGACCTCGTCGTCGTCGACTCCGTGACGGGGTTCTACCGGCTGGAACGCACCGGCGGCGACGAGGGCGAGACGCTGCGGCGCGTCGCCAGACAGGTCACCCACCTCCTCTCGCTCGCCCGCCGGCACGACCTGGCGGTGCTCGTGACGAACCAGGTGTTCACCGACCCGGACGCCGACCGCGTCCGGCCGCTCGGCGGCCACACGCTCGAACACTGGACGGGCGTCGTCCTCAGACTCGACCGCTTCCGGGGGGGGAAGCGGCGCGCGACGCTGGAGAAACACGGCTCGCAGCCGGCCGGCGAGACGGTGACGTTCCAGATCACGGATACTGGACTCGAGGCCGTCGAGGAGTTCTGATCGGTCCCCTCGTCGGCGTCCGAGGCCGACCACCTACCCCACGGACCTCCCGGCACCGTGGTCGGCGTCGGCGTCTGGACCCGGATCGATCCCCGTGTCGGTGTCCGGCTCCGGATCGTCGTCCGCGTCGAGAGCCATACCGATACCCGCGTCGATGTCGGCGTCGATGCCGCGTTCGGGGGTCGCATCGAGACCGGAGTCGGGACCGACCGTGGACGTTCCGTCGCCCGCCGCCCGTCCCACGAGCCGGCAGGCGGCGACGAGCGCGAGGAAGTAGGCGAGCCCGGCGACGGGCAGTCCCACCCAGAGCACGAGGCCGACCGGGGTCGTGGGGACGCTGAAGAACGTCAGCCGATCCAGGCCGGCGATCGGTTCGATGGCCGACGCGTCGGCGAGGGCCGGATGGCCCAGCGACAGCACCATCCCGGCGTACAGGCTCCACCCGACGGTCGCGAGCGGGGCCGCTCCGACCCAGTTCCGCGCGTACGCCCGCCGTCGGAGCGTCGGGAGCACGCGTCCGGGTGAGAACCCGGCACGGAGCGATCCCGTCCGGGCGACGGCGACGAGCGCCGCGGGGACCACGTACTGGCTCGCCAGCACTCCCACGACGCCGACGACCGCGAGTGCCGTGAGCGGCGCGGATCCGGGACCGGTCACGCCCGCGAGCGCGGACGCTAGGCCGAACGCCACGACGCCGGGGATCGAGACGAGGTACACCGCCGGGAACCCACCGGGGAGGCCGACGCCGGCGACGACGCTCCAGGCGACGAGCGTCTGGAACCCGTCCGGACCGGCGAACCACTCGGTCACGGGACCGAACAGCAGAGCGAGGGGGACGACCGAGTAGACGAACCAGACGACGTACGCCCGGAGTCCGTCGGCGAGGAGCGCCCGGACGCCCCCGAACGAGGGCGTCGGCGTGGTCTCGGCGGTCGCGCGGAGCACGCGGAGCAGGTAGCCCGCGACGAACACCGACGGGACCGCGAGGATACCGAAGACGAGGAACAGTCCCCCGGCGACGACGGTCCGTACTGGCGTGTCGACGAGAGGGAGACCTCTCTCGGTCGATCGTGGATCGATCGCGACCGACGGATCGCCGGTCGCCACGTGCTCCGGGTCGGTGGGTTCGTCCGCCGCCCGGAGCGTCGCCCACGTCCGACCGATCACGACCCAGCCGGCGATCCGGACGACGAAGTACGCCGGGAGCGCCACGACGAGGTACAGCAGGGACAGCACGGTGAGGACGCCGCCCCCGTCGCTCGGGAGGTAGAGGAAGAGCCTGAGGACGGCCTCGGAACCGAGGTAGAAGCCGAGGAAGCCGAGCCACCCGACGAGGTACGTCCGGGTCCGCAGCCGCCGGACCGGTGAGAACCCCTCGCCGCCGAAGAAGTGGTCGATTATCCCCTGGAGCAGGTCCGCGAGCGCCGGGGACTGCCCGCGGAGTCGCGCGATCGCCCAGTCGACTTTGCGCTTCAGGCCGTCGTCGAAAAACCCCGCCCGGAGCGTCCCCTGGGCGGCGAAGTTCGCCAGCGCCCCCGGGAGGACGTACAGCACGAGCAACAACACGACGTACGGCTCCCACGAGCGGTACCACTCGAGGAAGCCGGCCCGCTCGACGCCGAAGTCGATGGCGATCGAGACGACGCCCGGCGCGAGCACCCACCCGAGGAGCCAGCCGGTCGCCTCTCCCGGTTCGAGGTTGCCCCCGTTGAGCCCGAAGTCGACGGCGAGCGGGACGATCATCCAGGCGAGCCAGATGACGTACGCCTTCGCCCCGTCGACGAGGAGCGATCCGAGCCGGTCGAACGCCGGTGGTCGGTCGTCCTCGGCGGCCCGAAGCACGCGAACGATGTAGCCGAGGACGACGACCTGTGGGACGATCAGGAACGAGAGGAAGGTGCAGAGCCCGCCGATGACGATCGTCGTGACGGCCTCGTCGCGGTCGCGGAAGAGGTATCCCAGCGCCCCGCGGAACCCCCGCCACGGCCGGGCCCCTTCGGACGCCGCACCGTGTGACACGACACCACGACTCATTCGAACCTAGTGGCGAGCCGACAGCATAGCCGTTTCGTCGGAGAAGCAGGCCGGACGTACGGGTGGTCGACGCCGGCGGCGCGCGGCGTCGATTACGCGTGGTGTCTCCGGCCCCGTCGGGCGTGACGCGCCCGTTACAGGTCGCCGAGCTTGCGGAGGAGCTGCCCGCGGTACTTCTCGTCGGCGTTGATCCCCTTCACCTCGAGGACGTTGCGTTCGAGTTTGTCGAGGGCGACGTGGAACGCGTGTTCGGCACCGTATCCTTCCCCGGAGCCGGCGACCTGGCCGTGGCTCGTCCGGAGGCGGATCTGACACTGGATCAGGGGCGTCCCGCGGAGCTTCTCCTTGTGTTCGTGGAACCGGACGTGGGCGTGGTGGACCTGCATCTGCTGGTACTTGTCCACCACCGACGTGATCGAGCCCGTGATCTCCTCGCGGGAGATGGTGTCGAGCAGCGAGACGTTCGTGATCTGGACGTCCATCTGCTCCTCCTCGGTGAAGGTGAGCGCCCGGAGGACGTCCGTCTTGGTGAGGACGCCCGAGACGGTGCTCTCGTCCGCGTCGGGGGTGACGACCAGCCCGGCGATGTCGTTCTCGAGCATCCGCGCCACCGACTCGCGGACCGACTCGTCGGGAGTCGCCGTCAGGACGGGGTTCGTCATCAGGTCGTACACCGGCAGGTCGAGCATCCGGTCGATGTCGCCCCGGCGGTCGTGCCGCCCCTGCCGGCGGTCGTCGCGGACGACGAAGTCGACGATGTCGTGGGTCGTGATGACGCCCGTGAGACGGCCGCTGTCGTCGGTGACCGGCAGCCGGGAGATACCGTGTTCCCTGAGGAGGTTGATCACGCGACCGACGCGGTCCTTCTCGCCGATGGTCACGACGTCCTCGGTGAATATCTGCTCGACGACCAGCGCGTCGAGGTTCTCGATCACCGCTTCGAGGATCGCGTCCTCGGTGATGACGCCGACGAGCTTTTCACCCTCGTAGACGGGCGCGATCTTCACGTTCCCCTCGACGAGCATCCGCGCCACCTCGCGGACGTCCTCGTGGCGGTCGATCTTCGGCGCAGACCGCACCAGGGCGGCCGCCTTGGTGTTGTCCTCGACGTGCGATTTGACGAGCTGTTTCTCGCTGATGATCCCCACGTAGTTCCCGTCGTTGGTCACGATGAGGCCCTTGGGGTTCTCCCGGTCGAAGATGGACCGGATTTTCCCCAGGCGCTTGTTCGCGTCGACCTCGATGAAGTCAGGAAGGGTGATCTCAGAGATATCCATAATCCAAGGAGACCCTACAGCCCCGGCACTCTTGAAGCTTCGTTCCGGTTCCCGGAAACCTGAACGGGTACGCGGCGTCGGTTCCCTCCGGACCTGGTTCCGCAGCCCCGGTGACGGGACCGACGGTGTGCCGGTGACGCACCGACCCGTCACTCTCGCGTCAGTCCTCCGTCCGATCCCGTGGGGGAGTGGCACGGAAGGCCGCCGTTCCGACTCGGTTCCGCTCCGTCACGTGCCAGACACGCCGTGCGAGAGAGGGGGCGCGTCTGCGGCAATCACGCTGACGAGGGGCACTAACGGCCTCGGGTTCCTGTTCAGCAGACGACTCGCTGGATATCCAGCGTCGTCGCCCGCCGGACCACCGCGTCGACCGGGTCCGCGACGGCCGAGAGGTTGTCCGAGTCGCCGTCGAGCACCAACAGCGCGGCTCGGCGGCCCGGTTCGACGACCCCGCAGTCGAGACCGACTGCCTCGGCGCCCGCGGTCGTCGCCATCCGGAGCACCGTCCGGGAGGGGAGGTCGAACGTCTTCGCGGTGTACTCCATCTCGCGGAACATCGACGGCGCGTTCAGCATCACGTTGTCCGTCCCGAGCGCCACGTCGGTGTACTCGAGCAGGGTCCCGATCGGCGGTCGACCGACCCCCAGGACGCGGTTCGCGCGGGGACAGACCGCGATCGGGACCCCCTGGTCGGCGACCCGTTCGAGGTGGTCGACTTCGGCGTGGACCATGTGGACCAGCAGGTCCGGTTCCAGATCTAGCGCCGGGTGGATGTCGGTCGCGTCCGGCTCGCCGGCGTGGATGGCGAACGGGACGCCGCGCTCCCTGGCGGCTGCTCGCCGGGCGGTGAAGTCGTCGTCGTTCGCCCCACTGGCACCGAACCCGTCGGCCACGTCCAGGACCGCGGGATCGTCGCTCCCGAAGACGAACGCCTCGACGTCGAGACCCTCGGCAGCCTCGCGCAGCATCCGCGCGCCCTCGACGCCGAACTCACGGAAGTCGAGGAACGCCGCGGTTCCGGTTCGCTCCATGAAACGGAGCGTACGGTGCATCTCGCCGATCAGCGTCTCGCGGTCGGCCGCCGCCAGCCGCCGGTGTTTCAGGCTGTCGGGCGGCACCACCGCCGCTTCCAGGCCGAGTCCGACGGCCGCCTCCTTGGCGACCGAGTCACCGACGTGGGTGTGCGCGTTCACGAACGCCGGCAGGACGATTCGGTTCGGGTCGCCGTCGCGCTCGGTCGTCTCCTCGACGGCCGTGATACGACCTTCCTCCACGACGACCCGGCCGTGGATCGGCTCGAACGACCGCCCGGCGAGGACGACCCCCTCGATTTCCTCCATGGGGTGACGAGGGAGGCGAGGCTATTTGGTTCCCGCGGCGGTCGTCGGGAGTCGTCCGTCGCGGTCCGCTCGACCGGGGCGAGATCTCGTCCGCGGTCGTCCCGACACACGACCGACCGTGCCGCCTGGACGTTCGGTACGACGTGGATTCGGAGACCGCGAGCCACGCTATCGTACAGGTGGGCGACGAGAACGACGGATCGACTTCGAGTAGAGACGACGACACGGTGGGACTCGGTGGGTGGTGAGACGATCGTCGGACGTCGCTCGACGGTCGCTCCAGTGGCGGCGGGTCATCCGACAGGCTCCCGGATTCGTTCTGCGACTTGGCTCGTGTTCCCCTCCTCGTTCGAACAGGTGTCGCGTCCCGCCGGTGCTGAACTACGCCCGTTCGTCCCGACCCCGATGCTAACACATATGATCTCTGTCTCGTCGAGGGGGACGGGGGCGTCCGCTCCTCTCGACACTCCCCACACCGACGGCCACGACCCCGCCTGCGGTCAGCGCATCGCCGGTGGCGACACGCGCCTGTTCCGCTCTCCCCGCGTCAGTCGCGCTTCACGCCCGGGTTCGTGACCGCACCGTTCGCCGCCGAGCCGAACGCCTGCCCGTACTTCGCCAGCACGCCCGCGGTGTAGTTCGGAGGACGCGGCTCCCACGCCTCGCGCCGGCGTTCCAGCTCCGCGTCGGAGGCGTCGACCTCGAGGGTCCGATCGGGGATGTCGATCGTGATCTCGTCGCCGTCTTCGACGAGGGCGATCGGGCCGCCGACCGCGGCTTCGGGTGCGACGTGGCCGATCATCGGACCGCGCGTCGCTCCCGAGAACCGTCCGTCGGTGATGAGTCCGACGTCGTCCTCGTGTCCCTGGCCGACGACCGCGGCGGTGACGCCGAGCATCTCGCGCATCCCGGGCCCACCCTGCGGCCCCTCGTTTCGGATGATGATGACGTCGCCCGACTCGACGCGGCCCTCCTGGACGTACGCCATGGCGTCCTCCTCGTTCTCGAACAGCCTGGCAGGGCCGGTGTGGTGGAACGCGTCGTCGCCGGTCACTTTCAGGACGGCTCCGTCGGGTGCGAGGTTCCCTTTCAGGATCTTGATCGCGCCCTCTTCCTGCTTGGGTTCGTCCACCGTGTAGAGGAAGTCGACGTCGATCTCGTCGTCCGCGGGGAGGTCCAGCGTCGCGAGCTCCTCTTCGATGGTGCGTCCGGTGACGGTCATGGCGTCGCCGTGGAACAGCCCCGCCTCCAGCAGGCGACGGATCACGATGGGCACGCCGCCGACCTCGAAGAGGTCGTTCATGACGCGCTGCCCGCCCGGCTGGAGGTCGGCGATCTTCGGCGTCTTGCGACTGATCTCGTCGAAGTCGTCGATGTCGAGGTCGATGCCGGCTTCGGCCGCCATCGCCAGCAGGTGGAGCACGCCGTTGGTCGACCCGCCGATCGCCGTCTGCAGCGCGATGGCGTTCTCGAACGACTTCCGGGTGAGGATCGTCGACGGCGTCCGGTCGTTCTCGATGCAGTCGAGGACCAGTTCGCCGGCCTCGCGGGCGACGTCGTACCGCGACTCGTGCTCGGCGGGCGGACCGGCGCTCCCGAGCGGTGCCAGCCCGATCCCCTCGGAGATCGACGCCATCGTGTTGGCGGTGAACATCCCGCCACACGACCCCGCACCGGGGCAGGCGTGGCGTTCGAGGTCGTCGAGTTCCTCGGCACTCATCTCCCCCTGGGCGTAGCCGCCAACTCCTTCGAACACCTGCACGATGGTGACGTCGCGCCCTTCGTGTTCGCCGGGCATGATCGATCCGCCGTAGAGGAAGACGCTCGGGAGATCGGTACGGATGGCGGCCATCATCATCCCGGGGAGGTTCTTGTCGCAGCCCGCGACGGTGACGAGGCCGTCCAGTCGCTCGCCGAACGCCACGAGTTCGACGGAGTCGGCGATCATCTCCCGCGAGATGAGCGACGCCTTCATTCCCTCGGTCCCCATCGAGATCGCGTCGGAGATGGTGATGGTGCCGAACTCGATGGGCATGCCGCCCGCGCCGCCGACTCCCTCGATGGCCGACGCGGCCACGTCGTCGAGGTGGACGTTGCACGGCGTGATGTCCGCGGCGGGGTTCGGGACGCCGACCATCGGCGAGGAGAGGTCCTCGTCGTCGAAGCCCATCGCCCGGAACATCGACCTGTGGGGGGCCCGCTCGGCCCCCTCGGTCACCTCGTGACTCGGGAGGTCGTGGTCTTTGCGCCCGGCGAACTGGTCCGCATCCTCGCGGTCACGACGCTCGGGTTCCTGCTGGCTCATAGTCCGCACTCGGGCCGCGGAGGCATAAATAACCGCCACTGCCGGCAACCCCCGTTCTCGTCCCCTCCTCGCCCTCTCTTCGTCGACGCCGACCCGATCGGTGTTCAGTGGTGTCCGTCTCCGTGGTCGTCGTGGTGTCCGGCTCCGTCGTCTCCCCGATCTCGACCCGCCAGCCCCGCGAGGTGCCCCGCCGACTTGACGGCGATCCTTCCACCCAGTCGGGCCGCGTTCTCGCTGCCCGGGAGGCAGAAGACGGGGACGCCCTCGGCGATTCCGGCGGTGGCGCGCGTCGCGACCACCATGACGCCCACCTCGTCGTACGACTCCGTCCGAAAGAGTTCGCCGAACCCCGGGAGCCGCTTGGCGAACAGCCGCTCGGCGGCCTCGACGGTCACGTCGTCCGGCGTCACGCCCGTCCCACCGGTCGTCACCACCACGTCGACGTCGTCGCGCTCGACGAGGTTCGAGAGCGTCGACTGCGCGCCGTCGTAGTCGTCGCCGATGAGGTCACGGGTGGCGATCTCGTGTCCCGCGTCCTCGAACGTCTCGACCAGGGCGTCCCCCGCCGGGTCCTCCTCCATGGACCGCGACGACGACACCGTGACGACCGCGACGCCGAGCGTGTCGACGTCGTGGTGGTGATGGTCGTGGTCGTGGTCTCGTTCGTGTGAGTGGTCGTGATCGTGGGTGTCGTGCTGTCCACCCCCGTCGTCGTGACCGTGGTCGTGATGTCCGCCGTCCAGTTCGTGTTCGTCGCGTCCCGCGAGTGGTCGGTCGTCGCTCATGTCCACCCGTTCCCGTCGAGATGGCAAAACTCTCTCCCCGGCGTCGCAGCCACCACGGGTCGGGATCGGGGCTGCAGTCGAGGTCGCGGTGTCTTGGACGGGCGACCGGACACCGTGCGGCCAGGGATCTCCCCGTCGTACAGTCGACCGACGTCAGCGAGCACCGGGCACCCGGCGCGTCTCGATCGGCTCGACGCCCATCTCGAACCCCGGACTGTAGTGGACGACCGGATCGGTCGTCGGTGTCGGGAGACCGGCCGCCTCGAACAGCGTGTTCGTCCGGAGTGCCGCCTCCACTGCTCGAAGTTCCCACGGGTCGTGGTCGACCGTCCCGACTCTGACCCGGTCGCGGGTCCGCCCCGACTGGAGCGCCCCGGGCCGGCGATCCTCCGACGCAGGAACGTAGTACCGGAACCGCTCGACGCAGAACGCTTCCAGCGTCCCGGGCTCGGCCCGGTACGTGGCCCCCGTGGGACGGTACCGGGCCTGGAAGACGGCCATCGGTCTCCCGCGGCGGCGACTCCGGAACGTGATCCGGTCGTCGCGCCGCGTCACCCGCATCGACGCGTGGTGGACGGGCAGGCCGAACAGCCGCCGTCCCGCGGCCGCGGCGAGTCGTCGCCCGTTGTCCAGCGAGAGGAAGTAGACGCCCACCTCCTCGTCCCCGTCCTCGGCGTCGTTTCCGTCCCCGTCTTCGTCCGCGTCCGCGCTCCCGGCTGGTTTCACGTAGGTCCTGAGGTTCAGCTGTGGCGTGCCGTCGAACGCGGTCGGGACTGTCGTTCGTCCGGGCCCGGCCGGGCCGTTCTCCAGCGCGAGCACGCTCACCCACCCGGAGCCATCGAAGGTCGCCGGTGCGAGCACGTCCGGCACGCGACGACGGAGCGTCTCCGGTGCGACCGGCCAGTGGGCGAACAACACGTCGCGTCCGGTGACGGTGAACAGCGGCGACATCGACTCCAACCGGGGACGCCAGCACCGTCAAGTCACGGTTCGACCGGCGACACCGCTCGCCGTCGACCCGTACGTCGACACCGTCCGGTCCTCGTCGGTGTTCGGCCGCCCCCTCGACGTTCGCCGGTCGACGGTCGACGGTCGACGAACTACCGGCCGTCGATACGCGTAACCATACTGTTTTACCATTGTAGTTGGACGGCTCCGACGATGAAGGCCGTTCAGTTCTCGGAGCACGGCGACCGCGACGTCATCGAGTACGGCGACTTCCCCGACCCCGAAATCGAACCCGACGAGGTGCTCGTCGACATCAAGGCCGGGGGGCTGAATTTCCTCGACGTCTGGACCCGCCGCGGCCTGCCCATCCTCGACCTCGATTTCCCACACATCCCCGGCAGCGACGGCGCGGGCGTCGTCGACGCAGTGGGCGACGCGGTGACCCGGTTCGAGGTGGGCGACCACGTCGCCGTCGCTCCCGGGAAGTACTGCGGGACGTGCGAGTTCTGTCGCGACGGCGAGGAGTCGATGTGCGTCTCGTACCACCTCATCGGCGAGCACATCCGCGGCGTCCACTCCGAACTGGCGGCCGTCCCGGCGGAGAACCTCGTGCCAGTGCCCGATCACGTCGACTGGGAGACCGCGGCGTCGGCGTCGCTGGTGTTCCAGACCGCGTGGCGGATGCTCGTCTCGCGGGGCGAACTCGGCCCCAGCGAGTCCGTCCTGGTGCTCGGTGCCTCGGGCGGCGTCGGCCACGCCGCCGTCCAGATCGCCGACCACGTCGGCGCGGAGGTGTACGCCACCGCCTCCACCGAGGAGAAACTCCAGTACGCCGAGGCGTGCGGTGCCGACCACGTCATCAACTACGAGGACGAGGACTTCGCGGACGAGATCCGCTCGCTGACGGGCAAGCGCGGCGTCGACATGGTCGTCGACCACATCGGGGAGGCCACGTACCCCAGTTCGCTGAAATCCCTGGCGAAGGGTGGGCGGATCGTCACCTGCGGCGCGACCACCGGCGGAAACCCCGGTGCCGGGCTGAACCGGCTCTTCTGGAACCAGCTCTCCGTGATCGGCTCGACGATGGCCACCCCCGGCGAGATCGACGACGTGCTCCCCCTCGTGTGGGACGGCACGTTCGAGTCGCACGTCCGTGCGACCCTCCCGATGAGCGAGGCCGCCCGCGCCCACGAGATGCTCGAAGAGCGTGAAGGCTTTGGGAGCGTGGTCGTAAGACCGGATAGTGAGCTCTGAGACCGACGAAGGGTACGTCCACCGGCCGGACGAGTTCGACGACGCGTCCCCCGGCGAGACCGATGCCGGTTCCCGGGACGAGCGACCCGCCGACGCTACCGCTGGCGACGGGGCCACGCTGCCCGGAGCGGAGCCGGACGGCTTCGGCGACCGTGGCTGGGTGCTCGTCGCCACGGTCGTCCTCGCGTTCCTCGTGATCCCCGGGATCATCTACGTCCGTCCCGCCCTGCCCGGTGCGGCGGGACTCTCCTTCCTCGTCGCGATGCTGATCCTCCCGCTCGTCCCCGCTGTCCTCCTGGGACTCGTGGCCGTGTGGTCGATGAGCGCCAGTCGCCGCCGGTGAGAACACTGTTACTCGGATCCGCATTTAATTCTCATACGTTCGGTTCTGGCGTCGCTCGGTTCTCGATTCCGAGACTCAGGCCCGCTGGAACGGCGGTTCTATAAAAACTGTTGCGGCAAGGCTTTTGTAACGTCGTATCATGCTAACGTATTGCACAGAATGTTCGAACAGTTCTCAAGCGGATACTACCTCGGCCGCCTGTACGTCGAACCCCACGACGGCGACCACGCCGTCATCCACGGAGACGACCTCGTACGGGTGAACGAACACCTCTACGCCAGCGGTGCGGGCGTCGAACGGACGGACGCACCGCTGGTGATGAAACTGGAGAGCGGGGGCCACTTCCCCGTCCTCGGCGACGACTCCGTCCCGACGGGCACACTCGCCGTCCCCGCCCCGCTCGCCCCGGGCGACCTCCCCGACCGACGCGAAGTGCTTCTCGCGAAGGCCGACAGGGCGGCGGAGCTCCTGCGGTACGCCGGCTGGACACCCCCACAGGGTCGCTGAGCGCCGCGTCGGGCGGTGTTCGCCCGCGCCCGCCTCGTCGACGACAGCTCACGTTCGCCCACGACGACTGGTGTTCGCCTGCGACCGCTGTCGACGACTCCGACCGAATCCGGTGATAATCGGAGCCGACGGTATAAGTCCCCGCGCCGTGCTCTCGGGTGTATGCTCGACGAACTGCTCGGCCGTGCCGAGCTGAAAGAGCGGATCGCCGAACTCGAGGAGGAGATCGGCCACCTCGAAGCCCGGTACGAGGCCGAATCCGACCGGCGTGCCGAGGCGGTCCGGGCACGACAGGAGGCCGAAGAGCGCGTCAACCGGCTCGAGGACCGTATCGCGGATCTGGAGGGCCGGCTCGACGCCGAGACCGACGACGCCGATCGCTCGTTCCGCGGGCGTGAACGCCTCGCCGGCGCTCGTCTCCGCGAGGTCCTCTCGCGGCTTCGGTCGGTCGAGACGGGGCCCGAGGGCGCGCTCACGGCCGCCGTGACCGACGACCTGCCGGCGACGGTCACCGATGCCGTCGGCGACCGCGCCCCGCTCGTCCGTCGTGCAGCGCCCTGTCTCGTCTACGTCGACGACGCCAGGCTCGTCGCGGCGACGCTCGACCCGCCGTGCCCTCCCGAACCGTTCGTCGCGTGGGACGCGGGCTTCCGGATCGACGACGCGTGGTTCCTGCCCCGAGACGGCGACGCGCTCGCGCTGGTCCGGTCGGATCTGTTCGTCGTCGGCACCTACGACGCCGACCGCGACGAGTGGACCGTCCGCGAGACGATAGAGAGCGACGTCAAGAACGCCCACTCGAAGGGAGGGTTCTCGCAGGGACGGTTCGAGCGCCGACGCGACGCGCAGGTCGACGAACACGTCGAGCGGTCGCTCGCCGCCCTCGACACCCTCGACGCGGACGCCCACCCGAACCGGCTCCTCGTCGTCGGCGAGCGGACGGTCCTCGGCGCGTTCGAGGGGCGTGCGGACCACCTCGCCCGCGTCGACGCCAGCGGCGACCCCGACGACGCGTTCGCGGCCGCGGTCGACGACGTGTTCACCACACGACTGTCCCTGTTGTGAGTCGACTCCCCGGTCGCCAACGCGGTTTCCACGCTCACCGCTCCGTCTGGATCGGTCGTTCGATGGACCTGTTTTAAGAACGGCCTCCGCGTGTGGCCGATATGAACGCGACACCGTCACGCGTCGCCGTCCTCGCACACGATCTCTTCCCCCACCGTGCGAAGACGGCGACCGGCGTCGTCCGGTACGCCGACTACGAAATCTCGGCCGTAATCGACCGTGCGAACCCGGGGTCGCGGGTCAGCGATCACATCTCGATCCCCGACGACCGCGACGCCCCAGTCGTCGCGTCGATGGCCGACGCGCTCGACCGTGACCCCGCGATCGACGCGCTCGTCGTCGGTATCGCCCCCATCGGTGGCGGCTTCGACGAGTCGTGGCGGCCCGACGTGACCCGGGCGCTCGAAGCCGGGACCGACGTGATCGCGGGGCTCCACTACTTCCTCGCCGACGACGAGGAGTTCGCGAGCCTCGCCGACGAACACGACGCGACCCTCCACGACGTCCGCAAACCCCACCCCGACCTGACCGTGAGCGAGGGGCGAGCGAACGAGGTCGACGCCCACGTGGTCCTCACCGTGGGGACCGACTGCTCGGTCGGGAAGATGACCGTCTCGCTCGAACTCACCCGCGCGGCCCAGGAACGGGGGATCGACGCCGCGTTCGTCCCGACGGGACAGACGGGCATCATGATCGCCGGCTGGGGCAACCCCATCGACCGCGTCGTGAGCGACTTCACCGCCGGGGCCGTCGAGGAGATGGTCCTCGACGAGGGCGACCGCGACGTACTGTTCGTCGAGGGACAGGGTAGCATCGTCCACCCGGCGTACTCCGCCGTCACGTGCGGCATCCTCCACGGCGCGATGCCCGACGCGATGGTGCTGTGCCACGAGGCCGGGAGAGAGGCCGTCCACGGCTACGAATCGACGGCCATCCCCGACACGGGGACGTACGTCGACCTCTACGAGGACCTCGCCGCACCGGTCCACCCCAGCGAGGTGGTCGCGGGCGCGGTCAACACCGCCGCCGTCGAGACCGACGCGGCCGCACGCGAGACCCTCGACGCGTTCGGGACGGCGATCGGCGGGCCCGCGACCGACCCGATCCGGTTCGACGCCGACGAACTCCTCGATGCGGTACTCGACACGGGTGTAGACGGATGATCACGAGCGAGTTCGAGCGCGTCTCGCTCCCCCTCGCGGACGCGTTCACGATCTCCCGCGGGAGCAAGGAGACCGCCGAGAACGTCGTCGTCCGCCTCACCGACGAGGGTGGCATGACCGGTCACGGGGCGGCCGCGCCGTCCCCGCACTACGGCGAGACGGCCGACACCGTCGAGGCCGTCCTGCCCGACCTGCTCGACGTCGTCGAGTCGGTCGGTGACCCCCACGCGCTCGATCGCGTCGAACGACGCACGCGCGACCGGGTCCACGACAACCCCGCCGCTCACGCCGCCGTCTCCGTCGCCCTGCACGACCTCGCGACCAAGCGACTGGGCGTCCCCCTCTACCGGCTGTGGGGACTCGACCCCGACGAGTGTCCGCCCACGTCGTTCACCGTCGGCCTCGACACCGTCGACCGGGTTCGCGAGAAGACCGCCGACGCCGTCGACGCGGGCTACCCCGTCCTGAAGCTCAAACTCGGCACCGATCGCGACGCCGAACTCCTCGAAGCGGTGCGCGACGCGGCCCCGGACGTCACCCTGCGCGTCGACGCCAACGAGGCGTGGTCGCCGCGCGAGGCGGTCGAGAGATCCCGCCTCCTGGCCGAGCACGACGTCGAGTTCGTCGAACAGCCCGTCCCCGCCGAGAACCCAGAGGGAATGCGGTTCGTCTACGAGCGCTCGGCGGTGCCGGTCGCGGTCGACGAGGCGGTCGAGACGCTCGCCGACGTGCCCCGCGTCGCCGACTACTGCGACGTCGTGAACCTCAAACTGATGAAGTGCGGCGGCCTGCGCGAGGCCCACCGGATGATCCACGCGGCGCGGGCACACGGACTCGAGGTGATGCTCGGCTGCATGATCGAGACGAACGCCGCCATCGCCGCCGCCTGTCACCTCGCGCCGCTGTTAGACTACGCCGACCTCGACGGCGCGCTCCTCCTCGCCGACGACGGCGACCCCTACGACGGCCTCGACCTCTCCGACGGCGTGATCCGTCTCCCCGACGACCGGAGCGGGACCGGCGCGGAACCGATCTGAACCGGGACAAGCGTCTTCGGTGCGACGTGCGAACCACCGACGATGGCGTCCACGCCGCCGCTGGCCGTCGCCGGGTTCGTCGTTCCGGCCGTCACGCAGGTCGCGTTCGCCGTCTGGGTGTACCGCGACGCCACCCACCGGGGGAGCGACCACGCGCTCGTGTGGGCAGTCGCCACCGCACTCGCTGGCGTCGTGGGCTTCGTCTACCTCGGCGTTCGACGCCGCGTCGGCACCCGGACGACGCCGCGGTCGACCGGCGAACGCGTCGTGCTCGCGGCGTGGCTCGGGGGCTCCCTCGCGTTCGTCGTCGCCACCCTGGCGGCACCGCCGGACCCGACCACGACCGGCCTGTCCGCCCTCGTCGCGTTCGTGGTCGTCGCCCCGGTCGTCTACGCCGTCGTCGCCCGCCGCGACCGCAGGTCGTGACTCCGTCGCTACTCCCAGTCGATCGACTCCTCGCGGTCCGTCGGTCGCAGGATGAACGGTCCGATCGAGAGCGTCCGTTTCGCGACCGTGGCGATCCGCAGGACGTACGCGAACAGGAGCATGAACGGCACGAGCGACACCGTCGCGGCCGCGACGACGACCCAGACGAGCGCGTCGACGCCGAGGAACGTCCCCGTGACGGTCGCCGGGTTGTCCAGGTAGAGGACGCCGCCGATGCTCACGACCAGCGCGGGGACGGCCGAGAGGAGGATCCCGCGCGAGAGGTTCACCAGCTCCCACTGGAAGTAGAGCGTCTTGACGTGTTCGCGCGCGGGCCCGAAGAAGCGGAGCGTCTCGACGAGCGCGTCGAGCGCGTCGAGCGCCTCCTCGGAGAGCGCCGACTCGTACTCGCCCCGGAGCCGCTGGGCCTCGTAGATCTTCCACGAGTAGTTGAAGTTCAGCGCCGCGCTCAGGACGTCGAACGTCCCGAACTGCTCGCTCTCGAGCGCGTCGGCCACCGCGTCGGCGTTCTCGGCGAGGCTGTCGGTGAACCTGTCGACGCGGTCGCACGCCTCCTCGTCGTCGCAGTCGGCCACGAGGTCGCCGAGCCGCCGCGCCCGGCTGCCGACCCCGTCGACGAGCGACCGGAGGAACGCCGACGGCTCCGGGGGTGTCGCGGGCACGTCGAGCGTCGCGGCCACGTCGCGACGGAAGTCGATCGTCCCCTCCATCCGCTCGCGCTGGTCGCCGAGCGGGCCGAGTTCCTGCGAGAGGACGAGCTGGTTGAGCGAGACGACGAGCGTCACGCCCGTGATGATGGCGGTCGTCAGCGCCTGGAACAGCGTCTCGACCGGGTCCTTGCTGCCCGCGGCGTCGCGCAGCGGTGCGGGGTCGACCGCGCCGAGGACGACCAGCGCGGCGCCGAGCAGGACGAGCGGCACCCCGGCGACGAGACGGCGGTCGGCGTCGAGGAGGAGCCAGAGCTTCAGCCGGCTCGTTCCGGCCCGTTCTCGCAGGGTGTCGTCCGGCGTCCCGTCGCGTTCGGCTGACATGACCCGTGGTTGTGTGTGCCGACTGAAACCTCCAGTGGTTGCAGGTCGTGGGTCGCGGGTCGTGGTCACCGTCAGTCGGCCCCGGGAACCAGCGTGGCCATCGTCGTCGCGACGTCGTCGGCGTCGGCCCCCCGCGGGAACGCGACCGCGACCTCGTCGACGGGGTCGAGCGCGCGGAACCGCTCGAACGCGTCCGTGGCGGTCTCGGGCGTGCCCCACACCCCGAGGTCGTCGACGAACCTCTCGACGAGGCCGACCGCGCGCTCGCGGTCGCCCGCTCGCCACGCCGCGTGCGCCTCGCTCGCGGCGTCGTACCCCTGGCGAACGAGCGCGTCGCGGTAGAACGTCCCCATCCCGCCGACGTAGAACGCGACGTGTCGGGCGACGAGGTCGCGTGCGCGGTCGCCCCCGTCGCCCTCGCTAATGGCGCACGGGAGCACCAGCGTCACCCGCACGTCCTCGACGGCGCGTCCGCCCAGGTCGGCACCGCGTTCGAGGTCCGCGGTCCGTTCGCGGAGCCCGTCTGCCGAGAGCATCAGCGCGTGCCAGCCGTCCGCGAACCGTCCCGCGAGTTCGACCGCCGTCGGCCCCATCCCGCCCACGTCGATCGGCGGTGGTCGCTCGGGTGGCTCACAGCGCAGGCGGAAGCCGTCGAGCGAGAAGCAGTCCCCCCGGTAGGAGACGGGCTCGCCGGTGAGCACCTGCCGGACGATCTCGACGGACTCGCGGGTTCGCCTGAGTGGGCGGTCGAAGTCGATCCCGTGCCAGTCTTCGATCACGGCCGGCCCGCTCGGGCCGAGGCCGAGCCTGAACCGCCCGCCGGACGCCTCCTGGAGCGTGGCCGCGGTCTGTCCCAGGAGCGCCGGCGACCGGGAGTAGGTGTTGAACAGGCTCGACCCCAGACCGATCTCGGCGGTTCGCTCCGCGAGGAGCGCGAGCGTCGTCACCCCGTCCCGGCCCCAGGTCTCGGGGAGCCACACCCGGTCGTAGCCGAGGGCCTCGGCACGGACGCCCACGTCGACGAGATCGTCGAGCGACGGCTGGGCGGCCACTGGCAGGTGGACGGCGACGGCCGCGCGGTCGGTCGCGTCCGATCCCATCTCAGGTCATTCCTCCCGTCTCCGCTCGGCTCGACTCACCGGCCGCCTTCCGACCCCGAGGCCGGCTCCGGCTCGCCCTCCGGCCACGGCCACTCGACGAGCGGGTCGCCGCCGGCGCGCTCGACGTACTCGCGCTGCATCCCCACGATCGCCTCCGGCAGGGACGCGCCGTCGGCGAGCCGCGCCCGGACGGCAGCCTTCTTCCACCGGCTCGGCGTCCGGCCCGTCTCGAAGCGGCGCTCGACCGGTCGGAGGAACTCCTCGATGCCGGCGTCACCGAACCCGGCCTCGCGGAGCCCGCGGCGGGCGTAGTCGAACACCTCGGCGTAGATCGTCGCTGCGTCCGTGGTGCGATCGCCCGTCTCGGTCACCCACGCGAGATCGGCGTCGAGACCCGCGTCGACCGCGCGGTAGAACGTCGCCTCGGCGTCGTCCCAGGGGAGGTCACGGAGCGGGTGGTCGCCCGTGACGAGTCCGCGGAGCAGCCCGGCGACGAGCGCGAACAGCGAGACGGCCTCCCCGATCGTCGGCTGCGTCGGCAGCGGGCGGTACTCGACCCTGACGGAGGCCCGGAGGTCGTCGCCGTCGGCCCCGCGGGGGATCTGGCCGCCGATGACCGCCCGAATCCACCGCCAGTACGTCCCTCGCTTGTGTGTCAGCTCCGGGTAAGGGTCCGGGTACTCCTCGTCGGGGTCCGGGACGTCGAGGAACGGCGCGTACGTCTCGTCGGCCACCAGTCGGGTGACGACCTCCTCGAGCGTCCCGACGTCCGGCGGGACGCGCACCTTGCCGGCACCGGGCGGTGCCGCCGCGTTCATCGACCCCTCGAACACCGCCACGCGGAGTTCGTGCGGCGTCTCGTCGACGATCCGTTCTGCCGCGTCCCCGTCGACGTCCTCGTAGAGGTCGGCGGGGAGGAACGGCGAGTTCGTCCCCAGCGCGAGCACCGGCCCGAGCGTCCGGATCGCGGTGTTGAAGTACGCCGGGAACACCGCGCCGGAGGGCACCTGGAGGTGTGGCTGGATCGACGTCGCCAGCGACTCGACGAGGATCGACGGGAAGTCGTGGTCGACGCCGGGCGCGGTGATCTTCACGCTCCCGCCTGCTCGCCTGAGCGTCTCGTTGTCCAGCGCGTGGTAGCGCGCGTCCGTCCGCATGTTGCGTGCGACGGTGACGCCGTCCCGCTCGTCGGTCGCCCCGAGGTACGCCCCGGTCCCCTCCGCCGGAGGGACGGTCCACATCGCGTCGAGCACGAGCCGACAGTCGTGCGCCGCGAGGCAGTCGCGCGTCCGTTCGTACCGCTCCGTCAGCGCGTCGCGCTGCTGTCTGAACCCCGTTTCCGTGAACCGGTCGGGATCCGTGTGGAGTTCGACGTTGTGGACACCCAGCTCCTTCCCGCAGTCGGCCTCATCGAACGCCGCGTCCGGGATCGCCGTCGGTCGTCCATCGTCGTCGACGGCGTACGCCTCGAGTTCGAGCCCGATGGCGTAGTCGCCGGTATCGACGCGTCCGTTCCGACAGTCGCCTGCGAGCCGGAGCGCCTGGTCGGCCACCCGCCGGTCGAACTCGACCCGCGTGTCGGCGTCGAGCGCCAGTTCGACCGCCTCGACGAGGTCGCTTGCCACCGCCGTCGTCGCTCGCGCCGTTCGTCCCGTTCGTCGTCCGGCGGTCCCACCGCCGGCGCTCCCCGCCGCCTCTCCGCGCTCCGCCGAGTCTCCCGTCATCTGCTCGATCGCTCAGGCGTCGTCCTCGTTCTTCAGTTCCTCGAGCTCCGCCTCGACGGCCGCGTCGTCGATGTCGGTCTCGACAGCCTCGACGTCGGCCTCGTCGGTCTCGGCCGTCGCGTCCTCGCCGTCCGCCGACGACTTCCCGAGTTCCGCCTTCAGCGTCTCCAGCTCGGTGTCGACCTCTCTGGAGGCGCGTCCGGCCTGCAGTTCGCGGTCGATGGAGTCCTTGTCCGAGAGTGCGTCGTCGAACGCGCCCGTGTCCTCGAGTTCGTCCATCGCCGCCGCCCGTGCCTCCATCTCGTCGGTTCGTTCCTCGGCACGCTCGATCGCACGCGACACGTCGGCCATCTCGTCGCCGGCTCCGGTCATCGCCTCCGACACCCGCGAGGACGCCTCCGCAGCCTCGTACCGCGCCTTCATCGTCTCCTTCTTCGTGCGGAACTCCTCGATCCGCGACTGGAGCTGGTCCTTCTTCTCGACGAGGTTGTCCTGGGTCTCCTGCAGGTTGGCGATCTGCGTCTCCAGCTGGTCGATCTGCTCCATCTTCGACTGCTTCTTCTCCAGCGCCTGCCGCGCGAGGTCCTCACGGTCCTGGCGCACGGCCTCGCGGGCCTGCTCGTTGTGCTTCTCGACGTTCTCCTCGAGCCGGCGTTTCTGTATCTCGAGCCGTTTCTTCTGCGTGGTGAGATCCGCGATCCCCTGCTTGACCTGCTGGAGTTCGTCCCGCATCTTCTCGTAGGAGTAGTCCAGCGTCTCGGAGGGGTCCTCCGCCCGGTTGAGGAGGGCGTTGAGTTTCGAACGGACGACGTACGACGCGCGTGAGAGGATTCCCATGTGCCACCTGTTGGGTACGCCGAGGTTAAAAGCTCACGTGAGTACCGGGTCGTTCCCGGCCGGCGGAGGGGTTTTCTCCCGGTTCGTCCTCTCTCGACTATGAGCACTGCTGTCACCGTCGGCGGAGGCCGCGACGTCCGCGCCACGCTCGACGGCAACGCGGGCGGGGCGTGTGTGGTCGCTTGCCCACCACACCCCCGGCACCGCGGCTCCCGGAGCGACGAGCGGCTCCGTGCCGTCTCTCGGGCGCTCGTCGACCGCGGAGTCGACTGTCTCCGCTTCGACTACGGCCCGTGGGCCGAGGGCGAGGGTGAAGTCCGCGACGCCGTGAACGCCGTCCGACACGCCCGGGGTGAACTGGGACACGAAAGGGTCGCGCTGTTCGGCTACAGCTTCGGCGGCTGCGTCGCGTTCCTCGCGGCCGCCGACCTCTGGGAGACGGACACCGACGCTGCCGGTGGCGACACCGACGCCGCCGCGACACGCCCGGCCGCGGTGAGCGCGCTCGCTCCCGCGAGACGGCTCGCCGCCGACCTCGACGCGGTCGCCGCCGTCGGGTCGCTCTCGATCCCGATGCAGGTCGTCGCCGGCGCGCGTGACACGACCGTCGAGTGGGAGCCGGTCGCCGACGCGGTTCGAAGACGAGATGGCGACTGCGTCGAACTCCCGGCCGACCACTTCTTCGTCGGGCAGGCGGGGACCGCGGCGGAGGTGGTCGCGCCGTTCCTCGCCCGGTCGCTCGGGTAGCGCTCCCTCCCTCGGGTCCTCGTCGTCCGTCGCAGCCACGAGTCCACAGGATATACCACGGGCCGCGACCGACGCCCGGGCGTGGTCCCCACGCGTCGGTACGCGGCAGTCGCGACGCTCCTCGTCGCCGGGCTCCTGCTGAGCGCGAGCTTCGGCACCGCCGCGTCGCTCCAGACCGAGTACGTCGCACGCGCGGTCGACCCCGCTGCACGCCCCGCGACGGTCGCCGACGCCGAGCCCGACGTGGCGAACCTCGACGCGCTCCTCGCGGACGACGCCGAGCCCGTCCGGGAGCCGGTCGCCACCGCCGCCCGCACCGGACGGTTCGAGGGGGCGGTGCCGCCGGAGCTCCACATCCAGCTGAAGGACGTCGACGCCCGGTACGCCGTGTACGACGGCCGGTACTACCGCCTCGGCCTCACGGTCGCGGCGGAGCGGACGCGGGCGACGATCCGGCTCGAACCCACCACGGGCGAGGCCGTCGCCGCGGCGGTGGCGACGCCGTACGACGCGGCACCGCCCGACGTGCGCCGCGTCGTCGACGAGGGATCCGTGCGGACGGCGGGCTTCGTCGAACCGGGACTGGTCGTCCGCGATGGGACGTACTACCTCGTGCGGACGCGTTCGGAAGGTGCGCTCGTCGGCCGACTGTTCGCGCTCCTGGGTGGGTTCGTCCTCGCTCCCATCGGCCGGGCGTACGTCGTCGCCGGCGTCGGACTGCTCGCGGCGCTCCGGACGCGCGACACCCCCCGGCCGCTCGACGACCGGACCGCACTCGCCGTCGTCGCCGTCGCCTGGGTCGGCTCGCTCGCGCTGTCGGTGCTCGCGGGCCGCGGCTCGCTCGGCATCCGGCTCGCGCTCGCCCCGTCCGTCGCGGCCGTCGCCGCGCTCGGCCTGTTCGCCGGCTCCTGCCTCCGTCGACGGGCGTGGGGGCGGCTCGCCGTCGCGTCGGTCGCCACCGCCGCCGTCGGCGTGGGCGCACCGCTCGCCGCGGTCGGCGGCTTCGGCGCCGTCGTCGCGCTCCCCATCCTGTTCGTCGGCTGGGTCGGATCGCTCCCCCTCGCGGCGTACGGCTACGCGTACACGACGGCGTAACCCCTCCACGAGACCTGCCCCGGGCGGTTCCACCCGGTGGCTCCGCGCCTGCTCCGAGAACGGAGGGCAACACCGATTGCGGTGCCGTGCGTACCCGTCGACCGTACTCGTGTCCTCCACGCCCGGCCGCGGCACAGACGACGACGCCGACCCGGACTACGAGACGACCGTGCCGCTCGTCTCCCGGGGGCTGGCCCTCTCGGTGGCGCTCACCTCCGTCCCCGTCCTGCTGATCGTCGCCGCGCTCACCGTCGTCGAGAACGACCCGCTCTGGGTCGTCGCGCTCGCCGCGCTCTTGCTGTTCGCGCCGATCCCACTGCTCTGGCGGCTCCGGTTCGAGGTCGGGCTCTCGGACGGGGAACTCCGCTACCGGGTGCGGCCGTGGCACCGCTCTCCCCGGGTGATCCCGGTCGAGTCGGTGGCGCGAGTCGAGCGACGCGGCCGCCGACCCGACCCCGAACCGAGCCTCCGGCGCGTCAACCTCGGTCGCGGCTGGGTCGACTGGGACGAGGACGAAGTGCGGTACGTGCTCGGGGACGACGGCCTCCGGCTCGTTCGGGAGGAGGGCCGAGCGGTCGAGCTGTGGCTCCCGGACGTGGACGAGCTGGCTCGGGCGCTGGACGACGCGCGACACGGATGAGCCGGTGGGTGACCCGCATCACCATCTGCCGTGAGAGCCACACCGCGGTGTCGCCTCCCTCACGGCGCACCGCTCCGTCTCCGGTGGTCGTCGTCGTGTCTCACCGTCTGCACACACGAATGCCAGATGAGCCCTGTTTAGTCTCGCTTTCATCCCGGGAGAACCCTCCGACCCGCGGTCGACTACCCACGCGCTCCCGCCGTCGATCTCGGTCGACCGGTGACGTGGGTCGAGCGACGCGATCGCCGATCCGAGCCGTCCCACCGACTCGTCAGTCGTGGGTGCGCGAGCGCTACGGCCGCGCGATCAACACGGAGATGTCGACCACGTGGGCGACGCGCTCTGCCGTGCTCCCGAGGAGGTGCTCGGTGACCCCCGACCGGCCGCTCGCTCCCAGGACGACGAGGTCGACGTCCCGGTCGTCGCTGTACTCGACGATCGCGTCGCGCGGGAACCCTTCGAGCACCGTCCGTTCGTGGGGCACGCCCCCCTCCTCGGCGCGTGCCGCGGCCGCGTCGAGCGCCTCCGTCGCCACCGCGTCGAGCGTCTCGGTGAGGTCGTCCGCGATGTCGCCGACGCCCGACGCGGCCATCTCGACGCCTACGTCGACGACGTGCAGGAAGTGGACCTGTGCCTCGAACCGCTCCGCGACGGCGACGCCCTGTTCGACCGCGGCCGTGCTCGCGTCGCTCCCGTCTGTCGGGATCAAGATCGCGTCGTACATGCGACCCGGTTGTGTCGCCGCCGTGAAAAAGCGTGGCCGGGGTCGACCGGCGACGTGCGTCGGTTGCGGTCGCGGGCAGGGGTCAGTTGTACTCGCGCCAGCGGTAGCCACACTCCTTGCACTTGAAGAAGCGCGTCGGCGGTTCGTCCGCGGAGGCGGTCTGTTTGATCGTGTACCACGCCACGCCGTGGCCGCACTCGTCGCAGGTGACGTCGGTCGCCGTCGGCTTCCCCTCGAAGTTGGCCTCCTCGCTCGTCTCGATGACCTCCGAGTCGGTCTGTGACTCGGTCGAGGTGAACTGAGCGGCGAGG
Source organism: Salinigranum salinum (assembly GCF_009176545.1). GTDB lineage: Archaea > Halobacteriota > Halobacteria > Halobacteriales > Haloferacaceae > Salinigranum > Salinigranum salinum. The sequence goes on along the minus strand of NZ_VTOJ01000002.1, from coordinate 1,427,875 downwards.
TCGGTGTCCTTCTCGGAGGTTCCGTCGCAGTCGTCGGCGGTACACACCATCTCGCCGTCCCGCGAGACCATCATCGACCCGCAGTGGTCGCAGAACTGCATACCTCACACTCGGAGTCCGCGCCACATCAGTCACTCGGAGTCGTCGGCGTCGTCGGAACTGTCGCCACTGTCGGCGTCGTCGGAACCGTCGGGACCGTCGGGATCGTCGGAGGTGTCGCCAGCGTCGGGGGAGTCGGAGGCACCGGCGTCGTCGCCATCGTCGGCGGTGCGGGAGGTGTCGCCGATGCCGTCGGCGTCGGTCTCCCCGAGCGCGACGCCGTCGGTGTCGACGTCCCCGGTCACGACGGGACAGCCGCGGACCCGAAACTGCTCGGTGTCGACGACCTCGACGATCGACGATCCGTCGTACTCGCAGGCGACCTCCGGCGGCGCGGTGAAGAACGCACACGACTCGCAGTAGTCGTCCTTCTGGACGACAGAGCCGTCTCCCTCGTCCAGTTCGACGACGGCGGAGAACTGGGTCCCTCCGGGTGTGTCCGACACACCGGCGTCGAGACCCGGATCACCCTCGCCGGCGACGACCGACTCCCAGACCGCGTCGGCGTCGACCTCGGCGACGTCCATCTCCTCGAACAGTTCCTCGCCGCGACCGTCGACGGCCGTCTCGCCGACCGGGTCGCCGCCGGAGAGCGCGTCGTCGGAGTCCACCCGCGCCGTGGCCTCGCCGGCGGTGCCGCCGCGCTCGTCGTCCACGGTGTCGCCGCGCTCGTCGTCCACGGTGTCGCCACGTTCGTCGTCCACGTCGGTGTCGCGGTCGACCGCCTGCTCGCGGTCGCGTCGTCCACGGAACCGGTCGACCAGCTCGCCCAGCGGTTCGTCACGGTCCCGTTCGGTCTCCGGCGGCGACCCGCCGGTGCGTTCGTCACTCACGACGGACACCCTCGAACAGCTCCGTCACGGTCGACGGCTCCGACTCCGTGGTGTCGTCGGATGCACCATCCGGCTCGGCGGCCCGGTCGCCGTCCGCCGGGTCGTCGCCGGCGGTCAGCGCCGGTCGGCGTCGGGTGGTCAGCGTCGCCGAGCCGAAGAACCGACCCGAGGACTCGACGCCGCTGAACTCGGCGTCACAGTGGGGGCAGTTCGGCTCGGTCAAGAGCCCGACCGCGACGCGGTTGTCGCACTCTCCACAGTTTCCGACCGTCTCTCCCTGGCGGTTGGCTGCCGTCTTGAGCCCCGCCGCGGCGTCGGCCGTCGCGACGGCGTGTTCGACCTCGGCGAGCCGCTGCCGGAGGTCGACGACGACCGAGGCGAGCCGCGTGAGCTTCTCGTCGCGGTCGTCCATGTCGTCGGCGACGTGTTCGAGGATCTCCTCGAAGTTCTCGAAGCCGCTGTCGACGCGGGTCTCGAGGTCGTCGACGCAGGTGTTCGCCTCGACCGCGGTCGTCCCCGCCCGTTCGATTCGCTCGTCGAGCGCCGGATGGTCGTGGTCGGCTGGCGCTTTTCCGTCGGCCTCTCGCTTGATCTGGATCACTCGCTCGCGGACGTCGGTGATCTTCTCGTCGAGGTCGTCTTCGACCGCCGCGACGCGGTCGTCGAGCGCAGTCACGCGGCCGGTGTTGTCGTCGAGGTCGTCCTCGATCGTCGCGACGCGGTCGTCGAGCGCCGCCACGTGGTTGTCGAAGGACGCGACGAGTTCGTCGAACTCGTCGGCCGGGGGCATCTCTCCGTCCGTCGCTTCGGCGTGCTCCTCGACGAGACGATACAGCGTGACGGCCCGCGAGACGACGTCGGCCGGCTCCTCGTCGGACGCCGCCGCTCGATCGTTCACCCACGCCCTGAGCGTCTCGGGGAGGACGTCTCCCTGTTCTTCGGCCATCTGTGTGTACGTTCCCCGACCCGAAGTTAAACGTTGGCCGCCGATTATCGAATCTTGCGCTGTCGAGAGACGCTCACTCGATCCCCCTCATCCGGCCCGTTATCGGATCTTGCGGACGTCGCTGATGTCGAACCCGCCGTCGTGGATCTCGGTCTCGAACTGGACGATGTTCTCGTTCTCGAGCCGCGAGAGCACACCGCGGAACTCCTGGACGACCATCGTCCGCGCCCGTTTCGAGCCGCCGGACTCCCACTCGAAGAGGAACGTCCCGCTGGCGGCGTCCTTCAGCAGGCCGAGCTGGTTCTCGCCGAGCGTCTCGAGGTTCACCAGCAGGAGGATGAGCCCACCCCAGCGGTGGGCGGCCTTGCTCAGCCCCTTCAGCACGAGGGCGATGTCGTTCCACGTCATCTCGTCCGAGACGGCCGCCACGAGGTCGGTCACGGAGTCGACGACGACGAGGTTCCCCGCCGCGTGTTCGGAGAGGTACGTCCCGAACGTCTCCAGGACGTCCGCGTGTTCGGTCCGCGTCCCGAGATCCCGGAGCGTGCTCGTCTCACCGAGATACCACTCTCTCGGGGCCTGACTCGGGTGGAAGTACTCCCGGGAGAGGTCGGCGAACTCGATGCGTGCCGTCGCCCGGTCGACCAGTTCGGGCTCCATGGTGAACCGCATCTGCCGGGTGAGATACGACTCGTCGGCGGTGAAGGAGATGTAGTGGACCGCCGACGGCAGCGTCGTCTCTCCGATCGGATCGCCGTAGTGGAGCTCGAAGAGCTCCTCGTCGGTTCGCGCGATCGCGTTGATCACCGCGCTGGTGTAGAGGAACTCCCGTCCCCCGGCCCCGGACTCGCTCGCGAGCAGCACGACCGAACCCATCGGCGCTCCCCCGCCGATGAGCGAGTCGAGCCGGGAGACGCCGAACGGGATGCTGTCCATACGCTCCCCTCTCACCTGCGGGTACAAGAGCGTGTGGCCGAGATTACCGCATCTGATTCCGGGACCCGGATGGTCTGCTTGCCCGCCGACGGCTCTCTCACGCCTCCCCGTGTCGGACGTGGCGCGGGTCAGCCATCGTCGCCGGTGTCGGTGTCGGCCGCCACCCGTGCACCCCGGTTCCGGCCCCTCACCAGCCTGACGGTCCCGTCGATGCCCGCCGCGGTCAGTGCCGCCTCGCCCGCCTCCCGGGCGGCGTCGGCGTTCGTCGCGTCGGTCACGCCGTAGACGGCCGGCCCCCACGACGACTGCCCCGCGCCGAACACCGCAGGCCGTTCCGACAGCGTCGCCACCATCTCGCCGACTGGCGGACGGTACGTCCCCCCCTGCTCGTCGGCGTACCACGCGCCGTTCAGCCGACCGACTTCCTCGACGGCCGACCCGAACTGCTCGGCGTTGCCGGTCGCGATCGACGGAAGCACCCGTCGTGTCAACACGCCGGCGATCCTGTCCGCCACCCCCGGGTCGGCCCGTTCGACGGCGGCGCGCATGCTCGCGTCCTCCGCCTCGCCGCTTCGTCCCGGTTCGACCGCCGGCAGCACGAGCAGGAACCGCCAGTCTGTGGGAACCCGATGCGTCGCGGTCACCGCGGGTACGGTCCACTCCCCGTCCGCCGGCCGCGACGTGGTGAACCGCGCCGTCGGGTGGCCCGCGTCGAGGACGAATCCGCCGGCCTCGAACGTCGCCACACCGACGCCGGAGCGACCACCCCGGCCCAGCTCGGGCGCGAACTCCCGAACCGACGCGTCGATCCCGTACGCCCGTGCGACGGCCGTCAGCGTGGCGAGCGCGAGCTGCGTCCCGCTGCCGATCCCGACGTGTCTGGGGAGGCTCCGTTCGACGACGACGCGAGCGCCCGGCACGTCGAGCAACCCGAGGGCACGTCGCGCGTACGCCGCGGCGTCGGGGTCGTCGCACGCCAACTCCTCGGCGGCGCTGGCGGCGACGACGGTTCGTGGCTCACGGAGCGCCAGCCCCAGTCCCCCGTAGAGCCGTTCGTGTGACAGGCTCAGGTTGGTGAAGCCGAAGTGGAGCCGTCCCCCGGTCGAGACCCGCGCGTCCATACCGTTCCCTTCGGTGGCGACGGTAAGTCGGTTCGGGTTCGCCACGGTCGTGGTCGGAGCGGCGGGACGCGGTTCGTCACCGTCCGGCGTCCAGGTACGCGATTCGCCGCCTCCCGCGACCGGATACGTGGCTCGTCGCCCGTTTCGGCGACTCCAGGCGGCGTCCGAGCGCCCCCCGCTACCCCGATCCCGGCAGCGGACAGAGGCTGGCCGTGAACACCACGACGTCGTCCCCGTCGTTGCGTGCCCCGTGTGGGACGCCCCGCTCGTGGAGGACGACACCCGGTGCCGACACGCGTTCTTCCTCGCCGTCCTGGAGGACCGTCACCGTCCCGTCGAGCACGTGGAACACGTTCGTGCTGTCGCCGTGCTCGTGCGGGTCGAGCGTCGCCCCCGGCCCGAGCGCGAACGCCTTCACGAGCACGTCGTCGGTCACGACTACCTCGGCGGTCTGCACCTCGCCGTCGTCGGGGTCGAGTGATCCCCGGTCGAATCTGTCGAGCGTCACGGCTCTCCGGTGGGTCCCGTCCGAAAAAAGCGTGCGGGTGACGGTCGTCCGACCCGGTCCGCTGTCCGGCTCGTCCGCCGCGCGTCTCCGGCTGGCGGAGCGTCCCACGCGTACCGAGCGTTACTCCCCTCTCCCCCCGGATCAGGGTAGTCGATTCGTCGCGTTCACTCGGGGCGACGCGGGGCGAACGAGCGACCGGGAGGGCCGGGTCGCATCAGTCGGGATCCGCTCAGTCGTCACCACCCGTCGCCGGCGTGTCGTCGCCGGTCTCGGTGTCGGCGTCGGTCTCCGACCCGAGCAGCCCCGACACCGCCTCGCCGAGACTCCCGTCGAGGTCACCCGACAGGAACGAGTCGATGGCGTCGTGGATGGCGCTCACGTGCTCGGGCACCTGTGCGGGGAGTTCCGCTGGCGGGCCGCGCTCGTGGCTCCGCTCGTCACGTGCGGCCTCGCGGCTGGCGTCACCGCCGGTGCCGTCTCCGCCTCCGTTCTCGCTGCCGCCGCTCGCGTTCGCGGGCGCGTCGTCCACTCCTGTCGTGGCCGGTTCGGCTGGTGTCGCCGCGGCGACCCCGCCCACGAGGAGGAGGGTCACCAGGGCGACTGCGACCAGTCGGTTCGCGCTCATCGCGACCGACCGTCCGGACTGGAGGGGCTTGAAGCGCCCCGACGCCGAAGCCGGATTGCGTCCCATTGACGCCGATTAACCCCGATTAATCCGTTTAACGTGGGCGTAACCGCCACGCACCGCTCGCCACGGAGGGTCGACGGCGGAACAGCGGTGGTTGCGGTTCGCGCGCGCTCAGTCGGCGCGCCGAACGATGTGGACGTCGTAGGTGGCGTCTTCCGAGAGGGGGTTGCCCACGCTCGACAGCGGACTCGCCACTCGCCCGGCGTTCTCGCTCCCGAGGAACAGGACGGTGACGCCTTCCTCCTGGGCGACCTCGCGGACCTCTCTGACGACGTCGAGGGTGGTCGTCGCCACGGGGTCGTCCTCGCCGTCGATGGTCTCGTGGCGGAACCGCGCGTTCGGTGCGATCTCTCTGGCTCGTCGCTCCAGCCGTTCGCCGATCGCTTCGACGGAGAACGGGGTCTGTTCCGTGAGCCAGCCGCGCTCCTCCGCGTACTCCGGATCGTCGGGGACGACCGTGAGTGCGACCACGTCCGTGTCCATGGCCGCCGCGAACTCGCTCGCGCGTTTCAGTGCCGCGCGCGCGAGTGGGGAATCGTCGTAGGGGACGAGAAACGTCATCGGTTCGCCCTTGACCGAGGCGGCTCAAGAAAGTACCCGGTCCCGGCACGAATGACGGTGACCGGGCGGTCGGCGACCGCCGTCTCGAACGTGCCCCGACCGTCGTCCGACGTGACGACGAGGTGACGACACACGCCGTGCCCGCCGGCTCAGCCCAGTTCCTCGGCCACGAGGTCGGGGCTGAACAGCGCCGGGTCGAGCGCCAGGTCCGCCTGTGCGCGCGCGAACTCCGGGAGGGAGTCCGTCGCGTACGTCACCACGCGCACGTCGGGGTTCGCGTCCTTCGCCACCGAGATGGCGCTCGCGTCGGCCATGTCCGTGAGGAGGAACACGTCGGCGTCGGCGATCCCGGCGTCGGCGAGCGATCGGCGGGTAGCGACGCCCTCGATCCGGCTGACCGCCGCACCGACGGCACCGAGCGCCGCCGCGACTCCCTCGTCGTCGCTTCCCGCGACGACGACCGTCATCGTCTTTGTCTCACTCATCTCACTCGTACTCGATGGTCGCCGGCGGCTTGTGTGTGACGTCGTAGACGACGCGGGCCACGTTGGGGAGCGTCCCCGTGATCCGCGACTGGATCCGCTGGAGCGTCTCCCACGGGAGCTCCTGTGCCCGGGCGGTCATCCCGTCGCGCGACTCGACGGAGCGGACCGAGACGACCCAGCCGTGGACGCGGTTGTCACCCTTCACCCCCGTCGCTTTCCCGATGACGGCCGCGAACGCCTGCCACGGCTCGTGTTCGGCCACCTCCTCCTCGACGACGTGACACGACTCCCGGGCCACCTCCAGTTTCTCCTCCGTGACCTCGCCGATGATCCGCACCGCGAGGCCCGGCCCCGGGAACGGCATCCGCTCGGAGATAATCTCCTCGAGATCGAGCGCGCGGGCCACCTCGCGCACCTCGTCCTTGTAGAGGTCGCGGACGGGTTCGACGATGCCCTCGAAGTCGACCACGTCGGGCAGGCCGCCGACGTTGTGGTGGGATTTGATGTTGCCCTCGCTCTCGATGCGGTCGGGGTAGATCGTCCCCTGGACGAGGTAGTCGGCGTCGCTCTCCTTTGCCACTGTCTCGAACTCCCGGATGAACTGCTCGCCGATGACGTGCCGTTTCTCCTCGGGGTCGGTCACCCCCGCGAGCGCGTCGAGGAACCGGTCCTGAGCCTCGACCACTTCGAGCGACTCCATGAACGCGAACGTCTCGCGGATCCCCTCGGTCTCGCCCTTCCGCATCAGCCCGGTGTCGACGTAGACGGGGGTGAGGTTCTCGCCGAGCGCCTCGTACGCCAGGGTGGCGGCGACCGACGAGTCCACGCCGCCCGACAGCGCGATGATCGCGTGGGCGTCGCCGACCTCGGCGCGGATCTCGGCGACGGCCTCCTCGACGAACCGGTCGGTGTCGACCATCAGGCGGTCACCTCCTCGCTCTCGGCCTCGTCATCGTTCTCGCCCTCGTCCCCATCTTCCGCCCCGCGGTCGAGGTCCGTCCGGTCGAGGATCGCCCGGAGGAAGCCGACGAACGACGGCGACGCCCGGTCCGGTCGCGACCGGAACTCGGGGTGGAACTGCGTGCCGAAGAAGAACGGGTGGTCGGTCCGTTCGAGGATCTCCATGCGGGGACCGGCCACGCCCGAGAAGACCAGTCCCTCCGACTGGAGGGACTCGATGTACTCGGGGTTGACCTCGTAGCGGTGGCGGTGGCGCTCGACGCAGGTGTCGCCGTACAGGCGGTGGGCGAGCGTCCCCGGTTCGATCTTCGTCTCGTGAGCCCCCAGCCGCATCGTCCCGCCCATGTCGTCGATCTCCTTCTGTTCGGGGAGGATGTCGATCACCGGATGTGGAGTGTCGGCGTCGAGTTCGGCCGAGTGTGCGCCGGTGAGTCCGAGCACGTTCCGGGCGTGCTCGACGACGGCCATCTGGAACCCCAGACACAGCCCCAGGAAGGGGACTCCGTTCTCGCGGGCGTACCGCGTCGCCTCGAGTTTCCCCTCGGTCCCGCGCGTCCCGAACCCGCCGGGGACGATGATCCCGTCGGCGCGACGCAGCCGTTCGCGGTGGATCGGCCCCATCTTCTCGGTGTCGACCCAGAGTACGTCGACGTCGACGCCCAGCTGGATGCCGGCGTGCTTCAGCGACTCGTGGATGCTCATGTAGGCGTCCTCCAGCCCGTACTTGCCGGCGAGGGCGATCTCGATCTCGCCCTCGCGGGTGCGCGTCACGAGCTCCCGCCAGCGGCTGTCCCGTTCGGGCTCCGGAAGCGCCTCCCGCTGCAGCCCCAGTTGCTCCATCACGTACTCGTCGAGCCCCTCGTCCTCGACCATCAGCGGGACGTGGTAGATGTCGTCGACGTCGGGGTTCGAGAAGACGGCCTCGGTGGGGATGTCACAGAACAGCGCGATCTTCTCCTTCGTCTCGGCGTCGAGGCGCTGTTCGTTCCGGCCGACGATGACGTCCGGGTGCAGCCCGATCGATCGGAGCTCCTTCACCGAGTGCTGTGTGGGTTTGGTCTTCTGCTCGCCGTTCTTCGAGAAGGGGACGAGCGTGACGTGCATGAACAGCAGGTCCTCGTCGTCCTGTTCGCTGGCGAACTGTCGGAGCGCCTCCAGGAAGGGCATCCCCTCGATGTCGCCGACGGTGCCGCCGACCTCGACGATGCAGACGTCGGTCCCCTCGGCGGCCTCGCGGATGCGACGCTTGATGTCGTCGGTCACGTGCGGGATGATCTGAACGGTCTTCCCGAGGTAGTCGCCGGCCCGCTCGCGCTCGATGACGTGTTTGTACACCTTCCCCGTGGTGACGTTGTGGTCGGAGGTCATGTCCACCCCCAGGAACCGCTCGTAGTTCCCCAGGTCGAGGTCGACCTCGCCCCCGTCCTTCAGGACGTACACCTCCCCGTGTTCGTAGGGGTTCATCGTCCCCGCGTCGACGTTGAGGTACGGGTCGATCTTGACGGCGGTGACGTCGAAGCCGGCGTTGGCGAGCAGTCTGCCGGTGCTCGCGGCCGTGATCCCCTTTCCGAGCCCCGACATCACACCCCCTGTCACGAAAACGAATTTCCGACCCAGCGTCGGGTCGTACCCTGTCTCGGGTTCCTTCGGCATACCGACCATCCGCAACCACTCCCCAAAATCGTTTCGGGAGCGACCCCCTGTGAGGGCGGCTCACGCGCCACACTATCGCTCCCGTTGATAGGTTTTCGTGGACGAACGTGCAGTTTCGTCCCCCGTCGACTCGACAGGTTCTCACTCCCGCAGACGCTACCCCCGACCGTGCCCATCGTCGACTACCACGCCCACTCGAACTACTCCGACGGTCGCTTCCTCTGGTCGATGGCCAGTGCCGCGGCGGACGCGGGCTTCGAAGCCGTGGGCTTCGCCGACCACTGTACGGTCTCCGAACGCGACGCGATGCAGCGTACCCGGGCGCGCATGGGGTTCAACCTCGATCGCACGTACGAGCGCCGCCGCGAGGGGATCGCCTCGCTCGACGACCGGTTCGACCTCACCGTCTACGACGCCGTCGAGATGGACTACGACCCTCGCGACGAGGCCGAGATCGAGGCGTTCCTCGCGGACGCGGGGTTCGACTACGCCGTCGGGAGCGTCCACTACCTCGAGGACGTCAACGTCCACTTCGAGGGCTACTTCGCCGCGAAGTCCGACGAGGAACGCGCGGCGCTCGCCGACCGCTACGTCGACAAACTGGTCGCGCTCGTTGAGTCGGAGCTGTTCGCGGTCGCGGCCCACCCGGACCTGCTCGAGCGCAACCCCGCCTTCCGGGGGCTGTTCTCCCGCGACCACTACGTCCGCGTCGCCGAGGCGTTCGCCGGGTCGCGGACCGTCCCCGAGATCAACGCCGGCCGCGTCCTCGACGACTACGGCGACTTCCACCCCACAGCTGAGTTCCTCGACGTGTTGCTCGACCACGGGGTCGACGTGACGCTCGGGACCGACTCGCACGCGCCGGACGAACTGGCCCCGCGGGCCAGGGAACTCCAGCGAGTCGTCGACGAGTACGGGATCGACCCGGTCCGCGTCGTGTGACCGGCGGGCGGAGCGACGTCCCGTTCCGGACGGGGACGCGTGCCGGCGTGGAAGGCGTGTGCCGGCGTGATCCCGCCGCACACCCGGGCACTGTCGTCGGTCGTCGGTCGACGTTCTGGTGGGTCTCCGTCGTCGGTCGTCGGCCGTCGGCCGTCTACCCCTCCCCGTTCGTCGGTTCCGCCCGCTCGACGATCCGACTCCCTCGATCCGACTCCCTCGATCCGAGTCCGCCCGACGATCCGAGTCGCTCGCGTCCTCGCCGGGTCTCGACGCGGAACCCGCAACCTTTGACACCGCGCCCACCGACCACGAACCCACATGTCCCGTACGCTCCCCGACATCGGCCTCGGCACCTTCCGGATGACCGACCACGACGAGTGCGTCCGTGCGGTCGAGACCGCCCTCGACGTCGGCTACCGCCACGTCGACACGGCCCAGATGTACGACAACGAGGCGTTCGTCGGCGAGGCGCTCGCCGCGTCCTTCGACGACGGCACCGTCGACCGCGACGACGTCGTCGTCGCCACCAAACTCGACACCGGGAACACGGGCTACGACGACGCGGTGTCGACGGCGCGCGAGAGCCGCGACCGCCTCGGGCTCGACGTGATCGACCTGCTGTACGTCCACTGGCCCATCGAGGCGTACGACCCCTCGGAGACGCTCCCCGCGCTGGACGACCTCGCCGACGACGGCGTGATCGAGGCGATCGGCCTGTCGAACTTCCTCCCCTCACAGCTGACGGCGGCCATCGACCGCCTCGATCACGACCTCGCGGCCCACCAGGTCGAGATGCATCCGCTGCTCCCCCAGGAGGAGCTCCACGAACTCGCCGTCGAACACGACCACTCCCTCGTGGCGTACTGCCCGATCGCGCGCAACCAGGTCGCCGACGTTCCCACCCTTCGACAGGTCGCCGACGCCCACGACGCCACTCCCGCGCAGGTGTCGATCGCGTGGCTCGCGGCGAAGGAGAACGTCGTGCCCATCCCGAAGGCCGCCTCCCCGGACCATATCCGCGAGAACCTCGCGGCGCTGGACCTCGACCTCTCTGCCGACGAGATCGAGCGCATCGACGCCGTCGACACCCGACGCCGCCTCGTCGACTTCCCCGCGGCACCCTGGAACCAGTAACGCTGGCGCGCGTTCGGCACCCCACGTTCGGGCCACCTTCCCATGACCCTGGACCACTCTCCTCTGGTCCTGGACCACCCTCCTCTGGTCCTGGACCGCCCTACCCGAGCGGCCGCAGCTCCGCCCACGCCTCGCGCACGTCGCGGCGGAGCGTCTCGTACTCGATGAGCGCGAACCCACAGAGCACGACCACGAAGCCGACGGCGGTGGTGACGGCGACCGACTCGCCGAGGACGACCGCACCCGAGACGGCGGCGACGATCGGCACCACGTAGGCGACGAGGTTCGCCCGGACCGGGCCGGCCGTGCGGATGAGCGCGAAGTACGCCGGGAACGCCATCCCGGTCGAGACGGTCCCGAGCCAGGCGATGGCGGCGAGTTCGCGCGTCGTCCACGCGATGGCCGTCGACTCTCCCAGCGCGAGACTCAGCGCGTGTGCGCCGATCGACCCGACGACCATCGCCCACGCGGTCAGCGGCAGCGACCCCATCGGCGGCTGGATGCGCCGGAGGAGGACGCTCCCGAGCGCGACGCTCAGCGCCGCACAGACGACGAGCGGTTCGCCGACGCCCGTCCCGTCGAGGAGAGCCGGCGACGGCTGGACGACCACCACGAGACCGGCGAAGCCGACGACGAGGCCCGCCACTCCGACGAGGGAGAGCCGCTCCCGGAGCACGACGACCGCGATGGGGGTCGTCGCCACGGGCACCACCCCGAAGATGACGGCCGCGGCGGCGCTCGTGGTGTACTGCTGGCCGACGAACAGCGTCACGCCGTTGATCAACACCAGGAAGACGCCGGCAGTCCCGACGCCGAGCAGGTCCCGGCGACCCCGCGGGAGACATCCGCGCACCCCGTAGCGGAGGGCGACGGCCGCGAGCAACAGCGCCGCCCCGAGGTCGAACCGGAGCGCCGCGAAGAGGACCGGTGGGAGCGTCGCGACCCCCGCCTTGATGCCGACGAACGCGGTGCCGTACGCGAGCGAGGCGACGACGAACAGGAGCACCGAGCGGCGGTTCATGAGGCGAAGACGTCACCGAGAGGACGCTCCGGCGGTGTCAGTCTATCGCTCCGATCGTGAAACGAACGGAAACGCGTGGTCTCGGTGAGGGTCCGTTCCTGATTCTCTCTCGAGTCCGGACGAACGTCCCGTCTCGACCCACTGGATGACCGAACGCACAGTCTGTACGCCCACGCCCACTAATTCTTAGCTTCTGTACGATCGTTCAAAAGACAGTCCAACGGAGCCATCAAAAATTATATCGTATCTTTTCTTCAACCGAGTAGTATGGGGATCGCCATGGTGGTCTGCCCGTACTGCGGGCACGAAACTGAGGCACCGACCACAGAGTCGGGGCGTGTCGGTGGGGTACGTCGCCGTCTGAAACAGGAGTATCGCGCCGCACGACACACCTGCAACGAGTGCGGTCACGACTACGACATCCGCGGCCCCTGACGGCCGACAGATGGGCGACTGCGGCTTTTCGATCTATTCTTCGAACGGCGAAGCGTGCTCTTCGATCCGCGACCGCTCCCGTTCGCTCGCCCGCGAGAGCGACCGCGACACCGTGTGCCGGTCCCAGTCGCCCGTCGGGGTCGCTCGGTCCGCGTGGTGGATCAGCCCGTGTTCTTCATCCCGGCCGCGATGCCCTTGACCGTGAGGCGCAGGGTCTGTTCCTCGTCGGGCGTCCGGTGCGTCTGCGACATGAGGTGCGTCTGGAGCAGGTTCAGCGGGTCGACGTAGGGGTTGCGTCGCGAGAGGCTCTCCTCCAGCCACTCGCGCTGGAGGAGCGAGTCGCGCCCACAGATGGCGAGCGCGTGGTCGACGGCGCGTTCGTACTCGTCGGTGAGCCGCGGGAAGAACGACTCGCGGAGCTCCGGCTCGGCGAGGTCGGCGTACTCCTCGGCGATCTCGAAGTCCGTCCGCGCCAGCGCCATGGTGGCGCGGTCGAGCGTCGTCCGGAAGAACGGCCACTCGTCGTACATCTCCTGGAGCGTCTCGACGTCGCCCTCCGCGAGGAACGCCTCGATTCCCGTCGCCAGCGCGTACCACCCCGGCAGGATACACCGCGACTGCGTCCACGAGAACACCCACGGGATCGCGCGGAGGTCCTCGACGGTGCGTTCGCCCGTCCGGGAGGCGGGACGCGAGCCGAGGTTGAGGTCCTCGATCACGGTGATCGGCGTCGCCTGCTCGAAGTACGAGACGAAGCCGTCGGTCTCGAGCAGGTCGCGGTACTCGGCGCGGGCGGCCGTCGCCATCGTGTCCATCGCCTCGACCCACTCGTCGGGCACCTGTTCTTTCGGTTCGCGGATGGCGTTGTGCCGCGCGCGGACCTGCGCGTTGAGCATCTGTTCGAGGTTGCGCTCGGCGATCCGAGGATTGGCGTACTTCTCGGCGATCGCCTCGCCCTGTTCGGTGAACTTGATCTGTCCCGTGACGGTCTCGTTCGGCAGCGCGAGCATCGCGCGGTTCATCGGCCCACCCCCTCTCGAGATGGAACCCCCGCGACCGTGGAACAGCCGCATCGTCACGTCGAAGTCGTCGGTGATGTTCGCGAGGCGGCGCTGGTTCTTGTAGAGGTCCCAGTTCGCGGCGAGGAAGCCGTTCTCCTTGTTGGAGTCGGAGTAGCCCAGCATGATCTCCTGGACGTTCTTCCGCGCACTCAGGGCCTGTTCGTACGCCTCGTTCTCGAACAGCGTCCCCATGATGCGCCGCGCGCCGTTGAGCGCGCTCTCGGTCTCGAGCAGCGGGACGACGTCGATCCCGCAGTGGTCGGGCAGGGAGACGACCCCCGCCTGGTCGGCGAGAAAGAGCACCTCGAGCACGTGGGAGGGTTCCTCGGTCATCGAGATGCAGTAGGTGTCGATGGCGCCGACGCCGTACTCGCGCTGCCAGTCGCCGAGCTTCGAGAAGCGCTGGAGCACCCGTGCGGCGGTGTCGCTCACGTCGCCCGGCTCGTCGAGGTCGACGACCGGCTCCGCCTGGAGGATGGCTTCGGTCAGGAGGTCGACGCGTTCGTCCTCGGTCATCGCCCCGTAGTCGACGCCCACGTCGGCGAACGCGGCACGCACGGCTTCGGTGTGGTTCTCGCGGTGATCGCGGAGGTCGAGACTGGCGAGGGTGAAGTCGAACGTGTCGACCTGCCGACGGAGGGGCTCGACGTACGTCGTGGCCACCTGGTCGGCTCCGTTCGAACAGAGGCTGTCGTAGATGACGTCGAGGTCCTCGACGAGTTCGTCGCTGTCGGTGTAGCCGTTCGGGCGAACGTCGGAGATCCGGCGCAGACGCTCGCGCATCAGCTTCAGTTTCTGTCGGTACGGCTCGTCGGGGTAGCGTTCTTCGACCTCCTCGCCGACGACGGGGAGCCGCTCGTGGTCTTCGGCGATCGACTCGCGGAGGGCGTCGCCGACGTCGACCCGGCGGCCGTCCTGGCTCAGCACGCCCGAGAGCCGCTTCAGCGCGTCGAGGTACTTGTCGATGACGACGGCGCGCTGGCGCTCGAGCGTGTCGGTCGTCACCTCGGGCGTGACGAACGGGTTGCCGTCCCGGTCCGAGCCGGCCCACGACCGGAACTCGAACAGTTTCGGCACACTCACCTCGGGGTACTCCTCGTGGAGGACGTCCTCGAACTCCTGGTACACCTCGCCGACGACGTCGAAGAGGATGTTCTCGAGGTAGTACTGGACGTTGCGCGCCTCGTCCTGTGGTTCGGGGCGACGGTCGCGGACCTGCGACGTCTGCCAGAGACTCGTCACCTCGGCGTCGACCTCGTCCCACACCTGGTCGAACTCCTTGTCGGTCATCCGCCGCTCGTCGAGTTCCTCGAGCTCCTTCGCGATGGAGCGCAGTTTGGCCTTCACCGTCTTCCGGCGGGCCTCGGTCGGGTGGGCGGTGAACGTCGGCTCGATGAGCACGTCGTCGAGGATCCCCTGGACAGTCTCGGCGTCGGCGTCGGCCTCCGTGAGCCCCTGGATCGTCTCCTCGAGCCCGTCCTCCAGCGTCCGCGCCTGCGACGCCTCGCGGTTGGCGCGCACCCGTTCGCGCTCCTCGGCGAGGTTGATCAGCTCGAAGTAGGTGGTGAACGCACGGGCGACGACGCTCTCCCCGTTCGGGTCGAGCTGGTCGAGCACGTCGTGGATCTCCTGTCGGGAGTCGGCGTTCCCCGCGCGGTAGGCGATCGCGCTCGTCCGGAGCTCCTCGACCGTCTCGAACGCCTCGGTCGACGACTGTGCCTCCAGCACGTCCCCGAGCAGGCTCCCGAGCTCGCGGACGTCCTGTCTGACGTCCCTCGTGTGCAGGTCCATGCGACCCGGTACGGAGTCGTTCGTGTAAAAACTACGAGTTTCGATCGAAAAATTGCCCCGCATCCGAGTATATATTCTATACAGTCGCCGAACCGCCCGCGAGTCCGCGGGGAGCGGGATTCTGGCGAGGTTGAGGGGCGTACAGTGGCGCGACCGTGGGCCGTACAACGAGCACCGTCGCCCGCGTGGATGCCGACTCGATTCGACTCGGTGCGAAGGGAGCGGGTGATGCGGCGTCGTGCGGCCCTCTCTCACGTCCTCCATCCCTCGTCGGCTCCCGTCGCTGGCAACGAGCCCCGCTCCCGCCGACGTCGAAACCCGGCCCGGTCCCCGATTTCTCCCCGTGGGTCACCCACTTCGTCACCCTTTTTACCGGCGGCGCTAACCCCCTGATATGAGCGAGAGCGACGACAAGTACCCCACTGAATCCGGACGACGCCGGTTCGTCAAGGGCGTCGTCGGGGGCGCGGCGCTGGCGGGCGTCGGCGCCGCTGGCTCGGCCACCGTCAACTCGGCGACGACCTCCCCCGGTGCGGGCGGTGGGCCGACGCAGGCGTACGCCATCGAGAACACCGCCGGCCCCGCGCCGCGCGGGATGCCGCTCATTCCCATCGAGATCGACTCCGAGGGCTTCCTCAAGGGCGTCTGGCCCGAGGTGGGCACGCAGATGCAGGGCGGGGTCGAGATCGAGATCGCCGCGACCGAGGACTTCCGCGGCAGCGGCGTCACCTACTCGTCGGAGTGGTTCCAGTACTGCGGCGTCCAGTCGTACAAACAGCTCGCACCGTCGTACGACGGTGACAACTTCTTCCGCTCGGACTCGGGCGCGTACTCCTGGCAGCAGGAGACGTACAGCGCCGGCGACAGACTCCACGTCGACGACTTTTCCGACTACCAGGAGTGGGGCAACGGCATCGGCACCCCCGGCATCGGCAAGCCGGCGACCGGGACGTGGCGCTCGCAGGACTCCGAGGACACGATGCCGATCCAGGTGATCAAGAGCGACATCGTCGCCGAGAGAGCCCCGGAGGTCGGCGGGTTCTTCGAGGCCGCGACCCAGGACGGCTTCATCGCCTGGCTCAACAAGTGTACGCACTTCTGTTGCGTCCCGGGGTTCAAGCAGTCGGCCGACGCCGGCAAGTTCGGCAACGCCGACGGCGTCTACTGTCAGTGCCACCAGTCGATCTACGACCCCTTCACCGTGGTCCAGACGCTGTTTACCGCGCTCCCGCGGCCCGACTGACTAGCGACTACCGCCGGCCACCGCTGACCGGCGGGAACAGCGCCAGTTCGTCGCCCGCTTCGACCGGCGTCCCGAGCCCGCCGCCGCTCGTCTGGACGTTCTCCCCGTTCTTCAGCACGTTCACGTGATCGAACAGCTGCCCGTCCGCGTCGAACACGCGACCGTCGAGGCCCGGACGCGCCTCCACGAGCGCGACGAGCGCCGCTTCGACCGTGGCGTCCTCGTCGAGTTCGACGGTCACGCGCCCGTCGCCGGCGCGTTCTTTCAGGTCGGCGAACAGCTTCCACTCGAGTTCCATACTCCCCTTCGAAGCGCGCGACTCAAAGAGGGTTGCGCCGCCGGCCGTCCGGGTCGTCGTCGAGAACGCCACAGCTGTCCGTCCGTCCGTCCGATCGGCGGTGCGAGCCGCCCGTCCGCGACTCACGCCGACCGGATCGCGGCGAGGCGGCTCCACGGTCGGAGGTCGACGACCGAGAGACAGACGAGGAGCACGAAGGCCGCGGGAGCCGTGCGGAACCGGGGGTCTCCCGAGAGGGGCGCGCCGACGGCGACCGCGAAGCCCAGCGCAGTCACGGCGAGACAGAGCCGACCCAGCGTCGCCCGCGTCGTCTCGGGCGTCAGCCAGGGGACGGCCGCGACGCCACAGCACGCCAGTACCAGCGCGCCACAGAGTGCGGCGGCGAGTGATCCCGCTCGCGTGAGCGACCCCCCGAGCAGTCCGACGGCTGCGCCGCCGTACGCCGCGACGCCGAGGACGTGGTTCAGGAGGACGGCCCGTCTGAAGATCGACCAGTAGCCCCCGGCCGTGGAGAGGCTGCTGCTCGTGATCGTCGGCCACGGACGGCCCGCGGAGAGGTGGCCCTCGCGGAACGCGCCGACGACGAGCGGACTCACGACGACGAGCACCAGCACGGTCGGTTTGAGGAACGCGGCCCCCCGGGGCGACCGGAAGACGAGCCACAGCACCGGTGCCGACAGCAGCGCCACCTGGCCGAGTCCCTGGTATCCGCTGGTCCAGAGCCACCGACCGACCGTGGCGAGGCGGGAGTCGGGCGCGGTCGTCGCGGGTGTGGAGAGCCGCTGATCCTCGTTCGTCTGGAGATCTGAGCGGGGTGACATCGACACCGTCGGTACGGCCACGGCGGTGTAAAGCGTTTTTTCGGGACTGCGTTGGAGAAATATCCTTCACCCGGCTCGTGCCGAGCACATCACTTCCGCCGTGCAATCAGTCGACCGACGCCTCCAGCGTCGACTCGGCCGACGGCGGCACGTCGACCACGACGTTCGTGCGGGCCTCGAGCCGTCTGAGCACCTCGGGACGGGCGACGATGTACAGCGTGTCACCGACCTGGATCGGCCGTGCCCGGGTCGGGATGGCCTCGATACCGCCCGCCGCGGAGCGGATCGCGGCGACGGTCACGTCGAGCGCCCCGAGCGTTTCGCCGACGACCGCCGACCCCTGCTCGATGCTGACGGCGGCCATCGTCTCGTCGGCCGCGCGCAGGAGCGAGGCGAACTCGCGGTCGACCTGCGGTTCGGCCGGGAGCGAGATGAGCCGGTAGGTCGTCGACGCGTCGAGCTTCTCGGCGTCCTTCTCGTCGACCGCGAGGGTGACGACGTCGTCGGCGCGTGCCCGGAGTTCGCCCGTGAGCAGCCGTTCGGGCGGCCGACGCTGTTCCGTCCCGTCGTCCGCGACGTCGACGCGCGCCGGCCGCCACACCTGGACGATATCACCCGGGCTCGCGGCGTTCGCGGGGTCTGCCCGGAGCGACACCGCCACGCTGCCGTGGCCGAGCGTCGGACCGATGCCGGCGGCGCGGCTCCCCACGGCGAGGTACTCGATCTCCCCGCGTTCGGTCAGTTCGACGTCGACGTAGCCGACGCGGTAGTCGTCTTTCAGCCGGGTGATCAGCCGATCGTGGAGCTCCTCGACGGTGAGCCGGTTCGGGAACAGCAGCGCCTTCCCCGCCATCTCCGCTTTCACGTCGGCCGCGACGGGGTCGTAGCTCTCCATGTCCTCGATGTCCTCGGCGTCGGGGATGGTGACGGAGGTGACCCGGCCGACGGTCCGGACGATGCGCGACACCTCCGCGTCGAGGTCCTTCACGCCGGCGACGGCGAAGACGTCGGTCGCGATCCGGTCGCCGATCCGCCGCCCGACCGGTGCGACGACCGCGGCGAGCCCGATGGTGGCGACGTTGAACACCACCACATCGAGCTCGAAGATCGCCCCCGATCCGCTGCCGACGAGCTGCGTGAACAACCCGACGGTGTTGAGGTAGATGGCGACGACAGAGAGCCCCAGGAGCGTCGCCACGCCGATCGGGACCGGCTCGCGCGTGTACCACCGGAACGCGAGCGCCGACAGCGCCGAAACCGCACCCGCAGCGACGACGAACGCGATCAACTTGCCCACGCGTCGGACGACCGCCGGGTCCTCGAGCGCGCCCAGTTGGATCGGGACCAGGGAGAGAGAGAGGGAGATCACGCGACGGCCTCCTCGAAGGCGGCGAGCGTCTCGCGCGTCCCGACGGCGAACAGCTCGTCGCCGGCCGCGACGGCCTGCGACCCGCGTGGCATGAGCTGCCAGCGCCCCTCGTGTCTGACGGCGAAGACGACCACGGCGTAGCTGTCGCGGACGTTCGCCTCGCCGAGGGTGGCGCCGGCGAGCGCGCCGTCGTCGCGGACAGTGAGCTTGCGGAAGCGCCGGCCGGCGCGCCGGAGCAGCGAGACGAGCTCGAACTCCCGGCGGACGCCGCGTGACCTGACGACGAGGCGGTCGGTCGTCGGGGTTCCGAGGAGGAACTCGGCGTCACTCCGGCTCACGACGACCGTCAGCCGACCCTCGCCGCCGGTCGTCGTCGGGGTCGTCGGCGTCGGTGTCGCCGCTGTCGCCGCTGCTGCGTCCATCCCCCCGTCGGTCGCTGCGCCGGCCGCCTCGGCTGTCGGCTCGCTCCTCGCGCTGACGACGGTCCCCGAGACGGTGCGACCGCCGGCGACGACGTCGACCTCGTCGCCGCGCGCCAGCCCGGTGGGGAGCAGCGCCGCGACGGAGACGGCACGCCGACCGGGTGGGATCCGCTTCGAGAGCGCACCGATCGGCGGCGCGGCGTTGACGGCGGCCTGGGCGCGTTCGTCGAGCCTGACGCTGACGTCGGCGAGGTCGAACTCCGAGCGGAGGCGGTCGGCGAAGCGGCTCTCGAGTTCGACGAGGGGGACGTCGGCGGGGAAGGTCCACTCGCCCTCGCGGATGCCGTTCCGGAGTTCCGCGGGCAGTGCCGGATATCCCTCGATGTCGCCGACCTCGCCGGAGACGGTGACGCGGACCTGTCCGCGGCCGCCGACGAGTTCGACCACGTCCGTGCTGAGCGTTCGTTCGGTCAGCTTCCGGAGGTTCAACCGCTTCGGGAGCGCAGCACCCAGTTTGTCTCCCGCGTTGTGAGCGTACAGCGACAGCATCAGGACCACGATGACGGCGACGACGGCGCGCTCCGATCTGATGATCGTCGGGTCCGACAGCGCCAGGAGGCCGCCGTTGGCGCCCGCGATCGCCAGGGCGAGCACCATGACACCGAACCCTGGGATGGTGACGTCCGTGACGTACTTGAATAGGAAGCCGAGCACTGCCGACACCATCGCCGGGACGATGCCCGTGAGGACCCCGAGGTAGAGCCCGAAGAGCACCTCGATCGGGATGGAAGCCATACATGGGCAACTCGCCCGAACAGTATACGCGTTCTGCCTGCACTCGCCCGGGCCGGTGACGGATCGCGACGCAGCGACCCGCTCGTCCCGGCCGGGCGAGGGCGTCCGGTCGCCCGGTGGGGCAATCTCACCCCGGCACGCGAGCGTCACGCGACGGCCTCCTCGAAGGCGGCGAGCGTCTCGCGCGTCCCCACGACGACGAGTTCGTCGTCGGCCGCGACAGTCTGCGACCCTCGGGGTGCGATCCGCCACGCACCCTCGTGTCGGATCGCGAGGACGGCGACACGGTAGCTGTCGCGGACGTTCGCTTCGCCGAGCGTGACACCGGCGAGCGCGCCGTCGTCGCGGACGGTGAGCTTGCGGAAGCGCCGGCCGGCGCGCCGGAGCAGCGAGATGAGCTCGAACTCCCGGCGGACGCCGCGTGACCTGACGACGAGGCGGTCGGCCGTCGAGGTTCCGAGGAGGAACTCGGCGTCACTCCGGCTCACGGCGACCGTCAGCCGACCCTCGCCGCCGGTCGCCGCCGGCGTCGCCGGCGTCGGTGTCGCCGCGTCCGCCCCCCCGTCGGTCGCTACGTCGGCCGCCCCCGCTTTCGATCCCCCGCTCTTCGCGCCGAGCACGATTCCCGAGACGGTGCGGCCGTCGGCGACGACGTCGACCTCGTCACCGTGGACCAGCCCACTCGGGAGCAGCGCAGTCACGGAGACGGCGCGTTGCCCTTTCGGTATTCGCTTCGAGAGCGCACCGATCGGCGGCGCGGCGTTGACAGTCGCCCGCGCCCGTTCGTCGAGCCGGACGGAGACGTCGGCGAGGTCGAACTCGGAACGGAGGCGGTCGGCGACGCGGGTCTCGAGTTCGATCAGCGGCACGTCGGCCGAAAAGGTCCACTCGCCGTCACGGATCGTCGCTCTGAGATCCGCGGGGAGCGCCGGATACCCCTCGATGTCGCCGACCTCGCCGGAGACGGTGACGCGGACCTGTCCGCGGCCGCCGACGAGTTCGACCACGTCCGTACTGAGCGTTCGCTCCGTCAGTTTGCGGAGGTTCAGTCGTCGCGGCGTCGCCGCGCCGAGTTTGTCGCCCTGACTGTGGGCGTACAGCGACAGCATCATCACCACGAGGATGGCGACGACGAACCGCGCGCCGGAGCCGATGATCGTCGGGTCGTTCAGCGCCATGAGGCCGCCGTTGGCACCCGCGATGGCGAGCGAGAGGACGACGACCCCGAGACCGGGGATGGTCACGTTCGTGACGTACTTGAAGACGAAGCCGAGCACGCCGGAGACGAGCGCCGGGACGATGCCCGTCAGCAGGCCGAGATAGAGCCCGAAGAGCACCTCGATCGGAAGCGAAGCCATATTCCGCCCACTCGACTGTCGGGTTTACCGTTTCCGCTTGCCGTCGCTCCGGTGGTGTGATGTCGTCCGGTGTCGGGAGTCGAGACGTGGTCCCGGATGGGGCTCGCGTGGGGCCGTCCGACGACAGCCGGGCGTGGCGAGACGGCCGGCTGCGGCGACTCGTCGACCGAGTCGTTTAATACGTGTAACCCGCCCAACGACGGGTATGGTCAGTCGGGAGTGGCTCGGCGGGCGGGCGGCGGTCGTGCTGACCTTCGCGGTCGCCGTCGCGTCGGTCGTCGTCGGCATCGCCAACATCGGTGCCCCGCCGCGACCGATCGGGCCGGTGGCGGCGCTCGTCCCCGAGTTCGTCCCGACCATCGCCGGCTTCACCGGGGCACTCACGGGGTTCGTGCTACTGGCCGCCGCGTTCGGACTACGGCGGGGCCTCCGCGCGGCCTGGTACGCGACGCTGGTCCTGCTGCCGATCACGGCGCTGCAGGGTGCGCTCCAGTCGAACGAACGAGCACTGCCGCTGATGGCGCTGTCGGCCGTCGCGTTCGTCGTCCTCCTGGCCAACCACAGGCGGTTCACGCGCGACCTCGACCTGACGGCGACCGAACTGGCCGCCCTCGCCGCCATCGTCGGTGCCCAGACGTACGGCACCGTCGGTGCGTTCGCCCTGCGCGACCAGTTCACCGGGCTGAACAACCTCGTCGACGCCTTCTACTTCGCGCTCGTCACCGGCTCCACGGTCGGCTACGGCGACATCACGCCCACGACACCGATCGCCCGGCTGTTCGGGATGTCCGTCCTCCTCGTGACGGTCTCCTCGTTCGCCGTGGCGCTCGGGGTGCTGCTCACCCCGGCCATCGAAGCCCGCCTCAGCAAAGCACTCGGACGCATGACAGAGACACAGCTCGAACTCCTCGAAAACCACATCCTCGTGCTCGGTTACGGGGACCTCACGGAACCGATCCTCGAAGAACTCGCCGGCAAGGCACGGTACGTCATCATCACGCAGGACGCCGACCGGGCCCGCCTGCTCTCGGACCGCGACCTCGACGTGTACACGGCCGATCCGAGCGACGTCAGCTCGCTCGAACGCGCCCGGGTCGACACGGCCCGCGCCGTCGTCGTCGCCACGAACAACGACGCCGAGGACGCCCTCGCCATCCTGACGGCCCGACAGCTCAATCCGGACATCCGCATCGTCGCCGCCGCCTCCAACCGGGAGAACGTCGAGAAGCTCAAACGCGCCGGTGCGGACACGGTCATCAGCCCGACGACGCTGGGCGGACACCTGATGGCAGAGTCGGCGCTCGGCGGCGACTCCGAGAAGGTCGAACAGCAGGTCCTGGCGGAGGAGCCGTCGAAGGAGCAGCCGGCCGACGACCAGCGTGAGAGCGACGATGCGACGGCGGTCGAGGACGGCGGCGATGCGACGGCGGTCGAGGACGGCGGCGACGTAGCAGCCGACGCGGACGAGGAACCGACCGCGGACGGTGGTGACGCGGACGGGGCGCGCTGATCCGGGGCGAACAGGCCGTGAGTTCCGGGGCCGGTCCGGCACGCCCCCGTTCGCCCGACCGACTCGAAGCGTCGTACCGTCTCTTCTGCTCGTCGCACGTCCCCGGTCGATCGCGCGAACCGTTTCACACGCCGTCCAGGTACTCCGTGACGAGCTGTTCTTCGGCGCGTCGCAGTCGGTACGAGAGCGTCGACCGAGGGACGTCCAGTTTCGACGACAGTTCTTCGAGCGTGATCTCGCTCGGCGCTCGGTAGTAGCCGTGGCGGGCGGCCGCGCGTAACGCCGTCCGCTGGTCGGGGTCGAGCGAGACCGTCCCGAGCGAGTCGTGTCTCCACCGGTCGGCGTCTCTGAGGTGGCCCACGTGGAACGTGAGCCCGGACCGCAGGTTCGCGCTGAGGGCGTCGTAGAGCAGGCCGACCTTCTCGTCCGACCGCATCAGGATGCGCCACTCCTGTCGGCCCTCCACTCGGCGGGAGCAGAGGAGCGACCCCCGCGGGAGATACTGGCCGGCGAGCATCTCGACGGACTTGCCGCCGCTGATCCGCTCGACGTACGTGTAGACCGCTCGTTCCCCGTCGGATCGCTCCAGTATGTCGTGGTGTTCCGTGGCGCGACAGTCCGCTTCGGTCACCGACTCCGTTCGGACGTCCTGGTCGAGGTAGAGCCGTTCGACCGCGTCGAGCGCCGCCGTCGGCCCGCTGAAACGCTCGATACGCCAGAAGTCCTCGTCGTTCACACAGCTGTGTAACCCCCGTGCGACCAGCGACGGATGGTCGACGAACACGTCCATCACCGGGTCTGTGCCGGCCTCGTAGTCGATGCTGAACGTGAACTCGCGCATCACACACCCCCATCCCGGGAACTCGCCAACACACCATCGAACTCCGCCGGCGAGCCCAAAAACGTTCCCGCCGCAGTTGTCGCTCGACAACCAAACTATTATTCGTGACTGATGCTACGGTGCTAGGGGCTACTATGAGCACCGACGAACCAAGCCAGTCGACAGGCGAACACGGCCACGAACACCACGAGGTAGAGGGACCGGGGTATCCGACGCCGGGGGCGATGCGCACCGAATCGGAACGCGAGAAGACCGCGTTCGTCATCGCGCTCCGTGTCGGGATGGACGTCGACGGCTCCGACTTCATCGGCGTCGTCGACGTCGACCCCGAGTCGGACACGTACAGCGAACTGGTCGACACCGTCGAGATGCCGAACAAGGGCGACGAACTCCACCACTTCGGCTGGAACACCTGTTCCTCGTCGTGTCACGCCGAGGGGCTGGTGCGCGACCACCTCATCGTCCCCGGGCAGCGCTCCTCTCGCATCCACATCCTCGACGCCGAGGACCCGCGGAACATGGATATCGAGAAAGTCATCGAACCAGAGGAGATCTTCGAGCACGACCTCTCCGCCCCGCACACCGTTCACTGTGTCCCCGGCGGGAAGATCGTCATCAGTATGCTCGGTAACGCCGACGGCGAACTCCCCGGTGGCTTCCTGCAACTCGATCAGGAGGACTTCTCCATCGACGGTCACTGGGAGGCCGATCTCGGACCGATGGAGATGAACTACGACTACTGGTACCAGCCGCGGCACAACGTGATGATCTCCAGTGAGTGGGCTGCCCCCGAGACCTATTATCCAGGATTCGACCTCGACGACGTTGAGGCGGGCAAGTACGGCGACTCCATCCACATCTGGGACTGGGAGGCCCGCGAGCACCAACAGACGCTGACGTTCGGCGAGGAGGGCCTCATCCCGCTGGAGGTACGAATGAGCCACAATCCCGAAGAGACACAGGGGTTCGTGGGTGCGGCGCTCTCGTCGAACATCATCCGCTTCTACGAAGAAGACGACGGCGTGTGGGACTGGGAGACGGTCATCGACGTCGAATCCCGCGAACACCCAGACTGGGACATGCCGGTTCCCGGCCTGGTGACGGACCTCGTCCTCTCACTGGACGATCAGTACCTGTTCTTCTCGAACTGGCTTCACGGCGACATGCGCATGTACGACGTGAGCGACTTCGGCAACCCCCGCCTGGTCGACCGCGTCTGGGCTGGCGGCAACTTCGCCGACCGACAGGAGATTCAGGGCACCGAGATCCGCGGTGCACCACAGATGCTCCAGCTCTCCCGCGACGGGAAGCGCGTCTACTGGACGACGTCGCTGTTCTCCAGCTGGGACAACCAGTTCTACCCCGAGATCGGCGAACAGGGATCGGTGATGCTGAAAGCGGACGTCTACCCCGACGAGGGGCGCATGGAACTCGACGAGGACTTCCTCGTCGACTTCGGCGACGCCCCCGGTGGCCCGGCCCGCGCGCACGAGATTCGCTGGCCCGGTGGCGACTGCACCAGCGACGTCTGGCAGTAATCGCCGATGCCCCACGTGGTCACCCTGGAGTGGCGCGACGGCCGGGAGGCGACCGTCGAGGTCCGAGAGGCCGAGACGGTCATCGACGCCACCGAGCGTGCCGGTCTCGGCGTCCCCTACGGCTGTCTGTACGGTGCCTGTGCCACCTGCACCGGCCGCCTGCTCGAGGGTGACCTCGTCCACGTCGACCGCGCACGGGGGTTGAAACCCCAGCATCGCCAGAACGGCTACGTCCTGCTCTGTGTGGCCGAACCACGCTCCGACTGCCGGATCGAGGTGGGTGCGGAGATCCAGGCCGACCTCGTGCCGAACCCGTGGAAGTGAACTCATGAACTCGACGGGCCAACATGCGGCCGCCCTCACGGTCTGTCTCGCCCTCCTGTCGACGCCGGCGTCAGCCCACGGCGTGGCCGCCGATGCGACGGGGCTCGCCTTCCCGCTCGTCGTCGCTGGCGTCGTCCTCGTCAGTCTGCTCGGCGGCGGGTTCGTCCTGGTCGCGTACGGCCGACTGCCGTGGTCGCCGGGGCGAGCGGCGCTCCCAGCCCTCGTGTTCGCGCTCGGCGCTGCAGCGCTGGCGATCGCCGTCACGCGGGCGGCGGCAGCGACCTTCGTCGGCCTCGCAGCCGGAATCGGCGTCGTCTACGCTGTCCGCGATGCGGCGATCACGGACTGCGGCACCTGTGCCGACGCTGCGCTGGGGGCCGTGACACTCCACCGCGGCCTCGAAGGTGTCGTCCTCGCCACCGTCTACGCCGCCGACGCGGCGCTCGGTCTGGCGGGCGCACTCGTCGTTGCCGGGCACGCCGCCGCCGAGACGGCCGCCGTCGGGTCGCTGTACGCTCCCGCCGGCCGTCGGTACGCCCTCGCCGCGGTTCTCGTCGTCCAGACGGGGTTCGTCGTCGGCGTCGCGGCGGGATGGCAGGTCGCAATCGGTGTCCCACCGACCGCCGAAGCCGGCCTGCTGGCGCTCGTCGGGGGTGTCCTCCTCGCCGTCGGCAGCCGGGAGGCACGGCGTCGGCACGTGAGGGACGCCGTGCCGGCGTAGGTCACACCGGCACGTCGTCTTCGCTGTAGGTCCGCCTGTCGTCGTCCTCGCCGAAGGTCCGCCGACCGTCGGTACAGACCGGCTCGGGTCTGCCGCCTCGGGGTCTGCTGCCTCGACGTGCGCAGCCGAACACGGTCGACCGACGGATACGCCCTCTCCGTTCGGCACACGGTTCATCTCACCCACGGAGACGTTCGACGGCGCAACTCGCTTCAGGGCTCTCCCCGGTCGAAGACGGCGACGTCGGCGTCGAGTTCGCCGAGCCGTTCGAACGTCGGTGGTGAGACGAACCGGGAGGCGGCAGAGCGGTCGCCGCTGGAGCCGACGACGACGAGGTCGTACGCGGCTGCGTTCGCCGCGAGATACCTCGTCAGTTCCGAGCGGGCGACGCGGGTTTCGACGGGGTGGTCGACCGTCTCGACGAGGTTCGCCAGCCGCGTCTCGGCCGGCCGGCGCTCGACCTCCCGACCGATGCAGGTGCAGACGCTCACGTCGCCGCCGTCGCCGGCGAGTCGCGACGCGAAGTCGATCATCGCGTGCGCAGAATCCCCCGGGCGGGCGACCATCACCAGGACCCGACGCCAGTCGCGTCTCTCGTCGACCGGGCGGAGCGCGATGGCGTCGTACGGGCCGCCGAAGACGCCGCGGACGTACTCCGTGAGTGCGCCGTCGTCGGCCTCGTACGGGGTGACGACGAGGTCACAGCCCGCGTCGGCCACGGCCCGGAGCGTCGCCGTGACCGGATCCCCCTCCTTCACGACGACCTCGCAGGCGACACCCGACGCGGTGACCTCGCCGGCGACCCGTTCGAGGTGTTCTCTGGTCGTGTTCGCGGCCGCCGCGTCGTCCGGGTCGACGAGGCCCAGCAGGACGACCTTCCCCGCCTCGTGCGCCGCGGCGAGCCGCGAGCCGAACGCCGCGGTCGTCTCCGAGACCCAGTCGGGGCCCCGCATCGGCACCAGCACGCGGTCGTCCGCGGCGACGGTGCTGTAGAGGTACCGCGCCCGCCGTTCGTAGAAGCGCTCGCGCCAGAGGTAGAAGACGGCGGCGACCAGCGTGCTACAGACCGCGACCGAGAGGACGTACGCCTGCGGCGTCGCCCGCTCGGTGACGAGGACGAGCAGCGCCGTGGCGAACGCCGACGGCTCCTCGACGTCGAGCGCCCAGGTGAGTCCGCCCGTGAGGAGGATCGAGAGCGCGGCGCTCTCGGGGTGGACGCCCACTGCGCCCCCCGCCGGCCCGTACAGCGCGACCGACGCCGCGAGCGCAGCCCACCCGCTCAGTGCGCCGACCGTGAGGCCGACGACGAACCGGACGGGCGAGGCGTACCTCCCCTCGGGGTCGGCGAACAGCGTGTACGTCCCCGACGCCAGGGGTGGAAACAGGAGGAAGGAGAGTTCGACCAGCGCGTTGGTCAGCAGCGTCACGACGCCGATCAGGAGCGGGACGAAAAGCAGCGCCGAGAGGTGGATGAGGTTGTTCGTGTTCTCGATCCAGCGGCGGAACTCGCCGAGTTCGCGGCGCTCGATCCGCCGGAGTCGGCGGCCGACGGCGACGATCCGGGCGACGAGCGTCTCGCGGTCCACGGTCGGTGGGCGAGACTACAGGTCGACGACGGCGTCGAGCGTGATCCCGATGGCACGCTCGACGTTGTTCTTCGCCTTCTCCGGGAGCTCCGCCTCGGAGTCGGCCCCCTTCTGCGTCCCCTCGACGAGGTTGCCGTCGACCGTGCAGATCGCGCCCGCCCGAAGCCCCTTCCGGCGAGCGAGCGTGAACAGGGTGGCGGCCTCCATCTCGACCGAGAGGATCCCCGCGGCCTCGCAGTCGTCGACGAAGCTCCCGCTCTCGGCGTAGTAGGCGTCGTCGGAGACGATGGGCCCCACGTGGACGTCCTCGCCCCGCGACTCGGCGCTGTCGACGAGCGCCCGGAGCACCGCGAAGTCGGGGACGGCGGGGAACTCGACGCCCTCGTACCGTCTGGAGGTCCCCTCGAACTTCGCCGCCCCGGTCGCGACGATCATGTCGCCGATCTCGATCCCCTGCTGGAGCGCGCCCGTCGTGCCGACGCGGACGAACGTCTCGCAGCCGACGCGCGACAGCTCCTCGACCGCGATCGCGGCGGAGGGACAGCCGATGCCCGTCGAGCAGATCGTCAGCTCACGACCCTCGTAGGTGGCGTTGACGACGGTGTACTCGCGGTTGCTCGCGACGTGTTCGACGTCGTCGCAGTGGCCGGCGATGCGCTCGACGCGACCGGGATCGCCCGGCACGAGCGCGAGGTCGGCGACGTCGCCCTCCTCGACCAGGAGGTGCGGTTGTTTCCCCATACCCCGCGTCGCGGGGCGGAGGGTGAAAAAACGCGCGGGTCCGGCGAGCACGCACGAGTCCGGCGAGCACGCGCGGGTCGAGATGCGGACGCACGGATCCGGCGCGTGATCGTTCACGGGCCGGGATCGGCCGGACGACTCTTGTCGGCGGCGGCCGGAGACCGACTATGGCCTCTGACAGTGGTGGACTCTCCGTCGATCGGCTGTTCGGCGGGGGGATCCTCGTCGGGCTCGTCGTCGCACTCGCCGCGTTCATCGCCGGCCTCGACCTCGCCTTCGCGCTCGGGACGGGACTGTTCGTCGCGATCCTCGTCGCCGCCGGCGGCCTCGCCGTCATCGGACGGTGACCGGCGGTGCGGATGGTCAGTCGAGCCCGCGGGCACGCATCGTCTCGACCGCCGCCCACGACAGGTCGACCCGCGCCCCACGCGTCTCGGAGGCGAGCGCGCCGCAGGCGTTCGCCACGACGAGCGCCTCGTCGTCTCCCGCGCCGTCGAGCCGCGCGGCGAGGAAGCCGGCGGCGAACGCGTCGCCCGCGCCCGTCGTGTCGACGGCCTCGGCGGCGAACCCCCGGTGGGTGTGTCGGTCGTCGCCGTCGGTGGCCTCGGCCCCGGCGCTCCCGCGTTTCCGGACGATTACCCCGTCGAGATCGCAGCTGACCGACCGCGCCTCGCGGTCGTTCAGGAAGACGACGTCGGCGAGCGCGAGCACCGGCGCGAAGTCGCGCCCGTCGACCCGCCGACCGGGGTCGACGCTCACCGACAGCCCCGCTTCCCGTGCCCGTTCGGCGAGGCGGGCCGCGGTCGTCGGCGACTGGCCAGTGAGGTGGAGGTGGTCCGCCGACGCGAACGCCGACGCGGGCAGGGCGTCGGCGTCGAACGCCTCGTTCGCGCCCGCCGCGCCGAACACCATCACCTCGCCGCGGTCGTCGACCGCGATGTACTTGACCGCCGTCGTGCCGTCCGCGACCGTCCGGACGTGGGTCGTGTCGACGCCGGCCGCGGCGAGTTCGTGGCGCGCCTCCGTGCCGTTGGTGTCGCCGCCGACGCTCCCGATCAGGCCGGCGTCGACGTCGAGCCCCACGAGTCCGCACGCGACGTTCGCGGCGCTTCCCCCCGTGGCGGCCCGCCGCTCGCGGACCCGCGCCTCCCCGTCGGGGGCGGGCAGGTCGTCGACGTGGAGCGTCACGTCCCAGTTGACGTGGCCCGCACAGATGACGCGCGGCATCTCTCGTATCCCTCATCGTCGGTCGTGAAAACTCCTGTGTCGCCTGGATGGGAGCAACGGGTGCCAGTCACTCGTTCCGGACGAGTCCAAGCGTCCTCGTCCGGCTCCGCGTTCGTCCCGTGTCGGGACCCGTTCCCCTTCCGTCATCGACCACGCCGGAGAGCCGGTTCCCTCGGTCGACGTGCCACGACGGGCGCGACTCACATACCTCCCGTCTTCGGGACGAACGCTCGTGCTCGTGAGCCGAAACTCGAACACGGATCCACCAATGCGACACTCGAGCGCACGTGTTCGATAACAGAGTCATACGTGAGTATCAGACATCTTTATGATCCTCTATTCCCGTATTTATTCACGGTGAGAATATATACCTCTCTCAGGGTAGGGACGCCGATGGCACGAGTCCGTGACCCATCTGGACGGAAATCGTATCCGACGACACTACCCCCCTCCAACACGGTTCAGTCGAGCGCCGCCGCCCGAGAATGTCGCTAGTGGGAACCGTTCCCCGGCTCTCCGACTTCCACGCCGCTGGAGTGACGGCGTTCCGTCGACTCGTGTTGAACACGCGTCTCGGCCAGTGGTACTGGCGCATCGCTCCCTCGGTTCACCAGAGTCGCCGCCATCTCTCACCGGGGCACGTTGATCCACCAATCGACCCGTTCAGACTGTTCTTCGTCGACCCGGACCGGATCACCCGATTCACAGGGCGAGAGTTCCCCGTGTGGAAATCCCGGTGGGCGGACTTCGGAGCGGTGATGGACGGTGACTGGGACCAGCGCGACTATCCCCCAATCCATCCCTCTTATCGAGGATCGAACATCTCGCTGTACCTCGCGGAGCGGTTCTCCGAGACGCGGCTCTACAGGGGGCTGACCGATCACTTCGTCGACGGTGTCCCCTGGGAGGACATCGACTTCGTGACGGAACTCGTCGGTCGGGTTCGATCGACCGAGACGGAGGTCTGGCAGGGTTTCGCGACGGCCGAAGGCATCTATCAGTACTGCCACAAACTGGATCGGCTCTACCGGAACATGCGCGACCAGGGCTGTCTCTCGATGCGGGAACTGAACGCGCGGGAGGGTCGCCTGATGCGCTTCCGAGAGGTGATGGAGAACGAAATCCTGGTCGACGTCTCCCGGACCGGGGAACTGCTTTTCGTGACCGGTCGTCACCGGCTCTCGATGGCCAAGATTCTGGGCCTCGATCGGGTGCCTGTCGCCGTCGTGGTCAGACACCCCGAGTGGATCGCTCACGATCGGTGGATACCCTACACCGAGAGTGGTCTCGACGCCGGGGATCAGTCCGACGCCGACTCGTCGGTAGGGGAGCCGCTCGATGAGCCGTGGTAGGAGGCTCCTGCAGACACTCAGAAGACTCCTCCGTCCGGGTGGGGATACGGCCGACCGAACGGTCACGGGCGGCGTCTGGGTCACGATCAACAACCTGGTCGACCGGGCCCTCCAGCTGACGACGGTCCTCGTCATCGCCCAGCTCATCGGTCCCTCGGCGTTCGGACTCTTCGGCATCGCATTGTTGATGCAGACCGCTCTGGAGCGACTCACCTCCCTCGGCTTCGACTCTGCGCTGATCCAGCACCGGGACGACGACGTCGACGCATATCTCGACACAGTCTGGACCGTCGAACTGGCCCGTGGACTGGCACTCGGCGCCCTCCTCTATCTGTCCGCGCCGCTCGTGAGCTCAGTCTTCGGTGAACCCCGAGTGACCGACATCGTCCGGGTGTTCGCGCTCTCACCGGTCATGAGTGGACTCCGGAATCCGGGCGTCGTCTACTTCGTGAAGGACCTCGAATTCCGCCGGGACGTCGCGTACAAACTCTCCAGTCGGTTCGTCTTCGTACTCGTCGGGCTGGGCGTCGGCTACGCGACTCGCTCCGTGTGGGCTCTGGTGTTCGCCGTTCTCGCGTCCAAGCTCGCGTCGGTGGTGGTCTCGTACCTCGTCCACTCTTACCGGCCGGGACTCCGGTTCGATCGCTCAGCCGCAGCCGAGTTGTTCGGTTATGGCAAGTGGATTTTCGGTTCTGAGGGTCTGAGTTTTCTGATCAACCAGGGTGACGACGCCTTCGTCGGGTGGGCGCTCGGGTCGACGTCGCTCGGGATCTACCAGCTCTCCTACCAGCTCTCGAACGCGCCAGCGACGGAGATCACCCATCCGATTCAGCGGGTTCTGTTCCCGGCGTACTCCAAGATCCAGGACGACGTCGCGTTGCTCCGACAGGGATATTTCACGACAGTGGGGGTTATCACCCTCCTGTCGTTTCCCGCCTCGGTCGGTATCGTGGTCGTCGCTCCGGTCTTCGTTCGGGCCGTTCTCGGCTCGGCCTGGCTCGCGATGATCATCCCGATGCAGCTGTTCGGGGTGTACGCGGCGCTTCGGTCGTTCCGGTCTGCGACGGTGCCGCTGTTCCGCGCGATCGGCCGGCCGGATCTCGATACGAAGATCAGGGTGTTGAAACTGGCACTCATCGTCCCGTTCATCTATCCGGCGTCGCAGGCGTTCGGGGTGTCGGGGGTCGCGCTCGTCGTCCTCGGGCACACCGTCGTCGTGGCTCCGATCGCGAGCTACATCGCAGTCAGGAGCGTCGAGGGTCGGATGGCGACCTTCGGTCGCACGCTCTCGTATCCGGCCCTCGGGAGTCTCGTCATGGGTGCCGTGGTGTACGGTCTCCGTGAGCGGATCGATGGGATCCCGCTCTTTGCCGAACTTCTCGTCTTGATCCTCGTCGGTGGCCTGGCGTACGCGGTCGTCCTGCTGGGACTGGAACGACGGTTCGGGATCGGGCTCGCTCGCCTGTTTCGAATCGTCCGCGACCGGGCTCGCTGAGACGCCACGAGTGGCTCTCGATCGGGAACGGGCCGACGGCTTTGTCACTACTGTCTGTACCTGAGTTCCACCGTCCACTGGACGAGACAGTCGTGGTCGCACGGATAGCGTGCATCCTCCCGGATCCCTTCGATCCGACGGCGATCGATCCGAGACGTCACCCAATCCCATCGAGCCGTCGTCAGCGTCTCTGCCGGACCACTGTCCGACACTCGACCGTCCGGCGTCTTCGCCGACGTCGCGCAGACGCGTCCTGGTGACGAGCACGCCTCCAGACCCCAGGAACCAATCTTCGGCCCGACTGCCGTCGGCTGTCGGCGTACCAGCCGTGGGATCCTGTCGTGGTCAGACGCTCACCCTCCGTCGCGTCAGTCGCCACCTGACGGACGGAACGGCCCGCTCTGCGGGTCAGCCGGCGATCGCGAACAGCAACAGGTTGTGCGCGCCCGGCCCCAGCCCCACGGCGGCGACGAACCCCAGGAGCAACGCCCCCTCGCGCGGGTCCTCCTCGACGAGGTCGGCCAGCAGGACGACGACGACGCTCGCGACCGCGAGTTTGACGACGACGAACAGCCAGCCGGCACCGATCACCTCGGCCGTGGGGAGTCCCGCCGCGGTCTCGATGATGACGCGGGAGAGCGGCGTGCGTTCGCCGAACCCGAGGACGTCGACGCCGACGGCGGTGGAGACGCCGTCGAGCGCGTGGGCGACGACGGCCAGCGCGCCGACCACGCCGGCGGCCTCCACCCGGGGGACGGTGCGGCGGAGGACGACCCACGTCGCCGCGCCGACCGCGAGGCTCACGACGAGCGCGATCGCGGGCCAGACGGGGGCGAACGTCCCCCGCGAGAGGCCGACGGCGACACCAGCCCCACACGCCGGGAGGAACGCCACGAGCCCCGCGACGCCGAGCGCGCGGGCCGTCCGCTTGCCGGTGTCGTCCGCGAACGTCGCGTCGGCGGCGAGCCACACCAGCCCCGCGACGACGGCGACCGTCGCGTACACCGCGGGCGTGCCGCCGAGCGGTCTGAGCATGGATGGCAGGGCGTCGACGACGTACAGCGCGTGGGTGCTCGCCCCGGCGAGCATCCACGGGACGAACGCGAGGATGTGTCGCTCGTCGACCGCGAGATCACGTCGACGCGCGCCGATCCCGACGACCGCGACGCCGAGGAGGAGGGCGACGAGGTAGGGCGCCGGCGGGAGGGCGAACCCCTCCGGCAGCAGCAGGATCGTCATGCGCAGTCGAGCGTGCCGCGGAGTAAACCACTTACGCTCTCTCTCCCGCGACCGTCGCGATCGGTCGGACGCGCCCGGGACCGGTGCCGGCTCGGGGACTGCGCCGGGGGTAGTGTGGGTCGTCCAGGGTGGGATTTATTGGCCCGCCACGGCGACGGACGTGCAGATGCCCACGCGAAGACAGTGGCTCCGGCGGGTCGGCTGCGGTCTCACCGCGGGTCTCGCTGGCGGTCTCGCCGGCTGCGCGGCGGCCCCGCGCGCGCTCGACGCGGCGTCGTTCGATCCGCTCGCGCCAACGCCGCTCGCCGACACTGCGACCGTGCAGTTCCGTGGCGGCCTCCGGAACCGCGGCTTCGTCGACGCGACGGTTCCCTCCCGGGTGCGGGTCGACTGGACGCTCCCGGTGAACCGCGGGACGCACACCGCCGCGAAGTCGACGCCGGTCGCCGTCGGTGGCGACGTGGTCGTCGCCGGCGACACCGGCGAACTCCGGCGGGTCTCTCCGGATGGCGAGGTCCGCTGGCGCGCCGCCGTCGAACCGACGACGCGAGGGATCCACGGTACGCCCGCAGTGGCCAACGGCCAGGTGTACGTCGGCGCGTACGACGGCGCGATGTACGCGTTCGACCTCGCGACCGGCCGGCGCGCGTGGCGAACCGACATCGGCGACGCCATCGGCTCCAGTCCCGTCTACCTCAACGGCGTCTGCTACATCGCCGTCGAGTACGCCGAGCCGAGCGGGAGCGTCGCCGCGGTCGACACCGCCTCGGGTGCCGTCCGCTGGCTCGACGGCTGGCCGACGGACCACCCCCACTCGACGCTCGCGCTCGACCGCGACGCCGGCCGACTCGTGGTCGGCGCGAACGACGGCGTCTGCTACGCCTGGTCGTTCCCCGACCTGGAGCGCGCGTGGACGTTCGAGACGGGCGGGGCGATCAAGGGACCGATCGCGATCCACGACGGTCTCGCGGTCTTCGGCTCGTGGGACCACCGGGTGTACGCGCTCTCGCTCGAAGACGGGAGCGAGGTCTGGTCGTTCGAGGCCGACGCCGACGTGATGTCCGGCCCCGCGGTCGCCAACGGGCAGGTGTACGTCGGCAGCCACGACTCCCGGCTGTACGCGCTCGACGCCGATTCGGGCGCGGAACAGTGGCGGTTCGACACCGACGGCTGGCTCATCGGCTCCGTGACGGCGACCCGCGACCACGTACTCGTCGGTTCGTACGACGCCCGCCTGTACGCGGTCGACGCGTCCTCGGGCGAGGAGACGTGGCACGTCACCGGCCGAGGCCACGCGACGAGTGCCGCGTTCGTCACCGACGACGCCGTCTACTACGCCGAGCGAGCGACTGACCGGCGCGTCGGACTGCTGTACCGGCTGGTGCCCGCCTGAGTCGTGGGGTGAGGAGCGTCGTCACGACCGGCCCCCGAGACCCACCGCCACCAACCGGAGAGCCGACCCCCGCGCTTTTACCGCCGGTTCGCGTCTCTCGACGCATGGACCGAGCGGAGTTCGCCGCCCACATCGATCACACTGTCCTCGGCCCCGAGACGCTTCCGTCGGACGCCGAGCGCGTCGTCGACGAGGCAGTGGCGTACGGCATGAACGCCTGTATCCCGCCCTGCTACGTCCCCGAGGCGCGCGAGCAGGCACCCGACCTCACCCTCGCGACGGTCGTCGGCTTCCCCCACGGTCAGCACGCGACGATCGCCAAGCGCGAGGAGGCGGCCACGGCGTGGCGCGACGGGGCCGACGAACTCGACGTCGTCCTCAACGTCGGCCGGCTCCACGCGGGCGAGGACGGCGCGGTTCGCGACGAACTCACCGAGATCGTCGCCGCGGTCCCGATCCCGGTCAAGGTGATCATCGAGACCGCGCTCCTCGACCGGGAGGAGAAACACCGCGCCTGCAAACTCGCGAGCGACGCCGACGCCGACTTCGTCAAGACCTCGACCGGCTTCGCCGACGGCGGCGCCACGGTCGAGGACGTCGAACTCATGGCCGAGTACCTTCCCGTCAAGGCCAGCGGCGGGGTCGGCAGCTACGAGGAGGCGCGGGCGATGCTCGACGCGGGGGCCGACCGCATCGGTGCCTCGTCGGGAGTCGCCATCGTCGAGGGGTTCCCCGAGGAGTGACCGCGGCCTCGGACGAACCGGTCGACCCGGACGAGTTCAGCCGAGGGCGAGGAGCACGTCGCCGTCGCGTCGCGCGACCGTCAGGTACGTTCGTTCGTCGGTGACGGCCAGCGCCCGGGGCGACCCCTCGGGCGTGAACCGCCACTGGACCGGATCGGGGCGGACGCTTCCGAACCCCGGCCCGCCGTCCGGACCGAAGGCGAATAGCCCGTCGTCGGTGGCGACGAGGACCGCGTCGTCGACGGCGACCGGCGGGCCGAACGAGTGCTCCCAGTCGTGGTGTCGCCACAGGCGCCCGCCGTCGGCGAGCCCGAGCGCGTGGCACGCCCGCGAGTCGGTGACGTACACCCGCTCGGGCGTCGCCGCGATCCCCTCGATCGACTCGCCCGCGTGGGCGTCCTTGACGATCGTCCGCCACCACAGCCGCTCGCCCGTCTCGACGTCGAACGCGTGGAGCCGGTGCCCACGCGTCCCGACAAGGACCACGCCGTCGACGAGCGTGGGCCGGGTGACGGCCGGCTCGGGGAGGTCCTGCCGCCACCGGCCCGCGCCGCCGTCGTCGAGCGCCTCCACGCCGGCCGTCGTGGCGACGACGACCCGTTCGCCGACGGCCGGGGCGACGTCGACGTCGCCGAAGGCGTCGTGAGTCCATCGCTCGGTCCAGCCGTCGGGCGTCCGTCTGAACGCGTGGAGTCGTCCCCGTGCCGTCGCGACATACAGTTCGCGGGTCCGTGCGGGGGCGACGACGGCCGTGCCGAGCGCCGACGTGAACGCCCGGTCGAAGACGACGGTGCCGTCCCCGGCGTCGAACAGCCGGAGTCGTCCTGTGCTGTCACCGAGCGCCACCCAGTTCCCGCGGGGCTGTGACGTCGGCGCGCCGCGAACGAACTCGTCCGCGTCGATCGCGACCGTCCACCGCTCCGTCCCGTCGTGGTCGAAGCCGCGGAGTTCCCGCCGCGAGAGGACGAACACGCCGTCGTCGGTGACGATCGGCGGGAACCGTTCGACGCTCCCGACGGGTACCTGCCAGTCGACCGACCGACTCGTGGGTGTCGACGATCCCGGCGCGTACCGGGTGTTGGCGGCGTCCTTCGCGGCTGAGGGCCACATCGCCGTGTTCCTCGACCGGGCCGCGTCCGGGTCGGCCGAGCGAGATCGACCGCCGCAGCCGGCGACGCCGGCCGCGACTGCCGTTCCGGTGACTGCGAGAAACCGTCGCCTGTTCATCGGCTCACACGTCCGCGTCGTCGGGTGAGTGTCTTGTCCTCCCGGGTGGCTGTCGTCCCCCTGCTCGTCGGACCCTCATCCATCCGCTCGTCTCCGGTTCGCCGTCACTCACGACGGTTCGAGTACCAGCAGTGCGGTCGTCACGTCCCCCTCCTCGTCGCCGAGCCGCGCGGTGACGAACAGCCGTCCGTCGGCGACGCTCATCGGTCCCGCGTAGCCCCCCGTCTCGTGGGTGAACCGTACCGCATCCTGCCTGATCGTCCCGTTCGACACCCCGCCACCGGGCTTCAGCGCGTACAGCCGGTCGCCCGTCGTGTAGACGGTGTCGCCGGCGACGACGGGCGTGTGATCGCCGGTCGTTCCGACGTCGAACGACCACCTGTGCTCTCCGGTGTCGCGGTCCATCGCGTGGAGCTCCCGCCCGCCGTCGGCGTACACCACGTCCTCGGCGACGGCGATGCCGCCCTTGACGAAGCCGCCGACCTCGGTCGACCACGCGAGGTTCGCCCGCGCGGTGTCGACCGCGTGTACAAAGCCGTCGAACGTCCCCACGTACACGGTGTCTCGAACCACCGTTGGCGGTGTCTGACACTTCGCCGGGAGGTCGACCCGCCAGTACCCGTCGCCGTACTCGTCGAGCGCGTACAGTTCGCCGCCCTCCGTGACGGCGTACGCGACCTGCCGGTCGACAGCGAGCGTCTCCTGGACCTGTCCGAACAGTTCGTGCGTCCACGCCACTTCGCCCGTCTCGGTGTCGAGGCGACTCACGTGGCCCTCGCCGCCGACGAACAGTGCCTCGCCGTCGCGGTCGAGCGTCGGCGAGCAGCGCGCCCCGACGTCCAGTTCGGTGGTCCACCGCTTCTCGCCGCTCGCCGCGTCGATCGCGTGGACCCGCTGGTGTCCGTTCGCCAGGTAGACGGCGTCGCCGTCGACGGAGGGAGCGGCCCAGAAGTTCCCCTGCCCCTCCTCGGGGGAGAGGGCCCACCGTTCCTCGCCGCTCTCGACGTCGATCGCTCGGAGCGCGTCGGTGACGTGGTACAGCGTCCCGTCCGAGACGATCGGCTGTGTGGCGTTGAGGCCGCTGTCGAACCGGTGCATCCGGGTGACGCCGCGGACCGACGGCGCACCGGGGACGGCGTTCGTGTTCGCGCGGTCGTGACCGGCGGTCGGCCAGTCGGTTCTGTCGCCGGCGGCGTCCGTGGGAGACGCCGCGTTGCGGCTGCCGTCGGCACCGGAACAGCCCGCCGTGGTGCTCAGCGCGGCGACGCTGCAGGCGGCGAGAAACCGTCGTCTCGTCGAGGAGGGCATCGTCGTCTCGCCACTCCCGGGGCGAGCGACAAATCTCTTCTCCCGGTTGCCCCCCGACATTCATATAGGAGGCCGCGCCAGACGACCCGTGATCTGACGACGGCCGCGACGCGGCACGGAGCGCATCCGCGCTCGACTGGTGCCAGCACACCGCGTCGCGTGCGGGAGCGTGCTGGCCGTCAGCAGGTTCGATCGGCCACCGCGAACCGGCACAGACCGTCGTGCTTTTGCCCGCCCGTCGGCAACTCTCGGAGGAGGCATGGCCCGGTACCACATCGAGACGTACGGCTGTACGTCCAACCGCGGGGAGAGCCGACAGATCGAGTCGGCACTCCGCGACGCGGGGCACTACCGCGTCGACTCCCCGGCGGCGGCCGACGTCGCCATCATGAACACCTGTACCGTGGTGGAGAAGACGGAGCGGAACATGCTCCGCCGGGCCAAGGAACTGGAGCAGGAGACGGCGGATCTGGTCGTCACGGGCTGTATGGCGCTCGCCCAGGGCGACCTCTTCCGCGAGGAGGACGTCGACGCGCAGATCCTCCACTGGGACGACGTCCCCCCGGCGGTGACGAACGGCGAGTGTCCAACCCCCGGTCCGGGCGTCGAGCCCGTTCTCGACGGCGTGGTTGGCATCCTCCCCATCGCCCGCGGCTGTATGAGCGACTGCTCGTACTGCATCACGAAGCAGGCCACGGGCAAGATCGACTCTCCCCCGATCGAGGAGAACGTCGAGAAGGCCCGCGCGCTCGTCCACGCTGGGGCGAAGGAACTCCGCATTACGGGGCAGGACACCGGCGTCTACGGCTGGGACCGGGGCGAACGACAGCTCCACACGCTGCTGGACCGCATCTGTGACATCGACGGCGACTTCAGGGTCCGGGTCGGGATGGCCAACCCGAAGGGTGTCCACGGCATCCGCGAGGAGCTCGCCCAGGTGTTCGACGCCAACGAGAAGCTCTACAACTTCCTCCACGCGCCCGTCCAGTCCGGCTCCGACTCGGTCCTCGGCGACATGCGCCGCCAGCATCAGGTGTCCGAGTACGTCGAGGTGTGCGAAACGTTCGACTCTCTTCTGGACTACTGGACGCTCTCGACGGACTTCATCGTCGGCTTCCCCACCGAGACGGACGCCGACCACCGGCAGTCGCTGGCACTCCTCCGCGAGACCCGGCCCGAGAAGATCAACGTCACGCGCTTCTCGAAGCGGCCCGGCACCGACGCCGCCGAGATGAAGGGCCTCGGGGGCACGCTAAAGAAGGAGCGCTCGAAGGAGATGTCCGAGCTGAAGCGGACGGTCGTCGGCGAGGCCTACGAGGCGATGGTCGGGACGACCCACGAGGTGCTCGTCGTCGAGCCGGGGACGGGCGACTCGGTGAAGTGTCGCGACGAGGCCTACCGCCAGATAATCGTCCAGAACGCGTCGGAGTACGGGCTCGAACCGGGCGACTTCTGCGAGGTCCGCGTCACGGGCCACCAGACGATGTACGCGTTCGGCGAGCCGGTCTGAGTCCCGGTGCCAACTGTCGAACCGGTGTTCCTCCCAGCGGTCGCCGCCTCCGTCCTCGTGAGCGTTGCTCCCGTCCTCGTGCGAGCCGCCTCCGTCCTCGTGATCTGTCCCCGACACTGCCAGACGTGACAGGGGACGACGCCGCGGCGATTCACGTCGGCTCACTCGAAGTACTCGCCGTGAAAGCCGAGCGGCAGCGCGTGGGGGAGCCACGCATGGGCCCGTTCCTCGAACGTCGACCCGTCGAGGACGAGCAGGAACGACCGCTCCGCGTCGCGGTCGAGGACGACGGCGAGGACGACCCCATCGTCACTCCCGTCACGCACGACGCTGTCGCGTCCGGCCTCACTCTGCTGATTCCGAGGGACGAACACGGGTTCACCGGCGAAACAGCCGCGCTCGCGCCACACCGTCTCCGTGCCGTCGGTGACGTCGATCCGCACTAGCCCGGTCGTGTCGACGTCGCCGGTTCGCTGGGCGTACGCGTGGCGGTACGGTCGTCGGCGGTCGACCGGGTCGATCCGCGGGAGCGCGACGTGCTCCGCGATCGGCCGACCCGTCGCCGGGCCGTCACCGTCGAGCGGGATCCAGTACCGCCGGAGGTCGCCCGTGGCCTCCCGGACGCCCCGCTCGACCCGGTCGAATGCGAGCGCGTCGACGATCGACGCGTCTTCGAACGCGACGAGGTCGACGACGACCCCGTCACGGTCCGCCGGCTCGAACGCGTTCACCGTGTGGAAGAAGAAGAACGGCGGGGCGTCGACGGTGCGTACCGAGCCGTCGTCGCGGTCGACGACGTGGAACTGGGTCGGACGCGACTCGTCCCAGCGGAAGGCGTCGACGAACGCCTCGACTCCGGGCCGGAGGAACCGGCGTGGATCGGCCGTGAACGGCACCTCGGGGAGGACGACGTACCGGTCGGTGAGGCCGACGCTGTGGACGTACGCCGGCTCGTCGACCGGGATGCGTGCGATCTCCGTTCTCGTTCGCGTGCCGTCGCGCAGCCGGTAGACGTGGTACGACGACTCCCGGCCGAACCGGACTGTGTGGCCGATCACTTCTCCCCGCTCCCGGTCGCGTTCGACGTGTGCTGCGGTCCACTGGCCGGGCACGTCATCGTCGAACCTCCGCTCCCCGAACGTGAGGAGCGTCTCCGGGTCGAAGACGGCCATCCGGGGCGTCTCAGTGAGCGCGACGTACCGGCCGCCGAGTCGCGCGACCGTCACGTTCGCGTTGTCCGTCGCGGTGGACAGGACGGTCGCGACGAGGCGACGCACGAGCGAGGTCAGGCCGGTTCCGAACTCCGTCGCCACGACGTCGCCGTCGACGCGAGAGCGGTACGCCGCCGTCCGGAGGAACCGGTTCGTGTAACCGACCGCCCCGTCGTCGAACGCGAACCGTCGGAGCATGGCGAGCCCGTCGAACCAGTGTGAGACCCGTCCGGTGGCGGTGTCGAAGTGGGCCGGTCCGTTGCGGACGAGCGTGCCGTCGAGCCACGCGGGGACCGATCCCTCTATCGTCAGCGAGGAGTCGCGTACCTCCTCGGTGAGCGTCCGGAACCACGGGTGCATACCGTCTCCGGGGAGCCCCGAGCCAAAGCGCTACTGGCCGCGACGGCCGCCGTCAGGCACCACCGAGTTCCCGTCGGCGTCGGGCCGGGTCTCGTCGGCGTCGGGTCGTTCCTCGTCGTCGATCAACCGTCGGCCGAACGGGGCGGTCGTCTCGTCGTCCTTCCACTCGCCGAGCTCCTTCGGGTCGACGTGAACGAAGACGTCGTCGACCTGCGGGAGATCGCGGATCGACTCGATGACCGCCGTCTCGATGTCGTGCGCTTCGAGGAGCGTCATCTCGCCCTCGACCTCGATGTGGAGGCTGACGTCGATCTCGGGGCCGACGTAGTGGGCGACGACGTCGTGTGCGCCCCTCACGTCCGGGTGGTCGAACGCTCGGCGGAGGATCTCGACACGGAGGTCCTCGGGTGGGGCCGCCCCGACGAGGTAGTTGAGGTTGTCGCGGACGATCTCGTAGCCGGTGTAGAGGATGCCGAACGAGACGACGCCCGCAGCGAGCGGGTCGAGCAGTGGGTAGCCGACCGTCGCCCCGAACACGCCGACGAGCGCCGCACCCGCGGTGAGGATGTCGTTGCGGTTGTCGAGCGCGGTCGCTTCCAGTGCGGGCGAGTGGTGGCGGTCGCTCATCCGGAGGCAGTACCGGTAGAGCCCGAACTTCACGAGGGCGCTCGCGCCGAGGACGGCCAGGCCGAGCGTCCCGGCGAGACCGCCGTATTCGCCCGTCAGCAGCGACGACGCGGCCTGCCAGAGCACGGCGAGGCCGGCGGCGAAGACGCCGAGCGCGATCACGAGCGAGACGAACGGCTCGATGCGTTCGTGGCCGTGGGGGTGCTCGAAGTCCGGTGGCTGTGTGGTGAGGTACAGCCCCGCGAGGATGACGACGCTGTAGACGACGTCCGCGAGGCTGTTGATGGTCTCGGAGCCGACGGCGAGGCTGCCGGTGAGGTACCACACCCCACCTTTCGCGACGACGAGCGCGAGGTTCACCGCGAGGATGACGGCGCCGACGCGCCGCACCGCGTCCGACCGGTCCATCACCACAGCTTGGACTGTCGGGGTCAAAGTCGCTTCGCCCGGCACGTCGGCCAGTGCGGTTCGAAGTCGTCGGCCCCGGCGTTAGCCGTCGTTTCCGGTGTCGGCGTCGAACGCGAACCGGACCGCGCCGGTGTCCGTGACGGTCGCCCCCGGCTGTGCCGCGAAGGTCTCGTGGACCCGCTCGTACGTCTCGGCGACCGCCTCGACGATCACCTTCGTCTCCGAGACGACGGGCATGAAGTTCGTGTCACCGTTCCACCGCGGGACCACGTGCGTGTGGAGGTGGTCCTCGATGGAGCCTCCGGCGGGCCCGCCGAGGTTCAGCCCCGCGTTGAACGCGTCGGGACCGAGCGCCGCCTCCAGCGCGTCGAACGTGCGCGCTTTCAGCCGCGCGTGGTCGAGGAGTTCCGCGTCCGACAGCGCGCCGTACTCGCCCGTGTGTCGGTACGGGATGACCATCACGTGGCCGGGGTTGTACGGGTAGTTGTTGAACAGGACGAACGCGTGCGCCGAACGAGCGACGATCCGTGCGTCGGCGTCGTCGTCCCGCTCGGGGAGGGTACAGAACGGACAGCCCGATCCGTCGTCACCGTCGCGCTCGACCCACTGGATGCGCCAGGGGGCGAAGAGCTGGTCCATGTGGACGGGAGTCGCGGCGGCCGCTTAGTCCTGTTCGTCCCGGTCTCGAGGCCGATTTCGTGGTCGATCAAACCGACAGACTGCGAGGGGTTGCTGCGGACAATACCCAACCAGTTGGGTACGCTGTTCAAACACGTGTCTGGAGAAGCACATTAATGATGAATGAATCCTTAGCGCTGTCCGATGGCGACGCGACCATCAGACACAGACGGAATGACCGAACCCTGTGAGGAGTGCGGCCGTGAGACGCTCCACCAGGTGCAGGTCGAGCTTCGGACGGAGAGTTCGAAGCCGGAGAACGCGGAGTACTCGCGCGAGCCGTATCGCGTGGCCACCTGCCTCGACTGTGGCGTGACCTCCGCGCGGCGGATGAACGACGCCTGATCCGGTACGGGCGTTCACTTTTATCGATGGACGGGGACCGACGTGCCCGGAGTCACACCAGTGCACGTATCCGGAGTCACCTCGACCGGCGAGGACGCGGCCCGGTCACGCCGTCGTGATCTCGCAGCCGTCCTCCGTCACGATGACCGTGTGTTCCGCCTGGCTCACCATGCGACCGTCCTCCTCCTTCAGCACGGGGTAGCCGTGGAGGACGCCCTGTCTCGACAGCCGGGAGATGGCCATCTCCGCCCGCGGGCTGTCGATCCACCGCGCCGCGAACGGGAGCGTCCGGTAGTTCTCCGTGACGTGTTCGAGCACCTCGCGCGCCTGTCGGTTGCGGACGGAGCGCTCGCGTTCGAGGCTGTAGATCTCTTCTTTCGAGCCCTCGCCCACCTTGCCGCGGCCGTCGGTGGCGAACGGTTCGACGGCGACGACGTCGCCGACCGCCAGTTCGACGCCCCTGTCCGTCCCCCGGTTGGGGATGTTCGGGCCCGTGTGGGCGTCGTACTGGGCGACGCCGTGGCCCGAGAGGTTCAACACTGGCGTGAAGCCGTACCCCCGGATGACGTCCTCGATGGCCCCCCCCACCACGCCGGTCTCGACGCCCGGCCCGATCTCGTCGAGCGCGGCGTCGAGCGCCTGCTCGGCGGCTTCGACCAGTTGATCCTCGCCGGCGAGGTCGACGGTGACGGCGGCGTCGGCGATGTAGCCGTCGACGTGGACCCCCAGATCGAGACAGACGAGATCCTCGCCGAACACCGTCTCGTCGTCGCGGGCGGGCGTCGCGTGCGACGCCTCCTCGTTGATCGAGATGTTCGCCGGGAAGGCACAGCCGTCGGCGAGTTCGTGGATGCGCGCCTCGGCGTGTTCGGCGACCTCGAGGTGGGTCACGCCCGGCTCGACCATCTCGCGCGTCTCGTCCATCA
Source organism: Salinigranum salinum (assembly GCF_009176545.1). Lineage (GTDB taxonomy): Archaea > Halobacteriota > Halobacteria > Halobacteriales > Haloferacaceae > Salinigranum > Salinigranum salinum. The sequence goes on along the minus strand of NZ_VTOJ01000002.1, from coordinate 1,383,085 downwards.
CCGTCCGGAGGATCTCGCCCGCCTCCCGGTACTTTGCGACCGTCTCGTCGTCGAGGGGTCCGATGCTCATGGCCTCGGGTTTGGTGGAGGAGCGGAAAGAGGTTGCGGGGCGTCGATCGGTCGTGGATCGCCGCCTCGGCGGAGTGGGCGGTGTCGTCCCCTCCACGCACCCGGCGCTGTCCACTCCCCGTGCGCCCGTCGACTACCGCGCAGCCACCGCACGCCACCCACCGATTGAAGCCGGGGGACCGCGTAGCGGCCGGACATGAGTGAGTTCTCGTGGGAGACCGTCGACACCGAAACGGTCCTGTCGGGACACGGCGACTGGCTCGGCTCCGAGCAACTGAAGGCGCTCTCGCACCACCCGCTCGACTGCGTCGACACGGAGTACCCTCACGACGTCCACGCGGTGCGCTCCCCGGACGGGGTCGCCCGGCCGAGCGAGCAACATCCGGTGTTCTACGGCTGTTTCGACTGGCACTCTTCGGTCCACGGCCACTGGTGTCTGCTCCGCCAGCTCCGGCTCTTCGACGACCATCCCGCCGCGTCCGACGTCGTCGACAGCGTCGACGCCCGACTCACGCCCGAGAACGTCGAGCGGGAGGTCGCGTTCTTCGAGGAGCACGGGTCGTTCGAGCGGCCGTACGGCTGGGGGTGGTTCCTCCGCCTGGTCGCCGAACTGCACCTCTGGGACGACGACCGTGCGGCCGACTGGCGGGCCGTGTTGCGCCCGCTGGAAGAGACGCTGGTGAGCCGCGTCGAGACCGACTTCCTCTCGCAGGACCGTCCCTTCCGGGTCGGCACGCACCACAACACCGCGTTCGCACTGGGCTGCGTCCTCGACTACGCGCGAGTGACCGGGAACGACTCGCTCGCGGCCGCCGCGTCGGCACAGTCCCGGGCGCTGTTCGAGGCCGACCGGGACGCGCCCGCCGCGTACGAGCCGCTGGGGCTGGACTTCCTGTCGACGTCGCTCGTCGAGGCGGACCTGCTGCGCCGCGTCCTCGATCCCGGAGCGTTCGCGTCCTGGCTCGACGGCTTCCTCCCCGACGTGACGACGCCGCCCTCGGACACCGTCCTCGACCCCGTCGAGGTGACGTCCCCCAGCGGCGCGGACCTCCACTTCGTCGGGCTGAACCTGTCGAAAGCGTGGTGTCTGGCGGGAATCGCGTCCGCACTCGAGAGCGACGGACACCGGTACGTCGAGCCCTTCAGCCGGAGCGCCGGACGCCACGCCGAGCAGGGCCTCTCGCAGGCGTTCACCGACGCGTACGCCGGCGCGCACTGGCTCTCCTCGTTCGTGCTGTACCTGCTCACCCGGAACGACGGCGCGATCGCACCGGGCTGAGCGCGACTCCCGTCGGTGCCGCGGATCGGGTCGCGTAACAGCTGCCACGGACCTTCATAGTCGAACACCGACGACGTCCCCGTGTCATTTGTTGTCTATATAGATGACTTAGCAATCCTTTAGATGATCTCCGTCCACGTCTCTCACAGAACCCGCACCCCATGACTGCTCCTCAGTTCAACCACAGCGTCGCGGCCCAGCACCACCGTATCGACGCCAGCGCGTGGGACGACATCTACGTCGTCGGGGACGTCCACGGCTGCCTGCGCGAACTCCGGACGCTCGTCGACCGGATCGACCCCTCCGGCGACGACCTGTTCGTCTTCGTCGGCGACCTCGTCCGCAAGGGACCCGACAGCAAGGGCGTCGTCGACTACGTCCGCGAGCACGACAACATGGTGACCATCCGCGGCAACAACGAGGAGAAGCTCCTCCGGGGCACCAAGGAACTCCCCGAGCTCACCCACGACGACCTCGCGTGGATCCGGTCGCTCCCCGTCGCCATCTCCTTCGAGGACGCGCTGGTCGTCCACGGCGGCGTCGATCCGCGCAAGTCGTTCGCCGACCACGACGTCGACGATCTGCTGGAGATGCGGTCGCTGTCGAGCGGCTACGAGCGGCCGTTCTGGTGGGAGAAACACGAGGGTCCACAGACCGTGTTCTTCGGCCACACGCCCATCGACGACCCGATCCTCCGCGAGCACGCGGTCGGCCTCGACACCGGCTGCGTCTACGGCGGGTCGCTGACGGCGTACAGCTGGTACGACGAGACGGTCGTCGAACTGGAGACCGACCGCACGGTCCAGCACCGCCCGGCCTCGAAGTTCGTCACCCCGCGGATGCCCGTCCTCGCCTGACCCGGTCCGTCCTCGCTTGACCCGACCGGTTCGGGGTGCGGTGACCCCGCCGCCGTTCGTTCTCGTCTCTCCCGGCGTTCGTGCTGCACGGCTTCCTCTCGCGTCCCCCAGGCGGCTTCGCGACTCTCGGACCCCGTGAACTCAAGTTTCGGGGCGGCGTACCTCGCGTACGATGTCGCAGGAAGAGCTGTCCGACGACGGCGGGGCGTCCAGTGAGGTACTCCCCGCGTCGACGCCACCCCCGGTCGCCGACCCCGACTCGGTCGACCTCGACGATCCCGCCCTCTATCTCAACCGCGAACTCTCCGAACTCGCCTTCCAGCGGCGCGTCCTCCACGAGGCCATCGACGAGCGAAACCCCCTCCTGGAGCGCGTGAAGTTCCTCGCCATCTTCACCCGCAACATGGACGAGTTCTTCATGAAGCGGGTCGGCGGGCTCAAACAGCAGATGGACGCCGGCGTCACGGAGCTGACGCCCGACGGACGGACGCCCCGCGAACAGTGGGCGGAGATCCTCGAGGCGGCGCGCGACCTCTTCGGCCGCCAGATCGACTGCTACGCCGACGTCGCCTCGGCACTCGACGCCGCCGGCGTCCAGATCCTCGGCTGGGACGACCTCTCCCCGGAGGAGCAGTCGGCACTCCGCGACTACTTCGAGCAGTCGGTGCTCCCGACGCTGACGCCGCTGACGTTCGATCCCGCCCACCCCTTCCCGTTCATCTCGAACCTCTCGCTCTCGCTGGCGGTGCTCACGCGTGACGGCGAGGGGAGCGACGTCAAGTTCTCCCGCGTGAAGATCCCGCAGAACCGACCGCGGCTCGTCCGTGTCGGCGACGACGCGTCCGACCACCGCTACATCCGGCTCGAACACGTCGTCGAGGCGAACCTCGACCTCCTCTTTCCGAACGTCGAGGTGCTCGACACGTCGCTGTTCCGCGTGACGCGAAACGCCGAGGTGAGACGGAACGAGGAGGTCGCGGAGGGGCTCATCGACATGATCGAGGACGTGCTCCGCCAGCGCCGCTTCGCCACCGTCGTCCGCCTCGAGATCTCCGCCGACGCACCCGATCGCGTCCGCGAGCTCCTGGTCGAACAGCTCGACGTCGACGAGCGCGAGGTGTTCGAACTCGGCGGCCTGCTCGACTTCGCCCCCCTGTTCTCGCTCGTCGACCTCGACCGTCCCGACCTCAAGCTCGCCCCGTGGACCCCCCAGGCACACCCGCGCTTTCTCGGCGTCGATCCCGAGGAACCCGACGAACTGTTCGCCGCGATCCGGGAGGACGACGTGCTCGTCCACCACCCGTACCACTCGTTCACGACGACGGTCCAGTCGTTCCTCGACGCCGCCGCCTCCGATCCGGACGTGCTCGCGATCAAGGCCGCGATCTACCGGACGGCGTCCGACTCGAAGGTCATCGAGAGCCTCATCGAGGCGGCGAAGAACGGCAAACAGGTCGCGGTGATGGTCGAACTCAAGGCCCGGTTCGACGAGGAGAACAACCTCCGGTGGGTCAAACGCCTCGAAGAGGAGGGCATCCACGTCGCCTACGGCACCATCGGACTCAAGACCCACTCGAAGACCGCGCTCGTGGTGCGCGAGGAGCGAGACGGCGTCCAGCTGTACTCGCACGTCGCGACCGGCAACTACCACTCCGAGACGGCGAAGACGTACACCGATCTCGGCCTCCTCACCGCCGACCGCGACGTCGGCCAGGACCTCGTGAAACTGTTCAACTTCTTCACGGGCCACTCGCTGCACGAGTCCTACCGGAAACTGCTGGTCGCCCCGGAGAACATGCGCAGCGAGTTCGTCCGACTCGTCCGTCGGGAGGCCGACCACGCCCGGAACGGTCGCGAGGGGAAGATCGTCGTGAAGATGAACTCGCTGGAGGACCCCGAGATGGTCCGCGAACTGTACCGTGCGTCGATGGCCGGCGTCGACATCGACCTCCTCGTCCGGGGGATCTGCCGGCTCCGCCCCGGTCTCGACGGCGTGAGCGAGACGGTCGACGTCTCGTCGATCGTCGGCCGGTTCCTCGAACACTCGCGGATCTTCTACTTCCACAACGACGGCGACCCCGACTACTACATCGGGAGCGCCGACTGGATGACGCGCAACCTCGACCGCCGCGTCGAGGCCGTCACGCCCGTCGAGGACCCCGACCTCCGCACGGAACTCCAGTACGTCCTCGACGCCATGCGCGAGGACAACCGCAAACGGTGGGTGATGCATGCCGACGGCAGCTACGAACAGGTCCGGCCGGGGGACGACCCCGTCCGGAACACCCACCAGCGGCTGATGCAGCGCGCGACGGAGTCGGTTCCCGAGACCGAGCGGACCGTGACGCTCTCCGGCGACGCGCTCCGCGAATCCAGCGTCGATCTCGACGGCGTGTACACCGACGAGCAGTAGCCGCCCTGACTCGCTCGCCGGCGGGCCCGCGGCGCTCCCGCTTCGTGCGACCTCGACGCCGCTTCGTGCGACCTCGACGTCGCTCCGAGTGTCGACGCCGTCACCGGTCGACCTCGCCCATGATGGTGTCGAGGCTCCCTAGCGTGGCGATCATGTCGGCGACGTACTCCCCTTCGGCCATCTCGGGGAGCGCCTGGAGGTTCGAGAAGGAGGGACCCCGGATCTTGAACCGCGCCGGCGTGTCGGTGCCGTCACTCCGGATGTAGATGCCGAGTTCGCCCTTCGCCGCCTCCACCGCGCGGTAGATCTCCGTGTCGTCTTTTGGCCGAAGGGTCCGGGGGACGTTCGCCTGAATCGTCCGATCGTCCTCGGGCCACCCCTCCAAAAGGTCGACGCACTGTTCGACGATCTTCGCCGACTCCTCGATCTCGCGGAGCCGAACGAGGAGCCGCGAGAAGTTGTCGCAGCCGTCCTCGGTGACGACGTCCCACTCCAGTTCGGGGTAGTAGCCGTAGGGGTCGTCGCGGCGGAGGTCGTAGTCGATATCCGAGCCGCGGGCGACCGGGCCGGTCGCGCCGTACGACTTCGCGACTTCGGGGGGTAACACGCCGGTGTCGACCGTTCGCATCTGGATGATCTCGTTGGCCGTCAAAAGGTCGTGGTACTCACCGAGGGCTCGGACCAGGTGGTCGACGACGTCGCGGACCGTCTCGAAGAACTCCTCGCGGGGCTCGGGCAGGTCCCAGACCACCCCGCCGAGTCTGAAGTAGTTGAACATCAGCCGCTGTCCCGTGAGGTCCTCGAGGATGTTCTGGACTTTCTCCCGGTCGCGTATCGCGTACATGAACGTCGCGGTGAACTCGCCGACGACGTCAAGCGCGTACGTCCCCACCGCGAGCAGATGCGAGAGGATGCGAGAGAGCTCCGCCCCGAGGGTCCGGACGACCTGCGCGTACTCGGGGACGTCGATATCAGTCATCTCTTCGGCGGCTCTCGCGTAGGCCCACTCGTTCAACAGCCCCGCCCCGTTCCAGTCCCAGCGGTCGGGGTAGGGCATGATCTGGTAGCGGTAGGTGCCCTGCTGGCACATCTGCTCCTCGCACCGGTGGATGTAGCCGAGGTCCGGCTCGAGGTCGACCACCTGCTCGCCGCTGAGCGTCGCCTCGACGTGGAGCACGCCGTGGGTCGCGGGGTGGTGCGGGCCGACGTTGACCAGCATCGTCTCGCCGTCCTCGCGGTCGGGCTCGATCGGATTCCGGTTCTCGGCGTAGGGGACGATCTGGGGGCGGTCCTGGTCGTAGTCGAGCGAGAGAGGGTGACCCTGCCAGGTCTCGGGGAGCAGAATGCGTCGGAGGTCGGGGTGGCCCTCGTACTCGATACCGATCAGGTCGTAGGCCTCGCGTTCGTGCCAGTCGGCGGTTCTGAAGACGGGTTCGGCCGTTTGACTCCCGGGGGCGTCTTTGGCTGTGGGGACGACGACGCTCACCTCGCGGGTGCGGTCGTCGTACGACGTCAGATGGTAGATCGACTCGTAGCGGTTCTCGTACTCCTGGGCCGTGACACACGAGAGGTGGTCGAAGCCGGCCTCGTCGCGGAGCGTCGAGAGCACGTCCTGAACCGCGTCGGGGCGGACGACCACGGCGGGCGCGTTGCCGTGTTCTTCGAATCCGAGCACGTCGTCGCCGAGAAGCGTACGGAGCGTGGCCTGTGGGTCGTCGCAGAGGGCAGTCCTGGGGTCGTCGCGGAGGGTGGATGGTGCCTCTGTTGGTGGGTGAGCGTGTGACTGCTCGGGAGCCATACCCGGAGATTCACCTACCAGCCCCCTCGGTGTTCTGCCGCAGGCGTGCGGCGGTTTTATGCCTCGGTCGGTCGACACGCCGTGCGTGAAGTCGCTCCGCCTCCGCCTGCACCCGGCTCCGGACGCGGTCCACCCCATGCACGAGTTCGTGGTGCGCCACGAGGGATACACCCGGTCGCGGCTCGTCACCGAAGACGAGTCGGAACCGGGCGCTGGTTCGTCCGGGGGGTCGGGGTCACCCGACGACGCGGACGACGAGCCACGGGCGCTCCTGTTCCACGTCGAGGGACCGGACCCTCGCCGCGACGCGTACGCCGACGCGCTCCGCGACACCGACAGCGTCGTCGACTTCGAACTCGATCGTCGGGACCGTACCCTCTACGCGTACGTGCTCGAGGACCGCTCCCCGTTCGACGAGCGGCTCGCGGCGACGTTCTCCCGGCTGCGGCTCGTTGTCGTCCCGCCGGTCGACTTCGCCGCCGACCGGAGCATCCGTCTCACCGTCGTCGGGAGCGCGAGCGCGGTGCAGTCGGCGGTGTCGGCCGTCCCCGAACGCATCGAGACGGACGTCCGACGCGTCGGGGGGTTCGACGGGACGGTCGTCGACCCCACTGGCGGGGCGGCGCTCACCGAACGCCAGCGTGAGGCGGTCGAGGCGGCCGTCGAGGTCGGTTACTACGGCGCGACGCGCGAGGGGAGCGTCGCGGCCGTGGCCGAGGCACTGAACTGTTCGACGGGGACGGCCGCCGAACACCTCCGGAAGGCCGAGGCACGGGTGATGCGCGCCGTCGTCGGGGAGCAGTAGAGTGAACGCGGGTCGTCGTGCGCCGGATCTACCGCTCGCCCACGACGGTCTGCATCGCGTCGCTGTTGTACGCGCTTCCGACGCCCGCGTCGTCGAGGACGATCACTCCCGCCCGTGATCCGGTCACCGTGGCGAACTCCTCGATCGCTCCCTCGGCGGCGTCCTGTGCAGTCGCGCCGTCTTCGAGTCGATCGACGGCGCGCCGGGCGAGCGTCACGCGGGCGATCTCCTCGCCGGCACCCGTGGCGGACGCGCCTCCCGCGGGCGTACAGTAAAAGCCCGAGCCGACCTGCGGGACGTCGCCGACGCGGCCGGCGAGCGCGAACCAGCGACCCCCCGTCGACGTCGCCGCCGCGAACCGCTCGCCGTCGCCGGCGACCGCGCCGACGGTGTCGTGGTCCGCTCGCGTGGGGTCCGTCCCGCCCGCGTCGTCGCCGAACCGGTCGCGCACCCACGCGAGCTGTTCGTCCGTGCTCGCCTCCGGCCCCGGCGGGTCAGCCGCCGCGTACCGCTCGCGGGTGGCGTCGGTCAGGAGGTCCTGGTCGGTCGTGACGCCGACGTGCCCGGCGAAGGCGACGCCAGGATCGCCCGCGAGGAGCACGTGTGGCGTCTCCTCGCAGACAGCGCGGGCGACGGAGACGGGATGTTCGACGCCGGTGAGCGAGGCGACCGCGCCGACGGCCCGATCCGCGGTCATCACGCCCGCGTCGACGCGGACGGTCCCGTCGGACTGGACCGCCGACCCACGACCGGCGTTGAACCGTTCGTCGCGCTCGAGGACGCGGACCGCCGTCTCGACGGCAGCGAGCGGGCGCTCGGCACGGGCACCGCGCTCGGCCGCTCGGTCGAGCACTGCCTGTCTGTCGGCGGGGTTGGCGGGGTTCGCGCCGGCACCACCGTGGACGATGAGACGCACAGTCGGTGCTGACGCGGAGACGGCTTATACTGTGGGCCGTTTCTCTCGTGGCCCGTCTCTCTCCGGGGGCGACCACTTCGGCGACACGTCGCTCGAGCGTCGGCCTCGGACCCCGTCGCCCACCCGTGGTGGTCGCTCCGCCACCCCGCCGCGAGCCGTTTAGACGGCCGCTCAGCGCGTGCGAAGAGCTAACACGTCTGTCGGCGCGGACGGAGAACGGCAGGCATTTTAACGTGGTACGGAAATCCGTGATTGTTCATGAGTTACGAGAAGGTCGAGGTTCCCGAAGACGGCGAGCCGATCACCCTCGCCGACGAGGAGACCGGAGCGCTCGACGTACCGGAGACACCCATCATCCCCATCATCCACGGCGACGGGATCGGGACGGACGTCGGTCCGGCGGCCCAGAAAGTGCTCGACGCCGCCGCCGAGGCCACGGGGCGCTCGATCGCGTGGATGCGCCTGTACGCCGGTGCCTCCGCCCGCGAGAAGTACGACGAGAACCTCCCCGACGACACGGTGCAGGCCATCCGCAACCACCGCGTCGCGATCAAGGGGCCGCTCACGACGCCCGTCGGCGCGGGCTTCCGCTCGCTGAACGTCGCGCTCCGACAGAAGCTCGACCTCTACGCGAACGTCCGACCCACCTACCACCTCGACGGCGTCCCCTCGCCCGTCACGGACCCGGGTCAGATGGACATGATCACCTTCCGTGAGAACACGGAGGACGTCTACGCCGGCATCGAGTGGGAGGCCGAGACGGAGGAGGTCGAACAGGTCCGCGCGTTCGTCGAAGACGAGATGGGGTTCGACGAGAAGATCCACGACGGCCCTGTCGGCATCGGCATCAAGCCCATCTCCGAGTTCGGCTCGAAGCGACTCATCCGCGAGGCGATCAACTACGCGATCAACAACGACCGCGACACCGTCACCCTCGTCCACAAGGGGAACATCATGAAGTTCACCGAGGGCGCCTTCCGCGACTGGGGGTACGAGGTCGCCGAGGAGGAGTACGGCGACGACGTCATCACCGAGGACCAGCTGTGGGACGAGCACGACGGCGAGGCCCCCGAGGGGACGGTGGTCGTCAACGACCGCATCGCGGACAACATGCTCCAGCAGCTCCTCACCCGCACGGGCGAGTACGAGGTCATCGCGACGATGAACCTCAACGGCGACTACATGTCCGACGCCGCCGGCGCACAGATCGGCGGGCTCGGCATCGCCCCGGGCGGCAACTTCGGTCACGGCCGCTGTCTCGCCGAGCCGGTCCACGGCTCCGCACCCAAGTACGCCGGCGAGGACAAGGTCAACCCGACGGCGATGATCCTCTCGGGCCGCATCATGCTCGAGTACCTCGGCTGGCAGGACGCCGCCGCGCTCGTCAAGGACGCCGTCGAGGACACCATCTCCTCGGGCACCGTCACGTACGACCTCCACCGCCAGATCGAGGGCGGCACCAGGGTCGCCACCAGCGAGTTCGCCGAACGAGTCGTCGAGCGGATCCACGAACTCGCGTAAGTCGCTCCCTCGTTCGGCCGCACTTCGGGGCCCATCTCGTCCCCCAGCCGCTTCGATCTCCCGGACTGCTTCGATTCCTCGCTCCCCACACCGCGCAGCGATGCCGACCGGCGCACCCACGCCGTCCCATCACGTCGACGAGCGTGACTCTCCGCTCGCTCCCTCGCGACCCCCGCAATACCCATGACCCGGGGCTTCGAAGCGGGGTGCATGGAGACCGTCGTCGACCGCGGCGCGCTGTTCAGCCCCGCGCGGTTCGTACTCGTGCTGTTCGCGGCGTTTTCGGTCTCCGTGCTCGATCTGTACGTGGTCCACCTCCTCGGCGTTGAGACGATCGCGGAACTGCTCACGCGGACGGTGCTCTACACGGTGGGGCTGTACGTCGGGCTGACCATCGTCGCCCGGCGCTGAGCGGCTCGACCGATTCCCGCCACTCCGTCCCCGGTCTCCGGTACCCGCTCTTCTCGACGCGGTCGCGGCGTCGTCCCCGTGTCGCGACGTCGCGCCGCCGCCTACGCCTCCAGGAGTTCGACGAGGTTCCCCTCCGGATCGCGGAGGAACAGGATCCGGGTGCCGCTCGCCGTCGTCTGTGGCGCGCTCACCGTCTCGACCGCCTCCGGGAGCGACTCGTAGACGGCGTCGACGTCCTCGACCGCGAAACCGAGGTGTGCGGTCCCCGGTCGGTTCACCGCATCCGAGTGGACCGCGTCTCCCTCGGGATCGTACGCCACGAGTTCGATCCGGACGCCGCCGGCGTCGAGGTGGGCGAAGTCGGCGCTGGCGCCGTCGACGCCGACGCCGGTGGCGAACGCCTCGCCGTCGACGGTGAAGCGGTCGAGGAGCGAGAGATCGAGCACGGTCCGGTAGAAGTCGACTGCGCGGTCGAGGTCGGCGACGGTCACGCCGACGTGGTGGGCGCGGAGCTCCGGCATGTTCGGACGCGAGTGTGGCTGTCGGTTACCCGTTTCGGTCCCGTCCACGCGCGTCGTCTCGCCCGGCGTCGCCGCCCGTCCGGAACGAGGGTGACCAGCCACCGCCTTTTTGTCACATCGTCCCACTCGGTCGGGTATGGAGCGAGACCGTGCCGAGGGGATCCTGCTCGGGCTGGCCTGTGGCGACGCGCTCGGCCGGCCGGTCGAGTTCGAGACGCCCGCGCGCATCCTCGCGCAGTACGGCGAGGTGACGGAGATGCTCGCGAACGGCACCTGGGGGAAACCGGCCGGGACGGTGACCGACGACACGGAGATGGCGCTGTGTCTCGCGCGGAGCCTCGTCGACTGCGGCGGGTTCGATCCGGCCGACGTCGCCGACCGATTCGTCGCGTGGTACGCGTCGGGCCCGTTCGACGTCGGGCACATGACTGCTCGGGCACTCTCGCGCATCCGCGACGGCGAGCCGTGGGACGTCGCTGGCCAGCGGGTGTGGGAGGAGTCGTCCGAGGGATCGAACGCCGGCAACGGGAGCGTCATGCGTGCCGCCCCGCTCGCGCTCGCGTTCGCCTCGCGAGAGGCGACGCTCGTCGACGCGAGCCGGGACAGTTCTCGGATCACTCACGCGGACCCGCGCTGTACGGCCGGCTGTGCCGTGTTGAACCTCACGCTCGCCGGTCTCCTTCGCGACCGGCCCGCACCCCTGTCGACCGCGCTCGACCGCGTGGAGACGCCCGACGAACTCCGCGAGGCGCTCGAACCGGTCGCGGCGGGCGAGCTCGACTCCGACGACCTCCGGTCCACCGGCTACGTCGTCGACACGCTCCGGACCGCGCTCTGGTACGGCCTCCACGCCGACTCTCCCGAACGAGCGCTCGTCGACGTGGTCAACATGGGCGGCGACGCCGACACCGTCGGCGCGGTCACCGGTGCGGTCGTCGGCGCACGCTTCGGCGCGGACGCGCTGCCCGACCGGTGGCTCGACGATCTCGACCGGGACGACCTCGGGGACCTGGCGCGGGCACTCGCAGCACTGTCCGGGGGCACGTCGGCGTCGGACCCGGCTTCGAAGGAGTGATGACGACGAGTCCGCGTCCAGTGAGACGTTCGCGACTGGCCCGCATCCGTCAGAGTCGCGGCCGCCCACGGCGTCGCTGGAGCCACGCTCGGCCCCAGATGAGGGCAGAGAAGACGACGGCTCCGGCCGTGTCGGCCACGAGGTCGATCCCGGTGTCGTGGAGGTAGAACGATCGGCTCCAGTTGACCCAGAAGTCGGTGAACAGGCGCTCGTACACCTCGAACCACGTGCCGATGGCGAGCACCAAGAGCGGGAGCACGACGAAGACGGCGAACGGCCCCCGGGCGAGCCGTGGCCGGTAGACGTAGAGCACGGCGGCGACGCCCAGCCCCGAGAGGGCGTGGACCATCACGTCCCACCACCAGATCTTCGAGTAGAGGAACAGCCCCATGCTGGCGAAGTGGAGCCCGGTCACGGCGACGCCGAAGCCGCCGACCGCGTACACCGCGCCGGGGTGGAGCGACCGGCGGCGACTGAAGTCCTCGACCCATCGGGCGGACCGAGAGACGCTTCGGGGTCGGGGGAGCATACGATATTCGACGGAGACCTCGCTCAAAAGCGTTCGCCCCCGGTTATCACGGCTGACGACCGGATCCGGTTCTCCCGCGGGCCGGGTTGCGGACGCGGCCGTACAGCCACTGGACGCACGCGAAGGCGAGCGCGCCGGCCGTGTCGAGCACGAGATCGATCGCCGTGTCCTCGACGTAGAAGGAGCGCGACCACCCCCACCAGAAGTCCTTGAACAGGCGTTCGTACACCTCGAACCACGTACCGATGCAGAGGACGCAGACCGGCAGGAGGACGAACAGTCCGAACCGCGACCGGAAGCCGTCGGTCCACGCGAGGTACAGCAAGGCGGCGACGCCGAACCCCGACGTCGAGTGGGTGAGCAGGTCCCACCACCAGATCTCGGTGTAGATGCCGTACGCGAGTCCCGCGAAGTGGAGCATAGAGACCGCGGCTCCCCAGACCAGTGCGGTCGCCCACGCACCTCGGCGGTGTGGCCGGTACCAGACGTTCTTCTCCTCGACGACGGAGACGGGTTCGATCATCGACACGGTTTCATCCCCCGGCGGACCCTGCGTCCCGACGCTGCTGGCCACGGCGGGAGCGAGTCGGGTCCGGTCCGGGTCGGTTGGGAGTGCATCCGTTTCGTTCGTTCACTCTCTCGACCGACGTGAAATACGTTCGCTGTCGTGTCAGCGCACCGCTTCGGCGGCGGTGATCCCACGGTTCGCCCGGTGCGTCGCGGAGGTATTTACCGTTGCGGGCGGGAGTGTCGGGTATGTACGCGGTCGTCGGCTGTACGGACTGTACGGCACTGTGGCTCCTGTCGGATCCCGACACGTCGAAGACGGCCCGCTGTCCGCGTTGTGGGAGACGACACCAGACTCGCAAGCTCAGACGGTTCTTCGAATCCGACGACCGCGACGCCGCCCGACAGGCCCGGTCGGAGCTCCTCGCGAAGCGGCAGGGCGCGTCCGAGGCGGTCGCCGACCTGGAATCGGTCGCCGAGATGGAGCGGCAGACCGAGGAACCGGCCGTCGACGACCACGAGTATCTCGAAGGCTCGGGACTGGACGCCGACGCGGTGGCGGCCGCCGGGAGCGAGTCGCGTGGGTCGCGGAGTCGCGACCAGGTGGTCCGCGACGCCGTCCGAGAGCAGGACCGTCCCTCGGAGGAAGAAGTCGTCGACTACGCCGCCGAGTACGGCGTGCCTGCCGACGCCGCCCGCGACCTCCTCGAGACGCTCGTCCGCCGCGGCGAGATCTCCGAGAGCCGCGGTCGCTACCGACTGCTCTGATCCCCTAGAGCACGCCCAGCAGCCGAAACACGGTCAGGACGGAGACGAGGACGCCGAGCGCGAGTTTCACCACGCGTAGCGTCAGCAGCGTCCGCTCGTACTCGTCGGTCGCGGTGGTCGTCGGGGCCGTGGCGGTCGACTCACCGGTGTCGGTCGTGTCGGTCGTCATGGTGGACGCGCCCGCCGGTGCTCGCCGACGAGCGCGTCGAAAGCGAGGGACTGCTGCGGAAAAAACGCGAGCCAGACGCGCGGCGGAAGTGAAACTGAACCGACCGGCCTACCGCCCGAGCGACTCGTGCGCGCTCGAGAGGTGCCGCGAGGCCAGCGCCGACAGCAACGAGAGTTCGCCGGCGAGTGCGCCCACCGCGATACATTCGGCGAGCGCGTCGGCGTTCGTCCCCGGGGGGTCACCCCCACCACGAACCCCGAGGACGTCGAGGCCCTCCGACTGCGTGGGAAGTTTGGTCCCGCCGCCGACGGTGCCGACCTCGAGCGACGCGAGCGACACTGCGGCGTAGAGTCCGTCTTCGCGCACTTCGACGGTCGTGATCGCGTTCGCGCCCTCGACGACCTGCGCGGCGTCCTGGCCCGTCGCGAGGAACATCGCGGCGACGACGTTGGCGACGTGGGCGTTGAACCCCAGCGACCCCGCTTTCGCGCTCCCCGTCAGGTTCTTCCGGGTGTTGACTTCGGCGACGGCCTCGGGCGTGGTGTGCAGGCGCTTTTCGACGACCTCGCGGGGGATCAGGACGTCGGCCGTGACGCTCCGGCCGCGCCCCTCGACGGCGTTGATCGCGGCGGGCTTCTTGTCGGTGCAGAGGTTCCCCGAGAGCGCCACGAGCGAGGCGTCGGTCTCCCGTTCGACGACTTCGCAGGCCGCGCGGGTGGCGATAGTGGCCATGTTCATCCCCATCGCGTCCTTGGTGTCGTAGCGGAAGCGGAGGAAGACGTTGTCGCCGACGACGTACGGCTTCACTTCCTCCAGTTCGCCGTGGTTCGTCGTCTCCTCGGCGGCTCCTTTCAGCGCGGCGTGATTGTCGCGGACCCACGACGCGAGCGCCTCGGCCTCGACCACGGAGTCGACCCGGAAGACGGGCGCACGGGTCATTCCCGACGCGGTGACGCGGGCGGTCGCCCCGCCGGCGCGGTCGATGACGGAACAGCCCCGGTTGACGGAGGCCACCAGCGCTCCCTCCGTCGTGGCCATCGGGAGGTAGTAGTCGCCGGCGGCCGCGCCGCCGTCGATCGACACGGGCCCGGCGACGCCGGCGGGGATCTGCACTGCACCGACCATGTTCTCGATGTTCGGGTCGGCGGCGGCGGCGTCGAAGGCGTACCGTCCCACGGTGTCGAGCGACGCGCCCGACTGGGCTTCGACGAGGAGGCGTCGGGCCGCCGTGGCCGTGTCGGCGTCGGTGTGCTCTTCGAGTTCGTGGAGCCTGAGATCGCCCGCGCGGACGCGCTCGGCGAGCGTCTCGGCGTCCGCGGTCGCGGTCGCGTCCTGATCCGTTTCCGGCGACGGATCGGGGTCCGAGTCGGTCATACGCGTCCGTCTCGTTCGGGCGGCTAACCGTTGTCGGTCCGGCCCGTCGTGGTCGGCGCGTGAGAGCGAGCGAACGGCGTGAGCGAACGACCGCGCGAGGGGACGTGCTCGCGCCTCCGTGCGCGAGCACCCGGCTGGGGAGGCACGAGGCTTCTCGCCGCGCCCGTACTCGCCTCGGATGCGCCGTCTCGGTCCGCACGTTCTTCAGCTCCACTCTCCGCTGGCCCGTCTCGGTCCCCGCGTTCTCCGTCTCCCGAACGTTCTTGCCCCTCGCCCACACCTGGGGGTGTATGACTGCGGCCGCCGACCTCGTCCTTACGAACGCGGAGGTCCACACACTCGTCCCCCCTGCGGACGGCGGCGACGAGACGTCCGAGGCCGTCGCCGTCCGCGACGGTCGGATCGTCCGGCTCGCGAGCGCCTACGACGTCGACTTCCTCGTCGGCACCGACACCCGCGTCATCGACCTCGACGGTCGGGTGGTGCTCCCGGGGTTCGTCGACGCCCACACGCACCTGTCGATGGTCGGCCGGCGGCTCGTCCACGCCGACCTCGGGGTCGACTCTCGCGCCGCCGCGCTCGACCGACTCCGCGAGCGGGCGGTCGACGTCACCGTCGAGGACACAGGCGACGGCGAGGACCCACGGCCGTGGATCCAGGGGTTCGGCTACGACGAGTCCCGGTGGGACGACGACCGCTACCTCTCCCGCGCGGACCTCGACGACGTCTCCGACTCCCTTCCCGTGGTCGCCTTCCGCGAGGACATGCACGTCGCGGGAGTGAACTCCGTCGCGCTCGACCGCCTCGGCCTCGCGGCGGGCGACCACGCTGGCGACGTCCGGAGTGAGAACGGCGAGCCGACGGGCGTGCTGGTCGAGGGAGCGGTCGACGCCGTCTGGGACGCCGTCTCTCCCTCGAAGACGGAGACCCGGCGGCTCCTCACCGCCGCCCAGCGCCACGCCAACGAACGCGGCGTCACGGGCGTCCACGACATGGTCCGGGCGTCGCACGCGCCGGCCGTCTACCGCGACCTCGCGGCCGCGGGCGAACTCACCCTCCGGGTCCGACTCAACTACTGGGCGGACCACCTCGACGCCCTCCGCGAGGTCGGCCTCGCGACGAACCACGGCGAGGGACTCGTCCGCGTCGGCGCGATCAAGACGTACACCGACGGGAGTTTCGGCGGCCGCACGGCGAAGCTCTCCGACCCCTACGACGACGCCGACACCAGGGGCCAGTGGGTCGTCCCGCCCGCGGAACTCGAGGCGATCGTCCGCGAGGCGACCGACGCGGGCTTTCAGGTCGCCGCCCACGCCATCGGCGACGAGGCGGTCGCCGCCGTCCTCGACGCGGTCGCCGCCGCCGGTCGCGTCGACGGCGAGGACGGCGCGAGACGCCACCGGGTCGAACACGCCGAACTCGCGGACGACGCGGCCATCGAGCGCATGGCCGACCTCGGCGTCGTCGCCTCCGTCCAGCCGAACTTCCTCAAGTGGGTCGGCGAGGACGGTCTGTACCACCGCAGACTCGGCGACCGTCGGGTGCGGACCAACCGCTACCGGGCCATGGCCGACGCGAGCGTCCCGCTCGCGTTCGGGAGCGACTGTATGCCGCTCGACCCGCTTTTCGGCGTCCACCACGCCGTGAACGCTCCCCACGAGGACCAGCGGCTCTCGGTCACGGAGGCGCTCCGGGCGTACACCCTCGGGGGTGCGTACGCGGGGTTCGACGAGGACCGTCTCGGGACGCTCGCGGTCGGGAACCGCGCGGACCTGGTCGCGCTCGACGGGTCACCGTGGACCGCCGACCGGATCGACGGGATCGGCCCGGTCCTGACCGTGACCGACGGGACGGTCGTCTACGACGCCGTGTCGCCGGACGCCGACTCGTCGACCGCGGGCGACGGGGACGACGCCGACGGCTGAGTCGGTGGATCCCCGCCGCCTTCACTCGGCGGTCGAACGTACCGAACGCTACCGTCCGGTGGAGCCGGGCACGTCACTCGCCCGGTGGCGGCGACTCGCGACCGATCGGGCAGGGAGTCGATTCCGACCGACCATCGATTCTCCTGCACGTTCCACACGCCGGGACACGCGCCCGAGACGCACGGAAAGGTTTGAGACGCTCCCCGAGCATCGACGGGTATGAGTACGAGTTCGAGTTCGGATGTGGGTTCGACGGGCTTTTTCCACCGACTTCGGCAGCGAATCGACCGGATCGACAGCGTCGTCTCGGTCGGCCTCGACCCCGACCCCGCGCGCATCCCCGATCACCTCCGCGAGCACGACCTCCCCCGCTGGGCGTTCAACCGGCGGATCATCGACGCGACGCACGAACACGCCGCCTGCTACAAGCCCAACGCGGCGTTCTACGAGGACGGCGACGGCTGGCGTGCCCTCCGGGAGACGATCGCGTACGCCCACGGGAAGGACGTGCCCGTGCTCCTCGACGCGAAACGGGCCGATATCGGCAACACCTCCCGACAGTACGCGCACCTCCTCGACCACGCCGACGCGATCACGGTGAACCCCTATCTGGGTCGGGACTCGCTGGAACCGTTCCTCTCGCGTGCCGACAAGGGCGTGTTCGTCCTCTGTCGCACCTCCAACCCCGGCGGCGGCGACCTCCAGGATCTCGAACTCGCCTCGGGCGACCGGGTGTACGAGCGGGTCGCGGCGCTCGCGGACCTGTGGAACGCGAACGGAAACGTCGGCCTCGTCGTCGGCGCGACCACGCCGGACGAACTCGCATCGGTTCGCGAACAGGTGCCCGACCTCCCCTTCCTCGTCCCCGGCGTCGGCGCACAGGGTGGCGACGCCGAGGCCGCCGTCACACACGGCCTCGCCGACGGCGTCGGTCTCGTCAACTCCTCTCGGGGCATCATCTTCGCCGGCGAGGACCGGGGCGAGGCGTTCGCCTCGGTCGCCGGCGAGGCGGCCAAACGGCTGAAGAAGCGGCTCAATCAGTACCGCTGACCGGTTCGTGAACCCGCGACGTAGCGAACCAGCTGATCCGTCTGACGACCGGGACCGACTCAGTCGACGAGACCGACCGAGCGGACGTGTGCCTGGAGGGCCCGTTCGGAGTCGAACTCCTTCCCACACACCTCGCACCGATACGTCTCGCGCTCGTCCATGTACATAGATCCGTGGGAACGTTCCACACGAGCCGGTATGAGCGTTCCCCCTTCGGGCGACCGATCTACCCACCCTCGTCGTCGACGGCGCTCGGTGCGAGACGCTTACGGTTCCGCACTCCGTACACCCAGTGTGGACCGCGACCGACTCGTCCTGGGACTCGCGGCAGTGTTCGCCGGACTGACAGTGCTGTTGTTCGTCCTGTCGTTCGCCTTCAAGCAACTGTTCCTGCTCGTCGTCGCCGTCCCGTTCGGCGCGACGACGTACCTCATGTGGTACCAGGCGAGCGGTCGTCTCGAGGAGCGAACCCGCACCAGACGGGTCCGTGGAGGAACCCGGTTCGGCCCACGTGCGGGTCCCGACGAACCGGGTGGACCGGGTGGGTTCGGTGCCGACGCGCGGGGTGGGTTCGGTGCCGGCGCGCGTGAGGCGCGTGACCGTCGTCGTGCGACCGTCGGACCGGCGGCGTCGGGTCTGTCGCAGACGGAGGCGTACCGGGCGCTCGGACTCGATCCGGGGGCCGACGAGGACGCCGTACGCGACGCCTACCGCGAGCGAGTGAAGGAGGTGCATCCGGATCGCCCTTCGGGCGACGAAGACGAGTTCAAACGGGTCAACCGGGCGTACGAGCGCCTGACCGACGAGCCGACGTAGCCCAGTCGCGCCGGCCAGCCGTCTCGCCCGACGTGCCGTTTCATGACCGTGCGACCCGGCAGCGAGTCCGGAGTGCTGTTGTGAGATGGGGACTCATGCCACGGAAAGCCTTAACGTGGGTGCTTTCCTACGCGCGACCATGAGCGCTGACCGGGCCCCCCTCGAAGAGGCCCTCGAGCGCGGCGAGCAGGAAGGCGGCCACATCGAATTCAAAGAGCGGCTCTCCCGTGACGTCCACCTGTCGAGCGGACGAATGGAGAGCCTCGCGGCTCAGCTCCGCCACCGGGTACTCTCGGGCGACGGGACGGCCACGTACGTCGTCGGCGTCACGGACGACGGGGGCATCGCGGGCATTCCCCGGGAGGCGTTCTCCGAGTCGATGGACGTCCTCTCGCTCCTGGCCGAGGAAGCCGGCGCGCACATCCACGACGTCGAGACGTGGAGCGCCGGCGACGACGGCCTCGTCGGCGTCGCCACGCTGAAAGAGGGAGCGATGCTCGAGGGCGACGACGATCACATCGTCGTCGGCACCGCGGGCCACGTCGACCACGGAAAGTCGACCCTCGTGGGGTCGCTCGTCACCGGTCGATCGGACGACGGCGAGGGCGAGACGCGATCGTTCCTCGACGTCCAGCCCCACGAGGTCGAACGCGGGCTCTCCGCGGATCTCTCCTACGGCGTGTACGGCTTCGACGACGACGGCCCGGTCCACATGGACAACCCCCACCGGAAGGCCGACCGCGCCCGGATCGTCCAGGAGGCAGACCGCTTAGTGTCGTTCGTCGACACGGTCGGCCACGAGCCGTGGCTCCGCACCACGATCCGGGGACTGGTCGGTCAGCGGCTGGATTACGGCCTCATCGTCGTCGCCGCCGACGACGGCCCGACGCGGACGACGCGCGAGCACCTCGGCATCCTCCTCGCCATGGAGCTTCCGACGGTCGTCGCGCTCACCAAGGTCGACATGGTCTCCGACGAGCGCGTCAGCGAGGTCGAACGTGAGGTCGAGCGACTGCTCCGCGACGTCGGCAAGACGCCTCTCCGCGTGGCACGCCACGGCGTCGAGGCCGCCGTCGAGGAGATCAGCGACGCGGTCGTCCCCATCCTCAAGACCAGCGCGGTGACGATGGAGGGGCTCGACCGTCTCGACTACCTGTTCGAACACCTTCCGAAGACGGCGCGCGACGAGGGGGAGTTCCGGATGTACATCGACCGGTCGTACTCCGTCACGGGCGTCGGCGCGGTCGCCTCGGGGACGGTGAACGCCGGGAGCGTCGAGGCCGGCGACGAACTCCTCGTCGGGCCGATGGCCGACGGCGGCTTCCGCGAGGTGGAGGTCCGCTCGATCGAGATGCACTACCATCGCGTCGACCGGGCGAAGGCCGGCCGCATCGTCGGCATCGCGCTCAAGGGGGTCCGTGAGCCGGACCTCGAACGCGGGATGGTGCTCCTCCCGCGCGACGCCGACCCCACACCCGTGCGGCGGTTCGAGGCGGACGTGATGGTACTCAACCACCCGACGCGGATCGGCTCGGGCTACGAACCCGTCGTCCACCTCGAGACGATCAGCGAGGCTGCGGTGTTCCGTCCCGAGGGTGGACAACTGCTCCCTGGCGACACCGGCACGACCGAGGTGGAGTTCAAGTTCCGGCCGTATCTCGTGGAGGAGGGTCAGCGGTTCGTCTTCCGCGAGGGGCGGAGCAAGGGTGTCGGCACCGTCACCCACGTCTACCGGGAGTAGCGAGGCGGCAGGCGAACGGGCGGCACGCGCTCACACGAGACGGTGTGCCGCCGCGTCGCCCGTCGTCCCGTGGTCTCTCTCACCGCACGGGCCGTCTGGCCGCCGTCTCGGATATAAACGCTCGGGAGCGAGCGGACGTTCAGGCCCACGGTCGCTCGTCGAGTTCGGTGAGCGACTCCAGCCGGTAGTGTGGCTCGGCCGTCGCCCGTTCTTCGTACGCCGGGATCCACACGCTTCGGAGGCCGGCCGCGTTCGCGCCGGCGACGTCCGACGCGAGCGAGTTACCGACGTGGACTGCCCGGTCCGCGGTCGAGCCGAGCGTCGTGAGTGCCCTGTCGAAGGGGTCCGGTGCCGGCTTGGGCGCCGTGTCGTGGCCTGCGAAGACGACCGTCTCGAACGCGGTGTCGAGGTCGACCTCCGCGAGTTTGGGCCGCTGGACGTCCGGGTGGCCGTTCGTCACGACCCCCAGGCGATAGTCGTCGGCGAATCGGTCGACGACCTCCCGGGCACCGGGGAGCAGTCGTACGTCGCCGTGGTCGCGCCGCGCGTTGAACGCGTCTGCGACGTCCCGTCCCAGCGCGGGGTCGTGGCCGCGTTCGTCGGCGACGGCGGCGAAACACGCCTCGCGGAGCCCTTCGATCGAGTCGGTCCGCGGCAAGAACTCCTCGTACCGCGCGAAGTACGCCTCCGCGGCGAAGAACGGCTCGACGCCGACGGCCGCGAACGCCTCGTCGAGCACCTCCTGGGTGGAGCGGTTGTACGTGACGAGGGTGTCGTCGAGGTCGAACAGGACGGTGTCGACCGGTTTCGTCGTCATCACTCCACGTAGGCACGAGAGCGGCAAAAGCCGTCCGGCGGCACGTCCCTGACCGTTGTCTGGACCCGTCACCACCCCCGCGACCGGTCCTCACTGCCTCGGCTCCTCGGCGGGGCTCCCGCCCGACGGCCACGTGACGATCCGTCACGGGGCTGTCGTCCACGAGGATACCATCTGCCGGGTGACCTGCTCGTCCGACGACGTCACCGCCGAGCGGGTCGTCGACTACTGGCGGTCCGGGGGAAGACGTGTCGCTCGCTCACTGCGTCGAACGGACCGTTCCTGCTCGGTCCGCTCTCCATCTACTCCGCCGGCTCCCGGACGACGTACCCCGCCTCGCGTCGCTCGGCCACGTCGAGGAGGACGAGCCACTCGAGGAGGTGGCCGACCCGCGCGCGCCACGTCTCGCGCCACCCCGTCGGGTCCTTGTGGTGCTCCCACGCCGGAACCCGCTCTTCGAACCGCTCGAAGACGGCGTCGTCGTCGAGCGGTTCCGCACCGAGGACGTCGCGGACCTCGCGCGCCCCGTACACCCCGTCGAGGAACGCCTCACGGAGGTACGCCGGCGTCGGCTCCCGCGAGCGCCGGACGAACCCCGAGTCGCGTTCGGCGGCGAGGCCCAGCGCACGGAGGAACGTGAGCCACGTCCGCGCCACGTCCCGGCTCGGGAACCCCCGTCGGTGCATGAGGCGTGCACAGCAGTCGTCCTCCGTGCCCGGCACGAGCGGGACGGCCTGCTGTGCCTCGACCACCTCCTCGAGCGAGTCCGGGGCCGCGGGAACGAGCTTGAATCTGGTCATGGTCGGTTTTGCCAGTCTGGCCGATGTCGACTCACGCCAGCCCGAACGACTCCGCGAGCAGTTCTTCGTCGCGTTTGCCGACGACGCGCGTCGGCCCGTCGACGACGTCGACGGTGACCTGTGCGGGCGCGAACACCGAGTCGGGCACCTCGTAGAAGTCCCAGCCGGCCTCCTCGAAGATGGTCTCGAAGGGGGTGCCGTACTCGTCGCTGGCCGTCGACGGGAGGTCGTCGAAGACGCCGCTGTCCTCGCGCACCTGCATGTACACCTGTCCCCCGTACGCCAGCGCGTCGTTCGTCCGGCCCATGGCGACACCCTCGTCGTAGCTGACGGGGGCCACGGGTGCGGCACCGGACACAGTGAGCACGTCCTTCGGATCGTAGCCGAGCTCGAAGAGACGGAAGACGCCGAGTTCGGCCGCGCGGGCAGCCATCGTCACGCTCCCGACCGTGGAGCCGGTGGCGAACGTCGGGAGGAACACGCCCGACGGCTCGACGCCGGTGAGATCGGCGACGTGCTCTGCTACGGAATCGTCCGGGAGGTCGATGCTCTCGATCGTCAGCACCGTCAGATCGAACTCGTCGTAGTAGCCGACGGCCTGGAACTCGCTCTCCTGGCCGACCAGCGCGCGGGCCGGCCCGGCACCGAGGCCGTCGAAACCCGGTCCGTCGTCGCCCTCGAACGCGAGTTCCCAGCCGGCTTTCTGCGAGCAGAGCAGCGCGAGCGCCGGGTGGTCGGTCGTGAGGTCGACGTGTGGCAGTGGTGCGCCGGCGACCGTGTCCATCCGCGTCCCCACCGTCGCGAGTCCGGCCGTCTGCACCTCCGCGACGAGGAGACCGGCCTCGAGGCCGGCCTCCGCGTCGACGCCGCAGTCGATGACCGTCGCCCCGGAGTCGAGTTCGTAGACGACGACCCCGAGTTCGTCGGCGAAGTCGAGCACCTCGTCGACGAGTTCGATGGCCATCCGGTTGAGACTCTCCATACGCTCCGTTTTCGAGGTCCCCCGATAAAGGGTGACGGGTTCGGTCGTGGATTGATCGACGGGCTCGATCGTCGACGGACGGGTCGGCAGCGGACGTGCGCGTCGTCGTGAGCGGTCCCGGTGCGAAAACGCAGGGGAGTCGCCACGGTCTCGGCCGCGCGACGTCACGTGCTCCCATACTCGGCGCAGTCGTCGCCGTCGTGCGACCGGGTCGTCGCCGTCGCGCGACCGAGTCGCCGTGCTCGATCCGACCGAGTCCCCGTGCCAGATTCGGCGGCTACGCTCCCCGCGTCCGCTTCGCCTCTCGCCCGAGTTCTGCTTCCACCCGATCGACCTTCTCCCGGGCTCGCTGGCTGCGGGTTCGCTTGTCGTCGATCTTCAGGAACGTGCTCACTCGATCGCCGTCGACGGCCTTGTGTGCGGCGGCGACCGCCGCGAGCAGGGTATCGACGTCGTCCGCCTCGATCACCGTGCCCATCGGATTCGTCTCGTAGGCGACGTCGAAGTCGTCGAGTGCGGCGACGGCTTTCGCGACCTCGGCGGCCATGCTCCCCTCGATTACCGGTGCCACGCTCAGCATCGCGATGACGGTCATAGAGGTGAGACGACGCGCGGGAAGGTAACTACGGTGGTCGGTCGAGCGTCCGCTCCACGACGAGCGGTAGCCCTCGCTGTCGACTCGTTCCCGACTCGCCTTCGCGGAGCCTCCGCCCTCCGTCGACCACCGCTCGCGTGACATTCCGTCTCCCTGTCCGGTTATCTGCTCCCCACTCCTACCACGCGGCATGTCCGTCATCGCTCGCGTCACCGACGCGGATCCGCGACTCGAACGAGCCCTCGTCTTGCTCCGGGCGATCGTCCACGAGATCCGCGCCGAACGACTCACGTTCATGGCCGGGAGCATCGCCTACCACGCCTTCGTCTCGCTGCTCCCGCTCTTGCTTCTGGTGCTCGCGATCGTCGCCCGGGTGGGCGACCGCAGCCTCGAAACCGCGTTCGAGCGATTCGTCGCCACCGTCCTCACGCCCGGCGCGTCGTCGATCTTCGTCACCGAACTCTCCCAGGCCGGCAGTTCGGCTGGGCTCTCCCTGTTCGGCGGCGTCGTCCTCGTCTGGGGGACGCTCCGCATCTTCCGTGGGCTCGACACCGCCTTCTCCGACATCTACGAGTCCGAAGCCGAGAACACCTTCGCCGACCAGGTTTCGGACGGCGTGGTCGTCCTGCTGGTGTTCGCGCTCGCCATCCTGCTCGCGGTGTTCGTCGAATCGCGTCTCGTGCTCGCCGGGGCGGGAACCGTCCCGTGGCTCCTCCACCGACTGGTGCTCGTCGCGCTCCTCTCCGTCGCCCTGTTTCCCATGTACTACGTCTTTCCCGACTGTGACGTCGGCGTCGTCGAGGTCCTCCCGGGCGTGTTTCTCGCTGCGGTGGGGCTGGCGTCGTTCGAGACGCTCTTCCAGCTGTACGCGCGGTTCAGCGCCACGGCGCAGGACCCCAGCGTCGTCGCCGGCATCCTCGTGCTCCTCACCTGGCTGTACTTTTCGGGGCTCGTCATCCTCCTCGGTGCGGCGGTGAACGCCGTCCTCTCGAACCGCTCGCGCGACGTCAACGTCCGTCCGGTGTTCGGCGGCGTCGACTACGACAACTCTGCGGGGCCGACGCGGGCGGCCGTCACGGACGCGGTCGAGGCGGCCGAACAGGCGCTCGTGACCGGTCGAACCGGTGGACGACCCGCCGAGGTCGCGGTGACGGTTGACGGCCGGCGCGTGGTCCTGCCCACCCCCGACGGCGTCGTCGCCCGCACCGACACGGGTCTGCTGGGCGGCCCGGTCGTCCTCGAACTCTCCTGGTCGCCCAGAGAGTCCGAGTGACCGATACGAGCAGTCGCCGTTTAATACCGCGCCGTGCGTTCCTCTCACATGGCTGCACACACTCCACCCTCGCCGACGTCCGAGAGCGTCACTCCGGTGCAGGCGACCGAGACGACCGACGAACCCCTCGAACCCGGCGAGACGCGGACCCAGCGGCTGATCGACGTCGGTCGCGACACGCCCAGTTCCGTTACGGTCTCCCGTGCAGTCCGTCCGCCCACGGTCGTCCGGAACAAGCGCCTCGCCGCCGACGGCGTCGGCGAAGCGTACCTCGTCTGGCGCTGTCTCGACTGCGGCGTCGTCGGCTCGCTCGACGCCTTCCCCACCCAGTGTGTCTGTGGCGCTGGTCGCGAGGACCTCGCGTACGTACTCGAGGACTGACCCCGGCTTCGAGCGCCCCCGCGCCCGTCGGCTCCGGAGATAGTTTCAAATACGAACACGTTGTAGCGTCGACCATGGCGATCTCTCGCCGCTGTTCTGGCTGTAACGCGCTCCTGCAGACCAAGCGCGATCTGACCAAACTCGAGGGGGTAACGAAGCCGTCGTGGCGGTGCCGCCGGTGTCAGACCACCGTCCCCGGCATCGTCGCCGAGCGGCTGAAACACCAGAAGCAACACGAGTTCTGAGTCGGCCTCGCCGCCGGGTCGACGCTCTCCACGACCGACGTCGACGACGTCGGTCGGCACCCTCCGGTCGCTCGCCGCCGAGCGCCCGACGGCGTCTCCCCTCGACCGGGCCACCGTCTCCCGGTGAATACTCGTCCGACTCGCTCCCCGGAGGGGGCTCGTCGCTCCGGTGCCGATCCCCAGAGAACCTACGTGCCGTTTCGATTTCGGTGGCTGGGCGTACTGATCTCTCCCGAGATCTCGTCTGTTGCCGACGATCGTGGTAATTATTATTCGATTCGTAGTAAGTTTTTAACCTCCGTGACTCCTCGGTTCACTCGTAATGAGACCGAAACTGACCCTCACGAAGCACTACCGTGGCTTCGATGCGGAGACGGAGTTCCAGCGCGTCGCCGAGTACGGCAGCTGGCACCCTGCGGCGGCGAAGCTCGAAACCGTCGATCACACGGGCCGAATCGAAGTGACGAAGCACGAACTCGAGACGTACTTCGCCGCCTAGGCGCTGTCTCCCGCTTCTCGTCCGAATCGAGCCGTTCGGCGGTGTGGAGTTCGGAGCAGTGCGCTGGCTGGGATTGTGAACCGGAGCCACATGGTCGCTCTCACCACGTTCGAGCGCTGTGACTGGCGGATCCATCCTCCCCGACAGACTACC
This sequence comes from Salinigranum salinum, assembly GCF_009176545.1. Classification (GTDB taxonomy): domain Archaea; phylum Halobacteriota; class Halobacteria; order Halobacteriales; family Haloferacaceae; genus Salinigranum; species Salinigranum salinum. The sequence goes on along the minus strand of NZ_VTOJ01000002.1, from coordinate 1,356,796 downwards.
CAGAGACCGAGAGAACAGCTCTCGACGAAATACGAGTCGAGTCGATACTCGGGAACGAGTCGCTCACTCGTGTCTCGCTTTCGCTCCGGGAATACGGTTTTATACCGAGACCGTCCATTCATTGATATGAGCGATGCGGTCGACGACCTGGATTTCTGGGGTCGACAACTGTTGAAGAAGTCGCAGCTGAATCCGCTCCGAGAGCGAATGAGCGAGTTCGTCTCCGACACGGGACCGACACCGGATCTCTCGGAACTCCGTGAGGCGACGAGCGGCGGGACGGACCTCTCGGAGATCGTCGACGACGAGCGCGAGGAGCGGGTGTAGCGTGAGGAGACCGCGTCGGTGACGACCTACTTTTTCGATACCTCTGCCTTGGTGAAACGGTATCACGAGGAACCGGGAACTAAACGAGTGGACGAGATTCTGGACGACGAGGAACACGACGTTTTGATCTCGTCACTTACCGTCGTCGAGTCCGTCTCCGCGTTCAGACGCAAGTACAACCGGAACGAGGTCTCCGAACCGGAAATGAACCAGTTGATCAGCGTCTTCTTTCGAGAGGCACTGGCGGACTTCGTCATCGTTCCGATGGAGGAGTCGCTCCTCGGCTTCTCGTTCGATCTCGTCCTCCAGAACGATCTGCGAACGCTGGATAGCCTCCAGCTCTCGGCAGCACTCTCACTCTCTGAGCGTATCGAGCAGTTCGGATTCGTGTCCGCCGATGAAGAGCTGGTCGAGGTGGCCGCACAGCGCGGTCTCGAAACGATCTTGCCCGGATAACGCTCGGGCACCCGTATTCAAGCGCGTCGCGTCTGCTGGGTGGTATACTGGTGCGCTGGCTGGGATGTGAACCGGAGCCGAACGGTTCTGCTCGACTCGCTTCGCTCGTCTGCGCGGACTGCGTCCGGCAGGGTTCAAATCCAGAGGCCTACACACCGAACTCAACGAGAGCGAGCGACATGAACGTCGCTCGCTGTGTTGAGGTTCAGAGAAGTGCGCTGGCTGGGATTGTGAACCACGGTCGTTCCGCTCACTTCGTTCGCTCTACTCCTTGATTCAAATCCACAGGGGCGACACACACCGGAATCCTCGGGGTGCGAGCGACACGCAGAGCGGTCGCTCGCGGATCGGATTCCGGAGAAGTGCGCTGGCTGGGATTTGAACCCAGGTTGTGACCATGGCAAGGTCACGTGATACCACTACACTACCAGCGCATCACGCGTCGTACGCATCTCCAGCTAACGCCACGGTGATATAAAAATCCGTCCTTTCCGCCCGCCCACGCCACCGTCTCTCAGAGGACCGATCGTGCGCTGTCGGCGACTTCGAACCAAACCTTGATGAACGATCTACACGTTTGGAGAGTTGAGTATCCCACAATGAGTTCGACACAAGACGTTCTGGAACACCACCTGGAGACGTTCGGCGCGGGCGACATGGACGGTATCCTGGAGGATTACGACGACGATTCGGTCATCATCACCCCCGACCGGACCTACCGTGGAATCGACGAGATCACGGAGTTCTTCGAGGGGCTGTTCGCCGACCTCGGTCAGGAGGGATCGGAGGCCGACGTTCCCATCCAGAAGGTCGAAGGCGACGTCGCCTACATCACCTGGCACGGCGAGACGCCGGACAACGTCTACGAGTTCTGTACGGACACGTTCATCGTCGAGGACGGGATCATCACCACCCAGACGTACGGTGGGCAGGTCGTCTCGAAGTAGACTCCGACCACACCGCGTTCGACCGTCGCGTCGGATCACGCTCTGTACTGGCGAGACACGACGTGAGGCCGATTCCCGCTCCGTCGTCAGCCTCGGACGGCGAGCGGGAGGGACGTTTTCCCGGGCCGACGACACTGACGCCATCGCAGTCTCCCGGTTTCACCGTCCGACACCCGGGTCGAGCACAGGACGTTCGCGATCGTTCCCCGCGACAGTCGGTCACACGGCACTGTCCGCTCTGAACGTCCGTCTGTGTGGTTGTCAGGGCCTCTCACGCGCACACGCGATTCGCTACCCTTTTCAACGAGGCTCGGGTACGACGGGTACAGTCTAGACGCGACGATGGACGGCTCGGCATGACACTCAGCGTACTCGTGCCGTCTTCCCTCGTCCGGGAAGCCGAAGACAAACGCGAGGCGACTCGCAAACTCGGCTACGTCGCCCGTGCGGCGACGGTGTTCCGGGCGGATCGGCTCGTCGTCTTCCCCGACCGGGAAGGCGAACAGGGCTGGGGAGGCGGGTTCGTCGAAACCGTGCTGCGGTACGCCGCCACACCACCCCACCTCCGAAAGGAGGTGTGGGAGAGGCGGGACGAACTGGCGTACGTCGGTGTCCTGCCGCCCCTCCGAATCGCGTCTACGACCGGCTCCGACTCCGCCGAGTCGGGGTCGTTAACACAGGGAATCGTGACTGAGGTCGGACCTGAAGGCCGCGTCCGGGTCACTTGCGGACTGCAACACCCGATCTCGCTCCTCGCCCCTCCGGAGATGGAGGTCGAGGAGGGGGAGCGCGTCACCATCAGGATCTCTTCGAGAGAGCCGGTCCGTGCGCGGATCGTCGATGCCCCGCAGCCGGGGTACGACGTCTCCCGCATGGACCTCACGGAAGCGCTGGCCCGTCCCGACGCCGGAACTCGCGTGGCGACGTCCCGGTTCGGGCGACCGCTGTCCGCCGACGGTCTGGCGGACCTCACCCGACGGGTCGCCGACGGCGCGACGATCGCCTTCGGCGCGCCCGGGCGGGGGCTTCCGGACATCCTCGGTATCGAGACCGAGGCCGTCGCCGCCGCGAGCGGCGAAGTCGAACCCGACGATCCGGGGTTCGACCTCTGGCTGAATACGATCCCGAACCAGGGCAGCGAGGTGGTGCGGACGGAGGAAGCGATGTTCGCCTCGCTCGCGGCCCTGACACTCCCGAGCCAGACGGAGTAACGGAGACCGAGAACACATGCCACAACCACGCAGACCACGCAAAGGCTCGATGGGCTACAGCCCGCGAAAGCGCGCGACGAGCGAAGTTCCGCGCTTCCGCTCGTGGCCCGACGACGAGGGCTCCCCTGCGCTGCAGGGGTTCGCCGGCTACAAGGCCGGCATGACCCACGTCCTCATGGTCAACGACCAGGCCAACTCCGCCCGCGAAGGGATGGAGGAGTCGGTGCCGGTGACCGTCGTCGAGACGCCGCCGATGCGCGCCGTCGCCCTGCGAGCCTACGAACAGACGTCGTACGGTATGAAGCCGACAACGGAAGTGTGGACGTCGGAGTTCCACGACGACCTCTCCCGCACGCTCTCGTTGCCGGACGAAGACACGTTCGAGACCGACGCCGACGACCTCCGAACCCTCCTCGACGAGGGTCGGGTCGACGACCTCCGGGTCATCACCCACACGGTCCCCGGCTCGGTCGCGAACGTCCCCAAGAAGAAGCCCGACGTGATGGAGACGCGCGTCGGCGGCGGCTCGCTCGACGAGCGCGCCGACTTCGCGCTCGACCTCGTCGAGTCCGGCGGTGAACACGCCATCAACGACGTGTTCCGTCCCGGACAGTATCTCGACGTGTCGGGCATCACCAAGGGGAAAGGGACCCAGGGCCCCGTCAAGCGCTGGGGCGTCCAGAAGCGGAAGGGGAAACACGCCCGTCAGGGGTGGCGCCGACGCATCGGCAACCTCGGCCCGTGGAACCCCTCGCGCGTGCGCTCGACCGTCCCCCAGCAGGGGCAGACGGGCTACCACCAGCGCACCGAACTGAACAAGCGGCTCATCGACCTCGGTGACGGGTCGGAGCCGAGCGTCGACGGCGGCTTCGTCAACTACGGCGAGATCGACGGCCCGTACGCGCTCGTCAAGGGCTCGCTGCCGGGGCCGAACAAACGGCTCCTGCGGTTCCGCCCGGCCGTCCGACCGAACGACCAGCCGCGCCTCGATCCCGAGGTGCGCTACGTCTCCACCGCCTCGAACCAAGGATAATGAACGCAACAGTACGCGACCTGAACGGCGACGACGCGGGCGAGATCGACCTCCCCGACGTGTTCGACACGCCCTACCGCCCGGACCTTATCCAGCGGGCGGTCGTCGCCGCGCAGGCCAACCGGAAGCAGCCGTACGGCGCCGACCCCTACGCCGGGATGCGGACCCCGGCCGAGTCAATGGGCAGTGGGCGCGGCATGGCCCACGTTCCGCGCGAGAACGGGCAGGGCCGCCGTGTTCCCCAGACGGTGGGTGGGCGCAAGGCTCACCCGCCGAAGGCCGAGAAGGACCAGGGGAAGCGAATCAACGACAAGGAACGGCAGCTCGCCGTGCGGTCGGCCATCGCGGCCACCGCGGACGTCGACCTCGTGCGCGAGCGCGGCCACCAGTTCGACGCCGACCTCCAGCTCCCGCTCGTCGTGAGCGACGAGTTCGAGGAGCTCGTGAAGACGAAGGAGGTCGTCTCCTTCCTCGAGAGCGTGGGACTGCACGCCGACGTCGAACGCGCGGACGAGCGGAACGTCCGGGCCGGTCGGGGGAAGACCCGCGGCCGCAAGTACACGCGCCCGAAGTCGATCCTCTTCGTCACGAGCGAGGAGCCGTCGAAGGCGGCGCGTAACCTCGCGGGCGCCGACGTCGCCACCGCGGCGAACGTCTCGGCCGAGGATCTCGCGCCGGGGACCCACGCCGGTCGGCTGACCGTGTGGACCGAGAGCGCTCTCGCGGAGGTGGCCGAGCGATGACGGGGATCATCCACCACCCGCTCGTCACCGAGAAGGCGATGAACGAGATGGACTTCGACAACAAGCTCCAGTTCATCGTCCACCTCGACGCCACCAAGCCGGAGATCAAAGCGGAGATCGAGACGCGCTACGAGGTCTCCATCGACTCGGTGAACACGCAGGTGACACCGAAGGGGAAGAAGAAGGCGACCGTCCGCCTGAGCGAGGAGGACGACGCCCAGGAGATCGCCTCCAGAATCGGGGTGTTCTAGATGGGACGACGAATCCAGGGACAGAAACGCGGACACGGCTCCCCGACGTACCGGGCGCCGTCGCACCGCTACAAGGCCGAACTGTCGCACAAGAAGAACGAAGACCGGGACACGATCTCGGGCACGGTCGTCGACATCGAACACGACCCCGCCCGGAGCGCGCCGATCGCCGCCATCGAGTTCGACGACGGCGACCAGCGCCTCGTCCTGGCCCCCGAGGGCATCACCGTCGGCGACACCATCCAGGTCGGCGTCTCGGCGGAGATCAAGCCGGGCAACACGCTCCCGCTGGCAGAGATCCCGGAGGGAGTCCCGGTGTGTAACGTCGAGTCCTCGCCCGGCGACGGCGGGAAGTTCGCCCGCGCGTCGGGTACCTCGGCGCAGCTCCTGAGCCACGACCGCCGCGTCGCGGTCGTGAAGCTCCCCTCGGGCGAGGTCAAGCGCCTCAGCCCCGAGTGCCGCGCCACTATCGGCGTCGTCGCCGGCGGCGGTCGGACGGAGAAACCGTTCGTCAAGGCCGGCAACAAGTACCACAAGATGCGCTCGCGCGGGTCGAAGTATCCGCGCGTCCGTGGTGTCGCGATGAACGCCGTCGACCACCCGTTCGGTGGCGGCGGTCGGCAACACCCCGGCAAACCGAAGTCCGTCTCGCGGAACGCGCCGCCGGGCCGCAAGGTGGGCGACATCGCCTCGAAACGAACCGGACGCGGCGGCAAGGCAGGGAACAAGTAATCATGAGCTCGGAATACCGAACCGGCCGCGAGGGTGAGTTCACCTACCGCGGTCACACGCTCGACGAACTGCAGGAGATGTCGCTCGACGAGGTCGCGGAACTGCTCCCCGCTCGCCAGCGGCGAACCATCGAACGAGGGCTGACCACCCAGCACGAGAAGCTGCTCGAGACGGTCCGCGACGCGGACCCCGAGGAGACGGCGAACGATCCGATCCGGACGCACCTGCGCGACGTCCCGATCCTGCCGGCGTTCGTCGACAAGACGTTCGCGGTGTACAACGGGCAGGAGTTCGAGCGCGTCGAGATCCAGCCCGAGATGATCGGACACTACCTCGGCGAGTTCCAGCTCACCCGAACGTCGGTCGAGCACGGGCAGGCCGGCATCGGTGCGACCCGGTCGTCGAAGTTCGTGCCACTCAAGTAAACCATGGGAATCAACTACAGCGTCGAGGCCGACCCGGAGACCACCGCCAGGGGGATGCTCCGCGACCGGCCCATCAGCCTCAAGCACAGCAAGGCCATCTCCAAGGCGATCAAGGGGAAGACGGTCGCCGACGCCGAGGCGTACCTCGAAGCCGTGATCGCCGAGGAACGCTCGGTCCCGTTCAAACAGCACAACACCGGTGTCGGACACCGCTCCGACATCGACGGCTGGGACGCGGGTCGCTACCCGGAGAAGGCGTCGAAGGACTTCCTGAAGCTCATCGAGAACGTCCGCAACAACGCGGACGAACAGGGCTTCGAGGGGTCGGAGATGGTGATCAAGCACGTCGCCGCCCACAAGACGGGCGAGCGCCCCGGTCGCAAGCCGCGGGCGTTCGGTCGTGCCGACCCGTGGAACACGACGCTCTGCGACGTCGAGCTCATCATCGAACAGCAGGAGGAGGCCCAGTAATGGCGGACGAACACCAGTTCATCGAGAACGGACTCCAGCGTTCGCAGATCGACGAGTTCTTCGCCGACGAACTCGGTCGCGCCGGCTACGGCGGGATGGAGGTCGCGAAGACGCCGATGGGCACCCAGATCGTCCTCAAGGCCGAGAAGCCCGGGATGGTCATCGGCAAGGGCGGGAAGAACATCCGCAAGGTGACCCGCGAACTCGAAGAGCGCTTCGACCTGGACGACCCCCAGATCGACGTCCAGGAGGTCGACGAGCCCGATCTCAACGCGCGCATCGTCGCCGACCGCCTCGCGAACGCCCTCGAACGAGGGTGGTACTTCCGCAAGGCGGGCCACACCACCATCGACCGGATCATGGAGGCCGGCGCGCTCGGCGCGGAGATCGTCCTCTCGGGCAAGGTCACGGGCGCTCGCTCGCGCGTGGAGAAGTTCAACCGCGGCTACATCAAGCACAACGGCGAGCCCGCCGAGGAGATCGTCGACGAGGGCCAGGGCGTCGCCGTCATGAAACTCGGCACCATCGGCGTCACGGTGAAGATCATCCCGCCGGGTGCGGAGCTGCCCGACGACTTCTCGATCGAGGAGGACGTCGAGGTCGAGGCCGTCGAACAGATCGCCGTTGAGGGCGATGGCGAGAGCGTCGAGGAGCTCCTCGAGGGCGAGCCGGACGAGGCCGACGAACTCGACGAGACGGCGGCCGACTTCGCCGACGAGGACGTCGAGGTTCCGACGGACGAGCCCGAAGAGGTGCTCGACGAGGAGATCGTCGAGGTCGAAGAGGAGGTCGTCGACGAGGACGCCGACGCCGAGGAGGTCGACGAGGAGACCGCCGGTGACGCCGACGCCGATGCGGACGCGGACCTCGACGAGGAGACCGCCGCGGAGGCGGCCGACCTCGTCGCCGAGATGGAGGCCGCCGACGACGCCGACGACGCCGACGACACCGACGACACCGACGACGACGAGGAGGTCGAAGAGTAATGGCGATCCTCTACACCGCGGAGATCCGCGACATGACGCCCGCCGAGCGACAGGCCGAGCTCGAGGAGCTCGAGACCGAGCTGCTCAACGCGAAGGCCGTGCAGGCGGCGGGTGGCGCGCCGGACAACCCCGGCCGCGTGAAGGAACTCCGTCGGACCATCGCGCGGATCAAGACGATCCAGCAGGAAGAGGGCGACCTCGCGGACGACGAATAACGGACTCGAACCGGAATGCGACTCACACCCGAGACCCTGACGCGACACGAACTCAACGGCCTCTCCACCGAGGTCGTCGACGCCCCGAACCCCGATCTGATCGGGATAGCGGGGCGTGTCGTCGTCGAGACGATGCGGACCCTGCAGATCGACGACGGGGCTCGGGTGCGGCAGGTCCCCAAGGAGGGAACGACGTTCGAGTTTCGCCTTCCGACCGACACGGAGACCGAGGACGCCGGCGACGCCCCTACCGTCGCTGCCGGTCCTCGACACACACGCACAGATGAAGCCGCCGAAGTCGCGAAGGCTTCGGGGACCGCGTCCGAACTGGTTTCTTCACCCACTCAACCCGCCACAGACGCCGACTCCGACGGTGAGTCGGTCGAGGCGGCACGGGTCGAGGCTGGCGAGGGCGTGGCCTACGTTACGGTGGATGGCACACAGCTGCTCTCACGACCCGCGCTCCGCACGGAGAACGCAGGTGAATCAACATGGCGTTAGGACTCAACGTATCAGAACCGGAGGAGACCTGCTCCGACCAGCACTGTCCGTTCCACGGCTCGCTTTCCGTGCGCGGACAGACGCTGGAGGGCATGGTCGCCTCCACAGACATGGACAAGACCGTCGTCGTCGAACGCGAGTACGACGTTCGCGTCCCCAAATACGATCGGTACATGAAGCGCCGGAGTCGGATTCCGGCCCATGCACCGCCGTGTCTGGGGCTCGAAGTCGGCGACACGGTCCGTATCGCAGAGACACGACCGCTCTCGAAGACGAAATCCCACGTGGTCATCGAACGCGTCGGAGGTGACGACTGATGGAGGCGCTGAAAGCCGACGTCACTCGTGGCCTCAACCGTGGCGCGCTCGTCACGTGCGCGGACAACACCGGGGCCCGTGAGCTGAAAGTGATCAGCGTCCACGGCTACTCCGGCACGAAGAACCGCCAGCCCTCGGCGGGCATCGGTGACAAGGTGACCGTCTCGGTCACCAAAGGCACCCCCGAGATGCGCCGCCAGGTGCTCGAGGCCGTCATCGTTCGGCAGCGCAAGCCGATCCGACGGCCCGACGGCACGCGCGTGAAGTTCGAGGACAACGCGGCCGTCGTCATCGACGAGATGGAAGAGCCGCGCGGGACCGAGATCAAGGGTCCCGTCGCGCGCGAGGTGGCCGAGCGGTTCGGCAGCATCGCCTCGACAGCGACGATGATCGTCTGAACAGCACAATGACCAAACAACCACGCAAACAGCGAACACGGACGCGCGACGCGCCGCTCCACGAGCGGCACGACCAGGTGCGCGCCACGCTCTCCGACGACCTCCGCGAGGAGTACGGTCGGCGCAACGCCCGCGTCAACGCGGGCGACACCGTCGAGGTGCTCCGCGGGGACTTCGCCGGCGACTCCGGCGAGATCATCGAGGTCGATCTCAAGGAGGCGGCCGTCTACGTCGAGGACGTCACCGTCGAGAAGGCCGACGGCGAGGAAGTGCCGCGGCCGCTTGACGCGTCGAACGTCCGCATCACGAAACTGGCGTTCCACGACGACGACGACCGTCGCGAGGCGCGCCTGCGCGCGGAGGAGGACAACGAATGACACGACACCAGAAACGACTCTCGGTTCCGAACTCCTGGCCTGTCGAACGGAAGGAGGCGACGTGGACGGTCAAGGCCGGCGCCGGTCCGCACGGCGAGGCCGGCGTTCCGCTCTTGATCCTGCTGCGGGACGTCCTCGGCTACGTCGACTCGAAGAAGGAGGCGCGCTACGCGCTGAACCAGGACAGCGTGCTGGTCAACGGCGAGGCGGTGTCGGACGAATCCCGTCCCATCGGGATGTTCGACATCGTCGCGTTCACCCAGCGCGAGGAGTACTACCGGGTGTTCCCCGACGAGGGGGGACGCCTGGCACTGACGCCGATCTCCGCCGACGCGGCCGACAGCCGCCTCGGAAAGATCGTCCGCAAACAGCAGGTGGCGGGTGGCGCGTTCCAGCTCACTCTCCACGACGGGACGAACCTCCGGATCGAAGACGCCGCGGACGCGGCCGACTACTCGACGAACGACTCGCTCGTCGTCGACAACGAGACGAAGGAGATCGTCGCCCACTTCCCGTACGAAGAGGGTGCGCTCGTGACCGCCGTCGACGGCCAGCACGCCGGCGAGATCGGCGAGGTCGCCGAGATCACGGTCACGCCCGGAAGCGGGTCGAACACCGTCCGCGTCACCCGCGACGACGACTCGGAGTTCGAGACCGTCGAGGGGTACGTCGTCGTCATCGACGAGAACTTCACCGGCGGTTCCGACGCGACCGACGGGGACGGAGGTGACGACTGATGTCCTCTGAGACCGACTCGGAGGGCGAGTTCCACGAGATGCGCCGCCCCACGGTCGAGAAGGTCGTCGTCCACATGGGCGTCGGCACGGGCGGGCGCGAACTCGCGAACGCCGAGGAGATCCTCGGCGAGGTCGCGGGCCAGCAGCCGGTCCGGACGCAGTCGAAGCGTGCGAGCCAGGACTTCGGCGTCCGGCGGGGCGAACCCGTCGGTGCCAAGGTCACGCTCCGCGGCGACGCCGCCACGGCGTTCCTCGACACGGCGCTGCCGCTGACGGACCTCCACGACGGACAGTTCGACGAGTACGGGAACTTCAGCTTCGGCGTCGCCGAACACACCGAGTTCCCGAGCCAGGAGTACGACCCGAACATCGGGATCTACGGGCTGGACGTGACGGTCAACCTCGTCCGGCCGGGCTACCGCGTGCGCAAGCGCGACAAGGCGACCAGTTCGATCCCGTCGCGCCACATGCTCACTCCGGCGGACGCGATCGCGTTCGTCGAGAGCGAGTTCGGGGTCGAGGTAGAGGTGACTGACGAATGAGCGAGAGCGAGACAGAGACGGGCGAACACGCCTCCCGGCGCACGGGCATCGAGCGCGAGTGCCGACGGTGTGAGCGGAAACAGGGGCTGGTGGGGAAGTACGACATCTTCCTCTGCCGGCAGTGCTTCCGCGAGGTCGCTCGCGACATCGGATTCAAGAAGTATCGATAACAATGGCGGACAACGATCCACTCAGCAACGCGCTCTCCGGCGTGAACAACGCCGAGAGCGTCGGCCATCTGAGCCACACGGTACAGCCCGCCTCGAACGTCATCGGCTCGGTGCTCGAGGTCTTCTACGACCGCGGGTACATCGACGGCTTCGAGTTCGTCGACGACGGCAAGGCCGGAAACTTCGAGGTCGAACTGAAAGGCGCGATCAACCGGTGTGGCGCCGTGAAGCCCCGGTACACCACCGGGGCCGACGAGTACGAGAAGTGGGAGAAGCGGTATCTCCCCGCCCGCGACTACGGGACGCTCATCGTCTCGACGAGTCACGGCGTCATGAGCCACTACGAGGCCCGTGAGGAGGGGCTCGGTGGCCAGGTGATCGCATACGTATACTGACGATGACACGAACAGCACTACCGATTCCCGACGACGTCACCGCCGAACTGGACCACCTCACGCTCACGGTCGAGGGACCGAACGGGAGCGTCTCCCGGCGTCTCTGGTTCCCCGACGTGTCCGTGACGGTCGACGACGGCGCGGTCGTGATCGAATCCGACGCGGAGGACGCCAAGACCACCGCCACCGTGGGCACGTTCGAGAGCCACGTGCGGAACATGTTCCACGGCGTCACCGAGGGGTGGGAGTACAAGATGGAAGTCTTCTACGCCCACTTCCCGATGCAGGTGTCGGTCGACGGCGACCACGTCGTGATCAAGAACTTCCTCGGCGAGAAGGCACCGCGTCGCGCGAAGATCCGCGGCGACACCGAGATCCAGGTCGACGGCGAGGAGGTCACCCTCTCCGGTCCGAACAAGGAGGACGTCGGCCAGACGGCGGCCGACATCGAACAGCTCACCCGTGTGAAGGACAAGGACACGCGCGTGTTCCAGGACGGCGTCTACATCACGGAGAAACCGCAGGCCGTAGGAGGTGCCTAGATGTCCGCCGACGATCCCGACGAGGACGTCGACGCCGACACGGACGTCGAAGCGACCGACGCGGACGTCGAAGAGACCGACGCCGACACGGACGTCGAAGAAACAGAAGACGAGATCACGGATCTCGAGGACATCAGCGGTGTCGGCCCCTCGAAGGCCGAGGCGCTCCGCGAGGCCGGCTACGAGACGGTCGAGGACGTCAAGGCCGCGAGCCAGGCGGAACTCTCGGACGTCGACGGCGTCGGAAACGCCCTCGCCGCACGAATTAAGGCGGACGTCGGCGGTCTCGAGGTCACAGAAGAGACCGAGGCCGAGGTCGAAGACGACACGGAGGCCGCGGTCGAGGCCGAACCCGACGAGGAGGGCCCGACGAAGCGGGTCCCCCGCGGCCACGCCGACAAGACGCCGGAGCTGGACGACGAGACCGCGCGGGCGCTGACGCAGAAGCACCGCGAGGGGATGCCGCAGTTCAACCGGCAGGACCACCACATGAAAAAGCGGACGCCGACCTCCTGGCGAAAGCCCCGCGGCAACCTCTCGAAGCAGCGCCGCGGCATCAAGGGCAAGGGCCCCATGGTCGAGGCGGGCTACCGCTCGCCGAAAGCGGCGCGTGGGCTCCACCCCTCGGGTTTCGAGGAGGTCCGCGTCCACAACACGGACGACCTCGAGGGTGTCGACGGCGACACCCAGGCGGTCCGGATCGCCTCCTCGGTGGGTGGTCGCAAGCGCGAGCGCATCGAGGACGAGTGTGAAGACCGCGAGATCCGCGTCCTCAACCCGACCTACATCGAGGTCGAAGCGGAGGAGGAAGACGAATGACTGACCTGAAAGCCCAGCGACGGATGGCCGCCGACGTCCTCGACGTCGGGAAGGACCGCGTCTGGATGGACCCGGAGGAACAGGCCGAGATCGCGGACGCCATCACGCGCGAGGACGTCCGCGACCTGGTCGACCAGGGGATCGTCCGCGTCAAGGACGCGAAGGGCAACTCGAAAGGTCGCGCCCGCGAGCGGCAGAAGAAGCGCGACTACGGACACCGCACGGGTGCCGGCTCCCGGAAGGGGAAAGCGGGCGCCCGGCAGAACAAGAAGAAGGCATGGATCAGCCGGATCCGCGCTCAGCGCCGTCGGCTGCGCGAGCTGCGCGACGACGGCCCGCTCTCCCCGAGCGAGTACCGCACGCTCTACAACAAGGCGAGCGGTGGCGAGTTCGACAGCGTCGACCGGCTCGAGACGTACATCGAGACACACTACGGACACGAGGTGAAATAATGGCGACAGGACCACGGTACAAGGTACCGATGCGTCGCCGTCGCGAGTCCCGCACGGACTACCATCAGCGGTTGCGCCTGCTGAAATCGGGTAAACCACGGCTCGTTGCTCGCGTGAGCAACAAGCACGTCAGGGCGCAGCTGGTCACGCCGGGACCGCAGGGCGACGAGACACACGCGAGCGCCTCGAGCGAGGACCTCGCCGACTACGGCTGGGAGGCCCCGACGGGGAACCTCCCGAGCGCCTATCTGACGGGCTACCTCGTGGGCGTCCGCGCCCGCGAGGCCGGCCTCGACGAGGCGGTGCTCGACATCGGCCTCAACACGGCGACGCCTGGCAACAAGGTGTTCGCAGTACAGGAAGGTGCAATCGACGCCGGGCTCGAGGTCCCGCACAACGAGAGCGTGCTCGCGGACTGGTCGCGTAACCGCGGCGAGCACATCGCCGACTACGCCGAACAGCTCGACGAGCCGCTCTACAGCGGGACGTTCGACGCCACGGACCTGCCCGAGCACTTCGACACGGTGCTCGAGCGACTTCAGGAGGACGCATGAGCAGAAGCAACGACGGATGGGAGCCGCGCACGCGGCTCGGCCGCATGGTACAGAACGGCGACGTCACGTCGATGGAGCAGGCCCTCGAATCGGGCCTCCCGTTGAAAGAGCCGGAGATCGTCGACCAGCTCCTCCCGGGGCTGGACGACGAGGTGCTGGACATCAACATGGTCCAGCGCATGACCGACTCCGGTCGCCGGGTGAAGTTCCGGTGCGTCGTCGCGGTGGGCAACCGCGACGGCTACCTCGGCTACGCCGAGGGACGCGACGACCAGGTCGGCGGTGCGATCCAGAAGGCCATCGAGGTGGCGAAGCTGAACATCATCAAGGTCGACCGCGGCTCGGGCTCGTGGGAGGACCGTGCCGGTGGGACGCACTCGCTCACCCGGAAGGCCGAGGGGAAAGCCGGCTCCGTCACCGTCGAGATCATCCCCGCCCCGCGCGGGCTGGGGCTCGCGGCGTCGGAGACGACGCGGAACATCCTCGAACTCGCCGGCGTGCAGGACGCGTGGACCAAGTCCCACGGCAACACCCGCACCACGGTGAACCTCGCGAAGGCGACGTACAACGCGCTGCGGAACGCCTCGCAGTCGCGCACGCCGCGACGGGCGCGGCGCGTGCAGGCCGAAGGGGAGGTGTCGGAGTGATGCAGGCGATCGTCCAGCTCCGCGGCGAGGTGGACATGAGTTCCGGCGTCCGCGACACGATGAAGATGCTCAACCTCCACGGCGTCAACCACTGCGCGTTCGTGCCCGAGGAGGACACCTACCGCGGGATGATCACCAAGGTGAACGACTGGGTGGCTCACGGCGAGCCCTCGGTCGACGTGGTGGAGACACTCCTGCGGAAACGAGCCCAGCCCATCGAGGGCGACGCCGACGTCGATGAGGCGTGGCTCGCCGCCAACACGGCGTACGACGACTTCGCGTCGCTGGCGGAGGCGCTCGTCGCCGAGGAGACCACACTTCGCGAACAGGGACTCACGCCCGTGCTCCGTCTGCACCCGCCACGCGGCGGCCACAGGGGTATCAAACACGCGGCCGCGGAGGGCGGCCAGCTCGGCAAGCACACGACCGAGCAGATCGACGCCCTCCTGGAGGAGATGCGATGACGTCGAAGAAACGACGCCAGCGCGGCTCGCGCACACACGGCGGCGGCACTCACAAGAACCGGCGCGGTGCCGGGCACCGTGGGGGTCGCGGCCGCGCGGGCCGGGACAAACACGAGTTCCACAACTACGAGCCGCTCGGCAAACACGGCTTCACGCGCCCCGAGGAGACGCAGGACACCGTCGCGGAGGTGCGCGTCCAGAAGCTCGACGAGGACGCGGCGCTCCTCGCGGCGGAGGGCGTCGCCGAGGCCGACGGCGACGCCTACCACCTCGACGCCCGCGACGTCGCCGAGGACGGCCACGACGTCGACGTCGTGAAGGTGCTCGGCGGCGGGCAGGTCCGCAACGAACTGCACGTCGTCGCCGACGCCTTCACCGCCGGTGCCGTCGAGCTCATCGAAGAGGCCGGCGGCACGGCCGAACTGTCCGAGCGCGGGCAGGAGATGGCCGCCGAGGCCGACGCCGACGACGCGGACGAAACCGAAAACACTTCGGACGACGAGGCGAACGGAGCATAACTCATGGGATGGAAGGAGGCCGCCGAACCGGTGCTGACGCGGATGCCCTCGGTCACCCGCCCGGAGGGGCACGTCCCCTTCCGTCGCAAGCTCGGGTGGACCGCGGGCATCCTCGTCCTGTATTTCTTCCTGACGAACGTCACCCTGTTCGGGCTCGCGACTGGCTCCGAGGACTTCTTCGGCCAGTTCCGATCGATCCTGGCGGGGTCGCAGGGATCGATCCTCCAGCTCGGGATCGGTCCGATCGTCACGGCGAGCATCGTGCTGCAACTGCTCGGCGGGGCGGATCTGCTCGGACTCGACACGAACGACCCCCGTGACCAGATCCTCTACCAGGGCCTCCAGAAGGTGCTGGTCATCGTGATGATCTTCCTCACGGGGCTGCCGATGGTGTTCGCCGGCAACTTCCTGCCCGCCGACCCCGCCGTGGCGCAGTCGCTCGGCGTCGGCACTGGCGCGGTGAACGGGCTCCTCTTCGCACAGATCGCCGTCGGTGGCATCCTCATCCTGTTCATGGACGAGGTCGTCTCGAAGTGGGGCGTCGGCTCCGGAGTCGGACTGTTCATCATCGCCGGCGTCAGCCAGCAGCTCGTCGCCGGGCTGTTCAGCTGGGAGGCGCTCGGTCGCGCGTCGGGCTTCTTCCCGACGTGGTTCGGCATCCTCACCGGCTCGAACGAGCTTCCCTCCGTCCTGACCGCCGAGGGGCTCCAAGCGCTGTTCCTCGGCCAGGGGCAGATCCTCGCGCTCATCACGACGCTTCTGATCTTCGTCATCGTCGTCTACGCCGAGTCCGTCCGCGTCGAGATCCCGCTCAGTCACGCCCGCGTGAAGGGCGCACGCGGTCGGTTCCCAGTGAAGCTCATCTACGCGAGCGTCCTGCCGATGATCCTCGTCCGCGCGCTGCAGGCGAACCTCCAGTTCCTCGGCCGGATCCTCAACAGCCAGTGGGCCGCGATGCCCGCCTGGCTCGGCGAGTACGGCACACAGGGGAACGTGACGGGTGGCCTGTTCTACTTCCTCGCGCCGATACAGACGCGTGCGGACTGGATGTGGTTCCTCGGCCTCACGTCGAACGAGCCGTGGGAGATCATGGTCCGCATCCTCGTGGACCTGACGTTCATGATCATCGGCGGCGCCATCTTCGCGATCTTCTGGGTCGAAACGACGGGCATGGGGCCCGAGGCGACGGCCCGACAGATCCAGAACTCCGGGATGCAGATCCCCGGCTTCCGCCGCAACCCACAGGTCATCGAGAAGGTGATGGAGCGGTACATCCCGCAGGTCACCGTGATCGGGGGTGCTCTGGTGGGACTGCTGGCCGTGGCGGCGAACATGCTCGGCACGATCGGACAGGTCTCGGGAACGGGGCTGCTGCTGACGGTGTCGATCACGTACAAGCTGTACGAGGAGATCGCCGAAGAGCAGCTGATGGAGATGCACCCGATGATGCGCCAGATGTTCGGCAACTGAAGAGAACGATCTAAAGCGCTAAACACCCACTTTTCGATGTCCTGTCCGCTTCGGCTCACCTGAGTACGGGATGGCGTAAGCTAGTTACCTCTGTATGCAGTTCGTATACATATGAGCACGTCCATCCGAGTCTCCGACGACACGAAGCGGCTGTTAGAGCGCCTGAAACAGGACGACGAGACGTTCGACGAGCTCTTGGAACGTCTTGCACAGAGTGAACGACCAATCGAAATCGGTGCGTGGAGCGAAGAGGAAGCCGAGAAAGCGCGGGCGGCCGTGAAGCGCTCTCGGGAGAGCTTCGAGCGGTGACGTTTCTCGATAGCTCCGTCATCATCGATATGTTGGCAGGCGTCCCCGATATCGTCGAAGCCGTCGAAGAACGGGGTCAGCCCTACCTCACGTCGTCACTTTGCGTGTTCGAGGTCGTCGACGGGAGAGTGGGCAGCGGTGAGACCGACGTCGTCGGGGTTCGCCAGCAGTTCGGGGGTGTCCGGGCGTTGGACCTGAACGAGCAAATCGCGTTAGAGGCCGCTCGGATGCAGGACAAGCTGATGGACGACGGCGAACGGATGGCGGTGCGCGACCTGCTCATCGCAGCGACCGCCCGGTCCACGGGAGACGAACTAATCGTCTCGGACAGCGACTTCGAAACCGGCTTTCTCACGGAGATGATGGACGTCACGAACCTCCGCCGTGCCGACTGACGAATGCGAAGCCAACGGCGCGCCAGTCTCAAGAGAAGATTGACAGTTCGATAATCACGAAATCGTGGCGTGGTGCTGCAGGCACATCCCAGCGGACCGCTCCCGTATATGATTGGCTAGGTCGGTTTACTCGTCGGAATCGTTATCTCGGTCGTTGTGCTGCACACTCTGTATCGATTCGTGAACCGGGAGTAGCTCAGTATGTGTTCGTATTGAGTCCCTGATGTGTCTCCATTCGACGGATGAGTAGCCAGATGTTCGGCGGTAACTGACGATCCGGACGCGCTTTTCTCTCTATCCACCGTCGAGACCGACCACCGAGGCCACCAGCGCGGCCGGACGCACTGCCTCCCGACGAGCACTTTTTCTTCGTGGCACGTCTCGACGCGACGATGGGAACGCTCGCGCTCGACATCGAGACGGCAAGTCCGTTCCGGGAACCCGGTCCGGACGATGACGACACCGCGTACTTCGAGCTGCTCGCCGTCGCGGTCGGCTACCGTGACGCGAGCGGCACCGAGACGGATGTCCTCCTCCGGCGCGGTGGGTGGGACGCCGACCACACCGCGGCGCTCCTCGACCGGCTGCTCGCGTGGTGTCGCGGTCGGGACGTCGAGCGAACCCTGACGTACAACGGCGTTCACTTCGATCTCCGGCACCTGCGGAACTGGGCCGAGCGGCTGGATCAGACGGGCGTGCGTCTCGGCATGGTCGACGATCTGTCGACGGTCCTGCCCACTCACGTCGACCTCGCGCTCGCGGCGCGAGACCGCTACCGTGACGAGCTGCTGTCGGGCCAGCGGGTCCTCCCGCTCTGGAAGGTGTGCGACCTGACCGGCGTCGACGAGGAGCGGGTGTGGTACGACGACTACGGCCTCAACGACGACTACCTCCGCGGGCTCGACGTCGACGCCCGGTTCGTCAAAGCGGCGCACGTCGGACGGACCCTCGGTGCACGGTACGTCGACGGGCTCGTGGCAGGGCTGACGGAGACGACGACACACCGTCGGCTCCACCGGCTCCTGACCGACTACGCCGCTGGCGACGTCGACGTGCTCTTCGGCGTCTACGACGCGCTGGGTGGGCCGGCACTCGACGAGACGTACCACGAACCGGTCGGCGAACTGGGTCGGTGAACTGCGTCGGTGGACTGAGTCGGCCGATTCGACCGACGGCCCGGGTCGACGGACTGAGCCAGCGAGTGGAACCGACAGCCACGGTGGCCGGGCGGAACACCCATCACTCCCGGCGGTGTCGGTGGCGTGTGAACGAACCCGATCGACGCGTTCCGGCGGATCGAACTGCGCTGGCCCACTCGGATCCAGTTCGGCACCGTCGGCACCGACGACCCCGTCCCGGGCGCGGCGGTCGCGCTGGCTCCAACGCCCGCTCCGGGACTCCTCGTCTCGCCCGCGGGAGTCGTCGGTCACCGGTGATGAGTGCCGTGGGAGCCACGGGGATCACGGGCACGAAGCGATCACCGGGACCGATCGTCACCGAATCGGTGTCGAGGCCCGGACCGTCCGGTGACGCCGGGGTTATCGGGAGGCCGCGGTGACCGTCGCACCGGCACCGCTGGGCGAGGCAATCGCCGCTCTCCGCGAGGGACGCACGGCGGCGACGGCGTACGTCGCCGAACGGTGCGGGCGAGTCGACGCGGTCGAGTCGGACGTCCGGGCGTGGGTGGACGGTCCGAAGGAGCGCGAGTGGCTGGTGGCCGAGGCGGCGGCGCTGGCCGAACGGTATCCCGAGCCGGCGGATCGACCACCCCTCTACGGCGTCCCGGTGGGGGTCAAAGACGTCTTCCACGTCGACGGCCTCCCGACGCGCGGGGGATCAGACCTCCCTGCTGGCGAACTGGTCGGTCCCGAGGCGGCAGTCGTGACCGCCCTCCGCCGGGCCGGTGCGCTCGTGTTCGGCAAGACCGTGACGACCGAGTTCGCCTACTTCGAGCCGGGACCGACGCGGAACCCCCACAACCTCTCCCACACGCCCGGCGGGTCGAGCAGTGGCTCGGCGGCCGCCGTCGCCGCGGGGATGTGCCCGCTGGCGCTTGGGACGCAGACGATCGGGTCGGTGATCCGCCCGGCGTCGTTCTGCGGGGTCGTCGGCTTCAAACCGAGCTACGGCCGGATCCCGCTCGACGGCCTCCTCCCGCTGTCGCCGTCGCTCGACCACGTCGGCCTGTTCACACAGGACGTCGCGGGGATGTATGCTGCGGCTGCGGTCTGTCTCGACGACTGGCTCCCGCCGGATGACCCGAAAGACAGCGATCACCCGGTTCTCGGCGTCCCCGACGGAGCGTACCTCTCACAGGCGTCGGACGCGGGGCGGGCCGCGTTCGAGGAACACCTCGCGACGCTCGACGCGGCCGGGTTCGAGATCCGACGAGTGCGGGTGGACGCCTTCGAGGCGATCGAGGCGATCAACGACCGGCATACGGACCTCATGGCTGCGGAGGCCGCGCTCGAACACCAGGAGTGGCTCGACACGTACCCCGACCGGTACGCCGACAGCACGGCTGCGATGCTCCGCGAGGGCCGGGACGTCCCCGTCGGGACGGTCGCCGACGCCCGGGCCGGTCGGCACGACCTCCGGGAGTCGCTTGCGGAGGCGGCGGCCGACCACGACATCGACGTGTGGGTCAGTCCCGGAGCCCCGGGACCCGCCCCGGAGGGGATCGACACGACCGGTGACCCGGTGATGAATCTCCCGTGGACGCACGCCGGCGTGCCCGCGGTTGCGGTCCCCGGGAGCACGGTCGACGGACTTCCGGTCGGCGTCCAGTGTACCGCCTCGTTCGGATCGGACGAGCGCCTGCTGGCCTGGGCGGGGTTGATCGACGCGGCGCTGGGGGGCGCGTCCGACGGCTAACCGTCGGAGCGGTCTCCCTCGTCCCACCGGATCCGGAGCCAGACCACCGCCGCCACCCCCGTCAGCCCGGCCAGCAGCACGAAGCCGGCGTCGAACAGCCCCGCGTCACCGAACAGGCCCATCACGGACGAGCCGGTGGCGCCGAGGGCGAAGAAGAGCGTCCGGATGAGCCCCCAGCCCGCCCCCTGCACCTGCGTCGGGAGCTCTCGGACGATGAACGCGCTCGCGAGCGGGGCGGCCGCGATACGGACGCCTAGGAGGGGGACGAGCACGGAGAGGGCGACGACCCCCTCCGCGAACGGGAGGGCGAGCAGGCTCACGGTGGAAAAGAGGATCACCAGCAGGACGACCGTCCGTTCCCGGTACCGGTCCGCGAAGTGTCCCACGACCGGCTGGACGACGGCACCGACGACGAACAGCAGGCCGAACAGTGCGGCGGCGATCCCCTGGTCGATCCCTTTCACTTCGACGAGGTAGGTCGGGAGGAAGGCGACGAGCGCCTGGTAGGTGAAGACGAAGACGATCATGGCGAGGCTCGCGAAGACCACGGACCGATCGGTCAGCGCCCCGGCGGTCCGCCGGACCGTCTCCCGGGCCGACAGCCGGTCGGTCGTCGCGTTCGCCGGCGTCGACGAGACGGCCCACCACAGCCCGACGCTGACGAGGAGCATCGGGACGAAGAGCCACACGACGGCGAGCCGCCACCCCCAGCGGCTCGCGACGGCGGTGGCGACGAACGGGAGCACCGCCGCGCCGAGGCTTCCGGCGGCGAACGTCACGCTGTACGCCGTACTGTCCGCGTCCGGATAGCGCCGCGAGAGGAGCATGTCGCGGGGGGTTCCGAACAGCCCGGAGCCGACGCCGAACAGCGCACAGGCGAGGAGGAACAGCGTGAACGGCGGCGAGAAGTAGAACGTCCCGATCGCGATCGCCCCGGCGACTGCTCCCACGACGAGGAGGCGTCGCTCGCCGATCCGGTCGGCCGTCAGCCCAGCCGGGAACTGGAGGCTGGCGTACACCAGCCAGAGCACCGTCAGCGCGAAGCCCGCGCTCGCGTTGTCGATGGCGAAGTCGGCTTTGATCTGCGGGAGGAGCGCCGGGAGCACCACCCGGAAGCCGCTGATGAAGAGCCAGCCGGCCGCCACGATGAGGAGCGTCCAGCCGCGACCGTCGCCCCGCAACCCGCGGAGCGTCTTCTCAGCCGTCCGCATCGTGGAGAGCGTGTCGTGCGTGCGGGGTGAGTTCGCGACTCACCTCGTCGTTGTCGGTGTCTGCCGGCGTCGTCCAGCGGGCCCGTCGTATCACTGCTGTGGCCGACGCCCCCGGGCCGTATCAAGGAACGGTTCGCGTCAACTCACGTCGACCTGTGACGATCCGCGTCGACCCGTGTCGACCCGCGTTCCCGGCCCGGTCGTCGCCTACGCCCCGTCCCACCCGTCGATGATCGGCTCGCGGAAGTCGGTGCCGAACGCCCGGCTCGAGACGGCGACGACCGGCGGCGTCTGGACGCGCTTGAACGTGTTCCGCTTCATCCGCCGGTAGGTGTCGTACACCACGTCGGCGAAGGCGTCGGCGTCGAGTTTGTCGTACACGGTTCGGCCCTCGTCGTCCGGCCGGTACCGGCTCTCGTCGAGACTCCGGCGCTCGAACCGCGCGACGATCTCGGCGGGGCTCAGCCGTCCCTCGAGGAGGTCGCTGACGACGGGCGAGACGACGTCGTAGTCGAAGGGATCGACCTGGTCCTGGCTCAGCTCCGCCGACGGCGGGATCTCGAACACTTCGTGGGGAATGACCTCCTCCCCGGCGCGCTCGTTGACGTACGCGGCGACGTCGTAGACGTCGCGCTTCGAGAGGTCGCCCAGGATCGACAGGCCACCGCAGGCGTCGCCGTACAGCGTCACGTAGCCGAGCGCCATCTCGGTCTCGTTGCCGTTCGTCACGAGCAGCCCGCCCGAGTCGTTCGAGGCGAGCATCAGCAGCAGGCCACGCACGCGCGCGTAGACGTTCTCCTTCGCGACGCCGTGCGACACCGGCCCGACGTGCGTCTCGTACGTGTCGAGGAGCACGTCGTACGCCGACTGGACGGGGACGACGCGGTAGTCGACGCCGAGGTTCTCGGCCAGTCTCGCGGCGTTGCCCTTCGTCGTCTCCGTGTTCACCGCGGAGGGGAGGTTGTAGGCGACGACGTTCTCGGCCCCGAGCGCCTCGACGCAGATCGCGAGGCCGAGCGAGGAGTCGATCCCGCCCGAGACGGATTCGATCACGGTCTCGAACCCCGTCTTGTCGGCGTACTCGCGGAGCCCGAACGCCAGCGCCTCGAACAGTTCGCGCTCGCGGCGCTCGGGTTCGACCGGCTCGCCGCCCGGGACGAGTGGGCCGTTCTCGCCCGCGACCCCACCTGACACGTGGCTCCCGACGCCGTCGTCGTCGAACGCCACGGATACCAGGTCCGTGTCGAACTGCGCGCCACGGGCGACGACGGCCCCCCCAGCGTCCACGGCGAGCGAGTCGCCGTCGAAGACGATGACGTTCCGTCCCACGTCCGCGACGCCCGCCGTGTTGACGTACAACAGCGGGACGCCGGTCGCGGCGACGTGGTCGCGGATCGTCGCGGCTCGTTCCGCTCGCTTCCCGACCTCGAACGGCGACGCGTTGAGGTTCACGATCAGGTCCGCGCCCGCGTCGGCGAGTTCTCTGACCGGCCGGCGGTCGTAGTCGGCGTCCCACATGTCCTCACAGACGGAGACGCCGAGCGAACACGATCCGCCCTCGAGGGAGACGTCGACGGGGGTGACCCGTTCGCCCGGCTCGAAGTAGCGTTCGTCGTCGAAGTAGCGGTAGTTCGGTAGGAGGACCTTGTGGCTGATCCCTCGGACTTCGCCGTGCTGGCAGACGGCGGCGGCGTTGTACCGGTCGTCGCCCGCGCGGTCGACGAAGCCGACGACCGCGGCCGTCGAACCAGTGTGAGCGGCGATCTCGTCGAGCGCCTCCCGGTTGTAGTCGACGAACGTGTCGTCTTCGACGAGGTCGAGGATACAGTAGCCCGTGAGCACCATCTCCGGGAAGACGACGATGTCGGCGCCGTCGGCGGCGGCGTGGTCGTACGCGTCGCGGACGAGCGCGGTGTTGCCGTCGATGTCCCCCGTCGTCGGATCGAGTTGCGAGAGTGAAACGGTGAGCGTCATGCGGAAGTGGCGGACGTCGTGCCCGCGTCGGTATCGGACTCTCGGTGAGCGAGCGGCTTATACTGTGGGTCGCCACTCGCGCGGCGATCGTCCCCGTCCACCAGCGACGGCTCCGTGGCTACGGAACCCCCGGCCACGCCCGACCGGGTCGGCGCGGCCTCGTCGGTTCTATCCGATTCTCTCGCATGAGGACGATTTTCGTTAAAAAATACGTGTCCTGCCGACGTCCGACTACTGGGTTCTCACCCACGATAACTGGTGGCACACGTTTATATACTGAAAGGCCGGAGGTGGTACTGTGCCTGGAACGGGGGCACCGACGCAGACTCACACCATACCCACCGCCCCCGGCCGGGACACACAACACAGGAACATGAGCGCCATCGAACCGTCGGAACAGAGCCAGTCCGCCCATCTCGAGGAACTGCCGCAGTTCGACCTCGAGTATCTCTACGACGACGACGACTCCCCGACCGAGGTCACAGTGTTCGCGGACGACCCCGAATCGCTCTCGACTCAGTGGATCACCATCGACCGCGACTGTGCGGTCCCGCTCGAAGAGGTCCGCTGACACCGAGGCTGCCGGCCACTCCGACGCGACACCCACCGACAGAGGCACCACACGACCCTCCCACGGGCCGCACC
Source organism: Salinigranum salinum (assembly GCF_009176545.1). Lineage (GTDB taxonomy): Archaea > Halobacteriota > Halobacteria > Halobacteriales > Haloferacaceae > Salinigranum > Salinigranum salinum. The sequence continues at coordinate 1,332,688 of NZ_VTOJ01000002.1, read as the reverse complement.
CGACCGGGCACTCCCTTACGAGCGACCGTTCGCCCTCCACCGGGTCCCGAAGCCCCGACACTCTTCCGGCAGCAGTGACGTTTTTGGGCAGCAGTGACGTCCCGGTTCGCGGCGTCTCACTCGTGCTCCGGGCCGTGGTCTGTTCTCACCGAGCTCCGAACGAACTCGACGGAGGCCCTGCCCGCTCACACGTCCGTCAGCGACGATCGACCGCCGAGTCGTCGCCCGTGACGACCGATACGTCGGGTCGCCAACCGTCTCGACGCTCCCAACGCGACCGTGAGGAACGTCTCACACCGTCCGACCGGGAGCGGTCCACGTCGGTCGTCGCGCGGCAAGGATTTAGCCATCCCCTGACATAGTGGTGGACATGTCCGACGTGATCGACGGTCTCGAGGGCGAACTGCGAAGTAACGCGATCAGCGTCGAGTCGATCTCGCGGGGTGAGACTATCGATATCGCGTACCTCACGGCGTTCCCGGGGACGCGCGTCGACCACCAGGAGATGGGTCGTGCGTGCAACACGTTCATCGATCTCGCCGAGGACGACGACTGGTCGCCACGACGCGTCGATGTGACCGTGCTCCGATCGGACGACGACGTGCTCGGCACGTGGCACATCGAACCCGAGTGGATCACGGGCCTCGTCGAGTACCGGCTCAGCGAGGAGGACTTCTCCGAGCGCGTCCTCGACACGCTCGACCACGCGTCCGGCGAGGGTGCGGACGGGACCAGCGGCGACGACGGCGACGGCGAAGCGGAGGCGGAGTCGTGAACCGCGCCGCCCGGCGGCGTCCGCGCGCCCGGCTCGACGGACGGCCCTCGACGTTCGACTACTCCCGCGTCACCGTCACGTTCGAGAGCGGTGGCGACGCCTGTACGGGGTGGCTCTACCGACCCGACCGTCCGGCGGACGCACCCGTCGTCGTGATGGCCGGCGGGCTCGCGCTGCCACGAGAGACGTTGCGGTCGCTGGCCGAGCGGTTCGCCGAACACGGCTACGCCGCGTTCGTCTTCGACTACCGGGGCGTCGGCGACAGCGAGGGGACCCCGCGCGGGCTCCTCTCGCCGTCGCGGGGGGTAGCCGACTGGGAGGAGGCCGTCGCGCGCGTCCGCGGCCTCGACGGCGTCGACACGGGCCGACTCGTGCTCTGGGGACACTCGCTCGGCGGCGCGTACGCGCTCTCGGTCGTCGCGGACGACCCGCGCGTTCGCGGCGTCGTGGCAGTCGCCCCCGTGCTCTCGGGCGGATCGTTGCTCCGCGCACGGCCCCTGCCAGCCGTGCTGAGGGCGGTCGTCGCCGGTGTCCGCGACCGGGTACAGAGTCTCCTCCCCCGGGTCGGCCCCCACACCGTCCCCGTTGCGGACGACGACACCGATCTCGCGGTGGTCTCCGACACGGGGTTCAGCGGCGCGTACCGCCGGTTCGCCTCGATCCCCGACGTCCCCGCCCGCTCGTTCCTCTCGCTCGCCCGCTACAGCGCCCCCGTCGACGAGGTGACCTGTCCGGCGCTGTTCGTCGCCGGGAGCTACGACGACGTCGGCGACGCCGACGCGATCGAGGCCGCCGTGGCCGACCGCCCCGACGCGACCCTTCTGCGGGTCCCGGCTACCCATCTCGATCTCCTGGACGACGCGGGTGCCGTCGAACACGCGCTCGTCTTCCTCGACGGCCTGTTCGACGTCGACTGACACCGACACGGATTTCTCCCCTGATAACGAGGGAAGAACGCTTATGCCGTCTCCCGACGTTCCTCGTGACATGACTATCACGACGAAGAGCGCGGTCGCCGTCCTCCTCTCGGTCGCGCTCGTGACGAGTCTCGCCGCCCCCGCCGCCGCGCAGTCCGATCCCGCGTGGGCAGACAGCATGTACGACGACTTCAGCGAGATGGTGCCGAAGTACAACGAGAACGCCGGATCGCTCGATCTCGGTATCGGCAACAGTTTGCTGGAGAACCAGCGCGTCACCGTCCGGGTGAAGGACGGCTCCGAGACCGCCTACTACTGGTTCGAGACCGACGCGAACAAGCGCATCACGGCCACGGGCGAGGGCAAGCACCCCGACGGCGCGACGCTCGTCGTCAAGACCTCGCGACGAGCCCTGACCGACGTCGCCTCGGCGGACAACCCCGTCGCAGCGTTCCGTGACGGCGTCCGGAGCAACGACATCAAGTTCTCGGGCCAGACACCACAGACGTTCGTCGTCGGTGTCGGCGTCTCCATCGGACAGACGCTCGGCCTCTTCGGCTGACACCCGTTCGGCGCGTCTGCCGTTCATCCTCCCCTACTGTTCACCGTCCTTCTGTCCCCGTTCTCTGCGCTCACTTCCCACCCCTCGGCTTCGTCTTCTAGTCCCCTCCCTCCCGACGACGCGCTTCCGGCTTCGATCGTCGCGTCGGTCCCTCTCACGCTGTCGCTCGCCGTTCGATATTCGCTCTCTCCCGACCACTCGCCGTTCGATCTCCAACGACTCTCTCCGTCCGAACGACAACCCCCGCCCGCTGTCCGGATCTCCTGCCCGTCGGCGTCTCCCGTCACGACGCGCGGTCTATCTGCTCCGACATCTCGAAAGAACTGGTGGTATTCTGCAATTTTTGCGTGATGAGCAGACGTTCGTGGCTCTACATTCGTACAATCGCGGCAGATGATAAAGAGTTATCACCGCGTCCCTGTGTATCGGAAACCAGGAACTGCCGACGATGCGGGAGCGGACACCGGCAGTCGTCGCAGTGGCGACCGCGGCCATCGAGCGGACACCGAGGCGAGACGATCGTGTCAGCACAGCATTCCGGGCCGATACGGCGGAGCATCGAGGTCGAATACTGGGTCGTCGACGACGAGGGACGGCTCACACCGCCCGGAGACCTGCTCGGGGTGTCGCCGGGCGTCGAACCGGAGTTCGTCGAGCCGATCGTCGAGATCAAGACGACACCGTGTGAGACGACCCGTGCGTTGCGCGACGAGCTGCTCGCCCGGCTCGGCGACGTCCTCGAACGGGCCGACGAACTCGGCAAGCGGCTCGTCCCGCTCGGGACACCCCTCGCCGGCGACGACGTCAGGGAACGACCGAGCGACCGGACGCGCGTGCAGAACCGCGTCGTCGGCGACGACTTCGCGTACGTCCGCCACTGTGCCGGGACGCACATCCACGTCGAACAGCAGCCCGGCCGTGCGGTCGACCAGTTGAACACGCTGGTCGCGCTCGACCCCGCGCTGGCGCTCGTCAACTCCGCACCGTACTTCGACGGAAGCCGTCTCGCGACCGGGGCACGGTCGCTGCTCTACCGCCGGATGGCGTATGCCGACGTCCCACACCAGGGCTGGCTGTGGCGGTACATCGACGACGTCGCGGAGTGGGACCGACGGCTCGAACGGCGTTACGACGACTTCGTGACGGCCGCCGTCGACGCGGGGGTCGACCGGCGAACGATCGAGGCGAACTTCGACCCCGAGAGCGCCATCTGGACGCCCGTCCAGTTCCGCGAGACGTTCGGTACCGTCGAGTGGCGCTCGCCCGACGCCGCGCTGCCGACGCAGGTGATCCGTCTGGCCGACGACATCGCCTCGGTCGTCGACGGTCTCCGTGACGCCGAGGTCCGTATCGAGGGTGACCGGGGCCACGTCTCGGACGGCGAAATCGTGCTGCCCGGCTTCGACGCGGTCCTCGGCCACGTCGACGACGCCATCGATCCGGGCCTCGACTCGACACCCCTCCGCTCGTATCTCGACCGGATGGGGTTCGACGTCGACGCCTACCGCCCGCTCTCTCCCGACCTCGACGTGGGCGACAGCCTGACGCCCGCCGAGGCGCGACGGTGCCGACTCGACGCCGCCGACCGGCTCGAACGCGACGTCCTGCGGGCCGAGCCGGTTTCGAGCGACTGACGGGCGGCCCGCCGGACGCGAAACCCACAACTCTCATACCTCCGACGCGCGTCCATCCGCCGATGACAGCCTCCCGCACGGTCGAACTCGAGGGCCACATCATCGACTCGGGGATGATGCAGCAGGCCTTCGGCATCGTCATGGACATGGGTGGCAACTTCGACGTCGAGCAGTTCGAGGTCGGGACCCACAAGCAGGCGGAGTCGTACTGTCGGATGGCGGTATTCGCCGACACGGAGACCGAACTCATGGAGATCCTCCACGAACTCCACCAGATCGGGGCGAACCTCACGGACCCCGTCGACGCCCACCTCGAACGCGCACCGGCCGACCGCGTCGTCCCCACCGGCTTCTACTCGACGACGAACCACCCGACGCAGGTTCGATATCAGGGTGAGTGGATCGACGTCGAGAACATCGAGATGGACTGTGCGATCGTCGTCGAAGACGGGGACGACGGCCCTCCTCGGGCGTACACCAAGGTCCTGAACGCGGTCCGCGAGGGCGACATGATCGTCACCGACGAGGCGGGCATCCGGGTGGATCCGCCCGAACGGCCCCGCGACTCCTCGGGTCCGTTCGGCTTCATGCAGGGCGGCGTCTCCTCGGAGCGACCGTCCGAGTCGCTCATCCGGCAGATCGCCGACGCGATGCGCACCACGAAGGAGGCGGGCGGGAAGATCCTCGTCGTCGCGGGACCGGCGCTCATCCACGCCGGCGCGGGCGACGAACTCGCGCGCCTCGTGAGAGAGGGGTACATCGACATGCTCTCCGCCGGAAACGGCTTCGCCGTCCACGACATCGAGCGTGGGCTGTACGGCACCTCGCTCGGGATGGACATGGAGACGATGGAACACCCCCGGAAAGGGCACAAACACCACATCTACACGATCAGCGAGGTCATCCGCGCCGGCGGCATCGCCGAGGCCGTCGACGAGGGACTCATCCGGGAGGGAGTGATGTACGAGTGCGTCGAGAACGACGTCCCCTACGTGCTGGCGGGGTCGATCCGCGACGACGGGCCGCTCCCCGACACGATCACCGACGCGGTCGAGGCGCAGAACGCGATCCGCGAACAGGCCCACGAGGCCGACATGGTGTTGATGCTGTCGACCCTGCTGCACTCGGTCGCCGTCGGCAACTGTCTCTCGTCCACCACCAGAGTCGTCTGCGTCGACATCAACCCCGCCACGGTGACACAGCTCCTGGATCGCGGGAGTTCGCAGGCGATCGGCATGGTCACGGACATCGGGACGTTCCTCCCGATGCTCGCCGAGGAGATCCTCGCGGACGACGTGGAGGCGGTCGAGGAAGTGGACGCGAACGACGACTGAGTCCGCTCCGTGGCCGGCGCGCGGTCTCGTTTTCGCTCCCGTTCCCGTTCACCGCGGGCGCTATCCGTTCCCGACTCGAGCGTCAGTCGACGGTGACCAGGGGAACGACCGCCATCGGTACGTCGGCGTTCAACAGCACCGACTGTGCCGTCGAGCCGAACACCACCTTCGCCGTCGGGTTGCGCTTGCGGATCCCGATGACGAGTTCGTCGGCGTCGAATTCCTCGACCGCCCTGAGGAGGTCCTCCTCGGGGTCGTTCGCCCGGACGAACTGGTGGGTCTCGACCGTACACTGCTCGCCGAGACGCGCACCCACCGCGTTGAGCGCGTCCTCGCCGTCGCGGATGTCCTCGGGGGACGTGTCGTCGCCGCCGCGGTGGGAGTTGACGGCGACGACCGTATCGCCCTGTCCGACGCGCCTCCCCAGATAGTCACAGATCGTTGCGCTCGTGTGGACGGAGTTCGTCCCGACGACGTAGGTCGTCATACGTTCCCGCGCGTGGAGCGGGTACAAAAAACCGTCCGTCGGTTCTCCCGTTCTCGTGAACCCGTCCGTGGTTCTCCTGCTCCCGGGACGGTCCCGTCGTCGTGTGGCTCGCGACGACCTCGTGTCCGCAGCCCGTGTTACCCACGACCGCCACGGGGTCGACACGGCGTTGCTCACGCCACGTCGGGTCCGAACCCCATCACATCGACGCCGATGCCGACGCGACCCACCCGTCCCTGCAGAAGACATATACCCGACAGCGAAGTGCTGTCGTGTATGCCCCGCGACAGAACTCTGGCGGCGGGGGCGGCCGGTCTCGTCGCCGTGGCTCTCCTGACCGCCGCGGCGGTGCCCGGCGTGCTCGCCGATCCGACGGACGAGGGGCCGACGCGGCCCGGTCCCGTCCGCATCGCCGAGACGACGATCGCTCCCGGCACCGTCTCGGGCGAGACGACCGTCCTCCACGTCCAGACGCGACTCGACCACCGCGGCAACCCGACGGAGAACGTCTCGGTGCGGTTCCGCGCGACCGACGCCGAGTCGGGCTTCGTCGCGGCCACGGAGACCGTCGAGGTCGGCACCCTCGAGCGCGATGGCGAGACGCTGGTCGAGACGAACCTCACCGTCGAGCGCGAGGGCGGCTACCGCATCGAGGCGACCGTCTTCCGCGACGACGAGCGGATCGGTACCGGCGGGAAGGTCGTCTCCGGCCTGGGTGGACTCACCCCCGAGTACGCCCGGACGAGCGTCGGGTTCTCCCAGTCGGAGGCGCTCCCACCCGTCGCCTTCTCGGTCGCTTCCGTCGAGAACGACCGGACGACGCTCGACCTCGCGGCGACGCTGACCAACCGCGGTGACGGCCCCTCCGAGGACCTCCGCGTGACGGTCGTCCTCCGGCAGGCCGACTCGAACATCGTCGCCGCCCGCTCGGAGGCCCAGGTGGGAACCATCCGCCCCGGACGGACGGAGCAGGTGACCACGCAGGTCGCCGTGCCCAGCGAGTACAACTACTACATCGACGCCGTGCTCTGGAAGGACGGCGTCGTGGTCGACACCGCGCGGTCGGCGGCGAACCTCGACCCGACCGAACGGATCAGCGTCAACGAGACGCGGCGCGAGGTCGACCTGCGCGTCGAGGACTTCTCCGGGGACGACGACCGCGTGGAGACCGCGGAGCCCGAGGCCACGTTCGAGACCTCGTCGAGCGCCCCCGGCTTCGGCGTCGGAGTCGCCGTCGTGGCGCTGCTCTCGCTCGCCCTGCTCGCCCGGAGGTGGGACGCATGAGCGACAGCGACTCGGTCGCGGGAGCTGACGGAGCGGCCACCGCCACGCGCGTCCGCCGCGGTCTCGACTACGCGCTCCTCGGGGGACTGGTGCTTCTCGGCGTCTTCGCCGCGATCCAGTTCTACCTCGCCGCGGACCGCACGATCAACGTCTGGGTGACGCGCGAGTACCGCCCCCCGTTCAAGATGGTGTTCAACCTCGTCGTGCTCCTCGTCGTGGGCGTCGGCGTCTCCCGACAGATCCGACGACTCACCGCGTCGGACGGCGGTGACGACGCGGAGGCGACGTCCGAGGCGACGACCGACGGCGGGAGCGGCTCGGCCAGCGTGGACAGCGCCGGGACTGCGGACGCCGACGCCGCACACACCGACTCCCCGACTGCAGAGACCGACCGGGGGACGACCGCCGCGGGTGAAGACGCCGACCGGGCCGGCGACTCCTCGGACTGAACGATCGACCGCTTCCCCGCCCGGTTCTCTCGTTCTCGCCGACGCTCCTCCCGTCCGCGACGACTGCTGCTCTCCCCGCTCGACTCACCGGACGACCGTGACGGGGACCGGCGAGCGTCGCATCACTGCCTCGGCGGTGCTCCCCATGACGAGGCGCGGCACGCCCGTGCGTCCGTGGCTCCCCATGACGACGTGGTCGACGTCGTACTCCTCGACGGCCGTCAGAATACACCGCTCGGGCTTCCCCGTCTCGCTCGCGGTCGTCACGTTCCCTGCGTGGTCGGCCGCGAGGTCCGTCGCCTCGTCGAGGAGTCGCTCGGACGCCGAGACGGCGTCGTTCGCCCACGCCTCGGCTCCCGGGAGTCCGGCGAACTCGGCCTCGTACACCGCGTACACGGGGTCGACGACGTGGAGCACGACGAGGTCGTCGTCCGGGCACTTCCGGAGGGCGTACTCCAGTGCGCGCTGGGCGAGCGGTGAGCCGTCGAACGCGACCAGAACGGTTTCTGTCATGACAGGTCGTTACGACGGCCGCGTTCAAGAGTTCATCCCCCGGGCGATCGGTGCCCACACCGACGAGGCTACGTCGGTGGCGGCTGTCGGCGCTGTCGAACCGAACCATGCTCGAGCGCCTCCTCGGTGACGACATCGACGAATCGGGAAAGTACCTCGCCGAAGTGATCTACGGTGCGAACGACGGGATCGTCACCACGTTCGCCGTGGTCGCCGGCGTCGCCGGTGCCGCGCTGAGTCCGTCGATCGTCCTCGTCCTCTCGGGCTGGCGAACCTCTTCGCCGACGGGTTCTCGATGGGGATGAGCAACTACCTGAGCCGACGGTCGGAGATGGACTACCAGCAGGCGCGCGGGAACGCGGCGGAGGCCGGCGACGGCGGCAAACCACCGGCGTACACGGCCGCGGTCACCTTCTGCGGTTTCGTCGTCGCGGGCGTCACGCCGCTCGTCCCGTACGGGCTCGCGCTCGAACCCCTGTTCCCGCTGTCGATCGCGTTCACCGCCGTCGCGTTCTTCGCCGTGGGTGCGAGCCGGAGCCTGGTCACCGCCCGCCGGTGGTACGTCAACGGCGCGGAGATGTTCGTCGTGGGGATGGCCGCGGCGACGGTCGCGTTCGTCGTCGGCACCCTCCTGCGAGGCCTCGCGTGAGCCGTCGGATGGGTCGTCGGGGGAGCCGACTCACCAGCCTCCGCGCGGGCGATCAGCTCACGAGGAGCCACGCGACGAACACCACGACGCCGCCGAGGACGGTGCTCGCGACGGCGTGGAGGCGGAGCTGGTCGAGGAGCGTGTGGGCGTGGCCGTCGTGGGTCTCGATGGCGTCGTGGATCTCGCTGCCGAGTTCGCACCGGGGGAGGAAATCCATGGCGATGTGGAGGAAGATGCCGGTCGCGAAGCCGAAGACGAGCCCCCGGAGAGGCGGCGACGCCGGGAGTTGGAGCGAGGCGGCCGTGATCGCCGTGAGACCGACGCCCACGGCCGGCAGGAGGAGCGTGGTGACGTCCCCGCCTTTCCGGGCGAGCCGCGCGGCCGCGGCGTAGCCGGCGGGTCCCTTGTGCGAGACGATGGCGAGCCCGAGCAGGAGTCCGAGCTCGGGCATGTTGCCGTAGACGACGCCGATGACGACGCCGGCGGCGAGCGCGTGCGCGGACAGCTCCGCCACGGTGCGGTCGAGCGGCATCTCGACGTGGGCGAGCCGGTGGCCGATCGAGTGCGAGGCGAACCCCACGAGGACGCCGAGTGCGACGCCGAAGCCGCCGAACTGTGCGTGGTGGCCGATGGCGCCCGGGAGGAGGAACACGGCCGCGGAGGTGACCATCGCGCCGGAGGCGAGGCCGTACCCCCACACGAGCGCGGTCGGGTTCTCGTCGCGGCTCCTGTATCCGACGACGCCCGCGCCGGCCATCGCGGCGAAGGCGACCCACGAGATGCCCAGCAGCTTCCACAGGCCCGCCGTCACGGCGTACGCCGACAGCGCGATCAGCAGCGCGACCGCACCGAGACCGAGACGCGAGACCCGCTGGAGGGACGAGACTCGCCGGGCGACGGTCGAGATTTCCATGGTTAACAATTCTCTCCTATTCGTTAATAAGGACTGTGGTCGTCGCTCCCGGGTGTCCACTGGGGTCCTCTCCCGAGACTCGCTCGCTCCGCGCTCCGACGTCTACTCCCGGCCGCCCGCCGTCTCGTCTCTCTCCCCCGGGACGTCGGCGTCGTTCCGCCGTGACTCCGGTCCCGTCACGACGTCCGCACTGCCCACCAGACTCTCGTCGTGCGGCGTCAGCGGATCGTCGAAGTCGGGGTACGCCACGGACTCGGGGGCCGGCCGTGGCTCGGCACCGGTCGGCCCTGGTGTCGAGGCGTCGTCGGGCTCCGTCGCCGGGCGTGACGGCCCCGTCTCGGTCGTCCGCGGTTCGACGTCGGTCGTTTCGTGTGACGTGGCGTCGGCGCCGTCGACCTCGGGGTCAGCCACCGAACCCGGCGCGTCGACCGTGTCGTCCTCCACGGGTGTCGCCCGTCTCCCGTGACGCCACTCGACGTGCTCGAGCTTCCGTTCGACCCGATCCCGTGATCGATCGAAGTCGATCACGGCGTAGTGATCGCGTGCGTCCCGCAGCAACCCGCGGATCCTCGACGGGTCCGAGATCCCGACCGACTCGGCCTCGGCCTCCAGCTGTTGTCCCTTGAGGTGGTGGATCGCCCGGTTCGCTGCCTCGGGGTGGATGTCGTACGCCAGGAGGTCACCGATCCCGTCGTCGATCGCGCGGCTCGCAGCCTCGTGGTCGCCGTCCGCGGTCAGGTCGTGTGCGTGCACGACGACCTCGTTGTACCGTGGCTCCCACGTCGGCAGGAACTCGTGTCTCGTGGCGAGCCACTTGGCGTCTCTGAACCGCCGAGCGGCTGCCACGAACTGGTGGCAGCTCCGGAGCCGGTGTCCGGCCGCGATGTGGGACTCGAACTGCGCTCGCGCCCGGAGCTCGGGGAGGTCGATCGCCGTCACGACAGTCGACGCCCCGTCGTAGAGCAGTTCGGCCATCCGTGAGTCCGACCGCACCGCGTATCCCGTCCAGTAGAGCGCGTTCGCGAGGACGTACACGAACTCGTCCGTCGACTCGCGCGCCGAGGCACAGAGCAGCGCCCGCCACTCGCGTCCCCGGTCGGGGTACGCCGCGGTGCGTGCCTCGAACTTCCGCCGCTCGTAGTTCCCGTCGAGCTGCCACCGTCGGCGCATGGTGTGTCCCCGTGCGGCCCGCACGCCGTCGGTCGTCACGAGGTGGGCGAGATGGCAGGCGAAGAACTGCCCGTCGTCGCGCCGTTCGAGGTCGGCGAGGTCGTAGCCGAGCGACGCCACCAGCGCCGCCGTCTGGGTCGCCGAGCCGAACGCCGTCGCCATCGTCTCGGAGAGGGCGTCGACGAGCCCGACCGACCCGATCGCGTCGATCGCGTCGAAGCCGGCCACCAGCGCCTCCAGTTCGGCGTCGGAGCTCACGGACAGACCCGTGGGACAGACGAGCGCGGCCCGGAGGATCGGGTACCGGAACGAGTGGATGACGCTGGAGGCGTGCCCGTCGGCCGCCGTCACCGCGTCGACCAGTGCGACGACCTCCGGCAGGTCGAGGAAGGCCCCGCAGATCAGTGGCACCTGCACCGGCGTCTCGAACGCCGCCAGCACGGCGGCCGCTGCCGACTCGTCCCCGTCGATTGCCGCCTCACACCGCTCACGGATCCGCGCGGAGGGGACGTACACCACCGCCCGTCCCTCACTCCACGAGACGACGACCCGTTCGACGCCGGCGTCGTCGGGAACGGTGACCGTCAGTTCCAGCGCGCCGGTCGGCTCACCGCGCGACCGTTCGACGGGACCGACGACGGCGTCGCCCGGCGTCACGACCGTCGCGTCGTCCATCTCGCCGACAGTGGCCGGAAACCGGACGTCGTACGTGGTCGCCCGGGGACGCTCCACCCCGTCCGCCCGCTCGTGCCGAACCAGCCTCACAGCGTCGTCGTCCGTGATCGACTGCGTCCAGCGGCGGACCATTGTCACCTCCCTGTCGGCAGAAACGATAACGCTTCCGTGACTGTTATCTCCGCTGATAATATCTCGCTACCGCCGTCACCACGATGTGCCGGTTCGGTCCCCGGACTACCGCGTCGCCCCCTTCCACGCCCGCAGATCGACGATCTCCCCGTCGAGGTCCGCCGTGGGGCAGTCGGTCGCCGCCCACACGAACATCGGCGCGACGTCGGCGGCGTCGCGGCCCTGTCCACCGGCGAGGTCGGTCGCGACGAGGCCGGGGTCGACGACGCCGACGACCTGTTTGAGGTCGGTCGCGAAGCCGCGGGCGAGCGCCTCCGCGCCGGCCTTCGAGACGGCGTACGCGCCCATCCCCGGCTTGGCCTCCCGGGCGATCGACCCGGAGGGGACGAGTATCCGGGCGTCGCTCGCGAGGTGCGGGACGGCCTCCTTGACCGTGGCGAACACCCCGCGGACGTTCGTCCGGAGCGTGTCGTCGAACCGGGCGTACGGCTCCCCGTCGAGCGACATCTCACCCGGTGGGCCGTGGTTGACGCCGGCGTTGGCGACCACGACGTCGATCGACCCGCCGATCCGTGCCGCGGTCTCCATCAGCCGTTCGACGTCGTACTCGTCGCGGACGTCGGCCCGGACGGCCTTGACGCGGTCGAACTCGCCCGTCATCGCCTCGATCGGCTCGACGTCTCGCGCGCATGCGACGACCGTCGCGCCCGCCTCGGCGAACGCCCGCACGCACGCCGCCCCGATCCCGCGACTGCCGCCCGTGACCACGACTGTCGTGTCGTCCATACCGACGGGTAGGACGGTGGTAAGGTAAACGTCGGGTTCCGTCCGCCGTTCGCGTGGGGTGCGGTCGGCCGTCAGTCGGTGACGAAGCTGTCAGCTGGCGATGCTGCTATCTGTCGGTGACGACGTTCGACGGACGGGCAGCCGTCGCTTCGTCCGAGCGTTCGGTCGACAGCCTCCGTCCCGGACGGCCGACGCAGGCGACCTCGTCCGGCCTGTCGAACGCACGTTTCGGCTGTCCCCGGCCCGACTCGGCGAACGCGGCTGCTTGAGTGCACCGGTCTGGCTCACTACTCGCTCCCGGTCTGCCGAGGGGAGATGCCGGCGTCAGCGTCGGCTTCGGCGTCGACGTCGACCGCTACGTCGGACTGATTTTCGCCGGTCCTCGACCTGCCGGGCTCCCGGTCCGGCGTCTCGAACAGTTTGCGGAAGATCTGCACCGTGGTCCTGTCGAGTGTATCGACGGAGTAGGTGAGGTAGAAGCCGACGAGAAACGCGACCAGCCAGTGGACCTGGCCGACGTTCCCGTTCGGACCCGTCGACATCGCGACGAGCAGGTAGAAGACCGTCACGAGCAAGAGGGCGGCCGGGACTCGCAAACTGACCTTGAAGAGTGCCGTCCGGTCCATGTCTGTCTCTTTGAACAGTCTGATGAAGAAAAACGCCATCGTGCCCACGAAGCTGTACACGTACACGTAGAGCCGTTCGAATATCGACAGAAGCATTTCCGGGGCTCCCGAGCCTTCCCCACCGAACACGTATCCATAGTCGATGTAACCGAGCGTTATCCCGATGAGCGCATCCACGATGGACGACATCGCTTCGGGTCCGAGCACGATCAGGAAGACCGCCAGCAGGGAGAGCACGCCGAACTGAGCGACGACGAACCGACCGAGCCAGCTCTCGTGCCACAGGATCAATCCGGTGTCGACGTCGGGCTCAGGCGTCGACCCAGTCATCTCCGGGGAGCCACGGGTGACGTCTTCGACCGCCCGGTAGGCGGTTCAGCGGTCCAGTCGGCTCGTCCGGTCTTGGTCCCGCGCTCACACTGACCATAGCTCGACGTATTCGTCACCTGTACGTATAAAATCTTAGATGTTTGCCACGACGACGGGCGCGACACCGACCGCGGTCCGTCTGCGAACCATGCGGGTCGCCGTCCGGTCAGTCGACTTATGCCTCCGAGGACCTAACTCCGGCTATGGACTCGGTTTCGGACCTCTCGGCCCTCGCTGGCTCGTCGGTCGTCGTCGTCGGCGGCGGCTTCGGCGGGCTCTCTACCGCGTGCTACCTCGCCGACGCCGGCGCCGACGTGACGCTCCTCGAGAAGAACGAACAGCTGGGGGGCAGAGCCTCCCGTCTCGAACGCGACGGCTTCCGCTTCGATATGGGGCCGTCGTGGTACCTGATGCCCGACGTGTTCGAGCGCTTCTTCGGTCACTTCGACCGCACCCCCGGCGACTACTACTCGCTCACTCGTCTCGACCCCCACTACCGCATCTTCTTCAAGGACGGCGACCGGGTGGACATGGTCCCCGATCTCGAGACCAATCGAGAGACGTTCGAGGCGTACGAGCCCGGGGCCGGGGAGAAATTCGACGACTACCTCCGAAAGTCGGAACGCAACTACGAGATCGGCATGGAGCACTTCGTCTACGAGGACCGCTCCCGACTCAGGGACTTCCTCGACCTCGACGTGGCGAAGAACGCCTGGGGCCTGTCGTTGATCGGATCGATGCAGGACCACGTCGAACGGTACTTCTCACACCCGAAGCTCCAGCAGATCATGCAGTACACGCTGGTGTTCCTGGGTGGCTCCCCGAACAACACGCCGGCGCTGTACAACCTCATGAGCCACGTCGACTTCAACCTCGGCGTCTACTACCCCGAGAACGGGCTGGGGGGCGTCGTCGACGGCATCGTCGCGATGGCCGAGGAACTCGGCGTCACGTTCCACACCGGGACGCCGGTGCGCGAGATCAGGGGTCGGACCGGTGGGTTCGTCGTCCGCACCGACGAGGGGGAGTTCCTCGCCGACTACGTCGTCTCGAACGCCGACTACGCCCACACCGAGCGCGAACTCCTCCCGCCAGAGAAACGACAGTATTCGGACCAGTACTGGGAGTCGCGGACGTACGCACCGTCGGCGTTCCTGCTCTATCTCGGCGTCGAGGGCGACGTCGACCCGCTCGCCCACCACACGCTCGTCCTCCCCACCGAGTGGGACGACCACTTCGAACAGATCTTCGACGACCCCGCGTGGCCCGACGACCCGGCGTACTACCTCTGCGTCCCCTCGGAGACGGACGACGCCGTGGCTCCCGCGGGACACTCGAACCTGTTCGTGCTCGTCCCGGTCGCGGCGGGCCTCGAGGACACGCCCGCCCTCCGCGAGGCGTACCGCGACCTCGTCCTCGACGACGTCGCCGAGCACACCGGTGTCGACCTCCGCGACCGGATCGTCGTCGAGGAGTCGTTCTGCGTCGAGGACTTCGCCGCGCGGTACAACGCGACGAAAGGGACGGCGCTCGGTCTCGCGCACACCCTCAGACAGACGGCACTCTTCCGACCGCCGAACGCCTCACGCGAGATGGACGGCCTCTTCTTCACGGGGTCGTTCACCCAGCCGGGCATCGGCGTCCCGATGTGTCTGATCAGCGGACAGTTGACGGCCGAACGGATGGCGGAGACGGCAGAGGAACCGTAGGATGGACACGAGCACGTCGACGTCGACGACCGCCGAGGGCGAGCGAGAGACGGCCGGCGGCGGAACCGGCGCGACCGTCCGCTACCTCCTGACGCTGTCGCGTCCGCGCTTCTGGCTCTACCTGGCGGGGCCCGTCATCGTCGGCGTCGCCGCCGCGGCGCGCACTCCAGGGGAACTGTTCGACCCGCTCGCGGTCGCCCTCTTCGCGTACTTCCTCCTGCCGGCGAACCTCTTTCTGTACGGCGTCAACGACCTCTTCGACGCCGACGTCGACGCCGAGAACCCCAAGAAAGAGGGGCGCGAGGCGCGCTGGCAGGGCGGGCGGCGCGTCGTCGCCGCCGTCGTCGTCTCGGGACTCCTCGGCGCCGGACTCTTCGCCGCGACGCCCGCGCTGGCGTGGCCGTATCTCGCCGGCTTCGGCTTCCTCGCCGTCGAGTACAGCGCGCCCCCGTTTCGGTTCAAGACGACGCCGCTGCTCGACTCGGCGTCGAACGGGCTGTACATCCTCCCGGGTGCGGCCGCGTTCGCCGCCCTCTCGGGAACGCACCCGCCGCTGGCGGCGCTCGTCGGCGCGTGGCTCTGGACCATGGGGATGCACACCTTCTCCGCGATCCCCGACATCGAACCCGACCGCGAGGCCGGGATCGAAACGACCGCGACCGTCCTCGGCGAAGAGCGCACCTACGCTTACTGCGGGGCGGCGTGGATCACAGCAGCCATCGCCTTCGCCTTCGTCGACACCCGCATCTCGCTGCTCCTCTTGGCGTACCCCGTCGTCGTCTTCGTACTCTACTGGTCGGAGGTTCCCACGGAACGCGCCTACTGGTGGTATCCGGCGCTGAACACGCTGGTCGGGATGGTCCTGACCATGGGACTGCTCTGGAGGCTCGTCTATGGATAGGCGCGCGCTCGAGGCCCGTCTCGACCGCCTCATCGTCGACAACCGCTTCACCATCTCCGTGTTCTTTCCGCTGAACGGGGCCGTCCTGCTGGTGGCGAGCGCCGAGGGCTTACTCCCCCCGCCGCTGTCGTTCAACCCCCTGTTGATCCTCCTCGGCACGCTCGTCATGCGGTCGCCGCTCCTGGCCGGGGTGCTCCCGCTCGTCGGTCGGCGGGCTGCGCTCGCACTCGGCGCGCTCGTCGCGTACTCCTACGGGATCGAGTTTCTGGGCGTGCACACCGGCGTCCCCTACGGCGAGTTCTTCTACGGCGTCGACCTCGGCCCCACCGTCTTCGGCGTACCGCTCGGCCTCCCGGTCTTTTTCATCCCGCTGGTAATGAACGCCTACCTCCTCGTCGCTTTGCTCCTCGGTGGGCGGGCGGCGTCGCGACCGCTCCGACTCGTCAGCGTGGTCGCCGCCGTGCTGGCGATGGACCTCGTCCTCGACCCGGGCGCGGTCGCGCTCGGCTTCTGGGTCTATCCGAACGGGGGGCTCTACTACGGCGTGCCGCTGTCGAACTACGCCGGCTGGGTGCTGTCGGCGACTGTCGCCGTCGTCGCGCTCGACGTCGCCTTCTCGCGTACCGCCCTCCTCCGGCGGCTCTCGGAGACGGAGTACATGCTCGACGATCTCGTGAGCTTCGTCATCCTCTGGGGCGGGATCAACGCCTGGTTCGGCAACTGGGTCGCCGTCGCCGTCGCCGCCGGCTTCGGCGTGGGCCTCGTCCGGACCGATCGGTTCGACGCCCGGCTCTTGCGGGTGGCGCGACCGCGGCTGAGCCGGTTCTGGTAGCACGCGCGGCTCCTCGCCGGCGACGCGACGGTTTGAAGCGGACTGGGACCCCGACGATCCATCGCTGTGATGCCCGTTCTGGTTCCCTTCGCGGTGTTCGTCCGGGATCGTCGGACCGTCGAGAAACAAATCAAAATGCGAGAATTTTTGGTAATACAGAACGTACGTCGCCCACATGAGGCTGGACGATGGGGGGACGCCGCCAGGCAGCGGCTACGAGACGCTGCTCTCACGGATCCCGGAGCTCGTCGTCGTCGTCGACGCCGCGGGCGAAATCCGGTACGTGGGTCCGTCTGCCCGCACTGTCGTCGGGCACGAGCCCGACACCCTGGTCGGGACGTCGCTCGTCGACCACCTCCACGAGACGGACGCGATGGCCGTCGAGCTCCTGGTGACGGCGGAGACGGCGGGTCGGCGGGACGATCTCGAGCGTGCGCCCGACGACGCCGGAGCAGGTGAGCGGTCCTCTCACGGTCCGTCGTCCGTCGAGGCCCGCATCCGGACCGGCGACGGCGAGTGGATCTGGCTCCAGTTCGCCACCACCGACGAGTGGGACGACGAGACCGACAGCGTGGTGCTGACGGCCCGCAACGTCACCGACCGGCGTCGTCGCGAACGGCAGCTCGCCGAACGGAACGACCGACTGGACACGTTCGCCAGCGTCGTCAGCCACGACCTCCAGGGTCCGCTCAGCGTCGCCAGCGGTACCCTGGCGCTGTACCGACAGACGGGTGACGAGGCGTATCTGGACCGGATCGAACGAGCCCACGAACGGATGGAGGAGCTGACGGGCGGGCTGCTCGCGCTCGCACGGGAAGGACGTGTGGTCGGTGACCTCGAACCGGTGTCGCTCAGTGCCTGTGCGACCCGGGCGCTCGAGACGACTCCCCTGTCGTCCGACGGCGTCGTCGTCGATCCGGCGCTTCCGACGGTGTCCGCGGATCCGAGCCGTCTCCGGTCGTTGTTCGAGAACCTCTTTCGCAACGTCGTCGACCACGCCGGCCCCGACGCGCGAGTGTGGATCGCCCCACTCGACGAGGACGTCGCCGACTCGACGACCGAGGAGTCGCAGAGCCCCGCCGCTCGCGGCGACTTCGTCTTCGAGGACGACGGCCCGGGCATCCCCCCCGACGAGGCCGACACGGTGTTCGAACCGGGATACTCGACCGACGACGGCACGGGGTACGGATTACACATCGTCGACACGATCGCGACGGCGCACGGCTGGGACGTGACGGTGACGACGGGGAGAGCCGGCGGTGCCCGGTTCGAGGTGCGAGGAGTCGACGCGGTCGAGACCGACGAGTGAGCCTCTCGCCGCTCAGATGAGGTTGCGGACCCAGGCGGCGAACCGATGGCCCCGACCGCGTCCGGGGCGTGTGTCGACGTCGTGTCCCGCGTGTCGACCGGGGTACGGGACGACGCTGACGCGCCGGAACACCGTCTCGGGATCCTTCGTGCGCGCCCACGCCAGTCGCGTCCGTGCGAGCAGCCAGAGCTTCCGGCCCGTCGAGAGCGACGGCGTCTCGGAGAGCACGTCGTAGCCGCAGCGGCGGATGGCGCGGTGGTGGTCGGCGTACAGCACCGCAGCGAGCAGGACGGCGAACTGGCAGTCCTCGGGGAGGTACTTGATGCCGGCCACTCCCTCGCGGTACAGCGCTTCGGTGCGGGCGAGTTCGTCGCGCATCGCCGCGCGGAAGTCATCGGAGAACTCGAAGTTCTTCACCTCTTCCTCCGTCACTCCGTGCCGGCGGAGCGTCTCCAGCGGGAGGTAGACGCGGTCGCGTTCGACGACGTCCTCGCGGACGTCGCGGAGGAAGTTCGACAGCTGGAACGCCTCGCCGAGCGCCGTCGCGTGTGGCAGCGCCCGCTCGGGGTCGTCGCATCCCATCACGGCCGTCATCATCCGTCCGACGGCCGACGCGGAGCCGTCCATGTACGCCTCGAGCTCCTCGTACGTCTCGTACCGGCTCTTCTCGATGTCGGCGAGCATCGCGTCGACGAACACCCGAACGTCGTCGTCGTCGATCCCGGCCTCCTCGCGGATCTCGCAGAACGCCTCGAGGACGGGGTCGGTCGCCTCGCGCCCGCCGAGCGCCTCCGCGCGCAGGCGTTCGAGTTCGGCCCGCTGTTCGTCGGGCGGAGCGGGGTCGGCCGTGTCGACGATCTCGTCGGCCACACGGAAGAACGCGTAGAGGACGTACGTCGGGTGTCTGACCCGTTCGGGCAGGAGCCGCGTCGCGAGGTGGAACGTCTTGCCGGTCCGCTGTTGGATGCGCTTGCTCCGCTCGACCTGTCTGTCGTCTACCATCGTGTGGGGAGGGATCGTGAGGGTGTCAGTGTGTGGCTCCAGTGCTCACCGCGCATCGTATTATGCGCCGCTAGGTACTCTCGTAATATAACGCTTGAGGCCGTTCGAGACGCCGACGTTCGCCCGACCGCTCGGTCGTCGCCGGGCGACCGTCGCGGCCGCGTGGTACTCGTCACGAGTGTCACCAGAACGTGTCGCTGCAGTCGTAGACGACCCCGTGTTCGGGGCAGACGTACTTGCAGTGACGGTGACTCATCGAGGCCCCGCAGAGCGGACAGGGACGGCCTCGGACTTGCTCCTGCATGTGAACGTAAGAGGACTCATCGGCAAAGACTGTTTCTTTCCGTGACAGCCGAGCCGACACGACGGGCGGGAGTTGGCACTGATTTGGAAGAGAGTGTGACCCGAGTTCGGCCAACGAATATGCCCGTGTACTCCCTACACTCGCCTATGAACTCCTCTTCGAAGCCGAGGGCGCTCGATCCGTGGCGGCGTCGATCGCTCGACGTCCTCGTCGCGATCGCCGTCGGCGTCGGCGCGGTCGCCGGCTCCTACGCCGCCGTCGGTGCCCGCCCGAGCTTCCTCGCCGCTCCGGTCGCCGGCTGGGTGACGGCGGCCACTCCCGACGCGGTCGTCACCTGGGCGATCCTGACGCTCGGGAGTCTGGGTCAGTCGCTCGGCTTCGTGCTCGCGCTCGTCCTGACCGTGGGCGCTGTCGGTGCCGTCGCCGTGGTGCTCCGTCGACTCGGTCGGGCGGTCGGCGGTGACCGCCTCGCGACGACGGTCGCCGCCGCAGTCACGATCGGTATCCTGACCGCGGCGCTCACCGCCTCGCCCGTCTCGGCGCTCGGCGCGGGGCTCGGCGCGGGCATCGTGTTGCTGGCCGCGGGACGCATCGATCCGTCGTCCGGCGAGAGGGCGTCGGCTGCCGACCGTCGCGGCTTCCTCCGCGTGGTCGCCGCCGCCGTCGCCGTCGCCGGTGGTGGTGCGCTTGTCGGCTCCCGCTCCGGGGCCGAACCGACGGCCGACACCGCTACCGACGCGGCGGGGTCGACGGGCGACTCGGTCGTCGACGACCTCCTGGCGGCGGCGAGCGCGCGGACGCTGGACCTCCCGGACCTCGACCCGCTCGTCTCGCAGGAGTTCTACCAGGTCGACATCAACAGCGTCGACCCCGATCTCTCCGCCGAAGAATGGTCGCTCCGGGTGACCGGTGCGGTCGACGAGGAACGCGAGTTCACGTACGACCAGCTGACGGGCGAACCCGCACAGCACAGATTCGTCACGCTCCAGTGCGTCGGCGACGCGCTCAACGGGAAGAAGATCGACACCGCGCTCTGGACGGGCGTGCCCATCGCACGGGTCCTCCCGGACCTCCCCGACGAGTGCTGTGTGATGCTCCGCGCCGCCGACGACTACTTCGAGGAGTTCCCGATGGCCGCCCTGCGTCGGGGCTTTCTCGCGTACCGGATGAACGGCCAGCCGCTCCCCCGCGGACACGGTCACCCGGTCCGGGCACTGATCCCCGGCCACTGGGGCGAGATCAACGTCAAGTGGCTCACCGAGATCGAGGTCCTCGAGGAGCCGGCCGACGGCTACTGGGAGCAGCGTGGCTGGCACGGCACCGGCCCCGTGAACACGGTCGCCAAACTCCACTCGGTCTCGAAGACCGACACCGGCGTTCGCGTGGGCGGGCACGCCTACGCGGGCACCCGCGGCATCGACCGGGTCGAGGTGTCGACCGACGGCGGCCAGTCGTGGTCCGCGGCGACGCTCTCGGACCCACTGCCGGGAGCCGTCGACGCGCGGACGGGTGAGTCGCTCCGAGAGACTGCGGAGGACGCCTGGCGCATGTGGGAGCACGCCTACGACGCCACGGAGCCTCACGAGGTGGTCGTCCGCGCCGTCGACGGGACCGGTGACGTCCAGTCGGCCGAAGAGCGGCGGGCGTTCCCCCGTGGACCGTCCGGCTGGGTGTCGCGCGAGATCGACCCACGGCGATTATAAGACGACCGTGCGAACGATCACACGCCGATGGAGAAGGCGCTCTGGTATCTGCTCACGGCGACGCGCGGTGGCGAGAACCGCGTCCGTCTCATCCGGGCACTGTCGGAGCGTCCGCGCAACGCGAACAAACTCGCGGAGGAACTCGACGTGAGCTACAAGACCGTCCGTCACCACCTCGACATGCTCGAAGACCACGACGTCGTCGAGAGCGGCGGCAACGAGTACGGGAAGCTCTACTTCCTCACCGACCGGTTCGAACAGAACCGCGACACCTTCGAACGCATCACGGAGCACATGAACTAGCTATGGCGATGGGAATCACGATACAGGCGGCGAGCGCCCTCGCGGGAGTCAACATCATCTTCCTCTTGGCGCTCTCGGGTGTGTGGCTGCGCAACTACCGCACGTTCCGGACGCCGCTCGTCCTCGGACTCGTCGCGTTCAGCGCCGTGATGCTCGTGGAGAACGCCCTCGCCGTCTACTTCTTCTTCACGATGCAGAGCCTCTACTCGGGCGACCCCCACGTTCAGCAGGCCGTGCTCGTCCTGCGGGGCCTGCAACTCGTCGCCATCGCCTTCCTGACGTACGTCACGATGCGGTGACCGGTGACCGACCGGGGAAGAGAGCGCCGTTCGCCGCCGCCGGCCAGCCTCTCGCCCGTGCATCGTCGAGAGACACGCTCTTTTCGACCCGTCCCCTTCCGTCGATCGTGCTCCGACGCCTCCGCAAGAACGGTCCCATCGTGCTCGTCCCCCTCGCGTGGACGTTCGTCACCGCCGCCCACCTCGGTGTCGTCTCTCCGCGGACGCTCCTCGCGGCACACGTCGTGATGAACGCCGTCTTCGTCCTCTTCACCGCCGCCTCGTGGTCGGAGATGCGTTCGGGCGTCCTCTACGCGTGGCAACTGGTGCTCGTCGTGGGTCTCGGGTTCACCCTCGCCGGGACGGTCGCGCTCGCGCTCGGCCGACCCGACGCCCCCGTCGTCGCGGTGATGCTCTCGGCGTGGATGCTCGTCCCCGCCGCCGCGTTCGTCTACACGGCCCGACACGTCCGCGAAGCCCCGGCCGTCTACCGCGTCGCCGCCGCTCTCAGCGTCCTCGGCTGGGTCGTCTACTTCGGCGGTCCGCTTGCCTCGGTCGGCACCACGGCGTCCGTCGCCGGCCTCACGCTCGTGAACGCCGGACAGACCGTCGGCATCGCGAACGCGGTGTTTCGGTACTGACGCGCACCACGCTCGGACCCGTCCGGACGTGTCGGCGACGCTCCCGTCGGACGGCCGACGGCAGTTGTGCCGAATTTGGTAGAGAGTAGGTGTCACTGGTGTGTAACTCTGTTCGGAGTCGTCCCGAAATGCGAAAAATCTACTTGTATTGACATGACCTCGCCGGAACTGGAGGATTCACCTCCGACGACCATGACTACAGAACACACACGACGACGCGTCCTGCGCACCGGCGCGGCCGGACTGGCGGCCACAGTCGGGCTCGGGACGCTCGGTACGGCAGCGGCCAATCGGGGCAGAGGCGACGAGAACCGCAGAGGGTTCGGTCGGGTCTACGCGAACGACGTGCTCTGGCGGACGAACGTCGTCAAGGTACTCGACGAGCGACCCGACCCCGAGGACAAGATCTACTTCCTCCACGACGGTTCCGGCCCGATCGTGGCGAACAGCGATGCCAGCAAGGAACAGCTGTCGCCGTTCGTTTCCGAGTCGGCGCCCGGCGATCAGGACTGGAACGGCGGGAAGTGGACGCACTTCAGCGCGAAGGTGACGGACATCGACGCGTTCAACGAGGACGCACCGATCACGAACGACGCGGACGTCCTCGACGCAGACTACATCGAGGTAGAGCTGGGCCGGCCCGGCTTCGGCCCGCCGGACTACTTCATCTGTCCGCTCAACGGGCGAGCCTGACTCTCCCGACAGGCTCTCTGCACACTCCCCGCTTATCTCGCCCGCGCCACGTCCTCGCCGCTCGGTCGGCGTGCGTACGCTGATCGAGTGAACGAACGGACAACTAGCCAACCGATCGCCCTCCTGTTCACCGGCCCGACGCCGGGCGGCTTCCTCGTGCACGTCGTCCTCACCACGGTCGGCTTCTCCGTTGTCCTCCTGCTCCTCGGCCGTGGACGATGGCGCTCGTCGCGAGCAGTCACTACGCCTGGACGACACCGAGCGGTCGCCGCTGGATGTCCGCTATCGACCTCCCGTCCCTCGCGATCGGGCTGTACCGGGTCGGACAGACGGGCTGCCGCTCGCACGCGTCGGCGTCGCCGTGCTCGCGTCCGACGTCGACGACCCGACGTGTCACGAAGGGACTGCCGACTGTTCCGGCCGCGGCTCCCTCGTCGAGGTCGGAGCGAGTCGGCCGTGGCTCGTCGTGTTCGCGACGTTCACCGTGCTCGTCGTGTCCGCCCTCGACGCCGTCGTCAGTTCGACTCCGTCGTCGTGCCCGCGGGTGTCGACGTCGGCGTCGGCGTCTCGCCCGCGATCTCTCTCGCGTCGGCGAGTTTCGCCTCGCCGACGTCGATCAGCTGCTGGGTGATCGGCGCGAGCGAGTCCGCGGCGGTCGACAGCCCTTCGAGGAACGTTCGGAGCGTCGCCAGCGCGTCCGTCAGCTCGTCCACGGCGCGGCTGGCCGTGTCCGCCGCGCTGTCGGAGTTGTTGGCCTCCTGTGCCCGCGCCACGTCGAGGCGACTGACCGCGCGGCTCAGCGTCTCGACCCGGGGATTGAGCCGGTTCATCGCCGCGATCTCCGCGCCGAACTGCTCGACCTTGGCCTCGTAGTCGGCGGTGTCGATGTTCCCGACGACGCTGACGGACGCGGCGTCCGTCTCCGACTGGAGCCGCCCGAACGACTGGGCGGCGAACCGTCGTTCGTTCTCCATGCTGTCCAGGCGGTCGCGCGCCTCGACCCCTTCCTCGGCGTCGATCTCGGCGCGCGCGCGATCCAGCGAGAAGTACGCGTTCCCGAGCGAGGTCTGTGTCGCCGCCGCGAGTTCGAGGAAGCGGATCGCGACGGCCAGTCGCTCGACGGTCCGCTGTTGTTCGCGGGTGACCGCCCGCTCGCGCGCCGTCTCGAGTTCCTCCCGTGCCTCGCGCAGGGAGTTGTCGATCAGACGGCCCCGGAAGTCGGTCGCCGAGGCGTCGACGCCCATGATGCTGTCGCTGTCGACGCCGCCGTACGTCGCGACGGCGGAGTTGAGCGTCTTCTCGACCTCCGCGATCGCCTCGTTCCCCGCCCGCTCGGGGCCGCCGGGCGTGGGCGTCCCCGTTTCGGTTGGCGTCTCGGTGGGGGTCGGGGTCTCGGTGGGGGTCTGAGTCTCGGTCGGCGTCGGGGTGGGCGTCTCGGTGGGGGTCGGCGTCGCCGTCGTGTCGTCCTGTGCGTTACAACCTGCGACGAGACCGGTGAGGAGAGCGAGGACCGTCCTGCGGTGCATACTGTCCGTTCCACACTCGAAGATTATCAGTGTATCCGCCGAGTCGACCGAATCATCGTGGTATCGGATCTATTCGAGCGCCGACCCTGTCCCGAGACGGGTCGCTCCGGCGTCACACCCGTCCGGAGCCACTGGCTGCAACGGAGCCGTCGGCGAAACCGTCGACGGTCCAGCTTCGGACCGTGTGACGCGTCCCGTGTCGGTCTCCGTCGCAGTTACCCAGCGGTAGTCTCGCCGGTCGTTCGCGACTACTGGGTCCGGGACGAAACGAGTCCAGCCGAGCGACGGGACCGACCCGCCGGTGGTCGACGTGAGCTACGGTGGTGGTCGAGTAAAACAGCCGTCGTCCGGTGAGCGTCGGCGCGACCTACCGCGACCCCGACACCGGGTTCAACACTCCGACCAGCCGCAGGACTTGCACGTCTTGCAGCCTTCCGTGAACTCCAGCGTCATGTTTCCACACTCGGGACACTCGGGGCTCTCGCCCGCGTCGAGGAGGTCCTGCGTGGCGTCCCGGCCGCTGCCGGCGTCGAGCGTCACCTGCTCGTTGCCGCCGGTGTCGGCTACCGTGGCACCGCCGTCGGTCTCGCCCTGTCTGAGCCGCTCGCGTTCGCGTTCGCGCGCCTCCGCTTCGAGCTCGGAGAGGTTCTTCTGCTGGGGGTACTGCTTGTCGATCTCGCCGTCGAGGTACCGGCGCATCGCCGTCCCGATGGCGTCAGGGATCGAGTTGATCTGTTCGCCCTTGTCCCAGGCGACCTTGGGCGACCGAATGCCCTGCAGTTCGCTCGCGATCTCCTCGGGGTCGACCCCCGAGCGCAGCGCCGTGGAGATCGTCTTGGCGAGCGCCTCGGTGAACGAGGCGGTGAAGCCGCCGGAGTTGCCGATGTTGGCGAACAGCTCGAACGGCCGGTTGTCGGCGTCCTCGTTGATGTTGACGTACAGCTTCCCGTAGCCCGTGTCGATCCGCTGTGTCACGCCGTAGAGGACGTCCGGGCGCGGACGCTTCTTGCCGAGTTCCTGCTTCGAGCCGAGCAGCGTCTCGATGTCGGCTTCGAGCTGGGCCCGGACCGCCTCGTTGTTGAGGAAGCCCTCGATCCCACCGAACACCTCGGCGATCTGCCCGACGATGGTCTCGGCGGCCTCCTCGTCGTCGGCGAACTCCGCGTTCTTCGCGCGCGTCGTGAGCACCTGCTTCGAGCGCGTCCCGTCGCGGTAGACGGTGACGCCCTTCCCGCCGTTGTCGTAGATGTAGCGGTACACCTCGTCCATGTCCTCTCTCGAAGCCGAGTTCGGGAAGTTGCAGGTCTTCGAGATGGCCGAGTCGACGCCCTCCTGACAGGCGCACTGCACCGCGGCGTGCTCTTTCCCACTCAGGTCGGCGGTGACGACGAACAGCTCGCCGATCGCGTCCGGTACGGTCGTGAGCCCGTCGACGCCGTCGAACTCGTTGTTCCGCATCTGGTCGACGGCCTCCGACTTCACCACCTCCACGTCGATGTCGTTCGCCTCCAGGACTCGAAGGAAGTAGTCGTCGAACTCGACGAGCATCTCGTCGCCCTGGACGTCGTCGGAGACGTTCTTGAAGTACGCGACGGAGAAGATCGGTTCACACCCACCCGACGTGTTGCCGATCATCGACGTCGTCCCGGTCGGGGCGATCGTCGTCGTGTTGTGGTTGCGGATGGGGAAGCCGTCGGTCCAGTCGTCGGCCGAGAGACCGGTGTGGTGCTCGAACCACTCGCGGTACGTCGTGGGGTGGGCGTACTTCGAGTCGGCCCAGTCGTCGAAGCTCCCGCGCTCCTCGGCGAGTTCGTGCGACACCCACTTCGACTCGTGGTTGATGTGTTTCATCAGCTGGCGGGCGACCTCGTTGCCCTCGTCGGAGCCGTACCGGATGCCGAGCTGGAGGTACAGCTGCGCCAGCCCCATGACGCCGAGGCCGATCTTCCGCATCTCGCGCACCTTCTTCTCGATCTTGTCGACCGGGAAGTCCGACATCGTGACGACGTTCTCGAGGAAGCGCGTCCCGAGCCTGATCCGCGTGTCGAACTCCGAGAAGTCGATCGCCTCCGCGAGGAAGGCGTCGACGGCCTCGGCGAGCGAGTCGTACTCGTGGGCGTGTTCGTCGGCCCAGACGCGCCAGTCCGGCGCGTCGAGGTCGGCGACGGTGGACAAATTGATGTGGCCCAAATTACACGCTTCGTACTCTTCGAGCGGCTGTTCACCGCACGGATTTGTAGCTAATATACGATGTTCTGGATGTTCGTCTACGTCGAACGAGTGCTGCTTGTTGACGCGTTCGAGGTAGATGACGCCGGGTTCGCCGTTCTCGTAGGCGCCGTCGACGATGTGATCCCAGATCTCCGCGGCCGGAATCGACAACACCTCGCCGACCGTGACGTAGTCGCCGAGGCCGAACATGTCGTACAGCTCCTTCGTTTGCGGCGTGGCGACGTGGGGCTCTTCGGTGCGCGGGTTGGTGAAGACGAACTCCTCGTCGTTGTACAGCGCCTCCATGAAGTCGTCCGTCACCCCGACGGAGATGTTGAAGTTCGAGAGGTGGCCCTCGACCGCGTTGCGGAGGTGCTTCGGGACGCGACCCTCCTCGTCGATGAGCTCGCGGGCCTCCTCGAGGGCGTCCGCGAACGACGTGTGCGTGAAGTCGTCGGGGTCGTTCAGCCGCAGGGAGTGGGCGAGCGAGACGTCCTTGTTCTTCGCGTGGATGAACTGGATGACGTCAGGGTGCGAGACGCGCATGACGCCCATCTGCGCGCCGCGGCGGGCACCGCCCTGCGCGATGGTCTCGCACATCTGGTCGTACGTCCGCATGAACGTGATCGGTCCCGAGGCGATTCCGCCCGTGGAGCCGACCGCGTCGCCGTACGGGCGGAGTCGCCAGAAGGCGTACCCCATCCCGCCGCCGGACTGGAACACCTCGGCGGCCTCCTTGGCGGTCTGGTGGATGTCGGTGATGTCGTCTTCGGGGGAATCCACAAAGCACGCTGACAGCTGCTGGAGTTCGTCCCCCGCGTTCATCAGCGTCGGGGAGTTCGGCATGAACGACAGCGACTCCATCTGCTCCTGGAACGCCTCGCGGTAGTCGACGACGACCTCGCGGACGTCGTCGGGGAGTTCGGGGACGACCGTGTCGTAGGCGAACTTGTTGACGTTGTGGACCGAGAGCGTCGTCGTGACGTCGTCGTCGGGCGTTGTGCCGACGCCGAACACTTCCGCGGCGAGTTCGCCCCGCCGGGGATGGCCGGGTTTCAGCTGGTCCGGCGAGACCTCGACGGTGACGTCCTGTCTGTCGGCCTCGTACACCGCCTCGGCGAGCGCGATGTTCTTCGCGACGCGCGCGAACAGCTCCTCCTGGCTCTCCGTGACGTTGCCGTCGGCGTCCTTGCGCAGGTACCGGGCGGGGAGGATGTTGTTGTAGGCGTTGGCCGTGAGCCGTTCCTCCAAGCTGTCGCCCTCCGTCCGCTTGATCGGGCGGACGAGTTCGTCCGCGCCGATGTTCGTCTCGCTCATCTCACTGTCCCTCCTGCCCGACTCCCCCCGGTCGGGTCTCTTCTGGTAACTGGATTCCGCTCATTCGTGACGATGTTGTCCTGGGTGACTGCTGTTGTTAACTCTTGGGACTCTCGGTCGAGGGTCCCTTTCGTGTCGAGCTTCTGGTCGGTCGAACGCGATCGATCCTCGCTCGCGTTGCTAGCGCACTCCACTCGTGGGTGCGCGAACCTCTTAACCCATACCAAACCGGAGTGAAAGTGGTCGTCGACGGCCGAGATCCGACAGACACAGCGGTGATGTCCAGTAGAACGAATGGGGGGTTCGGATGGCCCGTCTCTCCCGGCGGTCGTCCCGCCATGGCGACGCCTCGACGGGTGGGACGCCGGTCGCAGTGGGGTTCCGTCGGCGTTTCTCTCCGAATTTTTATCCTTCTCCGAGGTAACGTCGGTCCCCGGTCGCAGGGGTTCGTAACCGGCCGCCCAGTCGGGGGTGACGATCCCGCCACAACGGTCATCCGTCGGCCCTCCCAAGGTGTGGCGATGACTGCGCTCGCGGTTCGACCGGGCCGACAGACCACGACCGTCGTCCGGTCCGCGGGACGGACGGCCGACGCCGAACCTGCGGCGGGCGTGTCCTCGTGACCACCACCCCGCTGTCGTCGTGCGCGCCGCCGTCGGTCCCGCCGACCGACGACGGCGCGGTCGTCTGGCACCGCCGGGGACTCCGGGTCGCAGACCACCCGGCCGTCGCCCGTGCGACGGGCGAGTACGACGACGTCTGCCCGCTGTTCGTCTTCGACCCGCACTTCTACGGGACGGACGGGCTCGCCTGCGACGCTCGCATTCGGTTCCTCCACGAGTGTCTCGCGGACCTCGCTACCCAGTACGACCGCCGCGGGACGACGCTCGTGTTCGCCCACGGTGACCCCCTCTCGATCTTACGCCGGTTCGTCGACGCGGGGTGGGACGTCCTCGCCACGGCCGATCCCAGCGGTCGGTACGGGCGACGACGCGACGACGCGGCCGCGGCCGACCTCGGGGTCCGGTTCGTCGGCGGGGACGGGCTGAAGCGCGAGGGCGACAGCCGTGAGAACTGGAGCGACCACGCCGAGGCGTACCTGACCGACACGCCCGTCGAGCCAGCCCCGAGCGGCTTCGGCGACCACGACTGCGCGAGCGACGTCACCGTCGAGGCGATCGAGGCGGCATACGACGTGACGCCGAAGAAGACGGCGGTCCCGACCGGCGGGCGCGAGGCCGCGCTCGACCGGCTGGAGCGCTTCACCGAACGTATCGACGACTATCCCGGCTCCATCTCCGCGCCCGCCGCGGCCGAAGCGGGGACGAGTCGCCTCTCTCCGTACCTCCGGTTCGGCTGCCTCTCGGTGCACGAGGCGTACCAGCACGTCACCGACCACGCCGCCGGCCGCGGGCGCGAACTGTTCGTCTCGCGGCTGTACTGGAACCGCCACTACACCCAGAAGCTCGCCGACTGGCCCGGCTGGATGGACCACGCCGTCAACCCCGTCTTCAGGGGGTTCAATCTCGACCACGAGGACCTCGACCTCGTCGCGGCGTGGAAACGGGGCGAGACGGGGTTCCCGATGGTCGACGCCTCCATGCGGTGTCTCCGCGAGACGGGCTGGCTCAACTTCCGGATGCGCGCGATGTGCGCCTCGTTTTTCAGCTACGTCCTCCGCCAGCCGTGGACGATCGGCGCCGACCACTTCTACTACCACCTGATCGACGCCGACCCCGCGATCAACTACACCCAGTGGCAACAGCAGGCCGGCGTCACTGGCGTGAACACGACACGGATCTACAACCCGCGCAAGCAGGTCCGCGACAACGATCCCGACGGCACCTTCGTCCACGAGTGGCTGCCCGAACTCCGGCCCGTCCCGACAGAGCATCTCGACCGGCCGGAGCGGATTCCGCTCCACCTCCAGGAGGAGTTCGGCGTCGAGATCGGCACCGACTACCCGTACCCGGTCGTCGACTACGACGCCAGGCGGCGCGAGGCCGCCGAGCGGTTCGCCGCGCTCGACGACCGCGCCCACGAGGCGTTGTGCGACCCCGAGATCAGACGCCGTGCCTCCCTGTCGCGTCGCGGGCGGGGGTCGTCCGAGGATTCGACGGACACGGCCGACACTGCGCCGGACCAGACCAGCCTCTCGGCGTTCGAGTGAACGCGAGCGACCGCGCTCCTCTTCCTCCTTCGTTTCACCCCGTCTCACCTGCCTCACCTCGTCCTGCTTCGTTTCACCCCGTCTCACTTCATCCTGCTTCGTCTCACGGTCGCCACCGACGCGAACCGTCACGCACATGTCCGGGTAGTCGAACGGCGGCGTATGGACTTCCTGCTCGTGACCGCGCTGACCGTTCCGCTCCGGTTCCTCGTGGGCGTCGTCGCCGCGGTCGTCGCGACGCTCGCGATGGACGTGGTGATGCGGCGGCTGCCGGAGGGTGAGACGCCCCCGTTCGTCGCCGCGGGCGTCCTGACCGAGTCGCGCCCGGACGCCGCCCCTGCTCGACTCGCGGACGTCGTCCACTACCTCGCCGGGGGACTCACCGGGCCGCTGTTCGTCTGGCTCTCCCTCGCGACCGAGGGCGTCCTCGGCGGGCCATCGCTCGGGGCCGTCCTCCTCGCGGCGGGCGTGCTCTACGTCCTGATGGTCGGCTTCTTCGCCGTGGTCGTCCTGCCGCGCTCGACGGTGGCGAGTCACCGCCTCGGCGCGATCCGCCGCGACTGGGCGCTCTCGGCCGCCGGCTACCTGCTCGTGTTGGTTCCGCTCGTCACGCTCGGGTCGGCACTCGTCTGAGTCACCGCACGCCCCCAAGCTTATGCCGTGTCTGGGGATGGGTGACGTATGAACGTCACCGCGACCGCTCTCCAGTTCGGCCTGAGTTCGGGAAACCCGCTCGTGCAGATCCTGGCGCTCGTGGTCGCCGTCGGGATCGTCGTCCTCGTGGGTCGGGTCGTTCTCAAGATCGCGTGGCGACTCGTCACGATCGCCGCCGTGGTCATCGGACTGCTCCTCCTCGCGTCGATGCTCCTGCCGCAGGTCCTGTAACGCCGTCTCGCCGCCGATCCCGCGCCTGCTCCCGGGCCGTGCCCCCGAGCGATCGCTCGGTATCTCGGACCCGGCGCGTCGGCGATCAGGTCAGGTCTGTTCGTGACCGACCACCCCGCTCGTGTCGACCCCGTCGAGGAAGTTCCGCACGACGTCGTGTCCAACGGCCGTCAGCACCGACTCGGGGTGGAACTGCACGCACTCGATGGGGTACTCGCGGTGGCGGATCCCCATGACCAGTTCGTGGCCCGCGTGGTCGGTCGTCGCCGACACGACGAAGCAGTCCGGCACCGCCGTCGCGACCAGCGAGTGGTAGCGTCCCGCCCGGAACCCCTGATCCAGTCCGGCGAACACGCCCTGTCCGTCGTGGTCTATCGCGAAGGCCTTGCCGTGGATGGGTTCTGGGGCGTGACCCACCGTGCCCCCGTAGGCGTAGACGGCGGCCTCCAGTCCGAGACAGACCCCCAGGGTTGGCGTCGTCGGCGAGAGTTCGCGGAGGACGGCGGTCGTGACGCCGACGTCGCGGTCGTTCTTCGGGTGGCCCGGTCCCGGGCTGACGACGACGGCGTCGGGATCGGCGAGTTCGACGTCGGCGAGCGACGCCGTGTTCTTGAAGACGACGATCTCGGGGGCGGGCTCCTGTTCGGAGAAGTACTCCACGAGGTTGTACGTGAACGAGTCGAAGTTGTCGACGACGACGAGCGTCGGTCCCGGCCCGGGTTCGACGTGTGCGCCGGCCTCCCGGAGTCGCGCGATGCGGTCGTCGGTGAGGTCGGCCGCCTCGTCCCCGGCGTCGGCGTCAGCGCTGGCGGTGGCGTCCGCATCGGGTTCGGCGCTCATCGTGACGCCTCCTGTTCGGTCTCTGCCAGTTGGGGACCGTCTCCGTCGGTCCGCCCGTCCGTGTCGTCGGCGTCCGCGGCGTCGCCGACATCGCTCCTGTCGATCTCGATCGCCTCCAGCGCCGCGAGGACGCCGCCCATCTTCTGTTCGGTCTCGTCGTACTCTCGTTCGGGAACCGAGTCGGCGACGATCCCGGCACCGGCCTGCACCGTCACGACGTCGGCGGTGTCGGTAGCGGGGTCCGCGGAGTCGGCCCCGTCGACGTCGACCGGGACCCCGTGTTCGACCGTCGCGGTCCGGATGACGATGGCGAAGTCGGCGTCGCCGGCCCACGAGTAGTAGCCGACGCCGCCGCCGTAGACGCCCCGTGGCTCGCGCTCGAGGTCGTCGATGATCTCCATCGCGCGGATCTTCGGCGCGCCCGTGAGCGTCCCCGCGGGGAACGTCGCGCGGGTCGCGTCGAACGCGTCCCTGTCGCCGGCGAGCGTCCCCGTCACGGTCGACTCGATGTGCTGGACGTGCGAGTATTTGAGGACGCTCATGAACTCCTCGACGCTGACCGAGCCGGGGTCGGAGACGCGACGGACGTCGTTGCGCGCGAGGTCGACGAGCATGGTGTGTTCGGCTCTCTCTTTGGCGTCGGCGAGCATCTCGCCGGCGAGCCGGCGGTCCTCGACAGGCGACGACCCGCGGGGACAGGTGCCGGCGATGGGGTTCGAGACCACGCGCGACCCCTGCACGGAGACGAGCGTCTCGGGCGAGGCGCCGACGATCGAGCGATCCCCGTATCCCAGGAGGTACATGTACGGCGAGGGGTTGACCTCGCGGAGCGCCTGGTAGAACCCGAGCGTGTCGACGTCGCCCGTGAGTTCGCGCTTGCGCGAGATGACGCCCTGGTAGATGTCGCCGTCGAGGACGTGTTCCTTCGCGCGACGGACCGCGTCCTCGTACGCCTCGCGTGGGGCAGCGCGCTCCCCGCGCCGGACGAAGCCGCCGGGGTCGGGGTCGGTCGCGCCCGCGAGGGCCTCCGCGATAGTGTCGGCCTCGGCGACGAGCGCCTCGTACACGTCGTCGGGGTCGTCGTCGGGGCCGACGACGGGCGTGAACACGAGCGAGACGGCGGCGGCGGCGTGATCGAAGACGAGCGTCCGCGTCGTGAGCACGAACTGTGCGTCGGGGACGACCGGCTCCGGGCGCGAGACTCCGACCTCGTCGAGCCAGAGGTCGTAGACGGCGTCGTACGCGAGGAAACCCACGAGCCCGCCGTCGAGCTGCTGTCGCTCGCGGGGCGGGAAGCCCACGCGAGGGAGGTCGGGGAGCGCCGCCCGGAGCGAGTCGAGGGTGTCGCCACCGTTCGGCGTCACGTAGGGGGCTGCGGCCCCGCCGAGGTCCTCGATTTCTGTCCCCTGAGGCCAGACGGAGACGACCGCGTCGGGGTCGTAGCCGACGAACGAGTAGCGGGCGTGGCGGTCGCCGGCGTCGTCGGGGTCGAACGCGCCGTCGGGATCGGACGACGGCGTCTTCTCCGCCGACTCGAGGAGGAAGCTGTAGTCGCTCTCGTCGGAGAGCGCAGCGTACGCCGACAGCGGGTCGACGTCGACGTCGAGCGTCGCTTCGAGCCGCGCGACGACCGGTTCGTCGTGGTCGAAGAGCGCCCGGAACTCGTCGGCAGAGCGGTCGAGCGACGCGCGCGTCACGCCACCACCTCCTCGTCGTTCTCGTCCAGGTGGGCGTCGATCCGGCGGACCGCATGGACGAACGACCGGACCGCGTCGGCGTCCTTGACCCCGCCCGACGACTCCACGCCGCTGGCGACGTCGACGCCGTACGGCCCGGCAGTGGTGACTGCCTCGGCGACGTTCTCGGGGGTGAGCCCCCCGGCGAGGACGAGCGGCGAGTCGAGGTCGGCGGCGAGTTCCCGGGTGGCGTCCCAGTCGTGGGTCTCGCCGGTGCCGCCCGCCCCCTCGTCGGTGGTGGAGTCGACGAGCACGGCGTCGGCCACGTCGTCGAGGTCGCGTGCCCGTTCGCGATCGGTCGCGTCCACCGCGACGACGAGCTTCGTCGACGCCTCCGCGCGGACGAACTGCAGCTCCTCGGCGTCGAACTCGCAGTGTAACTGGAGGACGTCGGGCTGGATCGTCCGGGCGAGGCTCACCGCGTGGGTCGGCGACTCGGGCATCAACACGAGCGTCGTCGTCACGAACGGTGGGGCCGCCGCGACGAGTTCCGCGGCCGTCCCCGAGTCGATCTCGCGCGGGGAGTCGACCGGCACGTCCGTGACGAAGCCGAGCGCGTCGGCACCGGCGTCGACCGCGAGGTCGAGGTCGTCGCGGGAGGTCAGCCCACAGATCTTCACGCGCGTCATGCTCACCTCACGCCTCCGGGCTCGGCTCCGTGCCGTCGGTTACGCCGCAGAGGTCGTCGAGCTTCGCGGCCGCCCGGCCCTCGTCGATGGCGGCGCGGGCCTCTTCGACTCCGGCCTCGATCGAGTCGGCGAGGCCGGCGACGTACACTGCCGCGCCGGCGTTCGCGAGGATGATGTCGCGCTTCGGCCCCGTCACGTCGCCGGTGACGATGCCGCGGAGGTCGGCGGCGTTCTCCTGCGGGCTCCCGCCGGTGACCGCCTCCACGGGGGCCGACGACAGGCCGATCGCTTCGGGGGTGAGCGTGTACTCGTCGATCTCGTCGCCCCGGACCTCGGCGACGGTCGTCTCGCCGTGGAGCCCGATCTCGTCCATGCCGTCGCCGTGGACGACGAGCGCGTGGTCGACCGGCATGTGGGCGAGCGCACGGGCGATGACGGGCACGAGATCGGGGTCGTAGACGCCGAGGACCTGTGCCTCGGCGCCGGCGGGGTTCGTGAGCGGGCCGAGGACGTTGAACACCGTCCGCATCCCGAGTTCCTTCCGGGGGCCGATGACGGCCTTCATCGCGGGGTGGAAGACGGGCGCGAGCATGAAGCCGATGCCGTCGCGCTCGATGGCTTCTTCCACGGACGGCGGCTCGGCGTCGACGTCGACGCCGGCGACCTCAAGGACGTCGGCGCTCCCCGACGACGACGAGACGGAGTAGTTGCCGTGTTTGGCGATGGCGGCACCGGCACCCGCCGTGACGATCGCACTCGTGGTGGAGACGTTGATCGTGTCGTAGTCGTCGCCGCCGGTCCCGCAGGTGTCGACGAGCGGCCGCCGATCGGGGTCGATCGTGCGCGCCGCGTCGCGCATCCCCTGCGCGAAGCCGGCGATCTCGGCCTCTGTCTCGCCCTTCGCCCGGAGCGCGGCGAGTAACGCGCCGATCTGTGCCTCCGTCGCCTCCTCGAAGACGAGCCGGGCCGCCTCGCGGGCCTCGTCGACCGCGAGGTCCTCACCGTCGGTCACGCGTCTGATGTAGTCCTGCATTGGTAGTCACCGATGTATTGATTCGGGTCACGATGAACAAATAAGTACATCAGCTTAAGACTGTCGGGTCGCGGATCCATCCCCCGGCGTGTGCAGACCATACCGATACAGTTCGGTATCACACTCTTGCCAGTGGGGGTCGTCCCTTCGAACGCCCTTCGAGGTGTCGGCACTCCCGGAGGCGCAACAAGGGGGACGCTAGCGACTCCCGGGGGAGAGAGCAGTAACTGGGGGGAGACACGGCCCCGGTCGGGCCCGGGTATCGGGGGATAGGCGGTGCCCGACCGCGGGAACGCAGTCGGTGCCGTCTCGGACCCGACGCGCCGCCCACCGGCGACCGGACGGACTCGTCCGGCGAACCGAGAGGAACCGCCGACAACGGAGAGGAACTGTCGACGACCCTCGCGTGTGGGGGGGAACACGACTCGGGTACGGTCCGGAGCGACCGACTGCTCCGAGACCGTCGCCCGTCGCGTGACGATCCGCCGGGAGCGGTGGTTCGTCGGCCGCCGTTGCCGCTCGTCCGCCCACCGTGACCAGCACGTGGAGTCACGTTCAGCCACGCCAAAAATCAAAATTGATTTCGATAGCGATACGTTCAGGTAGCTCTGGTGAAACGAGGCGACATGACACGTCGCCCGTCGCCGAGAGCCCCGACACGTGAAACCGACTCTCGGATCGGGATCTGTCGGGACGGTCGCGCACAGGCGAACGTGGTCGGGTTCGCGCTCCTCGTCGGGCTCACCGTCGTCGGCGTCACGGGTGTCGTCGTCCTCGGCGCGCAGGGGCTCGGCTCGCTCCAGAACGAGACGACGGCGAAGCAGGCCGAACACGCGTTCACCCAGCTCGATTCGGTCGGTGCGGAGGTGGCGCTGGGACAGTCGGAGGCCCGGACCGTCGACCTCGGCACCCGCGGCGGGAGCCTCCGGACGGTGCCGGCCGGGGAGCTACGGCTCGCGTACGAGGACGGACCGACGATCCACGCGCAGACGCTCGGGGCGGTCGTCCACGAGCGCGACGGAGCCGTCGTCGCCTACCAGGGCGGCGGCGTCTGGCGGGGAACCGGGAACGAGAGCCGGATGGTCTCGCCACCCGAGATCCACTTCCACGACGGCACGCTGACGATGCCGATGGTCGTCGTCAGAGCCGGTGGGAGCGGCCCGAACGACCGCGTGACGGTCCGACGGCTCTCTCAGCAGCCCAACCTCGGCCCGGGGACGGTCCGAAACGACGTGGTCGTTCTCACTATCACGAGCGACTACTACGTGGGCTGGGCGCAGTACTTCGAGACGCGCGTCGACGACGTCCACGTCTCCGTCGACCACGGCGCACGAACGGCGACGATCGAACTCGGTCGCGTCCAGTTCGACGCGACGTTCGACGACGCTATCCAGGCCCACGGCGGCGACGTCGAGGTGTCGACGGGGAACCCCGAGGTGAACGGACCGATCACCGCTGAGGGAAGTATCTCCGAGGCACAGTCGGGGAGCATCAGCGGCGACACGACGGCGCACCACTCGATGACGGTCCCGGCGGTAGACAAAGCAGTCCAGCAGAAGGTCTCGAACGCGCCCGGGGATCCCGACGTGACGACACAACAGATCGCCGCCGGACAGACGCTCACCAGTGGAACCTACTACGACCCCGACGGGTTCACGCTCGGTGGGACGACGACCGTCGATCTCGCTGGCGGCAACGTCACGCTCCTCGTCGACGGCGACGTGAACGTCCACGGCGGCGAACTCAGGGTCGAAAACGCCGCAAACGGCCGGTTACAGGTGCTCACGACGGGCGACCTCTCGCTCAAAAACGGGAAGATGTACGTCGCACCGAACGACCCGAACGACGTCGAAGCCGAGAAACTGGTCGTCTTCGGCGAGTCGGACATGCAGGTGGCGATGGTCAACGGCGGGTCGTACTTCGAGGGAGTGATCTACGCGCCGCGCGAGTCCGACGCCCCGGGCGTCAACGACGCCATGCCGACGTCGCAGTCGCAGTGCGAGATGAGCGACGGCACGTACGCCGACACCTGCCTCGGGACGGGGAGCCTCACGGTCGACGGTGCCATCGTCGGCGGCCAGGCGGCGATCAAGCAGAAGACGACGGTGAACTACGACGCCGACCTGGACGGGCTGACGATCACACTGAACGCCGACGAGGTGCTCGCGCCGGAACTGACGTACCTCCACCTGTCGGTCAACGAGATCGCCATCGAGGGCGGTAGCGTCGTCGGATCGACAGCCACCCCGACCGCGACACCGACGACCCCGACCGCGACACCCACACCCACGCCCTCGCCGGGCGACGAGGAACCCGAGGTCGACGTCGACTCGGTCGAGGTCGACGAGTACGATACGAGCCCGGGGAACGGGAACACGAAGTACAAGTACGACGTGACGGTCGACTGGGACGCCGTCGACGAGGACGACGACCTCGACACGGTCGAGTTCACCGTCGAAGACCTCCACGGTGGCTGCGGGGTCACGACCATCACGAAGGACGTGAGTGGCGGCTCCGCCGTCGGTGTCGAGGATCTCACGTTCGGGAGCTACTCCGGACCCTCGCAGTGTACGCCCGGCGACGAGTACGCGGTGACGATCACGGCGACCGACGAGAACGGCAACACCGACAGCGAGTCGGAGTCGGAGACCGCCTGATCGGGGTCGTTCGCGTGGCGTCGAGCGATACGTCGTCGGCCCGTGGCGGAATCGCGTGCCGACTCCGGATTTCGGAACCCTTAATTACGTCGCCGGGATACGACTGAGTGCGTTCGAGACGAACGCCGCACGCAACCGGACGGGTTGGTGGTCTAGTCTGGTTATGACACCTCCTTGACATGGAGGAGGCCGGCAGTTCAAATCTGCCCCAACCCACTCCTTTATTGCGGTTTTACCTTCCATCGTAGGGCTTTCTTACTCCAACTTGTCGCTTTTCTATCTATCGAGAGATGGTCGCGGTGAGCCGTCTCGTCGAGATGGAGCCGCCGGTCTGTGAGTTCTGCGGTGGCTACATCCTCGCGGACGAGCAGGACTGTCCTGCGCTCGACGACGGGAGGTGTCGCCCCTGATGTCTCGGGACGACGCGCGGCGCCCGGGACACCAGTACCAGCGTCCGGACTGCGAGGAGCGCGCGGTCGACCCGTCCGCGCCGGTCGCGCTCTGTGAGGACCAGCCAAAAGATTGTCTCCACGTGGTGCCGAGCTGCTCACACCGAGTACTCTCCGATATTGGCGATATTCTTTATACGATCAGGGGTTGTAGCGGTAGCCAACGAATCGTGGATCAGCATCGTATCGGTCCAAGAGTAATACGTCTGCTGACAATACTCCTCCGTCCCGATATTATCCAATAGTAGACTCGTGACCCCTCTCGTCTCAGTCGTCGTTCCGACGTACCACAGGAACACTCGGCTACGATCCGCGATAGCATCCGTACAGGAACTGCCGTACGACAATCTCGAGATTGTGGTGGTCGACGATTCCGGAGAGAGACACGCAGCGTCAGTCGTCGAGAAGGCACGATCCGGAGGAACACGGCTGCAGTACGTCGCTAACTCCAGGAACGAAGGTCTGGTTCGCGCCCGAAAAGTGGGGATCGAACACGCGGACGGCGAGTACGTTCATCTTCTCGACGACGACGACCGTCTCCTGCCCGGGGCGGTCACGAAGAAAGTCGACCTATTGAACGAATCGGGCGTCGGTGTCGCGTACAGCGGTTTCGTCCTGGGTGATCAAAACCGACGCGTCCTGCCCGTAGACCGCGTCCGCGGAGACGTACTCGACTATGCCCTCATGTTCGACCTAGCCCCCTGCATTCCGTCGACGATGTTGGTAGACCGTGACAGTCTCATGTCGGTCGATTTCGAGTACATCGCGACGAACGGACTTCACAACGAACACGCGATGCAGGTACAGCTCGCCCAGCGCACGCAGTACGAGTTCGTGAACGAAGCACTGGTGCATCGGGGGATGTCGGTCGAATCGAGAGGTGGATCGCCGAGAGCGGTGGAGGAGTACAAACGTACGTACGAGGCCTACTCCGACTTGTACGAGGAGTTCCCGCCGGCGGTTCGCCGACGCGCTGTCGGCTACCTCCACTTCCTGCAGGGTCAGCTTCAGATCGACGCTCATCTCTGGTCGCCACGGGCGATCGTCGAGTTCCTCTTGGCATCTATATATCGGCCCGGGGTGGACCCGGTGTACGTCGGTTGCTTGGTTTCTTCCCTGTTCGGCAGACCCGGCTATCGGATCGGTGAGGCAGCTCACGGGTTCCTCGTCTCTGAGCAACAGAACGGACGGAGCGTATAAAAAGCATAAAAAGCCACTTCCGGGGCGAGTCGTTCCGATTGTCCACCGACGGGACGCCGATGGATACGTCGTGCCTGACGCCGGTGGACCCCGTCCTCACCTCTCAGAGATCGATCTCCCGACTGCGACCACGACAACTCACCTGTCACGTAGACTGACAAGATCAACCTGGAGACCACCCAGCCACGACAGCGGATGCTCTTTGGCTACGTCGCACACGAAATGGAACGACCGGCTGCTCACCGTCTTCGTCCTTCGGTTCGGCTCTCGGGTGCCGAGCACGTTTGACGTGCTGATCGCCAGCAACGCGGAAAACGCTCAGTAATCACCCAGCACGCCCAGTCGCCGCGCCCGCCGCGTCGTGTACTGGAACACCCAGTAGCCGAACGCGACGTAGGCGATCGCCACCCCGACGAGTACCGCGAGGTCCACGAGCGGGAACTCCCAGAGCCGCGTCCCGTCGACCATCGCTCGCTGGAGGAGCGCGCTGCCCTGTGCGAGCGGGAGGAAGCGCGTCCACCCGAGGTCGAACGCGGGCGCGGAGACGAGGACGACGAATCCGAACTGGAGGAGGTTCAGCCAGGCACCGACCCGCTTGTAGAGGATGGCGACGCCGCCCGCGGCGAGACCGAGCCCCAGCACGGAGACGACGGCGAGCGTCGCCACCGGGACGACGGTGACGACGTTCAGGTCGAGCGACGTCCCGGTCATCACGAGCATGACCGCGAGGATGACCGTGGAGGTGACGAACGTGCGGACGACCTTCGCGACGCCCTTGAAGACGACGACGGGGGTGAAGCCGAACGGCGTCATGAGGTGGCGTTCGAGCGTCCCCCACTGGACCTCGCTCGCGACGTCGTTGGAGATGGCGCTGTACGCGCCGACCGAGAGCGTCCAGAGGAAGTAGCCGACGACGATGCCCTCGATCGAATCCGTCAGCGCCTGTCCGGCGATCATCCGTCCGCCGTAGAAGAGCAGCCCGAAGAAGAACAGTGAGACGACGATGCCGCCGACGGCGTTCGCCGGGTAGCGGACGAAGATCAGGTACTCGCGGTAGAGCACCGCGCGGGCGAGCTGACGATAGCCGGCGGGGCGGGGGCCGCTCGGACCGGCCGACGCGTCGCCGGACTGGTCGCCGAGTGCGTCGCCACGTCCGGGTCGACTCACTTTCGCCCCCTGCCGGTCAGATCGACGAACACCCGTTCGAGATCGTGCGACACCGTATTGACCGCGTCGAGCGTCACGTCGTGTTCACGCAGGTGGTCGACGAGCGCGTAGAAACCGTCGCTGTCGGTGGCGACCTCGACGCGCGTCGTGCCGTCGCCGTGGGCCACGTCCGCGACGTCGAACCGTTTCCCGAGTTCCGCGAGGACCACGTCGTCGAGGTCTGGGCTCGTGATCCGATAGCGCTGCGTCCCGCCGCCGCGCAGCAGAGTTGCGACCGCGTCGTCGGCGACGATGCGGCCCTCACTCATCACCACGACGCGGTCGCAGACGTCTTCGACGACGCCCATGTCGTGACTGCTGAGCACCACCGTGAGGTCGCGTTCGTCGACGATCCGGCGAAGTTCGCGGCGCAGGGTGAGCGAACTCTCGACGTCGAGTCCGAGCGTGGGTTCGTCGAGGAAGACGATGTCCGACTCGCTGGCGAGCACGCTGGCGAGCGACACCTTCTGTTTCATCCCGCGCGAGAGCTTTCGCACGGGGACGTCGGCCCTGTCCGCGAGTTCGAGCTGGTCGAGGAGGCGGTCGTGGCGGTCGGCGACCGAGTCGGGATCCACCCCGCCGACGGTCGCGAAGTAGCGGAGGTTCTCGCGGACGGTCAGCCGCCAGTAGTCGTTGCGCGCCCCCTCCAGCATCGCGTCGACGCGGGCGTACGCCCGTCGGGGGTTGGCGTACACGTCGACGCCGTCGATCAGGACGCTCCCCTCGTCGGGCAGCACCATCCCCAGCACCGACTTGATGAGCGTCGTCTTCCCGGCGCCGTTCGGCCCGAGGAGCCCGACGATCGATCCGGAGTCGACCGAGACGGAGACGCCGTCGACGGCGGTGACCGCGCCGGAGCCGTTCCCGAACCGTTTGACGAGCCCCTTGACGGCGATGGCGGGGGTCGACGAGTCGGGGTCGGTCGCGTCCCGCGCACGGCTGTCCGGCTCGGTGTGTTCTCGAACGCCCCAGGTCGTCATTACCCGGGCCAGGGGTTCGGCGGGTAAAAGCTACCGCACGCGACGGACGGGAACGAGCGGTCTCAGACCTCGATGGCCTGCGCCTCGTCGATCTTCTCGTTCGCGAGGGTTCTGAACGAGTTGATCGTCTCCGCGAGCGTGTACGCCTCGCCCGCGTTGTCGTGGATGGTCTTCAGCTCGTTTCTGGCTTCCTTCAGGAGCGGGACGGCCTCGTCGGCGTGCTCTCGCGCCCGGGGGACGTGCCGGTCCTCTCGGTAGAACTCGGCCTTGGCACTCTTGAGCCACTTGATGCCGTCGGCGAATGTCCGGAGCGTGCCTTCGAGGTCGCCGTACGTCTCGATGTCGGCTTCCAGCTGGGCGGTCTTCGTCTGGTACTCCGTAATCGTGACCACCTCGATGACCGACACCTCCTCGGCGCTCGCCGACGCCAGAGCGTTTTGGTAGTGGTTGTCCGCCCGCGATCGGTCGGTCTGGAGGGCGTCGATCTCGTCGCGGCCGGCCGACGCGTCGTCCCCCTCGAACTCCGTACGTGCCGCCACCAGGTGCTGGTACCCCTGGACGACGGCGAACTGCGTCTCGACCAGCCGACGGAGGAACTGCCAGCACGCGCTCATCATCTCGGCCCTCGCCTCCTGTTCGGGTGTCGCAGCCCGCCGGGACGCCTCGACGTACGCCTTCTGGGCCGCGGCCAGCGATCGCTGGAGCTGGTAGTCCTGCTTGAGGACGTTCGTGCTCGACGCCGTCACGTCCGTGAGTTCCGTCCCGTACGCACCGGTGAACACTTCGATCACCTCGGTGAGCTCGCGCTCCGCCCGTGCCAGTCGCTCAGTCCCGCGAATCTCCGCCTCTGTCGGCGTCCTCGTTCGCGTCGGCGAGGGCTCTTCGGTCGGTTCGTCGGTCGGCTCCGCCGTGGGTGTCGCGGATGCGGTCGGTGCCGTCGTCGCCGCCGGCGTGCTGGTCTCCGTCGGCGGGCGAGCCGTCGACGGCGGCTCAGTCGGTGGCGATTCGTCGGTCGTCTCTCCCCCCGGGAGACGTGTGTTGCAGCCGGCGAACAGACCGAACAGGAGGACGAATCGTCTGCGATTCATACGAAAGTTCGGAGACAAATAACGAAAAACGTGTTTGTTTTTCTTTTCGACACGATGTCGCTACTTCGTATCAACCCTGAAACATTAAACCGCACTGTGCAAGCGGACCGGTCGTCGTCCGCGGCGAGAGACCGTTTCGAGTCCCGTGTCGATCACGCGGA
Organism: Salinigranum salinum; assembly: GCF_009176545.1. GTDB lineage: Archaea > Halobacteriota > Halobacteria > Halobacteriales > Haloferacaceae > Salinigranum > Salinigranum salinum. Next base: position 1,289,650 of record NZ_VTOJ01000002.1, on the reverse strand, counting down.
ATCCCGCGTCGGTCACAGCTGGTGTCCGCAGGCACAGTTGCCGATACAGTACGTCGTCTCCCGATCGGTGGATCCCACACCCAGCGTCGCCAGCGCGGTGCGGAGCGCGTTCGTCGCGTCGAACGTCGGGCGGACCCGCGCGGCGGTCGCGCCGTACGGCCGGGAACCGACCGCGATCGTCGTGATCACCTCGCCGGCCGCGTGGTCGACGACCGCGACCTCGTCGGTCGTCTGGACCGGGACGTACAGTTTCTCGTGACTGGGATCCCACGTCCCGACGAACGCCGAACCACCGAGGTCGATCCGCTCCCGCACCGTGCCCGCGGCGAGGTCGATCACCGTCACGTCCTCCGTGTCGGGTGTGAACACGTAGCCGGTCGCCGAGTCGGGGCCGATCTCGCTCGTCAGTGGCAGCTCGCCGAGACCGTCGTCGGCGGTGAGTCGGGCCACTTCGACGGGTGCCGCCGGTTCGGAGAGGTCCCAGATGCTCTCCGTCCCCGTCGGGCCCTCGTTGTGCTCGACGAGGAGCGTCTCTCCGTCCGGCGCGACGGTCGCCATCCACGGACGGGAGGGACCGTCGCCGACGGGGTCGACGGAGGTCTGGGAGACGATCTCGAACGCCTCGACGTCGACGACAGTGAGGGTGTCGCCGAAGAGGTCGGGGACGTACGCGTACTCGCCGTCGGGGTGGATCGTCACGTCGCACGGTCCGGGGCCGTCGTTGTCACCCGTCCCCCCTTCGGCGGCCCGCTGGATCTCGGCCGTCACCTCGCCGAACGAGTCCGAGGCCGGGTCGGCGTCGAGCCGGAACTGTGCGTGGGTCGGCTCGCGCGCGCTGACGATCAGGTGGCGGCCGTCGGGCGTCCGCTCCAGCCAGTTCGCACCCGAACCGGTCCCGAAGCGGGCCTGCTCGGCGAACGACCCCGCCGAAACCGCACGGACGCCGCGGCCGACGTTGAGCCAGAGGCTGTCGTCCGCGCGCGTGGTCAGTTCCGGGGTGTACTGATTCGACGGGAACGACGAGGTGATGCCGATCTCCCCGGTCGTGACGAGTTCGTCGGTCGTCGGGTCGATGACGCTGACCGTGCCGTCGCCGGTGTTGAACACGAACACGGTCGGCTGTGTGTCGTCGTCGCTCCCTCCTCGCCCCGAACAGCCGGCTGTCGCGGCGACGCCAGCGGCCACGGAGCCGGTCAGAAGCCGACGCCGTGACGTCCCCCCTCGGGGCCTGTCGGTCCCTCGGTTCGGGTAGAGGACGGGATCGTCCTCGCTCATCGCCGCCTCCCGGCGGCAGCCCGGATCGATCCGGCGGAGCGAACGCGAGATCGCCGGCGGCCGTTGCCTCCACCGGTCGGGGCGACGTGCGGACCGATCACGGGTGTCACGACAGTCGAGATCACGCTTCCCACTCGGTCACGGCGACCAATAACGGTAGCGTCGCCGGGCGGGAGTGTGCACGACTGCACGCCCGCTGGCTGATCGATGGTGTGGCTTACACGGCCCGGCACCAGGGACGCCGGTCCACCGACAATCTCGGAACTGAATTCTGAAGATACGCTCTCACGATCTCTTTTTACGCTTTATTATCAAATATGGTATTTTTAACGGGTGTTCTAAGTAATCCGGTCGCGACGGTTCGACGTAATGCGCCGTGGGATAGTGAGCCCCGTCCCCCGTGAGAGACGTCTCTCGCCAGGGGTGCCGCTCCCGTGAGCAGCCGACACGACGCGGTGGCTTCGGGGCCGGTCCAGCAGAACGATCCGGAGAGCGCGAGCGCACACGGTCGGCGGAGCCGTCGGGTGCTGGGGTTCCCGTCACCGACGGTGAGCGAGGCGGCGACCATCGGGTCCGTCCCAACCCTGCTCCTGCTGTGTCACTTCCTGCTCCAGCCTGCGGTAGCGGCCTGGCCGCGGCTCGGCTACGTCCGTCACGCGGTGGCCCGCGACGCGCCCCCCCACCGGCTCGCTCCCGAACTGTTCGTCGAGTACGCGTGGTGGTGGCACGAGTTCACCCGCGTCACTCACGCCGTGGTCCACGACCCGTCGGGCTTTCACGCGCACGTCGTCGGGAACGTCGTGCTCATCGTGACGGCAGCCTGGATCCTCCTCGGCTTGCTCACCGCGCTCGGGGAACGCCGGTGGTTCTCGTTCTTCTACTGGGAACTCGTCGTCGTCGCCCCGATCGTGGGATCGTACGCGTTCGACCTCTTCGGCACGACGGCGCACGGCTACGGCGCCTCGACGGTCGGGTTCGCGTTCCTCGGGCTGGTGCTCGTCTTCGGGCTGTCCGTGCTCGCCACCCACGTCCACCGGTATCTCGGTCGGCGTTCGGAGTCGGCGCGGCGGCTGACCACGGACGGCGGCGAGGTCGTCGATCCGGTCGCCGTGCTCTGTCTGGTCACTGCCGTCGGCCTCGTAGTCGTGGCGGACCTCCTCGCCGGTTCGCCCGCGACGCCGGTGCATCAGGCCGGTGCGGGGTTCGGCCTGTTCGTCGGCGTCGTCGCGCTCCCCGCGCTCGGCCGACGGCGCTGACCCCATCCGAGCCGATCCGGACCAGTGACGTCGCGCTCGCCCGTCCGTCGTCACGTATCGCTCGCGGTCGGCGGGTCCGTGTCGAAGTCCGTGGAACACATGATAAGTCATATATTTTGTGTTAGCTTCAGCATCGGTTCCACCAGACGGCGAAGGCTTCGAGCCACGAGTCGACGGTCAGTAACTATGAATTCGATGACATTTTTGAGAACGAAGAAGTTCGTCGTTTTACCTCGCGGAAGAGACGTTCGATGGCGTTTCGATGTCCATGTCCGGGAGCTCGAAATCGGGAGTCGAGTCGGTCGAGCGTGTCCTCGAGACGGTGAGCGTCATCGACGGGACACGTCACGTCTGAGACCTGCTGTTTCTCGTGGAATTCGCGAAGAACCAGCAGCCTGAGCGGGGTCGTTCGCGTCCGAAACTGTCGGACATGAAGAACTCGTGTGTGTCGGGAGCGACTGCCGCGAACAGCCAGTGACGCTACCACTGACGCGAATCATCGTCTCGCCAACCGCGACCCAATCCGGATCGACGTCACTGTCGGGCTGTGGATCGACTTCTCGTACCCAGTCGTGAATCGCGGTTCGACTCCACTCGACACCCAACCTCTCGAGGTGTTGTTCGGTATTCGAGAGCGACGAGCCAGCGAGATGGAACTGTATACCCGTTCGAACCGCGAACTCAAGTGTCTGTTTTCGCTCCACGAACCCCAAGTCAATCCACTCGGGATTTCGGCCGAGACGGTCGAATTCGGGGATTGATCACTCGAGTTTCGGCTGTCTCGTTCCTAACTTAATACGACCAATAGCAGACACCAAGTGTTTAACTATGATTGAAAGGATATTTTATAATATGCAGGTAAACAAGGCAGTCATCCCCGCAGCGGGGTTTGGAACGCGGTTTCTTCCCGTGACCAAAGCCCAACCGAAGGAAATGATGCCCGTCCTTGACAAGCCCACGATTCAGTATGTCGTTGAGGAGGCGGTCAGCTCGGGTATCGATGACGTGTTGATCATTACCGGCCGGGGGAAGCAGGCGATTGAAGCACACTTCGACAAGTCGTACGAACTCGAAGAGGAACTAAAAAACGCTGGCAAGACTGACCGTCTTGACCGAGTCCGAGAAATCGCCGACCTCGTTGACATCCACTACGTTCGTCAAAAGGAACGGAACGGCCTCGGAGACGCAGTTCTGTACGCCCGAAAGCACGTCGGGGACGAACCGTTCGCGTTACTGCTCGGAGACACCATCATCGAGAGCGAGATGCCGTGTACCAGAGAGCTCGTTCAGTACGCCGAAGAGTACGAAGAGTCGGTCCTCTCGCTCGAACGGGTTCCGTGGGAACGCGTCGAGTCGTACGGTGTCGCGGAGGTGGGAGGAGATGTCGACTCGGAGCCGTGTTTCCCGGTTGAAGATTTCGTCGAGAAACCACCACGAGAGGAGGCACCATCGAATCTCGCAATCACAGGTCGATACGTCCTCACACCAGAGATATTTGATCTGCTCGAGGAGACGGAGAAAGGGGTCGGAGGCGAGCTGCAGCTGACCGACGCGATTCGTGCGCTCAGTTCAGTCCGAGGCGTGGAATTGTCTGGTGATCGTTTCGATATCGGGAATATCCCGGATTGGCTCAAGGCGAACATCGAGATGGCACTTACGCACGACGATGGCGAGATGAACGAAGCGGTGCGACAGATTATTCAGGAACAACTCAATGAGTAGAATTCTGGTCACTGGTGGGTCGGGGTTCCTTGGCTCGCACCTCTGTGAGTCGCTGCTTGAGGACGGTCACGAGGTGATCGCGATGGACAACAATGTCAGCGGTCAGACGGAGAACATCGAGGACTTCGTCTATCACGATCGGTTCTCCTTCTTCGAACACGACGTAACCGAATTCATCCACGTCTCCGGTGATTTGGACTGGGTGATGCATCTCGCGAGCCTTGCATCGCCGATGTTCTACAGCGGCCACCCGATCAAGACGCTTAAAGTCGGGGCGCTCGGGACCCACAAGACTCTGGGTGTCGCGAAGAACAAGGGCGCAGGCTACTTCTTTTCGTCGACGAGCGAAGTGTACGGTGACCCCGAAGTCAATCCACAACCGGAAAGCTACCGTGGGAACGTCGACTCATACGGCCCACGTTCGTGTTACGATGAATCGAAACGTTATGGAGAGTCGATGGTTCGTTCGTACCGTGACCAACACGACATCAACGTGCGTGTGGCAAGAATCTTCAACACGTACGGTCCCCGGATGCGACTCGATGATGGACGGGTGATTCCGACGTTCATCCGACAGGCGCTCCGTGGGAACGAACTGACAGTGTACGGTGATGGCTCACAGACCCGGAGTTTCTGTTACGTCGATGATCTGATTGACGGATTCATTCACCTGCTGAACTCCCCTGTGCAAGAACCGGTGAACCTCGGGAATCCGGACGAACGCTCGATTTTGGAACTGGCAGAGTTGGTTATTGAGTTGACCGACAGTAGTAGTGATATCACTTTCGAGCCGCTGCCGCCGCAGGACCCCCAAGTGAGGCGTCCAGACATCTCGAAGGCGAAGACTGAAATCGGGTGGGAGCCGAAGATCGACCTACGTGAAGGCCTCAAGCGCTCCATCGATCACTTTCGTGAGCAGCTCGAAAGTACCTCCGAGACGGTGTGAGGGCAGTTACGCCCGTGACATCCTCCCCGGCGTGAACAGTAGACGTCGAACCAGATCGAGAGCAGGGAACGTTAGATCCTCTCGACGGTTCAATTGAGACGATTCCGAAACGGAGACGGAGTACCGAGGGATCGCTGCCGAGCGGCGGCGGTCCCGGGCGTAGCCACTCAGCCGGGGCGCTCTGACCGGTTGTCCCGGTCGGTGTGGCTCAGCCACTAGTCGTGGTCCGTTGAAAGGACGAACGTTCGGAAGATTCGCATCGAAAGTAGCGGCTTCTTCGGAACCGTTCCATGCGGGGGGAGAACGTCCGCTAACAGCCACAGATTGTACAGCGAGGCCGCGACCGAGTAGTAGAACTATCGGACCGAGAAAGTCGACGCCGACGTTCTCGGTGAGAAATTAACGATCTTCCGATATTACCTCTCGACGCCCCGGCGGCGGAACACCGCCGCGTCCGCTCTGGCCGTCTCGCGCTCTACGTCAAGGTCTGTGACGAACCAGACGTGTTCGTCTTCGTTCGTTCGATGAGGTCCGGCGAAGACATTGACGTCAGTCGACGCCGTCGGTGGCCGCTTTCGCTGCATCTGATAGGCGTCGACGACCGTCTTAGCGCCGGCGCTGAGACGGTCTTTCATCCCGGTCGTATGTCGCGCACGGCCAGTGGACATATACGCTGTCGATCGTTTCGCCGCTGAGTCGCTCCCGGTCCTCGTGGACGTTCCGACGGAGTTCGTCGGCCCCGACTCGTTCGGAGCCGACGTTCGTGGCGAGTCAGGCGTCCTCGCGCGAGACGGCTGCCTGTTCGGTGCCCGTCCCGACTGCCCCTCTCGTTCTCCGACGGCTGTGCGGTGTCGGCGTATCGACACCCCATCTCGAGCGCTATCCTGACGCTTCGTGCGCACACGGTACCGGCGAGGGCCGAGTCCCGAGACCGAGCGGCGGGACGAGCGCGTCCGGGCCGGGTCGTCCGTCAGCCTCACTTGATGGTCCAGCCGCCGTCGACGACGAGGTTGTGTCCAGTCACGTACTCGGCGGCGTCACTGACGAGATAGACGACGGCACCCGCGATGTCCTCGGGGTCTGCCATCCGGCCGAGCGGGGTGTTCGCCTCGTACCGCTCGACGAACGCGGGGTCCTGGTCGTCGAACACGCCACCGGGGCTGACGGCGTTGACGCGGATCCCCCGGTCGCCGTATTCGGAAGCGAGATACCGGGTGAGGTTGAGAATCCCTCCTTTGCTCGCGGAGTAGTGAGCGGGAGTCGGCGGCGTCTCTCCACTCTCGTAGATGGAGAAGTCGGGGGCCTGTACCCCGTACGTCGACCCGAAGTTGACCAGCGACCCGCGGTCCTGTCCGCAGGTGTCCATCGTCTCGAGCGCGCCACGACAGAGGGTCGCGTAGCTGTTGAGGCCGTTGTCGACCTGTTCGGCCCACTCCTCGATGGACCGATCCTGGAATCGTCGCCCGTAGTTCTCGTCGGGCGGATACGCCATGTTCACCTGCGCGTCAAGTCGGCCGTACGTGTCGACGACGTGGTCGAAGAGCGCCTCGACCGCCGTCGCGTCCGTAACGTCACACCGGACGAACTCGCCGTCGACCGCGTCGGCGACAGCCTCGCCCGCGTCGCGGTCGACGTCCGCGACGACGACTCGGGCTCCGTGGTCCGCGAGTCCGTGACAGACGGCCGGGCCGATGAGCCCGGCACCGCCGGCGACGACGACGACGCGCTCCGAGAGATCGAACGAATCCAGCATGGACGCACATCCAACCGGGCCGTGAAAACTCGCCCGATCCGGGTTCCGAGCATGCAACCAACCGCCCGCGAGTAGGGCCGTGGAGTGGCAACCACCCAGCGAGACACCAAGATACTATTCATATCGACCTGGTCGGGTTCGGTCAATGTTCCGCCGATCCGATCTCAAATCAATCGAGTCCGGTAATTATACATACCTGTTACTATTGTGGTGAGATGTGAACCTTTGGGAAGCCCGTGACATTCGGAAAAACGCTTCTGAAGCCTACACGATCGGTATTATTGGTGCTGGATGGATTTCGACAGCGTACCACCTCCCTATTCTCCACAACACTGAGGGCGTGCACGTTTCTTACGTCGCAGACATCGATTACGATCAGGCGCGAAATGCGAGCAGGGGATACGATGCTGAACCGATCGAGATAGGTGATAGTCTCAAACGTCTTCCGGACTGTGACGTCGTTGTCCTTGCGATCCCACTCGGTGCTCGCGAGCAGTACGTCGCCGAGTTCGCAGACCGCGGCACCGCTATCTTCTCTGAAAAACCGTTCGCCGTCGACGAACAGATGCACCGCCAGTTCCTCGACACTGCCGAACTGATCGGCTGCAACTACATGCGGACACACTACAACGCCACTGTTCAGCTGAGACGCGCGCTGGAAGCTGGTCTGTTCGGCGTTCCCGACCGGATCGAACTGATCGAGGAGGGGAAAACCGGTGCGACTGGCTTCGGCAAGACTCACTTTCAGACGTCGTCGGAGCAAAGCGGGGGCGGTATCCTCTTGGAGCGTGGCTGTCACTCGTTGAGTCAAGTGCTCACCCTCTTTCCCGAATACGATATCTCCGTGACCGACGCTGACATCACATATTATAAACAATTAGACGCGGAAGTTTCCGCACGGCTGGAGATGTCGAACGGCGACACTCTAATCGAAGTCGAGTATCTGATCAGTCGCCTGCGTCCGATCGGATCCACTCTCCGCGTAGACTGTGGCAGCAACGCACTTGTGACCGATCCGTTCGATCCTAGTGACCAGCTGAGGATCGAACCACTCTCCGGGGCTGGACCAACCCTCACGTTCGACATCGAAGACACCGCCGCGACAACCACGCACCAAGCGATGTGGCTCCGGTGGCGTGAATTCCTCTCCGCACTGGGCAACGATAATCTCGACAGCGAAACCGAAACGATGCCGGAGGTTACTCGACTCATCGACGACATCTACGAGGAGGCACAGTAATGGCTGATTCACAGCCGACGGTTGGCATCGTCGGCGCGAACGGACAGGTGGGAACCGAACTGTGTTTCATCCTGCGTGAGAGCAACGTCCGCCCGATTCCAATCGTCAGGAACTCCGTCGGCGCCGCGACGTTCGATCATTATGGGTTCGATGTCCGGATCGCGGACGTTGGAGACCTGACCGACGCTAACGAGGCCCTCTCGGATCTTGATGCGGTGGTAGTCGCGGCCTTTGCCTCCCCGATTTCCCGTGGTAACTTCACCCCACGACAGTCACGCGCGGTGAACGAGCGTCTCGCTCGGAACAGCGTCCGCGCCGCGTCCGACGTGGCGACGGTCATCTACTTCAGTTCCGTTGCTGCGTTCGGCAGAGAACTCGACGTCAGCGAAAACTGGTGGTACGTCAGAGAAAAGCGCAACGTTGAAACCGCGTTCAAAGAGGAGTGCGAACTCCACGATTGCGACGGGTACATTCATCGGATTGGTCTCGTCCTCGGGCAGAATCTCGATCGAACAGAGAGCATCAAGTCACGGTTGGCGTCGTCTGCTCGGATCGACATCGAAGCGAGTGCTACCGCCGCGTCGAACACGGTTCACACTGTCTCGATTGCCGACGCAATCCTCGCGTGTATGGGAACAGACACGTCACCGGGTACATACACTATCGTCAACAAGCCACAATGGACTTGGCGGCAGGTATTCGAACACTACCGGAGTCCCGACACCGACACCGAAATCCAATTCGTCGGTTCTCGAACTGGGACCGATAGCACCATCGCCGGTGAACTCCTCTCAACCGTGACTGGCCACGCTGCTGGCCGGAAGACCGAGATCATGTCGATCGGAGTTTTTCTCCCTGACATGGTCAACCAGTTCGCCTTCAACAAATATATGCAGAAAGAGATTGGTGGGGAAATAAGCAACTACGAAGATAGGTTCCGGTTCCACCGTCGGGAATTCGATTACGCCGAGGTCCCCGGACCAACCGTACCGGGCACCAAGTCGACCGAGACCCGTCTCCAAGAGTGGAACTATCCGCCCGAGATATTCGAGTAACCGTCGATACGAGGCCCCCTCCGACGCGACGGACGCTTCTGCGGGCATGGACCGAATACCACCTATTTCAAGATAGTTCGCGTGGCGGTTCTCTCGCGATCCGCGACGTCAAACGTATGCGAGGTGGCCGGTACGGTGTGCTCGGTGGACAGAGAAAGGAGTCAACCGTAGCGTGAAGGAAGACGCGGTTGAGCGGTCTGTTAGGTGTCCCGGGAAGCTCGGCTGCATGGTTGAGAAGGCGTGCCAGCAGCAAGTATTTTCGCGTAAGGACACGCCGACGGACCGGCGTGTCCTCGTGGCGTTTCTGTACCATGCTGGCCTCTCGGATCGGGGAACCGAACCGTTCGTTGATCGATCGTACTCGACGGCGACCAGCACCACATCTGGGCGGCAGTCGACTGTGAGACGCTATCGGTCCTCGCCGTCGACATCTCGCCCGGTCGATCGAGCCTCGACGTCTAGTTCGGTTTGTCCATGTACCGACCCAGGCGCTTCTGGCACCGAGTTCTCCATCGAAGCACTGTTGGCCCAACCAGGTCGTGGCTCAGGGTTTCGCCGCTCTCCACAATGCATCGCTCTAAACTCGACACCCCTCATCGATACTACACTGGACACGGGGTCTTCAACACAATACACGGCGTACGAACTCGGTTATTCGGCAATGAGCGCCAACAAGAACGAAGTGAACACTAACTGAATCCCAAGCACCATCATCGTCATAGCAAAGATGTTGCTCTTGGACACGGCGATTGGTCCGAACCCGCTCGAAGCCCACTGAAAGGCGACAAACGAGACGTAGATGGTACCTAGTAGAAACATGATAACGCCGACTGCGACGCCGTACTCCACATTGACACGATCGGCGAGTAGTTTCGTCACCGGATCGTTTGCCTCTCGAACAGGATTCCCCACTACTGTCGCGACAGCACCGAAACATGTAACCTGCGCCCCGACGACTACGGAAAGCCCGCCGGCGACCATCGAATAGACTCCCAACTGTGCTCCACCAATATTCGCGTTGATGAGAGCCAGCAACATCACCACCAGGCCGGCGAGTGTCAGGCTTATTCCCGGCCCGGAGAACAGGTAGCCCGGTGCGTTGACGAGCATGAACTTCACGTGGCGCCAGCCGTCGGGGAAGCTCTCGAGGTTCGCCTCGCCCTTCCGCGGATGATACGTGATGGGGAGCTCCTTGATGACCAAATCTTTCGCCCCCGCTCGCATGATCATCTCCGAGGCGAACTCCATCCCGGGCGAACTCGGGTCCATGATCTCATACGCCTCCTTCGTGAACACCCGCATCCCCGAGTGGGCGTCCGACACCCCCGCCCCGTAGAAGACGTTGAGAAACTTCGTGAGCAGTGGATTACCGATGTACTGGTGAAGCCACGGCATCGAACCGTCGAGAATCTCACCACCGAGCCGCGATCCCATCGCCATGTCGGCCTCGCCGGAGTCGACCAGTTCGAACAGTTTGGGGAGTTCCTCGAAGTCGTACGTCGCGTCGGCGTCGCCCATGGCGATGACGTCACCGCGAACGCGATCGAAGGCGTACAGATACGCGTAGCCGTACCCTTTCCCGTCAGGCGTGACGACGATCGCACCCATCTCGCGGGCGATCTCGGGCGTCCTGTCGGTCGACGAGTCCGAGACGACGATCTCGCCGTACACCTGCAGGTTCTCGAGCGCGTTCTTGATGCGCTCAATACACTCGGCGATGCCCTCCTCCTCGTTGAGCGTCGGCATCACCACGGAGAGCGTCGGCTGTTGCTCGCTCTCTGCACCGAGCAGAAGCTCGTCCCCCGAGAGGGGTGGTGATTCCTGAAGGCGCTCGTCCACTGCGTTCACAGATACCTCCTCGTTCTCGACTTGGCCGTTTGTCTGTTCCGGTGTCGGTGGAGCGGTGGCTGGCTTCTGTTTCTCCTCCGCCAGATCGTTATTCTGATTAGACATGGTTAGGGCAACTCATCGCAGTGTAGAGACAGGCGGCAGGAGACCACAGTCGCCTGGTTTCACCGATCGCGTTGGGTTTAATCCCCGAGCCGGTGATCGCAAATCCAGTAGAGTGGGGGTCGACCAACAGCGGTTCCGGGCCGTTACTCAAGCAGCCTCCGGTCCCCCGCCGATATTGATACGGATTATAAATCATGTTGAAAGACAGTCGTTCTGTGTGATAACAATAAAAACACAGCGTTGCGACATAAGGGTATTGAAATGGGACAGAGTAATTGAAAGTTGAGTGTCTCTGTATGCCAAAATAGGTGGGGTTGACAAACAACAAACTTGATGTCGTGTCAGACGCTAATTTTACTGTTAGAATTGGTAGTGTAGGGGGTACCAGAGGGACGCGGAGAGGTGGGGCGACAGTAGTCAATATGCGTGGCTCTCTGGAACACGTCCGCCGAATCGACTTCACTCGTAGCCGAACGACTCGGAATTAATAGATGCGGCGAGAGTACCGACATCACCTCCACTTCGGCGACGGACTCTCCGTTTCGGTACGCGGTCCACCCGCTCCAAAGTCGTCGACAGCACCGAGAGCCCTTGAGGGTAGGGTTGGTGAAGGGCCACGCGTTGATGGCTCTCTCGGTATCGATGTGTGCCGTCTTGGTCTCTACAGAGAGGGATCGCCGCACCCCCCGCGCTCGTCTGTCGGACGGTGCTGCCGCGCGATGAGTGGCCGCTGATCCCCGGTCGCGTGGACTACTGTGTGCGTTCACCACGCTGTCGACTCTCGACCGACCGGCGGCGGTCTGATACCGAGGCGCATCCGAACGGCTTGATAAAAAGGGGATCGACCAAGATTCCCATTGCGGTCAGAGCACCGTGCCCCCGTATATCGTATCACCGTACCCACCGATTCCGTACACGAAAAACGAGGCCAGTGCTTGCGTAATGACACCCGCAGTCAGCAGTGTGAAGACGAGGAAGAGGAACTCGTTTCGACTGAGGAGGACACGGGGTGGTTCGTCCATTATGACGGCACGTGACCGGGGTAGTGGTATACGTTCATAAGGAATGATGATTCTTGTGTATTTCGGGTCGCGTGACGGCGGTGTTTAGTCGAAGACGAAGAGTGAGGCAGGTGTACGTTCTACTGGTTCATGGCGGAAATCACACGCCTCAGTACGTGTAGCAACTGGATTGACTTGGCACTTGTGGAGCGAGAGCGGACACCACTGCAGCTAATGAAGCTCGGTATTCGACTCCATTTCGCTCGATTGTCGCTCTCCAATACAGTCCATAGAGCTGTTCTGTGCCAAGCGTAGTCGGAGCGCTGTTCACGATTGGGGGTAGAAGGCAGGTCTACAGCCAGTCGACGGTGAACGCCCGAATCACGTCGCGCTTGACGAGATGGAGATCCGAGTAAATAACGAACGATACTGGCTGTATGGGGCAGTCGGTCCCGGCGCAAACAGATTCCTGCACTTCTGGCTCTTTTCCCCTATACGACCGAACTGACTGGACTATTCTCGCGGTGGCCTCGTGAAAAACACGACATCTCCGACGCCGTGTTTCTCGTCGAAGGTGGAATACACCGTCAGACACCACTCAGTCGATCAGGGCTCTGATTTCGATATGAACGCCATGGAAATCGGAACACTGTCGAACGTATCTTCTATAAGATAAAATCGAACCTCCTCATCTCACATACGTTCAGTCACATCGATCCGGAAACATCTGAAACACGACTTCGGACCTTCGCTGTCTGGCACAACTCGCTTGACTAAACACGATGAGCACGACTGCCCGCATGTCGAGTGTAACTCCCCCTGCGAGCGCATCCTGTCCGGCCAGACGGTCGGCGACTGTGCATAGTTTGAATGTTTTTTGTTCCACATTAATGTCGTTGCGGTCGAACGTGGAATCGCGTTCTCGTGGGCACGGTGACGGCCATCACAGGCGGTGTGGGGCCCATCGGTACGGCCGTCCCGGATAGGCTTGATAACCTCGGTGCAACACGTCACGGGACAGAGTCTCGTTGTCGACGGCGGATAGACTGTTTCCGAAGAGCCCAACGGTTAACTCCCCACATGGGGTTCGCTCAAGACAGCATATGATCTGTGACGAACGCGTTGTCGCAGCGGTTCCCGCCCGCGGCGGAAGCACGACCGTACCCCGGAAGAACGTCCGAACCCTCGGCGGAAAGCCGCTGGTAGTGTGGCCGATAGATGTCGCACACGACTCCTCTCACATCGACCGAACCATTGTGACGACCGACGATGAAGAGATCGCGTCGACTGCGGAGCAGAACGGCGCTGAAGTGGTCGAACGACCGCCCGAACTGGCGACGGACGACGCGCTGGTAATCGACGCCCTTCGACACCTGACCGAGACGTTACGAGCGGATGGGGAGACAGCGACATACCTCGTCATGCTCGAACCGACCTGCCCGTTCCGAACGGTCGATGACGTGAACGCTTGTCTCGATCTGCTGACGGACGACGACCGAACCCACGACTCTGTCGCGACGTTCACCGAAGCGGAACTGAGTCCCCACCGCTACTGGGACATCGACGACGGCGTCCCGTCTCCGTACCACGAGGATGCTGATCCGTGGCTCCCGCGGCAGCAACAGCCGACGGGGTACGAACTGACGGGGGCGGTGTACGCGTTCGAGATCGACGCGCTTCCTGACGAAGGAACCTCACTGCTCTTCGACGACCCCGGTGCCGTCCTCATGCCTCGCGAGCGCGCCGTCGACATCGACACGGAACTCGATTTCAGGTTCGCCGAACTCCTTCTCGAAGAGGGGATCTACGAGCGAAAGAACGACTTTGACACGGGAAGTACAGCCTCTCGTGACTGAGACTATTTGGGACCTGTTCGACCTCGAAGGACGAGTAGCGGTCGTCACGGGCGGCTACGGCCAGCTCGGCTCGCAGATGTGTGACGCGCTCGCAGAGGCGGGGGCGAACGTCGTCGTGGCGGCGCGAACCTACGAGAAGTGCGCCGAGAAAGCGGACGCGCTGTCGGTCGAACACAACGAAGCCATGGCAGTCGAGGTCGACGTGACGGATGAGGGGTCCGTCGAACGGATGGTCGAGGAAGTGGTCGACGCCTTCGGCGGGATCGACATCCTCGTCAACAACGCGTACGACGCCCGCGGCTACGGCGTCGACTTCGAGGAGCTGACCGTCGAGGAGTGGGAGCGGACGCTCGAGGGATGTGTCACCCAGGCGTTCCTCTGTGCACAGAACGCCCTCCCGCACCTCCGCGAGAGTGACTATGGAAGTATCGTTAACATCGGGAGCATCTACGGCGTGGTCGCGCCGGACCACCGGATGTACGGTGATGCCGACATCAACAACCCGCCGACGTACGGCGCGGCGAAGGCGGGAGTCATCCAGTTCACCCGCTGGCTCGCCTCCTACGTCGCCGACGAGGGGATCCGGGTGAACTCGGTCAGCCCGGGTGGGTTTTACAGCGAGGAGATGGAGGGTGTCGAGGATTACACGGACGTGTTCGTCCCCGAGTACGAGTTCCGGACCCCGCTCGGCCGCATGGGTGACGAGACGGATATGAAAGGCATCATCGTCTACCTCGCATCGGATGCGAGCAAGTGGATGACTGGACAGAACATCCTCCTCGACGGGGGGTGGACGACGTGGTGACCGACCCGCTTTCACTCGGCCTCATCGGCGTCAGCGAGGGCAACGGCCACCCGTACTCCTTTTCGGCCATCGTCAACGGCTACGACGACGACGGCCTCGCAGCGTCGGGCTGGGACGTCATCCACGACTACGTCCGGGAGAAACACCCCTCGGAGGTCGGGTTCGACAGCGCGCAGTTTACGCACGTGTGGACCCAGGACGACGCCGAGACCGAACGGCTTCGAGCGGCCAGCGGCATCCCGAACGCCCCGGAGGGGTTCACGGAGATGGTCGACGCCGTCGACGCCGTCGTCGTCGCCCGCGACGACCACGAGACGCACGCCGACTTCGCACGGCCGTTCCTCGAGGCGGGCGTCACGACGTTCGTCGACAAACCCCTCTCGCTCGACGTCGACGAACTCGCGTGGATGCGTCCTCATCTCGAATCGGGGCTGCTCATGTCCTGCTCCGGCATGCGCTACGCCCGCGAACTCGACACGCCGCGGGCGAACCTCGCGGACTACGGGGGGCTGAAACTCGTCCGCGGGACGGTCATCAAGGACTGGGACCGCTACAGCGTCCACATGCTCGATGCGATCTTCAACGTCGTCGACGCCGACCCGGTGTCCGTCCGCCCGGCCGACGCCCCACACGAATCGGTCGCGGTCGAGACCGACGACGGGCCGCTCGTCCAGATCGACGCGCTCGGTGACGCGGCGATGACGTTCGACGTCGAGCTGTACGGGAGCGAACAGGTGACCCGCCACCCCATCCGCGACAACTTCCGCGCGTTCCGCCGGCTACTCTGGGAGTTCGTCGGACAAGTGCGTAGCGGCGAGCCGGCGGTTCCGCCCACGGAGACGCTAGAGCGGATGCGGGTCGTCGTCGCGGGACGGCGCGCGCTCGACACGGGTGACCGGGTCGCCATCGATTCGGTCGAGATCTGACACTCGCTCGAAGCGACCGGGGACCGTCATACGGATTACACTGCATACCGAGAGGGATACGCATGGACGTCGTCTTCCTCGGCACGAACAACTACGGCCGGGAGATCTACGACTGGCTCTGTGACCGCGACGGTGTCGACGTGCGGGCGCTCCTGACCGAGGAGTCACAGCTGGACCTCGTTTCGACCATCGACCCCGACGTCGTCGTCGCGGCGGGATTCACCCATATCGTCCCGCCGGACGTCCTCGCCGTCCCCGACGAGGGCTGTCTCAACGTCCACCCCGGTGTTCTCCCCGACACGCGCGGCTTCAACCCGAACGTCTGGAGCATCGTCGACGACCATCCGGCGGGTGCGACGGTACACTACATGGACGAAGGGGTCGACACGGGAGACATCGTCGCGACGCGCGAGGTCGAAACGTCGTTCGCCGACACCGGTAAAGACGTCTACCGCCGCGTCGAGCGGGTGTGCGTGGAACTCTTTCGAGCGGTGTGGCCGGACGTCGAGGCGGGGACGGTCGAGGGGGTGACACAGCCGGCCGAGGGGGACTATCACCGGAAAGCGGAGTTTCTGGACCTCTGTGAACTCGATCCCGACGAGGAGGTTCGCGTCGTCGACCTGCTCGACCGGCTGCGCGCGCTGACGTTCCCCCCGTTCGACAACGCGCGCATCGAGGTCGACGGAGCGGAGTACTACCTCGACCTCTCGATCCGGCCGGCGGACGGATCGAGCGGAGAGGAGACGTACGGCACGCTGTCGTCGTACTGACCGAAGAACACGAACGCTCAAGCGGGTCGACCCACGACCGACTGACGATGTCCGAGATGCACGCCGTCATGTACCACTACGTGCGGCCGAGTCCCGACCGCCCGCCGCACGGCTACTACCATCTCGCACTCGACGACTTCCGACGGCAGCTCGATCACTTCGGGAAGCGGTATGGTTTCGTCGACCGGGAGGCGTTCGTCGGATGGCTCTACGGCGAACGGGGCGTTCCGGACGGCGTCGTGCTCACCTTCGACGACGCGCTCGTCGACCACTACGAGTGGGTTCTGCCCGAGCTCCGGCGTCGCGACCTGTGGGGGCTGTTCTTCGTCCCGACGGGGCCGTTCGTCACGGACCGTCCGCTGCCAGTCCACCGGATTCATTCGCTCGTCGGCGCGGTACCCGCGGACAGTCTCCGCCACGAACTGGAGGCGGTCCTCGACGCGAACCCCGCGGCCCTCGACGGTGCCGACAGCGTCGCCGACGCGTACGGTGAGCAGTCCTCCGGCGCGGCGGTGAGCGAGTTCAAACGCCTCCTCAACTTCGTCGTCTCCCCGGGGGACGTCCAGGCGGTGCTCGACCGCCTCGAACGACGCCTCGACGGCTACGAGTCGCCGTCGGTGGACGACTACTACCTCTCTACCGAAGAAGTCGAGGAGATGGTCGACGCGGGGATGCTCTTCGGCGCTCACTCCGTCACGCATCCGGTCCTCTCGCGGCTCTCACCCGAGGGCCAGCGGGACGAGATCACCTCGTCGGTCGCGTGGGTGGCGGAGCAGGTCGGTCCGCAACCGGTGTCGACGTTCGCGTATCCCTACGGCGGTCGAGAGACGTTCACCGACGCGACGATCGACGCACTCGTCGACGCCGGCTGTGACGCCGCGTTCACGACCGAGTCGGGGGTCATCGCTGGGAAGACGGCGTCCGAGCCGTTCGCGCTCCCGCGCCGCGACTGCAACGAGTTCGACCACGGCGGAGCCACGTTCGACCTGCCGTGACGGCTCGACATCCCGTGTAATGTCGGCCGCCGAACCGAGGAGAAGAAAGCGTTAACACCGCGCTCTGAATGTTCTGTACAACCGACGAATCGAGGCACAGTCGGGGCAAACGGGACAACTGGAACAGATGGCTGACACCGATCACACCGAACTCGTCGACAGATTGAATCTAGACGCAGAACTGCTTGTCGTCGTCGCGCTCGTCGGCGTCACCGTCCTCGTCGACACTGTCGGTCGATGGGCGCTCGCTGCGGTCGGGGGAACGAGTCTACAGCCCCTGGCACTGCTGATCGTTCTCGCAACCGTCGCCGTCGGGGCGACCGCACGATGGGGGCTCGTGGTGGGCCTCCTCGTGGCAGGTCTTGTCCTCGGCGACTGGACCGGTGGAGTAGTACACGCGTTCGCCGCACTCACTGCCGTCGTCGTCTGTCAGCGTGTCTGGGCGACTCGGGAGGGCTACAGATGGCTCGGCAGATACGTGGCGGCCGCGGTGTCCACGACGCTGGCGTTGGCTGCGGCTGCGGCGTGGCTGTCGGAGCTGCTCGGTGTCGCCCCGTTCTCCGTCGCCGTGGTGCCATCGGTGGTGGAGAACCTCGTTCCTGCCCTCCTCGGTGCCCCGGCCGCGTGGATCCTGTCCGATGTCGGCAGAGACCGCGGCTGGCGCGTCGAAACCGAAGCGCTCTCGACGCGGGAGACGGCGCTGATGTTCGGCGTGCTGGCGGTCTGGGTCGGCGGCGGCTACCTCGGGAGCTTCGTCTACCGGGCGGCTGGAACAGTGCCTGTCGCGGTGTTCGGTCAGCGCCTCGGACGCACCGCCGAGTGGGTCATCGTCCTCGGCGGACCACAGGGTCGCTACGCCGTGCTCGTCTTCGGCGTGGCTGCAATGCTGGCGCTCGCCGTCACGCTCCAGTACGACCGATGAGACTTGTCATCCGATCAGCGTGAACGTATCGGTCACACCAACAACCCTTATTCGTGGCTGACCGTAGCGATACGCATGGAGTTGACGAGACGGGATGCGCTGCTCGCGCTCGCTGGGACCGGCATCGTCGCGTCGACAGCCCTCACGACCGGCGAGACGGATGGGGCGCTCACCGACGCCGACATCGAGTCGCTCCTCGACCTCGCGGAGGTTCTCTACCCGTCTGCCGTCGAACCGACGGCTGAGTTCGTCGAGACGTACGTCGTCGGTCGGTACCGTTCGAACGACGAGCGGCTCGCCGGACTGAAGTCGGCCCTCCAGGTGGTCAGACGGACGAGTGTGCGCGAGACGGGCCGCTCACTCGGCGCGCTCGACATCGAAACTAGGGACAAGGTGCTCCGGGCGACGGGCGGCGACCGTGCGTACCCCGACCCCGAGGGAACGACCGCACAGAAGGTTCGCTACCACATCATCAACGACCTCCTCTACGCGCTGTACACGACACCCAAGGGCGGAGAACTCGTCGGCAATCCAAATCCGACGGGCTACCCGGGCGGGGTGGAAGCGTATCAGCAAGGGCCGCGGACGGACACCGACTGAGCGCCGCCCTGGACTATTTCTCAGTGCTACCACGGTGCGTCCGTGACGTGTGCAAACTGGTCGCCGACTTCGAACCCATAGTCCGTGACCAGCGCACCCGCCGGCAGCTCTTTATGATCGACACCCACCCGGGTCAGTTCGACGACGCCTTCCCACGCGCCGACGCCGAGCACGTCGCCATCGCGGTAGCGGAGTTCGCCGGGCGTGACGAAGGCGCGCTCGTCGGTCGGTGGGTTCGCCGCCCACACGGTCACGCGTCGATCCCCAAGGATGCTGAACGCACCCGGGTACGGGTGTGACTGTCCGCGAATCCAGTCGTACACCTCCCGTGGGGACCGGGTCCAGTCGATCCGGCCGTGCTCCGGTCGCCGCCGCGGCCACCACGTCGCCTCGTCGTCGTTCTGCGGCGTCCGGGGCACTTCGCCCGCGGCGAAGCGCGGGTACGCCTCCTGTACGAGCGTTCGCCCCGCGTCGACGACTTTGTCGTAGAGGGAGGCGGCGTCGTCGTCGACCTCGATCGGAATCGGCACCTGTCCCGCGATGTCGCCCGCGTCGGCCGCCTCGACCAGGTGAAACAGCGTGAGCGCCGTCTCGTCGAGTCCCTTGATCAGGCTCCACGCGATCGGTGCCCGTCCCCGCCCGCGCGGGAGCGGTGCCGGATGCATTCCGAGAGCCGCGACCGAGGGAACGTTGAGGATCGACCGGCCGACGAGCCGGGACCAGCCGACGACGAACAGCAGTTGCGGATCGTACCCAGCGATGCGATCGGCCCACTCGTCGGTGTTGAGCGTCTCGACGCGGTGCAGCGGCACGTCGCGGCCGTCGGTGAAGCGGGTGAAATCGGTCTGGTCGGCGATCCGGTCCAGTTCGGGGCGCGTGAGGACGGCGCGTACGTCCGCCCCCAGTCGATCCAGTTCCTCCAGACAGGCCAACCCGAGGTCGTTGTGGCTCACCAAGACCGTTCGCATAGCCGGAGGTCGTCTCTGGGCGGTATAGTGTTATGCCGCGCCGCGCGACCGGGGTGAGTTCGGCGGACGGTTCACGCCGAATATAACGATCGATAAAAATATAAAATTCGGAGAATATCTTGGACAACTGGCTCTTCCCGCGTCAGTACGTCAGTCGCTTCCGGTGGAGTCGGTCGTCGAGGTCGACGTCCGCGAGTCGCGCGACGATACGCGCGCCGGCCCCGCCGTAGTCGTAAGGGTTGTCGCACGACGCGGCTCGCGCGCTGACGGCGTCGTCGGTCAGACAGCGGTCGATCGCCTCCCGGATCCGTCGCTCGTCGTGCGGGACGGAGACGACGTTCTCGGCCCGCTCCCGGCCGGACTGTCGGGGTCCGACGTCGACGACCGGGAGGCCGAACGAGGGTGCCTCGATGATCCCGCTGCTGGAGTTGCCGACCATGACGTCGGCGGCGGCCATCACGCCGAGGAAGTCGCGTCGCGGGAGGCTCCGGACGGTGAGCGCGTGGTCACGGACCGGGTGTGACTCGATCACGTCGATGGCACGCTGGCCACCGGCGTCGGCGTTGGGGTAGACGAGGACCACCTGGAGGTCGTCGACCGCGTCGACCACGTCCAGGGTCGCCCGCATCTGGTCACCCGCCGCTTCGGGCTGCGTCGTCACCGGATGCTGGACGACGAGCGCGAGCGGGCGGTCGGGATCGAGACCGTACTCTTCGCGGACCTCCTCGGGAGGCGTGTACTCGCCCGTCAGGACGGCGTCCAGCCCGGGTGCGCCGACCGTCGTGATCCGCCATGGCTCCTCGCCGAGTCGTTCGACGCGCTCCGCACTCCGTTCGGAGACCGGGAAGTGGAGGTGAGCGAACTTCGTCAGCGCGTGGCGGATGCTGTCGTCGATGATCGCGCCGTCCATCGAATCGCCGCCGTGGACGTGGGCGACAGGGACGTTCATGTGGGCGGCCGCCACCCCGGCCGCGAACGCCTCGTCGCGGTCACCGAGGACGAGGACGACGTCGGGGTCGAGGCGGCCGAACGACTCGGCCAGTCCCGAGAGCCCCAGACCGAGCGACTTCGCCATCGTGAGCCCCGTGTCGCCGTCGACCTGCATGTGGACGCGGTCGTCGACGGCGAAACCGTCGGCCTCGATCTCGTCGACGGTCATCCCGTGTCGCGGCGAGAGGTGCATCCCGGTGACGACGGTGCGGAGTTCGAGGTCGGCGTGGGCCTCGATCTCGCGCATCGACGACGCGAGGAGGCCGTACTCCGCGCGCGTCCCCGTCACGACGGCGACCCGTCGCATCTACGGGGCCTCCCGGCGATCGACGACGAGTTCGAACGCCTCGGCCGCGCCAAACCCAGCTTCGGTCCCACGAGTCCGTGCCCGGGCGCGGAGCGCCTCCGCGGACCGGGGGTGAGGGAACTCGCGCGTCTCGGTCTCGTACGCCGCGAACGCCTCGACCTTCCGGTCGAGGACGTCGCCGACGTCGACGTAGGCGGTGGGGCTGAACCGGGGTGTCGATCCACCGGTCCACTCCGTCGACGAGGGCGTCTCGTACGCGAGGACGCGGTCGACGCCGGAGGTCGGCCGGGTCGCCACCAGCGTCGACTCGTGGACGGCGACGTGGTCGCGGTTGACCTCATTACGGGCGTGGGTGTACACCGTATCGGGGTCGATCCTGTCGACGACCGACTCGACGACGGCGTTGACCTCGACGTGCGGCACGTCGTCGAGCCGCATGTCGGGGAGGTCGCCGAAGTGGACCTCCGCGACGCCGAGCGTGTCGGCACAGCGTCGTGCCTCCTTGCGCTTCGTCTCGGCGAGCGACTCGTCGTCGTACTGTGCGGTCGTTCCCTCCGTGACGATCAGGACGTGCACTTCGTCGCCCACATCGGCGTGTCGCGCGAGCGTCCCACCGGGACCGAGCACCTCGTCGTCGGGGTGGGCGCCGACCGCGAGGACGGTCTCGTCGCTCATTCGTCCTCCGTCGCGACGGCGTCGGCCGTGACCGGTTCTCCCGCGTCGAGGTCGGTCGCGGCGCGCTCGCCGAGCACCCGATCGAGGTCGGCCGGCGGCAACCCGTCCGCCGGTCGCACCACCGAGACGTTCGACTCGGTGAATCGCTCGCCTTCCCGCACGGCGGTCGTGACGTGGAGGCTCTTGCGGATCACGTCGCGGTTCGACAGCTCGGTCGCCGTCGGCGCTTTCTCGGCGCTTCCGAGCGCCGTCGTCGCGTCGCGGACGAGCGAGACGGACCGGTCGAGTTCGTCGGGTTCGAGCGACGCCGCGTGGTCCGGTCCGGGGAGCGTCCGGTCGAGGGTGAAGTGTTTCTCGACGAGCCGCGCACCGGCCGCGACCGCGAACGCGGGCGTCTCGACCGCCGTGGTGTGGTCGGAGTACCCCACTGGCACGTCGAACGCCTCGTCCATCGTCCGGATGGCGCGGAGGTTCGCCTCCGCGAGCGGCGCCGGGTACGCGGACGTACAGTGAAACAGCGCGACCGGCGGTGCGCCGGCGTCGCGGATGGCGTCGAGCGCCGTCTCGATCTCCGCCAGCGTCCCCATCCCCGTGCTCACGAGCATCGGTCGGCCGAATCCGGCGACGTGCCGCAAGAGCGGGAGGTTGTCGAGTTCTCCGGATCCGATCTTGATCGCCGGCCGGTCGAGTTCGTCGAGCAGATCGGCGCTCTCCGTGTCGAACGGTGTCGAGAGGAACTGAATCCCGCGCTCCTCGCAGTGGTCGATGAGCCGCCGGTGTGCCGACACGGGCAGTTCGAGCCGCCGGAGCATCTCGTACTGGGAGTCGGCGTCGTCCGTCTCCTCCTGGTACGCCGCCTTCGGGGCGTCCGGCGCGACGAGCCGGTCCGCGTCGAACGTCTGAAACTTGACCGCGTCCGCCCCCGCGTCGGCCGCCACGTCGACGAGTCGCCGGGCCTGATCGAGGTCGCCGTCGTGGTTGACCCCCGCCTCGGCGATGAAGTACGCACCGTCGGCCGGTAGCAGTCCGGAGAAGTCGTCTCCCCCGCCGACGGCGTCGACGTTCTCGGTCATATGCACAGTACGGTCGCTCCCTCAGTTAGTCGTTCCGACAGTCCGCACCGGCGTCCGGAGCGCACCGCGACCCGCGGTGTGGGATGGAGTCGGTCACCGCTGGCCGGCGAGCGCGGCGTCGACAGTCCGTACAACGTGGTCGACGGCGGCCTCCGAGAGGTTCGGATGCATCGGGAGCGACAGCACGCGTGCGGAGAGGTCCTCCGTCACGGGAAGTGTCCCGGGTTCGCAGCTGTGTTCCTGCCGGTAGTACGTCGACAGGTGGACCGGGTCGAAGTAGACTTTCGAGGCGACGTCGTGGGCCGACAGATGCGCCGCGACGGCGTCGCGGTCCACCCACGGCTCGAAGCGAACGGTGTAGAGTTGGTAGACGTGGCGCTCGTCGCCGGCGGCGTCAGCGGGTGGCGCCACGCCATCGACGGTGGAGAGTCGCTCCGTGTAGCGGTGGGCGACCGACCGTCGCCGGTCGATGAGCGTCTCGATACGGTCGAGTTGGCCGACGCCGATGGCGGCAACGACGTCCGGCATCCGGTAGTTCGAGCCGAGTGTCGTGTACTCGCCGCCGCCCGTCGACGAAAAGTAGTCGCCGGAGACGCGACCGTGCGAGCGGAGCAACTGAACGCGCTCGGTGACGTCATCGTCGTCGGTGACGACGGCACCACCCTCCCCCGTGGCGACGATCTTATTCTGACAGAAGCTCAACATCCCCACGTCACCGACCGTCCCAACGTACTCCCCGCCAGCGCGCGCGCCCTGCGCTTCGGCGGCGTCCTCGACGAGCGTCAGTCCGTGCCGATCGGCAATGGCGGTTAGGTCGTGAATCCGACAGGCGCGGCCGGCGTAGTGGACCGGGAGTATCGCGGCCGTGTCGTCGGTTACGGCTGCCTCAACCGAGTCGGGATCGAGTCCGTAGCGTTCGGGTTCGATGTCGGCGAACACCGGCTTCGCGCCCACCGAGACGACGGCGTTAGCCGTCGAGATGAACGTGAACGAGGGGACGACGACTTCGTCGCCCGGACCGACGCCGCACGCTTCGAGCGCGGCGACGAGGGCGGTCGTCCCGGAGTTGCAGACGACGGCGTGGTCGACGCCGAGCGACTTCTCCAGACTGCGCTCGAACTCGTCGACGTACGGCCCGTTCGCCCAGTAGCTCCCCCGGGTGATCGAGTCGATGGCGTTCCGAATCTCTGCACGATCCCAGTCGATCTCGAACAGCGGGAGAGAATCGCGACGATCGTCGGTCGACTCCTCGTCCTTGTCGCTCATCGAAGACGATTACACCCGCGAGAGCAGCCCACTGATCTCCTCGAGAGAGAGCTGATCCGCGCGGTCCGAATGATACGGTGTCGTGAGTTGTGTGCCCCCATCCGACACGAGTTCCTTCCGCACATCGTCTCGTGGGGTGACCACGAACGACTGCTCAAGTTCGACCGCGTTCGGTGCTTCGGTTTCCGTGAGCAGGCGCTCGTAAAGACGTTCTCCGGGACGGACTCCGATTATTTCGATATCGATCTCCGCGGGTTCCACATCATCAGGCCTGTTCCTCTCGATCATCACGTCCGCGAGGTCCATTATCCGAACCGCGTCCATCTTCGGGATGAGTACTTCGCAGCCGGACATCCGATCGAGCGCTGAGACGATGAACTCCGCTGCCTCCGACACGGTGAACACGAATCGGGTCATATCCGGGTGTGTCACGGTCACTGGTCCACCCTTCGCGACTTGCTCCTCGAAGATACGCATTACCGATCCGGTCGTCCCGAGGACGTTCCCGAGACGTACGTTTGCGTACATCGTCCCCTCTGACTCCCGATTCGCGGCAGTGAGCAGCCGCTCTGAGAGCATCTTCGTGGCACCCATGACCGACGTCGGTTGTGCGGCCTTGTCGGTGCTCACGCCGAGGACACGACTCACGTCTGTTTTTTCAGCTGCACTGATGAGCCGCTGCGTTCCGATCGTGTTCGTCTTAATGGCCTCATATGGGTTCTCTTCGCTCAGTGGGACGTGTTTCAGTGCAGCTGCGTGAATGACGGTATCGATGTCGGTCAGCGCCTGCTCGAGCCGCTCTTGATCGCGGACGTCAGCCAACACGAACTGAACTTGGTCAGACTGATCATTTAATCGCCGCTGCATGTCGAACAGAGAGCGTTCGTTGTGATCAAGAATACAGACCGTTCCAACCTCCCGTTCAGACAAGAGGGTCCGCACAACTTCGGACCCGACCGACCCGCATCCCCCCGTAACGAGTACTCGCTCGTCAGCTTCCATTATTGTGCATCTGTCTCCTCCGAGCACAAATATATTTCTTACTTGAGCGGTGAGGGGTATAATATTCAAAACGACTGAGTGTCATATAATATAATAAATCACAGTATAAATGTTGTTTTTAATGTGTGCCCTCTACAACGTCACACGAGCCGCGAGGCAGTGAGTTCGACCGCTGTGTGGCGATTCATCGCGGTCAGCCCGATTCGAGCTCGGGGACAGCATTACCGAACGTAACAACACTGGTCAACGACCGGATGGTGGTCGTGCGAATGCCTGCGTAGAATCTATGATTTAATACGAGCTGTGCGGAAACTAGCACTCGTTGGTGGGAGAGTTCGAGGAGCGGACCTCCGGTGTCGACTGGCTGAATCGGTGCACGAGCTGACTGGTGACTATCCGCTTTCACGCGACTGGTCTGCTGACCGTTGTGCCCGTCCTGCGGCACTGACTAGTACGAGGGGCAGATACGGATGGCTCGCTGACGGCGGTCACTTCTCGTTGACGACCCGCTGATACGTCGACTCGGCCTGCCGCGCAATCTTGTCCCAATCGAACTGTCTCGCCCGCGTCATCGGATCGACTGTCGGACGGTTTCCAGCCAGTGCGTCGCCAAGTGCTTTGGCCACGTCATCGACAACCGGGGTGACGAGGTAGCCCGCATCGCCGACAACCTCGCTCGCGGCGGAACTCCGGTGATCGGCCGCGATTACGATACAGCCGGCGGCCATCGCTTCCGCGTAGGTGATACCGAACCCCTCCCGCGTCGACACGGACGCGAAGACGCGTGCGGCACGCATGTGCCCGAGGACGTCCTCGGAGTCGTCGAGGAAGCCGAGAAATCGAACTCTGTCGGCGTGGTCGAGGCCTTGAGCCTGCGCTCGGAGTGCCGCCGCCTGTGGACCGTCGCCAATGACCCCTAACGTCGCGTCGTACGTCGCAGCGACACGGTCGAACGCATCGAGGAGGACGTCGACCCGCTTGTCCTCGATGAGGCGCCCGACGAACAGCACGTCGAAGCCTGGCTGTCCGTCCCGACGGAACGATTCGGTCGGGAGTGGTGCGTCCCGAATCTGCGTCAGATTAATTCCGTTCGGAATCACGTCGATTCGGTCGCGGCGAGGGCCGATCTCGGCGAGCTTCTCAGCCGTAACTCCAGAGACCGCAACCGGATGTTGTGGTGTCTTCGCCGTCACTTGCTCGACGATCTTTCCACCCAGTGCGAGGGATCCTAAATAGTCGTCCCAGTAGTCACCCCATACTTCGTGCCACGTCGTCACCAGCGGCGTATCGGTCAACAGTGTACAGAGCTTCGCCGTTAAAACTGGAAAGTACGGAAAGACCGACACCACGACCAAGTCGTGTGTCGCGACGTGTGATCTGAGACTCGGAGCGAGTCGGGCCGCAAAGTCGAGTGCTTCGACGATCGAGCGCTGACCATCGTCGTTGTACAGCTCCACCTCGGGTGCCACTGCGCGGAGCCGCATCCCACAGTGTACGACTTCCTTCGGCCCATCCCAGAAGTGGCGTCCGTATATCGTGACCTCGTGATCGTCGGCCAGACGCCGCCCGATTTCGTGGATTCGCTTCTCAGCTCCCCCTTTGACGAACGGGAAGACGACGTTGGAGACGAAGGCGACGTCCATCTGGAACTGATGTTTGGGGTAATTACGTTATGTGTGTTCTGTATTGGTCGGAGACTGTCCCACCACGGGCGCACGATATAATAATGCAACCCTGCACGTTGCAATCGTCTTGGCCGCTCAGAGTCCGCCTCCGGTGTCGCGACGATACATCAAGCGATTCACGAATCCCCGAGCTGCTCAACGACGGTTTACTCCGCCGAATTAGACGCTACTTCCTGCAGACGACGCTCGGTCTCGCCTCTGTCTCGTCTCCGTATTCAGATAGCCGATGTCCATTCGCCATCTTTTCAATCGGACCGCACCGATCAGTTAGTGTGTTACCGTCTCTGAGAGTCTTTTGTATTAACTTTGGCATCGATTTCACCAGACGGCGAAGGCTTGCAACCACGATTCAGCGGTGGGCAGCTGTGCGGTCGAGAACGAGGAGGTCCGTCGTTTCGCCTCTCGAAAGAAACCTTCGACTACGTTCCGATTTCCGTGGCTGGAGACTCGAAGTCGGAGCCCGAGTCGGTCGAGCGCGTTCTCGAGATGATGTGCATCATCGACGAGACACGTCACCTCTGAGACCTGCTGTTTCTCACGGAGCCCGCGAACGACTAGTGGGGTGAGTCGTGTCGTTCGGGTCCGAAAGATCCGAACGGATAAGCTGGTTTGTGTCGGGATCGACCGCAGTGAACGGTTAGTGACGCGAATCACGGCCTGTCGACCGCGATTCGATCCGGAACCTCCGCTCAGTCTCGGCTTCTAGAATTATTATTTTGTATCCAAGAGGGATACGCCAGCAAGGTGGAACCGCATACCCACTCGAATCGTGAATTCGGGTGTCCGTTTTCGCTCCACAGATTCCAGGCCGATCCACCCGGGATTTCGGCTGAGGTGATCGAGCTCGGGCATAGACTGTTCGCACTCCAAACGCCTCGCTCCTCTCTTAATACGAGTGGAGCAGCAAGAACACAAAATTTTAAATACGACTGACGCACCGCTTTGATAGAGTCGACATCATGCGGATTCTATATGTCCTGCACGAGTTCCCAAAGCTCTCGGAGAGCTTCATTACCAACGAGATATACGAACTCAACCGACGCGGCCACGATATCGCCGTCTTCTCTATTACGCGGCCCTCGGACAAGATCTTTCACACCGAGACCGAAGCGCTCGACATCCCGATCCGGTACGGCTCGACCCCGTCTCCGGTTCTGCTAGTCACCGAACTGCGACGAGTGCTGACTTTTCGACTGTTCAAGAGAGGTCTCTTTCTTGACGATCCGATCCATCACGCGTACTGGCTTCATCTCGGACTCGAAATATTAGATTTCATCGATGACTACGGTGGAGTAGACCAAATCCACACCCATTTCGCCGCACCAAACCGGCAAGGAGCAGTGTACGCGGCGGGGTACCACAGGGTTCCATGTACGGTCACTGCCCACTCGTATGAGATATTTTCCCCGCCTAGCCGGAGGCGGTTACGCCGCCTCTGTTCTCGCTTCGATCATATTGTCGTCCCATCGGAGTACAACCGGGATTACCTCGGAAAGAAGTTCGGAATCAAGACGGATATTTCGGTTGTCCCCGCGACGACCCGGGTAGACAAGTTCGAACCGTCGCATGGGTCTGTCCCC
Organism: Salinigranum salinum; assembly: GCF_009176545.1. Lineage (GTDB taxonomy): Archaea > Halobacteriota > Halobacteria > Halobacteriales > Haloferacaceae > Salinigranum > Salinigranum salinum. Next base: position 1,261,029 of record NZ_VTOJ01000002.1, on the reverse strand, counting down.
GGACGCGTGCTTTCGGTGGCCCGCCTCGTGGAGAAGAAAGGCCATGAATACGCTATCGACGCCGTGGCACAGTTGCACGACCAGGGGTACGAGGTAGAATACCACATTATTGGCACGGGGCCACGAGAGGACATCCTCAGAGCGCGGGTTCGCGAGCGGGGGATAGCCGACGCTGTCAAGTTTCTCGGGAACGTCTCCGACGAGCGTCTCAAGACTGAACTCCACGACGCCGCCCTCTTCGTCCTCCCTTGCGTGATTGCCTCGGACGGTGATCGGGACGTTGCACCTGTCGCAATTAAAGAGGCAATGGCGGCACAGACCGCGTGCATCTCTACAAACATCTCTGCCATCCCTGAACTGATAACACATGGACACGACGGTCTCCTAGTCGAGTCACGCGACACCGATGCCCTTGCCGCGGCGATGAGACAACTGCTAGACGACCCGATCCAGCGACGTCGGATCGCTGCTAACGGTCGGGAAACCGTACAGAACAAGTTCGACATCTCGAGTTCCGTCGACGCGCTATTGGACGTCTTCGAACGCGTGCAGCGCGATTCGCACTGCCCACGTTCAGTGTTCGATCGAATCTTAACTCGGATAGGCTTAGACACGGGGTGAAACGGCACAGCCACGGCCTTGGTTTACTGAGACTCGTCGCGCACTGGAGTGAGTATCGGAAGAACGACTCGTTCTACCTGCGTGACGCCCATCAAACCACGCCCTCATACGTCTTCACTGGCTGCCCACTCACCCGACCCAGTTTGAGCGAAGGTGACCATGATGACCGTGCACTACAGCACGTTCGCAGCAAGGTGGTCCCCCAGCCGAAGCGCCAGCGCCGCGATTGTCAACGTCGGCTGACTCGCGCCGCTGGTGACGAACACGCTTGATCCGGCGATGTAAAGGTTCTTCAAGTCGTGCGTCCGGAGGGTCGGATCGACAACACTGCTCTCCGGATCCGTTCCCATACGGGTGGTTCCCGAAGGATGGCCAGCACCCTCCCACGACTCCCACCGAGACGACCGTTTGACGGTTGCGTCGAGATTCCTGACGATCTTCTCGATGACCTCGTACGCACGTTCGACCGTCTGTTTCTCGTGCTCTCCGACCTTCCCCCACGAGATGTCTGGAACCGGGTTACCGTACGCGTCTGTCTCCGTCTCGTCCAGCGTGACGCGGTTCTCCGGGTACGGGAGCACTTCGACCTCTGCCCCGATTCTAAAGTAGTGGCCGAACTCTTCGTCAAGATAATTAAGAAGATCATCACCCCATCTGATGGGTTCGGTGTCTGCTCTTATCGACTCCAGCGCCGCCGTGTCAGTTGGTCGTCGGACAGCGTCCTGGATGTGACTGAGCGGATCTCGTTGCTGGAGCGCGAGCTCGGCGAGCGTTGGGCCAGCGGTGTTGTAGAACTCTATCTTGAACGATCCGGGCGGCGCCTCGTCGGGTTCGTAGAACTGGTACGATTCGCGCGTACCGAAGCCGATTTGATGCTGTTTGGTCGGGACGTCAAGTTCGCCATCCACGCCAACGTACGGCGATTCCATAAGATACCTTCCGACAGCTCCGCTGCGATTGGCGAGACCATTCGGATGTTCATCGGAACTCGACAAGAGGAGTAGTCGGGGCGTTTCGATGCCACCAGCCGCGAGCACGAACTGGTTGGCGCGCTGGATGTACTGGTGCCCGTCCGGCGTCTCGTACACGGCACCGGTGATCCGGTCCCTGGCGTCGTGCTCGAGACGCTGGACCGCTGCCCGGTCGATAATCCGAGCACCGCTCTGCACCGCCTTCTCCGCGTGGATGTCAGCACTGTACTGCGCTTTGGATGGGCAGACGGGACTACAGGTTCCGTATCCAACACAGGCACTTCGGCCGTCGTACTGTTCGGCATTCCGAGCGTTCGGCACTGAGTGCATCTGAATCCCGACTTTGTCACACGCGGTTTGGTATATCGAGTCGGCATGGCTGGCGGGGAACGCATCCATCGGATAGGGCTCGTCGCGGGGTGGACTGAAGGGATTGTCGACTGCTCCCGCCACGCCGAACTCTCGTTCGGCTGCCGCGTAGTACGGTTTGAGGTCGGCGTACGAAATCGGCCAATCGGAAGCTAGCCCGTACCGCGTCTTCATCTCGAAATCTTTCTGAGGGAAACGAGCGACGCGTCCTCCCCAGTGGAGCGTCGATCCGCCGACTCCTTTCACGCGTTTCCGATTCAACCGATACTGGGTCTCGCCGGAGCTCGTGAAACGGTCCCGCGCCCCACCCATGTCCCATGCCGACACGGCTGGCGATGCAGGCCGGAGCATCCGCTCCATACGTGCGAGTCGCGAGCTGTGATCGAAACGGGCGCCGGCCTCGAGAATAACTACGTCGTATCCCTTGTTGGCTAACACGTACGTGACGAGTGTCCCTGCAGGACCGGCGCCAACGACGCATACATCGACGTCTGTGGAGGGTGTCCGATCGATAGTACCGTCGGGTGAATAGTTCGCTTTATGCATTGCTTTTGTGGACCTTTCCGATGGTGGTGGCGCTCACCCGGGTGTTACGTTGATCCAAATATGGGTCTCTCGGTACGAGCTCTCGACCGTCGGGGTCTCTGGGGGTTCGTCGCGGTACAGCAGGTACGTCAGTCGTAATCGGTCACCGATCATCGTCGGTGTGACCGTGTGTTGTCGCTCCCACGTCTCGCCGTCTTCCAGTTGAGCTTCGAACTGTTCCAACGACTCCCGTTCGACGACCGTATCCGAGTCGCCGTCCTCGATTACCCGGTGGAGCTGAACGACGACCGTGTACGCTGTCCGTTCGTTCTCGCGATTGGTTATTCCGACGACCAATTCGCCGGAACTTCCGGAGACGAATTGCTTCGGGTAATCAGCAGCCACCAGCTCCCCAGACTCGTTCTCTGTCAGGAGAAAAAACTCGGTGAATCCCTGATCCTGCGGCGACATGAACGCGAACCCTACGCTCGCTGTAGCGACGAGGATCAGAACGAGGAGGATTCCATTGAGAATCGTCTCCCGCCGCCGTTCTTTACTCACAACGGTGTCGTTACCACCCATCATTCGTTAATATCAGTTGTTTGCAAGCCGGTTCGAGCGCTTTGATAGGTGGGAAAACGTTGAGAAGGTAACCGAGCGGTAACGGGTCAGGGAACTGTTGACCGAAGTCCACCTGTCGAAATCTCATAAAGCGTGATTGGCGGTACTCCATCAAAAATGGGCCGATTTGTCACAACTCCGAGGATCGGTCGTCACGGAGCAAACGATCGAGACGCCTCAAAGGGCGGTGTGGGTAATCGATGGAAGTGACTCTCATCGATGTCCCGATCACGGATCGGCCTCACACGGGCTGGAAACCTTCTTTAGGGCAGGCAATCAGATGTACCCGAGGTCACGCAACCTGCGCTCCGTCGACTCACTCACCTCAAACTTCGTCCCGATCTTCGACTCGTGGCGTTGCTCGAACGTTTCGATAACGTCTCTCCCACCCTCTCCAAGCCTCGTCTCTTCAATCCCGTCGGTTTCGACACTGTATACGGAGCACTCGTCGCCGGCGCTGACGTACTTGCGGTTCACTTCGTCGGCCTGATACACCGCTAAGCGATCTTCGAGATAGTACTCGTGTACGTCCTCAGGCGAGTCGATGATGTCCATCACATGCCCCGTGTTCTCCGCCGCAACGTACGTCGGATACGTGGCCGGATCTGCGAGATCGGGTCCGTCGTGTTCATCGACGAAATTCAAAACCGTCGAATATATCCAAGATAGCGACGCTCGTCGGTGAACTTTCTCTTGACGCCCGGTGGGCGAGTTGATGACCAGCGGGACGCGAACGAGTGGCTCGGTCACGCCGCCGAAGTCGTGATACACGAATCCCTCTTCGCCGAGGCCGTCACCGTGGTCGGAGCAGAGAATAAACAGACAGTCGCCGGATTGACTCTGCTGCAGCAGTGCGTCGTACAGGCGATCGAGTCGGCCCTCCAAGTAGCGGAGTTCGTCGGCGACGACGCGATTGAACAGCGCGATGTCGTCGTCGTTCAAAAGGGTTGCGTTGGGGTCGAGATTCTTGTTTCGTAACTTCGCATGGAGCGAGTCGAGTTTCCTCCCGTTTCGGACGTTCCAAAGACGGCGCAGGCGGGTGCTGAGCTGCTTGTGGTACACGTGGGTCTCCATGTAGTTACAGAAAAGGAATACGTCGTCGTCGGCTGGTGTTCGTTCGAGCCAATCAATCATATCTTTGGTCATCGAACTGGCTCCATCGTCGACGAGGGCCGGAGACCGTCGGGCTTGGCTGTAGAACGCGTTGAGCAGGCTCTTGATCGGCTTGTTGGAGGCTCTCACCTGCCCCAGCGCATCCTTGATCTTCTCTATTCCCTCTTCATCCGATAGCGGGGAGTGGGCGTCCGGAAACCGGGCGTGTCCGTAATGACCTCCGAAGTGATCCCAGTCGCCGAAGCCGTAGTCCGACTGCACGAACTCGTTGCTCGTGAAACAGGCAGTGGTGACCCCGATTTGATTCAGCTGATCGACTAGCGTCGGGAACTCATCCCGAATCCGGGTGTTGAACTGCAGAGCTCCGTGTTCTCGCGGATATTTCCCAGTAAATATGCTCGCGTGTGATGGGAGGCTCCACGGTGCTGCGGCCGTCGCCCCAGTGAAGCTGATCGACGAATCGACGAGACGGTTGAAAAAACCGTTCGGGTTCGCCCGCAGATAGTTCTTGAAGATGTCGTAGCGAAGGGAATCGAGTACGACAACCGCGACTGTTTGGCTCATGACCGAACGACACATCCCTGCGTAAAAATAGTATTGTGATCGTAGTTTATCGGATTATAGAAATGTAATACTGTAATCGTTTTGAGGACAAAAGGCTGGTGAACATAACGATTCTATTGGAACGGTATTCGAGCGCAGAAAGGCAGCTTGACGACTCTATCGGTCGAATTCTTTCTCAACGGAGCGCTTTTACCACCTGTCGGACCACAGTCAGGTCCTTGCCAGTCTGGGCCTCAAACCGAGAGAGCAGTTCCTCATCTTCCGGTTCGAGCACCAATCGGACTACAATGAGTGGATAGAGAACTCCGATTAACAGAATGACGATCGGGAGGGGATACCCGAGTGTGGATACGATCACGTATCCAGCCGCGGAGAGTGCTCCAACGATCGCAACCGGCAGGAATGCTTCTCGCGTTACGGGGTGGACGCCGAACAGGAAGTACAGGGCCAAGATGCTCAAGAAATTATTGAACAGTATCGATACCACGGTAGCGAGGGCCGCTCCACTCATGCCGAACTCCGGGATGAGAGCAAGGTCGAGCACCCCGTTCAGTATCAACTGGGCAAGGACGAACACTGCAACGATCCGATTTCGGCCCAGACTGATGAGTGCCCCCGCATTGTTCCCAGTACACACCGAAATGAAGTTTCCGATCGCAAGAATCCGTAGCGCAGTCGTTCCTGCAGTGTACCGCTCCCCGAACAGTAGTTCAATGACCTGTGCCGGCGCGAAGATGAACACGATCAACAACGGCATCGCGATGATGATTATCCACTTAGTGAGGAGCTGGTAGGTCCGAATCATTTCTTGGGTCTTACCATCTGCCTGGAGACGAGCGAGCACTGGTGGGAGGAGAAATCCAAGTGATGTGACTATCGGATAAAAGAGGTTACTCAACTGGAGAACGATGTTGTAGTTGCCCACGATGGTCGAGTTCATAAAATACCCGAGAAAGTAGATGTCGACCTGAGAGACGGCGACTGACATCCCTTGGACGGCAATCAGAGGAACGGAGAAAACGAGCACCGTCTTGTACATCGACACTGCCTGCACGTCGAACGATGGGAGCCTCTGCCACGCGAAGAACAACGCAAGCACTCCAGCAATCACGAAGGCCCCAATCTGTCCTACGACCGCACCAGTCGCACTGAAACCGGCGAAAACCAGTGCACTGACCAGCAGCAACCGAGAGAAAGGCTCCGCAATTTGGTCAACGTAAGTATGAGTCCTCGCATCTCGGAGCCCACGTGCAACTCCGACGCTCGTCGCGCGGACGACCACGAATGGAACCCCAAAAGCGCCGATACGGAGTACCTGCGTCACCGAGGGGTCGTCGAATACACGTTCAGCGAGCACCGGTGCCGAAAGGAACAGCGTAGCACCAGTTGCCAACCCCGAAACAACCGCGAGGCTGAACGCGGCGCGTACGATCCCACGAGTCTTGGCCGGATCGTCTTCGAACTCCGGGAGCTGTCGCATCAGTCCGTCATCGATTCCGAGTTTCGCAACCATCGCGACTAAGTTGACGACCGCAAGCGTCAGTACGACATCCCCGTACGCGTTCTGCGTGAGGAACCGTGCCATCACAATCTGTATCAAAAATCCAAAACCCAGCGCCAGAATTCGACCGGCTGAGACGAGAGCACCCCCGGAGATTACTGTTGCCAGTGAGTCCCCGGAATCTTGCTTGTCGCTACCGGCTGAATCTCCCATTGTTTGTTAGCCCTCCCTCGTCCGGATATAATTTATTATCCACCAACGGATGTGGTGAACGACATGTGGCGTTCGTTATTCTGTCGGCGTTGGTCTATTTGTGGTATCGGGTCCGAGGGCAGGATATACATCCCGTCGAGAGGGGATATAAAGCCCACTCTCTCGGTCGGTGGCCGCCTTGGCACTGTCGGTAGTTCCCATCGAGCCAGCGGATAGTCACAACTGACGAGGTTACGTTCGCAGAAAGCGTCTGGATGGGTGATTGTGAGATTTCTCCACCATCTATACACTGTTCTTACGGCCTCAGACCTCGAAAACTTAGCGGTCGGACTTCTACTGGAGCTTCCGCTCCCCGGAGTCGAAGACTGCGGCTTCGACTCCGGGACTATCTGGGAACGCTCATCCCGATACATTGTAACACAGGCATCCGTTCTAGTTTAGTGGCAGAGCGTGTCATAGAACTCTTCACATGCTACAGTCAATTTGATTACTATTATAACAGATTATTCGCTTAGAGCTACGTGCACCAAGTGCACGAAGTTCGGAATCAGTTAGAGAGTGCCCTTCCGTTTCCGAATAATGTGCTCTGTTGAATAGCGGTCTAATCAGTCGATATCACCGCGTTAGAAGGGTGAAGTCGAGGAAATCGATTCTTGCCTATGGAAGTCGATCTCCTCGACTTCGTTGAGCAGTGTCGTCACCTATCCAAACAAGCTTTAGGAAAGCACGCGGGCGAGCCCGCCAGCGGCGGGTTCGCCCGCTGGAGTCCATGTCATCCTGCACTGCTTTCGGCTCGAAGAGGGCCATAGCTTCCGTGAGACGCTGAATCGGCTGGAGTACATGGCCGAAATACGTGCTGTACTCGGACTCGATCGAGATGACCTTCCCGACTACAGCACGATCTACAAGTCGTTCGACCGGCTGAAAATGTGGGTGTGGCGGGCGTTGCTGCGCGTTTCAGCGCAGCAACACCCGCAATCTGGACACGCCGCTCTCGACAGCACGTTCTTCGACCGCCGTCGTGCGTCGTCGTACTTCCGTCAGCGGTTGGGAAGCACTGTACAGACGCTGAAAGTGACAACGTTAACCGATGTAGAGTCGCTCGCTGTTCTTGACGTCCATGTCACAGCTCCATCGGTGTTCGGTTAAGCACTGTATCGCCTCATGAAGGCTTCAGCCACTCGTTCGCTGAGTAAGAGGCGTGACTTCTCTGGTTGGCGAGCACCATGAAACATCAACTCCGACAGATTCGGCGGTGGATGGCCGAACGACTGGGCGAGGTCTTCGAGGATGAGCTGGGCGAGAGACCGGAAGGTCTTCGCCCAGCGCTCGCGGGGGAAGACGGTCTTTGGGAACAACTCTTGAAACACGCCGAGTAAGGCTCTGCTGACCGTCAGTGTCAGCAGAGCCGCCACCACTAACAGGTGGACAATCGCTGGATCACTCGTCTGGAACTTCTCCAGTCCATACAGAGACTTCAGTTCCCGGAACAGCAACTCCACTTCCCACCGCAACCCATACAGCGCCGCGATCTGCCTCGGAGTGAAGGCGTCGGGTAGATTTGTGACGTACTGATGGTAGTCGTCGGTGTCCTCGTTGCGGACACCGACGACGCGAAACTCCATTGTATCGGTTGATTGTTTCCCAGCATATGCCCGCCGCTTGAACGAGATCTCCACGGTCACATCGATGATCTCCCGTGTGAGATCGCCCAGAACCTCTTGGAGGCGACGTCCTAGCAAGGAAATGGCGCGCCCGCGCCATTTCCGTCGCTTCCCCACGATTAGCAGGTCCGCGTTCGATTTTAGCCGTGTCAGAAAGAAGCCGCTGTTCTCTTCGATCAACGCGAAGCGGCGAAAACTGTAGAACCCGAGGTCGAACAGCAACAACCGGCCTCGCAGCCAGCTCCCGGTGCGGAGCTGGCTGCTCTCGTGGGTGTATTCATCGGTGAGCTTGAATCGTTCGATCGTATGTGTTGTCGTGTTTTGCACGAGGTGAAGCTTCGCACCGGATTGGTCCGAGTGAGTCGCTGGAAACTCGCTGAGGAGCCGATGCAACCTGAAGACGGTTGCATCGGCGATCAGCACCTCGCGGAACAACTCAAACCGTGGAGCGATGGTGTGAGGGACCGCGACCTCCTCGAGAGTGTGCTCGAGGAGGTCGCTCAGCAACGCAGCAAGTGCTGGTGTGAACCGATCGTAGAAACTGGATCGGGAGAGCGTCTGGTTGGTTGCTGCGGAGTAGGCACGCTGAAACCCGGCGATAGTGCGGGCTTCGCCGTCGACGGCGAAGCCCAAGATGAGCGTCCAGACGAGCACCGTGATGTCGACCTTCCGATTGCGTTGGACGACATCGCGCTCGCGCGCCATATCTTCGACAAGCTCAGCTGGAAACAGGGAAGTGAGTCGCCGTCGTATGGGGTCCGGGGAGAGTTCCTTCAGCACGAACTCTCCCCACGCGGTCTACATCGATAACTTCGTCAACAGAGCGCAGTCTCTCGATTCAATGTCTTAACCGAACACGGATGTTTGGCAGACCAGGGCGCGACTTTGGGAATCGTGCTTTTCAAATGATCCGTGGAAGTCACCGTCGCGGCAAAAGGCTGTAATCGCCAGTCACTGTCTGCGCCACTTCGATATCACACTACCAACGGCAGATGATCCTTATTTTGTTGATGTTTTCGATCTGCGTGGCAGTCGCAGCAGACAACTCGGATTATTCTCAAAATTACTGGAAAGATTCTACATAAGACCGTTTGGTATCTACGTTATTTTACTCCTGAATCTGATGCTTTGCTATCAATCCAGAAATATTGTAACACTGGATGTATTCACAAGATTAAAGTAGTGTTGACTAATCGGAATAATAAAATATGAATATTATACTTCTCACGGTCGACTGTCTCCGACAGGACCGATGTGGTCTTTATGATTACCACCGAAATACAACACCATTCTTGGACGATATTGCCTCAGATAGCTACATATTCAACAACGCATATGCGACTGGGCCCGTCACCACTGAGTCCTTCCCGGGGATTCTCGCTGGCCGACTTTCAGCTCAGTGCGTCCCGCAAGGGAACATCGCACAAAAAGGATTACCTGACGATACAGAGACAGTTGCCACAGCTGCTCAACGGGCAGGTTACTCAACAGCTGCGGTGCTCTCAAATCCACGAATCGGTTCTCATGTTCACACCGATCGTGGGTTTGGACGGTTCACCAATCTACGGACGGAGCGTAAATCTACCGGGAACAACGGATCAGTACTCACCCGATTGCTCCCTGCAATCGGAGTTGGAGAACGTTTGATGAATCTTCGCGTTAAGATGCAATCACACAACAGTGTCCCGAAACGTTATCTCCTCCCGTTCATAGCGTTCCGCGGCTACCAATCGATTACGGGGTGGCCAACAGTACGCGGTGATACGGTCATTAACGAACTTCTCCATACACTTGATTCGCTTGAAGAGCCGTTTTTTTCGTGGGCTCATTTGATGGACCTCCACGGACCGCAGCGACCATCTGTAGTAAACAGCGGCGGAATGTATCGTTCCAGCACCCTTGCACAATTTCGCTCACACGCTAACCAGGTTAGTGATATATACGACCCGCCAAGTGACGCTCGCTACGATAGTACATTGCGGTTCGTTGATAACCAACTCGCCCGGGTGAAAGACTGGTTGGTCAATGCCGACATGTGGGATGAAACGGCCATTGTAATCACTGCCGACCACGGTGAGGCGCTATGCGACCGAGGCGTCTATGAACACCCCACACACTACGTCTGGGACGAACTGCTAAAGGTCCCGCTACTTGTTCGCATACCTAACGGAGGTGGTGGCCGAATTGAGGCACCAATGTCGTTGGGGTGGCTGCATGAGGTCCTGTCCGATATCGGAGGATGGGATGGAATCGATGCCCCCCTTGCTACCGACCGCTCATCTCATTTCAGTGAAAATGAATATAACAGAACACAGACGATGTTAGCGGATTCTCTGAGTAACCAGGGGCACACCGTCATAGTTCGTGAGGCGGAGCGAAAACTTGTGGCTCATTCGGATGGGTTGCTAAATGCGGACCGGCCCGCCTCGAAAATCACGCCTGCAGGGCTTTATGATCTATCGGTGCATCCGCGAGAACGAAGAGTAAGTGACCCCCCATCTCACCTTCGTCAGATTGCAGAAGATGTATTAACCACACCGGAAATTTTTGTTACAAGACTGGAAGAACAGTCTGATCCTGTAGGAATTGATGCAGGCGTAGAAGATCAGCTCAGGCAATTAGGCTATCGAGATTAATCTGTTTTCGGGCTGCTGTAGGATTCAAAATATTTGTTTTTATGTGATTATCGTCGTATCGCCCCCTTCGTCAACTGCGACTATCTTACCCGTCTCGTTCACATAGAAGCCAGCTCCATTACCACCGATCTTGATCGAAGGCTCCGAAGAACTCCCTTCGCTCGTCGCGCCTGTTCTGAGAAACGTTGCACCGAAACCCTCCTCCAATCCATCGTAGAAGATTTTTTGTTTCACATCCGATACTAAATTTTCGAAGATGATACCGTTTTCACTGATTCGCATTTGTAGCAAGCGGGCTGCGCCTGCGTCATTTAGGACGCCACGCCCACTGCCAGTATTTGTATCTGACAAGAATATTTTATTATTCATAAGTGTCGGCTGTTTAAATTCGAAATAGTTTGGCGCAAGGCGGAAAGCAGCGTCATCGCTATCATTTGCGATGGGTCCACCAGGGTCCTCAAACTTGTTTCGTTCAATCGTCGTACCATCAATATGCGGTTCAAGTGAGTCATCAGCGCCTCCGAGTTGAATGTGCCAAGCGTCGCCTTCATCTCCTTTCGAAAAGAAAGAATTATAAGCTATCGAACAATAGTCGAATCCACCACGTGCGCGAACGCCAATATTATTGACCTCGACGCGATTGCCTTGGATTTCGGTCCCGTGGAACGAAGTCGTACCACTGCCGCCGTTATATGGAGCCGGCTCGCAGTCTACAAATATATCTTGCCCAAGTCCCTTGCAGTCTCGAATACGGTTTGACTCCGACCACCCATCGACATTGCGAAGTTGGACTGCGAAGGCCTCACGGTCCCCGTTTTTCCACCCTTCAAACCAACATCCTTCGACAGTGGTATTGTACGTGTCTTCAAGTCGAATACATCCTGTTGGGTCACCTGTTGCCTCCCACGCTCCACCTTCGATCCGGCATTTATATTCCAGCAGACTCTGCTTTGCGCTCCAGTCCGTATCGAGCGTTAGCGCAACACCATTTCCGGGATACTCTATCGGCACCCCGTAGTCAATAGTAAGTCTAAATCCGTTCTCTGTGATCGGTTCAACAACTAGGTCTTTGTCCCATATCCACGGTGTACCGTCGTCTTTTGGCGTGACGCGGACGGTACCGTGGCCACTCATATTGGTTTGTAGCCAAGCAAGTGCGTTCTCTACCTTCGACGCCAGTCCATCACCGGCGAACTCTTTCGCGTAGGCTTCGCCATTAATATCCCTCGCACGGACTGACGAGAACTTCGGGTCGAGACCGGACGACTGGAGCCGCGTCCATGAGTCACCGTCACTGACGAACACGTGCTCGGTATCGGTCGCGAAGAACTTCGCACTGTCTTTTGGGGCGTAGTTCGTCAAATTCGCCTGTACATCTCGAATCTCAATGTCGACATCGAGATTCCTGAAGTTCTCGTTCAGAGGTTTATGCCAATCCTGCGCTCCTTTGGCAGGCGTCGTGTAATTATGATTTTTGGTCATAGCGCTCAAATCGGTCAAGCACAGGCGATTTGACGGACTCCGGTTTCGAGTCTCGCTTTCAACCGCTGGTGCGTGCCCAGTTGAGACTAACTGAGGTAATAAATAAAAACCACTGCCGTGGTATCATATTCGAGATTATATGGGGGTCAGCGAACAATCAAATATTTCTTATCACTGCTCTATTGAAAATGCGGTACGGCGACAGGATCATAGTTTCTCAATGGTCTTTTTGATGTTGTGAAGAGCAAACATCAGGACGATCTCACGGAACTGTCGATACCAGAACCGCGAACGCAAGGCGGAGGCTTGCGTTCGCTTCGTCGTTGAGTAGGACGTCTCTGCCATCCACCGCTGCGTGTAACCTTTCGTCCGGTTGAGTGCGTTGTGTGCCATAGCCATCGGTTTCGATCCACGGTGATGAACGTGATAATCGAGTTCGTACGCGGACAACTCGTATTCGGTGTGCCAGTCCTGGAAACCGTTGTCGGCGACCACGTCCCGCAGGTCGTCCGCGTTCCGGCGGACGACCCGTGGGCCAGCCTTTGTGTCGTGTTCACGCTCGATACAGCAATGCACGTCCAGCACCGCCAAAGACTCTGTATCAGTCAGCGTCGTCGCTTTGATCGTTGTGACCCTACGGTTCCGTCGCTGGAGGTAATACTGCGAGGCTTGCTTGCGTTCGAAGAACGTGCTGTCGAGCACGGCGTGGCCGGACTGGCGGAGTTGCTGCGCGGAGGCGCGCAGCAACGCCCGCCAGACGTACATCGCGTATCGATCCAGAGAGTGGTAGGACGTTGTTGGATCGGGCAACGCCTCGGGATGAATGCCGAGGCGGTCGCACACCGCTGGCATAAGCCCGAGCCGATCAACGAGTTCCGTGAACGTGTGTTCCTCTTCCTTGCGAATCCAGTGAGCGACGATGTGAGCCTCGCGGGGAAGCCCGCCGGACTCGGGCTTCCCCGCGTGATTCCCCAAGGCTTGTTTTGCTACACGCAGTGCCTTCTCAACGAGGTCGAGGAGTGGGACAGCCATAATCGACTCCTTGACCTCGTTCTCTCAAACCGTTACGGACCAATCCCGACGCTGTCTGTCGTTTTCAATAGAGCACTTATCACTTGTCTGATCAGGACCACCGTCCACTACGGCCGGTCGCGAAAGCAGCATCGCATCTACTCCTCGCTCGATCACGCCCACAACGCCCGCATCAACTCGGACAGCTACAATCGGTAGTTCCCATCAGGTCACGTAGTAGTCACGACTGGCGAGGTTAGAATCTCAGGAAGCGTCCGGATGAGCGCCGTAACTGGATAGAGACACCGTTCGTTCGATGGGGTACTTAAAAATGTGGACCTGGTGCCGTCGTCGTGTTGAGTACCGATCCACGGTCCTTTCGACTGTCTCGCGGTCGATACGTTCCGCTAAACTACACAAGAGCGTGGTCCGTTCTCGACTCAGCTACCGGTACTTACAGGTCGTCGTGGGTGACTGGCGCACTACGATCGGTTCTACTTCTGCTCCAACTCTCGTTCGCGGCGGTTCCCTCCAACCCCAGATCCGTCATGATCTCTCTGAGACGGACCGTATCGGCCGTCATGTCGGTGTGCCGTGGAGGAGTGTTCGGATCGCTCACGGGGTCGCAGCGGGCGAACTCGTAGTTGTGTCCGAGCTCGTTGGAGAGGACGAAGAAGTGCTCGGCCGCGCCCTCTATCGTGATCAGCTCCACGACATCGAGGTCTGTAGCGTAGAGCATGTTCGTCAATCCTGCGCCGTGTGGACCGACGACAACGTCCGCACCTGAAAACAGCCTGACCTGCTCTTCAAACGCAAGTTCGCTCAGTACGAACTTCACGAACCCGAACTCCGAGAGAACGTTCATCACCTCGTCCTCGTTTCGCACCTGTCGACGAGGCGCGTCATCTCGGGAGACATATATCCGACTCGGATACGAACCGCTTTTATCAGTGAGGTTCGAGAGCATTCGGTCCCGAATCCACTGGAGGTTGCGCGGCGAGCCCGTGAAGTCTGACCCTCGGTTCCGGTAGGGATGAGGCGGAATCGCGAGGCACTCGACTTCAACCGTTTCGCGTCCGCACTCGATCCACGATTCTTTCGTGTAGCCCATCAGCCTGAGCGACTCGCGTTGCCAATCGGTAAGCCCAGCGGGTAACAGTAGCGGCGGTCTCTCACCAATCAGCGCGCAGTACCGTTCGTACCAGCGGAGCTTCGGGAGCGTCTCGTAGAACCAGTGGGCGAACGGGAGTCCACGCTTCCCCGTCAGGAGGTAGCCTCTCTCGACCCGACGGTCAGGGGCATCGGGACGGAGGTAGCTCTTTGCGACATCGATGACCGAAACGTTTCGTGACAGCGTGGGAGATTCGAGTCTCGCCGACCCAACCTCTACCGGGACGATGTAACTTCGACCGATACGGACGAGCATCGCGGGCCCCATGACGTGCGCGTCCTCGTACTCCCCGATGACGCGTTCCGGCGTTGTCAGAGTCCCCTCGATCCGCGCCAGCGGCTGTGGTAACTCCTCGCGGAACTTGCCCTCATACGAGAGTGTCTTCTCGATCTGAGACTGGACGGTGAACCGCTGACTGCACTCCTCATAAATGTCCGCTCCCGTGAGGTGCCACGGACTCAGTAACCGACGGTTCCCGAATCGCAGAGCGCTCAACAGTAGCGAGGCGGGCCCATTGTACCGGTAAATGTCCGCAGCCTCGCTTAGCATCTTGAGTCTTGACATGTTTTAGCAATTTAGTCGCGTACCGATATTAAATCGCTACGTTAATTTAGTTAAGAATATGAATCCTACGCTAATAAAATCACCTACAACACTCAGTAGTGACATCCACCGAGAACACTCTGCCGGTCGACCCCCTCTGACTGGGGTAGACGAACGGAGACCGATGGTCGGACCGTTCGCAGCGTTGAGGGTCGGTGGACTCATCAACACCACGGCTGTAAAACAGTGTGTCGCGTGGACGCGTCCGCTCGCGTGCACGATGATGCATGGAGTCACCTCTCGAGGTGGAGACCCCCCCGCCAACGACTGGTCGATTCCTCCCCGGTCGAGATCCGTGTGGCCCGCCAGCGATGACGCACCGCGAGACGACGGGAATCGTCTGAGAATCAGATCAAATACCGGATGAGGGCCGGAAATGTTCGTTCACAATTATATCTGTGTAGACGATTCTGGCCCCGTACACGCCTTTCAATCGGGATCCGATCCCGCATATTACTATTCTAACCAAGATAATCTGCTATATTTATATATTCAACTGAAATTATGAGAATCATAGATGATTTTTTGAAGAGCAACGTTTTTTTACCACTCTCCGAGGTGCCACTGTGACTCGCGACAGTATGACGGATCAGCCACGAGAACCCGACGACGAACAGCCCGAAGACGACGGCCGAGTGCGGATGGGACGGCGGTCGTATCTCCGCGTCACGGCGCTCGCGGGAGCGCTCCTCGGCACCGGGATCGGCTTCGGGTCCAACGACGTAAACGGTCTCGTTCAGCCAGCGTACGCGTACACCTCCGACGGGACAGAAATCATCCGCTCGACGGAGTCGATTTCCGTCACGACGATGGAAACGGAACCGAACGACGACCGGCAGAGTGCCACGTCAATCGACGTCAACGGCGGCGTCGAAGGCACCCTCACCGCGGACGAACACGACTGGTTCGCGGCGAAGGTCGACGCCGACGAGCAACTCACCGTCGCCTTCGAGCGCGTCAGCGGCTCGGGCACGGCGGCCGTCGCTGTCTACGAGACGGATGGCACGTTCGCCGATCTCCTCGTCGAGGGGTCGGCGCCGGACGAACTGACGATCACGCCTGACGCGGCTGGGACGATGTTCGTTCAAGTGATCGATCTCGACGATGGGGCAGGCTCGTACCGACTCCTCATCCACGACAGCACGTACCAAGAGCCCACACCGACTCCCACGCCGACGCCGGAGCCGTGCGACACGACGACGACCTTCGTGCCGAACGCGTCTGGCCGTATCGTCGCGGAGGCCGAGCACTTCACCGCACAGCACGCCACGGACGAACGTCAGTGGTACCGCGTCTCGGAGGGTTCCGAGCCGAGCGTCTCGCCCGACCCCGACGGCAGTCACGCATCGACGGCGAGCAACGACGAGTACATCGAAATCCTCCCAGACACGCGCGTCACGCACGAAGACGAACTCATAAACGGGGTGAATTTCGACGACTACCCGACTGACGGTGACCCGATGGCGATCGTCGACTATCCTGTCGAACTTGACGAGCCCGGTCGGTACTACGTCTGGGTCCGTGGGCTCCGAACCGGAAGCGAGGACAATGGTGTCCACGTCGGCGTCGACGGCACCTGGGAACGGTCCGGGGCGCGAATCCAGTGGTGTACGCCGCACGGCGAGTGGCACTGGCGGAGCCGCCTCCGAACCGCCTCGAACCACTGTGGCGACCCCGACGTCCGTGCGTACATCGAAGTCGACACCGCGGGCATGCATACAGTCCAGTTTGCGATGCGCGAGGACGGGTTCGAGATGGACAAGTTCGTCCTCACCCAGGACGAATCGTACCAGCCCTCCGGACTGGGCGAGGCCGAGAGCGTAAAGAACGACTGCGAGACGCCGACCCCGACTCCCGAGCCCACGCCCGCACCGACGCCCTCCGGACACGTCTGGCTCGAGGCCGAGTCGGCTCGTGACGGTGCGAACTTCGAACCGTTCGAGGTTCGGACCGACGCCGCGGCCGCCGGTGGCGAGTACATCGTCACGCCCGACCAGGGTCGGGACAACTACGGTGGGGCACCGGCAGATGGTCGCGCCGAGTACACGTTCGACCTCGCGGCCGATGGCGACTACGTCCTCTGGGGTCGAACCAAAGGGAGGTCGAACGGTAACACGTTCTACGTGGGGCTCGACGGCAGTCCCGATACCGAGTGGCACGTCGAGCTGGGCGACGAGTGGCGCTGGAGCAAGCTCCCGCTGTCGTCCACGCTTTCGGCTGGCACTCACAGGCTGACGATCGCGTACCGCGAGGACGGAACCGCCCTCGACAAACTGCTCGTAACGGACGACGCGAGCTTCACGCCGTCGGGGACGGGTGGCGACACCACGACACCCACGCCGACGCCGACGCCCACGCCGACGCCTACGCCGACGCCTACGCCGACACCCACGCCGACGCCCGAACCGACACCCACGCCGGACCCGCGTCAGTCGGCGTACGCCGACCACGACGTGTCACGAATCGAGGCCGAAGCGTACGACGAGGGCGGGGAGGGCATCGCGTACCACGACACGGACGGAGAGAACTCCGGCCTTACGTACCGAGACGAGGGTGTGGACATCCAACCGACGACCGACGACGACGGCTACAACGTCGGGTGGGTCGAAGACGGCGAGTGGCTCGAGTACACCGTCGACCTCGCCGCGGGGACCTACGACGTCCGCGCCCGCGTCGCGTCGATCCACGACGGGACGAAGCTTCGGGCGATCCTCGATGGGGAGGTTATCGGGACGTTCGACGTGCCAAACACCGGCGACTGGCAGAACTGGCAGACCGTCACGCTGGCCGGCCTCGACCTCAGCGGCGGGCGCGTCCTTCGACTCGAGGCGCTCACCAACGGAGCGAAGTATGGGTTCAATATCAACTGGGTTGGCTTCGCCCAGACCGACACGCCGACTTCGACGCCGACGCCGACTCCGACTCCGACTCCGACTCCGACGCCCGACGGCGCAAGGGTGTCCGGCGAGCTGAAGGAGTGGCACCGTGTCACGCTCGCGTTCGAGGGACCATCGACGGGCGAACGGGCGGACCCGAACCCGTTCCTCCAGTACCGACTCAACGTCACGTTCACCGGCCCCAGCGGCCAGGAATACGTGGTTCCGGGGTTCTACGCGACGGACGGGAATGGTGGCGAGACGGGCAACGTCTGGAAGACACGATTTGCCCCTGACGAGAGTGGTACGTGGAGTTACCGCGCCTCGTTCAGAACAGGGACCAACGTCGCCGTTAGCCTCGATCCGACGGCCGGGTCCGCGACGGCGTTCGACGGGGTCGGCGGGACGTTCACGATCGCGGCGACCGACAAGTCCGGTCGTGACTTCCGGTCGCGCGGGACGCTCACAAACCGGGGAGATCACTACCTGCAGTTCCCCGACGGGACGCGGTGGCTCAAGTGCGGTCCGGACATCCCGGAGAACTTCATGGGCTACACCGGGTTCACGAACCAGCCCAACGCGACGCACGACTACGGCGCACACCGTGACGACTGGGAATCGGGCGACCCCGACTGGAACAGCGGCGACGGTAAGGGTATCGTCGGTGCGATAAATTACGTCGCGTCGACGGGGTCGAACTGTCTCTACTTCCTCCCGATGAACGTTGGAGGTGACGGCAACGACACCTGGCCGTTCGTCGACATAGACGCCAAAACCAGATACGATGCCGACAAACTCCGGCAGTGGGAGACAGTGTTCACACACGCCCAGTCCAAGGGCGTGTTCCTCCACCTCGTGCTGGCAGAGACGGAGTCGGCGAACGAGAACTACTTCGACAACGGTGATCTCGGCGTCGAGCGGAAACTGTTCTTCCGCGAGCTCATCGCCCGATTCGGCCACCACCCTGGCCTGCAGTGGAACATCGGCGAGGAGAACGACTTCACGACGACGCAACACGAACGGTTTTCGGCGTACCTTCACGATGTCGACCCGTACGACCACCCCGTGGCGGTACACACGCGTGACGGCGACGAGAGTGTGTACGATCCGCTCCTCGGCAACGACGACATCGACATGACCAGTTTCCAGGGCGCCTGGGACTGGAAGGGTGACACGCTGGCGAACGTGGTCCAGAAGTGGCGGCGCCAGTCGGCGAACGCCGGCGTCCCCTGGGTCGTAAGCCTCGACGAACCGTACGGAGTCGAGAACGACCACGACGACTGGAACCAGGGCCTCCCGCACGGCCGTGTGAGCCAGATGTGGCCGACGTTCATGAGCGGCGGCGGTGGCTTCGAGTGGTACGTCATGCAGGACGGTGGCGGCCACTCGCTTGACCAAGATATCGACGACTTCCGCGACCTCGCCCCCGCGCTGGAGTGGAGCGGGTATCTGCTCGACTTCTTCGATCAGATCCCGTACTGGCAGATGGAGGTCGCCCACGGGGACGTCTCGGGCGGAGACGGCTACATGCTCAAAGATGCGGATCAGACCTACGCTGTTTACCTCCCGGACGGGGACGAGGTCAGTCTCGATATCGCGACCGGGGAGTACCAACTGACTTGGTTCGATCCTAGCAGCGGATCAGAGACCGACGGTGGAACGATCAGCGGTGGGGACAGCGCGGCGCTCGGTCGACCGCCGTTCGACGGCGACGCGGCTGCCCTTCTCCAGGGATAGGCCGGAGCGTCCTCTCCTCCGCTTCCTTCAGTGGAGGGTGATGGTTGTCGCACGACCCGGATAAGATCGGCTCGTAATAGGTCATATTATAATCATCTCTGGAATCTCTCTCCAAGACCAGTTAACTTTATTACTACGAACTGTAGCGCGGTTTACTGTCCTGTCTTTGTGGGATCCAACAGTATATTATCAGTCAGTGATGTTGAATAGCCTCGCTCCGCGACTCCGGATTCAAAAAGGTTGTGTGAGTTAGCTCTTTTCAGGAGACGGGTTACGTACGGGGCCTGTGCTGCGGTGACGAGGATGTATCGTCGGGATCTCGTCTATCACACCGTCGTTCTGGGCTTCAGCGCACCTCCTTTGAGTTGCCCCTCCTGTCCACCAGAACCGATCGTACCCCGTGTTTCTTCGGTTGACCGCTATCGCTGCCGTCGCGCTGACGCTCACGAACATATAAGATTTATTGAAATTCACGTAACTATATTAATGCGGTAATTTTTATTTGTTGAAACGAACGAATATCCGACAATGGGATCAATTCGAGATGACATCACGAGGGGGGCTGCGGTCGTATTCGTGCTCCTTGTCTGCACCAGCGGGTTCGCGGGTGCGGTCCAGCCGACGGACGTGTCTCCCGAACTGGCTTCGGGGGGGACGGACCCACCGACGAGCACCGCCGACAGCTACGAGATACCGAACGTCTCACCGTCCGGAGAGGCTCACGAACAGCAGAGCGGTTCACCGGCCAATCCCGGGAACAGTCCGAACGGAAACGACGAGGACGACCCGAGAGACCCCACCTCCGGGGAGAACGTGAATAAGGGAGAGGACGGCCCGAACACGGGCGAGGTGACGAGGATCACCTCGTGCCAGGTCATCGACGAACCCGGGAAGTACCTCCTGACCAGGAACCTCTTCAGTACCGAGGAGGGACCATGCATCCACATCACGTCGAGTAACGTTGAGCTGAACGGGGCACGCTACCGGATCGCCGACGCGACGGGGGCGGCCGGGTCGTCGCAGGTCGGGATCCTCGTCGGGCAGCAAGGGCTGGACGCGGAGACCATCACCGACGTGACGATCAAGAACGCCATCGTCTCCGGGTGGACCACCGGTATCAGGTTCGTCAACACCGAGCAGTCGCGGGCGCAGAACAACTACGTCACCGGGAACGGCAACGGGATCACCCTCTTCGGCGAGCGGACGACCGACGTCACCCTCCGGGGGAACACGCTGACCGGGAACGCTCAGGCGCTCGAGGTTCAAGAGTCGAGCGGGAACCAGCTCGTCGACAACCACGCATCGAACAACCTCGAGGGCGTTCGGCTGAGCAACGCGAGCGACAACGCGATCCAGAAGAACGACTTGCTGGAGAACCACCGGTTCGGGGTGTTGCTCCGGAGGAACAGCAACGGCAACAGGATCGCCGAAAACCGGATCGGGAACAACGGACGGGCGGATCAGGCGACGGAGAACGCGCCCGAAACGCCCGGGAACGGCCCGCCGGACGACCCCGGGAGCGGACCGCCGGGTAACTCCGGTGACGGATCGACGGGCAACTCCGGGAACGCCAACACCAAGACGAACCCACAGCTGCCGGGCGTCGCGTTCGACACCCGGACGGACGGGGACCGACAGTACAAGATCAAGCTCAGCGCGGACAGTACCGGCAACGAGATCCTGCGGAACACGCTGACGACGGCCGGACCGTCCGGCTCGGCCGACCCCGGGAGCCAGATCTCGGCCGACGGCGGGGAGGGCACTAACGCGATCACGGGCAACGAGATCCGTCCCCAGACGTCGACGGACGATCCCCTCCCGAGTTTCAATTCGACGGGACTGGAGGGTGTCGACATCAACAACCCGACGTCACTGCAGTTCGGTCCCGACGGGCGTCTGTACGTGGCGACACAGGCGGGGACCATCTACGCGTACGAGATCCAGCGGAACAGCGCGGACAGTTACGAGGTCACCTCCACGGAGACGATCAACGAGATCAAGAACCTGCCGAACCACGACGACGACGGGAGCCTCAACACGAACGTCAACGAGCGCCTGGTGACGGGGATGCTGGTGACGGGCACCGCCGAGAACCCAACGATATACGTGGCGTCGAGCGACCCCCGGATCGGGGGCGGGTCGGGCGGGGAGGATCTCCCGCTCGACACGAACTCGGGCGTGCTCTCCAGGCTCGAGTGGGACGGTAGTTCGTGGAACCACACGCAGCTGGCCCGCGGGCTCCCGCGTTCGGAGGAGAACCACCACGCCAACGGGATGCAGCTGGACGAGGCGAACAACACGCTCTACATCTCGATCGGCGGGAACACGAACAAGGGCGCGCGGTCGAACAACTTCGCGTTCCTCACGGAGTACGCCTACTCCGCCGCGGTCGTGTCGGTCGATCTCGACCAGATCAACGCCATGTCCCGGAAGGACGCGGCCGACACCGACGCGGACTACCTCTACGACATCCCGACGCTGGACCCGGACAACCCGGACAGAGTCGACAACGGGCCGTTCGGCGGGCTGGAGGGGGAGAACATGGCGATCCTCACCGAGAACGGGCCGATCCAGATCTACGCGCCCGGGTTCCGGAACGCGTACGACCTCGTCCTGACCGAGGACGACCAGCTGTACACCGTCGACAACGGCGGCAACAGCGGCTGGGGCGGCCCGCCGATCAACGAAGGTCCCAACGGTGAGTGTACCAACGAGATCAACGAGGACGACAGCTTCTCCGAGAAGGACTACCTGCATTACATCTCGGGCGAGGGGTACTACGGCGGTCACCCGAATCCGGTCCGGGGTAACCCCGACGCGACCAACTACTCGGCTGCCGTGCCCTCGGCCAACCCGGTCGAATGCGACTACCGGGCTCCGGGGAACAATCCGGACACCCTCACCGGGTTCAGTTCCTCCACGAACGGGATCGACGAGTACACCGCGAGCAGCTTCGAAAACGCGCTACAGGGGGACCTGCTGACCGCGAGCTTCGCGGGCGACATCTGGCGAGTCCAGCTGAACGAGACGGGGACCGGCGTCGACTCGACGACATCGCTGGCCTCCAGCTTCGGGAGCACGCCGCTGGACGTCACGGCGCAGAACGACACCGAACAGTTCGGCGGCACCGTGTGGGCGGCCACGTACGGCAGCGACGACATCACAGTGTTCGAACCGAACGAGAACAACGCCTGCACGGGCGCGGACCGGTATAACCTCGACGGGGACGGCGACGGCTACTCCAACGCCGACGAGATCGACAACGGTGCCGACCCCTGTTCGTCGGCGTCGGTTCCGCCCGACAACGACGGCGACGGACTGTCGGACCTCAACGACTACGACGACGACGACGACGGGCAGTCGGACATCGTCGATCCGTTCGCGGTCGACGCCGACAACGGGCAGTCCCTGCCCGTCAGCTACCAGTTCCAGTCCGGCGAGGTGGACGGCACCATCCTCGACCTGGGCTTCACGGGGCTCATGACCAACGGCCAAGACGACTACCGGACCCTGTACAACTTCTCGAAGCTGACGCCGGGCGGGGCGGCGGAAGTCCTGTCGGTCGACAACGTCACCGAAGGGTCGGCGTACGAGACGCTGAACAGCCAGGAGTACGCGTTCCAGTTCGGCGTCTATCCCGAGAACGAACCGTTCACGGCCCACACGACCATCACGTCCGGGTTCACCGGAGCGACGGTCGCGGACAACCAGTCACAGGGCGTCTACATCGGAACCGGCGACCAAGCGAACTACATCGAACTGACCGCCACCGCCAAGGGTGGGGACGGCGGGATCCGGCTCGGCAAAGAACAGGACGACAGCTTCAGCACCGTCGCGGAGCCGACGGTTCCGGAAGTCACCGAAACCGGAAGCAAGATCGACCTCTACCTCGAAGTCGATCCGCTGGCCGGGACGGTCACGGGCTACTACGCCATCGACGGCGGTACGCGGCAGCTCGTCGGGAGCACGTCGCTCCCGAGCGAGTGGACGGGCCAGCCGGACCGAGGAGTCGCCGTCGGCGTCATCGGCACGTCGCGCGGCCCCGCGTCGTCGTTCAACGGGACGTGGACGCAGATAGAGGCGACACAGCCCGCCAGCACGCAGAGCGCGGACATCGCGATCAAACCCAACAGCGGGATCAACTCGAGCACCTACGGGCAGAACTCGTTCCAGATCACGAACACCGGCGACGAGAAGATCGCGGCGGTGACGTTCAATCTGAGTTCGAGCCACTTCCCCGACATGGTGTTCGATCCAAACGGAACGGCCGGTGACCAGGCATTCAGGGACTTCGTCGTCGGCTCGGAAGGTGGGACTGGTCAGTCTGACTACAGCTTCCAGAGGCCCCACGACGGGGATCCTGACGACGGATACGACACGCTTCGGGTCGAGTTCACCGACTTCGACCCCGGCGAGACGTTCAAATTCGGATCGGACGTCGACCCGAGCAGCATCAAAGGCGTGTCCGCACCGGGACCGGAGGAGTCCGGAAGTGTCTCCGGGCTCGAACTGGTCGGTTCGACGATAACCGTCGAGTACGAGGACGGGACCACACAGGTGACGAAGCCGTACAGCGACGGTAGCGACGGCGGCTCGCAGGCCGTGGCCAAGACCGCACTCGCCAATACGCCGGAACTCGGCGTGTCGGGTGTCGACCTCCAGCAGACCACCCTCTCACCCGATCACACGGCCGCGACGGTCGGCGACGCCAGTCAGACGATGACCGTCACGGGTCCGCCCGGCAAGACAGTCCGGCTCCTCCGTGTCGAGGCCGGACTGTTCACCGATGGCGTCCCCGACGGCGGCTACGACCTCGAAGCGTTCGAGGCGAACAGCGCCACCGCGGTGGAAGAGACCACAGGCACGATCGGCTCCGACGGGACGACGACGATGGACGTGACGCTGACGCGATCGAGCGACACGGTCGATCTCAACTATCTGGTGGCGGTGGTCGAGGACGGCGACGGTGACACGGGTCGCGTCTCGAACGTGGTCGTCCTCGAGTACGACGCGGACGGCCTCAACGATGCGCCGGCGGCCTCGTTCAGTTCCTCGCCGACGAGTCCGGACCCCGGCGAGACGATTACGTTCGACGCGTCGGGGTCGTCTGATTCGGACGGCTCGATCAGCAGTTACGCGTGGGACTTCGACGGTGACGGCACGACCGACGCGACCACCGCACAGGCGTCGACCAGCTACGCGACGGCGGGAGAGAAGACGGTCACGCTGACCGTCACCGACGACGACGGCTCGATCGACTCGACGTCGCGGACGATCGTCGTGAGCGACTCGACGGGGTACACCACGACGACGATCGACACGTGCCAAGTGATCGACTCGCCGGGCAGGTACACCCTCTCGGCGGACATCACGGACAGTAGCGCCACGCCGTGTATCCAGATCACGTCGAGCGACGTGATACTGGACGGGGCGGGGCACACGATCGACGGGGACACCACCGTCAGCGGGTCGGATCACAAGGCCGTGTACGTCGGGCAAACCGGTCTGACCCCGAGCACGATCACGAACGTCACGGTTGAGAACGTCGTCGCAACCGACTGGAACACGGGGATCTACCTTGAGCGAGTCACCGACGGAACGGTCCAAGACAGTACGGCCACGAACAATCTGATCGGTGTCCACCTCGCCGGAACGGACGGGAACCAGGACCACGCGGTCATAGACACGACGGCGACACAGAACGACCGGGGCATCCTGCTCGAGAACACGCAGAGCAGCACCGTCCAAGGCGGTAACGCCTCCGACAACCGGATCGGTGTGCGGTTGACCGATGCCGACGACAACACAGTCTCGGACCTGCAGACGGCGTCGAACACCGACGCACAGTACAGTCTCGTGTCGGCTGGATCCACGAACGTGGCAGAGAACATCACTGTCGGTGACACGACAGTCGACCTCACGGGAGCGAACATCGCTCTCGACACGGTCGCGTCACCGCCCGCGGACCCGAGCGGACAACAGAACATCGGGAAGTACGTCGAGGTAGTGAGCACCGGCCCAGACCCGTCGGTCGACATCCAGACGTACTACGCAGACGCCGACGTCAGCGACATCGACGAGTCGACGCTCGATATGTGGCGGTACGACGGCTCGTGGTCACTGGTGAGCGGTACGAACCAGGTCGACGAGACGACCAACTACGTCTCCGCGAGTAGCACGCAGGTCGGCGTGTTCGCACCACTCGCGGACAGCAATGCCGAGGTCGTCTATCGGGTGAACGCCGGCGGGACGAGCATCGCCTCGTCTGATGGTGGACCGGACTGGGCGGCCGACACCTCCTCGAGTCCCTCGTCGTACAGCAATCCCGGAGCGTCGGATAGCACGACGTACTCGACGTCCGACACGATCTCTACTACGAGTTCGGTCTCGTCGAGCACGCCGACCGAGGTGTTCCAGACCGAGCGATACGATCCCCCCTCCGGCGAGGAGATGCAGTGGGAGTTCCCGGTTGAGTCTGGGAGTACCTACGAGGTTCGGCTGTATCTCGCTGAACTGTACTTCACCGCCGACGGTGAACGCGAGTTCGACGCTACCGCCGAGAACAACCTCGTGCTCGACGGCTACGACATCCACGCCGACGTCGGCCACGACACCGGCACGGTGAAGACGTTCACCGTCACGCCCGACTCGACGCTCGATCTCGACTTCGCCCACATCGCGAACAATCCCAAGGTCGCTGCCATCGAGGTCGTCCGTCTCGACGGGACGGATAACACCGCGCCGTCGATCGATCCGATCGCAGACCAGACGGTGACCGAGGGCAGCTCGACCACGGTCGACGTGACTGCTTCGGACGCCGACGGGGACAGCCTGTCGCTATCGCTTGGACAGGCGCCCAGCTTCGTCTCGCTGACGGACAACGGTGACGGCACCGGTACGATCGATATCGCGCCGCAGTCGGGTGATGCCGGCACCTACACCGTGGATGTCGTCGCCGATGACGGCACCACCACGACCACCGAGAGCTTCACCCTCTCCGTCGGAGACGGCAGTGCGGAGGTCGTCTATCGGGTGAACGCCGGCGGGACGAGCATCGCCTCGTCTGATGGTGGACCGGACTGGGCGGCCGACACCTCCTCGAGTCCCTCGTCGTACAGCAATCCCGGAGCGTCGGATAGCACGACGTACTCGACGTCCGACACGATCTCCACTACGAGTTCGGTTTCGTCGAGCACGCCGACCGAGGTGTTCCAGACCGAGCGATACGATCCCCCCTCCGGCGAGGAGATGCAGTGGGAGTTCCCGGTCGAGTCTGGGAGTACCTACGAGGTTCGGCTGTATCTCGCCGAATTGTACTTCACCGCCGACGGTGAACGCGAGTTCGACGCTACCGCCGAGAACGACCTCGTGCTCGACAGCTACGACATCCACGCCGACGTCGGCCACGACACCGGCACGGTGAAGACGTTCAGCGTCACGCCCGACTCGACGCTCGATCTCGACTTCGCCCACGTCGCGAACAATCCCAAGGTCGCTGCCATCGAGGTCGTCCGTCTCGACGGGGCGACGAGCAATGCGGCTCCGAGCGCCTCGTTCACCTACTCACCGTCGGATCCGACGGTCGACGAGACCATCACGTTCGACGCGTCGGGGTCGTCTGATTCGGACGGCTCGATCAGCAGTTACGCGTGGGACTTCGACGGTGACGGGACGACCGACGCGACCACCGCGGAGGCATCGTTCAGTTACTCGTCGAGCGGTGACAAGACGGTCACGCTGACCGTCACCGACGACGCTGGGGCGACCGATACCACCACCCAGACGATCACCGTCGGTGACTCGACGGGTAACACCGCGCCGTCGATCGATCCGATCGCAGACCAGACGGTGACCGAGGGTAGCTCGACCACGGTCGACGTGACCGCTTCGGACGCCGACGGGGACAGCCTGTCGCTGTCGCTCGGACAGGCGCCCAGCTTCGTCTCGCTGACGGAAACCGGCGACGGCACCGGCACCGTTAGTATCGACCCAGGAACGGGCGACGCCGGCACCTACACCGTGGATGTAGTCGCCGATGACGGCACCACCACGACCACCGAGAGCTTCAACCTCACCGTCGACGACTCGACGGATAACACCGCGCCGTCGATCGATCCGATCGCAGACCAGACGGTGACCGAGGGCAGCTCGACCACGGTCGACGTGACCGCTTCGGACGCCGACGGGGACAGCCTGTCGTTGTCGCTCGGACAGGCGCCCAGCTTCGTCTCGTTGACCGACAACGGCGACGGCACCGGTACGATCGATATCGCGCCGCAATCGGGCGACGCCGGCACCTACACCGTGGATGTAGTCGCCGATGACGGCACCACCACGACCACCGAGAGCTTCACCCTCACCGTCGGAGACGGCAGTGCCGAGGTCGTCTATCGGGTGAACGCCGGCGGGACGAGCATCGCCTCGTCCGACGGTGGACCGGACTGGGCGGCCGACACCTCCTCGAGTCCCTCGTCGTACAGCAATCCCGGAGCGTCGGATAGCACGACGTACTCGACGTCCGACACGATCTCCACTACGAGTTCGGTCTCGTCGAGCACGCCGACCGAGGTGTTCCAGACCGAACGCTACGATCCCCCCTCCGGCGAGGAGATGCAGTGGGAGTTCCCGGTCGAATCCGGGAGTACCTACGAGGTTCGGCTGTATCTCGCTGAACTGTACTTCACCGCCGACGGTGAACGCGAGTTCGACGCTACCGCCGAGAACAACCTCGTGCTCGACGGCTACGACATCCACGCCGACGTCGGCCACGACACCGGCACGGTGAAGACGTTCAGCGTCACGCCCGACTCGACGCTCGATCTCGACTTCGCCCACATCGCGAACAATCCCAAGGTCGCCGCCATCGAGATCGTCCGTCTCGACGGGGCGACGAGCAATACGGCTCCGAGTGCCTCGTTCACCTACTCACCGTCGGACCCGACGGTCGACGAGACGATTACGTTCGACGCGTCGGGGTCGTCTGATTCGGACGGCTCGATCAGTAGTTACGCGTGGGACTTCGACGGTGACGGCACGACCGACGCGACCACCGCGCAGGCGTCGTTCAGTTATTCGTCGAGTGGGGATAAGACGGTCACGCTGACCGTCACCGACGACGCTGGGGCGACCGACACCACCACCCAGACGATCACCGTCGGTGACTCGACGGGTAACACTGCCCCGTCGATCGATCCGATCGCAGACCAGACGGTGACCGAGGGCAGCTCGACCACGGTCGACGTGACTGCTTCGGACGCCGACGGGGACAGCCTGTCGTTGTCGCTCGGACAGGCGCCCAGCTTCGTCTCGTTGACCGACAACGGCGACGGCACCGGTACGATCGATATCGCGCCGCAATCGGGCGACGCCGGCACCTACACCGTGGATGTCGTCGCCGATGACGGCACCACCACGACCACCGAGAGCTTCACGCTCACCGTCGACGACTCGACGGCGACGTCCGACGCGATCTACCGGGTGAACGCCGGTGGCAGCCAGATCTCCGACTCGGACGGCGGCGGCGACTGGATCGCCGACACCTCCTCGGACCCCGCCAGCGAAACGAACGCGGGGAACGCCGACAGTCAGACGTTCTCGACATCCGATACGATCGCCACAACGAGCGTAGTCCCATCAACGACGCCGACCGAGGTGTTCACCACCGGGCGCTCCGATCCCAGCTCGGGTGCAGAGATGAAATGGGACATCCCCGACGTCGTGGGCGGAGAGACGTACGAGGTGCGGCTGTACTTCGCCGAGACGGAGTACACGTCGGACGGCCAGCGAGTGTTCGACGTCTCGATTGAGGGGACAACAGTGCTCGACAACTACGACATCCACGCCGACGTCGGCCACGACACTGGCACGGTGAAGACGTTCACCGTCGAGTCGAGCACCGAGCTCGACATCGACTTCGGCCGCGAGACGGGTGACCCGGCGGTCGTCGCGATAGAGATCGTCCCCGCCGACAGTACGTAGATGCCACTGAACCGGAATCGGTGATTCCACCGAACCGGAATCGGTGATTCGGATGGCCACTCTACCAAGGCGGATCGGGGGACTACGTGTACGTCCCGTGCCCCCGTTCGCGTTTGACCGGAGACATCCGCGTCTCGAAGGGCGGTCCGGACCCGTACTCGGATACTCTCCTATATCCGAACGTGGCTGGCGTGTCCGTTCGAGAGTTCACCCCCGGATTGCGACGGCTCCCGTGCACTGTCCCCCGTGCCAATTGGGATTGCCCACCTCCCTCGGTACTGGTTTTCGTCTCCGGCCCTCGCCGGTGGCATCGTCCCTCTCGCCCACAAAAAACCGACCTCGCTCGGGGACGTAGTCACCGGGAGACGGGTCCGCCACGCTGCGTAAAATGAATGTGAATAATACATATTCCAGACACAAGTGTTACACTTAGTGTGACGGAGACGGTCGGGGGGGTCTGGTGGGTGTGCAGAGCATCCTCGAAAAAGAGTGCAATACACCGTTTTGTGAGGACACGCAAACGCGTCGGCGTGTCCTCGCAGCATTTCTGCATCACGCACTTCATCGAGCCCGACTGCCGGGCTCGTAAGGAGGTCGCCGTCGGGGAGAGGGAACTCAAAATCGATGACGAACAGCACTACGCCTAGGCGACAGTGGACTGCGAGGCGTTAGAGATTCTCGCCGGGTTAGCCGAAGTTCAGCGCATTGCTGTTTGTTTCCCCCGACGTATTAGAACGGTACCGCGGTCGGCCCGCATCACCGGGAGATCGCAGCCCGTGAGACGACTATCTGCTCGAACGTCTCAACTGCGATATGAACGTGAAACTGGGGGAAATCGGTCACCAATCGAAGCGTGATTCAGCCTGTTCAAGTGCCGAACCAGGCACGTCTGGCACCGACTTCTACATCGAAGCACGGTTGATTCGACCAGATCGGGGTTCAAAGCCTTCCTATTCACAATGCAGTGCTCTAATCTTGACATCCTCCCCTTGACGGTCATCTATCTCGACCGCGAATCACAGTCAATAATTTTCGACAGCACAGCACACGTACATACTGTCTGGAGCGACTCCTCTGATGCATCCGTACTATATCCGTTTTCCGCGCTGTCCGGTTTGATTTCGACTCCGGAAGACGCGGAGCGCGACGTCACGCCCCGGCCGTCCGAAGAGTGACGCGAGAAATGCGCCCACGATGGGCAGGGAGAAATTAGGAATGTAATAACAGGCTTTGGCCGTCGCCGAGATGGCCCTGGGAGACCAGACGTGCTCGTCTAGGAGGTGCATTCCCTCAACCAGATACGTCTCCGCGAGCGCCTTCCGGTACACGGTATCCGGATACCGGTCGTAAAGGTCCCGGTAGTCACTCAGAATCTCCCACTGTCCGTTCAACTTGCCGGCGGACGTGTGCCGGGACTCCTGCGTCTCCGTTCGGCAGACTAAGGCCTCGTCGACGTAATCGAACTCGGTCAACTGCGCGAGCTCGATCTTGATCCCCGTATCGTCAGCTCCCGACCGGTTTGCCAGTGGAAGGATTTCAGTGAGCGTGTCCCGTTCGATGAGCATCGTTGAAGTGATACAAGGAGCTGTGTCGAACATCAGCGCATGTTTCAACACATTTCCTCTAATGTGCTGTTTCGGCAGGACAGTCGGCCCACCCTCCCACTTGAACCCCGAGTACGCGACGCCGACATCGTCGTTTCCTTGCAGCAGTGGGATCTGCTTCTCGAACTTGTCCTCGTGAAGCCTGTCGTCGTCGTCGAGGAGCTGGACATACTCGCCTCGAGCGCGTTCGATGCCTGCCGTCCGGGCGCGCTGTGGGCCTTGATTGCGGTCGAGCGCGATGTAATTCACGTCGTCGTAGCCGGTGACGGCCTCCTCAGCGTGACCCTCTCCGGAATCGTCGACGACGATAATCTCGACGGCGTCGTGCGTCTGTGCTTCGGCGCTCTCGATCGTCTGTTTCAGTAGGTCATTGCGATAGTATGTCGGGATAATAATAGACACGAGAGGAGTAGTCACAACTCCTGAACTGGTCATAAGGCGTACTCAGGTAGGTGGTAGGGGTATGTTAATAGTACGGGAATCGAAGTTGCGGCGTCCGGTCGTTACGAGACGCAACGTATTTTAAAATTCGTCGGGATAGGTACGCTATACACGACACATACGCTCTCGTCGTCCATCGCGAGCGTAGTGTTCGACTGTTTAGACGTTACTCCTCGATATAACATTCCTTATGACTTCTCAAAAAATAATCTTCGCTGCCCACGACGCGACGACGTATCAGAACCTGAAATTGATAGAACAACGTTTGTCAGACCGATACGAGACCGAGTACTTGTTTCTCAACGACCTATTCGGCGAGACGCTCCCCGAGGCTACCAGCGATATCTCGAACGCACGGCACGCGATAAACTATATCAGACACGAATGGGTGTCACGGCTCGACCATCAGACGCACCCTGGTCCGCTTCGGTACGAGATCATCCAGCAAATCCTCTACGACGTCGTCTCTCCACACATTCCATACAACCTCCGCCAATACGCAGCCGACGCCGACCCGGACCTGTTCGTGTGCGCGCATGACCGCATACCATTCGTGAAACACTTGTTGAAGATATTTTATAAACAAAATGTCACCACAGTCGCGCTCCAACATGGTATCCGCAACATTAGGGGCGAACGAAATGGTCCGGAACCCGTGAATTGCCTCCGTCCGAACAGCCACCCTATGTCGTGGACGACCGAACGGATCAAGCGCGAAGTGTTGTATCCGTACGGCGCGTTCATCCTCGGTAACCCGTACCTCGACGAAATATACACCATCGGCGAGTTCTTTACCGACATCGTTCGCTCGGTCCGTGACGAGAGTCCCTGCTTCGGGAGCACAGACGTCCTCGAAACCGGATATCCTGAGTACGGCCACTTTGATCTTCAACCGTACTCTCCGGACGTTGACTCCGTCCTCTTTCTTTCGACCTGGGAGTACGAAGCCGGCATGTGGGACGATACGCTCTTGAACCAGGTGATTCGGATTCTCGCGTCCGTGAGGGACGAGAACGACGTGTCGGTGACGGTCCGTCCCCACCCGAAAGATTCAGCAAAGAAGATCGACCGGTATCGCACCGAATTTGACATCTCGGAGCGGGATTCCATGATCGACGACATCGATCTGAGAGATATGGCCGTCACTTCTTTCTCCACGACAATCCTCCCCTCTGCGATACGAGGGCGGGTGTGTGGTGCGCTCCGTCTTCCATGGGAGCGGAACCAATTCGGTCCCTTTGTCGACCCGTTCGTCCTCCAGATAGACGAAGACCACGTGTCGATACACGATCGTGCAGATCAACGGACCGCAGAGGATCAAGAGAGATTCCTCAAGCAGTACTGCTTCCTCCCTCAGTACCATCATCCCGAGCAGTACGAATCGCCGGCAGCGTACATCGCAGAAAGACTCACTAATCTCCTCGAGACCAGTCGAACAGTTCGATAGTTCGGGAATCGGACGGCAGGGAACGAAACGAGTCTCGTGCACGGATTATGCTCCGTTTTTACTCGCCAGGAGTGTAATAGTCCGAACATAATTGTATTTAATTATATAAAAGGTCTCGAAGTGACAATTTTAATTATGACGAGTAGTTAGCTCCAACTGTATCCGACGGACGGTCCCACCAGTTGTCTCTGTGTCAATCCGGTCTCCGACAACGACCCCGCAGTCAATCAATATGACGTCACACAATAACCGAAACACGACACCGAATCACGAGTATCACACTCCCAAGCGAGGCACGTCCGACTGGCACATCCCCCTGAACGACAACTTCGACCGGCTCGATCAAGACGTGGAGATCAGAGACAGTGAAGAACGTCTGCAGGACTACTCCCCGACGTCCGGGTCCAAGTTCTTGGCGACGGACTCGCGAAAACTATTCGTGGGCGACGGAACGGAGTGGAGCCACTTGGGTACCCTTCGTCGTGGGGGAACTGCCTACGCTATCGACTTTCCAGGGGACGACCTTGCCTCGCGAGTCCGAAACGCGCTTGATTCGCTCCCGAGGGGACGGGGACGAGTTGGAATCTCTCCACACCCCGATGGGTCGCCATGGCAGTGGACGGAGGATCTGACGCTTGATCCGTTTGAGTACGGCGGGCTTGACATCGACGTACACGCCAACGTAGAGATCGAGTACACTGGTAACGGCGTTCCACTGACAGTCGACCGGCAGGGGAAGTACGAACGCGGTCGGGTTCGATGTCGCGTCACCGGCGGCGTCTGGCGGTCGACTGGTGACCCGGACGGCTGGTGTCGACTCAAGGACGCAGTGAACGCGCACATTGCTCCGAGTTTTGTCGATTTCGACAGCGGATCCCATCGGACCTTCGGCGTGTCGATGGAGAATCACAGGCGGTGGTCCGAGATGAACCGCATCGAGGGACTTTACCGCTGCGGGATCTGTATCGACTCCGAGCCAGCTAGTTCTACCGGCGGCGACGGAACAGGGTCGTTTCATGGGACCACGATCACCAACGTAAATCTTCATCCGACGAACATCGGGATCCGATGCCGAGGGAGTTGGCAGTACTGCTCGATCGACAACCCACAAATCTTTCTCCACGGCGATGGAGCAACCGGCATCTCACTCGAATCGGGAAATATGCGCGGATCAACGTTCAACGCGGTCAAGACGGAGGAGCACGGGTCGAACACTACTTCACTCGCGGTTTCCGGCGCGTACGATGGCTTCTATGGGCCACTGTTCGTCGGAGGGTTCATGAATCACCCAACGAACGAGTTCGTCCAGCGGTCTCCGTCTGGTACTGGGAGCGTATTCCAGATCAGCCAGCTGGATGACGCCGTCGTGATTCGTGACCTTCGGTTCGAAAACGGGGTGAGATTTGAACCGGACGCCGATCAGAGGACTATTCACCAGACAACTGGTAGTCTCACGGCGACAGCGGACGACATCGAGATCAACGATCCGAGTTCGGGGCTCGTCGTCACGACCCCAGACGGGTCGGAGAAGTATCGGATCAGTGTCGACAACGACGGTAACGTCGTCTCCGAGGGGCCGCTCTGACAGCCTGGCTTTATTCGCGGCCAGCCCCCGCTCGAGTACGTGTCAATGGATCTCGAGAGACCCTGCTACCCACTCAAAACCCGTCGACAGCAGGCCGTCAGGCAGTCTCATCAGTTGAGTTCGTGACCGGCTCGTGATACTGGTACACCGTTGACTCGCCTGCGGAGTACACCTTGTCCGAACTCCCGAGCGACCTCTGTGCGGCGTCGAACGAAACCTCTTCGTCCCCTAATAGAACAATTCCTCCGTTGTGGTTGTCGTGAGTCAGCCTGACGTACGTGCCCTCGTCAACCGCAGACCACTCCGCTGGAAGATCACCCTTGTACAATGTTGAGCGGTCAGACAACAAGTAGCCGTCGACGAATCCGTCGATCTGCGTGACCAGAGAGTGACCGTACCAGTAGTAACTCTTCCCGAATCCTCCGTCGAGAACGCCTTCGCCAGCCGCGCCATGCTTCAAGACCCACACTTGTGACTGGACATCACAGTCGATACAGCCTTCACTTCGAATGCGGAGCTCGGGACTGCTGCTCTGGGCGAGGCGCTCATTGTTGACGATGATGGTTGACCCGTAATCGTCCCCTTGTGTCACCGTCTCGGCGACTACACCAGTGTTAACCAAGAGGTAGACGCAGAGGAACACCCCAAATGCGTGCTGCAAAGAGATCTCGGGCAGCTTCGGGGTTAGCTGCCGAAATCGCGTAGAAAACAGAGAGAGCAGATAGTGCACATTGGACAGCGCGATGACGGCAAACAAGCTCGTGAACGCAAGCGTAATCATCAGAATCCGGCCTTGTCCGAATCCAGTCCCCAGTGACAGGAACGACAGACCGAAAATGATAACGAAACTCAAAGAAATCGCAAGGTGTTCGTCGTTAACCGACGATGGGAGCGATAGTAACTTTCGAATCAACTCGCTCAGGATCCCCCCTCCGATAAGCGCGAACACGAGAACGATGAGAGACCGCGTCAGTTCAACACTGAAGGGCTTTTCGGAGAGCACTCTCTCAGATGCAAGTCCACTCACCACGACGGGGCTCATCACGCGTTCGATCGCGTCCGCGAGAATCTCGAACTTCACCCCGCCCGCAGTGAACAGGTACCAGGTCGTAACGAATACGCCGGCGAACAGGACCATGGTGTACGTCACGACACTCCCTGGGCCGATCGGAGAGAGATTCAACAGTTCCGTCTTATCCGTTTCCATCTTTCCCCGCAGGACACCAAGCAGTATCAGAACGACTGCGGACAGGATGAATGCGACGAGAAAAAGGTACGACGCGCCATAATGAGACACGACGACACCGACGATGAACAGCGGTGCCAAGATACCAATGGATCGCTCGTTGATCCGCGAGTCCGCGATCAGTAGTGCCAAAAGGACAAGAAATAGGGTCGCCATCACGTCACGCGGCGCGTTCGGATAGTGTTGGGAGTAGAATCGGAAAGTGAACATGAACAGGAATGCCGCGATCATTGAGTCACGCTGCGAGGCGTACCGCCGGAACGTCTCGTACAGCCCCAGAGGAATCAGCGAGACGAAAAGCGGGTTGACGACCTCCAGTTGAGTTATCATCCTGATACCGGCAGTCAGCGCATAGATAGGGTAGAGAACAGCGTCGGTCAACACGCCCTCTTGCCCCACACCTCTGATGGCCGGGAGTGCGGCCGAATTCCCTCCAACGACGGGCGCCCACCGGCCTTGCTCGAGCACCATCCCATGCATCCACATCTCAAGAGGGTACGATGGTGCCCAGAGGCTGTTAAAATACAGAAGTGATAGCGCTCCCACCCATATCGCAAGCGGATATACGATGGAACCATCCGCCGCTCGCGTCACCAGATACAGGGGAACCAGTGAGAGCACGAAGAGGAACACCAGAACTGGAATGTTCGTCCCGAGCGTGTTGAGCAACCCAATCGAAAGTACGCCGACAAGGAGTAGCAGCACAAACCCCAGATGCACTGGCCGTAGCTGAACCTCCTGCGTCCGAATTAAGACCGCGTCGCGCTCAGCTCGGGACAGCGCGAGGAGTCCGAGGAGCAAATTCAATCCAGCGACGGACGTGAGCACCCCTGGCTCAGACATCGGACGTTGAATCCCGATGACGGGATACAACAGGCTTATGAAAACTCCGGTGGCCATCAAAGCGATGGCGCTGCCCCCGACCGAGTAGAGCAATACAGTCAGGGCTGTCTTCTCACGCACCCCGATGATCAAAAGCACGAGGAGGCCCGGACCGACCGAGAGCAACGTGACGGCGACGACTGCTCTGAGGGGTCCGAGCCCGACGCCGTATCTCCCAACAACAGCGAGCAGCAGGACAGCGATCTGCAATGCACCGATAGACAATAACACCTGCTCGGTTGTTATTTGCCAGCGATTCGTCTTCCCGGACAGACGGGACTCGGGGGTCACTTTATTTGTTGTCGAAAATTCATCCATTGTTGATTACAAATCTATTGTTAGCCGTACAGTTCAGCTAGACTGCGGACACGTTCGTCCCAGGTAAACTCCGTAGCCACATCTAGCGCCGCTGCCTGCATCGACATACGGAGCGACGGGTCAGTCAGGATTTCCCGTACGGCCGTCGTGAAATCCTCTCCCTCGCGGACTACAGTTGCCGCACCGCGCTCTCCCAGTTCCCTCACGACATCGGGTCCTTCGGTCAGTACCATCGCGACGCCGAGGGCGGCGTAATTGTAGAGCTTGACAGGGGACGACGCCCGCTGGAGTGGGGAAACATGCTGTGGATTGATCGCCACTTCGGCGCTCGCCACCGTCCGAAATGCCTCGGCGTCAGACAGATATCCGGTCAGCCTGATCTTGTCGCTGTCGATTCGCTCCAACTTCCCACGCATCGGGCCATCACCGATGATGACGAACTCCGAGAGTTCGGGGAGCTGACTGATCTCCTTCATGATCGGTACCGATATCTTCGGGTGAAGCGTCCCGAAGAAGACAACCCGACCCTCAACTGTATCCACGTCGGTGAATTCGGCTGTGAGACCGGGGAAGTGTCCATTTGGGATGGTTGTGAATCGGTCGGCTGGTACGTTCCAGATATCAGTCACTAACTGTTGCATCTGGTCGGAAACCACGATAATCTCTTGGGCCTCATCGATGCCCAGTTTTTCCATCCGTTTAACAATCGACTGAAATATCATCCCTGCCGGGAGATTGCCGTACAACGGCGATGGGTGAGCCAAGTCGTGCATGTCCAGAACGAAATCACGGCAGCCGACAAGCGTGCTCAACCCGGCAAGCGTAGAGTGTTCGATCTGGAGGTATGCACCACGTTCTTCGGCGATTCGCTTGGCGCGACGCGATACTGCTGCTCCCCGGATTGGCTGGCTCGCGATACCGGAGTGATTGACTGGTACCGTACTCGTTCGAACTCCGTTCAGTCGCGAGGGCAGCGACCCTGACGGACGTGGCACCACGACCGTCACATCGTGCCCGGCATCGGCCAGCCCGCTCGCGAACGCGGACACCCTTTCTGTGCCTCCGCTCGGTTTACTCAGGTCCGCGCCGTGAGCGATAACGATATGCATGTTGTGGAATGAGGATTGGTCTTATTTAACAGACAAGATATATCGGGATGCTCTGTCTCCGCATCGCGGGAGTTCGATGGCAATGATGTTCGATGGCACTGATACAGGATTCCTCGTATAACGCATAGACATTAACTGATACGATTATCACTCTTTCGTTTGAGAAGACTATCTGAAATAATATCGACATTCTATTCAAATAAATGAAACATCTCGGCGGCGATAGGCCGATTCCGAGATGAGGAGCGGTCCTCTACACACTGTCGACGAGTCCTGTACAGGCTCCGCGTCCGTCACGTATGATTCTCGATTATCAGAACAAGAGGTATATTATTATTGCTACGAGTGGAAATCCAAACTGCTTTTATCGCTGCACAGCACTTTTGTTACCGATGATCGATGACGTTCAGAACGTAATTCTACTTTCGCTCGACGCTTTGCGAGCAGATCACCTATCCTGTTACGGATACGATCGTGACACTTCGCCAACACTTGACGAGCTCGCAGCAGACAATCTGATGTGTGCGAACGCATTCAGCGCGAGTTCACACACCCGTGAGGCGGTGGCATCGCTGCTCACCGGTGAGCATCCGAACCGAGCAGCTGGGACAAACTATCAGCTCGCCGCCGAGCCGATCTCGTCAGTCGCGCAACGCGCCGGCCTCACCTGCGGTGGATTCCACTCGAATCCGTTCGTATCCCGTGCCTACGGGTTCGACGAAGGGTTTGACGTGTTTGACGATGATCTCCATCTGGGACAGCACAAGATAATCGCGCTCGCTCAGCGCGTGCTCGACAAACTGCGGAATCGGCATTACGCGCGCGCGGAAATAATAAACGAACGAGCGTTCAAGTGGCTTGACTCGTTGGAAGACGTCGATCGGTTCTTCCTCTGGAACCACTATATGGACACCCACGGGCCATACGAACCCCCGGCAGAGTACCGGGAGCGGTACACCGATGAATACATTTCCGACCGAACCGCGGGGTCACTATACAAGCGGGCGATAAAAGATCCAGAGTCGATCACTGACGCCGAACATAAACTGTTGGTTGATTACTACGACGCTGAGATCCGATACATTGACGATCGTCTCGCCGACTTCTTCGAATCCTTGCGTCGTCGGGATTTACTCGATGACTCGCTGGTGATCATCACAGCGGACCACGGGGACGCGTTCGGCGAACACGACTACTACGAACATCCACGACAGCTCCATGAGGAACTCGTTCACGTTCCTCTCATAGTAGTTCACCCGGACATTGAACCCGCAACCATCGAAACCGCGGTGAGCACCACTGACATAGTCGCAACCATCTCACAGGTACTCGGTGAGCCGCCATGCGGCGTCGGGGAGTCCCTCTTTGACCTCTCGCACACAGATGGTGACCGGACGGTGTTCCAACAGGCACGCGGAGAGAACGAGTCCGCACATATCCGAAGGTTCGCCGCGAGAACCAAGGACGAAACCGCGTACGGGCAGTACGACACCAACACCGAGACGGTGACCGTCGACTCCGCGAGCTCTGATGCTATTGGTGAGGCCCTGTTGTCACACATTCGTGAACAGTCGGCAACGTCCCCGTCGGAGGACGCTGCCGAAGAAGCCCCGAACGAGGAGATCGAACAACGGCTGAGCGCGCTGGGTTACAAGTGATAACATGAGTAGTGAAGCAATCGTACTCTCACTTGCACCGACCGGTGGCGTAGCTGCGTCGCCGTTCGCTGAGTTGATTCTCGCTGTTACACTAATATGCAGTCTGGTTATGTTCCACCACGCCATGACAGTGCGTGACGACGCGAAGTCGCTGTTTGTGCGATCATTTCCCATCCTCTTCCCGTTACTCGGTGTCTTCGGTATCCTAATCCTGCTCCGGCTGGACCTGTTGTAACCGTCCAACGAACGAGTCAACCGAACAATGGGAACTGAAGGGAGTCACCAAAGTAGTAAAGAAAATTCGCAAGGCTATGGAGGACGACGGCCGGAATCAAACCGCCCCCAAGCCGATAGCCGACGGCGAAGACGAGCCCGAACCCGAGATACAGGAGCATGACGAGTAATCTTCCTCTCAGTGAGTGCATCGCCGCATACAGCACTCCCGAGACGATCACGCTGACGCCAGCGCCATACTCCGTCTCGAGCTGACCTTGGATTAGTCCTCTGAATAACAGCTCCTCGACGAGTGGGACGAAGAGCACGAAGAGAGCGAACAGCACGAACACCTGCTCCGCTCCCATCGTTGTGCGCACTGATGTCGGTGGGTCGATGCTAAACAGAATGCCAGACAGCACGTATGCAGACACTGCCAACCCCAACAGTCTGGCGATGGTTTTCGCCGACACGCGGCGCCATAGGTTTGGACGATACTGGGGGGAACGAACGAACACGAGCATCGTGACGAAGAGAAGGAAATATGATACGACAAGCCAGTTCAGCGACCCTTCGAACAATTCGGGCCTCCCCAGTGTCGTCAACCGAAACACCGGGACGAGAGTAATCGACCGAAGGGAGAGCGGTGGGTCAGTCGTGTACAGCAAGAGTGTGAGGCAGTGGAATAGGAGCCATGCGTGCCCCAAGAGCGCAAGCGTCACCTGACCAGTTAAGAGGAGTAACTCGAAGACGACAATGGCGATGACAACAGGGATGACAAGCTGAAGCGATGCCGATGGAGTCGAAAGCGTCTTTTTCACCGAAGAGATATATTTCATTTTAAATTACACTCTGCTTTCAGTGACTTGTAGTTATATTGTTCCATTTCACACATATACTTTTGGTGTTTCCGGTGTTATCGTGACAGTTCGACCACAGTAACATCCGGACGACTCTGCCTCGAATTCAACTGTCTCAACCAATATATTTAGCGAATTGAGCCGGAATCCGTAGAGCTAAACTGAAGCACGATCCTGCATCGTGTCTGGTCAGACGCGATCGAATCACCCTGATAACTATCGACCTATCGTAACATTTGGAAGGAATCACTCATTCGGTCATCTGGACGGGCCGTGCGAGAACAGCAGAGCAACGAATTCGGAGCGACTGTGATGTGAAGACAGTTACGAGCGAGTAGGGGGAAGATAGCTCACTCCCGGCACGGAGACAGTATTCTCCCGTCCTCAACAATTGAGGGAAGGCAAGTAACGTTAACTGCGGTAAGTCGAGGGTGTTCACATGTACCCGAGTGACTCTAACCGGTCGGTCACGACTCCTGAATCGATACCAGAGTGACCGACATCGTCGTCACTTATCTTTGGCCGCGTTTTGGCGTCAATTTCTAACCATGGGACGGTGATCAACTTTTCATGTCGGAGGTACCAACGATGGAGATAGCCTCGGGTCGGTATTGGCCGCAACCGTTCGCCGTACAGGTCGCCATGGTCGGCAGTAATAACCGACTTCCCTGACAAATCGTCGAGGAGGTCGTCCACGACATCCAGAACGATCTCCAAATTCTCCTCGTGAGCACGTCGAATGAGCGACGGAGTGATTCCATTTTGACCGAATCGGAGACTGGCCAAGTATCCCAGGTGTTCCGTGCCATTTGTAGCAGCGGAACGTTGACTGTCATCGGAGTTGGTCACACCTGGAAGGATTCCAAACTCGTTCCGGATATCACCGAGCGGAGGGAGGTGAGGTTGCATGAAATGGATAATATGACGCTTGTTCGGATACTTCGACTTACTCTCTCGGGCTGTTGCGGCTACAACTTCGGGGCGGACAGTTTCGATTGAGTCGTCCCAGTGATCATCTGCATACAAGTGGAATACGTGATGAAATGAATCAGTATATCCCTCTACAAAGGGATTGGCACTAACGTAGACAGTATCTCCGTACTTTCGGCCCGCGAAATTTTCCTGGAAGAACTCTTCCGATGTCCCTCCCCGTGATCTCACGCGCTGATACTCTCCTTCAATGAAGTTATGGGTCTCAAAAAGATCATACCGGCAAGCATCGAGGATGATTAAGTTGTCCCAGTCCGCATCCATTACGTACCGTCCCTGATTGGGAGTAAACCGTGAGCTGTACCATTGATTCGTTTTCTCACCCCACTCATTTAACAATCCGACAACCATTTTCGGGTCCCGGACGGCTTTCATAAAATTTTTTAGATTATATGCGGTCACAGATGAGAGGTCCACTCGAACCGAATTAAAGCTGATGGCGAAATCGCCGTACGTGACGACAATAGGACACTATCTTTCCTCGTGTCCGCTCTATGATCAATTCTACCAGACAGCGAAGACCGGTACTCACGATTCCACGGTCGGTAACTCCGCAGTCGAGAACGAAGCGGCGCCCGTCGTTTCACCTCATCAGAGACGCGTTCGATAGCG
This sequence comes from Salinigranum salinum, assembly GCF_009176545.1. Taxonomy (GTDB): domain Archaea; phylum Halobacteriota; class Halobacteria; order Halobacteriales; family Haloferacaceae; genus Salinigranum; species Salinigranum salinum. The sequence goes on along the minus strand of NZ_VTOJ01000002.1, from coordinate 1,218,408 downwards.
TTTCGATGTCCACGGCGACACGTGCGAAATCGGAGGTCGAGTCGGTCGAGTGTGTTCTTGAGGTGGTGATGACTCTCAACGAGAAACGTGACGTCCGACAAGTGCTGTTTCTTACAGAGTTCGCGAAGAAACAGCAGCGTCAGTTACGTTATCCGTGTCTGAAACAGCCTCACCACCTCGTATCTACTGACGATTGATGTACTGGGGGCAATGCCGCAAATGACCGAGGAGCTCGGCCGTACCGAGATCAACTTCACCTACGACCCGTGTTATCGATACATTTCTGTCGATTCAGGATCGTCTCGTCTACTCGCGTTTCGCGCCTGATCGTACTGGATGACGGTCGTGATCTAATGGTTGCAAAATCTACAATCGTCCATTGCCTCCGATATAATCTCAGATATGAGACCCTGGAAGTTGATTTTATTTACTCCCTCCGTCAGTCTCAATTGGGCACGCACCAGCGGTCGAAGATGAGGCCGGAAATCAGAGTCTATGATTCGTCCATGCTAGCCCGCTCTGAGCGACTATGACCGAAAACCATAATTACCACACGCCCGCCAAAGGTAGAGAGAACTGGCACGAGCCTCTGAACGAGAACTTTCGAGCCCTCGATAATGATATTGAGGTTCGTGACGTCCAGGCGAATCTGACCAACTACACCGCGAAAGACGGCGCGAAATTCTTCGCGACAGACACTGGGGCGACGTTCCTTGCCGACGGGAACTCTTGGAGCCAAGTCGACGGATCGTTCAACTCGCTGAACGCTCCGATGGTCAACAACGACGTGTATGCTGCCAACTTCGAGGGTAACGGCCTCGCGTCCAAGGTTGAGAACGCACTGGACTGGCTCCGAAACACCACGGCAGGGCAGGGCCGCGTGGTCATCACTCCGAAGTCTGACGGCACGGCCTGGATCTGGGACAAAGACGTCTCTGTCGATCCCACTCTCTGGAACGGAATCGCGATCGAGTGCAAGGGCAACGTCGAGGTCCAGTATCCAGGATCCGGTTGGGCACTAACTCTTGATACTGACTGGTCCCGTCAGAACGGTAACTTCGACATTCAGTCGAACATTACGGGCGGACGCTGGCTCTCGACAGGTGACCCGAAGGGGTGGCTGAGAATCAGAGACGCGTACAAGACGTACGTCTCTCCGCGGAACGTCGACTTCGAGAATTCGAACAACACCGCCGTCGGTGTCGCCGTCGAGAACTACGCCGGGTGGGCCGAATCGACCCATATCGCGGACACGCGACTGTTCTGCGACATCTGCGTCGACTTCCGCCCCGCGAGCATCACCGGGGGTCCCGGGACTGACTCGTACCACGGAACCACCCTCGAGAACGCCAAGTTCGAAGTTCGCAACGTCGGTGTGCGTGCACGTGGGACGTTCGATTATAGCTACATTGACCACTGTTCGTTCTTCGCTAAGGGTTCGGACGTGACGCTCCTCCAGTTGGGCTGGGATGACACCGACCAGAAACCCCGTTATGAGGCTACTGTTATCGCCGCATGTAAGTTCGAAGACCCCGGCGGCAGTAGCAGCAACACCACTGCGATCCGGCTCGGGCCGAACTACGACGGCTTCTTTGGGCCACTGATCCTCGGAGGGAAGATGTTCATCAAAGATGGACAGAACATCAAGGACGATAGCACGAGGAACTCCACGATCACGCGACTCGCACAGCGAAACAACGGTGTCGAGATTCAAGAGTTGACTTCCGGAGGTACACTGAAGTTCGCCCCGCACACTCTCTGGCCTGGCTTCGCCCTCCAAGTCGACGCAGTAGAGATTGATCGGTACGTCGACCTCCAGAACAATTCGCTCAGGGGCGTCAAACAGTATTCGAGTGCATCGCCGAACGATCTCCATGCGCAAGAGGTCGCTATTGACACCAACGTCGGTGGGACGGGCGACTCCGCGATCCTGTTCAAAGACGGGAGTGGAACCGTCCACTACTGGACCGCCGAGGGAACACTCTGAGGAGTGCATCATACCGGTCCTGACTCTTCGTCCCGCTCGTTCTCCCGGATGTAATCTGAGCACCCAGTCCCGCCGTCCTCGCCCACCCGACACGGCGGTGTGACTGGCGCTTTCGACTCGTCCTCAGTACGCAGGGCTCATCTTCTACCACCGCCGCTGTCGCCGAGCCTCGGCCCGGCCATCCGTTCGTCGTTCAGTGACGCGGGTCGCTGGGCTCCCGACGTCCGACGCCTGATGTTCGACGCGTCGCTCGCACCCTACACTCTTGCTCGCGCGGTCACAAGAGGTGGTATGCGTGTCGTCTCGCTCCTGCCGTCGGCGACAGAGATCGTCTGTGCGCTGGGCGTCGACCCCGTCGGGGTCACTCACGAGTGTGACTACCCCCCACGGGTCCGTGACACGCCGACCGTCGTCCGCTCCCGCGTCGACACGACGGGGTCGAGTGCGTCGATCGACGACCAGGTGCAGGCAGTGGGTGCCGACGGCGTCTACGAACTCGACCGCGAGCGCCTCCGCGACCTGGACCCCGACGTGATCGTCACACAGGGGCTCTGCGACGTCTGTGCCGTCGACGAGGCGGTCGTCCGCGAGACGATCGCCGAGCTGGGACTCGACGCCGAGATCGTCGCGACCCACCCGCACAGCCTGACGGACGTCTTCGACGACGTCGAGCGGATCGGAGGGGTGCTCGACCGTACCGACGAGGCCGCTGCGCTCGTCTCGTCGTTACGCCGGCGCGTCGATGCCGTCGCCGCCAGCGTCGACGGGGCGGACGCGCCGACAGTGACTGTCCTCGACTGGCTCGATCCCGTGATGGTGGGTGGCCACTGGGTGCCCGAACTCGTCGCGCTCGCCGGCGGCGAGTTCGTCCTCGCGAACCCCGGCGAGCGGTCGGGACCGGTCCGGTGGTCGACACTCCGTGACGCCGACCCCGCGGTTCTCGTGGCCGCACCCTGTGGCTTCACGCTCGATCGGACGTTCGAGACGCTCGCCGATCTCACGGCGCGACCGGGGTTCGAAGAGCTCCGTGCCGTTCGCGGCGGGCGCGCCTACGCGATGGACGGCCACCACCACCTCAACCGTCCCGGGCCGCGTCTCGTCGACACGCTCGAACACCTCGCTGCGGTCGTCCACCCCGACCGCTTCGACGACCCGCCGGCCGACGTGGTTCGCCCGCTACCGGCCGCGACCGAGCCGACGAACTGACCACGACCACGCTCTTCCGGGCGTGGGTGCCACGACGGTGGATCCACCGAATCTATATATTGGACACTACGTTTCCGGTGAAACCTCCCGGTCCGGTGAACATTGTAGGCCCGGTGGCGTCCCCCGGCATCGCCCTGCGTGCGGGGCGACCGGCACTCCGCGTTGGCCGGACGGAAATAGCCGTCAGGTACGGTCCACCATCACGACCGATGACGGTCGACAGACGGGAACTCCGTGAACGGTCGACTACCGCCGCGACTCTCCCAGTCGGGTCCAGTGACTCTCAGGATACGACTGTGACCCGCCGTGGCTGTTCCGCGCGACGACCGTCGCCGTCGACGAGACGCGTTCGTCGTCGTCTTCGCCGTCGTCGACGCCGGCACCTGCACCCTCTCCGACGTGCTCTGTGGACGCCTCGAAGTACAGCACCGTGAGGTCGAGACAGGCGTGGAGGAGTTCGTTCGCCCGGAACCGGTACCGGGCGTCGCTCGGTCCGACGGTCGCCTCCGGCGAGCGGAGGTGGTGTTGATAGAACAGCACGCCACCGGGCGTCAGCGCGTCCTTGACGTCGTTCAGCCGGTCCAGCGTCCGGAAGAAGCTGATCGTCACGACGTCGTACGCCGCGACGGGGTAGCCGAACTCCCTGGCGTCGGCCTGCGTGAGCGAGAGACGGTCGCCGACGCCCCGCTCGGCGGCGCGTTCGCGCGTGATGCGGAGCCCCTCTTCGGACTGGTCGATGGCGTCCACGTCGTACCCACACTCGGCGAGGAACACCGCGTTGCGACCGGTGCCGGTGGCGATGTCCAGCGCCCGGCCGTCGGGGAACGTCTCGACCATCGCACGGAGCACTGGCGACGGCTCCGGCTCGGTCGGATACTCACCCGCTCGGAAGCGCTCGTCCCAGGTGGTCATACCGACGCCAGGGGACGCGCGAGCTTCAAGGGTCGTGTGACGTCGCGGGGCCCGTAGTTCGTGCTACTCCAGCAGTCCGGCGAACTCGGTCGCGAACCGGTCGACCGCGTCCCAGTCGGTGTACTCGTAGTCTCGCGAGGTGTCGGTGTCCTCACCGTACTGTTTCGCGATCCGCCGCATCGCGTACCGCGTGAGTAGCCCGTACTCGCTGTACCTGAGCGCGCCCGGAAAGACGGCGGTCGCGTCGGGCTCCCACTCGGTTTCGGTGAGGAACTCCTCGAGGAGGCCGCGGGCCGTCTCGCGGGCCTCGTCGGTCCCTGCCGCGGCGGTGAGGCTCACGGAGAAGAAGGCAGCGGGCATCCCGTTCAGCGCCGCCGCGTGCTCGCGGGCGAAGCGCGTGACGTACCGCTGGTGTCTCCCCACGTGGACGGACGCGCCGACGACGACGCCGTCGTACGCCTCGATCTCGAACCCGGGAGGGAGGTGGGCCCCGTGGAGGAGCGCCGGGTCGTGGCCGGCGTCGGCCAGCACCCCGGCGATCCGTTCGGCGATGGCCGCCGTCTGCCCCTCCGTCGTGCCGTAGATCACTGCGACGCGAGCCATCAGTGGCGCTCCCGCCCCCGTCCCGAGCGCGTCCGTCCGATCCGTGCGTCTCCGCCGGTGTGGTGTCGCGACCTGTGACTCACGAGCATCGCTACGTCGACGACATGCTTAGCTATCGGTGGTGTGAGTGGTGAGTGCGGTCCGCTGGTTATCGGTGAACACCCGCCTCCGCTCCCCGTCGAGATGGGGTGATACCCGGTCCAGGCTACCGGAGCCACGAGAGGAAGCCGCCGCCGCTGTCGTCCTCGAGTTCGGCGTCGATCTCCGCCTGCGTGAAGTCGAAGAAGCGCTCGTCGGGGAGGTCGACGTCGAGCACGTCGAGGTGGGTCTGTTCGCCCCGACCGTCGAACGCCTTCCAGTTGCCCCAGCCGTACGGCGCGCCGACGATGATGTGGACCTCGCCCTGTCCGAACGTGTCGAGGTCCGCGTCGCTCGGGCGGAGCGCACCGCTGGGGTGTGAGTGGACCGAGCCCACGGATTTGAGATCGTTCGGCTTCATCGTCGACTTGACCGTCGCACTCACCGGGTTCGACTCCGTCCCCGGGATCACGAGGACGTCCGTGATCACCTGTCCGCGTTCGTCGAGCCCGAGCTGGCGGGCGTCCTCCGCGCGGAGAAAGCCCATGTACTCGTCGGGGTGACTCTCCTCGCACGCGTCGAGGACGAACTCCATCGTCTCCCGGGCGATGCCGAGGAGCTCGCTCGACCGGAACAGGGGCATACGTTGGGCTGGGGGTCGCCTCGCATAAACGTTCCCCGGCACTGGGCGGGCTCACCTCCGCGTGATCGAGCGCCGCCCGGCGACGACACCCGCCCCGACGTCGGCCGGAACCACGAGGCACAAACCCCCGTCCTCAGAAGGGTGGTGTATGGACACGAGACTCCGGGCCGTGGTCTCACGGCTCCTCGCCGACGGACGGGCGGGGCTGCTCGTGGCCGTCGCCCTCGGCTGGCTGTTCGTCGTCGGGGCGCGGTTTCTCCTGCCGGCGGTCCTCCCCCAAGTGAAGACGACGTTCGCCGTCGGCAACGCGGGCGCGGGGCTGGCGGTCTCCGTCGTCTGGGCGGCGTACGCGGTGATGCAGGCACCCGGCGGCGTGCTCATCGACTGCGTGGGCGAGCGACTGCTGCTCGCGGGGAGTCTCGCGCTCACGGGTGCGGCGGTCGTCGCCGTCGCGGTCGCCCCGACGTACCTCGTCTTCCTCGTCGGCTGTGGACTGTTCGGGCTGACGACGGGGCTGTATGGCCCCGCTCGGGGGACGTCGATCTCGCGGTCGTTCCCCCGCAACGACGGGGCGGCCATCGGCGCGACGCTCGCCGCAGGTAGCGTCGGCTCGGCGGTCCTCCCGTTCGTCGCGGGATCGCTCGTCGGCCGGGTCGGCTGGCGACTGCTCCTCGGCGTCCTCGTGGTGCCGTTCGTCGTCCTCGCCGGCTTCGCGTGGGCGACCGTCCCCGACCGCCGGGCCGACGACCCACGACGCGCCCGGTCGCTCGTCGGTGGCGTCCTGGCTGCGGTCCGCGTGCCAGCGATCGCCCGCGCCGTCGCCGCGGCGACGCTCCTCCTGTTCGCGTTCCAGGGGTTGACGGCGTTTCTCCCGACGTATCTCGTCGAGGTCAAGGGGTTCGACCAGGCGACGGCGACGGGGCTGTTCGCGCTTCTGTTCGTCGCGGGCGCGGTCTCACAGCTCCTCGGCGGGACGGCTGCCGACCGGATCGGCGAGCGGTGGGTGCTCACGGTCACCGCGCTCGTCGCCGTCGCGTCGGCCGCCGCGATCCCGTTCGTCGATGGCGTCGTCTCGGTCGCGGTCGTCGTCGCCTTCGTTGGGACCCGTCTCGCGATGGCACCCGTCTCGAACGCCTACGTCATCGACGTCCTCCCGCCGGACGTGCAGGGTAGCGCCTGGGGCGTCCTCCGGACCGGGTTCTTCCTCGTGGGTGCCGGTGGGTCGACGCTCGTCGGCGCGTTCGCCGACAGCGGCCTGTTCGACGAGGCGTTCTTCGTCCTGGCGGGGCTGGCCGCTGTCGCGGCGCTCCTGTACGCCCGCCTCCCGCCACGGACGGCCGCGAAGCGCCAGTCGGCGGCCGCCGCGGACTGAGCACTGCTGCCGACGCGTTCCTCACACCCGTCGTGCGGGTCACACCGGGCTCACGAGCGCGAGACGACCGCTCCACGGCTCACGAGCGCGACGACGTCCCCACTGGACCGTGAGCGTTACCACATCGCGCCGACGACTCGATGTATGGGAGACGAGACGCTCCGGTGCCGACGCTGCGGGGCCGAACTCCGAACTGGTCTGGTCGCCAGTGGGCGACGGGCGTGCTGTCTCAACGCGACGCCCATCGTCGGTTCGTGTCCGACGCACGGCCCGCTGGGGCCGCACCACGCGACTCGCGCCACGGACGGGGAGAGGGCGTCGAGTTCGGAGACCGATGGGACGTCGGATCCGGAACCTGGCGAACGACCCGACGACGGCGGGTAGTCCGGCAGCCCCCCGACCGGCTCATCGGCGCGCAGACACCCACACCGCGAGCCCGACCAGCCGCTTCATGAGCGTCTCGGCGTCCTCGGCGAGCACCCGTGCCATCGGCTCCTTGCCGACGTCGCCGTGGTCGACCACGACGGTCGGTGGCGCTTCGTCCTCGCCCAGGTCCGCGAACGCCTGCCGCGCCCCCCACCCCATCGTCGAGGCCTCTTCCTCGGCCGTCGGCTCTTCTGCTCTCTCGAACGACGCGACCTGCCAGTCGTGAGTCGTGAGCACCTCCTCGACCACCTCGTCGAACCGGCAGTTCGCGGCGAACCGGTAGTCGTGGAACTCCCGCGTCGAGAGCAGGAAGCGAGCGACGTGGCTCGACGCGCCGAACCTGACTCCGCGATTGGGGCGCACGCCCGACAGGGTCCGGGTGATGCGCCCCTCGACCGCCGCGACGTCGCCCGTCTCCTCGGCGTACGGCGTCGCCCCGACGACGTTCATCCCTACCTCGGGGACGATCGCACGCGTCTCGACCCCCGCGTCGGTCAGCTGTTCGACGACGAACTCGACGTCCTCCCCCGTCTCGTCGCGTGCCGCACGGTCGCGGAGGTCGACGAGGTGGTGGACTGCACCCGGTCCCCGTCCGACGTCGAGCGGGTAGCGGACTGCCCGGCGCACGAATCCGACGCCGGCTTCGACCGCGGTTTCGAGCGACGCACCCCGCGCGAGGTGCGCGGCGATGGCGCTCGACAGCGTGCAGCCGGAGCCGTGGGTCGCCGCGGTGTCGACGCGCTCGCTCTCGAAGCGGCGTGTCCCCTCGGCGGTGGCGAGCAGGTCGACCACGCTGTCGCCGTCGACGTGGCCACCCTTCACGAGCGCCGCGTCGGCACCCAGCTCGCGGAGGGAGTCGCCCGCGGCCCGCATCGTCTCCTCGTCGGTGATCTCGATCCCGGTCAGGACCGCGGCCTCGTCCGCGTTGGGCGTCACGAGCGTCGACGCCGCGAGGAGGTCCTCGTACGCCGTCTCCGCCTCGGGCGCGAGCAGTCGGTCGCCCGACGTGGCGACCATCACCGGGTCGACGACGAACGGGACCGCCCAGTCGCGGGCGTGGTCGGCCACGCGTTCGACGATGGCTGCCGTCGCCAGCATCCCGGTCTTGACCGCACCGACGTCGAAGTCGTCGCGGACGGCCGCGATCTGTGCCTCCACCTCGTCGACCGGCAGCACGTGCGTCGACTCGACGCCCCGGGTGTGCTGGGCTGTCGCGGCCGTGATCGCGCTCGTCCCGAAGACGCCGTGGGCTTCCATCGTCTTCAGGTCGGCCTGGATGCCCGCCCCACCCCCGGAGTCGCTCCCGGCGATGGTGAGCGCTACGGCCCGGGCGTCGGGGACTGCGCGTCGGCTCATTCCCGCCCCCACGCTTCGCCGCCGCGCGACTGGCTGCTGCGTCTCTCTCGCATATCATCGAGTTATACAATCTCGTCATAACACTTTTGCGGTCGCCCGGGCATCCGCGTCCATGTCGTTCACCGAGACGCTCGAACCGACCGCGGAGACGCTCTGGGACGCCATCGTCGACCACCCGATGGTCTCACGGCTGGGCGCGGGGACGCTTGACGAGTCACCCTTCCGCTACTGGGTCCGCCAGGACTACGTCTACCTGGTCGAGTACAGCCGGCTGTTCGCTCTCGGTGCGGCGAAGGCCCCGGACCTCGCTCGCATGAACACGTTCGCAGACCTCCTCCACTCGACGGTCGACACCGAGATGGCTCTCCACCGGTCGTACGCGGCGGCGTTCGGGATCAGCGAGGCCGACCTGGAAGCGACCGATCCCTCGCCCACGACGCGAGCGTACACAGACTTCCTCGTCCGGACGGCGGCCCTCGACCCGTTCGGCGACCTCGTCGCCGCGCTCCTGCCCTGTATGTGGGGGTTCAACGAGACGGCGAAACGGCTCGACGAACGCGGCCGCCCCGACCACGACGGCTACGCCGCGTGGATCGACATGTACGCCGGCGACGACTTCTCGGAACTCACAGAGTGGTGTCTCGGTCTGATGGACGACGTCGCGGCGACCGCGGACGAGGAGACGAAAGCCCGCTACCGCGAGCGCTTCGTCACCTCCGGACGGTACGAGTACCGGTTCTGGGACGCCGCCTGGCGCGAGGAGGAGTGGGCGGTGTCGGTGTGACGTGGTCGCCAGTCTCGTCGATCACACGGCGCGCGTCGCTCACAACACCGGTCGGGCGGTCGACCGCGAAGTCGGTCTCTTCGACGCGGCGTACGAGTACCATCGAACGCTATCGCAAAAAACAGCCATCCGTCACGTGGCACGACTCCCAGCCACGACGTGGCCGATGTCCGGTCGCTCAGCCGAGCAGCCAGCGTAGCCAGGAGTTCTGCTGGACGACGTCCAGTCTCTCGATGTACTCGTCGAGGCCGAGGATCCGACCCGCGCCGATCGCGCCGAGGCCGAACAGGAGGAACGCGTAGACGAGGTGGTCGTCGACCACCCAGCCGTGTGCCAGCGGGAGCCCCGCCATGAGGCCGCCTTCGAGGGCCGCCGCCCAGAAGAACAGCATCATCACGGCGCCCCAGAACGCGTTCCAGCGCACGAGCGCACCGAGGATCAGCCCGAGCCCCGTCAGCGTCAGCCCCCACATCACGAGGGCGTCGACGAGCGGTGAGCCGGCCATGCCGGCCCAGACACCCATGAACGGGTTACCCTCGGGAATGGCGTTGGCCAGATAGCCCGCGGCAGTCCAGTTGTTCTCGGGGTTCGCGTCGAGGTAGGTGACGAGTTTGGTCAACCCACCCTGCAGGAGCACCCACCCCATCGTCACGCGCATGGCGATGATCGCGTAGCCGAGCCAGTACTCCGAGTACTCGAAGTGTGTTTCACGGCCGAACAGTTCAGCATCGAGCGTCCGAGTGCGAGTGGACATCGTTGTTCTCCTCTACCTGAGTGAACGGATGTCCGAAGTATTAACCCGAAAGGCGGTTCCCGGTTCGTGAAAATCGTTCTCGCGTCCCCGTCTCCAGCCGACTGGCGGCCTCTCGTCCTTCCGGACCCCTCGCGTCCGATCCGTACTACAGGCGCTCCGCGTCGTCGATCCCCGACACCCTCTGAGCGTTCGTCGGCGTGGCAGGTAGCTCCACGCTCGTGGCCGTTTTGCCCTCTGGGTCGCCGACACGACGTCCGAGTCCGACGCCTCTCGACCACGGTGCGGCGGTTCGACGACGCGCCGACCGACCCCGTGGACGGCCTTGCCGACCGAGCCGCGCCCGCGGCACGGTGCGGTTCACCCCACGCTTAATCGGTCCGGTCGCCTCGTGCGAAGCGTGAAACGGAACACGACACTCGGTTTCGTCGTCAGCCTCCACCTCGCGGTGTTCACCGCCGCGGCGTACCCACCCAACACGGCCGCCGCCCTCGGGCTCGGTGGCGCGAGCACGCTCGTCCTCGGAGCCTCGTTGTTCTACGAACTCGCCGTCTGAGCGCGCGTGACTGTCGCGTCGGCGGGTCGTCTCGCTCGGCTGGGGGGTCGACCGTCCCATCAGCCGGCCCCCTCGCGCCGGCGACGCGCCGTCCGACCCCGTGGACGACCCGACCGACCGACTGCGCACCGTGACGGGTATCACTCGGTAGTACGACTAGGTAAAACCTTTGTGCGGTGACGAGCAACGCGACGGTATGCCAGATGCACGCACGGGTGGTCTCCGGTCGTACGTCGGCGAGATGGGGCCGGCCTGGGTCGCGGGCGCGATCGCCGCGGGGCCGGCGACGATGGCGTCGGTCATCACCGCCGGGGCCTCGTTCGGCTACGCGCTCCTCTGGGTCGTGGTCGCCTCCGCCGTCTTCGGCGCGGTCGCACAGTACCTCGCGATGCGGCTCGGCCTCCTCACGGAACGCGGCATCGTCGACGTCGTCGAGGATCACCTCGGAGAGCGGTGGGCGTGGCTCCTCGTCGCGGACGTGGTGCTCGCGGCGGGACTCGCCCAGCTGGTGATCATGAAGGGGCTCGCGGACGTCTCTCAGACCGTGACGGGCGTCGACGCGCGCGCCTGGGGCGTCGCGTGGGCGGTCGTCCTCGCGGTCGGGCTGGCCGGCCGGGGGTATCGCTTCCTCGAACTCGTCGCGAAGCTCCTCGTCTCGGGCGTCGTCGTCGCGTTCGTCGCCTCGCTGTTCGTCGTCCCGCTCGATCCCGTCGCCGCCGTCTCGGGACTCGTTCCCCGGGTTCCTGCCGGTGTCGACGGCGCGCTCGTCGCTGCCGGTGTCCTCGGCGGGGCGGTCCACATCACGCTCGTGACGATGCACTCGTACACGATGCGCGCGCGCGAGTGGACCCGCGACGACTACGGGCTCGCCACGTTCGACGTCGCCAGTTCGATGCTCGGCGCGTTCGGGCTGTACAGCCTCGCCATCTTCCTCGTCGCCGCGAGCGTGCTCCACGCGCCCGGCATCGAGGCGGGCGACCTCACCGCGGTGTCGGCCGCCCAGACGCTCGGCCCGCTCGTCGGCCCCGCGGCGAAGTGGCTCTTCCTCGTCGGTCTCTGGGGCGCGGCGGTGTCGACGCTGGGCGGCAACACCGTCGTCCCGCCCTTCCTCGTGGCCGACAAACTCGGCTGGGAGACCGACGTCTCCGACGACCGCTACCGCTGGCTGCTCGTCGGGTTCGCGCTCCTCTCGGCGGCGGGACCGTTCGTCGGCGGCGCGTTCTTCCCGCTCCTCGTGCTCGTGCTCGCGTTCGGCCTCGTCGGCACCCCGTTCGCGCTCGTCGTCGTGCTCGTGCTCCTCAACTCCGACGCGGTCCCCGAACCGAACCCGCGCCTCGCGAACCTCGCGGGAGTCGCTCTCGTCGCCGTGACGGCGACGACGGCCGGCTCGTTCGTTCGGCGACGGGTCGCCGCGGGCCTCCGCGATCCGATGACCCTCTTCGTCGTCGGCTTCGCCGTCGTGCTCGCGGTGGCGACGGTCGCGCTCGTCGTCCAGTTCGTCCGCACCCGTCCGGGCCGTCACACGCCGGCGAGTGGGTGAGACCGTGGTGGACGATCCGGGCCGCGAGGCCGAAGCCGAGGACGACGAACTGTCCCCGCTCCCCCGACCCGGGACGACGCTCGTCGTCGGACCGTCGAACGTTGGCAAGACGACGCTGACCGCCCGCGCCCTGGAGCGGTGGCTCGATGCTCACGGGGCCGCGGGCGTCGTCGTGTTCGACTTCGGGCCCGAGGTCGAACGCGACGGCCGTCTCCTCGGTGGACGACTGGACCGATTCACGGACCGCTTCGACCGCGCTGAGCCGGCGACGACCACGCGCGGAGATCGCACGACGGTTCGCTGGTGGGAGAGCGGGCTCTGGCAGGGCGTCCTCGACGCACACGCGCCACGGACCCAGGGGGAGACCGACGCGGACGCGGTCGCGCTCGCCCGCGAGAACGCGACGGGAGCGGCCCGGCTCTTCGACCGGGCGCCCGCCTCGCCCCGCGCCGTCTTCGTGAACGACGCGACCATCGCGTTCCAGCACGAATCCGGCGACCCCGACCGACTCCTCGCGTACTGCGCGCACGCGACGGTCGCCGTCGTGAACGCGTTCGCGGGCGACGAACTCGGGAGCGACGACGCGGTGTCGAGACGGGAACGGGCGGCGCTCGACGCGCTCGAAGCGGGCGCCGATCGGGTCGTTCGGCTGTGGTGACGTCGGACCCGTGGTTACGGCTGTTCGCGAGCGGACTGCTCGAGCGTCGGGGCGGGAGATCGCCGATCCGCCCGACGTGGGGAGCCAGAAAATGCCGGGACTCGGTGGGGGGGGAAGGGGGGATGTTGGGTCGAGTACCGGCACCCGAGTCTTGCGACGCCTCCCAGTTAACGGTGTCGGTGTGGTGACACGACTTCGGTGCTGTCCCCACGCGCCTCTCGGGGGGGACGAGAGTGAGGCGCTTACTTGTACTGTGCGCAGAGCTGTTCGACGCCCTCTCTGAACTCGATCTGTGGCTCCCAGCCCGTCGCCGCCTTCATCTTCGAGATGTCGGCCATGGTGTCGTGGACGTAGACGTAGTCGGGGATGGGGTTCTCGACGTGCGTCGGCTCGACGTCGGTCCCCAGCTCCTCGTTCAGCAGCTCGACGACGGTGTTGAAGTCGTAGCTCTCGCCGGTGCCGAGGTTGTAGATGCCGTCGAGTTCGTGCTCCGCGGCGGCCACGAGACCACGGACGATGTCGTCGACGTGGGTGAAGTCGCGGGTCTGGCTCCCGTCGCCGTAGACCTTCGGCGAGCGACCGTTGGCGATGTCGTCGGCGAACTGTGCGAGGATGTTCGCGTACTCGCCCTTGTGCTCCTCGTTGCCGCCGTATCCCTGGTAGACGGAGAAGAAGCGCATCCCGGCCATCGTCATGTCGTAGTGGTGTGAGAAGTACTCGCCGTACCGTTCCCGGCCGAGCTTCGACGCCTCGTACCCCGTCCGGGTCTCGACGTCCATCTCCTCGGGCGACGGCTCGGTCCGGTCGCCGTAGATCGAGGAGGTCGACGCGTAGACGACGGTGTCGCAGCCGTCGTCGCGCGCCTGTACCACCGTGTTGACGAACCCCTCGATGTTCACACGAACGCCCTTGCAGGGGTCTTCCTCGTGCATCGCGTACGATGACAGCGCCGCGAGGTGGAACACGACGTCGACCCCCTCGGTCGGCAGGTCGTCGTCGAGGACGCTCTTGTCGACGAACGCCACGTCGTCGTTCAGGTTCTCGGGTGTTCCCAGATACTCGTCGTCGACCGCGACGACCTCGTTGTCCTCGGCCAGGGTGTTCGCGAGGTTCGAGCCGATGAACCCGGCGCCGCCCGTGACCAGGACTGTCTTCCCCTCCATATTCCTGCTGTCGAACGAGGTGTTAAAAAACGACGTGGTTCGGACACTGCGGGACACGCGGCGGATATTATATCGTCGCTCCCGTCGCGACGTCGGTCCGGCTCGCTCCGTCCGACGTCACCGGCCGGGGGAGCCGCGGACGAAGATTCATCACGTCGGCACTCGTGACAGTCCTCATGCGTAGACGAACGCTGCTCGCGCGCGGAACGGTCGTCGCCGGCGTCAGTCTCTCCGGCTGTCTCTCTCAGTTCACCGGCGGCGGGGCCCGGGAGTTCAGACCTGCCGTGGAGGCGTTCAACCGGGGCCTCGACGCGTTCGAGCGTGCCCAGTCGACGCGGTCGACCGCGGACGAGCGCTACGCGGCCGACCGCTGGGGCGACGCCGCCACGCGGTTCGCGGCCGCCCGCGACGGATTCGACGAGGCCGCGAGCGAGTTCGACAACGCCCGCGAGGCCACCTCGGGACGGTGTACCGCCGTCCACGACCGCGCCGTACGGCAGTACCGCCGGAGTCTCGCGCTCGTCGAGGCCTGTGGCTACTGGGTGGAGGCTGCGACGGCGCGCGCAGCGGGTGACAGCGCCGACCGTGCCGTCGACCGAGCCGGCGTCTGGGACGGCCGCGCCGCGGAGTACCCCTCCGCCTCCCGGTTCGACCCCGACCGGTTCTCCTGTTAGACCCAGCCCCGACGTCGGTAGCCTCGTCTCCGCCGGCGGGCACGCGGCCGTGCCCGGACTCAGGCCGACTCGTCGTCGGTCGCGTCGACCTCGTCGGTCACGTCGACCTCGTCGGTCATGTCGTCGTCGCGTCGCCACGTCCCGTCTCGGGGTCGCCTCCTCCGTCTGCCGGCGGGTCGCGGACCGGACACTGCACCTGCAGTCCTCCGTCCGGCCCCTCCGGCCGGACCAGTTCCCCGCCGGCCATCGTCGTCACCCACCGCAGCACCCAGAGACCGAGCCGGTCCGTGTGCTCGAGTGGCGTCTCGTACCCTGTCTCGACCACGGCCCACTCCGCCTCGGTCAGCCCCGTGCCGTCGTCGGCGAGTTCGATTCGCACGAGTTCGGCGGCCGTGTCGTGCGTCGCGACGACCGAGACCCGCCGACCGTCGCCCGGGTCGCCGCCGAGCAGCATGGCGAGGTAGTCGACGCAGCCGATCGACAGCGCTCCCGTGCTCACGTAGACGGGATCGTCGGGGCCGTCGACGTGCACCGTCACGTCCGGACACTGTGCGGTGATCCCGGATCTGATCTCTTCGAGGAGGCTCGACACGGACTGGACCGTATCGTTCGACGACAGGTCGCTGAAGATGCGGTCGACGTGTCTGACCTCCTCGCCGAGCTGGACGAGTCGGCCGACGGACGCCTCGATCCGCTCGACCGCATCGTCGCGGTCGCGCGCCTCGTCGGTCGCGAGCGCCTCGATGTAGCCGTCGATGATGTTCAGTTCGTTGCGGAGGTTGTGTCGCAGGACCCGGTTCAGGACACTCACCCGCTGTTCGTGGAGCTTCCGCTCCGTGACGTCCGTCTGGAACCCGATGAAGTGCGTCACCTCGCCGTCGTCGTCGCGGACGGGGGCGACGTCGACCTCGTTCCAGAAGCGCTCACCGTCGCGCGTGTAGTTCACGAGGTCCACGCTCACCGGCTCCGCGGCGTCGATGGCGCGCCGCAGTTCGCGGACGGCCTGCTCGTCGGTCCCCCTCCCTTGGAGGAACCGGCAGTTCCGCCCGACGATCTCCGAGCGGTCGTAGCCCGTCAGCCCGCAGAACGCGTCGTTGACGTACACCAGCGGGTTGTCCACGTCCGTGGGGCCGGCGATGCTGATCCCGATCGGTGCCTCGGTGATCGCGCGGTCGCGGACCCGGAGTTCGGCGAGCACCATCTCGAGTTCGGCCTCGCGGTCGGCGAGACGGCGACTCTGTCGACGGCGAACCAGGAGGTTCCGGAGCCGTGCACGGAGCGCGACTCGCGAAGCCGGCACCGACACCACTTCGTCGACGACCGCCCACGTCTCCGGGGGCGTGGGTGTATCGTCCCGGTCGATCAGGACGATCGGAAAGAACAGCGGTTCGGCCGTCGCCCGCCGCGTGACGAGGGCGTCGCGGTGGCGGGCGAGCAGTTGCCTGTCGACGATGCAGAGGTCGACGTCCTCGTCGAGCCAGGCGGCGTCAGTCGTCGCGGTGACCGTCGTCTCCGGGGCGAGCAACTCCGAGAGGAGCCGTCGGTTCCGGTCGTCCCGCAAGAGCAACAGGACGTGTGGCTCCGATCCGTCCGCTGCCAGCCCTCCGGGGGGAACGATGGACGGTCCACCGGCCTGCCTCGCCGACTGGGACACCGCTCCGGGCTCGCTGCCGTCGGGCGTCCCGGCGTCCGAAGACTCGTCGGTCATGGCTGTGTCGTGGCTGGGCCGTGGCCCGTGGGTCCTGTTTCGGTCCCCGATCGTCGTATCACGTGTCGCACCGTTCTCAGTGCCCGCCGAACTCCTCGCTTCCAGGGTCGGAGTCGACGACTTCGGGCGTCCCACTGAGGATCCCCCGGAGCGACCGGAGCGGGTCGCCGACCGAGATTCCGTACTCGGTGATCCGGAACTCGCGGAGGCTCCGCTCGTAGTCCGACGTGCGCTTCTTCAGCACGCCGATGGCCTTCCGGAGTTCGCCCTGTATCTCGAGGTAGCGCAGGAAGACGATGTTGTCGGCGATGTAGCTGACCCCGCCTCTCGTGGCCCGGACCTCGCCCGTGATCTGCTCCGAGGAGTCGACGAGGAGCGTCGTGACCCCGCGCGACCGCAGGTACCGACAGAGCGCGCCGAGTTCGCGCGCCAGCTGGTCGTCCGAGTCGCTGCGGAGCGACAGCTGGTAGCCGTCGATGCCGTCGAGGAGGACGACCCGCGCGTCCCGTTCTTCGACCTCCTCGCGCACCATCGCCGCGAACTCCGCCGGCGACTGTGTGAGCGGCTGGACCTCCTCGATGGCGAGCGTTCCCCGCTCGACCATCCGGTCGACCGGGATGTCGACGGCCGTACACCGGGTGGTGAAGGTGCGGGTGCTCTCCTCGAACATGTAGATGACCGAGCGCTCGCCGCGGCCCGCGGCCTCTTTCATGAACTGCGCGCCGAGCGTCGTCTTCCCCACACCACTCGGTCCGTTGAAGATGGTAACCGTTCCGCGGCCGAGGCCGCCCCCAAGTAACTGGTTCACCTCGGGAATCCCGGCAGACACCGACTCGTGGGTAAACTCGACCTCGTGTCCGTCCGGCACGAGCATCGGGTAGACGCGCATCCCCTCGTCCGTGATCCGGATCGTGTGGTTCCCGCTCTGCGTGTGCGACCCACGGAACTTCGAGACGCGAAGACGACGTCCGGCGTCCGTGTTCGTCAGCTCGAACGTCCCGTCGCTGAGGTACTGGAGGTCGTCGTCGGGCACGTCGACGGTCGCCTGCGACGTGAAGAGGAGCGTCACTCCCTGCTCGCGGAGGTAGCGGAGGAGCGACGACACCTGCTGGCGGAGCTGGTAGCTGTCGGGCGAGAGGTGCTGGAGCTCCGACAGCGGGTCGATGAACATCCGGGTGGGTTCGACCTCCTCGACCGCGTCGACGATCGCCGACCGCAGCGACGGTCCCTCGACCTCGTCGGGCAGGAAGAGGTCGTACTCCTGTTCGTCGACGAACACGTCCGTGCCGGGACTGAGATCGAGAAACGTGACGTCGTCGGTGTCGATGCCCACTGCTGCCGCGTTGTGGGCGATCTCTTTGGCCGGCTCTTCGAGGTTGACGTAGAGCGACTTCTCGTCCTCGACGGTGAGAAAGTGTAGCCCGAGTATCGTCTTCCCGGTCCCCGGGTCGCCGCTCAGCATGTAACTCCGATGTGGAATGAGTCCGCCGCCGAGAACCTCGTCTAACCCCGTAATTCCTGTCGAGAACCGAGTATCTGCGGGGGATGACATGGGCTGTTCGACGAAACCAGTTGATATAGTCTTTTGGCCGATATAGGCCGCGCTACACCAGTGGATCTCATAACTGAGTCTTCCATCGACTCCCCGGATCGCCCTCGAGTGCCTGTCTCGGATCGGCTCCCGGTCGGCTCCCGGTTGGGCCTCGCGTTCGTCGCCGGCGTCCGCGCGAGCGAGAACGAAGAAGCCCGGACCGTTTCTGGATCGTCCGGGGAGGCGGCGGCAGCGTCGGGGTGGTGACGGCGTTCGCGTTCGCCCTCCACGAGGTCGGACCGACGGTGCTCGCTGGCGTACTCGTCGACCCGTTCGCGGTCGCGGGCGACTTTCTCCGGTTCACCGGGAGTTCACGGCGACGGCACCCGACGAACGCCGCTGTTACGCCTCGGTCCGGACTGCGCCTCTCGGTTCCGTTCCTCCCCGGGAGACGACCGGATCGGGGCGGCCTCCGGTAACAACCACGAGCGACTGACCGTACTGAAACGTCGGTACGACCCGGACGACGCGTTTCCGCGTGAACCAGCACGGCGAACCCGCCCGAGTTCCCTCCCCGAGCGCGTACAGCCTACTGGACGGAGAACGAGACGGGACACGCACCCCCGTCGGCGGGCCGCCGGACGGCCGGCTCGAGCTCCCCGTCCCGGTTCCTGATCGTCACCGTCCGGCTGCACGTGGCTTCGCCCCGCGTCAGCTCCACCGCGTAGCTCCCGACCCTCGTCGTCTCGAACACGACCACGTCGGTCCCCCCGTCGACACGCGTTCGCTGGACCGATCTGGTGCCGTCGTCGCTCAGTCGGTCGACGCTGACCTCGAGGCCCGTGATGGACTCGTCGTCGACGACGTGGAACTCGACGAGGTCGTCGAGCACCGGACCACCGGCGACTGCGAGGCCGAGTCCGACGGCACCGATCACGATCCCGAACAGCCCGGCGAGCCACAGCCACTCCCGATCCGGCTGCATCGGCTTCGCGGCACTCGCCACGGCTACGCCCCTCCCGTGCCGCCCGGCCACACGCCACGTCCCACGGCTGTCGCCGTCGACCCACGGTCGGACCGGCGGGGCTCGTCGGCCTGTCGCCAGTCGCTGGCGGGTGTCATCGTTCGTGGCTGTCGCCGGGAGCGGCAAACGTCTTGTGTCGTCGATCGCTGGATCGAGGCGCACAAAGGTACAAATACCGGCCGGACACATCGGCGAGACATGAGCAGCACACTCGACGGCACGGCGGCCGCCATCACCGGCACGGCGCTGGAGGCCGACGGTAGCCGGGATAGATGATCGGTTCCCGCTTCCGCGTACGATGAACCGACTCAGATACGTCGGTGTCAGGATCCTCCAGACGGTCCCCGTACTGTTCGGGGTGAGCGTGGTCGTGTTCGTCATCATCCACTCGGCGCCGGGCGACCCGATCGTGAACCTCCTGGGCATCGAGGCGACCGAGGAGAACGTCGAACGGCTCCGCCGCCAGTACGGGCTGGACCAGCCGCTGTACGTCCAGTACGGCAAGTGGCTCTTCGGCGTGCTCCAGGGCGACCTCGGGCGCTCGCTCACGCAGAGCCGGAGCGTCGCGTCGCTCGTCGCCAGCCGCCTCCCGGCGACGCTCTTTCTCGCCGTCTCGTCGATGGTCGTCGCGGTCGCCATCGCGGTGCCGGCGGGCGTCGTCGGCGCCGCGAAGAAGGGGACGCTCTCGGACTACGCCGTCACCACGGCCGCGCTCGCGGGCATCTCCGTCCCGAACTTCTGGCTCGGGCTCGTCCTGATCCTGGTGTTCGCTCGCTCTCTGGGCGTGCTCCCGCCGGGCAACTACGTCTCACCCCTCGAGAACCCGGTCGCGGCGCTCAGACACGTCGCCATGCCCGCGATCACGGTCGGAACGGCGTTCGCGGCGCTGCTCGCCAGGCAGACCCGGTCGTCGATGCTCGACGCGCTCTCGCGCGAACACGTCCGAATGGCGAAGTCGAAGGGGCTCCCCGCGCGGACGGTGTTCGTCCGCCACGCGCTGAAGGGGGCGCTCCTCCCCGTCGTCACCGTCGCGGGCCTCCAGTTCGGCTACCTCCTCTCGGCGACCGTGGTCGTCGAGCAGGTGTTCGCGTGGCCGGGGATGGGTCGGCTGATCTGGCTCGCCGTCCGCCAGCAGGACTACCCCACCGTGCAGGGGACCGTCCTCGTCGTCGCGACGCTGTTCGTGCTGGTGAACCTCGTCGTCGACCTCGCGTACGCGTATCTCGACCCGCGGGTGGGGACACGGGGGGAGTCCGGATGAGCACCGCACGCTCGCGTCGGGTTCGCGTCTGGCGCTCGTTCCGCCGGCACCGCCTCGCGGTGGCCGGTCTCGTCGTCGTCGCGTTCGTCTCGGTCGTGGGCGTCGTCTCCTTCGTCGACGACGCGTTCCTCGACAACGCAATCGTCACCACCCTGTGGTACAGCCCGTTCGACCCGCGATTCGCCGTGCTCGCACCCCCTTCGCCGGCGCACCCGTTCGGCACCGACAGCCTCGGCCGGGACGTCCTCGCGCGGACCGTCTACGGCGCGAAGGTGTCGATCCAGGTCGCGGTGACCGCCGTCGTCGTCGCGGCCGTCGTCGGCGCTCCCCTGGGGATCGTCGCGGGCTACGTCGGCGGCACCGTCGAGACGGTGCTCATGCGTCTCGTCGACGTGCTCCTCGGGTTCCCGGCGCTCGTCCTCGCCATCGGCCTCGTCGCCGCGCTCGGCTTCAGCCTCGCCAACGTGATCGTCGCCCTCGGCGTGGTGTACGTCCCCCAGTTCGCCCGCATCGCCCGGAGTTCGGCGCTCTCGGTGTCCGAGGAGGCGTACGTCGACGCCGCCCGCGCGATGGGCTACTCGCGCACCCACATCGTCTTCCGCGAGGTGCTCCCGAACAGCGTCTCTCCGCTCCTGGTGCAGGCGTCGCTCCTGATGGCGTTCGCCATCATCGCCGAGGCGTCGCTCTCGTTCCTCGGGCTGGGCGTCCAGCCGCCGACGCCGACCTGGGGGCAGATGGTGGCGGCGGGCAGCGGCTACCTCGTCTCGGCCCCCTGGCTGTCGCTGTTCCCGGGACTGGCCATCCTCGTCTCGGTCCTGGGGTTCAACCTCGTCGGCGACGGGCTCCGCGACGCGCTCGACCCGCGCGACGTCTCCGAGCGGAGGTTCTGAGCGTGGACCGAACGCACTCCCCGGCGGCCACCACGAACGACCCGGACGCCGACCGTGGCGACCCGCTCCTCGCGGTCGAGGGGTTGACGACCGAGTTCGCGACTGACGACGGCGTCGTCCGCGCCGTCGAGGACGTGAGTTTCGCACTGTACCCGGGCGAGACGCTCGGCATCGTCGGCGAATCGGGGTCGGGTAAGAGCGTCACGGCCCGCTCGGTCGTCGGCCTCCTGGACGAGAACGGTCGAATCGCCGCCGGCTCGGTCCGGTTCCGGGGGAGAGAGCTGACGGCGCTGTCCGAGCGCGAGCTCCGGCGCATCCGCGGCGACGAGATCGCCATGGTGTTCCAGGACCCGACGACGGCGCTGACGCCCGTACTCACGGTCGGAACGCAGATCGTCGAGACGATCCGCACCCACCAGGACGTCTCGAAGCGGGCGGCGCGCGAGCAGGCGATCGACCTCCTCGACGCGGTGCACATCCCCGACCCCGAGGCGGTCGTCGAGGCGTACCCCCACCAGCTCTCGGGCGGGCAGCAACAGCGCGTCCTCGTCGCCATCGCGGTCTCCTGCGACCCGACGGTGTTGATCGCCGACGAGCCGACGACCGCGCTCGACGTCACCATCGAGGCGGGGCTGCTCGACCTGCTCGAGGAACTCGCCGCCGAGCGCGGGATGAGCGTCGTCCACATCACTCACGACCTCGGCGTCGTCGCCGAGACCTGTGACAGAGTCGCCGTCATGTACGCCGGACGGTTCGTCGAGACCGGTGCCGTCGCCGACGTGTTCGTCGAGCCCCGACACCCCTACACGGCTGGGTTGCTCCGCGCGACGCCCCGGCTCGAAGACGTCGAACCCGAACTCCTCGCGGGGACCGTTCCCGGGCCGTCGGAGCGACCGCCGGGCTGTCACTTCGCGCCACGCTGTCCGCACGCGACCGACGACTGTCTCGACGGTGACCCGCCCCTGCGGGCGGTCGACGGCCACGACGCGGACGAAGACCACGCGGCCGCCTGCGTCCGTGCCGAGGCGATCGGCGTGCTCGACCCGACGCCGTCGAACCGGCGGGAGCGACGCGCCGACACGTCAGCTGGCGACGTCGCCCTCGAGACCGACGGCGTCCGCAAGGAGTTCAGCGCCGCGTCGGGCCTCGTCGACCGCCTCCTCCCCGGTGGCGACCCACCAGTGCAGGCCGTCGACGGCGTCGACGTCACGCTGCACGCGGGCGAGACGCTCGGACTCGTCGGCGAGTCCGGGTCGGGCAAGACCACGCTCGGGCGGCTGCTCGTCGCGCTCACAGACCCCACCGACGGCACGATCACTTTCGAGGGACGCGACCTGCGCGACGTCCCCGACGCCGAACTCCGCAGCCGGGTCCAGATCGTCTTCCAGGACCCTGCCTCATCGCTCAACCCCCGGCAGACGGTCGGACGGATCCTCCGATACGCCGTGGAGAAACACGCCGGGCTCGACGACGCCGAGGCCGTCGACGGGCGGATCGACGAACTCCTCGACGAGGTCGGTCTCGCCCTCGCGACCCGACGCCAGTACCCTCACCAGCTCTCGGGCGGGCAGCAACAGCGCGTCGGCATCGCTCGTGCGCTCGCGGTCGATCCGGACGTCCTCGTCGCCGACGAACCCACGAGCGCGCTCGACGTGAGCGTCCAGGGGCAGATCCTCCGCCTCCTCGACCGGATCAAGCGCGAGCGGGGGCTCACCGTGCTGTTCGTGAGCCACGACCTCTCGGTCGTCAGATCCGTCTCCGACCGGGTCGCCGTCATGTACCTCGGGCGGATCGTCGAGGTCGGCTCGACGGAGCGACTGTTCGCGGATCCGCTCCACCCCTACACCGAGGCGCTCCTCAGCGCCGTCCCCTCGCCGGACCCCCGACACGAGTCCGGCCGGATCGTCCTCGACGGCGAACTCCCCGACCCGAAACACCCGCCAGCGGGCTGTAACTTCGCCTCGCGCTGTCCGAAAGCGTTCGACGAGTGTCGCGGCTGCGATCCCGAACTGGTCGCGGTCGACACCGACGACGAAGACGCGGACGCGGACGACGAGGATGTCGACGGCGACGACCATAGGGAAGTCGCCTGTCTGCTCTACAGCGACGCGACGCGGACGGGGTCCGGGCCACCGGACTGACGCACCGATCCGCCTCACGGCACGGGGTGCGAGGGAGAGACGAGACGGACCCGTGCGGACCGGTGGCGGCTGCTCTCGCACGCCGGGCGGTCGCCGGCCGGGGGAAGACGTATGATACCGTGGGTCGAACACTGTGCGAACCTCTGTCAGTGGTGAGCACGAATGTCGTACGCGAGCACCGACGAAGACGGGTCCAGGGTCCGTGACGACCGCGTCCTCCCCCTCACCCGATGGGTCGCCCGTCTGATCGTCCCGTTTCTGGCTGCGGCGTTCCTCGTTCTGTACGTCGTCCCTCACCGGACGACCGAGTTCTTCGCCTGGACGATCCGTCCCGAGATGACGCCGGTCGTCATGGGCGCGGGGTACGGGGCGGGTGTGTACTTCTTCTACCGGGTTTCCACGACCGACGAGTGGCACACGATCGCGCCAGTGTTCCTCGGTATCGCGACGTTCACGTGGTTCATGGCCGTCGCGACCGTGCTCCACTGGGCGAACTTCAACCACGGCCACCACACGTTCGTCCTCTGGGTCGTGCTCTACGCGATCACGCCGGTACTCGTGCCCGGGATCTGGGCGTACAACCGGCGGACCGACCCGGGCGAGGCGACCGACGAGACGGTCCACCTCCCACGGGTCGTCCGGATACTCGGCGGCGGTCTCGGCGCGATCCTCACGGTGGCTGCCGTCGCGCTGTTCGTTCTCCCCGACGTCATGATCGGCGCGTGGCCGTGGACGGTCTCGCCGCTGACCGCCCGTATCCTGGCGGGGTGGTTCGCGCTCTTCGGCGTCGTGAACGGCGTCGTGGTGCTCGATCCGCGCTGGAGCGCGGCTCGCATCCTCGTCCAGAGCCAACTGCTCGGGTTCACGCTGGTACTCGTCGGCGTCGTCCGCTACTGGGAGAACTTCGACCCCTCGAACCGACTGACGTGGCTCGTCGTCGGCGGGATGGTGCTGTACTTCTGTGCGATCGTCGGCCTCTACGTCGCGATGGAACGTCGGTGAACGTCCCGAACGCGCCGGTTCGTGTCGACCCGACGCGAGCGATCGACGGCCGACCCCGCCGCTCACTCGACTACTCGACGTCCGCGGCGTCGAGCGATCGGAACGAGCCGTTGGGATACTGTTCGAACCCCGTGATGCGGTTCGAGATGCCCTGAACGCGCTGGGGGTAGTAGGTGTAGATCGAGTACGCCTCCTCGTACGTGAGCCGCTGGATCTCGTTCATCAGCTCGGCGCGCGCCTCGGGGTCGACCGCCCGGCGCTGGTCCTCCAGCAGGGTGTCCAGGTCGGAGTCCGCGATGTTCCACACGTTCAACCCCTCGGAGTGGTACAGGTAGAGGAGGGTGTCGGGGTCGCCGAACCAGGTGAAGTTCGACACCGCGACCTCGTAGTCGCCGCTGGTCTCCTGCGACCAGAAGGCGTTGCCCTCGAGCGACTCGATCGACGCGTCGACGCCGACGTCGCCCCACATCGACTGGACGAGCGTCGCGGCGCGTCTGTGCCGCGACTGGGTCGAGGTCGTGATCTCGAGCGAGAGGCCGTCGCCGTAGCCCGCCTCGTCGAGCAGCGTTCGGGCCCGTTCGGGGTCGCCGGTCGGGTGGTCGAAGTCGGAGATGGCGTCGTTGTACTGCGGGTACGAGTCCGGGAGGATCGCTTTCCCGGGGGTACCGAACCCCTGGAGGACGGTCTGGACGATGCGTTCCTTGTCGATCGCCCACGCGAGCGCGCGGCGCACCCGGCGGTCGCCCAGCGGTTCGACGTCCGTGTTGAAGTCGATCCGGCCCGAACTCACGCCCGTCGTGGTGATGACGCGGGCGTTCCCGGATGATTCGACCCGCTCCGTGAACTGCGGCGGCAGCCGGTCGACGAGGTCGACGTCGCCCGTCTCCAGCTGGGCGACCTTCGAGGAGTCCTCCGGCAGTATCCGAAATTCGATGCGGTCGATCTTCGGCTGGTCGTCCTTCCAGTAGTCGTCGTACGCCTCCAGAACTGCCTCGTTGCCGGAGTCCCACTCGGTCAGCCGGAACGGGCCCGTCCCCACGGGATGCTGGTTGTAGTCGTCGCCGTACTCCTCCATCGCCGTCTGCGAGAGGGGCCACATCACGGCGTGGATCTTGTAGAGGAACGGCGCGAACGGCTCCGAGAGGTCGAATCGGACGGTGTAATCGTCCTCGACGACGACGTCCTCTACCGAAGAGACGTAGTTCTTCCGCGGGTTCTCGTTCGCCTGGATCCAGTCGTAGGTGTACTTCACGTCCTCGGCGGAGAAGGAGTCGCCGTTGTGGAACGTGACGCCCTCTTCGAGCGAGAAGACGTACTGGGTGTCGCTCTCGCGCGACCACTCCCTGGCGAGGTCCGGCACCACCTCGGCGTCGGCGTTGAGGTTGACGACGTTGTCGTAGACGAGCGTGTACACCTTGTTCGAGTCGAAGTCGGTGTCGCGCGCGGGGACGAGGTCCCAGCCGCCGTTGGCGATGCCGATCCGGACGACCGTCTCGGCCGATTCCCCGTCGTCACCCGACGCCGACCCGTCGCCAGAGCCGCCACCGCTCGAGCCGCCGTCGCCGTCATCGTCACCGCCGTCACTGCCACCACTGCCGTCACCGCCGGTACAGCCCGCGACGCTGGCGACCCCGGTCGCACCGACGCCGGCGAGGAACCGACGCCGACTCGGCGTCAGCCACTCGGGGGTCTGGTCGTCTCCCATGGGAGTACACGGTCGAACGGCGCTGATAAGTCTTGTCACCCGTGCTGGAGCCGCCCGCTCCGTCGTGGTCGGGGTCGATCCGGCCTGGTTTCGGCGCGGGTCGACACCCGCACGGGTGTGACCCGGCGCGGCTCGAAATCGGCGCGGGTCGAAAGGGCTAATCGGGTGCCGTCCCGACCGTCGGCCGTGAACGACACCGCAGCAGCGGCCGACGAACCCGGCCGTCGACTGGGCGGAAAACGGTTCGTCGTCGGGCTCTACCTCGCCCTGGTCGCGGTCTCCGGGCTCCTGGGCGTGCTCTTCACGACGGCAGTCGACGATCCGTCGCCGCCGGCGCTGTTCTTCCTCGTCGAACTCCCGCCGACCGCGGTCGGGTTCGGCCTCTACGGTGCGGTCACGGTCGCAGTCGTCCTCGGTGTGCCCCTGCTCTTCGTCGTGCTCGTCTCGGCGCTGGTCGACGACCCCGACGCCGTCGGTCGGGCCGACTTCGAGGGCCCTCCCGGTGTCGACTCCGACGCCGCTCGCCGTGGTGACAGCGCGGGTGAGGGCGACAGCACGGGTGGTCGTGGCGACCACGCCAGTGAGGGCGACAGCGGAGAGAGCGACGCCACGGACGCGGGCGAATCGACGGCGGACGCGGCATCCCGGTCGACCGAATCCCCAAAGGACTAAGCCGACCCACTCGGACCAGAGGGTATGTACCACGCCATCATCGGCGTCGACGAGGACGAGGCACACGCCAGACTGTGTGCGGAGGAACTGGTGGGGATGCCGGGCGACGCGTCCGAGAAACGCGTCACGCTCATCCACAGCTTCACCGACAACCCGAGCGGCGCCTCGGCAACCCAGCTCGCCCCGGTCCGGGCGGCGACCGAGGTGCTCGAAGAGGCAGGCGTCGAGTGCGAGGTCACGGAGTCCAGCGGCGACCCCGCCGAGGCCATCATCGACGCCGCCGACGAGGCCGACGCCGACCTCATCGTCATCGGCGGCCGGAAGCGTTCGCCCGCGGGGAAGGCGCTGTTCGGGAGCGTCACCCAGACGGTCATCCTCAACGCCGGTCGTCCCGTGCTGGTCACGGGCGTCCCCGACGACCAGTAAGCGACCGACCAGTAAGCGACCGACCCGCTGGTTCGGTTCGTGGGCGTGCCGACGGACGGGCTCGCGGATCCACGGCTTCTCACCGACTCGCAGAATCGATCCTCGGAGACTCACGACTCGTCGGCTCGCGGGCTCGCTGACACCGTCGAACTCCTGCTCGCTCGTGTCCCTCGTCGTCACGTCGACGCGGCGGACCGGAGACGTCGACCCCGTCGCCGTCAGCCGCCCGACGCGCCGTCGGTCGCCGGGCTGCCCTCCACGTCGTCGCCGTACACCCGTGCGATCAGCGTCGCGAACGCCTCGGGCGTCGTCCGGCCGGTCTCGACCTCGCGCCGCTCGCCGTCGCGGAACAGGACGAGGGCCGGTGCGGCGTCGACCCCGTGGGCGAGCCGGAACCGCGGCGCTTCCTCCCCGTCGAGGCCCGCGACGGCGACGTCGTCGGGGAGTTCGGCCAGGAGCTCGTCGAGGTCGTCTTTCATCTCCGCACACGGCTGGCAGTAGTGCCGCCAGACGGTGAGCACGGCGTCGGGGTGTTCGGTCAGGAAGGTCTCGTACGTCTCGTCCGTGACGACCTCGATCGGTTCGGGCACGGGCGTCTCCGGCCCGATCTCGCCGAGGAGGCGCGCCATGAGCGCGAGTGTCCCCTGTGCCGGGGGGTCGTCGAGGAACGACCGCAGCGCGAGGAAGTCGACGAACTCCTCGCGGGAGACGTCGTTCTCCGCGAGGTACGCTGCGGCCTCGTCGACCGAGACACCGAAGACGTCGGCGACGGAGCGGTGGAACTCCTCGTCGTCGACGTCGACGTAGCTGTCGTAGTACACCCCGCGGGTGGCCTCGAACTCGGTCGTGGTCGACAGCGTGCCGTCGTCGGCCTCGTCGACGACGCCCGTGGCGAGCAGGTCGTCGAGCGCGTCCTCGGCGACGGCCTGGGCGTCGGCGTCGGGCATCATGTATCAGACACCCAGGTACCGCTCGCGGGTCTCCTCGTCGTCGCGGAGCTCCTCGGCGGTGCCGTCGAAGACGATCTGTCCCTGGTCGATGACGTACGCCCGGTCGGAGATGTTGATGGCGGCCGCGGCGTTCTGTTCGACGAGCAGGATCGTCGTCCCCTGGTCGGCGATCCGTTCCACGGCGGCCTCGACGTTCTCGATGATCTTCGGGGCGAGCCCCTCGTAGGGCTCGTCGAGCATCAACAGGTCCGTGCTCTGTCTCAGCGCGCGAGCGATGGCGAGCATCTGCTGTTCACCGCCCGACAGCGTACCGGCCTTCTGGTCGCGGCGCTCGTCTAGCCGGGGGAACTCCTCGTACACCTGTTCCGTCGACATCCCCTTGGCCGAGAGGTTGACCGAACGCCCCCAGGTGTTCGATCTGTTGCGCGCCACCTCCGGCAGCCGGATGTTCTCCGCCACGGTGAGGTTCGGGAACACCCGCCGCTCCTCGGGGACGAGCGAGATCCCCCGCGCGGAGACGTCCTCCGTCGAGAGGTCCGTGACGTCCTCGCCCTTGAAGCGGATCGTGCCGTCTCTGACGTCGGGCGGGTGGGCCGCCGAGATGGAGCGGAGCGTCGTCGTCTTGCCGGCACCGTTTCGGCCGAGCAGGGAACACACCTCCCCCTCCTCGACGGACATCGAGACGTCGCGGAGGATGTGGCTCTCACCGTAGTACGAGTCGACGTTCTCGAGTTCGAGCAAACTCACAGCTCGACACCCCCGAGATACGCCTCTTGAACCTCCTCGTTGCCCCTGATCTCGTCGGGAGTGCCCTCCGCGATGACGCGGCCACGGTTGAGGACGACGATGCGGTCGGAGATGCTGAAGACGATCTCCATGTCGTGTTCGACCAGTACGAACGTGAGGCCGAGTTCGCGCTTGACCTCCTCGATGAGGTCGACCGTCGACTTCGTCTCCTCGGGGGACATCCCGGCCGTGGGCTCGTCCATCAGGAGGAGGTCGGGTTCGGCGGCGAGTGCGATTCCGATCTCGAGCCGACGTTTGTCGCCGTACGGGAGGTCGGACGCGGGGACGTCCGCCTGTCTGAGCAGGCCGACCGCGTCGAGCGTCTCCTCGGTGAGCTGGTGGACGTCCGTGAGCGACTCGCGGTGTCTGAGGAAGTTGAAGGAGAACGAGCCGTGTTCCGCCGCGAGTGCGGCGATCTCGGCGTTCTCCCGCACCGTCAGGTCGGGGAAGATCGACGCCGTCTGGAACGACTTCGAGACGCCACGCTGGACTACCTCGTGGGGGTCCATCCGGGTGATCGACTCGCCCTTGAACCGGATGTCGCCCGACGTCGGGTTGAGCCGGCGCGTGATGAGGTTGATGAGCGTCGACTTGCCCGCCCCGTTCGGGCCGATGATCGAGACGCGCTCGCCCTCCTCGACGGTGAGGTCCACGTCGTCGGTCGCGACGAGCCCCCCGAACTCCTTGACGAGGGCTTCGGTCTCCAGCAGCGCCATCAGCGGCCACCCCCGACGGTCTCCATCACGGCGTCGCGCGCGTCGCGGAGGAGTCCCCAGATACCGCGGGGGAACAGCCAGATGACGAGCACGAACAGGATCCCGAGGATGAGGTGCCAGAACTCGCCGACGGTGCCGAACCCGCTGACGATGTTCTCGACGTAGAGGTAGAGCCCGGCACCGAGCATCGGTCCGAACAGCGACCCCGTCCCGCCGAGGACGGCCATGATGACGATCTCGCCCGACTCGGTCCAGTACAGCGACTGCAGCGGGACGTACGAGCCGTGGATGGTGAACAGGCTCCCGGCGACCCCCGCGAACGCCCCCGAGAGGATGAACGACATCAGCTTGTAGCGCCAGACGTTGAGCCCGACGAACTCCGCGCGCTGTTCGTTCTCGCGGATCGCCCGGAACACCATCCCGTACGGGGAGTTGAGGATGCGGTACGCCGCGGCGACCGCGAGGACGGTGAAGATGCCGACGAAGGCGTACAGCCAGTCGCCGACGACGGTGCCGAGGACTGACGGGAGTTCGGACTCGAGCGCGATGATGCCGAACAGTTCTGCGATCTCGACCCCGGTGAAGCCGTTCTCGCCGCCCGTGATGAACGCGAGGGGCGACGAGGAGAGGTAGAATATCATCTGTGCGAACGCCAGCGTCAGGATGGAGAAGTAGATACCACCCCGTCGCAGGGAGAGGAAGCCGAGCAGCCACGCCAGGAGGATGGCGAAGCCGGTGCCGGCGACGACCATCAGGATCGGGTCGCCCGAGACGTTCGCGGAGAAGACGCCGGCCGCGTAGGCCGCCCCGCCCCAGAAGGCGGCGTGGCCGAACGAGAGCAGCCCCGTGTACCCCAAGAGCAGGTCGAACCCGATGGCGAAGATGCCCCAGATGAGCATCAGCGTCGCCAGGTCGCGGTACCCTTGTACCAACCCACTGAGCACCGGCGCGTCGGCGAACAGCCACGGGAACAGCGCGATGACGACGGCGGTCGCGCCGACGACGGTCACCTCGTTCCCCCGTGGTGCCCAGATGCCGATCAGGTCGGAGAGTCCGCCGGAGGTCGTCTCGGCCTCGGCTCCCGCGCCGGCTGCCTCGTCGCTCATGCGCCCACCTCCTCGCTCCCGAGCAGGCCCTGCGGTCGCGTCAGGAGCACGATCGCGGCGATGGCGTACAGTCCGACCTGCGACCACGCGGGCGCGAAGGCGATGAGCGTCGCCGTGGTGAGCCCGAACAGCACCCCGCCGAGCACCGCGCCGGCGATCGAGCCGACGCCGCCGATGACGACGGTGAGAAAGGCCGGGACGAGGATGTCGGTCCCGACCGTGGGGTTGACGACGTTCAGCGGGCCGCCGACCACGCCGGCGACGCCGGCGAGCGACGCGCCGATCCCGAAGACGACGATGTACGGCCGGGAGATCTTGATCCCGAGCAGCCGGACCATCTCGGCGTCACGCGTCCCTGCGCGGACGACCAGCCCGAAGTCGGTGTACTCGACGAGCAGGTAGACCATGACCACGAGGACGGCGGTGATGGCGATGACCCACAGCCGCCACTGTGGGAAGTTGCCGACGACCGGGAGCGCGATGGGTCCCGACGCCCACGCCGGCTGCTCGAACGGCAGCGAGTTGCTGCCGAACAGGGCACGGAACAGCTCCTGGACGATGATCGCGAGGCCGAACGTCACGAGGATCTGGTCGGTGTCGGGGCGGTCGTAGAACGGACGCGCCACGAACCGCTCCATCAACAGCCCGACGACGAAGACGAACAGCGGGACGAAGACGAGGGCCGCGAGGAAACCGAAGCCGAGCCCGACGTCCGCGTACCCCCACTCTTGGAGCTTGCCGCTGGTGAGGCTCACGTCGAGCGCGATGAACAGCCCCGCGTACGTCCCGACGAGATACAGCGCGCCGTGAGCGAAGTTGACGAACTTGAGTGTGCCGAGGATGATCGAGAGACCGACCGCGAGGAGCACGAAGATGGCGCCCTGTTGCAGGCCGTTCAGGAGGATCGTGAGCACGTCAGCCAGCAGGCTCACGGCTCTCCCCCCCGTCGATTCCGCTCGGTGCCACGCCGCGTGGCTGCCGTCTGAATGATACTGTTTCTCATACCTGTCTGGAAGTAGGTGTTCGTTTAAAGATTATCAAAGTGCCGGGTGGGCTGTCGGCCTACTCGTAGGGGCCGAGTTCACACTCGGCGGCCGGGCCGGCGTCACACGCGTAGCCCAGGTCGTCGCGGCTGGTGATGTTGACGATCTCGAAGTACCGCCCCTCGGACTGTTCCGCTCCAGCGAGCCCCTGCACGACCGGGACGTCCCGTTGTGCCTGGTGGTCGCACCCACGCATCAGCTCCTCGCCCATGCCGATGTTGTTGTACTCGTAGTCCTCGAGCTGCCGGATGACCTCCGGCGGGTAGAACGTACCCGCCCGCTCGACGGCCGCGGCGTACTGGAGCGCCTGCGCGTACGCGAGCTGTGCCGGTCCCGACGGGAGCCGGTCGTACTCGTCCTGGAACGCCGTAACGAACTGCTGCGACGGGTCGTTGTCGATCTGGGAGTCCCACGCGACGGTGCCGTAGATTCCCTCGATCGCGCCGCCGGCCGCCTGCGCCATCGGGCGGTTGTACAGCGGGACGAGGATCTCCATGTTCTCGTCGATGCCCGCGTCGATCGCCTGCGAGACGGAGTTCGCGCCGTCCAGCCCGTAGTGGTTCAGGATGAGGACGTCCGCGCCGGAGTTCGCCGCCTCCGAGAGGTACGACGAGTAGTCTTTCGTCCCCAGCGGGGTGGCGACGGACTCGACCTGCTCCCAGCCGGCTACGTCGGTCATGAACTGGTTCATCGAGTCCTGCTGAGTCTGCCCCCAGTTGTAGTCGGCGTACAGCTGGTAGAAGCTCAGGTCCGACCCATACGCCTCCTGCACGACCGGTGCGAGCGCCTGCCCGGTCATGTAGGCGTTGAACATCTCGCGGAAGCCGTAGCGCACGCAGTCCTTCCCCGTGGTGTCGTTCGAGTGGGTCAGACACGCCATGAACAGGACCTTCTCCTGCTGGCAGAGCCCCTGCATCGCGATGGCCGTCGCCGACGAGGAGCCGCCCGTGATCATGATGGCGTTGTCGCGCTGGATCATCCGCGACGCGGACTGTCGGGCGGTGTCGGCGTCGGTCGCCGTGTCGCCCGTGACGAAGTCGACGGTCTTCCCGTTGACCCCGTCCCCCGAGAGGTCGTCGAACTGCGAGTCGACCCAGCCGCCGCCTTCGTTGAGGTGCTTGACTGCGAGCTTGTACGCGCGGAGTTCGTCCTGCCCTTCGGAGGCGTACGGTCCGGACTGCGGGACGTTGAACCCAAACGTCACCGTATCCCCCTCGACCGGGAAGTTCCCGAGCGCGGGGTAGTCTTCGCCGCCACCGCCACCGGATCCGGAGCCGCCGTCGCCGCCACCGCCACCGGAGCCGCCGTCGTCACCACTCCCCCCATCTCCACCGTCTCCGCCGTCTCCGCCGTCTCCGCCAGTGCAACCGGCCAGTCCAGCCAGCCCGACCGCTCCGGCAGCACCAGCAGCCTTCAACACGTCTCGACGATTCGGCGAGGTGTTATCCCGTGCCATAGAGTATACCCGGAAGGTTTTGTTAATAATTGTTGTGGAACCACTTTGTGGTGAGTTACTGATATCATACTAGGGTGTTTAAGGTGTTCCCCCGGTTCGGACGCTCGTCGTACGCGAACGGGGCGAACGGAGGTCTCTGACGACGGTCAGCCATCGACGTCGTCGAGTGCGTCCGGGAGCCGGGCGAGCGACGTGACTTCGACTTCTGGAGTTGGACCGATGGCCTCCGGCGGATCCCGCCGGCGATTGATCCACGCAACCCCCATCCCGGCGTTGCCGGCTCCCGCGACGTCCCACGCGTTCGCCGAGACGAGCCGGCACGCTTCGATCTCGGCACCGAGCCGACGGGCCGCGTTCTCGTACACCGCAGGCGAGGGTTTGAACGTCCCCACGTCGTCGGCACTGACGATCTCGTCGAGGTGGGGCGCGAGCCCGGCGTTCGCCGCGAGGCGTTCGAGCATCGCCGGGTTCCCGTTCGAGAGCACCGCCACGGTGTAGCCGGCGTCGCCGAGTCGTTCGAGGACCGCCGCGGCGTCGGGGAACGGGGAGAGGTGGTCGTACGCCTCGACGATCCGCTCGCGTTCCGTGGCT
The DNA here is from genome assembly GCF_009176545.1 of Salinigranum salinum. GTDB lineage: Archaea > Halobacteriota > Halobacteria > Halobacteriales > Haloferacaceae > Salinigranum > Salinigranum salinum. The sequence continues at coordinate 1,184,691 of NZ_VTOJ01000002.1, read as the reverse complement.
GTGGGGTCGAGCCCGTACTGGGCGAGCGCGTAGTCGAGCGCCCGCGTCGTGAGTTTCCAGAACGGCTCGTACGCCTCCATCTGCGCGGCCTGGTACGAGTACTGGAGCTGTTTTCGCCGCCAGAGCTCGTCGACCGCGTTCGCGAGTATCCCCGAGACGCCGAGCACCTCACCCAGTCGCCGCGTGACGGTCGACGTGTCGCAGAGCGTGCCGTACATGTCGAAACAGAGCGCCGCCGTTCGAGCCATACCGGCACGGTCGACCCCGAACACAATCAATGCACGCGGTGGGGTAACACTGTTAAGGCGTACCGAACTGAGTAGTACTCATGGACATCCGTCAGGCGACTGCCGACGACGTTGCTGAGATCCGTCGGGTAGCACGTGCATCGCTCGCGGAGTCGTACGGCCACGCGCTCGACCACGACCTCATCGAGTCGGTCGTCGAGCGGTGGTACGACGCGGACGACCTCGCCAGCGACCTCGACGACCCGGACACCTACTTCGTCGTCGCCGCGGACGACGGCGAACTCGTGGGGTTCGTCCAGAGCTACGTCGTCTCGCGCCGCGAGGTGATCGGTGAGATCGACTGGCTCCACGTCGACCCTGCCCACCGCGGCCGCGGGATCGGGACCGACCTGCTCCAGGCGCTCGAGGCGAAACTCCTCGAACGGGGCGTCGAGCGGCTCGAAGGCTCCGTCCTCGTCGCCAACGAGATGGGGACCGACTTCTACGACGACCACGGCTTCACCGCGGCCGGCGAGCGGACGATCACCATCGGCGACCGTGAGTTCGACGAGCGCGTCTACGTGATGTTTCCCGATCCGGGCGCGTACGACGCGGACCTCGAAGAACGAACCGTCGGCGACCGGACGGTGTACGTCGCACACGACGAGACCGTCCGGGGCGCCAACGGCGTCTTCCACGCGGTGTATCTGGACGCTGACCGCGAGGAACGCTACGGGTGGGCGTGTTCCTGTGGCAACGTCGGCGTCGTGATGGACACGATGGAACGACTCGAGTGCGGCGAGTGCGGGAACCGGAGCAAGGCAACCCGCTGGGACGCTGCTTACCTCTGACCGGTCGGCAGCGCCGCTGTCGGACTCGTTAGCTATCAGATTCGACATTCAGTCACGAAGATTAAAATATCGGTGAGAATGACCTGTACGTATGGCGGATGGTTCCGTCTTCGCGATCGCCGGGGCGAAAGGAGGTGTCGGCAAGACCACGACCAGCATCAACCTCAGTGCGGTGCTGGCCGAGATGGGTCACTCCGTCCTCCTCGTCGAACTGGACATCGCGATGGCGAACGTCGGCGACTTCCTCGACCTCGACGTGCGGCTGGAGGACGGTGAGGATCCGACGCTCCACGACGTGCTCGCGGGGACCGCGAGCGTCGCGTCCGCGACGTACGAGGCACCCGGCGGGTTCGACGTAGTGCCCAGCGGCACGACGCTCGAGGGGTTCTCCAGGGCCGATATCGACCGGGCGCCGGCGGTCGTCGCTCACGCGCGGGCACGATACGACGTCGTCGTCCTCGACACGGGGGCCGGGCTGGGATCGGAGACGGTGCTGCCACTGTCGCTGGCGGACGAGACGATCCTCGTCTCCTCGCCACGCGTGGCGTCCGTCCGGGACACCAAGAAGACACGGAACCTCGTTCGGCACGTGGACGGCACCGTCGCCGGCGTCGTCTTCGTGAAGTCGGGGAGCGGGCGGTCGCCCGGCGTCGAGCGGATCGCCGAGTTCCTCGCGGTCGACCTCCTCGGGCACGTGCCGGAAGATCCCGCCGTCGCCAGCGCACAGGACATCGGTCGTCCGGTCGTCGTCGCGGCCTCCGACAGCGCTGCGGCGAAGGCGTACGGGGCGCTCGGCTCGCGTATCCACGACCGTATCAAGCAGCTCCGTGCCACCCAGGCCGCGGACGCGAAGCGGGCGGCCGCCGCATCCACCGCTCCGGACGGCGTCGCCTCCAACGGTGCCACCGACGGTCCCGACACGGACGGCGCGCTCTCGACCACGGACGAGGAGGCCGACGGGTTCAGTTTCGTCGCCGACGCGGACGACTCCGACGCGGTGGACACGGACGACTCCGACGCGGCGGACACGGACGACTCCGACGCGGCGGACGCGAACGGATCCGACGCTGTCGACGAAACCGGGGCGATCGATCGACCGGCGACGGCCGGGGTCGACGCTTCGAACGAGACGGTATCCGACACCACGACCGCCCCCGCCGAGGCGAACGGGCACGCCGCGTCGACCGACGGTCGGAGACGGGAGTCAGGGACGGACGACCGCGGCGCGGGGACCGGCCGGAACGCGGGCCGCCGGACGGTCCAGACCGGCCGTCAGCCGGCAGGCGAGAGCCGGGGTGACGACCGGGAGGTCGTCGGTGCGACCGACGAGGAGGTGGCCGAACGGCTCGCGGCCGTGGAGGCGGACGAGGACGGGGACGGGGAGGACCGGAAGCCGGGAGGGGACGAAGCGGACGAGGACTGGGACTCGAAGCAGTCGGCCGCCAAGCGGTTCATCGACAAGGCGATCGGGATCGTCGACCGTCGTGGTGACTGACGCGGCCGGTGTCGCGGGCGATGCGAACACCGTCGTGACGGGGACGACCACGTAGCCACCGACGTGACCGGACGTCGGACAGTGCCCGCACCTGCCGGCGGTTGGATCGTCCCTCGAGCCGTGACTGCGGTCGTGGAACTACCCTTCGCCGACCATCCGGTCTTCGTCCTCCCACTCCTGTTCGCGGAGTTCGTACTTCTGGACCTTCCCGGTCGCTGTCTTCGGCAGCTGCTTCACGAACTCGATCTCCTTCGGCACCTTGTACGTCGCGATGCGGTCGCGGCAGAACTGGACGAGCTCCGCCTCGGAGGTGCCGGGGTCGTTCGGGTCGCCGCTCGCCGGCACGACGAACGCCTTCGGCACCTCGCCCCACTCGTCGGAGGGGGCGGGGATGACGGCCACGTCGTCCACGGCGGGGTGGTCGAAGAGCGTGTCTTCCAGTTCGATCGACGAGATGTTCTCCCCGCCGGAGATGATGATGTCCTTCTTGCGGTCCTGGATGATGACCATCCCGTGTTCGTCCATCGCGGCGAGGTCGCCCATGTGGTAGTAGCCCTCGACGCGGTCGGTGAACGCCTTCTCGGTCTCCTCGGGCTTCTCCCAGTAGCCCTCCATCACCTGGTTGCCCCGGACGACGATCTCGCCGATACTCGTCCCGTCCCGGGGGACGTCGTTGCCGTCCTCGTCGACGACGCGCACCTCCGTCCCGAGGTAGCCGATCCCCTGTCTCTTCTTCACGGCGAACCGGCTGTCGTCGTCGGGGTCGTACAGTCGCCTCGCGTTCGAGGTCGTGATGAGCGGCCCCGTCTCGGTCGCACCGTAGGTGTGCATCAGATGCCAGCCGAGGTCGTCTTCGATACCGCGGATGGTCGCCTCCGGCGGGGCGGCCCCCGCCGTCGCGACGCGTACCGGATTCGCGCCCGTGGCTGGGGGGTCGTGTTTCTCGTAGTAGTCGATCAGTCGGTTCAGGACCGTCGGCGCGGCACAGAGGTACGAGACACCCTCCTCGCGGATCGACTCGAAGATGTGCTCCACGTCGACGCCGCGGGTACAGACGTGTCGGGCACCCAAGCCCGTCACGGCGTAGATGTGTCCCCAGCCGTTGACGTGGAACATCGGGAGCGACCAGTAGTAGACGTCGGCGTCTGTGATCTCCTTGTGGATGCTGGCGAGATACGCGTGGAGCGTCTCACACCTGTGGGTCCGGCAGACGCCCTTCGGATCGCCGGTCGTCCCCGAGGTGTAGTTGATGGTGACCACTTCGTCCTCGTACATCTCGGGGCGTTCGTGCTCCCCCCCCTCTGTGACGAGCGCGTCGAACGACTCCCAGTCGCCGTCGACCGCCTCGGCGTCGTTCGTGACGAACAGTTCCGTGGGAACGTCGTCGCGGATCTGCTCGATCTTGTCGGCGTAGTCGTAGTCGGCGTAGATCGCCTTCACTCCGGCGTCGTTGAGGATGTACTCGAAGTCGTTCGGGACGAGCCGGTAGTTCAGCGGCGTGTGGATGGCCCCACACTCGAACGCGGCGTACGCCGACTCCAGATGGTAGTGCGTGTTCGGGTCGAGGACGGCCACCCGGTCGCCCTTCTCGACTCCTCGCGCCTGGAGCGCCGCGGCGAACCCGTCGACCCTGTCGCCCAGTTCGTCGTACGTGTACCGTTCGCCGGTCGTCGCCAACACCGCCTCCTGATCGCCGTAGTGTCGTCGTGCGCGATCCAGGAAGTCGGTTACGAGGAGTGGTTTCTCCATGGCGAGTCGTTTATAGACGTTCATGAAATAGGTTGCGGGCGACGCCCGGGAGCCGATACCACGCCGGACGGCTCAGACGTCCATCGAGTCGTCGAGATCGTAGATCTCGACCGTCGAGGCGGTCACCACGAACCACAGTTCCCAGGCGGCGAAGGCGACGATGCGGACGTCGCTGTCGGCGTCCCGCCTGCTCTCGAACAGGTAGTTGAGCGCCTCGACGTCGACGACCGCCACCAGCGGTCTGACGGCCGTGAGGTCGTCGATGACCTCCCCGGCGGCCCGCAATACGGCGTCGCTGAGCGGCTCGTCGGGGGCGACGTCGTATCGGACGACCGCATCGGCGTTCGGCGGCCGAACATCGGGAGGCGAACCCATCGATACCGCGAAGGAGACACCGGGGGGGGCTAAATTTGATGGAACTACTCACACGACACCTACGGTTTATAAAGAAGTTCTGCAGGAACGAACGCTCCGCTCTCGGTCCCGGCGGTACGTCCGGGTACGTGTCGAGCGGTGTAGACTCCGTTTCACTCAGTATCGGTACTTACCACTCACGACCGTCGCGTGACACACGAGGACAACCCAAAACTACCCAGGAAAGTGTCATATCCGGGGACCGCGAAGCCGACGTATGGCCCTCTCGGATTACACCGGACTGACACCACAGGCCGAACCCGGCATGGTCGTCGGCCGCGTCTCACAGCACCACCTGTGGACGATGGATGCCGAACAGACCGCACGCTGTCCGCACTGTGACGCCGTGCTCGATCTGCACGAACGCCACCTCCTCGTGACGCTCTCGGAGGAGTCGAACTACCTCCCCGCCGGCAAGCGCTACCTCTGCGACGAGGCGTGTCTGCAGGGGTGGCTCGACGCCGAGTGAAACGCCTCCCTCGGGTCGAGAGACGTCCACGAGTGGCGTCGCTCCGGTCGGCGCTGGACCCGGCCGTCGCCCGCGATGCGTCACCGTGCCGCTCCCCGATCTGCTCGCGTCGAACACACCGGGGGAGCGTCGTGACCGGGCGGCGTGGCGCGCGAACCGCTCAGTCGCTCTGAACCTGCTGCTGGATGTCCTCGACGATCTCGGGGTTGCGGAGCGTCGTCGTGTCGCCGAGTTCCTCCTCGTTGGCGATCTGTTCGAGCAGGCGGCGCATGATCTTTCCAGACCTGGTTTTGGGCAGCTCGGGCGTGAAGATCACCTGTTCGGGCCGCGCGATGGGGCCGATGGCGTCCTCGACGCCCTCGACGATGCGCCCGCGCATCTCCTCGTCACCCTCGTAGCCGTCCTCGAGGATGACGTAGGCGTACACCGCTTCGCCCTTGATCTCGTGGTCGCCGCCGACGACGGCGGCCTCGGCGACGCCGTCGACGCCGACGATGGCCGACTCGATCTCCATCGTCCCCAGCCGGTGGCCGGAGACGTTGAGCACGTCGTCCACCCTCCCCAGCACGGTGATGTACCCCTCGTCGTCGATCTTCGCGCCGTCCTCGGGGAAGTAGATCCAGTCGTCGGGATCGCTGGAGTCGGTGTCGGAGTACTCCGCCCAGTACTCCTGGATGAAGCGCTCGTCGTTCTTGTACAGCGTCCGGAGCATGCCGGGCCACGGCTTCTGGACCGTGAGGTACCCCGCACGGCCGGCCTTGACCTCCTCGCCCTTCGTGTCGACGATGCGCACGTCGAGTCCCGGTAACGGGGGCCCTGCGCTCCCGGGCTTCATCTTCTTGACACCCGGCAGGCCGGTGATCATCATGCCTCCGGTCTCGGTCTGCCACCACGTGTCGACGACGGGGCACTCCTCGTCGCCGATGTGCTGGTAGTACCACTTCCACGCCCGCGGGTTGATCGGTTCGCCGACGGTTCCCAGCAGGCGGAGGCTCGAGAGGTCGTGTCGCTCGGGGAACTCCGCGCCCCACTTCATGAACGCCCTGATGGCGGTGGGTGCGGTGTACAGCTGCGTCGCCTCGTACTCCTCGACGATCTCCCAGAGCCGGTCGCGCTCGGGGTAGTCGGGCGTCCCCTCGTACATCATCGTCGTGGTCCCCAGCGCGAGCGGTCCGTAGACGATGTACGAGTGGCCCGTGATCCAGCCGATGTCGGCCGAGCAGAAGTACGTGTCCTCGGGCTTGATGTCCAGCACCGCCTGCGAGGTCCACGCGGCCCACGCGAGGTAGCCCGCGGTCGTATGTTTGACGCCCTTGGGCTTGCCCGTCGTCCCCGAGGTGTACATGAGGAACAGCATGTCCTCGGCGTCGCGCTCGACGGGGTCGACCTCGGCACCCGCCTGGTCGGCGACGAGGTCCGCGTAGGCGTGCTGGTTGTCGGCGAGGTCGTGGCCGAAGCCGTCGCCGTCCATCAGGCGCTCGGCGACGACGACCCCTTCGACGTCGTGTTCCACCCCGTCGAGCCCCTCGTTGGCCTTCGCGAGGTGGTCGAGGGGGTCGCCGCGGCGGTAGTAGCCGTCACACGTGACGAGATACTCCGAGTCCGCGGAGTTCATCCGCGTGGCGAGGGCGTCCGCCGAGAACCCCGCGAACACCACCGAGTGCGGCGCGCCGATGCGTGCACACGCCAGCATGGCGATCGGGAGCTGGGGGATCATCGGCATGTACATCGTGACGACGTCGTCCTCACCGACGCCCATGTCGAGGAGGGCGGCCGCGAACTCGTTGACCTCGCGGTGCAGTTCCTCGTACGTGTACGTGACGTTGTCCTCGTCAACCGGCTCGCCGACCCACTCGATGGCGGCCTCGTCGCCACGCTCGTCGAGGTGCCGGTCGAGACAGTTGTCCGAGACGTTCAGCTTTCCGTCGGTGAACCACTTGTAGAAGGGCGGGTTCGAGTCGTCCAGCACCTGCTCGTACTCCTCGTACCAGTCCAGCAGTTCCGCCGCGGCCCGCCAGCAGTTGGGCCAGTTCTCCTCGAACTGTCCGTAGATGTCAGGGTCCGACACGTTCGCCTGCTCGACGAACCCCGCCGGCGGTTCGAACTCCTCCTGCGCTGCCAACCGTGCCTCGAGTTCCGCGTCTCCGTCTGACATAACTCGCTAGAATGGTTCCGAATCATCCATGATAAACTATTGGGATGTGGGTCTGCAGACGGGTGATGAGATAGTGTCTCACACGGCCGAAATCGACCGACGAGGCGGCCACCGTCGCATCGTCATCGGGTCGAGGTCGTCGTCGACACCACCCGAGACGACCTGACCGGCGCCGTCGCCCCGTCAGCCGAGGCTGATCGTCTCGCGGTACTGTCCGTACTCGGCCTCGAACACCTGCATGATCTCGCCCATCGTCACGTACGCCTTCACCGCGTCGACGAGCGCCGGCATCACGTTCTCGTCGGCTGCGACCACCTCCCGAAGGGTGTCGAGCGCCGTCTCGACGGCGTCGTCGTCGCGTTCTTCTTTCACCGCCTCGAGCCGCGACAGCTGGCGTTCCTGGACCTCCTCGGAGACGTGCAGCAGGTCGGGGCGGGTGTCCTCGTCCATCTCGTAGCGGTTGACGCCGACGACGACCTCTTCCTCGCGTTCGACGCGTTCCTGGTACTCGTAGGAGGCGTTCCCGATCTCCCGGTGGAAGTAGCCCTGTTCGATCCCCTCGAGCACGCCGTCGCGGACCGACCCGTCGCCCATCTCGCGGATCTCCTCGATGTACGCCATCGTCTCCGCCTCGACCTCGTTCGTGAGCGACTCGACGAAGAACGACCCGCCCAGGGGATCGATCACGTCCGCCGCCCCGGACTCCTCGGCGATGATCTGCTGGGTTCGGAGCGCGACGCGCACGGCCTCCTCGCTCGGGAGGGCGAGCGCCTCGTCGTAGGAGTTGGTGTGGAGCGACTGCGTCCCGCCCATGACGCCCGCGAGCGCCTGGATGGTCACCCGGACGACGTTGTTCAGCGGCTGCTGTGCCGTGAGCGACTGTCCCGCCGTCTGAGTGTGGAACTTCATCCGCTTCGATGCCTGGTCAGAAGCGTCGTACCACTCGTCCATGATCCGGGCGTAGATGCGCCGGCCCGCGCGGAACTTCGCGACCTCCTCGAAGATCGAGTTGTGTGAGTTGAAGAAGAACGACAGCTGCGGCGCGAACTCGTCGACCGCGAGTCCCCGATCCAGTGCGTCCTCGACGTAGGCGAAGCCGTCCGCGAGCGTGAACGCGAGTTCCTGGACCGCTGTCGACCCCGCCTCGCGGATGTGGTAGCCCGAGATGGAGATGGGGCTCATCTTCGGCGTCTCTCGGGCGGCGAACTCGACCGTGTCGGTCACCAGTTTGAGCGAGGGCTCGGGGGGGATCACCCACTCCTTCTGCGCGATGAACTCCTTCAGCATGTCGTTCTGGAGGGTGCCGTCCAGCTCCTCGCGGGGGACGCCACGCTGGTCCGCGAGCGCGACGTACATCGCGAAGATCACCGGCGCGGAGGGGTTGATCGTGAACGACGTGGTGACCTCGGCGATGTCGATCCCTTCGAAGAGGATCTCCACGTCGCGCAGCGTGTCGACGGCGACGCCCTCCTTGCCCACCTCCCCGTCGGAGAGCGGGTCGTCGGAGTCTTTGCCCATCAGCGAGGGCATGTCGAACGCCGTCGACAGGCCCGTCTGCCCGTGTTCGATGAGGTAGTGGAAGCGCTCGTTGGTCTCGCTGGCGGTGCCGAACCCCGCGAACTGCCGCATCGTCCACGTCCGCCCGCGGTACATCGTCGCGTAGGGGCCTCTGGTGAAGGGGAACTCGCCGGGGAAGCCGAGATCCTCGTCGTAGTCCATTCCGGCGACGTCGACGGGGGTGTAGAGGTCGTCGACAGCGTGGTTCGAGACGGTCGCGAACCGGTCCTTGCGCTCGCCGAACCGATCGAGGACGGGGTCGCGCGTCTCCTCCTCCCACGCCGCGCGCGACTCGCGGATCGCGTCGAGGTCCTCCTCGTCGTACATGCGTCGAGTTACCGAGGGACGATGATTAAGGATTCGGGTCCCGCGCGGGAGCCGACCTCAGGCGCTGATGATCCGGGCCCGGTGGGTCGTTCGGCGAGCGCCGAATCTGTCCGACGGACTGCGTCCGGCCACGGGCACGACGACGGTCAGCCCGACCGTGCCGACGCTCCCCGAGCCCTGCTCGCCGTCGCGCCCCTCGACTCCCCGCGCAACTCGGCCAGCGTCCCGTCCGCGTCCCACGTCTCGACGACCTGCCGCAGGCCCCCGCGGTACGTCGGGTACTCCGGTTCCCACCCGAGGTCGCGCCGCGCCCTCTCGTTCGTCGTCGGCGTCGGGCGGGTGAGTCCCTTCGCGGTGATCTCCCCGACGAAGAACCGGGCGAGCCACCCCGGGATTCGGCTCGGTTCCGGCGCATCGAGCAGGTCCGCGAACGTCCCGAAGAACGCTGCCGCGGTCGCGGGCTCGTCGTCGACGACGTGGAAGACCCCGCTCGCCTCGCGTTCGACCGCGGCGACGAAGGCGTTCGCCGCGTCGTCGGCGTGGACGAACGAGAGTTCGGCGTCCCGCCGACCGAGGAGCCCACCCCCGACGACCGGGAGGTCGCCGTCGAGTAGCTGTTCGCCCCACTCGCGCGTGTCCCGTGCGTCCGGCGCGTAGAAGAACCCACACCGCAGGACCGCGGCGTCGAACCCCTCGTCGCTGGCGCGGGCGTCGAGCAGGTCCTCCACGTCGGCGGCCGACTGCGTGGCTCTGTCGGGGTGACGGTCGGCCGTCTCGTCGAACCGCGAGCCGTCGGGCTGGCGGGCGACCCAGACGACGCTCGGGAACACCACCTGACGGAGTTCCCCGGCGGCGTCGAGGAGGTTCCGCATCCCCTCGCGTCTGACCCGGTCGTTTCGGGCCCACTCCTCGTCGCTCGGCTTCTGCGAGTCGGGGATGGCGGTTGCGGCGTGGATCAGTACCGCCACGTCGTCGTCGATCGTCCGGTCGAGCGTCGCCGGGTCGAGCACGTCTCCCCGGCGTGCAGTCCCGCCCAGCCGCTCGACGAGGCGTTCGCCCGCGTCGTCCCTGGCGAGGCCGACGACGTCGTACCCCTGGTCCGTGAGTCGGTCGACGAGTCGATGCCCGAGGACGCCGGTCGCGCCCGCGACGAACACTGTCGCACTCATACGAGCGGATAGGGGCCAGGCGTGCGAAGCGCTGGTGCCGGACGCACGCGGGGGCTTTATGTCAGACGACCGTCTGCTCTCGCGCATGAAGCACGTCCGGGTCCGGCTCGCCGCGGGCGGCCGAGAGGCCGAAATCCACCCGATGTACGACGTGTGGACCAACGCCCCGTTCGTCGAGCGGGCGACCGCGCTCCAGTGGAACTTCACGGGCGACGCGCTGGGTATCCTCCACTACGCCGTCGGCGACGCCGACGCCTTCGAGGCGCGCGTCGCGACGATCCCGGAGGTCGTCGACCACGAGGTGGTCCGTGCCGGCGACGACGCGTTCTACGCCTACGTCCGGGACGCCACGACGGAGGCGCTCGGCGACCTGTTCGGACCCATCACCCGGGGCGGGCTGATCGTCGTGCCGCCCATCCGCTACCACGCGGACGGGACGGTTTCGGTCTCGCTGTTCGGCCCCGACGCCGAGGTTCAGGCGGCGGTCGAGAGCCTCCCCGACCCGGTCGACGTCTCCATCGAGGCGGTCGGCGGACTCCGGACGGTGGCAGCGACCGTCGAGACGCACCTCACGGAGCGCCAGCGCGAGGCGCTCGCGGCCGCGGTCGACCTGGGCTACTACGAGATCCCGCGGGAGGCGACGCACGAGGACGTCGCCGGGGCGATCGACTGCGCGCCCAGCACCGCGGCCGAACACCTGCGCAAGGCCGAGTCGAGGCTCGTCTCCTCGGTGTTCGAGCCGTGACTGCCGGAGCGGACCGGGGTTACGCCTCGCCCAGCACCGCGAGGTTCCGGTCGCGGTCCCACGCGACGACGTGTGCGTCCACGACGGCCAGGTCGTCGGGGAGGAACCCAATTCGCTCGAACCACAGCCGCTCACCGGTCTCGGCGTCGAGCGCGAGAACGCCCGCCTCGTCGCCGACGAGGTGCGGGTCGGTCGGCGAGGCGTCGACCGTGGGACCGACGCCGGCGTAGACGACGTCCGCGGTGGCGGCCACCGCCGAGACCACTGGCTGGAGCTCCGGTTCGAACTGTGGGGTGGCGTTCTCGACCGCGACCCGGTGCGTCCACGCGGTGGTTCCAGTCACCGGTTCGACGGCGTAGATCGCCGCCCGGAGGCCGTCCGGGACGTCGACGGTGTCGCCGACGTACACCCGGTCCGGTCCGACGGCCGGCCGTGTCACCCGCCGCCCCCGCGGTGCGCTCGTGTGGTGACCGACGAACCACCACTGGTCGGCGTCGGTGAACCCTCCCTCGGGCGTGATGCGAGGCGTCGCCAGGAGCGTCCCCGGCGTCCCACCCTGTCGTCGAGCGGCCGGCCCCCCGAACGCGTGGTCCACGCCGACCGCGACCGGCGGACAGAACTCGTCGAGCCCCTCGGCGAGGCGGATCGGTTCGTCCTCGAAGACGTTCCCCACGCTGGCACCGTCGTCGCCCGGCCCCACGAAGTAGACGCTCTCCGGGGCGACGGTCGGCCGGCGCGCGATCCGGGATGCGTCTTCGACCCAGAGCCGCCACAGTTCCGCGCCCGAGTCGGCGTCCAGCCCGTGGAGTCCGTAGCTGCTCGTGACGTGGGCGACGCCGTCGGCGACCACCGGCGACGACACCCGAAAGCGGTCACGCCTCGCGGGCAGAAACGACCCGTGCACGCGCTCGGTGAGCGTCGTGTAGAGGTCGTGCGTCCACCCGAGCTGGCCGTCCGGGCCGACCCGCCTGACGCGCCCCGTGCCCGAGGCGTACAGCGTCGAGCCGTCCGACCACGGGGCCGCGATCGGGTGGTCGACCGCCGTCTCCCACTCCAGCGTGCCGTCTGCGAGGGCGTACGTCGCGAGCGTGGCACGCTCACCGGCCGGTCCCGGCCGTGTGAGACTGAGTCGGTCCCTGGTGACGCCGCCGACGAACCCGGCGAACGGACTCTCCCAGCGGATGGTCGGCTCTCTGATGGGAGTAACGGCGGCGAACCGGGTGTTCCGCAGATCGCCGCCGGGCCCGGCCCAGACACCGACCGGTGGGTCGTCGTCGCTCCCAAGGGTGGGGGGCGGCACGTCCTCGGGGCGGTCGGGGGCGAAAGGGTCGCCGCTACAGCCGGCGAGTCCGCCGATCGACGCGGTGCCGAGGGCCGCGAGGACCGTGCGGCGGGAGGCGGACGGCGGCAGGGACACGGTCTTCGTGGGTGACGGTCGGACAAAAGTCTCGTGGCGGAGCCGTTCTCGGCCCGTGGGAACCTCGAATATTGATAAATGAACACGAGACAAACGTGTCGCCATGTGCGAACACGCACGGTTGACGGTCCCCCGACGGACGGTGCTGGCCGGGGCGGTATCTCTCGGTGTCGCCGCCCTCGCCGGCTGTAGCGGTGGTTCGGGGGGTGGCGAGATGCCCGACCCCATCACGCTCACGGGGGACCACAGCTGCGACGTCTGTGGGATGGTCATCCCGAACCACCCTGGCCCCTCCGCCGAGATCTTCTACCCCGGCGAACGCCCGGCGGGGCACTCGAACCCCGCCCGGTTCGACAGCACCTGGGAGGCGTACGGGTTCCACTTCGACCGGCGCGACGAGGGGTGGGAGGCGGCCGCCTTCTACGTGACCGACTACTCCACGGTCGACTACCGGACGTTCACCGAGGGCGGCGACACCCTCATCTCGACCCACTCCGAGGCCGACGCGTTCGTCGCCGCCACGGAGGTCACGTACGTCGTCGGCAGCGACGTGAAGGGGGCGATGGGACGGGACCTGATCGCGTTCTCCGACCGCGCGGACGCCGAGTCGTTCCGCGACGAACACGGCGGCGAGCTGATGACACACGGCGACGTGAGCCCGGCAACCGTCGCGAGCCTCGGCCGCTGACGAACACTGTCGACGCTCTCCCACCCTCATCAAATCCAATCTAATCCATGACCTTCGTCACTCCCGGTGCGGTGCGTGCGGCGACGGCCGTCCTCGTGGGTCTGCTGGTCGTCTCCAGCGGCGCGTTCGCGCTCGGTCCGACGCCGGACGACCAGCTCCGACCGGTGCCGTTCGACCGGACGCTGTCGACCGGCATGACGTACGTCGACGTCAACCGCGCCGAGACGGAGGGTTTTCTCGTCCCCCGTGCCGAGGTGTACTTCTCGCAGTACCGGTTCGTCGTCGGCTACTACGGCGTCGAGACCGCCGCGGGCGAACTCGCCGCGCCGGAGACGCGCGCGGGGTTCGGCGACCCGCTCGCCGTCTTCGTTTCGGACTTCTCGACCGTCTCTCCGGTGCTGACGCCCGAGGGGCATCTGACCGCGGAACGCGGTCGTGCGGTCGGCTGGACCCGGGCCGAGGACGCCTCGTTCGTGGTCGACAGCAGCGCGCGGGCACCGAGCCAACCGCTCGCAGTCTCCTTCTCCGCACGGGCCGACGCCGAGGCGTTCGCCGACGCACACGGCGGTCGCGTCGTCGACTGGGAGACGCTCCAGCGCACGGCCGAGAACCCGCTCGACCGGCGGCGGGACCGGTTCGATCGGCGAATCGCCGCTCAGCAGGCGTGGGCCGACGACGTCGCGGCCGACGGTCGCGCGCTCCTCGACCGGCCCGTCTCCGTCGTCGTGGGCGCGGACGCGCCGACGCTCGCGGCCGCGCTCGACCGAGCCCCACCGAACACGACCGTCCGGCTGCCGCCGGGGACGTACGACGTGACGAACCTCTCGGTGACGACGCCGGTCACGATCGCCGGATCGGGGAACGACACCGTGTTACGAGGGAACGGCACCGACAGCGTGCTACTGCTGCGCCAGCCGCACACCGCGGTGTCGTCGCTCCGAATCACCGGCGTCGGCCCGAACGGCACCCAGCGCCGGCCACACGGCGAGAACCTCACGCGCGAGGACTGGTCGCGCGTCGTCCAGTTCGCCTACGGTCGGGGTGACGCGGGGGTCGTGATGCACCGGGCGAACGGTTCGCTCGTCCACGACGTCACGATCGAGACGCCCGCCAGCGGCGTCGTCGTCCGCTTCTCCGACCGCGCGGCCGTCGTCGACAGCCGGATCGAGGGGAGCGACGACCCCTGGGACGGGTTCATGGGCGTCGTCCTCATGCAGTCACGCGCGCTGGTCGAGGGGTCGACGTTCGTCGGCGGGCGCGACGCCGTCTACACCCACCGTGCCGACGGCTTCGTCGTCCGTGACAACTCCATGTCCGACGAGCGATACGGCGTCCACTTCATGTACACCTCCCGGGGGCTGGTCGCGAACAACACGATCCGCGACACGCGCGCTGGCATCATCATCATGACCCGTCCCGTCGAGAACGTCGTCGTCGGCAACGACGTGCGCGACTCGGAGTACGGCTTCGTCCCCGTCGGCGGCGACAGCTACTACGCCCACAACGTCCTCGTCGACAACGACCACGGGCTCTCCGTCTCCGGTCACCGCTCCGTCTACGAGGGGAACGTGGTCGCGAACAACGGGGTCGGCGTCCGCGCCACGACGCTGTTCCCGACGAACTGGGTCGTGCGGAACGACGTCGTGGACAACGACAGACAGGTCGAGACGGGGCGCGGCCCCCTCCGGACGTGGTCCCGCGGCGACGAGGGCAACTACTGGGGGCCGCTCCCGATCCCCGACGCCGACGGGGACGGGACGCTCGATCGACCCTACCGGCCGACGGGCCCGGTCGACGGCGCGCTGCGCGACGAACCGGCCGCGTGGACGGTGTCGCAGGCCCCGTCGGTCGTCGCGCTCCGCGCGGTCGGTACCGATGTCTCCGGCCTGCGCTCGGCGGGCGTCGTCGATCAGTCGCCGCGTGCGTCCCCCGCCAATCCGGCGCGTCTGGCGAACGCGACGCGGGAGGTGGCGCCGTGACCGAGACGAACCGCACCGACGGGGCGACGGGCGATCCACACGACGGCGAGTCCGCGCGAGACGACGCCCGGGATGACGACGCCGCGCCCGCCGCGACCGTGGACCCGGCGGTGACCGTCGACGAACTCGCCCACGGGTTCGGCGACGTGACCGTCCTCGACGGGGTTTCGCTCGCGGTCGAGCCCGGCTCGCTCCTGAGCGTCGTCGGCCCCAACGGCTCCGGCAAGTCGACGCTCCTCCGGATCGTCGCCGGACTCCTGCGCCCGGACGGCGGCCGGGTCGACGTCGACCGGAGGGGAGTGCGTCCGATCGGCTACCTCCCCCAGCGGCCGTCGTTCCGCCCCGGTTTCACGGTCGCCGACACGCTCGCGTTCTACGCCGACCTGCTCGGCCCCGACGGCGGGACCGACGTCGACGAGGTCCTCGATCAGGTGGGGCTGGCCGGCGTCCGGAACCGGAACGTCGAGGCGCTCTCGGGCGGGATGACACGACTGCTCGGCCTCGCGCAGGCGCTGCTCGGCGACCCCGCCGTACTCGTCCTCGACGAGCCTGCGAGCGGGCTGGACCCCGCCATCTCCGCGCACATCTTCGAGACCATCCGCGACGTCGCCGACGACGGCCGGGCGGTCCTGCTCGCCTCGCACGACCTCGTCGCCGTCGAACGGACCGCCGACCGGGTCGTCCTCCTCGACCGGGGTCGGTTCGTCGTCGACGGTGTCCCTCGCGAACTGATCGCCGACGCCGACGCGGACGGCCTCGTCGACGTCTTCCTCTCCGCCGTGTCGGACGACGAGGACGGGGATCGTCCGACCGTCCGGACCGGCCTCCAGTCGGGCGTCGCTCCCGACGACCTCGACGGCGGATCCGGGGGTGACTCCCGGTGAGCCTCGTCGACCGAGCGGGTCGGCACCGTGTCCTCGTCGTCGCGGCGCGCGACCTCCGGACGGTCGCCCGCACCTGGTCGGTTCTCGTGCTCGGTCTCGTCGTCTTCGCGAGCGTGGTCGGCGTCGTCGTCGCCGGCAGCGGGGCCGGCGGCTTCGTGCCGCTGGCGCTCGACCTGCTGTTCACGGTCGAGGTACTCGTCCCCCTGTTCGCGTTCGCCGCGGGCTACCGGGCGGCGCTCGACGACCGCGTCTCCGGCGAACTGGAGGCGATCCGCACCTACCCGCTCTCGCGCGCCGAGTACGTCCTCGGCGCGTACCTCGGTCGGGCACTGTTCGTCGCCACCGTCCTCTTCGCGACGCTCGTCGTCGCCGGGATCGTGGGCGCGACGCTCGCCCCGGGCCGGACGGATGTCGTCGCGGCCAACGACGCCGCCGACTCGCTGTGGCTGTTCGTCCGCTTCACCCTCCTCACGGTCGGCTTCGGCCTCACCACGCTGGCGATCGCCGTCGCTGTCTCGGCGGCGACGCGGAGCGTCCGGGGGGCGCTGGCGGTCGTCGTCGCGCTCGCCGTCGCCTTCCTCGTCGGCGTCGACGCGGGGGTCGTCGGGGGGCTCGCGGGTGGGCTCTCGCCCGACGTCCTCCCCGTCGTGATCGCGTTGTCGCCCGCGAGCGCGTTCCGCGGACTCGTGCTCGATCTCGTCGTCGGCGCGGTGAGCGGTCGCGACGCCGGCAGCACTCTCGGCGGCCTCGTGGGGCTCGTGGGGTGGTTCGCCGGGTCGCTCGCCGTGGCCGTCCTCACCGTCTGGGAGGCGTGACCATCGGGATCCTCGTCGCGCTCGACGTCGTGTATCCACGGTGCGAACAGCGCGCCGATCGACGTCGGAGGCGGGTCGGTGCGGGACGCGACCGCGCTTCGGTTCCGACTGTGGCGACAGTCCTGTTCGGACGGAGTCGTTCCGGGGTGAGTGTCGTTCCCAAAAATTATCATTTATTTAATTAAAATTCAGTAACATTTATTCCCGTCCCCCGCGAGGGGGTATCGGGGTGGGATCATGTCAACTGGAAAATTAGACATCTGGATCACCAGACTGGGTGAGCCGTGCAGGATCACGGACGAGACGTACTACGTCAGCATCGCCCACTGTAACGGCGAGATCCTCAAGTGGTGTGACCGGCGCTACCTGGGCCTTCGAGCACGGTGTGGGCATCTCGAGGTCGAGGTCCCTCCGGGCTGTTACCAGATTCGGGCAGTGCACCACGGACTGAGGGGCACCGGTGGTCTCTACTACGGGAACTGGCTCACCGACACCGCCATCGTCGAGGTTTCGTGCGGCGACCACGAGTGTGTGAAACTCTACGCCCCTGCAGCACGGGAGTGTGGCCAGCTCTTCGAGCGGGCACTGCGGCAGTTCGGGGAGCAGATGGGTGTCGACCCGGATCTGCTGGCGGGCACGCTTGACCACCTCGGGGAACTGGGCGATCAACTCCCAACGACGGCTGCCGTGTCGCGGAGACTCACCGGGTACGACGAACTGCTAGAGGTCGCCATGGAAGACGAAGACGACGCGGAGGAGGACGAACGAGAGGGGCACGACGAGGAGCGAGAGAAGCACGACAGGGACTGATACTGTTCGCTGTCGATCGGTGAGGAACGTCGGCCCTTCGGGGTGTGGGCGGTCTTCAGGCAGTCACAGTCGACACTCTTCACACGGGTGCAGTCGGAACGAGGACGGGCACGCGCGTCTGGCAGACGCAGAAGCAGTCGGAACAGTCGACCCGGTGCCGCTCAGCCGAAGTTCTCGACCTTCGTCTCGCCCACGTAGTCGAGCGCGGCCAGCGCGTCCGTGGCCCGGTCGACGAAGTCGGCGAAGCCGTAGACGAACACCTGTTCGTCCTCGGCGTCGCCGCCGAGCACGTCCCGGAGGTGGACGGCGAGGTCGGCGTCGGCGTCGTCCATGACGACCGTCGCCCCCATCGCGGCGAGTTCTTCAAGCCGCGTCACGTGCGCGGGCGCGTCGTCGAGATAGACGACGGCGACGTCGTTGCCGTCGGCGAGCGCGCGTTCGCCGATGCCGACGGCGGGCCCGACGCCGGGGCCGCCCGCGATCACCACGACGCGCGACTCCCCCTCGTAGTGGTTCGAGCCGAAGGGACCCTGCATCGTCAGTTCGTCGCCGGGCTCGAGCGTGGCGAGGTGCCGGGAGAACGGGCCGCTCTCCTCGCTGACGCCGACCGTGACCTCGAGACTCCCCTCGACGTCCGGCGAGGAGAGCGTGTAGAACCGGCTGTACTCCTCTCCGTCGACCGTCCCGGAGAGCTTCACGAACTGACCGGGCATCGCGGAGAACTCCGCCGGCGTCTCGAACCCGATGGCGACGGTGTCCGGCCCGACTTCGTGGACGGATGTCGCGGCGACTGTCGTGTTCATACTCGGTGTGGAACGGCCCCGGACAAAAAGTGCCCCGTTCGCACCGCGCCGATCGGATCACTGTGCGAGTGTTCTCTCTTTCTCCCTCGCACGGGTCGAACTCGCTCCGAGATACGATCCTTCACGGTCTTCAATCCCCCTTTCAGAAGGCTTTTGATGGGGCGTTGGGTATCAAAATTCAGCAATGGCTGCGGACTTCAACTGGGCCATCGGTGGCGAGGCTGGCGATGGCATCGACTCCACGGGGAAGATATTCGCCCAGGCGCTCTCGCGGGCTGGTCGGCACGTCTTCACCTCGAAGGACTTCGCCTCACGTATCCGCGGCGGGTACACGGCGTACAAGGTCAGGACGGCCGTCGAGCCGGTGCAGAGCGTCGTCGATCGGCTGGACGCGCTCATCGCGCTCACGCCACGAACCATCGACGAGAACCTCGACGAACTCCACGACGGCTCCGTCATCATCTACGACGGTGACCGCACCACGATGCAGGACGTCGAGATTCCGGAGGGGATGATCGGGCTGGACGTCCCCCTCAAGGCGCTCGCCGAGGAGGCAGGCGGTGCCATCATGCGCAACGTCGTGGCGCTGGGCGCGGCGTGTGCGGTCGCCGACTTCCCCATCGAGAACCTCGACTCCGCCCTCCAGAAACGCTTCGGTGGGAAGGGGCAGGCGATCGTCGACAACAACAAGCAGGCGGCGCGGAAGGGACAGTCGTACGTCGAAGACGAGTACGACTACGACTTCGACTACGACCTCGAGACCACCGACGCGGACTACGTCCTCCTCAACGGCGACGAGGCGATCGGGATGGGCGCGATCGCCGCCGGCTGCCGCTTTTACGCGGGCTACCCGATCACCCCCGCGACGGACGTGATGGAGTACCTCACGGGACGGATCGAACGGTACGGCGGCCACGTCGTCCAGGCCGAGGACGAACTCTCGGCGATCAACATGGCGCTCGGCGCGGCACGGGCCGGCGCGCGCTCGATGACGGCCACCTCCGGGCCGGGCATCGACCTGATGGCCGAGACGTTCGGACTGGTCGCCACGAGCGAGACGCCGCTCGTCATCTGCGACGTGATGCGCTCCGGTCCGTCGACGGGGATGCCGACCAAGCAGGAACAGGGCGACCTGAACATGGCGCTCTACGGCGGTCACGGCGAGATCCCCCGGTTCGTCCTCGCGCCGACGTCGCTCTCGGAGTGTTTCTGGAAGACCGTCGAGGCGTTCAACCTCGCGGAGAAGTACAACACGCCCGTCTACCTCCTCTCGGACCTGGCGCTCGCGGTCACGGAACAGACGTTCCCCCCCGAGGCGTTCGACATGGACGCTGTCGAGATCGACCGCGGCAAACTCGTCGACGACGACACGATCGAGGAGTGGCAGAACGAGAAGGGACAGTTCAAGGCTCACGCGCTCACCGACGACGGCGTGAGTCCACGGGCGGCGCCCGGAACTCGTGGGGGCGCACACATGTCGACCGGTCTCGAACACGACGAACTCGGGCGACGGACCGAGGACACGGGGATGCGCGTCGAACAGGTCGACAAGCGCAACCGGAAGGTCCAGACGGCGCGAGAGACCGAGGACTGGAGCCCGCGCGAGTTCGGCGACCCCGACTCGAAGAACCTCGTGCTCTCGTGGGGATCGAACGAGGGGGCGATGGAGGAGGCGATCGCCCTCCTCGACGAGGAGGGGATCGACGTGCGCTTCCTCTCGGTGCCGTACCTCTTCCCGCGGCCGGATCTGTCCGGTGAGGTCGCGGCGGCCGACAACGTGGTCGTGGTCGAATGTAACGCCACCGGACAGTTCGCCGACCTGGTCGAACACGACACGCTGACACGCGTCGACCGCGTCAACAAGTACGACGGCGTCCGATTCAAGGCGGACGAACTCGCCGAACAGATCAAGACGGCCCTCTCGACAGAGGTGACAGCATGAGCTCCGACGTCAGATTCACAGACTTCAAATCCGACAAGCAGCCGACCTGGTGCCCCGGATGTGGTGACTTCGGCACGATGAACGGTATGATGAAAGCGCTGGCAGAGACGGGGAACCACCCCGACGAGACGTTCATCGTCGCGGGCATCGGCTGCTCCGGGAAGATCGGCACGTACATGCACTCGTACGCCATCCACGGCGTCCACGGCCGCGCCCTCCCCGTCGGAACGGGCGTCAAACTCGCCAACCCCGACCTCGAGGTGATGGTCGCCGGCGGCGACGGCGACGGCTACTCTATCGGGGCGGGACACTTCGTCCACGCCGTCCGCCGGAACGTCGACATGTCGTACATCGTGATGGACAACCGCATCTACGGCCTCACGAAGGGGCAGGCCTCCCCCACCTCCCGCGAGGACTTCGAGACGTCGACGACCCCCGAAGGCCCACAGCAGCCCCCGGTGAATCCGCTCGCCCTCTCGCTCGCCGCCGGCGGCACGTTCATCGCGCAGTCGTTCTCGACCGACGCCAAGCGCCACGCCGAACTCGTCCGGCAGGCGATCGAACACGACGGCTTCGGCTTCGTCAACGTCTTCTCCCCGTGCGTGACGTTCAACGACGTCGACACCTACGACTACTTCCGCGACAACCTGGTCGACCTCGCGGAGACGGACCACGATCCCGCCGACAGGGATCAGGCGAAGGAGAAGATCCTCGACTCCTCGAAGGAGTACATGGGCATCCTCTACCAGGAGGAGAACTCGGTCCCCTACGAGGAGAAACACGGGCTCACGTCGAACATGGCCGACATCGGCGACGGCGCGCCCGACGACGCGATGGATCTCGTCCGCGAGTTCTACTGAGCCTCCCGGTGTCGACGAGCCGCCGCCCCGTCACTCGCCCGCGTCGACCTCGTGTTCGATGGCTTCCATCAGTGAGGTGATGGTCTCGTCCTCGTCCATGTCGTCGCCGTGGACGCCCATCGCGAAGACGACGTCCTCGCCGTGTTCGACGGCCATCAGGTGGACGAGGAGCGTTCTGGTCGTCTCGGCGTCGGCGCTCGGCTCGGGTTCGGACGGCCCCGCGGTCGTCGCGGCTTCGACCCGAACGGTCGCGGTGTAGGTGACGACCTCCACCGTCTGTCCGAGAACGGTCCGGTTCTGCACGCCCGTCTCCTCGAGACGGGCGACCTCGGTCACGTTGGCGCTCATCCCGTCGACGACGCCGCCGGTGGTGTTGTCCGCCTCGGCGACCACCTCGAACAGCTCCGAGACGACGCCGCGGTTCGACAGCTGCGCGAACGGGTTGACCGACTGTCCCTCGATCTTCCGGTTGGGCGAGCTCACCACGAGGAGCCCGGCCGTGTCGTTCCCACCCCCGGCGTTCTCGACCGTGCGCGAGTAGCCGGAGACCCAGACGTAGACGGTCACGTCGCGCGTGATCGGCCCGATTCCCAGCGGATAC
Organism: Salinigranum salinum; assembly: GCF_009176545.1. GTDB lineage: Archaea > Halobacteriota > Halobacteria > Halobacteriales > Haloferacaceae > Salinigranum > Salinigranum salinum. The sequence continues at coordinate 1,162,734 of NZ_VTOJ01000002.1, read as the reverse complement.
GTGAGCGGAACCTCCGTCGTGTTCCCGTGGATGTAGCCAACGGGTGTGTACGCCGTCTCGGGGATGGTCGCCGGCGAGGAGTGGACCTCGGCGAGCGTGCCGGTACAGCCCGCGAGGAGGACGACGACGGCGAGGGAGAGGGGTAGGAGACGCACTACTGGATCACGTACTGTACGTCGGGCGAGGATATCATCGTTTCTCTCGACTAACAGGACGGCCGGTGACGCCGTGGTCGGGTCGGACACGGCTCGTTCGACCGGGGCGATTCGCTCGGCCGAGTCGGCTCGCTCGGCCGAGTCGGCTCACTCGGCCCGCTCGATCTGCAGGCAAAAGCGCGCGCCGCAGTCGAGACACCGGGCGTCGTCGCTCTCGATGAGTTCCGTGACCAACACCTCGCCGAACTCGCAGTCCGGGCAGTCGTAGACGAGCGAGTCGCCGGCGATGCGGTGGGCGACGGCGTTCGTGTTCTCCGCGGTGAGTCGGATCATGCGCGACCTCCATGGGTACTGCTCGCACGAACCATGATAGCTCTGTCGCCGGTCCCGTACTGGGTGCGAACGGGTTCGTGGACGGATCGGCGGCGGCCCGGGCGCTCGGCGCGGGGCTCAGTTCAGGTACCGCTCGCTGAGGAGTCGTTTGACGAGCGAGGCGTCGGTGAGGTGAAGCAGTTTCACCAGCGCCCGGACGCTGCCGTTGTTGGCCTCGTTCAGCGTCTCCGCGTCGGCCCGGTTCAGATCTCGCATCAGCCTGTCGTAGCGCTCGTTGGGGGCGAGATACAGGAGTTCGGTCATCAACAGCCGGGTGCGCATCTCCGGTGCCACCTCCGTGTGCCAGAGGTGGTCGTACGCCGCCATCGCCTCCGCCGACGTGTCCCGGTCGCGGGGTGTGAGACAGCTGTCGATCGTGGTCGCCGCCGCGCGCGCCGACTTCATCCCCTTGTGGATCCCCTCGCCCCAGAGCGGGTCGATCGTCGGCACCGTGTCGCCGATCGCCAGGAAGTTGTCCGTGCTCATGCCGGTCGGCATCTGGATGTGCGCGGAGCCGCGGTGCTGTTCGCCCTCGAGCTTCCGTGCGTCCGCGAACCGGGGGTCGGTGTCGGTCCAGTACTCGAGGTAGCCGTCGATCGTCATCCCGTCCTTGGCGAACTCCCGGTGGCTCTCGTTCTGGATGTAACAGAGGCCGACCTTCGCAGTGTCCCCGCCGGTGTGGAAGATCCACGAGTAGCCGCCCGGTGCCAGGTCGTGGTCGAGACGCAACATCATCGCGTCGTGGAGGTCCGTGTAGTCGGGGTGGTCGAGGTCGACACCCTCGTACTCGTACTCGACACCGATGGCCTGTTTCTCGCGCTGCAAGTCGACCACGTCCAGCGCCCGCGCCAGCGGCGCTGCCGGCCCGGTCGCGTCGACGAAGACGTCGGCGTACACCTTCTCGGAGCCGTCGTACTGGACGCCGACGATCTCGCCGTCCTCGATGATGGGGGCCGAGACGCGGGCGTCGAACCGGTAGTCGGCACCCTTCTCCCGACCGTCCCTGACGAGGAACCGCTTGAAGTCGGCGAACTCGAGGACCGCCCCGGTCTGACGGCGAGCGTACGAGTCGCTCGGCGACTCCAGGACGATACTGTCGGTGAACTGCATGACGACGTCGTCGGGGACGTTGAACGACGTCAGCATCGACGGGAACGTCCCGCCGGTCGACTTGTTGCTCTGTCGCGGGAACTCGTCTTCGGCCTCGGTCTCGAGAACGAGCACGTCGTACTCCCTCGTGGCCAGGTCGCGTGCACACTGTGCCCCCGCCGGGCCGGCGCCGGCGACCACCACGTCGAAACGCTCGTCCATACCGTTCGCAGTTGCCTCGCATTAATCAGTGTTCCTGAACTCCCTCGCCACGGCCGAGTCGACGCCACCCGTCACTCCCGACCGCGCTCTCGGGCGACGGCCGTCGGGGACCGACCGGCTCCCGCGACGTACTGACGGATCGACGGGCCGACAGCGGAACGTCCCGGGTCGTAACGGATTAGTTCGCTCCGTCCCGACTCCGCACATGGAGTTCGATCTCACCAGGACCGTACTGGTCTTCGCCGTCATCGTCGCCGTCGGGACGGCCGCACTCATCGGGATGAACGTGATGCCGCAGTCGATCGTGCTGATGATGGTGACGCCCGCCATGGTCGTCTTCGGCGCCATCTGTCTCGGCATCGGCATCAAACATGGCGAGTACCGCACCACGACGCGGTAACGTCACACTCCTGTACGGCGGAGCGAACCCGCGCGACCGTCGACGGACGTTCTTCTCCCCGCACCGCGAGACGCCGTCCACTCCGCTCCCTGTTCTCCGCGTTCCGCTCTCGTGGACCGCGACCGGCTCCGTGACCGATCCGGTCAGGCGTCTTCCTGTCCGCCGGTCTCGACCGCGTCGTCCAGCCGCTCGTCGGTCACGGTGACGGCGACGCGGACGCCGACGAGCGAGACGACGATGCCGACGACGATGAACAGCGCCAGTCGCTGGGTCGCGGTGAGGACGAGCCGGTCGAAGAAGACGAGGTTCGGGAGCACGCCCTCGCGTTCGAGGAAGTAGCCCGAGAAGCCGCGGAGGACCAGCCCGAGCGCGACCACGCCGAACGGGAGGTTCAGGTACGGGGCCCGGACTCCCCCGGCGCTGATCAGCTCGTCGAGGAGGCGGCCGGTCGAGGCCGTGAGCGCCGCGAGCGCGAGCCACGGCACCGCGGAGTACGTGAACTGCATCGCCGGCAGCAGTGCCGTCTCGCCGACCGGGGAGTTGGAGACGGCGAGCGCGCCGAGGAACACCCCTACCAGGGAGAGCCCCGCCGCCACGACGTACGTCACGACCGACACCTGGCCGGAGTACATCGCCGCGCGGACCTGGTCGGGGAGGTCTGCCAGCAGTTCGTCGATCGCCAGTCCCTTGTAGAGGAGCACCGCCCCCAGGAGCGACGCCAGCCCCGCCAGCGCGATGGTGGGCGAGAACTGACTCAACAGGATCGGCAGGAGGAGGAGGCCGATCCCCGTCGGTACCAGCAGGGTCGTCCGGAGTTCCTCGTCGGCGAGGAACTGTTTCAGGAGGTAGTACGTCGACTCGAGGTCGTGCGCCTGCCGGACGACGACGCGGTCGACGGCGTCGACGTGGAGGCGCGACTCGACGACGGGGACGAGCCGCTCGTCCTGGACGCTGTCGATGACGATCACGGCCGAGTCGGGCTCGTGTTCCTCGATGAGGCGGTCGAGCTGTGCGGCGATCGAGCGGTCGGCACCGACGATCGAGTCGCCCCCGCCCGCGACGACCGCCACGACGGCGTCGTCGTCCTCGTCCCGCAGGTCGCGGGCGACGCGGAGCGTCTCGAGCAGGCAGTTGACGCTGGAGTCCTCCGGGTCGGCGAGGCCGACCTCCGTGACGAGCGACTGCACGGCCTCCCAGCCGACCACCGGCATCGTGAGCCCCGTCTTCCGGCCGATGTCGTCGGCCCGGTCGACGCAGAGGACGAGCGTCGTCACACGCGAGGTGACGCGTGGGGCGCGTAAAACAGTCCCGGTGGGTTCGATCTCGATTTCCCGTCCCCGCGGCCCCGAGACGGTGACAGCGGTCGATCCGTCCGCGAGATCACGGCAGGTCGGACCGTCCGACGAGTCGTGCCGACAGCGTCAGGTCGGTCGGCCACGCGTCCTCCGTATGAACCGACGAACCGTCTCCAGCGGCACCGAGTGGGAACCGCGCGTCGGCTACTCCCGAGCGGTCCGCGTCGGCGACCGGATCTGCGTGTCGGGAACCACGGCGACGTCGTCCGCACCCGCATGTACGTCGTCGACATCGACGACTGGGCCGCCGTCGGGAGGGCACACGCCGAGGTGTTCGGCGACGTGCGGCCGGCGACGACGATGGTCGAGGTGTCGCGGCTGATCGATCCAGATCTCCTGGTTGAGGTGGAGGCCGAGGCGGTCGTCGGGAGCGGTGACGAGAACGATATCCGGCGTCGTGACGGGGAAGACGCCGGGGAGTGAGCCGGCGTGGCTCAGAACCGCAGCGTCAGCGGCTCCTCGTCGCCGACGACCCGGCCGGCGACGCCCGCGCCGAGCGCGTAGGCGACCGACTCGGCACCGCCGCGCAGGCGCGCCGCGAGCGACTGCTGGGGCGTGAACTCCTCGACCGAGACCTCGTCGCGGTCCAGCAGGTCGGCCATCCGCGCTTCGACGTCGTCGCGCGCGCCGAGGCCGTCGACGAGGCCGCGTTCGTGCGCGTCCGTCCCGACGAAGACGCGGGCCTCGGTGTCGCGGATCTCGTCTTCGGCGAGGTCGCGCCCGTCGGCGACCCGCTCGACGAAGTGGTCGTAGAAGTCGTCGATGATCCCCTGGAGGTACGCGCGTTCGTCGTCGTCCATCTCCTTCAGCGCGACGCCGGCGTCCTTGTACTTCCCGGCGGCGAACCGTTCGTACGACACCCCGAGGCGGTCGGCGAGGTCGGAGACGTTCACCCGCGAACCGATGACACCGATGCTCCCGACGATGGAGGCCTCGCGCGCCCAGAGCTCGTCGCAGCCGCTCGCGATCCAGTAGCCGCCGCTGGCGCAGGTGTCCGTCGCGTACGCGAGCGTGGGACCGTCGAACGCCATCGCCGCCCGCCGGATGTCGTCGCTCGGGACGACCGCGCCGCCGGGCGTGTTCAGCTTCACGAGGAGCGCGTCGACCGCGCCGTCCTCGTCGGCGGCCTCGATCTGGTCGACGATGTCGTCCGCGGGCGTCCCGCGGGGGCTCGTCGGGAGGGGACCGGGTCCCCCGTCGCGGGTGATCGGCCCCTCGACGGCGACCTCGGCGACGTCGTAGCCGGGGAACCGGTTCCCGACGGCCCGTCCGGCGACTCTGACCGCGCCGACGACGAGACCGATCACGAGCAGGACGCCCAGCAGGTCGGCGACGTCGCCGGGGACGCGGACGAAGAGTAACCAGCCGACGACGCCTGCGACGGCTGCCGCGACGAGCACGGCGGCGACAGTGACGACTGTCCGTGTACGATCGCTCATGTCAGTGGGCACTCCGGGCGCGCCGAATAAAAAGACCGTGAGAGAGAACCGACGTTAGAGCAGGCCGGCCTTCTGCAGCTTCATGAGGTCCTCGGTGTCCAGCGTCTCGCCCTCCTTGAACTGCTGGTAGATCTCCTCGGCCTCTTCCTTCGCCTTCTCGCGCTTCTCGGCGCGCTCGTCCTTGCGCTCTTCTTCCTCTTCCTTGTCCAGTTCGCGCAGGCGCTTCTGGACGCGGACGAAGTCCTCGTGGTGGCGGTCGGCGGCTTCCTGCGCCTCGACGAATAGCTCGTGCATCTCGTCGGCCTTGTCACGGATCTCGTCGGCCGCGCGGTAGGCCTCGATCATCTGGTTGTGGTGCTCCTGGGCCTCGTCGGCGAGCTCCGTGACCTTCTGGTGGTGCTGGGAGGCCTCCGAGCGGACCTCCTCGGCCTCGGCGATGAGCTCTTCGAGCTCGCCCGAATCCTCGACCTTCTCCTTTCGCTGCTTGAGCTCCTTTCGCTTGTTCTCGATCTTCTCGATGAGCTCGCGCTCGTCTTCGGTCGAGAGCACCTCGGTCTGCTGGCGGAACTCGAGCTGCTCGATCTCCTCTTCGAGCTCCTCGATGTCCTTGCCGTCGTCGAGCTCGAGGTCGCTCTTCATCTGTTCGACCTGGTCGAACAGCTCGTTCGCCTTCGCGTTGAGCTCGTTGCGGCTCTGTTTGTGTTCCTGGACCTTCTCGTTGAGCTCGTCGCGTTTCTCGCGGTGGTTCTGGGCCTCGTCGACCTGTTCGCGCGTCTTGGCGTTCAGGTCGTCGCGCTTGGAAGCGCGTTCGGAGGCCATCTGGTTGAGCTCGTTTCGTCGGTCTCGCAGCTGACCCGCGAGCTTGATGAGCTGACCTTTCGAACCTGTTTCGAGCTGTTCGTCGGAGAGCGCGACGTTGTTGGATCCGTCGAGCTCGTTGACGTCGAATTCTTCGAGGACTTCTTGTTTTGTTACCATGCGTGATCGAACCTCTGTACCATCACCCTGCCGAGCGCGGCGGCTGCGCGAGTGAGTGCGACCGGCCGTCTAAGAGAACTCCCGATCATTCTGCGTGCTGTGCCGCCGGAACGCCGGTGGCGTTCAGGTACATCCAACTACAGCCTATGTGTATTTAAAAACTTCGGTGAATGAACGAATGAAATTCGGTACCACACCCCTCGAGAACGCCGTGTGGAGGGTTCTCAGGGTTTTCGTGGGATTGTATAAATTTCGGGGCAGGGGACCTGTGGGATTATTCTCGTGTTCGATACCTATCTCCTCCGGCTAATCCTCCACTCGGTCGACGAACGTACATAATTATTCATCTCAGGGGTACATACTCACAGTCACTTCGGATCAGTCCGGTCAGTCGTCGGGATCGGCGTCCGACTGGCGGCCGACGAACCGGGGAGTGGTCGGTTCGCGCGACCGGTCCGGATCGGTGACGACTTGTCCCCACTCCGTCGACGTGACCCCATGAGAGAGGTCATCCGGGCCCGCGGCCACGACAACGTCCGGGCCGAACACGCGAGCACGTTCGAGGTGACGACCGACGACTGGCTCACGCCCGCCGGGGACTGCATCCTCGCGGTCGAGGCCGACCGCGCTCCCAGTGCGTTCGACCCGGCGTTCGTCGACGCCTGCCGCGATCACGGAGCGCGAATCACTGCACGAGTCGCGGTCGGCGACCACGTCCAGACCGTCGAGGGTCGCGGTCACCCCGCCCTCTCCTTCGAGAGCGACCGCTCCGCCGTCGCGCGCACGAGCGACTACGTCGACGACCGGACCGTCATGATCGACGCCGACCACGCCGCCGCCGGCTTCGACCGCGCGATGGTCGACGCGCTCCGCGAGGGGGCCGACCTCGTTCTCACGCTCACGGTCGACCCTGGTGCGTGACTCCGGACACCGGCTACTTCGGCTCCCACGGGCGGCGCGTGAACTCCCGTCACCGTTCCCGCCGGCAGCTGCCTCCTGCTCTCGTCGCTCTCGCCCGCCGCCTTCGTCCTCGTTCTCGTTGCCTTCGTCCTCGTTCTGGCCGTCTTCACCGTCGCCGGACGACCGCCGACACCGGCCCAGTGGGCTGCATCGTGATGGCCGCCCGCCGCGGAACCTCGTCGTCGAGCACCTCGACGTCCCACTCGGCGAGCACCGTCGCCAGGATGAGCTTCGACTCCACGATGGCGAGCTGCCGACCGATGCACGCGCGCGGTCCGGCACCGAACGGGAAGTACGCCGGCACCTCTGCGGGTCGTCGCCCGTCCCACCGATCGGGATCGAACGTCAGAGGTGCGTCCCAGTGGCGGGAGCTCCGGTGGATGGCCCACTGCGGGAGCATCAGCGGAGCGCCTTCGGGGATGCGATAGTCGCCGAGGCGGGCGTCCGCCAGCGGCTGCCGGAACTGCGCCCACACTGGCGGGAGCACGCGGAGCGTCTCGTGGATCACTCGCTCGGTGTAGTCGAGCGCCGCGAGGTCGCCCCAGCCGGGGACGCCGTCCACCACCTCGTCGACCTCCGACTTCAGTCGCGTCCGCGTCTCGGGGTACTGCGAGAGGAGGAAGAACGCGTAGGTCAGCGTGAGCGCCGTCGTCTCGTGGCCCGCCAGCAGCATCGTCATCACCTGGTCGCGGAGTTCGTCCTCGGGGAACGCGTCCGGCTCGTCGGTGATCGCCCGCTGGAGGAGCGAGAGCACGTCGTCGCCGCCGGGCTCGTGCATGGCGAAGACGCGCGCGGTCACGTCCTCGAGTTCGCGGATCGCTTGCTGGTACTCGCGGGGCGGCGGGAGTTCGAGCCACGGCGGGCGGACGACCCCGCCGGGTGAGACAGCCAGCCCCTCCCCGACGGCCAGCATCGCCTCGCCGACGTCGGCGGCGTCGGCCCGCGAGAGGTCGACGCCGAGGAGGAGCCGTGCGATGATGCGGACCGTGAGCACGCCGAGTTCGCGGTAGAGGTCGAACTCCTGTCCGTCCGTCCACGTCGCCGTGGTCGCCCGCGTGAAGTCGACGATCGTCTCGTCGAACCCGCGCAGCCGTGAGGTGAAGAAGGCGGGCTGGAGCGTCGTCCGCTGCCGTCGCCAGTGGTCGCCCTCGCTCGTCAGGAGCCCCTCGCCGACGAGCGGGTCGACCAGTTCGGGCCGGATCTGCGGCTTCCGGTAACGGTCGTGGTCGTCGACGAGCACCCGGTGGACGAGCGTGGGGTCGAGGACGACGTAGATACCCGGTCCCATCATCCCGGAGAGGTGGAGGATCCCGTCGGCGTAGGCGTCGCGGATCGTGTCGAGGTAGTCGAGCGGAGCGCGGGCGAACCGGATCGCGTTGCCGACGACGGGATCGCCCGGTGGCGAGTGTGGCGCGCGCATACGTGTTGTCTCGGGCTCGGTGAGGTAATCGTTGACGGCCGGATCGACGGGGAAGCCGTCTCCGCTCCGGACGCGTCCTCCCGTGGGCCGTCACGCTTCTTACCGTCCGGTCCTACCCCTCGAAGTGGATGACCGACCGACGAGACGAACCCGCCGAGAACATCAGCGGCGGCGACGCGGGCGGGGGTGCGTTCGCCGCGTTCGACCCCGACCGGGAAGCAGAGACGCGCGCGGAGGCGGTGGTCGACGACCTCGGCGAGCTGTACTGGCGGAAAGCGTACGGCGGCCAGGACGGCTTCGAGTGTCTGGTCCGAACGATCCTGAGCCAGAACACGTCGGACAAGGCGAGTCAACCGGCTCACGACAGCCTCATGAGCCGGTACGGCCCCGCCGACGACCTCGCCGAGAACCTCGCCGCCGCCGTCGAGAACGAACTCGCCGAGACCATCTCCTCGGCCGGGCTGTACAACCAGAAGTCCGCGGTGCTCGTCCGCACCGCCGAGTGGGCGCTGGACGAGTTCGGCTCTACCCACGCGTTCGACCGCTTCGTCCGCGAGGGCGACCCCACCGAGGTCCGTCGGACGCTCCTCTCCGTGAAGGGCGTCGGTCCGAAGACCGCCGACTGCGTGCTCCTCTTCGCCGGCGGGCGCGGCGGCGTCTTCCCCGTCGACACCCACGTCCACCGCATCGCCCGCCGGATGGGGCTCGCGCCCGCCGACGCCGACCACGAGACCGTCCGCGAGCATCTGGAGCGGGACGTCCCCGCAGAGAAGTGCGGCTTCGGCCACACGGCGATGATCCAGTTCGGCCGCGACTACTGTTCGGCGCGGAAACCGGCGTGTCTCGACGGGCCCGAAGCCTGCCCGCTGTACGACCTGTGTGAACGGGTAGGGGTAGATGAGGTAGAAGGTACAGTCGTGGACCCAGCCGAGACTGTCGAATAAGCCGGGTTTTTAATATTATATTATCTACATTTCTCTCGAATTTGAGTATCCGATCCACAAGATATTGCGAATAGATAGTGGACACATATGCGAACTATTTTTCCCGTCAGTTGAGACAGAGAGACTGCATCCTCACTGGGATAGCCTGAGTTTGAATCGTTCGAATTGATTCTTTCTACAGTCCGTGGTGTCGGGTTAGGTAACTAGCGGAAACTCCGGCGAATGCTACTCCTGCCGCGGCGAGTAACATTGGGATAAAGAAACTGATCAGATCTACATCAACAGAAGCATTCCCTATTTTACTCGCAAGTATTACAAATGCTATCGAGAACATAACCAAGTGACCTAAGAATACTCCAACCCCTGTTGTAGCATACGTTTCTATGTTTGAACGTTGCAGGCTATCTGACACACGTAGTGCAAGCATGATTGCAATTGGAACTCCAATCAGTGCGGTGAAAACTGTTGCAATCATGACAAAAATGCCTCCGATGATTTGACTACCAAGATTTCCGCTGCCTCCTGAGAACGCATCTATCGTCGTGAATCCGGCCAGTCCGATACTCAATCCCGTTATGACATAAATTGAGACAATCACTACCAATTTATTTCTGAGTATTTTATCTGTGAATAACTGCTTATAGATTCCTTCGGAGCCATCTATTGAATGATTCACTGAACGTTGATGACCTTGTTCTCCACCATCTGTTTGGATTTCGTCATCCATACCGTTTGAAAATATTCTTCTATTCTTATATATCTTTATCATATTTTCATATATAATAGTATATTTTCTTTAGTGATAATTTATCCAGTACGTCGTCACTGAACCCCAGATGTAGGAGATTGACAGCGAACGGTACCGTCGACTCGGACCGTTCCGACCGCGATGGAGCGACGAACACCCACTGTCCGGCCCCGAACGGGGTCGCGACCAGTCACCCCACCGGCCACCGATCCACGGGAACGACACGAGACGAACCGAGACGTCACCGGTCCTCGGGAGACGTGGGGTCGTCGTCGGAGAGATCTGCGTCCTCACTGGGCTCGAGGGAGTCGAGAGTGACGGGAACCTGCCGTTCCACTAGCCACAGAGTCAACCGATAGACCCCGTACGCGAGCACCGAAAAGAGGACGAGGTCGATGAGGTACAGTTCGAGGAACTCGACGGGGGTCAGTCGGCCGAGCGCGAGGTCACCGAAGAGGACGAGCGTACTGAGCGTGATGACGAGGATCAGCGCGGGTGCGAGCAGGACGAGGAGTCCGATGGCGATCAGGACGAGGCGGTCGCGCGAGTCGGGCGGGATCACACTCGTAGGCACACGGCCACGAGATTAAAAGAACGTGCCCCACGGAGCGGGAGTGAGCCTGTGAGTGCCGTCGTCGCACCGAGCGCCGGAAGTCACGCGTCACCACCCGGAGACGAGTAGTGACGGCTTCGTCGACACCCGGAACCCATCAGGCGCGTCACCGCTGTCCGTGGACGCTCCCCGTCCGGTGCTGTCGGCTGTTCTAGTAGCGTTCGAGAGAACCCGCTCACTCGCTCGAACGGGACCCTCGGAGACCGGCTGGAACAGCAGAGACGACGTGACCGCTCGTGTGACGGCACGGCGACGAGGTATCCGCATCTGCAGTCCGTGGCGACGACGACCGATCCGCTTCGACGGAGTCGCTGGACCCCGTCGGGTCGGCCGAGACGTAAACCACTTAGTCCGTGGTTGCGGCGGAAGACACCATGACCGACTCCGAGCGGACCGTGTCGGACCGGGATCACGAACATCCCTCCAACGACGATATTCCCATCACCGGCGAGGTCGTCCCGGACCTCTTCTCGCCCGATCAGGTGTTCCAGCGGATCGTCGCGGACGCGGATCACGAGATCACGTCCGGCCTTCGCGAACTCTTCTTCGCCGCCGTCGCCGGTGGATTCGCGATCACGATCACCTATCTGCTGTACGCCTCGATGTCCGCTGCGACCGACAGTCCCATCGCCGCCGTCCTGTTGTACCCCCTCGGGTTCATCTACATCATCATCGGCGGCTACCAGCTGTACACCGAGAACACGCTCCCGCCGGTGGCGTTGACGCTCGAACGGCTGGCCAGCGTTCCCACGCTCTTTCGTCACTGGCTGGTCGTCCTCGCGGGCAACTTCACCGGCGGGGCCATCGGTGCCGTCGTGCTCGCCTACGGAGGGGTGTTCAGTCCCGAGGCGGCGACGGTCGCCGTCGAACTGGCCGAGAAGGGCATCGAGACGTCGGCCACGGCCCTCTTCTTCAAGGGCGCGTTCGCCGGCCTGATCGTCGCCGGCGTCGTCTGGATGAACTTCGCGGCCCGCGACACCGTCTCGCGGGTTCTCATCGTCTACCTGGCTTTCCTGGCGATCCCGCTGGGAAACCTCTTTCACGTCGTCGTCTCGTTCACCGAGTCGGTCTACCTGATGCTCGTCGGCGGCCCGGGAATGGTCACGGCGCTGTCGGAGTTCGTCCTTCCCGTCCTGCTCGGTAACACGGTCGGCGGTGTCGTGTTGGTCACCGTCGTCAACTACTACCAGACCAGCGAGCGCCGTCTCGAGATCGAACGGTTCGAGCACGTTCGTCGGCTCTCGACGAGGGAGTGGGTACTCGGCGGTCTCGCGGGCCGGTCGTACGTACCGGTCGTCGACACCCTCGGGGATTTCGTCCGCGATCCCGACTCTTACCGGATCCTGGTTCCGGTCGCGAACCCGCGGACCGAGGCTCCGATCGTCGAGTTCGCCTGCGCCCTCGCGAGCGTCCACGAGAAGAGCACGGTTCACGCCGCCCACGTCGTCCAGACCCCCTCCCGGCTAGCGGTGGAGTCCGACGGCCGACACGGCCACGACCAGATCACTCGGGCGTCGGCCCGTCTCATGGCGGACGTCGAACGGCGTGTCGAGGGGTACGACGTCGAGTTCGAGACCTCGACGATCGTCTCCTCGCGCTCCTTCGAGGAGGTGTTCGACCGCGCGCGCCGCACGCGCCCCGACCTCGTCGTGATGGGGTGGGGCGACGACAGGCTGTGGAACGCCGCCCGTGCGGAACGTCCCCTCGACGAGCTGACCAACCGCCTTCCCTGTGACTTCCTCGTCGTCAAGAACGGGCGGCTGGACACCTCTCGCGTGCTGTTGCCCACGGCCGGCGGACCGGACTCCGACCTCAGTGCCGACGTCGCACGGACGCTCCAGTCGACCGCCAACGCCGAGGTGTCGTTGCTCCACGTCGTCGATCCCGGTGAGCGGGAGGCCGGCGACGCGTTCCTCGCCGAGTGGGCGGCCGAGCGGGACCTCGGTGACGCGACGCGACTCGTCGACGACTCCGGTGACGTCGAGGCGGCGATCGAGCGCGCGGCCGCGGAGCACACGCTCGTGCTCATCGGCGCGACCGAACGCGGGCTTCTCTCGCGTCTCGTCACGGAGTCGCTGCACCTCGACGTCGTCAACGAGGTCGACGCCTCCGTGGTGCTGGCGGAACGACCCTCCGACCGACCGCTGAGAGACCGGCTGTTCGGGCGCGGCCGCCGGGAAAAGCGGCGGCAGACGTGACTGCTCGCGGGTGATCGGCCACGGTCCGCCGAGGGACGAACCGGGCGCGGGCAGCCGGACGGCTTGAGTCGGAGGCGCTAACGCCCGCCCCGCTTCTCCGTCCAGTCGCCACACGAGTCCGGCCGGCGCGACACCGGAACCGTCGAGTCCGGACCCCGGCCGTGCGCCACCCCGACCATCGGGGAGACACGTTTTGACCGCCCCGGTCGTATCTCGAATCCATGCCCACGGACACCGCTGCGTTCACGATGCCCGCCGCCGCCCACGTCGGCCGAGTCGCCCTCCGCGTGAACTCCCTCGACCGCGTCGTCCCGTTCTACCGCGACGTCGTCGGTCTCGACGTCTCTCGCGACGGCGACCGTGCGACCCTCACCGCTGGCGACGACCCGCTGGTCGTCCTCGCCGAAGAGCCCGACGCCCCCGCCCGGCCGAGCGACGCGGCCGGGCTGTTCCACCTCGCGGTCCGCGTGCCCACACGGGAGGCACTGGGCGACGCGCTCGTCCGCGTCGACGCCGCGAGTGCGTCGCTCACCGGTGCCTCGGACCACCTCGTGAGCGAGGCGATCTACCTCCGCGACCCGGAGGAGAACGGCGTCGAGATATACCGGGACCGCCCGCGCGACGACTGGACGGCGACCGACGACGGAGGTGTAGAGATGGACACACTCGCGCTGGACCTCGACGGGGTTCGCGAGACCGCGGCGGGTGACGATCTCCCACCCGAAACCGACATCGGTCACGTCCACCTCGAAGTGACGGATCTCGCCGCGGCGCGGGCGTTCTACGTCGACTCCCTGGGGCTGAACGTCCGAACCGAGTCGTACCGCGGGGCGCTGTTCGTCGCCGCCGGCGACTACCACCACCACGTCGGCCTCAACACCTGGAACGGGCGAACGAACCCGGTCGGTGAACACCGTGGCGTCGAGTGGTTCGAGTTCGTCGTGCCGGAGTCGGCGATCGACGACCTCCGCGACGCGCTCGTCGAACGGGGGTACGCCCCCGACTACGCCGACGGACCGCTCACCGTCGCCGATCCGGACGGGATCGAGGTTCGCCTCCGAAGTGCGACGTAGCCCGGTGGGGACCCGGACGGCGTCGCCCCCGCGCAACGAGCCGGACCGAGCCCCCGGCTCCCTCGACCGGGCCGCTCAGCCGTCGGTCATCGACTCGACGACGGCGTCGGCGGTCGAGCGGTTCGTCGCCAGGGGGACGTCGTGGACGTCGCAGATGCGCATCAGTGCGGAGACGTCGGGCTCGTGCGGCTGGGCGGTCAGGGGGTCGTGGAAGAAGACGATTCCCTGGCAGGAGCCCTCGGCGATCTCCGCACCGATCTGGAGATCGCCGCCCAGCGTCCCCGACTGCTTCCGTTCGACGTCGAGGTCCGTCTCCTCGCGGAGGCGTTCGCCCGTCGTCCCGGTGGCGACGAGGTCGTACTCGGCGAGCTGTTCCTCGTGTGTCCGTGCGAAGTCGATGAGTTCCGGTTTCAGCTCGTCGTGGGCGATGAGCGCGAGACGCATACGGGCGTACGTCCGAGGACGGGCGGTTTGAATCTGGTGTGACGCGGCGTCCCGTCGGCGTGCAACGCCGTTCGACCGCCGGTTTCATCATCTCGGGGACTGGATAGGCTCGCAGGACGGTTCCAGCACGATGGCCGACCCACGCGACGTGGTGAGTCTCCTGGTGGTGCTGGAGTTCGTCGTCGTGACCGCGATCGTGGCTCTCGTCGTCCCGTTCGACGTCGTCGCTCCGCTCCTCGCACTGGCCGCTGTGTTCGTACTCGTTCTGCTGTTGTACCTGTCGTGATGGTAGAGGGCTCTGTCGCGACCGTGTGGAAATCCGTCGTGACCGTGGGATCTCTTCCGGACGCATCGGTCGACGGCGACCGAAGTCGAGAACAGCGGGAGACGCCCGTCCGGACGCGTGCCCGCCGAGCGGTGGGCTCCCTTCGACGGGTACGCTCCCGTCACTTGAACCGGAACGTCTCGAGGTTCTTCGGCGCGAACGTCCGCATGTTGTAGTTGTGGTACAGCGCCGACGAGAGGTCCTGAACGGAGCGTTCGTCGCCGTGCACACACAGGACCTTCTCGGGCCGGGGGTTCATCGTCTTCACGAAGTTCTCCAGCCCCTGACGGTCGGCGTGTCCGGAGAAGCCGTCGACCGTCTCGACGCCCATCTTCAGCGTCAGCGTCGACGACCGCCCCATGTCGTTGCGGTCGTTGATCGGGATCTCGTCCCAGCCGTTCTGGATTCTTCTCCCCAGGGTCCCCTGCGCCTGGTAGCCGACGAAGACGAGGTTCGAGTTCGGGTCGGGTCCGATGTGACGAAGCCACGACATGATCGGCCCACCCGTGATCATCCCGGAGGTCGACAGGATGATGGCGGGACCGCCGTCTTTGACCTCCTGGCGTTCGTCCTCGCCGCCGTCGATGTGGTTGAACTCCTCCGCTAGGAACGGGTTGGCGTCCTCGTGGAAGATTCTGTCTCGGAGGTCGTCGCGGAGATACTCCGGGTAGGTGGTGTGGATCGCCGTGGCCTCCCAGATCATCCCGTCGAGGTGGACGGGCATGCTCGGGATCTTGTCGTTGCGCATCGCCTCCTCCAACACGAGCATGATCTCCTGGGAGCGCCCCACCGCGAACGCGGGGATCACCACTTTCCCACCCTGCTCGTGCGTCTCGTTGATGATGTCGAGGAGCTTGCGCTCGGAGTCCTCCTGGTCGGTCTGGTAGTCGTTCCGTCCCCCGTACGTCGACTCCAACACCAGGGTTTCCACCCGCGGGAAGTCGTTGACAGCGCCGTTGAACAGCCGGGTGTCCTTGTAGTGGATGTCGCCGGAGAAGGCGACGTTGTAGAGTCCGTCGCCGATGTGGAAGTGGGTGACCGCCGAGCCGAGGATGTGCCCCGCGTTGTGGAACGTGAGCTTCACATCAGGTGCAATATCGGTCACGTCGCCGTATTCGAGCGGGATGCAGTGTTTGATCGCCTCGCGGACCATCTCGGACTCGTACGGCGGGGTGCGGCCCTCCTTCGAGGCGACGTCGAGGTAGTCGAGGGTGAGCAGACCCATCAGGTCGCGCGTCGGTTCCGTGCAGTAAATCGGGCCGTCGTAGCCGTACTTGAACAGGAGGGGGATGAGCGCGGAGTGGTCGAGGTGGGCGTGGGTGAGGACGACGGCGTCGAGGGTGTTCGCCCCCGCGCCGAGCGCCTCGGGCACCTGGAGGTAGGGTACCTCGCCCTCGGCACCGGGCTTGTCGCCACAGTCGATCAACACGCGGGTCTCGGGCGTCGAGAGGATGAACGAGGCGCGGCCGACCTCGCGGCAACAGCCCAGCGTGGTGATGCGCACCCACTCGTCGTTCGAGAGCTCCTTGCGGTGGATCTGTCGGCCCACGCGTTCGAGGATCGAGCGGCGCTCCTCGCGCTCCTGCTTGAGGAAGTTGCGGACGTTCGACACCGTGGCGGATTCGATCGGCGGCGTCCGGACGACCTCGGGCGTCCATCCGACCTCCTGGGTGATCTTTCGCAGCGTCGACCCGTGTCGACCGATCACCATACCGGGTTTCTCGGCCTCGATGACGATCTCGCCGGTGTCCTCGTGGAAGTCCAGCGAGGTGACGCCGGCCTCCTCGGGGATGACGTCGAGCACCTGCGCCTCGGCGTCCCGCGGGGGGGTGAGGACGTCGGGGTCGGGCCGGACGGTGATCCGTTTCCTGAGTTTGGAGGCCAGCTTCCGGATCAGGTCGCCGTTACGGGCGAACTGTTTCGGATGTCTGGTGTACACGACCAACTCCGGACCCTCGTACTTCACGTCCGAGACGGAGATGTCCGACGGTAGTTCGGCCTCGATCTCTGCTTGTAGATTCTCGAGTTGTTTGTCTACGGAACTCATAACTGAGAGCGATCCGCCCATCCTGTGGACGTATCGAGTTCGGGTTCGCCCGCGCTCGCCCGCACCGCGGTCGTCGGTCTCGTCCGTGCTGGCGGTCGCTCGATCCGGAGCGTGCCCGCGAGGTGAGACCCGAGAGAGTGCATTATCGACTTCGACTATGTCAGTACTGCAGTGTCGTGACTGCGGTGCGGGAAGAGGCAGTGAGAACCCGCTTAGTCGGGTCTATCATCTCGGAGTTATAAAAGCCTTCGCAAACGCGAAGTGTGATGCCCGCCTCGACCCCGCATGCGACTCACTCCCGAACGGGTCGAACGCGAGTACGAGTGGACGCGAGCGCGCGCATCCCGGATCGTCACGGTCATCAACGACACCCGGGTACGGCTGGGGTCGGCGTTCGACGTCACGGTCGACCCCGTCGACGAGGCGCAGTACCGGACGGCGGTCGACGCGGTGTTCGCCGACGGCGAGCGTGGTGTCAACGTCGCCGGCTACGTCGCGCTCCTCCGCGACCTCGACGTTGAGGGGGATTACCCCGGCTTCGTCGTCGACGAGGTCCTCGGCAGAGAGCTGGCGGCGACCGTCGCCGGCGGGCAGCCGCTCGCGCTCCTCGCCCAGGCGACGTTCCACGTCGCGGACGTGTTCACGCACAGCGACGGGGTGGCCGGCGTCGACGACCTGGACGCGGCGCTCGCGGCGGGCTTTCAGACGAGACTCCCGGGGTGGTCGTGGCGCGACACCGACCCCTTCGCGGTGTCGACGCGACCGGAGTAGTCGACGCGTCAGCGGATGATGCGCGAGCGCGGCGTCGAGTACTGCGCGGCTTCCGCCGCCGCCTCGATCGCGTCGAGACGCTGTGAGATACACCGTTCGCGACTGTCACACGGCGTGACGTTCACCAGCACGTCGTCCTCGTACTCCGCGAGCAACGCCCGCGGGACGCGCTGCGTGACGTACTCGGGCCCCATGCGGCCGCGCGCCGCGTGACGACGCTCGCCGAACCCTCGTATCTCGGTCCCGTTCTGCCACGCCCAGCGCTTGAACGCCTGCACGCGTGCCCGTGCCTCGCGTTCGCGGTGGGTGCGGAGGTCCGACGAGAGGTCGAGCGCCTCGTCCCACATCCGGACCGCCACGTCGTCGACGTGCCCCTCGCGTTCGAGCGCACGCACCTGTTCGACGAGGTGACCCACGCCGTCCCCCTCGACGGCGCTCGGTCGTACCCAGAGTTCGAGTCGTGTCCCGGTCGTCTGGCCCGAGCGGGTGAACCGCTCGGAGCTGCTTGTCGATACTGACATCCCCACCGGAGATACGATCATGATTAACAAGTAGCTATCCCCTGCATGGTGGGGTTCCGCACGACCGATCGTGTCACCGCGGTCGTATGTGTGCTGGAGACGAACGACGGTGTGGCCGTCGACCGTCGCGGCCGCCGCATCCGTCGAGTGACGACGGGCCCATCGCCGACCGCGACCACGTAACCGTTTCTCGTTCCGTCTCCGGGACGATGACGACCACCCCGAGCGTCCTCCATCGGCGTCGGGCCGTGTCGGGGATCGGTCGCTTCGGGGTCTTTAAGACGGCGCTGACGCAACGCCACGGCAATGACCGACGATCAGGAACTCGGGATCACCGAGTCGAAGTCGCACAGAACCGGCGAGTGGTACGCCGAGGTCGTCCAGAAGGCGGGCTTGGCGAACTACGCTCCCGAAGGGATGAGCGGCTTCATCATCACCCGCCCCCGGGGGTACGCGCTCTGGGAACGGCTCCAGGGAGCACTCGACGCGAAGTTCAAGGCGACGGGCGTCCAGAACGCGTACTTCCCGCTGTTCATCCCCGAATCGTACCTCGAACGCGAGAAGGACATCGTCGAGGGGTTCGATCCGGAGGTCGCGTGGGTCACCCACGGGGGTCACGAGGAACTCGAGGAACGACTCGCCGTCCGACCCACTTCGGAGTCGATCATCGCCCCGTACATGAGCCAGTGGGTCCGGAGCCACCGCGACCTCCCACTCAGAGTGAACCAGTGGGCGTCGGTGGTGCGGTGGGAGGCCACGGAGACCAAACCGTTCTTCCGGACGAAGGAGTTCCTCTGGCAGGAGGGCCACACCGCCCACGCCAGCCACGACGACGCCTGGACCGAGACCATCACCCGGCTCGACCAGTACGAGGACACCTACGAGGAGGTCCTCGCCATCCCCGTGCTCCGGGGGAAGAAGCCCGAACACGACAAGTTCCCCGGCGCACACACGACCACTACGGTCGAGGCGCTGATGCCCGACGGGAAGACGGTGCAGGGCGCGACGAGCCACCACCTCGGCACCTCCTTCGCCGAGGCGTTCGACATCAGCTACACCGACGAGGACGAGACGGAGCAGGTGGCTCACACCACCTCGTGGGGCCTGTCGTGGCGGGCGCTCGGCGCGCTCATCATGACGCACTCCGACGACCAGGGGCTCGTCCTCCCGCCGGCCATCGCGCCCGAACAGGTCGTCGTCGTCCCCATCTGGCAGAGCGACACCAAAGCGGCGGTGCTCGACTACGCCGAGGGGGTTGTGTCGGACCTCGAGGCCGACGGCGTCAGGGTGGAACTCGACGACCGCGACGAGCGCAACCCCGGCTTCAAGTTCAACGAGTGGGAGCTGAAGGGGGTTCCCCTCCGGATCGAGATCGGCCCGAACGAGGTCGACGACGGCGTGCTCACCCTCGCGCACCGCCCCGACAGCGAGAAACACGAGGTCTCCCGCGACGACGTCGCCGCGACCGTCCGAACCCACCTCGACGAGGTCCACGCCAAACTGTACGCCGCCGCCGAGGAGACCCTCGACGGGAGCGTCCGGACGGCCACGTCGCGAGACGAGATCCTCGGTACGCTCGGTCGCCACGGGGGCTACGTCAAGGCACCGTGGTGTGGCGACGAGGCGTGTGAGGCCGAGATCAAAGAACAGATCGCCGCCGAGATCGTGATGGTGCCGTTCCACGCCGACGACGAACCCGGCGAACTCGTCCACGAGGGCGAGGCGTGCGCGGTCTGCGGCGAGGACGCCGTCGAGACGGCGTACTTCGCGAAGTCGTACTGATCGGGTGGCCCCCTCGTCGGACCGCCACCGGTCTCGTCTCCGACCCGGCGTCGACGCCGTCGGTGCGGGTGCCGATTCTCGTGCCGGGACGGTCACGTCCCCGGGTTCTACACGGTCGTTCGTCCCGTTCGGCACGCGTCGATCCGGGTCGATCGCGCGTACGGACACATTATACTCCCTTATATGTGATTAACACACCCTTATGCCTTTATGAGTAACCTGATAAGCCCGAAGTCCGAGGGGGACGTATGACCAAGTCACAGAGAGACACCCACGCCGTATCGGCGGGGCTCGCGGACCCGGCCGACGAGCGCTCGAACTGCGGCGTCGGGGCGGTAATCGACCTCGACGGCGGTGTCTCACACGACGTCATCGCGGACGGGCTCGAACTCCTGGAGAACCTCGAACACCGCGGGACCACGGGTGCAGAGGAGAACACGGGCGACGGGGCCGGCATCCTGATCCAGCGCCCCGACGAGTTCTTTGCGGCAGTCGTCGACACCGACCTCCCCGAGACGTACGCGGTCGGGTCGATCTTCATGCCGGGGAACGGCGACGACCGGCGCGCGCTCGAGGAGATCGTCGAGTCGACGCTCGCCGATCACGATGTCGACGTGCTCGCCTGGCGTGACGTCCCGACGGACAACACGTCGCTCGGCAAGACCGCGCTCGAATCCGAGCCCGACGTGCGACAGGTGTTCGTCGCGCCCGACGGGCTGTCGACAGAGGCGTTCGACCGCGCGCTGTACGTCGGCCGCCGCGCGATGGAAAACGAGATCGGGGAGACCGATCTCCCCGGCTCGGAGCGCTTTTACGTCTGTTCGCTCGACCGCAAGACCCTCGTCTACAAGGGGCTCCTGAAGAGCGAACAGCTCCCGGCGTACTACCCGGACCTCACGGACGAGCGGATGCAGTCGACGCTGGCGCTCGTCCACGCGCGCTTCTCGACGAACACCCTGGGTGCGTGGCACCTCGCCCACCCCTACCGGGGGATCATCCACAACGGCGAGTTCAACACGATCCAGGGGAACATCAACTGGATGCGGGCGCGGGAGACGGACCTCGCCCACCCCGACTTCGGGGCCGACCTCGAGACGCTGAAGCCGATCATCAACGACCCGAACCAGTCCGACACCGCCTCGGTCGACAACGCCATCGAACTGCTCCTCAACACCGGCCGCGAACTCCCGCACGTCCTCCGGATGCTCATCCCCGAGGCGTTCGAGGGCGACGAGTCGATGGCCGAAGATCGGAAAGACTGGTACGACTTCCACGCCTCGCTACTCGAGCCGTGGGACGGTCCCGCCCTGGTGGCGGCCACAGACGGCGACCGGGTCGCCGCGGTGCTGGATCGCAACGGGCTCCGACCGTGTCGCTACGACGTCACGGCGGACAACACGCTCGTCATGGCCTCCGAGGTCGGCGCGCTCGACACCGACCCCGCCGAGATCAAGACGCGCGGCCGCCTCAAGCCGGGACAGCTGTTCATGGCCGATCCCGAGGAGGGTCGCGTCATCCCCGACGAGGAGGTGTTCGACCAGCTCACCGACGAGAAGTACGGCGAGTGGCTCCGCGAACACCAGATCGAGCTGTCGGCGATCGCCGACGGCGACGACCTCCTCCCCAGAGAGCGAGCGGAGCAGCTCCGCGCCCAGCAGGCGGCGTTCGGCTACACCCACGACCAGCTCACGCACCTCATCGAACCGATGGCGCAGTCGGGCAAGGACCCCGTCGGCTCCATGGGCGACGACACCCCGTTGTCCGTGCTGTCGGAGTTCAACCGACCGCTGTTCACCTACTTCAAGCAGCTGTTCGCACAGGTGACGAACCCGCCGCTGGACTACATCCGCGAGGAGCTCGTCACCTCCCTCGAGTCCAGACTCGGCCGCCAGCGCAACCTCCTCGACGAGAGTCCCGAACACGCCCAGCAGCTCGTCCTCGACTCGCCCGTGCTCACGGACAGTCAGACGGCCGCGATCAGGGACCTCGACGGCGACATCTCGACGGCCGTCGTCGACGTCACGTTCGAGACGGACACCTCGCTCGAGGCCGCCGTCGAGCGCGTCCGCGCCGACGCGAAGGCCGCGATACAGGACGGGGCGACCATCGTGGTCCTCTCGGACCGAAACCTCGGGCCCGACCGGATCGCGGTCCCGAGCCTGCTCGTGACGGGCGCGGTCCACCACGCACTGGTACGAAACGGCCTCCGCAACCACGCGGGACTCGTCCTCGAGACGGGCGACTCCCGGGAGGTCCACCACCTCGCGACGCTGGTCGGCTACGGTGCCGACGCGGTCAACCCCTACCTCGCGTACCAGACGATCTGTGACGTCGTCGCCGGCCCCGACGGGGCGGACGAGACCGAGGCCATCGCGGCGTACAAGAAGGCGCTGGAGGACGGCCTCCTGAAGACGATGGCGAAGATGGGCATCTCCACCGTGGAGTCCTACCAAGGCGCGCAGATCTTCGAGGCCGTCGGCCTCGACTCGGGCTTCGTGGAGGAGTACTTCGCGGGGACCGAGATCCGCACGGAGGGCATCGGTCTCCCGCAGATCGAAGAGGACCTCCGGACGCGACACGCCGTCGCCTACGGCGCCGACCCCGATCTCGAACGACAGGGCGAGTACGAGAACCGCTCCAACGGGATCCACCACCGCTGGAACCCCAAGACGGTCGGCACGCTCCAGCAGGCGGTTCGGTCGGGGAGTTACGACAAGTACGGCGAGTTCGCCGAACTGGTGAACGACCAGACGAAGGAGCTGCAGACGCTCCGGGGGCTCCTCCAGTTCGACTCCGACCGCGACCCCGTCTCCCTCGAGGAGGTCGAGCCCGTCGAGGAGATCGTCGAACGCTTCTCGACGGCGGCGATGTCACTCGGGTCGCTCTCGCCGGAGGCGCACGAGAACAACTCCATCGGGATGAACCGGATCGGCGGCAAGTCCAACACGGGCGAGGGCGGCGAACCGCCGGAACGGTTCGGGACGGAGAAGGAGTGTAACGTCAAACAGGTCGCGTCCGGTCGGTTCGGTGTCACCTCGGAGTACCTCACCAACGCCGAGGAGATCCAGATCAAGATGGCCCAGGGGTCGAAGCCCGGCGAGGGTGGCCACCTCCCCGGCAAGAAGGTGAACGAGATGATCGCCCACGTCCGCTTCTCGACGCCTGGCGTGGGGCTCATCTCGCCGCCGCCGCTGCACGACATCTACTCCATCGAGGACCTCAAGCAGCTCATCTACGACCTCAAGGTCGCGAACCCCGACGCGGACATCAACGTCAAGCTCGTCTCCGAGGCAGGCATCGGGACGATCGCGGCGGGCGTCGCCAAGGCGAACGCCGACGTGGTTCACATCTCGGGTCACTCCGGCGGGACGGGTGCCTCGCCCAAGACGTCGATCAAGAACGCCGGCCTTCCGTGGGAGCTCGGCCTGGCCGAGGCGAACCAGATGCTCCGGGCGACGAACCTCCGCTCGCGGATCAAAGTCACGACGGACGGCGGCCTGATGACCGGCCGCGACATCGCCGTCGCCGCGCTCCTCGGTGCCGAGGAGTACGTCTTCGGGACTGCCTCGCTCGTCACGAGCGGCTGCGTGATGGCGCGGCAGTGCCACGAGAACACCTGCCCCGTCGGCGTGGCGACACAGAACGAGAAACTCAGAGAACGGTTCCCCGGCAAGCCACAGCACGTCATCAACTACATGACGTTCATGGCGCAGGAACTCCGGGAGATCATGGCCGACCTCGGCTTCCGGACCGTCGAGGAGATGGTCGGGCGACCGTCGCTTCTGAAACAGCGCGAGACCGACCACCCCAAGGCCAAACATCTCGACCTCTCGGCGATCATCGCCGAGCCCGCGCCCGGTCCGCGGCACAAGACCAGAGAACAGCGACACGCCGACCTCGCCACGCAACTGGACCACGATCTCATCGAGGAGTCACGACCGGCGCTAGTGAAGGGCACCGACGTCCGCATCGAGTCGGAGATCGCGAACGTCGACCGCGCGGTCGGCGCGATGCTCTCGAACCGGATCTCGCAGGCCCACGGCGGGGCCGGGCTGCCCGACGACACGATCACCGTCGACTTCGACGGTATCGCCGGCCAGTCGTTCGGCGCGTTCCTCGCCAACGGCGTGACGATGCGCATCGAGGGTGCCGCGAACGACTACGTCGGCAAGGGGCTCTCGGGCGGGAAGATCATCGTCAAGACGCCCGACAAGGCCGCCTACGAGGCCGACGAGAACGTCCTCATCGGCAACGTCGCCCTCTACGGCGCGACCCAGGGCGAGGCGTACATCAACGGCGTCGCGGGTGAGCGTTTCGCCGTCCGCAACTCCGGCGTGAAGGCCGTCGTCGAGGGCGTCGGCGACCACGGCTGTGAGTACATGACGGGCGGCGCCGTCGCCGTCCTCGGCGAGACGGGCAAGAACTTCGCCGCCGGGATGTCGGGTGGCGTCGCGTACGTCTACGACCCCGACGACGAGTTCGCCGACAGGGCCAACACCGGGATGGTGACGCTGTCGCGGACGCTCGAGGAGTCCGACGAGGCGATGCTCCGCCGGCTCGTCGAGAACCACGCCGAGTACACCGACTCCGACCGTGCCGCGTGGATGCTCGAGGAGTGGGTCCGGGTACGAGAGCAGTTCGTGAAGGTGATGCCCGACGCGTACGCCGAGGTCATCGCCGAGCGCTCGCGCGACGACGTTCGGAACGACCTCCCGGCCGAGGCGGGCACGTCGGCGATCAACACCGACGCCGAGGGCGTCGCGACGACCGGCGACGACTGACCTGCCCCGTCGACCTCCGTGTCGGTCCCGCCTGATTGGGCACCGTGTCGATCCCGCCTGATTGGGCACCGTGTCGATCCCGCCTGATTGGGCACCGTGTCGATCCCGCCTGATTGGGCACCGTGTCGATCCCGCCTGATTGGGCACCGTGTCGATCCCTGTTCCGCTCGTCCGTGTTCGGGATCGGACGCTCGCGTCGTCCGTCGGCTTCGTGGTTCCGGTACGAAGGTTTATATCCGATGCCGCGGCCATCCGCGAGCGTGCTCCGGTGACGGACCACGGGACGCCCGCGGCTGCGTGGTGCGTCCGTCCCGTGCGTCGCAGTGTGACGCGCCACCTGTTCGCCACGTCTACGCAGTCGAGAGTGACACGTTTTACCCGCCGGGGCCCGAGCGGCGCGTATGGACTCGGCACTCGTCGTCGGCGGGACGCGCTTCGTCGGTCGGCATCTCGTCGACTACCTGCTCGATCACGGCTACACGGTGACACTGTTCAACCGGGGAACCCACGAGAACCCGTTCGCCGACCACGACGACGTCGACCACGTGCAGGGAGATCGCACGGTGAAGACCGACCTGCAGGCCGCGGCGATGACGACCGACTACGACGCAGTGTTCGACGTGGTCGCGTACCACCCCGAAGACGTCGAGACCGCAGTCGACGTGTTCGCCGACGCGGAGGCGTACGTCTACGTCTCCAGCGGCGCGGCGTACGGCGACGAGGTGATCCCGAAGCGCGAGGGTGAGACGGGCCTGAAACCGTGTACCCCGGCACAGGCGACCGACGACTCCGACGACACGTACGGCGCGCGCAAGGCCGAAGGCGACCGGGTCGTGTTTGCGGCTGCCGACAGGGGTGTCCGTGCGATGTCGGTCCGGCCGTGTGTCGTCTACGGCCCGCACGACTACACGGAGCGGACGGACTACTGGCTCGCCCGGGTGCGCGATCACGACCGGGTGCTGATCCCGGGCGACGGGACGAACGTCTGGCACCGCGTCTACGCGCCGGACGTGGCCCGGGCGATGCGGCTCGTCGCCGAGTCGGGAGAGGCAGGTGAGGCGTACAACGTCGGCGACCGCCGACTCACCACGCTCGCGGAGTACGTCGACCTCGCGGCCGACGCGATGGGGACCGATGTGGAGGTGGTCACGGCGGGCGAGCGGGCGCTCGCCGCCGGCGACCTCGTCCCGACGGAGTTCCCGCTGTACCGCTCGTACCCCCACGTCATGTCGACCGCGAAACTCGCGGCGCTGGGGTGGGAGTCGACGCCGCTGGCGACGGCAATGCTCGACACGGCGGCCGAACACCGCGAGAGCGACCGAGACGGGAGCGAGGTGGGCCCCTCGCGGGAACGCGAGGAGCGCGTCCTGGGTGTGCTCGATACGGTCTGACGTCTTCGACGGACGGACCGCGACGAGCTACGGCTGGCCGCCGAACCCCTCGTGGTCCATGTTCGGTACCTCCTCCTCGAGCCACTCCTGGAACCACTTCACGCGCGTGAGGCGCTGGTGGACGAGGCTCTCGGCCGTGTCGGAGTCGACCCGGTGGGAGGCGTCCTTGCCGCGTTCGAGGACGCGCTGGACCATCTCTGCGGCGTCCATGTGGGTGCGTGCCTCGTACCCCATCCGGAGGAGCATCAGCGCCGTCCCGTTGGCACCGACCTTGTCGATGATGTCCGCCTCGATGAGACAGCGAGTCTCGAGCGAGACGTCGGCGAGCGGCCCCTGGTAGGAGTGTTCGGCGATCACCTGACAGACCTGCTCGACGAACGACTGCGCGAAGTCGCCGTGCGTCGAGAGATACTCGCGGGCGACGCGGGCACCCTCCTCCGCGTGGACGTCCTGGTCGGCCTCGAGTTTGGCGATGTCGTGGAACAGCGCCGCGATCTTGACCACGTCGACGTTCGCCCCCTCGCGGTCGGCGATGTGTTCGGCGAGGTCGACGACGTTGAGGATGTGGTTGTAGCGGTACTCCGCGCTGTGCCACGGGTACCACCGCATTCGCCCGCCGTCGTCCTCGTTCTCGACGCTCGCGTCGAGATAGTCGTAGACGAACGCCTCCATCTCGGCGTACGCCTGTTCGGAGACGGGCGACTCTCTGATTTCAACGCCCACGACAACACCTCCTGGGTCCGGATCGTATCTGATAGTTCATTGTACGCCAAAACGGTTTTTCGGCTCTTAGGCGTTACGACGGTCTCGCCACGGCGGACGTCGAGGCAGTCCCGTGAGGCGACGCGGGTAAGTCGTCGCGCTCCGTCGATCGGGATATGACCGAGGCGCTCTACCTCGACGACTCGAGTCGACGGACGTTCGACGCCCGTGTCGAGCGTGTGCTCGACGACCGGGTCGTCCTCGACCGGACCTGTTTCTACCCGACCGGTGGCGGGCAGCCGTGCGACACGGGTCGGCTCGTGGCCGACACCGGGGAGACGTGGACGGTAACGGAGGTCGCAAAGCACGACACCGTCTACCACGTCGTCGACGGCGACCCGCCCGCTGTGGGGACGTCGGTCCGGGGTGAACTCGACTGGGACCGTCGCCGGGCACACATGCGTTATCACACCGCACAGCATCTCCTCTCGGCGGTCCTCCTCGAGGAGTTCGACGCCGAGACGACGGGCAACCAGCTGTACGCCGATCACGCCCACCTCGACTGCGCGTACCCCCGGTTCACGGCGGACGACATCGCGACCGTCGAGCGCCGCCTGAACGACCTGGTCGCAGCTGACCGGCCGGTCGAGTGGTACGTCCTCGACCGCGAAGTCGCCGAGGAAACGCTCGACTCACGGCGGACTCGACTCCACCTGCTGCCCGACTCGATCACCGAGGTCCGCATCGTCGAGATCGGCGGAGACGGCGACGACCCGTACGATCGGACGGCGTGTGCGGGGACGCACGTCGCATCGACCGGTGAGGTCGGCTCCGTCGACGTCGTCGGACGGGAGACCAAGGGCAGCGACGAGGAGCGTCTCGAATTCGTCCTCGCGTAGCACCGCAGTCGTGCGATTCTGCGGCTCGACGACCGGTCTCACGTGGGGAGAAGCTGTCACCACACCGTATGGAAATAACCGCACGACTGCGCCGGGGAGGTCTGTTCCGTCTGGTGGTTTTATTATCCTTGCCGATGTGTACGCTGTATGGTCCGTGAAGACGGCAAACGGAATTTCGTGCTCCGTGAAGACGACGGCACCGAAGAGAGCGTGTTCAGCGGTCGAACCCCCCGGCAGGCCGCACTGAAGGCCGCTCGACGGCTCCCCGCCGCATCGAGCGAGGCGGACGTCGACGACAAGGCCGTCCTGCGCCTGCGCGAGCGTGGCACCGACAAGGTCCACATCTACGAGGGGTGGGCCTGGAAGGAGGAGGCACCCGACGACGCCCCCGACTGGATGCCCGACGTCATCACGAAGGCGAACGTCTCCAAGCAGGGAATCGAACACCTCGACGAGTAACGCGTCACGCCAGCTCCGGGACTCGCCGCGCGCACGGAGCAGTCGCGTCGTTCCGCTCGACCGCGTCGGCACCGACGCCACCCTCGTCGCTGACGTCCGAGCGTCCGTCAGTACTGCCGAGGGTTCCCTGACACCGGAAGCGTCTCCCGTCCTTCGGGCCACTGCCGCCCCGCGGTCGACGCGCCCCGTTCGACCGTCGTGTCGTCGCGGGCGCTCGACTCAGCTCCCCGTCGGGCAGTCCATAGTTCCTTGAGACTGGTCGGCGTACGCGTACGCATGACGAGTGGACGTGCCCTCTCGGAGTTCCTCGCCGGACACGACTCGCTGGCGGTCGTCTGTCACAACAATCCGGACCCCGACACCCTCTCCAGCGCCATGGCGCTGGAGGCGATCGCCTTCGACGCGGACGTGACGGACGTCGAGGTGCTGTACAGCGGCACGATCTCTCACCAGCAGAACCGGGCGTTCGTGAACCTGCTCGATCTCGACCTCAAGCCGTTCGCCGCCGAGGAACTCACGTCGGCCGACCTCGTCGCGTTCGTCGACCACTCGTTGCCCGGTCAGAACAACGAGGTCCCCCGCTCGACGCCGATCGACATCGTCATCGACCACCACGAGACGGAGGGGATCGAGGCCGACTACGTCGACCACCGGGCGGACTTCGGCGCGACGGCGACGATCATGACCGAGTACCTCGAGGACCTGTCGTTCGAGACACCGGCTCCGCTCGCGACGGCGCTCATGTTCGCCATCCGGCGCGAGACGCTGACGTTCCTCCGGGGGGTAACGAGCGCCGAGTACGCCGCCGCGGAGACGCTCCACACGCTCGTCGACGTCGATCTCCTCCGCGATCTGACGCATCCGGCCGTCAGCGAGACCACGATCGACGCGATCAGCCAGGCGATCGACAACCGACTCGTCCGCGGATCGGCGCTCATCTCCCACACGGGGTGGACGTCCGAGCGCGACGCCATCCCCCAGGCGGCGGACTACCTCTCCAGTGTCGAGGGCGTCGAGACCTGCGTCGTCTTCGGGCTCATCGACGACGCGGTCGAGATCAGCGCCCGGTCGACGGACTCGCGGGTCCACGTCGGTCGCGTCCTCGAGGACGCCTTCTCCGACGTGGGGAGTGCGGGCGGTCACAGACAGATGGCCGGTGGCCACGTCCCGCTCGGGCTGTTCGCCGACCACACCGACGACGAGGACGCGCTCGTGGAGATGGTCGAGGAAATCGTCTCCCGACGGCTCATCAAGCGGCTCCACCTGTCGTCGCGCGAGGACGACGAGGGAGAGTAGTCGGCGTCCGGTTCAGTCGCCCTCGGCGCTCCGGTCGGTCTCGACCTCCGAAGGTACGCGTTCGCGGTCGAGCCACGCGCGAACGTCCATCCGCGCCTGGTCGAGCACGACGAGCACGGGCGGCAGGGTCGTGATCGCGGCGACGAGGGTCAGGAAGATGACGCCGACGGTGAGGTAGCCGAAGTCGGAGATGATGGGGAACGGCGACAGCGTCAGCGCCGAGAAGCCGAACACCGTGGTCATCCCGGAGATGGTGATCGCCTTGCCGACGCGAGCGCCGGCGGTCTCGATGGCGTCCAGTGGGTCGGCTCCGCGACGCTTCTCCTCGAAGTACCGCTCCATCACGATGACGGTGTACTCCGCGCCGATGCCGACCGAGAGCGCCCCGAGCGACGCTCCGAGGGGGGAGACGCGGATGTCGAACGCGGCCATGTAGATGTTCTGCCAGCCGACGACGAACAGCATCGGGATCAGCGGCGCGATCGCCTTCACCGGGTCACGGTAGTAGGCGAAGAGGAGGACGAACACGGCGAAGACGCCGTAGCCAGTGATCGTGTCGCGTGACTCGATCTGTTCGATGATCGACGGCGTGGAGACGACGTCGGTCCCCGTCAACTGGGCGTCGATCCCCGGCGGCGGGCGGCTGAGCTCGAGCGCCGCGTCGATCGTCCGGATGAGCGAGAGCGTCTCCTCCGACGTGACGTCCGCCTCCGTCACGACGACGATGTGGGCGTAGCCGTCGGTGTAGAACTGCTGGCGGCGCTCGGGCGGGACGCGGTCGAGGGTGCGCTCGACGCCTGCCTCGGTTGCGGGAAGTTCGCCGCCGTTGTACGATTTGACGAGGGTCGCGGGCGATTCGACGGCGACGATCTGCCCGGTTCCGACCGCGACCTCGCCGAACCGCTCCATCCAGCGCAACGTCTCGGGCTCGCGGAGCTCCGACCCCGAGACGACGATGTCGTACCGTGCGGCGTCACCGCCCCCGGAGACCGCGCGGAACTGCTGGAGGTTGACGTACGCCGGCAGGTCCTGCGGGATGAACTCCTCGAAGTCGGCGAGCGTGTCGAGGCTCTCCCCGGCGTAGAAGCCACCGACCATGAGGAGGCCGGCGATCGCGAGGATGAGCGCGGGATGGGAGGCGAAGAAGCGTGCACCCCTGCCGAGGAAGCGCGCGACGTCGCTCAGCTCCTCGCCGTCGCGGTCGACGCTCGCGGGGTCGACGTCGTCGGGGTCGTACCGCCACCGCACCCACAGTGTCACCACCGGCGTCAGGAGGAAGACGCCCGTCAGGAACGAGAGCACGACACCGAGGATGGAGGTCTGGGCGAACCACTCGAAGGCGGGGACGCCCAGCGTGGCGACCCAGGTGGCACCGAAGCCGAGCGCGGCGGCGAGCATCGCCACGAGGACGGCGGGACCGATGCCCGCAAGCGCCGCCGGGAGTGCCTCCGACGGGGGTGCGCGTTCGAGTTCCTCCTCGTAGCGCTGGTGGAACTGCACAGAGTAGTCGATCCCCAATCCGATGAGGATGGGGAACACGGCCGACGTGAGCGTCGAGTTGGGGATGCCCAGATACCCCATCGCGCCGAACGTGTAGATCACGCCGACGAAGACGGCGACGATGGGGAGCAGCCGGAGCCGAACGCCACGGAAGAGGAAGAAGAGCGCGATGATCATCAGCCCAACGGCCAGCCCCAGCAGCTGCTGGGTGCTCTGCTGGATCAGCACGGAGAGCTGTGCGGAGAACGCCGGCTGACCGGTGATCACCACCTCCGTCCCGGCCGGGAACGCCGCCCAGGACCGTGCCTCGACCGCGTCCTCGAACACCGGTCGCTGTTCCTCCTGGGTGAGTCCCGACTCGAGCACGACGGTGACGACCGTCGACTCCCCGGGCCCGACGACCCGTTCGATGGCCGCCCGCGAGTCGGGGATCCGGCCGTATCTGGCGCGCACGCGGTCGGCGGGGGTGAGCACCGTCACCACCTCGTCGGTCGTCTCCAGCCGCCGATCGAACGTGTCGATAGCACGCATCGTCTCGGGATCCGTCACCGAGCCGCGGACGAGCACGGCCATCGTCCCGCGGTCGAACGTGTCCTGGAAGCGCTCGAGCGCCGGGTTCGACTCGACGAACGCCTCGTTACCCGTGACGCTCGTGATCTGCGACGCACCCGCGCCGGCGACGACGACGAGGCCGACGACGACCGCGATCGTCACCAGCGGATGTCGCTGGATCCAGTCGCCGACGCGGGCGAAGACGGTCCGGAGCGCGTCCATCTCCTCACCCTCGCTGGCGCTGCCAGACGAAGACCCCACCCGCGAGCACGAGCACGCCGACACCGGCACCGACGTAGCCGAGCGGCAGTCCACCGGCGGACTCGCCGACGGGGACGCCGAACTGCAGGCCGTCGGCGAGCTTCGAGTTCCCGCTGGCGTCGTCGTACCGGATCTCGATCGACGCGGGGTACGCCTTCGCCATCGCCGATCCCGCGGCGGTGACGGAGAACTCGGCTGTGCGCGTCTCGCCCGGCTCGAACGAGCCGAGGAACGCGCCGTCGTCCGCGGAGGAGAGCGGATCGTTCACGAACACTTTCGCGTTCGCGTTCGACACGGGTCGGTCGCCATCGTAGCGCACCGTCACCGCGAGCGTCCCTTCACCGCCAGCGGAGACCGACGTCTCGACGTCGACCACCTCGAAGGCGTCGCGCTCGGGGTCGAGCGACACCGCCCGGCGGATCGGTTCGTCGAGCCGACGGAGGTCGCCGTCGGCGTTCTCGTACTCCACCGCGAACGACAGGGAGATCGACCCCGGCTCGGCGTCCGCGGGGACGGCGAAGGTGAACCGCATCTCCGCCGACTCGCCGGGACCGAGGTCACCGACGGCCGCCTCGGGGGCGGTCGCCTGGAGCGGTCCCGGTCCCTGTGTGCGGACGACCACGTTCCGTGCGGGCGCGTCACCCGTGTTGACGACGGTCGCCCGGACCGTCGCCTCGTCCTCGTCGACGCGGAACGAACTGGTCGAGATGTCACGCACGTCGAACGTGCGCTCGGGCTCGACGCGGACGCCCGTCGACAGGGTGTCCGACGTCTCGGCGACGCCGTCGGGCGTCTCGTAGGTCACGTCGACCGCGATCGGGTAGCTTCCGGGAGAGATGCCGGTCGTCGCGCCGATCTGGACGCTGATCGGCTCCGACTCGCCCGGCGCGAGCTCCTCGACGAAGACGGAGCGGTTCTTGCGCGGCTGTGTCGGCTCTCCGAAGTAGAGGTCGCCCGTCCGTGCCGTTAGCGACACCGTCGCCTTCCGCGCGGTCTCCGATCCGACGTTCTGCAGGTCGAACTGGAGGGTGCCGGTGTCGCCCGCGATGACGGCGTTGGCGTCGTCGGCGACGATCTCGAAGCGCGCCTCCCGGTCGACGACGAGCGTGACGGTCGTCGTCGTCCGGCGGAAGGAGTCGGCGTAGGAGACGTCCGTGTACCCCGGCGGCGACGCCGTCTCCTCGAAGTCAGCGCTCCGGGTCACGGAGTACGTCACCTCGACCGGGATCCGGTAGGTGCCCGGTGCGAGCGACTCGCCCGTCTCGAGCTGGAACGCCGCCGTCCCGACCGCGCCGTCGGGGAGCGTGCCGAGCGTCACGCTCCCCGATTTGACCGCGATCGGCGCGTCGATCTGCTCCTCGAGGACGTCGACGGTGACGCCGCGGGCGGACTTGACCCGCTCTTCGAGAGCCGCGGGACCGCCCTTCCGGAGCGAGCCGTCGTTCGAGACCGCGATCCGGAGTGTGGACCGTTCGCCGGGCGAAATGCGGTTGTCCTGGACGGAGAGACTGATCTCCGGCTGGCCGATGACCTGTTCGGCGACGACCGGCTGCGCACCTGCGACCATGGAGAGCACGACGAGCAACGCGAGGAGACGCGCCTTCATTGCGTCATCCCAGGCAGTGCCGTGTTGTAAGTCTCTCGACTCGATTACGGTGTGCCAGAGTGTTCGCGACGGCGTAACCACTCTGTCGGCGGAACGAACGGCCCCGTCGACACACCGGTTCTGTCGCGGCGTTCGGTCTACGGTCGGGGCGTCCACCCGGGCCAGGGCTCGCCGGCCAGCATCCACCTGGTGGCCCGACGCCAGCATCGTCGAATCGATCTATCTATTTGTACTCTCGCCGACGGTTTTCGGAACTGGACTCGGATCCGACTCGATGCGGAATAGCCGGGTAACAGACGTCTTGAACGTCGATTCTGGATTCTCAGTGCGTTCGACGAGACACGAACCGTCTCTCGACGAGTATTACGTCGTCCGCCTCCAAATGGCCACAACGGTCCTGATTCCACTTCCACTCGGGTCGAATCAGACGTATGGCGCCCCTCGTCGGTAGTATCCAATTGTTTACCTACACAGCCACCAGAGCGTGGACGTTCAAGTGTCTCTCCGACCCCGCATACGTCCGGTCTCAGTCGATCTCGCACCCCTCGGCGTACACCGATCTGACCCGATCCGCGGCCGGCAGCCCGGAAGACCCGCCGTCAGTCGCGACTGGTATCCGGTGACGACAGGCTGTCTCAGACGATCCTGTGCGCCGGTTCGTCGTCGTCGATGAGGGCCTCGAGTCCCTCGGCGACGATGCGCGGGCCGTTGGTCACGGCGTCGCGCGTCGACCCGGCCGTGTGTGGCGAGAGGATCACCTGGTCCATCTCGACGAACGGGTGGTCGCTCCCGATCGGTTCGGTCTCGAACACGTCGAGGGCGGCACCGGCGATCTCACCCTCGCGGAGGGCATCGACGAGCGCCGCCTCGTCGACGAGGCCGCCGCGCGCGGAGTTGACGAGGATCGCCGACTCCTTCATCAGCGCGAACGACGCCGCGTCGAGGAGGCCCGCCGTCTCCTCGGTCAGCCGCGCGTGGAGCGTCACGGCGTCCGCCCGGGTGAGCAGGTCGTCGAGGTCGGCCCGCTCGACGCCGTGTTCGGTGAACGTCTCTTCGTCCTGGTACGGGTCGTACGCGAGGAGGTCCGCGCGGAAGCCACCGAGTCGCTGGGCGACCTCCTGGCCGATGTTCCCGAAGCCGACGATCCCGATCGTCAGTTCCTCGACGTCGCGTGGCAGGCGCGACGGGTCGAACTCCTGCACCCACTCGCCGTCGTGCATCCGCGCGTCGTGTCGCGGGATCTCGCGGACCTTCGAGAGCAGGAGGCTCACCGCGTAGTCCGAAACCGCGTTCTTGTTTCGTCCCGGCGCGTGGAGCACCGCCACACCCGCCTCCTCGGCGGCCGCGAGATCGACGTTCTCCGTCCCGCCGCGGGCGGCCCCGACGACGGAGAGCGACGCCGACGCCTCGATCACGGACGCCGACACCGGTGCCTTGTGGACGACGAGCGCGTCGACGTCGTCGAGCCGGTCTTCGATCGCCGACGTGTCGTACGCGGCGGGCCCGCGCGACTCCATCTCCATCGTCACCTCGCGGAACCGCTCCGGGGAGAGGTCCCCCCGCCAGTCCATCCGCTCGAACCTCACGCCGTGGGCTTCGAGGAACTCCGCGCTCTCGTACATGTACTCGCTCGGCTGCTGCGGATCGCCACAGAGCAGCACCTCAGTGATCTCCATTCGTCTTCCCCTCACGGCCGATCTGTTTCAACGTTTCCCAAATCGTGACGTGCTGTTCGACCGTCGTCTCGAACGCCTCCCGGATCGTCCGGTACGACGCCACTCGCGCGGGGTCGGGCCGGTGGCGGCGTTCGGTGCTGACCGTCCGGTCGACTGCGTCGGCGTGGTCGTCGTACAGCCCCACCGCGAGACCGGCGCAGATGGCGACCCCCCGCGCGCCCATCTCCGCGCCCGCGGGGACGACGACGTCCTCGCCGAGGACGTCCGCGAACAGCTGGCTCCAGACGGTGCTCTTCGCCCCGCCGCCGCCGAGCCGGACGTCCGAGAGACCGCGGTCGCCCGCCAGTTCCTGCAGGTGGGTGCTCAGCGAGAGGGCGACCCCCTCGTAGATGGCCCGCACCATCGCCGGCCGGGTGTGGTCCTCGGTGAGCCCCACGAACCCACCCCGTGCGTTGGGATGGTCGGTCGAGCCGCGGAGGTACGGGAGGAACAACAGCCCGTTCGCGCCGGCGGGGACGTCGGCGACCCGCTCGTTCACGTCCCGGTACGGGTCGACGCCTCGCGCCTCGGCATCCTCGCGCCAGTCCGGACAGCACTCGTCGACGAACCAGTCGACCGCCGCCGCGGCCGACCGCGTGCCCCGGTACCGGAGCCAGCCGTCGCGGAGGAACCGTCGGGCGATGCCGGCCGCCTCGTGCCCGCCCGGATCGGCCGTGAGGGAGATGCTCTGTCCCCAGGTGCCGACGATGAGCGTCCCCTGTCCGGGCCGGTGTGCGCCCGCGCCGAGGGCGACCGCGCCCACGTCGTGGAGGCCGGAGGCGACGGGCGTTCCCGCGTCGAGACCGGTCTCGGCGGCCGCCGCGGGCGTCACCTCGCCGCACGCCTCCCAGCTCGGGACGATCGCGGGGAGCGCCTCGAGACAGTCGTCGAGTCCGAGCAGCTCGAAGGCCTCCGCCGAGTACGCCTCGCGGTCGGGGTCGAAGAAGACGCTCGCCTCCGTCTCGTCGGTGCAGACGACGTCGGTGAGGCGGTATTTGAGGTAGTCCTTGCAGAAGAGGAGCCGATCGATGGCGTCGTACGCGTCGGGTTCCTCCCGCTGGAGCCAGCCGAGGAGACTCAGCGGGTCGGCGACGAACGGCTCGTAGCCGATCCGTTCGGCCACCGCCGCCGTCAGCCCCGCCTCGTCCCACGCGTCGACGACGCTCGTGGCCCGGCTGTCGAGCGACGTGATCCCGGGTCTGACGGGCTCACCCTCGCTGTCGAGGGCGTACAGCCCGTGGCCGTGCCCGGCGACGCCCACGCCGGCGATCCGGTCGCCCCCGACCCCGTCGCTCGCGACGGCCTCCCGCACGACGTCGCACGTGACCGCCCAGAACTCGTCCATGTCGCGCTCGACCCGCTCGGGGCCGGCGTCGACGTTCGGCGACGCCCGCGAGGCGACGGTCAGCTCGCGCCCGTCGGCATCGAAGACGGCCGCCTTGACGTTCGTCAGGCCGGCGTCGACGCCGAGGAGTAGCGGTTCGTCGCTTGCGTCGTCCGCGGTGTTGGCGTCGTCTCCCATCTCACTGGAACTGGCTCTGTCCGGCGCTCCCGGCCAGTTCGGCGACTCCGACCATCACCTCGGCGATCCGCTCGCGGACCTCCTCACAGACTCGGAACGGCGTGAACGTCGTCTTGTCCGGCGACCAGTCGCTGTCGGCGAAGAACCCCTGCCGGTCGTCGTCGACGCCCGCGGGCGGGCGGATGGCCGACTCGTGGTCGTGGTAGAAGTCGCAGGCGGTCCGGGCGAACTCGTACTGGTAGCGGGTGTTCTTGTTCAGCTTGCAGACGCCGGTCGAGAGCAACTCCTGTACCTGCGTATCCGACAGTCCCGACGAGCCGTGGACGACCAGCGGCGTGTCGAGGCCGTGGTCGGCGAGCGCGTCGCCCACGTCGCGGGCGATATCCGGGCGGAGTTCGAGGTCGCGCCCCTTCGAGACGCCGTGTTCGGTCCCGATCGAGATCGCGAGCAGGTCACAGCCGGTGCGGTCGACGAACTCGACCGCCTCTTCGGGGTCCGTGTAGTACGCTTCGGTGGTCTCGACCCCGCCCTCGACTCCCTTGATCATCCCGAGTTCGGCCTCGACGAGCATCTCCTCGTCGTGGGCTTCGACCAGTTCGACCGCTTCACGTGTTCGTGCGACGTTCTCCTCGAACGGTTCGTGCGAGGCGTCGACCATGAGCGACGAGGGGATCCCCGACTCGACGCACGCCTCGAGGAACGCCCGGTCGTCGGCGGGCACGTGGTCGACGTTGAGGAAGACGCCCACGTCGGCGTCCCGCCCGAGCGCCCGCGCCGTGGTTCCGAGGATCTCCAGCCCCGTCGCGGGCTCGCCTCGCCCGGCGAACGCCGCCGAGTCGCGTTTCACCTGGAGGACGAGGTCCGAGGCCGCCCGCTCCGCCCCCTCGACCAGTCCCGTCAGGATGTTCGGCTCCGTGACGTTGCTGGCGACGAAGCCGTACCCCCGGTCCCGTGCCCGGGCGTACGCGTCCGACAGTTCCGACCCGCTCGCGTATGGCATCGTCTACGCCTCCGCAGTCACGGGCAAATACGTGTCGGAAACCGCCGGGCCCGCCACCCGTGACGAGCCGGCTGCGACCGACCGCGGTGGCGCTCACACGACCGCCGTCGCCGCCGGCGCACGAACCGGTGTCGCTCGCTGGCCGACGGGTTCGCCGTGTCACACGACCGATCCCGTCGCGGGGGCGGTTCGTGCGATCGGAACCGGAGGGAACCGCTCGATCCCTCCGAACTTATTTGGGTCCACGAGCGGGATAGACGGCCGATGAGTCAAGACGACGCTCCCGGCGCGTCCGACTGTGACGGCCCGCCCGTGTCCGACGGTCCCGCCGACACGTCCGCACTCGCTGGCGAACCCGATCCCGACCTGGCTGTCCACGGGGAGGCGCGTGACCGGCCTGGCGACCGCCCTGCGCGCCCCGTGGAAGGGCGATGACGTCCCCGCGATCGGACTGGGGTGACTGGCTTCCGAACGCCGTCGCCGACGCGTCCGTCGACGGGGTCTCGCTCTGGTATCTCGGCTGTAACGGGTTCGTGCTGAAGGCCAGCGACGGCACGACGATCTTCGTCGATCCGTACTTCGGACTCGGCACGCCACCCCGCACCGTTCGGATGATCCCCGTGCCGATGGAGCCGACCGACGTCACGGCCGCGGACGCCATCCTCGTGACGCACGAACACTCCGACCACGTGGACGGGCCGAGCCAGGGGCCCATTCTCGCCGGGACGGGAGCGACGATGTACGGGTCGGCGGCGAGTCTCGAACGGACCGTCGAGGAGGCGTGGCCGGATCGCTGGGACTGCCGGCGCGACCAGTTCGAGGCGGTCGAGGCGGGCGACCAGTTGAGGATCGGGTCGCTGGAGATCTCGGTCGAGGCGGCCCACGATCCGCTGTCGGCACACCCGGTGTCGTACGTCGTCGAGCACGAGGCGGGGACGTTCTTCCACGGCGGGGACACCCGCTACGACGAGGACACCCTGACCGACATCGGCCGCCGCTACGAGATCGACCTCGGCGTCGTCGCGTTCGGCTCGAACGGGCTGATCGCGGACAAGGAGACGGGCGAGCCCCGCTACCGGGACTGGTACTGCGACGGGAACGAGGCGGTCTCCGTCGCGACGGCGCTCCGGATGGAGCGGCTGGTGCCGACCCACTGGGACATGTGGAAGGGCCTCCGGGCGGACCCTCGCGCGCTGTTCGATCACGCACGGGGTATGGAGTACCCCCGCGACGTCGAGATCGCGGAGATCGGCGATCGGATCGACCTCTGAGGGGTGGCGGGCGCTCCGTTCTGGGCAGTAACGGGCACGTCTCTGGTGAGCGAGACGGAGTCGTCAGGCGGGTGCGCGCTCGATGTCGCTCAGTGACCCCCGGCGACGTAGCCGCCGTCGACGACGAGCTCCGCCCCCGTGATCCACGCCGCCGCGTCGCTGGCGAAGAACGCGACGGCCTCGCCCACGTCCCGCGGTTCGCCGAGACGCGGGAGGGGCGTCTCCTCCCGGCGTCGTTCGATCGCCGCCTCGCCGCCGACGTCCTGGAGCTGTGTCTTTATCACGCCCGGGAGGACCGTGTTGGCCGTGACGCCGTCGTCGGCGACCTCGACGGCGAAGTCCCGGGTCATGTTGACGATCCCGGCCTTCGAGGCGGCGTATCCGGCACCGCCGCCACCGTAGTAGGCGTTGACGGAGCTGACGTTGACGATCCGCCCGTGGTCGGCGTCGCGCAGGTGGGGTACCGCTGCGCTGGTCGTGTAGAAGTAGCCGTTCAGATTGACCGCGATCATCCGCTCGTACTCCGACCGTGCCACCTCCTGGCTCGTCCCCGGGATCAGGATCCCCGCGTTGTTGACCAGGACGTCTATCCCGCCGTACTCGTCCACGGTGTGCTCGACCAGCCGGTCGACGGCGTCCGGATCGCTGGTGTCGGTCTCGACGTAGCTCGAACGCGCGCCGAACTCCGTCGAGACGAGTTCGTCCGTCGGCGTCGTCACGTCGGTCTGGAAGTGCCCACCCCGGTGGGGCTCCCGCCGGACGTCCGCGATCACGGTCGTCGCTCCTGCTTCGGCCAACCGGAGCGCGATGCCGCGTCCGATGCCGGAACTCCCGCCGGTCACGATCGCCACCCTGTCTCCGAGATCGTACGAGGGCATACCCACCTGTCGTCCCATCCCCCACTTCACAGTATCGCTCCCCCCACCGCCGCGCCACCGAGGGGACCGGCAGGAGTCGACCGGGGTCACCTCGCCGATTTGGCTCGGCACACCGACCGGGTTCACCTCGCCGACTTCGCTCGCCACACCGAACTGGGTCGTCCCCGCTGTCCTCGATCGTGGGGACCGGCCACGCCGCACGGAACGCTCCGTCGAGGTTATACCGCGCGTGGGACGTGTGCCGTGACCCCGCCGAACACAAAGTATTACACCGCGGGATCTGATGTGGGGGCATGAAGCAGGTGTTATCGGACGTCGTCGTCGCTGATTTCACGCAGATGATGCAGGGTGGGTGGGCGTCACAAAAGCTCGGTGACATGGGTGCGGACGTGATCAAGATCGAACCGCCCCACGGGGAACTCGAACGGGGGGTCCGGTTCAACGGTGAGATGTACGGTGAGTGGTCGTACGGCTTCCTGGCGAAGGATCGGAACAAGCGCAGCGTCGC
Source organism: Salinigranum salinum (assembly GCF_009176545.1). GTDB lineage: Archaea > Halobacteriota > Halobacteria > Halobacteriales > Haloferacaceae > Salinigranum > Salinigranum salinum. The sequence goes on along the minus strand of NZ_VTOJ01000002.1, from coordinate 1,122,537 downwards.
CCTCGACCTCAAATCCGACGAGGGGTACGAGGCGGCGCTCGACATCGTCAGGGAGGCCGACGTCGTGATGGAGAACTTCAGACCCGACGTCATGAGGCGTCTGGGGCTGGACTACGAGACGATCCGGGAGGTAGATCCGTCCATCATCTACGTCTCGGGGTCGGCGTACGGCTCCAGCGGCCCGTACGCGGACCGACCCGGACAGGACCTCCTCTACCAGGCGATGACGGGCCTCGCCGCCAACACCGGGAGAGCCGGGGACCCACCGATGGGCACCGGCTCGGTCGTCGTCGACGCGCACTCCGCGACGCTCATCGCCCTGTACACGATGTACGCGCTGTACCACCGGGAACTGACCGGCGAGGGCCAGAAGATCGAGGCCAACCTGCTCAACTCGGCGATCGACTTCCAGTGTAACGAACTGACCTACGTCCTCAACGCGGGCGAGGACCTGACGCCCAGCGAGCGGAACCTCGGCCACCCGATGTTCTGGCCGCCCTACGGCATCTACGAGACCGAGTCGAGTCACATCGCCATCGGCATGTCCTCGTTGACCGCCGTCGGCGAGACGTTCGGCAGCGAGGAACTGTGTGCGTACGACGACGACATCGAGGCGATCTTCGAGGACCGCGACCGGGTCCACCGCCTCATCGAATCGCACACCGTGGAGGAGTCGGCGGACCGCCTCGTCGACATGCTCTCCGAGGCGGACGTCCAGGCGGTCGAGGTGGCGGAGCTCTCGGATCTCGAGGACAACCCCCAGGTCCAGCACAACGACATGATCCTCGAGATCGACCACCCCGAGGTCGGGACGTTCAAGACGGCCGGCTTCCCGGTCGAGATGTCCGAGAGCGAGGAGACGGTCCGGTATCCACCGCCGTCGGTCGGCGAACACACCGAGGACGTGCTCGAAGAGATGGGCTACTCCGCGGACGAGATCAGGGCCGTCACGGGAGCCGACCGGTCGACCGACGAGGACTGATCCGACCGGTCGATCGACGAGACAGTTTTATACTAGGTCGCCCCGGAACGCATTCCATGAGTGACGACCGGTACTACGAGGAGGTCGACGTGGGAGAACAGTGGCAGACCGACGGACGAACCGTCACCGAAGCCGACGTGGTCAACTACGCGGGCGTCTCCGGGGACTTCCACCCCTACCACGTCGACGCGGAGTTCGCGGGGGCCTCGGAGTTCGGCAGTCGGATCGCTCACGGGCTGTTGGTGCTGAGCATCGCCGCCGCCCTCGAGAGCACCGAGAACGAGCACGCCTTCATGTACGGCTTCGAGTCGATGCGCTTCGTGAACCCGACGATGCTCGGCGACACGATCCACGTCGAGGTCGAGGTGACCGACAAGTCGGTCAAGTCGGACGCGTACGGGGTGGTGACGAAACACTTCGACGTGAGGAACCAGGACGACGAGACGGTGCTGGCGTGCGACAAGCTGGAACTGTTCGAGCGTTCGGACGCGGCGTGACGCCTCGCGCCGCGCGGAGCAGAAGAGTCAACTGGCCTCGGCGGGACCTCGTTCGCGTGCACGGGCGTGCCAGACGAAACAGTGCCGGCCCGGTTCACCGGCGGAGACGACCGCGGCGTGCTGGAGACGACCCGACGAGCCGGCGGATCGAGCACGTCGCAGCCGAACTCACGGAGCACCGATGCTCGTAGACGACTACGACGCGTTCCTCGTCGATCTCGACGGCGTCGTCTACGTCGGCGACGAACCGATACCCGGAGCCGTCGACGCGATCGAGCGACTCCGAGAGCGGGCGATCCCCGTCCGCTTCGTGACGAACAACTCCTCGCGGACGCGCGACGAGATCCGGACGAAGCTCGCCGGCATGGGGATCGACGCGAGTCGACGGGAGATCGTGAGTGCGGCCTGGGCGACGGGTGAGTACCTCCGGGATCGGGGTCTGGAGACGGTCTCCGTCGTCGGAACGGGTTCGCTCCGGGCGGAACTCGAACGCGGCGGCGTCGTCGTGGCCGACGACGCGGTCGACGCCGTCGTCGTGGGCCACGACGACACCACGGACTACGCGGATCTCACGCGGGCGACACGGCTCGTCCACCGACACGACGTCCCGCTCGTGGCGGTGAACGCGGACGCTGTCGTCCCGCAACCGGACGGGCCGATCCCGGGCGTCGGGGCGATCGCCAGCGCGATCGAGACCGCGACGAACCGCACGGCGACGGTGATCGGCAAGCCGGAGCGACGGCTGTTCGACTACGCACTGGCGTCGCTGGAGACGGCTTCGGTGGCGATGATCGGCGACACCCCGGCGGCCGACGTCGCGGGTGCGTCCCGGGCCGGCATCGACGCCATCCTCGTGACGGCGCACGCGGTCCGGTCGACCGACGGCCCGACCCCGGACGCGACGATCTCCGGGTTAGCGGACCTGTTCGAGGAGTGATCGGAGGACGAGACCGGCTCCCGCGCCGACGTTTCAGCGTCGCCTCCGTCGGCTCCCGTGGCACGACCGAACTATCGGCAAGGGACCGCAGGTGCGAGAGGGCTAATGAGGGACGAGCGTCATATCGTACACATGGCAACGCCAGCCACCAACTACGTCGACGGCGAGTGGACCGGTGCGGCGACCGGCGAGACGTTCGAGGTACGGAACCCGGCGCACACGGACGAGGTCGTCGCGGAGTACGCGAAGTCCGGCGTCGCGGACACCGAGACGGCGATCGAGGCCGCCGCCGCGGCGGCCGGCGGGTGGGCGGCGACGCCCGGGCCAGAGCGCGGCGCGATCCTCACCCGCACGGCCCAGCGGCTCGAGGCCCGCAAGGAGGAGCTGACCGAGCTGCTCACCCGCGAGGAGGGGAAGACGCTGAGCGAGTCGGGCGGGGAGGTGCAGCGGGCCATCGACATCTTCTACTACTACGGGCAGAAGGCCCGCGACCACGGCGGTGAGGTGAAGGCACCGAGCGGCACGAACCGGCAGGTCTCGACGCGCAAGGAACCGCTCGGCGTGGCCGGGCTCATCACGCCGTGGAACTACCCCATCGCCATCCCGGCGTGGAAGCTCGCTCCCGCGCTCGCGACGGGCAACACGGTCGTGCTCAAGCCGGCGACGCTCGCCCCCTCGGTCGGGAAGGCCATCGTCGAGGCACTCGACGACGCGGGGATCCCCGACGGCGTCGTGAACCTCGTCGCCGGCCCCGGCAGCGAGGTCGGCTCGACGATCTCCGGCCACGACGACGTGGACGCCGTCTCCTTCACCGGGAGCTCCGCGGTCGGTCACCACGTCTACGACGACGCCACGGACGGCGGCAAGCGCGTCCAGACGGAGATGGGTGGGAAGAACCCGGCGGTCGTCACGTCGAACGCCGACGTCGACGAGGCGGTCGACATCGTCGCGGCGGGCGCGTTCGGCGTCACCGGCCAGGCCTGCACGGCGACGTCCCGCGCGATCGTCCACGACGAGGTGTACGACGAGTTCGTCGACGAACTCGTCGCCCACGCCGAGGCGATCGAGATCGGACCCGGTCTCGAGGACCCCGACATGGGGCCACAGGCGAGCGCGGACGAGCTCGAGGGCACCCTCGACTACGTCGACATCGCGGTCGACGAGGGCGCGACGCTGGCGACCGGGGGCGAGCGCGTGGACGTCGACGGCGCGGACGGCTACTTCGTCTCGCCCGCCGTCTTCTCGGACGTCGACCCCTCGATGCGGATCGCCCAGGAAGAAGTGTTCGGGCCGGCGGTCGCGGTGATCCGCGTCGAGAACTTCGCCGAGGCCGTCGAGGTCGCCAACGGCGTCGACTACGGCCTCTCGGCCAGCATCGTCACCGACGACCTCTCGGAGGCGAACCGGTTCGTCGACGAGGTCGAGGCCGGCGTCGTGAAGGTGAACGAGAAGACGACCGGCGTCGAACTCCACGTCCCGTTCGGCGGCGTGAAGAACTCCTCGAGCAACACCTACCGCGAGCAGGGCGACGCGGGGCTGGAGTTCTTCACCCAGACGAAGACCGTCTACACCAACTACTGAACGGACTACTGAGCCGGTGAGCCCGGACGGACGGATCCACCGCGCGGCGACCGCCGCCCCGTTCGTCCCGCCGGACTCCCCGTGGTCGGGGTGGTCCTGTCGATACGGACGACCGCGCCCGGGACGCGATCTTCGCGGCGTTCGCAGGCGGGCTGACGCTCGCCGTCGGTTCCGTTTCCTCCTATTGCCGGAGCGAGTCGCGGAGTCGATGCGGACCGACTCGGGAGAGTCGATGCCGGCAGCCTCGCGTCGTCCGGCTCAGTCGGACCTGACCGAGTGTTCGAGCGTCGGGATCCCCTCGACGTCGACCTCGACCGTGTCGCCGTCGGCGAGCGGGCCGACGCCCTCGGGCGTGCCCGTCGAGATGACGTCGCCCGCCTCGAGCGTCATGTACGTCGTGATCTCCGCGACGAGCTCGGGCACCGAGAAGATGAAGTCCGCGCGTGAGGAGTCCTGTTTGGTCTCGCCGTTGACGCGGAGGCTGATCCGGGCGTCCTCGGCGACCTCGTCGGGGGTGGCGACGACGGGGCCGAGCGGGGCGCTGTTGTCGAACGCCTTCCCGCGGATCCAGTTCTGTTCGATCTCCTGATCGTCGCGGTTCGAGACGTCGTTCACGCAGGTGAAGCCCGCGACGACGTCCATCGCCTCGTCCTCGGAGACGTGTCGGCACTGCTCGCCGATGACGACGCCCAGTTCGGCCTCGTAGTCGACGCGCTCTTTCCCCGCCGGGAGCGTCACGGTACTCCCGTGGGCGGCGAGCGCGTTCGGCGGCTTCAAGAAGAGCAGCGGGCGGTCGGGGATCTCCATCCCCGACTCGGCGGCGTGGTTCGCGTAGTTCAGCCCCACGCAGACGATCTTGCTCGGCTCACAGGGCGGGAGCAGATCGACGTCGTCGACGTCGTACGTCTCGCCACCGAACTCGACGCTACCGTCGGTCCACTGGCCGGTTCGGACACTGCCTGCAGGGTCGCGGAAACGGGCGCGATACATGTTCGACGCCTCTCTCCGAACCGTCAAAACGTTTCGGCTCCCGACAAGCACGGGCGACTCGACGTCACGGCTCTCACACCCCGTGGCGAAAGGTTGAATAGCCGACTGACACCACGTCACACCCCGACGGAGCCCCACCGTGAAAGCCATCTATCAGACCGCCCCCGAACGCGGAGGTATCGAGGTACGAGAACGCGACCGACCGACACCCGGTCCCGACGAAGCGCTCGTGCGCGTCCACAGCGCCGGTCTCTGCGGCAGCGACGCACACGCGTACAAGTTCGACCAGGGGTACGAGTGGATCCCGATCCCGCGGGTGATGGGTCACGAGTACGCCGGGCGGGTCGTCGAGGTCGGCGAACACGTCTCGAACGTCGCGGTCGACGACACCGTCGTCGAGCGGCCGATCCACGAGTGCGGTCACTGTTTCCAGTGCCTGAACGGGCAGTCGAACGTCTGCCAGAACTTCGAGATCACCGGGATGCACACCGACGGCGCGTACACGGAGTACGTCACCGTGGACGAACGGTATCTCGTCACGATCCCCGAGGAAGTGCCGCTCGAACACGCGGCCGTCACGGAGCCGACGAGTATCGCCGCCAGGGCGGTCCTCGACCAGTCGGTCGTCCAGCCGGGCGACCGCGTCCTCGTCGAGGGGCCCGGTCCCATCGGGATGCTGTCGGCGGTGATCGCCCACTCGCTCGGGGCGAACGTCGTCCTCTCGGGGCTCGACCGCGACGCCGACTACCGGCTGCCGCTCGGTGCGGAGCTCGGTCTCGAAACCGTCAACGCCCAGCGCGACGACCTCGACGAGGTCACCGACGCGTTCACCGACGGCGTCGGCTTCGACGTGGTGTTCGACACGACGGGACACCACTCGGGGGTCGAGATGGCCGCCGAGCAGATCCGCCGCGGCGGACAGATCGTCGTCGTCGGCCTCCCAGCCGACGACAGCGAGCTGTTCATGACGCCGCTCGTCCGCGGCGAGGTCGACCTCAACACCTCCTACGGCTCCGCCCACCGCAACTTCAGACAGGCGCTCGAACTCATGGCCAACGACAGCATCGACCCCGGGGTGCTCATCGACACCTCCTTCTCGGTCGACGACCCCACGGCGGCCTTCGAGGCGTTCCTCGCGGGGGAGACGCTCAAACCCGTCTTCGGCTTCTGGGACCCCTGAATCCGCCGTCACCGGACGACCGATCCGGTCGGGGTCGATACATCAGTTCGATGACTCGGTTGCGGTTCGTGTGCGCCGATGATGAACAAACGTTTTGTATCATTATCTACAATGTAATGGCGGCATGGCAACAAACACGGGGAACACGATCGGGGCGCTGGGGACGTCGCTGCGAATACTCGAGGTGCTGAAAGAGCGGGGAAGTGCCGGCGTGACGGAGCTGGCGAAGGAGCTGGGCCTGCCCAAGAGTACGGTGTACAGCCACCTGCGAACGCTACGCGAACACGAGTACGTCGTGCAGGAAAACGACACGTACTGTCTCGGCCTGCGCTTTCTCGACTTCGGGGAGCACACGCGCGACCGGATGCGGATCTACGAGGTCGCCAAACCCGAGATCGACGCGCTGGCCGAGGAGACGGGCGAACTGGCGAACCTGCTCGTCGAGGAACACGGCCAGGGCGTCTACCTCTACCGCGCGAAGGGTGCACAGGCTGTCAGTCTCGACACCCACGCCGGGATGCGGGTCGGCCTCCACTGCACCTCGCTCGGGAAGGCCATCCTCGCGTACCTCCCCGAGGAGCGCGTCGACGAGATCGTCGACCGCTGGGGGCTCCCGGCGCGGACGGCCGACACGATCACCACCCGGGAGGAGCTCGACGCGGAGCTCGAACGGATCAGAGAGCGCGGCTACGCCCAGGACAACGGGGAACGGCTCTCCGGCCTCCGCTGTGTCGCCGCGCCCATCACCGACACCGACGGCGTCGCCATCGGTGCCGTCAGCGTCGCCGGGCCGACGAGTCGGATGAAGGGCGAGCGGTTCGAGTCGGAGATCCCGGAACGCGTCCAGAGCGTCGCGAACGTCACGGAGATCAACCTGACGTACTCGTAACGACCCGACTGACGCGCCTTCGACTCTCGCAGAACCAGCGCGGGCCGCGGTCCGCCGGGCCGAATCCTCTCAGAGCTCCACGAGGCGGCACCTCGTGGCCACACCACCACCTTCTGCCGATCGACCACGCGGCCACACCACCTACGGTCGCCGGACCCCACGCGGCCATCCACACTGCGGCGACTGCCTCTCTCGGCGTCGGCTCTCCGCTCTTCCGTCGGCCGCCTCCGGGTCCGTCCGGGACGCCGGTCGATGCGAACGTATTTCACACCGGGTCACACACCGACGGCCATGTCCGAGGAGTTCGACGCGTACGCACCGTTCAGCTACGACCCCGTCACGGTCGCCGACAAGACCGTCGTCGTCGTGGGTGGGACGAGCGGGATCGGTCGCGGGATCGCCCTCGCCTGTGCCGAGGAGGGTGCGAACGTCGTTCCGACGAGCCGAACCGCCGAGCGGGTCGAACACGTCGCAGGAGAGGTCCGCGAGCGCGGTGCCGAGGCGCTCGAGCGGACGTGCGACGTGACCGACCGCGCGTCGCTCGAACGCCTGGCCGACGCCGCCGTCGACCGCTTCGGCGACGTCGACGCGCTCGTCAACTCGCCGAGCGCCATCGCCCGCTCTTCCGTGGTCGACGTGACCGACGACGAGTGGGACGGGGTTCTCGACGTCCAGCTGACGGGCGTCCACCGGACCGTCCAGACGTTCGTCCGCGAGACGGGCGTCGAGAGCGTGATCAACATCGCCTCGCTCTCCTCGCAGATGGGGATCCCGGACCTCGTCGCGTACGCGACCGCGAAGGGTGGCATCGACAGCTACACGCGGGCGGCGGCGAAGGATCTGGGCCCAGAAGTGCGGATCAACGCCATCCGTCCGGGCTTCATCGCGACCGCACAGACCGCCGACGCGTACGTCGAGGGGTCACCGCGGTACGAACGGATCACTGCGCGGGCACCGGCGAAGCGGATCGGCCGGCCGGAGGACGTCGCGGGAGCGGCCGTCTACCTCGCGAGCGACGCCGCCTCGTACGTCACCGGCTCGATCCTCACCGTCGACGGGGGGTTCTTCCCGAGCGCGTTCGAGTGAGGACGGTCGCCCGACCTCCGTCGACGCTCGTCGACGCTCGTCGGCACCGTCGACGATCCGTGCCCGACCCGCACCGACGGCTCCACTCTCACTCACACCCAGGCCCTCACATCGACGGTCCGATCCGCGTGATCGCGAACTGGGTCAGCCCGTGTCGCTCCGCGCAGCTCTCCGCACCGTCCGCGACGTCGAGGACGGTCTCCAGGAGGTCGTCCGCGCTCGCAGCCGTCGCGTTCACGTCGATGTCCTCCGGCAGCGCGGCGGCCGTCCCCGGGTCGCCGGTCACCTTGATCACGGGAACGAGCGGGTGTCCGGCGAGGACGCCGTCGCCCGTCACGTGCACGACGAGGTTCGCACCCGCGGCCGCGAGTGCGGTCGTCGCCTCGGCGAACCGCGAGGGGGCGTCGACCACGACCAGCCCCTCCGCGTGCGTGGCTCGCTCGCCGTATCGGAGGACGTCCCTGATCGGCAGGTCGCCCCACGCGCCGGTCGCCTCCGCGAACGAGAGGTCACGGGCGAAGCGCGCCACGCGCGTCGCCCGGGCCGGGTGCCCAGCGTGTCTGTCGGCGAGCGCGTCGAACGCCTCGCGTGCGTCCTCGATACACGCCTCCCGGGCCGTCTCCGCGTGCGCGACGAGTCGCTCGCTCCCGGCGGCGACGACGCGGCCACCGGCGGCGACCACCGCACGCGCCAGCCCACCGACGAGCGGGTCACCCCGTTCGACGGTCGAGGCGTCGAGGTCGCTCGACACGACGCCGAGCGTCACCTCGCCCAGATCCGCGGGCCGTCGGTCCGCGCGCTCCGCCTCGACGAGTTCCCGGGCCGCCTCGACGCCGCGCTCGACGCACTCGTCGGTGCCGCCGGCGTCCTGGATCGACAGTTCGCGCACCGTGACGCCTCGCGCCTCGAGCGTGGCTTTCACGTCGGCACTCTGGACCGCCTCGCAGCCGAGACCGACGACGACCGTCCCCGCCACGTTCGGGCTCTCCGCCAACGAGAGCAGCGTCCGCCGCGTCTGTTCGTTGTCTGCACCGAGCTGCGCACAGCCGTGGTCGTGCGGCGCGCTCACCGCACCCTCGACCCGCTCGGCGATGCGGTCGGCGACGGCGTGCGAACAGATCACCGAGGGCAACACGAGCACGTGGTCGCGGACGCCGACCGAGCCGTCGTCGCGTTCGATCCCCCGAAACGTCCGCTGGGTCACGGTCGGTGCACTCACCGCCCGTCACCTCGCGTCCGCTCGGCCGGTCTCGTCGTTCGCTCGGCTCGTCTCGTCGCTCGGTCGGTTCGTCTCGTCGCTCGGTCGGTTCGTCTCGTCGCTCGGTCGGTTCGTCTCGTCGCTCGGTCGGTTCGTCTCGTCGTTCGCTCGGCTCGTCTCGTCGTTCGCTCGGCTCGTCTCGTCACTCGGTCGGCTCGTCCCCGTCCCCGTCGCCGTCCGTGGCCGCCGGCGTACAGACGTCCACCCGCCCCACCCGGCGCTGTCCCAGTCGATCGAGGCGGGAGCGACCTGCCGCCCGTCATCCGCCGGCCTCCACCTGTAGCTCTTCGGGCTGGATCTCGTTGATGGCGAACTCCTCGAGGCGGCGGTGTTCGGCCTCGGTGAGCTCGCCGCCGGCCACTGCGATCAGTTTCTCGTAGACGCGTTCACCCACGGTGTCGAGCGACTCGCCGTCGAACACCGTCGAGGCGTCGACGTCCATGTTGTTCGACATCTTCCGCCAGGTCTTGGGGTTGCCGGTGACCTTGATGACGGGGGCGATGGGGTTGCCGGTGGTACTGCCTCTCCCCGTGGTGAACGCGATCACTTGCGCGCCGCCCGCCACCTTGCCGACGACGCTCTCGACGTCGTAGCCGGGCGTGTCCATCAGGACGAGCCCGCCACCGACTGGCAACTGTTCGCCGTAGTCGACGATCCCCCGGACGGGGGTTGTTCCGCCCTTCGAGATCGCCCCCAGGCTCTTCTCCTCGATCGTCGTCAGCCCGCCCTCCTGGTTGCCGGGCGTCGGCTGTGCGCCCCGGAGGTCGACGCCCATGAGTTTGGCCATGTTCTCGCGATGTTCGACGCGCTCTAAGAGGCGTTCGCGCACCGCGTCGTCGACGCAGCGGTCGGCGAGGAGGTGTTCGGCCCCGATGAACTCGGGGGTCTCGCTGAAGCAGGCGGTTCCGCCAGCGGCGACGAGGCGGTCGCAGGCGTTGCCGACGGCGGGGTTCGCCGCGATGCCGCTGGTCGCGTCGCTCCCGCCGCACTCGACGCCGAACACCAGTTCGGAGACCTCGGCCTCCTCCCGGCGGGCCCGTTCGGCCTCGGTGACGAGCCGCGAGAGGCGCGTGGCACCCTCGGCGAGCGCGCGCGTCGTCCCGCCCGCCTCGCGGATGCAGAGCGTCTCGACGGGGGTCTCGACGGCGGCGATACGGTCGGCGACCGCGTCGGCGTCGATGTCCTCGGTGCCGAGTTCGACGACTAGCGCCGCTCCTACGTTCGGGTTCCGCCCGACGCCGACGAGTACGCGCTCGGTCTGGCGGCGCGCCGCGTCGGGCTGTGTCGTCCCCATCTGGTGCGGTGTCGCCCGTGCCCGCGGGCCCGCGTCCGCCGCGATCCGCGACGCGACGGCGGACCCGGCGACGGACGTCGGAATCACCGCGACGTGGTTCCGGACGCCGACACGGCCGTCTGGCCGACGGTACCCACGAAAGGTGCGTCCCATACAGGTGTGTGAACAGTACACACTTGTTAACTTTTCTCAACGCAGCGGAACGGTCGTCGACCACCGGTCGTTCCCGCTGGACACGCGCACCGAGCAGCGCGTCGACCGCGGACCACCCGTCGACGGCACGGCCTCGCGGGGGGTCGTCCGTCCGGGTCCACGATCCCGAGCGTCCGCTGTGCCGTCTCCGCCGGTGCGAGGCTTTTTGCGCCCCGTCGTCGAACGGCCCGCATGACCTCACCGGGACTCGTCGTCGCCGACGACCTCACGGGCGCGTCGGACACCGGTCACGAGTTCGCCGCGCGCGGGCTCCGGACGCTCGTCGTCACGGTCGAGTCGGCCGCCGACGACGCGGCGACGGGGAGCGACGTCCTCGTCGTCGACACCGACTCGCGGTACGCGTCGCCCGAGACGGCCGCCGCCGCCGTCGACCGCGCGATCTCGGCACACGATCACGACTTCGTCTACAAGAAGGTCGACTCGACGCTCCGGGGGAACCTCGTCCCCGAGGTGGACGCGGCGCTCGCCGCCACCGGTGCCGACCTCGCGCTGGTCGCCCCCGCCTCGCCCCGGAACGGGCGGACGACGGTCGAGGGGTACCACCTCGTCGACGGCGTGCTCGTGACCGACACGGACGCCGGCTCGGACCCGGACGCACCCGTCGAGACGCCCCACCTGCCGACGCGCTTTGCGGCGTCGGCGCACCCGGTCGTCCGCCTCCCGATCGACCGAGTCGCCGCCGGTCCCGAGACGGTCGAGGCGGCGCTCGCCGACTGGGCGGCCGACGGGCCCGTGGTCGTCGCCGCGGACGCCAGCCACGAACGGCACCTCGAGACGCTCGCGGCGGCCGCCGCGCGCGTCGACGCCGCGGTGGTGTACGTCGGGAGCGCCGGCCTCGCCCGCTACGTCGAGACGCCACCCTCGCGTGGGGGCGGTCCCCGGCCCGTGCCGCACCGCGACCGGAGCGTGCTCTGTGTCGTCGGGAGCACGAGTCCGGTGACGCGCGAACAGCTCGCGGATCTCCCCGAGCCGGCGCTCGTCCCGCTCGACCTGGCGGCCGCCGTCGACGCCCCCGCCGAGGCGAGCACGGCCGCCGCCGCGGCGTGTGCCACGCGGCTCGACCACGAGGGGCTCGCCGTGCTCGCGTCCGCCCCCGACGCCGACGCGCCCGACCGGGCGCTGGCGGCAGGGCGCGACCGCGGGCTCGACGGCGCGACGGTCCGTGCCCGCGTCGCCGAGGCGCTCGGGGGGACCGTCGAGCGGCTCTGGGCCGACGATCCGCCCGAATCGCTGTTCGTCACCGGCGGGGCCGTCGCCGCGGACGTGTTCGCCACGCTCGGCGCGGTCGGCGTCGACCTCTCGGGCGAGGCGGTCGAGGAGGGGATCCCGCTGGGTCGCGTCGCCGGCGGGGTCGCCGACGGCACCCCGGTCGTCACGAAGGCCGGGGCGTTCGGCGGCCCCGGGGCAATACGTAAGTGCGCCGCCCGTCTCGGGGGACGTGATGAGTTCAGCTAAGCCGCTCGTCGCCGTCACGATGGGCGACCCGGCGGGGATCGGCGCGGAAGTCGCGGTGAAGGGGTACCCCGAGGCGAGCGACTTCGCCCGCGTCGTCGTCGTGGGCGACGCCGACGTGGTGCGGCGTGCGGTCGATGTCTGTGACGTCTCCGTCGAAGTAGTCGTCGTCGACGAGGCCGAACTCGCGACCGTCGACGACGACCCGGCGACCCTCGCGGTGCTCGACTGCGACAACGTCGACGAGGTCGCCTACGGCGAGCTCCGCGCCGACTACGGCGCGGCCAGCCTCGACTACATCGAGCGTGCGATCGACCTCGCGATCGCGGGCGCCGTCGACGCCATCACGACCGCGCCGATCAACAAGCAGGCGACGCGGATGGCCGGCGCGGAACACGCCGGGCACACGGGGCTGCTCGCCGAGCGCACGGGCGTCGAGAACTACTCGATGATGCTCATCGAGGACGACCTGCGCGTGACGCACGTGAGCACGCACGTCCCCCTCCGCGAGGCGTGCGACCTCGTGACGACCGAGCGCGTGCTCGACACGATCGCGGTCACGCACGAGGCGCTCGGTGAACTCGGCGTCGACGAGCCGCGAATCGCCGTCGCGGGGCTGAACCCCCACGCTGGGGACGGCGGGCTGCTCGGCGACGAAGACGACGCGGAGATCGCGCCGGCGGTCGAGCGCGCCCGCGAGCGGGGGATCGACGCCGTCGGTCCCCAGTCGCCGGACACGGTGTACGTCAGTGCCGCACGCGGCGACTTCGACTGCGTCGTCTCGATGTACCACGACCAGGGCCATATCCCGCTCAAGCTCCTCGGCTTCGACGCGACCGGCGGCGTCAGCGGCGTCAACATGACCATCGGCCTCCCGATCGTCCGGACGAGCGTCGACCACGGCACCGCCTTCGACATCGCGGGCGAGGGGGTCGCGAGCGAGACGAGCATGGTCGACGCGATCCGCGTCGCGTGCGAGGTCGCGCGGGGGCGCGCCTCGGCCACGGCACGGTGAGTCTCGATCCCTAGTCGATCCGGTACCGGTCGAGCGCCGCCGGATCGATCTCGACGCCCAGTCCGGGGCCGTCCGGGACGGCGAGCCGCCCGTCGGCGTCGGGCGTGACGGGCGTCCCGGCGAGTTCCTCCCGGAGGGGGTTGGCCGATCGATCGAACTCGAGCCACGGCCGCCCGGGGAGCGTGGCCACGAGGTGGAGGCTCGCCGCGATCGCGACGGGCGTCCCCCAGACGTGTGGCACCACGGGAACGCCGAACTCGCGGGCCATGGCCGCGACGCGACGTGCCGCCGTCAGCCCGCCGACGTTGCAGACGTCGGGCTGGGCGACGTCGAGGCCCCCGCGCTCGAACAGGTGGCGGAACTCCCACGGGGTGTGGCACTCGCCGCCGGCGATCCGGACGTCGAGCGCGTCGCGCAGCGCCGCGTAGCCGGCGACGTCTTCGGGGGGTACCGGTTCCTCGAACCAGTAGACGTCGAGCTCTTCGAGTCCGCGGCCGACGGTCCGGGCCGTCCCCGCGTCATACGCGTAGTTGGCGTCGACCATGAGCGTCACGTCGTCGCCGACCGCCTGGCGGATGCGCCGGACGAGTTCCACGTCCTCCTCGGGCCCGTAGCCGAGGAGTTGCAGGCCGATCTTCGCTTTGACCGCCCCGAGCGCGCCGGCGTTCGCTTCGGCCTCCGCGGCGATGTCGGCGTACTGTTCGTCGAGGTCGGCGTCGTGTCTGAAGTAGTGGCCCGTCGCGTACGCCCGGACCGCGTCCCGCCGCGCCCCGCCGAGGAGCCGCGAGACTGGAACACCGGCGAGCTTGCCCGCGAGGTCCCACAGCGCCAGGTCCACTCCGGAGAGCGCCGGGAGCGGGACGATCGACTGGTAGGCGGCTCGTCCCCGGTCGTGCAGGTCCTCGGAGAGCCGCTCGACTGCGTCCGGCGACTGCCCTTCGAGGTGCGGCGCGAACAGTCGCTCGACGGTCTCCCGGGTGCCCGCGATGGGGCCCCAGCACTCGCCCCACCCGACGGTCCCGTCGCTGGCTTCGATCCGGACGAGGAGCGCCGTCCGCGTCGTCACCCACTCCTGCGCGTAGCCGAACGGCTCGTCGAGCGAGGCCTCCAGCGGCACCGTCTCCACCCGCTCGATCGTGACGCTACTCATCGCCACCGACTCGACGGCTGTGCTCGGCGACGGCGACGACCACGCGTCGGGTGGTGGTCCGTGTCGTGACCTGTCCCATGCGTCGGACCTCGCCCGGAGGGAGAATAAACCATCGCGTCGAGGCGTGAGCCGCGATGCCGCCGTCCGCTGGAACGGATCCGTCGGGCTCCGACCGCCGCGCTGTCCGGTGGTCACCCCACACGATCCGACATCGTCGCACGCTATCCGATCGAACACACCGGGCGTCGTCGACCACGGTTCCGCTCCGGGTTCGACTACTCGTTACATCAGTATCGCTGTAATTTCTCCGCGTTCCAGATGAGGGTCGAGCCCTCGGCACCGTGATGCACGCCGGGACGCCGAGGACCGCCGATTCGGCCGGTGGGTTCCCGCCGGCAGCCGAGCGGTCTCTCCCTCCACTCGTTCGCCGTCTTCGCCGCGGTGCGGCGGTCTCGTCGACCTCCGTCCCGTCCGGGCGCCATCGTTTCATCCATGGTGAACGGCTGCTCCCGTCCGCGTGAACCGACGGAATCGCCCTGGTCCGGGATTCTCCGACGACGCCGTTCGAATCAGACGAATCCGTGGCTCTTCGGTCGACTCTCGCCGATCTTCCGGAATCCGGACACCGCTTGCGTACTTCACTGTATCGATCGACGAGACGCATTCGTTCGGTATCGTCGCACACACCTGGCGGTGACGACGGCCTCACCGACCCGACGACCGCCAGCGCCGGTACGAGCACGGGTGAGGACGACGGCGATCGTCCGTCCCTTCGAGGAGTTCTCTCGGGCGAGGACACACCATCCCCTCCGGTTCACCGTTCGGCCTTCGAGGTTCGTCGCCGCGAACACGCCCGGCGTCTCCCACCGGGCGTGCGTCCTCGCGGCCACGACGGGTCAGATGGATTTATATGACGTGCTCCGTTGCGGCACACCATGGAACACGACGAGCCACGGACGACGGATTGGCTGGCCCGCGACGAGGCGGCCCGGCAGTACGTCGTCGACGCGACCCGGGCGGTCGAGTCGCTCGTGGCGTCGACGTACGGCCCACGCGGGTCCGACTCGGTGATTCTGACCGACGACGGGAAGGGACGGCCCGAGACCGTCGTGACGAAAGACGCCGGCACCATCCTCGGCGCCATCGAACGAGGCAACGGCTTCGTCCACCCCGTCGCGGCGCTGTTCGTCGACGGTCTCGACTCCGTCCGGCGGGGTCTGTACGACGGGACGACCGCCGCCGCGCTCCTCGGCGCGCGACTCATCGAGGCGGGAGTCGACCTGACCGACGAGGGCGTCCACGTCGGGACGATCAGCGTCGGCTACGCGATGGCGGCCAACCGGGCGGGGAGCGTCCTCGACGACCTCGCCCGTCCCGTTGAGCCGACCGACCGGGCGCTGCTCTCGCAGGTCGCCGCGACGACGATGACGACGGATCTCGACGAGCGCCGTCGGCGCGACTACGTCGACGCGGTGGCGGCCGCCGTCTCGGGACTCGCGGCGGCCAGTGACGACGGCTGGCTCGACACCGACGACGTGACCGTCCGGGCCCGGGTGGGCGAGGGCTGCGAACTGTACCGCGGCCACGTCGTCCGTCGGCGCCCCGGTGCCCACGAGACCAGCGAGCGGAGCCGCCTCTCGTTCGACTGGTCGCCGTCGATCGACGGCGTCCGGACCGACGTCCGCGTCGCCTGCGTCGAGCACGCGATCGACGTCGAGGAGACGGCGACGAGTTTCGGCGGTGACGGCAGCGCGGGCGTCACGGTCGAGGGAGCCGCCGGGCTCGCGGCGTACGCCGACGCCCGGGAGGCGGCGATCGACTCGGTCGCGGCGGAGGTCGCGGCGCTCGGCGTCGACGTCCTCGTCGTCAGGGAGGAACTCGACGACCAGGTGTCGCGGGCCATCGAGTCGTACGGCGTCGCCGTCGTCGACCGGGCGCAGTACCCCAAGTCGGACGTCCACCGGGTCGCGCGGGCGACCGGCGCCAGCGTCGTCGGCCACGTCGCCGACCTCGACCGCTCGAAGCTGGGCCGGGCGGGTCGGGCGTACGAACACCGCGTGGCCGACGACAAGTGGACGTTCTTCGACGAGTGTGACGGGGCGGTGTTCACCCTCGTCGTCGGTGCGCCGACCGAACAGAGCCGCTCGACGCACACGGCGCTCGTCGAGGACGCGGTCGAGACCACCGCGATCGCCGCGATGGACGGACAGCTCCTCCCGGGGGCGGGGGCGGCTCCCGTCGCCGTCGCTCGTGATCTTCGCGCGTACGCGCGAACGGTCGCCGGGAAGGAACAGCTGGCGATCGAGGCGTTCGCCGACGTCTGTGAGTCGCTCGCCGTCACGCTCGCGCGGAACGCCGGCTTCGACCCGATCGATACGCAGGCGACGCTCCGTCACGCCCACGCGACGGCCGGCGAAGGGCCCGCCCCGATCGGGCTCGACGTCGCGACCGGCGAGCCGGTGGACGCGTGGGAACACGGCGTCGTCGAGCCACGTCGCGTGTTCTCACAGGCGATCGACAGTGCGGTCGCGACGACGGAACAGCTCCTCGCGATCGACGGCGTGGCCACGCCGGGTGTCGACCTCGGACGGCTCGACCCCCAGACCGAACACGAGTGAGTCGCCCTTCGCTGGCACCGTCCGCCCCGTCCGTCTCGTTCGCGCCGCGACGAAGGGTCGACCCTGGGATTCGTCTCCGCGTCCTCGCTGTCGGGTCGTCTCGCTCAGCCCCCCACCGCCGGACCGCCAGCGACGCGGTCGTCGTCGGTGAGGTCGTTCGCGGGGAGTCGCTCGTCGATCCGCAGCAGTTGCACCGCGAGGTCGGTCGCGGCGTCGAGCACGTCGCGCTTCAGCCCGAGCGGTTCGACGATCGGGTCGTCGTCGAGGACGTCCCGGATCTCCCCGTGGAGGGCGTCGACACCCATCGACGAGCGCCCCTCGTGGTGTGCAACGCGGAGCTGGATCACCCCGGACCAGCCGTCGAGACCGGCACTGACCGCGAGCCGGCGCGGGAGGTCGGCGAGCGCCCGCCCGAACGCCTCGATGGCCAGCTGTTCGGCCCCGCCGGTCCGAGTGGCGGCGTCTCTCACCGCGCGTTCGAGATCGATCTCGGTCGCGCCACCGCCGGGGAGGACGCGGTCGTCGGCGGTCGCGCGGAAGACGGCGGCGACTGCGCTCTCGACGCTCCCCTCGAACGCGGAGACCGAGCGCGGATCCGGTGCCCGGCAGACGAACGTGTACGTCGGCGATCGGTCGGCCTCGACGTAGACGAACTCGCGGCCGGCGAGCCGTTCGACGCGAACGTCTCCCCGCCCGAGCGTCTCGCTCGTGACGTCGGCGAGCGACGGGACGACCTGCCCGCCCGTGGCCCGGACCAGCCGTCGCATCACGTCGTCGTCGACGCGCTGGATCGCCGTGATCCCCGCATCGGCGAGCAGCGCCTCGACGCGGTCGTTGACGCCGCCCTCGGTGGCGACGAACCGACAGCCGGCGTCGACCGCCGCCGAGAGCCGTCGACGGAACTCCTCGCGTTCGTACTCGCCGATGGCGGCTCGATCCTCGAAGCTGTCCACGTCGAGCGAGCGCGTCGTGGATCCCTCGTCGGTCAGCCCGCCGAGCTTCGGGACGTCGACCGTCGACGAGAGGAGGGCGACGCCCGCGTCGGGGAGGCGGCGGGGCATCGCCTCGGAGACCGGCGGTGTCTCGATCACGACCCCGTGGACGAGTTCCGTCTCCCCCGATCCGCCGATACGTCCGAGGACCGAGACGTTCTCCGGGCCGACACCCGGCCCGGCCGCCGCCGACACTGCGGCCACCGCCTCGGTCACGTCGGCGCTGATCCGGGCTCTGGCCGCGGGGTTGCGCGTCCCCGTCAGGGCCGTCCGGGCGACCGCCTCCCCGCCGACGAGCGAGAGGGGTCGCGCGCGTGCATCGAGACGCTCCCGTGCGACGTCGAGCGCCGTCCGGTAGCCACGAGCGACGGCCGTCGGGTGGAGACCTCGTTCGACGAGCTCCTCGCTGGCGTCGAGCAGCGCCCCCGTCAGGAGGACGAGCGTCGTCGCCCCGTCGCCGTGGGTGTCGCGGAAGTCGTTCGCCGCCTGCCGCAAGAGCAGCGTCGCCGGGTCGTCCAGCGCCAGTCGGTCGAGAAAGAGGCTGGTCGACGACGTGGTCGTCACGCGACCGCCGGGTTCGACGACGAGCTTGTTCGTCCCGAACGGTCCGACCATCGTCCCCACGAGGTCGCAGACGCGACGGACGTCGGCCAGCAACTCCTCGCGTGCGTCGTTCATCGCCCGTGGCTCGGGGAGCGCCCGATATAAGTGTGCGGGACCGAGGGTCGCCGGTCCGCCCTCGCCGGGGGGTCTCGGCTTCACGCCCGCCGAGGCTCGAACCCGCCTTGGCTCTCGGGTGGCCTCGAACGGCTCCACCCACTGGCCCGAACGGGCGGGTGACGCCCGTCAGACGGTTCCGACGCGGACAGTGAGGAACATTTATTATGATCCTGCCCTCAGGTTGTATCATAATGTCACGTCGTGACATGGACAGGCAGAGCAGCAGAGCCGACGGAGAAGACGAGACAGCCGAGACGCCCTCCCGGCGCCGGTTCATGCAGTCGACGGCAGCCGCGGCGAGCGTGGGTGCGCTCGGTGCGCTCGCCGGCTGTACGGGCGGCGACAGCGGCGACGGCGGCGACGGCGGCGACGGCGGTGATGGCGGCTCGGGCTCCGGCGACGGTGGCTCCGGCGACGGCGACTCGGGCGACATGGACTCGGACAGCTCCGACTCCGGTGGCTCCGAGAGCGTCACGGTCGACTACCTGAACGCGCAGGCGGCCGAGAACTCCTCGATCAGCAACCACTTCCAGGAGATGATGGGCGTCTTCGAGGAGAAGCAGGGCAACGTGACGGTCGAGCTGCAGACTGCCTCCTACGGCGACATCCGGTCGAAGCTCGCCTCGACGGTGTCGTCGGGGAACCCGCCGACGTTCGCCGAATCCGGCGGTGGCGGCCTCCAGTTCTACCTCGACGGACAGGTCCCCGACCACGCGCCGTTCATCGAGAGCACGTCGAACCTGCCGGACGACTTCACCGCCGCGAACGTCGAATCCGCGCAGTACCGCGGCGAGTGGTGGTCCGGCGGTGCGATGCGGATGACGAACAGCAACCTCGGCATCCGGCCGAGCATCTTCAGCCAGGTCGGCGTCAGCGACCCGTTCGAGGACCTGGCGACGTGGAGTGGCTTCCTCGAAGCGGTCCGGGCGATCGACGAGCAGATGGACACCATCGCCTACGAGGAGACCGGCGTCCCCGGCGACCTCGAGTCGTACTGGGGATACGCGCGGACGGCGTACACCGACGGCACGGACCCGTGGATGCGCGGCGAGGGCGGCGACAACACCATCGTCGTGGCCAACGAGGACCACGAGGACCGCGGCAAGACCGACGGGATGATCAAGACGTGCGTCAAGATGGCTACGGAGTTCAGCAGCTCCGAGTCCGCCTCGCGCGGTGACGAGGAGATCCCGTCGCTCATGCTGACCGACCGCGTGGCGTCGTTCAACTACGCCACCCCGACCGCCAACCGCTGGCGCGCCGTCAAGGAGGACGTCCAGTTCGGCTGGCAGGACGGCGAGGGCGACTTCATGCTCCTGCCGCACCCGAAGGTCGACCCCGAGTTCGGGAGCAACTTCGGCATCAGCGACCTCGAGGGCGTCGAGGGCGAGCACGGCGGCCACATGTGGTCGCTCGAACAGCAGCAGACCGTCTTCGAGGCCAGCGACGCCCAGCAGAACGCGGCGTGGGCGCTCAACATGTTCCTGCTGAGCGACAACGAGTTCGTCCTGCCGGCGTGGGGCGAGCATTACGAGTCGCTGCCGGGTCTCCAGCCCAAGCTGCAGGCGATCCTCGACGAGTACGACCTGGCGCAGAGCACCGAGCAGGCGTACCGGAACGCCGACACGTACGGCACGCAGTACTCGACCACCGGCGCGGCGTGGGACGTCAGGGAGACGGACCCGATCCGGTGGACCGACATCAACGAGACGATCAGCCAGGCCATCGCCGGTCAGCACACGATGGAGGAGACGCCCGGTCTCGTCCGCCAGCGCATCGAAGAGCGGCTCGGACGGTAACCGGACGGCCCCACACCCGGCTTTCTTCGGGCTCGGACGGACGGCCCCAGCGTCGCTCGGCGCTCGGCGTTCTCCCCGAATCCGAACGGGTTCCCAAACGTTTTTTAATTACCCCCGTAGACACCGAAGCAACCGTGTCACAGCAAACCGCACAACACATCAGACAGAAGTACGGGATGGAGGAGACGACTATCGTCGACCGCCTCCGCGAGCACTGGATCGGCTACCTGTTCATCCTCCCCACGTTCGTGATGTTCACGCTGCTGTTCTACTTCCCCATCGTCAGGGGCATCTGGCTCACGTTCACGAACACACGGCTCGGTGCCGGCGGCTCGTTCGTCGGTCTCGACAACTACGTGTGGCTCCTGACGAACGACCTCTTTCACTTCGCCTTCGGCTGGACTCTGCTGTTCGTCTTCGGCACGACGTTCCTCCAGCTCGTCATCGGGCTCTTCGCGGCGCTCCTGTTGAGCGAACTCCGGGCCGGCTGGCGCGACTGGACGAGCGCGATCATCATGTCGCCGTACTTCTCGGCACCGCTCGCGGGCGGTGTCATCTGGATGTGGTTCCTCAACAGCGACTTCGGGCTCATGCCGGTGATCGTCTCGGACTTCCTCGGGATGGACGCGCCCGCGTTCCTCGCCGACGGGGTCTGGCCCTACGTGTCGCTCATCGTCGCCCAGTCGTGGCACGACTACGGCTACGCGGGCATCATCTACGCCGCCGCCATCGTCGGCATCCCCCGCGAACAGTACGAGGCCGCCGCGCTGGCCGGGGCGGGACGGCTCCGACGGTTCCGTGACGTCACGCTCCCGCACCTCGTCACGCCGACCATCATCATCCTCGCGCTCCGGACGGCGTGGAACGTCGCCGAGTTCGCCCAGCCGTTCGAGCTCACGGGGGGTGGCCCCGGCACGCGGACGATGCTGATGAGCATCCTCACGTACGAGACGGCGTACGTCAACCTCAACTTCGCGCGGGCGTACACGCTGGGCATGGCGATGATCCTCATCTCGATGACGACCGCCATCTTCTACGTCACCGTGATCCAGGACGAGGAGGAGCTGTACGTCTGATGATCAACGAAACCCGCCGTTCCCGAGTCCTGCTGTACGCCGCGCTCGCCGTCTTCGCGCTGTTCGCGCTGGTGCCGTACTACTGGGTCGCCCGGACGTCGTTCCTGACGAACTTCGCGGCGATCGACCCGAGCGTCGGCATCATCCCGGCACTGGAGAACATCACGCTCCAGGCGTACGGCCGGATCTGGGAACAGTTCGACTTCGTGACGTTCTTCCGCAACAGCATCGTCGTCTCGATCTCCGCGACGGTCATCTCGCTGCTCTTCTCGATCCCCGGCGCGTACGCGTTCGCCCGACTGGACTTCCCCGGACGGAAGCTGCTGTTCTACACCGCCGTCTTCACGATCATGTTCCCGTGGATCGTCATCACGATCCCGGTGTACGAGGTGTTCTTCGTCCTGGGGCTGATCAACACGCTCACCGGGATCATCATCGCGCTGTCGATCTTCGTCCTGCCGCAGACGATCTGGCTGCTCCAGGGCTTCTTCCGGCAGGGCATCCCCGAGAACATCGAGGAGGCCGCGCTCATCGACGGCCACACGGAGATCGGGGCGTTCCTCCGCATCGTGCTCCCGCTGTCGGCCCCCGCCGTCGGCGCGGCCGCGCTGTTCGCGTTCCTCACCGCGTGGAACAACTTCCTCTGGGTGTTCGTCCTCACCAGCGACGAGGACGTCCGCACCGCGACCGTGGCGATCCACTTCATCCTCGGGAGCGACGTGCTCCGCGAGTGGAACATCCTGATGGCCGCCGTCGTCCTCCTCGTCGCGCCGCCGGTCGTCTTCTACGGCCTCTCCCAGCGCTACGTCGGCGAGGGGCTCGGCGGGGTGTAAGCGCAACTCCCCGTTTCGGCTCGCTCTCGGATTCTCTCGCTGGACCTCGCCGGACGACGGCCGCTCTCTGCTCGGTCTGGTTCAGTTCGCTCTGGTTCGGTCCGTCGAGACACAGACTCCGGCTCCGGCGGTCGTTGCCGCCGTCTTCGCGTGTGCCTGTCCTGACGACCCAGTACCACTCCGATCGGTCGGCCGGAGGGTGACGCGAACGCCTGGCCAATGAGACACTATTAAATAATAGAGAAGCAAACCAGCGGTTGAGCGATATTAGCATGGCACGTGTAGAATTCAACGACGTGACAAAGGTGTTCGAGGACAGCTCGGGACCGATCGTCGCGGTCGAGGAGCTGTCGTTAGACATCCCGGACGGTGAGTTCGTGGTGTTCGTCGGCCCCTCCGGCTGTGGGAAGTCGACGACGCTCCGGATGCTGGCCGGGCTGGAGACGATCACCGACGGGGAGATCAAACTCGACGGGACACGGGTGAACGAGCTCTCGCCGCGCGACCGGGACATCGCGATGGTGTTCCAGTCGTACGCGCTCTACCCGCACAAGACCGTCCGGCAGAACATGGCGTACGGGCTGAACCTGAGCACCGACCTCCAGGAGGAAGAGATCGACCGGCGCGTCGTCGAGGCCGCCGAGATGATGGGGATCGAGGACCTGCTCGACAAGAAGCCCGGCAGCCTCTCGGGCGGCCAGCAACAGCGCGTCGCGACCGGTCGTGCCATCGTCCGCGAGCCCTCCGTGTTCCTCTTCGACGAGCCGCTGTCGAACCTCGACGCACAGCTCCGCAAGCACATGCGGACGGAGCTGGCGCGCATCCACACCGAGCTCGGGATCACGACCATCTACGTCACGCACGACCAGGAGGAGGCGATGACGATGGCCGACCGGATCGTCATCCTCGACAACGGGCGGCTCCAGCAGGTCGGGACGCCGAAGGACGTCTACTACCGCCCAGCGAACGCGTTCGTGGCGGACTTCATCGGCTCGCCGTCGATGAACTTCTTCGACGTCTCGCTCGACGTCGCGGGTGACGGGACCGGGACGCTCGTCGGCGACGGCTTCGAGTACGCGGTGTCGACGGAACTCGTCGACACCATCGACGCGGGGACGGGCGAGTACATCCTCGCGATTCGCCCGGAGAACCTCCGGGTGGACGAGGACGCACCGGCCGAGAAGTCGTTCGAGGCGACGGTCGACGTCGTCGAGGTCATCGGTTCGGACAACTTCCTCTACTTGGATCTGGCCGGCCAGGAGTGCCGGGTTCGCACGCCCGTCGAGATCGAGCCCGAGATCGGCGATACCGTCCGGATCACGTTCGACGAGGCCGATCTCCACCTGTTCGACCGTGACACGGAGGAGGCGGTCGTCCACGGCCACAACCGCGCCGAGGAGGCGCCGCAGACGATCGAACAGCAGGTCTGATCGCCCACGATCGCCCGACGGGCCGTCGACGGCCACGTGCCAGCCGGTGGGGGGGGAACGCTTTTTACCACGCTTCGTGATGGTGTGGTGTGCCTTACGAGATCGCACTCCTTCCAGGCGACGGTATCGGCGTGGAGGTCGTGGACGCGACGCTTCCGCTCCTCGAAGACGCGGCCGACAGACACGGCTTCTCGGTCGAGACCACGAGATACGACTGGGGGAGCGAACGCTACCTCACCGAGGGGGCGATGATGCCCGACGACGCGATCGAGACGCTCGAACCGTTCGACGCGATCCTCCTCGGCGCCGTCGGCCACCCGGAGATCCCCGACCACGTGACGCTCAGGGGGATGATGCTCCCGATCAGGAAGTCGTTCGACCAGCAGGTGTGCAAGCGGCCCTCGGTGCTGTTCGAGGGCGTCGAGAGCCCCCTCCGCGGCTACGGCGGCGGCGACATCGACTTCGTCGTCTTCCGCGAGAACACGGAGGGCGAGTACGCCGACATCGGCGGGCACGAACACCGCGGCTACGATCACGAGGTGGCGATCCAGACCGCCGTCTACACCCGGCAGGGAACCGAGGCGATCGTCCGCGCCGCGTTCGAGGCGGCGACAGAGCGCGAGGGCTACCTGACGAACGTCACCAAGTCGAACGCGCAGGCGTACGGGATGGTGTTCTGGGACCAGATCGTCGAGGAGGTCGCAGAGGAGTACCCCGACGTCGAGGTCGAACGGCTGCTCGTCGACGCCGCCTCGATGGATCTGGTTCGGCGTCCCGACGAGTTCGACGTGATCGTCGCCTCGAACCTCTTCGGCGACATCCTCACCGACATCGGCGCCATCGTCAGCGGGAGCATGGGACTGGCTCCCTCCGCGAACATCAACGTCGAGGGGCACTCGCCGTCGATGTTCGAGCCCGTCCACGGGAGCGCACCGGACATCACGGGCCAGGGGGTCGCCAACCCGCTGGCGACGGTGCTGTCGGTCTCGATGCTGTACGACCACCTCGGGGAGGCGACGGCCGCGACCGACCTCTGGGACGCGGTGGCCGCCCAACTCGCGGACGGGACGGCACCGCGGACGCCCGACCTCGGCGGCGACGCCGGCACCGAGGCCGTCGTCGCCGACCTCCGCGACCGGTTCTGAGGATCGATGTCCCGAGCGTCCGGCGACCGTGACGACGACCCGGCCGCCGGCGCCGACCGGCGGCGGTTCGCAGCGGCCCTCGCCCGGCTCTCCCCGGAGGCGTTCGCGGCGTTCGTCGCCGACCTCTGGCGGGCGCGCGGCCGAACGGTCGAGCGCGACGGGACGACGCTCACGACCGACGGCGAGGGCCGCGGACGACGCCGGCTCGTCGTGACACACGGCGATCCCGAGGCGGTCACCGCTCCGACGGACAACGGCGGAGTCGTCGACGGGAGTGACGCGGACGCCGACGCAGGCGACGCCACACCTGTCCCCACGCGCATCGTCACCTCACAGCGCGTCGAGCGAGCCGGGGAGACACACCCCTCCGACGACCGGGTCGTCGACGCCGACGAACTCCTCCAGACCGTCCGCTACGCCGTCGACCGCGCACGGGCGAGCACGGTGCTCGAGCGTCACCTCGGCGACGGCGCGGGGGCGTTCGCGTCGGTGGGGGCGACGCCGGACGGACTCCCCCACCGGACACGACCGCTCTCCGCGGTCCGCGACCGCCTGGAGGGTGCGACCGGAGTGGGGCACCTCCGACCGCACACCCGGATCGCACTCGTCCTGCTCCTCGTGGTCTGCGTCGCCGCCGCCGCGGTCGTCGGCGCGGTCCCCGCGCTCCGCACGCTCGGAGCCGGCGGCACGGCATCGCCTGCCGACGCGACCGCTTCGCCCGCACCGGTCGGATCGCTCGAGACGACGCGACCCCCGACACCGACACCGCCACCCACCCCGACGCTAACCCCGGTCGACTACGCGGCGCTCGACTGCCCGCGACCACCCGCCGGGGACCATCCGGTCCAGCTCCGCCCCGGCGTAGTGCCCGGCGCGAGTTCGAGCGGGCTGGACGGCTGGGAGATCCGTTCGGCGGAGAACGTCACGACGTTCGAGGATCGCGCCGCGCTGGGGCTCCCCACGGAGCCGCTGGTTCGGCACCTCGTGCGGTACGCGTCGCCCGACGGGACGCAGTTCGATCTGGCGCTCGACCGGTGGGCGTCGCCGCGGGCCGCCGCGTCGGTCGGGGCCGCGCTCGCCGCCGACAGCGACGCGACGGTGCGGTGGGGCGCGTACACGGCGACCGTCCGGACGTTCGACGCGAACGGGACGCGCGTCGCGACGGACACCCGGACGGGGCGGGTCGAGATCCTCCTCTCGTACGTCCACCGTCCGTCGGGGATCCGCCTCGGCGACTCGTGCGTGCAGTCGCTCCTCGCGGCGACCGAGAACGGGTAGCGTTCGCGGCGGGCGGGAACGCGTCGTGTTCGCGACGAGTGGGAACGGGTAAACGTTGCCGGCTGACACACGGCTTATTCCCACGTCGGCATTGACCCCGTATGACTCGACGAGGAGGTCGACGACAGTGACCGACGACGCACCGGACGTCGTCGTGCTCCGCAAGGGTGCTCACGGCATCTCCACGGTCGAATACGCCGACGCGCTCCGCGACCAGCTCCCCTCCGAGGTGAGGGTCGCTCGGGGGGCGACGCCCAGCGAGGAACGCGACCTCGTGCAGTCGGCGCGGGTCGTCGCCGGTCACGAGATCGACGAATCGCTCGTCGCGAACGCACCGGAGCTGCGGCTGTTCGCGTGTGCGTCGGCCGGCTACGAGCACCTGCCGCTCGACGCGTTGCGGTCGGCGGGCGTGGCCGTGACGAACGCCTCGGGCGTCCACGGGCCGAACATGGCCGAACACGTGATCGGCGTCGTGCTCCAGTTCGCCCGGGAGTTCCGGCGCTTCTGGCGCCAGCAGGAGCGACACGAGTGGCGCCGCGGCCAGGCGACCGAGCTGTTCGGCAGCACTGTCACCGTCGTCGGGCTCGGCGCGATCGGGACGGCGATCGTCGATCGGCTCGACCCGTTCGCGGTCGACACCATCGGTGTCCGCTACACCCCGTCGAAGGGTGGGCCGACCGACGAGGTGGTGGGGTTCTCTGACGACGAGGCGCTCGCCGACGCGTTCGCGCAGAGCGACTACGTGGTGCTGGCGTGCCCGCTCACGCCGGAGACCCGCGGCATCGTCGACGAGGCGGCGCTGACGACGATGGAGCCGCACACGGTGGTCGTGAACGTCGGCCGCGGTCCACTCGTCGAGACGGACGCGCTCGTCGCGGCGCTCCAGGACAACGCCATCGGTGGGGCGGCGCTCGACGTGACCGATCCCGAGCCCCTCCCGCCCGGCCATCCGCTGTGGGATCTGGAGAACGTCTTCATCACCCCGCACGCGTCGGGACACACGCCGGCGTACTACCGGCGCGCCGCGGCTATCGTCGCGGAGAACTGGCCCGCCGTCGCGGCCGGCGATCTCGACGACCTCCGCAACCGCGTCGCGTGAGCGGCGGGACGCTCGCGCGGGAGACGGTCGTCCGCGGTCGGGCGACGACGTGACTGGCGGGCAGCGACGTGGCCGGGGGGTGACGGGTGCTGGGCCGGGAGACGACGTGACTGGCCGGCGCCCGTCTGCGGGCGCACGACGTCTCGACCGTGTAAGGTTTATATTCGAGGACGCGCGAACTCGGAGTATGACTCACGGTCCGGCGGCAGTCCACGAACTCATCGAGGAGTCGGGGTGGTCGTACCCCGTCTCGGTCCGGCGAGTCGAACGCGAACACGCCCTGTCGAACATCCAGGTGGATAAGAAGGGCAACTCGATCATGGTCGCGGAGCTGTTCGCACAGACCGACGTGGACCGTTTCGAGGACCGCGAGGATCTCGAACGGAAGCTCGAGCCGGTGTTCGAGGCGGAGAGCGAGCGGCGGAAGGTCGGGATCATCGGCCACCTGAAGAAGACGTTCCTCGGGAAGCGATAGCGATGAACAAGCTGCGAGCGTTCGTGATCGGCGCGACGGCGACGCTCGTCGTCGCGAGCGTCTGGACCGCGATCAGCTACGGCGTCGCGCCGGAGTCGACCCGCGGCTACCTGTTCGCCGTCGGCGCGGCCGTCGTCATCCCGACGGTGCCGGTCGTCACCGCCCGCGGCAAGCGGTGGGTTCGACAGCTCGCGGAGTACCGGCGCAACGGCCGCGGGCTGAGCTTCGAGCGCAAGTCGATCTTCGTCTCGACGGAGTCGGTCGACGACTCCGAGCGCGTGCTCGCCGACATCCAGACCGCGGTCGACACCGCGGACGAGTACGACGACTGCCGACGAGACCGCTTCCGGGAGGGACCGGGCCTCACGGTGAACCACACCGGCTTCCACAACTCGTTCGTCCGCATCGGGACGGAGGGCCGGCTCGTCGTCACCGGTGCCTCGAAGAAGACCCACGCGCTCGCGGACCTCGTCGAGCGGGCGGCCACCGTCACGATGAAGCGGACCCGCCGGCACCCGTTCTTCAGGACGACGCCCGTCCGGGGCGCGCCGCGGTCGTTCATGAGCGTCTTCCTCGTAGTTGTCTTCCTCGTCGGAATCGCCGGCGTCGGGGCGGCGGCGTACCCCGCCGAGGTGTACAGCGCGCCCGAACGCGCGGTCCTCGTCGGCTACGACGGCCGTGCCGCGGTCGTCCCCGGCTACGACAGCACCGACGCGACGCTCGACAAGGCCGCGTTCCTCGTCAGCGCGCTCGACGAGGAGGCCGTCGAACTGCGGTGGGATCGCGACAGCGTGAACCGACTGCGGACGCACACGGCACAGTCGGTCGTGCTGTCGGAGACGGTGACCGGGCTGCTCGACTCCGCGCGGGAGCGGGAGCTCTCGGCCAGCCAGCGCGAGCGCGCCGCGTCGGTCGAGTCGGACCTCCACGCCGCGGAGTGTCAGGTCGCCGCGGCGGTGACGACCCGGCTCGAGGAGGGGCGGGTCGACGGCGACCCCACGCCGCTCGAACGCGACCGGGCGACGCTCCGCGACCGGGCGGCGGCGGCCGGCGCGTCGTGTGCCGGCTGAGACGGTCGGCGGCGGCCGCGATGGCTCGCCGACCGTGATCGGATCGCTCCGCGTGGACGGTCTGGTGAACCCGGCACAATAGCTAAGAACCAGTGCCGTCTCGGTGAGGGTACGATGCAGCAGACAGCGAACGCGACGGCCACCGGAGCGTGGGGCTGAGATGCGCGACTACTCGAACCACGCGACGAACCGGGCGGACGCCCGCGACGTGGCGATCACGGACATCGAAACGTGCGTCGTCGAGGGCAACTTCAACTGGAACTTCGTGCGCGTCCACACCGACGCGGGCGTGACCGGGATCGGCGAATCCTACCGCGGTGGGGGTGTCACGACCGTCATGGAGTATATGAAGAGCTTCCTCGTCGGCGAGAACCCCCTCGACGTCGAGCGGCTGTTCCGGCGAATGGTCCAGGAGACCTCCGGCCACGGCGGCACCACCGGCAAGGTCGTCACGGCGGCGTCGGGCATCGAGATCGCCCTCTGGGACGTCGCGGGCAAACTCCTCGACGTGCCGGTCTACCAGCTGCTCGGCGGGAAGTACCGCGACGCGGTGCGCATCTACTGCGACTGTCACGCCGGCGCGGCGTTCGAGCTCGAACACGGCTACCACAGCCCCCACGACGACGACACCTACCAGCCGGACGCATACGCCGCCGAGGCGGCGCGGGTGGCCGACATGGGTTTCACCGCCCTCAAGTTCGACCTCGATCAACCGTTCGACAACCACCCCGATCCGTACAACGGCCGCGTCAGCAACGCCGCCATCCGGACGAAGGTCGAGGCGGTCGAGGCCATCCGTGACGAGATTGGCTACGACATCGACCTCGCGTTCGACTGTCACTGGGACTACACCGTCGACAGCGCCAAACGTCTCGCGTCGAAGCTCGAGCCGTACGACCTGATGTGGCTTGAGGACGTCGTTCCGCCGGAGAACATGGACGCCCAGCGCGAGGTGAACCGCGCGACGACGACGCCGCTGGCGACCGGCGAGAACCGCTTCCGCGTCCACGAGTTCAAACAGCTGCTGTACGACTTCGGCGTCGACGTGATCACGCCGGACCCGTCGACCTGCGGTGGACTGGCCGAGTCGAAGGCCATCGCCAACCGCGCCGAGGAGAACTACATCGCCTTCTCGCCACACAACGTCTGCGGCCCCATCGGGACGATGGCGTGCGTCCACCTCGGCGCGTGCGTCCCGAACTTCGACACGCTGGAGTTCCACGCGCTGGAGGTGCCGTGGTGGGACGACCTCCACTCCCGGTCGGAACCGCTCATCCAGGACGGCTACATCGAGGTGCCGGAGGAGCCGGGCCTGGGGATCGACCTCGACGAGGACGTCGCCCAAGAGCACCTGCTCGACGGCGACGGAGGGACGATGTTCGCGTGACCGGACGCTTCAAACGGGCGGCCTCGGCGTCGACGCCGCTCGTGGGGACGTGGACTGCCATCCCGTCGCCGGCTGTGGCAGAGCTGTCGGCGAGCATCGGCTACGACTTCGTGGCGATCGACGCCGAACACTCGTCGATGTCGTACGAGACGATGGAGGGGATGCTCCGGGCGATCGACGCCGCCCCCGGCGAGTCGGAGTCGCTCGTACGCGTCGCCGACGGCGAGCCGACGACGCTGAAACGGACGCTCGACCGCGATCCGGACGCGATCCTCGTCCCGATGGTCGAGACCGTCGACGAAGCCGAGGCCATCGTCGACGCCTCGCGTTACCCGCCCGCGGGGAGCCGCGGGCTCGGCGTCGGCCGGGCGTCGGGGTACGGCCACACGCTCGCCGACCACGTCGAGACGGTCGACGAGTCGCTCGCGCGCCACGTCCAGCTGGAGTCGGCGGCCGCCGTCGACAACGCGGCCGAGATCGCCGCCGTCGACGGCATCGACGGCGTGTTCGTCGGTCCGGTCGACCTCTCGATGTCGATGGACTGCTTCGGCGAGTGGGAGAACGAGGCGTTCCTCAAGGCGGTCGACCACGTGATCTCGGTCGCGCACGACGCCGGCGTCGCCGTCGGCACGCTCGCGACCGACGCCGACTCGCGCGTCGCGCGGCTCGACTGGGGCGTCGACTACGTCGCCGCCGACGTGGACGCGCTCCACCTCTCTCGGGGGCTGACCGAGACGCTCGAACACGCCAGCGACCTCGTCGCGGGGGACGGGTAGACGGGAGTGTCGTCGGTCACGCTCACCGACTCCAGCCGACGCCAGCAGGCCGCGCTCGTGATCGCGGCCGTCGCGAGCAAGGGGAGTCCGATGCTGATGGCCATCGCCATGGCCGTCTACATCGGGCGGGCGGGTGGGTCGCCGCTCAGCGTCGGCCTCGTCGTCACCGCCTTCTTCTTCGGGTGGACCGTCTGCTCGCCCATCTGGGGTGCCCTCGCCGACGTCACCGGCCGCCGCCGCGCCGTACTCCTGGTCGCGTCGGGGCTCGCGACGCTCGCGACGCTCCCCCTCCTCGTCGTCCGCGGCGTCGTCGGCCCGCTGGCGGTCCGGACCGTCTACGCGCTGTTCGCCGCGGCGTACCTCCCCATCCTGCTGACGATCGTCAACACGCTCGGCGGCGACGACCAGCGCGGCCGGTCGGTCGGGCTGTTCAGCAGCGCCCAGGGCGCCGGCTCCACGATCGGCCAGCTGTCGGCGGGCTTCCTCCTCGGCCTCCTCGCGCCGTGGAGCCTCTACCTCGTCGTCACGCTCGTCACGGCCGCCGTCTTCCTCGCGGTGCTCCTCGTCGACGACCCGACGCCGGCTCCGGCTCGATCGCTCTCCGTCGGCGAGGTCGGTCGCGAGGTGCGCCGTCGGCTGTTCCCCTCGCGGGAGAGCCGGGCCCACTTCCGGACGAACGGCCTCCGGTGGCTGTATCTGGCCGTGCTGTTCCGGAACGTCACCGTCCTCGGCGTCGGGAGCCTCCTCCCCGTCTACCTCGTCGAGACGCTCGGGCTGACGGAGGCGACGATGGGTGCGCTCCTCGCGATCAACCCGGCCGGACAGATCGTGTTCATGTACCTCTCGGGCGGGCTCGCCGACCGGCTCGGCCGCAAGCCGCTCATCAGCGTCGGGATGGCCGGGAGCGGTGGCTCTGCCGCCCTCCTCGCGCTGGCCGGCTCAGTCGGCGCACGCACCGGACAGATCGTCGTCGCGGCCGTCGGGATGTTCGTCCTCGCGGTCGCCTTCTCGCTGCTGCGCGTCGGTGCCGTCTCGTTCATCGGCGACGTCGCCCCCGTCGACCGCGAATCCGAGCTCATCGGCTTCCGCTCGACCGCCCGCGGGCTCGGTGGGATCGTCGGCCCGGTCGCCGTCGGCGGTCTCGCGAGCGTGGTGGGGTACGGGACGGCCTTTCTCGTCGCCAGCAGCCTCGCGTTCGCCGCCGCGGTGCTGGTCGCGCTCACCCTCACCGAGAGCCTCCCGGAGCCGACCGCGACGCCGTCGGCCTGACCGGCTCCGGTGTCGGTAGTCGCGGCGACGACACCGGTGTCTGCCGGTAGACCGATCCTCGGCCGTCGGCTCACTCACACGCGACGCTCCGAATCGAACTCACTCGTACACGTGGACGCTCCCCGTCCGGTGGTCGTCGATGTACTCCCAGTCGTAGTCGACGCCGAGACCGGGTCCGTCAGGTACCGCCACGGTGCCGTCGCCGTCGATCGAGTCCAGCCGGTCCGCGTACCCACCGCGGTACACCGGCGGCACCGGGTTCTCGACGATGGGGTGGACGAGCGCCATCTCGTAGTAGTTCGCGTTCCGGGTAGCCGCCATGCAGTGGCGCTGGGCCGGGCCGGGCGCGTGGTACTCCACGTCGAGGCCGAACCCCTCGGCGACGCGGGCGATCTTCATCGCGCCGGTGATGCCCGCGTCGTACTCCGGGTCGGCGCGGACGAAGTCGGTCGCCCCCGAGGCGATGAAGTCGGTGTGGGGTTCGAGGCCACGGACGTGTTCGGTTTGCAGGATCGGCGTGTCGAGCCGCTCCGAGAGCTTCCGGTGGCCGTGCTGGGAGATGCCGCCGTCGCGGTAGGGGTCCTCGTACCAGAAGAACCCCTCCTCGTCACAGGCTCGCCCCACCCTGAGCGCGTCCGCGAACGTCTCGTACTGGCAGGCGGGGTCGAGCATCAGATCCATCTCGTCGCCGACTCGCTCGCCGACGGCGTGGACCGTCGCGACGTCGCGGTCGAGGTCGCCCCACGACTCCATGTCCCAGACGTGGATCTTGAACCCCGGATACCCCCGGTCGAGGCAGTCCTCGGCGAAGTCGGCGTACGCCTCCGGCGAGTCCAGCCCGCCGCTCACGTCGCCCCCGTACGTGGAGGCGTACGCCGGGAGGCGCGTCCGGTACGTCCCGAGGAGTTCGTGGATGGGCGCGTCGTGGTACTTCCCGGCGAAGTCCCAGAGGGCGATGTCGATCGGTCCCATCCCCATGCGGTCGTACTTCCGGAGGGCCCGCTTGAGCCCGCTCCAGATCCGTTCTCGACGGAGGGGGTTGCGCCCGACGAGATACTGGCCGAACATGTTGATCTGTGCGGCCGCCGGCGAGTTGCCGCCGACGTACTCGCCGGTGATGCCGACGTCGGTGTGGATCTTGACGCCGAACAGTTTGCGATGGAGCGTCTCGCCGGGGGCGTAGATCAGGCTGAATCCCTCGGGTGGCAGTCCGACGTCCTCGACCGGGAACGAGAACTCGACCGTCTCGACTTTCGTGATCGTCGGTGTCACGTCACGTGGGTTCCCGGCGTCGGCCGATAGCTGTTTCCGTCGTCC
The DNA here is from genome assembly GCF_009176545.1 of Salinigranum salinum. GTDB lineage: Archaea > Halobacteriota > Halobacteria > Halobacteriales > Haloferacaceae > Salinigranum > Salinigranum salinum. The sequence goes on along the minus strand of NZ_VTOJ01000002.1, from coordinate 1,088,729 downwards.
GTGTGGTCGCGTGGCGATCTCCAGCCACGCGTCCGTGCTGCAGCACTCACGTGATCACTCGTCGAGCCCGAGCGTCTCCATGGTCTCCTGTTCGTGGCGGATCAGCTCGGACTCGCGGTACCGCTCGAACAGGTCCTCGAGCCGTGGTGTGCCGCGCTCCTGCTGCTCGCGCCACTCCTCGGCGAACGCCCCCGACCGGATCGCCGAGAGCCGCTCCTGCATGAACTCGTCCATCGACGCGGGGTCGAACGACGCCAGCCCGTCGAGCTGGCCGTACTGGCTCGTCCGCGAGTGCAGTTCGAGCTGTTCGATCATCCCGCGCGTCGCCGCCTGCTCGAAGATGTACGCCATCTCCCGCGAGAGGTACGACTCCAGCAGGACCACCTCGGGCGGGATGCCGGCGTCGACCTCGGCGCGGTACTTCGCCATGATCGCGTGGACGAACAGGGGAAAGAGCGCCTGCTCGCTCATCAGGTCGGTCGTGGTCTCGGCCTCGAACGTCGACTCGACCACGCCCGACCGGGTCGAACCGATGCCCTTCGCCAGCGCGAGTGCCACGTCGTGGGCCTCCCCGGTGGCGTCCTGGTGGACCGCGAGGAGCGCGGGCGCGCCGCGGCCCGCCTCGTAGAGGTCGCGCACCACCGTCCCGATCATCCGCGGGGCGAGCAGGACGACGTCGACGTCGTCCGCGGGGTCGATGTAGCCGTACGTCACGTTGAAGCCGGAGGCGAAGTTCACGAGGTCGCCCGGAGCGAGGTTCGGGGCGACGGCCTCCTCGTACACGTCCGGTGCCACCTCGTCGGGGATCAGGAGGAAGACGACGTCGGCCCGGGCGACCGCGGTGGGGATGTCGCTCGCCTTGAACCCGTCCTCGCGCGCCTGCTCCCGCGACTCGTCCGCCCGGTTCCCGACGACCACGTCCGACACGCCCGACTCACGGAGGTTCAACGCCTGCGCGCGGCCCTGGTTGCCGTATCCCACGATGCCGATCGTCCGTCCGTTCAGTACCGAGAGATCCGCGTCCTCGTCGTGGTAGACCGTCGTCTCAGTCTCCGCCCCCGTCTCTGACATGCGGTGACGTCGACCGAGGGGGAGTTAGCTCTTCGCCTCGCCGAGGTGGTTCTGCACGCCGAGTCGACGAGCGGCCGAGCCGTCGAACCGACTCGCCGCGGAGCCGACGAGCGACCGCTCGACAAGGTTTATACGGCTCTGAGGTGACCTGCTCGTCATGACCATCGTTGCAGCAGTCGACGGCGATTCGAAGCCGGACCGTGTCGTGACCGTCGGTGAGGATCTGGCCGAGGCGTACGACGAGGACCTCCTGGTCGTCCACGTCCTCCCCGAGGAGGAGTTCGAAAAACGGAACCAGTCGAAGCGCCGGGAGCAGTACACGATCGAGGACGCCCAGCGGGACGCCCGGGCGACGGCCAAGCGGGTCGTCGAGGCGACGACCGACCGGGCCGGTCGCATCGAGACGCACGGGCTCGTCGGTGAGGTCGTCACCGAACTCAACAACGAGGTCGACCGGACCGACGCCCGGTACCTCGTCATCGGCGGCCGGAAGCGGACGCCCGTCGGGAAGGCGCTGTTCGGGAGCGTCACCCAGTCGGTCCTGCTCGAGGCGGACGTCCCGGTCGTCGCGGTGATGGACGAACCCGAGTGAAGGCGGGCGGTCAGTCGTCGGTCGCGGTCTCCGACTCAGACTCCGACTCAGACTCCGACGCCCTGGCGGCCTCGGCAGCGGTCTCGTACGGGTCGGTCGGGAGTTCGCCGTCGACCAACTCGAACGGCCGGCGTTCGAGCACGCGCACGTCGTCTCTGTCCGCTAGTTCCTCGACGACCGGTTCTGAGGCGACGAACCGACCGAGTTCGAGCGTGTTCGGAATCCGGACGATCCGGAGATCGGCCGGATCCCGCACGCCCGTCGTCGACGCCGCGACCCGGAGCGCCACCTCGTCACGCTCGGCGATGAGTGGGATCCGTGCCCGGGAGGGTTCGCCGCTCGTGACGACGTTCACGTACGTCTCCGTCAGGTCGAGGTCGGCCACGAGGTCCGCGTGGACCACGTCCGCGAGGCCGATCCCGATCCCGTTCCCGTGCGAGGCCTCGGTGACACCGCGAACGTAGATCCGGGTGAACGAGGGCACGTCGGGCTCGGGCTGGTTGTGGTACAGCACCCGCCCGAGCACGTTGGTGTCCATCCCCGTCCCCGAGATCTCCTTGCCGAGTTCGTCGACGACGAGCAGGTCCAACTCCGAGACGGGGAGCGTCGGTAACAGCTCCTTCGACCGCTCCAGCAACGCGGGTTCGCGGTCGAAGATCTCGTCGACGGGGACCCCCTCGACGTGGGCCGCCCGGTCGTCCGCGTTCTCGACGACGGCGACGCCGCCGATCACCGGCGTCGCCTCGAACAGGGCGGCCGCACGCTCGGGGATCACCTCGTCGAGGCCCCCAACGAGGCCGGCGTTGTGCGTCGCCTCCGCGCCGCGCTGTTTCCCGAGGCCGATGACGGCCATCTTGACGAGGCCGCTCTCGTACCGGCCCCGGAAGTCGGTGTGGGCCTTGACCCGGTTGGCCAGGAGGACCGCGTCCGCGGCGAGCGCGTCCTCGGCGGCGTAGATCGGCCGCCCCTCCTCGTCGTCGGCGACGCGTTCGGCCGCCATCGACGACCGGATCTCACAGCCCATCGTCTCCGCCGTGACGCCAAGCGCCGCGAGCGTCTCGCGCTGCCCCTCCGCGGTCGCGCCGCCGTGACTCCCCATCGCGGGGAAGACGAACGGCTCCAGTTCGCGCTCCCTGAGCGCGTCGACCATCGTCCGGAGCACCGTCGGCATGTCGTGGATTCCCCGGCTCCCTGCGGTGATTCCCACCTCGGCACCGGCGGGGAGCGCGTCGAGCGCGGGAATCGCGTCGAGTGCCTCGCGCGTCGCCGCGGGCACGTCGTCCACGCGAGGGTGGTCCCGGACGTGCTCGAGGAGGGCGACGCCCGGGAGGTCCGCGGGCGTCGCGTCCGACAGCGCCGCGAGTCGTTCCGCGTCCGGGAGTTCGAGTTCGATGTCGACCATGGTGAACGGTCGTAGTCGGACAGGAGCGCTAATGAGTGTGGGGGCTTCCGGTCAGATCCGATCGCGGTCCGTGGAGCGCCGCGCCCACAGCCCGCTACGTGTCACTGACCCGCTCGAACGTGCGGGCGACCTGGAGCACCGTCCGGTCCTCGCAGCGCCCCGCGACGAACTGGACGCCGACGGGGAGGCCGTCGCCGCCGTCCGGGACCGTCACCGCCGGGACGCCCGCGAGATCGGCCGGTCGGGTGTTGAACGCCAGCGGGACGTCCAGCCCGTCGTCGTCGCCGTAGCTGTGGGGTTTCTGCGCGCCGAGTTCGGGGGCGACGACGGGCATCGTCGGCGCGACCAGCGCGTCGTGGCCGTTGAGCGCGGCGGCGAACTCGTCGGCGATCCGCGCACAGGCGTTCCGTGCGCGAGTGTAGTGTCGGCCACCGTAGCGGTCGAGGAGCACCGCGCCGACCAGCGCGCGCTCGCGGGCGACGTCGCCGAAGCCGACGCCCCTGGCCGACTGGCTCGCCGCCGTGGCGTCGAGTCGCGCGAGGTCGTGCGGCCCGGGGCGGTCGAGGGGGAGCGAGCGGCGACGGAGCGCGGCGGCGAGTTCGACGTTGGTGATGGCGTTCCAGACGTAGACGGCGTCGGCGACGGTCGGCACGGCGACGCGCTCGACGGTCGCCCCGGCGGCCTCCAGGGTCGACACCGCCGCCTCGAACCGTTCGCGGACCTCGTCGGAGACGTGATCGGCGAGCAGTTCGTCGGGGACGCCGAGCGAGAGGTCGGCGGCGTCGGGTGCCGCCGCGAGCGCCGCCGCGCACGTGCCGACGCCCGTCTGCGACGCGCGCGCCGAGGCCGGATCGCGCGGGTCGTACCCGCCGACGACGTCGATGCCGAGCGCGGCGGTCTCGACGTCCCGCGCGAGCGTCCCGACGTGGTCGAGCGACGGGGCGAGGTCGACGAAGCCGTCGCGGGGGACGACCCCCCACGTGGGTTTGAACCCGACGACGCCACAGAACGACGCCGGAATCCGAACGCTCCCCCCGGTGTCGCTCCCGAGCGCGAGGTCGGCCGACCCCTCGGCGACGGCCGCGCCGCTCCCGCTGGACGAGCCGCCGGCGACGCGAGTGGGGTCGGCCGGGTTGGTCACCGGGCCGAAACCGCTCGTCTCGCTCGTCGGCCCGTAGGCGAGTTCGTCCATGTTCGCCTTCCCGACGATCCGTGCGCCCGCCGCGAGCAGCCGGTCGACGACGACGGCGTTCCGCCGGGGGACGACCCCCTCGAAGACGCGCGACCCGCACGTCATCGGGACGCCCGCCACGGCGAGGTTGTCCTTCACGGCGACGTCCAGTCCCGACAGGGGTCCGTCCGCCCCGTCGTCGACGAGCGTGAACCGCGTGATGTAGGCGTTGTGTGGGTCCTCGGTCGCCGAAGGGTGGTGGACGTCGGCCACGTCGACGGATTCGGCGGCACCTGCAGGTGCCAGGTCGTCCACCACGGCGTAGCCGTCGAGTTCGGCGTTCACGCTCCGGGCGAACCGCTCGGCGTCCGCCTCTGTGAGGTCGAAGCCGAGCGACGCACCCGCCTCGGCGATCCACGCGGGCGAGACGGGTGACAGCGACGGAGTCACAGTCGGATCCTCACTGGCGACGCTGGCTGGGCTGCGGCGAGCATGTCACTCACACGCCGGGACGGGAGTATAACCGTTCGGGTCCCGGGAACTGTCTCTGGGGGATCGGCCGAGGTCGGAGAGGGCCGGACGGGGATGGATGCGGTCGAGCGAGGGAGCGTGCGATCGGTCGGAGCCGAGTTCGAACGAAGTCGGCCGACCGCAGGGAGGGTCGGGCCGCCGGTCACTCGCGCATGGGTGACTGCGACAGCGCGACCGTGTCGCCGTCCGCGAGGGCTTCCGTCTCGTCGAGGTGACGACGGTCGCGCATCGCGACGAGCCTGCCCGAGAGCGCGTCGGGATCGAACGTCGGGTGGTCCGCCCGGATCGACTCGAGCAGGTCCCCGACGGTCGCGCCCTCGGCGAGCTGCTGGGTGAACTCGGTCGTCCCCATCGCGTCCGCCACTTCGCCGTAACATCTGACGTCGACCTGCATACCGCCGAGTGGAGCGGCGACGCGTATAAATCGCGTGCGTCCGCCTCGCGACCGGACACACGCCTCCGAGTCCCGGGGGGACAGCTACAAGACCGTCGGCCCGCTGGGTTCAGTCGATGGAGGTAAACTGCGTGTTCTTCGGCCCGGCCCGCGACGCCGTCGGACAGAAGTCCGTCTCCGTGACGCTCGACGAGGGGGCGACGGTCGCCGACGCGTTCGACGCGCTCCTCGCGTCGTACGAGGGGCTCGAACCACACATCGGGACGGACGAGAGCGGCGAGTGGATCGGCCGGCGGGTGAACGTCACGGTCGACAAGACGAACGTCAGACAGCTCGACGGCCCCGACACGCCGCTCGAGGACGGGGCAGTCCTGCGCGTGGCCCCGTCGGTCGTCGGCGGCGCTCGGTAGTCGTCAGTCGTCGGCTGCGGCGTACTCGCCGACCACGTCGTCGGCGACGATGCCGTCGCGCCCCCAGCCGCGGAGGTCGTAGTACTCGTCGAGCGCCTCCTCGATCCCGGGGAGGTCGTACGGAAGCGTGTCGTCCTCGCGGTCCATCCCGCGCTTGTTGTTGAAGTGTCGCTCGAGTTCGACGACCTTCGCGCCGAGTGCCTGCATCTCCTCGTAGTCGGCCTGGAACAGTTCTTCGAGCGTCTCCTCGGAGACGTGGCCGGTCCCCGCGGCGAACGCGCAGATGACGCCCGAGTCGCGGAACGCCGCGTGGTTCTCGTTGCGCATCACGAGTTCGGGTTTGCCCTCGAGCGTCTCGGGGTCGACCTCGCCGTCGTACTCGTTGCGGAGCGTCGTCGAGTACATGTGGTCGCCGCCGCGGTTGGCGACCGCGTAGCTCAGCCCCTGGCCCCAGAGGACCCGCCCGTCGTGGGCCGCGAACTCCATGTCCTTCACCGTGTAGTTCCGCACGCCGAGTTCGTCCGCCGCGCGCGAGACGCCCTCCGCGAGGAGGTCGCCGACGTCCTCGCGGTAGGCGATCTTCTCGACGGTCTCGTGGACCAGGTCGCTGTTGCCGAACTCGTCCTCGGACTTGAGGTAGGCGGCGACGGCGTTGCCGGCGCTGATGGTGTCCATCCCGTAGATGTCACACAGCTCGTTCGACTGCATGACCGAGACGATGTCACCGATTTCGAGGTTGCTCCCGAACGAGAACACCGTCTCGAACTCGGGGCCCTCGGTCTCCAGTCCCGAGGCCTCGTCTCTCGTGGGCAGTTTGCAGGCGAACGCGCACATCGAGCACGACCCTTTCTTGTACTTCTTCTCCTCGACGGCGTCGCCGCCGATCTTGTCGGCGTGCTCGAAGTGGTACTTCTCGAAGTACCGCGTCGGGAGCGAGAAGTTGTCGTTGATGAACTCCGTCCCGCTGGTGGTTCCCTGTCGCCGGAAGATGTCGTCGGAGGTCGCCGCCGCCTGGTGGACCTCCATCTGGATCTCCTCCGGGAGGTCGATCTCGGGTGTGGAGTCGCCCTCGAAGGTGATCGCCTTCACGTTCTTCGAGCCGAGCACCGCGCCGAGTCCGCCGCGGCCGAACGCCCGACTCTCGTACGTCATCACGCACGCGTAGCGGACGAGGTTCTCGCCCGCGGGGCCGATACAGACGATGTTCTCCGCGTCGAGGTCACGCTCGCGCTGGACGTACTCCGTCACTTCCGGGACGGTCGCCTGTTCGAGCTCCGGTGCCTCGACGAACTCGACACCCTCGTCGGTGACGTGGACGACGAGCAGTTCGTCCGACGCGCCGGTGACCTCGACGGCCGGATAGCCCGTGCCGACGAAGTTCCGCGTGAGGTAGCCGCCCGCGTTGGCCGAGAGCAACCCGCCGGTGAGCGGCGACAGTCCCGTACAGCTCATCCGCCCGGTGAAGGACATCTGCGACTGCTGGAGCGGGCCGGTACCGAAGTAGACGCGGTTCTCCGCGCCGAAGGGGTCGGCGTCGAAGGGGATGCGGTCGTGGGCGAGCTTGGTGCAGAGACCCCGCCCGCCGACGAACTCGGACAGCTCCTCGTCTACGTCTACCTCTGTCGCCTCGCGCGCTCCGACGTCGAGGGACAGGAGTGGCCCTTTCGAGTGGATCATACATCGATGTCTACTCGGGCAAGACCAAAAAACCGCAGGTCCGTGACTCGTGCCGACAGGTCTGACGGACGCGCGGTCGACCTCGCCGGATGGACTGACTGCGAGGCACTCGACTGTGGGGTGCAGGGGCCGGCCGAGCTACTCGTGGGGTCGTCACGCAGACCGCCAGGCGGCGACGAACCGCCGTCCGAACCCGGCAATCGGCGTCTCCTCCCAAGCACCTTTGGTAGCGGCTGTCGTGGGGCGGCCATGGAGGTCACAGACGTCAAGCCGTTCGTCGTCGACGCCGACTGGCGGAACTGGTTCTTCGTCAAGGTCGAGACGGACGAGGGGATTCACGGGGTCGGCGAGGCACTGAGCGGTGAGGGACTGACCGCGGCGCTGGAGGCGACCACGGACGCACACAAACATTACGTCATCGGGGAGGACCCGCTCAATCGGAAGGGGATCTCGCGCAAGCTCAGGCGCTACCCCTTCGCGTGGCGCGCCGGGAAACTCATCAACGCGGTCGCGGCGGCGATAGACATCGCGCTGTGGGACATCGCCGGGAAGTACTACGACGAACCGGTGTGGAAGCTCCTCGGGGGGAAGGTCCACGACGAGATCCCCGTCTACGCCAACGGCTGGCACATCGGTGAGCGCACGCCCGAGAACTACGCCCACCACGCGGAGAAGGCCGTCGAGGAACAGGGGTACCCCGCGCTCAAGTGCGATCCGTTCGCCCACTACGAGTACTCGCTCACCGACGACCAGCTCGGGGAGGTCGCGGCCCTGCTCGAGGCCGTCCGGGAGGCCGTCGGCCCCGACGTCGGCATCGCGCTCGACTGCCACGGACGGTTCACCCGCCGGGGAGCGATCGAGGTGGCGAACGGCCTCGAGGAGTACGACATCATGTTCCTCGAGGAGCCGGTCGAACTCGAGGACCGCGAGGTGATGGCCGACGTCACCAAGCGGGTGAACATGCCGGTGGCGACGGGTGAGCGGATCTACAACAACGAGACGATGGAGGATCTGGTTCGAAAACAGGCGTGCGACATCGTCCAGCCCGACGTCACCAACTACGGGAGCCTCCAGGAGGTTCAGCACGCGGCGGCCATCGCGAAGTCGCGGTATATGACCATCGCGCCACACAACCCCAATGCCGGAGTGAGTACGGCCGCCTCTCTGCACCTCTGTGCGGGTTTCGAGAACCTCGAGATCCTCGAACACATGAGCCGTGACGTCCCGTGGGGCGACGAGATCGTCGAACACGACTTCGCGGTCGAAAACGGGGCGATCGCCGTCCCGGACGAACCCGGACTCGGCGTGACGTTCAACGAGGACGCGGCGCGTGAGTACCCCGGCGAGCCCAAGGACAGCCACAGCCTCTTCGACGCGGAGGGTGCACTGAAGCGCCCATGAGCGACGAGTCGGGGTTCGCTGGGCGGACGGAGCTACACCCCGACGCCGCCGCCCACCTCGCCGCCCTGCAGGCCGAACGGCGGCCCCGGAAGACGACCCTCTCGGTCGACGCCGCCCGTCGAGAAGCGGCGCGGTTCGTCGCCGAGACCACCCGGCCGCCCGTCGACACCGTCTTCGAACTCTCGGTCCCGGGGCCGGCCGATCCCGTCGACCTCAGGGTGTACCGACCGGCGGTCGACGGCGGTGGCGACACCGACACCGACGATGGCGACACTACCGACGTAACCGACGCCACCGACACCGCAGGCGGCGACGAGGCGGGCGATCGGGGCGTCGTCGTCTACCTCCATGGCGGTGGGTTCGTGATCGGCGGGCTGGAGAAGATGGACGGTGCCTGCCGCTACCTCGCGACGGCGTCCGGCCGGATCGTCGTGAGCGTCGACTACCGCCTCGCCCCCGAACACCCCTTCCCGGCCGGCCTCCGCGACTGTCTGGCGGCGACGCGGTGGGCCGTCCGACACGCGGCGTCGCTCGGCGGCGACCCCGACCGCGTCGCCATCGCCGGGGACAGCGCCGGCGGCGCGCTCGCCGCCGCAGTGACGCTCGCGCTCGGAGACCTCGACGGACCGACGCTCGAACACCAGCTACTGATCTACCCGGTGACCGACCACGCGTTCGACACGCCCTCGTACCGCGAGAACGCCACGGGGTACGGCCTCGCACGCGACGACATGCGCTGGTACTGGGACCACTACCTCGCGACCGACCTCGACGGAAAACACCCGTACGCGTCGCCGCTGCAGTCGCGTCGCGTCGACGACGTCCCCCCCGCGTCGGTCCTGACCTGTGGGTTCGACGTACTCAGAGACGAGGCCGTCGCGTACGCCGAGCGCCTCCGCGAGGCCGGCGTGTCCGTCCAGCACCACCACTATCCCGACCAGATCCACGGCTTCCTCGGCCTGTTCGTCGAGCCGATGCAGTCGCACGCCGAGCGGGCGTTCGACGCGCTGGTCGACGACCTGCCGGGACCGGGACCGGGCTGACGGGACAGCGGTCGCCCGATCGGACGACAGCAACGACACACACCGGAACCGAAGACGACACGTACGATCCACGCACTGACACCGAAGACGACACACACGACACTACAGAGACGACAGACACATGCCACGAATAACGGAGTACGAGCTGTACGAGGTGCCGCCACGGTGGCTGTTCCTCCGGATCGAGACGAGCGACGGCCGGGTGGGCTGGGGTGAGCCGATCGTCGAGGGCCGCGCACACACCGTGCGAGGGGCGGTCGAGGAACTGCTGGACACCTGCTTGGTCGGCGAGGACCCCGACCCCATTGCGGACCACTGGCAGGCGATGTACCGGGGTGGGTTCTACCGGGGTGGCCCCGTGCTCATGTCGGCGATCGCCGGCATCGACCAGGCGCTGTGGGACCTCAAGGGCAAGTCGTTCGGCGCGCCCGTCTACGAGTTGCTCGGCGGGCCCGTCCGGGAGAAGATCCGGGTGTACCAGTGGATCGGCGGCGACCGACCGGCGGACGTGGGCGAGGCGGCCGCCGAGAAGGTCGCCCAGGGGTTTTCGGCGCTGAAGATGAACGCGACGCCGGAGTTCGGGCGGATCAAGAACCCCGCGGCGGTCGCCGACGCGGTGGCTCGCCTCCGCGAGGTGCGCGAGCGGGTGGGTCCCGAGGTCGACGTCGGGGTGGACTTCCACGGTCGCGTGGCGAAGTCGATGGCGAAGCGGCTGGCGGCGAAGCTCGAGCCGCACGAGCCGATGTTCGTCGAGGAGCCGGTGTTGCCCGAGCACAACGAGGCGCTGTCGGAGATCGCGGCGCACACGTCGACGCCGATCGCGACGGGCGAGCGGATGTACTCGCGGTGGGAGTTCAAGGAGCTGTTCGAGCAGGGGGTGGTCGATGTGATCCAGCCGGATCTGTCGCACGCGGGAGGGATCACGGAGGTGACGAAGATCGCGGCCATGGCCGAGGCGTACGACGTGGCGCTGGCACCGCACTGTCCGCTGGGCCCCATTGCACTCGCGTCCTGCTTGCAGGTCGACGGGGTCGCGTCGAACGCGTTCATCCAGGAGCAGAGCCTGGGGATCCACTACAACGAGGGGAGCGACGTGCTGGACTACCTCGCCGACCCGGCGGTGTTCGCGTACGAGGAGGGGTTCGTCGACCTGCCGGAGGGACCGGGGCTGGGGATCGAGATCGACGAGGACGTGGTCGCGGAGCGAGCAGGAGCGGTAGACTGGCACAACCCCGTCTGGCGACACGACGACGGCACCGTCGCCGAGTGGTGAGGCCCGAACGGGCGAGTCAGTCGTAATCGAACGTATTTTCTTGTACTCTTATCTACGAGTGCTCCCGTCTCCCACAACCGACAGCAGTTGACCGAAATCACACTATTCGTCGGATTATCTCTCGCTTCGATCGGCGAGTTTACTGAAAGCTCAATTTATACTCGAATTTCGCGACAGAAACAGTGACTCGAACGACACCGTCTCCGCTCTCGTCGAGCGTTTTTCGATCGTTCTTTTCCTGTTTAATTCAAGGAACAATGTCTGCTTGTCCACGCTCGAGCGAGATACCCGATACGATGCATCCCCGTCGCCACCGGCACGTCGGCGAGGCGCTCAGGTGACCTTTTTACGAGAGCAGGAATTCGGTTGGCACGATGACCGCACCACGCGGGGCCGCCACTGATCCCCATCCGCCCGGTCGTCGTCGACCCACCGGGGCGACGTGCACGCGCTCCGCCCCGGTACGAGTGGCGAACGAGACCGCCCGCGCAGGGGACGGGAGCGCCACGGTGATTCCCGCGCTCGGAGTCGTGATCGCCGTATGAGGATCCGGGTCGACTGGCGGGTCAGTTGTCGGCTCGTCGGGACGGTCCTCAAGTGGCTGTGGGTACCGCTCGCCCTCCCGCTGGCCGTCGCGCTCCTCGACGGTACGCCGGTCGTGCCGTTCGTCGTGCCGATGCTGGGGAGCGTGGTCGTCGGTCTCGGTCTCGAGCAGCTGACCGAACGCAACGACCTCCGTGCGCGAGAGGCGTTCCTGATGGTGTCGTTGACCTGGCTGAGCGTGGCGCTCGTCGGGAGCGTCCCGTTCGTCATCGCCGGCAACGGGACGCTCGCCCAGCCGACGAACGCGCTGTTCGAGGCGATGAGCGGGATCACGACGACGGGAGCCACCGTCGTCGTCGACTTCACGGCCCACTCGCGGGCGGTGTTCATGTGGCGGGCGCTGCTCCAGTGGCTCGGCGGGATCGGGATCCTCGTGCTGGCCACGGCGGTCCTCTCGCAGCTCTCCGTGGGTGGCGCGCAGCTCATGGAGACCGAGACGCAGACCGGCGATGCGGGCAAGCTCACCCCGCGAATCTCGGAGACGGCGAGCCTCCTCTGGCGGATCTACCTCGGCCTGACCGGCCTCCAGGTGGCCGTCCTGTACGGGCTCCACCTCGTGGGCCTCGCCCCGGAGATGACGCTGTACGACGCGGTCGCTCACGCGTTCACGACGATCTCGACGAGCGGGTTCTCGCCGCGCGGGGAGAGCATCGCCGCGTTCTCACCCGCGGTCCAGTGGGCCGTCGTCCCGTTCATGGCCGTCGGCGCGACGAGCTTCGTCCTCCTGTACGCCGTCCTCCACGGGAACGTCGCACGACTGCGGAACAGCGACGAGTTCCGGTTCTACGTCGGCATCCTCGCCTTCTTCGCGCTCAGTATCGGCGGCGTGCTGATCGTCGACGGGGCTCCGTACACGAGCCTCGAGCAGGTCGCCCGTCACGCGCTCTTCCAGGTCGTCTCGATCGTGACGACCACCGGCTACGCGAGCACGGACTTCAACCTCTGGTCCTCGGGCGCGAAACACCTGCTGTTCGTCTGTATGTTCATCGGCGGGATGGCCGGCAGCACGACGTGTTCGATCAAGACGCTCCGCTGGCTGGTGGTGTTGAAAGCGTTCCGGCGCGACCTGTTCACGACGGCGAGTCCGAGCGCGGTCCGTCCCGTCCGTCTGAGCGGGAACGTCGTCACGGAGGAGACCGTGCGCGACATCTACGCGTACACGCTCGTGAGCCTCCTCTTTTTCAGCGTCGCCACGATCTTCGTCGTCGTCGACGCCTCGCGGGTCCGTTTGACGGTCACGGAGTTCGAGGCGATGAGCGCCGCCGCCTCCACGTTCTTCAACGTCGGCCCGGCGTTCGGGATCGCGGGCCCGTTCGCGAGCTACGAGCCGTTCCCGCGGACGACGAAGCTCGCGATGACGTTCCTGATGTGGATCGGTCGGATCGAGATCATCCCGGTGTTGGTGCTCCTGACACCGTCGTACTGGCAGTCGTGAGCTGGACCGAAACCCGCGACACGGGACCACCGACTCGGTCCACTCGATCGGACCGTCGGCGTGAGCGCGGCACGCCCGCTCGGCAGCGCCCGGCGCGCCCGTCCGCTCGGGCACGAACACGGCTGTGGGCGTCGACTGTTCAGTGACACGGGTGTCCGACGTCGACGTGCGTCGGCTGCGATCCGTCCAGTCACTCCGGTTCGATCCACTGGTACCGACGCCGGCGCCACCGGATCGCGAGTTCGGTCGTCGTGACGACCGCTACGAGCGCGGCCACATCACGACCGAGTAGAGGATCCGATCACCGGAATCTCCCAGATCGATCCAGCGGTGGAATCAGAGGACGTCCCCGACGACTGAGTCGTGGGGCGTGGCTTTCCACCACGTCTGGAGGGATGGAACCACGCCCATCGCGTGGTGGACGTTCAGGACGACCGCTCCGAACCCGATCGCACCGGCCACGACTCCGCGGTACCAGTGGTCGGGCGCGAGAACGAACAGGACGACGGCTGTCGTGATCCCCGCGATGCCGACGTGGACTCCCCAGAACGACACGGCCGGATCGGGGTGGTCGGTGAACAAGAGCTACGCACGTCGGTTCGGTAATAATCATCTGTGTGACAGAACCCGACTGCTCGGCTCTCTTCTCTCGATCCGACCGGGACGACACGCGAGCGGTTCGACGCCGAGACGTCACCGCTGTCGGTCGATCGTTCCATCAGACGTCCTGGCAGGGTCGCCCACCCGATCCGGGTAGATCATGTCTGACTGTAATCAGGAGGTTGATAACGGATGCGGATCGACGTACGTGCGAATGAAAGCTGTCGTACTCGCGGCGGGGAAGGGAACGCGGCTCCGACCACTGACCGATGACAAACCGAAGGGGCTGGTCGAGGTAGACGGGAAGCCGATCCTCACCCACTGTCTGGACCAGCTCGTGGACCTGGGAGCCGACGAGTTCGTCGTCGTGGTCGGCTACCTCAAGGAGAAGATCATCCAGCACTACGGCGACGAGTACGAGGGAATTCCGATCACGTACGCCCACCAGCGCGAGCAGAAGGGGCTCGCTCACGCCCTCCTCACGGTCGAAGAACATATCGACGACGACTTCATGTTGATCCTGGGCGACAACATCTTCCAGGCGAACCTCCAGGACGTGGTGCGCCGACAGCGCGAGGACCGGGCCGACGCCGCGTTCCTCGTCGAGGAGGTCCCGTGGGAAGAGGCGTCGCGATACGGTGTCTGCGACACGAACAAGTACGGCGAGGTGGTCGACGTGGTGGAAAAACCCGAGGAGCCGCCGTCGAACCTCGTGATGACCGGCTTCTACACCTTCTCGCCCGCGATCTTCCACGCGTGCAAGCTGGTCCAGCCCTCGAACCGCGGCGAGTACGAGATCAGCGAGGCGATCGACCTGTTGATCAAGTCGGGACGGACGATCGACGCGATCCAGCTCGAGGGGTGGCGTATGGACATCGGCTACCCCGAGGATCGCGACGAGGCGGAGCGGCGGTTACAGGAAGAAGCGGCCGAAGCGTGAACGCCCGCAACGTCGGCCGTCACGCCTGAGACCGTCGAGGTCGTCGTCCCCGAGACCGCCGAGGTCGTCGTCCCCGAGACCGCCGAGGTCGTCGGCCCCGAGACCGTCGATCCGTCCACGTGGTCCAGCCACCGGGCTCGACAGACCGACCTCACCACGGCGACTGTTCTGGCCGACTGCGGCGTAACCGCCCCGACGACGAGCGACGGTACCGTCGTCGCGCAGGCTCCGTAGTGGCGAGCCACGGCTGTCGCGGTTGCTCCCTCCGAAAAAATAGAGGAAACGGACACAATTCGGGTAGTCAGATCTCGAATTAGTGTTTTATTGGGATAGAATAGCACAATTTATAATAACAAGCGGCCGTAGTTGTACACTGACACACGATGAACGTATTCGACCGACTCCTCTGCCGTCACGAGTTCCGATCGCGGTCGCTCCGGGCGGATACCGAGACACTCGTCAGAGAGTGTCAGAGCTGCGGCAAGCGGATCGAGGAACCCCTGTCGCCAGAGGCGTCCGCCGAGGCCTGACGACCCGATTCCGGCCCGTTTTCTGCCGAGACGACGCCGACCGGACGGTCACTCGGACGTCTGGGACGTCTTGACTGTCCTGGCCGCTTTCGCCGTTCTGGAGGTCTTAGACGCCTCTGATGTCTTCGCCGCCTTGGACGCCTCGGGCGCCCGCGGTGAGCGACCCAGGATGCGGTCGGCCAGACTCCCGAGGGCCTTCAGCGCCACGTTCACGTACAGGCCGACGAGAAAGGCCACGCCGGCCGTGAACCGGCTGCCCGTGGTCTCGCCGACGCCGCCGAACTCGCCGATGAACAGGAAGATGCCGGCGGCGAGGATCCACGCCGCCGGGATGCGCAACCCCATCGCCACCAGGTGTTCGACCTCGCTCCACTCGTCGTACTGGTTGATCTGGTTCATCAGCTTCGTGATCACGTAGCCGAGTGCACCGAACCCCGCGTAGAGGAACACGTACAACGGGACGACGACCAGGTCCGATTCGGATGGATCTTCCGGGATCTCGACGACCGAGTCGATCACGCCGACGGCGAGGGCGACGCCGACCAGCGTCAACACCGCGAACAGGAGGATGATGGACCAGTTCCACCGCGACCAGTTCGTCCCGGTGGCCAGTTCGTCGGCTGACGCGTCCGTGTTTTCGGTTCCGATCCCCGTCGTCTCGGAAGCTGTCGTCCCCGACGTGTTCGTGTCGGTGTCTCCCGTGGCGCCGGTCGGATCCCCCCGTTCGTCGTCGGTCGCGCGTGCGTCCGTCGCCGACTCGACACCGCTCCCCCCGTCGGTCTCCCCCTCGTCGATCTTGTCATTCATACACACACCTTGGTCGTTCGACGTGAAAAAGACTGGTGGGCGTGTCAACTCGCCCCTGCGAGCCAGCCTGGCTCGAACAGCACGACGTCGAAACGGCTCGTGTAGGCGTCTCGAGTCGGGCTGGTCGCCGGTTCGGTGGTGACCGTCCCTCCGTGCCCGACGTGTCGGTCCAGCGCGCTACGAGTGAGTCGCCACCTCCCGACTCCGCACGACGCCGGTCGGCTTCAGGACGCGCCAGACGACGCCGGGACGAAACAGCGCCGTGGGCGGGCGTTCCATCATGAGGACGCGGACGAAAGCGTCGGTCAGCGTGCCGTCGGTGTGCGCCTGGCGGAGGAGGCGGCTCAGATACCAGTTGACGACGGTCGTCCCGCGCGGTCTGGGGCCACGGGTCTCCGCGAACCCGAAGTCGGCACCGGTCGCCAGCGACCACGCGGTGTCGACGACCGCCGCCGTGCGGTCGAAGAACCGACTCGCGAGGTCCTCCTGTCCTGCGGCGAGCGCGTGGTGGAGGACGAGCGCCTCGAGTGCGGTGACGGACATTCCCTGTGCGTACACCGGATTGAAACTGGCGAGCGCGTCGCCGACGACGAGCAGGCCATCGGGGAACCGGTCGAGGGCCTCGTAGTGGTGCCGCCTGCTGGACGGGAACGGGTAGGCTACGATTTCCTCCGTGGCCCACGGGTAGTCCGCGAGTAGCCGTCGTATCTCCGGCACCGGGAGGCTCGCCGCGTACTCGCTGAACGCCTCGTCATCGGTGGGGGGCGTCTCGCCGTGGACGCCCTGCAGGTTCAGGATCCAGCGGCCGCTCTCGACGGGTGCGGCCATGCCACCACGGTACCGGGGCGAGGACGGTGGGACGAGATACGTCCGGTGGTCGTCGGGTGGTCGCTCGACGAACGTGGTGCTGTACGCCATGTCGATCCGCACCTCGTCGACTCTCGGCGTCGGATAGCCGTGTTTCGCCAGCCACGCCGGCGTCCGACTCGTCCGACCGCTGGCGTCGACCACCAGTTCGGCCGGCAGCGCCTCCCGGTCGCCGTCTTCGCGGACCGTGACGCCCTCGACGGCCGTCGCAGTGTCGTCGAGGCGGTAGTCGGTCCACTGGCAGTTCGACCGGATCTCGACGGCGTCGAGCGCCGATACGTGTCGTCGGAGGACGTGTTCGAACAGCGGCCGGGTCGCCGAGACCGTCTCCAGCGAGGCCGGTCCAGCGGCGAGGTACCTTCCCTGGCCGTAGAACTGGACGTCGCTCGCGTAGTCGGTCACCACGCCGCCGGCCGCGACGACGTCCGCGCCGTACCCCGGCAGGAGGTCCTCGATCGTCGCGCGGCCCGACTCCAGCATCGCGTGCGGATGCCGACCCTGGGGGACGCCGCGGCGTGCGATCGGCGTCTCTGGGAGCCGGTCGCGGTCGATCACCGTGACCGCAGCGAACGCGTCGGCCAGCACACGAGCAGCCAGGAGCCCTGCCACGCCCGCGCCGACGACGACCGCCCGTCCGCCCTGGCCGGCGATCCGGGCGTCGTCGTACCGCGGGATCGTGGCGAGCGTCATGACGCTCTCCCACCTCTTTTTCGCTCTCGACCCCGTTCTCGACGGTCACCCACCGGGCCGGCGGAAACGGGGTGTCGGTCGGACGCCGTCTCGAACGAGCCGGGCTGAGACAGACTCCTCATGGTCGCGTCTCTGTTTCTCGCCTCGAGACATAACCGTGCTCAGCAGCGAGTTACTGTAAGAACGTTGTCTACTCTGCCGTCCCGTTCGGATCGACAGGCACTCTCCAGTGGTGGCGGTGATCCGGCGTGTCCTGCCGCGACGACGCCCGGTCAGTCGTCGACGGCGACGACGGTACCCGTCTCGTCGAGCACGAACCGGCGTCGATCCCCGTCGTGTGTGACGGTGAGTCGGAGTGGTCCCGGCCCCGTCGCGAGGCGTTCTTCCTCCCAGTCGAGGCCGCGACTGATCGCCGCCCACGTCGCCGGCACGTGTTCGACCCCGTGGTCGTAGTAGAAGGCGACGAGCGCGGGGTGGTTGGAGACCGCCGCGTAGCTCGGACTCCGCCAGGCGAACTTGCAGGAGTCACAGACGAACGTCAGGACGCCGAGGAACGACGAGCCACAGGCGTCGCAGACCCCGTCGGGAGCGTGGTTGTCACACACTGCGAGGGCGGCGTCGACGGTGCCGCCACACGCCGGACAGACGCCGTCGCTCATCGTCTCGAACCGGCGGATCGAGTAGACGATCGTGGCGCGGAGGATCTCGTCGGCGTCGCGCTCTCGGAGTCCCTGGGGCGGCAGGCTGAACCCGAAGATCTCGCCACCCCGACTGGGCCAGTACCCCTCACAGCCGGTACAGCGTGCCCACGTCGTCGCGTCCTCGTACGTGATCTCGACCGGCGACCCGCACCGCCGGCAGGTCGCGTCGACGGCCGTCGACGCGAGGGCCGGGGTCTCGGTGGCGGTGCCCGCGACGATCGCCCGGACGACCTCGAGCCCCGGCGGGGCGAGTTCGTAACCGTCGCCCGTCCGCCGTACGAAGTGTTCGGTCAGCCTGCCGAGGTGGTAGTTGAAGTTCCCCGTGTCGTCGGCCCCGACCCGTTCGAAGAGGGTCGAGAACGGCACCGCGTCGTCGTCGGCGTACGGGTCGTACGCCTCCCACAGCGCGCGCACGATCCCGATCCGCGTCTCGTTCCCGAGGAGCGCGAACACGCGGTCGGGAGGTCGTGTGTTGGCGTCCCCGTCGCCTCCGTCGTTCATCCTCGCTGTCATGTGTGCACGTACTACGAATGGGCGAATAAAGCTCGGCCCTCGGCGTCTGCTCGACTCCACGGCGTCGTTCCCGCGGACGTCGGCGTCGTCCGTCGACTGTCTGGTGCCTGCACGGGACGAAGTGTCCCCGTCTCTCGATCGGGGAACGGAGACACGACCCGTCCACAGTCCATCCGCGGTGGGCGACCACCGACTCTGGCACGGTTCTCGTCGCCCTCGAAAGTATTGTCTAAAACAGATAATCGAAATAATGTATAATGACTAACATTTATGTCAATGTAAGGTGTTGTCACTAGTCACACTTCGGCGCGTCGACGCCGTGCGGAGGGGGACATGCAGGTTCATTTCAGCAAACTGGTCAGGGCGGAGTACAGCGACAGCAGCGTCCGGGAAATCCTCGAAGCGCCGGTCGGTGCGCTGGTCGGTGTCGACCGCGACGACGAGGAAGCGCTCGCGGCGTTGAACGTTACGACGGTGTACGACCTCGCGACGTCGAGCGTGTTCAATCTCGCACGCGAGCTCACCCAGGCGGCCGAAGGAGACGGATCGGCGATGGCTGCCTACGGCTTCGCGCCGGCGGACGCGACGGTCTCGTCCGAGCGCGTGACGTTCGACGAACTCGTCACGAGTGACATCTCCGTCCTCCCCGGTGTCGGGGACGACTTCGACGACACGGTCCGGGAGGCCACGTCTCTCACGACGGTTCGGGACTTCTCCCTGTGGCCTCCGTTCCTCGCCGCACGGACGATCCTCGATCACCTCACGGGTGGCCGTGGCGACGGGGACGCCGACGGCGTTCCGGACGAACTCGTGCCGGTCGCACGGCAGTACGCGACCGAGGAGGTGTTCTACTCGAAGCTCTTCCTCGATCGGATCATCGAGCCGCCGGACACGGAGGACGTACTCACCCCCATCGAGGTGCCGGGTGGGGAGTCCCCTCGGATCTCCTGGACCGAGACTCCCGCCCGTGAGCTCGGGGAGCGCGGCGAGGACAGCGACCGCGAGCGAGACGAGACGGGAGAACCGATCTCCGTCGATCTCTCGGATCCGTGGCAGATCGAGCCGATCGACGTCCTGGACGGCACGAAGGACGGGTCACTGTTCGACCGGCCCGCTCTCGGGGCACTTCTGACGTTCTCGCAGACCTGGAATCCCGAGGGGTTGTCGCTAGGACAGCTCTTGCACAGCCTGTCGCTCGCGCCCGGCGAGACGACGAAGGTGGCGGTCATCGACTGGTCACGCGACACGAGAGCGTCAGTGGACGAGGCGATCGATCAGCGCGAACGGCTGGACGCACGTCTCACGCGAAACCGTGCGATCGAGGAGGTACAACACAGTGTACTGACGGAAATGCAGTCCGGTTCCTCATCGACCACCAGCAGTACGGGTACCGGGCAGGGCGGGGTTGCTGGTCTGGCCGGACTGGGAGGTGTCAGCACGGGTGTCGGCGGGACGGTCGGCGGTGGGACGACGGTGAGCGTGTCGTCGGGACGACGAGCGGTCGACGCGGAGATGACACAGACCATCGCCGACTCGACACAACAGCACGCGTCTTCGGCGCGGACGCGGCGGGCTTCGATCGTCCGGGAGGTCTCCCAGGCCGAAAGCGAGTCGGTCACGACCCGCACTGTCACCAACTACAACCACATGCACTCGTTGAACATGCACTACTACGAGGTAGTCCAGATCTACCGCGTGCGGGTGCACGTGGATCGGACGAAACCGGTCCTGTTCGTCCCGTTCGAACGCTCCAACTTCGACGATCCGCGGCTGATCCGCCGACACCGCGAGGCACTCCTGGACGCCGCCGATGATCCATACCTTCGCCGGCTCCTCCGCAGGTCCGGGGGCCACGTTCGCGTCGAGCGCACCCTGCCGCGCGAGCACGAACTCGAGTCGTACCTCTCGATGGCCAAGACCGACCTGATGCAACGGGGCGACGAACATCTGATCGGGACGGAGGACGATCCCTCTGCGACGCTCGTCGCCGAAGCGCACGAACTGGAGTATCAGGACACCGTGGAACAAGAGCAGGAAGCTCGCCGAAACAGTGAGGTCGGAATCGAGGGGACGGCCTTCGATGGGGTCTGGAGCGTCCCCCCGGAGACCCGCCTGGTCGGGTGGCGCTGGTCCAGCGACGGCGGCGCTCCCGATCCATCGGGGTTCCGGATCTACCGGCGGCACGCCGAGACGTACGAGGTGTCGGACGTTCGCGCCGCGGACCAGACTCACGAGATCGCCCCGTCGCTCGCGCTCTCGGACGTCGAACGAATCGAGGTCGACGTCGACCAGAGCAGTGCCGACGACCCGCTTCGGATCGCGTTCGTGGTGAGAGTCGAGGACAGGGACCTCCCCCTTCGGTTCGACGGCGTCCCCGACGGGGGAACGACCACTGTCGCGTCGGTCACGGGACCACCGAACCTCGCGGAGGTCGCACGCTTGCTCAACGAGGACCAGCTGTACTACAATCAGGCGATCTGGCGCAGTCTCGACGCACAGACGCTCGCCACGTTGTTGAGTCAACACACGTACGACGGCCGTCGCGTGAGCGAGCTCGTCGATCCAACCCCACTGGCTACGCACGGCAACTACGTCGCGTTCCCGCTCGCGGCACCCCTCGCCGACTTCGCAGAGTGGTGGCGGGACTGGCGGAACGAGAACTTCCACCCCGAACGGGTCGAGGAGGACCTCGTTCCGCTCCCGAGCGGGGGCGTCCACGGCGAGGCCATCCTCGGCCGGGCCAACGCGGCCGAGAAACTGGATCCGACCCGCTTCTGGGACTGGCAGGATTCGCCGATCCCGATCACGCCACCGGACATCAAGGCGATCGAAACCGGCACCCGGAAGACCGACGAAGAGCACCTCCCGGGGTCGCTCGACGCGCCGATGGTCAGTATCCAGAACCCACCGACCGTCCCCGACCCTGCCGGGCTCTCGGCCGTGCTGAACGCGGTCACGGCGGCGAACGCCTTCCGTGACATGTCCGGGCTGGACGAGCTGGCGAAGCTCCTCACACAGGGTATCGAGGTCACCGGAGCGGGAGCGTCCGACGCCACTGACTCCTCCACGGAGATCGCCACCGAAGGCATCGAACTGACGCTCGAACTGCTGAAGACGTTCGGTCCGCTCATCGCCGGTGCGGCCGGCGGGGCGAGCGGGCTCAGCAACTCCACGTTCGGCATGCTGCTACGTGCGGCCGAGGGTCTTGAAAACGGGGAAACGTCGCTTCTTCAGGACGGCGGGACCGACTCAGACGACGGTGGACGTGGTGCGGGCAGTCGACCACTCGGTGGTGACTGGTCTGCTCGGACCGTGGGCAACGACCTCCAGCGACGGCTGGTTCGCTCCCGGATCAACCCGGTCGCCGACTCGATCGCCGCGATCAACGAGGAGATCGTCGAGACGATCACCGCGGCGACCGCCCGAGCGGAGGCAGAACCGGAACGAGTACGGGAGGAGTGGGAGGCCCACCCGTCCATCCACCACCACTTCCACGACGGGTTCGAGTCGTACCGCGAACTCCGCCCGCATTACCAGCAGCACGGGATTCAGAACCCGGCGCAGTACCTGGACACTGTCATCGTCCCGACGACGTTCCTCGGCCACGAGTCACCGGTTCACCACGATCTGGCCGACGCGCTCTCCGACGCCGAGTCGACGCTCCAGGACGACCCACCGGCGATCGACCGGTTCTGGGGATTCGTCCCGCGGCTGACCGCTACTGGGGACCTGAGCGACCACGCGCTGGGGCAGGCAGTCGACATCGATTCAGAGACGAACCCACACATCAGGAACTCACACGACATCCGCGTCATCGGAGCGGTGACCGGCGTCGATCTCGGACAGCCGCAGGACGCACAGACGATGCGTACCGCCAGCGAGCGCTTCCAGAGCGACTTCGGTGACGCGTGGGTTCAGCAGAAACGGGACGAGCTCGCGACGGCAGACGGGCAGGAGCGGGCGGAGCTCGACCAGCTCCTCGCGTCCGTCGAACGGCGACGAGCGACGCTCGACACGTACGCCCAGGAGGGATTCTTGAATCTGGAGCAGGCGCTGATCGACGCGCTCACGGACGCCGGCTTCGAGTGGGGTGGCCAGTGGCGTCGCGAGAAGGACTTCATGCACTTCACACTCGAGGACGGATGACCGGGCTCGGGCGTTCCATCGGCTGGTGACGAACGAATCTGCGGGTCATCCCGTCCGGACCCACGTCTCGCGGTTCGGGTTCAGACAGGACTCCCGGGAGTGGTCGCGTTCAGACGCTATACTCCGCTCGCGAACAGGGACTGCACCCGACCGGTCGCTCCGAGACCCTGGTCGACAGCGGATCGGCCGGTCTGCCAGCGGCGGTTGCCACACGATCGTCATGCCTCCGGAGACACTCACACCGGAACAGGTCGAGTATCTCTCCTCCGAGGGTGGCGGAGACGAGAGAGATCCGGACACCACGGGAAACTGCACGGACGGTTCGGCTCCCGACCCCGGACGAAACGCTCAGCGTGCTGAACTTCACGCCCGATTCCGATGCGGTATTAAAAGCCAACCGGGAGTCGGCCCGGGTCGTTCTCGACTCCTTCGGCGTGAGTGACTCTCCGGATCGGATCCTCAGCGACGTACTCGAGTGGTGAGACTACCGTCGCGGTGGTGGTCACACCTCTCGGACCGGGGTGTCGACCTCGCTCCGAGTCACAGTCGAGTGGACACTTCTCGTCTCTCGACTGGGCCCTGATACCGCGCCGGCTGTCACCTGGTCACAAGCTACTTGTCATCGCCCCGCAAGCCCAGAGACGATGGAGATCAACACAGTCGGCTTCGTTGGAGTCGGCATCATGGGCAAGCCGATGGCGGAGAACGTGATGGACGCAGGGTACGACGTCGTCGCGCACAACCGGTCGCCCGAACCCGTCGAGGGCCTGGTAGAGCAGGGAGCGACCGCGGCGTCGTCGCCCGCCGAGGTCACGGAACAGGTCGACGTCGTGATCACGGTGTTGCCCGACACCGACGCCGTCGAGTCGGTCGTCCTCGGCGACGACGGCGTGCTTGAGGCCCTCTCGGAGGGGCAGGTGTACGTCGACATGTCGACGATCGCCCCCGGCCCGACGGAGACGCTCGCCGGGAAGGTCGCGGACGCGGGCGCGACGATGCTCGACGCCCCCATCAGCGGTGGCGAGGAAGGCGCGATCGAGGGGACGCTCTCGATCATGGTCGGCGGCGACCAGGAGACGTTCGACGCGGTCCACGGCCTGTTCGGGGCGATGGGCACGACGATCACCCGGTGTGGCGACAGCGGTGCCGGCCAGATCACGAAGGCCGCGAACCAGATCATCGTCGGTGCCCAGCACCAGGCTGTCGCCGAGGCGCTTTTGCTCGCCCACCAGGGTGGGGCCGACCTCGAGAAGGTGCTCGACGCGATCAGCGGCGGGGCTGCGGCGTGCTGGTCGCTCGACGCCCGCGCCCCGCGCGTGATCCGCGGCAACTTCGAGCCGGGCTTCTTCTCGTCGTACCACTACAAGGACCTCCGCATCGCCATGAGCGCGGGCGAGGAGTTCGGCACGCCGATGCCGGCGACGGCGGCCGTCCACGAGATGTACAAGGCGATGGAGCAGACCGGCCGCGGGCTGGACGACCACTCGGGCGTCATCCAGATCATCGAGGACATGGCCGGCGCGGAGGCGCGGATCGACGAAGCGGAGTGAGCTCCGGTCACGCGAAGCCCGACACGCCCGGCTGTCTCACCCCGTCACCGACACCACCGTCGAGTCCCGACCGCTGTTCGGCGACCGTCCGGAGTGCCTCCTCGAAGTCGGCACGGGTGAGCCGAACGGTCTCGCTCGAACCCTCTCCGGAGAGGACTCGCCGAACCGCGATCCGACTCGCTCGTCGACAGAGCGCCGCCAGTGCCGCCGCCGAGTAGCCGTCCGTCTCTCTCGCCAGCGCCTCGACGTCGACGGCTGGATCGAGCGGCCTGTCTGCGGTGTGGATATCCAGTACCTCGCGGCGTGCGCCCAGATCCGGTAGCCCGACCTCGAGTACCTCGTCGAACCGACCCGCGCGGAGGATCGCCGTGTCGATCCGCTCGGGACGGTTCGTCGCGGCGACGACGGTGACGTCGGCGTTCTCCCGCACGCCGTCGAGTTCGGCGAGCAACTGACCCACGATGCTCGCCTGGCCCATCCCGGTTCTGAGATCGTCGCGAGCCGCCGTCAGCGCGTCCACCTCGTCGAGGTAGACCACGCTCGGTGCGTGTGCACGGGCCGTCTCGAACAGGTCGCGGATCGCGGCCTCCGTACCGCCGGCGTCGCCCGTCAGCAGCTCCGGGCCCTCGACCGAGAGGAACGACGCGTCCGTCTCCGTCGCGAGCGCTCTCGCGAGGAGCGTCTTGCCCGTCCCCGGTGGTCCGTGGAGGAGGATTCCAGTCGCCGGGTCGAGACGCACGGCGTCGAACAGCTCCGGATGGTCGCGCGGCCACTCGACGACCTCCCGCAGGCGTCTGATCGCGTCGTCGAGCCCCCCCACGTCGTCCCAGGACACGTCCGGCGCCTGGACCCGGTACGACCGGAGCCCGGACGCGTCGACGCGTTCGAGGGCTGCCCGCAGGTCCTCCTCGTGGACCGTCGCGTCGCGGAGAACTCTCGTGTCGACGAGCTCCCGCGTCGTGACCCCGTCTTCGTCGGTGAGCCCGCGCACGCGCCGGATGGCCGCCAGCACGGCCTCCTGCACCAGCCGTTCCAGGTCGGCACCCGTGTATCCGTGGGTTTCGGCGGCGTACGCCGCGACGTCGACTCCCTCGGCCAGGGGAACGTCCCGCGTGTGGATCCGGAGAATCTCCCGTCGTCCGGCCTCGTCGGGCTGGCCGACCTCGACCTCACGGTCGAACCGGCCGGGACGGCGGACTGCGGGGTCGAGGTCGTCGAGCCGGTTCGTCGACGCGAGCACGACCACGTCCTCGCGGTCGTCGAGACCGTCCATCTGCGTGAGCAGTTCGTTCACGACGCGCGTCTCGGGACCGTCGTTCTCCCCGCGGTCGGCGGCGATGGCGTCGATCTCGTCGATGTAGACGACCGCCGGTGCCTTCCGGCGTGCCCGGGTGAACGCCTCGCGGAGGTTCGACTCGCTCTCGCCGAACCACTTGCTGAACACCTCGCCGGCGCCGATCGACTCGAAGTGGACGTCAGCTTCGCTGGCGACCGCCCGCGCGATGAGCGTCTTGCCCGTGCCGGGCGGCCCGTGGAGCAGGACGCCCGCGGGGGCGTCGATCCCGAACCGCTCGAAGACGGCGGGGGCGGTGAGCGGGAGTCCGACGATCTCGCGCACCGCCTGGAGCGCGTCGTCCACCCCGCCGACGTCGTCGTATGTGGGCTGTCTCGACCGAGTGCGGCGTTTGCCTGCCTTGGGCCGCGTCGACCCGTTCGCGTCCGGCGCACCCTCGACGACGATGGTCGTATACCCCCTCGTCCCGACGGTCCGCGACGGCGTGACCGACTCGAACCGGACGGTCACCTCGCGTCCGCCGTGTCCGTCGAGCGGGACCGTGAGCGTGGCCGTGGGACAGACGATGCGGTGGCTCAGCCGCGTCCGGAGGTTCGAGACGTCGACCGCCTCGACCGGCGTGTCGACGAGGCTGACCACGACCTCGTGGGCGGCGTCAACGCTCAGCGCCGTCACCGTCACCGAGTCGCCGAGCGAGACTCCTAACGAGTCTCTGAGGAGGCGGTCGGCGGCGACGAAATCCGTCTCGTCGACGCCCATCGCGGGCTGTGCAGCTGCAGTCGCCTGCTCCTCGCCGTGGTCGAAGCTGACGAAGTCACCGGCGGTGACGCCGAGTCGGGCCATCGCCTCGGGTGCCATCGCGACGATGCCGTAGCCGGTGAGGCGGTCCGTGAGCGGTTTGACGTCGAGTGTGAGGCTCATGATGCGCGGGAGTGTTCCCGACCGTGAGTTGGGACGGACCGGTGTTGGGCAGTTTTCACGTACTGCCGAGACCGTCGGGAGTGTTCGGATAGTCAGGAGCGTCGGTTACTATCGGCTCGTGAAGGTGGACAACGACGCATTGGCCGACCTTGGCGACGAGTCGAAGAACCACCTATCGCTGGATCGAGCGCGTCAGCGTCAGTACGAACAGCGAGATGAACAACACGCCGAAGAGCCCCTCGACTTCGGACAGCAGTGTGAGGGCAGGGTCGTTGAGGAGGAATGCGTACTGCTGGGGCGTCGTCGTCTCGACCGGCAGCAGTGGGTTCGGGGGAATGACTGTCGTGAAGGACCCGATGCTCAGGAGGACGAACCCGAGTCCCTGGTCGACGAGGAGATTCCACATGTCGCCCGGGTCGTCGGGACCCATTTTGACGAGCGAGACGGCGTAGTAGAAGACGGTCCACAGGAAGATGATGCCGACCCACCAGCCGAGGACGCGCGCGGGAGACTCCCCGTAGCCGGTCAGGATTCGGAGCGTCGCGTTCTCGACGCACTCGAACCCGTACCGGCCGAGTTGTCCGAGGTTTGGTTTCTCTCTGTCGTCATCCGACGATGACGGCTCCGGTTTCGGGGTTGTGCCGTTCGCCGACTCTGGTTTAGTTGCGCTGGTCTCTTTGTCACTACCGTCCGTCGATTGGTCTGGGTTCCCCTCTTCGCTGTCCTCGGCAGTCTCATCGACGTTCGACTCTGGATCAGCTTCGACCAATATCGCGTCGTTCTCCGGTTCGTCCGCGTCTCCAGTCGAATCGGAGTCGGCGTCACGCGAAACAACGAACGGAACCCACTCGTAGAGTTCCGAACTCACCCGGTGGCCTCTGGCACGGACCGCTTCCCACGTCGTCATAGACCGTTCAGATACCGTCGACAGATGGGTCTGGAGATCGTGCCGTGTCTCCTCAATATGCTCGTAAATCTCAGTGATGTACCAACCCCAAGTGATGGCGACCTCGGTTCGGAAGTGTCTGCGGTTCTGCTGTTGGATGTAACGCTGTTCCCGTCGGAAGAAGGCCGACGCGGCTTCGTTCTCGCCCATCTCCGCGGCAGCGGTCTTCGCTTTCACGTACGTCGATTCGAGCTGACTCAGAGAGATCGTCCGCGGACGGTCCTCGTACGGCTGTGACACGATGGGCGAACGAACTCCGAACACTCGCTTGAGCGCTGACAGTGTCTTTGACTCGCGAATGATCCGGTCGGCTTCAGTGTCTCGGTCGCGTGTAGGGGAGGTATCGATGTCTTTCTCCCACTCTCTGATCAGCTCTGCTGCCGGATGTTCCTCGTGGTCATCGACATCCCAGTCGGGATTCATCCACTGTTCGACCCACCGGTGTGCGGCCTCGGTCTCAATCTCTCTGAGTGTCGCCCGTGCCCACTGTTCGGGTGGATACCACTCCTTACCATCATTTGCGTTCCGATAGTGGCAGTAGTAGTGGAGCGCGTCAGCGGTTAGTGCTGTCTCGATTCCATCGGGACCAGGTACCGGAGATGTGCCGGTATCCTGCTTTTCTCCCGATGGCTCTCGGATAAGAGTCCAGAGTTCTTTGAGCGGTATCCGGACCTCTCTGACGAGCGTGGCAAAGTCAGGTCCTCTCTGTTCAAGCTCGTCGATGAGAGCATTGGCAAGTTCGACCGACGGCGTACCAAATTCCGTTTTAAATTCGTCTGCTACTGACTGTGGGACCTGCCCCGTTCCGCTTTGAGGGTGTCTGGACGGCGACCAGCGTAGCAGGACATCGATGAGTTCGTTCCTCAGAGCGGCCTGTTCGTCTGAAATCGATAGACGACGGTTTCCTACTTCGCCATCAGTCTTATTGAGTGCAGCAAGCATCCGAGAATCGAGAGCGTCGACCCGTGATTTAATCCTTGCTTGAACGGATCCAGATGCATCTACGGCCATCGACAGGGCTGACAGATATATATCCCGCTTTGGAGACTGAGGGAGTATACACGGGTCCGGGCTGGAACTGTTGACCGGATTTGTGTCGTACCTCGAATCTACCTGACCGTCTCTGGCCCGTGGTCCTATCTTCGGGCCCACTCCAACAGATACTCGTGTATCGGTTGTACATCCGCAAATTTCACTGGTTGCGCCTCTCTCAGCGGAGGCACCGTCGTGCCTCTGAGTCGGCTCAGCAGTGACTGTCGAATACTCAACACGCTTCACGTGAGCCAATTCCCCGCTTTTCATCCACTCGAAGACTATATTCCGGACATAATCTGTAATATCGTCAAAATGGTGGGAGATATGAATGTCGACTTCACGATTTTCACCAACGCCATGAAGATTCCAGTCGTTCCGAAACAAGTCGTCGCGGTGCCGGCTGAAGTCGAGGTCGGTGAAATCCGTTTCGACGAAGCGGAAGAGGTCGTACATCGACTGTCGTTCAGGGGGAAGTTTATCGGCAGTATCGAGGCGCACTATCGATCCGTCGTTGAAATCGTAGACAAAAGATTGCTCATTCTCAGGGAGATAGAATTCGTTAATCTCGCAGGCACGAAAATTGACTGCACGAATCACAGGGTGAGGGGCTTCTGGTGGGTTAAAATCAAATGTGTCAGCCTGAACGCCACTAAATTCTATTGCGCCGAGTAATCTATTTGGAGCGAAGTTGACAGTCACTGCGGTCAGTTCGGTACAGTCGATTGAGTTCCGAACGAGGTCTGGTGAAAACTGGACGGTATCTCCTACTTCAGTCTCTTGCAGACAGAAACCCCGATAAAAACGCGACGTGCTTCCGATGGAGAGATCTTTATCGATGTCTGCATTGGCGAGAGAGACTAACCCTGTTACAACGGTCTTGTGGAATGAGATTTTTCCGGTCACATCCACACTTTTTAGCAAAAGGTCTCCGTTCACATCCACACTACAGAGCGAAATGCTTCCCCCCACATCCGCACCGTTGAGCCGGATAGTCCCATACACATCCGCATTGTCCAACATGATCGACATGACCACATTCGCACTGTCAAGACGAAGGTTTCCATACACATCTGTATTCCAAAACGAGATTCCCCCATTCACATCAGCACTGTCAAGTCGAATATCCCCATACACTTCTGCATTGTTGAATTTGATTGGACCTCCAACATATGTAGTTTCAAACCGGACATCTTCGTAAACATTCGAATTGGAAAGAGATACCGACCCGGCTATATCCGCAAAATTGAGCCAGATGTACTCTTTCACATCCACATTTTCGAGCGAGACGGGCCCGTCTATATCCGCACTGTCGAGCACGACCCATCCACTCACATCTGCCTCCCTGAGTGCGACCCTCCCGTTCACATCTGCCTCTTTAATTGCTACTCTTCCGTCAACATCCGCCCCGTCAAGCAGGATCGCTCCACCAATGCTGACTCCTGAGAGATCCAACTTTGATGTATCTTTGCAATGAGAGGTTACGCAAATCTCGTTCGCTCGAATTTTTGACCCGACAACTGCGTTTGACCAGTCTATCTCGATCGCACTCCCTCCCTGGAGGTCAATTGGGTACCGGTCTGGGGCGTCAAACACTTCATATGTAAGATTGAATCTCCCGAACTGCGCCCCACAGAACATCTTCCGTCGCCGCGCAACGGCATCACCGTGCCGAGCCTCAACTGACGCCTCATCACGCCGTGGTTCAATTTGAAGAAAGTCCTCAGCGTTCTCAAACAAACTGCCGTCGACATACGTGTCGACGTACTCGGTGACCAGCTCCGACTCCGAACGTTCGTCGCGTACCAACACCAGAAACAACTGCGAGAGCATCTCGTCGTCACAGTCACGCTCCTCAGGATCCTGGTGAAACGGACACAATGCCGGACCGTCGTCGCTCGGCGTCGTCAGTCGGCGGCACCGCCACACCTTACGATCGTCGCCGACACGTTCCGGAAAGGGTTCCAGCAACCGCTCGTAATCGCCGTCGAACGAGATATATTCGTGTTCTTCGGGATCAAGATAGAACTCACAGGGGACCAGTTTCCGACGACCGGTATCGTCCGGTTGCAGTGGACTCTCGACCGGCGACGTCATCTATCGGAAATCAGGAAAACTTCGTATATATATCGGCGCCTCTGGTTCTCTAACGAGATAATACTCCAGAATCAGTCGAACTCGTGCGCCCCTCTTCGGCCCACACTCCCGTCTCGACTCTGTTAATTCATACCTGAGCCCCAGTGAGCCGACTTAGGACCGGTTTTCATCGGCCCAGTCCAGGGCCTGTTCGACCTCGGGAATCGACAGCTCTTGCTCGAAGCTGGCCGCAATCTCGGGGAGCGAACGCCCTGCGTCCGCCGACTCGCGAACCTGTTCGACCCCGATTCGGGTGTGATCGAGACGCGGAGCGCCTCCGAGAATATCTTCTGCCGTGGTGACCCCGTCGTTGTGTGGACGGCTGGTGAACCGCTCGACGCGCGCGTCGAGTTCATCAAGCGCGTCGTCTCGAGTCTCTCCGGTCGCGGCGACCTGGGTCGGCACGTGCAACGTGAGCCACCGCATCTCTGGACTCCGTGGCGAGTTGCGCTCGACGACGAGGCGACTGTTGTCGCCCTCAAGCGTACAAAATACGTCGGGCTCGATCTCGACCGCGTTTCCGACTTCGTCACCACTCGCGTCTGCTGGGTCGTCCCGTCGCGGACCGACGACGACATCAGGGCGGTGTCGCCTGATCGTATCCCAGATCGGGAGGTCGTGTTCGGCGGCCACCTCGCACGTGAATTCACACGCTCGGTGTGCCCCTCGCGACGCCCCGTAGGCGGTGCGAACCGACGTCCTGTGATCCCAGAGAGACACCTCGTGAAACGCTCCATAGGGAATCTCGAGCCATTCCTCGTCGTGGTGGTCGTGCTCAGGAAACCACGGTGGGCTTTTCCAGGGGAAGTTCGTCACGCGGACGAACCCGCCGTTCTTCGGCCGGGTCGAGACGATCCGCTCGGAGTCGATGCAGTCGGATACCAGTCCCGCGATTCCGTCGTGGTTCATTGATGTTTCTCCGTTCCCTCTCCCGGCACAGATTCGTTCTGTCGAGGAACTCTGCCACTCGTGTATGTAACCGTTTAGCGTCGGTCCTCAAAGTGGAGAATCGGGGGCAACGTTGGCAGAACTCGAGCTGGGTCACACCGAGCCGAAAAAGAATCCGTCCTACGGCCGCCGCAGGCTGATGGCGACGAACAGCAGTGCCATCAGCCCACCCGTGACGGCCCAGCTGAAGGGCACGTCACCGAGCGCGCTGGTCGTCTCACCCTCCTCGCTCGGGGAGTCGCTCTCTGTCGGCATGTCCTCGGAGGGCGACTCCACCTGGAAGGTGAAGCGCAGGCCGTCGAGGCTCTGCGCGAGCTCCTCGTGGCCCTGCGGCCAGTACTCGATGTCCGCCGTCACGGTGTGGTCGCCGGTCGACGTCCCGTAGACGGTCGCGCGGATGTCCTCGATGCCGGTCGCGTCGTCGACGACGAAGCTCCCCGACACCATGCCGGCGCCACCGGAGAGCACGTCAGACGAGCCGGTGACCTCCATCCCCGAGGGGACGGACATCGTGATACGCACGACGATGGGACAGTCGACGTGGGGTGCCGCCTGGAAGCCGCCGGCGATCTGCCCCGGCGAGTCCGTCTCGATGGTGGTCTCGGGCGCGTACAGGCGGTTCTGCGAGAGCAGGGTCTCGTCCGCGCTGACGTCACACGTCGTGGCCGTCGTCTCGGACGCCGGCTCCGGCGTCGACGTCTCGGTTGCTGTGTCCGTCTGAGCGGACGTCGTTTCAGTGCTCGACTCGGTCACTGTCTCCGTCGTCGTCGGAGCTGGCGTCGACGTCGCGTTCGCGTCTGCCGTTCCAGCCGCTCCCGTGAGCGGCGCAGTCTTGTCGGCGGTCGTGGTCGTCTGGCTGGCTGCCTGTGCGGTCGTCGCTGCGACCGGTGCGACAATCGCACCGACCAGGACGACGGCCGTCAGCAGCGTCGCCATCGTGTTTGTGGTCGTCATGGGTGCTGCAGTTCGAACGAGGGTTGATCGAGCATTAGCGACATCTCACGTACCCGTCCGACCGTCTCCCACCTCAGGAGAGTGACGACAGTCACCGCACGGGCTTACTGTCCGGACTGAACGCACCGTCGGCGTGGTACTGAGCGAGAACCCTCGGTGAGAGACGCTGTTGAATCACGTGTATGCCCACCAGGTCCGCCAAAGAACCGTCGACGGTGTCTCGAACTGGACACGCTGCCGAGCTCCTGAATCGTCTCGTTCGCGCCCGTGCCTGGACACGCGTGGCGACAGTCGTCTTCGCGCTGCTCGTCCTCGCCGCGGCGCTGCCGAGTCCCGTGGTGGCGAACGAATCTCCGACCGCCACCTTCGAGTACAGTCCGTCGACGCCGAACCCCGACGACACGGTCACCTTCGATGCCAGCGCGAGCAGTGACGCCGACGGACGGATCGTCGACTACGAGTGGTATGTGGGTGGCGGAAGCTATCCCGATGGTGATGGCGAGACGTTCACACACGCGTTCGAGACGGCCGGAGCGTACACCATCGGCCTCACTGTCGAGGACGACAACGGGAGCGTCGACCACTACGAACGGACTGTGCCCGTCAAAAACGCTGCTCCCGAGGCGCGACTGAGCTACACGCCGTCGAACCCCACGCCTGACGAGACAATTCGGTTCACCGCTGCCGATTCGGCCGACACAGATGGTCGAATCGTCGACTACGACTGGTACGTCGGGAGCGGAAGTTACTCGGACGGTGACGGCGAGCACTTCGAGACCTCGTTCGAGACGGCCG
Source organism: Salinigranum salinum (assembly GCF_009176545.1). Taxonomy (GTDB): domain Archaea; phylum Halobacteriota; class Halobacteria; order Halobacteriales; family Haloferacaceae; genus Salinigranum; species Salinigranum salinum. The sequence continues at coordinate 1,055,356 of NZ_VTOJ01000002.1, read as the reverse complement.
GAACTTACCAGGTTACGCTCGAAGTCGAAGACAACGGTGAGGAGACCGACCGTATCACAAAGACGATTACGGTCGAGAATGCGGCTCCGTCCGCGACCTTCGAGTACAGTCCGGAGACTCCGAGCCCCGACGAGACGGTCACGTTCGACGCCAGCGCGAGTGACGACGCCGACGGGGAGATCGTCGACTACGACTGGTACGTCGGGAGCGGAAGCTACGCTGATGGCGACGACGTGTCGTTCAGTCACGAATTCGACACTGCCGGCGTCTATCAGGTCCGTCTCGTCGTGACCGACAACGGCGACGAGACGGCCGAGATGACCAGGCAAGTGAACGTCACCAACGCGCCACCCGTGCCACGGTTCGACGTGCGGAGTTCATCAAACGGTCTCGACGTGACGTTCGACGCCAGCGCGAGCGAGGATCCCGACGGGCGGATCGTCGACTACGACTGGTACGTCGGCACCGACAGTTACGCCGACGGCGACGACGCTACCTACACGCACGAATTCGAGGAGGCAGGACGCTACGACGTCCGCCTCGTCGTGACCGACAACGGCGACGTCACGCGCGAGCGCACGGAGACGGTCGGCGTGAGCCAGCGACCGACGGCGAGCATCGATTACGCCGGCGAGGCCGTCCCTACCGGTCGGACCGTCACGCTCTCCGCTGCCGAGTCGGTCGACCCCGACGGGGAACTGACGAACTACACCTGGACGCTTCCGGATGGAACCGTCGCTCACGGCGAGACCGTCAGCACGTCGGTCCCAGCGCAGGGAGAGTACGACGTCACCCTGACCGTCACCGACGTGACGGGGAACACCCACAGCGTCACCGAGACGCTCGTCGCCAAGCAGCCAGCGACGGTGAACCTCTCGTGGGAGCCGCAGACCCCGCGAGACGACCTCGACACGACGTTCTACGCGTCGGCGTCGACGCCGGTCGAGACGGTCGAGTGGGACTTCGACGGTGACGGCGAGTACGACGACGGCGAGGGAAGGATGGCCGTCCACGCCTACAACGACACGGGCAGACACACCCTCGGTGCCCGCGTCGTCGCGGCGAACGGTGTCGCGACCACACAGACCGCCGTCGTCACTGTCCAGCAGAGCGCCGGGTTCGAGCTGACGTCGGCCAAGACGACCATCTCCGAGGGCGAGACCGCGGTCGTGACGCTTCGTGCGAGCAACTTCGTCCGCGACACCCCGATGGACGTGAAGATGGCGCTCGACCTCCCCGACACGGGCGCGTCGATCGCGTCCGTCGACGGGGCATCTGTGACCGGCGCTGGTGAAACGACGTTCATCACAGTTGAGCCCGGGCAGAGAGAGCAGATCACCGTCCGGATCCAGTTCACCGAACCCGGCGAGCACGAGCTCGGCGGGACGGCGGTGTACTACTTCGACGACTCCGGTTCGTCGGACGACCGCCGAACTCTCGCGGTGACCCCGATCTCCGTCACGGTGCACGAGGACGTCGATCGATCGAATCCGGGCTCGTCCACGACTACCCTCCCGGGGTTCACCGCCGGAGACCTGGTCGTCGTTCTCCTCACGTGTCTTCTCGCCGCCGGCCTCGTCGCTCGGGGGTGATGGTCGGGTTCGCGTTCGAGAGTGATGGTCGGGTTCGCGTTCGGCATTCACCCGTGCTGTGTGTGTATCGGGGAGACAGACGAAGACGAACGGACCTGGACGGTGTGCGGAGACTGACGGCCCGATAGAGGTCGACAACCGTCGCAACGAGCAGCTGTTCGCTGCCTCTCGGAGTCTATTCGAGTCGGCGACTCTCTTCGACCGGGTTGTCGAGTGTAAGGTCAGTCCCACTCCGGTCTTCCAGCGTCTGGATGACGTTCTCGGCCCGATGCCTGAACGACCGGAGGGTCTGATATCCCGAACCGGTGAGTCGAACGTGCTTGCACCGGGTCGACCGTTCGACGATCTCGATGTAGCCACGTTCTTCGAGGTCTTCGGTGATACGCGATCTGAGCTTCGCGTAGTCGCCCTTGTCGCGGTCGGCCTCCGGGTCGAGACCCGCGATCCCCCACTGGCGACCCTTGTCGATGACCGTCCGGAGTTTCGTCTTCCGCGTGTTCGTGTTGTACGCGTCGATGACCGCCATCGCGATCACCTGGTCGCGCGACGGCGAGTGGATCGAGTACATCGTCATCAGGCTCGCACTGTCGTAGCCGGACGTGAGCGGATCGTCGATGCCTGCAGGTCGCTCTCCCGGCTCGACGACGTACGGTTCGGCGTTCGTTCCGCGGTCCATACACGCCATCGACGCGCCGATGGCCGCCCGCTTCGTACCACCGGTCACGTTGACCCGGACACGTTCGCCCGCGTGCGTGTCGGCGAGGGTCGTCACTGCCCCCATCACGTCGTACATGTCGAACAGGTCCAGTTCGACGAGGTCGACCCGCGGGACGAGCTCACAGAGTTCGTCGCGGAGGTCGTGACAGTACTCGCCGCTGTTGGCGGGCTGGTCATCGTGTGCGAGGAGGTACACCCGGTCCGGTCGGTACTCGCGGATCGGTTCGACGACCCGGTCGTACTCGCGCCAGACGGGGACGATGTGGACCTCTCGTACTTTCTCCATGAGGCGAATTTTCCACTATCCGGTATCTAAATCTGCCTCGAAAAATCTCAGCACTGAGAACCTGCTCGTGCGTTCACCGACGGCTTCCCACGAATCCGTTCACGTCTCTCCCGTCGGTAGACGCTCGCGCACTCTCGTGTCGCAGCTCGACGACGGCGACCGAACAACAGAACGACACCAGGCTGAGCGCCGCGAGCCCGCGTTCCGGCCTCAGCCAGCGTCTCCGTATCGTTCGATCACGCGCTGGAGCAACTCCCGGTAGCCCGGTTCGAGCGGTGCCTCGGCGGTGAGCGCGTCGGACGCCCAGAACGACGCGCCGTCGGCGTCCGACCCGGCCTGTGGTGTTCCCTCGGTCGCTGCACGGCCCACGGCGTAGAGGATCACGAGCACGTGCGTCCCGTCGTCGTGGCCGACGAACGCGGTGTCGAAGAGGTCGATCGCCGCGGGATCGACCACCAGCCCAGTCTCCTCTTCGAGTTCGCGCGCGGCCGCTTCGTGGGGTGGTTCGTCGTGTTCGAGATACCCCGCGGGTACGCTCCAGGAGCCGACCGCCGGCGGCTGCGTCCGCTGGACCAGGAGGACGGACGATCCGTCGACGACGAGCGTGCCGGCGCAGGGCTTGGGGTTTCGGTACCACGGCCGCTCGCACGCGGGACAGTAGCGCCGGTCGCGGCCCTCGATCCGGCGCGCGACGAGTTCGGCTCCACACGTGGGGCAGTAGGTGGCCCCGTTCGCGTTCATACCGGACGTTTCGCCCCGACCGACAAAAACGGGTACACACGGCTGTCGCGGTCCCCTCGGCATCGCCGTCACGCGTCAGCGGACCGGCCCACGCGAACCCAGGCCACGGCGGTGACGAGGAGCAGCCCACAGAGCGGGACGAACAGGAGTCGCATCGCCGGAGCGACCCCGGCGTCGTCGATGACGAAGCCCATCACGGCGGGGACGCCGGCGATGCCACACGAGGAGAGGACCAGCGCGAGCGCGTTGATCGGTGCGCTGTGTTCCGGTGCGGCCCCCGTCGCGTACGCGAGCAGCGTCGGGTACAGCCCCGACAGCGTGAGCCCGATCCCGAACACGCCGATCAGGAGCGAACGTCCCGAGGCGAAGAGGAAGGTGTACGCGCCCGCAGCCGTGCAGAGCGCCCCGAGACCGAACGCCAGCGGGACGTAGCCGAACCGCTCGGAGAGCGAGCCGGCGACGAACCGGCCGGGGACGTACGCACCCAGCAGCACGCTCAACGACAGCGGCACCAGCGACGGCGCGACCCGTCCCTCGACGTACGTCGTCAGCCAGGTGAACAGCCCTCCCTCGATTCCGGTGGCGAAGAGGATGCCGGCGGCCATCACCTGCACTGGCGGGCTCCGCCCGACGCGGCGCACCTCCGAAAGCGTCAGTGGGTCGTCACCCCCCTCGACGGACGGGCTCGGAAGGTACCAGACGAGCGCGGCGACCGGGACGAACGACACGCCGAGCGCGTAGTACGCGAGCCGCCAGTCCCCGAGGTGGAGCGCGGCGGCGACACCGAGCGGACCGAGCGTCGCCCCGACGGCCCACATCATGTCGTAGTAGCCGAACAGCCGACCGCGTCGGTGGGGGTAGAGGTGGCTCAACAGGGGGCGGTCGCTCCCGCGGCCGATGCCGGCGAACGCTCCCCGGACGACCAGCGCGGCCAGGAAGAACCCGAACGAGGGAACGAGCCCCATGACGAAGACGCCGAGGCCGGTCCCGACGATGCCGACCAGCAGGAGCCGTCGCGTGTCGAGTCGGCCGGCGACCACGCCGACGACGGCCACGAAGAGGAGGAATCCGATCGTTCCGGCGGGTGCGACCAGTCCCAGCTGCCACTCCGGCGTGCCGAACTGCTCGCGGAGCACGGGGATGATCGCCCCCTGGAGCTGGAGCGTGGCCCCTTCGAGCGCGATGAACGCGAAGACCGCCAGCGTCCACCAGCGACGGCTGTCGACCTCCTGCCTGGACTCGTCGCCGGTGACCGTCTCCATGCATCGTCGTCCGTGCAGTCGCTGAAAAGTCTCCTCGTTCGTGCCCGTGTGTGCGAAATGTCATCGGTCGTCGTCTACACCCTCACCGGTCGCTGTCGTCCTCGTTCTCGGCACGTTCGAGGATCGAGTCGAACGTCTCCGGCGCGATGTTCCGGCCGGACACGGGGAAGACCACCGTCTTCCCCCGCAGCTCCTCCGGTCGCTGCCGCATCGCCGCGAGGCTGGTCGCACAGGCACCCTCCATCACGATCGTCTCGCGGGTGAAGACGTCGCGAACCCCGCGCCTGATGGCGTCCTCGCTCACGAGGCGGAACTCGTCGAGCCGGTCGCGGAGCAGTTCGGTCGTCAGCGCGAACGGGACGCGCGTCGCGACGCCCTCGGCGAACGTCTCCATGCGGTCGTGGGGGTCGAGCGTTCCCTCGGCCCACGCGCGGTGCATCGCGGGTGCCGCCGCCGACTGTGCGCCGACGACGGTCGCGTCCGTGAGCGCGCCGACCGTGAGGCAGTAGCCCGACGCGCCCGACCCGCCACCGACCGGACAGAAGAGGTAGTCGATCTCGGGCAGGTCTTCGACGATCTCGAGTCCGGCCGTCCCGACGCCGGCGACGAGCGGGGGTTCGTTCGCCGAGTGAACGTACCGATACCCCTCCTCCGTGGCCAGCCGTTCGGCGTGTTCGCGGGCCTCGTCGAAGTCCGCACCGTGGTGGACGACGGTCGCGCCCAGCCGTTCCATCGCGGTCACCTTCGACGGGTTCGCCTCCCGCGGGACGACGATCGACACGGGGACGTCGAACGCCCGCCCCGCGTAAGCGATCGACTGGCCGTGGTTACCCGTGCTGGCGGCGACGAGCCCCGCCTCGCGGAACTCGGCGTCGAGTCCCGACACGAGGGTGACGCCGCCGCGGACTTTGAACGCCCCCGTCGGGAGCGTGTCCTCGCGTTTGAGATAGACGTCGGCGTCGAGCTCGGCCGAGAGGGGTTCGCTCCGGACCAGCGGCGTCCGGGGGAGTTCGCGCGAGACGATCCGCCGGGCCGCGTAGACGTCTCGCGTCGTCGGTGGCGTGAGGTCGTGGTACGGGAAGATCGTCGTCTCGTCGGGCGAGTCGACGGGCGTGTACTGTGACATCGGTGGACTCGCCGGTGACCACGCGACCGGCGGACAAGACAGTTGTCCCCGTCGTCGCTCCCGTCGACGGCCGTCCGGATCGGCCTCGCCGGTGCCCCGTTTTCGGCGGTCGATTCGCGGGCGCGAGAGGTTATATACCGTCACCGGCAACGGCGGTGCATGGCACGCGAGCCGTACCGGCAACACGTGACGATTCCACCGGGGGCACGGCAGGGGGCCACCCCACCCCACGAGCGGTACGGGGTCGACGTCGACCACGCGGGAGGCGTCACCGGCGACCGTGGCTGGCCCGCGAACGCGGGACGGCTCCGGAGCGTCAACACGGGTCGGCGCGTCGTCGTCTGTCTCGCCGAGGCGGAGTCGCCCACGATCGGGCGTTCGAACCCCGCGTTCACGACGCTCGAACGGTCGCTCGGGGCGCACTGGGACCACAGTGGCTGGGTCGACCCCGACGACGTGCTCGCGGCCGTCGAGGGCCGTGCGCGACCCCACACGTCGCGGAACTGTCGGGGCGGTGTCCTCGTCGGCGACACCATGGTCCAGACGCACACGAACACGCCCGCCGCGTTCCTCGACGACGTCGCGGCCGCCCGCGACTACGTCGACCGTCAGCACACGGCGCGGGAGGGGTTCGCTCGCTCCTCGAACGTCGTCGCCGCGCTGTACTGGCCGACCGATCTCGGGCCGTTCTACCTCGAGTACACGTACGAGCCGGACGCCGAAAGGGAGCCGCCCGAGGAACTGCTCACGTTCGGGTTCCTCCGCTCCGCTCCGGCTGACAGTGTCGCGCCAGCCCGGGCGTTCTTCGAGGCGCTCCGGCTGGAGCCGCCGCGTTCCCCGAGCGAGTGGCCACGGGAGGAACTCGTCCTGCACGGAGGCCCGTGGGGGCCGCCGATCGACCCGTTCGAGGTGACGACCCCGGCGGTCGGCGAATCCCGACCGGCGCTCCCGCTCCACGGTCACAATCCGGTGTACGGCGTCCCGTGGGAGCGGGTCGTCGCCAGCGGGGGGCGGTTCGTCCGCGTCGCCACGCCGTCCCCGCCCCCCGACGACATCTGGACGCCGCTCGAGCGCGTCCACTCGCTCCGCTACTTCACCGAGGAGGACCGCGATGTCGACGTCGAGCCGCATCGGTTCGACCACCTCCGAGCACTGCATCCGCCGACGGTCGGCGCGCTGTGGGTGGCGGCCGCCGTCGAACCGGTCGACCGGTCGTGACCTCTGCGGCGTCGGGCGCGGGAGACGGTCGACGTCACTCCCGGACCGCGCGGCGACGGTCGGCGATGACGTCGAACGCGTCGTTCGTGTCCCCGAGGACGAACAGCGCGTAGTACCGGAGGTACGTCTGGACCGGCACGGAGACGAACAGCGTGAGCACCACCACCGCGAGACCGAACACCACGACGGCGATCCCGATCACTACCCAGCCGGCGACGGGGACGACCGTGAGGAGGCCGGCGCCGAGGAGCCCGACGATGCCGAGGGGGATGGCGACGACCAGCGCGCCGACGAGCGTGGCGAGCCCGGCGACGATGCCGCCGGCGAGCTGCAGGACGAAGCCGATCACCGCGTAGACGGCGTACTGCTTCCACTCGCCGGTGAGGGTCGACCAGAACCGACGCCAAGCCGAGACGACGGCGCGACTCTCCACGAGCATGACCGGCACGACGAACATCGTCGTGAAGCCGTTGACGAGGCCGACGACGACCGACAGGAGGACTAGGAGGGGGACGACGAGGAGCAACAGCCCCAGCCCGAGGATGTTCCCCCCGAGGACGACCGGCGCGAGGACGACGGCGAGCAGGAGGCCGACGACGGCGAGCGTCGCGATGCCGAGCACCAGCCGGAAGCCGAACAGCCGCAGCCCTCGCCGCCAGTGCTCGCGCCAGTAGCGCCTGATCGTGACGTCCTCCCGCCGGAGAGAGTCGACGAAGACGAACTCCATGACCGAGCCGACGAAGAGGAAGCCGACAGCGAGCGCCGCGACGACGACCACGATCGCCGCGACGATCGCCAGCTCCGCGCCGCCGATGGACGAGAGCACCTCGGACGGCGCCGGCGGGCCGGACGGACCGGGGTCACCGGGTGGGGCGGGCGCGTCCGTCCCCCCGCTCGTGCTACTGCCGAGCTGGAGCGGGTTGGCCCCACCGATGCCGCCGAGGAAGAACGCGACGACGGCGAGCCGTGCCCACCGGCCGCGGTCGAACGGCCAGAGGAACGATTGCGTCGCCTCGAGGGCGTCGTCGATCGCGTCGACTGCGTACCACGTCATCGGCTCGTGTCCCTGCTCGGGGTGATCGATGGGCGGGACTGTCGAGACTGTCGGGAGCGTTGGAACTCCCGGAGGGGACCAGTGTGGGGCATACGCGGTCGAGTGTCAGCCCGGTGGGAAATAGGTGCTTCGGTCGCCGTCTCCACCGTCGGATCGGACCAACGCGGATCGACCGCGGGGTCGGGGACGACCTCCAGCACCTCGACGGACGAACGGCTCGACCGACACCGACCCGTGGGGTCTCCGGCGGTCGACCGTCACCGCCACGGGAGTCGACTCTCCCGTTCGCTCGCCATCGCGGGGTCGTACTCGATGCGGCGGAGCCCCACGTCGCGGGCGTGGTCGAGGACTGCCCGGTACTCCTCGCGCGTGATCCGCCGATCGATCTCCGCGTAGCGCTCGTTCGAGGCGGCCTCGTAGTACGGCCGGTACTGCGCCATCACGTTCACGAACGTCTCCCGACCGATCTCGTCGGCGACGAACGAGAGGACGTCCTTCGCGCTGTCGACGTGGCCGGGCATGAGGAGGTGGCGGACGAGCAGCCCACCCGTGGCGAGACCCGTGTCGTCGAGCGCGAGGTCGCCGACCTGGCGGTGCATCTCCTGGAGCGACCCTTTGACGTTCGACCAGTATCCCGGGGCCTTGGAATACTTCGTCGCCGCCGCGTCGTCGCTCCACTTGACGTCCGGCATGTAGACGTCGACGACGCCGTCGAGGAGTTCGAGGATCTCGACGCGTTCGTACCCCCCGCAGTTCCAGACGACCGGGACGTCGAGGCCGCGGTCGCGAGCGATCCGCACCGCCTCGACGAGGTGCGGCGAGTGGTGCGTCGGGGAGACGAAGTTGACGTTGTGACACCCCCGCGACTGGAGTTCGAGCGCCATCTCGGCGATCTCCGCGGGCGTGGCCGGCTCGCCGCGGGCCTCGTGACTGGTCTCGAAGTTCTGGCAGAAGACGCACGTCATGTTACAGTGCGCGAGGAAGATCGTCCCGCTGCCCGCGTGGCCGCGCAGGACGTCCTCCTCGCCGTGGTGGTCGAAGTACGAGGAGACGAAAGCGGTGTCGTCGACGCGACAGGCTCCGGTCTCGCCGGCCGTGCGATCGACGCCGCAGTCGTACGCACACAGGTCGCAGTCGGCGTAGCGGCGCCACAGCTCGTCGACGCGGGCGGCGAACTCGTCGTCCGGGAGCCGCTGGTAGTTCGGGGTGGTGTCCGGACGGGTGCTCATAGGTGACGAATGTTCACGGTTCGCAATAGACGTATCGTCGGCCGAGGCGAGACCGATTTCGGCCGTGCCCGGCGTCCCCGTGCTCCGTCGGGGTTCCGTGCGTCGCGACGCGCCCGCCGAGCGAGCGACTAGAGCACCCGAACTTCGTCCGTGTGCGCGGTCGTGATCTCGAGCCGACCGGACGCGACGTCGAAATCGACGGTTCGGCCGTGTTCCCCGCCGGTCGCCTCGGCCACGACCGGCACGTCGAGCCGCGCCAGTTCCTCGCGAGCGACGACGACGTTCTTCCGGCCGATCCCTCTGCCGAGCGGCTTGAGCTCGAAGATGTCCGCGCCACCGACGAGCCGCGCCTCGATCGACGAGTAACCCGCGCCCGCCTCGACCATCTCGCGGAGCATCGCCGGGATGGCCGCGTCGACGTACTTGCCCGAGGAGGCGTCGAGCCCCGTGTCCTGCCGGGGCAAGAGCGTGTGTGCGAGGGCGCCGACGCCCGCGTCGGTGTCGGAGAGCGCGATGGCGACACACGCGCCGAGACCGTAGGCGACGAGCGTCTCCCCGTCGTCCCGGACCTCGTACCCCGAGACGCCGACGAGCCGGCGTTCACGGGTCCGCTCTTCGGTGTCGGAACCGAAGTCGAACGTCTTCATGGCTCGTCGAGCTCCTCCAGTGCCCCGGCCGCGATCTCTTCGACCACCTCCGCGTCGATCTCTCTGGCCCTGAACTCGGGCTCGTAGACGTCCGCGTCCAGCGACCGACCGACCCGGCCCGCGTTGAGCTGGTCGAGTGCGGATTCGAGGTCGTTCTCGTCGGGGATGGCGTAGATGTCCACGTCGAACTCGGTGTTGACGGCGCGAATGCGCGTGTCGAAGACGAACGCGAACTCCTGCACCTCGCTCAGGCCGATGATGAGCGGGTCGACGACGGCCGCTCCCATGTCGTGCGAGTACGCGGGGGTGGAGTGGTCGATGGTCGCGTCGAGCATGTTCGCCCAGCCGTCGAGGAGCCCGCTGGTCATGACGTTGCTCAGCTCCTTGATCGCGTCCTGTTCGAACGGGCCGAGCCCACCACCGCGGGCGTTGCCGACGGTGGCGTCGACCAGTTCGTTCGCCGACTCCGGATCGAACAGGAACAGGAGGTAGCCGCCGAGTGTCCCGTCGAAGCTGAACGCCACGCTGACGAGCGGGTCGTTCGGGACGGTCTCGGGGATGGCGTCGAGCGAGACGAAGTTGATGCGACGGATGTCGACGCCCATCTCGATCCCCGTCATCTTCGTCAGGTACTCCGCGACGCATGTCGACCCGTGCTGGGCCATCTCGTCGAAGCCGGCGAGCTTCTCGTACTCGATGCCGCTCTCGTCCGACTGCGTCTCGAACAGCCGGGCGAACGACTCGTGTTCGGGGACGAGGTAGTGCTCGAAGCCGATCTCGTCCGATTGCGTCTCGATCTGGCTCCGGAACAGCAGCGCCAGCTCGTCGTGCATGGCGGCGAACTCGCCGTCGTCGACGAACGCGCCCGCGGCGTCGCCGACGACGTACTCCGGCGCGGAGACCGTGATCTCGGCGTCGAGGACGTCGGCCCAGCCGTCGACGAACCCGCTGTTCATGATGTTACAGGCCTCGACGATGGCGCTGGTCGCGAGGTCGCTGGTCAGCTTCTCGTCCACGTCGTCGACGAGGATCCCCGCAACGGACTTGGCGCTGTCGCGGTCGAACAGGAGGATCGAGGTTCCGGCGAGCCCCCCGTCCAAGGAGACGCGGATTCCGACCTTCTCCCCACCACTGTCGAGCACGTTGCGGATCTCGGAGCGGCGCGTGAAGTGCAGGCGGGTGACCTTCACGCGGCTGTCGATGTCGGAGATCGAGTTCAGACGCGTCGCCGCCAGCCCGGCGCCCTCGCGAGCCATCTCGTAGAACGTTCCCAGCGCGGTCACGCTCAGCTTCATCAGTCGACCTCGCCGAGGAGCATCCCCATGTCGATCCGGTCGAGGATCTGGGCGAAGATGTCGTTCTCCGGAAACAGGTACACCGTGACGTCGATGTCGTGACTCGCGATGTTGAGCGCACTCTCGAGATACAGCCCCTGCCCCTCGTCTCCGGCGACCACTTTCCCGACGACCGTCGAGAGCTGGTCGTTCAGGACGACTGGCGGCTGGGTGGCGATGTGCTGGTCGAACGTGTCCGCCAGCGCGTCGAGGAAGCCGTTCGCGATGATCCCCCCGAGTTCGACGAGCGTGCTCACCGCCATCTCGTTCGACACCTGGTCGACGTCCTCGTCGGTGTCCGCGAGCATCAGCCGGATGGCCCGAGACGCCCCCGGCGGCGTGAACAGGACGAGCACGCAGCCGCGTGGCACGCCGTCGAGCGGCATTCTCACCCCCAGCCGTCGCTCGGCGGGGAAGACGAGGTCGACCGTCGACTCGTCGACGTAGCCGTTCTTCACGCCGCCGGACTCGACGGCGGTCGGCTTGCCGGCCAACTTCCCGAGTCGCGCTTCGACCCCGCCGGCGCCGACCACGCCCAGGTGGTTCAACACGCCCAGCTTTTCGATGTCGATCCGATACTGTCCGTCTACCGAATGATCCACTTTACTCATATCGATGTCACCTCGATGATATTCACCAGCGATCCGTCCTCGCTCATCGTCGCCCCGCTGATCCCGGGGACGTCGCCGAGCAGGCCCTCGTAGGGTTTGACCACGACCTCGCGGGCGTCGTCGACCCCGTCACAGAGGAGGGCGAGTTCGCGCGTGTCGGGCTCCAGCCGGACGACGACCCGCTGGTCTTCGACGCGGTTCGTGGAGTCGACGCCGCCGTCTCGGACGTCGAACGCTTCGCGGACGGAACGGAGCGGCACGTAGTCCGGTCGGTCGACCGACTCGTCGGGCCACTCGACGGCGATCCGACCGTCGCCGGTGAGTGCCTCCTCGTCGACGCCCTCGACGTCGTTGACGACGCTCGCCGGCATCGCGTACCGTTCGGAGCCGACCTCGACGAACAGCATCTTCGAGACGGCGACCGAGACGGGGAGCCCGATCCGGATGGTCGTCCCCACGTCCGGTTCGCTCTCGATGCTCACCGTCCCGTCCAGCGAGTTGATGGTCCGTTTGACCGCGTCCATGCCGACGCCGCGGCCGCTGACGTCCGTCACCTCCGCCGCGGTCGAAAAGCCCGGTTCGAAGACGAGGTCGTACACCTCGTCCTGCGACAGCTTCTCGACCCCTATCCGAGAGCGCAGCCCGGTCTCGACCGCGTGCTGTCGGAGTCGGTCCGTGCTGATCCCTCGGCCGTCGTCTTCGATCTCGATGACCGCGCGATCGCGGTCGCGCCACGCCCGGAGTTCGATCGTCCCCTCTGGCGGTTTGTCCTTCCGCTTGCGTTCTCGAGGCGACTCGATGCCGTGATCGACCGCGTTGCGGACGAGGTGGACCAGCGGATCGCCGAGTTTCTCGATGATGCCCCGGTCGAGATTGACGCCCTCGTCGGAGACCTCGAACGCGACCCGCTTGCCCTGCTCCCGTGCGACGTCGCGGACGATTCGAGGAAGCCCGACGTCGACGGTCGAGAGGGGCATAAGACGGAGGTCCATCACCGTCCGCCGGAGTTCGGCGGTCACCGACTCGAGCGTCGAGAGGTGGTCGTCGCGTTCGTTCTCGTCCGCCTCTCTGAGTCGGAGCTGTGCCAGCGACAGCTCGTCCACCAGGTTCAACAGCGTGTCCGCGTTCTGCACGTCGACCGTGATCGACCCCACCTGAGTCGTCGGTGTCGCGCCCACCTCGCCGGGAGGGGATTCCACGGCGCTGCTCGACTGGTACCGATTGGTGTCGAGGCAGCTCTCCTCGATGGTCGACGACGCCGTCTGCACCAGCGGCTCCGACTCGCCGTCGGGGGTGGTGCCGAACCGCTCGGCGAACCGCGACTCGAACTCGACGGTGTGTCGGTCTCGCTGGAACGACACGTCGGGCGTCGGTTCGTGCGCGACCGGCACGTCGTCGGTCACGGACGCGCCGAGTTCGTCGATGTCCGGCAGCCCCGCGGGCGCGTCGCCACCGACGTCCGGATCGGTCTCGGGTTCCTCGCGGAGGACGTCCGAGAGGTCGATCTCCGGTTCGTCGTCTGTCTTCGCGTCGACTCTGTCCGGATGTGACGAGTCACCCCCAGCGAAGTCGATATCGGGTCCATCGGCTGGATCGTCGGTCGAGTCCGACGCCGCTTCGACGGACTCTCCGGTCGCCGGGTCGTCGGACGGCTCGAACGGGTCCGTCGGCTGGACCGGCTCGTCGGCTCCGACGACGGCTTCGTCGTCGCCGCGGTCCGTGCTCGTCACCCGTTCGGACGCCGGCTCGTCCGTCTCGGCCTCGTCGACGAGGTCGGCCTGGACGAACGGGTTCTCTTCCTCGCGGTCCGTACTCTCCACCTCGTCCGGCTCGGCAGTGTCCGTACTCCCCACGTCGCCCGGCTCGGTGGTGTCCGCACCGACCGCGCTTTTCGGTTCAGTGGTGTCCGCACCGGCCCCGCTCTCCGAGTCGGCGGTGTCCGCGCTCGCTCCCTCGTCCGGTTCGGCGATGGCTGCATCTACACCTCCCGCACTCTCCGGCTCGACCGTATCCGCACTCGTCACGTCGTCCGGCCCGGCGGTGTCCGCGCTCGTCGCGTCGTTCGACGGTTCCCGGCCCTCGGAGACGTCGGTCACGCCGGAAGCGGTCAGCTCGGAACCGACGTCGTCGAGACTGGTCTCGTCGTCGACGTCGAACGATCTCGGGACGTCAGACGAGTCCGCGGGCCGCTCCTCGTCGGCCCCGTCGTCGATCCGATCGACGGCTCCGCTCGTCGCATCCGTCCCGGCCACCTCCCCGTCCAGGAGGTCCTGAATCGACAGCTCGTCGTCGTCGTCGAACTCGCCGAACTCGACGTCGACGAGCTCGCCGTCGAGCGACGAGATGTCGTCCTGCTCGACGCCACCCTTGATCGTGTCGAACTCGGCCATCGGCTCGGACGATGCGTCGATCTCCTCCGGTCGAGCGCTGCGTCCCGCGAGACGTCCATCCGACCTCGTCCGGTCGGCGTCTCCCGCGTCTTCCGAGTCGTCCGGCTCGACACTGTCGAACGCCCCCCACCGCGCCTCGTCCTCGTCGTCCCGTACGTCTGGCTCGTCGAGCTCGGCGAGGAGCGCTTCGAGGTCGTCGAAGCCGCTCGCGGAGTCGAGTGCGTCGACGACCGCCGGATCGAACTCGTCGTCCGTCCGATCGACTCCGGCCCCGGTGAGACCGAAGGCGTCGTCACCTGCGTCGAGTTCGTCCTCGGTGAGATCGAAGGGGTCGTCACCTGTCTCGAACTCGTCTTCGGCGAGACCGACTTCGTCCCCGGTGAGATCGAGTTCGTCACCAACAGCGTCGACTTCGTCTTCGGTGAGGTCGAATCCGACGTCGACCGTCGGCGTGGCGTCGGATTCGGGACGTGCCGGACCGTCGTCGGTCGGCGGCTGTCTCTCGTCTTCGACCCCGGGATCGTCGCGGTGTCGGTGCATCGCGTCGCGGAGTGTCGACACCGACGGACTCGGGTCCGTCGTCACGGTCTCGTCTTCGTGCCACTCCACGACCATCGCATTGATGTCGTCGAGTGCGGCGAGCGACGCGTCGATCAGCGGCGGCGTGGGCGCGAGACTCCCGTCGCGCAGTTCGGAGAGGAGCTCCTCGACCGCGTGAGCGAGCCGACTCGCCCCGTCGAGCCCCGCCATCCCGCAGTTGCCCTTCAGCGTGTGCGCCGTGCGGAACAGCTCGTCCAGGCGGTCGCGGGTGAGTCCCTCCCGTTCGAGTTCGAGGAGACCGCTCGTCAGCTGCTGTAACGAGGCCCTGGTCTCACGGACGAACTCGGCGTCTCGGTTCACGGCGGTTGTCCCCGCTCACTCACGACCGCCACGGTCGGTCGCGCTCGTCTCTCCGGACGGCTCATGCCTCGCTCATGAGAATGCTTCGGATCGCTCTGACGATCTCGTCGTCGTCGAACGGTTTCGTGATGTAGCCGTCCGCGCCGGCACGGGCGGCCAGCTCCATCTTCTTCCGTTGCCCGACGCTCGTACACATGATGACACGCGCGTCCTTGTCGAGGTGTTTGATCGCCGCAGTCGCCTTCACCCCGTTCGCCTTCCGCATCACGATGTCCATCAGGACGACGTCGATGTCGTCGGTCTGCTCCTTGTACTTCTGGACGGCCCACGCCCCGTTCGACGCCTCGTCGACGACCTCGTACTCGTCGTCGTCGAGCGCGCTCTTCAGCCTGCTCCGCATGTAGTTCGAGTCGTCGACGAGCAGGATTCCGACGGTCATCCGTCCACCTCGCTTCGGTCCTCGGTTCGGTCTCGGTCGGCTCGCACGTCTTCCGCGTCTGTCTGTTGCATCGTGTTCATGTCTGCTCCCCGTGCCGCGTGAAGCGCGGCGACGAGCTGCTGGCTGTCGAACACCGGGACGTCCCGGCCTCCGTCTCTCTCGATCGTGGCCCTGAACCACTGGTCGTCGACCGACGTGCCACCCGTTCGTGGTGGCGACACCGTGTCGACGTGGCGGCGGGCGATCCCGTCGATCGCCTCGACGAGGAGCCCGATGGGTTGGGGCGTGTCGTCCTCTTTCAGGAGTACGAGATACCCCTCGTCCGGGTCGGCGAACGGTCGGTCGAGACCGACGACCGCGTACGTGTCGACGACGACGACCACGTCCCCTTCGTTCGTCGATGCCCCGTAGATCCCCGACGGGGCGCCCGGAACGCGCGTCGTCGCGGGGTGCCGGACGACCGGCCCGACTCGTCCGATCTCGAGCGCGTACCGCGCGCCGTCGAGACGGAACTCCAGGAACTCGATCACCGACTCCGGATCGACCGCCTCGCTCTCGTCGAACGCCGCCAGCTGCCCACTCATCCGCGATCACTCCGCCTGCCGTGGGCCGTCGAGGTCGGGTGTGTCATGGCTCCGTAGTGCCGTCGACTGACGACTGCCCCCCCTCGCTGTCTCGCGACTCGGCGTCGGCGTCCCGCTCACGGTCTCGGTGGTCGGCCGACTCGGCGTCCGTCAGGCTCGTGCCGTTGGTCGCCTCGACGCCCACGGTCTCCGCGTGTTCGACCACGCCGGACCCTTCGCTCTCCCCTTCCGTCTCGGGCGTCGACCCGTCATCTCGCTCCGCGGGGTCGTCCGACTCCGCGTCGACCGCATCCGCAGCGGCCGAACCCACGTCGGTCCCGGTGGTGGCCGCCCCGTCGGTCTCGAACTGATCGAGCGTCTGTTTCAGTCGGGTCGCCTGCGTCGACAGCGCCTCCGCACGGTCCGAGACCGCGCTCAACGCACGGGTCTGTTCTTCGGCTCCCCGCGCCGTCGCGGTCGCCTCCTCGACCGTCTCGGCGCTGGTCTCCGTCGCTCCGTCGACGGCTGCGAGCACGGCCTGGGTGGCGTCGGCCTGCTGGCTCATGACCGAGCTGACGTCCTGGACCCCGGCGTTCGTGTCGCGTGCGTTCTCGGCGATGTCGTTGAGCGCGTTCGCGGCGTTCTCCACCGAGCCGGTGTGGCGTGCGATCTTCTCCCGCGTCTCACGAACCTCCTCGACCGTCTCGGACGTTCGCGTCTGGATCTCCTCGAGTCGGGTCTCGATGTCCGCCGCCGCGTCCTTCGTCCCCTTGGCGAGCTCTTTGATCTCGCGGGCAACCACCGCGAACCCCTGCCCGGATTCGCCGGCGCGGGACGCCTCGATGTTCGCGTTCAGTGCCAGCATGTTCGTCTGCTCGGCGACCTCGCGGATGAACTCGATGAGCTCGTCGATCTGCTGAACCGCGGACTCGAGCCGTTCGATCTCCTCGACCGTGTCGACGGACTCCTGTTCGATCTCCTTCATGCCGTCGATCGCTTCGGTGGCCGCCTCACGACCCGCTCGCCCGGTCTCGACCGTCTGCTGGGCGATGTCGGCGACGTCGCTCGACGAGGCGTCGATCTCCTCGATCGCCGCGGAGAGATCGGTCATGTCCGACACCACCGCGTCGAGGTTCTCGTACTGCTGTTCGGTCACGTCCGAGATGGTGTTCAGACTGCCGGCGACCTGCTCGCTCCCCTCGCGCACCTCGGCGGTGCTCACCGTGACCTCGTTGCCCAGCGTCGCGACCTCCGCGGCGAAGTTCTCGGCTTCGACGGTCGCCCACTCGAACTGCGACATCATCTCGTTGAAGCGGGCGGCGAACTCGGCGGCGATCGGGCTGTCGACGTCCTCGTCCATCCGCTGGCCGAGGTCGCCCTCCGCGCACTCCTCGAAGACGTCCGCGTACTCCCTCGCCTGCGCTTTCAGCTCCTGCGCCTCCCGGGACGACCGCTCACATCTCGCTTCCAGGTCGTCCACCTGGCTCTGTCGCGTCTGCAGGAGCTCGTTACACGCGACGCCGACCGTCGCCATCGCGTCGCTCTGGACGTCGGTCGGCAGCCGAACCGACCGATCCGTGCGCGCCGTGTCCAGCCCGTCGGCGTACTCGGTGGCGGTCGCCTCGAGCTGACGCTGGTACTCTTCGAACCGGCGTCGGTCGGCCTGGGCCTGCGTCCGCTGTTCGTCGACGGCGTCGCGGAGCGCGGCGAGCGACCCCGCTAGCTGCCCGACGCCGTCGACGCGTTCCTGGTCGAAGTCGACGTCGAGGTCCCCGTCGCGGAGCTGGTCGGCGTTCGTACGGATGGAGTCGACGGCGTCCATCGTCCGCTGGACTAGGACGCCACCGAGCAGGCCACTGACGAGGATGCCACCGACCGCTCCGACGACGAGATTCGTCGGAACCTGATACGCTGTCGTTGCTCCCAGCCCCAGGCCCATCCCGCCGACGGCGACGGCGACGACCCCCAGGACCGCTCCGAACCGGAGGGCGTACCGTCGGCGTATGAACCCTGGTAACAGGGGTTCAGAGTAACCTACCATGTTCAGTGAGTTTATTATCTTCCATAATAAACCTTTAGCCTGCACATAATGTTATAATAAATCGAATTTAAAGAGTTGAACCTATTGTTAAACCCGGCTGGCGAGGCGAGTGAGGTCGCTCTGCCGTCGAGGGAATCGGTGGACTGCATCCCGTTCAGACACCGGGCGCACGGCTCACGACGAGTTCACAGTGGTCGTCGCCCGCGTGCATACAGCGGGGTTCCTCGATGACGTACGGTTCGTCGAAGTAGTCGCCGACACCGTTGATGATGCCCCGCGCGAGGTGACAGAGCTGTCGATCCGACCGGTAGACGACGCTGACCGTGTCCGTTCCGCGCCACTCCGCTTCAAGCTCGGGGGGCGTGTACGTCGAGATCTGTTTCGCCCGGAGCGCGAGGTGGATGTACGTCTCGACGTTGGCGATGAGTTCGAGTCCGGTCCAGTCGGCGTCGACGTGGATGCCGTAGGTTTCGACCAGCGGCGGTACGATGAACCGACCGAACGATTCGAGCAGATCGGGCACCGGGAGATCGGTGAGCCTAGACGCGGTCTCCACGAGGGTCAGGACGTCCTCGTCGGGGTACTCCGTCACCGGGACGTACAGCCGGTGCGGCAGTTCGGCCTCCCGCTGGAGCGTCTGCCACGTGTCGCGATCGTACGAGTCGACGACGAAGTCCTTCAGCCCTTTCAGGACGATTCCGTGCACGACTCACCACCTGCTGGGCTGCCGTGGTCCGGCGACCGGATGGCCGCACGCGGTGTCCGTTCTCTCTCCGGGCGGTCGTGTCACGCCTCTATCTCCGGCCGGTCGTCTCACGCGGCCGCCCAATGCCACTGATAAAGCACTACTTAACATCGTTATGAATATAATGACTTTCTCTGTATATAATATTTTCAGTTACCGAAGTTACATTAGTGAATACACCTAATACGGAGAGGATTAACGAGTGATTATGGATCCGGAACAGCCGCTGTACCACCGCCTCGGTGGGGACGAGGCCATCACGGCCGTGGTCGACGAGTTCTACGAACGCGTCCTCGCGGACGACCGACTGGCGCCGATGTTCGAGGAGACGGACATGGACGCGTTGCGGGCACACCAGACGCAGTTCATCAGCTCCGTCACCGGTGGTCCCGTCGACTACACGGGAGCCGACATGCACGCTGCCCACCAGCATCTGGACGTGACGCACGACCAGTTCGCGCTCGTGGCCACCCACCTCCGGGAGGCGCTGGAGACGTTCGACGTCGCCGACGAGGACGTCGATACGGTGATGAGCGTCGTCGGCGACCTCGAGGCGCAGATCGTCACGGCCTGATCTCGTTCCTCTCGCGAGCGGATACACCGTGGTCCACTGCGACCCGCTGGACTGTCGCTCCCCGGCCGCTTCGCCGGCGTGTTCGTACACTGTCTCACGAACGCCTCCCGCGCCCCGAAAGACGGTCCGCAGTGACATACTGAGAGGGACATTAACGACTGCGACGTCCGATCGACGCGCGACGATCCTGCTCGACCGTGCGGGACGTGACCGCCGCCGTTCCGCTGATAGTCGGGTCGCCGACAAGTATTAACTGGATACGGACGAGTGTGGTCGCATGGTCACAGACGGCACTCCTGTCACCCAGCTCATGACCTCCGGCGTCCTCACCGTCACTCCCGACACGCCCATCTCGGACGCTGCCGACACGCTTCTGGAGGCCGGCGTCAGTTCGCTCGTCGTCGTCGACGCGGACCACCACCCCATCGGGATGCTGACGAGCACCGATCTCGCGAAGATCGTCTCGGACGGCGACTTCGGCGACGAGGTGACGGTCGAGCGGTACATGACGCACGAGGTCGTCACCATCCCCGAACACGCCTCGGTTCGGGACGCCGCCGCGAAGATGATCGTCCACGGCATCCACCACCTCCCGGTCACCGGGGAAGACGGGGTCGTCGGCATCGTCTCGACGATGGACGTCACCGCGTTCGTCTCGTACCGCGAAGGGAACGTCATGGACTGACGTTCTCGGTCCCCCGCCCCGTTCCGACGTCAGCGCCGCGCAGGCGACGACACACGGTTCCGCCGAGGAGAGCCTCCGACCGACTGTCACAGCGACACTGGGAGGCAGTCCACGACGTCGGCTGTGGGACCACGAGCCGGAACTGCGACACCGCACGAGCCACCCGACGGAGGCGACACAGACTGCGCTCTCTGTGGTCTGGGGGACGTCAACGGCCACACCGCGCGCCCCACGGGGACGCCGCGGATCCGGCGTCCCCGACGGCCCGCCACGCTCTTGTCCGCCCACGTTCCGCAGTCGCAGTTTAGTCGATGCCCACGAACCGCGTGAACGCCCGTTCGGTCAGCCAGCGGTGATCGCTCGTCGAGAGGCTGTCGAAGTGGTCGAGACACGCCAGCGCGTCGGCGTACTCGACCCCGCCGGAACTCACGAACGGGAAGTCCGAACCCCACGCGACGCGCTCCCGTCCGAACGTCGCCCGTGTCATCGCTCTCCTCGGTCTCGGCGCACGCCCACTCCTCGAAACCTGGTACCGCCCCTGGTGACGACCGCATCCACGGTTCTCGAGACTCCAGAGAACCGTCCGGGCGCGTCGGTCGACACCAGTCGCCTCGTGGACCGCCGTCCGTGTGAACGCCGTGTCGTCGTTTCGGATCGGAACCCGAGGATCCGGTCCGGCTGCGTCCCCTCGTAGGGATCGGAGACTTCGACTGTTTTCGCATCGAATCGATCGGTGCTGGTCGGCACGCGTACCCTGTCGACGTCTCTCTGGCTCACTCGTCGTCGAACGCTCCCGTGGGGTCGTTCGGGTCGACCGACTCGGGAATCCAGCCGCGTTCGTCGGTCGACGACCAGGCGACGTGGCGACCCTTCACGTCGGTCTCCAGCGCCGCGTACAGCCCGGCCACGTCCCCTCGCATCGCCTCCACCACCCGTTCCAGCTCGTCGACACGGGCCCGGAGTGCCGCGTTCTCCTCGGCGAGCGCCTCCAGCTCGCGAATCCGAGCGCCGTTCTCCTCGATGGCCTCGATCACGGGCACCGGCTCACGGTCCGGGTCGATTGACACCCCTCTCATCGGCTTCGATCGCCCCGCATCGCCCTCTCCGTCGACCGGCGGCTCGTCGACGTCGGTGGGATCGATCTTCCCCCAGTACGCTTCGCCTTGCTCCTCTCGGTGCGTCGCGTCGTTCGTCCGCGTGATGTGGTCCATCGTTTGCGACTCCTCGGTGAACGGCGTCCCCTGACGGTTCTTCCACCGACCGCAGAGCGGACACGGGTAGACTCTCATACTCATACCCGACAGCCGCTCGCGGTAAAACAGACCCGGCCCGGGGCTCTTCCTCGATCCCGTGACTCGCTGATGATCTGTCCTCGTCGTCGGTGGTCTGGTGGCTCGGGACTGTGTTTCGTCGTCGCGTTCGAGGTCGGACTCGATCGACGGTCCACACGGACGTCTGGTGGCGCTACGCGGAACAGCGGGAGGCCGCCGACTCGGACGGATCCCCCCGTCGGATCACGACTGGAGCCACCCGGTGCCTCTCACGCTCCGCCGACTTCGACGCGGGCAGCTCACCCGAACCACTCAGCGCACTCGTCACAGTCGCGACAGACGACGTGAGTGGCCCGTCGGTCAGCTTTGTGATGCTCGTCCGGCGGTTCTCTTGTCACATCGATCTCCACCTCGCCACGTTCTGGTCACTCTCTCCGAGTCGTTTCCGTTACCTCCCCCCTCTTCGACGAGTGCATCGAACACACTCGACGGTCCAGAACCGCGAACGCGTCCATACTCTCGTACGTATCCGGGGTCCGGTACTCGAAGTAACGCACGTGACATCGTGAACAGCACTGGGGCTAATCTTGCCGTGTGAGTGTAACTCGATACAGCCTGTCGTCGTCGATCTCCCGTACTCTCCTACAGTTGTCTGTAGAAGTATATGCTCGAATAAACACCGATTCTCAGTCCGACTTCTCGGCGATCGTGGCGTCGAATTCGTCGAGAATCCGTTACGAACAACGAGTCGTTCGTCCCCTGCATTCCTCGATCTGATCTCGTTCGAGTGGAGCCCCAGTGCGCTCACGGACGTGAGGTCGTTGCAGGGCGCGACGGTGGGAGCGTTCACCTCCAGCAGCAGAATTAACATATACATTCAGACATTAAACGGCACGAACCTGAACTGTTCCGTGTCGTCGACAGTTACGTCGATCTGTCGTGTCGGGCGCAGACGCTCGTGCTGAAGCCGAACGAGCACGTCCACGCGCGGTATCCAGCACGCTCAGTGGATGGTCGCGTGGCGCGTGGCTTCCGTGTGGTGCACGACGCGAGTTGGACCGGTGTTCCTGGTTCCGTAGTCAACCACTGGCCGCTCGGGAGTGGGTCGTCGACGCGGCCGACCTCTTCGAGAGGAGTGCTGGGGAGGGCGCCATCCCGGTCGAGCCATCGACGCCGATTGTACTCGGTAGCAGATCGTACATATATCTAATTGATTATATCCCTTGATCTCGAGGAACGAGAGTCATCTCGAACGAACTGCCCGCGTCACTCTGGTCGGGCTACTCGAGCCAAGTGTCGCTCGAACCTCCGTAAGGGTCGTTCTGTAAGGCTGTTCTACTCAGTCCCGTCACGTGTTCGCCGAACCGCTTCCGCCGAGAGTCGCCGGCACAGTTCCGAGCTGTATCACGATATGCAAATAGTTCTGACGGCCACATGGCACCGTCCCGGTTGGCTCTCCTCCGCGTCGTCTCGAGATCGGCCGTCGTCGTGAGGTCGTACGGTTCGACGAGGACGGCCGGTTCAACGCTCGCGCAGTGACGACGTTACATCTGTACAATTGTAACGAACGGGCGACACGCCAGGCATCGATAGCACCGAGACGTCGAACTGGGCTACCGACGGATCATTACAATTGTACGAGTGTAATGACTTTCGCCCGATCATCGCGTGCACGGTACACCAGCCGGCGTTCGCAAGAGGCAAACGCTGATCTCGGTCGAACACACCTGCTCTCCGCCGAAACGAGACCGATAACGGCTAACTGGAGCCGAAGAGGTCGGTCGAATCAACGGAATCCCGCCTACGATCCCTTCGTTCGTCCACGAACACTGTCTCTGCCGGCCGCGTGGTCGCTCTGGATAGTGTTTGGGTCTCGCAAACGCGACGTGTCCGGAGCGGGAGTGGGTGAAAGACGGTGAATTCGGCCGAGCAGGGGCCCGATTGCGCCATCGGTTCGATCCGACGCGAGAAATACCGTGCTGCGATCGGTTGTTCCTCGCAAACGGCTACACTTGCGTCGCGTTGACCTCGATTACGTTGGCCGCTCCCTTGACGATCTCGGGGAGTTCTTCGTAGAAGCGGTCGCCCTTGAGCCGACTCGTCGGCCCCGAGACACTGATGGCTCCCTGTATCTTGTCGGTCGGATGTTTGATCGGGGCGGCGACACAGCGAAGCCCCTGAAGGATCTCCTCGTCGTCGAACGCCACTCCACGTTCGCGAATCGCCTCGAGGTCCTCGAACAGGGCGTCTCGGGTAGTGATCGTGTTCTCGGTCCGTGCAGGCAGTCCGTGCGTGTCGACGATGTCGTCGACGTGCTCCTCGGAGAGCTGTGAGAGGATGGCCTTCCCGAGGCCGGTGCAGTGGAGGTTCTTCCGATTCCCCGTGTACGACTCCGTCTGGATGGCGTTCTCCCCGCGAGCTTTGTGGAGGTAGACTCCCCGACCGTGTTCTTCCACCATGAACTGGGCGACCTCGCCGGTCTTCTCGGCGAGCCGTTCGACCTCGTCTTTGGCGACCTCGTAGATGTCGACCCGGCCCTTGGCGTACTCGCCGATGTCGACGAACCGGAGACTGAGCGCGTAGGTGTCGCCGCGCTTGACGACGAACTCGTTGTCGACGAGGGTCGCGAGGTGGCTGTGTATCGTCGCCTTCGAGCGGTCGAGTTCCGCCGCCAGTTCCGAGACGCCCGCACCGTCCAGTTCACGCAGTTTCGCGACGATGTCACACGAGGTCTGGACGGCATTGACCCGCCGTCCGGAGCCGCCGTCCGCCGGTTGGTGTGGCATACGCTAGTGATGATATCGACGGCACTTAGTTGTTTGCGAGAGGCAAACGGCGACGTTACGCTTCGGGCGGTTCGGCGGTCTCGTCGAGTTCGCTGTTCTTGATAGCTCTGCCCGACCTGCCATCGAAT
Source organism: Salinigranum salinum (assembly GCF_009176545.1). Classification (GTDB taxonomy): domain Archaea; phylum Halobacteriota; class Halobacteria; order Halobacteriales; family Haloferacaceae; genus Salinigranum; species Salinigranum salinum. Next base: position 1,031,017 of record NZ_VTOJ01000002.1, on the reverse strand, counting down.
ATGTGGATCTTCCGCTCGGGGAAGGCCACGTGGACGGCGTCTCCGGCCGTGATCCGGGTTTCCCCGCCGATGCTCGCCGTGTAGGTCTCGTCGCCGATCTCGAAGTAGGCGTAGGTGGTCTCGCCCATCGGTTCGATGACCTCGATGGTGGTCCGGATCGCGTTCTTCGCGTCACCATCGACGAGTTCGATATGCTCCGGACGGATGCCGATGGTCAGTTCCTCGCTCGCGTCCGACAGCGAACTACGCGTCTCGGGCGAGAGCTGATAGCTGAACTCGTCGTGTTCGAGGACGGTCCCGTTCTGTCTGACCGAGAGGAAGTTCATCGACGGCGAGCCGATGAAGCCGGCGACGAACTGGTTGACCGGGCGGTGATAACACTCCAGCGGCTCGCCGAGTTGCTGGAGCTCTCCGTCGTTGAGGATAGCGATGTGGTCGCCCATCGTCATCGCCTCGGTCTGGTCGTGGGTGACGTAGATCGTCGTGATGCCCATGTCCTGCTGGAGCTGTTGGATCTCGGTCCGCATCGTCGTCCGCAACTTCGCGTCGAGGTTCGACAGCGGTTCGTCCATCAGGAACACTTCGGGCTCGCGGATGATCGCACGCCCGAGTGCGACGCGCTGTTGCTGCCCACCGGAGAGGTCCCCCGGCTCCTTGTCCAGGAGGTCCGAGATCTCGAGGAGTTCGGCTGTCTGCTCGATGCGATCGTTTCGCTCCGCCTTCGAGAGATCCGTGGTGATCTTCAGCCCGTACCCGATGTTCTGCCGAACGGTCATGTGCGGGTAGAGCGCGTAGTTCTGGAACACCATCGCCATGTCGCGCTCCTTGGGCTTCTTGTGGGTGATGTCCCGATCGTCGAGGGTGATCTGCCCGGAGGTCGTATGTTCGAGGCCCGCGATGCACCGAAGTGTCGTCGACTTCCCACAGCCCGAGGGGCCGACCAACACCAGGAAGTCTCCGTCCTCCACCGTGATGTCGAGCTCGTCGACCGCGACGATGTCTCCCCCTGGACCGTCGAACACCTTTGTCAGTTTGTTGAGTTGTAAGCGTCCCATTGTATCACGTACGTTTGTGACGTAATCGTCTCTCAGCTTGTATTATAAAACCTTGTGTACCCGGCTCAGACGACGACCGATACACCGTCGTCCGTGTGGGTCCACTCGCCCGAACTCGGTTCGTTCGCGACCGCTGTGTACGACTCACCGTCGACGGTGACCGACACTGGATGCTCCCCGAACACGTCGATGGTGATCGCTTCGGCGCTCGTCTCCTCGAGGTCGATGGCCACCGCATCGTCCGTCGAACGCACGCTGACGGTCACCAGTTCGTCGCCGGTCTCGTCGTAGTACCGGCCCTCGGCGGACCCCTCGGCGAGCGTCGCCTCGAAGGTCAGTTCGTCCGGGGTGCCGGGCTGGATGGACTGGGTGGGTTCACGCTGGGGGACGACACTCCCGGCGCGCACGAACAGCGGGAGGTCCGCGAGGCCGACGTCGACGTCGACGGTCCGGCCTCCAGCGTACCGTTCGTTCGTCCAGTAGTCGCGCCACTCCCCGTCGGGGAGGTAGACGGAGCGCGTGCCCTCGTCGGTGAAGACGGGTGCGACGAGCAGGTCCTCGCCCAGCAGGTACTGCGTGTCCATCCGATGGACGACCGGGTCGTCCTGATACTCCAGCACGAGCGGGCGCACGACCGGGAGCCCCGTGCTGGCCGCGACCTCCGCGTACGTGTAGAGGTACGGGACCAGCCGGTAGCGCAGGCGGGCGTACTCCCGGAAGATTTCGAGGGCGTCCTCGCCGAACTCCCAGGGCTCTCTGGGCGTGGTGCCGTGACAGCGGGCGTTCGAGGAGAGGAGTCCGAACTGCGCCCACCGGGTGTAGAGGGCGTCGCTCGGCGTCCCACGAAATCCGCCGATGTCGTGGCTCCAGAAGGCGATACCGGACAGGGAAGCCGACAGCCCCCCCCTGAGTGCGGCGCTCATCCCGTTCCAGCTGGTCTGGGGGTCTCCGCCCCAGTGCATCGGAAACGCCTGGCTCCCCGTCCAGGCCGACCGACCCCAGACGACCGCTTCGTCGGGACCGTTGACCTCTCCGACGGCCTCGTAGACGGCTTCGTTGTAGAGGTACGGGTAGAGGTTGTGCATCGATTTCCCGCTCCGGCCGTTGGCGAAGACGGCGTCTTCGGGGACGTACTCGCCGTAGTCGGTTTTGAACACGGAGACGCCCTGCTCCAAGAGCCGGTGATGTTTCGCCTTCCACCAGTCGACGGCGTCGGGGTTCGTGAAGTCCACCAGCGCGCCCCGGTAGTCGCCCTGACAGGTGTTGTCCATCACGTACGGGTCGCCGGTGCCGTCCGTGACGAAGTAGCCCTCGCGGGTCCCCTCGGCGAAGGCGTCGGTCCCGACCGGGACGTGCGGATGTTCCCACAGTGAGAGTCGGAAATCGTCCGCACGCAGTTCGTCGATCATCGCTTCGGGGTTCGGGAACTGCTCCGTGTCCCACTCGAGGTCCGTCGACTTGTTCGCACGCATCCAGAACGGGTCCAGATGGAGGACGTCACTCGGGATCGCCTCCGCTCGGAGGCGGTCGGCGACGTCCTCCAGTTCGTCGCGGGACTCGTAGCCCAGCCGTGACATCCACGTGCCGAACGACCACTTCGGGGGGCGCGACGGCCGGCCCGTGACGGCCGTGTAGCGCCGGATGACGTCCCGGAACTCGGGCCCGTAGAAGAAGACGAACGCGAACTGGTCGTCGGCGACCGACATCGTCCCCGATGCCGTCGAGGACTTTCCGAAGTCGTAGTGGACCCGCGCGGTCGTATCCACCAGCAGGCCGTACCCCTTCGTCGAGAGGTGGAAGGGGATGTTCTTGTAGGCCCGTTCGGTCTCGGTGCCCAGCGGTTCCTCGTGCCAGAGGTCGAGTTCCCGCCCTCGGCGGTCGAACTCCACGAACTGCTCGCCCGCACCGTAGATCTTCTCGTCGGGCGAGAGCCGAAACGACGTCCCCGTCTCGGCGACCCGCCGGGGGTTGTGGTTGATCTCCTCCTGCGTGAACCCGAGCGCGTCGACTCGCTGACGGCCGAACACGTCGGGGTCGGCGCGCTGTTCCTCGAACACTCGCTCACCCGTGTCGGCGTCTCGCACCACGAAGGACCACTCGTCGAGACCCACCGTGACGGTCAGCGAGCCGGTGTCGATCTCGAGCGTCCCATCGGCCTCGGTCACGTCCACGTCGAGGTCGACCGCGACGGCCTCGGTGTCGAGCGGCGGATACTCGTCGTCCGTCGTGACTTCGGGGTTCGCCTGCAGCTCGAACCGGAACGTCCGGGCGTCGTAGAAGGTCAACGTCACAGGGACGGTCCGTGGGGTAACCGTCTCGGGTGCGGTTATCTCACAGTCGAAGGTGACGGCGTCCCCGTCGACCACGTACTCGGCCACACCGGCGACCGTAACGCGTTCGCTCGTCATCGTGTTCGTGAGCGGGTGGCTCTCGGTATTAAAACTACCCCGTCGTTCCGGCGGCTTTTTGTAACCGCGGCGAACAGTCGTGTATCGGTGCACGATGACAGCCGCTCCAGACGTCGACGCGCTCCTCTCGCGGATGTCTCTCGACGCGAAAGTCGCACAGCTCGGGACCGTCCGAATCGGTGCGCTGCTCGAGGACGGCTCGTTCTCACCCGAGCACGCGGCGCGGACGATCCCCCACGGTGTCGGTCGGGTGACGCGCGTCGGCCGCGAGAGCGGCCTCGACCCCGAGCCTCTCTCGCGCGCGATCGCCGACATCCAGGCGTTCCTCCGCACGGAGACGGCCCACGGTATCCCCGCGTTCGTCCGCGAGGAGAGCCTCTGTGGGTACGCGGGTCGACGGGGTGCGACGATGCCACAGGCAATCGGGATGGCCAGCAGTTGGGACCCGGGCCTGGTGTGTGAGAGTGCCCGGGCAGTGGCCAACCAGTTGCGTGCGGTCGGCTGTCAGGTGACACTCTCGCCGGTGGCCGACCTCGGGGTCGAACCGCGATGGGGGCGTACCGAGGAGACGTTCGGTGAAGATCCCGCGCTGGCCGCGCGTCTGACTCGCGCCGTCGTCGAGGGACTGGCGGCGGGCGGTGTCGACGCCACACTCAAGCACTTCGTCGGGCACGGACGGCCGGCGGGTGGGAGAAACCGTGCGCGTCCGACCGCCTCGTTGCGCGAGATGCGCGACGCCGACCTCGTCCCGTTCCGCGTCGGCGTGGACGCGGGCGCACCGTCCGTCATGGCCGCGTACAACACGGTCGACGGCGTTCCCTGCCACGCCTCCGAACCGCTCCTGACCGGTGTCCTTCGTGAGGAGTGGGGGTTCGAGGGGACCGTCGTCTCCGACGGTCGTGGGATCGAGATGCTCGCCGACGACTACGGGGTCACTGCGGACCGACAGGCCGCTGGCGTGCTGGCCCTCGAATCCGGCGTCGACGTCGAACTCCCCGAGACCGAGTGCTTCGGCGACCGCCTCGTCGCGGCCGTTCGCGAGGGACAGGTCGCAGAGGCCGTCGTCGACCGGGCGGTTCGACGTCACCTCCGGCAGAAGATCGACGCAGGGGTGTTCGACGATGCCGCCCCCGACGAGCCCACCGCTGCGACGGCGTTCCAAACCGACGAAGTCCGCACGCTCACCCGCCGTGCCGCACGACGCTCGCAGGTCCTGCTCACGAACGACGGTGTCCTCCCCCTGTCGGGCACGGCGTCGGTCGCCGTCGTCGGGCCGAACGCCGACACGCCGCGCACCCTGCTCGGAAACTACTCGTACGCGGGCGCCGAGAACGCCCACGGCGGCATCGAGGTCGTGACGCCGGTCGACGGGCTCCGGGGCCGGGTCGCGGACTGCACGCACGAGCGCGGCTGTGGGGTCCGTCCGGACGCTCCCAGCGACGTCGGTGCGGCTGTCGCCGCCGCCGCGGCCGCCGACGTGGCCGTCGCCTGCGTGGGCGGACAGTCCGGTATCGACGTCGAACGCGACTCGCCCGGCACTGCCGGCGAGGCGCTCGACCGGGCAAGCCTCCGACTTCCGGGCCGCCAGCGCGAACTCGTCCGCCGGGTCGCGGCGACGGAGACGCCGCTCGTCGTCGTCCTCGTCAACGGTCGTCCGCTGGCGGTTCCCGAGGTGAGCGAACGAGCCGACGCCCTTCTCGAGGCGTGGCTCCCGGGGCAGTCCGGTGGCGACGCCATCGCCGACGTCCTCCTGGGGGCCGACCCTGGCGGCCGTCTCCCGGTGTCGCTTCCGCGCTCTGTCGGCCAGCTCCCGATCGCGTACCGGCAGGACGCGGTTTCCACCGGCGACTACGTCTTCTCCGACGGGAGCCCGCTGTTCCCCTTCGGCCACGGCGAGAGCTACGCCGACGTCGCGTACAGCGCTCCCGTCGTCGACCCCGGTCGTGTTTCGACGGCCGGCGAGACGTCCGTGAGCGTCACGGTGACGAACGTCACGGACCGTCCCGGCACCGAGGTCGTCCAGCTCTACGCGCGGGCCCCGTCGACCAGCGTCGTCCGTCCGGTCCGGGAACTCGTCGGCTTCCAGCGTCTCGACCTCGCGGCCGGCGAGCGCGCGACGGTCCACTTCGACCTGTCCGTCGAGACGCTCGCCGCACACGACGCGACCGGACGGCTGGTCGTCGAACCCGGGACGGTCGACCTCGCCGTCGGTCGGTCGGCGACGGACCACCGAGCGACGCGGTCACTCGTCGTCACGGGCGATCGCCAGCCGGTGGAACGCCGTCGACCCCTGGCCGTCACGCGCGTCGAGTGACCGTCCACCACAATCTTTAACCCGATATTTGCTGACGGCACAGACGATGACGCGAGACGACCAACCGGACTACCGTATCCCACAAGGCGGCGGCGTGCCCTGGCGGGACATGGGGATGGACGAGACGCACCGTCCTCCCGAGCGCGACGTGGAGATCACCGACATCGAGACGATGGCCATCGCGGGCAACTTCACCTGGGGTATCGTCAAGGTCGAGACCGACGCCGGCGTCTACGGCCTGGGTGAGACGTTCCGTGCGGAGGCCGCACTCGACATGGCCGGGCGGATGGACGTCGACCTCGAGGGCGAGAACCCTCTCGACACCCATCGGATGCGGGAACTGCTCGAACAGCGCTACACGGGCACCGGCCGTATCGGCCAGGCCGCGTTCACGGCCATCGAGACCGCCTGTTACGACATCAAGGGCAAACTGTTCGACGTCCCCGTCTACGAACTGCTCGGTGGGAAGTACCGCGACGAGATCAAGATCTACTGTGACACCCACGGCGGCGAGTCGCTGGGCGAGGCCCGAGCCCACGACCCGAGGGACGTCTACACGCCCGAGGGGTACGCTCGTGCCGCGCGCGACGTCGTCGACGAGGGGTTCGAGGCGCTGAAGTTCGACCTCGACGTGCCGACCCACGCCGAGTACGACGAGGCCAATCGCCGGATGGACAACGAGGCCCTCGAACACAAGGTCGCCCTCGTCGAGGCCGTCCGCGACGAGATCGGTTACGACGTCGACCTCGGGATGGATCTCCACTGGAACTTCACCACGGAGACGGCCATCCGACTGGGCAAGAAACTCGAACGGTTCGACCTCGCGTGGCTCGAAGACCCGGTTCCGCCGGAGAAGACCGACTCACAGCGCCGCGTCACCGAGGCGCTCGACACCCCGGTGCTCACCGGCGAGAACCTCGTGACCGTCGCTCAGTTCAACGACGCCGCCCGCGAGGGGATGATGGACATCGCTGCGCCCGACGTCAACAAGTGCGGTGGCCTCGGCGAGTACGTCGACATCGCCACCGTCTGTGACCTCTACGGCATCCCCATCGCCTCGCACAACATCTCCAGCCCGCTCGGCACCATCGCCGGCGCGCACGTCTCGGCGGCGATCCCGAACTTCCTCTGCATGGAGTGGCACTCCCGGGACGTCCCGTGGTGGAACGACATGTGCGAGCGCGTCGACGGCTCCGGCCCCATCCTCGAAGACGGCTACATCGACGTGCCCGAGGGTCCCGGTCTCGGCGTCGAGCTGAACCGTGACCTCTGTGAGGAGTACCTCGTCGACGGCTACGACCTCGTCGTCTGAACGCCCCACTCGCCTTTCACACCATGTCAGAGTACACGGTCGTCGTCACCGACCACGACTTCACGGACCTGTCTATCGAACGCGACGGCCTCGCCGACGTGGCCGAGGTCGTCGAACTCACGAGCGACGTCGGCGAGGAGACCGCCGACGCCCACGACCGGCTGTCCGAGGCCGACGCCGTCATCAACCTCAGATACGACCTCGACGCCGACGCGATCGCGGCGCTGGACGAGTGCCGGGTCGTCGCACGGTACGGCATCGGCGTCGACAACATCGCCGTCGACGCGGCCACCGAGCGCGGAATCCCCGTCACGAACGTGCCCGACTACTGTCTGGAGGAGGTGTCGATCCACGCGCTGACGCTGTATCTCGCGCTCGCACGCGGGCTCAAGAGCTACGACGCCGACGTGGCCGACGGCGGCTGGGACCGCGACGTCGCCGCGCCCATTCACCGGCTGTCGACGCGGACGGTCGGCGTCGTCGGCTACGGCGCGATCGGCCGCGCCGTCGGCGAACGGGCGGCCGCCCTCGGCGCGGACGTCGTCGCCAGCGACCCCTTCCTCACCGCGGACGACGTCGCTGACGACCCCGCCGAACTCGTCGAGTTCGCGGCCCTGCTCGAACAGTCCGACGTCGTCACCGTCCACTCACCGCTCACGCCGGAGACGCGCGAACTGTTCGACGCGGACGCGTTCTCCCGGATGAACGAGGACGCCTACTTCGTCAACGTCGCCCGGGGGCCGATCGTCGACGGGGACGCACTGCTCGCCGCGGTCGACGACGGCGAGATCGCCGGTGCCGGGCTCGACGTCTTCCCCGAAGAACCGCCCGCGGCCGACGATCCCCTGCGTGACCATCCGAAGGTCATCACGACGCCCCACGTCGCGTGGTACAGCGAGGAAGCCAACGACCAGCGCCGTGAGACGGTGACCGCGATCGTCCGGTCCGCGCTGACGGGCGGTGACATCGAGAACGTCGTCAACGACGTGTAGACCCCGTCGCTCCGTCGCGACCCGTGGTCTGTTTTTCCGAATCGGACGAGTCACCCGGACGTGCAGCGGCAGTGACGCGGATTCGAGAACACGAGACGAGCGACGAAGACGCCCGAGAACGAGAACACGAGACGTGAGAGACGACGCCCGAAGAACGGGCGAGTCGCCCGAATCAGGCCTTGCCAGTGCCGGCCGTCAGTCCCTCGACGACCTTCCGCTGGAAGAACAGCATGAACGCCATCAGCGGGATGATGGACATGATGACACCGGCGGCGATGGTGCCCCACGGCGTCTGGAACTGCCCGCCGAACTGCGCGATCCCGACGGTGATGGTCTTCATGCTGTCGTTGGTCATGAACGTCAGCGCGAAGAGGAACTCGTTCCACGCGAAGATGAAGACGATGATGAACGTCGTCGCCATCGCCGGCATCGACACCGGCAGGATGATCCGGAAGAGGACGCCGATACGGGAGAGTCCGTCCATGAGCGCCGCTTCCTCGAGCGAGTCCGGGAGCTCCTTGAAGTACGCCTGGAAGATCCAGACGGCGAGGGGGAGCTGGAAGGCGGCGTAGGGGATGATGAGCCCCAGATAGCTGTTGAGCATCCCGAACTCCCGTGCCAGCTTGAACAGCGGGATGAGCCGCGAGAAGAAGGGCAGGGTCGCGGTCCCGAGGATGAGCATCAGGACCGGCAGTTTGAACCGGAACTTGAGCCGGGACAGCGAGTAGCCCGCGAGGGCGCCGAGGAACACGTCGAGGATGGCCGTCCCGCTCGCGACGACGGCGCTGTTGAACAGGAATCGCGGGAACCGTGCTTCCTGGAGCGCGACGACGTAGTTCTGTAGCGTCGGTTCCTTCGGGATGTAGCTCACCGGGAAGTCGATGACGTTGTTGGGCTGTTTCAGCGACGTGATCAGCATCCAGATCACCGGGAACAGGGAGATGAGCACGAGCAGGAGGACGCTCCCGTAGAAGCCCACACGCATCCCGACCTGCTGGAAGCCTCGGAACCCGTTGTCGGCCTCGGTACGGGTCGCCATCTCAGCTCACCTCCGGCTCGTAGAGCGTGCCGACGTAGATCAGCGAGATCACCAGTGCCAGCAGGGTGATGATCGTCGCCGCGGCGGCCCCGCGACCGAACGAGAGGTTCGTGAAGGTCAGCCTGTGGCTGAAGAGGACGAGTGTCGTCGTCGCCTCCGCCGGGCCGCCGCCGGTGAGGCCGAACGGGAGACCGAACGCCTGGAACGCCGGGAGCGTCCGGAAGATGAGCGCGACCAGGATCGTCGGCTTCAGCAGCGGCAGCGTGATGTCCTTGAACTGCAAGAGCCTCGACGCGCCGTCCATCTCCGCCGCCTCGTAGAGGTGGTCCGGAATGGACTGGAGCCCCGCCAGGAGGATGAGCGCCATGAACGAACTCGTCTTCCAGATCGTCACGAAGATCATCGCCGGCAGTGCCACGTCGGGTATCGAGAGGAACGGGAACGGCTCCTGGAGGATACCGACTCTGATGAGCATGTCGTTGATGACGCCGAACTCACCGTGGTAGAGCCACGCCCAGATCTTCGCGTTGATGATCGTCGGGAGCGCCCAGGGGAAGACGATCGCGGCCTGTGCGAAGTACTTCCCCTTGAACTCCCGGTCGAGCAGGAGCGCCAGTCCCAGCCCGATGACCAGTTCGATGGGGACGCTGACGAACGTGTAGATGAGGGTCACGGAGAGTGCGTTCCAGAAGGCCTCGCTGTTGAACAGCCACCGGTAGTGTTCGAGGCCGACGAACTCCCGCGGGTTTATCTCCAGCACGTAGCCGGTGTGGAGGCTCGCGACGAACGTATCCGCGATCGGAAAAAACGAGATCGTCAACAAGAACACCAGCACCGGTGTCAACAGCACCGACGCGAGTTCTTCTTCGGTCAGTCGCAGTTCACGGTACCGCCTGAGACGACCCTTGAGGCCGGTGGCTACCCCACCGGCGTCGATCGTCCTGTCGCCCGCTGGTTCCACTGATTCTGCCATCTGTACTCATCGACCATCATGATAGCAGTCTTATTAAAATTACGGACGTGCGCGTCATAGGTAGCAGTGGTTTTATCCGGATGGTCCGCGGACGTGCTGTCGTTCACGAATGAAAAAGCGCCCACTCACCTGGCTACGCGACGGTGCCCCGACGGAACAGCTCCGCCGACAGTGGACGACGCTCGACCGCGGCTGGAAAGCCGCGGTCCTCGGTGTCCTCATCGTCGTGGTCCACCTCCTGTGACGATGGTGGGGCTGGTCGGCTCGCTCCGAAGCGTAGTGCCGGGACTCGCGGTGCTCGTCGGACTCGCCGTCGTCGCGCGAGTCGTCGGTGGCGCCGTCCCGGCAGTCAGTCCACTCATCCTCGCGATCGCACTCGGGGTGGCGCTCGCCAACACCGTCGGCCTCCCGGCGGTGGCGGTTCCCGGTGCGAACCGTCACAAACTCCTCCTGGAGACGGCGATCGTCCTGCTCGGCGCACAGTTGACGTTCGGCGAACTCCTCGACGCCGGGGGGACGCTCGTACTGCTCGCCGTCGTCGCGGTCGTCTTCAGCGTCCTGTATCTGGAACTGCTGGCGCGGTTCGTCTTCGACATCGGCCGCGGGGCGCGTGCGGTTCTCGCGGCAGGCGCCAGTGTCTGTGGCGTCTCGGCCGTCCTCGCGGTGGCCGGGAGTGTCGACGTCGAGGAGGCGGCCGTGACCTACGCCGTCGCGACGATCCTGCTGTTCGACGCCGTCACGCTGGTCGCGTTCCCCGCCGTGGCTCCACTGCTCGAACTCTCGGGCCGGCAGTTCGGTGTCTGGGCGGGGCTGAGTCTGTTCAGCACCGGACCGACGGCTGCCGTCGGCTTCGCCGTCTCGGAGACTGCCGGGCGGTGGGCGACGCTGACGAAACTCGTCCGCAACTCGTTCATCGGTGTGCTCGCGATCGCCTACGCCCTGCAGCACGCGACGGCACGCACCGATCGCGTCTCGGCGACGGAGGTCTGGACCCGGTTTCCCAAGTTCTTGCTCGGCTTCCTCGCCGTCCTCGTCGTCGCCAATCTCGGGCTCCTCTCGTCGGCGGCAACGGCCTCGATCGAACGCACGACCGACTGGCTGTTCACCGTCGCGTTCGTCGGACTCGGATTCGACATCGAGTTCCGCCGCCTTCGGTCGGCTGGCCTCCGCCCCGTCGCACTCGTCCTCGTCCACCTGCTGACGCTCAGTCTGCTGACGTACGGAGCCGTCCGCCTCCTCCTCTGACCGACGGCCGTGGTCTCCCGCCGGCGGAACACATTAATATCGGGAGTGTGTTCGTGAGTTCTGTATGGCCGACAGATACCTACAGGTCGTCGAACCGACGGACAACGTCGCGACGGCACTCCGTGAACTCGACGCAGGCGAGACAGTCACGGTCGCCGTCGGTGACGAGGAACGAACAGTCGAAGTACGAGAAGACGTCGTCTTCGGACACAAGATCGCTATCGAGGACCTCTCGGCGGGCGATACGATCGTGAAGTACGGCAAGAGCATCGGGAACGCCACCGAGGACATCCCGGCCGGGACGTGGGTCCACGTCCAGAACGTCGAATCGAACTACGGACGCGGTGACCTCGCCAGTGAGGGTCAGACAGCGGCGGCCAGTGAGTGAGACAATGAGCGAATTCCTTGGCTACGAACGCGACGACGGGAGTGTCGGCATCCGAAACCACGTGGCGATCATCTCGACGGCGCCCTACGCCAACGACACGGTTGAGCGCGCCGCCGATATCATCGAGGGCGCAGTCCCGATCACCCATCCACTGGGACGCTGTCAGACGAAGCCGGACGTGTTCCAGACCTACCGGACGCTGTTGGGCTACGGGACGCATCCGAACGTCTACGGGGCGGTCGTCGTCGCCCACGCGGGCGAGATCGTCGACGGTGACGAACTCGCGGGCGACATCGCCGAGACCGGTCGGCCGAGCGACTCGGTCAACATCCACGGCGAGAAGGGCGTCATGAACGCGTTGAAGCGGACGGTCAACTCCGCGCGCGACATCGTCCAGGAAGCCAGCGCCCAGCGTCGGGTGCCCGCGGACATGTCGAACCTCACCTTCGGTATCAACTGTGCCACGTCGGACACGACGAGTGGTCTCTGTCAGCACAAGGCGACGGCACGAGCGGTCTGGCGGCTCATCGACGACTACGGCGGCCGTGGCTGTTTCGCCGAGACGCCGGAGTTCTTCGGCGGCGAGAAAGAGCTCTCCGAGCGCGCGGTCAACGACGACGTTCGCGACGCGATCCTCGAACGCGTCGACAACTGGGACAAACGCCTGCAGGCGACTGGATACGACGTGCGTGGGGCACAGCCGACGCCGGACAACATGGACGGCGGGCTGACCACCATCGAGGAGAAGTCGCTCGGTGCGCTCGTCAAATCCGGCGACGGCCCGATTCAGGACATCATCGACTACGGCGCGAAGATCCCCGGCGACCCGGGGATGTACATCATGGACACGCCGGGCCACGGTGCCGAGTCCGTGACCGGGATCGGCGCGGGCGGCGCGCACTTCATGGTCATCTCGACCGGTCAGGGCCACACGCTCTCGAACGCGATCATGCCGACGATCAAGATCACGGGCAACCCCGGCAGCGCCGAGCGGGTCCCCGAACAGACCGACGTCGACGTCAGCGAGGCGCTCGTCGGCGACGAGTCGTTCGACTGGGCCGGCGACCAGCTCTGGGACGAGATCGAGGAGGTAATCAACGGCAAGGTGACGATGAGCGAGGCGATGGGCGAGAGCCAGTTCGCCATCCACCGTATCGGTCCGTCGACGTAAGATGGAGGTCGATCGGCAACGTGCGGTCGAGGTCGCCACCGACGCCTTCCACGCACACGGTATCACCGAGGCGGACGCCGTTCGGACGGCCGAGGTGCTGGTGAGTGCGGATGCGAGGGGGAAACGGTCCCACGGCCTGCTCAGACTCCCCCGGTTCGTTCGGGGCATCGAACACGGCAACGTCGACCCCGACGGGACCATCTCGGTCGAGAGCGAGCGCGGTGGTGCGGTCGCCCTCGACGGCGGTTCGCGCCTCGGACCGGTCGTCGCCAGCACTGCGGCAGCCGAGGCGATGGACCGGGCCGACGACTACGGCGTCGGTGCGGTCGGTGTTCACGACTCGAACCACCTCGGGATGCTGGGCTACTACACCGACCAGTTGCAACGCGAGGGATACGTCGGCATCGCGATGACGAACACCGAGCCGGCGATGCCGCCTTACGGCGGGGCCGAACCGGTGCTGGGGACGAACCCCATCGCCATCGGCCTCCCGACCGACCCGGTGTTCAATCTCGACATGTCGACGTCGGCGATCGCACGGGGGACCGTCCTCCACGAGAAGGAGACGGGGGGGGAACTCCCCGAGGGTGTCGCGCTCGACGCCGACGGCCAGCCGACGACGGATCCGGCGGCCGCACTCGAGGGGACGATACTCCCCTTCGGTGGGACGAAGGGGTCGGGTCTCGCCATCGCGGTCGAGGTGGTGGCCGGCGGTCTCGTCGGCGCGTCGATGGGCGAGGACGTCACCGGGACGTACCACACGGAAGATCCCTGCACGAAGGGCGACCTGTTCCTCGCTATCGACCCCGACGCGCTGGGCGTCCCCGACTTCGCCGAGCGAGCAAGTCGGTTCCTCACGAGCCTCACGAGCGGCGACCCGGCCGCCCACGTCGACGAGATCCGGCTCCCCGGCCAGCGCTCGGTCGCGCGGGACCGGAGCGCGACGACTGTCGAGGTGGAGGACGAACTCTGGGCCGACGTCCGGGCTCTCGCCGCGGGCGACTGAGCGGCACGTTTCTTCCGTTCGGTTTTTATCATCATCAACAGCAACAATTATTACATCCCGTTCTGAACATGACTGTGTATGTCAGACGGTAGTCTTGACCAACGGCGGCGTAAGATACTGAAAGGACTGGCAGGTGGCAGTGTCGCACTGCTTGCCGGTTGTACCGGAGACGGCGGTGGTGGAGGAGGCGGTGATGGTGGCGACGGTGACGGCGGCGGCAGCAATGGTGGCGACGGTGGCGGTGGGGGCAGCAGCGGTGGCGACGGTGGCGGTGGCGGCGGCGATTCGAGCGTCCGTTTCGTCCACATCTCGTCGTTCGACGCCGACGCCTCCGCGATCAAGCCGATGTTCGACGAGGACCACGACGGCATCACGCTGGACGCGACGGCGACGACCGCCGAGTCCTCGACGACGCGGGAGTTCTACATCAACCAGTTCGTCTCACAGTCGTCTGACTTCGACGTCGGGATGATGGACGTCATCTGGCCCGGCGAGTTCGTCGGTAACGACTGGGCTGCACCGGTCGAGGACACACAGGGTGTGACGGACTCGATGCTCCAGACGCCGGTCGATGCCGTCACGCTCGACGGCGAGCTCTACGGTATCCCCATGTTCACGGACGCGAACGCGTTCTACTACCGGAGCGACAAGCTCGAAGAGTACGGCTTCGAGCCACCGGAAACCTACAGCGAGGTCGTCACCCAGGCACAGGAGATCCTGGAACAGGACGACGAGATCCAGAACGGCTACATCTGGCAGGGTGGTGCCAACGAGGGGCTCACCATCATGTGGCTCAACTGGCTCTGGGGTTACGGAGGGACCGTCTGGCGGGACGACCAGTCGCGGCTGAAGGTCAACAGCGAGAACGGTATCGAGGCGCTGAGCCACGCCGTCGACCTCATCCACGAACACGAGATCACTCCGCGGTCGATCCCCTCCAGCGGGACCGACGGGAACCGCCAGACGTTCCAGCAGGGGAAGACACTGTTCATGCGGCAGTGGCCCTACGCGGTGGGAATCTACCGCGACGACACGGCCGTCACGGGCAAGTTCGACGTGACGACGATGCCGAAAGCCGAGGGCAACCCGGACGCGAAGAACTCCTGTCTCGGCGGCTGGAGCGTCTTCATCAACAGCTTCTCCGACAACAAGGACGCGGCGACCGAGTTCGCCAACTTCGTCGGGACCAAGCCGGTCCAGGAGACGCTCGCGCTGGAGTTCAATCGGCTGCCGGTGCGTGAGGACCTCTACACCGAAGAGTTCTTCGAGCAGGCACCGACGCTCGAAACCTTCGCCGAGGCGCTCCAGCAGACGACCGCGCGTCCCGCGACGCCCAAGTACACCACGTTCTCGGAGATCGTCTACACCGAGGCGAACAAGGCACTCGTTCAGGACAAGACGCCGGAGAAAGCACTCAACGACGCGCAGGAACAGATAGACAGCGAGATCAACAACGCCTGACTCGTCGGGAGCTGTCGCCCGTCCCGTTCACACCGTTCGTTTCCACACTGGGTCACTTCGACAGCCAACGCCCGCGTTCGGTACCGAACGACGCCGAGAACGTGAGGAGAGTTACCGCCCGACGACCCGCGCTCGTGCGTCCACCCGTTCGTAGCAGGCGGCCAACCGGTCGCGCTCCGGGGCAGTCAGTTCCGGAAGCGGTGGCAGCGTCCCACCGACGTCGCGTCCGTCGAGCGAGAGCAGGAACTTGAGCGCCGCTGCCGTGGGCACGTCGCTCGTCGCCGTGACGACTGGCATGACGATCTCTCGGAAGAGCCGTCGTGCCTCGGCGAGTCGACCCGCGCGGTGTTCTTCGTAGAGCAGTGCCATCGCCTCCGGGAAGACGTTCGCCGGGCCGGCGATGAGGCCGTCGGTACCGACGTCGAGCGACGCCGTCGCCAGTTCGGTCGCGCCCTGGAACACGGTGAACTCCTCGGGAGTCTCCTCGATGAGTCGACTGTGGTACGTGAGGCTCCCCGACGTGTCTTTCAGGCCGATGATCCGCTCGTGGTTCGCGAGCGAGCGGGAGGTCTCGATGTCGATCGAGTGGCTGGTCAACGAGGGGATATTGTACATGAGGACCGGAAGGCTCGCCTCGTCGGCGACCGCCCTGAAGAACCGTTCCAGCCCTGCCTGTCTCGTCCCCAGGTAGTACGGTGTGACGACGACCGCCGCGTCGGCGCCGGCCGCAGCAGCGACGTCGATCTTCGCGACCGTGTCGCTGACGCTCGTGTCACAGCAGCCGGCGAGGACGGTGGCGTCGTCCCCAGCCGCTCGTGTGACGGTCTCTATCGCCCGTCTGTTCTCCTCGTCGGTCAGACTCGGAAACTCTCCAATCGAACTGGCCGGAAAGAATCCATGGACACCGGCGTCGGCGAGTGACTCCGTGAACCGTTCGAGCGCCTCCGTGTCGACGGCTCGATCGTCACCGATAGGTGTGACCATGGGAACGATTGTTCCCATCAATTGCATATCTACCGACTGGACAACCAGTAAGTTATAATTTTGGATGCCCTCCGTCCGAATCGGTCGCTCCGACCGATGCGCCCGCCTCGTCCCTCCGCCGAATTCGGGGCGTGCACGCGCCGACTCCGAAGGTCGTTGAAGCCCCCGCGTTCCCACCAAGTGAGCGTGGGTCGCCTGCTATCCTGAACGGGTCGCAGGGACGCTGCAAAACACTTATTGGCGAGATGGCTGACGCGTCGTGTATGAGTCTCGAAGCAGCGAGCCGTCTCGACAAAGACATGTTCATCGACGGCGTGTGGGTCGACGCCGACGATCGAACCCACGTTATTCACCCGTACGACGGCGAACTCGTCGGCTCGGTCCCGCTGGCGAGCGAGGCACAGGTCACGGAAGCGGTCGACGCGGCCGAGGCGGCCTTCGAGGCCTCGGACCTGACGGCGTACCAGCGCTCCGAACTCCTCTCGGCGACGGCCCACCTCGTCGAGGCGCGTGCCGACGACATCGCCCGCGTCCTCACCAGCGAGCAGGGGAAACCGATCAGCGAGGCCCGCGACGAGGTCGACCGTGCGGTACAGACGCTCGACCTCTCGGCGGAGCAGGCCAAACGGCTGTTCGGCGAGTACGTCCCGATGGACGCCCAGAAGGGGTTCGCCCGGGACCACTGTTTCACCCAACACGAACCGCTGGGCGTCGTCGCGGCCATCACACCGTTCAACTTCCCGCTGAACCTGATGGTCCACAAGGTCGGGCCAGCGCTCGCGGCCGGCAACGCCGTCGTCGGGAAGCCGGCGACGAACACGCCGCTGACCGCCATCGCCCTGTTCGAGTGTCTCGACGACGCGGCCGATGCGATAGACGCCGACGTTCCGGACGGCCTGGTCAACGTCGTCACCGGGTCGGGTTCGACCGTCGGCGACGTCGTCCTCGACCACGACGCGGTGGAGGCGATCTCGTTCACCGGTTCGACCCCCGTCGGGACGTATCTCGCCAACAACAGTGGCATGAAAGAGGTCACGCTGGAGCTCGGCGGCAACGACCCGACGATCGTCTGGAACGACACCGACGTCGAACAGGCCGCCGCGCAGGTCGTGGGTGGCGCGTGTTCGAACGCGGGCCAGGTGTGCAACAGCGTCGAGCGCGTCATCGTCGACGAGGCCGTCGAGGACGAACTCGTCGACGCGATGGTCGACGCCTGCGAGTCGCTCACCGTCGGGGACCCCTTCGAGGACGGAACCGACGTGGCCTCGATGGTCGACGACAGCCAGTTCGAGGACGTCGTCGACTGTTTCGAGGCGACCGTCGAGGCCGGCGCGACCGTCGAGTGTGGGGGGAACTACGGCGGCGACCTCGGTGAGCGGGTCTTCGAACCGACGGTCCTCTCGGGCGTCACTCCCGAGATGCCGGCCGCGAGCGACGAGACGTTCGGACCGCTGGTCCCGGTCATCTCGGTCGCGGACTTCGACGAGGCCATCGAGGAGGCGAACGACACGAACTACGGGCTGGCGGCTGGGGTCTTCACACAGGACATCGACCGAGCGAAACGTGCGGCGGACGAGATCGACGCCGGGGGCGTCCACATCAACACGGTCAGCGGGTTCCGTACCGACCACATGCCCTACGGCGGCTTCGAAGACTCCGGTGTGGGGAAAGAAGGTGTCAGGTACGCCATCGAGCACTTCTCACGCCAGAAGCTCGTCGGGTTCCACGAGGGATTCACCGCCTGAGCGCTGTCGGTACGCCAGGCACCGTCGGGGAGAGCGTGCGTCAGTCCGTGCGCGACGGCCGCTCGTCCGACCGAACCGGATCCGTCGACAGCCGGGTCGCTGCGGTTTCCACGAGCTCGACTGTCTCTCCGACCCGGTCGTCTCCCGCTCAGGACTCGACCGAGATCCAGCGGTCGATCTCGGCGGCCTCGTAGATGGCCTCCATCACTCTCATGTCGACCAGTCCGTGTGTCCCGTCGGGATGGATCGAGTCGGACCCACGGACTCGGTCGGCGAAGTAGTCGAACTCCTCTCGCATCTGGTCGACCGGTGTCAGCGTCACCGTGGCCCGACCGTCGCCCCGAGAGACGTGCAGTTGCCGGGCCTGGTCCTGAAAGAACGCCGGTTCGACCCGGACCTGTCCCTCCGTACCCGTGACGGTGATGCTCGACGACTGGCGTGCGTTGTGACTGGCGTAGCAGTTCGCGTACACCTCGTCGGGGAACTCGACCGAGAACGACACGGTCTCGTCGACCTCGTCGAACGCGTCGTGGCTGCTGGCTGTCTTTCCGGTAACCGCCACCGGGTCAGCGTCGAGCAGGAAGCGCGCGGTGTTCAGTGGATAGATCCCGATGTCGAACAGTGCGCCGCCACCAGCGAGGTCCTCGTCGAGGCGCCACTGGTCGGGGTCGGGGTTCACGCGATCCAACAGCCGCTGTGACATGTCGCCAGTGACCGACATCGGGTCGCCGATGTAGCCCGCCTCGACGAGTTCGCGCGCCCGACGGACCGCGGGTTCGGTGTGCATCCGGTAGGCGACCATCAGGTCGATCCCCGCCTCGACGGCGGCGTCGCGCAGTCGCCGGGCCCGGTCACTGTCGCGCTCCATCGGTTTCTCACAGAGCACGTCCTTTCCGTAGGTCGCGGCCGTCTCGACGTACGCCAGATGTAGCGCGTTGGGCGTGCAAACGTACACCGCATCGTAGGCGTCGGTGGCCACGCCGTCGTGGAACTCGTCGTAGGTGATGCCGTGGTCCGCCCCGGCCGTTTCGGCGGCGACGCGCTGGGCTTTCTCGGTCGAACTACTGACGAGCACTGTCGGCTCACACAGGTCGCTGTCGGTCAGTGCGGGGAGTGCCCGCCCTCGCGTGAACCAGCCCAACCCGATCACGGCGAACCGAACGCGGTCGACCGTGTCCGGGTCGACCGTCTGCCAGTCGCGCGCGCAGCTCTCTTCGAGGACGGCGTCCAGGTCCATAGCACCGACAACCGCCGCCGCGATAGTGAATGTTACCCCACGGTGACGCGAGGCATCCTGCTCTCACGAGCCGAGGCGTTCTGTTTCGACGACGTGACTTGCAGACAGTCGCTGACAGCCGATGTGGTCTGGAACGGTCACTGTCTCCACAGGCGTTGCTTCGGGCGATCCCGACCCGTAGCCTTTGAAACGCTTCACGGTTGATCGTGCCGCTCTGGCCGTTCTAGTGGATTTCTAGGGTGCTGCAACAATCGAGTGAGTGGTTGGCCTCCCATCCGTTCCGCTCTCTCGTCACCGGGATCTGCGTGGGAGTGGTGACTGTCTCCCATCGCTGTCTCTTGATCGTCTGTGTATTCGACTCACTGTTCGTGTCCTGTGTGTCGGCTTCGTTCCCGACCACAGTGGGCCGGGGGTGTCCGCCTCGCGATCCAGTACACCTAGTGCTCACGAAGGTGACTCGGTCCGAGCTGCTGGGTCGTCGACGACTGGTGCCGAGGAGTGCGGTTATCGACCCACGTGCGAACTAAAGTTATTGGATAAACGACGGTGAATCGAGGGCGCACTTCGGGTGGTCAGCGGTAGCAGACGAACACGGCCGCTCACACGCTCCGGAGGGGCCAGCAGACTGCCGCGCAGTGTGTGGGTTTTGCGCGGTCCTCTGGTTTGATTCGCACTGGTTCGGGTGAGCTATACGGACTGTGCTGGCGCCCACTCCCCGCCCCTTCCGAGTTCGTCGTGAAGCCCGTTTCGGTCTGCCGCGGGGTCGGCTTCGGAAGCCACTCGAAGCGTCCTCTCGGATCCACTTCCGTCTTCACCCCTTCGACTCGGGTGGTCAGTAGTGCTCACGAAGGTCTCTTCGCAGGAACTGCCGACGGGTGCCGGTGTCTCCACCTGGGCGTCGACTCCGGCTCACCCGGCAGCTGCTAGAAATTGATCCAACTCGTTTTATCGGACACCGACACGGGTCGGACGCAGCCGGTGGAACGAGTCACCCGTTATTGGGGTCCTCGTCGGCTATCCGTTCAATCGAGTGTGACGCTGATCCCAGTCTCGTGTCCAATGTTGTCTGTGACCGGACACCGCTCTTTGACGGCCGAGAGCCAGGCGTCGAGGTCAGCGTCACCCTCTGCCTCTACCGAGAGAGAGACGTCTAGCCCCTGCAAACCGGGACGGTCCTCGGAGTCCTTGCCCAGATACTTCGCGTAGTTCACATCCCCCTCGACGGTCGCCTCGAGTGACACGATGTCGATATCCATGTCGCGAGCGACCATCGTCCCGGTCGAGCTGAGACAGGCCAGGGCGGATCCGAGGAGATACTCGACCGGATTCACGTCGTGTCCGACGACGAACTCCCCGTCTTCGGTCGTCACTCGGGTCCGGTGCGGACTGACACGCGAAGCACTGACTTCGTAGTGGGTTAGCTTGGAGTCACCCATGCGCGTACTCCTCTGTCGAACGCAGTATAGTTTGGGACCGACCGATCCCCCTTCGCGCGAACCGCCCGGCGGGTACACCGGCCGCAAGAGTTGGATGTATCCACTGCGTTCGGTGTCCCGAGACCGTCGCCGGCGTCCACCTGCTAGTCGCCGAACCCACCTTTGTCGCTGTCGTGCCAGCACCCACCGCAACCGAACAGTTGCGCGCGACGCTGCTGCATACAGGGCGCGAATGCAGCACAGAGGGTTCTCCTAATCGGGACTGATTGGATCGTGGATACGGAGGAACAAGGTACCGCGCCGGTATTCGGTCTACCCGCACTATTTCACGAGCGGTTTGCTGGAGTACTTACTTGTTGTCCGTCTCCTCGGCATCGTTCAGTTCCCCGTGTTGGATCACGAATACCGGGCCCAGAAACTGCTTGGCGACCTGGTCTGCAGTCATCCCGAACAAGAAGGTCGTCACTGATGGATCGGATTCCCCCATGACGATTGTGTCATAGTTTTGAGAATCATCAACGATCATCTCTTGCGGAGT
This sequence comes from Salinigranum salinum, assembly GCF_009176545.1. GTDB lineage: Archaea > Halobacteriota > Halobacteria > Halobacteriales > Haloferacaceae > Salinigranum > Salinigranum salinum. The sequence continues at coordinate 1,009,713 of NZ_VTOJ01000002.1, read as the reverse complement.
GCCCTCACGCGAGATTTGAATATCGATCGCGTCTGAGGAGACTCCCTCATCCGAGAGTCGAGTCGCAGCCCCATCAAGCAGTGTCTCGACGTCCGCGTCAGTTTCGTCCTCTTCAGCGACGTGATACAGTGTTACATTGACGTCGGTCGTCGCGAACAGCCCCGAAACTAAGCGGACAAACCGATCGATACCGACGATCCCGCGGATCGCGACGAGTACATTCTCCAGCGGTCTCGTTGCGTTTGGAATCAGTACCGCGAGACAGTCACGCTCGTCCGCTATCCGATCGATCGTTGTCTGCCCGTCGTGGGTGAACACGAGTTGGGATTCGACTGTCGCCCCCGCGTGTTCAAGTATCGACGTCAAATCGTTGAGACGGCGGGTGGCCTGGTCTTCGAACTGGGCTCGCGCCTGACCGGTCGCGGTCTGGTCTGGCACGACGTGGTAGCCAAGCAGGACGACATGGCCGTTCGTAAGGAGTTCGGGAACACCCTCCGGAATTGATTCTCCCTCGAGAACACGTAACGGAACCAAGATTCTGGGTCTGTCAGGCATTGTCTGAACTTTCCGTCGGATCTGACTGGATTGACTACAAACGTTAGTAGGCGCTGTCAATAAACGTATTGACCTGCCACGTGGTACGTTTGTCCAGACGAACGCAATCTAGATCTGACACATTTCTATGTAGAAGGTTGGCAGACGTACTTAACGGCTGATCGGGATATCCAGTTCGGAATGGAACTCGTCCACCGTGCTGAACGCAGCCTCTGTATCTCGCATGCACTATCTGACAGAGTTGGGGCAGATCGTGGCGACGGTGCTGAATACACGGCACGAGTCGGTCACGCGCGGGTGGTCTCGGTTGAGTCGATTGTGTCGCTCGATATAGTGTAGTCACCGACCAGCCTCGGGGGTGTTCGGGTGGAACGGAGATGCGATCCTCGAGCTGTAGTCGCGAGAGAGGAAAGACTCACCACCACTGACAGCTAGACTCGCGGCGATCAATAACCACTCCAGTCGGAGCGAGTTTACACGGTACGTGGATTGTACTCCTCTTTCCGGAGACTCGAAAGGGCATCTGTCGTGAGCACGGTTGCGTCTCGCCGATACGCTTCGAAGCGCTCCTCGACCCACCCAACGAAGTGCTCGTCCTCCGTCTCTACCAGACCGACGATGTTGTCCTCGTCGTCCTCGATGACGAGATATGCAACCCCGTCGTTGATGCCAGCAGCGTACGGAATCCCTCCGGACAAGATGGAAATCTCCGTTCGGTCGGACGCGACCATCTCCGTGAACCGGGACGCCCATTTCGACGACATCACTGTCGCGACGGCTGAGGGAGTGAACACCGCCTCGAACCGCTGGGTTCCCGCCGCTATCGCCGCGCTGCGGGTGTCGATACACGGTTCGGGGAAATAGTCCGCGAAACACTGCGTCTCGGTGGTTCGCCGTTCGAACTCCCTGACGCGGGACATCACCGCCAACGGGTTGTTCTCGGTCGCCTGCGTGACTGTCGCGTCCGACAAGCACTCGATGTCGATCCCCATCTGGTCGAACGGGATCCACTGCCAGACGTCACGAATCCTTCGCTCTGTTTCGAATCGCTCTACGAGATCGAAGAATCCCTCGGCGATTAACTCACCGAGCAGCGTCAGTTCGTATCGTCGACCGACGCGCTTGATCCAGGTTCGGCTGTCGAACTCGTTGAGGAGACGTCCGACCGTGGCGTTCGAGGCACCGGTTACTGTTCGGAGGTCATCGCGACTCTGGGGGCCCGCTGCCAGTGCACCGAGCGCGTTCACACGGTGATCTGAACGAGCTAGAAATTCGATTTCTTCGACCGGTGTGTGCATGCTACTGACACGCTTGCTGAGATATTACCCCTTCCGATGTCACAGCGTTCCAATACGTGCCGCTCAATGGTACGCCAGTGTGCCATCGGCTACGGCTCTGCCATGTTATTCATCGACCCGCGTCGCTGTTCAAATCCAGAGGCGAAGCTCGTAGTGAGAGTCGTATTCGAAGAAAGTCGTCCGGGACTGGGACGTGGTCGTCGCGTATCCCTTTACCGCGCAGTCTGGCCCAGTCGCTGTTCCATCGCCGTCCGACGGGCCTCGGCCTCGGCGTGCATCACGTCGCGGTGTTCATCCCAGGAGGCGTACCTGGGGACGGGTGTCTTCCCAACCGGAACTCTGTTCTTAAGGTGGTTGCTGATAGTTGACATGCTTTTCCTCACTAATTGATCGTGTCGATGTCTCTTGACGATGCTGAGTGATACTATTGCACGTACTGCAATCCAGTCGCTGTTCGACATCATCCCGTCGTCAGTATCAAACGTCCTCCGTTTGGGAGGTGGACCCGAATCTGCGCGATTCACTCTGCTGAATACAGCCTCTGTATCGGTCATAGCCTCACTGACAGAGTTAGGGTCTGATGAAGGCGCTGCTGCATACACCGCGCGTCCCGGTCACCTGCCCCCAGACTGCCGTACGTGACCGACGTTCCGAGGTCCAGAACGGGCTGTTGTCCGTGTGAGCCAGGACAGCGTGTGACCACGTCCGGTCGGTGCGGAGAGCACGTACGGCAGCCATTATATGCAGACCGACCACGGAACTGTGGATATGGACATCGGAGTCACGGTAGGCGACTCGGTGGAACGGCTGCAAGCGACGGCCGACGACTTCACCTTCGCCGAACTGTCGATCGGCGAATCCTCGTACGTCCCTGCCGACGAATCGGACGCCGACCTTCGCGCAGCGCTCGAGTCCGTCGACGCGGAGCTGTGCGTCCACCTGCCGTTCGACCAGGTCGTCGTGACACCGGTCCCACAACTCAACGACGCGATCGTCGACTACCTCGCGGAGCTACTCGACTGGGCGGGAACGCTCGACGCACGGAAAGCCGTCCTCCACGGGACGATGCGGAACCCCCACGACACCAGCCAGCGGCCGGGCTTCGCAGACCAACTGTCGGCGATCGCGAGCGCTGGCGACGACGCGGGGGTCGAACTCGTCGTCGAGAACGTCGGTCATCAGGCCCGCGGGCTCCCGCTCTCCGTCCTCGGTGATCTCGCGCGCGAGACTGGAACGGCGGTCTGTTTCGACGTCGGCCACGCGTACATGGAAGACGGGGACGACGGGGTCGAGCGCTTCCTCGACCAGTACGCCGATCTGGTCTCGCACCTCCACGTCCACGACGTGCGCCGACGCGGAGACACGCACCTCCCCCTCGGTGCCGGCGAAATCGACTACGGACCCGTGGCGGAGGCGCTTCCGGACTTCGACGGCACCGTCGCCGTCGAGGTGTTCACCGACGACGTCCCGCTGTTGCGGGACTCTGCCGACCGGGTGAGACACTCCCTGGAGTGAGGACGCGAGCGATTCGGACGGGTGAGTTGGAGGTCCGCTTCACACGGCTACTCTCTCCTTCAAGAAGAGGACACTCCCTGTCTTCTCCCCGTGAAACCCGTCTGTTCGTTCTGAGATCGATACCGTCTCGTTTCGTTTTGAAAGCGAGCTTTAATACAGTAAATCAAATTTTATTAACTAACAGTGAGTATTACATAGGGGTATATGTTAACAATAAAATAGAATGGCAACGTCTACCACTTTCTCGGCCGGCGACTACACGTTCGACTCGGTCCGGAGCCTCCTGGCAACGGCCAACGAGCCGAAGACGGGCGACGACCTCGCGGGCATCGCCGCGGAGTCAGCCGCCGAGCGCGTCGCCGCGAAGCGAGCGCTGAGCGAGACGACGCTCGAAACACTGCGTGAGAACCCGGTGGTTCCGTACGAGCAGGACGAGGTAACGAGGGTCATCCAGGACGCGGTCCGCGAACCGGTCTACGAGCGCATCAGGGAGTGGACAGTCGCCGATCTGCGCGAGTTTCTCGTCGACTCGTCGACGACCGACCAGGAGATCCGCGCGATCCGTCCCGGGCTCACGAGCGAGATGATCGCCGCCGTCACGAAGATCATGTCGAACATGGATCTCGTGCTGGTGACCTCGAAGATGGAGGTGACCGCGCGCTGTAACAACACGATCGGGACCGAGGGGACGCTGTCGTTCAGGCTGCAACCGAACGATCCAGCCGACGACGTCGAGCGGATCCTCGACTCGACGCGGGAGGGGCTGTCGTACGGCGTCGGCGACGCGGTGATCGGCATCAACCCCGTCGAAGACGGCGTGGGCACGACGACGCGGATTCTGGAGGCGACACACGAGTTCATCGAGGAGTGGAAGATTCCGACCCAGAACTGCTGTCTCGCACACGTGACGACACAGATGGACGCGATCCGTGACGGAGCGCCTGCGGATCTGATCTTCCAGAGTCTCGCGGGCACCGAGGTCGGCAACGACGAGTTCGGCATCGACGTCGAACTGCTCGACGAGGCCCACGACCTCGCCCAGCGCCGCTGTACGTCCAGCGGGCCGAACGTGATGTACTTCGAGACCGGCCAGGGCGCAGAGCTCTCCGGCGACGCACACGAGGGCGTCGACCAGCTCACGCTGGAGGCGCGCTGTTATGGGCTGGCGAAACGGTACGACCCGTTCATGGTCAACACCGTCGTCGGCTTCATCGGGCCCGAGTACCTCTACGACGGCCGCCAGGTGATCCGGGCCGGACTCGAGGACGTGTTCATGGGACAGCTCCACGGCATCTCGATGGGCATCGACGCCTGCTACACCAACCACATCGATGCCGATCAGAACGACATCGAGAACCTCGCCGTCCTCCTGAGTGCCGCCGGTGCAAACTTCTTCATCACGGTCCCGATGGGCGACGACGTCATGCTGAACTACCAGTCCAACAGTTACCACGACGCCGGAGCGCTGTGGGAAATCTTCGACCTCGGCCCCGCACCCGAGTTCCGAACGTGGCTCGAGGAGATGGACATCTGGCACGACGGCACGCTGACCGACCGTGCGGGCGATCCGACCATCTTCACGGAACCATGACCCGACACGACGACACCCCCATGACGCGTGACGGTCCCGGGACCGACCCCGCGGACGCGAACGAACTCGAACGCATCGTCTCGCGCAGCCCCTCCCGGCTCGGGGTCGGGAGGGCCGGCCCGCGCCCGCGAACGGAGACCGTCCTCACCTTCCAGGCAGACCACGGGCGTGCCCGCGACGCGGTCCTGACGACCGTCGACGACGCGCTCGTCGAGGATCTCGGTCTCCTGAAGATCCGGACGCTCGTCGAGGACAAGGATCAGTACCTCGCTCGTCCCGACCTCGGCGCGGAACTCTCCGAGGAGACCGCCGAGTTCCTCCGCGAACACGGCCAGCGACACCCCCAGATACAGGTGATCGTCAGCGACGGACTGAGTTCGACCGCGATCGAAGCGAACGTCCCCGACCTGTTGCCGGCGCTCGTGGACGAACTCGACGCGCGCGGGCTGTCGGTGGGGACGCCCGTGTTCGTCGAGTTCGGCCGCGTCGACGTGATGGACGCCATCGGCGAGGAACTTGACGCCGACTGCTGTGTCAACCTGATCGGCGAACGGCCCGGCCTGCGGACCGCCGAGAGTCTCAGCGCGTACATGGTGTACGGCCCCGAACGCGGCGCGCCCACGGCGAAGAAGTCGGTCATCTCGAACATCCACTCCGGCGGTCTGCCGCCGGTCGAGGCCGGCGCGAAGATCGCGGATATGCTGGCGGAGATGATCGAACAGGAAGCCAGCGGACTGGACCTCACCGAGGGCGACCGGGAGTTCCAGAAAGGCTAACTCCCGATGGCGTCGCCGGCCTCGGTCGAGCGGTCAGCGGCGTCAGTCGACCGATCGACTGTGTGGCTCCGACGAGCGGTGGCGATGTCGGTCGAGCCAGCAGTCGAGTTCCCGTCGTTCCGGCCCTGGGTACCGAACGCTTACCTTCCACAGCCCTCGTACCGAGCGTATGAGCGAGGAGCCGCTGACGAGCGTCGGGATCGACGTCGGGACCACGACGACGCAGGTGATCGTGAGCCGGCTCCACGTCGCCTCGACCAGCCCGACCGATGCCGGCAAACTGGCGATCACCGACCGGGAGATCCTCTACCGCGGCGAGATCTACGAGACGCCGCTGCTCGACGCGGAGACGATCGACGCCGCCGCCGTGGCAGCGATCGTCGACGGGGAACTCGAACGAGCCGGCGTTTCCCGAGCGGCGATCGACACCGGTGCGGTGATCGTTACGGGTGAGACCGCACGGCGGTCCAACGCCGCCGCGCTGGTCAGTGAACTGGCCCTCGAGCTGGGCGAGTTCGTCGTCGAGACTGCGGGCGCGCACCTGGAGGCGGTCCTCGCCGGTCGGGGATCCGGGGCGGCGGCGTACGCCAGTCGCGAGAACGCGACAGTCGCCAACGTCGACGTCGGTGGCGGCACGACCAACGTCGCGATCTTCGACCGCGATGGGGTCCGGGAGACGCGGTGCTGTCGGATCGGTGGCCGACTCGTCGAGCTCGACGACGGAACCGTGCGGGCGGTCGCCGAAACGATCCGGCCGCTGCTCGACTCTCTCGACGTGGCGCTCGCAGGTGGCGACGACCTCTCGCCGGCCGAACTCGACCGCCTCGTGGGAGCGATGGCCGACTGTCTCGCGGATCTCCTCGCGGGTCCCCCGTACCCCGCCCCGCTCGGGGAACTGGCGATCGGCGAACTGCCCGACGAGCGGGTCGACCTCGACGCGGTGGCGTTCACCGGCGGCGTCGGTTCGCTCGTCTCGAAGTCGGCCGACGCCACCGTCGACCGTGGCGCCTACGGCGATGTCGGCGTCGCCCTCGCCACCGCGATCCGGGACCACGACCGCCTCGGCGACTGGCCGCGAGTCGATACGTCGGAAGACATCCGGGCGACAGTGGTCGGAGCGGGGACCACGACGACGCGCCTCAGCGGGCGAACGGTCGGTCTCGACGCGCAGCTGCTCCCACTCCGGAACGTTCCCGTCCTCTCGGTCCCGTCTCTCCCGGCCGGCCACGAGGCGACACGCCGGACGGGTGAGACGGATGGGCCGCGCCGGGAGCACGGTGCGCTCGCCGCACGGATCCGTGATCACGTCGCGCAGGGAATCGCTCTCTACGGGGAAGACGCCGATCCGGGACCGTCGGACGAGCCGAGCGAGGAGTGGTTCTTCCTCGCGTTCGAGGATATCGGGGAACTGACCTACGACAGAATCGAAGCCCTCGCCGAGGCGATCGTCGCCGCGTACGACGACGCCTCGTACGCGGCTCCGATCCTGCTCCTCCTCGCGCAGAACTGCGGGAAAGCGCTCGCCCAGTCGATCCGGCGGGTACAGGACGCTTCGCGACCCGTGGTCGTTCTCGACGAACTGTCCGTCGAGCGGGGCACCTACGTCGACGTTGGCGAACCGATCACCGATGACGACACGGTGCCCGTCGTGGTGAAGACGCTGGTATTCGAGGAGTGACGGGCGGTCGGTCCCGAGAGACCGCCCGAACTGACGAGGCCGTGGCCCTGTCGTCCGGTGACCACGCCATCCGACCCTTGACCACCGTTCGGGAGACGGACGCCGAGGCCGAATCGAGTGCGTCGCAGCACTCCCGACGAGGGACGGAGTCGAACACTCCAGACGTGGTCCGAATACGTCCTCCGCTGTTCGCTCTCGTCCCCTCGACTTCGCTGATCGTCGTTTCTCTCCAGCACGTCCGGACTGCTCGAAGGAACGCAGCGGAGTTCACTGTCTGACGGAGCTATATCTACCTGTAGATCGATACTGCCGACCATGCAGGACTTCTTCGGGGAGTGCGGCTGTGGTCTCGGCCGAGAGGAACGGAAGAAGCTGGACAACTGGTGTTCCTCCTGTGGTGGTGAACTGCGGTGGGTGTCGTACGAGGGCGGCGTGGACGTCAGAGAGTGTGTCGACTGCGACTGACAGGGTGGCTCCCGAAACGCGTCATCCTCGCAGTAGCTGCTCTCGCTCCGTGGGTTCCGCGTCGGCGAACAGAGATCGTGTGATGTGCGGGGAGTTCCGATACCGTCGCTGGATTCGCTGGTCCTAGACGGGAGATTCGTCGGCTCCGTAACGATCGGATCCCCGTCGGGTTCGTTCGGCCTTCGGCCTCACCGGGAAGCAGTCAGTCCGATGTCCCTGGGAGACACCCCTCTCCGAGAGACACCACGGTCGGTCGAACCATGGAATCCGCAACGGATCGCCCGACGATCATCCGCTCGACCGGGTACGTTACACGGGGCTACTCTCATCGACACGGGTGTGAACGTCTTGGGACAAAACGGACGGACACGTGTTTCCGGACGGTGAACACTACCCACGTTACTTCCATCCGCTGGGAGCGAACCCGAGTCTCACCACGACGGGGCGGTAGGCGAAGACGACGGCGACGACAATCGCCAGTTCGGCCCAGAAGCCGACCTCGCCCACGATCGCTTGAACGATCGTGAGGACGACGAATACCAGGATAAACATCGCGATGTAGTGTGGAGCGAGTTCCATCAGTCGATCTGTGTCCATGCCACCTCCTACGGGGAGAACTGTCTCAAACCCTTCCCTCTGGCTGCTGCATAGAGCCGCTGTCTCGGTCACGCCGTTGCTGGCTGGGACGGAGTACGTCCCGGAGACCGTGCTGTGTAGAACGCGCGAGTCGGTCACACGAGACATCCCCCAACATCGGTATTACCCTCAGCACAGGGACTTACGGCTTGGCAGGGCGTTTGAGTCTATCGGGGGCGTACTGGGTCTGGTAGTGGTCGGAGTTCTGGCATCGTTCCCGACCGCTCAACGGTTTGGATTTCGACGTTGTTTACCGCGACAGTGAGCGTCTCCCACTCACTCGGTACATCTGCTCCACCGACGAGGTGAGTTACCGAACTGCATTGCGATTCCCCGGTCGTTCCACTACTGAAACCAGACGTGACGTTGAATCTCAAGACGAATTCGTTCGCGATGGAACGGGTTAGCTCCGGTTCGATGTCTCTTAACTCACTACAGAGCCTCACATCAAAGGTTACATCCGCAGACTCGCCGTCGCTAACGATGTGAACCCATCCGCTGTGGGCCTCTCCCTCGCTTGGGAACGATGTACGGCTCTCTGAGTATGTAAGCCCGAGAGATTCTTTCCCCTCGTCGGTCTCGCTCTCATCCGACGTACTCGGGGTCGAAGAACTCGTTCGACCTTGACAGCCGGCGAGACAGCTAATACCAGCAATGGCACTAACAGCCAACACCTTGCGACGGGATACTGGAGGGCTCATCGACTCAGTACATACGTACTCTCGGCACATATTTTTTTATTGTCAGCATCGTGCGTGAGGAGAGAGTTGATAGTCGCCGCTTCATCGCGTGGGTACACTCGTACTCTCTTTCTAACGGTTGGTTCAGCGGATAGTGGACGAAACAAACTGATCTGTCGTGCTGAACTCACTCTCTCTGCGGCACGAGAGTGCTGACAACGTTTCGGTGGGTTCCAGCGACCGTGCTGTGTCGAACGCGCGAGTCGCTCACCGATAGGGAGTCTCCTCACACGCTCGCCTGCGCGGAGGAGTGAACGTCAAGTATGTCGGGTCCTTCGTCCGAGTACCGTGCCTGTTTCCGAGGCTCACGAGATCGTCGTCGTCGGGGGTGGCGTAGCGGGCTGTTTCGCGGCTGCGACCGCCGCCGATCGGGGGGCTGACGTCGTGCAGCTCGAACGGAAGTCCGCATCGGACGCCGGGCACATCGCCTGCGGCGACGCGATGAAGAGCCCGACCGACCCGAAGAAGTATCCCGGTCCCATCGACATGAGCGCGATCGCGGCGGACGAGGACGTGCTCATCGACGGGAACATCGACCAGATCGAGTGGTGGGACGAGGCACTCGACGTGAAGAAAGTCCTGCCGTACGAGGGTCACAGTAACGTCGTCGACCGCTACGAGCTGGGGCAACGGCTGCTCGAACAGACGGCAGCCTGTGGGGTCGACCAGCAGTTCGACACCGTCGTCAACGGCGTTCTCCAGGGTGCGCAGGTCGAGGGGGTGCGAGCCGTCAGAGACGGGGAGCCTGTCACGTACACCGCCGACCTCGTCATCGACGCCGGTGGCGCGCTGTCGAGCGTCATGGCCGACGTCGACTTCGCCAGCCTGGACGCGGAGCCCGAGACCAGCTTCGAGAAACCCAACTACCGGCAGTTCGGGTCCGCGTACCGGGAAGTGCTCACCACGCAGGCGCCCGTTCCGTACGACAACGCACTCGTGGGCAAGCCGCTGGAGCGGATGGGGTACATCTGGTACTTCCCGCGAACGGCGACCGAGATCAACGTCGGACTGGGCTTTCAGATGAACAAAGACCCCGTCACACTCGTCGACCGGCTGAAAGCGGACCTCGAGGGGCGGCCCGAATTCGACGGTGCGGCGTTCGACACCGTCAACGGCACGGCCAACAAACTGGGTGCCGCGCTCGGCCTTCGACGTCCACTGGACTCGATGGTCGCGCCCGGGTACATCACGGTCGGCTGTAACGCCGGCACGACTCACCCCATCACGGGCAAGGGAATCAGAGGGGCCGCCGTCACCGGCTACTCGGCCGGGAAACACGGCGCGGCGGCGGTTCACGACGACGAAGACGGCTTCATCTCGGAAGCGGATCTCTGGGCGCACAACCACTTCCTGTACGTCGACCACGGCCTCGGGACGCGCACCGCGGTCAAGGACCCCTACAACATCGCGGCCTCGCACGCCGGGATGGAGAACGTGCGTGCGTTGGTCGCCCTCCTCCCCGAGGACGCGATCGCGGACGTCGTCTCCTCCGAGGGCAACTCGCTCGGCGTTCGGAGCGCCGTCCGCCTCGCGAGCGGCGTGGTGGGGAACGCGCTGGCGCTGGGCAGCGACGGTCGTCTCGAGCGACTCGACACCACGAAGCGGGCGGTGGGTCGAACGCTCCTCAACTTCGTCCGGACGCGGCGCTACGCCCGGAAGTACGAGCGACTCTACGACGAGTATCCGGTCGATCGTGACGACTTCTTCGAGTGGCGTGACGCCCGGGACGCGCTGGACGACGCGTTCAACGACGATCTCGGCATTCCCGCCGAGCAACGCAAATACTAGTCGATCACACGCCTTCTTTGCGGGATCACCGTCCGTTCCCGTCGAGGTCGTCACGGTCGTCGCGGCAGCTTTAGACGAGGTGGTCGCGTTCCTCGGCGTCGATCTGGGGATCGCGGACCGTGTGGTGTCGTCGGGATGGTCGACGAGAAGGCGTTCGTCGAGTCCTTTCTGCTACTGGTCCGGGTCCCGTTTCATCCGCAGCCGTCCTTCACGAGCCGCGTCCGCCGCGTCGCTCTCGCGCCACAGACCGGCTCCAGCTTCGATACTCTTCTGTCGGCGCTGAGGAGTCGCGAGTCGAGTTCGTCGGCGGTCTCGTCGTCTCGGTCGAGCCGAGCCAGTGCTGCGTGTGTCTCGTCGTCGATCCGGATCGTCTCGCGTCGACGCAGGGGCAGAACCGCGAGGACCGTCTCGAGGGACAGTCCCCGATCGGACCGGTGTGGTTCGCGACGATACGGCTGGCGTGCCGAGCGATCGAGTGCTCGAGAGCCAACTCGTGAACCGGCTCAGGAAGCTCTGAATCGCCTGGTTTCGGCACTCTCGACGACAGAGAGTTTATAAACGTCCGGCCCTCCCGTTCTAGTAATGAGTTCTCGGCGAACCACGGATCGTGAGCGGCGTGAATCGCTGTCGTACGAGACGGTCGACCTCGGCGTGCTGGTGATCGGCGCGGGGGCTGCGGGCGCGCGGACGGCCATCGAACTCGTCGAACGGGGGGTCGCCCCCGAGGAGCTGCTGGTGATCGGCAAGCGGAGCCACGGCGATGCGCACACGACGTGGGCCCGTGGCGGCATCAACGGTGCGCTCGGCACCCACGACCCCGTGGACGACTGGACGGTCCACGCGGCGGACACGATCAACGAGGGCCACTTCCTCAACGACCCCGCGAAGGTCGAGACGGTGACCCGCCGGATGCCGGACCTCCTTCGGGAGCTGGACGGCTGGGGGATGCCGTTCAGTCGAACCGACGAGAACGAGATCGACCAGCGCTACTTCGGCGCGCAGTCGTTCCGGCGGACGGCGTTCGCCGGCGACCACACCGGGGAGTCGCTGCTACAGACGCTCATCGGGCGCGCACAGGAGCTATCGGTTCCGTACCGCGAGAACGTCTTCGTCACGCGGCTGTTGACCGACGACGACTGGGTGCTCGGCGCGGCCGGCTACGACATGGAGACGGGGGAGTTCCTCCTCTTCGAGGCAGACGTCGTGGTCCTGGCGGCGGGGGGGTACACCAGTCTCTACCACCGTCACTCCTCGCGCGACGACGAGAACACCGGTGATGGGCCCGCGCTGGCGTACCAGGCCGGCGCGCAGTTGATGGACGTGGAGTTCGTCCAGTTCCACCCGACCGGCATGGTCGGCGCTCGCTACGGTGACGAGTGGGACGGCCGACTCGTGACCGAAGCCGTCCGCGGCGAGGGTGGTCGGCTGTTCAACAGCGACGGCGAGCGGTTCATGGAGCGGTACTCGCCCGGACAGATGGAACTCGACGCACGGGACGTCGTCGCCCGTGCCATCGCCCGGGAGATCGACGAGGGCCGCGGAACCGACGCCGGTGGGGTGTACCTCGACATCTCCCACCGCGACCGGTCGTTCATCCAGGACCGCCTCCCGCGGATGTACGAGCGCTTCGCGGAGCTGGGCGTCGACATGGCCACCGATCCGGTCGAGGTAGCGCCGACCGCCCACTACGGCATGGGTGGTGTCGTCGTCGACGAGACGGGCGAGACCGATATCGACGGCCTGTACGCGATCGGCGAGACGATGGCGGGGGTCCACGGCGCGAACCGTCTCGGTGGGAACTCGCTGGCCGAGACGATCGCATTCGGGGCTGTGGCCGGCGAGGCCATCGCCGGACGGCTCGCCCGTAGACACGACAGCGAGCGCGGCGAGCGGACCGTGCTCCACGACCGGGCGGCGATTCATTTCGCCGATCTCGACAGGCTCGTCCGGAGCGACGGCAGCTACGATCCCGCGGCGCTGATGGACGAACTACGCGACCTGCTGTGGGCGCACGCCGGCATCCTCCGTGACGAGGAGTCGCTCTCCGTGGGACTCGACGAACTGGCGGCGATCCGGCGTCGGGCGAGCGATCTGGCGGTCGACGGGCCGACGAGTCGTTCGTTCGAGTTCGTGATGAACCTCGCGTTCGCACTCGACGTCGCCGAGGCGCTCCTCCGGGGGGCCGCGATGCGGACGGAGTCCCGCGGGGCGCACGCCCGCACCGACTACCCGGACCGTGACGAGGACTGGCAGCGGAACATCCGGATGACGCGGGACGCGGTGGGTGCGATGCGGCTCGAGACCACGCCCGTCGCGGCGCCGAGCGACGACGTGCAGGCGGCACTCGACGCCGGCTACGAACTGGACTACCACCAGCTGGAGTAACGCGCCAGGGCGTCGAGGCAGGGGACGCCACTCGCTAGTCACTACACTGCTCGCACTGCTCGCGTCTCGACCGAGTGGCGGACAGCCGGTGACGATCCATCGAAGCGTCCTCGGGCGCGGACGGACGAGCGCTGCACGGAAGAGTAGACCCACTGTCACTGTCCGGTGCGGCCGTTCCTCTCCGCGATCTCGCCAGTCTGGAGCGGTAGCCACGGCGACCGTTTGTGGGATCTCTCGGTGTGATCTCACGGCGACTGTACACTCCGACGTCGCCGTCGTGGTCACTGCTGGGTCGTGTCGCCCCCGATCGCGGATTCGGACCGGGGAACGAACGCGCCAGTGTCGACTGCGCCCCGACACACCACGCATCCGTCTTCGAGAACCGCCGCTCGGATGTCGGCGTCGACGATAACCCGGACCTCGCATGCGGGGCAGTCGAAGACGAATTCGTGTGGCATCCACTCCACCGTGGTTACACGAACGACAGAGCGTGGTATAACCGTCGTCCCCGCATACGGTGGCCGTTGATCAAGAGACCGGGTCGCTCGCGGTCACCGTCACGTGACTGCCACGCGACATTCGAGGGTTACGTCTCGAGAATCGCTTCGAGCAGTTTCGACTGGGCTGCCGAGAGGTGTTCGGCGAACGTCGATCGGTTGATGTCGAGTGCTGCGGCCACCTCGGTCGCGTTCGCCCCCTTCGGATGGTCGAAGTAGCCCATCTCGTGAGCGGTCTCCAGTACCTCTCGCTGTCGAGCCGTGAGGACGGCTCGGTCGACGAAGACGAGGTCGCTCTCGTCGTCGCCCGCCGCCGAGCGGGTGAGACACTGCAGGGAAACCTCCTCGTACTGCGCTTTCAGTTCGGTGACGATCCTGCCGAGTTCGTCCAGGTCGTTCGCGACGAACGAGACGACGACCGACCCGTCGTCCACCTCGGTGTGACGGACGGGATTCCCGCTCCACTCGATCACTTCGCAGGCGCACGCCGGCTCCGTCCCGGCCGGCCGCTCGAACCGGTAGATCGCCTTGCCGTCGTAGGAGAACACCTCCTCCGCGTCGACGGGAACCGACCCCGACTCGCTGATGAACTCGACGGTGACCTCGTCGGTGACTCTGGACGTCGCGCGGGAGACGGAGACCACCTCCCCCGAGTCCGACGCGTCCACGACGCGACAGACGGACGGGCCGGCCACCCTCATCTCCGCGTGCACGCCGCTGTCGGTCATGTGGTATCCGTCCCCGGGTACGTCAAAAAGTCCTTCGACGTGCCTCACGACGGGCGCCGCGGTGCGCCGTCGCCCCCCACAGTCAGGGCCGGACGGTCCGCAGGAGCCACGTCTCGGGGTTGGGTCGTTTGACCTCGAACGGCTCCAGTTCGTCCGCGGTCACGTCGCTGGCCTCGACGAGGTAGTTCCGGACGGGCGTCGGATCCCGGTCGCTGACGAGGTAGAACCGTTCTCCGGTCGCCGTGTCGGCCCACCCCGCTTCGACTTCGTCGTAGCGAGCGTCCGACGGCAGCCCTCGAATGTCGACCGCCCCTTCGGGCACGTCGACCGACCAGACCTCCTCGAAGCGGTCCGAGACCGCCTGCCCGAGCGTCCGCGCGCACTCCGGCAGCGCATCCGGCGACGGCGCCAGCGCGTCCTGCATCGCCGCGTCGAAGGGGAGCTCCGCGAGCACGGGCACCTCCAGCGCGTCGACCGGGTCGGGGCCGTCGAAGAGGTCGTGGACGCACCCGCAGTCGCCGCACACGAACTCGCCCATGTTCGAGACGACACCCAACACCGGCACGTCGTTCTCCTCGAACAGCTGAATCGAGCGGTGCGTATCCGAGACGGCCGCGTGGAAGGGCGTCGTGACGAAGACGACACCGTCGACCCGCGTCTCCTGCAGCGTCGTGAGCGTGACGTCCCCCGTCCCCGGTGGCAGGTCGAGCACGATCGTCTCCGGGTCGTTCCACGCGGTCTCCCCGAACAGCTCCGAGAGGGCGTCGTGTGCCATCGCGCCGCGCCACGCCAGGGGAGCACTGGAGGACATCAATCCGACGCTCATCACGTCGATGCCGTCGGCGTCGACCGGGACGGGGTTGCCGTCCGCGTCGGAGTGGACGGGACCACTGATCGACAGGAGTTCCGGGACGTTCGGCCCGTGGATGTCGGCGTCGAAGATGCCCACGCGCTCGCCGCCGGCGGCCAGCGCACAGGCGAGCGACGTCGCGATGGTGGACTTTCCGACCCCACCCTTCGCGCTGGCGACCGCGATGATACGGTCGGCGGACTCGATGCCGATCGCTCGGTCGTCGATGGCGGGCGCCGACTGCACGTGTTCGACGTGCGCCCGTTCGACGCCCGGCACCTCGGAGACGGCACGGATCATCGTCGCCGTCACCGACTCGGCTTCCCGGGGCGGGAAGTCGCTCAGGTCGGCATCAATCGTCACCCGGCCGTCGGTCACGTGGATGTCCTCGACGAGCCCCGCCTCGAACACGGTCAGGTCCGCGTCGGGATCCCTGACCCGCCGGAGTGCGGCTTCGACGTGGTCGCTCAGCCGTGCCGATGCGTCGGTCGCGTCCGTGGGAGCGTCTCGTGACATGTCAGAGGTTCGGTCTGCGGTTCAGTCGGCTCTCGCCCGGGGGGTCGGTGCTGTCGTTCTCGGTGCCACCGGTGAACTGCCGGCGGAACTTCCCGGGGTCGGCTTCGAGCGAGCGGGCGGCGGTGCTCCGGACGACCTGTGGTTCGGAGTCGTCGACAGCGAGTTCGCGCAGGCGCTCCGTGGCACGGTCGTCGTCGACGCCGGCCAGCAGGTGGGCCGCCCACTCCCGGAGCCGCTCGCTGTCCGCGCGGGACTGGTCGAGCAGGATCTCGAGTGTCTCCTCCCCGCGGAGTTTGAACAGCGAGACGGCGGCGTTGCGTCGGACGGCGTGGTGGTCGTCGTCGACCGCGCGCTCGACGTGCGGCTCGTACGCTCGGCGGTCGATCCGGTCGAGGGCGACGACGGCTTCCGCGCGAACCCACGGGTCGGGGTCGTCCAGCGTGGCGACCGCCGCGCTCCCCGCCCGTTCCCCGCCGAGTTCGCCCAGTGCCTCGACGGCGAACTGTCTGACGTCACTGTCATCGTCCGACAGGCCGAACTCGACGAGCGCGTCGACGACCTCTGTCGATTCCTCGGCGAGGGCGAGTGCCGCGCGGCGACGCTCGACGACGTCCCCGTCACGGAGGTCCCCGATCTTCTCGGCCACGGCGTCGTCGGCGACCGGCGTGACGTCGGTGGCCTGGAGTTCGCGCGGGGTCGCCTCACCGATCGTCACGTCACGACTCACCTCGATGTCCGCGAGTCCGCCGTGGTCTTCGCCGAATCCCGGGCTCTGTTCGGGGTGGACCCGTGGATCGGTCGGCCCGTCCGTCGCCTCCTCCTCGTCCCTCATTCCGGACCCCCCGTCGAGCGCTCCGACCCCCGCCTCGTGCGTCCCGGATTCCCCGTCGTACCGTCGTGGACGAGCAGTACCAGCACTGCGCCGAGCAGGAACGTCAACGCCCGTGGGAACGTCACGGGGACGCCCGCTCCCAGGAGGACGGCGGCCCCGGTGGCGAGTGCGTACTCGCCCCGGTGGAGGCCGGCGACGGTGGCCGCGACGGCGCCGGCGACCGCGAGCATCACCAGCAGCGACGGGACGCCCGTGACCGCGAGCGCGACGAGCAGCGTGCTGCCGACGACGAACGGGCTCACGACGCTGGCGACACCCACTGCACCGACGGCGAGGAGGCCAGCGCCCGCGGCCAGCCGCGATCCGTCCGACCGCGTGCCGACCGCCGCGACGACTGCGAGTGTGGCGACTGCCCCGGGGGTACGGACCCCCCCGAGGAGGCCGGTCACGCCGACGAGCGCCAGCGCGAGCGCCGCGACGACTCCGACGGCCACGAGGCGCCGGCGGACGCCACGGTAGGACCACTCCGCGGGAGCACCGAGCGTCCCCACGAGAGCGAGCGCGCCTCCGCCGACCACCGCGACGACGGCAACCAGCGTTGTTCCCGGGGCGACGAGCGGGAGTAGACCGAAGACGGCAGCGAACAGGAGGCCGACTCTGACGGTCGCTCGCCCGTCGGTCACCGCCACGGCGAGGAGGGTGACGACGACGGTGACGACTACGCACGCGGCAGTCGCGTCGCGAGCCGCCGGCGAGACCACGATCGGGTCGAAGGGAGCGTTGGCGAGGATGGTGACGCCCCGTTCGATCGCGACGGCTGCGAGAGCACCTGCCCCGAGAACCGACACCGCGGGTCCGAGCGCGTCGGCCGTGGCGATCGCGTTCGCCCGTGGCGCGTGGCCCACCTCCACGTCCGCCTCGTGGACGTCGGGGTCGGGCGTCGGATCCGCAGTCACGGTGACTCACCCTCCTGCCGTGCCGCCAGGTCGTCGACGTCGGCCGCGGTAAACCGGTCGAGGAAGGCCGCGAGTCGGCCGTAGAGCCCCGTCCCCGGCTCGTCACCGAGGGCGCCGGCGATCCCCTCCGTGACGACGCGGAGGTGACGGTCGTGAAAGTCCAGCCGTGCGGCGGCCACGCTCTGATCGACGGCCGCCTCGCGTCGGCAGAGATAGCCCATGAACTCCAGCTGGAGGCGGACGTGGTCGTGGTTGCGCCGCGTCTCCCGGTCGACCTGTACGCCGAAGTACTCGTAGGCGCGAGCGAGGTCGAGGTTGACGTCGTTCCAGGAGACCTCGGAGCGGTAGTCGGACTCGTACAGCGACACCGGTGGCCCGTAGCTCTCGACGGTGCCGTCGGTCTTGTCGACGACCTCCGAGTAGCCGACGACGAAGAGGTCGTTGAACCGCGCCGCGACCGTCTCACGGTCCTCGTCGACCGTCGCGTCGGGCGGCTGAACGTCGAGCCCGCTGCGATCGACCAGCGCCGCGAACAGGTCGTCGACGCGCCCCGTCTCGAGTTCCCGGTAGAACCGCTCGCTGGGCTGGTCGAACGCCTTCGCCGCGAGCGCGTACACCCCGCCGCGAGCCCCGGCGTCGGTCGTGATCTCGTCGGCGAGCGCCGCCAGGTCGGCCCGCCGTCTCTCGTCCGTGACCATCTCAGTCACTCTCCTCCCCTCGTCCGTCTCCTTCGTCCCGCGTCCGGCGGACGCCCTCGATCGTCACGAGCACGGAGCCGACGATAGCGAGACCCGCGACGAGCCAGAGGATCGTCTGGTACGGCGGTCCCTGGGGGCCGGGACCGAGCGCGAGGTAGTGCCACTCGCTGACGGACTTCTTCCCCGAGCGCTCCATGTTGGAGCCGTTCCACACCGCGACGGCGACGTCCATGTCCGCGTCGTCCGGGATCGCCGTCCTGTGCTCGCTGGTCGCATCGAGCGACCGCGAGAGCACCACGTACCAGCGGCCGTTTCGGTGTGTCGCGTCCGTGACGATCGTCCCCTGGTCGAACCGTGTCGTGCTCCCGGGGCCGCCGGCGAGCAGTTCGTCGGTGGTGCCGTCAGCCGACCAGTACCAGACGTTCACCGGGTTGTCGGTGCTGCCCATCGTGATGGGTGGGCGGGCGCTCGCGTTCGCCGGCAACTGGACGGCGACCGCGTCGGCGAACGCCAGCGTGGAGCCCGTCGACCGGTCGACCGTCGCGTCGTCCCACGCGAGTCGCAGGTACAGCCGCTGGTCGGTCTGCACCGCCTGTACCTTCGCCTCCTCGACGGTAGAGTCGTCGCCGCCGGGGACCGACGCCCCCGAGGCGGACATCGACACCGTGGCCGCGGGCACTCGGGTCCACGCGTCCGCCGTGGCGCTCTCGAGGTTCTCGTTCTCCGTGCCTGCCTCGACGGGGATCTCGAAGGCGGGACGAGCGTCCACCACCATTGGCCCGACCGTCGCCGTCACGAGCAACAGGGCGGCGAAGGTACTCGCCAGGAGCAGTTCCCGCCTCGCGGCCGGCCGTCGGCCTCCGCTGGCTCTTCGACCCGACGGTTCGGGGTCCCTGCTCCGGCGATCGGTCGCGTTCCCCGCCCGCTCCCGGTCGCGCTCCCCGGCGCGATCCGCGTCGCTCATTCGAACACCTCCAGTCGGTACTTCTCCTCCCGGTCGCTGTTCAACAGCTCCATCAGTTCGCTCTCCTCGCCGCGCCGGACCCGGTCGCGCTCCCGGCTGATGGTGTTCAGCGCGTCGTTGATCTTCGGGCCGAACAGCTCCTCGAGGTAGGTTCGCGGGATGCGCTCGGCGTCGAGCGACTCGCCTTCCTCGGAGTGTTGCGGCGGGGCGAACGGCGGGATGTAGTAGACGTTCGGCTCCGTCCGGAACTCGGGGTGGAGCCGGATCGCCACCTCGTACTCGTTGACCAGCTTGTGGATCGGTCCCTCCTCGTCGTCGAGGTAGCCGACCATCCGGAGCTGTGGCGGGCAGTCCTCCGCACAGGCCGTCCCGCGGACCTCGCCCTCCGGCCCCTCGCCCTCGATCCGGGGGTAGCAGAAGATACACTTCTCGGACACCTTCTTCATCGCGTTGTAGTACACCTTCTTGTACGGACAGCCCTCGACGCAGTAGCGGTAGCCGCGACAGCGGTCCTGGTCGACGAGGACGATCCCGTCCTCGGAGCGTTTGTACAGCGCCGACCGGGGGCAGGCCTCGACGCACGAAGGGTGCGTGCAGTGGTTGCAGATGCGCGGGAGGTAGAAGTAGTAGGAGTTGGGGTACTCGCCGGCGCCCTCGTCCTCGTCCCAGTTCGGGCTCCAGTCGGCGGCGTTGTCCATCGGACGGAGCGGGGAATCGCTCCCCTCGTACATGATCTGCTCGTGGTTGAACTCCCACGGCCGACCGTAGTCGTCTTCGTCGGGGAGTTCGCCGGGGGTGCGCTCTTGCCCGTCGTCGGTCCACCCGCCACCCATCTCCTCCCAGTCGCGGGGGTAGCCGGCGCCCGGTTTGGTCTCGACGTTGTTCCAGTACATGTACTCGCGACCGCCCCCGTCCGTCCAGTTGGTCTTGCACGCGATCGTACACGTCTGACAGCCGATGCACTTGTTGAGGTCCATCACCATCGCGACCTGGTGGTCGACACCCTCCGCGAGGTCGACCGTGTCGTCGCCGTCCTCGGCGTGCGAACTCATGCCCCCTCACCTCCGTCGCCGCCTCCATCGCCACCACTGCCACCGTCGTCTCCGTCGTCTCCGTCGTCGTCGCTGTCGCCGCCTCCCACGCGTTCGACCTCGACGCGGACGTCGCTGTTGACGCCGGTCGGTCCCCAGTAGTTGGGGAAGAAGTGCAGGTGTTCGCCGGTGTCCTCGGGGTACTGAACGAGCTGTGTGGGTTTCATGTACAGCGGGACGAGCGAGTTGAAGTTTCCTCGATCGGGGTACTGGAAGCGCTCCCAGGCGAAGTACATCCGTGCCGTCCCCGGTTCGCTGCTCGGATACCGTTTCGCCTGCACCTCGACCTCGCCGAGGTCGTTGTAGACGCGGACCGTGTCGCCGTCCTCGATCCCCCGCTCGGCCATATCGTCGGGGTTCAGGTAGACGACCGGCTCCCCACGCTGGAGCCGGAGCATCCGCTCGCTGTCGCGCCACGTCGAGTGGATCGACCACCGGCCGTGGGGCGTGTTGTACCGCAGCGGGTAGTCGGCCTTGTCCTGCAGCGTGGGTGCCTGTTTGTGGGTGGGGAGCTGTTCGTCGAGTTCCAAGAACCAGTCGTGGTCGATGTAGTACTGCTGCCGGCCGGTGAACGTCGGCCACGGCTGTTTGTCCTGCACGTAGTCCTTCCAGGGGGCGTACGCCTCACCCTCCTCGATGTCGGACGTCCAGTGGTCACCAGTGGCGAGAAAGCGCCGGGGCTGGTCGTCGATGTCGTCGAACGTGATCCGCTCGTTCGTGCCCTCGGGGTTCGTCTCCTCGGAGTGGTCGAGGATGTACTCGGCAGCCGCCCTGTCGTCGGCGAGGCCCCCCGGCTCACCGGTCTCCCAGTCGCGGACGTAGTCGTCGTGCACCGACTGGAGGTCGATGTCGCGGTCGAATTTTCGGTCGGGCACCGGCTCGATCCCACGTTCCTCGGCGAGTTCCTGGATCTTCGCCGCGAGTTCGCGGAAGATCTGCCAGTCCGTCTTCGACTCGCCCAGCGGCTCCACCGCGGGCGTGAAGGGGTGGACGTACGTGTGCATGTCCGTCATCGAGAGGTCGTGTTTCTCGTAGTGGCTCGCGGACGGTAACACGATGTCCGAGTAGAGCGCCGAGGAGTCCATCCGGAAGTTGATGTCGACCACCAGGTCGAGTTTGGGCCAGAGCTGCTCCTCGACCGCGACGTTCCCTTTCGCCTGGTTGAAGTAGTTCCCCCGCCAGACGAACAGGATCGAGGGGTCCGGCCGCGACCCGTCCGCCCGCTCTTCGGGGTAGACGGGCATCCAGTCGTTGTCGATGGCCTCCCGGACGCGCCGGGTCGTCTCCGGATCGGCGTTGTCCAGCACGTCGCAGTGGTAGTACGTCCACAGCGTCGTCGGCACGCCTCGCACGCTGCCGGTCGGGAACGAGAGCGTCTGCCACCCGTGGAACGTCCAGATCTTCTCCTGGCCGACGTAGTGGTCGAGGCCCGTCCCCTGTCGGCCGAGGTTGCCGGTCAGCGTCACCAACAGCTGGATCGCGCGGTTGCCGAGGTCGTTGTGGTACCAGTCGTTGACGCCCTTCCCGTGGATGATCTTCGCGCGGTCGACGTCGGCGAACTCGCGGGCGATCTCCTGGTGCGTCTGGCGGCCGACGCCGGTGAGCTCGTGGACGTGCTCGGGCGTGTAGGTCGACAGTTCGTCGCGGAGTTCGTTCCACACCGATCGCACCGCGACCGGGCCGTCCGACGTCGAGACCGTCCGTTCGACCGCGAGCTGCGGGTCGAAGTCGAGGTCGATACTGGCGGTGGCGTCGTGTTGCCCGTCGCGTGCGCCGAGCGACCCCGGTGCGGCGCGTAGCTCGCCGGCCCCGTCCTGCATCACGAACACGTGGTCGGGGCGGTCGGCGTCGACATCGAGTCCGATCTCCGAGGCCCGGAGGAACTTCCCGGTGTCCTCCCGAACGAGCAGCGGCATGTCGGTCTGTTCCTTCAGGTGGGGTTCGTCGTACAGGCCCTCGTCGACGATCGTCCGGGCCATCCCCAGTGCGAGCGCGGTGTCGGTACCCGGTTCGGGACTGATCCACTCGTCGCAGTGGATGGCCGTCTGGGAGTAGTCCGTGAAGACGCCGACGCGTTTCGTGCCGTCGTAGGCGGCCTCGAGGAAGTACTTCGCGTCGGGAATGCGCGTGACGTTGACGTTCGAACCCCACGCGATGAGGTAGTCGGCGTTGTACCAGTCGGCGCTCTCCGCGTTGTCCGTCTGCGTCCCCCAGGTGATCGGCTGGCCCGGCGGCAGGTCCGAGTACCAGTCGTAGAAACTGTGCGAGACCCCTCCGAGGAGGTTGACGAGTCGCGACCCACCCGCGAAGGAGACGGGGCTCATCGCCGGGATCGGTGTGAACCCACTGATGCCGTCGTAGTTCTCCTCCTCCGCGACGGTCTCGATCACCTCCTCGGCGATCTCGGTCAGCGCCTCGTCCCAGGAGATGCGCTCCCACTTGCCCGACCCCCGTTCGCCGGTCCGCCGGAGCGGGTGGAGCACGCGATGGTCGGCGTTGACGTAGTCCGAGTAGCAGGCCCCTTTCTGACAGCCCCGCGGGTTTGGGTTGGGCAGGCTCTCGTCGAAGACGGGGTAGTCCGCGGCCTGGTCCTCGCGCCAGACCTGCCCGTTGCGGACGTACACTTCCCACGAACAGCTCCCGGTACAGTTGACGCTGTGGGTTGAGCGGGCCGTCGAGTCCCAGTCCCACTGCTCGCGGTAGAGGTCCTCCCAGTCCCGGTAGGGGTAGTCGCCGATGGGGTCGTCGACGACCTCGATGCCATCCAGCTGGAAGAACTCGTCGAGCTCGTCGCCAGTCGCGCCGAGGCCGGTGCCCGTCGCGCCGAGGAGTGATGCGACGCCGATGCCTTTCAGGAAGTCCCGTCGCGCGGTCGAGACGTCTCCCGTGGCCGATGCCGATGTCGAATCGCGGTAGTTCTCGTTTTCTCGTTCGCTCATGGGTTGTCGATGAGAACGGTCGTGAGTCCGCACGCAACGCCGGTCGCTGCCAGCGCGATGCCGGCCAGCGTCCCGCCGCCGGCGTCGAGGCCGGCGGCGATCAGGGCGACACCGGCGAGTTTCGTCGTCCGATCCAGCCAGCGATACTGCCGGGTGGAGAGGGTCACCCTCCCACCGGACGCTGCGCTCATTCGTCGCCCTCCGTGTCTGCTGGCGTCTCCTCGTTCGGTGTCGTGTCGTCCGGTGGGTCGTCGTCCGGCGGGTCGTCTTCGAATCCGCCGAGACCCGCGTAGACGATCAGTCCGGCGACCAGCGGCCCGACGAGGAGTGCCCCGATCAGGTAGGGCTTGAGTTGCGCCGTGGTCAGCCCCACGATGTCGGCGACGATCACGTCCATCCCCGCGATCGACGCGAGCATGATGAACACGACGCCGGCGACACCGACCCCGGTCTGGAACGGCCGTTCCAGCGGATCGGCGGTGAAGTGCACGGCCGTCTCTTCGTAGTCGATGAACGGCCACACCGCGACGAGACCGAAGACGAGGCTCGGAAGCGCCAGCCCGCCGATGAACTCGGCGCTGATGTGGACGCCGAAGACGTCGAAGCTGAGCCACGACGGTGTCAGCTTCAGGAAGCCGTACCCCCACATCAGGAACCAGTCCGGCATGATGAGCGACGGCGTCGACGCCGGGTCGTTGGGCCCGTACTCGGCGATGTTGTGCACCGGGAGGAAGCCGGCCAGCAGCGATAGCGTCGCCAGCGTCAGGAAGAAGACGACGGCGCTGACGGCCACCTGATTCGGGACGGCCGGCAGGCCGACGACCACGCTGTCGTCGTCCCGAGCGACGCTGCCGCCGTCGGCGGCGGTCGTGTCGTCTCGGTCGGGGGCTGGCACGTCCGCGTCCCGCTGGGCCTCCGTGTGTTTCTGCCTGACGAGGATCAGCATGTGCAGGCCGATGAGCCCCGCGATGGCCGCCGGTAACACCAGCACGTGCAGGAAGTAAAAGCGCGGGATCGTCGCACTGGACGGGAACGACCCACCGAAAGCGAGCTGCGCGAGCGTCTCGCCGACGAGTGGGATCGAGAGGGTGACGTTGTAGCCGATCCCGACGGCCGTGCTCGCGAACTCGTCGAACGGGAGGGCGTAGCCCGTGTAGGCGGCGAACATCGTCGCGCCCGCGAGCCCGGTGCCGACGAGCCAGTTGGGCTCGCGGGGGTTACGGTAGGCGCCGGTGAAGAACACCCGCAACATGTGCAGGGCCATCGAGGCGATCATGAGGTGGGCCGCCCAGTGGTGCATCCGGCGGATGAGCATCCCGAAGGGGACGTCGTAGGTGATGTTCAACACGCTCACGAACGACTCGGGCAGTTCCTCGCCCTGATACTCCGCGACGCTGCCCTCGTACTCGACCTCGCTAATGCTGGGCTCGAAGAAGAAGCCGAGGAAGACGCCCGAGAACACCAAGAGCAGGAAACAGAACAGCGCCACCTCGCCGAGCAGGAAGGAGTCCTCGGCGGGGAACGCCTTCCCGAAGAACGACTGGGCGCCGGCGACGTCCAGTCGGTCGTCGACCCAGCCGTAGAGCCGCTCGAGTCGGTCCATCGTCGTCACTCACCTCCGGGGCCGACGTGCCCCTCGAAGTCGCCAGTGGCGATCAGTTCCCCGTCGCTCGACAGCGTGATCGGCAGTTGCGGGAGTGGTCGTGGTGGTGGCCCACCGGTGACCGACGCACCCGACAGCGGGTCGAACCGCCCGGAGTGACAGGGGCAGACGAGCGTCGTATCGTCGCGGTCGGCGACCATACAGCCCGCGTGCGTGCACACCTTCGAGAAGGCCGCGTAGCCGGAGACGGTGAACTCCATGCGCGTCTCCCCACCGTACTCCTCCTCCGGGAACCGGACCAGCAGCGTCGGCGCACGGTCGATTCCGGGCCGGGGCTCCGGAAAGACCGTCAGCTGTTCGCCCTCCGACAGACGGGTCTCCGCGATGCGGTCGCCCTCGCTGTCGACGAGGGCGACGCCGTCGGAGTAGACGGGCCCGGTGTAGGAGCGCTCGAAGACTCGCGTCAGTCCGAGCACCGGTGCGGTGAGACTCGCGAGCGCGGCCAGGCCACCGACGGTCGCCAGCACTCTGGCGTACCCGCGGCGACCCATCCGGCCCCGACTGTCTCGCCAGAACGGCCGGTAGATGGTCGGCTGGCTGGCGTCCCCGCAGGCGCAGGAGTCGTCGGGGACGCTCGAGACGGACTCTCGATCTGCGTCGTCGTCTTTCGCCGTCATCGGTGCTCCCTCCGTTCGGCGACTTCGATGTGGGGCATGAACCAGGCGTAGTACGACACCGTCAGTCCGGTCAGGGACATGAACATGCCGAACGCGTAGATACCGAAGTACTGCGTTCGTGCGAGCGTGAAGTACTCCCCGGTGAACAGCGCCGCGAAGACGATGGTCAGCACCGAGAGCAACCCCATCGCGAGCAGTCCCTCGATCGCGTCGCTCGCGGGCGCGTACTCGACGATCCAGCGATCCTCCGTCACCAGCCACGACCGACCGACTGTCCCACCATCCGGCGCGGTCTCGGATTCTCGACCACTTCGGGGCGTCACTCCTCCGTTCCCGCTCCTCTCAGTCGGCCTCGCGGCCCTGTTCATGAACCGATGGAAGAACGCAAGGACACCGAGCAGGACGAGCAGCGCGACCCAGACGATGACCCCCACCTGACTCGGCGAGAGCTTGTTCGGCGTGTCGACGAAGCCGTCGAGTGGGCGGATCTCGTTGACGCTCTGGTCGATCGCGATCTCCTCGCTCGGCGGTTCGCCCTGACTGGCGACGAACCACATCGGGAGCAACACGGCTGCGACGACGACGACCACGACCACTGTCCCCCGTCTCATCGCTGTTCACGCCCGCTCTTCACGAACTGGCCGTCTCCCCGGGGAACTGGAGCACGTGATACGGGTGGCATACTCTATTTAAGTACAGGTGAACTGCGAACGGGATATACGGCGTCCCATCGTCCTGTGGGCGTTTATCCCGATCCCCGGACGAAGGGGGGGAGCGACCGGCCCATCCAGTCACGCCACTCGTGCCGCACACCGTGAGCCCCTCGTACCTCACCTACCCGTTCACTTCGTATCAAACTGCACTGGCACTTCCGGCCGAAGGAGTGTCGAACACGAGTCGAGACGACGGAGGACCGCCCGTGATGCGGTTCGGGGCGGAGACGATCGACCGGGACTCACACGAGTGCGAGGTGGAAGCCCACGACTTCGGTCGTGGACCACCGACTACCGTGTTTCGTACGATAGTATACTGCTATCACCGGACAGAACTTTTCCAAAATACCGCTTTCGAACCAAATCAGAATACTGTTACCTCTGAGCGTGACACGTCCGACCATCCCTCAGAACCGACGCAGACAATCGAGACGTCTCCGCCAGTCAGATGTGACAACGATACGATTGGTCTCATTCATCAATCTACACAACATTATCGAGCGAAATATTCTCGCGATATACGGTCAAAACAATATAACATTGGAACCGACATATACTCTCCCAAACACTTATTAGACACTAATGACAATGGAACAACCGCTTCGCGAGCAATACTGTCTTGCGAATTGCAACCGGGGACAGAGGTGCACATGGTCACACAGCACGCCGCAGGGAGGGAGAACGCTGCAGGGGCACAGGGGGGGTCGGGTCAATCGAGACCCGTTTCAGAACAGAAGGGTCAAGAAAACGAACAGGAACACACGGTCGCGACCCCGGCCGACGAGGCGACTGTACCGTCACGAGAGGAACTTCTCGAAGCGATCCACAATCGCCGGCGACGCTACACCTCCACTATCTCCAAGAGTACGGTGGAGTCGGTCCGGTAGACCTCGCGGACGTCTCACGACAGGTAGCGGCGTGGGAACGAGGCACCGATCCTGACACGATCAGATACGACGATCGGAAGAACGTCCACACGTCGTTGTACCAGTTCCACGCACCGAAGCTAGCCGACCTCGGGCTCATCGAGTACGACCGTCGGCAGAGCACGATCGAACTCACGAAGTACGGGGAGAACCTTCGGCTCGACCTCGATGCGACCGAGGACAGGGAGTGGATTCCACAGCTGTTCATGGGACTGTCGGGGGTGTCGGTCGCCATCGTCGTCGTCTCGGCGCTCGATCTCCCACTCTTCCGGGCGGTCCCGGACGTGGCCTGGACCGCCCTCGTCGCGGCTCTTTTCGTCGGCTCGTCGGCTCTCCTGGTCTCGTCACAACGAACCGCCCAGCGGGTCGTCACACAACACCCGCCCGAATCGGTGGCGGACAAGGCGGAGCGGGTGGGGTAACTCCCGCCCGAACCGGCATCCTCCAGCGAGCGACATCCTGGGGGTCCGTGCGGACGACGCTGCACTCCGTCACAGGCCGACACCGATGCCGCCGACGATCGCGAGCACGCCGAGTCCGATCGCGACCGCCCAGAACGCGACGCGGCGGACGACCGCGAGCAAGAGGCCGATCGTCGCGTAGCCCACGACGGCGCTCGTCACGAGCGCGACGCCAGCAGCGAGCGGCGAGACGCTGGGTACGCCCACGTCCAGGAGGACGAGGACGCCGGCACCGAACGCCGCGGGAATCGAGAGGAGAAACGACAGCCGGAACGCGTCGACACCCTCGTGTCCTCGAAGGAGGAGCGTCCCGGCGGTGACGCCCGAGCGCGAGACGCCCGGGAGGATCGCCACGCCCTGTAAGGAGCCGACGAGCACCGCATCGAACAGCGACGGCTCCTCGCGCGTGGTGACCAGGTCGTCGCCGACGCGCTGGATCACTCCCGTGCCCACGAGGAGCACGCCGATGAGCGCGACGAACGTCCCGCCGGCGAGCTCGGTCACGATCTCGGTCAGCAGCCGGTAGACGGCGAGTCCGACGACCACGGACGAGAGCGTCCCGACGACGAGAAACGAGAGCGTCGCCCCCTCGGGTGTGAACGAACGAGTCGGGCGCCAGTGAGGGACGGCGCTCAGGAGTTCGCGCAGTTCGTTACGATAGTACGCACAGGCGGCCACGCCCGTGCCCGCGTGGAGGAACAGCGAGAGCTGGACGGCGACCGTGGGATCCATCCCCTCGACGACGACGAGGTACAGCGTGATGTTCCCCTCGCTGGAGATGGGGAGCCACTCGAAGACGCCCTGGAGGGTGCCGACGACGAGCGCGACGACGAGGGCCCGATCCATACTGCCGGTTGTGACAGAGCGTTTATTAGCTCTTGTGTCGCGTCCGACGGCTCTCGCGACTGGTCATCCGGAGGTGGCTCGGACTCGTGACGACTTCGTTGTCTCGTGTCTTCACTCGGGTATTCGCTCGCTATTACCATCTCGAGTGATACGAACGATACGGCCCCGTTCTCTCGACGGTCGATCCTCAGTTCGATGGCGACGCTCGGTGCGGCTGGCGCACTCGGGGGAGCAGGGACGACCGCTCGCTTCCGACCGGCGAGACGCGGAGATCTTCGTGACCCCTCGTCCCCCGAGACCGCGTCCGACGTCAGTGGGGGGAACAGTCGACCCCTTGTCTCTCTCGTCCCTCGATTGTGTGCAGATCACGGTCCCCGCTCAATCCTCGGCTTCCGTGTCCGCGGACACGCCAGTGGGCTCACCAGTTCGGGCCAATCACGATTTCAGCGTTCGATAGATAGGTGACTGACACTTAAATGCGGAAAAGATCGCCGGGTCCTCCGTGTCACTCGATTCACCAGCGATAACTCCCGTCGGACTTGAGATATCACAGGCGAAAATAAACTCAGCGAGTCCACTGGAACTGATTCCAGCACTCGACGAGACGGCTCGGTCGCGGCGAACAAATATAATCTAGTTGTTAGTTCTTGCCAGAAATCCGCTGCCGTCCCTGGCCAGCAAGACCTAACAAAATCATATCAGAAAAATTTGTAATGGATGCTATTTCGGTATCAATATAGATAATATTCGGCGAACGTTTTTATGACCGTCTGATAACGATGCCTCTAAGGAGTCTTAATGGACTCTTAAACCAGATATAAAGTGGTATACGAGATGTTCCAACGAGTCGGCACGGCTGCAGAAATTGAGATCGAACATGTCGGGAACGAGGGAGAGATTGGTGACATCCGTAACGACGACCTGGCACGGCGGCCGGTCCAGTATGGCACGCGAACCAGCAGGATATCAAACACGAACAACAGCTAATGAGAGACAAGAATAACGTATCACTAAAACGACGAGATCTCCTCCGGACGATCGGCGCGGGTGCGGCAGTCGGCGTCGTCGGCACCGGCGTCGCGGGAGCGGAACCGACCGGCCGACACGTCGTCGGCACGAAGAACAACCGTGGACTCGAGAAGGCCAAACAGGTCGCCAGCGACGTCCACCGCGAGCTCGACTTCGGCGACGTCGGCCAGGCCGTCGCCGGGCGGTTCCCCGAGCAGGCGCGCAAGGCGCTCGAGAAGAACCCCAACATCCGGTACATCGAGGTGGACGGCCAGATGGAGGCTATCGGACAGTCGCTCCCGTGGGGGATCGACCGGACCGACTCGGACGCCACGCAGGACGACGGCTACACCGGCGATGGTGCCGACATCGCGATCATCGACTCGGGGATCGACTCGGACCACCCCGACCTCCAGGCGAACCTCGGCGCCGGTGAATCTTTCACCACCTGCAGTGGCTGTGCGGAGCCGTGGGACGACGACAACAATCACGGCACCCACTGCGCCGGGATCGCCGCGGCGGTCGACAACAGCAAGGCTGTCGTCGGCGTCGCCCCGGGTGCGACGCTCCACGCGGTCAAGGTGCTGAACAGTAGTGGCTGGGGGTCGTACTCCGACATCGCTGCCGGCATAATCCACGTCGCTAACGAAGGCTGGGATGTCGCCAGCATGAGTCTTGGCGGCAGTAGCAACTCCTCCACGATGGACGACGCCATCGAGTACGCGACCAGCAATGGCGTCCTCTGTGTCGCCGCAGCAGGCAACAGCGGTCCGTGTTCGGACTGCGTGAAGTTCCCCGCGCGTCACCCCGACGTGATGGCCGTGAGTGCGACCGACTCGAGCGACGACCTCGCGTACTTCTCGAGCACCGGGCCCGAGATCGACATCGCCGCGCCGGGCTCCTCGATTCTGTCGACCGTCGCCGGTGGCGGAACGGCGCACTTCTCCGGGACGTCGATGGCCTGCCCGCACGTGAGTGGGGCAGCCGGGCTGTTGATGGCCAACGGGTATTCGAATACGGAGGCTCGGAAGCGGCTGGAGGAGACGGCCGAGGACCTCGGGCTGTCGGGGAATCAGCAGGGGAACGGATTGTTGGACGTCGAAGCGGCACTCGGAAACAACCAGAACGAAAACATGATTGGCGAAGCAGGAACGGTTTCGGTCAACGAGAATTGGCAGACAGTCAGCTTGAGCGGTTCGTACACGGACCCCGTGGTAGTGACGTCGGTGGGGACATTCAACGACCCCGACCCTGTCCACGCTCGCGTGCGGAACGCTCAGAGTGAAAGTTTTGAGGTTCGGTTGGAGGAGTGGGAATATCAGGACGGGGCACATAAAAAAGAGGACGTGAACTACGTCGTCGTCGAATCTGGGCCACACCCCACGGACGCGGGTTTCGAACTGGTCGCCGGCAAGGTCACCGCCAACGGTGGCGGGTGGACGACTGTCGGGTTCTCGCCGACTTGGAACGCGCAGTCGCACACCTACACGCAGGTCATGTCCGACAACGATCCGACACCGACATCGACGCGGGTAACTCGGACCGGCGAGGACTCTTTCGACGTCATCTGCCAAGAGGAGGAGGCCAACACGACTGCCGGCGACACCTGGACGAACGACCACGGCGACGAGACCGTCGGCTACATTGTGACCCAGCCCCGGTCCGGCGGAGCCGGTGGGACTGGCGAGAGCATCGCGTCCGCGCTATCGACGGACGCGTGGTCGACCGCCGGCCTGCAGGACACCTACGGCAGTCCACCGGTCACCGTCCACCGGACACAGTCGTTCTTCGGCCGGAACGCGGCCGACGTCCGCGCCCGCAACCAGTTGGAATCGTCCTGCGAACTGAAGATCCAAGAGGAAAAGTCCGCCGACGGCGAGACCTCGCACGTCCGCGAGTACGTCGCCACGATGGCCTTCGAGTCGGGACCGATCACCGAGCCGTAACTGCGGTAACCAACCCGACCAAATCAGTGATCGCTGGACGGGCCCGTTGTCGGGTACCCGTCCCCGGCAGACTTTAGACGACCGTCCGAGCAATATGCAGAATGTCGCAGTGGTCTGTCTAGACTCGGTCCGCGAGGATATTTTCGATGACGTCGCCGTCCGAGTCCAAGATGCAGCCGACATCTCTTCTGACGGGTGTCGGGCGGCGAGTTCTTGGAGCACGCCGAGTCACGCCAGTATGCTGTCGGGCCTACTAGCACACGAGCACGGCGTCCACACCCACTCTCGGTCGTTCGCGTCGCTCCCGCGTGAACGAACGGTATTCGACGACCTCACGGAGTACCGAACGGTCGGCGTTAGTTCCAATGTTTACGCCGGACCCGCACACGACTTCGACCGCTACTTCGATGAGTTCTTTCCGCTGGGCCGGGGGATCCGGTTCCCCGATGCTCTCGACCCTTACTCCTTCGATGGATCGCTCGACGAGTTTCGCAGATACGCGCTGGCATGTGTAAAAAGCGAGAAACCCGTGCGCTCACTGTTCAACGGTGCGCTCGAACTGTTGGACTCAACCTACGACCGTTTGGCGTGGCTGTTCGACGAGGGAGCCAAGCCGGGGCTCGGAGTCGTCCGGCGGGAACTCGCCTCGACTGACGAACCGACGTTCGTGTTTCTGAACTTGATGGAGGCACATATCCCACACAGACCCGCACGATATTTGGACGACGACCTCTACGAATGCCCCCGCGGCTGGTCGTCAGCCAAGAGGGATGTCTGGGACTTGTTCGCTGCGGAGTACGACGAGCGATACTGGGGCCGGCGCAACGGACTCTACCGGGCGGCCGTCGAGTACCTCGACCGCCGTCTCTCGGAGTTTTTCGACGAGCTGGACGGTGAGACGACTGTCGTCGTAACCGCCGACCACGGCGACAACCTCGGAACCGAAGCCGACGAGGGGCTCGCAAACCACAAGAGTAGTTTGAGTGAGAGACTTCTCCACGTCCCGCTCTATCTGATCAATCCCCCCGAGGTAGCCGAACAGACTGGACGCTACCTCTCACACCTGTCACTCCCCGACCTGATCCGAGGGATCCGAGATGACCGGGTCAAAGACCTATCCCGTGATCGGGCGTTCGCGGAACTGGCCGGGATGAGTGCCGGTCCGGACCCGGAGGCGGACTACGAGTACTACGACCGAGCGATCCGCTGTGCCTATGACGGCGATCAGAAAGTGGTGTGGAGCTCCCTCGGGACCTGTACACGATACGATCTCCCCGGCGAGGCGAACACTCAGCGGGCCAGTGGATCCCTCGCCCGCCCACCGTCGTGGGCCACGAGACGATTCGGTCGCGACATCTCGACCTTCAAGCACGACGCGGTCGAGGGGGGAACCAACGTCTCCGTCGACCCATCGACGGCCGCCCGGCTGCGGAACTTGGGCTATTTTTGATCCCCACGACGGCCGCCGCACGGGGTACGTCGACGCTCAGGGGCCACACGGCAGTCGGGCCCGTGCGGTATCTTCATACGGTGTGGAACCGTCGTGAGAGACGACCGTGTTGTTCGTGGGACGGCGACGTGACGCCGGCGAGAGACGACCGCGACGACCGGACGCGCAGACGGTCCGCACGACGGCTGAGTCCCCCTCGGACAGTGAATTGATGACACGGCCCATCGTCCGACGCCGATGAGACAGAACATTACGAACCTCGTCTCGATAGCGTTCGTCGGTGGAATGGTCGGCAAGGGCCTCCGGTACGGAATCAACGTGGTCGTCGCGCGCGGTCTCGGGGCCGAGGCCCTCGGCCTCTTCGCGTTCGGGACCGTCCTGATGAAGGCCGTCTCCGTCGTCTCGCAGCTGGGGCTCGACCGGGCCGCCCAGAAGTACATCCCGATATACGTGGCTGACGACCGCCCAGCTCTGGTGAGTGGGACGGTCGTCATCTGCCTCGGTGTCCCCTTCGTCCTCGGGACCGTCGTCGCTGCCCTCCTGCACAGTCAGTGGCACGTACTCGACGGCGTGTTGCAGTCCGGGTTCGGCTCCACCGCCAAGCTGTTCCTCGTCGGAGTTCCGCTGTTCTCGGCGATGATGGTCGGGGCGACGGCGACAAGAGGATTCAAAGAGACGAAGTACTACGTCTACGTCCGCGATGTCGGACAGTCCGTGGTGGCGTTCGTCCTCGTCGCCGTCGGGGCGTTCGTCCTCGCGGATGTCGAGACGGTCGTCGCCGGCTACCTGGTCTCGATCGTCGTCGGCGTCGTCCTCGCTGTCTACTACCTCGCGCGACAGGGCGCGCTGTCCCTCGACGTCCGGCCGAGCCTCCCGTACAGGGAGGTCCTCGGGTTCGCCCTGCCCCTCACCGTCGCCGCAGTGACGCTGTACCTGATCACGTGGACCGACATCCTCATGCTGGGCGTCTTCACCACCCCGGCCGAGGTGGGCTGGTACCAGGCCGCCTACCAGACCTCCGTCCTCCTCGCGGTGGTCCTCCAGGCGACGTACTCTATCTTCCCGGCGCTGGCGTCGGAGCTGTACCATTCGGGCCGTCACGACCGCCTCGGGCGCGTCTACACGGCCGTCACGAAGTGGGTCGCCACGCTGACGCTGTTCGGGTTCGCGTTCCTGTTCGTCTTCCTCGACGAGATACTCGGACTCTTCGGAACCGCCATCCCCGCAGCGAAGTCGGCGCTACTCGTGCTGGCTCTCGGTCAGGTGACCGCCGCCGTCGTCGGCCCGGCAGGGTACCTCCTCACCATGTCGGAGTACGAACGGCTCCAGATGGTTAACTCGGTAGTCGTGAGTGTGGCGAATGTGGGTCTCAACTACGTGCTGATACAGGCGTACGGCATCGTCGGCGCGGCCGCCGCGACGGGCGTGTCGTTCGTAGTGCTGAACGCCCTGCGACTGGTCCAGACGTGGTACCTCCTCAATCTGCAGCCGTACTCGCGGGGGTACTGGCGGGGCCTGGTCGCGGTCTGCGGTGCTGTCCCGGCGATGCTCCTCGGGCGAACGCTGCCGCTTCCCGGCGTCGTCCGCGTCGTCGTCACCGGCGTCGCCGCGACGGCGGTTTTTGGGGCTATCGTCTGGCGCCTCGGGCTGACCGACCAAGACTACCTCCTGCTGGAGTCACTGGAGTGACTCAGCGGTAGCCTAGATCCTCGAGCCGTTCCGAGACGATGTCCTCGTCGACGTCCTCGACGGTCTCGCGGATGTCCGCCGTCTCCTCAGCCACGACCGTCCGCCGCGACCCCTCGTCGGAGACGAGCCACGGAACCCTCACCAGATGTTCGGTGTAGATGCCGCGGGGGTGGCCCCACTCCCTGACAGGGACTGGCGACGCCCGCTCGCCGAGCATGTTCCCGTGGTCGGCTGTCACGACCGTCCGGCCGGTCAGGTCGGTCAGCAGGTCCTCGACGTGTGGAAGAACCCGCAACAGGTTGTCGACGTACAGCCGCCGAACCTCCTCGGGGGCGACGTCGAGGGTCCCGGTCATCAGCCGGTCCCACACCCGCTCCTCGTCGGGATTCTCGACGTCCAGGTGGCCCTCGTCAAAGGACGTGTCCGCCCCGATGAACGGGTAGTGGGGCTGGATGTAGTGGACGACGAGTCGCTTGTTCGGGTACCGCTCGGCCGCCCGCCTCGCGTACTCGTTGACTGTCTCCGGGAGGACCGTCCCGTGGTCCTCGTCCCATCCGTCGGCGCGCCAGACGTCGACCACCGCGTGGAGGTCCGTCGGGAGACGGTCGCGGTTCCGGTAGAGCTGCGGGTTTGCCGTCACGTACACCGTGTCCGCGAGCGTCCGGCCGACGAAGTTCCCGCGCAGGAACTCGACGGTGGCGGCGCCCCGAGACACCCGGGACTCCAGACGGCCCGGCAGGTCGTGGTGGGCCTCGAAAGTGTCGTACCGGCACGCATCGAGGACGAGGAGGACGTCCCAGTCCTCGGCGAAGATATCCGTTCCGTCGGTGTTGTACGACCGGCTGTTGAACCTGCGGTGGTAGAGCCGGTTGACGCCCCGGCCGAACAGGTTCGGACTCTCGACGGCGCGACGCAGGCGGTCCGTGATATTCATTTTTCCATTTGTAATCTGTAGATTGGGTGCAGTTCTACCCGTCTTCACTTATCGAGTCATTGAACACATGTCATAAATCACTTTCCAGCTTGTAAATACTCGCCTCTTCCTGACTCGTTGATATAT
This sequence comes from Salinigranum salinum, assembly GCF_009176545.1. GTDB lineage: Archaea > Halobacteriota > Halobacteria > Halobacteriales > Haloferacaceae > Salinigranum > Salinigranum salinum. The sequence continues at coordinate 973,836 of NZ_VTOJ01000002.1, read as the reverse complement.
GATCCTATAAATCACCCGACCCCGCGATTCGGCACAGGCATGAACAAGAGCAGAACTACGAGTAAACCGAACCCACCGAGCAACAACACGTTGAGAGTACTTGAGTACGCAATTCCGGTCAGTTGTCCGGCGACGACGGCCCCGACGAACCGTTTGGGAAGGCCCGCCGACGCACAATCAAGCGCGTACAGTGCCACAGCGAATATTATAGCGACGAGTACGATCCCCAGAATCCCGGCACCAGCGTACCCGGAGGCCCAGAATGGTCCGTTCGCGACCATATCTGGAATACCAAAGTAGACGCTCCCGATGAGGTTCGCGACTGGTTTGCTGTAGGGATATGGGAGCCCGATCCACGTTCGTCCGGCCCATAGAGTGTGCGGATTTGTGCTAAAGAAGTCGACGTGAAACGCAGTAACCATCCCTGGCGAGACGAACATCCTTCGTACAAGGCCAAGTACCTGCGAAGGTGCGCCGAGGCGGTCGAGGACGAGAAAAGTGCCAAGGGTCGTTGGACCGGCTAACATGGCATAAGCGGGGAGATACTTGCCATCGTCCTGAAGCGTCACGTACAGAATGATCGCCATGCCGACAGCGAATATTGCGGACTTGAACGCACCGACAGCGTAGACCACTAGCGTAGCGGCGACCCCGACCCCAAACACCCACGTGGGCATGAGTCCAGCCAGTGGACTTGCGATCAGGATCGGGACCAACACGTTCTCCAACCACGTGATACCGTACGCGATTACCCGGAAGAACACGGCCCCAAACGACTGGAGCGTCTCACGGAACGACGACCGAACTTCGTATATTTCGCTCAAATTAGCTATCGTGATCGACTGGCTGAATACACCGAGTAGCAGACTCATCAGAGCCACAGTCACTAGAACTAACAGTCGATAGAAGATCGGATGTGGGACCGTCTCACGCACACGGACCTGTGGGAGATAATATGACAATCTGAGTATAAAAAACGAAATCGCGACAGTAAGGGCGAATACCAGACGTGGCTCCTCTAAAAGGAACGCGTGCAGCGTAACAACAGGAATATACGCAACCGGGTAGAGCCACCAGAGGATCACCTGTGACGGCCGTCGGTACTCGCGTGGCAACCAGAACACCGGGAGGATTGCTAGCCCGACCACAAACAACACCGACAAGTGGTGGGGTACGGTGAACGTGTACGGAGACCAGCCGTCGTAGAGCGACGTGTCCATGTACCACACCGTAGCAAGCAAGAGCGATGTGTAGGTCACCGCGAGCGCGAGCAATCCCAATCGGGAACGGACGATATTAAGTCGACGAGCGGATGACTGGAGTTGATTGCCCGAACCTGCGCTAGCGCTCTGAAACACCTGTGAAATTTCTCCCGGCGGTTGAGCCGTGATGAGTCGCCGGATCGTGGAATTTCGCCACAAGTGGGCCAACGGAGATGCCACAGGGAGGACCAAGCGTACTAAATCCGAACTCGTGAGCGATATATGTCGGAGATCCTCACGGGGGGGTGTACCGAAAATCGCCTCCACTAACGACCCTTCTTCGGTGGAGATGATCCCACGGTCACGTACCACACTGGACACATTATATACTCGTGAGTCCCGCCACATTTGCCCCCAGTCCATACACAATCTGACAAGCCGACCCACTACAACTTTTCCCCCGACGCCGAATGAACGGGCCGCGTCTCCGGTCGGAGACACCATCGACCTTGGAGGTCCCGACGCCCACATTTATGAGAGACGCCCGCGTCGGACGAGGTATCGAACCGAGAGGCTGTAGTCGGCCGAGAACACCGCGGACACCGGTCAGGGGACGGCTCGACGAGACAATGAACGTAGTACGAGAATTCCTGAACGCCTGCATGGAAGATATCGACGAACACGGGGTGCGTGGCCTGTCGAAGACGCTCCGCTCGGCCGGCCGGTACGTCTCGAACGAGTTCCGGTATCGGGTTTCCCACGCCCCGGAGGCAACGAACGTCTACGACCGCGAGTGGGATCTGCTGATCCTCCTCGACTGTGCGACCGTCGATATGATGGAGGAGGTCCGCGACGAGTACGAGTTCGTCGGGACGGTTGGCGAACACATCAGCCCGGGGACTTGTTCCGACGAGTGGATGAACCACACGTTCACCGGACGGTATCGCAACGAGATGGCGAGGACGCTCCACGTGACGGCCAACACCTCCTCGGAGCGACGCCTCGACGCCGACCGATTCCTCCACCTGGAGGAGGTCTGGCGCGACGGCTGGGACGCCGACCTCGGGACCATCCCCGCACGGACGGTGACGGACCGCGCCATCTCCCTCACGCGGGAGTACGACGCCGACCGGACGATCGTCCACTACATGCAACCGCACCTGCCGTTCGTGGAGGCAGACATCGACGGCAACGTAGTCACACCAGTCGGCGTCGAGGGCGAGGGGTACACGCTCGGCGAACTGCACGACGAGTGCGGATACAGGAGGGACGAACTCTGGGAGGCGTCCGTCGAGAACCTCCGCTACGTCCTCGACGACGTGGCCGTGTTGCTGGACAACGTCGACGCCGACACCGTCGTCGTCTCCTCGGACCACGGGCAGGCCTTTGGGGAGGACGGAGTGTGGTCGCACCCCTGTTACACCTACGTCGACGTCCTGAAGACCGTCCCGTGGTGCGTGACGTCCGCGTCCGACACGGGGACGCGCCGGCCGAGCTACGAACCGGCGGACGAGTCCGAGTCGGACCCGCAAGTGGACCTCGATGAGAAGCTGGCCGCACTCGGGTATAAGTAGCACAGGTTGTGTCGGGACCGCACCGTCCGGACGGACGCGGTCGTCGGGCCGTCGACGACGGAACTACCTGTACCCGAGCGCTTTGAGTCGCTCCGCGACGGCGTCGTCGGCCAGCGTCGCGTCGTCAACGTCGGGTTCGGTGCCGCGCCGGATCCCTTCGCGTATCTCAGGGCGGTCCAGGAATTCCGCGAGGTCCCGTTCGAGTCGCTCCAGTCGTTCGTCCCCGGACTGGGACTGCGCTGCGTAGCGGTTCTCCTCCTCGGCCGGGTCGGCGCGGAGGTCGAAGAACTCCGTCCGCGTGGGCTCCGCGTCCACGCGGTCGTAGGTCTTCACGAGTTTCGCCGTCTCGGTCCGCCGCCCGACGTAGCTCTTCCCGAGATGGGGGGAGTGGTTCAGCATGAAACTCGGCCGCGGGTCGCCGTTCGCCGGTCTCCCCTCCCACCTCTCGGGAATGGCGATACCGAGTTCCTCTAGGACGGTCGGTGCGAGGTCTAACTGCCGCACTGCCGCGTCTCCGTCCCTGACCCGGTCGCGGGAGAGGTTCTTCGTCAGGAGCGGCACCCGGACGCACTCGTCGTACAGTCTGGCGTGTCGGTAAGCGCCGTGGGCGAACTCCTCGCCGTGGTCGCCGACGAGGATCACTATCGCGTCGTCGGGGACGAGCGAGAAGAGGTCCTCAACGTGGTCGTCGAGATAGTCGACGCAGCGCCAGTAGAGGTTCTCGACGGTCTCACGTTCGGCCGGGGAGAGCGACTGACGGTCCCGTGCGAACTTCCAGATGGTCCGGTACGAGTCGACGACTCCCTCGCCGAGGCCGCGGCGAAACCCCGGCAGGTACGGCTCGTGGGGGTCCATCAGGTGCGCGAGGAGAAACCGCGGCCCGTCAGTGGCGTCGAACCACTCGTGGGCGCGGTCCGCCACTTCCGTCACGGGGACGGTGTCGCGCTGTCGGGCGAGCCTGAACAGTCGTTCCAGCTTCGTCTCGGCGGCGCCGCCGTTCCAGAAGAAGTCGAACTCCCCGGCGAACCGGTCGAGAAATGGGTTGTCGGCGACGATCGCACCCGTCCGGTAGCCGTGGTCCGCGAGGACGGCTGGCAGGGTCCGCACCGAGGACCGGAGCGCGCCCGACGCGGTGTACGCCTGCGGGTAGTACAGGCTGGCCAGAATCGAGGGGAACACGCCGGGGGTCGCGGCCGACTGACAGACGGCCTCGCTTCGGACGTACTCGGAGGTCAGGGAGCGGAACCGATCCATTCGCTCGATGGCGTCGTGGCGCCAGCAGTCGACGGTCAGGAGTACCACGTCTGGTCGGTCGCCCATACGCTGACGTCGCGGGCGACGACCAAATATCTGTCCGGGGCTCGACACTCGGCCCACCGAAAAGCCGAAATACGTATTCCTCAATTGATACCACGATGGAGGTCGTCATGCTCGACCCGTCAGCGTTCACGCCCCCCTACGACCACCACCTCTGTACGGGGTTGGCCGCCGTCGGGTGCGACCTCACGCTCCTCACGACCGACGCGGACTACTTCCTGTGGGACGACAAGACCGCCTACGACCGGGTCGAGTACTTCTACGGGCACACGAACGGGCTCTACGCCGGCCACGACTCGCTCCCGGGTCGGACGGCCGTCAAGGGTGTCGAACACGTCCTCGACATGGCGCGGGTCCTCCGCGAGATCAGGTCGCGCGACCCCGACGTGGTCCACTTCCAGTGGCTGCCGCTCCCGGTCGTCGACCGGGTCTACCTTCGCGCGCTCGCCCGGGTCGCGCCGCTCGTGTTCACCGTCCACGACACGACGCCCTTCCACGGCGCCAGCACGTCCCGGCTCCAGCTCCTGGGTGCCCGGTCGGTCTACGACGCCTTCGACCGCCTGATCGTCCACACCCGGACCTCGCGTGACGAACTCGTGAGACAGGGCGTGTTGGCGAGCGACGTGTCGGTGATCCCTCACGGGATTCTCGAGTACCCGGAGCCCACTGCGCCGGCCAGCGGCGGCGGGGTGGAGGAGGAAGACGGGGTAGACGAGGTCCTGTTCTTCGGGACGATCAAGCCCTACAAGAACGTCGACACCCTGCTGGAGGCGTTCGCGTCGCTTCCACCCGAAACGCGCGAGGGGACAGTCCTCCGTATCGCGGGGAACCCGAAGGTGGACGTCGCACCGCTGAAGGGTCTCGCGGACTCCCTCGGCATCGCCTCCGCCGTCCGGTGGGACCTGCGGTTCGTTCCGGACGTGGAGGTGCCGGAACTCTTCGCCGGGGCGGACCTGGTGGCGTTCCCATACGACGACATCGACCAAAGCGGCGCCCTCCTGACTGCCCTCCAGTACGAGAAGCCGGTCTTGGCGACGGATATCTCGGGGTTCGCGGAAGTACTGACCGACGGGGAACACGGGTTCCTGGTCCCGCCGAACGACGCAGACGCCCTCGCGGGGGCGATGGACCGGATACTGTCCGACCCCGACCTGTCCGCCCGGATGAGCGAACGCGTCGGCGACCTGGCGGAGTCGATCCCCACTTGGACCGCGATCGCAGCACAGACGAGGGAGGTGTATCGCACGGTCGCATGATTGGACGACGATTCCCGGTCGGTCGGGGAGCGTCGGCGGGGCCAGTTGACCACGGATCTGACTGGCGACCGATTCCATCCGCTCGGAGACCGGACCAGTCGCCGCCGTTCGGACGCCGGAGTCGGGGTCGGTGTCCACAGTGAGCGACGCTCGGGAGCCGGCGGTATCCGTCGTCCTGACGACGTACGCGGGCGACGACGCCGGGGCGTTGCGCGCGTGTCTCGACAGCGTCTGCCGGCAGGAGCGCTCCCCGGAGGAACTGGTCGTCGTCCGCGACCACGGCCTCCCGTCCGCCCTAGTCGAAGTCGTCGCCGACGCGGCGGAGACGGCGCCGTACCCTGTCAGGGATGTCCGCGTGGACGACCGGGGGCGCGGCCACGCGCGGGCTGTCGCGGTCAGGGAGGCGACGTCGGAGCTCGTCGCGGTCATTGACGCTGACGATGTCGCCTGCCCGGACCGGCTGGCGCGGCAGGTCGCGTTCCTCGGTGCGAACCCGGAGGTCGACGCCGTCGGCGGGTACGTCGGCGAGTTCGAGACGACGCCCGACGAGGTCAAAGCGGTCCGGAGAGTCCCGACGGACCCGGTCGCAGTCAGGCGGATGGCGTACTACCGGTGTCCGCTGAACCACCCGACTGTAACGTTCCGGCGCCAGGCAGTTCTAGGCGTTGGGAACTACCGGCAGATGGAGTACGGCGAGGATTACGAGCTCTGGTGCCGGCTGTTAGCCGACGGTGGGACGCTGACGAATCTACCCAAGGTGCTAGTCAATGCCCGCGCGGACGGCCTAATGGGGCGACGGGGCGGGCTGGACATCGCTTGGAGAGAGGTCCGGTTACAGCGCGCCATCGTTGATACCGGGTTCTACGGATGGCCGGTCGCGCTGGCCAACCTCTTAGTCAGAGTCCCGCTCCGATTACTCCCGGAACGACTTCTGGGACGGGTCTATCGGCACGTGTTCAGAGCTTGAGTGTCCGAGCTTGGCGGCCGACCTGACTTTCCGTCCCGCTAGCGACAGGGGACCGGTCTGTAGCTACGACGTTTCAGAAGCTACTCACTGCTAGTCCTAGGTGGAAAAAGCTAATCAGGATGTCAGCGAATAAGAAACCATGGTGGTGATAGACGAGCAGGGTCGTCTTTTCGGCCTCGTCAACCTCGTCGACGCCCTCGTCGTCCTCGTCGTCCTTGCAATCCTCGTCGCCGGCGTCACGTTCGTTATCGGTGGCGACTCCGACACGCCCACCTCTGATACGGCCGTCCGCTACGCCACCCTGGATCTCGGCGTCCAACCCGCCTACGTCGCGACGCACATCTCCGAGGGTGACGCCGTCCAGCCCGATAACGTAGAGAACATGACGATCACCGACGTCTACTCCCTCAAAACGGGCGACGGGCGCCATCTCTACACTCGCGTCCGGATCAACGGCATGATACACGACGAGACGGTCACCTACGACGGCGACCCCCTTCGCGTCGGGCGCAACCTCTCCTTAACAACACCAGCGTACGCCACCAGCGGAACGATCACCGCCGTCGATGCCACCACCCCCGACCTCCCGGTCGGCGAGACGGATGTCCTCCTCCGAACGACGCTCCCAGCCGACGCCGTCGATGCGATGCGCACGGGTGATGAGTACCGGATCGACGGCCGGACAGTCGCCACGGTGCAGTCGGTGATGGCACACAAGACTGACACCCCCGGTCAGGTCCGAGCCTACGTCGGCGTCACCTACCGGACCTACCGTACGAACGACGGGCCACAGTTCGCCGGCACGCACGTCCGCGAGGGCGTCACCCTGCCCCTCGAAACCGATGCCACCGCGTTCGATGGCGAGGTCGTCCGAGTCGGCGCCACTGAGCCACGCGGAACGGAGGCGACCCGCACTGTCCGGCTGGAAATTGAGAACACCGATCCCGACCTCGGCGACGCGCTCCGCACCGGGATGACCGAACGCGTCCGCGGCGAGACAGTGGTCGAACTCACGGACATCGCTGTCGAACCGTCGACGATGGTGGTCACGAGCCAGGACGGCAACGTCTACCGGCGCGAGCATCCAGTCGAGGAGGACGTGACGCTGACGGCCGACCTCCGGGTGCGCGAGACGAACGCGGGCCTGCAATTCAAAGGCGCGCCGTTGCGTCATGGCCGGACGGTCTTCCTCGATTTCGGCACCGTGACCGTCGAGGCGACGGTGGTGAGCGTCGAATGAGCCACGCCGACGATCCGACCGATGCGTCGGAGTCGAGTCTCGCGACTGCCGTGGCCGACTCGCGGGTCGTCGCCGTTCTCGGCGGTCTCGACGATCGCCTCTCGTCGTTCGGGCGTGGGGAGCGCGCGGCGCGACTCGGCGCTTGGGTCCGCCGCGTCGTCACCAGCTCGTTCGCCTACCACTGGCTCACGGCCGAACCGGAGCCCGACGTGATCGTGATCGACCTCCGCGAGACCGTCACTGTCGGTCCGTTCGTCGCATTGCTCGATCGATTCGCTGGGTGGCTCGACGCCGCGGCTGAGTCGTCCAGTTCGGTCGTCGTCGGCCGAGGCCTGCTCGCGGAGTTCCGTGCCGCGCCCGTTCGCCTGCTCGGCGCCGCCGTCGCACTCGGGAGTTCACTCACACTGTTCGTCGGGGCTGTCCTCGGTGTAGTCGGAGCTATCGTGACTGTCGTGCTCGCAGCTATCGCGCTCGCTGGGCTGGCCGGAACGCAGGTGACCATCTCGTGGGCCGACCTCGCCGACTCACGGGTGGGGCAACTTGTGATCGCTGCGCTTGAACCGCCTACAGACAGCCAACCCGTCGACGCCAACGACCGCGACGAGTGAGCCGCTCACACGTTGCGTATCGGGAGTTCGAAACGAGCGGTTCGTACCTGAGCAACCTGGACGCGTAACCGGAACTATTCTGAGAAGAGTATTTATTGCATCGGAACACTCGTCGACAGAGCCCTCTAGCCGTGAACACACGAGTTTTCACCGAGACGGGACCACTGACAGCTAACTCTGACCGACCTCGCTCAGTACGTCTCGACCGACACGCCGAGAGCAGTAAAGTCATCCACATCGTCCGTGAGAACGGCGTCATCGAGGATCTCAGCCATCGCGGCGATGTACGCGTCGTTCGCACCCACACCGGCACCCCCGTCCGCTCGGTCGTCCGCCCCAGCGAGGAGGATGCCTGCCACCCGGGCAACCTCTTCGTCGACGTCCACCCGCGGATAGCCGAGCAGCCGATTGCGAACCTCCTGCTCGGTGGTCTCGCTTCGAGCCGTCGCCACGCCGTAATACGCCTCGGCCACGACAGGGGTCGGTAACCACTGCATCTCACCCCGTTCGACGAGTTCCGTTCCCTTGGCGAACGCATCGGGATCGTTCGCCATCAGGTCGAACAGGTACGACGAATCGATGATCACTCGTCGGCGTCCTCGCCAGCGAACGCCTCGCGAGCGGCATCGAAGCGGCTGTGATCCCGGTCCCGGTTTCGGAGACCTCTGACTGCCTCCTTCGCCTCTTCGGCCTCGGCTTCCGTGAGGAGGCCAGCGACATCCTCGGGATTCGGTCCCCGAGTCATTCGACGGAGCGTTTCCTCCATCGTCTCGTCGTCTCGTTTGTGTGCGCTCAGCCACGCATGGTACTCCTCCGACACTCGGATCGTCTTCACCATGCCATATATTCGGATATATGCTCACAAGAACGTTACGCTCGGTAGACCAGCCGGTTCGAACGTTCTCGAGGGACCACCTGTGCCGGTGCCAGTAACTTGGCCGAACGCAGTGATTCGATTCCCGTCGAGCGGGATACTTGCCACACCGTTCGGCTCGGGCGACGCGAGGGCCTCGAGTAACACACGCAGAGATCCCCCGGAGAGACACTCTTCACGCCGAGGATCCCGACCGACGTTCGCAACTTCGTTTCGAGACTCGTGTCCGGGCCGAGGAAGGCGAGTGGCTCCGAAGACGATGAGGAGGCCAGGTCTGCCATCTGTCCGCTGAGATCCGGATTGTAGGTCGCGATCGGCTATGCCGTATTCCTGTGAGACTCTCGACTGCGATCGTACGGGTCGGGTTCTACGCCACGATAGTGTGAGTATACTGAAAGAACTACGGTCGAACGTAACTGACGATTAATCCTTCACAAATACCAATTGGGGCGTTGTTCAGCAACGTCGGGTACCAGAAGGTTACTATTTCCCAGTCTGCACGGGTCGTTGGTCGCTCCGTGTCCGTGCCGGGGTAACGATCCATTACTAGTTCCCTCACCACCTGTCTGGGACGAAGAATTCCCGACTCCCCCCGTCTCCAATGTCGCTTCGCAGTCTCCGGTCAGTGCAACCCTCGAGTGTCGATAGAGGAGATAACGTGGGTCATCTCTCCATCGATGTTGTGTATGGCTCAGCAGCTCCACTTCGGCTGCATTCGCTCAGTGGTCATCCACGAATCTGGTACCCGGACCAGTGCTACTGCGAGGGCGGCCACTACTTCCGGTGTCGCTCCACGCACTGCCGCGAGCGTCCATCCCGATCATAATCACAAAAAACGAGTTTGGTGGGCCGACACGGGGTCTCGCCTCGTATCCACTGCTCGTGAGTGATTCATAATCGGCTCTCGTCCCCGCAAGAGGGCGTGTGTGGGTCAGACAGAGACACAGATATGAGCGATTGTTCGTGGATCACTGCACCGAGGTCGGATCTGGTCGACGATCACGAGACGTACCGAGCGCCGCGTGGAAACACCGAGCTGTCTGCGACAGACGATACGGTGTGCACGCAGGCAGTACCCCAGTTCATTATGACTTCTAGCGTCGTCTCCTCCGCTCCCTTGCGGAGCGTTCGACCGATTATGAACAGAGCTCTAGACGTGGAGAACCGCTAAATCGACTTCTCGACCTCTCTTGCGGTGCCACAGTAGTTATGAAACTCTGGCTCACGAGCGCGTCGGTATCTCTCACTCGCTCCCCGCCGAGAGATACTGCTCGCCGACACCCGCGACGACACCCACGAGGAGCCCGGCCGCGTGTCCAGCGACACTCGTCCCCGGTGGCTCACCCGTCACGAGTCCGAACAGCTTGAACAGGAAGACGGCACTGACGAGCACGAGAACTCCCCGCTGTCGCCACGAGAACGACCGCCGCTGGAGTACCCACACACCCCTGACGGTCGCCTCACGCGCGATGAGCGCGTTCGTGATCCCACTCGCACCGATTCCCTGTCCGACCGGCACGCCGACGAGCAACAAGAAGAGTGGGACGAACGTCGTCGTCAGGTAGCCCACGAACACGACGTACCCAACGTACCCCTCCCACGACGTTCGCGACTCGAGCAGGTAGCCGAACGGCACGAACCAGACGAGCGTCCCGACGAGGTGGTCGGGAGTCACGTGGAGGAACGGGGCGAGCGTGTAGACGACGACTTCGGCGGGCAGGAAGTCGATCCCAACGAGCTCTCGAGCCGACGACAGCCCGAAGACGTACGCGACGTTCTGTTCGAGTCGGAAGAGAAAGACGAACACGAACGTCGCGGCGAGTGTGAGCCAGCCTCGGGGACCATCGGTGATGCTTCGAGGGTCGGATGACATGAGTAGCGTACGTCGTCTGGAAGCCGTCCGAATTCGCGTTCAGCGAACGAACCGCACCGCGTCGACGAGAACCATCCACAACTGCCTGACGAGGACCTTCAGGTCGAACCAGAACGACTGGTTGCGAATGTACGTCACGTCGTGACGCAGTTTCTCCTTCGGTTGCGCCCCGGTCACGTTGTTGATCTGAGCGAGTCCAGTCAATCCCGGGTTGACGAACCACCGCCTACGCCACGAGTTCGCATCTGACTGCATGTCGAGATCGAGTTCGGGACGCTCCGGTCGCGGGCCCACGGCGCTCATGTCCCCGACGAGGATCGACCAGAGCTGCGGCAACTCGTCCAGATGCGTCTGACGGATCACCCGGCCGACCCGTGTCACACGCGGGTCGACCCCACCGGCGTCCTCGTCACTGACGGTCGCGCCGGTCTGGGCCTCGGCGTTCGCCACCATGCTCCGGAACTTGTACACGGTGAACGTATCCCCGAACGTCGCCGTCCGCTCCTGACTGTACAGCACCGGCCCCTCGCTGTCCAGCTTGACCGCCACGGCGACGAGCACCATCACGGGCGCGAGCACGACCAGCCCCACCGACGCGAAGACGACGTCGAACGCGCGCTTCAGCACGTAGTCCTGCCAGTCCCACGGTTCGAGATCGACGTCGACGAGGTCGTCCGCCTCCGTATCGCTCGTCAGTACCGTGTCGGCGTGTTCGCGGTGGACCTTCGCGGTCACGCCGTACTCGTAGCAGGTGTCGAGCGTGCCGAAGAACTCCGCCCGGTCCGGCTCTGAGAACGCCAGGACCGCCGTGTCGACGTCGTAGGTGACGAACACTTCGACGAGCCGAGAGAGGCCACCGAGACACTCGAGATTCGAGAGACCCGACGATCCGATCACGCGCCCACCGTCGGGAGCGCCGATCGGCGGCAGACGGTCGCGGTCACGAGTCCGTGGCGGGGGTGGTGAGATGTAGCCGATGACGGGCACGTCGAGCGTGTCGAGGACGTCTTCGATCGTCTCCGGATCGTCGCCGACGATGACGACTCGCCCCGCCCCGCCTTCCGGCCGCCCGCGTATCGCGACGAACCAGACCGGAATCAGAATCGCGAGGAATCCCCCGAGCAGGAGGAGCGTCGTCCGGGGGAGTCGGTACGTGTAGTCGAAGTAGCCGATCGCCGCCAGCGCCACGACCGCGAGGAACACCCGTTTCTCGGCGACGCTGAGCACGTCGAGCCGCCGTCGCGGCTGTGGCTTGAACAGCGGAACGCAGGCTCCGAGCACGACGAACAACGTCGTGGTGATCGCCAGCGAGAGGTCGCCGTTGCTCAGGGTCGTCGCCGGCAACCGGCTCACGATCGGGAGCGAGACGAGCAGGTGCTGGACCTGCGGGTGGTTGGCCACCGCGACCGCGCCAGTGGTGAGTACGGTAACGCCCGCTGCGCTCGCGAAGCGATACCGCCAGCCTGTCGGCATCACCTCCATCCTCGTTCCCGATCCCCATGGTTACTCGGTCGTTGCGGACGAGTAATGATGCTCCCACCCCCGGTTAGGGGGAGGTAGCGAGCGCGTGAACCGACCGTAGTGACGAATTGCGCCTCCAGAGGATCGACTGAGACCGAGTCGGGCTACTCGTTCGACAGCGACACGGTCTCGCCCTCGACGACCGCACGCTCGGGGACGGTCATCTCGCGGTCGCCCACCCGGTACGTTCCGGGCTGAGCGACGGTCACGGAGAACTCGCCGTCGGCCGGGTCGGCGCGTCGTTCGTAGGTGAACGTCGCCCCGTCGATGGAGACGTCGGTCCGGACGGGAATCGGTTCGTCGCTCGAAGCGGCTCCGACGATCGTCGCTCCAGGGACGAGCGTGAACACCTTGACGAAACCCTCGTCCCCGGCGTACACCGCCCGGTAGTGAGCCAGTCCCGGGACCTCGTTCGCACGACTCCCGAACCCGTCGTGGAGTCGATCCTTGATGCGACTCGTGACGAACCGCGACGCGGGGCCCGTCGTGACGACGAACCCAGCCCTGTCACGGAGTTCCTCGTACCACCCCTGTGGATCGCTCGAGAACAGGAAGTCCTCGTAGTTTCGCTGGGCGTACCAGTACGACCGGGAGTTCCCGTTCGTGAAGTAGTTGAACATCCGGTTCTCGCCCCACTCGGAGAAGACGTAGCTCCGCGGATACTCCCACCCACGCTCGTCGGCGTACGCACCCATCCACCGCGCGGCAGCGTGTTTCCGGGGGTCGATCGTCAGCCGACCGTGGATCGCCCCGCTGAAGACACTCGGGAACCCCGCGAAGACGGCCGCGAACCCACCGAGCATGACGAACCGGCGTCGGCTGGGGATGGCCAACTCCCGCTCCGCGCTGCCGACGTCGGTCGTCTCCCCGGCCCCACGCGTTCGGAGGAACCGCGGTCCGTAGGCGAGATCGAGCCACGAGATCAGGACGACGAACCCGAGGGCCGCGAACACCGAGATGAAGGGCGCGAGTTCGCCCGTGAACCGCCGCTGGACGAACGAGAGGCCGAGGAACGTCCACGCGTAACAGCCGATCAGCAACCAGCCGTAGTCGGACCGTCGCGCGACCGCGTCCCAGACGACCCAGCCCATCGCCGGGATGGCGAGGAACGGCGTGAACCCCAGCATGATGAGCGGGCCGAACAGCGGCCCCCACTGGTCGAGGAGCGACTGCATCTCACCGATCGACGACGACCGGAAGAGGAAGGCGACGCCACTGTCGAGTTCGGCGACCAGATCGGGAAACGCCGTCGTCACGACGAGCACGGCAACGCCAGCCCCGAGAAATTCGGCCACGCCGATGGTCACCGCGGGGAGCCCCAACCGGTCGGTTGCCAGCGTCGCGGCGGCGACCACGACGGCCCCGACCGCGAGCAGTCCCGGGACGGCTGCGACGACGAACGACTGCCACCCCAGCGTGAGATGTGCCCCCATCGCGAGTCCCGCGCCGAGCGAGACACCGGCGACGATCGGCCCGAAGGAGGCGACGCGGTCGTGGGAGACCGCGAACGGGGCGTACACGGCGATGGCGAGCGCGAGTGGCGCGAGGAGGAGTGGACCGGCCTCCCACGCGAGCACCTGTCCGGCCACCCCGACGGCGAGCGCCACGACGAGTCCCGTCGTGCGTCGACGCCACGGCCACACGCCCTCGTTCTCGTCTCCGAACTCGCTCACGACGCCGTCCTCGGTCGCCAGGTACACGAACGCGAGTGCCGTCAGGACGAGCCACGGGTAGTCGAAGGCGTGGTGGTCGGCGAATCCGAGGCCCGTCCGGAAGGCGTGTCCGGGGACGACGGCGAACAGCCCGACTGCGACCAGTCCGACACGGACGTCCTCGCTCAGATGGGCCGCCAGCAGGTAGACGCCGACACCGGTGAGAACGGCCGAAACGACGGGATACCACGCGAGGAGCGTCCCCGTCGTCCAGGGATCGCCTCCGAGGAACTCGGCGACGACTGCGAGGGTCGCCACCAGGAGCGGCTCCCCACTCGTGACTCCGTCGGGGAACCGGAGGAGGGTATCCAGATCGAGCGGACCGGACGCCGCCCGAGTCGTCTCTTCCACGAGATACCGGTAGAGGTACGGGTCGTTCGAGGAGAGGACGACGTCACCTCCGAGGTACACCTCGGGCAGAGGGAGCAGTCGGACGACGGCGACGAGCGCGAGCGAGATGCCGACCGCGATCGTGCGCCGTCGACCGAGGAACCGCCGAAGGTCCTCGAGTGCGTCGCGTGCGGCGTCGACACCTCGGGAGGTGGACCGGGTCGTCGTCCCCGACTCGGTGCGGAGCGCCGTTCGAACCCCCTCTGGGTCGGCGAGTCGGTACCCCTCGGCACATCGTTCGAGGACGTCCCGTGCGACGAGTTCGTCGACCGCCTCGTCGGCGACGGGCAGCGCCGTCCGTGCCCAGGGCTCGTCGTCGCGTGCGGCCAGCAACCGTCGCAGGGCCGGTTCGAGGTGTGGGTGATCGGCGACGAGCGTGGTCGCCTCCCCTGAAGCGGTCGACACGCTGAATCAGAGCTGCTGGCGCATCTCCTCCGTCAGTTCGATCTCGAAGAACCGAGAGCCACACCCGTCACAGGCGACGGCGACGACGTCGAACGACCGGCAACACGAATCGACGGTCTCCTGACCGACCGAGATCGGCTCGCCGCACTCGGTACACTCTTCGAGGAACATGCGGAGCGAGTTGAGCAGTTCGCTCCGGTTGATGACGTGGAACCGTTCCCACTCGTCAGTCCACTCGCGGAGTACCCTGTCAGCCGCGAGATCGGCGGTGAGCGCCGCGTGTGACTCCCACTGTCCGACCATCCGTCCGTCGATCATCACGATCGCAGACTGTCCACCGCGCTCTTCGATCTCGTGGTCGTCGCCCGGGTCGAGGTCGAGGAGGTCGTGGATGTCCTCGGTCTTCGTCTCCTTGTCGCGGAGGTTCTCGACCTCGTCCCGCCACGCCCGCTGGAACTCCGCGTCGAGACAGAGGTCGTCGACGTGTTCACACTCGGTGACGACGCCGAGCGAGTACAGCGTCCGCTCGACGTCGATCTCCTCGACTTCGTCCGGATCGGTCGTGTTCTGCAGAGTCCCCGACTCCTTGTCGAACCACCGCAGGACCCGGTCCGGGAAGTAGCGTTTCGTGATCGTGGGCGTGTAGGGGACGAGATAGCCACGGAGGTAGATGACAGCGAGCGCAGCCGCGAACGCGACGACGCCGAGCGGGGGCGCGACGACTGCGAGAAGGCCGCTGACGGCGGCCGCGATGACGACGTTCAGGACGGTACACGGCGTACACCGGTTCTCGCCGGTGTACTCGGGCTGTCGGAACCGGTCCATCCATCCGAGTTCAGGTGGCATCGAGTGGCTCATCGTATTCGGTTCTCTTAAACGTTCTACCGGGATCGGTCGACCGTGTCGCGTGTGGCACAGAACGCGTTCGCGTCACACGCGAGGACGCCCTCGCTCTGAACGTCCACCGACTGGGTGTTCGCGGTCCCACCGTCGTCGTTCGCGGTCCCACCGTCGTCGTTCGCGGTCCCTCCATCGTCGTTAGACACCGTGAATCCCGCCCACTCGTCGACGGCCTGGAACGAGTTCGGGTCCTCTGCAGTCCCGATGGACTCCGTATCGACTAGGAACCCCAGGGTGTAACTTCCGGCCACCACCGAGACGAGGAGGATGACGAGCCAGACGACGTAGATGGCGTAGACGCGCGACTGCGAGAACCCGAGGATGCCGTCGTCGTCGTTGTCGTCGGCCTCGCTCGTCAGGGTCGGTCTCATCAGTCGTCGTCTCCCGCGCCCGCCGTGGCGGATGAGTCAGACGGGACGCTGTCGTCGATCTGTTCCTGCTGGTCGTCTGTGGGCTCTGCATCCGTCTCCTCCGTGCCGTCATCGCCTCCACTCGTCGCGTGCTTGTAGAGGTCCCAGAGTTCCGTGATCACGAGGAGTCCCGCAGGAACGAACACGAGGAGCGCGATGCCGAGTTTCGACTGCGCGAACAGCAGTGCGTGGCCGAGGAACGGAACCCGCGCGGGGATACCGTCCGTCGGCATGACGCCGATGACTGCATCGGATGGCACCCGGTATGGGTCGGGATCCTCGTTCGCGTCACCTTTCGTGACGAACACCCGCTGGCCCTCCTCGTTCTCGACGATGTCGACCACGCGGTGCGTCGTCACTTCGGTCCGCTGTCCGTCGAGGTTGTACGTGATCACGTCGCCCTCCTCGATGGTCGACGGATCGCGATCGTAGACGAAGATGACGTCACCCGTCTGAATCGCCGGCTCCATACTGCCGGACATGACGACGTAGCTCTCCGTCGCCCCGATCGTCTGTGGCGCTGCGTACATCGCGAACGGTGCGACCAGTGCGATCAGCAGGACGACGCCGAGGGTGTTCAGTACGGTACTGCGAGTGAATTTCGGTGTCATGAGTTACTGTTTGCCCAGGGGCTCTGTGAGTCGTCAGGACGGGACTGCACGGCAGCGAAATCGATGGCGAATTCGACCGAGTCCGTCAGGATCGTCGCCGGGACGTCCTCCGGGAGTTGCCACTCGATGATGACACAGCGTGTCGCCTCCGCCAGCTGCATACCAGTCCCGAGTGGACCGGCTCCCATCTGCGCGAGGTCGCCCTCGATGCGCGGACTGGTCTCGCGGGCGGTCTCACAATCACTGTCGGTCTGGACGGTCACCTCGAGATATTTCTGGAGTTCGCCGACGTCGGGCGTCACATCGCCCGCCTGTTCCTCGGTCGAGTTGACGCCGTTCTCGGCGACCGAGTGGACGAGGAGTCGCATCCAGGTCGAATCCACGTTCGCAGACAGTCGGAGGCAGACGTCGAGCGTTCCGGAATCACCGGGCTCGACAGCGTCGAGTTCGACGATGGCTTCCGAGACGTCGTGGTATGCGTCCCACGTCTCACTGCCACAGACGCCCTCGTCTTCTTGTGTGGTACCGTTGTAGCGTTCTTCCCACGCGAGACCGAGTTCGAGGCTCCCGGATTCCAGACGGTTCTCCTCGAACCGGTTACGGTCCGACAACGCCATCTGGGTTCCAACGCCCGTGAGCGACCCGACGACGCCGATCGCGGCGACTCCAGAGAGGAGACCCCGACGAGTCAGATCGAGTCCTCCATCCAGTGGCTGTCGTTCTTCATCACCGCCGGTTTGCGACTCACCACTCGCTCTGTGATCCCCGTCTGGTGCAGGCGTGCCGTCTCCCCGTCCAGTGTCGTCAGATCGGTCCGTCATCAGTTCCCCGGATGCCTCCCCGTGGCTCTTGCTGCTCGAGTTCCGCCCGCTCCGAGTGACCGATTACTCGTTTCACGTCTCTGTTTGCTCTCCTTTGATGGTGATGGTGGTTAGTTATTCAGTGCTATTGCCTCGGTGGTCCGAACACAAAGGCCCCCCTCGTTTGTAACCTGCCGGCTAAATGACCAATTATGTGCACTGTATCGCTCCGAATTCGATGATCGGGCTGACGGAGTCTCCCTGAACGCGGTTGACGTTACCTCCGTCCGCAGTGAACGACCACTCGATCGTGAGACAGAGCCCTTCGTCTGGACCCAGACACGCCCCCGAGTCGACGGGATTGCTCGGGTTGGCGTTGAGCGTTCGCCACGTGTCGTTCCCGACGTCTGCTCGTTCCCCGACGACGGAGAGCTCTGCGAGCGACCCCGAGAGAAACGTGGAGTCACCGGCGTTGTTCTCCGCGTCACAAAACCCGTAGATCGGGTTACCGGCGACCTTGATACCCGTGTCGTACCAGACGTCGAGTTCGATGTGCTCCTGGAGTTCACCGACGTCGCCTGTCGTGTCCCCGGCCTTTCGTTCTGGCTCGTTGCGGCCGTTCTCTCGCCTCGTTCCCGGCTCCTCTCGGATGCGAAAGAGGATTTCCATCGACGGCGGTGTTCCCTGGTCGGCTTCGGAGGAAAGCCCGACCGTGAGCCGCCCTCGGTCCCCCGGCATGAGATTCGGGAGCCGCAACACGCCGGGTGCGGTGTCCTCGCGCTCGGTCGGTGTGTCCTGTTGTTCGACTACTTCGCCGTTGTTCCACTCCTTCCAGTCGACCTGGAGATGCAGATCCGAGTTGGCTCCCTCCGATCCGCCGTCGTTCGTGTTCTCGTTTCCGTTTCCGTTCGTGTTCTCGTTTCCGTTTTCATTCGCGTTCCCGTTTCCGTTCTGACTTCCGTTGCCGGCTCCCGCTGGCACCTGCTGGCTTCGGTTGAACGAAACCTTCTGAGCCCGTGCTACCACGGATCCCCCTAGCATCGCGAACCCGAGGCTCCCCGCACCGGCCGCAAGGAGCGTCCGTCTCGTGATTCGACCTTTGTCGGTCATTGCGAATCAGTCCTCACTATGTGTTACCTATTCCCGAACCATCATTGTGTCGGCACTGTTCGGTGTAGTAGCCGATGTCGAGCGAGACACTGTCGCCTTGAATCTCGTTGGCGTGGTTGACCGGAAGGGCCCACACGATGCCGAGGTTGGCTGCGCCGGCGGCCGTATCGAAGCACTCGCGCTCCGTTGCCTGTCCACCCGGGAGGTCGTAGAGGAATATCGTATTGTTCTGGATCGTTGTTCCGCTGGGCTGTGCCCCCGAAAGGGGCTCACCATCGAGCGGAATGCCTGCACCAGACGACAGCGCATCGGAGAATTCCTGCAGCGTCGGTGCCGTCCTGAGCTGAAAGAAGTCAAGGACGGCGTCGATTAGCTCGGGACCGGTCGTAACCCCGGTGAGTCCACTAAAGAAGTTACTGACTGCGGTCCCACCCGGAGTCAGGTCCTGAAAGACGCGAATACGAATCTCGTCCGCGATTGTTAACGCTTGAGCACCGCTGGACTGTGGATCCTTACGTTCGGGCTCTGTCTGCCCGTTTTCTTCGATCGACTGGATCCCACCTGTCGACCAGATGTAACCAGGGTTGTCACAGAGGATGAGCTTGAACCGCGTGAATCCGAAGTCGCCGGGTTTGGCGTCCTGGATCGAGATGAGCGGCTTCACCCCGCCCTCGTACGTGTCGTCGTTCTCGGTCCGAAAACTCCCCGACTGTGTCGGATCGAGGTCGTCGGGAGTGTCTGCATACAGCGACTGCTGGGTACACGGATCGCTGACGGCAAGTTGCTCGAAGGACGTACCCGCGCCCTGTGTGGGATCCGGATACCTCTCGAGCCTCGCGTCCGAGAGGCTCAGCAGGTTCGCCGTCGCACCGCCTCCCGATTCGTTCTGGAATTGATCTTCGGCCTGTTCTCCAAAGTACTGCTCCTCCCAGGCGAGCTTGAGGTCGAGCTCGCCCGCCGTGAGCGAGTTGTTGGCGAACTCCTCGGAGTCGGAGAAGAACGCCATCGTGCTCGCCCCGCCGAGCGCGGCTGCACCCCCGATGGTCCCCATCGCCCCGAGGATCCTTCGTCGAGAGAGGTCGAGTTCGTGGTCTTTCATGGTGGCTGGGATCCCGTTGCGGGAAGACCCACCGGCGGAGTCGAACCGCCCGTCGTGCACCGGCGTGGGTCGAAACGGATCGCGTACGTCGGAGCCGTACCGGAACGTGGACGTCCCCGTCTCATGTCGTCGTCCTTCATTTGTGCCCCCGCCCGTCGTTGTGACGGCACTGTTCGGCGTAGAAGCCGAAATCGAACGCGACGTCGTCCCCCTGGAGCTCGTTCGCGTGGTCCACTGGCAGCTCCCACAGGAAGCCGACGTCGTGGACGGTCGGTGTGGGGGCGAAACAGTCCCGACCCTCGCTGGTCGGATCGTCGTCGCCCTCGTCGAACGGGGTCGACCGGTCGCCGTCGAGCGGAAGACCAGTGCCCGTCGACGCCAGCGCGAGCAACTGCGCGAGCGACCCCTCGAAGAAGACCTCCTCCCCCTCGTCGAGGACGTTGTCGCCGTCGGTGTCGTACCAGAGCGTCGTCTGAACCGCGTCGGCGAGGTCGCCCGGTGCGAACTCGAGCCGACGCTTCACGAGGAGCGACCGGAGTACCTGTGGTGAATCTGCCAACGCGAAGGCGCCATCGAGCGCGACCGTCTCGCCCGTTTCGAGCGGTCCCAGCGAGTATTCGAGCGCGAACTGGGCGTCGCCGGGACCGAACACGTCCTGACCGGCGAGCGCCTGTCCCGTCGTCACCCGGTCGAAGGGCGTGTTCGAACCGTCGGTCGGATCGAGGTCGTCTCCCTCGCCGACGTCGTGAGCGTCCGAGACGCGATTCGCCCCGAACCCGGCGAAGAGATCACGATCCTCGATCGGAGCTGCACCGATCCGCTCGATCGGTCGCTCGTCGACCTGCTCGACGTAGTCGAAGTCGCGGGCGGCGTCCCGACGGAACCTCGCCGTATCGCCCGTCGCCTGCCCGAGGTCGTAGTCCACGAACTGGGTGAACACGAGGTCGACTGGGCCACCGCTCAGCACCTCGAACTCGTAGTCGACCGCCAGGAGCGGATCGACGGGGTCGAGTTCGACCGTGCGCGTGACCTCGATGGTCGCACCGTTCACCTCGAACGGTGCCGTCGCGCTGTAGTTCGTCCCCGGGACGCCGGGCGTCGGGAACGACCCCTCGAACGCCACGTCTCGGCTCGACGCTGGTGCACCGCTCGCGCTCCCGTCCTGGAGCGTAAAGAACTCGAGGAGCAGGGCGTTGGCGATCCGGCCGTCCGGGAACGTGTACGTCCAGAAGACACCGGATCCACCGAAGAGCACCACGGTGAGCCGGTCGTTCTCGATCGCGAGGACTGTCTCGGGACCACTCGTCGCCGGATCGTCGTCGGACAGTTCGTCGGGATCCTTCGACTCGGGCTCCGTCTGCCCGTTCTCCGTGCTCTCGAGGAGGTCGGCGTCGAGCCAGAGATACCCCGGATTGTCGCACAACGAGAGATCGAACGTCACCTCGCCGAAGTCCCCTGGCTTGACGTCTGAGAGCTCGATCACCGGTCGACGGCTGCTCAACTCGGCCGGAACGTCGGTGAGTGTCGTACACGGGTTCGATCCGTCGAGCCCGCCCGCCGGGAACCGCTCCTGCCGCGTCGTTCGCATGAACGCCTCCTGCACGTCGTCGTCGGCGAACGACACCGGGAAGCCGCGGCTGTTCGACTGCATCTGCACCCCCTCGATCGACTCGTCTGCCGACCAGTCGGAGTAGTGTTCGTCCCACCCGACCTTCAGGTCCACTTCGCCCGCCGCGAGCCGGTCGTTCGCGAACCGTTCTTCGTCGCTGAACACTGCTACCGTCCCCGCTCCACCGAACGCCGCGGCTCCGCCCACGGTGCCCAGCGCACCGAGGAGCCTGCGCCGCGGTATCTCGTTTCGGTCGGTCATGTCGGTGTCAGAGCGATCAGGGGTTCGCGCGCTCATACGCCACCCGGTAGCTGTCTATCCTCCCACTCGCGTCGGCTCCGGATCGTTTCGAGTCCCTTCTCCGTGATCTGGTAGTAGTTGCTGCGTCCGTTCTGTTCTCCCTTCTCGACGAGACTTCGCTCCACGAGCGTGTCCAGGTTCGGATACAGACGGCCTGGGTTGACCTCTCCGCGGTCCTCGCTGAGCGCCTCCTTGATCGTCTGGCCCGATGGCTGTTCGAGACCGGCGGTGACGTAGAGGAGGTCCCGCTGGAACCCGGTTAGATCGAACATCATGCCCGCGCCCCTGTACGTTCCTCGTTCACGGCTCATGCCACATCCGAATCCGGCGTGTCCCGCCGGGCCTGTTCACGATCTGTCAGTCGACTCGATCCCCGCGGCAGCGGCCGGCCGGTCGCGGCGCGCGCTCCGCATCGGTGGAGACGCCCGCTGTGTCGCCTCCCACCGACGTTCACACCTGTTGGCTCGTCTTCAGGTGGGTCTGTCGGATGTCGGTAGTGGGTACTGTCGGCCGGAAACCCGGCGCGCGTGTCGCCCGGCGTTCCGTGGCGTTTCCGTAGCGATCCGCCTGTCTGATCTGTCGGCATACTTGTTGCCTCCGCGTTTTTTGAAGCCCACCGACGGAGTCGAACCGTCGTGCGCCAGCGTGGGTCGGGGAACGTCACTGGGAACGATGGTCTGCGAACTCGGGAGAATCACCCACCCCTGTCGGCCATTCCCGAGCCGTCGTTGTGTCGGCACTGTTCGGTGTAGAAGCCGAGGTCGAAGCTGACCGAGTCGGTCTGGATCTCGTTGCCGACGTCCATCGGGATCCACCACTCGAAGCCGAGGTACGCGGTCGTGGAGTTCGGCAGGCAGTCGCGCGCTCCGTTCTGGCCGCCAGCACCGCCGTTGCCGTCATCGGTCCCGCAACAGACATCGATGTTGCTGATGGCCTGTCCGGTGGGCGTTGAGAACGTCACCCCGTCGAGGACAACGCCTGGTTCGGGCCACACGTAGATGTTCTCTCCCTGCCTACCGCCCTTGACGCTGAAGACGCGGACCGGGAAGTTCGTCGAAACCGTGATGGTTCCACCGTCGATGTCGACGCTGTTCACCGTGAGGGTCCCGCCGCAGGCACTGAACGCCGTGTCGTCCTGCAACACGTCGCGGTCCTCCTCTCCATCACCGTCCGTGTCGACCCGTGCCTCGATCGCCGTACCGACCAGCCCGTCGATCCCGAGGACCCTCCCGTAATCAGTACACGTGAGGTTTCCCGCCCCCTGCGTATCGAACGGGTCCTCGGTACTGATGTACGTCTCGGCGTCACCGGGACCGGTGACGCCGCCAGTCGTTCCACCCGTGCCGTCGCCGTCGGCCGCCGAGATCGGAACCGCGTCGAGCGGGTACATCCCCGATTCGAGTTGCGTGAGTACGTCACCGAGCGATCCCATCAGTGGGATGAGCGCTTCGTTCGTCTGGTGGAAGTTGTCACCCTCTCCAGCGTCTTTGTCGTCCGCGTCGGCACCGAACACACCGTCAACCCCGGTGTCGTACCAGAGTGCGACCTGCACGGCATCGAAGAGCTCGACGACACCCTCCTGTTCCGCGGGCGACTCACTTTCGGGTTCGGTGACTCCGTTCTCCGAAGCCTCCCCACGCGCGCCAGTCAACCAGACGTAGCCGGGGTTTCCGCAGAGGTGGAGACTGAACGTGACCTCGCCGAAGTCGCCCGGTTTGAGATCTGAGATGTCGATGAGCGGATCGCCCGGCTCCGTCGTTTGCGGGTTGTCACCACCGCCGAACGTCCCCCGCGTTCGGTACGGATGGCTCAGCGCGTCACCGAGGTCCGCGTCGAGGTCACAGATGTCGCTGTCGTTCGCAAACGGTGTCTGCAGCGCGTCGTAGTCGTCCTGGTCGACGGTTTCCGGGTCGAGTGTCGGGTCGGCGTCCGGGAACGCCTCGATCGCCGTGTTGTCGAGGAACGTCTGTATCTCGTCCTCGTCGACGAAGACGGACTGCTGTCCTTCTGGCGCGGCCGACGGGAACCCGACCAGTCCCTCGCCCGGCTCCATACTGAACTGGCTCTCGGTGAGACCGTCGGTCTCGTCGTCGGACCAGTCGGAGTAGTGCTCGGTCCAGTCGACCTTCAGGTCGAGGTCACCCGCGACCAGCTGGTTGTTCGCGAACTCCTCGCGGTCGCTGAAGAACGCGCTCGTCCCCGAACCGCCGAACGCGGCCGCACCACCGATCGTCGCGAGGGCCCCGAGGAGCTTCCGACGAGGCACGGACGAATCCTCTCCCAGCAGAGCGGTCGAATCGTTTTCACTGTCGTCGCCCCCGTCTGCGGTCGTCGACGCTCCCTCGTCGACTCGGTCCGCGGTTGTTCCCTCTCTCTCGGTCGCGGCTTCGTTCTGTCCCCGTTCTCGCTGTTCAGCCGCCCCATCCGGAGCCGTCACGTTTCCCGCGGTGCGACCTCGTCTCTCGGCCGCACTGGCGTCGGCGTCCGACCCGACCTCCCACCGGTCGTCGATCGACGGGGACGTCTCAGACTCGCCGAAAAGCAGCGACGGAGAGGCGGCCAGTTCGATTTCGGTCTGACCGACGCCCTCGTCCGCCCTGACGTCCCACGGGTCGTCGACAGCGGCACTGACAGGCGGTTCCACGGGTTCGACCACCGGTTCGGATGCCGCCGAGACGACGCTCGTCAGGTCGTCGAACGCGGGTTCTGTTGGAACTCGAACTGGAGTTACGACGGGATCGGCACACCTCGATACGACTGCCGTGACTCCGTCGAACGAGAGCTCCGTCGGGATCTCGATCGGCGTCACTGCCGGCTCGGACACCGTCGAGACGGCGTCGGTCAGCCCGTCGAAGGAGAGATCCGTCGGAGTCTGGACCGGAGCCACCACCGGCTCGGACACTGCCGAGACCGCGTGGGCCAGACTGCCGAACGACAGTTCTACTGGGGTCCGAACCGGGGTCACGACGGAGTCGACACTCTTCGACACGGCGGGTGTGCGTTCGTCGAAGGAGAGCTCCGTCGGGATCTCGACCGGAGTCACCACCGGCTCGGATGTCACCGAGACGGCGTCAGTCAGTCCGTCGAAGGAGAGCTCCGTCGGGATCTCGACCGGAGTCACCACCGGCTCGGATGCCGCCGAGACTGCGTGAGCCAGACTGCCGAACGACAGTTCCACTGGGGCCCGAACCGGGGCCACGACGGGGTCGACACTCTTCGACACGGCGGGTGTGCGTTCGTCGAAGGAGAGCTCCGTCGGGATCTCGACCGGAGTCACCACCGACTCGGACACTGCCGAGACCGCGGGGGACAGACCCTCGAACACCAGCTCAGTCGGCCCCTCGCCGAACCCGGGCGGTGAGAACTCCGGGTCGGTGACCACGGCGAAGACGTCGGCCAGCTCGGCGAACGCGACGTCGACGGGTTCGGGTTCCGAAACGTCCGTCTCGCCTGCCGTCGCTTCGGCATCCACGGCTCGCGTCTGTTCCCCGTCGACTGGCTCCCGTTCCTCGGTGTCCATCGTCTCTCTCCCCTCAGCAGTCCCCGTCTCATCGGAGTCGTCGACGGCGGAGAGCAAGTCGGACTCGAATCGATCGACGTACCACGTGCCGATCAGCACCCCGATCGCCGTCAGGAGAGCGACCGTCCCCCACGGGCCGAGCACTGCGATCACCTCTCTGACGACGAACACAACCTCGGCGAGTGTCACTCGTCCCCACCTCCGAAGCGGTCGATCTCGTCAGGCGAAACCCACCCGCCTCGTGTGTCTCTCAGTCGTATAGACGACAACTCACTGCCCCCCCGAGGCGGAAGACGACCAACCCGAGTCCCAGCCCGTAGATCGTCATCCCGAGCGCGCTGTAGTCGGTCGCCCCGACCACGTTCCACTGCGTCGGGTAGGCGAAGCCGAACACCGCGAGTCCGGCCAGACACATGATCGACCCCGCGTGCGCGACCCGCCCGAGGTCCCGCACGCCCATGAGACCCGCGATGACGCCCACGAGCATCAGTGGCACGCCCAACCCCACGCTCCCGAACGCGAGTTCGCGGACCGACCAGAGCATCTCCCAGCTCACGTTCCCGAACTCGGCCCACAGATACGCGATCCAGCCCGTGAGACTGAGCACCATACCCCCCATCACTCCACTGAACCCCACGTACACGTCGTTCTCCGTGATCACGCTGAGATCGGCGACGTGCTCCCGGTAGCAGTGGAGCAGCATATTCTCTTCTATGCGCTGAGCTCCCATGGGACACCGTACACACTCCAGCATAATGTTTGTTGCTATACATTCGATGTCGAGACACTCTGAACAAAGTTTGATGACCCGGACTGTCGCGTTTCCCGCTCGAATGAGTCACGTATCTACCCGAACAGTCCTCACCTGTCGCTCGTAGCCGTGTGACGGTCACGGCAGAGCGTCGTCGCCGGATTCGGGTGACCGTTCGTTTCTGCCGCTTGTCGCGTGATCAACTGATCCGTGATGTGTCGGCTCGGACTCACAGCGAATCGACAGCAAGTTCGGGGCTCTCCATCATCCCGTCCCTCGCCGTGTTTCAGGGGACTCCTCGGCGGAGTCGCCCCGCCGTCGGACACCGGTGTGGGTTAGGGCGTGAGAACGTGCCTCGAACCGAGCGTCTCCACGGTTCGAGATCTAGGTTCAACGTCTCACCACTCGTGAGCATCACCGTGACGTTGCCGATGTCCGCCTCGAGGTCGATACCGGACACGCTCCCGGTCTGGAGCGATAGCGCCAGGACCTTCTCGTCGCGGTAGTCGTGGGTGGTCGTGAGGTTCGCACCGTACGCGCTCCGGTCGACTGGCCCGGTCTGAATCGCGTCGAGCGTCGGGAGGTCACTGGCCGTCCCGGTCGTCTCCGGCGCACCACTCCACATGACCACATCGACATCGTCGGTAGTGTCACCGGATGTGTCACTCCCGTCTTCGTCTGGTGACCAGTCGGAGTACTGCGCAGAGTACGCCACCTTCCTGTCCAGCTCGCGGGCGGTGAGCTCGTTGTTCGCGAACTCTTCAGTGTCGCTGAAGAACGTCGTCGTACCGGCACCACCCAGTGCGACTGCACCGCCAATCGTACCCATTGCACCGAGGAGCTCTCGTCACGAAACGTCGAATCGCCGCTTGCTCATGTGTGGACATTCCACGGCGGGAAGAGGACCCACCGACGGAGTCGAACCGCCGCGCGACGTCGGAGCGTCGGGAAGGGGAATGCATTGGGAAAATGCCAGGTGACGCGTCCGGACGTTGGCGCCTGCGTGGGTCATGGAATTCCCTTTCGGGAAGGCCCACCGACGGAATCGAACCGTCGTGGTGCACCAGCGTGGGTCGGACCAATCGGAGCGGGAGTCAGAACTCCACTTTCACACCGTTCAGGTCTCCACAGGGATTATTTGCGTCTTCTGGGAGGTTTGCATCGCGATCCGTGACAGTCACACCAGATCCGTCACTCGTGGTGCCCGTGGTCGCCACGTCGCCCGTCACGGGGGAGTCGTACTCGTAAATCGTCACTCGACTGGCGTAAAACACGACGACTCTGTCCACGCCGGCGTCGGTCGACCACCTGACGGAGGACGGGTCACCGTCGTCGTCGAAGGCGAGTTCTTCGTCGATGGTGGGGTTGAGGGCGCTCGCATCCCCGTCAGTACACCAGGCGATGAAGCTGATAGCCTGACCGCCATCAGTACCGTTGTCCGGTCCGCCGCCACCACCTGCACCATTGTTGCCCATCTGGCCGTCGTTGTGGCGACACTGCTCGGTGTAGAAGCCGAGGTCGAAGCTGACCGAGTCCGTCTGGATCTCGTTGGCGTGGTCGACAGGCAACCACCACTCGAAGCCGAGATACACCGTGGTCGAGTTCGGGAAACACTCGCGGCCGTTCTGCTGGAGGCCACCATTGCCCCCATTGGACGTGCTGGGCTCGTAACAGACCTCGACGTGGCTTATCGAGTCCGGAATCGAGAACTGGACGTTACTGAGTCGGACGCCATCGTCATCGAACACCCAGACGTTTTCACCGTCGGCTGGCTTTCCACCTTTCACCATCACCGTCTCGACTGCGAAGTCGGTTGTCAGGGAGATGGTCCCACCAGCGACATTCACGCTCTCGATAGTGATTGAACCCGGAGCGATGTTGTAGGTTCCAGGTGAGAGATCGAAGTCACCACCTGAGCCGGGTTCGAACTTCGTTCCGACGAGTGGCCGTTCGGAGAACCCGATCTCGTCGAGCATGCCACCGAGCGCGGAGCAAGAAATATTGCTCGGTTGATCGATTCCTAAGTCCGAGTTCGTGTAGGGGCTAGCCCCCAGCGCGGCCGACGCGTCCGAGACAATCGTGGCGCCGCCTCCTCCGCTGCCGCCCGTTCCACCACTTCCACCACTTCCGGGCGTGTAGTCGAGCGGCAGCATGCCGTTTCGGAGGATAGCGAGAACCCGTCGGAGCGATCCAGTGAGCGGAGTGAACGATTCGCCGGCCTGTTTGTAGTTGTCCCCCTCTCCCATGTCACCAGTCCCGTACTGTCCGTCCGCACCGGTGTCGTACCAGACGGCGGCCTGGATCTCGTCGAGGAGTTCGACCCCTGGTCCCTCGTCTCCGTCGTCTTCCTCGGGTTCAGTCTTCCCGTTCTCGCTGGCCTCGACGAGGTCGCCGGTGAGCCAGACGAAACCGGGGTTGCCGCAGAGGTGGAGGCTGAACGTGACCTCTCCGAAGTCACCCGGTTTGACGTCGCTGATCTCGACGAGCGGATCGCCCGCTTCCGTGGTCTGTTGGTTCGCACCATCGTTGCCGGCGGGAACCGGTCCCGTAGTCCGCCAGTCGCCGTTGTTCAGTGCGGTAGGCAGGTCCGAAGGCGACTCGCAGATGTCGGTCGTGCTGCCCCCACTCCCGTCCGGGAACTCGCCCTCTTGGATCGCGTCGTTGTCCGGGTCCGGGTAGGCTTCGATCGCCGTGTTCTCGAGGAACTGAGACGAGTCGCTCACGTAAATCGACTTGGTCGCTGCCGCCGAGGGGAACCCCGGACCGACACTGGAGTCGGTCATGCTCCAGTCGGAGAGTCCTGCTGTTTCGTCTTCCGACCAGTCGGAGTAGTGTTCAGACCAGTCGACCTTGAGATCGAGCTCGCCGGCGGTGAGCTGGCTGTTCGCGAACTCCTCGGAGTCGGAGAAGAACGCCAGCGTGCTGGCGCCACCGAGCGCCGCAGCACCACCGATGGTACCCATCGCACCGAGCATCTTCCGTCGGGAGATGTCGAATTTGTCTGTCATCGTCAACCCCCACTACAGGGAGAACCCACCGACGGAGTCGAACCGTCGTTTCGGGGCGGGATCGCCGCGGGACGACGATCGCACTGGAAGCGCCTGCGTGGGTCGATCAGTCGGCGAATCTGACCGAGCGGAGCGCGTTGCAGGGTCGAATTCGCCGCCTGACAGTCGGTGCTCTACACCTTCTTAGAACCCAATGTTGGTATGAATTGACTCATTGCTCCGATTAGACATTCTGCGAGACTAATTAATACGGGTCTGATAGGTCATTAATCGGTTATTGAACGGGGTCGAAGGGCCATCGGAGGGCGAGCAGTCAGTGTCTGGGCGAGGGTGACGGGACTCCCGCGGGGGACACTCCCGGCATGAACAGCGTCCTTCGTGAGGGATCCAGATTACTGTCTCGGCAGATAACTCTTCTTCGAGCCGGTCGAAGGTTAGCTGCTCCACTATGTCGTTATCGAGAGCTCGGCAGATCCGACAGCGACACCGTTGATTTCGGCGTCGACGGAGTATGTTCTCGCCGACGATGCGTTCTGTGCGTCGCCGTACTCGAGCGAAAACCGCTCGAGTGCGGCGAGTGGAAGCGAGTTCGAGAGCGTGAACGAGATACGGGTGTCGTCGTCGCTTCGGTTCACCTGAGTCACCGTCGGAACGACCTGTGGGAGTGCACCACCAAACGACGAATCGACGTCGTAGCTCAGATCCGATGCGTCGGCGGGAGCGACGCCGCTGATGTCGAAATCGCTCGGATAGTCCACGACGAGTTCGCCCAACGTATGCCCGTCGAGGTCGTCACCGACTTCGACTTCTACCTGATGGCGTGAGCTGCTGTCGGTGGTCGGATCGCTCGCGGTCACGGAGACGCTGCTTCGACCCTCTGGAATCATCCCACTGCCGTCGTTGTGGCGGCACTGCTCGGTGTAGAAGCCGAGGTCGAACGTCACCGAATCCGTCTGGATCTCGTTGGCGTGGTCGACCGGCAGCCACCACGCGAAGCCGACGAACCGCGTCGTCGAATTCGGGAAGCAGTCACGCCCGCTGGTCGTCGGGTCCGCATCCAGCGGGATTCCGGTGTCGGCCGAGAGCAGTTCGAGCAGATCACGGAGCGTCCCCTGAGTGATGAGCGCCTGCTCCTGGGGTATTTCGAGGTTTTCGTCCGCATCGGGCCCATCAGCCGGCTTCGGGAAGATGACGTCCTCCACGTCGTTGAGCACGTCGTTCCCGTCGTCGTGCCAGACGGCGACCCTGATCTCGTCGAGCAGTTCGACTACTCCCTCTTCCTCGTCCTCGTCGCGTCGCTCGGGCTCCGTGGTGCCGTTCTCGTCGAGCGAGTGGATGCCACCCTCGAGCCAGAGATATCCGGGATTATCGAACAGGTGTACGCTGAACGTGACCTCGCCGAAGTCCCCGGGTTTGACGTCCGTGAGATCGATGAGCGGGCGACGTCCCTGGAGGTCGTCGGGGACGTCTGCGAACTGCTCCCGATAGAGACGTTCTATCTCCGAATCGGGGAGGAACCGATTGTCTTCCCCGATCTCCCTCCTGGTCCTGATGTCGTCTCGGAGGTCGTCGCCGTCCGAATCCGGATACGCGTCGACGGCCGTGTTGTCGATGAACTGATCGGCGTCGCCGGCCCAGACGTACAGGAGGTCGTCGAGTGCCGGCGGGAACGCGATCCAGGACGCCGGGTCGCTAGGATCAGGTGTGAGCCCGTCGGGGTTGCTGTCCGGGATGTCTTCGAGATCCATTACCGGATCGAACCGCAGTCCAGCTGACTCGTCGGGCGACCAGTCGGAGTAGTACTCCTGCCAGTCGACCTTGAGGTCGAGTTCGCCAGCGACCAGCTCGTTGTTCGAGAACTCCTCCTCGTCGGAGAAGAAGGCCATCGTGCTCGCACCACCCAGTGCAGCGGCTCCACCGATGGTGCCCATCGCACCGAGGAGCTTCCGTCGTGAAACGCCGAGTGTGTCGTCTTTCATGAGCGTTGATCCCAGGCCGGGAGAGAACCCACCGGCGGAGTCGAACCGCCGTAGTGCGGTCAAGTGACCGCGCGTCGTGCACCCGCGTGAGTCGAGAGTCAGAGAGGGATATGTCGAAGGGAGATTAGCTGTTTGGCATGTTGGCGATACCGTCGTTGTGGCGGCACTGCTCGGTGTAGAAGCCGAGGTCGAAGCTCACCGAGTCACCCTGGATCTCGTTGGCGTGGTCGACCGGCAGGTACCACGCGAAGCCGATGTAGTAGTCGTTACTCGCCACGAAGCACTCGCGTGCGTCGGCATCTTCCGCCCCATCGATCTCATCGAACGACGTTTCCAGATCGCCGTCGAGTGGGATGCCGTTCCCACTGGAGAGTGCGTCCAGGGAATCCCGCAACGACCCACGGAAGATGACTTCCTCGCCCGGTGCGGCGATGATGGCACCGATGTCGTCGAAGACGTCCTGGATGGTGGAGATGCTGCCGAAGAAGGCGTTCGCGTCTCCGGCATCAACGGAACCATTGTTGTTCTTCGGCGGGCTCGAAAGGTCTTCGATCAGAGACTCGTTCGCACCGGTTCCGTAGGCGATACCGATGAGCGTGCTGTCAGGGTTTGACTTGAAGCTATTCGCCGCAGGACGGGGATCGCCACCCACATTGGCCCCACCGTTGCTGAGCAGGACCATGTACTTTTCATCTCCGGACCCACCGCTAAGTTGAGACGCCGCATCCTGAATAGCGTCATTGATATTGGTCGATCCACTAGCACTGAGACCATCAATAGTGCTCTTGACGGTGGACCCAGCCGTTCCCAGAGGCTCGTCGACAGTGGCAGTGTTGGCGAAGGAGACGAGACCGACGTTTGCGTTGGGACCCAGCGCGTCCACGAGTGCCTTCGCCCCGTCCTTCGCGTTCTGGAACTTGTTCGCCTGGTTAGTCATCGACCCGGAGCGGTCGAAGACAATCATGACGTCCGCCGACTGACCTTCCACGGTGCCGCCCGGATCCAAGACGTTGTCGCCGTCGTCGTACCACCACGTGGTTTGGATTTCGTCGAGTAGCTCGACGTCAGAGTCGAGAACGGCCTGACCGGTCGCTTCCTCGTCCGCGGGACCTTCCTCTTGATCGTCTTTCGCTTCGGGTTCGGTATGTCCGTTCTCCGCTGCACTCACGGGTGCGCCTGTCAACCAGACGTACCCGGGGTTGTTACAGAGGTGGAAGCTCAGCGTGAGTTCACCGAAGTCACCGGGTTTCACGTCCATCAGGTTGATGAGCGGCTCACCGCGGCTCCCTTCGGTCCGGAAATCAGAATCGAGCGCTTCTGGGGTATCCGCGCCATCGACACAGATGTCACCCACGTCAACGCCGTCGGTCGTCTCACCGAACGGATCCTGGACACCGTCGTCGTTCACGTCTGGGTACGCCTCGATCGACGTGTTATCCATGAACTGACCGAGGTCGCCATTGGCCACCCAGATAAGCGGATTCTGTGGATCCGGAAGCGGAGTGTAATCGCTGCTACCCGGGTCAGACATCTGGATGTCGAGAGTGCTGCCGTTCAGACCGTCGTCTTCGTCCTCCGACCAGTCGGAGTAGTGCTCCTCCCAGTCGACCTTGAGGTCGAGTTCACCGGCGGTGAGCGTGTTGTTCGCGAAGTCTTCGCTATCGCTGAAGAAGGCCATCGTTCCCGCGCCGCCAAGTGCGCCTGCGGCCCCGAGTGTCGCCACGGAGCCGAGGAGCTTGCGCCGCGAGAAATCGAACTGGCCTCTGTCGTCTTCTTTGGACATAGTTGGGTTCTGGTTGTTTCGCCGTCGGGTTCGTAGTTTTCCC
Organism: Salinigranum salinum; assembly: GCF_009176545.1. Lineage (GTDB taxonomy): Archaea > Halobacteriota > Halobacteria > Halobacteriales > Haloferacaceae > Salinigranum > Salinigranum salinum. The sequence goes on along the minus strand of NZ_VTOJ01000002.1, from coordinate 940,974 downwards.
GTGTTCCGACCGACCTAGTCGTCGTCTCAGCCCGACCGACCGTCGTATCATTCCACTACATCCCTACCCCCGTATGAATTGACCTGTTGTGGAAATTAGGACTCCTGGGTGCCAAGTTAGCGCGGCGTGGAGGGAAGTTAGCCGAGGGACGAAGACGGTTAGACGGGGAACGCAGTTCGTTAGGAGAGCCCAGCGGGGGCCACTGATCCACACAACACGTCCTTAACGATCCCTAACGACGGCCAGAACTGACCTCCGTTCCCATTGTGAGTCACTCTCATGGGCGTAACCCGCATTTACTTATTACGCATCAATCGAATACCATGTTCGTGATGGGAACCGCGTGGCTATCACCACTCCGAGCGTCAGTGGGCCCCGAACCGCTCGACGAGGAAGCCATCTTCAGGGTTCTCCGGAACAAGCGACGACGCTACGCGCTCCACTACCTGAAACAGCGTGAGGAGGTCGTCTCAGTCGGCGACCTCGCCGAACAGATCGCCGCCTGGGAGACCGACACTCCCGCCGTCGAGGTTGCCGCGGACGATCGCAAGCGAGTCTACATCTCGCTGTTACAGAGTCACCTCCCGACCCTCGAAGACGCCGGGATGATCGACTTCGACGACGAGAACAGCGTGGTAGAGCTGACCGACGAAGCCGCGGACGTCGACATCTACGTCGAACTCGTCCCCGAACAGGACATCCAGTGGTCGACGTACTACGTCGGCGTCGCCGCGCTCAGCGCCGGCTTCCTCGGCGCCGCGTGGGCGGGCGTGTATCCACTTACCGAACTGCAACCACTCGTCTGGCTGGGGTTCGTGGTCGCACTGTTCGCCTCGTCGTCGGTCGTCCACCACGTTCACCAGCGACGGAGTCGGCTCGGACACGGAGGGGTACCGCCAGAATGAACGCACGAACGAACGCGAGTCTCGACAGGATATGACACAGGACGAACGGAGACGCATCCGATCAACCGACGATCCAGCCGGAGAGTACACATGAGTAGCGTCCTGGAGTCGACCGTTTCCCAGGAACCTCAGGCGCCAGACCACGAACCGACCGTCGAGCGCGAGGAACTGTACGACCTGCTCGGCAACTGCCGACGCAGGTACGTCATCGACTACCTCCGACAGCACCAGGAACCGACGTCCCTCGACACGCTCGCGCGCCGCGTGGCTGCGCGCGAGAACGATACGACTGTCGAGGAAGTGACGACCGCCGAACGAAAGCGCGTCTACACGTCGCTCCAGCAGACGCATCTCCCGCGGATGGACGACGTCGGCGTCGTGGAGTTCGACAAAGAACAGGGCCTCATCACGCCCTCCGACCAGCTCGCCGAGTTCAGCCTCCACCTCGACGTCGTCTCGGAGCACAGCGTCCCCCAGAGCGTGATCTACCTCGGTCTCTCGGGACTGAGTCTCGTCCTTCTGATCGCTGTCGTCGCTGGCGTCCCACTACTGAGCAGTCTCTCCCCGTTCTGGCTGGGCGGTGCCGTACTCGTGCTCTTCAGCGGTGCCGCGGCGATACAGCACCTCCGCGGGTCCTGACGCCGGGTCTCGCACCCGCTCCCAGTGGACGGAGACCGAGTTATACGTCCGTTACGGCCGATTCCTCCCACGCGACCCGGCTCGTCCGAACCGTTTGACTCCCGTTGATTCGTGTTAATGAACTGTTTTGTAGCCGTGTGAGGGATTCACACGGGTAGACACCGCGTTTGCGTGTACCGAGAGTACGAGGGTCTCTGTCTCACGGAGTCGTCCGAAGAAATGGTCCGTTGCGAGGAGTAGGTACCCCGTGAAACTCGCATAGGGAGCGTTTACTAGACGGAGTGATCGGATCGAAGCTCCCCGTGCCGACCTCGGACCGACGCTGGCACCCTGAAGATTACAGAGGTATAGATGTAATGCAGGGTTCACACGAACGCGAGCGGTCGAGATACGTGCCGGGGGGTTCGACTCCGGAGGAGCGAGATCGCCGGACGACCACCGCAGAGCCAGTGATCCGCTGTCGAAGTGGGAACGTGCACGAACGAGGAGCACCGCGATCGGCGAACACTTCGGTCACGCTCGTTCCCGACCCGACCGTGGATCGATCACTCGACCGATCCGGCAGCGCGATCGTGTCGTTCCCGTCTCACGAACGGCGTCGGGCCGGACTGCGACGGGTGACGACTGTCACATTCTGGTCAGCATAGATACAAATAGTTGACAGAAACACGATCTCCCGGTTACCGTTGCCGAGTAATCTCTTCGTTTCGAGTCTTCTGCTCTGTACTGCGTTCGGTACCACGGTTCGATACGTCGTTCCTCTCTCGGGAACACCGTATCGGTCACCACATAGCCAGGTGTCACCGACGACCCATTACGGTGAACGACCGACTGGGACGCGGGGCGCGAGGCGACGTGTTCGACTCGTTCGCGGAGGTGGTTTCGGAGAGCCCAGTTCGGTGAGGGCCTCTGCGGTATGCTCGCTAACGTACGGTGTCGTTCCGTGGGACGACAGGGTCACGCCATCGACCGCGTGCTGACCAGGGACCTCGGTCGCGGGCTTGCCGGGAATCTCGGTCGTGAGCTTGTCGGAAATCCCGGTCGTGGCCTCGTGTTAGCTTTAGCATCGGTTCCACCAGACGGCGAAGGCTTGCAGCCACGATTCCGCGGTCGGTAACTGCGCGTTCGAGAACGTATTTGAGAACGAAGAGGTTCGTCGTTTTACTTCACGAAAGACACGTTCGACAGCGTTTCGATTTCCACGTCGGCACACGCGAAATCGGAGGCCGAGTCGGTCGAGTGCAGCTTTGAGATGAGCGGCGTCGTCGACGAGAAACGTGACGTTCGACAGCTGCTGTTTCTCTCGAAGTTCGCGAAGAAACAGCACGGTGAGTTGCGTCGTTCGTGTCTGAAACAGCCGAACGTGGAGGAATTGGTTTGACTCAGGATCGACCGCGGCGAACAGCCAGTGACGCTGGCCGTTGACGCGGATCAGCGTCTCGTCGACCGCAATCTGATCCGGCTCGACGTCGCTGTCGGGCTGTAGATCGGCCTTCCGCACCCAGTCGTGAATCGCGGTTCGACTCCGCCCGACACCCAACCTCTCAAGATGTTGTTTGGTATTCGAGAGCGACAATCCGGCGAGGTGGAGCTGAATACCCACTTGAATCGCAGGTCGGGGTGTCCGCTCTCGCTCCACAAACTCCAAGTCGATCCACTCGGTACACACGTTGAGGCGGTCGGTTTCGGGCATAGATCATTCGAACATCGACCGCCTCGTTCCTAACTTAACACGACCGTCGTGGGCCGGCCAGAGTTATTAGGGGTCCCCGGAATGTGGTGGTATGACAGTTCGGACACCCGGCGACGCGGGACCCAGCCTGTTCGACCCCGTCGACGGTATCGAGACGCCCGCGGTGCTCGTCGACCTCGACGCCGTCGACCGCAACGTCGACGACTACGTCACCTTCGCCCGCGAACACGACGTCACCCTCCGCTCACACGTGAAGACGCACAAGATCCCGGAGCTCGCACACATGCAGCACCGACGGTCCGGGGGCGGGGGTATCGTCTGTCAGACGCTCGGGGAAGCCGAAGTGATGGCCACGAGCGGCATCGACGACATCTACCTGTCGTACATGGTCGTCGAACCGTCGAAGCTCGACCGCCTCGTGTGGCTCTCCGAGCGGCTGTCGGCGTTCGCGACGACCGTGGACTGTCGGGGGAACATCGACCCGCTCCAGTCCGCAGCCGCACGCCACGACGCGGTGGTCACGACGATCCTCGAACTCGACATCGGCTACGGTCGCGTCGGCGTCGAACCCGGCGACCACGCGATCGAACTGGCCCGACACATCCGCGACGCACCCAACCTGGCGTTCGGGGGCGTGATGTCGTTCGAGGCGCACGTGAAGTCCGGTGTCGACTCCCGTGCGCAACTCGAGCGACGCTGTGAGGCGGCGATGGACGAACTCGCGGTCGCCGTCGCCGAGATCGAGGACGCCGGCGTAGCCGTGCCGGAGGTGAAAGTCGGCGGGACCGCGACCTCGAAGTTCAGCGGTCGTCACCCCGTCGCCACCGAGATCAACCCCGGGATGTACATCTTCAACGACACCGGAGAGCTGTCCATCCGTTCGTACGAACTCGACCGGTCGGACTGTGCGCTGACGGTCCTCTCGACGGTCATCTCGAAGCCCGCTGCCGACCGTGCCGTCGTCGACGCGGGGAGCAAGTCCATCTCGATGGACACCGACCGACTGCCGATCGCGAAACACCGGGACGACCTCTCCTACGAGCGGGCCTCCGAGGAACACGGCTGGCTGACGCTCGACGGGGCGAGCGATCTCGCTGTCGGCGACCGGGTCGAGTTCATCCCCCCGCACGTCTGCACGACGGTCAACCTCCACGACACGCTTCTCGGCCACCGCGACGGCGAGATCCGGTCGGTGTGGGACGTCCAGGCCCGCGGGAAGGTCAAGTAGGTCGGCCGGGGCACCGTTCCGTCTGTCGGTCGGTCGTCAGACGCTGATCGTCCCCCCGGGCATCGCCCCGGTCGACTCCCCGTCACGGACCACGAACTCGCCGTTCACGACGACGTGGGGGATGCCGCTCGAAAACCGTCGGGGTCGGTCGTCGTTCGCCCGTGAGTCGACGACGGTCGGGCGAAAGACCACCAGGCCGGCGTCCATGCTCGGACGGACAGGACTCTTCCGCTCCAGCCCCTCGCGCGGGCGGGAAGCGACGTCATCTTCCGGACGGTCTCCGTGAGTGAGCGGCGGTTCTCGTCGCCGGAGACCGTCCGTCGACGTCCGAATCGCTCACGATTGCCGATCCGCTCACGCCGGCCGTCCAGTCACCCCGGACTCGGCCAGTTCGTCGATCGTCTCGCGGTCGTACCCCAGTTCGGCGAGCACCTCCTCGGTGTGTTCACCGGCGAGTGGCGGTGGCGAGGTGACTTCCGCCGGCGTCTCCGAGAGCGACACCGGCGGGCCAGGGGTCCGGAACGTCCCCACCTCCGGGTGTTCCATCTCGACGATCATCTCGTTGTGCTCGACCTGCGGATCGGCGGCCATCTCGTGGAAGTCGTTCACCTCCGCGACCCAGATGTCCGCCGCGAGCAGCCGGTCGAGGAGCTCGGCCGTCTCGTGTTCCCGTGTGTGCGCTTCCAGCCGGCGTTTGATCTCGTCTCGGTGTTCGAAGGCGGCCTCGGGCGTGTCGTACGCGGCGAGTTCCGGCTCGTCGACGGCGTCGGCGAGCTGCTCCATCGGCGCCATCGCGATGGCGATCCAGCCGTCGGCCGTCTCGTAGATCCCGTAGGGGCCGCCCAGCCACGCCTGCGCGATCCCTTCCTCGCTCCGCTCGAACTCCCGGTCCATGTTCAGCGCCGCCGTGATCTCCTGACACTGGAAGTCGATCGCGGCGTTGAGGAGGTTCGCCTCGACTTTCTGTCCCTCGCCCGTCCGCTCCCTGTGGAAGAGCGCGAACATGGTGTTCAGCGCGATGAGCGTCGCGGAGTGTTCGTCGACGACGGCGGTACCGGCGGGTGTCGGCGGGTCGTCCTTCTTGCCGGTGTACGAGGCGAGCCCGCTCATCGCCTGGAGGAGCAGGTCCTGGCCCGGACGATCCACGTAGGGACCGTCCGCGCCGAAGCCCGACCCCGACACGTAGACGACGTCGGGGTTCACTTCAGTGACGTCGTCGTAGCCGAGGCCGAACCGGTCCATCACGCCGGGGCGGAAGTTCTCCATGACCACGTCGGCCCCCTCGACGATGTCGAGCGCGACCTCCCGTCCCCTGTCGGACTTGAGATCGAGCGTGACGCTCCGTTTGTTGCGGTTCATCGCGAGGAAGAAGGGGCTCGTCCCCTCGAGCAGTTCACCGCCGGCTTCGAGGAACCGCTCCCACTCGCCGCCGAGACGCTCGATCTTGATCACGTCGGCACCCATGTCCGCCAGCTTCTGGCTGGCCCACGGGCCCTGCATCATCTGCGTGAAGTCCGCGACTGTGATGCCGTCGAGTGGTCGTGCCATGACGTCTCGACCCATCTAACGGCTCGATAATAACTCTATCCGACGGCGTCTCTATCCTGCGGCGCGGACTCCACTCAGTCGTCCTCGACCGAGGGGAGATTGGTCAGGTCGCCCCGCTTGAGTTTGCCCGTCGTCGTCCGCGGGAGGGCCGCGACGAACGCGATCTCGCGGGGATACTCGTAGCTGGCGAGACGGTCGCGGACGTAGTCCTGCAGTTCCGTCCGGAGCCGATCGCTCGGGTCGTGTTCCGGGTCGAGGACGACGAATGCCTTGGGGACCTCCCCCCGTTCGTCGTCCGGGACGCCGACGACGCCGACCTCCGCGACGGCTGCGTGCCCCGTGAGGGCGCTCTCGATCTCGCTCGGACCGATCCGGTAGCCCGAGCAGATGATGAGGTCGTCCACCCGGCCGACGTGCTGGAACTGTCCCGCCTCGTTCCGCCGGGCGAGGTCGCCCGTGAGATACCACTCCCCGTGGTAGGCGGCCGCCGTCGCCTCCGGCCGGCCGAGGTACTCCTCGAACAGCGTCGGATCGTCGCGGGAGAGCGCGATCTCTCCCGTCTCGCCCACGTCGACCGGCGCTCTCGTCTCCGGGTCGAGCAGTTGGATCCGGTGGCCGGGCAGCGCGTAGCCCATCCAGCCCGGCGTCGCCGGCTCGAGCGCCGTGCAGTCGCCGATGATGTGGTTGAACATCTCGGTGGAGCCGTACCCCTCGTGGACGGTGACGTCGAAGAACGACTCCGCCCAGAGCCGCGTCTCCCCGTCGAGCGACTCACCCCCGCTCGTCAGGAGTCGGAACGTGTCGAACGCCCACTCGCGGTCCCCGACATTAGACTGACGCATCAGCCGGAGCGCGCTCGGTGGGAGGAACGCGTGGGTGGTCTCGAACCGTTCCAGCACCTCGCACGCGCGGACTGGATCGAACGGCGCACCGCTCTCGGAGGCCACGATCGGCCGACCGAAGAACAGCGCGTCGATCATCACGGAGAGGAACGCGCCCCACGCCCACTCGGCGGGGGTCCACCACACCTCGTCACCCGCCACGTCGAGGTTGTAGTAGTTCGTGATCGCCCCCGGGAGGTGGGCGACGACTGTCCGGTGACACTGGACGATCCCCTTCGGCGGCCCCGTCGTCCCGCTGCTGTACATCAGGAGCATCGGATCGTCACTCGTCGTCTCGACGGGGCTGTCGATGGGCTCGGCGGCGTCGACCGCCGACCAGAACTCGCGCTCGTCGGCTCCGAGCGACTCGCCCCCGAGCGACTCGGCGCCCACGACGAGTCGGGTTCCCGCGGTGGCCGTGCGATCCGCGGCCGTCCGGACGTTCTCGACGTTCGCGGCGTCCACGATCGCGACCGGCGGCTCGCAGTCGCCGAGTCGATACGCGAGCGCCTCCGGTCCGAAGAGCACACTCAACGGTGCCGAGACGGCACCGAGCTTCCAGGCGGCGAGGTGGCCGACCAACGTCTCCGGCTTCCGGGCGACGTTGATCGCCACGAAGTCGCCGGGCTCGACTCCCACGGCGCGCAGATACCCCGCGAGCCGGTCTGTCGCGTCCGCGAGTTCGGCGAACGTCAGCTCTCCCTCGCGGTCGGTCGTCTCGTCCTCGTAGTAGATGGCCGCTCGCTCGCCGTCGGTTCGCGCCCACCGGTCACAGAGGCGATCCGCGGCGTTGAGCGAGTCGGGGAGGTCCCACTCGAACGCCGATCGAAGCTGCGCGAGCGACTCCCACTCCCGCGAGTGAACGTCGGAGGTGAAGAGGTCCATGTGTCTCCGGCTACACCGGGACGATATTTAATTATAAGTGTCGACCGCTCCTGCCGGACGGGAACCACGTGGCGACGGAGGGACTCAGCGAGGGGGTCGGTTCCCGCTATCCCACTACATTGTAGGGGACGTACGTGACGATCGCGGGGAAGAAGATCGCGAGGAGCAGCACGACCAGGATCGGGATGTAGTACGGTAGCACCGCCTTCATCACCTCTTCGAGCGAGGCGTCAGTCACCTTCTCGAGCACGAAGAGGACGATCCCGAACGGCGGCGTCAGCAGTCCCAGCAGTAGCGCCAGCAGCATGACGACACCGAAGTGGATCGGATCGATGTTGGCGATGCCCAGAAGCGGCATGATGATCGGCACGAGCACCGTCATCGCGGCGATAGTGTCCATGAAGGTCCCGACGACCAGAAACAGGGCGGTCAGGGCGAGCAGGATCATCGTCGGGTCCGAGGAAACCCCCGCAAAGCCGTCGACGAGCAGCCGCGGCAGCTGCAGCTGGAGCGCGACCAGCCCGTACAGTGAGGCGACAGCGACGATGAACGTGAGCGCGCACGTCTCGATCATGCTGAACTTCATCTCGTCGATCAGACCGCCGATCGTCAGCTCTCGGTAGACGAAGAAGCCGACGAAACAGATGTAGATGACCGCGATCGCACCGGCCTCGGTGGCGGTGAACTGTCCCGACAGCAGGCCACCGATGATCAGGATCGGCGTCAGTAGCGCGAAGAACGCGTCTTTGAACGTGGTCCAGACCGCACCGAGCTCGAACTCCTGATCGGGAGAGAAGCCGCGGAGCCGCGAGAGGACTACCACGAACACCATCAGAGTGAGCCCGAGGGTGACGCCCGGGACGAGCCCACCGAGGAACAGCTGCCCGATCGACTCCTCGGCGAGCACGCCGTAGATGATGATCGCGACGCTCGGGGGAATGAGCGGCCCGATCAGCGCGGAGGAACCGGTCACACCGAGCGCGGTCTGCTTGTCGTATCCGTGTTCGCGCATCGCGGTGTACTCGATGCGGCCCAGTCCAGCGGCGTCCGCGGTTGCCAGCCCTGACATCCCCGAGAAGATCATGCTGGCGACGATGTTGACGTGGGCGATCCCACCGCGGTAGTGGCCTACGATCGCCCCGGCGAAAGCGAAGATCCGTTCGGTCATCCCGACGCGGTTCATCAACCGTCCGAGGAGTACGTAGAACGGGATCGCCAGCAGCGGGAAGCTGTTCACTCCGAAGAAGAGGCGGGTGCTGATCAGCGTGAAATTGATGCCTGAGCCGAACGGGGAGAGCCACATCACGATACAGCTCATCCCCATCGCGATGGCCACCGGCACGCCGATTGCGTAGAGGAGAAGAAGAACGCCGAGGAACAGTCCGCCGACGAAGAGGAGTTCAGACATCTTCCACCCCGCCCTCGTCGTCCGTCTCGTCGGTGGTCGTCTGCCAGTCGCCCGTGAGCAACGACTGGACCGCCTCGACGGCGTCGTCGACCTCGTAGACGAGCATCGCCAGCAGTCCGAGCCCGATCCCGAGGTAGATGTACCCTGACGTGATTCCGGAGATGCCGCCGACCGACGTCCGCCAGTTCCCGGTCGTACTCAGGTACGTCCCGTACAGTGCCATCCCGAGGAACGCGATGACGATCGCGTCGGAGACGACCATGAGCGATGTCCGAAGCCGGGGGACGAACTGCCCGAGCCAGTCCAGGATGAGGCTGATCGAGATGTGTTCGTTGTTCCGCGTCACGACGGCACCACCGACGTACGTCATGATGATCAGCAGAAACCGTGCGGCCGGCACCGTCCAGATGAACCACTCGGACGGCAGGAACGGTGTCTGTCTCACGATTACCTGCAACGTGGTCAGGATAACGGTGAGCGCGAAGAGGCCAGTCGCCGCTATCAGGATCACGCGATCGAACACGTTCTCGACCGTTATTTCGATCGACTGGTCGATCTCCATTGACGGGTAGTCGACAGGGGGATATTAAACGTTTTTCACCTCTTCCCAGGTGTGCGCCCACTCGTTGTCGAACAGTTTCTGGATCGCTGGCTGGGCCGCGTCCGAGAACGTCGAACGCTCGGTCTGGTCGTTGATCGTGACGTCGTAGTCGGAGGCGAAGGTGTCGAGGTGACCCTGCTCCTGTTCACGCGCCATCTGACTGGCGTGCTCGGTCGCGGTGTCTCCGGCACTCTGGACGAGTTCCTGGTAGCTCTCGTCGAGGCCCTGGTAGAAGTCCTCGTTCACGTAGATGTTCCCGGTCGTGATCTGGTGCGAGGTCATGTTGAGGTAGTCGATCACCTCGTAGAGCTTCGCCGAGTTGATCGCCCCCGGGGGTGCCTCGAGTGCCTCGGCGGTCCCCGTCTGGAGGGCGCTGTACACTTCGGTCCAGGCGATCGGCGTTGGACTCACCCCGATCGCAGCCCAGATGTTCGTCCACGGCGGGATCTCGGGCACCCGCATGTTCAGTCCCTGGATCGGTTCGGGCGTGTTCACCGCGCCGGTGCTCTCCCGCGTGCACAGGTGCCGGGCGCCGCGGTACACCATCTTCCCGACCGCCCGCTGGTTTCCGTTCTCGATCAGTTGGTCGTAGGCTGGCGCCATCAGGTCGCTCTCGTGGAGGGCCAGGATGTGGTCGTGACCCCGCACGACGAACGGGTTGGCGAAGAAGAAGTACTCCGGGGCGTACTGCAGGAACGGGAACGTTCCCTGACTGTGGGCTTCGACCCCTCCCTCCGCCGTGAGTTCGCTGATTTCGTCCTCGGCACCGTAAGCCCCACCAGGGGAGATGTTGACGGTGAAGTTCCCGTCGGACTCCGATTCGACGATCTCCTTGAAGCGCTTGGCCGCGCCGTTGATCAGGACGTGACTCTCCGCGAACGCGCTCGCGATCGTCATCGAGACCTCGGCATTGCCGCCTCCCCCACCGCTGCCGCCGTCGCCACCACTGCCACCGTCGCCGCTGCCGCCGTCGCCACCACTGCCACCGTCGCCGCTGCCGCCATCGCCGCTACTGCCGCCATCTCCGCTCCCACCACCACCGCCGCCTGCACATCCCGCGAGACCCGTCGCCAGCAGTCCAGCCCCGACGGTCTTGAGCAACGGCCGACGAGTCGTTGTTCGATCGCTTCGCTTCCCACCGTTGGACGCAGGCTCATTTGTTGGCATGATCCTACTACTCGAAGCACACAGTCATTGGTTATAGTACTTGTGCTAGACGGTTGCGAACCGCACTGATCGCACGTCTCACCCGACGGTTTCACACAGCAACTCCCCGTCTCCTCAGGGCTTCCACTCCCGACGCTCACTGGCCCCGACGTCCTCGTGGTCGATTGTGAGCCGTCACCGATCCGCCGCACCACACTTTTTTAATACTGCGGGCGCCCGGAACGGGCATGGCGACCGAAGCTCCCGCCAAAGACACCGAACGGTACTTCGAGGAGATCGACGTCGGCGAGACCTACACTGTCGAACGACAGCGAACGATCACCGAGGCCGACGTCGTCAACTTCGCCGGCATCTCGGGCGACTTCCACCCGTACCACATGAGTACGGAGGTCGTGAAGGACACGCCGTTCGACGGGCGGATCGCCCACGGTGTGCTCGTGTTCGCCATCGCGGAGGCGCTCGTCGCGGACATGAACCCGCGGTCGTTCACCTACGGCCACGAGGGATTGCGGTATCCGACCCCGACCCTCATCGGCGACACGCTCACCGTGCACCGCGAGGTGGTGGAGAAAGCGGAGTACAACGACGAGTACGGAAAGGTCGTCTACGAGTACGTCGCCGAGAACCAGGACGACGAGACCGTCTTCGTCTGTAAACAGCACATCACGCTGGTCGAAACGCGCGACTGATCGAGTGGTCGGAACGGCACTCGGATACGCCGGCCCAGTCGGTCACTCGCCAGTGAACTCCGGATCGCGCTTCTCCGCGAACGCGTCGATCCCCTCGGCCGCGTCGGCCGTCTGGTACAGCGTGAACGTCACCTCCTGTTCGTACGAGAGTCCGGTGTCGAGCGCCGCCTCGGTTCCCTCGTTGACGAGCCGCTTCGCCTCCTTCACCGCCAGCGGCGCGTTCGTGTCGATCTCGGCCGCCAACTCCCGCGCGGCCTCGTCCACCTCTTCGGTCGGAACGACCCGATTGGCCAGGCCGAGCATCCGCGCCTCGTCCGCGTCGATCGGGTTGCCGGTGGTCAGAAGCTCCTTCGCCCGGTTCTTGCCGACGAGTCGGGGGAGACGCTGGGTCGCTCCACCCCCGGGGACGAGCCCGAGCTTCACCTCCGGGACCGCGAACGTCGCGTCCGTCCCCGCGACGATCATGTCGGCCGCGAGCGCGATCTCGAAGCCGCCACCGTACGCGAGCCCGTCGACAGCGGCGATGACGACCGCCGGGTGTGTCGCGATGTAGTCGTGCGTCTCCCGGGCGTTCTTCTGGTACTCGACGAACTCGCGGGTCGACATACCCCTGATCTCCTTCAGGTCGGCACCCGCGATGAACGCGTCGCCCTCGGTCCGGATGACGACGACCGTCGCGTCCTCCTCCGCGAGTCGCTCGAACTCCGCGTACAGGGCGTCTTCGATCTCCGTGTTCAGGGCGTTCAGCTTGTCCGGGCGGTCGATCGTGACGACGTGTGCGTGTTCAGTCCGTTCGCAGTGGACGTGTTCGCTCATGAACGCTCTCTCAGAGAGGAGGGAACGACAAAACCGTTCCCCCATCACTCGTTCGCCGCCATCCCTCCTCTAGCGAACGGTCGTGTCGCCACGAGCGCCAGTCGATCTCGGCGTGTGACCGACCTCACATCAGTCTCACACGAGAGACTCGCCCGGCGGGGTCGACGATGACGTTCGCGATGCGGCGCTCTAGCGGTCGAGGAACTGGTTGGCGATGGTCCGGCGCTGAATCTCGTCCGTGCCGTCGTAGATACGCGCCGCACGGGCGGCACGATACTCGCCCTCGAACGGGAGCGACCGGAAGAACCCCGCCCCACCGTGGACCTGAATGGCGACGTCTGCGGCCCGATTCCAGAGCTCCCCACCCCGAAGCCACGCGGCGCTCTGCTCCCACCGTGGGTTCTCACCCTGATCGTACCGCCAGGCGGCGTGCCGGTAGAGCCACCGGGTCTGTTCGATGTCTGTTCGGAGTTCGGCAAGCATGTTCTTGATCGACTGCCGTGTCCCGATCGGCTCCCCGAAGGAGGTTCGCTGTTTCGCGTAGTCGACGCACTGTTCGAACAGCCACTGGGCGCGACCGACGCACTTGGCCGTCAGGTGGAGGCGCGTCCAGCCGACCAGTCGCATCGCCGCGTCCATGAACCCTCGACCCTCCTCACCGACCATCTGCTCCGCGGGCACTCGACAGTCGGTGAAGTGGTTGAACGCGTGTCTGCCGACGTCGCCACCCATCGCCCGCTGGACCTTGCCCTGTTGCCAGCCGGGATTGTCGCGCTCGACGAGGAACGACGAGATCCCGCGCGGGTCGCCGTCCTCGCCCGACGTCCGGGCGTGGACCATGATCGCGTCGGCGAACGTCGAGTTCGTGATGAAACACTTCGTCCCGTCGATCACCCACTCGTCCCCGTCCCGTTCGGCGGTGGTCTCCATGTGGGTGATGTCGCTCCCGTGATCGGGTTCGGTGAGCCCGAAACAGAGGTGCATCTCGGCGTCCATCACCGGATCGAAAAACCGTTCGCGCTGGTACTCGTCGTCGTGACAGGGAAGCAGCGCCGGCGTCACGCTCAGCAGGTCGACGATGTCCTCGTGGAACCCGTCCGGGTGACGGTCGTGGAGGTGCTCCATCATCATGGTGAACTCCAGCAGACTCAACCCGCCGCCCCCGACCGACTCGGGCATGTGCATCGTGTAGAATCCGGCCTCGACGGAGGCTCGCTGGATCTCGTCCATCACCGACAGGTACTCCTCACACACGCGACCGTCCGCGTCGAGCAGGGACTGTTCGCCGGTTTCACCGAGGAACTGGTCGTGTTCGGCTTCGAGCGGTTCGACCTCCAGTTCGATGAACCGGTCGAGCTGGTCGCTGAACGTCTCGACGAGTGGTGGTGTCTCGAAGTTCATACTGTACGATCTACACACCTCCATCGGTACAAAAGCCTGCTGTCGGTACGGATACCACGACGTTCAACCGTCCGGGACGGGGCCGAGCGCGGCGGGATGCGGTGACGCACGAGACGACCGCGAGCCCGGTGGACGCCTTTTGCGGCCGAGTATCACGGCGAGAGCGGTTGAACCGTTCACACGCGATGCAGAGACGTCTATCGACGACCGTGCCCGGCGAGGGTGACGATGGAGTGGTCGGCCCAGAAGACTTCGTTCGCTGGGACGTCCCCGCTGAACTCGTCGTCGGCGAACGAGACGGCGACCGGAGTGATCCGGCACGGTGGCCCACACCAGCCGCAGTCCGGCATCGTCACCCAGCCCTCGGTCTCCGGATGGATAGTATGGGAGTTCGTCGCCGGTTTCCGCCGACGTCGAGTCGATCCGACGTCGCAGTGTGCCAGAACCCTGCTCGGCAGTCACTCCGCACCGCACGCACGACCGTCCGTCCATCGTCACTCCGTGTGGCTTCAGGGCGCGGCTGATACGTTCCGGTCGGCTCGTGGGGGCTATCGTTGCCACTCGGGGTCTCGTTTCTCTCTGAACGCCTCGACACCCTCCTGGAACTCCGGGGCCAGGAACAGCGACGTGAACAGCCCCATCATCCGCTCGTGTTCGCCCGGGTTCGGGAGCGTTCGACCGCTCAGTCCGGTTACGACCGCCAGCGGACGCCGCGGTGATTTCAGGAGGCTCCCGACCAGGTCGTCGACGGCAGCGTCGAGCGCATCCGGGTCGACGACACGGTTGAGCAGCCCCCACTCGAGAGCCGTCGTCGCGTCGATCGGTTCGCCCGTGAGTGCGAGTTCCATGAACTGTTTCCGCGTACACTGGAACGGGTAGCGTTCGAGGCCGTAGCCCGGGTACGCACCCAGCCGGGTCTCAGGAAGGGCAAAACGGGCCTCACTCGTTGCCACGGCGAGGTGAGCCGCGCCCACGAGGTCGACCCCGACGCCGTACGCCGGGCCGTCGACCGCGGCCACGACGGGCACCCTCGCGGTCTCGATCGCCCGGAAGCCCGCGTACACGGTCTCGGCGAACTCGGCGATGGCGGCCGGATCATCCAGCGACGCCAGCCACTCGATGTCCTCGCCGACGCAGAAGACGTTCCCTCGACCGCGGATCACCGCGACTCGGGCCTCTTTCTCGGCCCGTTCGAGCGCGTCGATCAGCTCGTCCCACCCCTCGGCGGTGAACGCGTTGAGTGCGCTCGATCGATCGAGGGTGATCTGTCCCACCTGATCGCACAGCTGGTAGTCGATCATGATCCGATCGACGGCGGGGTACGTTATGAACTCCCCGGTCGTTCACTCTCACCGAACGAATTATAACGATCCATGTCGACGTTCCCGCCATGCACGCGAAAGATTCACCCGCGCTGGTGAAATCGGATCAGACGCTGTTCTCGATCCTCGCTCTCGTCCGTGCGCGGGGAACGATCACGCTGGCGGAACTGGCGGCCGACCTCGACGTGGCGAAGAGCACGATCTACAACCACCTGGTGACGCTCGAACGGGAGGACTTCGTCACCCGTACCGACGAGGGCTACCGGCTCGGACTGCGCTTTCTCGACTACGGACTGGCGGCTCGGCTGGAACACGCGCTGTTCGAGGTCGCCCAAGAGAAGGTCGACGATCTGGCCGAAACCACCGGCGAACAGATCTGGTGTCTCGTCGAGGAACACGGCGAGGCCGTCTACATCTACGGCTCGTCGGGCCGCCAGTCGATCAAGACCCGTGAGTACCCGGGACAGCGGAAACCCCTGCACTGTCTCGCCGCGGGAAAGGCGATCCTCGCACATCTCCCCGAGGCGCGTGTCGACGAGATCGTCGATCGACACGGGCTCGAACGACGGACGGAGAACACGATCACGGATCGCGAGACGCTGGCGGCCGAACTCGCCACGGTCCGGGAGTCGGGCGTCGCGTTCAACCGACAGGAGAGCGCGAAGGGCGTCCACGCGATCGCGTCGCCGATAGTCGGCAGCGACGACGAGGTCCTGGGCGCGATCAGCATCGGCGGGCCCGCCCACCGTCTGACCGGAGAGAACCAGAGCGAGAACCTGACGAACCTCATCCTCGGTGCCACCAACGAGATCGAGATCAATATCCGGGAGCTGTAACTCGGTATCGACCTCGATCCACACCCCGTTTCGTATGACCGAACTTATCAGTCGTCTTTCATTTCGATCCCGAATCAGGCGTGTTCGACGTGTCAGACGGTGGAATTCGCCGGTCGAGAGTGGCGAGAGCCATGTCAGACTGGTTCACTGAAACGCACACTACAAGGACGTATTGTGTGACACGTGTTCACATTGTCCCATTCGACCGGTCGTTCGGTGACAATCGTCTCACAAATCGATCCTGATCGTCTCTGTTCAGCCCAGTCGAACTGCCCGCCGACCGAGATTCACCCGTGGAACTGCAGGTTCGAGCGGTCCGTTACAGACATAGTGCTGTAAGTCACCAGCCTGCCGAAACGGACGGGAACGCGTGGCCCCCGTCTCGCGTTCAGTGATACCGAACGCTCCGACAGCTCGGCGTCGGGCGTCGAGGGCAGTCGTGTCGGATCAGGGTCGAGAGACGGAGACCGGGTGCACGGAACAGTCGGCGGTCGCTGCGTGCGAACGGTCAGTCGGTACGTCAGCAGCTCCTCGTCTCGTCAGGAACACCGCTGCGAGGGCAACGAGGAACCAGTTCTCACTCGTCTCGACGACGCGGAGAGAATCAATCGGACTCGCGCGTGGAACCACGACCGAGAAGTCGTCAGGAACCGATCACGACCCGGGCGGCTAGTCGTTCACACGACCGCCCTGGACGTACGGTGCGGGCGCGACCGTCGCGCCGATCTCGACCGGTTCGTGCCGCTCGACGCGCCGCTTCTCCGTCTCGTCACCCCAGACGAACGTCACCTCGGTCCCCGGCTCGCTGTACTCGGGATCGATCGTCGCGAGGGAGAGCATCTCCCGCGTGTAGTAGAGGTAGCCCGGATACTTCGACAGTCCGACCACCTCGCCGTCCTTGTACACCGCGTCGTAGTGCGAGACCGACCACTGGGTGGCCACGTCGGGGAGATTGATGTACTTGTTCGTCTCGCCCTCGCGGAAGAGCGACGCGTAGACGTCGACGACGTCCTCGGCGTCCCACACGAGCGTCACCCGTTCGCGGTGTGGCTCGTCGGCCATCTCCGCCAGCGCGTCCCTGCCGACGAACTCGTGGTCGAAGTCGATCAGGTGGCCCTTCCCCTGCTCCATCGGGGTCATGTAGTAGTCGGTGATGTCGTCGGAGGCGTAGCTCCCGCCGACCGACAGGTTCGCCTCCATGCTGTCGGCACCCAGCCACTCGCGGTAGTCGCTCAACTCCTCGTGTTCGTAGATCGCCGGCACGGCCGCGACGAACCAGCCGGAGCCGATCTTTCCGGTCTTGTAGGCTTTCGTCCCCAGCTGACGGATCCCGTACTCCTCGCCCGCCGCGAAGATCTTGTCGAGGACGTCGTCGTGGTGTTCGTGCGGGCCGAAGATCTCGAGCCCCGGCATCGCCGCCATCCCGTGGCTGAGCGCGAACGTCTCGACCCCGTCGATCTCGACGGTGTCCATCTTGAAGAACGGGATCTCCGGGAGGGGACCGTCGACGACTTCCTCCATGACGGAGAGCGCGTCCGGCCCCTGCACCTGGAACCTGAACTCGGGAGGTTCCTCGTCGCCGAACGGGCTGTACGGGACGTCCATACTCACGTCGTAGTCGCCGGTTTCCCCGTTGTAGCGGATCCAGTTGTTGATCCACTCAGAGCCGACCGACGTGAACGTGTCCTCTCCCGTGTAGAAGACGATGACGTCCCCGATCACGTAGCCGTCCGGGTTACAGGTCAGGTAGTTGATCGCCTGCGGTGGTGCCTCGTTCCGCATCTTCTCGAAGCTGTTCACACTGAGGTGATCCAGCAGGTCGACCGCGTCCGGCCCCTCGATCTGGAGGATCTCCATGTGGTACGACTGGTCGACGACGGCGACGCTCTCGCGCACCGCCCGCTGTTCCTCGATCCAGTTCGTGTACTCCTCGCGGAAGACGTACGGTTGCCACGAGAGGTCGTTGTTCCGGAACATCTTCGCGACGTTGTCCGCCGACTGGAGCACCTGGGCTAGGTTTTCGGCAGCCATGGTCTGTAGATACTCGAAGTATGTATAATGCTTTGGGTGACCGACGGGCTCTCTCGACTCGCCGTGCGGCGCAGCCCAGTCCGTGTCGCTGGACGGACCCCGGACAGTGTGGACGGGGCAGACCTGCCGCGACGAGCCGGCTGGAGTTCGCTCTCCGGTTGCGAAACGTACTAATCGGTTCTCCACGGATGGAACGTCGGTGTTCACGACGACATGCCAGACGTACTCACTGACACGCTCGAGTTCGGCGAGGGGCCTGCGTTCGACCCCGAGGGAGATCTCTGGTGCACGGAGGTAGACGGTGGACGACTCGTCCACCGGACCGCCGCTGGACTCCGGCAGCATCCGACGGACGGGAGTCCGAGCGCCATCGTCTTCGACGAGGAGGGACGAGCCCTCGTCTGTGACGGTGACCAGAACGCGGTCAGACGGTTCGATCCCGAGACACTCGACTGGGAGACGGTCGTGGGCACGAGAGCTGGCGAACCGCTCCGTGCGCCGAACGATCTGGTGTTCGGACCGTCGGGTTCGCTCGTCTTCACGTGTCCCGGTGGCTCTCGCTACGAGCCGATCGGCTACGTCTGTTGTCTCCGCCCCGACGGCACGCTCACCACGATCGGTGAGGGACTGTACTTCCCCAACGGACTGGCGTTCGACGCGGACGGGGACGAACTGATCGTCGCGGAGACGGTCAGTCACAGGCTCTGGAAAGGAACCTGGGATAGCGAACACTTCGAGTGGACCGACCGCGAGATCTGGTGTGAGATCGGCGGTCCCGTGGGACCGGACGGGATGGCGTTCGGTGCTGATGGACGACTGTACGTAGCCGTCTTCGGCTCCGGCGAGATCCGAGTGATCGGCCCCGACGGTACCATCGAGGAGCGGATCGACGTCCCGGGTCGGGATCCGACGAACGTTGCGTTCGATCCCGCCGGCACGCTCGGGATGGTCGTCACCGAAGCGGCCGAGGGCCTGCTCCTCAGCTACCCCGGCCGCGGTCCGGGCACGACCGTGTTCACCTCCAGTAGCGACGGCTGGGTGTGAGGGGACACGTCCGGCGACACCGCTCGCCTCTCCCGTGGTCGAGCAGCGGGGCGTGTGAGGGACGACGTCGGTACCCTCCGGATTCTACAAAATAATTGTATTCTTTACGTTTTATACTTTCTGATATAACGAACGTCGACGTGCCGACACGGACGATTCGGTTTTCGGCATCCGTCCGGGATCGCTCGCTCGTGGGTACGCCGCCGCCGCGCTCTCGGATCCCACGAAGACCGACCGTCGGCGCCGGTTCTGCGGGTACTGGCACGTCTCGAGAGGGACAGACGACACGACGAACGGGTACGACCAGCATCGTCGAGGTCGACGGGCTCGCCGATACGCTCCATTCGGTCGCGTCGCGGTAGATCACCACGGAGACCGCTACCAGCGGCCGAATCTGTCGGTAGCCGTGACCCGCCGTGATGAGCTCGCGATCGCGAGCGGCGGGACACGCCTCGGCTCTCGAATCGACGCGCTCATCCGTATCTTAGTATAATCTCTATGATACTCAAGTTCTCGTTTATACAACTATATGTGCACATACGATGACATCGTGGGGCGAGCCGGCCCGCGAGCCACGCGTCGTACCGTTCTTCGGAGATCGTCTCGGGCGCGAACGGGAACAGATGTGCCCCGGTCGTCGTCCACGACGCCTGTGAGACGACGGGACACCGGGGACTCCCCCCACTCGAAAGCCAGCTCGCGGTCGCCGTCGGCGACCGTAACGGAAACGCCGCCCCCTCGACACCCTTCTCCGGTAGCCGCCGTTTGTCAGCTGAGTACATTCGCAACCTCCGCAGGCCGCTCTCCGCTCCCGGCGCGTCGAGTCCGGCTCTCACCCGCGTCCGGGTCGTGTCTGTGGACTCGACGGCGTCCGGTCACGATCGGGATCGAATCCGGGGACGTCGATGAGCTTACCGGGATCGTAAGCGGAGGAGGTCGACGACGGTCAGCACGAAGCCGATCATCCACACGGAGAACAGCGCGAGGTACGCCGCGTAGCTGAGCGTCCCGTCCGGGAGCGCCATGCCGACGACCGCGAGGGCGGCCATCACGGCGACAGTCAGCGCGTTCCGCCTCGTGAACACCACCTGCGCGAGTTCCGCGACGGCGCCCGACATGCGCGTCACTTCACCCACGAGTCACTTACGTACTTCCATTCGACCGTCCCGACGGTCGCCTCTCGTCTCCCGACCGTTCACTCTCCGCTCGATCCGGCGGGTATCGGCGGATCAGAATCGTCGAGATCGTCCGACAGCGAGAGGGAGTCGACCGCGGTATCCAGTCGTGCGCCGGCGAAGAACGTCGCGCCGGCGGCGACGCCGACACCGACGCCTCCGAAGACGAGCGTCACGAAGAGGGAGTCGACGCCGAAGAGCACCGGCACCGCCGCGGTCGTCGGGACGAAGAGCCCACAGGCGAAGACGGAGACGTAGATGCGGGCGAGCGTTCGCCACACCCCGTCTTCGGACCGCGCCATACGTTCGGTTTCTCGTGAAGATTCATATTTGTTACTACCGGGAGACGCACGGACCTGGATCGCTCGTCGGGTCCGCCACGGCCGCGCGACAGTCGGACGACGTCCGGGGGACAGAGTCAGATCGCCCGCGACTCGAGCCGTTCGCGGAGCGCGTCGGTCTCGGCCGCGAGTGCGTCGCTGACCGACACCTCGTACCTCTCCGGATCATCGATCGCGCGGACGCCGTCGGGGAGCGCCCGCACGTTGCGTCGGGTGACCGCCCGGATCGCGTCGAGCGACGGGCGGTCGGAGACGACGTCGCCGTCCACGACGACCGTCTCGAGGATGTCGCGGCCGTCGACCTCCTCGTCGCGCCGACCGAGCACGTCGCGGACGAAAGTCCCTCCCTGTTCGACGCGCCCGACGCGCTTCCCACCGGGGTACGTTACTTTCCCCGACGAGAGCTTCATGCTCGGTCGCATCTCCCCGTCGCGTTCGACGGCGACCAGCTTGTAGACGATGTCGAGCGCCGGCGCGTCCTCGCTGGTGGTGAGTGCGGTGCCCGGGCCGAAGCCCGCGCCGACGCCGCCGCTCGTGAGGAACTCCCTGATGGCGTACTCGTCCATCCCGCTGGAGATGAACTGATCGACGTCGGGGAGGATCTCGTCGACCGCCTTCGACAGTGCGACCAGGTCGCCCGAGTCGAGTCTGACTCCCCGGAGATCGACGCCCATGTCGGCCGCCACCTCCTTCGCGAGTTCGGCCCCGCCGACCGTGTCGTACGTGTCTATGAGGAGCGTGCTGTCGTCGCCGTACTCGGCGAGGAACGTCTCGAACGCCTCGCGCTCGGTCGGGAAGCTCTGTACCCACGAGTGCGCCATCGTCCCGTACGTGGGGATCCCGAACGCCTCGCCCGCCGCGACGTTCGAGGTGCCGTCGAAGCCGCCGACGTACGCCGCGCGGGCGGCCTTCAGCCCGGCGTCGACACCGTGGGCCCGGCGCGAACCGAAGTCGACCAGCGTCTGCTCGTCGCCGTACCGCTCGACGACGTCGCGCATGCGCGCGGCCTTCGTCGCCACCAGGCTCTGGAACCCCACCTGGTTGAGCACGAGCGTCTCGAGGAGTTGCGCCTCGACGAGCGACCCCGTCACCTCGACGATGGGCTCGTCCGGGAAGACGACCGTCCCCTCGGGCACGGCTCTGATCTCGCCGCCGAACTCGAACCCCGCCAGGTAGTCGAGGAAGTCGTCGTCGAAGCCCGTCCGCTCGAGGTACGCGAGCGCGCGGTCACCGAACGAGAGTTCCTCGACGGCCGCGACGACCTGTTCGAGCCCCGCCGCGACGAGGTAGCCTCGGTCGTCCGGGAGGGACCGAAAGAAGAGGCTGAACGTCGCGTCGGGCGTGTGTCCCTGGTTTACGTACCCCTGCATCATCGAGAGCTCGTACCGATCCGTGAACAGTGCGAGCGTCTCGGGACCGAGGTGACCGAACGTCCCTGCTGTCATGTTCTTGCCACTACTCTCCAGGGATAAAACGTATCGTGTGCCGTGACTCGGCGACGCTCGAATCCGGTGTCGAGTCCACGGTGTCTCCACCCCTGAGACGGCAGACGGTGTCCGGCAGTCGGGTTCGACGCGATCGGCCCGGGTGACGTCCGTGCCGGTCCACGGCCACGGTGTGGCAGACAGTTGTTTTTGTACTCGCTCCGACGACTCACTCGGAGAGTTCTCCGAGGAGTCGACGGACGTGCCCCTCGGAGTACGAGACGTCGAACTCGCGGTCGAGGACGTCCCTGAGCGTGGGTGGTGTCCACTCCTCGCGGTCGATTCCGTACGGTGTCGGTCCCGCCTCCACGACGTCCCGGAGCACCGACCGGTCCAGTTCTCGCGGCCGTCCGGGCCGGTCTTCGTCGGTGATCGCCTCCTCGAGCGGGCGCTCCTCGAAGCGCGAGAGCCAGTAGTAGACCGTCGACCGGGGGATCCCGTACCGATCGCTCAGTTCGTCCACCGGAGCCCCATCGAGGTAGTCCAGCGCCACCATGAGGCGCTTCGTCGCCTTCGCGTCGGTCGCGTCGGCGAGCGCCGCTCGGAGCATCGACGGATCGACGTTCTCCAGTTTACCCATACGGACACGGCGTCGCGCGCCCTCTTAAATCTAAGGACATATGTCCGCAGCTCACCACCGATCCGTCGGTCCGTGGACGGGTCGTGCGGGACATCTCGAATGGGTCGCGGCGCCCACCTTGGGCGAGTCGGTACACCCAAGAGTATCGGGGGGTTGTATGACGGGTATGAGCGATGCAGACGACACGGAGACCGCACCGGGGCCACGCGGGAAGGTCGAACGTGTCCTCGAGGCCTACGGTCTCGAGGGACTGGGCGACGAGTTGGAACGCCGGTGGACGGGGGCGACGGGCGACCGCGAGAGCCTGCGGAGTCTCGCCGATCGGTTCAACCGGGCCGTCCTCCGGACCGCCCTCGACGAGGCGGGAGCGAGCCCGCTCGACGGCGAGGTGGAGAACACGTACCGACTCCTCCGGGGCGACGACGTCAGCCCCGGGATGCGGACCGAGGTCCGCCGCCAGCTCGAGCGCGGCGGTGTCGACCTCGACAGCGTCGAATCCGACTTCGTCTCCCACCAGGCGATCCACACCTACCTCCGCGAACACCGCGGTGCCGAACTCGAGACCGAGGAGGTGTCTCGGATCGAGAAGGAAACACAGACCATTCGTCGGCTCCAGGGCCGCATCTCCGTCGTGACGGAGAGCGGGCTCACCCGACTGTCGAACGCAGGCGACGTCACGGTCGGCGACTTCGAGGTGTTGACCGACGTCCAGGTGTACTGCAGCGACTGTGGCTCGCAGTACGAGGCGGTCGAACTCATCGAGCGCGGTGGCTGCGACTGCGAGTCCGACACGGCGTGAGCGTCGCGCTCACCGGCGTCGAACTGTCGCGCTCACCGACGTCCGGGCGGAACCCGTGCAGGAGGACGACATAACTCTCGTTATGGTCATGAACGCTTATGTATGGCGCGGGCAATGATCATTCGATGACCTCAGCACAGACGCCGGATACAGACCTCGCCATCGACGTCCGCGTCGAGAACGTCGGTGGGATCTCCGAATCCGAGGTCACGCTTCGGCCGGGCGTCTCGGTCCTCGCGGGCAGGAACGCGACGAATCGAACCTCGTTCCTCCAGGCCCTGATGGCCGCACTCGGAAGCGAGCACGTCTCGCTGAAGGGTGACGCCGACGCCGGCCGCGTCGACCTCACCATCGACAACGAGACGTACAGCCGGACGCTCACGCGGACGGGGACGACGGTACAGACCGGTGGCGACCCGTTCCTCGACGATCCCGAACTCGCCGACCTGTTCGCGTTCCTCCTGGAATCGAACGAGGCGCGCCGGGCGGTCGCCCGGGGCGACGACCTCCGCGAACTCATCATGCGGCCGGTCGACACCACGGCGATCAACGCCGAGATCGATCGGCTCGAGCGAGAGAAACGCGACCTGGACGACGAGCTCGACCAGCTCGATACGCTCGCCGACTCGCTCCCCCAGCTGGAGGAGCGACGGACGAAACTCGAGACGCGGATCGAGGAGGCAGAGGCCGAACTCGCGGCTGCGCGCGAGGAACTCGAGACGGCGGACACGAGTGTCCAGCGGTCACGCGAGGAGAAGAACGCCCTCGACGAGAAGCTCGAAGCGCTCGGGGACACACGCGACGACCTCGAGTCGGTCCGCTACGACATCGAGACCGAGCGCGAGAGTCTCGACTCCCTTCGGGCCGACCGCGACGACCTCGAGTCGGAGCTCGAGGCGGCAGAGGGGACCGACTCCAGCGACGTCACGGCGATCGAGGCGGAGCTCGACCGGCTCCGAGAGCGCCGCCAGCAGCTCGACTCGACGGTCAAACAGCTCCAGAGCGTCATCCAGTTCAACGAGGAGATGCTGGAGGGGACCAACGAGGAGATCGCCCACGCGCTCCGCGACGACGACGGCTCCGTCACCGATGGCCTGCTCGCCGACACCTCGGTGGTCTGCTGGACCTGCGGGACGGACGTCGAGCGCGAACAGATCGAGACGACGCTCGACCGACTCCGCGACCTCCGACAGGAGAAGATGTCGGAGCGGCGGTCGCTGAAACAGGACATCTCGGCGGAACAGTCCCGACGCGACGAGATCCAGTCCGCCGTCCGGGAGCACGACCAGCTCGAACGGCGGCTGCAGAGCGTCACGGACGAGATCGAACGCCGCGAGGAGAAGGTCGAACGACTCCAGGAACGCCGGGACGAACTCCAAGAGCGCGTCACCGACCTCGAAGCGGAGGTCGAGTCGCTGGAGGACGAGACGTACAGCGAGGTGCTCGACCACCACAAGGAGGTGAACCGCCGCGAGTTCGAACTCGACCGGCTGCGGGACGAGAAACGCGAGGTCGAAGCCGAGATCGAGGAGATCGAGCGCAGCCTCGCCGAACGCGACGAGATCGAAGACGACCGGGAAGCCGTGACGGAGGAACTCGCCGAACTGCGGACCCGCATCGACCGCATCGAGCGCGAGGCCGTCGAGGAGTTCAACGAACACATGGACGAGGTGCTCTCGCTCCTCGAGTACGAGAACATCGACCGCATCTGGATCGAGCGCACGGAGACCACGGTCCGCGAGGGGCGGCGTCGGGTGGAAAAGACCGTCTTCGACCTCCACATCGTCCGAACGACCGACGAGGGCTCTGCGTACGAGGACACCGTCGACCACCTCTCCGAGAGCGAACGGGAGGTAACGGGGCTCGTGTTCGCGCTGGCGGGCTATCTGGTCCACGAGGTGTACGAGACGTGTCCGTTCTTACTCGTCGACTCGCTGGAGGCGATCGACTCGAACCGGATCGCCGCACTCATCGACTACTTCGCGTCGTTCGCCGACAACCTCGTCGTCGCACTCCTCCCCGAGGACGCCCAGGCGCTCGACGACGACTACCGGCGCGTCACCGACATCTGAGGCCGGTTCGCAGACGCAGGACGTTACATCGTTATTCGTGTAACGCATCGGACGCACTGGCGTCGTGACGCCCGGGTCGGTACGTTCAGACCTGCCGGATTCGCCGGAAGTAGTCTCTCGTTTCGAGAGTACCTCTTCGGCGGTGTCGGGGGCACGCGGTCGCCGTCTCGGGTCGTGCACGGGCACACGGATCGGCGTGTCTCCTCGTGCCGGTGTACCTGGCTCACCGTCTCGTATCAGTGTCTCGCCCCGTCGCTCGTCACCCTGGACACGTCACGGACGATTCCCTCGAATATCTCGTCGTTGTTCCGGTTCCTCACCGCGACGATCGGCACACACCGCGGTGACGATCGTCAGTGCGGCGCTCGGTCACGCCCCGGACACCACCGATCTACACTTACCCGTGCCAGTCGCATCGACCCCGGACTCGTCTTCAAAACGGGAACCGAGTTCTAACGAGGCCGGTCGATCCGGCGAGAGCGATGCCGGCGACTCACGGCTGCGGTACTCAGTCGGTGGTCACGGCGTCGTCGGCCACGACCGCGTTCTCCCCGGGGTCGGAGTCGTTCGACGTCGGTTCGCTGGCGTCTCCGGGTCGTTCGATGTCGCGAAACTCGAACCGGGCGCCACCGTCTGCCCCGCGCGTCACGGTGATCGTCCAGCCGTGGGCGTCCGCGACGCGGCGGACGATGGCGAGGCCGAACCCCGTCCGGGTCGGCGACGAGGAGACGCCGTAGTCGAAGATCCCGTCGAGGCCGTCGTCGATTCCGGGCCCGTCGTCGCTGACCGCGAACCCACATCCGTCCAGTACGTCGACGACGTGGACGAGCGCCGTTGGCCCGGCATGGGTGATGGCGTTCGAGAAGAGGTTCTCGAGGAGCTGGCGGAGCCGCCCGGCGTCGGCCATGACGACCGTGTCGGTCTCGACCACGAGCCGGGCCGCTTTCGTGTCGACCGACTGCCAGGCGGCTTCGGCGACCTGCGCCAGCGGGACGGCCGAGAGGTCGGTCAGGTCCTCCCCCTCGCGGGCGAGCGTCAGGAGGTCGTCGATGATCGCCTCCATCCGCTCGAGCGCGAGCCGCACGTCGACGGCGTGAGAGACGTCCTCCGTCGCCTCGATCAGCGAGAGATTGCCGCTGGCGACCGTCAGCGGGTTGCGCAGGTCGTGTGAGACGACGCTGGCGAACTCCGCGAGTCGGTCGCGCTGGCGTTCGAGTTGCGTCGCGCGCTCGACGCGTCCCGTCACGTCGTGGGAGTTGATGACGAACCCCGCGATGTCGGGGTCGGCGATGAGGTTGCGGCCGGTGTTCTCGAGGACGATCCATCCCTTCTCCGGATGGTCGAATCGGAAGGTGATGACGGGCCGGGCGGTCGGGTCGGCGATCGCCCGGGCGAGCGTCTCCGCCACGTACTCGACGTCGTCGGGATGCAGATACTGGAAGCCGACCTCGCCGACGAGCTCCTCGGGATCGTAGCCGAAGACGTGACGGGACGCGGGCGAGACGTACTGGAACACGCCGTTCGCGTCGACGATCGAGACCACGTCCGACGACTGTTCGACGAGCTTTCGGAAGCGCCGCTCCTGGGCGTCGACCGTCCGGGTCGTGCGGTACCTGGTCGCCAGGTTCCACACGCGCCGGGCGAGCAGCGCGACGTGCTCGCGGTCGTCCGACTGCTGGACGTAGTCCGTCACGCCCGCGGAAATCGCCTCGCTCGCCACGGTCTCGCTCCCGGCGGCCGTGTAGAGCACGAACGGGAGCTCCGGATGTGTGGTGCGAACCGCTCTGAGCAACGCCAGCCCGTCCGTTTCGGGGAGCGCGTGGTCGGAGAGCACGCAGTCGACGTCGCCGAGGTGGTCCGCCGCTGTGTCCGTCGTGACCGGAACGACGTCCAGTGACGGCTGTTCGGCGGCGAACTGTCGTACGACGCGCTCTCTGACCGCCTCGTCGGTGGTGACGTGGAGGACACGCGGCTGCTCGTCGTCGGGGCTCGGCTCGGTGTTCGTCATCGACCAGTGGTTGTTCTCTACACGGGCGGCTGTTATATAATAGATGCCTAATCCCGCGGCGTGACGACGCCGCTCGGTCGGTGCAGTCTAGCGGTTAATCAGTGATTTAGGACTCGCTGTCGACGGCTCGTCGTACGGATCGTAGCTCCGATGCCGTGACGGTCGCACCGGCGGCGTGGCTCCCGGGCGGTGCGTGGTCGTAAAACCGTGTTCGATCCTCGCTTCAGGCGCTCCGGTCGCAGTCTGCACAGAGTGTCGTCACCGACATCGACAGCATCCCGGTGTGCTCGCGGGTCAGTGGGCAGCCACAGCGGCTGCAGGTGGGCGTGTTCATAGTGCTCGTTTACTCCGTCCGTACGTGGGGCTGGTGACTCTTGGTTATGGGCCCCGTACCGATCGGGTCGTGGTGAGCCTCGCCGGGTCGTCGTCGCGGCTACGTACCCGTCTCACTGACCGATGCCGTCTTCTCGTTGGCCGCCTCGGTCGTCCCCGACGCCTGCGGTGTCGCCGCCGGGGTCACTCCGTCCCTCCCCGGCAGCCGCGGGCGTCGCAGGGCTCAGGTGGGCGGCGAGTGGGTTCGCCCACGGCTCCCCTCTGACCGCTCCGACCGCCGCCCGTCCCCAGCGACGCTCCGCGCCGTCGCCCACCTCGTCGTGTCCCCTCGCGAACCGCACCCCGGCGGTGCACGCGCAGTCGACTGCGGCGGTCGCCGCTCGTTCGGCGGACGCGTCGGTACTCGACCGGAGGTGGAGCCAGACGGTCAGCGTGTCGACGAGCACGCGGCGTGCCGTCGCCGTCGGATCGCCGACGTCGGGGATCGTCGAGAGGTACGACGCGGCGGCCGTCTCCGCGACCCGGACCTCCGCTTCGACCCACTCGTCGACGCGTTCTCTGGACGCGGTTCCGCTGAAGACGGGCCGAGCACGCGCGAAGAGCGACGCCTCCTCGCGGGCGATCTCGTGGAAGACGTCGCCGACGACGACGGCGTCCGCACCGGCGTCGAACACCCGCTCGACGTCCGTCCGCGACGTCAGACCCCCGCCGTACCACACCCGCGAGCGCGAGACGGCCGGTCGGACCGCACGGAGGAGCCGTTCGGCGTCTCGTCCGCCGAACCGCCCCGAGTACTCGACGTAGATCACGGGACTCGACAGGTAGCGGTCGGCGACGGTCGCTCGTCGCGCCGCCTCCGCGGGCGAGAGTACGTCTTCGGCGGTGACGCCGGCCTCGCGCGCCGCGGCGCTGTCGGGGTTCTGGACGAGGTACGCCTCGAACACGGCGGTCTCGAGGAGCCACGAGGTCGCGGCGTCGGCGAGCGCGTCGCGGACGACGGCGGGCGTCCACCGTGGGAGCCGCGAGTCGACCATCGCCGGGGCGAGTTCGTCGCGGACGCGCTGGATGCCCGCGCCGAGCTCACCCACGATGGCGTCCGTGCTCCCGTTGAGCACCTGCGGCACGGCGATGAACGCGGCTACTTCCCGCGTCCGGTCGGTGACGTGCGCCGGGTCGCTCGGCTCGTGGAAGGTCGGCCGGTCGACGACCGACAGCAGCGCGAACGTCGCCTCCGTGTTCGCCTGCGTGACCGCCGACGAGCCGCCGACGGCGACTGCGTCCGTATGCCGGAGGTACGCCGGATACAGCAGCGGCAGCCGTTTCTCGTCCTCCGGATCGATCTTCGTGAGGTGTGTCCACGCCCGTGGGACCGGGTTGGTGTCGACGGGGAGGGCGCGCCCGACGACGCGTCCCAGCGCCGCGAGGCGTCCCACCCCCACCCCGAGCCGCTCACGCCGCGTCCTGTCGCTCGCTGTCACGCGTGTTCACACGAGGACGTCCGCGGTGACGCGTCAAAACGCACTCGGTGTCGGGCGTCGGCCTCGAGATCGACGCGGAGTGGTGGCGGCGCGTGGACGGCCGACGATCCGGTGACGGCTCGGTGGCCATGGCAACTTTCAAGCCGGTCCCGCGGGGAACCGCTCGTATGACACCAGCCGGGTTCCGTCGCGTCCGACCGGGGGGCGAGCGATGACAGACGTCGGCGTCGTCTCGCGTCTCGCACGGTGGGCCGCCGACCGGCGGTGGCTCCCGGACGCCCAGCGCGCGGTCCTGGGCTACTACGCCGAGACGGGCACGTTCGACTACCGCGCGCTCGCGCTCAAGTCACAGGTCGACGACGTGATGGACGAGGTGCTCGCGGAGCTGTACGAGGCCGTCGAGACCGAACTCGCACGGGAGTTCGACCTCCCCGCCGACGCCGTCAGCTTCGCGTACGAGACGAAGCTGACGCTCCCGGCCGAACTCACGCTCGGCTACCTCTTCCGCCGGTACCGCTCCCGGGCGACGGGTGGCTACGACCCGGTCGCCGACGAACTCGCGGGGCGCGACGGCGTCCTCGGCACGTTCCCGGGGGTCGGGGGTCGGCGCGACGAGACGGCTCACCGACAGCGCGCGAACCGCGAGCTGGCGGCCGAGGCGAGCCGGGCGCGCGAGATGACGGCGTTCGTCGTCTGGGCGCTCCTCGACGGCGACATGCGCGACGCGATCAACGACGACGAGTTCGAGGACTTCGTCGTCGACGTCGACGCCGACGCACGCGCCACGTCGACGGAACTGGCCCCGCGCCGCGTCGCACGGGTGGCGCAGTCGCGTCTCCAGTCACGGGTCGAGGCCGGCTTCGACGACCATCCCGACGCCGTTCGGGCGGCGTACGACCACGCGGTCGAGGTGAGCGAAGCCCACCAAGCGGAGGACGACCGCTTCCGCGGGCTGATGGCGGCGGCTGCCGACGACGCGCCGGTAGCCGACGAGACGGACGCCGCCGAGAGCGACGTGGCCGACCGCTCGCCCGAAGCGGCCCGCGACGCCATCGAGGGCGAGTACAAGTATCGCCAGATGGCCGACGACGGCCACCCGTTCACCGACGACGAACTCGACCTCCCCTACCTCACCACCCAGTACGACCGGGTCGGCGTCATCTACCACGGCATGCTCGAGATGTACCGCGGAGCGGGCTTCGAGATCGAACCGGCGTTCGAGCGGTCGATCGTCTTCGCGATCATCGGCGCACAGGTGTGGCTCGACGACGTCGACGACTACCACGACGACGTCGCCGACGGGCAGCTCACTCCCGTCACGGCCGAGTACCTGCTCGCCGACTCCGAACGGGCGGCGTTCGAGTCGATCGTCGAGGTGGCCGAGGCGTACTTCGATCCCGCGCGGGCGTACGCGGAGGCCGCCGACTCGACGCTGACGGGCATCGCGGTCGAGTACATCCTCCGTTCGGGCGACGTCTCCGACCTCCCCGGCGCGGACGGCTGAGGCTCCGGCCACCGTCTCCGCCGACAGTCGTCCTCTACCTTTTTCAGCGACGGTGGCCACCGGGCAGCCATGGAGACACTCTCGGGTTCGCACTGTCTCGTGACGGGCGGTGCCGGCTTCATCGGGAGTCACATCGCCGACACGCTCGTCGACTCGAACGCGGTTCGGGTCCTCGACGACCTCTCGTCGGGGTCGCGGGACCACCTCCCCGACGACGCCGAACTGATCGAGGGCGACGTCCGCGACGACGAGACCCTCGCAGCGGCGATGGAGGGCGTCGACGTCGTCTTCCACGAGGCGGCCGTCGTCAGCGTCACCGCATCCGTCGAGGACCCCGTCCGCTCGCACGACGTCAACGCGACCGGCGGCCTCGCGGTGCTCGAAGCCGCCCGCCGGGAGGGCGCGCGGGTCGTGCTGGCCTCCAGCGCCGCGATCTATGGCCATCCCGAGCGGGTGCCGATCGCCGAGACCGATCCCGTGGGGCCGACCTCCCCGTACGGCCTGCAGAAACTGACCCTCGACCGGTACGCCGTCCAGTACCACGACCTCTACGGGGTCGAGACGGTCCCGCTCCGCTACTTCAACGTGTTCGGTCCGCGGAACGTCGGCGGCCCCTACGCGGGCGTCATCGCCGTCTTCGTCGACCAGGCGACCCGCGGCGTCGACATCACGGTCGACGGCGACGGGACACAGACCCGCGACTTCGTCCACGTCGACGACGTCGTCCAGGCCAACCTCCGCGCGGCGACGACCGACGCGGTCGGCGAGGCGTACAACGTCGGCCGCGGCGAGTCGATCACCATCCGCGAACTGGCCGAACTGATCCGTGACGTGACCGGGTCGGACTCCGACATCGTCCACACGGAGCCACGGCCGGGTGACATCGACGAGAGCTGTGCGGACGTCTCTCGGGCGCGCGATCGTCTCGGGTACGAGCCGACCGTCTCGCTCCGCGAGGGACTCGCAGCCCTCGTCGACGACCACGGGGCCGACGACTGATCCGGCTCGACCTCGGCCGGAGCCCCGCCGACGCCGACTGGCCGTCGCTCACTGCTCTTCGATGTCGTCCGTGAGTACCATCTCGATGAGTCGGGCGGTCCCACGCCTGATGCGCCCGCCGACCGCCGTCGGGGAGATACCGAGGAGTTCGGCGATCTCCTTGTGTGAGGTTCCGCGCGGTTCGTCGAAGTAGCCCCGCTCGTACGCCGCCAACAGCGTCGTGCGCTGTGGCTCGGTCAGGGGTTTGCCGTCGAGAGAGATCCCCTCCTGCTGGTACATCTGTACCAGCTCGAAGGAGATCCCCTCCTCCCGGCAGTAGTCCCACAGCCGCGAGATCGCCTCACGATCGGGCAACTGGAGTCGGGTCCGCCAGCCGTGGCTCGTGCTCTTGGCCTCGAGAGTGAACCCGCCGACCTTGGTGGCTTCCGGCGTCAACAGCTTCGTTCCTGGGGTGTGCTGGAGCCGGTAGATCCGGGTCCGCTCGTCGTCCGCGATCCGCGTCCACTCCTCGACGGTCGGGTCGTGGTCGAACTGCGCTTCGACCGTGTCGAAGTCGTCGTCTTCGTGTTCGACCATGAAGAAGAACATCCCCGTGTCGGGGTCGGTGCCGCTGTGCGGGACGACCTGGATGGACGCCTCGGGGACGTTCCTGATCGTCTGGCCCAGCGCGAGGTCCTGGTGTTCGATCTCGACGACGGCGATCAGCGTCATGTCGGTCGACGACGGGGGGCGTGTCGATCAGCCGATCCGCCGGTCCGTTCGTTCGCGAGCGAGTCCATACCCTATCGCGGCGCGGCACGAGTTTAAGGGTTCGGTGACTGGTCGCAACCGGCTCTGATCCGCCGACACGGCGACCGACGCCCGGCGAGGGGAGACACGAGCCGGGATCACACTCGGGACCGGGTCCCCACCACCTGTACACCCGTGACCGGTTCCCCACCACCTATACTCGTCCCGTCTCGAACGACGTGTATGCGACTGGCAGATCTC
Organism: Salinigranum salinum; assembly: GCF_009176545.1. Lineage (GTDB taxonomy): Archaea > Halobacteriota > Halobacteria > Halobacteriales > Haloferacaceae > Salinigranum > Salinigranum salinum. The sequence goes on along the minus strand of NZ_VTOJ01000002.1, from coordinate 908,117 downwards.
TCCTGGACGGACGTCGACGCCGCGGACACCGACCTCGCCGTGGTTCCCGTGGGGAGCACCGAACAGCACGGCCCGCACGGACCGCTGGGGACCGACACGCTCACCGCCCGCGCCGTGAGCGAGGCGGGCGTCGAGCGGTGTGACCGCCCGGTCGTCGTCGCCCCTGCGGTACCCGTCGGCGTCGCCGAGGAACACCGACAGTTCACCGGCACGCTCTGGGTATCGGAGGAGACCTTCCGCGCGTACGTCCGCGACGTGGTGAACAGCCTGGCCCACCACGGCTTCGACCGGGTCGTGCTCGTGAACGGTCACGGCGGCAACGTCGACGCGCTCCGCGAGGTCTCGGGGACGATCACGCGGCACGACGACGCCTACGCCGTCCCGTTCACCTGGTTCGACGCGGTCGGCGAACACACCTCGGAGATGGGCCACGGTGGCCCGCTGGAGACGTCGCTCCTCCTCGCGACCCACCCCGACCTCCTCGATCCCGAGCGCCTGGAGGCGGCCCGCGACGGCGGCAGCGACGGCTGGGGCGAGTGGTCCGGGCGCGTCAACCTCGCGTTCGACTCCGCGGAGTTCACCGACAACGGCACCGTCGGCGATCCGACGGCGGCCACGAAAGAGTGGGGCGAGGAGCTGCTCGATCTCGCGGCGACGGCACTCGCCGACCTCCTCGCGACGGTCGCCGAACGCGACACGACGCGACCGCCACACCGCTGACCTGCCGCTCTGCCGCTCGCGATCCGGATTCCGATTCCGATTCCGGCTCCGATCGACGCGAGAGGCGTCGCACACGTCGTCCGTGGTCTCTCTCGCGTCGCGTCCGGGCCACTGCCGATCGCGTCCCCTTCGCTACGACCGCGTGGCCGATGCCTCGCGGAGACGGTCGACGACCACCTCGCGGCTGATGTCTCGCTGTGCCTCCGTGGCGAGACGGCCGACGACGAGGTCGAGCAGGCCGAGTTCGCGGAGCAACGTCACTGCCTCCTCCCGGTCGACGCCGACGTGACGCTCGACGTCGTAGATTGTGTTCGACCGTTTGACGGCCTCGACGAGCGTCTCGACGGCGACGTCGTTCGGGAGCCCGATCCCGTCCGCGAGCACGACCGGTGTCTCCGACTCGTCCGCGTCCGCCTCGTCCCTCGTCGTCGACTTCGCCCGCTCCGCCGCCTTCGACTGCTCTCTCGACCCCGTTCGCTCTGTTGGCTCCGTCCACCCCGCCGTCTCCGCTTCCCGTTGCACTTCCTCTGCCGTCTCCGGCGTCGCCGTCTCGCCCTCGGCGTCCGACGTCGCCGTCTCGTCGGCGCGGGTCGAAGCGGTGGCGTAGGTGTTCGGCTGGTGGATGTCGTAGTCGATCATGTACCGCCTGACCGTCTCCGCGGTCACGTCCATGTCGATGCGGTCGGCCATCTCGGCGAACGTCTCGCACGACTCGTACACCGACGCGAGGAGGTCGGGGTCTCTGAACGGCGGGACCGTGCGCTCGGCTTCGGAGTTGGACTCGGGGTCAGTGTCGGTGTCGGACCCCGAGTCGGAGTCGGAGTGGGGGTCGGGGCCACGATCGGCGCTGGGCGACCCGCTCTCGCCGTCGGCAGCCGCGCCGCTCTCCTCCGTCGCGTTTCCGGACGTTCGCTCGCCCCGGTCGCCGGTCCCTTCGCTCGTGGGGTCGTCGCTCGTCGGGACCGAGACGGCGAGCCGTACGACCATCGTCTCGTCGCCGACCGTCGCCCCCGCGGGCTCCACCGTGACGTCGTGGTCCGTCGTCGGGACGAGCGGTTCGGCCGTCTCGAACCCGAGGCGGAGCCGCCCGTCGTCGCCGACGGTCGTCGAGACGAGCGACAGCAGCTCCGCCCTGCTGCCCGGCCCGTCCGACGACGTCGCGACCGTCAGTTCGACCTCGACGGTCAGTCCGTCCACGCCACTCGAGTCGGCCGCGTCGACGAGGTCGACGGTGGTCACCGCCGCCCGCTGCTCGAACTCCTCGAGGAACCGTCCCAACTCCCGGAGCGCGCTACCGACTGTCATGGCCCGTGATCGTGGACGTATCGGTTCAACATCGGCATCAACCTGTGTGTGTAATGATGGCTGTATTTATATACGTCCGCCGATTCGGTGGCCGACGGAACCCCGTCGCAGTCGCGCGATGTCGCGGGCGATCGTCCACGAAACGCTTTAATCGTCCTCGACACAAACCCGGACAACGAGACAGCGGACTCGCTGGTCTCCGAAGGAGCCACACAGATGGACTCACCACGCGTCGTCACGACCGAATCGAACTTCCTCGACACCGCTCGCCGTGTCGAGCCCGCGGCGCGCGTGCCGGTCGAGGTCCGGGTCACGGTCGACGACCCGTTCCTCGCCTACCGGCGCGCCCGCGGCGACGACAGCCACGACCCCGCCACCGACGCGGCGGGGACAGGACACGGACGCCGTCACGGCTCCGACGGCGTCTACCTGGAGACGACCGGCGGGCAGTCCGGCTGGGGCTACTTCGCGGTCGACCCGATCAGTCGGCTCCAGGTCGGTCCGACGCTCCACCCGGTCGACGACGTCGACCCCTCGCCGTCGCTCGCGGAACTCGCGGGGCTCCTCGAGGGGGAACGGCTCGTCCGTGGCGACTGTGACGTCCCCTACCCGTGTGGCGCGTTCGGATGGCTCTCGTACGACGTGGCGCGGGAACTCGAACGCCTCCCCGAGACCACCGTCGACGACCGTGGCCTCCCGCGGCTGCAACTGGGCGTCTTCGACCGCGTGGCGGCGTGGGAAGAACCCCGTGACGGCGACACCACGCTCCGCGTGACCGCCTGTCCTCGCGTCGGCGACGACCCCGCCGCGGCGTACGAACGCGGGAGAGAACGCGCACTCGCGCTCGCTGCGGCCGCGACGACCGGGGACCCCGCGGTCGGCGCGCCACCCGTCCGGACGGACGACGCCACCTTCGAGAGCGACTGTTCCTCCGCAGAGTTCGCCGAACGGGTCCGTCGCGTGAAGGAGTACATCCGTGACGGCGACACGTTCCAGGCGAACATCTCACAGCGCTTGCGCGCGCCCGCGGCCGTCCACCCGGTCGAGGCGTTCGCCGCCCTCCGGCGGGTGAACCCCGCCCCGTACTCGGCGCTGGTGGAGTTCCCCGGCGTCGACCTGGTGAGCGCCTCCCCCGAACTCCTCCTCGATGTCGACGAGGGGAGCGACCGCCTCCTCACAGAACCCATCGCGGGCACCCGACCGCGCGGTGCCACCCCCGAAGAGGACCGCGAACTCGAAGACGAACTCCTGAGCGACGAGAAGGAACGTGCCGAACACGCCATGCTCGTCGACCTCGAGCGGAACGACCTCGGGAAGGTGAGCCAGTACGGGACGGTCGACGTCTCGGAGTACCGCCGCGTCGACCGCTACTCCGAGGTGATGCACCTCGTCTCGCTCGTCGAGGGCCAGCTTCGCCCCGAGTTCGGCCTCGCCGACGCCGTCGCCGCGGTCTTCCCCGGCGGCACCATCACGGGCGCGCCCAAACCCCGGACGATGGAGATCATCGACGAGATGGAGGCCACCCGGCGGGGCCCCTACACGGGGTCGATCGGCGTCTTCGGCTTCGACGGCCGCGCCACGCTCAACATCGTCATCCGGACGCTCGTGCGCCACCGCGCCGAGTACTTCCTCAGAGTGGGTGCGGGCATCGTCCACGACTCCGTCCCCGAACGCGAGTACGCCGAGACGCTCGACAAGGGGCGCGCGCTCGTCACGGCGCTGGACGAGGCGCTCGGTGAACGAACGGACTTCGCCGTCGAGGACCCGGGGGTGGCCGACTGATGGCGTCTTCCTCCGCGACGACCGCGACGGCCGGTCCGCGGATACTGGTCGTCGACAACTACGACTCGTTCGCGTACAACCTCGTCCAGTACGTCGGCGCGGCCGTCGGTGCGCCCGACGGCGGCGACGTCATCGTCCGGCGCAACGACGCCATCGACGTCGACGGCATCCGGGAGTTGGATCCCGACGGCATCGTCGTCTCCCCGGGCCCCGGGACGCCCGAGGACGCGGGCGTCTCGATCCCGATCTTCCGCGACCTCTCCTACCCCACGCTGGGCGTCTGTCTCGGCCACCAGGCGCTCTGTGCGGCCAACGGCGCTCCCGTCGGCCACGCGCCCGACGTCGTCCACGGCAAGCCTTCGATCGTCAGACACGACGGCCGCGGCATCTTCGACGCGCTCCCCGACACGTTCTCCGCCGGACGGTACCACTCGCTGGCGGTCGAACGCGACGACCTCCCCGAGAGCCTGACCGAAACCGCCAGCACGGACGACGAGCGCGAGGTCGTCATGGGCGTGCGTCACCGCGACCGTCCCCACGAGGGCGTCCAGTTCCACCCCGAGAGCATCCTGACCGACGTGGGTATGCAGATGATCGAGACGTTCGTCCGCGACTGCTCGAACGGGCCGACGTCGTAGCACGTTCTCGCGATTCACCGGCACCGGCACCAGCGCTGGCGCGTGCGATCCGTCACTCGTCGTTCCCGGCTCGTCCCTCGGCCGCCCGAACCACGTTCCCCACGAGTGCCGCGAGCGTGACCGGGCCGATCCCCCCGGGCACCGGCGTGATCGCGCTCGCCTTCTCCGTCGCGCTCTCGAAGTCGACGTCGCCGACGAGTTCGCCGCCGGACCCACCACCGTCGCCGCTCTTCGACCGCCGATTCGCGCTCACGTCGACGACGACGACCCCCGGCGAGAGCATCGAGCCGTCGACGAGTTCCGGCACGCCACACGCCGTCACGACGACGTCGGCCCGGCGGGTCTTCGCCGCGAGGTTTCGCGTGTAGGAGTGACAGACGGTCGTCGTCGCGTCGCCGCCGGGACCCTTCCCGACGAGGAGGTTCGCCAGCGGCTTCCCGATGGCGTCCGAGCGCCCGACGATCACGACGTCCTGCCCCGCGGTCGAGATCCCGTACGCCGCCAGCAGGTGCTGGACGGCGGCGGGAGTCGCCGGGACGAACCGGGGGTCGCCGGCGACGAGGCGACCGACGTTCTCGGGGTGAAAACAGTCGACGTCCTTCTCGGGAACGATCCGCCGTCGCACCTCGGGCACCGACACCCGTTCGGGGAGTGGCACCTGGACGAAGACGGCGTCGACGGCCACCGCGGTGGAGAGCCGCTCGACGGTCTCGTACAGCTCCTGTGCCGGGGCGTCGGGGGCGAATCGGCAGTCCCGCGTCTCGATCCCCACCTCGTCACAGGCGTCGTGCTTCAGCTCCACGAACCGCTCGTCGGTCGGGTCGTCGCTCATCAACACCGTGGCGAGCGTGGGGACGCGCCCGCGCTCGCCGAGCGTCGCGACCCGTTCGCGGACCTCGGCTCGGAGCGTCGCGGCGACCGGGTCGCCGCGTAGCCGTCTCGTCGACACGGTGGCGATTGCGCGGCGAGCCACTTGTACGTTCAGCCGTCTCGTCGCAGGCTCAGTATCCCAGTGCACAGGTCCGGTAGACGACGTAGACGACGTCGCCGCTGACGGCGACACCGAGTCCGTGTTTCTGGTCGTTCGAGCGGCTGAACACGTCGGTACTGGCGTCGCTCGCGAGTAGTTCGACCACCTGCTCGGCGACGGCGCGGGTCGGCACCCCGGCGACGCCGCCCCGGTCGGCGTCCGCCCCGTTCTCGTCACCGGCCGTCGGCTCGACGGTGAGCTTCACCGGCGTCTGGTAACAGAACCCCATCCGGTTCGGGAGCAGCTCGTCCGCGTCCGGGCGGATGCCGGCCGCCGTCGGTTCGCCGAAGTACGCCATCGTGGTGAGCCGGCTGGCCGTCTCCTGTGCGCCCGCTCTCGTGGCCGAGTCACGCTGGGCGGGATCGAGGCCGCGGGTGGCCCGCTCGTCGTTGATCTCCTCCCAGAGGTCGTCGCGGAGCTCCGTCTCCAGTGCCGAGGCCGGTTCGTGGTCGATCAGCTCACCCCGGGCGTACTGCACCCCGCCGTACATCGCCGCGAAGACGACGACGAATATCGTGCCGATCGCGAGGAGACTGAGCCCGCCAGGGCTGGACGCCATCAGTGAACGCTTGTCGTGCGACGGTCAAGTGTCTTGCTCCGCGTGCGCGCCACTCGACCTGCCGTCGGCTACACGCCGTCCGCGTCCTTCGGCTCGACCGCTTCCCCGTGTCGAACGCACCGTGGAATTAATCACATTCGTCCATTTTAGACGCTGTGTCGGACGATACCAACGGTCTCTGCGGTGGAACAGTGACAGGTTTATTTGACTGCGACGCGTAGTGTTGGACAACGTGACTCGTTTGAGAGTAACCCCTGGCGCGAGCGCTCGGAGCGCGTTCCGAACGGGGATCGTGGCTGCGGCGGTCGTCGCCCTCGCCTGCGTGGGCTTCCTCTACTGGGCTGGCCAGCTCACCCTGCTGCTGGTCGGCTTCGTGCTGGTCGTCGTCTTCCCCGTCTACCTCGTGTTCGCGGCGTCGGTTCTGAGCGTGTGGCTGGGCTACAACAAGGGCGTCACCGACCTGCGGCCGGTGTACCGCGAGCGGAAGGCGCCGTAAGGCGGCCGTCGAGACGACGGTGTTCGGTTCGTTTCGGCCGGTCTCTCGTCCCGTCCGCGCCCTGACCCACGGTCGGAGCGCCGACAAGGGTATTTTTCCAACGACCGTACTGTGACACAGTGCCATCTCACGGGACAGATCTGGACGTGCTCACGATCGGTGCGATCTTCCTCGTCGTCTTCACTGCCATGTGGGGCGGCGTCCAGCACTCGCGGGGTGAGCTGCTCCCGGCCGAAGAGATCGACGCGCGCGAGCGACAGGTCAGGGACGCACTCTGGACGGATGTCACCGAGTGGCGGACAGCGCAGGGGCTCGATCCGCCCCGACGGGTGGGGGATATCACACGCTCCGCGCAGTCGGCGGCCGTCGCGGTCGCCGCCAGTAACCGCTCCTCGGGAGGGACCAACGAGACGGGACCGCCGGCGACCGGCCCGCATCTCACGGGGAGCGACCGGTGTGACGACCTCCTGATCCGTCAGTCGGTCGCGTCGCACGGGTGGGCCGCCGACCCGAGCGAGCCGGTCGATCCCGCGGTCGCCGACGCGATCGCCACGGATCTGCTCGAGGCGCTCGTGGCCGCGGACGACGCGGCCCTCCTCGAACGCGCCGGGACGTTCCGCACCGGCATCGGTGTCGCGACACACGGCGACGACCTCTACGTCGTCTACCGTTCGTGCGCCCGTCGACGTCTACCGTAAACCGCTCGGTCCCGTCCACCGATCCGGTTCCGGCCCGCGCCCTCGTCGTGAGGCCGTGCCGTCGAACGTCGAGAGCGAAGATCGAGACCTCGGAACACGGGATCGAACACCCGTCACGGGCACGTCACGGACGCGGCGGACACCGAGTCGAACGAGCCGACGAAGAGAGCCGACGAACGGGTGCGGGGCTGAAGAGAGTCCACGAACAGGTTCGACGGGGGCGGGACCCGACGACCGGGCGAGGCGACGGCGAATCCGTCGTCCGCGTCGGTCGGCGCGACGCGGTCACTCCCCGAGCCGTTCCTGGCGCCACGCCTCGGTGTCGGGCACTTGGTTGAACGTGTAGATGTGGACGCCCTGGATCCGGTAGTGGGGGTCGTCGGTGTAGGGGGCGAGCCCGTCGATGAGCTTGTCGGGCGTGTACTTCCCGCGCGAGCCGACGAGCTGTCGGACGAAGTCGACGACGCCGGTAGTCTTCCGGAGGAAACCGATCGAGTCGCCGACGCCGACCTTCTGCGAGATGCCCAGCAGACGCTGGTACTTCATGACGCCCGGGATGCCAACCTCGACGGGTAACTCGACGCCCCGGTCGCGGATCTCGTCGACCCACTCGACCACGGTCTCGGGGTCGTAGCAGATCTGGGTGACGATGTAGGTGGCGTACGGCTCCTTCTTCGCCATCGCCTCGGCCATCGTCTCGTCGTCGACGAAGTGGTGGCCCTCGGGGTAGCCGGTGATGCCGACCTCCTCGAACTCGTAGCCGAGGTCGTCGAGCGCCACGAGCAGGTCGTACGCCGACTCGTACGGGCCGGCCGGCTCCTCGCGCTCGCCGCCGGGGACGAAGATCCGCGTCACCCCCGCCGCCGTGATCCGCTGTGCGATCTCCTCGAGGTGCTCCTCGCTCTCGACGTAGCGGGCGGCGAGGTGAGGGACGACCTCGAACCCCTCTGCGGCCGCTTTCTCCGTCCAGTCGATCGTCGGGGCGATGCCCAGCGTCGGCGACGCGGTGATCGTCACCGTCGCCCCCTCTGGCAGGTGTGTCATCTGCCCGCCGAAACTGTCGAACGGCATCAGCTCGAACTTCGGCTTCCCGAGCAGTCGCTGTACCCCTTCCGTCGTCGCCTTCGAACGTGACGTGAGTGACATGATGTTCCTGTTCCCGCGGTCGTGGTCGCCCAGCCGCCGGTCCTTGTTCGCAGTAGCGGTTCCGTGGTGAAGACAGTACCGTCCGGTCACCTGTGGTGTTTATAAATGCGGCGACCGCGGTCGTCGTCGCGCCGGTTCACGAATCGGGAGCAGCCGACGGGACTACTCCTCGGCGTCTTCCTTGGCGTGCAGTTTGGCCTGTTCGCGTGCGCTGGGGTTCACCGAGGGTTTGAACGGCACCTTCGACACCTTCGCGTACACCGGCTCACCCGGCTCCTCGGCGTACTCGTCCGGCAGGTGGATCTGGAACTCAGTTCCCACTTCGGTGTCGTAGATCTCGTCGTCGAGCAGCGCGTCGGTGTCGGCCTGGAGTTTGTCGGCCGGGACGAAGCCGAGCGCGAGGTTGGTCTCGAGTTCGGGGTTGTACCACGGCGACGTGACGTAGCCGCACTCCTCGCCCGTGTCGGGGTCGGAGATGAGCCAGAAGTCCGGGGCGTAGTCGCGCACGGGTTCGCCCGCGAACTTCAGTCCGACGAGCTTGTGGACGAACGGGTAGTCGCCGTTCTCGATCTGTTCTTTCTGTGCCTCGAGGGCCTCCTTGCCGATGTAGTCGGCCTCCTTCTCGTCGGGGACCTGGTAGCCGAGGTTGACCTGGAACGGCGACGTCTCGTGGTCCATGTCCTGGCCCCACGAGAGGATGCCGGCGGCGATGCGGCGGTGGTGAGCGGGCGCGACCTGCATCCCACCGTGCTCTTTCACACTCTCGTAGACCGGGTCCCAGACGTGTTCGGCGTACTTCGACGCGTCGCGGACGTAGATCTCGAAGCCCTTCTCGCCCGAGAAGCCGGTCTGGCTCACCAGACAGGAGACGCCGTTGATCTCGGCCTCCATCAGCCCGTAGTACGGGATGTCCAGGACTTCCTCGCCGACGATTTCGACCATCACGTCGGTCGACTTCGGACCCTGCACCTGCATCGGCGCGACGTCGATCTCGTCGATCTCGACGTCGAAGTCCATGCCGACGTTGACACCCTCGAGCCACTGCATCAGCGTGGAGTCGGAGATAGAGAACCAGAACTCGTCCTCTTCGGGCCGGAGGAGCACGGGGTCGTTCAGGATGCCACCCTTCTCGTTACAGAGGATGGCGTACTTGCCGTGCATCGGCTCGATCTTCGTCGCGTCGCGCGTGATGACGTAGTTGACGAGGTCCTCCGCGTCGGGCCCCTTCACGCAGATCTGTCGCTCGACGGCTACGTCCCACAGGGTCACGTGATTGACGAGCGCGTCGTACTCCTTCATCATCCCTCCCTCTTCCGGCTTCAGCATGCCCCGGGGGTGGTAGAGTCTGTTGTACACTGTCGCGCGCCACGCGCCGTTCTCGACGAACGACTTGTGGAAGAACGGCGATTTCCTGACTCGGGTCGAGACGAGCATCTCGATGCCCGGATCGCCGGACTGCCGCAGATTTCGTGGGAGGACTCGATCCGACTGGTCGACGCTCGGATGGTTCAGGTGCTCTGGCTCCGTGAGTTGCCCTTCGTTCTCTGACATCGGTTCCGAACAAACATCCGTGTACTAATAATGGTGGACCTCAGGTAGTGCGCACTTATATAAAGAGACGCTCTCCGCGCACGCCAGTCGACCGACGTTACCACCCCCGTCGACGCCGTCGTCGTCGGGCGGTTTCGCCCGCCAACCTCCGGTCGCTGTCGGCTCCGTCCGGTCGCGTCACCTCGACGGCGTCCGTCGGCGGGCGACGTCGGCCTCTCGCCCGCGCTCCCCCGTCGGCCCCTCGCCCGCGTCCCGCCGACCACACGCTCGCGTCGCGGGTCGCCGTCGGTGGTGTGCGCCCCGGATAAACACCCGAGCCAGGCAATCCCCTCAATTCATAACCGTCCGTCCGGAGATTCCACACTGTCTCCCCGCGACCGCGCCCCGGTCGGCGATCGGATCGACGGCGCGAGCGCGGATCGGTGAGCCAATCATGAACGTACACGTGACACACCCAGTAGACTCCGACGCGACGGGCGGTGATCGACCGTGACGCACGTCCTCGACGGGAACGCGGTCGGCGACCGGATCAGAGACGACCTGCGAGGCTGTATCGCGACGCTCGACGAGGCGGGCACGACGCCCGGTCTCGCCACGGTGTTGATGAGCGACGACGCCGCGAGTGAGACGTACGTCTCGATGAAAGGTCGGGCCTGCGAGGAGCTCGGCATCGAGAGCATCCACCACGAACTGGAGCCCGACGCGTCCGCCGACGAACTGTTCGACACGGTCGAGACGCTCAACGGCCGCGACGACGTCCACGGCATCCTCGTCCAGATGCCCGTCCCCGACCACGTCGACACCCGGGCCGTGCTCCGGAGCATCGACCCGATCAAGGACGTCGACGGCTTCCATCCCGAGAACGTCGGCCGCCTCGTCGCCGGCGACGCCCGGTTCAAGCCCTGCACGCCCCACGGCGTCCAGAAGCTCTTGGAGGCCGCGGACGTCGACACCGAGGGGACGGACGCGGTCGTCGTCGGACGTTCGGACATCGTCGGCAAGCCGATGGCGAACCTGCTGATCCAGAAGGCACCGGGCGGCAACGCGACGACGACCGTCTGTCACTCTCGAACCCAGGACCTCGGCGAGAAGACCCGCCAGGCGGACATCGTCATCGCCGCGACGGGCTACCCCGGTCTCGTCGACGGCTCGATGATCAAGGAGGGCGCAACCGTGATCGACGTCGGCGTGAACCGCGTCGACGCGGACAACGAGAAGGGGTACGAACTCGTCGGCGACGTCGACTTCGACTCCGCGAAGGAGAAGGCCGGCGTCATCACGCCCGTTCCCGGCGGCGTCGGCCCGATGACGATCACGATGTTGCTGTACAACACGGTGAAGGCGGCCAGTCTGCAGGCAGACGTGCCGGTCGACCTGCCCTGAAACCGGTCGGCCGAACCGCCGGCACGGCCGAATCGACCTGGTGGCGGCTCGCGATCGCGCCGATACGTCTGCGCTCCCCCGTCAGTCGGCCGCGTGCCGCGGGGCGTAGCCGCAGTCGCCACAGCCCCACGACCCGTCGACGAACGCGAGGACGCCGTCACATTCGGGGCATCGGTACGTCTCTCGGGCGGACTGGTGTTCGGTTGCCACTGTCTCTCGTTTCGTGCTCGACCCTCAAAAATTTTGGCTCGGATGTGGGTAAATTTCTGGTCAGAACCGGCCGGTCACGACCCCCGTATCAGTGCGACCGTGCCCGGGGCCTCCCGGACGACGCCCTCCGTGATCGCGCCGTACGGCACGCCGAGGCGCTCGGATCGCTGGGAGAGCCCGACGCAGACGGTGTCGTACTCGTCGATCACCGCCAGGATCGCCGACTCGGCGTCGTCGTCGACGACGACCCGGATCTCGTACTTGTCGGGGTTGAGTTCGGCCGCCTCCGCGACCTCCTCGACGAACGCCCGCCCCTGGCGGGTCGCCTCCGCCTCGTCGGTTCGCGGTGGCCGGACCGTCAGGAGGGTCGGCACCGTGCCGTCGACGGTCGCGAACTCGACCGCGCGCCGGACGATCGCCGACGCGTTCGGCCCGGGGGCGACCAGCGCCAGCGGCGTCCCGATCGTCTCGTCCCCGAGGGTGACGACCGAGACGTCACAGGGGACGCGCTCGACGACCGTATCGAGCGTCTCCCCGAAGACGTGGCCGTCACGACCGAGCGTGCCGTCCCAGCCCACGAGCAGTTCGTCGGCGTCCTCCTCGTCGAGGACGTCCAGTATCGCCTGTCCGGTGTCGGGGGCGACGACTGCCCGCGTTCGCAGGTGGACGTCCATCTCCGCGGCGAACTCCTGCGCGTTGGCGAGGAGGTCGCGCTGGTGGCCGACCCGCTCGGACTCGACGTTCTGTAACGGCGAGGGGTGTTCGACGTGGACGACGTTGACCGCGACGAGTTCGGGCGTTCCCGCGTCGGCGTTGGCGTGTGCGCTGGCCGCCGCGAGGCGGAGGAGCCCCCGCTGGGTTTCCGGGTTCGACACGGGAACCACGACCCGGTAGACGTCGGTCGGCTCTCTCCGAAGGGCTTCGCGGAGCAGCCCCTCGCCGACGGTGCGTCCCCTGGCGTAGACGGCGTACCAGACGACGCCCAGGGCGACGATACCCGTCCCGACGAGCACGATGATGGGTGCCATCTGCGAGACGACGACGAGGGACAGGATGACCCCGAGTATCGGGACTACCGGGTAGATCGGGGTGGGCAGTCTGAACGACGGCTCGTACTCGTCGGGGTCGGCGCGCCGGAACACGACCAGCGAGACGTGGACGAGCGAGTACGAGACGAGGAAGCTGAAACTCGCCGCCTCCGCCAGCAGCGAGATGATGGCGTCGACGCCGAGCCCGATCGAGACGAGGATGGCGATGAGGCCACCGGTGACCACGATCGCCCTGTGTGGGGTGAAGAAGCGCGGGTGGCTCGCGTTCAGCCACTCGCTCACGATGCCGTCCCGACCCATGGCGTAGATGACGCGCGAGGCGGCGAGCACCGACGAGTTCGAGCTCGAGATGGCCGCAATAATCGCGGCGAACACGATCGACACCGCGCCGATCGGGCCCAGATACACCCTGATCACGTCGGCGACCGGAATGGGTGAGGCGGCCAGGACGTCGATCGTCACGACCCCGGTGGCGACGAGCATGACGAGCACGTACAGCAGGGTGACCAGGACGACCGAGAGGATCATCGACAGCGGGATGATCCGACTCGGATTCTTGATCTCGCCTGCCACCGTCGCGATGATCTCGAAGCCGAGAAACGAGATGAAGACGATGCCCGTCGTGGCGACGATCCCGGTCGCGCCGGTGGGGGCGAACGGCTCGAGGTTCGCCGGGTCGATGAAGAAGACGCCGACGGCGACGAAGACGAGGATGACGGCGGTCTCGGCCCCGATCATGACGTTCTGGAGCGAACTCGACTCCTCGGTCCCGTAGTAGTTGACCCCGAGGAGCAGCGCCAGCCCCAGGAGGCCTAGGAGGACGACGAACACCCGGCCGTCGAGGAAGGGGACCGGCTCGACGATGTACTGCCCGAAGCCGATCATGTAGAAGGCGCTCGCGAACATGAGGCCGGTCCACATCCCCCAGCCGACGACGCTCCCGAAGAGGCTCCCGAGCGCCCGGTTGACGTAGTGGTAGCTCCCCCCGGCGATCGGCATCCCCGTCGCCAGCTCCGAGAGCGACAGCGCCGCCAGCAGGGCGACGAAGCCGGCGATGGCATAGGAGATCGAACTCGCCGGGCCGGCGTTCTGCGCCGCGATCCCCGGGAGGATGAAGATCCCCGCCCCGATCATCGTCCCGCCGCCCAGGGTCATCGCCTCGAGGAACCCCAGGGTCCGTTCGAGTTCACCGCCGTCGACGCTCATGAGTGCCCCTCGCGGCGCTGCCGACCCGTCCCGGACCGGCTCATTCGACGTCCCTCACGATCAGCGCGGGGACGTCGATCTCCTCGACGATCCGCGAGAGGACGTCGCCCATGACACGCTCGCGGAGCGACGGCTCCGTCTCGCCGAAGACGACGACGTCGAAGTCGCCCGCGCGGTCGACGATCCCCGCCCGCGGGTCGCCCCCGGTCGCGAGCTGCGTGTCGATGCGCCCGCGGTCGATTCCGAAGTCGACGAACCGATCGACTGCTCCCCGGAGGAGGAACTCGCCCTGACTTCGATCGGCACTCTCGCCGACCGAGTGAAACAGCATCGCGGTCGCGCCGCTCGCCTCCATGAGGCCGGCGACGACCGAGACGATCCGTTCGAGGTTCACGTCGCCCCTGATCGGGACGAGGATCTCGTCGATCCGGTCGGTGTCGCCCGCGGTCAACACCGCGTCACAGCCGTACTCGTGGGCGACGCGGTCGACGGTCGCGCTCCGGTCGTGGGTGAACACGAGCACCTCGGTCAGTTCGGGCCGACCCTCGGCGATCTCGACCAGTCGCGCCTCGGCGTCGGCCTCGTACTCGTGCTTGATGAGCGCGGGATCGGCCTGAATCGGCACCGGAAAGTAGCCGAGGAGCACGACGTCGATCGGCCCGAGGAGATCGATGATCCCCAGGGTCGGCAGTTCGGGTTCCGAGATGTCGACCGGCACGAGGATTGTCAACTCGTCCAATGGGGGCATCGTCCGGTCGCGCTTCACGGGCGGGGTACGTCAATCATTCGCCGGACCCCCGTCGCTCGTCGTCCGTGCTGGTCGTCCCGATCGGCGGCGCTCTCGACGACTGTCCACATCCCTCTGCTCCAGCGAGCCGCCGTTTCGTCTCGACGTCCACCGGTCGAGGCATCTTGGTCGAGGATCGTCAGTCGAGATATCCCAGATCGCGGAGGTTCTCGCGCAGCTCGGCGTCGAGGTCGGCCTTCGCCAGCGCGCTCCGTGCCCCCGCCTGCTGTTCTTCGATCAGGACGAGGAGCTGGAGTGCCGTCCGCAGTTTGAACGTGATCTCCGGGTCGGTCGCCTCCTCGAGGACGCTCTCCAGCATCCGCCGGACCGTACTGATGTGGGCTTTTGACATACGGTTCCGTATCGTCAACCCGTCGTTTAAGAGGCGACGCCGACTCTCACCGTTCGAGAGCTGGGATCCGGTCCGTCATCGGACCGACTCCCCGGGAGAAACCGCCCACCACGACGCGTGGTGCGGCCCGGTCAGTCGTACACCTCTTCGGTCCGCTTCAGTCCCCGGAGTTCGTCGATCTCTAGCTCCCACCCCTGGACCGAACTGACCGAGTCGGCGCGGGCGAACGAGCGCATGAACCACGCGTTGTCCTCGAGCGCGTCGGCGAACCGCGTCCACTCGTCGTCGTCGTCGGGGTCGACCGACCGGACCGGTCCCGTGATCGCGACGCTTCGCCAGTCGAACCGGCCACGGATGTCCGTGACGAGGAGCCGGGCCACCGCCCCGTCCGCGATGAACCTCGTCTTGGTGGCGTCGTCGGAGTCGACGAGGAACGGGAAGTAGACGCGCTCGTCGTCGTAGCCGAACGACACCGGGATGCTGTACGGTTCCCCGTCACGACAGAGCGCGAGAACGCCGTACCCCTGAGACGTCAACAGCCGGCGGATGTCGTCACGGCTCATCGGCGTTCCACTGAACTGGGCGAGAGGGTTACCCGACATACGACAACGTGTTATACGGGAGACAATTTGAATCTTCCTCGCCGGCACCACCAGTTGAATCCTCCCAGCCGACAGCACGCACGTCGCCCGTGGCGGACGCGTGCTCGCACCCGTCGATCTGTCCGTCCCCGAACGGCCCGGGTGGAGCTGCCCGTGGCCGACTCAGAACAGGCCGGAGATCGTCCCGTCGTCGTCGATGTCCATGTTGGCCGCGGCCGGTTCCTTCGGGAGACCCGGCAGCGTGAGCACGTCACCGGTGAGCGCGACGAGGAAGCCCGCACCCGCCGACGGGTACACTTCCTTGACCTCGAGCGTCCACCCCTCGGGGACGCCCTTGAGGCTCGGGTCGTCGCTGAACGAGTGGAACGTCTTCGACATACAGACCGGGACGTCGTCGAAGCCAAGGTTGGTGAGGCGTTCGATGTCGTCCTCGGCGTCGCCGTGGTACTTCACGCCGTCGGCACCGTAGATCTCGGTCGCGATCGTCTCGATCTTCTCCTTGATCGAGACGTCGAGGTCGTACAGGTGCTCGAACGACGACTCCGATTCGGCGGCGTCGACCAGTTTCTCCGCGAGGTCGATGCCGCCTTCCCCGCCGTGCTGGAACAGGTTCGACTCGGCCGCCCGGATCCCCAGTTCCTCTTCACAGTGGTCGACGACGGCCTCGACCTCGGCGTCGGTGTCGCCCGGGAAGCGGTTGACGGCGACGACGACCGGCACGCCGAACTGCTGGAGGTTGCGGACGTGTTTGTCGAGGTTCTCCAACCCGCTTTGGACGGCGTCGACGTCCTCTGCCTTGAGTGCGTCGAGGTCCGGCGGCCACATGTCCTGCCCGTGGTACTTCAGCGCGCGGACGGAGGAGACGAGCGTGACCGCGTCGGGCGACATCTCGCCGAACCGGCAGACGATGTTCATGAACTTCTCGGCCCCGAGGTCGGAACCGAAGCCGGCCTCGGTGACGAGGTAGTCCGAGAGCCGCGAGGCGACTTCGTCGGCGATGAGCGAGTTGGTGCCGTGAGCGATGTTGGCGAAGGGACCGCCGTGGACGAACGCGGGCGTCCCCTCGATGGTCTGGACCACGTTGGGTTTGAGCGCCTCTTTCAGGAGGATGACGACCGCACCCGTCGCGTCGATGTCGTCCACCGTCACGGGGCCGCCGTCCTCGTCGTAGCCGACGATGATGCGAGCGACGCGCTCTTTCAGGTCGGCGATACTGTCGGCGAGACACAGTACGGCCATCATCTCCGAGGCCGCGGTGAGGATGAAGCCGTCCTCGCGCGGGACACCCGTGACGTCGCCGCCGAGCCCGATCACCGTCTCCCGGAGCACGCGGTCGTTCATGTCGATCGCGCGGGGCCACTCGACCCAGTTGACCGCGATGTCGAGCTCGTTGCCCTGCTTGATGTGGTTGTCCAGCATCGTCGAGATCAGGTTGTGCGCCGAGGTGAGCGCGTGGAGATCGCCCGTGAAGTGGAGGTTGATGTCCTCCATCGGGAGCACCTGCGAGTAGCCGCCGCCCGCAGCGCCACCCTTGACGCCGAACACCGGCCCGAGCGACGGCTCGCGGATGGCGATCAGCGCCTTCTTCCCCAGCTGGTTGAACGCCTGCCCGAGCCCGACTGTGGTGACGGTCTTGCCCTCACCCATCGGCGTCGGCGTCATCCCGGTGACGAGCACGAGTTTCCCCTTCTCGTCGCTCTCCTGCTTGATGCGCTCGATCGCGTCGAACTTCACCTTGGCCTTGTGCTCGCCGAACAGCTCCAGGTCGTCGCGGCCGAGCCCGAACGGTTCGACGACGTCCGCGATGTGTTCTTTCTCGACCGACTGTGCGATCTCGTAGTCCGTGGGTATCGACGACTCGCTCTCACTCGTGTCTGACATTTCGGGGAGACGTTCCCCTGACGCCATCATCAATGTTAGTACACGTATCCGATCCCGGATACGACGTGGTTGCACCGCGGACGCCGGCTTCTCACCGTTCGGTCGGTCTCGTCGGTCGTCTGTGACCCACTCGTCCCCGCGGACGGCCGTCTCCACCTCGAGGCCTCCCGACTCACCTTCGAGGCCTCCCGACTCACCTCGACACAACAATATCCGTTTTTGATACGTTGTGGTTGGCCCGTCGCCCCGGCACGGCGGCGAGCGGGAGTCACCGCGAACCCTGAACTGTTGTCCACACGCCCCCCACGACCATGTGCGACTTCAGTGTCGTCACGCCCGCGGACGTCGACCCGAGCGGTTCGACACGGTCGACGTCGATCACCTGACGGACACCGACGCGCCGGGCTGTCGCGGACACGCGGGTGAACGTCGTCACGCTCCGACCGGGCGAGGGCGTCACCCCTCGCGCGCACGACCGGGAGAACTGTTCGCCTCGCTGTCCGGTGGCCGGATCCGGTCGAGGGCGAGCGGTACGACGTCCCGTGGGGCGGCGTCGTCCGCGTCGGTCCCGATCCAGTGCGGCGCGTGGTGAACGAGACCGACGACGAGGTCCACACCTGGGTGATGGTCGGTGCGCCTCCGACCGGCACCGTGGACGACTCCGACGCGTCCGCCTTGCCCGACGAGGTCGACGGTGACGTCCCGAGCGAAGAAGGGTAGCCCGGGGTCGGCCCGACTGGAACCCGTTCGGACCGATCCGAGGAGCCGTCCGATCCAGGCGATCCGTGGCACGGTCGATCGAGTGCCTCGCGGCACGGCACCGCCCGGCCCCGTCCGAACAGGAGATTTATTTACGATCACCCGAACACGGCACGACATGGAGTATCACGAGGCGGTGAACGCACTGGAGCGACTCCGGCGGCTCCGGCCCAAACTGGGCACGGAGACGACCGCCTCCCTGCTGGCCGAGTTGGGCGATCCGCACGAGGAACTGGTCGCCGTCCAGATCGCCGGCTCGAACGGCAAGGGCAGTACGGCCAGGATGCTCGAACGGGTGCTACGCGAGGCGGGGCTCGCGGTCGGGCTCTACACGTCCCCGGATCTGAACGATCTGCGGGAGCGGGTCCGCGTGCGCGGGCAGAAGGTCCCCAAGCACGAGGTCGTTCGGTTCGTCGAGGAGATCTGGCCGACCATCGTCGACCGCTCGGTCGACGGCGACGCCCCCACGTTCTTCGAGGCGTTCACGGTGATGGCGCTGTGGCACTTCGCCCGCGAAGACGTCGACGTCGCCGTCCTCGAGGTCGGCATCGGCGGGCGGTACGACGCGACGAGCGTCGTCGATCCCGTCGCCGCGGCCGTCACCAACGTCAGCCTCGAACACACCGACATCCTGGGATCGACCGTCGAGGAGATCGCCCGCGACAAGGCCCACGTCGCGCCAGGGACCGCCCCGCTCGTCACCGGCGCGACCGGGTCGGCGCTCGAGACGATCCGCGAGACGACGGACGTCCTGACCGTCGGCTACGACGACGGCGACGACGGCAGTGGCGTGGACGCGACCGGCGTCGGGGACACGTCCGGTGAGGAGCCGGACGTCGCGGTTCGCGAACTGGCGATGACCTCGTTCTCGGAGTCGACCGTCTCGCTCGTCGGCCCGGACTGGACGGTCGAGACCTCGACGCCGCTCCTGGGGGCTCACCAGGCGCTCAACGCGGGCATCGCCGCCACGCTCGCCCGGCAGATCGGAGCGGCGACCGACGCCGCGGTCACCGGGGACGACATCGCGGCCGGCATCCGGAACGTCCACTGGCCCGGCCGGTTCGAGGTGCTGTCGCGCGAACCGCTCGTCGTCCTCGACGGCGCACACAACCCCGACGCCTGTGCCAAACTCGCGACGCTCCTCGATCGGTTCGACTACGACGACCTGCAGCTGGTGTTCGGCGCAATGCGCGACAAGGATCACCTGGCGATGTGTCGGGCGCTTCCGACGGTCGACCGGGCGTTCCTCGCCGAGCCCGCCGTCGACCGGGCCCAGCCCGCCGAGAGCCTGGCGGCGGTGTTCGAGCGTGAGACCGACGCGACCACGGACCAGTGCGAGTCGGTCCTCGCCGCGGTGAGCGAGGCGCTCCGCGCCGCCGATCCGACCGACTGCGTCCTCGTCACGGGCTCGCTGTACACGATCGGGGAGGCGCGCGACCGCTGGACCCGGACGCCCACGGCCGTCCGGACGCCCACGGCCGAACGTGCCCGGTCGCTCATGACCAGCGCGGACGTCCCCGAGACGACGCGACACGAGGCTATCGACGGGCTGGTCCACCGCACGATCCGGCTCCACGTCCGGCGCGAGGAGGCCGCCTCGCTGAAGGAGACGATGCTCGCGCTGGGCGGACAGTGTGCCGTCTCGGGCATCGCGACCGCCGACGAACACGTCGACTGCGTGCTGAGCGGGACGCTCGACCAGTTCCGGGGGCTCGTCCGTCGCCTGCGGCGGCGGTCGGGCGCGAGCCGACACCTCGCCCACCAGCTCAACGGCGCGCTCGGCATCGGCACCGACGACCCCACCGACTACCCCTGGGAGACCGGGACCGCGGTCATGGGCATCCTGAACGTGACGCCCGACTCCTTCCACGACGGCGGCGAGTACAACGCGGTCGACGCCGCCGTCGCTCGCGCCGGCGAGATGGTCGCCGCGGGAGCGTCGATCGTCGACGTCGGCGGGGAGTCGACCCGGCCGGGTGCCGAGCCGGTGTCGATCGACGAGGAGATCGACCGCGTCGTACCCGTGATCGAACGCCTCCGTGACGTGGACGCGATGGTCTCGGTCGACACGCGGAAGCCCGCGGTCGCCGAGGCGGCCCTGGAGGCGGGTGCCGACATCGTGAACGACGTCACCGGGCTGACCGACGCCGCGATGCGCCGCGTCGTCGCCGACCACGGCGTCCCGGCGGTGTTGATGCACAGCCTCTCGGCCCCCGTCGACCCCGGCGAACGGTACGCGTACGACGATGTCGTCGACGACGTGCTGGAGGCGCTCACGGAACGGGTGCTGCTGGCGGAGCGAGCGGGCATCGACCGGTCCGACCTTATCGTCGACCCCGGACTCGGCTTCGGGAAGACAGCCGCCGAGAGCTTTGAGCTGCTCGATCGGCTCGACGAGTTCCAGGCGCTCGGCACGCCCGTCATGGTCGGTCACTCGCACAAGTCGATGTTCGCCGAGGCCGGCTGCGGCCCAGACGAGCGCCTCGCACCCACCGTGGCCGCGACGGCGCTCGCCGCCGAGCGCGGCGTCGACGTCGTCCGCGTCCACGACGTCGCCGAGAACGTCGCCGCCGTACGGACCGCCGAGCAGACGTCCGGCGGGGAGTGACCGGCGTCGTCGCGACGGTCCGGCAGTGGGGTACCGTCTCGTAGTCGGATACTGTCTCGTAGTCGGATACTGTCTCGTAGCCGGGCACTCCCTCGCGACCGAAGTCGGACGGATTCTCGTCGACGAATCGAGAGTCCAACACCGACGAGCGGGTTCGGCGTGCCCCGCGAGGGCGTCGTGCGTGTCGACACCGGTCCGCAGGTGAAGAACAGGTTCGGTGAGACAGGGGTGGTTATTTGTACTTCTCCCGTCGCAATTGGTGCATGGTCGATAATGACAAACTGCCGAGTGAAGCCGGGACCGTCATCATCGGTGCCGGTATCGTCGGCAACAGCGTCGCGTATCACCTCGCGGAGCTGGGCCGTGACGACATCGTCCTCATCGACAAGGGACCGCTCCCCGACCCGGGTGGGTCGACGGGCCACGCGTCGAACTTCATCATGCCCGTCGAGCATTCCAAGGAGATGACCCACCTCACCCAGGAGAGCGTCGAGCAGTACGAGGAGATGGACACGTTCACCAACAGCGGTGGCATCGAGGTGGCCCGCACGGACGAGCAGATGGCCGAGTTCGACCGCCGCGTCATGAGCGCGAAGGCCTGGGGTGAGCCGGGCGAACTGCTCACCCCCGAGGAGGTCGAGGAGCACGTCCCGTACATCGACACCGACGTCATCAAGGGCGGCTTCTACAGCCCCGGCGCGGGGACGTGTGACCCGCTTCGAGCGGGGGAGGTGATGCGTGCGCGCACCGCCGACCAGGCGAATCTCGTCACCTCACCCAACACCGAGGTACTGGACCTCCACGTCGAGGGCGGGTCCATCCGGGCCGTCGAGACCGACCGCGGCACGGTTCGAGCGGACGAGGTGGTCATCGCGGCCGGGCTCTGGAGCCCGAAGATCGCGGAGATGGCCGGGGTGGAGATCCCGCTCACGCCCGCGGTCCACCAGCTGATCAGCGTCGGCCCGATCGACTTCTTCGAGCAGTTCGAGGGCGAGATCAACCACCCGGTCGTCCGCGACATGGACACCCAGATGTACGAGCGACCGAGCGGCAACGACATGGAGGTCGGCTCCTACCAGCACCGCCCGATCCTCTGGGACGTCGACGAGATCATGTCGATCGACGAGGCACCGCTGTCGCCGACGCAACCCCCGCTGACGCAGGACGCCTTCGAGCAGTCGATGGCGGACGCGCTCGAGCTGATGCCGGAGGTGCTCGACGACCCGAACGCCGGCATCCGCTACGAGATCGACGGCCTGCTCTCCGTGACCCCCGACGGGATGCCGCTCGT
This sequence comes from Salinigranum salinum, assembly GCF_009176545.1. GTDB lineage: Archaea > Halobacteriota > Halobacteria > Halobacteriales > Haloferacaceae > Salinigranum > Salinigranum salinum. Next base: position 886,064 of record NZ_VTOJ01000002.1, on the reverse strand, counting down.
GGGACCGATGCAGGACGTCGACGGGCTGTGGGCGTGTTCGGCTATCTGGATCAAGGAGGCCCCGGCGTTCGGCCAGCACCTCGCCGAGTGGATGGTCGAGGGGCGGCCCGAGCGAGACCTCCACGGCGCGAACGTCAACCGCTTCTACGAGTACGGCACCTCGAAGGAGTTCGTCAAGAACCGCGCCCACGAGGGGTACCAGAAGATCTACGGCATCATCCACCCCGCGGAGCAGTGGCAGTCGTCGCGTCCCCTCCGGACCACGGGCTTCTACACCCGCCAGCAGGAACTCGACGCGGAGTTCTTCGAGGCCGCCGGCTGGGAGCGTGCGCAGTGGTTCGAGTCCAACGCCGACCTCCTCGAGGAGTACGCCGACGAGATCGAACACCTCCGACGCCCGCACGAGTGGGACTCGCGCTGGTGGTCGCCGATCATTCTGGGCGAGCACCTCCACATGCGCGACAAGGTCGCCATGGTGGGCGACATGGGCTTCACCGTCTTCGACCTGATCGGTCCCGGCGCGACCGAGTACGCCGAGAAGATGGCCGTCGGACGGATGGACGTCGACGTCGGCAAGTCGGTGTACACGCCGATCCTCGACACGAACGCCGGCTTCCGGTCGGACCTCTCGATCGTCCGCACGGGTGAGGACAGCTACCGGGTCATCACCGGCGGCGGCGTGGGCGGTAACGACAAGCAGTGGTTCAAAGAGCACCTCCCCGAGGACGGCTCCGTCCAGCTCGTCGACCGGACGTCGTCGCTCTGTCGGCTCGGCGTCTGGGGTCCCGACGCGCGGAACGTCCTCCAGGAGATCGCCGAGGAGGACCTCTCCCACGAGGCCTTTGCTCCCTATACGGCACAGGAGATCACCCTCGGCGAGGTGGACGCGTGGGCACTGCGCATCTCGTACGTGGGCGAACTCGGCTGGGAGCTGTACGCACCGATGGAGAAGGGCCAGCGGCTCTGGGACGTCGTCGCCGACGCGGGCGAGGCGTACGACATCCGCCCGGTCGGCATGGGCGTCTACGGGACGACCGGCCGGATCGAGAAGGGCTACCGTCTGTACGGCCACGAACTCGAACTCGACTACAACCCCGCCGAGGCCGGCCTGACGTTCCACGGCGTCAAGGACGCCGACTTCATCGGCAAGGAGGCGTACGCGCAGGCCATCGAGGAGGACAACGCCGCGACGCTCTGTACGCTGTCGGTCGACGACCACACCTCCTCCGACGGGACGCGGCGGTTCATGCTCGGCAACGAACCGATCCTCTCCCCTGATGGCGAGGTCATCGTCGACGACGAGGGACGGCGCTCGTACGTCACCAGCGCCGGTACGGGTCCCACGGTTGGGAAACACCTCCTGATGAGCTACCTGCCGCCCGAGTACGCCGAGGAGGGCCAAAAACTCCAGGTCGAGTACTTCGGCGATCACTACCCGGTCACGGTAGAGGTCGTCGGGAGCCGGCCACTGTTCGACCCGGAGAACGAGCGGATTCGGAGCTGAACCGGGGCGACCGGCCGTCCCGAGTGGGGCGAGGCCGGGCTCTCCGCCGAGCCCGGGAGGGCGACCGCGAGAACACCCGCCGACCAGGACAGGGCGGACGAGACGATCGAGACGAGACGAGACGACGATCGAACCAGACCAAACGGAGACACGATACGACATGAGAACGCTCGCATGCGTCAAGCGCGTACCGGACACCGGTGCGAAGATACCACTGACGGAGGACAGCACGGAGATCGACACGACCGCCCTCGGCTTCACGGTCAGTCCGCACGAGGAGTGTGCGGTCGAGGAAGCGGTCCAGCAGGTCGAGGCACACGGCGGCGAGGCGACGGCGCTGACGCTCGGCTCCGAGGAGTCGACCGAACAGCTGTACACGGCGCTGGCCCGAAGCGCCGACGACGCGGTCCTCTTGGAGACCGACGGCTCCGAATGGCGGCCCACAGAGATCGCCCGCGCCATCGCCGACGCCGTCAGGGAGGTAGAAACCGAGGGCGAGGGGTTCGACCTCCTCCTGTTCGGCAACGAGTCGGCGGACACCGAGGATTACCAGGTCGGCATCCGCGTCGCCCACGAACTCGATCTCCCCGTGGTCACTGGCATCAAAGAGGTCGAGGTCGACGGCGACACCGTGATCGCCACACGGGAGGTGACCGGCGGTCAGGAGATATACGAGCTTCCGCTTCCGGCGGTGCTCACGGTCAAAGAGGGGCTCAACTCCCCGCGCTACCCGTCGATGCGGAGCCGGATGCAGGCGAAGAAACAGGAGATCACTCGGCTGGCCCCCGAGCACAGGCCGGGGACCGGGTCGTTCGAGAAGCACCGACTCGAAGCGCCCGAGGCGGACGAGGGCGAGGCCGAGATCCTCGGCGAGGGCCCCGAGGCGGCCGACGCCGTCGTCGACCTGCTCGACGAACTGGGGGTGCTCTGAGATGGTGCTCGTGCTCGTCGAACACGAGGCGGGCGAGCCGGCCGAGAGCTCGCTGGAGACGCTCGGCTTCGCCGGCGACCTCGCCGCCCGGCTGGGATCGCCGCTCGAAGCGGTCGTCTTCGGCCCCGAGGGCGCGGGCGTCGCCGACGACCTCGGGGCGTACGGCGTCGAGGTCGTCCACCACGTCGACCACGCCGACATAGAGCCGTACGCGCCGCGGGTGTGGGGCGAGAGCCTGAGCCAGGTCGTCGACCACGTCGCGCCCGAGGCGGTTCTCGCACCCGGCAGCGACCGGGGTCACGAGGTGCTGGCGCACGTGGCGGCGCTCCGCGACGTCCCGATGGCGGCCAACTGCGTCGCCGTCTCGGCCGACGACGCCGACGGCCCGTACGAGATCACCCGGCAGCGCTGGGGCGGATCGCTCTCCGAGCACGCGACGTTCGACGCCGAGACGCGGCTCATGACCGTGCCGCCCCACGAGTTCGACGCCGACCCGACCGGGGCGCCGGACGCGGACGCGGCGGTCGAACCGTTCGAGCCCGACCTCACCGATATCGACGTCCAGGTCCGGATCAGCCGGATCGAGGAGAGCGACGAGGAGGGTGTCCCACTCGAGGAAGCCCGCGTCGTCGTCGGCGGCGGTCGCGGGGTGCAGGGCCCGGAGAACTACGACCAGTTGGAGGAGCTCGCGGAGCTGCTCGGCGGGACCGTCGGCGCCTCCCGCGCAGCGGTCAACGAGGGTTGGCGGCCCCACGACGACCAGATCGGCCTCACGGGGTCGAAGATCGCCCCCGACATCTACATCGCCTGCGGGATCAGCGGCGCCGTCCAGCACATGGTCGGCTGCAAGGGCGCACAGAACATCCTCGCGATCAACACCGATCCGGAGGCGGCGATCATGCAGAAGGCCGCCTACGCCGTCGTCGGCGACCTCCACGAGGTGATCCCGGCGATCAACGAGGCGATCCGGGCGCGCCGGTGAGCGACGGGACCGGGACGCTCGTTCGCGGGCGTCCCACGACCACACCGTCGCCGTGTGTGGGTTCTGGTACCACGACGCGTGCTCATGGCGGGTATTAAACCCCGCCAGTAGTGGCGGGAAACGAATTTAACCGGGCACTCCTTGGCACCTGCCACATGAGTACACAGGGCAGTCTCCCGGCCGAGGCCGGCACGGTCGTCGTCGGTGCCGGCATCGTCGGGTGTAACGTCGCCTATCAGTTGACAGAGCTGGGACGCGAGGACGTCGTCGTGGTCGATCAGGGGCCGATGCCGACGACGGGTGGGTCGTCGACCCACGCGCCGGGCATCATGTTCCAGACCGCCGAACCGAAGGTGCTCTCGCAGTTCGCCGACTACTCCCGGCGGCTGTACGCCGACCTCGAGGGGGCGGACGGTCAGCAGGCGTACAACGAGACCGGCGGGATCGAGGTCGCCCGCAGCGAGGAGCGGATGGCGTTCCTCCAGCGCCGGGTCGAACACGCGAAAGCGTGGGGGATCTCGGAGCCGCAACTGCTCACCCCGGAGGAGGTTCAGGAGAAGCTGCCGCTCGTCGACGAGAGTCAGATCCTCGGCGGCTACTACTCGCCGACCGACGGCCAGGTGTCGGGCGTCGTCGCCTGCGACGCGCTGGCCCGCGAGGCCATGAACAAGGGAGCGACGTTCGTTCCCCATACGCGGACCGAGGACGTCGAAGTCGCGGACGGCTCGGTCACGTCGGTCGTCACGGAGCGGGGGACGATCGACTGCGACGAGGTCGTCGTCGCGACGAACATCTGGGCTCGCCAGCTGGGCGAGAAACTGGGCGTCCACCTGCCCGTGACGCCGGTCGAACACCAGTACACGATGACCGAGTCGCTGGAAGAGCTGGCCGACAGCGCGGTCGACATCACGGACCACCCGCTGTTCGAGGGGTACGAGAACGTCTCCGGCGAGAAGGCGAAACGGCTGCTCGTCGGGCCGGATCGGCCGATCCTGCGCGACCAGGACAACGCCATGTACTACCGGACGCACGGGGACTCGTACGGCATCGGCTCGTACAACCACGAGCCGATCGTGCCGGACCCGCAGGAACTCGGCGGCAATACGGAGGAGTCGCAGGGGTCGGTCCACGAGTTCACCGACCACCACATGGAGAACGCGACCCATCCCGACCGGCCACACAAGGCCCCTCGACGGGCCTCCGACGAACTCCTTCCGGCGACGGCGGGCAAAGAGCTGGAGTTCAAGTACAACGGGATGTTCGCGGAGTCGCCCAACGGCCTGCCCGTGATGGGGCCGGTGCAGGAACTCGACGGGCTGTGGACGGCGGCGGCCATCTGGGTCACCCACGCCGGCGGCGCGGCGAAGGCGCTCGCGGAGTGGATGGAGACCGGCGTGCCGCGGCTCGACGACGGGCCGATCGACCTCGCCCACTGCGACGTCAACCGCTTCGACGAACACGAGGGCAGCTGGGACTTCGCCCGCGACATCGGCGGCGAGGAGTACCGCATCGTCTACAACATCATGCACCCGAAGTGGGTGTGGACGGACAAACAGCGCGACATCCGACGGACGCCGATGTACCACTCCCACCTGGAGCTGGGCGGGGAGATGTGGGCCGAGGCCGGCTGGGAGGCCCCGCAGTGGTTCGAATCCAACGAGGACCTCGTCGAGCGGTACGGCGATCGGATCCCCGACCGCGACGGCTGGGAGGGCATCTACTGGTCGCCCATCGAGGGGGCCGAGGCGCTCCACGTCCGGAACGCGGTCGGGCTGCACGACATGACCCCCTTCAACAAGATGGAGGTCGTCGGCCCCGAGGCGGGGGCGTTCGTCCAGCGGCTCTGTACGAACGACGTGGACCTCGACGTCGGGGACGTGAAGTACACCCTGATGTGCAACGAGGGCGGCGGCGTCCGTGCGGACATCACCGTCACCCGGACTGACGAGGACCGCTACCTCCTCCTCACCACGGGACGCGAGGTCGGGAACAACCACGTCGCGTGGGTGCGCGAGCAGTCCCCCGACGGCGTCGTGGTGAACGACGTCACCTCCAGCCTCGCGGCGATGGTCTGTACCGGGCCCGACGCGCGAAAGGTACTCTCGAAGGTGACGGACGTCGACCTCTCCGACGAGGCCTTCCCGTTCTTCACCGCCCAGGAGTTCTACGTGAAGAACGTCCCGGTGCTCGCCCTGCGGGTCTCGTACGCCGGCGAACTCGGCTGGGAGTTCTACACTCCCTCGGAGTACGGCGAGCGGCTGTGGGAGCACATCATGGAGGCCGGCCAGGAGTACGACATCAGACCGTACGGAAACGGTGCGCTGAACGCCCTGCGCATCGAGAAGGGGTTCCGGCTGTGGGGGAAAGACCTCCACACGGAGCACACCCCGTACGAGGCCGGCCTCGGCTGGGCGGTCGACATGGACACCGACTTCATCGGGAAGGAGGCGCTCGCCGGGGCGGAGACGGAGGCGGCCGCGGCGGATGGCGGGAGTCCCCGCCACAAGGTCGCCTGCCTGACGCTGGACGACCCCGAGGCGACGATCCTCGACGACCGCCCCGTGCTCGACCCCGAGACGGGCGAGTCGCTTGGCTACGTCCACGCCGCCGAGTACGGCTACGAGGCCGGTGCGTGCGTCGCCTACACGTACCTCCCACCCGAGTACGCCGAGCCCGGCACGTCGGTCGAGGTGCTGTTCGAGGGCGACCACTACGCCGCCACCGTGCGGGAGGAGCCGCTGGTTTAGATGAGCGGAACGCTTCCGTCGCGGGCGAAGACGGTCGTCATCGGCGCCGGTGCGGTCGGCTGTAGCGTCGCGTACCACCTCTCCGAGCTCGGCGCGGAGGACGTCGTCGTCGTCGACCAGGGGCCGCTCCCCGTGACCGGCGGCTCGTCGACCCACGCGCCGGGCATCATGTTCCAGACGTCGCCGTCGAAGCTCCAGACGAAGACGGCCCACTACACCAGCCGCCTCCTCAAGGAGGCCGGGGTGTACGACGAGGTCGGCGGCATCGAGATGGCCCGCTCCCCCGAGCGGATGGACTTCCTCCAGCGCCGCGTCGAGAACGCAACCGCCTACGGGCTGCCCGATCCCCAGCTGCTGACGCCCGAGGAGGTTCAGGAGAAACTGCCGCTGGTGAACGCCGACGAGATCCTCGGCGGCTACTACTCGCCGACCGACGGCCGCGTCGACGGCGTCGCCGCGCTCCAGTGGTACATCGACCAGTCGGCCGCGCGCTTTTACGGTCACACGTCGGTCGAGGACCTCGTGGTCGACGGGGGCGAGATCACGGCGGTCGAGACCGACCGTGGCACGATCGACTGCGAACGGTGCGTGATCGCGACGAACAACTGGGGCTACCAGACGGGGAAGATGGCGGGACTCGATCTCCCGATCGCGCCGGTCGAACACCAGTACGCCGTCACCGAACCCCTCGAAGAGCTGGCGGGCGCGGACCCCAACCCCCGCGCCGACCTCTCCGACGCCGAGATCCCGGGCGACCACCGCATCGCGGAGTACATGGGGAAGGCCCCGCACCGCCCCGTCGGTCGCGACCAGGACCACTCGCTGTACTTCCGGACGCACGGCGACGCCATCGGTCTGGGCTCGTACAACCACGAGACGCTCTCCGTGGATCCCGACGCCATGGGCACGAACACGGAGCAGCGACAGGCGTCGGTGCGGGACTTCACGACCGAGCACTGGGAGCGACCCACCCACCCGGACCGCGACAAATCGGCGAAGCAGGCGTTCGAGGAGCTGTTGCCGGCGACCGAGGGGAAGTCGTTCCGTGTCACCGAGAACGGCATCTTCGTGTTCACGCCCGACGGGATGCCGGTCCTGGGCGAGACGTCGCAGGTCGACGGCCTGTGGACCGCGCTGGCGATCTGGTGGACCCACTCGGGCGGCTACGGCAGGATCCTCGCGGAGTGGATGGAGACGGGCGTCCCGAAGCTCCCGTCGGGCCCGGTCGACACGGGTGGCATCCACGTCGACCGGTTCGAGCCGCACGCCGGGAACAAGGAGTACTTCGTCGATCGCGGGGCGACACAGTACCGACAGGTGTACAGCATCGTCGAGCCGCGCTGGCAGCCCGACGACCACCGCGGCCTCCGTCGGAGTCCCTTCTACTCCCATCAAGAGGAACTCGGCGCGAACTTCGTCCAGTCGGGTGGCTGGGAGTCGGCGCAGTGGTACGAGTCGAACGAAGACCTCGTCGAGCGGTACGACGACCGGATCCCCGACCAAGACGGCTGGCAGGCGATCAACCGCTCGCCGATCGAGGGTGCCGAGCACCTCCACACGCGCGAGCACGTCTCGATGTTCGACATGACCTCGTTCTCGTCGATCGTGGTCTCGGGCGAGGGGGCCAGGGCGTTCCTCCAGCGAACCTGTTCGAACGACATCGACATCGACGTGGGGCAGGTCCGGTACTCGCTGCTGTTGAACGAGGGCGGCAACATCCTCGCGGACGTGACGGTCGTCAGAGTGGGTGAAGAGGAGTACGTGGTGACGACCGGCGGGGGGAACTCGCCGGGCATCCACGGCAACTGGCTGAAACGACACGCACCGTCGTCCGTTTCGGTCACGGTCGAGGAGGGCGGACGCTCGACCGTCGGCCTGTGGGGGCCGAAGTCGCGGCTCCTCCTCCAGCGGGTCACGGACGCCGACGTCTCGAACGCCGGCTTCCCGTATTTCCGTGCCAAACAGATCCACGTCGGCGACGTGCCCGTCCTCGCGCTACGGGTGTCGTACGTGGGCGAACTCGGCTGGGAGCTGTGGGCACCCGTCGAGTACGGCGCGACGCTCTGGGAGACACTCTGGGAGGCCGGACAGGACCTCGACGTGCGACCGATGGGCGGCGGGGCACTGGAGTCGATGCGTCTCGAGAAAGGGTACCGGCTCTGGGGGACCGACATCGACACCGACGCCAACCCGTACGAGGCCGGGCTGCCGTTCGCGGTCGACATGGACACCGACTTCATCGGGAAGGAGGCGCTCGCGGAGGCGAAGGCGGCGGGCGTCGACAACCGTATCGTCCCGCTCACGCTCGACGACTCGACCGACATCGTGCTGAGCGGGCGGCCCGTGCTGAAGAACGGCGACGCGGTCGGCTACGTGCAGGCCGGCGACTTCGGCTACAGCATCGGCGAGTCGATCGCCTACACCTATCTCCCCGCAGAACACGCCGAACACGGCACGGCGGTCCAGATCCTGTGTGAGGGCGAGACGTACGACGCGACGGTGCGCGAGGAACCCCTGTTCGATCCCGGACGGGACAAGATCGTCCGCTGAACACGCCGCGGTCCGTCCCGTCGTCGTCGTCGCGCTCGCGCCTGGCTCGCTCCGTCCACATCGATCCGTGCCCCCAGACACGAGTCCGGGGCGTCGACGCGCGGACGAACGATCACCCGAGTCGTACGACGTGAACACGGACACTTACGACCCCCCGGTGTCGACTGTACAGGTATGCCACAGGACCTCTCGGACGCCGTCTCGTTCGCGGACATCGAACGGGCACGCGGCCGGTTCGACGACGAGACGGTGGTGAAACGGACGCCGGTGGAGCGGAGCACGTCGCTCGACGAACTCACGGGCGGCGAGGTGCACCTGAAGATGGAACACCTCCAGTGGACGGGCTCGTTCAAGACCCGCGGGGCGTACAACAAGATCAAACAGCTCAAGACGGACGACGAGCTCACCGTCGAGCGGGTCGTCGCGGCCAGCGCGGGCAACCACGCGCAGGGCGTGGCGCTGGCAGCGACGAAGCTCGGCGTCGGCTCCACCATCGTCATGCCGAAGACCGCACCACAGACCAAGGTCGACGCCACCCGCGACTACGGCGCCACGGTCGAACTCGTCGGTCAGGACTTCCGCGAGGCGATGAGTTACGCGCAGGGGCTCGTCGAGGACGACGAGACGGTGCAGTTCGTCCACGCGTACGACGACCCCGCCATCGTCGCGGGGCAGGGTACCCTCGGGATCGAGATGCACGAGGATCTGCCCTCGGTCGACACCGTCATCGTCCCCATCGGCGGCGGTGGCCTCATCTCGGGCATCGCCACCGCGTTCGCCGAACTCTCGCCCGAGACGCGGATCGTGGGCGTCCAGGCGTCGGGCGCGGCGACCGTGCCCCGGAGCCTCGACAAGGGCGTGCCGCAGACGCTGGACTCGGTCGACACGATCGCCGACGGCATCGCGACCGGTGGGATCTCGGAGCTGACGCTCTCGTTGATCCAGCGCCACGTCGACGAGATCGTCACCGTCACCGACGGCGAGATCGCCCGCGCGGTGTTGCTGCTGCTCGAACGCGCCAAACAGGTGGTCGAGGGAGCTGGCGCCGCGAGCGTCGCCGCGCTTCTGAGCGACGGGCTCGACGTTGAGGGCGAGACGGTGATGCCGCTGCTCTGCGGCGGAAACCTCGACATGACGATGCTCCAGACGGTGTTGGTCCACGCGCTCACCGACCGCGAACAGCTCATCCGCCTCCGGGTGCGGATCGACGACCAGCCCGGAAAACTCCAGGAGCTGTCGGGGGTCGTCGCCGACCACGGCGCCAACATCCAGGATGTCAGACACGACCGGTCGTCGCCGGAACTCGACGTCGGCGAGGCGTATCTGGTGTTCACTATCGAGACGAGCGGTGCCGGCCAGGCGCGCGCCATTATCCGCTCTGTCCGTGGCCACGGCTACGAGGTCAGACATCTCAACGCGTGAGCTGACGCGGACGACGGGTCGCCCCCTCGCTCGCCGACCCGAACTCACGTCTGTGTGTCGGTTTCACACACCTGAGCGTGTCGAACGCGCGTCGTCGACGGTCGCACTCGACTATATAACTACCACAGATCAAAGCCGCGAAGTTTTTTATAATTCAATACAAACAAGTTCGTGTGGCTCAGTGTCATGACACGGGCTCGCAGTGCTCACGACGGGAGACGGTCGCCCGCGAGCGGCGGGCGCGCACCATGCCACGCGAGGCTCTGCCGACGTCGGTGAGCCTCAACGTAGTCGACGGTACGCGACAGCACGACTGTGTACGCTCACGCGCACCCTACGGGAGCGACGTCCGGTGGCTGACATCAGCAGAATCGCAGTCCGTCCCGACCGGCGACGGAACCGGGTTCCGCTCGCGAACGGACGGACTCGAACGCACCGACGGCCGTGACGGACACGGTCGATCACCGCACCTCGCAACGACCGACACAACGGATAACTCATGACCGACACGAAGGGTTTCGCGATCGAACAGTACAGGGAGGTAACGCATGGCTAACGACGAAGAGCTCACCGGGGAGATGTCCGACGGGCTCCAGGTGGAGCTGTTCCACCCGGACTCCGATCGGGAACCCGGGGACACGAACATCGTCAAATGGGGGTTCGACGTCCACCCGGTCGTCTTCCCGATCGCCCTCGTGATCATCGCACTGTTCGTCGCGGTCACCATCCTCCTCGGCGAACAGGCGTCGGCGGCGTACAGCGCGATATTTAACTTCATCAACACGACCTTTGGCTGGTTCTACATCCTCGCGGTGAACGTCTTCATCATCGCGATCGTCTACTTCGCCATCAGCAAGTACGGGAGTATCCGAATCGGTGGCGTGAAAGCCGAGAAGGAGTTCGACGACTTCTCCTGGATGGCGATGCTGTTCAGCGCCGGGATGGGGATCGGCCTCATGTTCTTCAGCGTGGCCGAGCCGATGTGGCACTTCGGCTCCGACGCCTCGGACTTCATGGTCGTCCCACCCGCGTTCGACGCTGCCGGTGGCGGAGCGGGCGCCGCGACAGCCGCGATGGCGCAGACGTTCTTCCACTGGGGCTTCCACCCGTGGGCCATCTACGGTCTCGTCGGGCTGGGACTGGCGTTCTTCTCGTTCAATCGCGGCCTGCCGCTGACGTTCCGGTCGGTGTTCTGGCCGCTCCTGGGTGAACGGATCTACGGCTGGCCCGGACACGTCATCGACCTGGTGACCGTGTTCGCGACGCTGTTCGGTCTCGCTACGTCGCTCGGGCTCGGCGTCGCGCAGGTGAACACCGGGCTCTCGTTCGTGATCGGGGACACCCTCGGGCTGGTGAGCATCCCGACCGGGACGATCCCGCAGGTCGTCCTGATCGCGGGCATCACGGCTATCGCCACGGCGTCCGTCGCGGCAGGCCTCGACGGTGGGGTCAAGCGGCTGAGCACGCTCAACCTCTACCTGATGTTCGCGCTGCTGGGCTTCATGCTCATCGTCGGCCCGACCGTGTTCATCTTCGGCACGATGGCCGACGGCCTCGCCGCGTACCTCGGCAACCTGCTCACGCTCAGCTTCTTCACCGGCACCGTCGGGGGCACCGCCGCCCTCGGCGGCTACACGGTCAAGGGCTGGATGGGGAGCTGGACCATCTTCTACTGGGGCTGGTGGATCGCGTGGTCGCCGTTCGTCGGGATGTTCATCGCGCGCATCTCGAAGGGCCGGACGGTCCGCGAGTTCGTGCTCGGCGTGCTGTTCCTGCCGGCGCTGTTCTCGTTCCTCTGGCTGTCGACCTTCGGCGGCTCGGCGCTCTGGGTCGAACTCGTCGGCGGCGGCGGCATCGCTTCCGCCGTGGCGAACCAGGGCCAGACCATCGCGATGTTCTCCATGCTCGCGCAGTTCCCGCTCGGGGCCGTCTCGGGCATCCTCGCGACGTTCCTCGTGGTGACGTTCTTCGTCACCTCCTCGGACTCGGGGTCGCTCGTCATCGACCACCTCACCTCGGGTGGCAAGCACGACGTCCCGAAGGCCCAGCGCGTCTTCTGGGCGGTCACCGAGGGCGCCGTCGCGGCCGTCCTGCTGTTCGGCGGCGGGCTGAGCGCGCTGCAGACCGCGTCGATCACCACCGGGTTACCGTTCGCGGTGATCCTGTGCCTGATGTGTTACACGGTCTACCTCGGCCTCGACAACGAGTACGAGATCCTCGAATCCGACACGTTCGCCCAGCGTATCGAGGAACTCACCGCCGAGGGCGAAGTGGAGGTGATCACCTCCGGCGACGAGATGGTGACGAGCTTACGGGAGGGCGACGACACGCCGAGCGGCGACTGATGCGTCGCGTCGGTCTTCCGTCGTCTCGTCTCGTCGACCACACTCCACTCATCGCTTCTCGTTCTGCGACCGTTCGTCTCGTACACGAGGCGCTCGCACGTTCGCGTCCGGTTCTCCGTCCCGTGTCGCTCGGTCGTGCGTCGCGTCCCGTGTCGGTGTCTACCGACTCCGGGACGCACAGCGTCAGTAGAACTCCCACTCGTCGTCCGAGTCCCCACGTCTGACCTCGCCGTCGTCGGCATCCTCGTCGACGTCGTCGGGCCACTCGACCCCTCCTTTGAGGCTCTTGTAGACGAACGCGCCGAACGCGACGAGACCGAGCACCAGCACGAGTGTTCCGCCGATGACGGCCAGTTGCGAGATGGATTCGAGCAGTCCCGACCCACCCAGCTGGAGCGCGAGGAACGTCATACGAGAACTACGTCGGCCACCCACAAGAGCGTTGGTCACCGGTCCCCCGGTATCCACCCTCCGTTCGCCCGACGTCCACTACTCGACGCTCGGTGTCGTCGTGGCCGTCGGTCTCGGACGAGCAGCTCTCGCCGCTGGTGTCGCGCGTGACCACTCAGGCGTCGGTCTCGACGGGCCGCGTCTGCGACGCGTGGACCCACTTCCGGGTCGGGCCGCCGATTCCGACGGCGGTGACAGCGAGCCAGGCGACCACGCCGGCGGCGAGCGGGAGGGCGAACCACGCGACCGCACTGATCGACGCGCCGACGACCAGCCCGGTCCACGGCTGGCGGGGCCCCTGCAGTTCGGTGAGGAGGGTCCCGACCACGACGAAGCCGAGCCCAGCCAGGGTCAGGAGAACGACGCCCGCGGCGACCACGGCGACCGTCGTGAGCACCGACCCCCCGACACCGAGGCGAGCCAGCTGGCTGTACGCGTACACACAGGCGAAGCCGACGAGACCGTACGCGATCGCGCCGTACACGACCGACACCAGCAGCCGCTCCCTCGAGGAGTCGATAGATCGCTCGACGAACCCCTCGTACCGGACGAGCAGGGCACCGCCGAACAGCAACACGAGCACGAACGAGACGACGGCCCGGACCGACGGTGGGGCGTCGACGATGGCCGACGGGCCCAGCGGCTGCGCCGTGACCACGCCGGGGACGCTCGCCAGCACGCCCACACCGACCGCGGCCAGCCGCACGGGGCCCGAACTCATACCTCTTCGTTGCGGAGGTGACCGGGAAAACCTGTCGACGTCCGTCCGATCGACCCCTTGATCCCGTCGTCCGTCGGTCGCTCGCTGTGCGCGCACGGGCCCCGTCGCCGATCGAACTATTACGTTCGCGATACGATACCACAACGTGGCGGGATACTTTCAGGTTGTGTTCGAGACGCTCAAGCTGGTGGTCGAGCGGCTGGTCGACCCGCTGCGAGCGGACGACGACTTCGAGAACTTCCGTCTCTCGATCCCCGAGACACACACGACCACGATCGACGGCGACACCGGCTGGGCGAAACGCCCGCCGGCTCAGCTCCGTTGTGGTCAGTGCGCCAGCGAGATCCGCCAGGCCGACCCGTACGATCGCATCGACTGTCCGCGCTGTACCGCCGAGTACGGCCCCGAGGAGTTCGGCGATCTGGAACTGCTGTCTCTGGTGTGTCCCGTCTGTCGCGACCGGATGGAACACGGGCGGCGACACCCAGACAGCGTGGACGTCCCCGAGTGGGCGACGTGCCACAGCTGTCGGTACCACTGGGAGATCGGGCACTCGTTCTGAGCGGTGGCCGAACACCGAAGCCGATCCGCGACGCGAGGGACACACTATTGGACCCTGCCCACGTCGTCGGAATCACCCGAGAGTCCATGGTCGAGTTGATTCCAGCAGCGCTCGCGGCCCTCGCGGTTGCACTGATCGGGATCGCCCTGTTCTCCATGAGCCGTGGGAACTTCGGCGTCGCGGGCGTGAGCTTCTTCAGCGCGAGCATCGTCATCTATCTGCGAGCGAGACGGCTCCAGCGAGGCGGCTAACCGGGACGCCACGCTGGCGGTCGACCCGGTCGTCACCGCCGCGACGACCGTGTCGTGGACCGACGCCTCCAGGGGTCGGGACGGACCCGGGTTACTCGTCGAACCGCGTCCGGGTCGTGATCACCGGCACCCGGGAGGTCCGGATGACGTTGTCGGCGGTGCTCCCCAGCAGTGCCCGGAACTTCCCGCGGTAGGCGCTCCCGATCACGATGGCGTCCATCTCCTCCTCGTCGGCGTACTCGACGATGTCCTCGGCGGGCTTGCCGGTCCGGATCGCCGTGACGCAGTCGACACCGGCTTTCTCCGCCATCTCACAGAGTTCCGCCGTGACTTCCTCCGCGTACTCTTGGTACTCCTCCTTCATCTCGTCGTCGCTGGCGCTGAGATACACCGTCCGGGGGTGGCCCGGGAGGTCGATGACGTACAGCGCGTGGATGGTCGACCCGAGCGCCGCTGCGAGTTCGATGCCGTGCTGTGCTCCCTTTCGCGCCTCTTTGCTCCCGTCGAACGGAACGAGAATGGTATCGTACATCTGTTGTCGCCCGGTATCTGTTTTCCTATCAAAAGTAAATAGCTTTGGGAGCGAACGACGGATCTCGGCGCGGCACACCGCCCCGCTACGTCGACGGACCGGGGTCGACCGCGTCGTCGTCCGTGGTGTCGGCCGCGTCGTCGTCCGTGGTGTCGGCCGTGTCCGGGTCCGTGGTGTCGGCCGCGTCCGGGTCCGACAGCAGTGGGTCGGCCTCGCCGAGGACCGATCGGCCGAGCAACTGCCCGCCGATGACCGCCGGGCTGATCACCGCGTCGGCACCCACCCCCTCGAGTTTGTCGACGTGTCGCTGGTCGGTCGCCGCCGCGACGATCCGGACGTCGGGGTTCGCCTGCCGGGCGGCGATGATCGCCAGGGTGTTCCGTGCGTCGTCGTCGGTGGCCGCGACGACCCCACGTGCGACGTCCACTCGCGCGTCCAGCAGTGCCTCCGTGTCGGTGGGGTCGTCGGTGAGCACGCTGACGTCGCGGTCGCGGAGCGCCGAGGCCGCCTCCGTGTCGAGCGTGACCACCACGACGTCTTCGGCGTCGAGTTCGTCGAGGAGCGGTTCGGTGAGGTCGCCGGAGCCGAGGACGACGACGTGGTCCTCGAGCAGCGTGAGTTCAGATGCGGTCATGGTACCGAATGCGGCCGTGAGCCTGGTTTCGAGCGCCGGGACGATGAACGATCCGAACGCGGCGCCGAACGCCGCCGTCCCGACGAGGAGCACCGAGAGCGTGAACAGCTTCGCGTCCGCCGTCGTGGGTGTCGCGTCGCCGTAGCCGACGGTGGTCCCGGTGACCACGACGTAGTAGACGGCATCCGTCCACGTCTCGATGCCCGTATACTGCTCGCGAAGGACGTACGCGCCGACGGTTCCGTACAGCTGGACGGCGACGAGCGTGGTCAGTGCGGCGGCCTGAAACGGCGAGAGTTCGACCCGCCGGTCGAACCCCCCGCGGTTGTAGACGACGAGCGGGAGCGTGATCGCCGCGCTGCCGAACAGCAGGACGTCGGTCGCCTCGGCGGTCACCAGCGGGAGCACCAGCGCCAGCGGGAGTGCCACGGCGGCTCCCCACCACGCGAGCCGGTAGCGGCGCTGCATCCCGGCCGCGACCCCGCCGAGGACGAACCCGAGGAGCACGCCCGCGAGCTGGACGAGACCGGCGGTGCCCGCCGGGACGACCGGTGCGAGCGGGCCGTCGAAAGACGCACCGCCCTGACTGAGGTGCGACAGGCCGGTGATGAACGCGAGGATGCCCACCGCGCCGGTGGCCAGCACCGTCGCCTTCGCGCCGGAGAACCGCCGCCAGTAGACCAGCGGGACGCGCTCCCCGTGGGAGAACAGCTCGCGGAGGGCGGCGTCCATCCGCGTCTCGGAGGGTTCCGACGGATCGTTCGCCACGGTGTCGGATCTACTGACGGACGGCTATAAAAGCTCCGCGGCGAACGTCGACTCCCCGTCGCGGGGTCTCGACCGACAATATATCCCTGTCGGCGTCGATACGTGTGGTATGGCGACGCACGGGTACGACGCGGTCGAGGCCGCCGTCCGCAAGACGCTCGTCCCGGTGTGTACGCTCTCGGGCGTGCTCGTCGTCACGGTGTTCTTCTTTCCGGTGTTCGTCGGCTCCGTGATTCCCGGGCGCGCCCTGCTGGTCGCCGCACTCCTCTTCTTCGGCTCCGGCCTGGCGTATCTCGCGCTCCTCCCGCTCGCGAACGACGCCGAGGCCGACGAGGGGCGGCGCAGGGACGCCCCGTATCTGCTCAGGGTGCGTCACCTCTCGCCGCTCGCGGCGCTCCGGTCGTTCGTCGGGCGGCAGGACCCGGCGACGTTCGGCGTGCCGGTCGCCGTGCTGGTGCTGTTCTTCCTCGCACAGATCGTACTCCCCACCACGACGGGACGCGCCGTGAGCACCGTCGAGAACCTGTTGCTTCAGGAGCTAGGCTGGCTGTTTCTCGGTGCGATGTTCCTCTGTGTCTGCTACTGTCTCTTCTTGCTCCTCGGGCCGTGGGGCGAGATCAGACTCGGTGGCCCGGACGCCGAACCGACGTACACCTACCCGACGTACTTCGCGATGTTCTTCACCGCGGGCATCGCCGCCGGCATCGTCTTCTGGGGGCCGGCCGAGGCGCTCTTTCACTACGGGACCCCGCCGCCGTTCTTCGACGTCGCCCCCCGATCGGACGCCGCGGTCGTGGCCGCGCTCACGTACGCGCTGTTCCACTGGGGCTTCTCGGCGTGGTGTGCCTACCTCGTCGTCGGCGTTCCCATCGCCTACTTCACCTACCAGCTCGGCGCTCCCCTCCGCGTGTCGACCATCCTGGCCCCGTTCCTCGGCGTCGACGGACTCCGGAGCCGGTGGGCGACGGTCGTCGACGTGCTGGCCATCTTCGCGACCATCGGCGGGATCGCCACCTCGATCGCCTTCGTCGCCCAGCAGTTCCTCGCCGGCATCGACTTCCAGTGGGGCGTCGCCTACGGCGACGTCGGCCCCGTCGTCTTCGTCGCCGGGCTGACGCTCATCTACGTCGTCTCCGCCGAGAGCGGCGTCCAGCGGGGGATCCGACGGATCTCGGGAGTGACGCTCGGGCTGTTCGCGCTGTTCGCGCTCTTGCTCGTCGGCGTCGGACCTCGCTCGTTCGTCGCCGACGCCGGCTCGGCCGCGCTCGGCTCGTACACCCTGAACTTCCTCCCGATGAGCCTCTTTTTCGACGGCCCGTGGGTGGCCGCGTGGACCGTCTGGAACTGGTCGTGGTGGTTCTCGTGGGCGCCCTTCGCCGGCCTCTTCCTCGCGGCGCTCTCGAAGGGCCGGCGGATCCGGACCGTCGTCTTTACGGGCGGCGTCGCCACCTCCGCCGCGACCGTCGCCTGGTTCGTCCTGCTCGGTGGCACCACCCTCTCGCTGCAGCACACGGGCCGTGCGGACGTCCTCGCCGTCGTCCAGCAGTACGGCGGCTCGGAGGCCGTCGTCGGCTTCCCCGTCCTGGCGGCGCTCCCGCTGGACCGCCTGCTCGTCTTCTTGTTCCTCGGGCTCATCGTCGTCTTCATCGTCACCTCCGCGGACACCTCGACGCTCGTCGTCGCCATCCTCGCGACCCGGCGCGAACTCGCGCCGACCAGCGGGAGCATCCTCTTCTGGGGGCTGGTGCAGGGAGGCGTCGCCGTCGGCGTGCTCCTCGTCGGCGGCGGCGAGGCGCTGCAGGCCGTCGCCGTGTTGACGGGCGGCCCGTTCGCCCTGCTCGCACTGGTCGCGCTCGCCGGGCTGACCCTGACGCTCTCGCGGCGCGTCGGCTTCGGCGGTCCCTGGCTCCCGTGGCTCGCGGCGATCCCCACCCTCCCGACCATGCCCCACGACCTCGCGCCGCCCGACGAGACGCACCCCGACCGCGCGGACGACGATCCGGACGCCTCGGTCGAAGACGACTGACGCGGCCGCCGGGGACGACCGACACAGCGGGTGACGGACTGTTGGGACGGACGACGGACTGCGACGCCGGTCGAGCGCGACTGCCACGTCGGCCGACAGACACTCGACGCTCGCGTCCCTGGCACAGCTGTGCCGTCGCTTCCATCGGTTCCGTCCGGTCCTCGGTCGACGCGACGCGCCGTACTCGCGGCCGCGGGTGGGGCGCTCTCGTCGTCGACGGGCTGTCTCGGACGACTCGGCACCGCCCCGCTCTCGGTCGGCGTCGCACCCCCGAACCGGCCGTTCGCGGTTCGGAGCCGCTGCTGTACGTGGGAGACCGCCGACGTCGCCGGACTCGACGTCGACGTCGCCAGGGCGCTCGGTGACCGCCTCGGCCGCCGCGTCGAGTTCGTCGTTCGCACCCCGGAGGCGCTCCGTGCGTCCCCGTCGGCGTGGTCGTTCGACGCGGCGATGGACGGCTTCGTCGTCCCCGTCGACCCACCTCCGGGACGACGCTACGCCGCCCCGTACCTCCGCGGCTTCCACACCGTGCTCGTCCCGGCGACCACGACCGATCCGGACGCGCTCCGCGGTGGCACCGTCGGCGTCGTGTCCGACCGCGCGGCGCGCGCCGCCGCGATGCTCCGGACGGCGTTCGACGGCGACCTGCGGATCGAACGGGTCGCCGACGGGACGGACGAGACCGCGCTGTACGAGGCGCTCGGTCGCGACGTCGCCGGCGTCGTCGCCGACCACGTGACGAACGGCCTGGTCGCCACCCGGAGCGAGTCGGTCAGGGTGCTCCAGGGTGACGGGCTCGGCCCGGAGACGGTCGACACCCCGGCGCTCTCGCTGGGCGTCGACGAGTACGGCGTCGCCGTGGCGGCCGACGACCCGCTCGGAGAGGACCTGACCGCGGCGCTCGACGCGCTCCGGTCCGACGGTCGCCTGTCGGCGTTCGAGTCGGCGTACTTCACGGACGCCGATCTCCCGCGGCGGGACGCCGTCTGACCGACCGTGGCGTCGGCTCCGGACTCGAATCCGTGGCCACCCACCGCGAGTCGTCGACACCGACGGCTCGCACGAGGACCGACGTATCGACCTTCGCGTGTCTCAGTCGAGGCCTATTTGAGCGACGGAGCTCAACGCCACGAAACCGCCGCGTTCGGCGTCGAGGTCGGCGTTCCCGACCGATTTATGAATCCGGATCGAGACGTACGTCGCGCATGAAACGAGTCATCGAGACCGACGCCGCGCCCGCCGCGGTCGGTGCGTACAGCCAGGCGACGACGAACGGGGACGTCCTCTTCACCGCGGGGCAGCTCCCGCTCACTCCCGACGGCGAACTGCTCGACGACGAGCCGGTCGCCACGCAGACCGAGCAGTGTCTCGAGAACGTCGCGGCGATCCTCGAGAGCGAGGGGCTCACCCTCGGCGACGTGCTCAAGGTGACGATCTTCCTCGACGACATCGACGACTTCGACGAGATGAACGAGACGTACGGCTCGTTCTTCGACGAGGAGCCGCCGGCACGGAGCGCCGTCGAAGTCGGAAACGTCCCGAAGGGGGCTGCGGTGGAGATCGAGGCGATCGCGGCCGTGGAGTGATCGTCGTCGGTCGCGCGACTCCCGAGAGACGGAGAGCCGCATCCGTCTCTCCTGCACCGCAGAGAGCCGGGCAGGTCAGCCAGGTGGGCGGATCACCCCAACGAGATGTCGAGATACAGCATCACGATGGCACCGGCGATGGTGCCCAGCGTGGCGACCCGTTCGTGCCCACCGGTGTGCGTCTCGGGGACGATCTCGTCCATGATGACGAACAGCATCGCACCGGCGGCGAACCCCATCGCGTAGGGGAGGAGCGTCGAGACGGCCCCCACGGCGTAGGCGCCAAGCACGGCGAGGGGGATCTCGACCACGCCGGAGCGGACCCCGGCGAACGCGGCGTATGCGCGCCGGTCGAGGCCGGCGTTGATCGCCGCCACGCTGACGGCGAGCCCCTCCGGGATGTTCTGGATGCCGATGGCGAGCATCAGCGCGATCGCGCCGCCGACGTCGCCGGAGCCGAAGCCGACGCCGACGGCGAGACCCTCGGGCATGTTGTGGAGGGTGATTGCGAGGATGAAGAGCACCACCCCCGCGACCCGTTCGTCGGGGATCGCACCCGAGAGGTCGCTGCCGGGTGCGTTGGCGTCGCGCCGCTTGCGACCGGACAGCAGGTAGTGGGCGTGCGGGACGAGCGCGTCGGAGCGGTCGAGGAAGGCGGTACCGAGCGCCATGCCGACGAGGACGGGGATCGGGTTCCCGTTCGAGTAGGTCTCGATGCCGGGGATGATGAGGCTCGTGAAACTCGCCGCGAGCATCACCCCGGCGGCGAAGCCGAGCATCGTGTCCATCGCCCGTTCGGAGGGGTTGCGCCAGACCAGCACGAGCGACGCACCCAGGAGGTTGAGCGAGGCGATGACGAGTCCGCCGACGAGCCCGTGGACGACCCTGTTCGTCCCGAAGAGGTCGACGAACTGGTCGACTACCACCACCGATCACCTGCAGCCGTCATCGGTCGTGCGAAACCTCTCGGGGTCGGTACATAAACCGTTCGACGGCGGCGGTCCTCGTGCGCTCGCCCGCGCACTGCGTTGCTCAGTCGGCCAGCCCCGCTCCCTCGACGAACCGGTCGACGTCGTCGCGCGTGTTGAACGCGTGGATCGAGGCGCGGACGCAGTCGATGCTGGGGATCACGCGCACCTTCACCCCCTGCTCGTCGAGCCGCTCGACGGTCCCCTCGGGGTCGTCGACGGCGACGGTCACCAGCCCCGAGTGGAAGTCTCGCGGGCTCAACAGCCGGCCATCGGCGAGCCGTGACTTGAGGTAGCCGGTGAGCTCCTCGATGCGGGCGGTGCGGGCCGCGATCCCGTCGTCGCGTGCGTGTTCGATCGCCGTCACCAGTCCCGCGTACGGTGCCGGGTTGGTCGTCGCGACCTCGAGTCGCTGTGCGCCGGACTTGTACTCGTAGCCGTCGTCGTCGTACGCCGCGACGCTCCGGTAGCCGATCTGCCGGGGGGTGAGCCACTCCTCGGCACCCTCCCGGACGAAGAGAAAGCCCGCGCCCCACGGTCCGAGGAGCCACTTGTGGCCGGCGGCGGCGACGAAGTCCGCGCCCCACTCGGCCACGTCGACCGGGCGGGCACCGACGGCCTGCACCGCGTCGACGAGGAGTCGTGCCCCGGCGTCGTGGGCGACGTCGGCGACGGCCTCGACGGGGAGCCGACAGCCGTACGCCCACTCGGTCGCCGACAGCGAGACGAGCCGCACGTCGTCGTCGACGACCGCGGCCACGTCGTCGGGGTCGAGCCGTCCGTGGTCGGTCTCGACGAGCCGCACGTCGACGCCGCGGAGGTCCGCGAGCCGACGCCAGGGCAACTCGCCCGCGCTGTGTTCGACGTCGGTCGTGACGATCGCGTCGCCGGGTTCCCACTCGCTGGCGCAGGCGATGCGGTTGATCCCGTCCGTGGTCGACTGCGTGAGCGCGATCTCCGACTCCGTCGCACCCACGAGCGCCGCCACGGCCTCGCGCGCCTCGTCGTAGGCGTCGAACGCACACTGGTACATCCCCTCGCCTGCGGGGGCGTCGTAGCCGTGACGGGCGACGAACGACTGGATGGCGTCGGCGACCGGGCGCGGGAGGGGGGCGCTCGCGCCCGTGTTCAGGTAGACGACCTCGTCGAGCGCCGGGATCGACGCGCGGAGTTCGCTCGGGTTCATTACCTCCCGTTCGGTCCCCGGGGTGTTCGGCGTTGCGTCTCCGGCAGCGACTCGTCGCCGGGTCCAGTCACCCCAACGATTTATCCGATCCGCCGGAAACACTCGATCGAGATGGTCTCCGCTCACCCTCCCTCCGAGAGTCGTTCACGTCTCCCGAGCCGGAGGTGGTCGTGATGGAGTGGGAACGAGACGACGGGCTCCGGCTCCGTGTGCTCCTCGCGCTCGCCGTCGTCGCCCTCATGCCGGTCGCGTTCGTCTACACCCTGGTCTTTCTCGTCAACACCGTGGGCCTGGACCTCCTCGCGTGGGCGACCGACCGCCCCTGGAACGGCCGCCTCGTGGTGCCGCTGTGGGCCGTCGTCCCCGTCGTCGCCGGTGGCTTCGTGATCCAGTACGCCTTCGGCGAGCGGATGGCGCTCCGGTCGGTCGGCGCGCGGCGGGTGTCGGCGGACGAGGAACCCGCGGTACACGCGACGCTCTCGCGGCTGGCCGCCCAGGTGGACGCGCCGGTGCCGTCGCTGGCCGTGAGCGAGTCGTCCGTGCCGAACGCCTTCACCGTGGGTCGGCGGCCGTCGGCGGCAACCGTCGTCGTCACGCGGGGGTTGCTCGAGACGCTCGACGAGCGCGAGCGCGAGGCGGTTCTGGCGCACGAACTCGCCCACGTGAAGAACCGCGACGTGACCGTGATGACGTTCGCGTACTTCCTGCCGACGCTGACGTACACCGTCGCCATCGCGGCCTTCTTTCTCCTCCGGGGCGTGTTCCACGCGCTCGGGAGCTTCGAGGACGTCGACGGCGACGGGGCGAAAGGCGTCGTGGCGGTCGTCGTGGTGCTCGTCGTGAGCGCGGTGCTCACGCTCGCGGTGTCGGCACTGTTCTGGGCCGGCAGCTTCCTCCTCTTCCGGCTGCTCTCGCAGTACCGCGAGTACGCCGCCGACCGGGGAGCGGCGAGCATCACGGGGGACCCGCTGGCGCTGGCGAGTGCGCTCCGGACGCTGGACGAGTCGATGAGCGCGCTCCCCGACGCGGACCTCCGCGAGCAGGACGGCGGTCTCGAGGCGCTGTACGTCGCGCCCATCGACACCTACCAGTTCGGCGGCGACCGCGAGCTGCTCTCGAGCGACATCTTCCCGTCGACCCACCCGTCGACCGCCGACCGTGTCGAACGACTCCAGGCGCTCGCCGCCGACCTCGAAACCGGCACACAGGGAGCGTCGGACGCGTGACCCGGCGCGTCTCGCGGCGGCGGCTGCTGTCGGCCGTCGCACTCGGCCTGGTCCCGCTGTCCGGATGCGGCTACCGTCCTGGCGGTGGCGACCCCCGCTGGCGGAGCGACGACCCGATCGACGGGTTCGGCGGCATCGACGCGGTCTACGCCCCCACCGACGGCGTGATCGCGCTCTCGCGGTCGTCACGGCGGTTCGACTTCGACCGCGAGCGGTGGCTCGACGGCGGCGTCGTCGCGGCGTACGATCCCACCACGGGGGCCGCCCGTGGGACGGTCACCACGGAGCCGATCCTCCGCGACTGTGCGGACGAGACGGGCGTCTACCTCGGCACCCGCGACGCGCTCGTCGCGGTCGGCCCGGACGGCACACAACGGTGGCAGACCGCGCTGGACGCGCCGCCGGCGGCCGTCGACGGCGGAGCCGGGCGCGTGGTCGTGCTCGACGAGATCGGCACGCTCCGGGCGTTCCGCGCGGATGGCCGACGTCTCTGGCAGACGTCGATCCCGGTGCCGTCCGGAGCCGACGGCGCGACCGGAGACGGTGGAGAGGCGGGGAAAGACTCCCCGACCGGGGCGTCGGAACTCGACGCCACTCTCGGCGTCTCACCCAGGGACGTCGTCGTCCAGGTCGCGACCGAGCCGCCCCGGGTCGTGGCGTTCGATCCCGACGGACGGCGACGGTGGGTGCGACGCGGCCGGTCGTTCGGTCCAGGGCGAGGGGTTCGTCCCGTCGTCGCGGACGGTCGCGTCCTCCTCACGACGACCGACGCCCTCCGATCAGTCGCCGTCGAGGACGGGACCGACCAGTGGACGACCGACAGCCCCCCACCCAGGGACGTCGTCGTCCGGGGTGACACCTGCTACACGCGGATCCGGGCGCGAGTGACCGCACGGTCGCTCGACGGTCGTCGTCGCTGGGCGTTCGACGGGGCCGACGCGCCGGGACGGGGCAGGTTCGTCGCTGGACCCGTGGCGACCGACGACGGCGTCTTCGCGGCGACCGGGGAGCACCTGTTCGCCGTGACGACCGGGGGAGCCCCGCGCTGGCGCGTCCCGATCGCCGAGAGACCACGACAGCTCGCGCTCACGGCGGAGCTGGTCGTCCGGGCGACCGACCGCCGACTCGTCGGCCACTGGCAGCGCGATCAGTTCTAGCGTCGCACCGTCGTCGCACGGCGACCGTGGTCCGTCGGCGGGACGGCTCTCCGTCGACGCCGGCGGTCGGCGGCCGTGCGACTCGCCGTCGTAGTCGTCAGTGGGACACAAAAACGTGAGTACCGTAGAACGAGGAGGGACGGGCGCGACAGCGCCGGTCTCGATCTACGCGATGGCGACGGCCGCGGCGACGAAGGACCATCTGGTCCCCGTCCGTGGCTCGTGCTGTTTCGCTTCGACCGACGACCGGTTTCGCTTGTGTTTCCAGTTCATCGCATCTGGAGAGGAGATTTACTCGGATATAAGTTTTATTTATTTCTGATACGTCCATCACGGACGTTCACGACGTTCGGTGTGTAAATAAAACTCGATTCCGTGAGAAAATGAACGATCGTGTGCACGAATCCCGGATCGTGGCGGTTCTCTCACGAAGCGTCGCGTCGGTGGCGTCGGAGGTCGTCGAAGCCGACGGCAGCGCTGTCGGCCCCGAAGCCGAGTCGCCCGGTGGTGTACGTCGTGTCGGTCGCCGAGACGGTCGCGAACTCGGTTCCGTCCGCGTCGACGGCGGTCGCGGTGATCACGCCGTCGTCGGCGACGGCGACGCTGATGCGGTTCCACTGTCCTGGACGGGGCTCACACGGCGTGCTGGCCAGCGTCCACGCCGACCCGTCGTCGTACCGCACGACCGAGAGCTCCTCGCTCGGCCCGAAGTCGACCTCGATGCCGTAGCCCGAGACGTCTGCTTTCCCGCTCGAGGCGTCGTCGACGAAGAAGAGCACCTGTGCGTACGTCCCGGCTCCCTGCCGAACGCGCGTCTCGTACGTCGTGTCGACTGACGTCTCCACGTCGGTCCGCCAGACCGCGCCGGCGCTCGACGATTCGAGGGAGCCGTCGCCGGTGATCAGACCGTTCGACGTCACGGTAAACGACCCCGTGTCGCCGCCGTACTCCGCCATCGACGCGTTGGCGTCGACGTCGATCTCCGTCACGGTGGGCGGATCGCCGTCGGACCGCGCCGACCCACCCAGTCGGCGTCTGTCGCCACGCATCAGTCGCAGCGCGGTCCCGGTCCAGGTGTCGTCCATGTCGCCGGATTCGACGACACTCCCGCCGTCGCCGACGGCGATGTCGCCGCTCGCTGCCGACCCGGTCGTCCGTTCCGTCGCCGGGATAGCCCCGATGTCCGGCGCGTCGTCTCTGTCGGTTCCGCCCACGCCAGCACCGACGAGCGGGCTGTCCGCCGCCGGTCTGAGGAAGTCCGCCGAGTCGGGGTCGGTCGACACGAACGACGGCTCCTCGATCCCGAAATCCCAGGTGTTGTGGGTCGTGTCGGCGTTCCAGAGCGCGCCGACGTCCTGCGTTCCGTTCCCGAACGACGCGCAGTTGCGGGCGTCGTGACGCTGGCCCGTGCCGCCGGTGAAGTGGAAGCCGTACGTGCCGTTGTGCCACGCGGTGCAGTGGACGAACTCGTTGCGTTCCGACGCCCCGTTGCAGTCGAACCCGCGCGTGGCGTTCTCGTACGCGAGACAGCCTTCGAGGGTGTTGCCGCCCGTCCCCCAGCCGCCGCCGAGTTTGAATCCGTTCCCGTCGCCGGTCGCGCCGGCCCCGTCGTCGCCGTTGTGGTGGGCGACACAGTCGATCAGCGTCGACGGCCGTGCGGGATCGGTGTCGAAGCAGTCGAAGCCGTCGTTGGCGTTCCGATACGCCTCACAGCGGACGAAGGTGTGGCCACCGCTCCGCCCAGCGCTGTTCGATCCGCCGACGTAGAAGCCGTCCGAGTCGCCGCTGTCGCCGCCGTGGTGGGCGACGACGTCGCGGACCGTGTGGTCGTACGACCGGCCGTAGAATACCAGCCCGTTTCCGTTCCACTCGGAGACGGTCCCGTAGTGGTGGATCTCCATCTGCTCGAACACGCAGCCCCGCGCCGCCTGGCTGTCGGTGCCGGCGCACAGGACGCCGTTCTTGCCGACGTTCCGAACCTCGATCCCGCGCCAGGTCACGTGCTGGACCCCCCACAGGTCGATGCCGTGATCGTCGTAGTTCGAGCAGTCGACCACGGGCCGTTCGTCCCCGTGCGCCTGGATCGTGATCCGATCGGTCGGGGTGCCTGCGGTCTCGTACCACACCGGCTTCGACGGCGGATACAGCACCGCCGTGTCGCGAAGTTCGACCGTGTCGCCCGGCTCGAGCGCCACGCGACCGTCCGCCTCGACGGGAGCGAAGCTCGCGAACGCGTCGTTGAGGCTCGTCCCCGAGTTCGCGTCGTCGCCGTCGGCCGGGTCCACGTAGTACGTCGTCATCCTGCCTGGTCGAGAACGCTCCCCGGGTACCGCGTGCTCCCGTGCGCGTTCGAAACACGGTGAGCGTGGCTCCGTCCGGAGACCGGATCGTCGGGGGTTCTGTGCGTGTCGCGTGCCATCTACCCGATTCTGTGACTGTCAACGATATAAAGATGCGCACTGAAAAACAGATCTGATACTGGTGGCCGTCCCGATCGGTTCGCTCGTCTCGCTCCGTCACGAACGTTCGTACACCGGCGATATGGCCACTACATTCGGCCACTATCGGAGGAATTTTGGTGTGAAATCACTCGCTCGAGCGTCCGGAACATCCCTCACAGACAGCCGAGTGTCGTTTCATCGGAACTCCAATTCTCGTTGATGATTCTATAACGCACCCCGAGACCGAATCGATCCGCGACCCGAGGATCGCGGTCGGCGAGCCGTGTGGCGGGGCCGGCGTCCACGCGACGGCCTCGCGGTGAGCTGGCCGACCTCGTCCGTTGGCCGCCACTGCATGGACTCTTGTACTCTCCTCGTCTCGGTCGACACAGACATGTTCGGAACTAGCGGCGTCCGCGGCACCGTCGGCGACGAGATCACGGCCGAGCTGGCCCTGGCGGTCGGTCGCGCCGTCGGGTCGGACGCCGAGCGCGTCCTCGTCGGGCGCGACGTCCGCGATAGCGGCGCACTGCTCGCTGACGCCGCCAGCGCCGGGCTCCGCGAGTGTGGGGCGGACGTCGTCAGAGTCGGCGTCGTCTCGACGCCCGTCCTGGCGCGACACGTCGGGTGGCTCGACGCGGACGCGGCGGTCGGCGTCACCGCCTCGCACAACCCTGCCCCCGACAACGGCCTCAAACTGTGGAGTCGCAGCGGACAGGCGTTCGACGCGGCCGCCATCGACCGGGTCGAACGCCGGATTCACGACGAGGCGTACGACCTGCAGGGGTTCGCCGACCTGGGCTCGGAGACGACGCACGACGGCGCGAGCGATCGGCAGGTCGACCACCTCGTCGAGGGGTTTCCTTCGTTCGAGGGGCTCTCGGTCGTCGTCGATCTCGGCAACGGGACGGGTCGCCCCACCGTCGACGCGCTGGTCGCGCTCGACGCCGAGGTAACCACCCTCAACGGCCAGCAAGACGGCCGGTTCCCCACCCGGAAGTCCGAACCGAACGCCGACTCGCTCGGTGGGCTGTGTCGGACTGTCGCGGCGCTGGGCGCCGACTTCGGGATCGCACACGACGGCGACTCGGACCGGATGATGGCCGTCACGGACGAGGGGACGTTCGTCTCCGGGGACGTCCTCCTGGCGCTGTTCTCGCGACAGGCGGTCACCGAAGGGGACGGGAGTCGCGTCGCGGTTCCGGTCGACACCAGCCTCCTCGTTCGCGACGTCGTACGCGAGGCGGGCGGTGCGGTGACGTACACCCGCGTCGGCGACGTCCACGTCGCAGAACAGGTCTCCGAAGCGGGCTACGTCTTCGGGGGCGAGCCCAGCGGGGCGTGGATCTGGCCGACGGAGACGCTCTGTCCGGACGCCCACTTCGCCGCCCTCCGGCTCGCGACGCTCGTCGCGGAGTCGGGGCCGCTCTCCGACCTCGCGGCCGACGTACCCGCCTACGAGACGCGGCGGGAGAACGTCGCTGTCCCGAACAAACGAGCGATCATGGATCGGGTGTCGGCCCGACTCGGCGAGACGTTCGACGACGTGTTGACCCTCGACGGGGTCCGCATCGACGACGACGACGGCTGGTTCCTCGTGCGCGCGAGCGGCACCGAACCGATCGTCCGGATCACGGCCGAGGCGCGAACCGCCGAGGCCGCCGCTCGATTGCACGAGACGGCGCGAGCCGCCGTCGACGAGGCGCGTGAGGAGTGACTCGCTCCGAAGCCCCGTCTCGCGGCTTCCGCCCCGTCCGCGAGTCACCGGCTAGACGGCGTTTTGGTCACACAACACTTATATTTGCATGTGCCGTCCTTCCACCTGTTCCGGGTCTCGTGCGCTGGTTCGCGTGCCAACGAATTGCGCTTCTTCCCGGAACACCCGCTTTCGACGCTGAGCGACGGAAATCGGCCCCTCGTGCGACGCGCGACAGTCCGTGCGAAGGCGTGACCCGTCGACGTCGACAGTCATCTCCCGAGCCGGCCGGCCGCGTCGCTGCTGGCTTCCAGTGGTACTGCGTGGCTCGCGTCCGAGACGGGCCTGGAGCCACGCCGCTCGGCGGTCGGCGTCCCACTACCACGAACCTGTGGTAGTGATAACAGTGCGGCCCGGTACTTACTGGCCGATCGCGTCCGGTTCGACGCGCAGACCGTTCACGAAGACGGCCGCGCCCTCGTCGAGTCGGAGGTCGGTGATCTCGCCCGTGAAGCGGTAGCTCCGGACACCCTCGGCGATGGCGTCCTCCGCGCTCTGTCCGGTCGTCCCGAGGACGCTCAGTGCGTCCGTGTTGCGGCCGGGGACGATCTCGTCGCTCACCGTCACTTCGTACGTGGAGGGCGTGGGCGTCGTTCCGACGACCGACAGGACGTCTCCCGAGTGGGTTCCGCCGGTGTCGCCGGCCCGGCCGCTGACCGCAGTGCCGGCTGCGCCGACCGCGACTGCACCGCTCAGCCGGAGGTAGTTCCGCCGGCTCACGTGGTTGGTACTACTGGACTGCTTCCGCGCCTGTTCGCGTGCCATACTCCGATAATGGACCATTAACGAGATAAGTGTTCCGGTAATTACAGTAGTCAGAATGCTTGATTGTACAGATCAGAAATCAGAGCCGAACAGAAATACGATGATATCGATAACTGGAGAATACGGTTTTACGCGAGATTCGAGGCCATCAAACCACGTTCTGAATCAGAAACTCAGACCTGATATTTGGTACAGTCGGTTAATTATCTGCTGATACAATCGGATGGGCGTCTACATATCGGGTATTTGCACTTTCGCCGGTGATCGGACGCGCCCGCGGTGGCTGGCGGGGCGCAGCCGTCACTCCACGAACGGGACGAACTGGTCTTCCCACTCCCGCCGTTGTCTGATCGCGGCTTTCCCCTCTTCGGATATCTGGTAGTAGTTCGTCCGGCGGTCGTGTTGCCCCTTCACGACGAGGCCCCGCTCGACGAGCGTGTCGAGGTTCGGGTAGAGGCGGCCGTGATTCACCTCTCCGACGTCCTCGCTGATCGATTCCTTGATCTGCTGTCCCGATGGCCGATCCGCACCGGCGATCACGTACAACAGGTCCCGTTGGAAGCCTGTTAACTCGAACATACTCATGTGTCCCTTTGTAATACTCTCACTGGACCCTTTTTGTTAGCCACTCGGGAATATTACTGTTTCGGACAGAACATGTCGCTCGCGAGTCGCGTGCGAACTCCGGGGCGTGGGTTGTCCGAATGAGGGCCACTCGGCGTCTGAGTCGTCGTGTCCGCACTAGAGACGGCGGTTGCGTCGGACGGTCGACGACGAACTGCCTGGATAACAAAGATTTAAAATCGTGTACGGTGTGACTAATGTCACCTGCTCGTCTCGTCTGCCGTCGACCACGGGGCGACCGAGGACTGCCCATCGATGACGACACGATCCAAAGACGAACTCTTTCAGATACTGAGCAACTCCCGGCGCCGCCACATCATCTACTATCTCTCCGAGGCGGACGAGCCGCTGAGCCTCAAGCGACTCGCGACGATGATCGCCGCCGCCGAGAGCGACATCCCGGAGTCGGAGATCACGTCCGAGGAGCGACAGCGCGTGTACATCTCGCTGTACCAGACCCACCTCCCGAAGCTCGAGGAGACGGGCGTCGTCACGTACGACGAGGACGAACGGCTGGTCTCGCTCACCGAGGGAGCGCTCGATCAGGAGATCTTCTCCGCGGACGCACGGAGCTCGTCGACGTGGCTCCGGTACTATGCCGGGCTCTCGGCGGCGAGCTGGGTGCTCGTCGCCGTCGCCTGGCTGTCGCTCCCGCCGTTCGCGCTGGTCGGATGGGGTGGCGTCGCCCTCGCCGTCACGCTGGGTCTGTCGACCGTCGTCGCTGCAGAGTATCTTCGCGCGCGCGAGGAGTCGGCGCACGCCGGATACGAGTCGCTCGTCGAGTGATACTCACCGGCCACGCCGCCCCGTTCGGACGAGTCGCTGGTGGCCACCGACGCGTGTCGTCCACCCGTAACCATTGCCTACTCTGGTGTTATCACTGGAGTAACTATCCGATGTTATCCCTATCCAGAGAGTATGGGTAGCTCACAGGTGACCGCACGAACCCACCCGACGGCACCTCCGGACCAGGCGAGCTACGTCCCGAAGGTCTGTGCGTATCTGACTCGTGACGACGCGACACAGTTGCTCGTGTTTCGGAGTTCCGAACACGACGGTCTCCAGGTGCCGAAGGGAACCGTCGAACCGAGCGAACCGCTCGACGTCGCGCTCGCTCGGGAGGTCACCGAAGAGAGCGGCCTCGCCGTCGACGGCGCTCGCCGCATCGCATCCGACGTCTGGACGCGCCGCAACGGTCCCCTCAAGAAATACGTCAGACACTTCTACCACGCGGACATCGACGAGCGCCGGGATTGCTGGAGCCACGTGGTCACGGGCCACGGGGAGGAGCGGGGACGGACGTTCGAGTACTTCTGGGTCGACCTCCCGACCGACGAGTCGTTCGCCCTGTCGCTCGACGACTACCTCGCCGTCGTCCGATCGGACGCCTGACCGCCCGTCGCCGTCGACGGCCGAACCTCACGTCGGTGGCTCTCCGGATCGTGGGAACGTCAGAAGCCCATCTATTATCACGGATGCGACCTGTTAGAAGACCCGACGAGACAGACTTCGAGACGCTCCTCGACCGGCACGTCGGCGACGGACGACCCGGCTACCGGTCGCGCGTCACGACCTCGCCCGGCCCCACCCGTGCGCCCTCCGAGAGGACGACGCCGGTGTTCAGCGACACGTTGATACCCGTCTTGGCGCCGTCGCCGACAATCACGCCGAGCTTGCGCCGGCCGGTCGAGACGCGCTCGCCCTTCACGGTGAGCGTCACGTCGGCCCCGTCGTGTCGCAGGTTCGCGACCGTCGTGCCCGCGCCGAAGTTGACGTCGCGTCCGAGGACGGAGTCGCCGACGTACGACAGGTGACCGACCGTCGCCTCCTCCATCAACACCGCGTTCTTCACCTCGACGGCGTGACCCACTTTCGCCTCCTCGCCGACGACCGTCGCGCCCCTGACGTAGGCGTTCGGGCCGACCGACGCCCCGTCTCGTATCAGCGCGGGTCCCTCGACGACGACGCCGGAGCGAACCCGTGCGCCCGCTTCGACGACGACGGGTCCCTCGAGGACCGCGTCGTCGGCCACGTCACCCTCGACGCGGGGCGAGAGCTCGCCCAGCTTCCACTCGGTCGCCTCGATGAGCTCCCAGGGGCGACCCACGTCGAGCCAGCGGTCGAACGGGACGCCCGCGACGTCGAACGCGCCGCAGGTCCGTTCGAGCACGTCCGTGAGTTCGAGTTCCCCGCGTTCGGACTCGCCGACGTCGAGCCACGCCTGTGCCTCCCCGGGGAAGTGGTACGCGCCCGTGTTGACGAGGTTCGACGGTGGCTCGGCGGGCTTCTCGATGACGCCCGTCACCCGGACTTCGCCGCGTGCGCCCTCGGTCTCTTCGTCCTCGGTGACGAGCACGCCGTACGAGGCGGGGTCGTCGACGCGGTACGAACCGACCGCGGGGCCCGACTCGTACAGCCGACGCAGCGAGGGGAGGTCGTAGAGCGCGTCGCCGTTGAGCACGACGAACGGGCCGTCGTCGAGTTCGGTCGCCGCGACGCGGACCGCGTCGGCCGTCCCGCGCTGTTCCGCCTGGACGGCGAACGTGACAGGCACATCACGGTAGCTGTCGCCGAAGAACTCCCTGACGGCGTCGGCCTCGTAGCCGACGACGATCACGAGGCGCGAGGCACCGGCGTCGACCGCCGCGTCGACCGTGTGCGCCACTAGCGGACGGTCCCCGACCGGGAGCATCGGCTTCGGGCGCGAGGCCGTCAGCGGCCGCATTCGTGTCCCCTCCCCCGCCGCGAGAACGACTGTCTGCATGGGCGGGAGACGACACGGGACGGTAATCAGTGTGTGGATGCCGACAGTCGAACCAGCGACCTGCGACCCGGTGTGGCCGTCGATGGGCGATCCACCGTGGAGACAGAGATCGGCTGTCTCGGCTTCGTTACTCGCCGAAGCCGTGCTCGCCGTAGGTGTGTTCGCCGTACTCGTACTCGTCGAGGACGATCTCCTCCTCGTTGACGAACTGGACCCAGTTGACGTTGAAGCTCCCGCGCTCGACCTCGAGCCGGAGGACCTGCTCGCCGCTGGACGACACCGCGACGTCCGTCAGCGTTACGGTCTGAAACGCCTGCCAGTCACCCGTGTCGGGAACGGTGAGACTGCCGAGTTTGGTCTCGTCGAGGTAGACGTGGAGTTTCCCCGTGCCGTAGGGCGACGAGAGCCGTGCCCTGAAGTCGTACGTTGCGGCGTCGATGTCGACCGTGTACTCGAGCCACTCGCCGTCACGGGTCCAGCCGACGTTGTAGCCGCCGCCGTCGTCGTCCGTCGACTGGAGGTCGACGCCGTCATCGCGGTAGGCGCCGCCGTGGTTCGTCTCGTCGGCGTCGTAGTAGGCGACGCCCTCGCCGCCGACGTCGTAGTTCTCGGCCTCGACGCGCTGCGTCGCGTTCCACGCGGTGCCACCGTAGGGCGACTGTGCCTCGGGCGTGGGCGTTGGCGTGGGGGTAGGAGTCGGTGTGGGCGTGGGCGTCGCCGTGGGGGTGGGCGTGGGCGTCGCCGTGGGGGTAGGTGTGGGCGTTGGCGTGGGGGTAGGAGTCGGTGTGGGCGTAGGCGTCGCCGTGGGAGTAGGAGTCGGGGTAGGTGTGGGCGTGGGCGTCGCCGTGGGGGTAGGAGTCGGGGTAGGTGTTGGCGTTGGCGTGGGGGTAGGCGTGGGCGTTTCGGCCGTGTCGAACTCGAACTCGATCCAGTTCAGCGAGAACTCCCGACCGATCGCCTCGAGACGGACCGTGGCTTTCCCCTTCGGAACGGTGACGTCGCGGATGCTCACGGTTGCCCACTCGTCCTTGCCGGTGGTGTTCGGGAGGGTCACCTCTCCGAGCGTCTCCCCGTCGAATTTCACGCGGACCTTGTTCCCGTCGCGCCACGACGCCACGCGGACGTGCACGTCGTAGACGCCGGCTTTGGCGTTGACGGTGTACTCGAGCCACTCGCCGTCCTTGACCCAGCCGATCTCGTATCCGCCGTCGCGATCGGTCGTCTCGCGGATGTCGACGTCGTCGTCGCGGTAGACGCCACCCTCGTTGCCGCTCGTCGTGTCGTGGTAGGCGACGCCCTCGCCACCGTTGTCGTACTCTTCGACCTGAATACGGCCCGGGATGCGCCGGCCGCGCGGGGCCTGTGACCCGCTCGTCTTCTTCGCACGGAACTCCCCGTCGACCGTGGTTACCGAGTGCGTCGCCGGAACGCCGCCGTACCCGAACGGGATCGCGTCGGGCGAGGTGGGGACTGCTCCCGTACATCCCGCGAGCGATGCGAGCCCGAGCCCGGATAGTTTCAGGAGCGTTCGTCGAGTCGTCTGCACGTCGGAGTCGCCTCCGTTGCCAGCCGTCATTGTGTCTGCTTTACGGCTAATTTGACCGAGTATATATCTGTGATCGACAAAATACAGATATTGATATCGATAACTGACGGCTGGATTCCTCCCGGAAGGCTCCCTACTATATAAAAAAGACATATAATAGTACTTAAATAGTGATTCTCGACGTGAGACTCAGTATCGATATCAATTAACTAATGTGATCTAATATAGAAATACCAAAAAAATTACGGTACTGCCTCATCTGAGGGAGATCAGCCGTCGCCAACGGTCGTGGGGGCTGGTCGATCCCACTACATCGAACGCCGCGAAAAGAACCGCTCCGTCGCCGCCGCGACGGGGTGGTCGTGGCTCAGAACGCCTCGTCCAGTACCACTCGGAGCGCCCGGTTACAGGCGCCCGCGTCGATCAACTGTCGGGCGGTCGCGGCCGTCGTCCCCGAGATGGCGGCCGACGCCTCCAGACCGGCCACGATCCCCGGCACTTCCGCGGCGTACCACGCCGTGGCGAGCTCCCGTTCGGCGAGCGTCCCCGGTTCTCCGTCGGGCACGTCGCCCGTCTTCGCTCTCATACTCCCCACTCGGCCGCGACGGGGTTAGTTACCACCCTCGTAACAGGTTCGTATTCCGGAATCGAGTTGTATAACGTGTCGTGAAACACGGGACGGGCGGACGTTCCGTGGCGACATCTCGACGCCTCCCACGAGGTGGTGACGACCCCCCACTCATACGTACCCCGCCACCGTCTATCCGGTATGTACCAGATCGTGATGGCGGTCGACACGAGCGAAGCGCGCGCCCGAGGCGAAGCCGACGCGGTTCTCGGGCTTCCGCGAGACCCGAGCGACGTCCACGTCACCATCCTGCACGACTTCACGAACAACCCCTCCGGCGCGTCCGTGACACAGGTGTCGGCGGTCCGGCGCGCGCGAGAGCGACTCGAGGAGGGCGGGGTCGACGTGGAGCTCGCGGAGTCCAGCGGCGACCCGGCCGAGGCCATCCTCGAGACGGCCGACGACCTGGACGCGGACATGATCGTCCTCGCGGCCCGCAAGCGAAGCCCGACCGGCAAGGTGATCTTCGGGAGCGTCACCCAGACGGTCATCCTCGGCACCGAGCGACCGGTGCTCGTCTGCAGCGAGCAGTCGGGCTGACGACGCGACGTGAGCGGTCCGGGGAGCACGACTTTACCGGCGCGGCTCGAAAGCGTCGGTATGCAGGTTGGCGTCATCTCCGACACGCACGACAACGTCGTGGCGATCGAGCGTGCCGTCGCCGTCTTCGAGCGCGAGGGAGTCGACACGCTGATCCACTGCGGCGACTTCATCGCGCCGCCGGTGCTCCCCTTTTTCGAGGGGTTCGAGGTCCACGGCGTCCTCGGCAACAACGACGGCGAACTCGACGGGCTCGAAGCCGGCTTCCGCGCGCTCGGAAACAGCAGCGAACTCCACGGGCGACTCGCAGAGCTCACGCTCGACGGCGTGCGCATCGCGGTCCTGCACGGCGAGTCGACGGACCGGGTCGAGGAACTCGCGTCCTCGGGCGAGTACGACCTCGTCTGTTACGGCCACCACCACGAGCGCGACCACCACGACGTCGACGGCTGCGTCGTGGTCAACCCCGGTGCACACTTCCCGACGGTGCCCGCAGAACACAACACCGTCGCCGTCTTCGACACCGAGAGCCGGGAGGTGACGTTTCACGACGTCGACGAGGGGTGAACTGAACCTCGCCGGTCGTCCTACACCGGGGACTGAACCGCATGGGTCTTAGAGCAGAAACACGTTCAGCACCAATAGCGAGAGAATCGCGATACTGTGGGCAACAATCACGCCGCCCTGCCCGTACTCGATTCTGAACCCACCGTCCGGTGCTTCGTCCCCTTCACCTCCGTCAGATAGCTCTTTGTTCCCGTCTGCTTCGTGTCGTTCCACCCACCCCAGTCGCCGTTTCAGGCCCTGGACGACCTCACGCTCCTCGTACTCCTCTTCGTCCCACGACTGGATCTTGGCGTTGAAACGATCCTTCATCCAGAACAACAGTAAGACCACGAATACCCCAAACACCGCGCTCCAGGGGGTTAACCCGTCTCTCTGGGCGACCCGACCGAAGTAGATGAGGATGACTGCGATTATCGTCAAATCGAAATGGCTGGTTATTGCCGCCTGCGCGTTTGTCTTACGAAGCGTTCGGTCGACTCTTTGATCGATGTACGCCTTCGTGGTTTCGTCGACTTCGTCGTACGTCCCAGCACCACCAACGCCGCTCTGTACGTAGAATTTAAAATTCTCGGTCGCGTCCTCGAACGAGAACGACGCGGTTCGGATACTCTTGACGAATACCTCGACGATAATCGCCGAGACGAACGGTGCCAGTTGGATCACCAGCGCGGGTACGTCAATCGTCAATGATGTCGACCTCTAAATGCAGACGTGGGCCTGACCGGAACTCGTTCATTTGAAGGACTTCTTTGTACTGCACCTCCGTCACGAAGTTCTCGAGGTTCATCGTCTTCTGCCGTTTATTGGGTTGCAAGCCGTAGCCCTTCGAGAATCGGTACGGACTGCGCTCGGTACCTCGGTCCAGCGAGAACTCGTGAGTCAGCGTAGCATCGTCTGCGTCTTCGTATTTGAAACATCCGTTCGCGCTGCTCAAATTGAGCCGAATCATCATCGGAAACACTCTGCGGTTCTCGATCGTCACGTCGTGTTTCAGCGCCGAATTGTACCAGGCCTCACAGTGATCCACGTTGATCTCTGCCCGGACCCCGAGTCTGGACTTCCCACCGGAGATTTTTTTCTTGCACTTCGATGTCGATTCTACGGTCCTCTGTCTCATAGTGGACGTTCCTCCATGACGCCGGCCGTTTTGCTCAGGGAAATGATGACCAGCTCCATCTTTTCGCTCGCGATTCCCGGGTCAGTGATGGTAGCCGCGGACAACCCTTTGCTTCGGTCAAGGGCTCCCCCGATCTCCCTCTTGTTGTTTATTAGGATCATCGGGACTCCCGCTTCGTCAGCCAACTCCGCGAGTCGTACCACCGAGTTCCCGGTCTTCGCCAAGAACACGAGCCTCGCTGTCCCTCGCTCCAAAGCCCTCCTAGTCCCGTGCTGACCCGTCACCACAGTCCCCGTCTCGTATGCTTCTTTCAGCATCGAGAGCGCGTCGTTCTGGAGGTGTTCGATACCTTCCTCGTCGCTCTCGTACGTCTCAATGGCCGGCAACATGGATGCGTTCGTGACGGTCTTCATCAGGGTCGCAATGTCACTCCGCTTCATGCCCTTCCTGACCTCTGTGAACTTCTCCCATGGGAGTGTGAGGAGGTCGAGGATGAATCCGCCGAACGACTCGTCAGTAAAGTCCGGATTGAGGTAGATCGACAGCGGATGCGAGTAGTACTGTTTCGAACGGAGCATCGAGGACAGTTCGGTCCACGATTCCCGCTCGATTATCTGCACGACATGCTCGAACTCATCGGTAATCGAGTTACTATACGCGATCGCGACTTCGTTCTGACCGAGTCCATATGGATCCATCTCCCAGGTGATGTCGTAGTTTTCGGCTCCAACGAGAACGAACTCAACGTCGATCTCGTCCCACTCCTCTCGAAGCTGTGCGAACTGTAGGGGGCGTGGTTCCGCAGTCGAGTCGACATCGTACACCCGCACGGACGCCTCGTCCGTGATTCGATCGTCCGAATCCGCCGCGTCGAAGAACTGGTCCCATGTCATCTCGGTGACCCAGTGGACCGATGTCCGACCATCTGCTATCCGATCGACCCCGACTGACCCGATCGTCTCGTCCGAGACTGCCAAGTGGATCACATCGGTCTCGCTCGGCAGCACGGAACTCAATACTTCACGTATCTGCATCGAGCACTAATACGATAGAGAGAAATATAAAAATATGTACATTTTGTCCGGCGGCGAGACATTCTGTACCCGAGTTCGTTCACACACCTCAATCAATTTGTTATTCGGGTGTTATAGTCAGTTCCAAAAGAATGATGTCTGAAATAGTCCGTCTTCTCTCGACCTCATCTGGGCCGCTCAGAACGAGAGGAAGCCCGACTCGGTGACGATGGTGTCGACGAGTTCGAGCGGCGTGGCGTCGTACGCGGGGTTCTCGACGACGAACCCTTCGGCCGGTTCGGAGAGTACTTCGGTCGGCGAGCGCATGTCGTTCTCGAAGACGAACCCTTCGTCGACGATCTTCCGACTCGCGGCGACGACGGTCACGGGGCAGTCGAGCACCGAGGCGACCGCACAGAGCGGGAAGGTGCCGATGCGGTTGTAGTAGGTCTCGTCGACGAGACAGTTCATCCCGAGGAGCACTCGGTCGACCTCGCGCATGTAGTGGCCCGCTGCGCCGTCCGTGATGAGGTGGGGTTCGACGCCGTCCCACGTGGCGAGTTCGCGGACGGTCAACCGGCCGATGTACCGCGGTCTGGTCTCCGTGACGTAGACGGTGAACTCCTTGCCGTCGTCGAGCGCCCACTCGATCGACTCCATCACCGTGGTGGAGTTCTCGTGGGTCATGATCGTCTCGCCGTCCTCGAACCGATCGGCGGCGTTGGCCGCCGCCTCGTGTTTCGACCGCTCGATCGTGTCGACGACCCGGTCGATGGTGTCCCGGAGCCGGCTCTTCGCCTCGTCGAGCGTCTCGTTCTGCCCGACGACGCCGCGGATGGTCTCCTGCATCGCCGTGTGGAGCAGGGCGTGTGAGAGGTTCGACCGACGGAGCGCACCCGCGTTCCGCTCGAGGTCGCGCTCGAACTCCTCGACGCCGACGTAGTCACGGTCGAGGAGTTCCTCCAGCGCCAGCGTCGCGTCCACCGCCACCGTGGACTCGCTGTGGGTCCGCATCTCGCGGATCCGCGCGATGGTCTCGTCTATCATTGACGGATGCCCGTTCCCCGCGTCCAAAGAGGTTCCGTCGTCCGTCGCACCGACCCCCCGCGACGCTCCACGCGGCCACCGCCCGTCGATCGCGCGAGACGGTATATGAACGACCGGACATAACAAGCCGATCAGTTACTCTCCCGGCCCCGGACCTACGGATCGAACCGATGAACGGCGACGACACCAGCACTGTCGCACGAGGAGTCATCGACCACCCGTACCGTCGAATCCTGCTCGCGCTCCTCGACGGCGAATCGCCACCCGTCACCGTCACCGACCTCGCCTTCGGGGTGTTCGCGTACGACTCGACCTCGTCGGACGTCGTCGCCGGAACCACTGCCCTCGAGGAGGACCGAACGATGCCGACGTCGGTCGTCGACGCGCTTGCTTCCCAGCTCCACCACACCCACCTCCCCCGGCTGGCCGCCGCCGGGGTGCTCCAGTACGACGACGCCGCCGGCGTCGTGACGGACTGGTCGCATCCGACCGTCGGCGACCGGTGGCTCACGGCACCGCCCGTCGACGACCTCGCCGCGGCCATCGCCGACGCCCGTTCCGTTCACGGGCGGGCGTCCGACTAGCGGGGACGGCACTGGTGGTTCCCGGACGAACGGCTTCGGTACACCGTCCGTATCGACGGTACGCCCGCGGATCCGCGAGTCCGGGGGCACGGAGTGGTTCTGCGTCGCGCGAGAGTTACTTGTTATATCAGGGTAATCGGTTAGCAGGACTCCGGACGTCTCTTCGAGTGAGCACATATGTACGACGAATACGTTCGATGGGCGGCCCTCGACATCCTGCGGAACCCCCACAGACGGTTCGTCCTCTCTCATCTCAACGGGCAGGAGGCGCCGCTGACGACGCGACGCCTCGCGCAGGCGATCGTCGACTGGGAGTCCACTGGCGGGGAGGCGACGCCGAGCGGGCAGACCGTCGACGAGGTGATGGTTCGACTCCACCACGAGCACCTCCCGTGCCTGGCCGACTCGGGCGTCCTGACGTACGACTGGCGGCGGCGGGAGATCAGCGACTGGCGACACCCGAACCTGGGTGATGAGTGGCTGTCCTCGTTTCCGGTGGAACGGCTGTACGAGGTGGTCAGATGACGGTCCACGTCAATGGCCGACTCTGACCGTCACGCGGTCGACGGTGAACCTCGCCAGTACAGTCGCGACACGACGAGCCCATGCAGTCACGCGATCGTCTCCGCCGTCGCGACCCACCTCGACTGCTCTCCGCTCGACCTCGAACCGCTGTATCTCCGTGTCGACCCGGACGCCCTCGACGCGCTCGTCGACCGACAGACCGGTGACACCCGGACGCTCTCCGTCTCGTTCGGCTTCGCCGGCTGCACCGTCGATGCGGACCGCCATCGGATCCACGTCGCGCGTGACGCTGACACCACGCTACCTGACCACTGACGGGACGCCGGGAGCGTCTCCTCACATCGCAGGCGACCGACGGGAATCGATCACCGCCGTCGAGCGATCACGCGGCCGATCGGCCGGGAGCGACCGACGTGGTCAGGGGATACGTTGATATTCTCCGGGTGTGACGACACGCGTATCGACCGACACACCGGCGAGGTTGGCGCGGCCGTCTTCGTGCCGCGATGTCGTTCACCGCACACCGAGAGATGACCTCACACGACCACGACCACGGCCAGAATCGCGATCGTCTCGACCCACCTCCGCTCGCGCACGAGGGGTCGACCGACGAGCCCGTCCACGTCAGCCGCCTCGACGAGGACGAACCGATCGCGATGGCGGTCGTCCACGCGGTGGCCACGGCGCTCCGGCGACAGCCGCTCGACCTCGAACCGCTGTCGGCGCAGATCGACCCGGAGGCACTCGAGAACCTCCTCAACGGTCCCATCGGTCGGCGCGACGAACTGTCGGTCTCGTTCCGGTTCGAGGACTGCACGATCGTCCTCGGCCCGCGGACGATCGCCGTCTACACCGAGTGACGACGGGAGCGTCCGCCCGTCGTCCGGCGTCTCATCCCTCGTACTCGACGAAGCT
This sequence comes from Salinigranum salinum, assembly GCF_009176545.1. Lineage (GTDB taxonomy): Archaea > Halobacteriota > Halobacteria > Halobacteriales > Haloferacaceae > Salinigranum > Salinigranum salinum. The sequence goes on along the minus strand of NZ_VTOJ01000002.1, from coordinate 844,684 downwards.
CGAACACCACGCCTGCGGCTCGATCTTCCCCTCGACGACCGCGCAGGCGCCCAGTCCGTCGCCGTTCTCGTCGGGGATGTAGAACGCGCAGTCGGTACACTGCTGGCCCTCTTTCGGTTCGGACTGGTACATGACCGCCGACTTCTCCGCGACGTTGTCGGGACTCCGCTCGGTGCCGTCCTGTGCCGTCGCCGTGGCGTACTCGTCGGGCACCGGACCGAGCCCCTGACCACCACCGGCACTTCCGCCGCCGCTGTCACCACCGTTCTCTCCACTGCCACCGTCACCGCTGCCGCTACTCCCGTCACCACTGTCTCCACCATTGCTACCGTCGCCGCCTGCACAGCCAGCGACACCGGTCACTGCGACCAGCCCGGCGACCCGGAGAAACCGGCGTCTGGAGTCGAATCGACGTTCCATGCTCGACCGGGCGGTCCGAACGGGATTGTCTCGTTCGTTCGTTCTCCCCGCGCAGGAAGCGACCGAACTGCTAAATAGTAGTGTACAATAAATACAATATTATCCCGTCGCCCGACCGCCGGTAGAACTGGCAACTGATCGACACATCATCCGCACGTTTATCAGAATAGATGCCGTGCGGACGACAGAGTGTTCCCTCCAACAATCTCCGGACGTGACAGGTCGTGACACATCCGTCGCTCCAGTCGGCGCTGAACGCGGTCGGCGACGTCATCGTCACCGCCGACGCCGGCGGCGCGGTCGTCGCCTGGAACGGCGCGTTCGCCGACGCCGTCGGCACCAGCGACGGGCTCGTCGGGCGGCCGCTGGCCGAGCTGGTCGCCGATGCGGACCGCGCGACCGTGACCGAGGCGCTCGCGACCGTCCGCGAGGAGGGACACGCGAGGGTCGACGCCCGACTCGGTCCGGCCGACGACGGCGTCCGCTACGAGTTCCGCTTCGACCGCCTCGCGGGAGGCGAGACCGACGCGGATGGTGCGGACCTCACGGGCGACGAGGACATCGGTGCCACTGTCGTCGGCGTCGGCCGGGAGCTCACTCCCCGCCGGAATCGGCGTGTGGATACCGACGACCGGGATCGACCTGCCAGCCGCGAGACGCTCGCCGAGCAGGAGACCGTGTTACGCGAGATGTACGAGATCGTCGCGGCTCGCGACCGGACGTTCACGGCGCGGGTCGAGGCACTGCTCGAACTGGGGTGTGAGACGCTCGGCACGGGGTACGGGACGCTCTCGTCGATCGACGGCGACGAGTACGTCTTCGAGGTGGTCCGCACGCCGAACGACGAGATCCGGCCGGGCGAGACGGTTCCGCTGTCGGCGACGAACTGCGAGCGGGCGATCACCACCGAGCGGACGCTGGTCCTGGCAGACATCGCCCGGGACGCGCCGGACCTCGCCGAGCGGGCCGGCTTCACCGACTGGGGCATCGCCTGCTACCTCGGGGCACCTGTCTACGTCGACGACGACGTCTACGGGACGTTCTGTTTCTACGACGAACAGCCCCGCACGGAGCCGTTCTCGGAGTGGGAGGTGACGCTCGTCGACCTGATGAGCCGGTGGGTGAGCGCCGAGGTCGAACGCCGCAACCGGATCGAACGGCTCCAGGAGACGAACGACCAGCTGGAGCGGTTCGCCACGGTCGTCTCTCACGACCTCCGGAACCCGCTGAGTATCATCGAGGGATCGCTGGAACTCGCCGAACGGACCGGCGACGCCGACCACCTCGAGCGCGCACGACGGGCCCTCGCTCGGATGGAGCGGCTCGTCGACGATCTGCTGACGCTGGCCCGCGCGGGCGAGACGATCGACGACCCGTCCCCGGTCGCGCTCGCGGCGGTCGCACGGGACGCGTGGGAGACGGTCGACCCGGACGACGCGACGCTCGTCGCGGCGGTCGACGGCGTCGTCGTCGCCGACGAACCCCGACTGCGGCAGCTGTTCGCGAACCTCTTCCAGAACAGCGTGGAACATGGTTCCACGAGCAGCCGGCCACGGGCCGGTGACAGCGTCGAGCACGGCTCGACTGGCAGTCGACCGGGGGTCGACGACAGCGTGGAACACGGGTCCACGAGCAGTCGACCGGAGGTCGACGACTTCACCAGGGGAGCGGAAGCGACCGGCAACGGTGACGACCACGAGCCCCACGCCGACCCCGGTACGGACACCGATACCGATGACCACGGGGTTACGGTCCGTCTCGGTCGACTCGCCGACGGCTTCTTCGTCGAGGACGACGGTGCCGGCATCCCCGCCGACGCGTCGGGACAGGTGTTCGAGTGGGGCTACTCGACGAACGACGAGGGGACGGGAATCGGGCTGTCGATCGTCTCGGAGATCGCGGCCGCACACGGCTGGGACGTGCGGATGACCGACGGCACCGACGGTGGGGCACGGTTCGAGTTCACGGGCGTCGACGTCGCGGCCGACGCAGCCGATCTCGACGGTGCGGCCGACGACGGCGACGGCTCCGTCTGAGTGTTCGTCGGTCGGTCACGACCGCAGTGCCTCGACGGGTCGCTCGGAGGCGGCCTTCCACGCGGGGTACGCCCCCGAGAGGAGGCTGACGACGACGCCGAAGACGAACGCGCCGACGAGCGTGAGGCCGTTGCGCGGGACGACGATCACGTCGAGGGCGATCTGTTCGACGAACAGCCAGAGCCCCAGCACGACCGCGGCGCTCGACACCACGCCGAGCACGCCGCCGATCACCCCCAGGAGGCCCGCCTCGACGACGAGCATCGAGAGCACCTCCCGGCGGTGGACGCCGACGGCACGGAGGACGCCGATCTCCGCGCGGCGCTCGTTCACGCTCATCAGCATCACGTTGAAGATGCTCACGCCAGCAACGACGAGCGACACCGCCGCCAGCCCGATCAGGAAGCCGTTGAGGAGCGCGAAGAACTCGTTGATCCGGTCGAGGACGCTCCCGAGCTCGAAGACGGAGACGCGGCGTTCGCGGGCGTTCAGCCGCGCCTCGACGCCAGCAGCGACTGCCTGGGCGTCTCGCCCCGAGTCGGCTTGCACCACGACCTGATTGAACTGCGACTGGACGAACGCGTCGGCCGGGAGGACGACGGCGTTGTCCGGGCGGATCGGTGAGATGCTGTCCGACTCGGCGAGCACGGCGACGACGCGGTACCGGTTCGACTCGATCTCGACGACGGAGCCGACCTGTAGGCCGAGCCGCGTGGCGACTTCGCGGCCGACGATCGCCCCCTGGCGGTGGGTCGCGGGGAGCGTGCCCGACTCCGCCTCGAACAGCGCGCGCGGACTGTCGAGACCGTACAGCTGGGCGAACGTGCTGTCGCCGCCGCCCGTGACGACGCTCCCGTCGGTCTTCAGCGGGACGACGGTTCCGCGCCCCTCGGCGACGCGTTCGACCGCCTGCACGTCGCGAGCGGTGAGCGTGTCGAGCCCTGAGTCGGCGTTGGGGCTCACGATCACCTGGTTGCCGATGCCGCCGAGTTCGTTCGTCGCCGACAGCTCGAGGACGGTCCCGAACACGCCCAGCGTCGCGACGGCGAAGACGCCGATCAGGATCCCCAGTGCGGCGAGCCCCGACCGCAGTCGCGTCCGCGCGAGGTTCCGCCGGGCGAGGAGGACGGCTGGAACGCGTCGTTCGAGCGCCGAGAGCCGGCTCACGGGTCGTCACCTCTCCCGCTCTCGTGTTCGTCCCCGTGGCCGACGACTCCCGACACCCCTGCGGTCGTGCCGCTCTCGGACGGCTCGTCACCGTCCAGGAACCGGAGATGGCCGTCGACGAGCTCGACGACGCGGTCGGCGTACTCCGTCACGAGCGGGTCGTGGGTCACGCCAACGACCGCCACGCCCTCGTCACAGATCCGCCGGAGCTCCTCGAGGACGGCGCGGCCCGTCTCGCGGTCGAGGTTGCCCGTCGGCTCGTCGGCGAGCACCACTGCGGGTTCGTTGACGAGCGCGCGGGCGATGGCGACCCGCTGTTGCTGGCCGCCCGACAGCTCCGTGGGCCGGTGGTCGAGACGGTCGCCGAGGCCCACCCGCCCCAGCAGGTCGCGGGCGCGGGTCATCCCCTCGGGGTCGCGGGCGAACAGCGTCGGGAGCTCGACGTTCTCCGCGGCCGTCAGCGTGGGCACGAGGTGGAAGTCCTGGAAGACGAAGCCGATGGCCGTCCGGCGGGCGTCCGTGAGCTCCCGGTCCGAGAGCGTCGTGACGTCCCGGCCGTGCAGACGGACGACGCCCTCCGTGGGCGCGTCGAGCAGCCCGAGGACGTTCAGCATCGTCGACTTCCCGCTCCCCGAGGGGCCGACGACGGCGAGGAACTCCCCGGCGGCGAGTTCGAGCGAGACGTCGACCAGGGCCTCGACCGTCTCGCTCCCACTCTGGTAGCGTTTGGTGACGCCGCGGAGGGTGAGCGGGGGGTCGACCGAGGGGTCGCCGCTCGTCGGGTCGTCGTTCGGCGGCTGTGAGCTCATCGTCGGCGGACCACCACGACCGCGCCGGCCGCTACGGCCGCCACCCCGACGACCCCCAGCCAGATCGACAGCGGGAGCTGCCGGTCGGACGACTCCTCCGAGCCGAGGTCGTCTCTGAGCGGGAGTTCGAGCCGTTCTTCCCGAACGTCGCCGTCGACCGCGTACGTCACGACTACGGGGATCGCCGTCGCGTTCGCCTCGTCGACCCGCGCCGTCAGCTCGAACGGGGCGAACTCGCTCCCCTCGACCGTCCCGACGAAGTAGTCGCGCTGCGGGTACGCCGGCTCGACGCCGGCTGCCGACCCCACGGCGAGGACGACCCCAGTGACGCTCCCGCGGCCGACGTTCCCCGCGTTGCCCGTCACCCGGACGACGCCGTCTTCGGCCACGAGGTCGACGCCGGTGACCCGGACCGCACCCGTCTGCGGCCGGAAGTCGAACTGCCCGGTCGCGGTTCCCTCCCCCGAGCCGACCGTGTAGGTGACGTCGACGACGAGGTCGCCGCCGGGTGCCCGTTCGAGGGGGACGATCACGCTCGCCTCCTCGCCGGGCCCGAGCGGTCCGGGGACGCCGACGCGGGCGAGCGTCGTCTCGCCCACGCGCGGCGTCGCCACCACGTCCTCGATCGGCGCGTTCCCGAAGTTCGTCACGGTGACTTCCACGCGCGCGGCCTCGTCGTCGCCGTCGCCGTCGCGGGTCGTCTGGCCCGCGTTGCCGCCGAGCAGGACCCCGAGCTGGCCGGCGGGCTGCTGTGGTTCCTCGCTCGTCGGTGCGGTCTCGACGCGGACGCCGATGTCGTCGTCGAGTTCGGCCACGCGAACCGGGTGTTCGAACGTCTCTGTCGCGCGCGTCCCGCTACCCGTGGTGTAGTCGACCCGGACGGTGAGCGTCGCGTCGCCCGCCGCTGCGGCCCGGACCGTGAAGTCGAGTCCCGTCTCGGCCCCCGCCGCGAGCGAGGCGACCGTCCGCCGGTCGACGATCGCCTCGCCGTTCGCCGTCGAGAGCGAGACGACGACGTTCCGCATCGTGTCGGTCGTCGGGTTCGAGACCACGACCGGCACCGCCGTCTCGCTGTCGACGACGAGGTCCGTGGTGTTGAGTTCGACCAGCGGCGGGGCCGACTCGACCACGAGCGAGAGCGGCCGGCGAACCTCGACGCGGGTGTCGTCCTCGTCGCGGCCGCGGACCTGGATGGTGAGGTCGTGCTGTCCCGGGTCGGCGAAGCGGGCCGTCAGCGGGACAGTGAGCGTGCCGCCGGCGGAGAGCGAGCCGGGGTCGACGCTCCGGGCGACCACGTCGCCGTCCTCGACGAGTCGGATCTCGTCGACGGCGAGCGCTTCGGGGCTCCCGCCGCCGTTCGAGACGGTCACGGTCACGGTGACGGGCGCGCCCGTCACGGGGGTCCCCGGCGTGACGGCGACGCCCGAGACGGTGAGCCGCGCGTCGGGCACCGCGACAGCCGGCATCGCTCCGGCGATCGAGCCGACGAGGAGCAAGAGCGTGAGCACGACCGCGAACCTGGAGGACATCTGTCGACCGGGTTAGCGGTGGACCGAGCAAAAGACTGTCGGGGGTGGTCGTGGGGTGTGACCGGAGTCCCCGCCCGTCTCGTCAGGGTTCGGGCGCGCGCCAGGCGACCACGACGCCGACGGTGCTGGCACCGACGCCCAGCGACTCGCGGACGAGCGGCGTCGCGCTGGCCGGCGAGATCTCGTACGCGCTGAGGGCGACCGAGACGAGGCTCACCCCGGCGACGAGCGTCCACCGGTCGCGCGCGTCGCGGCCGGTCGGCCCGCTCGCGGTCGCCGTGGTCCCCTCGTGGCGGTCACTGCTGGAGGTTGCCCACTCCGGGCGATAACCCGACCGCCCCCGGACACCTTTGCCGGCAGGCCCCACGGACCGAACCGCGTGGTCTCGGCTCGCTGGTCACCCCGGCGACGGCTCGTACCCCTCGCCGACACGGAGGCCGAGCGTCCGTGGACGTACCGACAGCGAGAGCCGTTCCTGGCGCTTCAGTTCGCCGTCGAGGCTGAACGTGATCGGCTCGGCTCCCTCGACGGTTACGGAGCTGGCCCGGAGATGCGTCACGCCCTCGGTCCCCCTGGCGAGGAGGCGGTGGGCAACGGCCTCGGCGACCGCGTTCGTCGGCGGCATCTCCTCGACGATGGCCACGTCGAAACGGCCGTCCTCCATCGCGGCCTGGCCGCCCTCTTCGACGAACTTCCGGGCGTTGCCGACCAGCACCGAGAGCGCCGGCCCGTCGAAGACGACCTCGTCGTCCGTCACGACGCGGATGTCGAGCGGATCGAACGCGAGCGTCTCGCGCGCGCCGGTGACGAGGAACGCGAGCGTGCCGAACCGTTCTTTTAGGCCGTCCGAGGCCGCTGTGCTCGCGTCCGCCGGGAGCCCCGCGACGGTCGAGACGACGAACGGCTGGTCGTCGGCGACGCCGACGTCGACCTCCCGGATAGCGCCCGTGTCGGCCACCTCGATGCCGTGGTCGACGTCGCGGATGCCGACGGTTCCCGCCAGGAGGTTCGCCGTCCCGGTCGGGACGACCGCGAGCGTCACGTCGCCGAGCGCGTCGGCCTCGTACACTCCCGTGAGCACGTCGTTGATCGTGCCGTCGCCGCCACAGACGGCGAGCGTCGAGACGCCGTCGCGCCCCGCCTCCCGTCCGAGTTCGATGGCGTGCGCTTTGCTCTCCGTCTCAGTGACGGCGAAGCCGCGCGCCCGGAGGTGCTGGCCGACGTAGTCGGCGTGGTCGGCCGTGCCGCTCTGGGGGTTGAGGACACACCGGCGGGACCCGACCTGCATGGTTCGGTCCAGCGGCCACAGCGTCTTATACCGTTGGCTTGCGGCGTGGCTTCGGATCCAGGCCGAATTCGAGTCGAATCGAGTCGAGTTCGTCTCGGAATTCGAGTCGAGTCCGTACCGGCTGTCCGTCGTGTCGCACGCGCGGGTGAGCTTTTAGCCGCTCGCCCCCGTCTCGCGCGTGTGAACGTCAGACAGGTCATCCCCCGGGACGCGATCCCGAGCATCGACGACCCGACGTTCGGGCGCGACTCCCTCGGCGACGACGACGAGGAGGTGATCGTCCTCGCGTCCGCCGCCGGAGACGTGGCCGACGACGCCGACGAGCAGCACGGGGGGACCGGCGGCGGCACTCGACGCGCGCGGGCGTACCCGATCCGGATCCTCAACTACCACGAGATCGTCAACGACGTCGTCGGTGGCGTCCCCGTCGCCGTGACGTGGTGTCCGCTCTGCGGGAGCGCGATCGTGTACGACCGTCGGGTCGACGGGGAGACGCTGACGTTCGGGGTCAGCGGCAAACTCGCCGACGACGATCTCGTGATGTACGACCGCGAGACGGGGTCGGAGTGGAAGCAGTCGCTGGGGCGATCTATCGCTGGCGACCTGGAGGGCCGGTCGCTCGACGTGCTCGCCGCGCCCGTGGTGACCTGGGAGCGGTTCCGGCGCGAGTACCCCGAAGGGGTCGTCCTCCAGCCGGTGGAGGCGAAGAGCGAGGCCGCCAGCGACACCGACGACCCCGCCGACGTCGACTACGCGCTCGAACCGTACGAGGCGTACTTCGAGGCCGAGGGGTTCGGTCTCGGCGCGCACCGGGGTACCGGCGGACGGACGTGGGACCGGACCGATCTGGATCCCAAGACGGTCGTCCTCGGCGTCGAACACGCTGCCGCTGACGGAGCGGTCGACGTCCTCGGCTTCCCGCTTCCCCGGGTCGACGAGGCGGGCGGCGTCGCCACCGCCCGGGTCGGCACGGCCGACGTCGTGGTGTTCGCGTCCGCGGAAGGGATTCACGGCTTCGAACACCCCGGCTACACGTTCGACGTCGACGCCACGGGGAGTGAACACGCGACTACAGCCGATGGTCGCCTCCAGCCGGTCGCCGACGGAACGGTCTGGGACCCGGTGACGGGCGAGAGCGCGGACGGCCGCCGACTCGACCGGTTGCCCGCGCGACGGCTGTTCGCCTTCGCCTGGCAGGACGACCACGGTCCCGACGCGTTCTGGTCGCCGTGACCCACTGCGGGGTAAGCACCTGCCCCGCGCGTAACTGTCGGATAGCCGATACAATTATGATTCCCCCGCGCGTACCGTCGAAATGCGATGGTCCCCGACTGCCTCCCTCCCTCCACGAAGCGTCCGGACAACCGTAGCCGTCATCCGCCGAACGTCGCGAGCGTGCGCGTCGACGGCTCGTCGTCTCCACCGTACGGGGGCGTCTGAGATGTCCGAGAACTCGAACTCCTCGGACGCACCGAATCGCGTCGCCCGCTGGCGGTGTCGGCTCCGAACGATCAGCTACGGGGCGTACTTCCCACTCCTGCTGGTGGCGGCGCTGGTCGCGCCGTTCGTCGTCTCGTCCACGTCGTCGCTGACGCTGTTCGAGGCGGCGGAGTACACGTTCGCGGTCGTCACCGTCGGCTACGTCGCCGGACTGGCGCTGTTGCTCCGCTAACGATCAGGTCGAGCGGTAGGTCTCGCCCTCGTGTTCGACGAGCCCCCGCCCGTCGAGGGTGGCGAGGACACTGTAGAGGCCGAGCTTCTTCATGCCGAGTGCACCCGACAGCTCCGAGACGGTCGCTTCCCCGGCACGGTCGAGGTAGAAGTAGACGAGTTTCGCGCTGGCCGAGTCGATCTCGTCCGGGAGGGGGTCGATGGCCGTCGACTGGGGGCTGGCGGCAGCGAGTTTCATCATGGATACGACATCACTCGCCGGGGACATATAATTTACTACGTGATGAGTAAATATTATCATCATCGTTCATCCGTGGCCCAACGGTTACGAGAGACGGGCGTGGAGTGGGGCGCGCGCGATCGACGTTCGGGCCGCGGAATCGGCCTCCCCACCCGCTTCGGAGCCGGTGGTCGACGCCATCTCGCCGGCTTCTGGCCATCTCGATTAAATACATAATCGCTTTTATAACTTTTTTACTTATATTTTTTAGATTAATTTAAAATAATATTGAATGAATAATTTTATGCTGTCGCCGACTTTGTTGGAATCCGACGTATGGCCACCACAGCTACCACCCGCCAGCTCCCGCGGATCGTCCGCGACATGACGCGCACGGAACTCCCACCCGAACTCGACCCACTGCTCGACCAGTACGCCGCGGTCACCGAAGACCGCGACGAGCTCCTCTGGCAGTGGCTCTACTACGTCTTCCCCAGCTTCCGGCTCTCGTCGGTCGCCGACGAGTACGCCGAGACGGCCCGGAAGGCGAAGTTCTGTTTCTCGCTGTTCATGACGGTCCTCGACGACCTCTCCGAGCGCCACCGCGACAAGGAGACGTTCGAGCAGGGGCGGAAGATCCCATTCTCGTCCACGCGGTGTGAGACGGACGCACCCGACGTCGACACGGCGGCACTGTCGCTGCTGCAGGCGTCGTGGGACCGCACCGAGGCGTACCTCGACCACGCACCCCGGCGGGAGGACTTCCGCGAACTGTTCGAGTTCGACCTCCGGCAGTCGCTCAACACGATGGACTACAACCGCCTGGTGAACGACGGCCCGCAGCTCGCGAGTCCACACGGGGCCGACATGTACGACACGCACAACATGCTGCTGTACATCTACGTCGACATCGACCTCGCCTTCTCGCCCGACTTCGACCGGGCCGACCTGGCGACACTCCGCGATGTGACGTGGGACGCCCAGCGGCTCGCGCGCATCGGGAACTGGGTCACGACGTGGGAACGCGAACTCGACGAGTGCGACTACACTTCGCGGGTCGTCATCGAGGCGCTCGGACGGGGGATCGTCACCGAGGAGGAGATCCGCTCCCCGGACGTCGCCAACGACGAACTCGCCCGCCGGATCAAGGCCGCGGGGATCGAACGCGAGCACCTGCTCACGTGGAACGAGACCTACCGCAAGCTCGTCTCGCGGGAGTACGACGTCGACAGCGTCGACCTCCACTCGTTCGTCGACGGGATGCGACACCTGCTCGAGGTCGACGTCAAGGCACGCGGCCTCAAGTGACGTCGCCGCCCGTCACGGCGTCGCCCTCGCCCGACTGTCACCGGCGACAGTGCTGACCGGGACCACCGTCGTGCGGCACACCTCCGTATCCGGCCTCCCGGGATACTCTCAGATGTGAGAACTACTGCGCAACATTAACGGTTCCGTGAGCGAACGCTCGGGTAGTCGAACACCTTATGGCAGATCTCGATTCCGACATCTACGAGGCGGTGTTCTACTCGATCGAGAACCCGGCACTGGTTATCGATTTCGAGTTCGTCATCCGCGACGCCAACGCCGCCGCCGCGGAGTTCCTCCGCTACGAGAGTCGGGAGTCGCTCGTCGGGACCGCCGTGACGGAGATCCTCGTCGACGACTCGATCCTCGAGGACGTCGCCGAACAGGTGGTGTGCGACGAGCAGTGGGTCGGTGAGTGTGAACTCCTGACCGCCGACAACCGGGTGTTCTACGGGATGGGATCGGCCGTTCCGATCGAGATCGACGGAGGAGAGGCGGTGCTGGCGGGCGTCTTCACGGATCTCACCGAACGCCGCCGGCACACGCGCGCGCTCCGCATCCTCAACCGCGTTCTCAGACACAACATCCGCAACGACATCAACGTCGTCCTGGGCCACGTCGAACAGCTCGACGCCCTGGTGGACGATCCGACGGCGGGCGAGTCGGTCGCGAAGATCCGCGATCGGTTGAGTGACATCGTCGACAGCGCCGACACCGCCCGCGACCTCGAACACCTGTTGAACACCCAGGAGCGGGCGGTGGTCAGCACGCTCCCGCTCGCCGAGGCGGTCCGTCCAGTCGTCGACCGTGCCGACCGGGAGTTCCCCGACGCCCGCTTCGACTACGATCCACCGGCCGGGTCGCCCCACGTGGTCGCCAACGACACCGTCCGCCGGGTCCTGTGGGAGGTGCTCGAGAACGCGGTAGAACACAACACGACTCCCGACCCCGTCGTCGAGGTCTCGTTCGACATCCGGGACGACCAGGTCGTCGTGCGTGTCGCCGACAACGGTCCCGGCGTCTTCGAGAGCCGCCGGGAGATGATCTTCGGCCGTGAGGAGATCGACCAGGTCCACCACGGCAACGGCTTCAGCCTCTTCTTCGTCGACCAGGTCATGAAGACGTACGGCGGCGACGTCTGGGTCGAGTCGAACGACCCCCACGGCGCGGTGTTCAAACTGCAGTTCACGCGCGCGTGGTGAGGTGGTCGGCTCTCGGTGTGGGGACGCGTGCCCCGAACGCCCCCGCGGAGACGTCGCGAGTTCGTTTAAGTACTTCACGTCACAAGAGTAGTAGTAGAGGAAGAACAGCGAGTTGCGACGCTGACTCTTTTGTAATCCGCACCGGTCGTCTCGCGAGACGCCGCGACATTGATACCCACGGAGCACCGACGCTCAGGCGAATGTCCGACGACGGCCCCGCAGACGGAGTCGCCCACACGCCGGCCCACCGGGCCGGCGACGTGCCGACGTGGGACGACCCGGCGGGAGACGACCCGGAGCGGCGGATCTCCGCCGGTCCGGGCGACGGCTCGCTCCCGTGGACGGAGGCCGTCAAGGACGAACTCGTCCGCCGGTGGGACGTCGTGACGCCCGCCGCGACGCTCATCGGCCGGGCATCCGGCCCGGAAGACGACCTGAGCGACAGCGTCCGCCGTCTCCACGACGAACAGCACCCGGCGATGGCCGGTCACGGGGAACGGATGCACCGGCTCGACAAACTCCGCATCACCCACGCGCTCTGCTCGGCGCTCGACGTCACCGGGTGGGAGCGCGACCGGGCGCTCGGCACCATGGTCGACCTCGACCTGACCGCCTTCGGCCAGCAGCGCGGCGTCCCGAACGTCGCGCTCGTCGTGGTGGGACACGTCGTCGACGCGGCTCGCCGCCGGCGACTCGGCATCGACGACCCCGCGCGACTCGACGGGCTGACGGGCGACGAACTGGCGTCCCTGTACGACCTGTTCACGCCGCTGAAAGAGGACGACCGCTACCGTCGCCTGCTCGAACGCCACGGCCTTGACGTGACAGCAGTCAACCGTCTCACCCGGACCTTGCGAACACAGCTCGACGAGCAGGACCTCCACGACGCCGTCTTCGGTCACAACCCACACGTCGATCCGAACCTCCCGGTCCTCGCGGACGACCGCACAGCCGCGAGTGGCGACACCCCCTCAGAGTAGTCCCGGGTGTTCGCCGGGAATCCACCGGATGGGTCGTCGAGTGACTACTGGAGGGACCCGACGGGTGACGCCTCGTGACCGTGGCCGCGGCGTCGACAGCGTGGTGTCGCGTCGAGCGCCCGGCTGCTCTCACGCCCCGGCAGTCACTTGGGCGACGTTGCGACACCACGGGTCGAGACGTCCCCCTCCCGCAGATCGATCCCTCTCGACCGACGGGTTGCACCGACCTCACCGTTCCTTCGCGGTCGAAGCCGTCCCGGCCGACGGTCGAGCTTACCCCGTGTCGACGGGGTTCGATCCGTAGACGGCGGGGATCCACTTCTGTGAGTCGATGGGCGGCCGTTCGTAGTCGCCGCGTTCCTCGCGTGGCGGGAGCTCGACGGGGTCGAGCGTGACGTCTTCGTAGTCGATCTGGTTCAGCAGGTGGGTGATGCAGTTGAGCCGCGCGTGTTTCTTCACGTCGGCGTGGACCACGTACCACGGCGCTTCCTCGGTGTCCGTGTGCTCGAACATGTCGTCTTTCGCCTTCGAGTACTCGACCCACCGGGCGCGAGCCTCGAGGTCCATCGGGCTGAGCTTCCACCGCTTCTTCTTGTCCTGGTTCCGCTTGCGGAAGCGTCGCTCCTGCTCCTCGTCGCTGATCGAGAACCAGTACTTGATGAGGATCATCCCCGAGTTGACGAGCATCCGCTCGAACTCCGGACACTGTCTCATGAAGCGTTCGTACTGCTCGTCGGTACAGAACCCCATGACCCGCTCGACGCCGGCGCGGTTGTACCAGCTCCGGTCGAACAGCACCATCTCCCCCTCCGTCGGGAGCCGCTCGACGTAGCGCTGGAAGTACCACTGCCCCTTCTCGCGCTCCGTGGGTGTGCCCAGCGCCTCGACCCTGACCACGCGCGGGTTGAGCCGACGCATGATCCGCTTGATGACGCCACCCTTCCCCGCGGCGTCGCGCCCCTCGAAGACGACGCACACCTTCAGGCCCTCCTCCTCGATCCACCGCTGGAGTTTGACCAGCTCCTCCTGTAGCCGGTCGAGTTCGCGCTCGTAGTCCTTGTTCTTGATCTTCCCGCTCTTCTTGTACCGCACATCGGATGGTTCCATGTGTCTATAGTCAACACAATACGGGGGGCGGGTTCTTAACTACTCGTCGTCACGTCGGACGTGGTCAGTATCTATTCGAGACGTATCTGGTATCGAAACCACCACGAAAGCGGCGTCGTGGGGGGACACGTTCATCTCTATCCGACTGGTACACTACTGATGCTTCGCCGGTCGCTCTCCCGTCTCGCCGACTCGCTCGGCACCCCGCTTCGGCTGTCGCAGGCGCCGGAGTTCTTCGGACCAACGGACATCAACGCCCAGTCGGGCAACCAGCGGCTCTCGGTCGCGTTCAACCGCGAGGGGACCGTCACGGTGCTGCGGTGGCCGCGACCGTCGTACTACAACCACGTCGCCCACCACACGACCGATCGGGACGAGCCACACTACGGAGCACGACCGAACGAGGGGACGTTCCTCGGTCTCTCCGTGACCTGTGAGTCCGAAGACGTGGACGGGAAGGGAGATCGATCGAGAGACGCGGATGGTGAGACGCCAGGAGACGGGCACACCCCGGAGACGACGTGGTTCCGTGACTGGGACGCGACGCAGCGGTACGACGACGACCGTTCGGACGCGGTCGTCACGTCGTATCACCACGAGGGGTACGGTCTCGACGCGACCGTCCTCGACGTGGTCGCGGCCGACACCGACGTGCTCGTGCGCGAGGTGACCGTCTGGCGGCGCGCCGACTCGCGGGTGCGCGAGGCGTCGCTCCTCGCCTACGCCAACTTCGACCTCACCGTCTCCAAGCGGCCCTGGAGCCCGGTTCAGGACCTCACGCGACGCTGGGGCGAGACGAGTCTGGCGCGGTACCATCCCGACGTGTCGGCGGTGCTGTTCTCGAAGTCCGGCGTCGACGAGTCCACGGCCGAACCCGAGCGGGTCGCGTGTGCGCTCGGCTTCGGCGGCCCCTGCGACGACGTCCACGTCGGCTGCGACGCCCAAGCCCCCACGGCCGGCACCGAACCGCGCGACGCCTACGACGCGGCCACGGCCGGCCACTTCCCCGGCAATCGCTCACACCGCGGGTCGACCACGGCCGTCCTCGTCCGCCGACTCGCCTTCGAACCGGTGGCGACCGGGCGAGCGCGCGGCAGTGACGACAGTGCCGTCGACGGCGCCGGCGGCGCTGTCGATGCCGACGGAATCGCGACCGCCACGACCACCGTTCTGTGCGCTGCGGCACCGACCGTGCGCGAGGCTCGCCGACTCCTGACCGAGGCGCGGGAGTGGGACCCGGGCGTCGTCTGCGCCCGGAAACGCGACTGGTTCGACTCGCTCTTGGAGGAGGCACCGATGCCGGCGACCGCCGACCCGGTCGTCCTCCGGGTGGCCCGTCGCGCGCTGGTGACGCTCGTGACGAACTACGATCCCACGTCCGGAGCGATCGTCGCGTCGATCGCCACGCAGAGCCCCTACGCCCAGGACTGGCCACGTGACGGGGCGTTCTGCAACCACGTCCTCGACCGGATCGGCCGGAGCGACTGGGCCCGCAAACGCAACCGGTGGTACGCCTCCCTGCAGGAGCGCTCCGGGAGACGGTTCCTGGGACACGCGGTCGTCCCCGCGGGCAACTGGTCGATGAACTACTACGGCGACGGCATCGAGGGCGGGCCGATCCCGTGGGAGATCGATCAGACGGCGTTCGCCGTCTGGACGCTCTGGGACCACTACCGATCCGCCGGGGGGACCGACTACCTCCGCGAGGTGTATCCCGCCATTCGCCGTGCCGCTGACTTCCTCGTGGGGTTCCGGGACCCGGCGACTGGGCTGCACAGGGCAGCTCACGAGGACGACAACGTCGTCCACTCGCGCACGATCGTCGGAGCCAGCACGGTGTGGCTGGCACTCGACTCCGCGGTCCGTGCGGCGACGGTCCTCGACGAGGAGGCCGACCTGATCCGGTTCCGCCGCCGCCGTGACGAACTCGCCGCGGCCATCGATCACCATCTCTGGTGTCCGACCGAGGGTGCGTACAGCCGGGGGCGGTCGCTCCTCCACCGCCTGCTCGAGCATCCACGCGTGCCCGACGTCGTGCAGGCCCTGCCGATCCTTCCAGGGACGCGCGGCGTCTCGACGCTGGTGTGGCCCGCGTCGTTCGCCGACGTCGACACGCCGCGGATGCGCCGCCACCTCGACCACGTCTGGGCGTCTGTCGCCCCTTCGTTCGCGGAGCCGGGGGCCGACCGGCGATCGTTCGGGATGTACGAGACGAAGGCACTGATCGCGCTGGCCCGCGCCTGGCACGACCGTCCCGACCTGCTCGCGAAGGTCCGCACGGGCGTCCGCTGGGTCGCACACGAACACGCGACGCACGACACCCACGTTCTCGGCGAAGCGTGGATCCGCCGCGGGGAGCAGATCGAATCCGCCGTCTCTCAGCCGCACACGTTCACCGGCCTCCTCTTCTACTACGCGACGCTCGAAGCGTTCCCGCCCGACGGGTGGCGTGACGCGAGCGGCGCGGCGGTGTGACCAGCGACCGGTCGACGGACGCGCAGCTGGCCGACGACGCTCGACCGACCCTCACCCGGGTGGCTGAGAGACGGGATGGTGGTCGGTCGAGCGGTCTCCCTCTTCCCGTGCGCGTCAGCTCACGAGAGGAATTCGACGCGCTCGTTCTCCCACTCGCGGCGCTCGTGGAGCAGCTGTCGTCCCTCCTCCGTGATCTCGTAGTAGTTCGTGCGCCGGTCGAGCTGGCCTTTCTCCACGTAGTCGTGTTCGACGAGCGTGTCCAGGTTCGGGTAGAGGCGGCCGTGTCTGACTTCCTCCACGTCCCGCTCGAGGATCTCCTTTATCTCCTGTCCCGACGGTTTCGTCTGTGACGAGATCGCGTACAGGAGGTCCCGCTGGAACCCCGTTAGATTAAACATATGTCAAATTTAGTTACACGCGGCCCTTCTTAAGTGTAGGGGGAAGCTGGTCGTCGTCGATTGCCTCCATGACGCCCCCCCGGTGCTCGTCTGACGACGACGTGATCGAACCGTGACGTATTCGTCCTGCGACACTCACCCGGCGATCCCGTCGATCGGGTGTTCACTGGTGGAGAACCTACACGGTCGTCTCGCCGCCCGAAACCAATCAGGTTTTCATCGTCGCCGAGAGACGTTGTTGACTGCGATGAGCGACGATACAGCGGCGTCGACGGTTCCGGTTGTGTGCCCCGCGTGCGAAACGACGACCCGCGTCCCCCTCTCGGAGGTGGCCGACACGGTCGCCCGCCACAACGACGGCCAGCACGACGGGAGAGACGTCGCGCACGTCGATCCCGCCATCGTCGACCGCATCGCCGATCTGGCCGCCGCCGACCTGGGACTGACCGACGACTCCGAGTAGGGCCGGCCGGTCCGGCGGCGTCACGGGACGCGCGTTCACCACCGATCGCCGATGCGCGCTCGTGCTCGTTCGTACCCCCGGTGCGTCGTCCACGTCGTTCCCGTCTCGACGTGCTCGACGACGTACCGAGCGCCACACGCCCCGCACCGTCGACGGCCGGGACGGGTCACGACCACCGACGCGCGGTGACGACCGAGCGTCCACGAACAGGCCTCGCACGTGCACGCGAGTCGGAGTCGGGGCGTGGCGAACGTGGGGCACCGAAGCGGTGCATCCAGTTCGTCCGCGAACGTCCGGAACCGATCGCCGTGGTTCGACTCGCCGAACCGCTGGTACTCCCACGCGTGGATCACCTCGTGACGGACCACGCCGCTGAACGACGCCCAGCCGTACGCGCGGTACGCCGCCCACGTCAGCCGAATCGTGACGCGATCCGTGTCACGGTCGTACAGACACACACCTGCCCGGCGCTTCGCCCGCTCGGAGAGCTCCCAGTCGATGCGGGCGTGGTCGACGTCGAGCGGCACTGACTCGGCGTACGACGCCGACCGGTCGAGCAGTTCGGTCCGGGTCTCCGGCGGCAGGGGCGTCGCGTCGTCCATCGATCGACTCTCACTGCGACGGCCGCCGACATCAACGTCACTGTCGAGTCCGGATCGTCCGCGTGACCGCTCGTCCTGCGGGTGACCCTTCGACGAGAACCGTGACTCGCCTTTGCCCCCGGCGTACGGCCGTCACGCGCGAGAACGCGCGTGCGACCGGGGACACGGAGAACCGGGGGGCGAGCGAGACGGGCAGCAGAGAACCGAAAGGGGATGCCGGGACGCTCCGCCGGGTGTGGGGATCCACTGCGACCTGGCGGGACTGCAGGCGCAGCGGGGGTCGTCACCGAACGGCAGCCACCGACCGGGTGACACCCACTCTGTCGACCGCACGAGTCCCGAGCTCGGGAGAGTCAAGGGGATCTGTGATCTCTCCCACCTTGACGAACCGTCCGTACCGACTTATCTAATCGGGAATTAAAGCCGCTGAACGGGTGAATAAACGAGCGCACGGACGTGGGTCGTTCCCGGTTAGGACGTCGCTATCGCGTCGAGCCAGTCGGCGAGCACGGCCGTGACGCGCTCCCATCCCGTGTCGAGCATCACGGCGTGAGCGACGCGCGGGACGAAGGTGGCGTCCGTGTCGAACGCCCGGGCGGTCGCCTCGACCGCCCACGTTGGGACGACCGCGTCGTCCCCGGCACCGAGCACCAGCGTCGGCACGTCGTCCGGGAGCCGGCCCCGCACCACCGGACCGGAGAGCTCCGCGAGCACGCGCGGGGACTCCGGCTGGATCCGCCGCGCGTAGGCGCCGACCCGCGCGTCCGGAAGGTCCGACGAGAACAGCGCGCGGCGCATCACACGCGGCGACGTCAGCTCCGGCCCGAGCGTCTGGAGCACGCCGAACTGCACCCACGTCGTTGGGGAGCGCAGAGCGAACTCCAGCGTGAGCCCGGCCATCCCCTGTGGCGGGATCGCCGCGAGCAGCGCCGCGGCCGGCGCGCCGTAGCGCTTGAGGTAGCGCTGGACGACCACGCCGCCCATCGAGTGACCGACGAGTATCGGCGTCGAATCGAGGCGATCGACGGTCCGGCGGACGTCCGCCACGTAGTCGTCGATTCGCGCACGCGCGAGGCTGCCGCCGCTCTCGCCGTGTCCACGGAGGCTCACCGCGTGGGCGGTGTAGCCACGGTCGGCGAAGAAGGGGAGGACGTGTTCGGCCCAGCACCACGCCCCGACGTACGCGCCGTGGACGAACAGGACCGACGCGGTCGGGTCGCAGGCTGGCGATTCGGTCAGGAGCTCCAGATCGGGCTCGGTGGAGAGACCTACCACGCCCACTCTCGGGAGCCGACGGTAATGAACGCCGCTACTCTCCTCGTGTCGGACGGCCGTCGACGTAGGGTCGTCACCCCGACCGCTCACCCGCCGCGTCGGTAGAGGACGACGAGGACGGCCACGAACAGCACCTGTGCGATCTTGTCGATCGCGCCGATCGCGCCGACGTCGCCGGCGTTGATGCTGTCGGCGTTGAACACGTACCACAGGACGACCTGTCCGAGCGTGAAGGGGATGCCGAGCAGGTAGAACTGCCGGCGGCGGTAGTCGAGGACGATCACCGCGATTCCGGCGAGGAACCCGACGCCGGCGACGAGGAACGGCACACCCAGCCCGCCAGAGATGAACCGCACCCCGAGGAAGAGGTGTATCACGCCCGTGATCGCTGCCAGCCCGATACCGATCCAGTGCAGCGACCCCAGCGAATCGAGCGCCAGTGAGAATCCACCTTCCTGCGTCGCACTCGCTTGTGCCATGTTCACACGAACGGGCGCGACGGACTTGAGTGTATGCCAGCGTCGTGGGTCGACACGCGTCGGGGCGGGACTCGGCTCCTCTCGTGTGACCACGACCACTCAAGAGGATCGGCGTGGAACGAGCGTGACATCGATGGAGGCCGTCAGGGTACACCGGTTCGGCGGAGTCGAGTCGCTGCGGGTCGAGTCGCTCTCCGCCCCGGCACCGTCGGCCACCGAGGTACTCGTCCGGGTCCGCGGGGCGGGCGTGAACCCGTACGACTGGATGACCAGAGAGGGGAGTGGCGCCGACGTCTCCCTCCCGTGGATCCCGGGGTGGGACCTCTCGGGCACCGTCGACGTGGTCGGAAGCGACGTACGGGCGTTCGACGTCGGTGCCGAGGTCTTCGCCATGCTCGCCGACCAGCGCGGGACATACGCGGAGTACGTCGCCGTGCCGGCCGCGAACCTGGTCCCGAAACCCGAGGCGACGACGCACGTCGAGGCGGCGGGCGTCCCGATGGTCGCACTGACCGCGTGGCAGGCACTCTTCGATGCGGGACGACTGCGACCGAACCAGCGGGTCCTGATCCACGCCGCTGCCGGTGGTGTCGGCCACGTGGCGGTCCAGTTAGCGAACTGGGTCGGTGCGGAGACGGTCGGGACCGCGTCCGGTGCGAACCGCGCGTACCTCGACACGCTCGGGCTCGACGAGTTCGTGAACTACCGGGAACAGCGGTTCGAGGAGGTCGTCGATCCCGTCGACCTCGTCGTCGACGCGGTCGGTGGGGAGACGTTCGTGCGGTCGCTCGACGTCCTCGCTCCGGACGGACACGTCGTCACCCTCCCCCGTCCGCTCACCGACGCCGAATCCGAACTGCTCACGGAGCGCGGCGTGAGCGGGTCGTATCCCGTGGTTCAGTGGCGACCCGAACAGCTCCGTTCGGTCGTGGGACTCCTCGACGACGGACGACTCGACGTCCGGGTCGACTCTGTGTTCCCCCTGGACGACGTCGTCTCGGCGCACGAACGAAGCGAATCCGGCCACGCCCGGGGGAAGGTGATCCTCGAACCGTGAGGCTCGGCCCGGGCCGGACGGAGCGGACCTCTCACTGCCCCGGTCACGACGCGTCCACAGAGAGGTCCAGCAGTTTCTCCTCGGCCCTGTGCAGGTGTTCGTGGAACGTCGACGTGGTGATCCCGAGTTCGGCCGCGGGTTCGCTCGCCGTCGCGGCCTTCGGCCGTCGGTAGTAGCCGCGTCTGCGACTCAACTGGAACACCTCGCGCTGTCGATGCGACAGCCGGTCGATCGGGAGCGGATCCGTCGGGTTCGCTCGCGCCGCGGGCGTGATCGACTCGACGTCGATCTCCGCCTCCTCCGTCGTCCTGATCTCGTCGAGTCGTCGCTGCACGTCGTCGCGGCCGGCGGTGACGAACAGCTCCCACCGTTCGCGACCGCCGTAGGTGTCACACGGCGCGGCGTACGTGAACCCGCGTGAGGTGAACGCGTCGCTGATCTGGGTCGTCGCGTCGTGTTCCACCAGGTGCTCCCGAGACGCGTTCCCGGGCGTGGGCGCGCCGGGTCGACGGTAGCCGTCGACCATCGGCGACGCCCCGTACACGTCCGGATGCTCGCGGATCTGCGCGAGCCCCTCCTCGACGGTCGCCCGGTCGTCGCCGTAGAGCGTGTGCCGGGTCGTCGCTCGCCCGTCGTCGCGGGGGTAGATCCCGTAGCCGAGGAGACCGACCGAAACCCGTTCGGAGACGTCGATCACCCAGCATCCGGGGTGCCAGAGCGTCAGCGAGAGGAACTGCGCCGACGCCGGTGCAGTGTCGGTCCGATCCATCGCGTCCCCCCACGACGGAACGACGCATAACCGTTCGGCTCGTCCGGGTCGTCCCCTGGCGCACCGTTCCCGGCGACTGGCCCTGCTATCGCAGGTGGTGTCGTTACCTCCACTGCTCGCGTACCGAGTGCTGTGATGTGCCTCGACAGCGACCCGGAGTACCGGATCGGCGGCGACGGCGACTGCGTCCACGAACGGCGATCGTACCTCGGACAGATGGGCCCGACGGCGATGTTCGCGTGTGAGGTGTGCGGGGGCGTGCTCACCGTGTCGTGCTGAACGGACTCCGCGTGTGTCGACTCCTCCGAACTCTCGTTCCCGCCGACCGCCAGGGTATTTGTGGCTCACTCCCCAGGCGTAACCGTGAACTGTGCGTTCGTCGGTGCGGGGGCCGTCGCCGCGAAGTACGCCGCCGGATTGGCGGAGTCGTCGCTCCGGCTGACGGCTGTCTGCGACCGCGACGCCGACCGGGCACGCGCGCTCGCGGCCGACCACGCGGCCGCCGTCTACACCGACCTCGACGCGCTCCTCGCCGACGAACGGGCCCCGCTCGTCGTGAACCTCACCAGCCACGCGGCCCACGCGCCGGTGACCGAGCGCTGTCTCGCCGCCGACCGCCACGTCTTCTCCGAGAAGCCGCTCGCGCTCGACCCCGACACGGCCGCCGGCCTGGTCGACCTCGCGGCCGACCGGGACCTCGCCCTCGGCTGTGCCCCGATCAACCACTCGTGTGACGCACAGCTCCACGCCCGGACGCTCCTGGCCGACGGCCGACTCGGTCGCGTCCGGCTGGCGTACGCGACCGCCCACGTCGGCCGGGTGACAGAGTGGCACGACCGACCCGACTCGTTTCTCGCCGTCGGCCCTCTGTACGACGGTGCCGTCTACCCCCTGTCGCTCTTGATCGCGTGGTTCGGCCCCGTCGAGCGGGTGCGTCGGGCGGACGCGATCGACGTCTGGCCCCCGGACCAGCGAGGTCCGGACCGACCGGCGCACGTCGAGACCACACTCGCGTTCGCCGCGGGGCCGACCGTCTCGCTCCGCGCCAGTTTCTACGTCGACCACCGGAGCCGCGAGTTCTACGGACTGGAACTCCACGGCGACGACGGCACCCTCTACCTCGCCGACACGGGGGCGCTGGCCGCCGACCGCGACGCGGTCACCGTCCGCGGCGGCGACCGCGACCCCACGGTCGCCCCGCACCCGCAGCCCCGGCGCGAACGCCCGCACCTCGCAGGACCGGAACGGCTCGCCCGCGCCGTCGAACGCGGCTCCCGTCCACGCGTCGACGCCCGCCGTTCGGCCCACGTCGTCGCCGTCTGTGCGGCCATCGAGACGGCCGCGACCTCCGGCGGCCCGATTGCGGTCGACGACCACGGCGTGCCCACGCCCCGACTCGACGGCCCCCCCGTACGACCGCCCGTCACGCGAGGCCCGGCCCGGTCGGCGCTCCGGCTCCCCCCGGTCGGGTTCGGCTGTTCGCGCTACCGCGGCGGCGACTACGTCGACCGGATCGACTCGGTCGCGACCGCGCTGGACGCCGGCTACCGCCTCTTCGACTCGGCCGAACTGTACGGCAACGAGTCGCGCATCGGCGACCTGCTGGCCGCACCGGGGAGCCCCGACCGCGAGTCGCTGTTCATCGTCGGGAAACCGTGGAACACGAACCACGGCCCGGGCCACCTCGCGGCCGCCTGTGAGGGGTCGCTCGACGAACTCGGGATCGACGCGTTCGACTGTTACGCGCTCCACTGGCCCGACGCCTGGGAACACCGGGGCCCGCTCCGTGACCTCGCGTCGCTCCCCGTCGCCGAACAGGAGCGGCTCACCTTCCCGACCGACGACGACGGTGAACCGCGCCGTGCGGGACACGCGCTCTCGGACACGTGGCCTCGGCTCGAACGGCTCCACGACCGCGGCCTGACGCGGACGCTCGGGATCTGTAACGTGACGCTCCCCCGACTCGTGCGGCTGGTCGACGCCGCCGACGTCCCGCCCGCCGTCGTGCAGGTCGAGCGACACCCCTACCGACCACGGGCCGATCTCGTCGCGTGGTGTCACGACCGCGGCATCCGCGTCGTGGCCCACTCGCCGCTCTCGGCACCGGGCCTGCTGGCGGACGACACCGTGGCGGCGGTCGCCGACGCCGCCGGGGTGACGCCGGCGCAGGCCGTCCTCGCGTGGAACGTCCAGCGGGGGGTCGTCCCGATCCCGTCGAGCACCGACCCCGATCACGTCGTGGCGAATCTCGCGGCGGCACGGGTACGGCTCTCAGACGCACAGCTCCGACGGCTCGACGCCCTCGCGGACCCCGACTTCGAACGATGACTCCACAGCGTCGCCCGACGTCGTCGACGTCGGAGGAGGGGTCGAACGCGACGGACGCGTCGAACGCGACCGGGACGACGGCGGCCGAGGCGGTCGAGCGAACGGATTCGAGCGGTGCGGACGATGCGAGGGGCTCGAGGCGACCCACCGCCGTCCCCCGCACCCTCCGGCGGCGGTGGTGGCTGACGGCCGGTGCCGTCGTCGTCGCCGCCCTCGCAACCGCCGTCGTCGTCTCGCGGGCGTTCGGGCTCCGGGCGGGTGGTCTCTGGCTGCTGGCGTCGGCCCCCGCCTTCGGCTACCTGCTGTGGTTCCTGTCCCGCGCTCTCCCCTGGAACCACTCGCCTGCGGCCACCGATCCACCCCCGGTCGCGCCGACGCTCGGCCTCGCCAACGGCGTGACGCTCGGTCGTGGCTGGCTGTACGCCGCCGTCGCTGGCTTCCTCCTCGTCGTCCCGCCGACCGGCAGCGTCTGGCGGTGGATCCCGGTCCTGTGTTACGGCGGCGGGGCCGCCCTCGACTGGGTCGACGGCGCGCTCGCGCGGTCGGTCGGGCGGCGGTCGGTCCTCGGCGAGAAGCTCGACATGGCGTTCGACACGGTCGGCTTCCTCGTCGCCCCGCTCGTCGGCGTCGTCTGGGGTCGCCTGCCCCTCTGGTATCTCTCCATCTCGGTCGCCCGCTACCTGTTCAAGGCCGGTCGCGGCTGGCGTCGCAGACGGGGCCGACCCGTCTACGACCTGCCCCCGAGCCGGGTGCGACGTCCGCTCGCCGGCCTCCAGATGGCGTTCATCACGTGGGCGCTCCTCCCGGTCGTCCCCGTCGGCGTCGTCGAGATCGCCGCGGCCGCCGTCGTCACCCCGTCGCTGGTCGTCTTCGCCCGCGACTACCTGGTCGTGACGGGTCGACTCCACGCGCCGTCGGAGGCGGCTTCCGCGGTCGAATAGTCAGGAACGCCGCCCGAGCGGTGAGCGACAGGCACGCTCGACCGTTTCCAAAGGATCCCTGGGCGTATCGTCGAATTTTTTGGCCGGTGATCGTCCGCTCGAACGGGTATGGTCACTGAACAGTGGCAGTCCGGTTCGGTGATCGTCGCGTTCGCGTCGGACCCGTTGCGATGGCTGACCTGACGCGATCCAGTGCGGCGCCTCGCTCGAACGCCGCCGCACCCACTGGTCGCCGCCGTCGTCCGTCGCTCTCACTGCGGCGTCGTCCCGCCTGGGGGCTGTCGACGGTGCCGACGAGAGACGGCCACCGCCGTGAGCGTGGCCGCCGCGAGCATCGTCCGTAGCCGCCGCGCGGCCTCCCGCGACACCGATCCGGTGTCGGCCCGTTCCGCTCGAGCCGTGAGTCCGACGAAGGTGAACGCCACGGCCACGACGCCGAGGGCGACTCCGATGGGGAGGCCCAGCAGGAGTGCCGGCCAGACGTACGGGGTGAGCGCCTCCGTGACGCCGATGGTGACCACGAGGACGGCAATCGTGTCGACGAGCAGGCTCAGACCCGCCTTCGTGACTGTGTGCATGCTACTCTCTCGAGCGCCCCCGAGTGCAAACCGTGTACCTGATCTCCCGACGGTGAGCACGCTGACGAGGTACGACCGGAGAGACGACGCGACGGACTCGACCGAGCCGGCACCGACGACTAGCCCCCTACGTTCCCCGGCGATCTCCCGTGGTCGGCGTCGGGGAAGCGGTCGACGTCGCGGGTGGTGTCGGCCGATCGGGTGGGCAGATCAGTGGCCGAGGCGTCGGACTCCAGGCTACTCCCTCCGCGGTTCATCCCTCGAACAGGCGGTCGTAGAGGCGGGAGACGACGGCGTTGATCGCGAGCACCACGACGACCGCGAGGCCGATCCGTTCCCACCCCGGGACGCCGAGACCGAAGACGTCGAAGAGGCCGGCCAGCGGCGTGTAGAGGACGGCCAGCTGGAGCCCGAGCGACGCGACGACGGCGGCGACGAGCCACGGGTTCGACAGCAACCGCGCTCCGAACCGCCGCCGGATGACCTGGATGATTCCCATCTCCGCGACGACGAAGAAGGTAAAGAGGAGCGTCTGCGCACGGACCAGCGACTCGAAGGCCCGGAGCGACTCGAAGAAGAGCGCGAGGCCCGCGACCGTCACCGTCACGCCGATGGTGAGCACGGAGAGCGCGACTCGGCGGTCGATGACGCTCTCGTCGGCGTCGCGCGGCTCGCGGTCGAGCACGTCGTCGGCCTTCGGATCGACGCCGAGCGCCAGCGCGGGCAGGCCATCGGTGACGAGGTTGATCCACAGGAGCATGACGGGTGTGAGGATGAGCGCCTCGGACTGCGCGGCGAACAGCTCCGGAAAGAGCGCGCTCCCGATCAGCACGCCCACGAACACCGTCAGCACCTCGCCGGCGTTCGCCGACAGGAGGAGGTTGACGAACTTCTGGATGTTGTCGAAGATGCCCCGTCCCTCCGCGACGGCGTCGCGGATGGTGGCGAAGTTGTCGTCCCGCAACACCATGTCCGAGGCCTCCTTGGTGACGTCCGTCCCGCGCTGGCCCATCGCGATGCCGACGTCGGCGTTTCGCACGCCGGGCGCGTCGTTGACGCCGTCGCCGGTCATCGCGACCGTGTGGCCGTTCGCCTGCAGCGCCTGCAGGACCCGGACCTTGTGTTCGGGCGTGACCCGGGCGAACACCTCGACCTCGCGGACGACGTCTCGGAGTTCTTCGTCCGAGAGGTCCGCCACCTGGCTCCCCGTCATCGCCCCCTCCGGGTCGAAGCCGATCTCCGCGCCGATCGCCTTGGCCGTCTCGAGGTTGTCGCCCGTCGCCATCACGACGCGGATGCCCGCGCGCCGGCAGTCGGCGACGGCGTCCGGCACCTCCGGGCGCGGGGGGTCGATCATCCCCTGCAGGCCGAGGAACGTCAGCCCCGTCTCGAGCGTCTCCTCGTCCGCGTCGGGGTCGACGCCCTGTCGGGAGGCGAACCCCAGCACGCGGAGGGCGTCGCCCGCGAACGCCTCGGTCCGTTCGCGGATCTCCGCGCGGCGCTCGTCGGTCAGCTCCTCCGTCTCGCCGTCGACGAGCACCGTCTCACAGCGATCGAGGACGACCTCGGGCGCACCCTTCACGTAGGCCGTCGGCTCGCCTTCCTCCTCGGCGACGACCGTCATCCGCTGCCGGTCCGACGAGAACGGGATCTCCGCGAGGCGCTCGCCGGTGGCGTCGATCCCGGCCTTCGCGGCCGAGACGACGAGTGCGATCTCCGTGGGATCGCCGAAGTACTCCCGGTCTTCGGACGCCGGTGCTCTCTCTGCGTTGTTACAGATCACGCCACACCGGAGGAGCGGCTCGACCACGTCGGGAGCGACCGTCTCGTCGCCCCGCCTGAACTCACCCTCCGTCTCCAGCCCGGAACCGGTCACCTCGTACGTCTCCCCTCCGAACAGCAGCCGGGTGACGGTCATCTGGCTCTCGGTGAGCGTCCCCGTCTTGTCCGTCAGGATGACGTCGACCGAGCCGAGGCTCTCGACGACCGGCAGCCGCCGAACCAGGGCGTTTCGCTCGACCATGCGCTGTGAGCCGAGCGCGAGCGTCAGCGTCACGACGGCGGGCAGCCCCTCGGGGACGGCCGCGACCGCGAGCGTGATCGCGGTCAACAGCACCGAGATGGGACCAGCCTGCGTGAACAGCAGCTGGACGACGACGACCATGACGATCAGCCCCACGACCCCGTAGCCGATCCGGCGGCCGAGTTCGTCGACCTCCCGCTGGAACGGCGTCTCGTCCCGCTCGGCAGCCTGTATCCCTGCGGCGATGTTTCCGACCTGCGTGTTCATCCCCGTCTCGACGACGACGGCCCGGCCGCGTCCCCGGACAGCGCTCGTGTTCATGTACACCATGTTGGCCCGCTCGGCGAGGGGTGTCCCCGGATCGAGCGGGTCGGTCGTCTTCGTCACCGACGCGCTCTCGCCGGTCAGCGGCGCCTCCATCGTCTCGAGGTTGGTCGCCTCGATCAGTCGGGCGTCCGCCGGCATCGCGTCGCCCTGTTCGAGGACGACGACGTCGCCCGGGACGACCTCGCTGGCGTCGACGGTCGTCTTCTCGCCGTCGCGCACGACCGTCGCGTCGGGAGTCGAGAGCTCGCGCAACCGCTCCATCGACCGCTCCGCGCGGTAGTCCTGCACGAAGCCGAAGACGCCGTTGCCGAGGAGGATGAGGAGGATCAGCCCCGCGTCGACGTAGTTGGGCTCCTCGCCGGGAAGCAGCCCCACGGCCAGCGAGAGGCCGGCGGCGAGGACGAGCAGGTAGATCAGCACGTCCTGGAACTGCGAGACGAAGATAGCCAGCGGCGAGACCGACGAGTCGTCGCGGATCTCGTTCGGGCCGTACTCGTCGAGCCGACGCGTCGCCTCGTCGCCCGAGAGCCCGGACTCGCCGGTCGACAGTTCGTGGTACAGCTCGTCGACCGCGAGCGCGTGCCAGTCGATCCGCTCCGACCGGTGCTGGTCGCGCTCGCTGGCGGCCTCGCTCATCGCCGGCGTCCCGGCGTGGACCGCACAGTTCGACGACGGTTCGAGACACGACCGATCGGGGACGAACCGAACATGGCCACTGTCATCGGCCCTGTCACGGGCGCACGATTTAGGTGCTCCGGCGCACCCGAACGTCGTCCCCCCTCCTGCTGGACGTCACGGCGACGGGCGGGACGGTCGCCGAGGGGAGGCCCCACGAGCGACTCGTCGAGATCGCGGCGGACCGCGGCTGCGACCTCGTCGTGATGGGGACCCACGGCCGTGCTGACCACCAGTCTTCCGTCCTCAACAGTATCACCGCGTGCGTGATCGGGACGTCGCCGGTCGAAGTGCTCGTAGTTCCGACCAGCGCGGGCGCGACGAGGGCGGCCGCAGCGAGTCGTCGCCGGCTGCGGAGTGGTCAGTCCTCGGCGGTGAGGTTCCCGAGGAGGCGGTCTCCGAGTGCACAGACGAGCGCCGCCCCGAGAAGGTCGAAGCCGAGGTCCAGAAGGGTGTCGACCCGGCCGTACGAGACCAGCACCGGCTCGAGACCGACGCGACGCGAGAGACCGTGCGTGACGCCCTCGAAGATCTCCCAGAGCACACCCCCGGCGACGACGCCGACGAGCACGTCCGGCAGGGGGTCGCGACCGCGGCGGCGGGCGAACACGTAGCAGACGCTCCCGAACACCGTCGCCGAGTGGAGGTGGGTCAGGTGATCCCACCACCACACCTCGTCGTACGGACCGAGCATACCGACGGCGTGCGTGAGCATCGCCGTCTCCACGTAGAGTCGCTGCCACGGGTGGAGAGAGCGGTCGTAGTGTCGCTCCACGACGCGCGGGAGGAACGTTCCACAGAGGCAGACCACGGCGTTGACGGCCGCACCTGGGTCCCGTCGACGGACCCCCAGTACGAAGACGGCGACGATCGCCGCGCGGATCCCGCTTTCGCCCGCCCGTGTGATCGACTCCGGTGACGCTGGTGTCGCGGGCACTGTCGACCCGTCGATGCGACAGGAGTGCAAAAAAGCGTTCCCGTCCGTCGGCCCCGTCGTGACAGCGAGAAAACATTCATACGTGTCGGAGTCGAACTGATCCGGGAGGGATGACGCTCACACTCACGAGTCCGGCGTTCGCGGACGATGAGACGATCCCGCGACGGTACGGCTACACGGAAGAGAACGTCAATCCACCGTTGACCATCGGTGGCGTCCCCGACGCGACCGAGTCGCTGGCGCTGGTGGTCGACGACCCCGACGCCGTCGAACCCGCGGGGACGGTCTGGGACCACTGGGTGGTCTGGAACATCCCGCCGGAGACGCGTGAGATACCCGAGGCGTGGAACGCCGCGGACGTAGTCGAGGGGCAGAACGACTACGGGGAGCGTGGGTACGGTGGCCCGAACCCGCCGGACCGCGAGCACACGTATCGGTTCCTGCTGTACGCGCTCGATACGGTGCTGTCACTCGATCCCGGGGCGACGAAGGACGAACTCCAGCAGGCGATGGAGGAGAGCCTCCTGGAGGAAGCCCTGCTCGAAGGGACGTACGCGCCGTGACCTCCCCTCGACCGTAGAACGCGCTCCCTCTCGGGAGTGTGGCCGAGGCCGGGCCGATCTCCGGTTCGCCGATCGCTGCCCGCGACGACGGCAGGGCCGACCGCCGCCCGAGGAACCGGTGTCGGGCTTCCCGATGCGAGCCTGTGTCGGGGTTCCCGTTGCGAGCCGGTGTCGGCACGCCTCCATCCGTCGTCGACGGAGCGGTTCACGCCGGTTCGTTCGACCGAACCAGGCAACGAGCCACCGAGCGGGCTCGGGTCCGGGACCGTCGTCTCAGAACTGTTCTCGGTCTTCGATCCGACTGCGGACGGTTATCATGCGGATCTCGTCCTCGAACAGCAGCACGGCGTCGTCGCCGGCGTCGACGAGCTCGCCGCGGGACGGGTCGTACCACTGTGGGAACCGGAGGACGAGCTCTTTGGGCTTGTCGAGTCGGCTGTACTCGCTCACGCGGCCGACGACGATCCGGTCGTCGCCGGTGTCCACGCGGACGATGTCCGCGTGTTTGAGCACTTCCTCCCACGGCTGTCCCGGGTACCGATACTTGGTACTGCGATCCCAGACGAGCTGCCGCAGTCTCCCGGTCACGTCGTAGATCACCGCGCCGGAGTACAGCAGACCGAAGACGACGGACAGCGCCAACAGCCCGAGGACGAGATCCGGCCGAAACTGTGGGGTGAAGAACACGCTCTCTGCGGTATCCACGTCCTCGATCGGGCCGGACACGACCTGATACAGCCCGAAGAACACGGCGTCGATGACGATACTCGAGACGAGGCTGACGACGAGCATCATCGAATCGGTGAGCGAGCTCTCGATGACCCCGATCCAGATCGCGAGCTGGACCGCGATGAGGCCCGGCACGACCAGCAGGATCCACAGCGTGATGTCCTCGGGAACGAACGCCATCGTACGATTACTCCTCGACGTGACTCCCCGAGCCGTCGGTGCCGTCCTCGTCGGGTCGGAGGTGTGGTGGGATGTAGCCCACGCCGAGCGTTCCGATCAATCTCTTGACCTCCGCCCGTTCGTCTTCACCTCGTCGCGGCTCCGCGGCAGCCATGAGCTGTTGGGTGTGTCTCCGTCGTTCCGAGATCGATTCGTTCCGTGCGCTCCGTCCCGTCGTTTCAACTGACTGCTACTTATTCTTTTTTCCGGTTCGACGGATCGTCGTCTCCGCGCGTACTCGGAACGTCGTCGCGATCGACTGCCCGCTGCCTGTACATATAGGTGGATCGGGGGTGAACGCCGACACGTGACACGAACCGACCGCACGGCGATCCTCGGCGGGACATTCACCCCCGTCCACAACGGCCACCGGGCGCTCCTGCACGAGGCGTTCCAGACGGCCAGCCACGACGGTCCCGGCGACGGCCACGTGATCGTCGGGCTGACGTCGACGGCGCTCGCGGAGGAGACGCGGAGCGATCCGGCGCACGCCGAACTCCTCGGCCCCTTCGCGGAGCGACGCGACGCGCTCGCGACCGAACTCGACCGGATCGCCGACGCGTACACGGCCTCGCACGAGATCATCGAACTCACCGACACGGAAGGTCCCGCCGCCACCCGCGAGGACGTCGACGCGCTCGTCGTCTCTCCGGAGGCGAAGGCCCAGCGCCGCGCGTACGAACTCAACCAGCACCGGGTCGAGCACGGCCGTCGACCGCTCGAGGTCCACACCCCCCCGTTCGTCATCGCCGAGGACGGCGAGCGGATCAGCAGCACCCGCATCCGAAACGGCGAGATCGACGTCCACGGTCGCGTCCTGGCCGACGAGGCGTAGCGACGTGGCCGGCTCGTTCCGACGTGCGACGGACGCGCACCGAAGGGGTCGCGACCCTGTCGAACACGGACACCGATCGGGTCGTGGTCGGCCCCGTGACCAGTCCGACCCTGGTCTCTGCGATCACCTCGGTCGTCGGCCGACTGGACGGGTCGAGCGGCCGTTCGATCGACTTAATCAACAGAAGTAACTATATACTACGGGACGCTCGGATGCCCTTCGATATCTCGAGCGATGTGTCGGCTTATCCGTCCGATTGGAGCCTGAAACCCCGTTTATTGGTACTTTGAATCGCCCCCTCGACCGTTTCTCGCGATTCGGGCGCTCCGATTCGACGATCTCTCATATCGCTTGAGATCGGTTCAAACCGGCTATTCGGAGAGCCAGATACCGAACGGTCGACGAGACCCCGTCGTGGCGAGGTATCTCGACTCGTATCTAAATATACAATTATTTATATCAATTTGTACAAGGACCGCCCGCCACCGTCCGACTCCGTTCACCACCCGAGTCGCGGTCCACCACCCGGTTCCCGACACGGTCGATCTCACGCGTGGGGTCAACATTGATGTGGGGCGGCCCTGTAGCGCAGTCCAGTCATGGGGAGTGTTACGTACGACTTCGCTGGAGAGACCGTGATCGTCACCGGCGGGAGTTCCGGTATCGGCCGAGCCGTCGCCCTCGCGTTCGGCGGGGCCGGCGCGACGGTGATCAACGCGGACGTCCGGCGCGATCCGAAGGACGTCGACGCCGACACGCCGACCGACGAGGCCGTCGACGCGACTGCGGGGCGGGGGGAGTACGTCGAGACCGACGTCTCCGACCCCGCCGCGCTCTCGGCAGTCGTCGAGGCCGCCCACGAGTTCGGCGGCGTCGACGTGATGGTGAACAACGCGGGGTGGTACAATCAGGCGTCGCTCTTCGAGACCGCCCCCGAGGAGTTCGAGCGCATCCACGCGATCAACGCCGGCGGGGCGTTCTTCGGCTGTCGGGCGGCCGCGGCGGACATGATCGATCGCGGGGTCGCGGGCACCATCGTCAACACCGCGTCGATCAGTTCGAGCCACGCCCAGCGGGACCAGATCTCCTACGACGCGACAAAGGGTGGGGTCAAGATGATCACCCGGGGAGCCGCGCTCGAACTCGCCGACCACGGGATCCGGGTGAACGCCGTCGCACCCGGGCAGATCGCCACGGAGTTCGGCACCTCCGTCGCCGAGAAGGAAGCCGCGGTCGACGCCGGCGACATGGCGAAGCCGATCCCGCTCGACCGGCTCGGCACCCCCGACGACGTCGCCGGGGCCGTGCTGTTCCTCGCGAGCGACGCCGCCGGCTACGTCACCGGCGAGCTGTTCTACGTGGACGGCGGGTGGCAGATCTACTGAGAGAGGGCGCGTCTCCCGACCGTCGCCGCAGTTCCGATCTGCTCCGTGTCTTGGAAACGATCACGCCCCGTCGCCGGCGGTCACTGTCCCGTCGTCGGCGGTCGTTCCCGTCCCGTGTCCATGCGGCGGCGGGTCGTCCCGACGACGACCACGAAGCCGACGAGGAACAGTGGTAGGAGCCACAGCCCCCGTGCGATGCCGGCCCGGGCCGCGATCACACCGACGGCGACGGGAGCGGTCGCGATACCGGTGAAGCCGGCGGCCGTCGCGATGGCGTTCACGGGGCCGCTGAACGCGGGTGCGGCGTCCACGCCGACGGCCGACAGCGTCGGGAAGATCCCCGAGACGCACGCGCCGAGCAGGAACGCGGTCCCGAACAGCGCCAGTCGCCCCTCGACGAGGGTCAAGACGACGACGAGCGGCGCTGCCGCGCCGGCGACGCAGAGCACGAGCGTCGACGGCTCGATCCGTTCGACGAGGTGGCTGTACACCAGACGGGCGGGTGCGTACGCGAGGAGATACGCGAACAGGAGCAGCGAGCCGTCGGCGAGGCCGGCGTGGGTGGCCGCGAAGTACGGGAGCCAGGTGAAGAGGCTCCCCTCGACGCCGCCGCTGAGCACGAGCCCGCCCGTCATCCCCGCGACGGCGGGCCGGCGGACGACGGTACGGAGCTTCGCCACGGAGAGCGGACGTTCGGCGGCGACCGACGCCGGCAGGTCGAGGCTCCCGAGCAGGACGACCGCGGGCAGGAACGCCACCCCGAGGCCGAGGTAGGCGTACCGCCAGTCGCCGAGGTCGACGGCGACCGAGGCGACGAGCGGTCCCGTCGCCGCCCCGAGCGCCCAGACGACGGCGTACCGGTTGAACACGCGCGCCCGTGAGTCCGGGTAGAGGTGTCCGAGGACCGCCCGATCGAGCGCACGGAACGGCCCCGTGGCGACGCCACGGACGAACAGCGCACCGAGGAGCACGGCGAAGGAAGGGGCGAGGCCGACGGCGAGCACGCTCACACCCACGAGCGCGGCGGACGCGAGCAGTGCCAGCCGGATGTCGAGTCGGCCGGCGACGAACCCGACCGCGAGCACCGAGAGGACGAATCCGGCGGTGCCGGCGGTGGCGACGAGCCCGAGCAGTTCGGTCGACGTCGCGAACGTCCGCTGGATGCTCGGCAGGAGCGGACCACGCAGCTGGAAGCCGACCGCCTCCGTCGCGACGAACAGGAGAATGGCGACGGTCCAGACCCGCTTCGAGCGCGTGTTCACGTCCGGGACGTCACGGCAGAGCCTCAAGACTCTTCGCGCCGTGGCAACCGCTTCTGGCGAGCGTCTCCGACGGCTCGTCGGTTCGCGCTGGGACCGCCCGGACCACCCGGACGACCCGAACGAGGGCGTGTCTTTATCGGCGCTGGGGTCGTCGCCCACGACGGACAACGATGTACGCGACGGCCACCAGTGCGACGGAACGGATCCACGACGATCGAGTCGGGGAGACGAACGGATGAACCGCGGCCTGAAGTCGGCCTTCGAGCGTGGAGACGATCCGCTCGGCACGTGGCTCTCGATCGGACACCCTGTCGTCGCCGAGGTGAGCGCCCTCGGGGGGTTCGACTTCCTCCTCCTCGACACCGAACACACCTCGATCTCGCTGGAGACCGTCGAGAACATGGTGCGTGCGGTCGAGGCCACGGAGGGGAGAACCGAGATGGTCGTCCGCGTCCCCGCCAACGACCCCGTGCGCATCAAGCGCGTCCTCGACATCGGCGCGCCGGGGATCATGGTCCCGATGATCGAGTCGGCCACGGACGCCCGCGCGTTCGTCGAGGCGACCCGGTATCCGCCCGACGGTGTCAGGGGCATCGCGACGGGACGGGCCACGGCGTACGGACGGGAGTTCCGGCGCTACGTCGCCGAGGTGAACGACCGACTCCTGCGGATCGTCCAGATCGAGAACCGGGCGGGGCTCGAGAACGCCGAGGAGATCGCCGCCGTCGACGGCGTCGACGCGCTGTTCGTCGGCCCGGCCGACCTCTCGGGAGCGCTCGGCGTCTTCGCCGAGTGGGACGCCGACGATCTGACCGCGGCGATGGAGCGCGTCGTCGACGCGGGACGGGCGGCGGGCGTGCCCGTCGGGACGCTCACCGTCGACCCCGACGACATCGAGATGCGACTCGACCAGGGGTTCGACTTCCTCGTCGTCGGGAAGGACACGGCCAGCCTCCTCGTGACGCACGAGCAGCTGCGGGCCCGGTACGACGCGGCCCGGTCGCCCGACGGTGAGGCCGACGACGGGCCCTGATCGGTCGGTCGGCGGCCTGCGACGTCACGTGACCCGACGTACCCTGCCGTCCCCCGAGATGAACTGACTGGCCCTGTCGCGGCCGACGACCGGGGCGGTCCCACGGGGGCCGGTTCCGGCCGGAGCGATCCCGGTGTTCACTCTCGGCGAACGGACTCGCACCACACGACCGGACTCGCACGCCTGTCTCGGCCACTCTGTCGCGGTCGATCGGCCGATTCGGGCTCTCGATCCGTCCGTCTGTCCGTCCGCGTCCGACGGACGGCCTCCCGCCGCCCGCGACTGCCGGTCGCCCGGACGTCCTCGGGGACGGGATCGACGTCACAGCCGTATGCCTGTAACGTCCTGGTACTTGCTCACACACCGTCTTCGGACCGTCTCTCGGCGGGTCGCACTGCCGTCTCGGAGCGAGTCGTTGGCCGTCCGTGGCGGCGACGTATCTGACGACGCGACGGGACGGCACACGGTCGAACCGACGGTGAGTCCTGTGCGACAGTCTCGCACGCTTACGCCGACCGTTCGACTCCCGTCGGGCCCGTTCGGACTCGCTTCGCTCGTCCTCGCTCCTCCGACGTAGTCACGCTCACGCTCGCTGACGCTCGCGTGACTCCCGACGCTCCGGTCCATCGCTCGCCGGTGCTCGCCGATGCCGTCGCGAACCCCCTGCGGTTATATGCGTCGGTTGACGAGGAGGTGGCATGCGTGGAATCGCAAAAGTTGATCGCACACGAGGTGCGCTCGAACTCGTCGACCGCCCACGACCCGAACCGGCGGCCGACGAGGCGCTCGTCGAGGTCGACTACGCGGGCCTCTGTGGCAGCGACGCGGGCATCTACAAGTTCAAGTCGGCGTTCGAGCGGATGAGCCTCCCGACGGTCATCGGCCACGAGTACGCGGGCCGGGTCGTCGAGGTCGGCGCGAACGTGACCCGGTTCGAGGCCGGTGACCGCGTGGTCGAGCGACCGATCCGTGGCTGCGGGGAGTGTTACCAGTGTGAAATCGGCGAATCGAACGTCTGCCGGGACGCGGTCATCACCGGCGTCGACCACGACGGCGCGTGGGAGGAGTACATCGCCGTCCCCGAGCGGGCGCTCCACCCCGTCCCCGACGACGTCGACCAGAAGCAGGCCGCGATCGTCGAACCGACGAGCATCGGGGCCCGCGCGGTCATCGAGAACTCCCGCGTCAGTGCCGGCGACCGTGTCCTCGTCGAGGGGCCCGGCCCGATCGGACTGCTCACGGCCCAGATCGCCGCCGCGCAGGGTGGCGAGGTCGTCGTCTCCGGCGTCGGCCAGGACGCCGACTACCGCCTGCCGCTCGCGGAGAAACTGGGCTTCGAGACGGTCGACGTCGCGACCGACGGCCTCGCCGCACGCCGTGACGAACACACCGATGGGATCGGCTACGACGTCGTCTTCGACACGACCGGCCACCCGTCGGGCCTGACGACCGCCGTCGACCAGGTCCGCAAGGGCGGCCAAATCGTGCTCGTGGGGCAGACCGGCGAGACCACGATGGAGTACTCGCCGCTCGTCCGCGCCGAGATCGACCTCCAGTGTTCGTACGCGTCGATGTACGACGACTTCGAGCGCTCCCTGCGGCTGATCCGCCGCGGCGACGTCGACACGGCGACGTTCGTCGACGACCGGTTCTCGCTCCTCGACGTCGACGAGGCGTTCGAGACGTTCCTCGCCGGCGGGACCTGCAAGCCGGTGTTCGACGTCTCGGAGCTCCGGTCGTAGCTGTCGACGAGTCCGGTCGTAGCTGTCGACGAGTCCGGTCGTCGCTGTCGACGAGTCCGGTCGTCGCTGTCGTCGATTCTCGCTACTGTCGTCGCCGACGGTTCCGTCGGTCTCCCGACGGGTGACCGACCTCTCCACGACTGTCGGCGACCCGGTTACGAGTACGTGATGTTGAGCTCGATGACGTTGGCGGCGCTCCGGAGTCGCTCGGGCAGTTCCGACTCGAACCGCTCGCCCTGCATCCGGCTCGTGGGACCCGAGACGCTGAGGGCACCCTCGACGCGGCTGCTGTTGCTCAGGATCGGCACCGCGACGCAGCGGAGCCCGCTGAGGCGTTCCTCCCGGTCGAACGCGACCCCCCGTTTACGTATCTCCGACAGCTCCTCGAACAGCGCGTCGCGCTCCGTGATCGTCTGCTCCGTCTTCTCGGGGAGCCCGTGACGGTCGAGGATCTCGTGGACCCGGCTCTCGGGGAGGTGGGCGAGGATCGCCTTCCCCATCGCCGTGCTGTGCAGGTACACCCTGACACCGGTGTAACAGTCGACGCGCACCGCGTCGGCCCCGGCCTCGCGGTGGATGTAGACGCCGCGGCCGTGGTCCTCGACGAGGAGGTTCGCCAGTTCGCCCGTCTCCTCGGCCAGACTCCTGACCTCGGGTTTCGCCACCTCGTACACCGGCATGGTGTGGCGAGCGTACGACCCGAGGTCGAGAAACCGCAGTCCGACACGGTAGGTGTTTCCGTCCTTGGTGACGTACTCCTCCTGTTCGAGGGTACTGAGGTAGTTGTGGACGCTGCTCTTCGGGAGGTCGAGGTGGTCGGCGAGCTCCGTCACACCCGCACCGTCGAGTTCTTTGAGCGCTTCGACGACCCGGAGCGTCGTCTGTGTCGTCTTCACCGGGTTCTTGGCTCTCCGTCCCAGGCCTGCCATGGTTTCACACGTTACGGTCTTTACATAAACTCTTTGTTCGTCCTGACGGACTCTCCGTTCGTCCGATCCGTCTGGCGTTCCGTCACTGGCACTCTTCCGTTCAGTCCTGTCGAACAGGGCCGTCTCGGCTCCCGAGGGGGACGTCGGTCCGGTGCCGAGGATCGAACGCGCCGCTCCGCGATCGCTCTCGGACACGCCGAGCCGTAGCTGACTACCGGACGTGCCGTGTCGAATCCGCTCGGCACGCTCTCAGTACGCGTCCTCGAACAGGCCGACGACGTCGTCGTGGCTCATCGCCCGCGGGTTCCGATCGATGTTGTGCTCGGAGTACTCGAAGCAGACGTCGGCGAACGCGTCGAACTCGGCGGTGTCGATCTCCCCGAGTTCGCGGATCCGGTTCGGGATGCCGATGTCCTCGTTGAGCGCCTTCACCGCGTCGACGCTCTTGTACGCCACGTCGAGCGTCGTCTCGCCGGGGGCACGCTCCATCCCGAGGAGACGCGCGATCTCCGCGAACCGCTCCGGTTCGGCGGGGACGTTGTACGCCATGACGTGCGGGAGCAACACCGCGTTCGCCAGCCCGTGGCCGAGCCCGTACTCGACGGCCAGCGGGTAGGTGAGCGCGTGGACGGCCCCCAGACCTGAGTTGACGAACGCCTGGCCGGCCACCGTCGCCGCGAAACTCGTGTTGTAGCGCGCCCGATCGTTGTGTGGCCCCTGGTGGACCGCCGCGCGGAGGTTCTCGCCGAGGAGTTCGATCGCCTGCCGGGCGAGGCCGTCCGTGTAGGGCGTGCGGAGCACCGTGACGTACGCCTCGATCGCGTGGGTGAGCGCGTCCATGCCGGTCGCGGCGGCGACCCCCGGCGGGAGTGACTCGGTGAGCGCGGGGTCGACGATGGCGAGGTCGGCGAACAGGTGCTCGGAGTAGACGACGACCTTGTTCCCGCCGTCGGCCTCGTCGGCGAAGACGCCGATGTGCGTGACCTCGCTCCCGGTCCCCGCCGTCGTCGGCAACAGGGCCAGCGGCAGGCCGCCGCCCGGGACGTTCCCCATGCCGACCATCTCTCGGATCGGGACGTCGTGTACGGCGAGCACCGACGCGAGCTTCGCCGTGTCCATGCTGCTCCCCCCGCCGACGCCGACGACCAGGTCGAACGCCCCGTCTCCGGCGACCGCTGCGGCGTCTTCGGCCATCGAGAGCTTCGGCTCCGGCTTCACGCCGTCGAAGACGGTCACGTCGGCACCGCCCCGTTCGAGCGCCGCGAGGACCGGCTCGGTCGCACCGGCGGCGACGATGTCCGCGTCCGTCACGACGAGCGCGCGGTCGATTGAGCGCTCGGAGACGAACGACGCGAGTTCGTCGGTCGCGCCCATCCCGTACGAGACGGTGTTCGGTGACTGAATGTGGTACGTCTCGGCGATCGACTCGACGCCGTCTGTCATACCAGTACCCTCCTCGTGGGAGCGTCTAATACCCTTGGGCTGTGGCTCCGACGCTCGACGGGCCGGGGCACGAGCCCTGGCGACCGGCGACGCGCGTCGGTCGGCCGTCGAGACCGAACTGGGCGAATCCGGCCGTAACCGCCCGTCTCCGGAGGCAAACGTTAACTCGCTCCGGTCGTGACCCACGTGTATGGCCGCCGAATCGATGGACGCGCTCGAAGCGTCGTTACAGCGACAGGGAACAGAGTTGACACGGACGACGGGCAACGAGTTCGCGACGACGCTGGCGGACGCCGTCGTCGAACCCGCCGTCGGGACCGATCTCTCGGCGCTGGGACTCTCGTACGGTGACGCGCCCGTGACGGTCGACCCGACGCCGAAAGAGCTACTCGCCGCACACACTGGCGTCACCGACGTCCGCCACGCCATCGCCTCCTACGGAACGCTCGCGCTCCCTTCCGACGCACGAGGAACCGAACCGGTGAGCCTCTACCCCGAGCGCCACGTCGCCGTCGTCCCCGAGAGCGTCGTCGTGCCGGACGTCGCGACGGCGCTAGACCGCGTCGGCGACGACTTCGATGTGGGCGACGACAGCCTCGTCCTCGCCACCGGACCGAGCGCCACCGGCGACATGGGCGCGCTCGTCTACGGCGTCCACGGACCGACGGAGATCCACGTCGTCCTCGTGACCGACCGATGAGCGACGCGAAGCAGAAGGCGGCGAAGATCCGCCACCTCCTCGAGACCGAGCGCGACACCGTCCGCGAGAACACGACGCACATGAACCGCGAGCGGTACGCGGCCATCGAGCGGTACGAGACGTACGAGGACGCCCGAACCGAGGCCCGGGCCACCAAGGAGGCGGCGATCGCGAACCTGCCCGAGCTCATCGAACAGGCGCGCGAGAGCGTCGAGGCGAACGGCGGGACCGTCTACGTCGCCGACGACGCCGCCGACGCGAACCGCCACATCGAGGGCCTCATGGCCGACGCCGACGCGGAGACGCTCGTCAAGAGCAAGTCGATGACCACGGAGGAGCTCGAGCTCAACCACCACCTCGAGGGCGCGGGGTACGACGTGTACGAGACCGACCTCGGCGAGTTCGTGGTGCAGGTCGCCGACGAGGCCCCCTCGCATCTCGTGGGACCGTCGCTGCACAAGTCGACCGGCGAGATCGCGGAACTGTTCAACGCCCACTTCGACCTCGACGAGGAGCTCGAAACCGCCGAACAGCTCACGGCCTTCGCCCGTGACTACCTCCTCGAGCGCATCGTCGAGGCCGACGTTGGTATGACCGGCGCGAACTTCGTCCTCGCCGAGAGCGGGAGCATCGTCCTCGTCACCAACGAGGGCAACGCCCGCAAGTGTGCGGTCACGCCCGACACCCACATCGCGGTCGCGGGCGTCGAGAAGCTCCTCCCCTCGATCGACCAGCTCGAACCGTTCACCGAGCTCATCGCCCGCGCCGCGACCGGCCAGGACTTCCCGCAGTACCTCTCGGTCTTCACGCCGCCGGTCGACTCCCCGACGCTCGACTTCGACCGGGAGACGCCGCTCTCGGAGACCGACGGCGATCGCGACTTCCACCTCGTCCTCGTCGACAACGGTCGGTTCGACATGCGCGACGACCCCGAACTGAAGGAGACGCTCTACTGCATTCGGTGTGGGGCGTGTGCCAACACCTGCGCGAACTTCCAGCACGTCGGCGGCCACGCCTTCGGCGGCGAGACCTACTCGGGCGGGATCGCCACCGGCTGGGAGGCCGGCATCGAGGGGCTCGACGTCGCCGCGGAGTTCAACGACCTCTGCACGGGCTGTTCCAGCTGTGTCAACGCCTGTCCCGTCAAGATCGACATCCCGTGGATCAACACCGTGGTCCGCGACCGCATCAACCGCGGCGAGGACACCGAACTCGACTGGCTCGTCGACGGGCTGACGCCCGACGCGGAGAGCGAGGGACTCAGCCTCCAGAAGCGCGTCTTCGGCAACTTCGAGACGCTCGCGAAGCTCGGGAGCGCGACCGCGCCCCTGTCGAACCGGCTGGCGAGCCTCGGCCCTGTTCGACGGCTCATGGAGCGGACCGTCGGGATCGACCGCCGGCGCGACCTGCCGACGTTCGAGCGTCAGACCTTCCGGCAGTGGTTCGCCGCCCGCGGCGGCTCACAGGTCGCAAGCGCCGAGCGGACGGCCGTCCTCTACGCCGACCCCTACACGAACTACGCGATGGTCGACCGGGGGAAGGCGGCGGTTCGAACCCTGGAGGCGCTCGGCGTCGAGGTCCTGGTCCCCGAAGTCCCCGAGAGCGGCCGGGCGCCGCTCTCGCAGGGGATGGTGTCGACGGCCGACGCCCGCGCCAGCGCGGTGTACGCCGCGCTCGCCGAGCACGTCGACGCCGGGCACGACGTCGTCGTGATCGAACCCTCCGACCTGGCGATGTTCCGCCGCGAGTACGAGAAACTGCTCCCCGAGGCGTCGTTCGAGCGGCTCTCGGCGTCGAGCTACGAGGTGCTGGAGTACGTCTACGGTCTGCTGGAGAACGGGGCCGACGCCGACGCGCTCGCCGACGGGGACGGTCGAAAGCTCGCGTACCACAGCCACTGTCAGCAGCGTACGCTGGGGCTGGACGACCACACCGAGGCAGTACTCCGCGACCGCGGCTTCGACGTCGTCAGCTCCGAGGTGGAGTGTTGCGGGATGGCCGGCTCGTTCGGCTACAAGACCGAGTACTACGAACTCAGCATGGACGTCGGGTCGGACCTCGCCGACGAGTTCGCCGACCACCCCGACCGCGAGACGGTCGCCAGCGGCACCTCCTGTCTCGAACAGCTGGACGCGCTGTTCGACGACGAGAGCCGCCACCCCGTCGAACTCCTCGACCCGCACGCAGGGCGCTGACGCCGCGGTCTCTCTCTCTGCCGACGCGGCGGCTCCACTCCCTGACGCGCCGACCTACACGGCCCGTCTCCGCCGACAGCGACGGTCGACTCAGAGGTGGTCGAACCGTTCGCGGTACTCCTCGCGGGCCGGCGTGAACACGTCGATCGCCACCGCCGGCTCGTCGCCGCCGATCACGCCGTGTTCGTGGCCCGGCGGGACGTAGTAGCCGTCCCCCCGTTCGACCGTGCGCTCCTCGTCGCCGGTGAACGTGAACGATCCCTCGGCGACGTAGCCCGCCTGCTCGTGTGGGTGGTCGTGGACGCGGAGCGTCGCGCCCGGCGCGATGTCGACCCGGACGACCATCAGCTCGTCACTGCTCACGAGCGGCCGCAGTTCGATCCCCTCGTCGGGTTCGTACGCCTCGACGATCGCCGACGGCTGGACGGTGAGTGCCATGACGCGACTTCACGCGACGAGGGGTAAACGTTTGCGGGCGGTGAAACCCTTTGCGGGCGGGTGTAGCGAGGATCGGCCCGCGTTGCCCCGACGGGAGCTCACTCGATCCGGAACGAGTCGAGGGCGTCGCGGTCGAGTTCGATGCCGTGACCGGGTCGGTCGGGAATCTCCAGAGTCCCGTCGGTTGGCTCCATCGGGTGGACGAGGACGTCGTCGAACGCCTTCACGTCGGAGTCGCGGTAGAAGTACTCCGCCCAGAGCCCGTTCTCGATCGCGCCGAGCAGGTGGACGTGGAGGTCCCAGTTGTAGTGGGGCGCGACGGGGACGTCGCGGGCCGCCGCCATATGCGCCACCCGCATCCACTCGGTGATCCCGCCGACCACGGTCGCGTCCGGCTGGACGATCTCGACCGCCCCCGCGTCGAGCAGATGCTGGAAGCCGTAGCGGTTGAACTCGAGTTCGCCCGCCGCCACCGGATACGAGAGCGCCGCGTTCACCTCGCTCATCAGGTCGATGCTGTCGGGCATCACCGGCTCTTCGATGAAGTACGGGTCGTACTCGCCGAAGGCACGACAGGCACGGACGGCCTCCTGCTTGTTCGACCACTTCCCGTTGGCGTCCATGAGGAGCGTCCTGTGGGGGCCGATGGCCTCACGGACGGTCCGGACCCGGTCGACTTCCGTCGCGAGCGACTCGCGTCCCACCTTCATCTTCACCACGTCGTGCCCGCGGTCGACGTACCGCTC
The DNA here is from genome assembly GCF_009176545.1 of Salinigranum salinum. Lineage (GTDB taxonomy): Archaea > Halobacteriota > Halobacteria > Halobacteriales > Haloferacaceae > Salinigranum > Salinigranum salinum. The sequence continues at coordinate 801,404 of NZ_VTOJ01000002.1, read as the reverse complement.
CATCTCCTCGCGGAGTCCCTCGAGTCCCTTGGTGTCGCGGTAGTAGCCGCCGCTGGCGTACGCGGGGATCTCCTCCTTGCTCCCCCCGAGGAGCTTGTAGAGCGGCATTCCCGCGGCCGTGGCCTTGAGGTCCCACAGCGCGATGTCGACGATCGAGATGGCCCGGAGGACGACCCCCTTGCGCCCGATCTGGACGGTGCTGTCGAACATCTCGCGCCACAGTCGTTCGGTGTCGCGCGGATCCTCGCCCACCAGCATCGGCTCCAGCAACTCCGTGACGGCGTCGGCGATGAGCCCTGCCCCACCGTACCCCAGGGTGTATCCGAGCCCCTCGTCTCCCTCGTCGGTCCGGACGTAGACGATAGCGTGGTCGCGCTCCTCGACGATGCGGGTCGCGAACGCGACGGGTTCGGCGAGCGGGATCGAGACGGCGACGCTCTCTATCTCCGTGATCTCCATACGGAGTGGCCTCCGCACGAGAGTAAATCACTTTGGGTGGGTCGGGACGCTGTTCAGCTGAGAGAGCTCCGCTCTCTCTCTCTGACGCACCTCGTAGCCGACGTTGCACACGTCCGTCGGAGCAGTGTCGTCGTTCGTGACGAACCGCGGGTGCCGGCACGTCTCTCGGACCGCCCACGTGACCGACACGGGACACGCGGTCTCCGGAGAGTGAGAGCGTGAGCGACGGGACGGAGACCGCACGGTACCCGGGGCGTGGCGAGCCTCCCTCGTTCCTCCACGGCCGGTGTCTCAGCGATGGGGCCGGACAGACGGCTCGACGGACTCCTCGGTCGGTGGCTCGCGCACGGAGGCGCGAGCGGCACCTCGCGCGAGTCGCTCGCGTCGGTCGCTCCCGCGCGCCGACCGCACCCTCGAGGGGGCGCACGATGTCGCTCCGCCGTGGCCGCACCGCCGTGAACGAGAGTGCGTGGCCCCGCCGTGTCCGGCCGTCGTACGGTCTTCCTGCCGCCACGCTCGCCCCGGAGAGCCGATACGTTCCCACGTCGATCGGGACACACGTGGAACTATACGCCCGGCGCGCCTGCTCCCCACCGATATGGAGTTTCCCGACGCGGCCACCGTCGACACGGTCCTCCCGGACGTGACGCTCCCGACGTTCCACGAGGTCCACTACGACCCGCCGGCACCGACGCTCGACGACGTCACCGAGGCGACACGCACGGCGGTCGACGCGCTCTCGCTGTCGGACCTCCCGAGTGGCGCGACCGTCGCCGTGGGGCTCGGCAGCCGCGGGATCACGGACGTCGTTCCCGTCGCCCGCGCCGTCGTCGACGAGGTGCGCGACCGCGGGTTCGACCCGGTCGTCGTGCCCGCGATGGGGAGCCACGGCGGGGCGACGGCGGAGGGCCAGCGCAGGACGCTCGCGAGCCTCGGCCTCACCGAGGAGGCGATCGGCTGTCCCGTCGACGCCCGCATGGACGCCGAACGGATCGGCGAGTCGGTGCTCGGGAGCCCGGTGTACTTCTCGCGGGCGGCGCTCGACGCCGACGGGGTGGTCGTCGTCAACCGTGTCAAGGCCCACACCAACTTCGACGGGCCGTTCGAGAGCGGGCTCTGCAAGATGGCGACGGTCGGCCTCGGCAAGCAGGTCGGCGCGTCGGCCATCCACGAGCGGGCGACCGTCGACGGCTTCGTGACCACGATCGAGGCCGCCCTTGACGTCGTCCGCGCCGAGACGCCGTTCCTCGGCGGCATCGCGATCGTCGAGAACTTCCTCGACGAGACGGCCGCCGTCGAAGGCGTGTCGGCGACGGATCTGCCGGACGGCGAATTCGGCCTCCTCGAACGCGCGTACGACCACATGCCGACCCTGCCGTACGACGACCTCGACGTCCTCGTCGTCGACCGCATCGGCAAGGACGTCTCGGGCACCGGCATGGACACCAACGTCATCGGCCGCTACGACCTCCACGGCGTCGCGGACCCCGAGACGCCCGACATCGAGCGGATCGTCGTCCGCGGCCTCACGGAGACGACGCACGGCAACGGCCACGGCATCGGCCTCGCCGACCTCACGACGCGGGCTGTCGCGGACGAACTGGACCTCGAGCAGATGTACGCGAACGCGCTCACCAGCGGCTCGCACTCGAAGTCCCACCTGCCGGTCGTGCTCCCGACCGACCGCCACGCGCTGGTCGCAGCGGTCTCCGCCATCGGCCCGTACGACCCCGACACCGTCCGCATCGCGTGGGTCCGTGACACCGGCCACCTCTCCACCTTTCACGTCTCGCCGGCGCTCGCCCGCGAGACGGTCGAACACGTCACCGTCGGCGAGGCGAGACGGCTCGTGTTCGGAGACGCGGACGTGCGCTTCGAGCCGATCGAGTGAGGTGTTCCGACGGTCCGTTTCGCGGGCCGACTAGGGGAGAACGGGTGCGACCGCCGACTCCCGACACGGCGGTGTGGTGCACCAGTCCGCACGGGAAGGTGGCCGCTCCCGTCGCTTTGCCCCTGCACGAAGGGTTTTACACGCACCGAACGACACCAGTCGTACTATGGATCTAAAACTCGACGGAAACGCCGCACTCGTGACGGCCTCGAGCAGTGGCCTCGGCAAGGCGTCGGCGACAGCGCTCGCACGCGAGGGCGCGAACGTCGTCCTGAACGGGCGGGACGAGGATCGACTCGCCGAGGCGGTCGCGGAGGTCGAGGCTGTCGCGGCGGGTGACGTCGTCGGCGTCGCGGGCGACCTGACCGACTCCGGCGACGTCGACCACCTCGTCGACCGCACGGTCGAGGCGTTCGGCGGCATCGACCACCTCGTCACCAGCGCCGGCGGCCCGCCGAGCGGCCCGTTCGTGGAGATGGACGACGAGGACTGGTACCAGGCGTACGACCTCCTGGTGATGAGCGTGGTTCGACTCGTCCAGGCTGCCGTCCCGCACCTCGAAGACGGCGGGGGAACCATCGTCAACATCACCTCCCGGAGCGTCAAGGAGGCGATCGACTCGCTGGTGCTCTCGAACTCGGTCCGGATGAGCGTCATCGGGCTGGAGAAGACGCTCTCGTCGGAGCTCGCCCCCGACGTCCGCACGAACGCCGTCCTCCCCGGTGCCCACGAGACCGCCCGTATCGAGGAACTCATCGAACAGGGCGTCGAGCGCGGCGACTACGACAGCTACGAACAGGGGCTCGAAGAGCGCGGCAAGGCCAACCCGCTCGGGCGCATCGGTGACCCGATGGAGCTCGGCGACACCGTCGCGTTCCTCTGTTCGCCGCGGTCGGGCTACATCAACGGGCAGGCCATCGTCATCGACGGCGGCGGCGGTAACTCGAACCTGTAGCGACCGCTCCAGCCCCTCCGCCCGTCGGCACCCGGCGTTCGACACGTCTCACACCGCTTCTCGGGCGTGTCTCGACACTCGTCTCCGCGGTTTCGGTGCCGACCGACGCGACCGTGCGTGCCCGACCCGTTCCGACACGCACCCCCATGCCAAGATTCATACTCACCTGCGACGGTGTTCCGTCCGAAGATGCACCCAGTCCCGTTCGACGAGGCCGAGACGTACGAACCGGAGGCCGGCTGGCGGCGCGTCGCGATGGCCGGCTCCGACCAGTTCAGCTTCGAGTGGTTCGAGAAACCGCCGGGCCACTCCTCGCCCACGCACGACCACGAGAACGAACAGGTCTGTCTCGTCGTCGGGGGGGAACTGACCGTCTACACCGAGGACGACGAGGTGACGCTCGGCCGGTTCGACTCCGTGTGGCTCGACTCCTGGGAGGCCCACCGCGTCGAGAACTCCGGTGACGACGTCGCCGTCGGGATCGACGTGTTCGCGCCCGGCCGATCGTTCGACTTCTGGACCGATCGCGAATGACCGTCGCGTCGACCGAGCGCAGGCTCGCCCGCACGGCAACCGGCGACCCGCTCCTCGGCAACGACGAGGGGTTCATCCTGCTCACGGCCGCCGACCCGTCGCTGACCAGTGTCGAGTCGGCGCTCTCTCGTCACCCGGCCGACCTCCCCGATCCGGGTGCGGTTGCGGCCAGACGTCTCTCACCGGCGCACCTCTCGTTCGCCCCACCGCTCGATCGCCCCGGGAAACTGTTCGGCATCGGGCTGAACTACGCCGACCACGCCGCTGACCTCGACGAGGACCACCCGGACGAGCCCGCGAGCTTCTTCAAGCCCGCGACGGCGCTGACCGGCCCTGGCGGGCCGATCCGCCTGCCCCCGACCGAGATCACGAACCACGTGACCGCCGAGGCCGAACTCGCCGTCGTGATCGGCCGCACCTGTAGCGACGTCCCGGTCGACGCGGTCGACTCCGTGATCGGCGGGTTCGTCCCGGTGATCGACATGACCGCCGAAGACGTCCTCCGGCGCAACCCCCGCTTTCTCACGCGCTCGAAGAGCTTCGACACGTTCCTGGTGATGGGCTCCGAGATCGTCGTCCCCGACCCCGGCGTCGATCTGGACGACGTGGCGGTGCGGACGGTCGTCGACGACGAGGTCAAAGCAGCGAACACGGTGGCGAACATGCACTTCTCGCCGCGCGAGCTGGTCGCGTTCCACTCGCGCGTGATGACGCTCGAACCCGGCGACGTCATCTCGACGGGCACGCCCGGTGCCCACCGGATCGAACCCGGTGACACCGTCCGGGCCGAGGTGGACGGCGTGGGCTCCGTCTCGGCCGACGTGGTCAGGTGACGAAGCCCGCGCCTCACGGCCGTCGAATCACGACCGTCGAAACCGGAGCGCGGACCAGTCCCGAACTGTCCGCACCCGGACAGAAGCGAGGGTCTATTACCCACCGGAGAGAGGCACGAGACGGACATGAGCGGACGATTCGACGGTCAGACAGCGATCGTGACGGGGTCGAGCAAGGGTATCGGGAAGGCAGTCGCCGAGGCGTTCGCGGCGGAGGGGGCGAACGTCGTCACCAACTCGCGGTCGTACGACCGCGCCGCCGAGGCGGCCGCCGACATCGAGGCGGCCGGGGGGACAGCCCTGCCCGTCGAGACCGACGTGAGCGACCCCGACTCCGTGGCGGCGCTGGTGGACGCCACCGTCGAGGAGTTCGGCCGCCTCGACGTGATGGTGAACAACGCGGGCGTGACGATCATCGGGCCGGCGGAGGAGATGGATCCCGCCGACTGGCAGCAGGTGATCGACGTCGATCTCTCGGGCGTGTTCTACGGCTCGCAGGCCGCGGGTCGACAGCTCATCGACCAGGGCGACGGCGGCGCCATCGTCAACGTCTCGAGCATGATGGGCTCGATGGGACTGGGTCGACGGTCGCCGTACTGCGCGGCCAAGGGCGGCGTCGACAACCTGACCCGGACGCTGGCCGTCGAGTGGGCCGAACACGACATCCACGTCAACGCGCTCGCCCCCGGCTACATCAAGACCGCGATCACAGACCAGTCCCAGGAGTCCGCCGGCTACACCGACGAGGACATCGAAAAGCGCACACCGCTCGGCCGGTACGGCACGACCGAGGAGATGGCGAACTGCGTGCTCTTCCTCGCCGCGCGCGACAACTTCGTGACGGGCGAGGTGCTCACCGCCGACGGCGGCTGGACCCCCTACGCGTGGGGCAGTCGGGGCGACTGACCGCCCGCCCAACACCCGACCGTCCGACCGCCCTGTTTCACGGTGGACCACGACTCCCGAATGGACCGCGACTCCCGACTACTCGGGGAACTCGACTTCGTACTCGGCCCGCGCCGTGTTCGAGATCTCGTAGCCGTGGCCCGGTCGGTCCGGGAGGACGACGTGTCCGTCCTCGATCGCCGGGGGGTCGGCGAGAACCGTCGCGATATCGTACGCCGGGATGTACTCCGCGATCATGCCGGTCGGTGCCGCGCTCACGACGTGTGCGCTGACCGCGTAGTAAAAGTGGGGGGCCAGTGGCACGGCGTGTCGGTTGGCCATCGTCGCCGCCTCCCACAGCGCCGACACGCCACCGAGCCTGATCAGGTCCGGCTGGACCACGCCGACGCGACCGATGTCGAAGAGGAACTCGAACCGTTCGGGCCGGTAGAACATCTCACCGGTCGCCAGTGGCGGTTCGATCGCCGTCGCGACACGGTCGTGGCCCCGGAGGTCCCACTCCGAGATCGGCTCTTCCACCCAGCCGAGATCGTAGTCGGTCAGTGCGTCGACGTGTCGGATCGCCTCGGTCACGGTCCACGCCTGGTTCGCGTCGACGAACAGGTCTGCGTCCCCCCCGATCCGCTCGCGGATCGCCGCGATCCGGCGGCGCTCCTCGGTGGTGGGGCGGTTCCCCACTTTCGTCTTGAACGCCGTGAACCCCTCCTCCGCGTACTGGCCGTGTCGGCTCGCCACCACCTCGGCGTCGTCCTCGGTCGCGTCCATCAGCGAGACGTACGCCGGGACCCGCCGGTCCGCCCCGCCGAGGAACCGGTAGAGGGGCTCCTCGGCGGCCTTGGCCTTGAGATCCCAGAGCGCCACGTCGATCGCGCCGCGCGGCCAGGCCGCCATTCCCGTCTCCCCGTAGTAGATCGTCTGTCGGCGGAGGTCCCGGTGGATCGCGGTCGTCTCGAACGGGTCCCGACCTACGAGGTGGTCGCGGAACTGCGAGTCGACGAAGCCCGAGAGCAGGTCCGGTCCGAACCCGAGCGATCCCATCCACCCCGTCCCCGTGAGGCCCGTCCCGGTCGTGAGTTCGACGACGACCCAGTAGACGTCGGTGATCGACAGTCGGGAGTCGCCGACGGATCGTCCGATCGGGACCCGAAGCGTGTAGCTTTCGACTTCCGTGATCTCCATACCGACTGATCTGCCGATCGGGACTTAAGGGTTGCACCGTGTCCGCGGAGTCATCCACGCCGAGTCGTGACTCGTGGCGACGGACCTCACCCGCGACCGGAAGGCTCGCCCTCCTCCCGCCGTGTGCGTGGTGGGGCACGGGGTAGCAGCCCGAACGAGACACGGGTTCTGCAGCCGGGGCTCGATCGGATCAGCGGTAGTTTTACATGATTGAAGACAGAGAACAACAGTACTTTTACATAATAGAAACCCAAATCGTGGCCCATGTCATTCGAAGACATGGCAACGCGGATCGATAGACGCGAGCTTCTCAAGTACCTCGGCGTCGGCGGTGCCGCTGCGCTGGCCGGCTGTTCGGGAACGGACAGCGACGGCGGTGGCGGCAACGGTGGTGGCGGCAACGGCGATGGTGGCAGCGGCGACGGCGGTGGCGGCAGCGGCAACGGCGATGGCGGCAGCGGCGACGGCGGCAGCGGTGACGGCGGCAGCGGCATGAGCGACTTCCAGTCGGCGCTCTCGGGACTCGGCTGGGGGGACAACCCGGACCGTCGGATGACGACGCTCGACGAGTGGCCGATCGAGGCGCGCCAGCAGATCCCCGACAACCCCACGGAGGGTGTCGAGCCCTGGCTGAACTCCGGCGCGATCGCCGATTCCCCGTACGAACCGGTCCCCGGGTGGGAGGACAGTATCGCCTCCGAGGTCGACTCAATCCAGATCCTCAACTTCGGCTCGCTGGAGTTCGACCCGGCGACGCTCGCCACGTACGCGTTGTTCGAGGACCGGTACGGGATCGAGGTCGATCCGCTCGCGATCCCGGTCGATCAGGCCATCCCGCGGGAGGCGGCGTTCCTCTCGTCGGGGTCGCCCGAACCCGTCGGGTTCGGGATCGTCCTCAGCGACACGCTCACGACCTTCGTGGCCGACGACTACCTCGAGCCGCTGAGCGGCATGTGGCCGGACGACTCGATGTGGGAGCCCTACCAGCCGTTGATGCGGCAGTCGTTCGGTTTCAACGACGAGACCTACGTGGGCCCGAACACGCTTGAAGGGAGCCTGGTCCACGCCCGACCCGACCTCATGCGTGAACAGGGGATCGACGACTCCGTCATCTCCGCCATCGCGGACGGGAGCTACACGTGGGACGACATCGAGACGGTGATGGAGGCGTTCGAGGGCACCGACGTCTACGGCTGGGCGTACCGCGGTGCTTCCCGCGTGTACACCTACCGCGACTGGAAGAAGATGTTCTACCAGGCCGGGGGATCGATCGTCGAGGACGACGGGACGGTGCGGTTCAACTCCGATGCGGCGCTGTTCGCGCTGGAGAAGATGATCGAGTATCTCGACAACGGGTGGGTGCCCGAGTCGGTCGTCAATTTCGGCCAGGGCGACCTGGCCGACGGCTTCCTCTCCGGGCAGTTCGCGATGGTTCCCGTCTTCGGCGACCTGGTCCCGCGGGCGCTCGACCAGTTCGAGCGGGATACCCAGTACGTGCCGACCGTCTCGCCCGAGGGGTGGAGCGACGCACCGAACCCGACCCGCGCCGGCATCGCGAGCCCGAACGGCGTCGGCATCAACGTGAACGCCCCGCCGGAGAAGAAACTCGCCGCGACGCTGTACCTCGACGCCCGGCTCAGTTACACGAACGCGTGGTACGAGTACACGTTCGAGGGGAATCAGAGCTACGTCCAGCAGGTGTACGAGGACGCAGCGCAGACCGACGCTGCGGCGTACTCGGCGATCCGTGGCCGGGCGATGTCGCTCAACAAGGTCGAACTGTTCCCACAGGCTCGCGCGCTCAAAGAACGGGTCAGCCAGGAGCTTCAGGCGGCTATCGCCGGTCAGAAGGAGCCTCAGGCGGCTCTCGACGCGGCACAGTCCTTCACGGACACGGTGCTCGGCCAGTAGGCCATGGCGACGGAAACCCCCCACGAGCGGGAACGCGGCTTCGGCCGCGACGACGGCAGCCTCCGGTCTCGACTCTCGCGGTTCGCGAACGACCACGTGCTCGCCATCACGATGGGGCCAGCACTGCTCGTCATCTTCGTCATCTTCGTCTACCCGGTCGCGTTCCTGTTCTATCAGTCGGTGTTCCTGACGCTACCGGGGATCGATCCGCGGTTCGTCGCGTTCCGCAACTACACGACGATGTTCCAGTCCGCGGAGTTCTGGAGCTACTTCCAGCACACGCTGGTCTACTCCACCGGGTCGCTGATCGTCTCGACGACGAGCGGCCTCGCGATCGCCCTCGGGATCAACCACGTCCGCCGTCGCTGGCTTCGGAACGTCTACTCGACGGTCCTGATGTTCGCGTGGGCGATCCCCATCGCGGTGGTCGCGCTGATCTGGCGGTGGATCCTGCAGGGCAACGAGTTCGGCCTGCTGAACCTGATTCTGGTGAGCTCGGGGCTCGTCGCGGATCCGGTCGCCTGGCTCGCGAACGGCGACCGGGCGATGCTCCTGGTCATGCTGGTCGACGCCTGGGCGCGGATGCCGTTCGCGATGGTCGTGTTCCTGGCAGGGCTGCAGTCCATCCCGAACCACCTCTACGACGCGACCCGCGTCGACGGCGCCACGACGCTGCAGGCGTTCCGCGCCGTGACGCTCCCGAGACTCCGGCCGTACTTCGCGATCGTCGGGCTGATCACCTGGATGTTCGCCTTCCGCGCGTTCGCCATCATCTTCCCCATGACGCGGGGTGGGCCGGGACAGCGGACGACCGTGCTGAGCATCCACATCTACCGCACCGGCATGGTGAACTTCAACTTCGGCTACGCGGCTGCCGTCGCCGTCTTCCTCGTCGGCGTCACCGTGCTCGTGGCCCTCTTCTACGTGACGCAGATAATCGGAGGGATCGACGAATGACGGGTAACACCACCGTCCTCGACGGGAGACCGCTCTCACCGGCCGATCCGACCCGCGCCCGGAGGCGGTCACGATGAGCACCGAAGAGAGTTACGAGTGGATCGACTACCGGACTCGCCAGCGGTTCTGGGACGTCGTCGAGGGGCCGATGGTCGTCCACCTCGTCCTCGCCCTCTCCGTGTTCATCGTGGTCGCCCCGCTCCTCTGGGAGGTGTTGACGTCGTTGAAGACCAACGAGGCGGTGTACAACCTCAGCGTCCTCCCGCGGGAGCCGACGCTGGCGTCGTACTACAACGTGTTGATCGAACAGAGTTACTGGCGAGCGATGGTCAACAGTATCGTCATCTCGACGACGACGACCGTGATCGTCCTGACGCTCGCGGTCCCGGCGGGGTACGCCTTCAGCCGGTTCCGGTTCCGGTTCGACACCGCGCTGTTCGTCGGGGTGTTGTTCTCCCGGCTGTTCCCGCCGATCGGGCTCATCATCCCGTACTACCGGATCATGTCGGAGCTGGAGCTACTCAACACCATCCCCGGCGTGATCATCGCGCAGGTGTACCTGTGGCTGCCGCTGATGGTGTACATCATGCGGAACTTCTTCATCTCCATCCCACAGGAACTCGACGAGTCGGCGCGCGTCGACGGCTGTACCTACCTACAGGCGTTCCGTCACGTCGTGCTCCCGCTCGCCCGTCCCGGCCTGGCCGCGTGTGGCATCCTGACGTTCCTCTACTCGTGGCGGGAGTTCCTGTTCTCGTTGATCGTGACCCGAACGCTGGCCGCACAGCCCATCTCCGTGGCCGTCTACCGGTTCGTCGGCGACGTCTCGGTCGCCTGGGCGTCCCTGGCGGCCGCCTGTGTCCTGGCGATCATCCCGACCGTGTTCGTGGTGATGGCGTTCCAGCGGTACATCGTCAGCGGACTGACCGCGGGGGCACTGAAACAATGACCGTCACCGCGCCCACGCCCGACACCCGGGCCACGACCACGGGACGCCCGGCTCACGTGACCCACCCGACTCACCAGACACGCAGATCATGAGCGACACGACACAGAGTTCCAAGGCAGCCGATACGAGCGACGTACAGACCGACGCGGCCCAGTCGGACGAGGAGATCAACGTCCGGATCGACGACCTCAGCAAGGTCTACGACGACGACGAAGGAGGGGTGCTGGCGGTCGACGACCTCTCCATCGACATCCGACGAGGGGAGTTCCTCGTGCTCGTCGGGCCGTCGGGCTGTGGGAAGACAACGACGCTCCGCACCGTCGCGGGGCTCGAAACCCCGACCGAGGGACGGATCTGGATCGAAGACGAGGACGTGAGTGGTCTGGAACCACGCGAACGGGGCGTGGCGATGGTGTTCCAGAACTACGCGCTGTACCCACACATGACCGTCCGGGAGAACCTCTCGTTCCCGCTCCGGATCCGGAACTACCCGTCGGACGAGATCGACGAGCGCGTCGAACACACCGCCGACCTGCTGGAGATATCCGAACTCCTCGACCGGAAGCCGAGCGCGCTCTCCGGCGGCCAGCAACAGCGCGTCGCCCTCGGACGAGCGATCGTCCGGGAGCCGTCCGTGTTCCTGATGGACGAGCCGCTGTCGAACCTGGACGCGAAGCTCCGCGTCCAGATGCGGACCGAACTCAACGAGATCCACAAGCGCGTCGAGAAGACGACGATCTACGTCACCCACGACCAGGCCGAGGCGATGACGCTCGGCGACCGTGTGGCGGTGCTCAATCAGGGTCGGCTCCAGCAGCTCGGACCGCCCCAGCAACTGTACGACGAGCCGGTGAACCGGTTCGTCGCGGGGTTCATCGGCGAACCGCCGATGAACTTCCTGCCCGCCGACATCGTCCCGCTGGACGACGGCGGCTACCGGGCTCAGACCGACGAGTTCCAGATCGAACTCACGGACGACCTCGCGGCCACCGTCGATCGATGGGGGGGTGATCCGGCGTCGCTGACGCTCGGGATCCGTCCCGAAGACATCAACGACGCGGCACTCGCTGGTGACGCCGCGACGCCGGCGAACACGATCGAGGCGTACGTCAGAGTGATCGAGCCGATGGGCTCCGACAAGTACCTCACCCTCTCGCCGACCGCCGCGGGCGAGTACGAGTTCACCGCTCGGGTCTCGCCGGCCAGCGAGGTGCGCGAAGACGAGTTCGCCGAACTGCGGATCGATCGGTCGAAGATGCACCTGTTCGACGACGAGACCGGGCAGAACATCACGGTCTGACCCACCTCGGCGGTCTCTCGATCCGCCTCGGAGTCAGTGGAGATCCGGCGACGGTGCCACGAACTGTCCCTCGTCGTCGAACGCGACGGGCTCGGGCTCGCGCACGACGCGGAGGTCGTCGCGATCGCGCGCCTCCTCGACGAGCGCGGCCGAGGCGTACAGCCGCTCCAGCCGCATCGTGTCGGTCACCCGAACGACCCGGAGGTCGTCCGTGTCCACGATGCCGACGGTCGAGATCCCCGCGACGAAGCCGGCGCGGTCGGTCTCCATGATCGGCGGGACGCGCGCGCCACGCGGCGTGCTCGCCGTGAGCGTGTTGATCACCGCCTTGTACAGCTGGGTGTCGGCGATCAGATCCCGGTGGACGAAGTCGGCCATCCCGAGCGCCGTCGCGTTCCCGTGCGAGGGAGCGGTGAGCGAGCGGACGAAGATACGCTTGATCGACGGCGCGTCGGTTGGTTCGCCCTCGAAGCCGTAGCCACGCCGCCCGATCACGTTGGTGTCCATACCCGAGCCGCTGATGTCCTTGCCCATCTGGTCCACGACGAGGAGATCGAGGTCGTCGAACGGCAGCGTCGGCATGATGTCGTAGGCGATCTCGAGCAGTTCCGCCTCGCGCTTCAGGAAGCCGGAGGGGGGAACGCCCTCGAGGATGGCCGTGTCGTCGTGCTGGTCCTCGACGATGGCGATCCCGCCGACGATGGGGAGGTTCTCGAGGTGCAGCGAGGCGATCTGTGGGATCATCTCCCGGAAGCTCCAGTTCACCGCCCCCTCGTGAGCGAACTTCGCACCGCGCTGTTTGCCCATCCCGATGACGATCATCTTCGAGAGCCCGCTCTCGACGTGCCCGTCGAAGTCGGTGTGGGGTTTGACCCGGTTGACCGGGACGATGGCGTCGGCGGCCGCCGCGTTCGCGTCGGCCACGACCGCGACGTTCCGCTCCGGCGTTCGACCGATCTCCGTCACCTCCATCGTCGCTCTGATCTCACAGCCGACGCTCTCCTCGTTCACCCCGAGCGCGTCGAGTTTCTCGCGCTGTCCCTCGGCCGTCGCGCCGCCGTGGCTCCCCATCGCGGGGAAGACGAACGGCTCGTAACCGCGCGACTGTAACCCGCCGACGACGCCGCGGACGATCGCGGGCAGGTTCGTGATCCCCCGGCTCCCCGCACCGACCGCGACCTCGCCGCCGTCGGGGATCTCGTCGAGGGCGAGGTCGCCGACGGCGTCGGCGGCCACCGACTCGATCTCGTCGGTCGGGATCGGGTCCGTCTCCCACAGCTGCTCGACGATGCCCATCTTCGGGAGGGTTCGGTCGCCGCACGCGTCGAGGACGGTCTCCTCGGGGATCGGGCCGACGGTAGGGTCTCCGGATTCGGTCATGTGTTGTCGTTCTCTCCCGGACGGAGCGACATAAAGGAACCGCTCTCAGCGGTCGTCTCCTCCGTGATTCACGTCACGTGCCGGACCGCGGTGGCCGGCTGTCGGTCGCCCATGGGTGGCCGGCGAGCCCGTTCCGGGGAGCGCTCGAATGGCGCGCTCCGAGCCCCCTCACATGGAGGGCCCGACGCGCGTGATCGCGAACTCGGTCAGCCCGTGGCGCTCCGAACAGCACGGTTCGCCGTCGGCGACCGTGCGCACCCGTTCGGTCAGGCCGTCCACGTCCGTCGCCGTCGCGTCGACGTCGATATCGTCGGGGAGCGCCGCGACCGTGTCGGCGTCGCCGGACACCTTGAGCACCGGCGCGATCGGGTGGCCCGCGGGGATGCCGTCTTCCGTCACGTGGACGACGAGCTGTGCCCCGGCCGCGGCGAGGCCGGTCGCGGCCTCCTCGAATCGCGAGGGGGCGTCCAGCACGGCCAGCCCGGTGTCGATCTCCACCTGGTCGCCGTAGCGGACGACTTCGTCGATGGGGCCGCTCCCCCACGCCCGCGTGACCGTCTCGAACGGGAGTCCACTCGCCTCGCTCGCGAGCCGTGCGGCCTTCGACGGCTGGTTCCGGTGTCGTTCGACGAGTCGGTCGACGCCGGCGGCGACGGCGTCGGTCGCGGCGGCCGCGGTCGCCGCGTCGATGTGCGTCGTCAGCCGCTCGCTCCCGGCGACGACGACGCGCCCGCCCGCCCCCACGACCCGGTCGACGAACGCCCCGACGAGGGGGTCGGCGACGTCGACGGTCGACTCGCGCAGGTCGCTGCTGACGACGCCGACCGTGAGATCCGCGAGGCTCGCGGGCCGGCGTTCGGTCCGTTCGGCCTCGCGTCGGAGCCCCTCGACCAGCTCGACCCCCTGTTCGACGCACTCGTCGGTGCCGCCGACGTCCTGGATCGACAGCTCGCGCACCCTCGCACCACGGTCGGCGAGGTCGGCCGCGAGGCTGTCCGACTGGATGACCTCGCAGCCGAGGCCGACGACGACCGTCCCCGCCACGTTCGGGTTGGTGGCGGTGCCGAGGAACGTCCGCCGCGTCTGGTCGTTGTCGCTCCCGATCTGTGCACAGCCGTGGTCGTGCGGCGCGCTCACCGCCCCCTCGACCCGTTCGGCGATGCGGTCGGCGACCACGTGCGAGCAGATCACCGAGGGCAACACGAGCACCCGGTTCCGCACGCCGACGCGTCCCCCACCGCGGTCGTACCCCTCGAACCGCACCGCTCGCGTCGCCGCCTCGCCGGAGGCGGTCATTCGCCGCCACCCCCGGTGGCGGCTTCGAGGTCGCCACGCCCGCGGGTGCTCTCACAGTTGTGGGTGTGCACCCAGTCGCCCGGCGCGATGTCGACCGTCGCCCGACCGATCACCTCGCCGTACTTCACGACGTCGTCGCCGCGCCCGATCGGCCTGATGGCGAACTTGTGACCGAACGGGACGTCGTCGGCGAGCGTGACCGTGTAGTCGTCGACGTGCACCTCGTGTCCCGCCGCCAGATCGTCGACCGCCGTGACGACGGCGTCCCGCTCGGTCATGAGCAGCGCCACGTCGTCGAGCACCTCGCCCTTCATCCGCGCACCTCCAGTTCGGCGAGTTCGTTCGGCTGGATCTCGTTGATGGCGAACTCCTCGAGGCGGCGGTGTTCGGCCTCTGTGAGGTGGCCGTCGGCCACGGCGATCAGTTTCTCGTAGACGCGTTCGCCCACGGTGTCGAGCGACTCGCCGTCGAACACCGTCGAGGCGTTCACGTCCATGTTGTTCGACATCCGTTCCCAGCAGTTCGGGTTGCCGGTGACCTTGATGACGGGGGCGATGGGGTTGCCGGTGGTGCTGCCTCTCCCCGTGGTGAACGCGATCACTTGCGCGCCGCCCGCCACCTTGCCGACGACGCTCTCGACGTCGTAGCCGGGCGTGTCCATCAGGACGAGCCCACCACCGACGGGCAGTTCCTCGCCGTAGTCGACGATCCCCCGGACGGGTGTGGTTCCGCCCTTCGAGATCGCCCCCAGGCTCTTCTCCTCGATCGTCGTCAGCCCCCCTTCCTTGTTCCCCGGCGACGGCTGGGCCTCGCGGATGTCGACGCCCATGAGTTTGGCCATGTTCTCGCGGCGCTCGACGCGCTCTAGGAGGCGTTTGCGCACCGCGTCGTCGACGCAGCGATCCGCCAGCAGGTGTTCGGCGCCGATGAACTCGGGGGTCTCGCTGAAGCAGGCGGTTCCGCCAGCGGCGACGAGGCGGTCGCAGGCGTTGCCGACGGCAGGGTTGGCGGCGATACCGCTGGTGGCGTCGCTCCCGCCACACTCGACGCCGAACACCAGTTCGGAGACCTCGGCCTCCTCCCGGCGGGCGTCTTCGATCTCGGCGTTGAGCGCCTGGCAGCGTTCGACGCCCTCGGCGAGCGCGTTCGTCGTTCCCCCGACCTCGCGCATCGAGAGCGTCTCGACGGGGGTTTCGACGGCGGCGATGCGGTCGGCGACCGCGTCGGCGTCGATGTCCTCGGTGCCGAGTTCGACGACTAGCGCCGCCCCCACGTTCGGGTTCCGCCCGACGCCGACGAGTACGCGCTCGGTCTGGCGGCGCGCCGCGTCGGGCTGTGTCGTCCCCATCTGGTGCGGTGTCGCCCGTGCCCACGGCCCCGCGTCCGCCGCGACCCGTGACGCGACACTGCTCGACGCTACCGACGTCGGAATCACTGCGACGTGATTTCTGACGCCGATACGTCCGTTCGGCCGTCTGTAGCCGGAAAACGTCGGTACCATCTGGTCGATCGTTTCGAAACCGATCGGCATAGTTCTTCGCTTCGGCCCCGGTCCGCCGGAGACGACGATCCACTCGCTACTCGCGAGTGCGACATCGTCGGACGACTCTCGTCCCGCACGCGATCACCACGGACCGCGCACACGTCCGAGGATCGACTCGAAACCGACACGTTCGACCGTTCGTCTCCGACCGTCCGTCGTGGTGTGGCGACTGAACGTCCGTGCGTGGTGGTCGAACTTCGCGCGGTTCCTCCCGCGAACGAGCCGATTACCCAGTTACGGAACCGAGTACTGGTCGACGCCTGCCGCGGACGTGCGGTCCGACGTGTCGTCGGTCGGGAACGGAAACAGTTCGACGGTGAGGTGTCATCGACCGTTACACGGCTGATACGGCCGTTCCTGACCGGTCCGGTCCCTCGCGTTGCAGCCCGATCGGTTCCGCGCGTTTTTCGACGTGCTCCGATCGCTCGTTCGCTCACGTCGGACACGTCACGACGTGTGTTACCACGGCTCGCGGGGCAGTTGTGGAGCGTGGACGGGTCCGTGGCGCGGGCCACCGACGGATCGACCGAGACGCGCCGTCGGAGCCGTCGACTTCCGAAGCTATTTATCCGAGAGCTAAGCATCTCTCCCCATGGTAGAACCTGCACTCATCCTGCCACCGAAGCCGGACGAACGCTGGCAGCTCGCGAAACAGATGGGCGTCACGCAGGCGGTCATCCACCCGCTGGAGATCGGCGACGGCCGAACAGAGTGGTCGTTCGACGATCTGCTCGGCCTCACGAACTGGCTCGAGGACGCGGGGCTCGAGTTCGCGGTACTCGAGGGGTCGGTCCCGATCTCCGACCGTGTGCGACTCGGTCTCGACGGACGGGACGCGGACATCGAGGTGTTCGAACAGTTCCTCCGCGACTGCGGCGAACTCGGCATCCCGGTCGTCTGCTACGACTGGATGGCGGGGGTTCGCTGGGCGCGGACGGAGGCCCACATCGAGTCGCGTGGCGGCTCGTACGTCACGGGGTACGACAACGCGAAGATGCCCGGAACCGCTGGCGGCGAGGCCGAGGCGGCCACGCACGAACAGATCTGGGAGGCGCTCGAATACTTCCTCGAACGGGTCGTCCCCGTCGCCGAAGAGGCTGGCGTCAAACTCGGACTCCACCCCGACGACCCCCCGCGGGAGTCGCTCCGAGGGACCCCGCGTATCGTCACCAGTGTCGAGGCGTACGACCGGGTGCTCGACATCTACGACAGCGAGCACAACGGGGTCACGTTCTGCCAGGGGAACTTCGCGGCGATGGGTGCCGACATCCCCGCCGCGATCAGACACTTCGGCGACAAGATCAACTTCGTCCACTTCCGCGACGTCGAGGGCGACGCCGACCGGTTCGTCGAGACGTGGCACGACGCGGGGCCGACGGACATGCTGGCCGCCATGCGTGCGTACGAGGAGATCGGGTTCGACGGACCGATGCGACCCGACCACGTCCCGACGATGGCGGGCGAGGACAACTCCAACCCGGGCTACCACACTCTCGGCCGACTGTTCGCGATCGGGTACATGCGGGGCCTGCTCGAAGCGGCCACCGAGTGACCGCGGTCTCCGCCCCGACTCCCGTGGTTCGTCAATACTGAACCACCGCTCGACCGGTCAGGATAGATTACACCTATACTGCTGTAATTCATCTCGACGGCGATCCGGTCGTGCGAACTCCCTCATTCTCCGAAATTCCGTCGCGTCCCCCGCTGAAATCCTGTGCTCCCGCGTGAGGCTCTCGCCTCTCGGGTACGACCGGGAGGGCGCCGCTCGTTCGTCACTGACAAACTCGAATCTCGTCCAACGCGGTGCGCGAAAAGAGCCCAGATGATTTCGTCATCCGTCTCTGAATCGAACTGTACTCCATTTTTCACCTCGATTCGAGAGGATTCTCCAGACGTCTTCGCCGTCGACGGGTTCGTCCATATCGAGCGTCCACGGGTGCCGTTCGTGGCGACCGGCGCTCGACGACCGTCCTCGCGTCGCGCGCAGCAGCCACGGGCCGGACGGGCCGACCGTCGGGTGCCGGCTCCCAAACATATAACACCCGTGGTGTCGAGTGACACACCAAGCGACATGACACAGGAGTCCGGAGAGTACATCGGCCGGGCACGGCGGATCCTCGCGGACGAGGACGGTCGCGTCCTCGACGAGCTGGACGCGTTACGAGCGTTCGAGCGACGACTCGACAGGATCGACCCGACGCTGTCGGCGTCACGTGGACCGGCCGGTCCGACGGCGGTCCACGTCTCGACCGCCAGTCCGTCGTGTCACGCCGACATCGAACGGATCCGACAGCACTACCGGGAGACCGTCATGGCCGTCCCGCACTACGACGAGGACTACGGCGACAGCCTCGACGAGAGCCTGGCCGAGGAGTTCGGTGCGGAGATCGCCACGGCGCTCCGGACCCAGCCCGGGGTGTCGCCGATGCTGAAGTCGCGCCTCGTCGACGCGGTTCGGACGTCTATCGAGCAGCGGGAGGCGTTTTGCGACGCGCTCGACGCGGAGCGCGAGTCGCTCGCGACGGCGGAACGGGCGGTGACCGAGCTCTCGACTGCGATCGACTCGCACCGCGATCCGCCACTGGCGGCCCGGCAGCCGGGCGAACTGTTCTCGCTCTGGGAGACCACCTGTGACCTCCGTGAGCGGTGTGACGCGGCCGCTGCCGAGCGCCAGCGGACCCTCCCGACCCAGACCGTCGCCGTCGCCGACGAACAGGTTCCCCGCGTGGTCTACTACTACCGGTCGCTCCCAGTCGACTACCCGGCGCTCCACGACGTCGCGCGGGTCGGCCAACGGATCGACGACCTGCGGGCGTCGGTCGAACACTACCTCACGCGGTTCTGAACCGTCCGCGACGGTCGCCTGTGGCTTCGGGGCTGCCGAGAGCTGTCACGAGCAGGTGTGGCGGGTACGAACGAGGCGCGACCCCACGGAGAAAAGACTAACTCCCCGCTCGCGGGAGAACGTGTATGACCGACACGAACGACACACGGCGCGGCGGCGAGTACGTGTACGACGCGCTCGTCGACGCGGGAATCGACCTCCTCGTCGGGCTGCCCGGCACCCAGACACTCCCCCTGGACAGAACCGTCGTCGAGCGCGACGAGATGCGGTACGTGATGGCCCGACACGAGACGGCGATCCCCCACATCGCGTGGGGGTACTACGAGTCGAGCGGGCGGGTGGCTGCCACGCTCACCGTCCCGGGACCGGGTGACACCAACGCCATGCACGGATTGAAGAACGCGCTGAACGACTGCGTCCCGTTCGTCCACATCTCGGCCGACGTCAACCCCGAGGACCGGGGGAAACGACCGATCCACGAGATCGAGGCCGACACGTTCGACAACGTCGTCAAGGAGAACCTGTCGATCGAACGGGCGCTCGACCTGCCCGCCGCGGTGACTCGTGGCATCGAATCGGCGCTCGAACCGCCCACGGGACCCGTCCGTCTCGGCGTCTCCAGCCGCGTCCTCGACGAGTCGTTCGACGCGCCGACCGCGACGGTCTCGCCCGAACGGACGACGTACGACCTCGACGCCGACCTCGACCGCGCGGCAACGCTCCTGTCGGCGGCCGACCGGCCAGTCGTCTACGTCGGCGGTGGGTCGCGTCGCTCGCCCGGCGGGGTCGAGGCCGTCGCCGCGCTCGCCGCCGACCTCGACGCCCCCGTCGCCGCCTCCTACAAGGGCAAGGGGGTCTTCCCCGAGGACGACGGCCGCTTCCTCGGTGTCACCGGCTCACACTTCCCCGCCGGCGCTCGCCGCGTACTCGACCGGGCCGACGTCGTCCTGGCGCTCGGCACCGACTTCGACGGCGTGACCACCGCTCACTGGTCGCTCTCGATGGGCGACCGTCTCGTCCACGTGACGCTCGAACCGGCCGCGGTCGACGCCTCCTACGACGCCGACGTCGCCCTCCTCGGCGACGTGGCCGAGGTCGTCTCGGGCCTCCGCTCGCGGCTCGACGACCCCGGCGGGTGGGACGGAGCCGCGGTCGCCTCGGCGGTCCGCGCGGAGTACGTCGAGTCGCTCGACGCTCGCGGCCTCCTCGACGACGCGACGCCGCTCAACACGCCCGCCGTCTTACGGCGGGTCCGCGGGTCGATCCCGCGGGAGTCCGTGGTGACGACCGACGTCGGCGGCTTCCGGCTCTGGTCGAAGCAGGTGTTCGAGGCGTACCGCCCCGACGACTACGTTACCGCGGGGTCGTGGGCCGGGATGGGCGTCGGCCTCCCGGCCGCCATCGGTGCTGCCCTGGGCAACCCCGACGCGCCCGTCGTCTGTCTCACGGGCGACGGCGGGCTCATGATGTGTGTCCACGAACTTCACACGGCCGCCGAGTACGATCTCGACGTGACGGTCGTCGTCTCGAACAACGCCGACTACGGCATCATCAGCAAGTCGCCGAAGATCGAACAGTACACCGAGGGCCACCAGTTCACGTGGCGGTCGCCCGACTTCGCGACCGTCGCCGAGGGGTTCGGCTGCCGTGGGACGCACGTCGACACGCTCGACGGGCTCGCGGACGCGCTCGACGCGGCCGTCGGCCGCGACGGGCCGGACCTGATCGACGTGGCCATCGAGACCGACGAGCCGTCGGCGGCCGAGGCGGCCGACTACGACTCCACGGTCGACCTGCCGTGACCGTCGATCGAGGGTGACCGACCAGATCGTCGAACCCGAGTGCGTCCGTCACGTCCCGCGTTTCGCGTCTCGTCGCTCGCGTCTCGTGTCTCGTGCTCCGTCGCCAGCGGTGGTCTGTCGTCGCCACTGCCGGTCCGTCGGTGCCACCGCCTGTCCGTCGTCACCACTGTCAGTCCGTCGGTACCACCGCATACCCGATTCGGTCGTCACCCTCGCACGAGTGGACGTTCCGCCCCTCCCCCCGGTCACCCGCGCTCGTTCCGAGTGCCTGGATGCGGCAAGCAGGGCGTGGATGGACACAGCTATCACCACTGCCCGTGGCTAGCCGGGCGTGAACTGGCGGTACCGACACACCCTGCTGGTCGCCGCGTTCCTCGCCTCGTTCAGCAACAACGCGGCCCGCCTCGTCATCAGTCCCGTCGTCCCGGAGATCATCGTGGCGTTCGACAGCTCGAAGAGCGCGATCGGGCTCGCGCTCACCGGGATGTGGGCCGTCTACGCGCTGTTGCAGTTCCCGAGCGGGCTCGTCGCCGACCGGATCGGTGACTACCGGGTGATCCTGGTCGCGATCGGAGTGACCGCGGCGGCGAGCGCGCTGCTCGCCTTCTCGCCGACGTTCGCCCTGTTCGGTCTCTTCACCGTCGTTCTCGGCGGGGGGGCCGGGCTCTACTTCACGGTCGGCACGTCGATGCTCACGAAGGCGTTCACGCGGACCGGTCAGGTGCTCGGCGTCCACTCGGCCGGCGGCCCGGCCGCCGGTCTGCTCGTGCCTCCCGTCGCCGCGTACGTCGGCGTCACCTACGGGTGGCGACCGGCCGTCCTCGTCGGGGCGGCCGTCTCCGTCCCGGCGTTCGTCCTGTTCCGCTGGGGAGTGCGTCCCGTGTCGACGGTGGGCGGACAGCCGGATGCGCCTGCGAGTGACGTCCACCCGGACGGCGGTACGGCCACCGCGCTCGTCGAGACGGCGGTCGAGGTCCTGACGCGGCCGTCGATCGTCTACATGACGCTCGTCGGCGTCTGCGTCTCGTACACCTGGCAGGCGTTCACCTCCTTCTTCCCCACGTTCCTCGTCGAGTACCGCGGGCTCAGCGTCCAGGAGGCGAGCGTCGTCTTCGGCGCGGTGTTCCTCCTCTCGGCGCTCGGGCTGCCGCTGTCGGGCAAACTGTCCGATCGGTTCGCGCGCGAGACGGTGCTCGCGTCGGTCCTCCTCATCGCGGCCGCCGGACTGGGGACGGTCATCGTCGCCGACGGGTTCGGCTCGACGCTCGTCGGCGTCGGCCTCCTCGGGGCCGGGCTGTCGTGGGGCGGCGTCTTCCAGTCGCGGGTCATGGATCTGTTCGACGATGACGGACGCGGGGCCGCATTCGGGCTCGTCCGGACCGTCTACATGTTCGTCGGTTCGCTCGGCAGCGTCGTGACGGGCGTGCTCGCCGACAGCGCCGGCTGGCCGGCGGCGTACGGCGTCGTCGTCCTCCTCCTGAGTCTCGCCATCGTCGGCATCGTCGCCAACCGCGTCCTCGGCATCGGTCTGTAGTCCGGCCTGTCGCCCGTCCGCGACCACCCCACGTTCCCGTCCCGTACGCATCTACACGACGCGGTTCGTGTACTCGTCTCCGGCGGCGAGGCGACGCAGGTTCTCGCGGACGAGCCTCTCGACTCCCTCGTAGTAGGCCCGGTCGGCTCCGGCGCGGTGGGGCGTGACGATCACCTCGTCGAGATCCCACAGCGGCGACGTTTCGGGGAGCGGCTCCGTCTCGAACACGTCGAGCGCGCCGCCGGCGATCGTGCCCTCCGCTACCGCCGCGACGAACGCCTCCTCGTCGACGACGGCCCCGCGCGCGACGTTCAGCAGGTAGGCGTCGTCGCGCATCGTCTCGAACTCCGCAGGGCCGACGAGATGGCGCGTCTCCTCCGTGAGCGGGCAGGCCAGCGCGACGAACGCGACGTCCGAGATCGCCTCGTGGAGCTCCTCCGGCGGGTAGACGACCGAGACGTCCTCGACCGGCTCGACGGTCCGCTTGACCCCGGTGACGTCCATACCGAGGGCGGCCGCGCGCGTGGCGATCCCCCGACCGAGCGTCCCGAGGCCGACGACGCAGAGCGACGTCCCCGCGACGGTGAACGGCTCGTCCCACGCGGGGTGGGCCCAGACGTGTTCCTGCTGGTTCCGTACGTAGCGGTGGAGCCGGCGGGCGAGCACGAGGAGATAGCCGACCGCTGTCTCGCCGACGCTCTCGCCGTGGATGCCGGAGCTGTTGGTGAGGACGACTCCCGCCTCCGCGAGCGCGTCGAACGGGAAGCGGTCGACGCCCGCCTGGATCGAGTGGATCCACGCGAGGTCGGCGTCGAGGAACGCGTCGCTGTAGGCGAGCGTCACCAGCGCGTCGCACGACCCGAGCGTGTCGGGATCGTCGCCGACGACGGTGACGTCGGGGTCGACGTCGGCCAGCGCGTCGGCTAGCACCTCGGGCGGGAAGACGGTCGACACGGAGTCGTGGACGCCGAGTCGCTCGATGGCCATCTCACTCCTCCCGGAAGTCGTCGATCGTCCGCTGGAGCGCGGCCAGCCCCTCGTCGCGGGTGCGGGTCACCTCGCTCGCGGGGCGGTCGTACTCGAAGAACCCGGCACCGTCCTCGATACCGCCGCGTCCCCGGTCGAGGTACTCGTCGAACAGCCGGCTCGGCTCGTCGGCATCCGAGAGGTGCGGGAACAGGTCGCCTGCCACGGTCTGAAACAGCGCGAGCCCCGCGACGTCCATCGTCTCGAACGGTCCGATGACCGCCGTGCGGCGGGCGTAGCCGTCGCGGATCGCGGTGTTGATGTCCTCGATGGAGGCGACGCCCTCCTCGGCGAGGTGCATGCACTCGCGGACTACCGCGCTCTGCACGCGGTTCCACACGAACCCCGGCACGTCGCGCTCGACCACCACGGGCTCCCGGTCGACCGACTCGACGAACCGCTCCATGCGCGCCATCGCCGCCTCGGCGGTCTCC
Source organism: Salinigranum salinum (assembly GCF_009176545.1). Taxonomy (GTDB): domain Archaea; phylum Halobacteriota; class Halobacteria; order Halobacteriales; family Haloferacaceae; genus Salinigranum; species Salinigranum salinum. The sequence goes on along the minus strand of NZ_VTOJ01000002.1, from coordinate 777,670 downwards.
TCGCCCCGGATCACTTCGACCGGCTCGAGGAGGTACGGCGGATACCACCAGTGACAGCCGACGATGCGCTCGGCCGCCTCCGGTGCACCCGCCGCGATGTCGGTGATCGGCAGTCCCGAGGTGTTCGAGGTGAGGAGCGTCTCCTCGCCGGTCTCGGCCGCGAGGTCGTCGAACAGCTCCTGCTTCACTCCGAGGTCCTCGGTGACGGTCTCGAGCACCAGGTCCGCCTCGGCGACGCCCGCGGGGCGGTCCGTGGTGAACGTGATCCGGTCGACCACCTCGTCGGGTGGCATCGACGTGAGCCCCTCCTCGACGTGGAACGCGACGACCTCGCGGATCCGCTCGCGTGCGCGATCGACGTTCGACTCCCGGTGATCGATCAGCGTCACGTCCTTGCCGCAGTGGGTGAAGTGCAGGGCGAAGCCGTGACCCATGTCACCGGCACCGACGACGGCGATGCGTTCGTCCGTTATCGTGTCTGTCATCGTCTCTCATGAGATCGCCCCCCTCCTAAAGTTTGCACCGCCCCGGTCGACCGGACGGCGTCCCGTCCGAGTGAACGTTTTTGACGGTCGACCGCGACACCCGCTTATGTCCGCATCAACAGACCCGCCCGCGGGGGTGCTCGACAGCCTCTCCGAGGGCCTGTTCCGCTACCGCGACAGCTGCAACGCCTACGCGCTCGTCGACGACGACGCCGCGCTCGTCGTCGACCCCAGCTCGGGGGCGATCGGGGAGGTGCTCGCCGAGCGAGGCGTCGCCGTCGAGTGGGCGCTCCACACCCATCATCACCGCGACGGCTGCTGGGGGACGGACGCGCTGGTCGAACGGGGCGCGAAGGTCGCCGTCCCCGAACACGAGCGGTTCCTCTTCGACGACGTCGAGACGTTCTGGGCCAAGCGGCGGCTGTACGACAACTACAACGACCGCAACACGTTCTTCACGCGCGGGTCGTCACTCCCCGTGGACGCGACGCTCGACGACTACGAGACGTTCACCTGGCGCGACTACGACGTCGAGGTGATCCCGGCGAGAGGGCACACTGCAGGGAGCAGCACGCTCCTCGTCGACATCGACGGCCAGCGGATCGCCTTCGTCGGCGACCTCCTGCGCGCGGGCGGACACCTCCACGACCTGCACTCGATGGAGTACGAGTACAGCGACATGAAGGGGGTCGTCTTCACGCTCCAGTCGATCGCGGCGCTGGAACGCGAGACACCGGACCTGCTCTGTCCGGCTCACGGGGGCGTGAGCGAGGACCCCCTCGGCGACGTCGACCGGCTCCGCGACCGCCTGATGCGGCTGGTCGACCTCGGGCCACACGGCGACTCGGCGGTCGAGACGCTCGGCGCGGGTAGTCGGGCGTACCTGCCCGAGATGCGGATGGTCCCCGTCTCCGACCACCTGCTCTGGGGCGGGCCGTGGACGTGCAGCAACTTCTACGTGCTCCGGAGCGACTCGGGGAAGGCGCTGTTCGTCGACTACGGCCACTCCCTGCGCGAGCACATGATGATCGGCCGCGACCGCGAGGACATGGAGACGATGCGGTTCGTCGAACACCACCTCGACGAACTCCGCGAGGCGTGGGGCGTCACGTCGTTCGACGTCGTGATCCCGACGCACGTCCACGACGACCACACCTGCGGTATCCCTCACCTCCAGCGCCACCACGACGTCGACTGCTGGGCGCTCGACGAGGTGGCGCAGGTGATCGAGGAGCCGGCGGCGTGGTCGTCGACGCCCTGTGTCTACCCCGAGCCGATCGACGTCTCCCGTCGCCTCTCCGACGGGGAGTCGTTCACCTGGGAGGAGTTCACCTTCGACGTCTACCACGCGCCCGGGCAGACCGAGTTCCACTCGGTGCTCGCCGCGGAGATCGACGGCCAGACCGTCGCGTTCACCGGCGACAACTACTTCGAGGGGGAGACGGTCGTCCACCCCGACCGGCGCGAACGCCGCCCCCACCAGACGACCGTCCTCCGCAACAGCTTCCAGTTCTGGATGCACCGGCGGTGCAAGGAGGTGATGCGCGCGGTCGCCCCCGACGTCGTCTGTCCCGGCCACGGCGAGGTGCTCGACGCCGACGACCGCGCAATCGCGCAGTACTGTGACTTCGTCGATCGCAAGGAACGGCTCTTCCGCGACCTCGTGCCGGAGCCCGAAGCCCAGGCGGTCGATCTCTTCTGGGCGCGACTGCTCCCCTACCAGACCCACGCCGCCCCCGGCGACACGGTCGACTACACCCTGTTGCTCCGCAACAACTTCGACCGCGCGGTCACCTACGAGGCCCGCCCGCTGGGTCCCGGCGGCATCCCGATCGGTGACGTGAACGAGACCGACCTCCCGGCCGGCGAACGCGGCGAACTCCCGCTGTCGGTCACGGTGCCCGACGGGACGGGGCGCGTGCTGACGACGGCCGAAGTCAGCATCGACGGCGACTCGCGGGGACCGGTCGTCGAGGCGGTGATCCACGTCGGGGAGGAGTGACCGCCCCCCGCGGAGACGGTCAGGGGTGCGGTCGGAGCCGGAGCCGGAGCCGGAGCTGGAGCCGGGGTCGGGGTCGGGGACGGGACCGCCGGAACGACAAGCTTCATCCCTTCGACCGGGCGAGTCCGTAGCATGTACTCGACTCACCCCGATCTCCGGGCCGGCGTCGTCGCCGCGGCCCCGCTGCTCCTCGGGGTGTTCCCGTACGGGATCGTCACCGGTATCGCCATGGCCTCGGTCGGCTTCACCGACGGCCAGGCGCTGGCGATGTCGGCGTTCGTCTACGCCGGCGCCTCACAGCTCGCGGTCGTCGAACTCCTCCGCGCGAACACGCCCGTCGCCGTCGTCGTCTTCACCGCGCTCGTCATCAACCTCCGGCTCGTCATGTTCAGTGCGTCGCTCGCTACCCACCTGCGGGGGCTGTCGGCCGCCTGGAAGGGCGTCGTCGGCTTCCTCCTCGTCGACCCAGTGTACGCCGTCTCCATCGCCGAGTTCTCGGGCGACACGGACCGGCGAAAGCGCTGGTACTACCTCGGCGCGGCACTCTTGGTCTGGGTCGCGTGGATGGCCGGCACCGCCGTCGGCGTCGTGCTCGGGAGCCGCGTCCCCCTCGACCTCCCGTTCGACTTCGTCGTCCCGCTCGTCTTCATCGGCCTGCTCGTCCCGGCGCTCGACGGGACGCCGGCGCTGGTAGCGGCGGTGATCGGTGGCGTCGTGGCCGTCGCGGGCGTCGGCGTCCCGCTCAACGCCGGACTCCTGGTCGCCACGCTCGCGGGCATCGCCGCCGGCCTCCTGACCGAGCGGGAGGTGGCGTGAGTGGCACCCGCCTCGGGCGTCTCCGCCACCACGGTCTGGCTCGTCGTCCTCGCCGTCGCCGTCGGGACGCTCGCCTACCGGCTCTCCTTCTTCGTCCTGCTCGACCGGGTCGGCGACCTCCCGCCGCTGCTCGAACGGGGGCTCGCGTACCTCCCGCCGGCGGTGTTCGCGGCCATCGCGCTCCCCGGGGTCGTCCTCCTCGACGGGACGCTCGCGCTGTCGGTCGCGAACGAACGACTCCTCGCCGCCGCTGTGGCTGCAGTCGTCGCCTGGCGGACCGGGAGTCTGGTGGCGACCGTGGTCGTCGGGATGGGCGTCGTGCTCCTCGTGGGGGCGCTCTGAGCCCACAGAGCTAAGCCCACTGGGTGTGCCATCGACTACCGGAATCATGACCGACACACCACTCGAGGGAAAGACGGCACTCGTGACGGGGGCGAGTTCTGGCATCGGACGCGCGACGGCACGTCGCCTCGCCCGCGACGGCGCGGACGTCGCCGTCGCCGCCCGGCGCGAACCCCGGCTCGAGACGCTCGCCGAGAACATCGAGACGGAGTTCGACCGACGGGTACTGGTCGCGCCGACGGACGTGAGCGACCCGGCGGCGGTCGAGGCGACCGTCGAGGCGACCGTCGAGGCGTTCGGGGGGCTCGACGTCGTCGTCGCCAACGCGGGCATCAACCGGATGGGCGACGTCGAGGAGATGTCGATCGAGCGGTACCGTTCGCTGATGGACGTCAACGTCGACGGCACCTTCTTCACCGCCCGGGCGTCGATCCCGCCGCTCCGCGAGTCGTCGGGACTCCTGATATTCGTCGCCAGCTTCGCGGGGAACTACCCGATCCCGTACCAGCCCGTCTACGCCGCCTCGAAGTGGTGGACGCGGGGGTTCGCCCTCTCGCTGTCGGGCTACCTCGGCGAGGACGACGTCGGCGTCACGATCGTCAACCCGACCGAGGTCGACACCGAGATCGGCATTCAGGATGGCCAGCCGGCGCACGAGCGGTTCGAGGGGATGGAGACCGCGACGCCGGACGACCTGGCCGACGCCATCGCCTTCGCCGCCCGGCAGGAGCCGCCCAACGTCGTCTCCGAGCTGAACTTCTACCGCCGAAACGCCTTCTCCGGCTGGTCGCGGTAGTCGTCTCGGTCGCAACCGCCGCGAGGGGTAACTATTTGTCACGCGCCACGCGTGATCCGGTATGCGCTCACGGAGTCTCGTGATGGAGCGGCCAGGAACGCTCACGGTCCAGGAGTTCGACGTCCCGGACGTCGGGCCGAACGAGGTGCTGATCGAGGTGGAGCTCTGCGGCGTCTGCGGCACCGACGTCCACATGAACAAGGGCGGGATGCCGCTCGACTTCCCGGTCATCCCCGGCCACGAGTTCTCCGGCCGGATCGCCGCCATGGGCGACGCGGTCGAGTCGGACTTCGCCGGCAACCCGGTCGCGGAGGGCGACGCCGTGACGGTCTGCCCCGGCCGAGCCTGCGGCGACTGCTGGTTCTGCGACAACCTCCCGCAGCGACCGACTGCCTGCCAGAACCGAACGGTGTACGGCTTCGTCGGTACGAGTCAGGAGCCGGCGATCCGCGGCGGGATGAGCGAGTACGTCCTCGTCGAGGCCGACGCCGACTTCTTCAGGCTCCCCGACGGCCTCGACATCGAGTACGGCGCGCTCGTCGAACCGTTCGCGGTGGCCTCGTACGCCCTCTCGCAGGCGTTCCCGCCGGGGCTGCCCTTCGCCCGCGAGGGGTACGGACCGGGGCAGAGCGTCGCCGTCCAGGGGGCCGGACCGATCGGACTGCTCGCCATCGCGACGGCGACGGCGACCGGTGCGGGCGAGATCATCGCCGTCGACATGATCGACGAACGGCTGGAGATGGCGGAGCGGTTCGGCGCGACCGATGTCGTCGACGTACGGGAGCACGAGGGCGATGACGCGGTGGTCGAGGCAGTCACCGCCGCCGGCAACGGTGGCGTCGGGCCGGACGTCGTCGTCGAGGCCGTCGGCCACCCGAGCGCCTTCGAACAGGGGCTCCGGATGCCGCGTCAGGGCGGTACCCTCGTCGAGGTGGGGCACTTTGCCGACGCGGGGACCGCCGAGATCAACCCCATGCACATCGTCCAGAACGACGTCTCCGTCGCCAGCAGCTACGTCTACCCACCGTCGCAGTTCCAGACGAGCCTCACGCTCCTCCAGCACCACCGCGACCGGATCCCGTTCCTCGACCTGTTCAACTACCGCGCCGACCTCTCGGAGGCCGAGTCGGCGTTCGAGACGCAGGCCGCGGGCGACTCCTACCGCGCGACCATCCACCCGTAGCGACCCGCCCACCAGCGCCCCGGCACCGCACGTCCGACGTCCTTCGCCCTCGCGTGTTCGCCGTTCGTCGTCCGTCGTCCGTCGTCCGTCGTCCGTCGTTCGTCGTCGCGTGTCGGTTCTCGACCGTCGTGCGTCCGGTCGTTTTAGGTCGACTCGGCTGGCAGTGGATGTATGCGAATCACCGACGTCCAGGGGTACGCGCTGTCGTCACCGATCGAACCCGTCCAGGAGCGACCGTTCCACGGTGGACGTCGCCGCCTGCTGAAGCGGGACGTCGTGCTCGTGGTCGTCGAGACGGCCGCCGGCGACCGCGGCGTGGCGACCGGCGGCGCGAGCAGTTCGGCGATGCGCGAATACTTCGAGGGCGACTCGCAGGGCACGTTCGCCGACGTGATCGAGACCGACGTGGCGGCCGCGCTCGAGGGCGCGACCGTCGAGGACGTGACCGACGCCCACGACCGGATCGACGCGATCGATCTGCCCGAACGCGTGCGTCACCAGGCCGTCTCGGCGGTCGACGTCGCGCTCTACGACATCCTGGGCAAGCAGGCGGGTGCGCCGGTGTACGACCTTCTCGTCGACGAGTTCGACGACGCACCCGCGCCGACGACCGACCTCCCGCTGTACGCCAGTGCGGGCATGTACATGGAACCCGAGGGGTACGCCGAACAGGCGCGCTACGTCGAGGAGGCGGGATTCATGGGGTACAAGTACCGACCGGGGATCGGGCCCGAGGCCGACCACCGGACGATCGATCTCGTCACCGACGCCGTCGCGGAGACCGAGGTGATGCTCGACGCGCACACGTGGTGGAAGCTCCGTGACCCGTACGGGGAACGCGTGGTCGACGACCTCGTCGCCCACGCCGGCGACCGCGGCGCGTACTGGGTCGAAGAGCCGGTCGCGCCGGACGACTACGCGGGCTACGAACGGCTCGCCGGGACGGGGACGCCGCTCGCGGGCGGCGAGAGCGAACCGTCGCCCGCCGGGCTCGTCGCCCTCGGTGAGACGGGGGCCGTCTCGTTCCTGCAGGGGGACGTCCGTCACCACCGCGGCTTCACTGGCTGCGCCCGCGTGATCGACTTCTGTCGGGGCCGGGACGTCGAGTTCGTCCCGCACAACTTCGGGACATGGCTCGGGCTTTTGGCGAACGCTCACCTCGTCGCGGCCGGTCCGGAGGTCGGACTGGTGGAGTATCCCGTCTTCGAGAACGATCCGCTCGTCGACGCGTCGGGCGATCCCGGGATGTACCCGTTCGACCTCGCGTTCGACCTCGTCGTGGGCGAACCGCCGGTCGAGGACGGTCGCCTCACCGTTCCGGACGCGCCGGGGCTGGGCGTCGAGGTGAACCTCGACGTGGTCGAGCAGTATCCGTACGTAGAGGGCCCCTGGACCGAGTTCGAGTACGACGAGGCGTGAGGTCGCCGCCCGTCGAACGGTCGGGCTGCCGACGCCCACGCGTTCGGCGTCGAACGCGAGCTACGCGCTGTTGAGGTTCCCGCCGTCGACGACGATCGACTCCGCGGTCACGTACGACGAGAGGTCGCTCGCGAGGAAGAGACAGACACCGGCGACCTCTTCGGGGTTCCCGAACCGCCGGAGCGGGACGGTCGCCTTCAGCTGTTCGCCCTCCTCCGTGCCGACGATCGGGGAGTCTTCCCGCGTCATCTCCGTCTCGATCACGCCCGGGTGGACCACGTTCACCCGGACGCCGTCCGGCCCGAGTTCGCTGGCGAGCGCGTACGAGAACAGCCGCACGCCGCCCTTCGCGGCCGAGTACGGCGTGATACCGCCGTAGCCGGCCATCCCGGCAACGCTGGACATGTTGACGATGCTCCCGCCGCCACGGTCGACCAGCTCGAGCGCCGCGGCCTTCGACCCGTGGAAGACGCCGTCGAGGTTCACCGCCATGAGCGACCGGTATTCGTCGAAGTCGAGGTCGACGAGCGGTACCTGCGGGCCGACGATCCCCGCGTTGTTGACCATGACGTCGAGCCCGCCGAACTCGTCGGCGGCGGCGACCGCCTCGACGCAGTCGTCGTAGTCGCTCACGTCGCAGGTGACGAACGTCGCCTCGCCGCCGCCCTCCCTGATCCGTTCGTGGGTCGGTGCGCCACCCTCGCGGGGTTCCTCCCGGACGTCGGCGACGACGACCGCCGCCCCGTGGTCCGCGAACGTCTCGGCGATCGCCCGCCCGTTGCCACTCGCTCCGCCCGTCACGACTGCTGTCTTGCCATCTAGCAGTGTCATGCGGTCCTGCCCTCGTGTCGACACGAGTTAACAGTTGCCACGACTTCGCATTGACGAGCGACTCCCCACGAACCCTCGCACGGGCGACCGCTGATCGACCCCAGCGGGTCGGCCCGAGAACACGTGGTCTAGTCCGTTCGAGTTGCCGATTGAATATATCTACCTGGATACACTGTGACGGCTCGTCGGACGCGTGTCGACCACCGGCGGACGATGTTGTCACCCTCGGAGCGGCGTCAGACTCGTGTTTCGACCGATTTCACGCAAGCCGGGCATCGGTCATCGTCGACGAGCGAGCGGCAGTGTCGGTAAACATCTCTGAGCGCCCAGAATGGCTACGTTCCGACGACAATAGTCGATATATTCGATCAATACGTGCGAATACGACCGAATCGGTGCCTGTATAGGATCAAACCACCGACCGATTCGAGTCGTCCGAGCCGTCTCGAAATACAAGTACTATTCTGTATACGCGCCTCTCAGTGCTCCGTCTCGGCGATGACCCTCTCCCGACCGGCGTCTCCGGGGTCGACCTCGTGTGGGACTCCGTATCGGACGCCGCTGTCGAACGCGCACGGCCCGTTCCGGCCCGTCACCTCGCTCTCGGACGGGAGAGTCCCGCTCGCACCGGGCGCTCGGACGGAGCGGTCCGGTCGTGAATCAGTCGACGGCGACCACCCGGAACGTACCCGCTCCCACGTACATTACGACGGTACGGATGTAATTTGTTTCTGATAAAACATGAATGACTAACACGAACGGGCAGGCCGGCTCCTCGTCTTCGACGACGTCGGCTGCGAGATCACCGACGTCGGCCCCGACCGCACGACGTCGACGTCCGTCTCGTCGTCACACCGGTTGCAAGCGTTCCACGTTCAGGGTGACCCGTTCGTTCGCCTCTACCGCGTCCCGAACGCTCCCGCTCTCGATCGCACGGGACAGTTCGTTCACCGACGACAGGAGCCGAGTACGGCTCTCGTCGGTGGCCACCCCTTCGAGTTCAGCGGCCAGTTCGCGGTTCCACTCCACGGACGCTCGGAGGTACCCGCGCGTGCTCTCGTCGGTGATGTCGTCGTCGCTCGCCTCGAGCGCTTCCCGGTTCATCTCGGCGATCCGCTCGGCGGTCCCGCTGTCGAACCGGGTGGCCACGTCGGTGAACACCCGATCGTTGTCGACGAGGACGTCGCGGATCCGATCGTCGAGGACGACGGTCCGAGGCTGGATCCCGCGGGCCGCCTCGGAGACGCGGTCCTGCGCGTCCGCGGCCCCGACCGCGTTGCCTTCCTCGACGGCTTGGGCGACGAAGTCGACGAGTCCGGCGTACCGCCGGAGACTCGTGTCGGTCGCCGTCCCCTGGAGTTCGCCGCCGAGTTCCTGTTCGAGCCCGACGATCTCGGTCATGAACTCGAGGAACGCGTCGGCGCTCTCACCGGCACCGGACTGGATGGCCTCCCGCGCCGCCGCCGAGATCTCGGCCGCAACCTGACTGTCGAACCGTTCGACGAGGACGGCGAACGAGCCGGCCTTCCGTTCGAGCGTCCCGCGGAAGTCGCGGTCGGGCTCGTCCGGCTCTTCCACCGGTGCCAGCCCACTGGCAGCGCCGGAGACGCGGTCCTGCGCCGTGGCGACCGCGAACGGGTCCCCACTCTCGAGCGCCCGCTCCAGCTGGCTCATAAGGCCGGCGTACCGTTCGAGGCTGGCGGCCGCGGCCTGTTCGGAGAGTTCGTCGACCAGCCCCCGCTCGACGTCCGCGACCTCGTCCACGAACGCGACGAACGCCTCGCTGTCGTTCCGGGCGTCGGACTCGAGCGCCGCTCTGGCCCGCTCGACCACCTCTTCGGCGTTCCCGCTCTCGAACCGGGCTGCGACGGTGGCGAACGAGCCGGCCTTCCGTTCGAGCGTCGGCCCGAAGTCGACTTCGACCTCGCGTTCGACCGCGAGCCGGTCGGCGGCAGCCGAGACGCGGTTCTGTGCCGCTGCGACCGTCGGAGCGTGGCCGCTCTCGAGGGCGACCTGTAATTCCCTGACGGCACCACGATACCGCACGAGGCTCTCTTCCGTGACCCCGTCGAGGTCGTCCACGAGCTCCGCCTCGAGTTCGCCGGCCTCCTCGACGAAGTCGACGAACGCCGCGTCGTCGGTGCTGATGTCGGTTCCGATGGCTTCCTCCGCCCGTGCGGAGACCTCGCGGGCGAGCTCGTTCTCGAACCGCTCCGCGACGCCCGCGAACGCCTCGGCCTTCCGTTCGAGGACCGGCCGGAAGTCGCTCGTCTGTTGCACCGCCGTCCCGACGATCCACTCCGCGAACTCACAGACCTCGTCCTGTGCGACTGCCACGGCCAGCGCGTCCTCGTTCTCGAGCGCCTCCGCGAGTTCCTCTACGGCCTCCCGGTAGCGCTCGAGCGCGATCTCGTCGGTCTCCTCGTCGACCGCCTCCTCGAGCGCTTCGGCCACCTCCCGCTCCAGTTCGACGATCTCACCGAGGACGTCGCGGTACTGGTCTTCGTCGTGGTAGACGCCGCCGAGGATGGCGTCCTCGGTGACCAGGGCGACACGCTCCGCGGCCTCGCTCCCGAGCACCTCCGCGACCCGGGTGAACGTCCGGAGCTTGTACTTCAGCGACTTGTCCATCACGTAGCGACGGAGCTGGACGACGCTGTCGGAGAGCCGCTCGACCTCGGCTTCGAGGCTGCTCACCCGGTCCTCGACGCCTGCGAGATCTTCGAGCCGGTCCTCGGCCGCGCTCAGCCGGTCGAGGAGTTCCTGAGAGACGTCGAGATCGACCCCCGTGTCGCCGGGATTCGGGGTGATGGTCACCGTGTCGTTCGGCGACACGAACGCGACGTCCCCGCCGGCGACGGCCGGTCCCTGGACGCGAACGACCGCGTCGGGCTGGTCGTCCGTGACTTCGAGTGCCACGTCGTGCGGGTTGTCGAAGTCCGCCGCGTGGCGCGCGACCGCCGCGTACAGCAGGTCGTTCGTGTAGACGAGCGGCTGTCCCGCCGTCGAGAGTTCGTCGTTCCACGAGCCGTCCGGGCGTCGGGTCACGACGCCCAGGTAGATCGACGGCTCGTCACAGCTCTCGCAGTCGGTGGACTCGGCGTCGTGGTACGAGCGGGCGATCGTCCCGAGCGCGGCGTCCTCGTCGGCCTGGACGTCGGCCTGTGAGGGGAACACGACGGCGTCGGAGACGGTCTTGAACGCGTCCGGCGGCTCGGCCGCGGACGTGAGATCCGTGATCTCCAGGATCCGGTTGTACGTGCACTCCTCCTCGCACGCGTTCGCCGACCCCGGAATCGGGACGGTCTCTTTCGTACACTCGTCGTAGACGAGCGACAGGTGGAGTTCGTCCATCTCCTCGCCCGGCGTGAGGGTCGTGGTGTGCTCGCTGTCGACCACGACCGGGTTGCCACAGCAGTCCAGGGCGAGCCCCGGACGCACCACGATCTCGAGGTCGGCGCCGTTCGCGGTCACCGTCGTCGTCAGCCCACAGACCACCCCCTCCCCCAGGACGTGCCGGGCGAGCGTCGCGAGCCGCTCGGCGTGGTAATCCTGATCGGCCTGCATGTCGCGGGCCGTCATCAGCTTCCCGTGGAAGTAGCGGTTCTTCTCGAACTGGTGAAGTCTGCAGCCGTCTCGTCTGTTTCCCTGATGTGTGCTCATTTCTGGTGATCGCCCTCGGACTCCTCTCGGTCTCCCGACTGTTCGTGACTCTCCGTGGTACGGGCTACGATATCAATGTATCCTCCCCGACTCTCGACTGCCGTCCGAGTTGCGCGAACGCCTCCCGCTCGGCGAGGACAGAGTCCGTCCCGAGCCCGGCCCGTTCGAGCACGAACTCGCGCCGCGGCAGGACGCTGTTGACGCCGAGGTAGGCGTTGCCACCGAGCTGGATCCACGGCTGGAGCCTGACCGCCCGCCCGGCCGTGTGAGCCGGTCGCTCCTGGTTGACGATCCGCCGGACGGTTCGGTACGCCTCGTCGCCGACGGTCGGCGGGACGAGCACGAGGAAACACTGCGGGCAGCTGACGATGCGTTCGTACAGCGCGCGCACCTCGGCGTCGTCGATGCAGTCCAGGTCGGCGTCCTCGAACAGGAACACCCCGACGGCACCGTCGCCGTGGCCGGCCGTCGCGTCCACCGCGCCGCCGGTCGTCTCCTCACCCCTGGCGCCCCCGCGGTCGACTCCGGTCTCGATCCCGGCGCGCGGCTCCGGTTCGACGTGGGCGAGGTACAGTCCCAGCACCGCGAGGAGTCCCTCGCGCGTCCCGCGCTTGGTGAACAGCTCCGGTGCCCGGGAGAGCAGGTCGCGCGTCGCCGCGTCGGGCCACGTCTCGTCGCTCCCGACGGCGAGCCACCCGCCCAGCCACGACAGGAACTCCGGGGGGATCCCGCGCGGGTCGAGATACCGGGTGATGGCCGCGAACTCCTCCTCGACGCCGACGAACGTGCTCTCGAACAGCGAGAGGAACCGTTCGAGGAACGCCGCGCTCTCCGGGTCAGCCCGATAGATCGCCGGCAGGTGACGGAGGTACGACTGTCTGGGGAAGTACGCCCGGAACGACTCGACCCGCGGCGAGGCGTACTCGCTCCCGAACAGGTCGAGTCGGACCCAGAGGTACCGCCCGTCCGCGTCGTCGAGCAGGGCGTCCTCGGGGTTGGTCAGCGTCGTCCACCGACCGACGAAGTTCTGGGCCTGTACCAGCCAGTCGTCGACTCGCCCCTCCGGTGCCTCGGCAGCGGTGGCGATCGTCGCCACCGTGAGCTCCGCGAGTTCCGTGATCCCCGTCACGCCGGCAGCGCTGAGTCGACTGGCGTACGTCGGCCCGATCCCCGAGATCCGCTCGAGAGCGTCTATCTCCTCGTCCGGATCGTCGGTCGCGTAGTAGCGGAGTCGGACCTGGAGACGGGGCCCACCGCGCTCCGAGTCGAGCGTCACCCGGTGCCACTGCAGGTCTCGGATCCCCGAGTCGAGCCGTCGCACGAGCGACGCGGTGTAGCTCGACCCCGGCTCGTTCGATCGGTACCGCACCGCCTCGCGCAGGAAGAACACCTGCGCGTCGTCCCCGTCGATCGCGTACAGTCCCCGACTCGTCCCCTCGGTCCCTCCCACCGATCCGCGACCGAGCAGGAGCGCCGAACAGCTCCGTTTGAAGCTCGCCAGCCGCTCGAACGCGCCCGTCACGGCGACGTACCGGAACAGGCTCCGCTCCGCGAGCGGGTCCGGGCCGACTCCGAGCAGGAGTTCGTCCGCGGCGCGCACCGCGAGGCAGACCGGCTCGAACGTCCCGCCACTCCCGACCTCGAAGGCCGTCAACGGGTACGTCCCGTCGGTGATCTCGGCGTGATCCGGGGCGAACTTCCGGACGGCCGGCGCGCCGTCACCGCTCTCGACCAGGCGATCGAGAGCGTACAGCGCCCCGTCGTCGTCGATCGCCAGGTCCGTCGGCGCGTCGAGCGCGGCGACCGACTCGACCGTCCCACCCGCGCCGACGGTGGCGAGTCGTCCGTCGCCGGGACCGCGCCCCCTGTCGAGGAGGTAGACGGCCTCGTCGCGCTCGGCGAGCGCGACCGGGTCGACCACTGGCCCGTCGACGACCCACCTGAGCTGGAGCAGCGTGATCGAGAAGGCGTACACCCGCCCGCCCGTCGCTCCTTCGTCGCCCACCGTCCCGTCGGTGGCTGCCTCGTCGCCGACGGTTCCGTCGCCTACCGTCCCGTCGGTGGCTGCCTCGTCGGTCGCGTCTCCGTCGTCTCCTCTCTCTCCGCCGGCGTCGTCGGCCACGTCGGTCGGTTCGGTCCCATCGTCGGCGTCCGGCCGCGTCGCCACGTAGAGGCTGTCGCGGGTGACACAGAGCGCGCTCGGCGTGCCGACCCACTCGTCGTCTCCGAGACAGTGGAGCCGTTCCAGGACGTCCTTCTCGCCGTCGTAGCGGTAGATCCGCGCGTCTCCCCCGAGGACGTACAGCTGCCCGCAGCCGTCCTGGGCGACGTCGACGGCGACGAAGCCCGGCGGCGGGTCCTCGATGGCGAGCGTCGGCGAGACGTACGCGGGGAACGCGTCCGACCGCAGGACGACGGCGTCGTCGACGACGGCGACGTTGCTGCGGTCCCACTCGCCCCACCCCGTGGCCGTGCTCGTGCCGAGGAACGAGAACGTCATCTCAGCGCACCTCGCAGCCGTCGCGGTCGGCGGTCACTGAGACGTCGTGGTCGGCCGGCGAGAGCAGCGCCGTCGGTGCGATCACGACGTTTCCGTCCCCGTCGATTCGTTCGGCTCCCCGGGCGCGGAGCGTGAGATCGCGCACGCAGTCGACGCCCTCGATGCCCTCGATCACCGCGTACACCTCCGACGCGTACAGGGTCCGGCCGAACGGCCAGCCCTCGCCGTCGAACCCCTCCAGCGGGTCGAGGAACGCGTCGAGCGCCGCCGTCACCGCCTCCGTTCGACCGGCCTCCGAATATCCCGGCACGAGGCGGACGTCGGCGACGACCCCGACCGCGACGAACGTCGGGGGGTGGACCTCCACCCGGTCGGTGAGGAGGCGGTGTTTCCGGAGGTGGCGTCGGACCGCCTCGAGGAAGCCGCGGCTCGGCACCGGCGGGTTCTGCGTGCTGTAGGGGACCACCACGACGGTCACGCTCTGGGCGGTCTCACACCCCTCGCGCTCGGGGCCAGCGTCGACCAGCGCGGTCGCCCGCCCGAACCGCAACCCGGGCGTCGACATCGCCACGTCCCGGTAGTCGTTGCGCGTGACCGTCCGGTAGGGCGTGTCGAGGTCGCGTTTCAGCCGGCCCAGCGCCTCGTCGACCGACTCCGCGTCGCGGCCGCCGGTCGCGCCACCGCGTGCCGTCACCGGCAGCGCTCTGAGCCGGCCGACCGCGAACGTGTGGCTCGCCTCGGTCCCCGCGTCGGCGACCTCGGGGTGACCCGTCCAGTCGCTCCCCGCGGGCTGGCTCTCGACGACGACGTCGTGTCCGTCCGTGACCCAGACGAACCGGACGGTCGTCCCCGGGTCGATCCGGACCGCGGTCGGCGAGAAGGCGAACGCACCGTCGTTCCCGTCGGCGCCGACCTCGACGGTCACCTCCGCCTCCCCGCGCCGGTCGACGGTTCCGTCGTAGCTGTCGACCGCGCTCTCGTCCGTCGAATCCGTGGGGTCGGCCCCGAACCATCCGCCGTACTCCGGCTCGACGGGCGTCCCGTCCGCGGTCTCCGCGGGGTCGCCGACGACGATCGCCCCGCGCATCCCTCGCGCCCGATGCGGGGTACAGTAGTACGTGTACACCCCGTCGCTCCGGAACCACCAGTCGGTCCCGGCGGCGACGTTACCGGCCTCGCCGCCCCCGTGAACGTACTGCTCGGCCACGACCGACTGCCCCACCCGCGGGATCGCGCCCCTGACGCCGTCGCCGAACCTGACCGCCCCCGCCGTGCTCTCGAGCACGTAGTGGGTGTCGTCCGGGCTGGAGGCGTCGAAGTCGTCGACGCGCGTCCACCGCGAGTCGCCGACGCTGACCGTCGCGTCGAGCACCGGCGCGTTCGCGAAGACGAACCGTTGCCCGGGGCGGGCCGTCGTCGACTCGCGGTCCGTGGTGTGGCCCTCGTCGACGTCGCGTCGGAGCGTCTCACCCCTGACGACGGTTCGCTGACGCGCCGGCACGACGTTCAGCCGGATCGCGTCGAGCTGCGGCGGGATCTCGTATCCCGCTTCGACCACGCGACAGCGGAGCCAGTAGTACGCCGTGTCCTGGTCGAGTATCGTCTCGCGTGCGTCTGCAGGCTGCCAGGTGGGCGGGCGAGCCAGCGAGACGGTCCCGCTCCCGTACAGCTGGTTCGTCCCGTCGTGGGCGACCGCGACGTCGGCCCAGACCGCGTCGTCGTGCCACGTCGCGTAGTCGGTACAGTGCTCCCAGACGACCGCCACCGAGGGCTCGAACGTCACCTTGCAGGGGGTGCGAGAGGTCTCGACCAGCGGGCCGAACTCGGGTGGCTCGTCGCCGTGGGACGCCGGCACCGGCAGCCCCTCCTCGTGGAAGTCGACGGTGAGGTCCAGCCGGGGTGTCGCGAAGGGGTCGCGATCGAAGCCGAGGTAGATCGAACTCCCCGCCTCTGCCGCCTCGCCGAACGCCAGGTAGTGCATCCCGTCGGCCCCGTTGGCGGTCGTGTTGTCGGTGCGTCCCGCACGGTCCTCCGAGACGACCCGTTCGAGACCGGTCAGTGTGGGTGTGAACGGCGCGGTCGTCTCGAACACGGTCCCGGTCGCTGGCCCGCCGTCCGTCGACGGACTGGCCGGCGTCGGTGAGTCGTCGGCACCGTCCGCTCCGTCGGCGGCCACGACCGTCACGCCCGCCGGCACGCGCTCGCCCGCGAAACCGGGGGTGGGCGTCAGCTGTAGCTCGACCGACGCGGGCGTCGGATACCGCGGGAGGACCCCGAGGAGCTTCAGGTACTTCCGGCGGTGTGCGTCGGTCACCTGGTCCAGCTGGTAGACGTACGTCTCGGCGATCCACGCGAGCGTCTCCAGGATCGTGATCCCGGGATCGTGGGCGTTGTGGTCGGTCCACTCCTCGGAGTGGACCGGGATCAGCTTCCGGGCGTCCTCGAGCAACTCCTCGTAGGTCCTGTCGTCCAGGTTCGGCACGTCGAGTCCCATCTACACACCCCCCCGTCCCACCACGTCGTGTCGCCCGCTGCAGACCAGCGCGTCCGATGCCGCGCTCGGCTCCGCTCCTCCCTCGGTCACCGTGATCGGCGCACCGCTCCCCTCGAACCGCACGACGAGGTCGGCGACGTGGTCGACGCCGTCGATCCCTTCCAGCAGGGCGTAGAGGTCCGAGAGACAGGGGAGGGAGCCGAACGCCCACCCGTCACCCGACGGCCCACCGGTGAGGGGGTGGAGGAAGTCGTCGATCGCGTCGGTGACCGTCTCCTCCAGCGTCGAGACGCTCCCGGTGCCGGCAGCGACCACCTCGGTCTCGACCGAGACCTCGACGTAGTTCGGCCCGCGGACGACGAGTCGGTCCGGAGCGGTGAGCGTGGCCGGCGCGTCGCTCCCTACCGCCGCCACGACCTGCCGCTTCAACTCGACGGACGGCACGGGTTTCCGACGGCCGGCCGACGGCACGATCAGCAGCGTCACCCAGCCGGGGCTGCGCTCGCCCGCCTCGTCCATCCCCGGCAGGCATCGCACCCTGGCGAGCGTCCGGGAGGCGTCCATCGCCACCCGCTCGAAGTCGGCCGACGTCACGGCCCGGCCGCGGTCCCTGAGCTCCCGCGGCGCGCGCGAGAGGACCGCCCCGGTCGACTCCGCCGCTGCACCGCCGTCGCCCGCCTCCGGGTTGGTGATCGAGTCGACGAACGGGATCGAGCTCGTCAGGCTGGTGACCGTGTCGGCGGGGGCGTTCCCTGCCGTCCCGCCGCCCGTCCGGTAGCTCGCCCGGACGTTGTCGCGACCGATCGGTGGGATCGCGCCCCTGACGCCGTCGCCGAAGGTGATCACGCCGGTCAGCGGGTCCACCGTGTACGCTCTCGCGTCCGCCGCCACGCCGAGGAAGTCCTCGACCGGGGTCCAGCGAACCCAGAACTCCCGGAGTTCGCCCCTCGGCCCGGTCACCGCCTCGACGGCGTCCGGCTGCGTCTCCGTCAGCTCCGCTCGCGCCCGCTCGGAGAGCGCCGACTGTTCGTCCACCCAGACCTCCTCGTCGACGACCGGCGGCGTCGAGACGTCGAACGTCTGGTCCTGCGTGCCGTCGCTCGAACCCAGGAGCTCCGTCCGAACCGTCGTCACGTTCGACGCCCACCCGGCGTTGAGGGACAGCCCCGTCAGCGCCGGCGGATCGGTCGTCGGTGCCCCGCCGGGGGGCGCCGTCTCGACCGTCACGTCGCAGGGCGACGGGAGACCCGCGGTCCGCTCGGCGACGAGCACTCCGTCGGGTGTCCGGATCGCCACCACGTTCACCCGGTCGTCGAGGACCGCGTGCTCGAACCGGACGTCGACCCCTGTCGACGACCCCGCATCGGAGGAGTCGCCGCCCACCCCGACGACGAGCGACTGCCCGGGACCGACCGTGGTCCCGTCCGGGAACACGCCGGGCCGGACGTCGGGGGAGACGCACGCGAACGTCAGCCGGTGTCCACCGAGATCGACGACCGCCTCGCCGCGGTTCTCGACCACGACCCGACCTCGCAGGGGGTCGACGGCCGTGATCGCCACGGGGGTCGTCGCCGTCGTCGCCGTCGTCGATACCGACGCCGGTGACGATCCCGACGAGGCCGACGTGGTCGCCGTCGACACTGACGAGCCCGACGCCCCCGACGACGTCCCCGTACCGTCCGCCGTCCCCGTCGTGAACTCGGTGCCGGTCACCCGGGCGCGGATCCAGTGTGCGTCGTGATCGAACAGCGTCGTCGCGGGGGTCGCCTCGGGGAAGACCAGCCGCACGATCCCCCGCTCGGTCAGGCCCTCCGTGCCGTCCTGCGCGTCGAGCCGAAGCCACTCGTCGGTCGCCGCTTCCCCCGCGCCTCCGGCGTCGGCGGTGCGGTACTCCCACCGGATCCGCGGGTGGAAGCCGTCGGCGTACTCGACGTCGGTTCGCGTGACCAGCAGCGTGATCGGTCCGTCCTCGAGCGGGCGGTCCGTCCCGACGTAGAGCGCCTGTGTCCGGTCGGGGAGCCGGACGAACGGGGTGAGCCGACCGATACCGTCGGTACCCGTGGTGGCTCCACTCCCCGTCCCGTCGCCCCCCGTCCCCTCACCCGGCGATCCGCCTGGTTGCGGATCGACCCAGGCCAGGTTGTTGTGCGTCCGGAGGTGTCGTGGCGGCGTCCGTTGCTCGTAGCGCAGCGAGACGTGCCCGAAGCGCGGTGGCTCGCCCGAGACCGTTCGCGTCAGGAGGTCGCCGTCGTCGGTCTCCTCGTACGTCACTCGGACGTACTCGCCGCTCACCAGGCGGGCGCGGATCCAGTGGCCCTCGTGACCGGCGACCGTGGTCGGCGCGAGATCGTCCGGGACGGTGAACGCGACCCGTCCGGGGGACCGCAGTCGGTCCGTCCCGTCGTCGAGACCGTCGATCCGCGACCAGGCGTCACCGTCCCAGTACTCCCAGGAGAGCCCCGGTTCGGGCAGTTCCTCGACGGTCACGACCGCGCTGTCGGCCACGTCGTCGCCGGCGTCGTCGGTGTACGGTCCGTCTTCCGACCCCTCCGACGCGAGGTAGTCGAAGACGCCGTCGCCGTCGGTGTCGCGGTGGAGCCGCGCGGTCAGCGTCTCGCTCGCCGCGAGCGTCGACCGGTCGAACGTCCCGCCGGGCACGTCGAACAGCGTGATCTCGACGTCCCGGTGGCTCCCCGCGTCGAGGGGCGTCGAGACGCCGACGACGTCCGTCGGCTCGGTCGCTTCGGTCGGCGCGCCCTCGGAGACGGCGACGAATCCGGCCTCGGCGAGCACCACGGTCTCGACGGTGACGGTCGTCCCGTCGGAGCGCTGGGGCCGGAACGTGACCGTCGGCTCCGGCCCGTCGCTACCGGAACGCACCGTGGCCGTCGCCGACACCACCTCCCCGTCGATCCGGTACGGCTCGCCGAGCGCGCTCCCGTCGTCGCCGTCGGTGGTGGCGTCGGACACCTCGTCCCCGTCGGTGTCGCGGTGGAGTCGTACGGTGAACCGGCGTTCGGTCTCGAGCGTCGACCAGTCGACGGCGGTGTCGGTCGGGTCGGACAACGACACCGCGACGTCGTCGTGTGTTCCCGCGTCGAGGTGGCTCGTGACGCCGAGCAGGGTCTCCGGGGACGGCTCCGCGCCCGCCGACGTGTCGTAGACCGCGACGAACCCACCGTGTGGGAGCGTCGCGGACTGGACCGATACGGTGGGACCGTCGATCTCCTGGTCCACGAACACCACCGCGGGCACGCCGACGAACGTCACCGCGACCGCCGCCCCCTTCTTCGTCAGCGCCTCCGCGGAGCCGAGGTAGCAGGCGTCGAGGACCCTCGGCGTCTCACCGAGCGGGACCAGCAAGTCGTCGCTCTCGTCGGTCGGCAGCGGGACGTCGTTCGCGAGCAGGTCGTCGGGATCGAGTCGGTCCGGGCCGGTGCCGAGCGCGACGTCGTCGATGGCGACGCCGAAGTGGTCGGTCAGTTCGTCGGCGTCGACGACCGCGGGCGTCGCGACGCGGAGCCACCGGCTCTCTGTCCCGTCGACGGTCGTCTCGACGAGTTCGCCGGTCGCCGGGAGGGTGAGTTCGACCACGGACCCCGTTCCGTCGGAGTCGTCGCGCCACGTGTGCTCGAACTCGTGCCAGCCCTCCCCGGGCGCCGTGTCGCCGCCCGTCCCGTAGTACGACCAGAGGAGGGTCGACAGGACGGCCTCGCTCGCGTCCGTCCGGACCGTCACCTGGATCGTCGACCCGGGGTTCAGCGTGAGGAGATCGCCGTGGGCCAGGTAGAGCGCGTGTTCCTGCAGGTTCGTCCCGTCGAACAGCTCGCTCGTCGATCCCGACTGGAGCGCGGTCCAGTGTTCGACGATCCGATCGGCAGCCGGATCGACGCTGTACACCCGCTCGATCGTCGCCGGCGTCGCCTCGAACCCGCCCTCGGGGACTACCTCGAACGTCGTCTCCGGCGTCGTCTCCGTGGCCTCTGCCACCGCCTGCGTCCCCGCCGGGATCGGCACGTTCTCGCCGACGTTCTCGGCGACGCGGACCACCAGCGGCACCCGCGACGGCTGTGGCGGCTGCCTGCCGAAGCCGAGGGTGTCGAAGAAGGAGACGCGGTGTTTCTCGGGCACCCGGTCGAGGCGGTCGACCACGTCGGCCGCCATCCGCGAGACGATCTCGAGGAGGACGCTCCCGGCGTCCTCGGCGTCGGGATCCCACTCGGTCGTGTAGAACGGCGCGATCCGCCGGCTCCGTTCGAGCAGTTCCTCGCTCTCCCGCCCGTCGACGACCGGCTCGTTGCTCGCCACCGACTCACTCCTCCAGGTAGAACGGGTACACCAGGTTGGCCTCGGTGTTGCTGTTCCTGATCCGGTAGTCGATGTCGACGAGGAGCTTCCCCGTCCGGATCTCGTCGGTCCTGATCTCGACGTTCTGCACCTCGATCCGCGGCTCCCACCTGATCAGCGCCTCCCGGACGCTCGTCTCGATCAGGTTCAGCGTCGTCGTGTTGACCGTCGCGAACACGTAGTCGTGGATCCCGCAGCCGAAGTCGGGTCGCATGGTCCGCTCGCCCTTGGCCGTGCCGAGGACGATCCAGATCGACTCCGCGACGTCGGCCTCGCCCGACGACAGTTCGACGTCGCCCGTGGCGTCCGGCTCGACCGGAAAGCTCCACCCCGTTCCGAGGAAATCACGTTGCATGTAGGTACTCCAGCCTGTCGGGTCCGCCGTCGAACGCCACCGACCGACGGGGGTCGTCCGCCCCGCCGACGCGTCCGCGTCCGTCTCCGGCCGAGCGTCACCCGATGAGGACGCTCGGACAGCCGCCAGCGATCGTGTTCGGGGGTCCGCTCTCGACGACGACGTCGCCCTGCCGCGCCGCTGGCACGTTGTTGATCAGTACGCTGGTGCTCCCCACGGCGACCGATCCCCCGACGTGTGGGACGGTCCCCGTGACGAGCGGGCACACGTGTACGTCGACGCCGACCCGCCAGGCGGGCATCCCGCCGATCAGGACGGTCGGACTCCCCGCACCGGCGAGTGGGCTTCCGTGCGACGTCGGATCTAACACGCGTGCTGCTGGTGGCACTCGATCACCTTAGTTAATCTTCACTAACGAACCCTTAAGTGTTAGGATACCGGAAGCCTCGACACTCACGTTGCCGTCGCCTTTGAATTCGAGCATCGGGGCCGAGATGCTGACCTTCGACGCCCCCGTGATCGACAGGCCCTGTGTGTCGAGCGTGATCGCGTTGCCACCCGCGTCCGCGATCTCGACCGTCTCGCTCCCCGAGCTGTCGTCGAGGACGATCGTGTGGCCGCCGGCGGTCGTGATCTCGACTCTCCCCTCGCTGTCGGAGTCGTTCAGGACGATCTCGTGGCCGCTCCGCGAGCGGATCAGCCGCACGTCGTTCTTCCCGTCGGCGTTGTCCGCTGGGGGTGCGTCCGTTCCGTTCCACAGGCTCCCGACGACGTACGGGTAGTGGATGTCGCCGTTCTCGAACGCGACCAGGACCTCGTCGTCGACCTCGGGCAGGAAGTACGCGCCCATCCCGCCGCCCGCCATCGGGGTCGCGATCCGCGCCCAGTGGCTCTCGTCGTCGGCGTCCCGCCACGGATAGGTCACCCGCACCCGGCCCATCCCCTCGGGGTCCTCGTTGTCGGTCACGATCGCCACGGCGACGCCGGGGATCGAGCCCGTCCGTCCGAACCCGCCCGGGGCGCTCATGTCGGTGTCTCCGTGATCTGGAACGTGGTCCGGTAGCCACTGGCACCCAGCGTGTGGGTCGCACTCTCCACGTAGTAGTTGCCGGTGAACCGCTCGCCGGTGCCCTCGAGTCGCACCCACTCGCCTGCCTGGATCTCGGGGAGACCGACGGTCTCGGCGCTCCCCTCGACTTCGCCCTGGAGCGTCCGGTTCAGGTCGGCCTCGGCGATCCGGTTGGCCTCCTCGGTCGAGCCGACGGGGATCTCCAGCACGCGCGTTCCAGCCGCGGACGACTCCCCGTGCTCCGCGCGTCCGACGATCGGCTCCCGCGTCGCCGGATCCCACCCTCTGACCACGACCGTGCCGACCTGCTCGGCTCGGTTGATCGTCGGCGAGAACGAGTCGAGCGACTCGCCGTACCGCAGTGTGGCGATCGGCTCGCTCCGCTGTCTGGGCGGACCGAACTCGAAGGCGTCCCGTCGCGCGAACAGCTCGAAGTAGTTCCGCTCGGCCAGTCCCTCGAGGAAGCTGTAGTCGCTCTGTCCCTGCTGGATGATCTTCGGCCGTTCGAGGTCGGTCGACTCGACCGTCAGGTCGGTGAAGCCGTGGTCCGACGCGATCTCGCGCGCGACGTCGCTGTCGGTCGCGTCGTCCCACGAGCGCGACCTGGTGCCGCGCGTCATCTCGTGGATCAACCCGTAGCCGCTCACTCTCACGGTCGGTCCCTCACCCGACGGGAACGTCGGCTCGACCGACTGGATCCGTCCTACGAACAGCGGTTCGAGTTCGTCGGCGTACCCCATCGACACGGCGAGGTCGACCCCGGGCTCGAACGCCGTCCAGTCCAGGCCGTCGAACTCGCCGGTCTCGTGGTCGAACGGGTAGTTCAGCGTGAACGACGCACGGTCGGCCCTGTCGACGGCCGTGTCGACCGACAGGTCGGAGATCACCCCGCTCGACTCCGTGAACGTCGTCGATCCGACGCCGACGGTGAACCGGGGGGTGTAGAAGCCCCGGTACTTCTCCCCGAACGCCGCGAGGCTCACGGCGACCCCAGCGGCGGGAGCGTCAACTCCACCCCGATCGTCAGCGTGCGCGGGTTCTCGATCCCGTTCGCCGTCGCGACGACCCGCCACTTCGTCGGATCGCCGTACTCGCTCGCGGCGATCGACCAGAGCGTGTCGCCCTCCGTCACCCGCCAGCGCTTCGTCCGGTCGGCCGACTGCCGCGGCCGGGCCGCCTGTTCGTCGCCGGGCGGAGCGTACTCCCGGAACGTCACGTCGACGCGGGCCCGCACCGGCGTCCCGTCGTCGAGGAACATCGTGAACGACTTGTTCGCGGACTCAACGACGGACCGGAAGTTGAGGCTCCCCCAGACGAACCGGCAGGTCGGCGGGGCGTGCAGTTCGGCGTCGACCGCGAGGAGGCCGTCGATCCGGTCGGTCTGCTCCCTGACGTCGGTCCCCGTCTCGAACGTGTCGAAGAACAGCTCCATCGTCAGCGTGTCCGCCTCGCCGCTGACGAACTGGGTCACGGGCGTCCGGTTTCCGGGGAGGCTCTGGCTCCCGTACGTGACGCTCCGGGTCAGACTGTAGTCCGTGGGCTTGAACGCGACCGGGATCTCCGCGCCGCTGACCGGGTCACCGCTGGCGTCGAGCACCTGTATCACGGCGTCCTGCAGCTTCGACCCCGTGGCTCGTGCGCCCATCTCAGGCCACCCGCCGTGGTGTCGCTTCCGGTGTTCTCCTCACGGCACCGACCTCCCATCCCATCGGGGTGGTGGACCGTGCCCGTCCGTTCCATCTCCTGTTCGCCGACCCGTCTCCGGCCCGCGGGTTCGTGTCGAATATCATGTCAACTTCCCATCCGTTCCCGTTCGATACGGCTCTTTCGCTCGAGTTCCCGGTAGAGTCGGTCGACGAGCCGCTCGAGTTCGACCCCCCGTTCCGGGATGACGCTGGTCGGTGCACGCGTCTCGTTCGCGTCCCCGGGGTGTCCGGGTCGACGACCGCGCGCCGTCGCCGACGTCCTGCGGTCGGTACCTGGCCGGTCGTCCCGCCGGCCGGTCGTTCCGTTCCGTGCCGCCGTCTCGTTCTGCGACGAGGATCCCTCTCGGGACGACGTCCTGTCCCGGGTGGCCGACGCCGTGTCGACGACCAACCGGGGGTAATCGGTCGGCACGCCGGCGGTGGGTTCCGACCGGCGAGCCGGCGCGTTCGCCGTCTTCGTCGAATCCGGTTGTATCCGTCGCTCCGACGGTACTTCGGATCCGTCGTCGGCCCGTCGTCCGGTCGGCCGGCGGACGGACAGCGACTCCGTCGCGCGGGAGCGCTCCGTCCGGCTGTCCCGTCCCCTCCGGTCCTCACCGTCGGATCGGTCCACGCCCGGGGGTGCGGCTGCTGGCCCACGGGTCGGCCGCCGTGGTTCAGTCGCGTCCGTCCGACTCCGGGGTTGTGGAGGTTCGTCTCCTGCCCCCCGGGATTCGCCTCCTACGTGAGTCCGAGCTCGGTCCTCGTCCGCTCCTGCAGTGGTGGCAAGCGCGCTGTCGGCTCTCACCTCGCCGGCCGGGGCGTTCGACCGACCGTGACGGGCGGCGACCTCGGTCGATCTCGCGGCGTTCGCCCCGCCGTCGGCGTCGTGGTCCGCCCCCCGGTGAGGCCGCGACGGTCGTCTCGACCGGGGCGTGGTCGTCGTGAGTTCTCTCACGCGCAGCGTCGGTCGCGGGTCGAGTCGCCGGCGGGGGGACCAGCGAGCCCGAACCGCTCTCTCGTCCGTCTGTCTCTCCCGGCCGCCCGGGTGCTCCTCGTCGCCCGAGCCCGGCCGTCCGACCGCCGCGGCCTCGCGTTCGTCCGGACCGACGCGGTCGTCGGCCGCGTCACCTCCCTCGACCGCTTCGTTCCCGCCTGCTGGTTCGCTCCCACCTCCCACTTCGCTCGCTCCGGTCCGACCGAGCGACCCACGCCGCTCTGTCGCGTCGCGTGCATCGACCCCCCCGCCCGGGACGCCCGCGCGGCCGCCCCGACGGTCGAGCCACTGTCCGGCGCTTCGTTCGCCCGCGTCGGTCCACTCCGACACCCGCCCGGACGCCTCGCGGCTCCCGGCCGTGGCGTCGGACGATGACCGCCCAGCAGGCCGGACGACGTGGGCGTGCCCAGTCCGTGTCAGGTCGCCGCCGCGCCGAAGAACCTCTCTGACCGTGACGTGCTCGGCTCCCGCCGTCGTCGACTCGTCGGCTGCGGAGTCACCGGGGGGTTCGTCGCCGTCGGTCGTCTCGTTTCGCCGGCCGGCTGCGGCCTCGTTCGTGACGTGCTGAACGATCCAGGGGTGGAGCCCGAGGTACGAGAGAGAAGGCCCTCCCCAGGCTCCGGACCGCTCGCCGGAGCGGAGCGCGAGCACGCCGGCGAAGGGCCCGAGCAGACTGATCGCTCTGGCCGGACCCACCGTGGCAGCTCCCGGTTCGGGGAGGTGCCCCGTGAGCCCGATCGGTCGCGAGAACCGCGGTAGCTCGGGGAGATCGCCTGTTTCGGGCACTGATTACCTCCCGTCGGCGCTCGACGCGTGGCCGGCGAGACGCGCTCGCCGGCTCTGTCGGTCCGACGCTGGTAACTGATCTCACATCTCCCGGACGCGACTTATGAGTTTCCCTACACTAACTTCTCGGACCGTCTCCACGTCGACTTCCCGAACCACCGGATCCGCGGGCGGAAAGAGCTATTATCGATCGGCGTCGACTGATGAGTCGAGTTAGCATGGTTCACCAACGACTGGTTCTCTGCAGGCCGGGCGCATGAACGCCCGCGCCGGCCAGCGGACCGCCGAGGAGGAGCGACCGTCGACTCGAGGACCGCCCGGGAGACGCACGGACCAACGGCGACGTGAGACGAACGCCGAACGTGCATCCAGAGAGACGGGAACGAGCACGTCTCCCAGCGGCCATCCCCTGCACCGCGTCCAGCGACAGCTCGGAAACCGGACGGTTCAACGGATGGTCGACGCCGCCTCACGCCGGCGAGGGGAGCGACGCAAGCCGTCCGACTCCACGGCGGCCCCGGTCGGCTCGCTGTGTCCTCGGTGTCGGGCGCGCTACCGCGCCGGCAAGTCGCTCGACTGTCCCGACTGTGAGGAGAAGCTGGGATCCACGACAGAGACCACGGGCGAATCCACGACGGCCGGCGACACGGCCGCTCAGGCGAAACGGCGAATCGGGAGCCCGGACGACAGGTACGAGCGCGAGGCCGAGCGGGTCTCGAAGGCCGTCGTGCGGGGGTCGGTCACGTCGACGACCGCCTCCACTGCGACTCCTCCCACGATCCAGCGGCGCGCCGTCGGTAGCGGGCGAACGGCGGACTCGGACGTGTCGCCACCGGGCGGCGGGCGTCCCCTTCCGGCGTCGGTCCGCACGTACTTCGAGCCGCGCTTCGGGACGAGTTTCGAGGACGTCCGCGTCCACACCGGCCCGCGCGCGGCCGAGTCGGCGCGAGCGATCCACGCACGGGCGTACACGCTCGGCACCGACGTCGTGTTCGGCGCGGGGGAGTACGCTCCGGAGACGCCGGCAGGGAGACAGCTCATCGCCCACGAACTGACTCACGTGCTCCAGCAGCGCGCGGGGAGCGAACGGGTCCAGAAGGCCGAGTGCGTGCATCCGCCCGGACGGGACCTCTCCACTGTCGAAGCTCCGCCGATCGGCGAGACCGGTCCGACGACGACAGTCCGGGCGTTCGCCGGCGATTTCAACGCGACACGAATCACTCATCGGTACAACAGCAACAAGCAGTCCCAGGTGTTCGGAAGCAGCTGTGAGTGCGTCGACGCCGCACGGTACCGTATCGAGATCTACGAGGTAGAGAACAACCCCTGGGAGTGGGTCAAGATACACATGTCGGCCAAGCGGAACTGCTGCTCGACGCAGGCGAACACGAGCGTGAACCAGGCGTGTCGCGGTGTCCCTGGTGGGTTCGTGCTCGAGGACACGTTCGTGAAGGGAGAGGCGTACTTCTTCGACCCATCCGACGAATCCGACCGCGACATCCTCTCGGACGTCGGCTCCGCCGCGAGCATCCTCGGACTGGTCGTCGCCATCGCGATTCCGGGCGTCCCCCCTGCACCCTGAGGCGGCCGATCGGAACTCGCTCTTCGAGGACCATGACTCCCATCCACGACCACTCCGGTGAGGGCGGGACACGACAGCGCGGTACCTGTACCGTTACGCGACGAACTCGCGGTACTCGCCGAACTCCTCGGGTTTGAGGAGCCGGCCCAGCTTCTGGAACTCCCGTTTCGTGGCCCGGACGACGTGTTCCATCTCCACCGCGGAGTCGTCGTCGGCCGCGAGGAACGCCGCGGTGAGCGCGACGTTCTTGATGTTGCCGCCGACGAGGTCGAGCCCCGCGAGGAAGTCGTAGTCGAGTGTGCCCACGGGCGTCTCCGCGGGGAAGATCCCCCGCCAGATCGCCTCGCGCGACGCCCGGTCGGGCACCGGGAAGTCGACACTGTGGTGGATGCGACGGCGGAACGCGTCGTCGATGTTCCCCGCGAAGTTGGTGGTGAGGACGACCGTCCCGTCGTGTTCTTCGATCCGCTGGAGCAGGTAGTTCACCTCGATGTTCGCGTAGCGGTCGTGGGAGTCTTTTACTTCGGTTCGCTTGCCGAACAGGGCGTCGGCCTCGTCGAAGAAGAGGATCGCGTCGCTGGTCTCGGCCTCGTCGAACACCCGGCTCAGGTTCTTCTCTGTCTCGCCGATGTACTTGCTGACGACGGTCGAGAGGTCGATCTTGTACAGTTCGAGGCCGGCGTCGTTGGCGACGACCTCGGCGGCCATCGTCTTGCCGGTCCCCGACGCCCCCGTGAAGAGCACGTTGAGCCCGTTGCCGAGGCTGAACTTCCGCGCGAACGCCCACTCGTCGTACACCCGACCACGGTGTCTGAGATGGGCGGCTACCTCCCGGAGGTGGGCGAGCCGATCGGCTGGCAGGACGATGTCGTCCCACGTGTACGTCGGCTCGACACGCTTGGCCAGCGACGAGAGGTTGCCGGCCGTCTGCGCCCGACAGCCCCGATAGACGTGTTCTCCGGTGAGGTCGTCGCCGTTCGCGTCGATCCGGGCCGCCGCCATGGCGTCTCTTATCCCCCCGGCCGTGAGCCGGAACGTGGCGGCGAGGGCGGCCGTGTCGACCGAGTCGGGGAGGTCGTCGACGGCCTCCCACAGCGCCCGCCGGTGTTCGTAGTCGGGGCGCGGGAGGTGGAGCGTCGCGACGTCGTGGCGCACCACGCCGACCAGAAGTCTCGACGGGAGCGGTCGCTCGCCCGAGAGGAAGACGGGGCCGTCGAACGCGTCGACCTCCCCCAGAAGGCGGTCGGGGTCGACAGGCTCCGGGTCCACCCGCTCGCTCTCGTCCTCGGCTGTCGCCGCCGGTCGCGCCGACGGGAACTGTCTGAGGTAGAGGGCCGCGGCCTGGAGGTGTGCTTCCCTGCGCAGACGGACGAAGGTGTCTCGACTCCTGCTCGGCTCGATCGCCCGGGCGTCTACCGTCAGGATCGGTGTCCCGTCGATCGCGCACAGCGCGGCCACCGCTGCGGCCTTGCCGACGCCGCGTGGTCCGTGGAGGTGGATCACGAACGGGCCGCCTTCCTCGCGTCTCGCGGCGATCCGCTTGAGTGCCTCGCGCCGCTCCGTGTCGATCACCAGATCGGTCAGCGAGCGGTCGGCCGTGGTCAGTTCGGCGACGTCCGCGAGTTCGGGATCCACGTCGTCGTCCCCGAGGAGAAACGCCACGACGCGTTCGTCGACCGACACCGTCCTCGAGAGGAGCGGCCGGTCCTCGTCGCGTACGCGGACGAGTCCCGACCGCCGGAGCGGCGACCGCGGCGCGAACGTCGCCCGTGCGTCGAGTCGGTCGGCCGCCGTCGGGGTGACGATCTGCCGGATCAACTCGACGGTCGGTCGCGTCCGGGTCACGTCGTCCTGGAGGTACGAGTAGATCGTCTCGTACTTGCGGTCGAGTTCGGGTGCGACGGCGACGAGGAGCGCGTCCTGGTCGCGACGGTCGAGGGCGAACCGGGCCGCGAGGTGGTCGAGCCGCAGTCCCCGCTCGGCCGGAGTCCGCGCCCGCCGCTCGCGCAGACGGCGTGTCGCCTCCTCGATCCGGGCGAGGAGCTCCTGCTGTTCGCCGGACTGGTGTCCGTCACGCCGCCGCTCGCGTCCCGCCTCGTCGCCGGACGCGCCGGGAGACGCCGTCTGCAGGAGCCGATCGACCGCCTCGTCGGAGACGTACAGCCCGCGGAACTCGTCGAGCCGGTCGTTCTCCTCCCACCACTCCTCGAGTCGGAGTCTGAGCAGGAGGTCGAGGCGGGCGAGTTCGTCTCGGAGGTGGTCACGGCTGTCGGCGTACGGCGTCATTCGCGGCGAGAGGAGCGCGTGTCTCGGGTCACGGTGGCCTCATTCTGCTGATTCCTCGGTGGACCAGTTCGAGCGATTCGAGCGCGACCGTCCCCTGGTCGGCCTGGAGGGTCGGACCGCTCCACTGCACCGGCAAGGCCTCCCGACACTCCCATCCCCAGGTCTCCTGTCCCAGCGAGTCCAGCACCAGCACCCGGACGTTCCGGCGCGTCACCGGCGGCGACGTCGTGGCCTCGATCCAGTCCCAGAAGACGGTCGAGTCGGTCAGTCCCCGCTCGAGCACCAGGTTCGGGTGCTGCACGCGGGTCGGGAGTTTGTGGACGAACCCGTTGACGCCGCCCTCCTCGTACTCCTCGGTCCTCACCTCGACCTCCAGGCCCGAGACCTCGGAAAACCCCCCGACGATCAGATCGTCGATCTCGACGTGGAACCGGAAGCCGCGGTAGGGGTCGGTCCGTTCCGCCGACATCAGCGCTCACCGGCCGGTTCGATCGAATCCAGCGACCGCGGCGACCGCTTCGACCCTGAGGGTCCCCGCTGGCCGTCGTCGGACATCCGTTCGTTGATCGCGCTGATCTCCTCGCACCAGCGCCGGCGTTCCCAGTGCGGCAGGGCGAGCACTTCGTCGTGTGACCAGTTGAAGTGGTACGCGACGAAGGCGACCTCCTCGTACAGCCGGTCCAGCGGATATCCCTCGATCGGGGGCTGGGACGAGGGCGAACTCACGGGTTTCCCGCCTCCACCTCCTCCGGTTCCCGCTCGAACGTCGACCGGATCTCGACCTCGAACCCCTCGCCACACTCGGGACAGACGGCGTCGACGGTGTCTGCCCCCCGTGCGTTCACTCGCTCGTAGAGGTCCTGCAGGTACGCCAGATCCGAGACGAACAGGTTCTCGACGTGGTGTGGCGTCACCTCCTCGATCGTGCCCAGTCTGGTGATCACCCGCGCGAGCAGGATCACCGTCAGGTACGAGCCGTTCGATCTGACCCGTGGGTCGGTGAGTGGTTTGATCTCGTCGGCCGCGGTGGCGAGCCGCATCGTCCCCTCGCGGTGGAGAGTCCCCTCCTCGTCGGCGTACCCCTGGGGGAGGGTGAACTCGAACTCGGTCTGGAGCGCGGACCCGCTCATCTACTCGGCCCGTTCCATGCCCTCGTGGACGATCTCCAGGCTCTCGATCGCCACCTCGTTGGCGGTGGCGCTGAGATCCGGCGCGTCGTACTGCTGTGGCCACGCGTTGCGGAACTGCCACCGGGCACCCGGTTCACCCTCCTCGTCGAGCACGATCACGGCGACGCTCCGTCTGGCCTCGTCGACCTTCCCCTGTTCGACCAGCGTCCACCACTCGTACAGCGCCATCGAGTCGGTGGTGACGCCCCACTGTAACGTCACGTTCCCGTAGGCGTTGAGGCTCGACAGCTTCCTGACCGTCGGCGCTTCGTTCCCTTCGCGGTACTCGATCGGCTCGGTCGACGCCTCCGGGATCGTCGCCTCGCTGAACCCCGCCTGTGCGATCCCGTCGATCTCGAGCAGATATCTGAAGTTGCGGTACGGCCCGTGTCTGTCCGGCATCTACCTGTCCTCCATGTCGGTGTCCGTCGTCGTTCGTGACCGCCCCGTCGTCGGTCGTGGTCGCTTCGTCGTCGCCCCGGCGTCGGCGTCGCTCATTCGGAGCCTCCGGCGGTCTGGGTGATGCGGAAGATGACGAACTCCGCGGGTTTGACCGGCGCGATCCCGACCTCGACGATCAGCCGCCCGTTGTCGATGTCGTCCTGCGTCATCGTGGTGCGGTCGCAAGTGACGTAGAACGCCTCCTCGGGCGTCGTCCCCATCAGCGCGCCGTCCCGCCAGACCGACGTCAGGAAGTTGCTGACGGACTGACGGACGCGCGCCCAGAGCCGCTGGTCGTTCGGCTCGAAGACGGCCCACTGCGTCCCCTCCTCGATCGACTCCTCGACGTAGAGGAAGAGCCGGCGCACGTTCAGGTACTTCCAGAGGGCGTCGCTCGACGTCGTCCGGGCACCCCAGACGCGGATGCCGCGACCCGGGAAGCTCCGGATGACGTTGACGCCGACCGGGTTGAGCCCCTCCTGCTCCTCTTTCGTGATGTTGAGCTGGAGCTCCTGCGCACCGCGGACGATCTCGTTCGCCGGTGCCTTGTGGACGCCCCGCTCCGTGTCGCTCCGGGCGTAGATCCCCGCGACGTGGCCACCGGGCGGGACGAGCACTGGGGCGTTCGTCTCGGGATCGATGACCCTGATCCAGGGGACGTAGTACGCCGCGTAGTCCGAATCGACCGGGGGGCGGAGCCCGTCGATGTCGACGCTCCGCTCGCCCTGCAGGACCGCGAACCGGTCGCCCATGTTCTCGCAGTGGGTCCGGAGTTCGCCTGTCAGTCCCGCGTAGTCGGTCGTGTTGACCTCGTCCGGTGCGCAGACGATCTGGATGTCGTCGATCTCCTCGAACGCGGCCAGGCCGGTGCGGTCTCCCGGCGTGTCGCGGCCCTGGAAGTCGTCGAGCCCGACGGTTTCGGCCCCGGCCGCCCCGCCTTCGAGCGCGACGCCGCTGGCGACCGCGGGCGTCCCCTCGCCGGCCCGCGACAGCTCGACGAGCGTCGAACTGCCGTTGACGACCTTCTCGTAGTAGTTGCCGTCGGTGGGGTCGCTCGAGAGGTCGCCGTACGTCTCCTCGTACTCCCCGTAGTGGAACGTCAGGCTGAACAGGTCGGTCGAGAGCGTCCCCGTCCCGACGTCGACGGTCACGTCGTTCCCCCAGAGCCCCTCGCCGATGGCCGTCACGGTGACGGCCTCGTCGAGCGTCGTGCTGGCGGCCGTGGCGTCTCTCGCCACGATCCGGGCGACGTAACAGCGGCCCCCGCCGTTCTTGAAGAAGCCGTCGATGGCGTACACGAGGAACGACGACTCCTCGACGGCGTCGTCACCCTCCCCGTAGGTCCACTCGGCGGCCGCGCCGTAGGTCCGTCTGAACTCGGCGAAGCTCGTGACGAGCTCCGGCGTCGTCGGGCCCCGTTCGGTCAACCCGAGGAACCCCGCTGTGCTCGTTCCTACTCCCTGAATAGGAACCGCCCCCGTCGCGACCTCCTCGATGTACACGCCTGGCGATCGGTATTCGGGCATCTACTGCCACCTACCCAACAGTGTCATGTGACCTCATTGTCGTGTACACTCAAATAAATTTTTGCTAATGAATGAATTTCAGACGGACCGGCCGACCACAATGTCGGCCGTGGTGTCGGCCCGTTCGCGTCCACGCCCTACGGCCCACCGGGTGGTCGTAGCTCCACGTCCCGGACCGTCGTCGTCGCCTCCTCGACCTCCTGGGTGACGACCGTTCGGCGGTAGTCGTCGTGTTCGGCGACGAGTCGCGGGGGCTGGTTGTTGACCCGGACGAGCCGACGGTCTCCAACGGTTTCGACGCTCTCGCGGACGAGGTCGCCGAGCCACAGCACGTAGTCGCCGCCGGTCGTCGACACCGTCGAGACGTCGGTGTGGCGGAGCGAGAGCGCGACGCCCTCGACGCCCTCGTCGTCCCGGTTCGTGACCTTCCCGCGGAGCAGCGTCGCTCTCGGCGCGAACGGATACGCCGGAGCCGGGTCGAGCGCGACCGTCACCGACGGGTCGAGTCGATCCAGTGCCGACCGATCGACGACGCGTTCCGCGTCGAGGTAGCGCGATCCTCCGTCGACGACGACGGTGACCGTGTCGGGCGTCGCGGGGAGGTCGAGAAAGAGGTGGTACCCCGACCGCGTCCCGACCGGGTCGGCGTCGACCTCCTCGATGACGACCCGGGGTGGCTCGATCGGACGACCGCCGGTGACGGCGTCGACCGGCATCACTGCCAGCGATAGCGTCCGTTCGCGGCTGTCGACGGCGACCCACTCCCGCTCGCTCATCGGAGCTGTGCCCCCGTCTTCGCCCCTGTCCCTCTCTCCGCCACCGTCTTCGTCCCCGTCCCCATCTCCGTCTCCGTCTTCGTCTCCATCCCCGTCTCCGCCCGCGGTTCTCCCCCCGTCCTCGTGTACGTCGGCGTCATCGTGTTCACTCCTGTCCGTCGGTTCCCGCCGTGTAGTAGTCCGTCCGCGTCTCCACGACGCGCTGGGTCGACGCCGTCGCGGTCGACTCGATGAGGACCGGGCTGACGAGGTAGGCCACCGACGGACGGTACGGTCGGTCCGCGAACGTGCTCCAGATCCCGACGACGTCGTTCGTCACCTCGGGGTACAGCGAGATCCTGACCTCTTCGGCCAGCGTCCCGCGCAACGCGGAGCCGTCGAGCACGGCGTTGTCGTGCATCACCTGCATGGCACGCCCGAGCACGATGTGTTGTTCCGCCGACCGATCGACGCCTCCGTTCCCGCTGCCGGTCCCCGACGGGTGGGCGGTGAGCAGGTAGTAGAGGTCGAGCGCGAGCGGTGGGTCCCGTCGGGTGTCGGGTGTGATCGCCTGCCGCTCCGCGTTCTTCAGGTGTTCGTTCTCCTGCACGCGGTAGAGGTAGAGCGTGAGCCGCGGGGTGGTGCCCGCTCCCTCACCGATGTCGGCCGGCGAGGCTAGCGCGACCTCGTCGCGGGCGACGACGGGGGAGTCGAGCGCTTCCAGCCGGTCGCGGAGCATCTCCACGATCGTCTCGCCCACGTCCGCGATCGCCGAGTGACCCGACATCGGTCACGCCGCTCCACGGGACGACGCACCGACCGCGCGCCCGTCGTCGCGGTGCTCGGCGGTCCACCACTCCTCGCCCGGCCACCGTCGTTCGGTCGACGGGTCGCCGGTCCTGTCTCTCGTCACACTTCGCATCGCGTTCTCCTTCACCGGGAGTTTACTCCCCGACGGCAAAAGTCTATCTCAGCCAACACGTGTTCGACGAGGACGGTTCGGACCGATCGCTCGGCGTCGTGGCGGTCGCCGGCCGCGCTCGTTGCGGTCGCCGGTCCGTCGTTCGCGTTCGGCGTCGCGCCCGCCCCTGTCGGTTGTTACCGGCGTCCGCCACTGTCGGCTGTCGCCGACGCACGCTCGAATGTCGCCGGCGCACGCTCGAACGCCGCTGGTAGACGTTCGGTGATCTCGTCCGCGACGTTCGTCCTCGTTCAGACACCCCGCTTCTCGTTCGGGCGGGCGTCCGGGTCGGCCGCACCGCCGGCCTCGGTGATCGACGAGATCTTCGCGACCACGCTCGGAGCCAGTCGTTCGGTGTAGCCGGCGGCGAACCCCACGACGACCATCATCGGCGCGGTGATCGCGCCTTCGGCCAGTACCACGCCGCCGTCCAGCAGCGACGTCTGGAGGACGAAGTAGAACAACAGCGCCGACACCGCCCCGATCACGCCGCGGGCGCTGGTGACGGTGATGAGGTTGACCTGCTGTGGGACCTTCGTCGAGAGCGAGCGGTTCCGGAGCGATCGGATGCCGAACAGCGACGCGCCCATCACCCCGGCGACGGTCATGTAGATCGCGAGTCCCGGAGCGGTGGTGTCGACGTCGCCCGCCCCGAACGGCGTCACGAGAAACGCTGCCAGCCGCCCGGTGAGCCGAGTCGTAGGGACGGGATCCCACCACCAGTCGAGGAACGTGAGGACGAGCAACACCAGCCCGGAGAACGCGCCCATCAGGACGAGCTGATTGAACTGGTGCTGTCGTTCGGTCCGGGCCATGTGGACGTTCTCGTACTGCTCGTGGAGGATCGCCATCGCCGCTTCGATCTCCGCGGCACCGAGATCGGGCCTGAGCTTCTCGTCCCCGTCGCAGAGGAGGTCGACGACGGCCCGCCGCCGCCACCCACCGAGTGCGTCGAGCGCCTCCTCGCGGACCACGGCGGCACGGAGTTGGAGTTCGGACCGACGTCTCCTGTCACCGTCCGCGCCGCGTGCGTCGTCGAGCTTTTCCAGCCCGTACAGTTCGAGCCGTCTCGCCGTGTGGAGGTGTCGCCAGGCCTCCCCGATCGCGCCCATCCGTAGCTTCGCCTCTGCCGCGTCCAGCAGGGTGCGGCCGTGGCGAGCCCAGGACTCGGCGACAGAGCCGGACCGTTCGGCGACCAGTTCGAACTCCGGCCGAGCCGTGGCGAGTTCGGCACGGAGCCTGGCGTACGCGACTCGATTCGTGAACTGTTTCCCGACGTAGGCGCGCGCCGGATGGACGACCGGCACCTCGACGTTCGTGTCGGTGTTCGGTTCGGGAACCGGTGTCCCCGCCTCTCCCGTCGTCGGTGTTCGATCGACCGTGCTCATCTCGTCCGGAACGACGTCGTGTCACTGCATTACCTTATTCGTGGCCCGTCCGGACTGTCTCGCCGAGCGAGAAGACGGACGCGAACGCGTACGACTACGCGGTTCGTGACAGACCAGTTCCTGTGACGAATTGATTATATGTATCTGGATAAATTTGACGGTCAGCTCACCCGAGTCGAGCCCTTCAGGTCGGCGGACCGCACCTGTACTCGCTCGTCGACCGTCTCACCGTTTCTGGGCGTCGACGTCCGGCGACCGACGGCGGTCGTCGAGCGGGTCCGTGCCCGATCGACCTCTCCGGTGAGCGTGTACGAAACCGATCCAGTACCCAGGCTCGAGACGTCGAGAACGCGTTGGACCGTCTATTCTGAGCCTCGAGCCGTCTCTCTCCTCGCGTCGGGTTAGCGTGACCTTCTCCCGATAGAACGGCCGACGACGACACCTGGCCGACGTCCGGTTTCGTCCCACTGATCCGTCCGGATCACGCCGAACGAGTCAGGGACGAGCGTCGCTCCGTCGTCGAATTCGTCGTCGACGAGTCCGTCCGATCGCGGCCGTCCTCGCTGAGAAAACGTCCAAGTGATACTATTTATACGACGACGGTTGCCCGTCTTCGCGGCAGTCGACGTGTCCGGGTTCGGACTGCTCGTCCGGACACCGTGTTACAGCTGTACACCTGTAATGCCTTCTCGTCCTCCGACGGGTCGAGTGCGGAGGCACGACGGATTTCGAGTTCTCCGAATCGACCGTGTGCATCGTTCCCATTCGACGTGGATTTCGAAGCCATGCCGAACCGCCCGGCAATCCCCCGGACGCGGTGGCTGTGGGGCGGAACGAGGGGTTCTCGACACGGGTCGATCGGCTGGGGTGGTCCCCGTCTGATCGAAGCCGACCTCGTGATCCGGGTGTCTTCGCCCCCGGTCGTCGGCGCTGCGGTCATCACGATCGATCGATTCTATCATTCCGAACCACGAGCGTGAAACAAACACCGTTGTCAGGGCCGAACGAGAACAACTGTTAAGTAGGAGTACGAAAATCTGCGAACATGCCGACCGTAGACGGGCCGAAACGGCGGGTAAAGACGGCCGACAGGACTTTCGAAGTAATCGAAACGGTCCGGCGGCTCGAGGGTGCGACGACGGCGGAGCTGGCCGACGAACTGTCACTGGCGACGAGCACGGCACACGACTACCTGGCTACGCTCGAGGCCCGGGAGTATCTGGTCGAACACGACGGCGTCTACGACCTCGGACTCCGCTTTCTCGGACACGGGATGTACGCGAAGAACCGGAGTCCGGCGTCGCGGCTCGTCCAGCCGACGCTCGACTGGCTGGCCGAGGAGACCACGGAGATGGCGTGGTTCACCGTCGAGGAACACGGACGGGTGGTCGATCTGAACAAGGCTGCCGGCGACCGCGCACTCACCGTCGGAACCTGGCTCGGCGAGCGGAGCCACATGCACCACCTCGCGGCGGGCAAGGCGATTCTGGCCCACCTCCCCGAGGAACGTGTCCGGGAGATCGTCGACCGCCACGGGCTCCCGGCACAGACGGAACGGACGATCACCGACCTCGACGAGCTGTTCGCCGAGCTCGACCGCGTCCGCGACGAGGGGGTCGCGTACAACGACGAGGAGACCACGCGCGGCCTCCGATCCGTGGGTGCACCGGTCCACCACGCCGGCGCGGTCGTCGGCGCGATCAGCGTCACCGCTCCCGCGAAACGGCTCCGTGGCGAGCGCTACCGCTCGGAGATCCCGGACCAGATCCTCGCCGCGACCAACGAGATCGAACTCAAACTCCTGTCTGAATCGGACGGGTGACTCGCCGTTCGTCCACTTCTCACGCGAGGTCCGTTCCGAGACGCACCGCCCGTCCGTCTCGCTCGGGGTAGATTTATGTGTTCGGTCGACGACTATCGAAGCGACCACCGAAAGCGAGCGACCCGTGTGAGTAGCGTGGCGACAGCCCGCCCCATCAGACAGATGACCGTGACAACCACACACTCGACAGATATCGACGCCGAACGCCTCGCGACGCTGAAACAGCTCGCACTCGTCGCCGGGTTCGACGGCCACACCGCCGTGTCGGCCACTGAACTGGGCGACAGACTCGACCTCTCGACGGCGACCGCCCGCGCCCACCTCCGTGACCTCGCCGACCGCGACTACGTTGCTCGCGCCGCCGGCGGGACGGACCAGCACGTCCACGTCACCGCCAGCGGTCGTCGCCTCCTCGCACGCGAGTACGACCAGTACCGGCGACTCTTCGGCGAGCGGTCCGGTCTCGCGTTCGAGGGCGTGGTGGAAGACGGGATGGGTGAGGGCCAGCACTACATCTCGCTCCCCGGCTACGTCGAGCAGTTCGAGGAACGGCTCGGATACGTACCGTACCCCGGGACGCTCAACGTCAGACTCGACGAACGGAGTGCCCGCGAGCGTGATCGACTCGCGACGGCCACCGCCGTCGCCATCGACGCCTGGTCGGACGACGAACGGACGTACGGGTCGGCGACGTGTTACCCGGTCGTCGTCGAGGCGGACGGCCTGACGGAGGGTCCCGCGCACGTCCTCGTCCCGGACCGGACCCACCACGACCCGGACCTGCTGGAGGTCATCGCCCCGACGAAGCTCCGAACCTCGCTGGAACTCACCGACGGGAGCGAGGTCCGACTCGAGGTGCTGGAGTAACGGACAGGACGGTACGACGGGGTGCGGTCGGGTTCGGCGCTGGCGAGGACTCGGCCCCTGCTCTTCGTCCACTCCGGGTGTGGTCAGGCGCTCGCGTCGACTTCGAGCGCCGCCTCCGGCGTCCGTTCCCTGACACCGTCGAGGTCCGCGAACGCCGTCCGGAGCCGCTCGTACGTCTCGTCGAGCGCCTCCACGATGACGCTCGTCTCCCCCGTCATCTGCATGAAGCTCACGTCGTCGTCCCACCGCGGCACGACGTGGACGTGGAGGTGGTCGGCGACGGAGGCCCCGCCGGCCGTCCCGAGGTTCATTCCGACGTTGAAGCCGTCTGGCGACAGCGCCGCCTCGAGCGCCCGGAGCGACCGCTGCTGGAGGTGGCTCACCTCGCGGACCGTCTCGTCGGGGAGCGACTGGTACTCCTCCGTGTGTTCGTACGGGAGGATCATCACGTGCCCCGTCATGTACGGCGAGCGGTTGAGGAGGACGTAGGCCCGCTCGCCCCGGAGCAGAACGCGGTTCTCCCGGTCCTCCCGTGCCGCCGGGACCTCGCAGAACACGCAGTCGTTCACCGTCGGCTGTTCGTCCGTCTGCGACACCCAGGCCATCCGCCAGGGTGCGAACAACGGCTCCATGCGAGGGTGGAGACGCTCCGACTCGATAAGTGTGGTGGTCGGTGACATGGCAGTTCGGTTCGTGTCGGGAACAGTCGCCAGACCCGTGTCGGGAGCAGTCGCCGGACCCGTGTCGAGAGCGGTCGCCGGACCCGTGTCGAGAGCGGCCGTCCGTGCCGACCGAGCGGGTCGAGGGTCGGTCTGTCGGTGAGTCCGTGTACGAACCTCTCCGTCGTTCGATGGCTCAGTCGTCCGTCAGCGTCTCGACGGCCCGCCCCGCGTCGAGCACCGTCGCGTCGTCGAACGCCGCACCGACGAACATGACGCCGACGGGCAGTCCGTCGACCGTGCCGGCGGGCACCGACAGCGCGGGGTGCCCCGTCGCGTTGAACGGTGAGCAGTTGGCGAGGCTCCCCCAGGCGTCGTCGAGGAACGCGAACCGGTCCTGATCCGGCACCCACTCGTGGGGGAGCTGCGGCGTCGTCGGCATCGCGAGCAGGTCGTACTCCGCGAGGAGGTCGTCGTACGCCGCCGTGAGCTCCGTCCGGAGGTTCATCGCCTCCGCGTAGTACGTCGAGTGGTACGCCTCGCTCGTGTACGCCCCCAGGAGGAGCGTGTACTTGACGCTCGGCGGGAGGTCGCCGCCCTGTTCGCGCCGGAACTTCCCGAACGCGTCGGCCCACTGGGTGTTGTACCACCCCTTCCAGTTGTGGCCGAGCCCCTCGCCGGTCATCGCGGCGTACGTCGCCTCCGCGAGCGCCACGGAGTAGACGTCGACCGCGTCGTCGTGCCACGGGAACGCCACCTCGTCGACGGTCGCCCCCGCGTCCGCCAGCGCGTCGAGCGTCCCGCGCACGGCGTCGTTCACGTCGTCGTCGGCCTCGGGCCGCGTGAATCCCTCCTCCAGCACGGCGACGGCGAGGTCGGTGGGGTCGCCCGTGAGCTCGTCCGCGTAGTCGGCCACCGGCACCGTCTCCGGCTGTCGGGGGTCGTCGGGGTCTTTCCCGGCCATCACGCCGAGAGTCTTCGCGGCCGTCTCGACGTCCGGAGCCAGTGGACCGACGTGGTCGATGGTGTTCTCGATGCCGACGATGCCCGTGTACGGCACCAGCCCGTGGGTCGGCTTGTGCCCGACGACGCCGCACCACGCGGCCGGCACGCGGATCGACCCACCCTGGTCCGCTCCGACCGCGACGTCGGCCTCACCCGTGGCGACCGCGATGGCACTCCCTCCGGAGGACCCGCCGGACAGGTACGCCGGGTCGTGCGGATTGAGCGTCGGCCCGAACGCCGAGGAGTGGCCGTTGCCGGTGAAGGCCATGTCGTCCATGTTCGTCTTGCCGATCACGGTCGCCCCGGCGTCTAAGAGCCGGTCGACGACCGTCGCGTCGTGGTTCGGGACGTACCCCTCGACGACCTGCGAGCCGCAGGTCATCTCGACGCCCGCGACCGCGACGTTGTCCTTCACCGCTACGTCCCAGCCAGCCAGCGGGCCGTCGTCGGCTCCCTGGACCGTACAGGCCGTGATCCACGCGTTCAGCGGATCGCCCTCGCGGACGCGGTGGCCCGGACCGCGCTCGCGCGTCGTCGTCGGTCGGCTCACCCGGCCGAGTTCCCGCACCGTCTCGTACGACGCGAGCCCGTCGGTCACCAGTTCGGTGAAGTCGGCCACCTCCGCGGGCGAGAGGTCGAGGTGGAGCTGGTCGCCCAGGTCGCGGATGTCGTCCTCGGTGGGTGGGCGCGGTGCCATCAGGCCACCTCCTCCACGGCGGCCTCGTAGCCGGCGACGGCCTCCAGCGCCGTCCCCGCGCGAACCAGCCGCGTTTCCTCGTGGTGTGGGGCGACGAACATCAGCCCGACCGGCAGCCCCTCGGCGGTACCACAGGGCACGGAGATGGCGGGGTGGCCCGTCATGTTGAACGGCATCGTGTTCCGGGTGCGCCCCGCCTTCCCCTGCGACCGGCGGACGATCTCGACGCGCGAGAGCTCCTCGACCAGCTCGAACGCCGTCAGCGGCGTCGTCGGCATCGCCAGCACGTCGACCGTCTCGAACGCGTCGGCGTAGTCGGCCGCGAGCCGGCGCACGAGGTTCTGCGCCCGCGCGTGGTAGCGACCGTGGTGGTGGTCGCGCATGAACGCCCCGGTCAGCATGATGTTCTTCACCGTCGGCGCGAAGTCGTCGGCGCGGCTCCGCCGGGCCGCCGCGAACGCCGCGCGGAACGACTCGTCGTACCCGCCGCCGACGAAGTGGCCGACGCCCTCGGACTGCCACATCGCGGCGGCGTCCTCCACCTGGACGCCGAGGCCGACGACGGTGCCGTCCTCGTGGAGCGGCGCGGAGACCTCGGTCAGCGTCGCCCCCGCGTCGGCGAGGTCGTCGAGGGCGGCCTCGCACGCCTCTTCGACGCCGGGGTCCTCGTGGCCCGAGCCGAACCCCTCGGCGAGCACGCCGACGGTGAGATCCTCGGCTCCCGCCGCCCCGTCCGCCGCGGCCGTGTACGCGTCCGGTTCGGCGGTCCCGCATCGAGGATCGAGCGGGTCGGGTCCCGCGATCACTTCGAGCACGCGTGCGGCGTCTTCGACCGACGCGGCCATGGGGCCGACGTGGTCCCACGAGTGCCCCTGCTGGACCGCACCGGTGTACGGCACCAGCCCGTGGGTCGGCTTGAAGCCGACGCAGCCGCACATCGCGGCTGGCAGCCGCAGCGAGCCCGCCTGATCGGTGCCGAGGGCGACGTCGACGTCGCCCGTGACGATGGCGACGGCGCTTCCCCCCGACGACCCTCCGGCGAGGTAGTCCGGGTCGTGTGGGTTGCGCACGGGACCGAAGGCGGACATCTCGCCGCTACCAGACACTGCCATCTCGTCGAGGTTGTTCTTCGAGGTGATCGTCGCACCCGCGTCGAGCACCCGCTCGACGGCGATGGCGTCGTGCGAAGGCACGTACCCCTCGAGCACCTTCGAGGCGCACGTCATCTCGACGCCCGCGACGGCGACGTTGTCCTTGACGCCGACGTCGTACCCTGCCAGCGGGCCGTCGTCGGCACCCTCGACGCGGCACAGTCTGAGGTGGGCGTTCAGCGGGTCCTCGTCGGGACCGGGCCGGTAGCCGGGATCGCGGCTCCCGTGTCGGCGCTCGCGGCTCGGCGGCTGGAGCTCGTCGAGCCGCTCGTAGACCCCCATCGACCCGCGTGCGAGTTCGAGGTAGTCGTCGAGCTCCTCGTCGCTCAGATCGAGGTGGAGGTCGTCGGCCAGTTCTCGGAGCTGTTCGCGGCCGGGGGCGCTCACGTTCGGCGGGAGTTCGGTCACGCGGCTCACTCCCTCGACCGCCGGCAGTTGGCGGTCGCCGCCGTCCCCGTCCCTGGCGCGTGCGACTCGCCGACCGCGTTGGCGGCCAGCGCGTCGACCACCGCCCGCGTCGCCATCCGTGCGGTGACCCCGGCGGGGTCGATCCCCGGCGACACCTCGACCACGTCGAGGGCGTCGATGCCGTGGGCGGCGACCTCGCCGATCACCTGGAGGAACTCCCGGGCGAGCATCCCACCGTTGGTGGGGACGCCCGTCCCCGGGGCCGCGCCCGCGTCGAGCACGTCGATGTCGAGCGTGAGGTACAGCGCGTCGGTCCCCGCGCTCGCGGCGTCGGCGGCCTCGCGGGCGACCGTCGGCGCACCCCGCGTGATGACCTCGTCGAGCGTGTAGAGGTTCATCCCCTGGTCGATAGCCGTCTCCATCTCGAACCGCGGGTTCGTGGGGGCCGTGACCCCGATGATGCTCACGTTCTCGGGATCGACGCCGGCCTCGTCGACCGCGCGGGCGATCGGACAGCAGTGGTTGTACCGCTGGCCGGCGACGTCGTCGGCCGTGTCGAAGTGGGTGTCGACGAGCACTAGTCCGGGGTCGTCGGCGTGTTCGGCCAGCGCGCGGATGCCGGCGACCGTCACGCTGTGGTCGCCGCCGAGGAGGA
Organism: Salinigranum salinum; assembly: GCF_009176545.1. Taxonomy (GTDB): domain Archaea; phylum Halobacteriota; class Halobacteria; order Halobacteriales; family Haloferacaceae; genus Salinigranum; species Salinigranum salinum. The sequence continues at coordinate 734,528 of NZ_VTOJ01000002.1, read as the reverse complement.
CGGGCATCGTCCCAGTCTCCACGAGCATCGAGAGCAGTTCCGTCCCGTTCGCGAGGCTCGTCTCCGAGTCGCCCGGCACCGTCGGGACGTCGCCGCAGTCGGCCACGCGGTAGTGGTCGGCGAGGTCGGTGTCGTACTCGAAGTGGTACGTGCGGGTCTGTGCGCTCGCGTCGCGGATCGCTCGGGGGCCCACGTTCGTCCCAGACCGACTGATACAGGTGCTGTCGAACGGGAAGCCGACGATCCCGACGTCGACGTCCTCGAGCGGGTCGGCGTACGGATCGACCGTCTCCGTGTTCATGAACGATGCGATCCCCGTGTCGAGGAACGCACCGTCGGGTCTGTCTACCATGGAGTTCACTCACACTACCACCACTAAAACCTACACCTCGATGCAATCGTTGGTGGACGAACGACCGCTCTCGTCGGCTTCGGTGGACGGACGACGAGAGAGCGACCGAACGGACCCAAACGTTTATCAAACGACGGGCGAGTCTCGGTGTGTATGCAACGCGCAGTTTCGTCGGACGCAGCACCGCCCGAGGAGGAAGCGTACTCGCACGCCGTCGAGGCCAACGGCTTCGTCTTCACCGCCGGACAGGTCCACGTCACGCCCGACGGGGAACTCGTCGAGGGGAGCGTCGCCGCGCGCACCCATCAGATCATGGAGAACCTCGAGAGCATCCTCACGGCCGCCGGGACGGGGTTCGAGAACGTCGTGAAGACGACGGCGTACTTCACAGACGTCGACGAGTTCGCGGCGATGGACGAGGCGTACGCCGAATACTTCGAGGGACCGCCACCCGCCCGCGACGTGGTCGAGGTCCGCGCCCTCCCCGCTGGCGCGACGATCGAGCTGGTGATGGTCGCGACGACCGAGTAGCGTCGATAGGTCGCCGGGATCGAAGAAGACGGTTCAGCGCCGATTCAGCTCAGTTCAGTTCAGGCGTCGCCGTCGCAGTCGAGGTCGGGAACGACCGACTCCGAGACCGCTTTCAGGCTCCCCAGCGCCGGGCGCTCGTCGTTGTCGAACGCGAGGAGGCCGACGTGGTCGACGCCGCTGTCGGCGAGGCGCTGGAGGTGTGCGGTACAGTCGGCCGGCGTGCCGGCGACGGCGAACTGTTCGACGACCGGGCGCGGGACGTGTTCGGTGAGCGCCGTCGTCGAGAGCGTCGACACGTCGTCGAGCTCCTTGACGCGCCGGGCGGCGTCGGGGTCGAGACCGATCGCCTCCAGCGCCTTGAGAGGTGCCTTCTCGACGATCTTCGCCACCAGCGGGGTGACCCCATCGAGGGCCGCCTCGCGGTCGTCGGCGACGGAGCAGAACGCCCAGCAGACCACGTCGACGTCGTCGAGGTCTCGGCCCGCCTTCTCGGCCCCCCGCCGGATCTTCTCGCGGGCGTACGCCATCCCGTCGACCGACGCACAGCCCGCGCCGGCGAAGACGCCGTCGCCGCGGTAGCCGCCCAGCCCGAGGATGCTCGGGCCACGCCCGGCGACGTAGATCGGGACGTCGCGGTCGGTCGCACAGTCGATGGCGGCGTCGTCGATGCCGAACTCGTCGCGGTCGAGCGTCGCCCGCTCGCCGCGCAGCAGCGGCCGGATCACCTTCACCGCGTCGCGGAGCGTCCCGAGCGGGTCGGACTGGTCGTACGACAGCGGGTCGAGCACGATCGGCGACCCCGCGCCGAGGCCCAGTTTCGCGCGACCGCCGGAGAGTTCGTCGACCGTCGCGACGGCGGCCGCGGTCATCGCCGGGTGGCGCGTGTAGGGGTTCGTCACGCCCGTCCCGAGCCCGATGCGATCGGTGTTGGCCGCCGCCAGCGACAGCAGCGCGTACGTGTTCCGCTGGAGCCGCTCGTCGCCGACGAAGAGGTTCTCGTACGTCCGGTCGCCGTCGAGGTACGTCGCTGCCTCGACGATCTCCGCGGGCGTGTGGTCGTTGGCGAGACTCGCGCTGAAGCGCACTCAGTACACCCTCACGGTCAGTGATTTCGGTCGACCGCTTCCCGTCGTTCTCGTCGCTCTCGTCGCTCCCGGTCGTCCGCTCATGCGCCGGGGAACTCCTCTTCGAGGTACGGCTTCACCTCTTCGGCGAACGCTCTGAGCTGGGTGTCGGCCTCCTCGCCGGTCATGCCCGCGGCCTCGAAGTAGCCGACGAGGTTGAGGTCGGTGAAGCCGACGTCCTCCTTGATCGCCGCGATCTCGTCGGCGATCTCCTCGCTCGTGCCCGTGATCGCGATCGACTTCTTCTCGAGCATCTCGAAGTCCGCGCGGACGTGCTGGTCCTCGTCGAGGTCCTGCCGCGAACGGAGCGTCTCGACCTCGTCGTCCGAGAGGTTCAACAGGAGCTCCGCGCTGTACGACGCTGCGAGGTGGTCCCAGACGGCCTCCGCGCCGAGCTTGAACCGCTCGAACGTCTCCTCGTCGGCGACGTCGGTGTTGAAGATCAGCCGGTAGAAGCCGAGCCCGCGCTGGCGCTCTTCGTCCCAGCCGTACGCGAACGGCTCGCCGTCGTACTCGGGGCGGCGGTCCGGCCAGCCGGCCTCCTCGGCGGCCTCGTAGTACGTGTTCACGACGGGTTCGAGGCGCGATTTGGGTCCGAGCGTGATGACGCCGTTGACGCCGTTCGACGCGGCCCACGACACCGACCGGGGCGAGACGACGGGCATCCACAGCTGCGGATACGGCTCCTGGACGGGCTGGGGGAACACCGGCACTTTCTCGACCGTACTGTTCGTCGACAGCAGGATCCGCGACGATCCTTTCGAGTACATGTCGCCCTCCTCGTCCCAGTCCATGACGTCGTCGACGTCGTACTCGCTGGCCTCGTCCGTGAGGTACGCGTGGTCCTGGGTGTGGTGGTGTTTGGTGTACACCGGCGGGATGTGGTGGAACTGGCCGTTGTAGCCGAGGAAGTCCTCCGTCCAGGCCTTGATCAGGATGTCGTACTTCTCCTCGAAGACGCGGCGGTTCTTCTCGTCGTCCATACAGGTGCCGCCCCAGTACATCGCGCCGAGCACCTCCGCCTCGCGCGGCTGGTAGCCCCGTCCCAGCCCGATCTCGGCCCGACCGTCGCTGTAGACGTCGAGCGCGGCGGTCTGCTCGGCCAGCCGGACCGGGTCGTGCCACGGCAGGATGTTCCCCATCTGGCAGAGCTTGATCTGGTCGGTCTGGGCGGCCACCGCCATCTGCGCCTGCAGCGGGTTCGCGCTGAACTCCGCGCCCGTGAGCTCGAAGTGGTGTTCGGTGAAGAACGCGCGGTCGAGCCCGAGTTCGTCCGCCAGCACCCCGTGGCGGATCTGGTCTTTCAGGACCTGCTGGTTGCTCGCGTGAATCTCCTCGACCGTCGCGTCCGGGATCACGATACCGTTCTCCGCCCGTTTCATCGGGACGTTGGTACTCCCGTTATGGAAGATGCCGAAATCCATCGCTATGTTAGCGTCACGAGTCACTCAATTAAATCTTGCCCAACTTTTCGCCTGAAGAGCGGTCGTCTCTTCAGCGCGAGAAGACCGGTCCACCCGCGGTCGTCCCGTCGACACCGTGACTTATGTACCCGCTGATCGAACCACCGGGCGAACCCAGGTATGCCAGCAGACGAGCCCTACTCCGAAAGCTACCTCGACGTCGACGGCGTCCGCACCCACTACCTCGAAGCCGGCCGGGAGCACGACGAGACGGTGCTCCTCCTGCACTCGGGTGAGTTCGGTGCCTCGGCCGCGTTCAGCTGGGGTCCCGTCGTCGGCCCGCTCGCCGAGGAGTTCCACGTCCTCGCGCCCGACATGATCGGCTACGGTCACACGGAGAAGCTGTTCAGCTTCGAGGACCAGTTCGACCTGCGCGTCTCGCACGTCGGTGACTTCCTCGACACGCTGTGTGTCGACTCCACCCACGTGATCGGCAACTCGCTCGGCGGCGGCGACGTCCTCAGTGTCCTCTCGGAGGACCCGCCCCTGGAGTGGCCGATCGAGCGCGCGGTCTCCGTCAGCGGCGGGGGCGGACCGCCCGAGGCGTTCGGTGACGTGCTCCGAGAGTTCGACGGCTCGCCCGAGGCCATGACGGACGTCCTCGATCTCCTCTACCACGAGCAGTGGTGGGACGACGCCTACCTCGACCGTCGCGTGGCCGCGAGTCGGGTTCCGGGTCAGTGGCAGGCCACCGCGGCCATCCGCTTCGACGCGCCGTTCGAGCTGGACCGCACCTTCCGCCGCGTGAACGACTACGAGAACATCGCGACGCCGACGCTGGTCGTCGCCGGGGTCGAGGACCGACTCAAGTCGGTCGAGACGATGCGGTCGGTGTACGAGGCCGTCGCTCGCGGGAGCGACGACGCCCGCTTCGAGGTGTTCGACGGCTGTGCCCACTGCTCGCAGGTCGAGCGCCCCGAGGCGTTCGTCGAACTGGTCACGGAGTTTCTGACGGCGTGAGGCCGGCACGGCGGTCGCTCCGCGAGGCCAAACGCTAAGTGAACCCGGGGGAGACGAACCCCATGGTCGAGTACGACTTCGGCGACAGCGTAGTGCTCGTGACGGGCGGCGCACGGGGGCTCGGGCGGAGCCACGCTCGCGCGTACGCGGCGGCCGGCGCGGACGTGGCGCTCTTCGACGTCCGTGCGGACCGCCTCGAGGAGATCATCGACGAACTCGAGGCGCTCGGCGTCCGGGCGCTCGGTGTCGAGTGCGACGTGACCGACGAGCGTGCGGTGGTCGACGCCGTCGACGACGTGCTGGCGGCGTTCGGCCGCGTCGACGTGCTGGTCAACAACGCCGGGATCGACCGGATGGGTCGGCTCACCGAGCTCGACGAGGAGACGTGGGACGCCGTCCAGTCGGTCAACCTGAAGGGCACCTGGCTCTGCGCGAAACACGTCGGCGCACACATGCTCGACCGGGACGGCGGCGGCTCGATCGTCAACACGGCGTCGATGTTCGGCCACACGACCATCCCCGGGCTGGGCGCGTACAGCGCCTCGAAGTTCGGCGTCGTCTCGCTCACGCGGACGCTCGCGCAGGAGCTCGCGGGCGCGGGTGTCAGGGTCAACGCCGTCAGTCCCATCGGCGTCCGCACCGAGGCAGTCGACGACCGCCGCGATGAGGACGAGAACTTCCTGGCCGAGGGTGTCGACTACCAGGGGACGTACAACCTCCTCGACCCCGGCGAGCGGATCGACCCCGCGGACGTCACCAACGCCGTCCTCTGGCTCACGAGCGATCAGGCCCGGTACGTCACGGGGACGGCGCTCCCCATCGACGCGGGCGCGCTGGCGTAGACCGACCCGGATCCGGCCGTGCACACAGCCCAAGTTATTTGACGGAGAACGATACGATAGAGGTATGCGACTCCACCGAACGCCACGGCTGTCGAACACCGCTCGGAACGAGACGGCGACACGCGTCGCCGCCCGCCCGGGAGGGCGCTGATGGCTCACGCCACGCCGCCGCACCGCCACACCCTGCTGCGTCCGCGTCGCACCGCGGGAGGCGTCACCGGATGACCCCCGACGAGCCGGCCGAACCGAACGCCCCGGAGGGGTCGACCGAGGACGCCCGGCTCGGCCCTTCGCTCGAGGGCGTCGACCCGGTGACGTTCCAGATCATCAAACACCGCCTCGAGCAGGTGACCGACGAGGCGGTCGAGGCGCTCAAGCGCGTGTCGGGGTCGCCCAACACGAACGAGGGCCACGACCTGATGGTCGCGCTGTACACGGCCGACGGCGACCTCCTCACCGGGGGCGTCGGCTTCCTCCACCACTACCTGGGTGCCTCGCAGGCGACCAAGCGGATCCTCGACTTCTTCGGCGACGACATCGGGCCGGGCGACGTGTTCATGCTGAACGACTCGTACACCGCGGCGTTCCACCCGCCCGACGTCTACCTCGTCGCGCCGATCTTCTACGAGGGGGAACTGCAGGCGTTCGCGGCGAACTTCGTCCACGTCACGGACGTCGGGTCGGTCGACGCCGGCGGCTTCTCGCCCAACTCCACCTCGGTGTTCCACGAGGGCTTCCAGACGCCCGGACTCAAACTCGTCGACGGCGGGGAGATGCGCGAGGACGTGCTCGCGACGGTCAAGAACATGAGCCGCGATCCGGGGATGCTCGAGCTCGACCTGCGCTCGCAGATCGCTGCCAACAACGTCGCGAACGAGCGGCTCGTGAGCCTCTTCGACGACTACGGCGCGGCGACGGTCGACGCGGTGGGCGAGGCGCTCATCGACCAGTCGGAGACCGCCTTCCGCCGCCGGCTCCGGGAGCTGCCGGACGGTCGCTTCGAGACGCGGCAGTACGTCGACTCCTTCCCCGAGGACCGCACCTTCACGGTGAACCTGGCGCTCACGAAGGAGGGCGACCAGCTGACGTACGACTTCGCCGGCACCGACGAACAGAGCGAGTACGGTCTCAACTGCACGTACTGGGCCACGGTCGGCGGCGTCGTCGCGCCGCTCCTCCCGATGCTCTGTCACGACATGACGTGGAACGACGGCATCATCCGCGCCATCGACGTGGAGGCACCCCGCGGAAGCATCGTCAACGCCGAGCGGCCCGCACCCATCTCGATCGCCACCGTGGCGACGCTCCAGACGTGCAACAGCCTCTCGACGCTCGCCGTCTCGAAGCTCGTCGGCGCGAGCGAGACGCACGCCGACCGCGCCACCGGCGTCTGGCACGGCGCGCACGGCGGTTACATCGTCGAGGTCGACCAGGGCGGGCAGACGACGGTCGACGTCATCACCGACACCTTCGCGGGCGCGGCCGGCGCGCGCGCGTTCGCCGACGGCGTCGATCTCGGCGGCGAACTCGTGAACGTCGTCTCCCGGTGGGCCAACGTCGAGCGCCACGAGAGCGTCCTCCCGCTGGTGTACCTCTACCGGCGGTTCGTCGCCGACTCCGGTGGCGCAGGCCGACACCGCGGGGGCGTCGGCCACGAGTACGCGATCACGCCGTACGGCGACGACGTCGACACCTTCGAGACGGTCACGTTCGGCCGCGGCGTCGAGGTGCCGCAGTCGACCGGCGTCTTCGGCGGCTACCCGGGGAGTACGATCGAGTACACGGCGTTCCGCGACACCGACCTCTGGGCGGACGGGACCGACTACCCACCCACGGCGGAGCAGCTCTCGAACACCCGTCAGGACAACGCACAGTGGGGGGTCACCACGTTCGACACGGGCGACGTGCTCCACGTCCGACTCCCGGGGAGCGGCGGCTACGGCGACCCGCTCGCCCGCGACCCCGACGCAGTCGCCGAGGACGTCCGGACCGGGCGGGTGACGCCGGCGACCGCGCGCGACGTCTACGGCGTCCCCGTCGACGCCGAGGGATCCCTCGACGGCTCCGTCGAGCGGACCCGCGACCGACTCCGGAGCGAACGGCTCGCCGCGGCGGACACGGTGGGGGCACCGGTCGACGGTGTCGACGCGGCCGACGTCCGCCCCACCGGCGATCGACTCGGCCCGTCGCTCCGCGTGGTCGCCGACGATACCGACTGCTACACCGCCTGTGCGGACTGCGGGGCGGTCCTCGCGCCGACCGACGCCAGCTGGAAAGACCACGTGGCCGTGCGGACGCTCCCCGTGTCGGCGGCGGGGTCGGCACACGACGCCGACGACTCGTTCGAGCTCAGACAGTTCGTCTGCAGCGCCTGCGGGACCCTCCTGGACACCGAGATCGCCCACGAGGACGACCCGTTCCTCGAGAGCCGCCTACTGTGAACGACCGCCCCGACGGTGCTCGTGCCGCTCGCGACGTGGTGCCGCCGGCGACGTGGTGGCGGCGCGTTCGAGTCGACCGGGAGACGCGGCGGCGTCGACACTGCGGTCCGAGCTACGCGCACGAAGTGAACAACATCCAGAAGATATCGGAGGAAACCGTTCGTTCGTGGCAGTCGACAGCAAGTACTGGTCGATGCGAAATCTACTTACGAGATCTTCTCGTTTCGGGTACATGTATGTCCAGTGGAGAGACGACGCGGACGGGTGAATCGTTCGGCACGACCGAGGCGACCGGCTACGCGACGCAGCTGTGGAGTTCGACCACGGTGAAGCGGGGGATCCTCCTGTTCTGGGGGGCCTGGATCTCGCTCGTCACGCTCACCAACGTCTTCGACGGGCTGAAAGCGCTCGGCGTGCTCGGCTCCGGGTGGTCGTTCGCCTCCGGCAACTACGCGTTCATGCTCGACACGACGTCGGTCCACGGCACGCCCGAGAGCGTCGTCGCGCTCCTGTTCGTCGGCGTCGTCGTCTGGGAGGTCCTCGTCGCGGGGCTGTTCTGGCGCGCGTTCGTCCAGTTCCGCGGTGCCCGGTCGGGGCTCGAGCCGGTGTATCAGGCGTTCGTCCCCTCGCTCGCGCTGTTCGCGACGTTCATGTTGATGACGGAGGTGTTCATCGCCTACGGCGTCGAGTCGACCCACATGCGGATCTTCATCGCGCAGCTCGTCTCGCTGTACGTGATCCACCAGCTCCCCGAGTGACCGCGGGGACGGCTCACTCTTACTCCTACTCCTCGCGGGTGTACGGAACGGCGAGCGCCGACGGTCCGCCCAGCCGCGCGCTCACCTCGCCGCGGGAGACCCACGCGAGCACGGCGATGGTCGCGAGGTACGGGTACATCCCCATGAAGATGGGGTTCGTGAGCGTCTCGACGATGGGGCCGCCCGTGACGTCGATCCCCTGCATGCGGATCTGGAGCGCGTTGAACGTGGCGAAGACGTACGCGACGGCGAGGGCGTAGAACGGGCGCCACCGGCTCACGATGACCAGCGCGATGGCGATCCAGCCGAGCCCCGAGGTCATGCCGTTGGACCACTGCTGGATCCACGCCAGCGACATGTGGGCTCCGGCCAGCCCGCCGAGGACGCCGCCGAAGACGGTCGCGAGGTATCGGAGCCGGAAGACGGGGACGCCGACGGTGTCGGCGCTCTCGGGATCCTCGCCGACGGCGTCGATCTCCAGCCCGAGGTTCGTGTGGAACACCACGTACCAGACGATCGGGACCAGGAGGAGCGCCACGTAGTCGGTCGGAGTCGTGTGGAAGAACGCCTCGCCGACGATGGGGACGTCCGCCAGCGCGCGTCCGACGATCGGGAAGTACACCTCTCCGAGCCCCTCGATGTTGCGGTCGGTCCAGTCACCGCCGAAGAAGGTGGTGATCGCGGTTCCGAGGATGGTGATCATCAGCCCGCTGATGACCTGGTCGGCCTTGAGCGTCACGCAGAGGAACGCGTGGAGGAGTCCCGCGAGTCCGCCGACGAGCATCCCGACGCCGAAGCCGAGCCAGAGGCTGCCGGTGGTGACCGTGACGACGAACGCCGACAGCGCACCCATCAGCATCGTCCCCTCGATCCCGAGGTTCAACACGCCGGAGCGCTCTGCCACGATCTCGCCAAGCGCGGCGAACAGCAGCGGGGTGGCTGCCTTGGTCATGGCGTCGACCAGCCCGGTGAGGAACGCCATCGACAGCCCGGTGACGAGCGGCGTCACGACCGACTCGGTCATCTCAGATCCCCTCCTCGCCGTCGACGCCGGTCAACCGCTGGAACGAGCGTCGCGAGGAGAACCCGCCGATCCGGACGTCGAACCGGTACGTCCGGACGAACTCCGAGGCGATCAGAAAGAGGATGATGAGCGCCTCGATGATGGACGAGATCGCCGCCGGGACGCCGAGCGTCGTCTCCATCGCGAGCCCGCCGACGAACAGCACGCCGAAGAGGAAGCCGGCGAGCATCGTCTGGATCGCCCCGCGTCTCCCGAGGAGGGCGATGGGGATGGCGGTCCAGCCGTAGCCGGGGTTCCACGCCGGCGTCAACTGCTGCTGGTTCCCGACGATCTCGATGAAGCCGGCGAGTCCCGCGAACGCCGCGGCGAGCGTGAAGACGACGAAGGTGACGACGGCTGCGTCGATCCCCGTCTGGGTCGCCGCGCGCGGGTTCGACCCCGTGAGACGGATCTCGTACCCCAGTCGCGTCTCGTTCATCAGCACCCAGACGGCGGCGACGGCGAGGAGCGCGACGACGATGCCGACGTCGACGTCGGTCCCGAACAGCGTCGGGAGCGAGGCTTCGATGCTGGGCGTGCGGGGGAACGCGCCCAGCGGTGCCTGCATCGGCCCGTTGATGAGGAAGTCGTTCAGCCGCTGGGCGACGAACACAAGCATCAGTGTGGTGAGGATCTCGTTGACGTCGTACTTCACCAGCAGGTAGACGGGGACGAACACCCAGAGCGCCCCGAACAGCGCGCTCGCGAGGAAGAGGAGGAGGAGCATCGGGAGACCCGTCGCACCGATGCCGAGCATCGACGGGAGGTTCAGCCCCGCCCAGACGGCGACGATACCGCCGACGACGAGCTGGCCCTCCGCACCGATGTTGTACTTCCCGCTCCGGAGCGGGAGGTAGACGGCGAGGCCGGCGAGAATGAGCGGTGCGCTTCGATTCAACACGCGGGTGGCCTGGAACGGGTCGGTGACCGCGCCGAGAAACATCATCCCGTACGCCGCGAGCGGGTTCACTCCGACGACGAGCAGCGGAACGGCGGCGAGCACCAGCGCCGCGACGACGGTGAACAGTTGCGCGGACACCGACAGCCACGCCGGCGTCCGTTGGCGGGGCGTCATGTTGAACGCGAGTTCCATCTTTCTGGTGAACGATACCAAAGGTGATGCTTAAGAGTTTGGTGTTCGGTCGACGAATCGGGACAATCTCAACGAATCGCCCGACGACACACGCGTCCGTCAACGAATCGCACCGATTCTGTTCGTGTTCGGCGGGTCGATCGGGTGAACGCTACCCGTCTCGGACCCGTGACACCGCTGTCGGCCGAAGGTTTATGCTCCACGTCCGACGACGGGAGGTATGTCGCAGCTGCCCCCCGTCGTGCGTCCGCCGAGCCGCGAACAGGTTCGGGCGCTCGCCGACCACTACCACTTCGACCTCTCCGAGGAAGAACTCGACGACTACCACGAACTCATCGAGGCCAAGATCGGGTTCTGCGAACGACTGGACGAACTCCACGAACCGCCGGTCGACCGTCCCCGGTTCGAACGCGACCCCGGCTACCGGCCGGGAACCGACGAGGACCCGTACAACGCGGTCGTCACGCGGTGTCGCGTCGTGGGCGCAGACGGCGGTCCCCTCGACGGTTACGACGTCGGCGTCAAGGACAACGTCGCCGTCGCGGGCGTCGAGATGACGTGCGCCTCGAAGGTGCTCGAGGGGTTCGTACCGCTCGAAGACGCCTTCGTCGTCGAGCGGCTCCTCGATGCCGGCGCGACGATCACGGCCAAGACGAACATGGACGAGATGGCGGTCTCCGGCAGCGGCGAGATGTCCGCCTTCGGTCCGATCTTCAACCCCTGGGACGACGACCACCTCGCCGGGGGATCGTCGGGAGGCAGCGCCGTCGCCGTCGCGACGGGTGACGTCGACGTCGCCATCGGGACCGACCAGGCCGGCTCGCTCCGGACGCCGGCCTCGTGGTCGGGCTGTGTCGGTCTCAAGCCGACCCACGGCCTGGTCTCGTTCCGCGGGGCGGCACCGCTCGGCCACTCGTTCGACCACGTCGGCCCCATGGCGAGATCGGTCGACGATGTCGCGCTCGCGCTGGACGTCATCACCGGCCCCGACCCGCACGACCCCCGCCAACGCGAGCTACCGGAGATCGACGGGAGCTACTGCGACGCCCTCGCCGACCGCGTCGACGGGCTCACGATCGGCGTCCTGACGGAGGGCTTCGAGTTCGCCGGCGGGGAAGAGGCGGTCAACGAGGGGGTCCGTGCTGCCGTCGACCGCCTCGGTGACCTCGGTGCCGAGGTCGAGGAGGTATCGATCCCCTGGCACGTCGACGGCTTCTTCGTCTGGCTCGCCGTCGAGAACGAGGACGCCGCGATGGTGTGGGACGCCGAGTGTACCGGCTACTTCGTCGGGGGGCGCTACGACACCCACTTCGCGAAACACTTCGCGAAGGCACGCCGCGCCCGCGGCGACGACTTCGCCCCGACGGTGAAGCTCAAGTGTATGCTCGGGCGCTACCTCAAAGAGGCGTTCCACGGCCACTACCACGGGCTGGGACAGAACCTCCGGACCGAACTCACGGCCGCCTACGACGACGCGCTTGAGGCGGTGGACCTGCTCGCCATGCCGACGACGCCGATGACCGCCTTCGAGCACAAGGCGGACGTCGACCGGGTCGAACTGGTCAACCGCGCGCAGGGGAAGAAGGGACGAACGCGCAACACGATGCCGTTCGACATGAGCGGCCACCCCGCCATCTCCGTGCCGTGCGGGATGGCCGACGGACTCCCGATCGGACTGATGCTCGTCGGTCGCCAGTTCGAGGAGGAGACCGTCCTCCGGGCGGCGAGCGCGTTCGAGCGCGACGCCGACTGGCAGTCGCTGGCGTTCTGAACGACGACGGGGTTGACCTCGCGTCGCGTGAAAAGTCGGTGTGGTCGGGTTCGGCCGCGGGAGCGTCGGCCCGGTGCCGGTACCGGGCTCAGGAGGGCAGTTCGCCTTCGATTCCGTCGACGTAGCTGCCCGTCTGCGTCGAGCGCTCGTACGCGCTCATGTCGGCGAACTCCGTCCCCGCGAACATGTCGGAGCCGCCCATGTCGCCGCTAGCGAGGGCGTCGACCGCGCCGGTCACCTCGCTCTGGACGTCGCTCGGGACGGCCGAGCCGAACTCGTCCAGCTGGATGCCGCCCTCCTCGAAGCCGAAGTAGTTGCCGCGGATGGTGTCGAGGTTGAACCGTTCCTTCGCGCCGGGCTGGCCCTTGCGGGCCCACTTCGCGGTCGCGTCGAAGAACGGCTCCCAGTTCCACATCCGGCTCGTGATGTACTTGTCGTACGCGATCTCGGTGCCGGAGAAGCCGTCGGCGTAGCCGTACGACCAGACGTCGCGTTCGGCGGCCGCCTGGATCGTCGCCGGATTGCTCACCCGGTAGCCCATCACGTCCGCGCCCTCGTCCATCAGTGCGTTCGCCGCGTCGCGCTCCTTCGGCGGATCGAACCAGGAGTTCACGTACCGGACCTTCATCGTGATGTCCGGGTTGACGCTCTTCGCGCCGAGTACGAGCGCGTTCAGTTCGGCCGTGACGCTGGGAATGGGGAAGGAGTTGACGTAGCCGAGGGTGTTCGACTCCGTCAGCATTCCGGCGGCGATGCCCACCGCGTAACACGCCTCCTCGAGCCGGCCGAGGTAGTAGCCGAGGTTCGGGCCGTCGTAGTTCCCGACGGGGGCCATACGCGGCGATTCGATGTAGATGTCGTTCTCCGCGACGACCTTCCCGGCCGGCTCGCCGTAGCCGAACGTGGCCGCCTCGACGACGTCGACGTCCTGGTTCGCGAGGTCCGCGAAGGTGCTCTCGGCCTCCGACACCGTGACGTCCTCGACGACCCGCGTCTCGTACCAGTCGTACTTCTCCTCCAGTGCCTCGCGGGCGACCTCGTGCGTGTGGACCCAGCCGAGGTCGGTGACCGACTCGTTGTAGACGTACGCGGCCGTAACGGTGTCCTGTTCGCTCCCGCTCCCGCCGTCGCTCGACGTGGCGGTACCGGTCGCGGTCCCGTCCGATCCGCTGGTCTCGGTCGCGGTGTCGTCGCTGCCGCCACCGGAGCCGCCGTCGCCGCCGTCCCCACCGTTCCCACCGGTACACCCGGCGAGACCCGCGATGGTTGCTGCTCCGAGCGCCTTGAGAGTGGCTCTACGCGTGCGCATAGGTTGATTTGCACACTCTTCGCATGGTACTTATAACCACTACATCGAGCAACGATTGTTTGTGTATGCTCCTCACACAACGTGGTTTGTACAATTGAAACCCGATTCCGGATCGAAATATTCAGAAAAAACCCCGAGCCTCCCGTCTAACTGGACGTATCCGTGTCCGGTCAGACAGCCCCCCGCCCGGCCGGTCGGCGACGGTCGTCCATCTCGGCGCCCGTCCGTTCCGAGCGCGGAGCGCCGACCGGACGAGCAAAGAACTAAGGAGAAACCGACCGTCGAGGGGGATATCTTGAGCTTTGACAACCAAACGGTCGTCGTCACCGGGGGTGGCCGCGGGATCGGTCGGCAGACGGCCGAACGGTTCGCGTCGCACGGCGCGAACGTGGTCGTCGCCGACGTCGACGCCGCCGCCGACGCCGCCGAGCGCCTCGACACCGACGCGATCGGCGTCGAGACCGACGTCACCGACACCGAGGCGGTCCGCCGGCTGGCAGAGACGGCCGTCGATCGGTTCGACACGATCGACGTGCTGGTGAACAACGCCGCGATCTACGCTCCGCTCGTCACCGGGCGCGACCGACGGTACGACGAGATCCCGGTCGACGAGTGGCGACAGGTACTCGACGTCAACACCACGGGTGTGTTCATCTGCTGTCGGGAGATCGTCCCGCGGATGGAGGCCGCCGGGACGGGCAGCGTGATCAACGTCGCGTCGGCCGTGATGTACGGCGGGGTGACCGGCTACCCCCACTACGTCGCCTCGAAAGGTGCGATCCCGCCGTTGACACGGGCTATCGCGACCGAAGCGGGCGAGAACGGCGTCCGGGTGAACGCGGTCGCCCCGGGGCTCGTCACGTCGGATGCCAGCGAACAGCTCGACCAGGAGTACCTCGACGCCATCGCGGACCGACAGTGTCTCCACCGGAACGGCACCCCCGAGGAGGTGATCGACACCATCGAGTTCCTCGCGAGCGACCGCGCCTCGTTCATCACCGGCAGCACCCTCCACCCCGACGGCGGGCTGACTTTCCGGTGAGTCCGTCGGCAGGCGGTGTCTCGGTCGGACCGGCGAGTGGCGTCTCGGTCGGACCGGCAGGCGAGGTCTCGGCGGGAGCCGGAGGATTCGACGGGGACCGATTCGACGAGACGTGACCGCGACGCGCCCGCGTTCCCGAACCGTCCAGCGTCGACCGGGATGGACCCAAATACTTTTTGACCCGCACGAGGATCCCGGTAGTATGTCACAAACGCCTCCACTCCTCGAGATGGAGGGGATACACAAGACGTTCCCCGGGGTCGTCGCCAACGACCACGTCGACTTCACGGTCGAGCGCGGAGAGATCCACGGCCTGCTCGGCGAGAACGGCGCGGGGAAGAGCACGCTGATGAAGATCCTCTACGGCCTCTACCAGCCCGACGAGGGCGTCGTCCGGATCGACGGCGAGCCTGTCGACGTCAGGAGCCCCGACGACGCCATCGAGGCCGGGATCGGGATGGTCCACCAGCACTTCAAGCTCGTCCCGACGCTCACGGTCGCGGAGAACGTCGTGCTGGGGCTCAGAGAGTCGTACCCGTCGCTGACCGACGACGAGTCCGAGTCGTCGGGCTTTCTCGACCGCGTCGCCTCGGAGGGGCCGCTCAACGCGCTCCTCCGACTGTTCTCCTACGACGCGTCCAGCGCGGTCGACCGGGTCGAGGAGACCGCCCGGCGGTTCGGCATCGACGTCAAACCCGCCCAGGCGGTGTGGCAACTCGAGGTCGGCGAGCAACAGCGGGTGGAGATCCTGAAGGCGCTGTACCGCGACGTCGACCTCCTCGTGCTCGACGAGCCGACGGCGGTGCTCACGCCCGACCAGATCGACCGGCTGTTCGAGACACTCGAGCGACTCGTCGAGGAGGGGCTCACGGTCGTCATCATCACCCACAAGCTCGACGAGGTGATGCGGATCACGGACCGGGTGACGGTGCTCAGAGACGGAAGCGTCGTCGACACGGTCGACACCGACACGGTCGACGAGTCGACGCTCGCGCGCATGATGGTCGGTCGGGAGGTACTGCTCGAGACGGCCAACGTCACGTCGGACGTCGGGGGGACCGACCCGGTGCTCGAGGCGCGGGATCTCGTGGCGGTCGACGACCGGGGCGTCGAGACGCTGTCGGGGCTCGATCTCACCGTCCGCGAGGGCGAGATCGTCGGCCTCGCCGGGGTGAGCGGCAACGGACAGCGCGACCTCGCCGAGTGTCTGGTCGGCGTCCGCACGCCCACGGACGGTTCGATCGACGTCGACGGCACGAGCCTCACGGACGCGCCCACCCGCGCGTTCATCGACGCGGGCGTCTCGTACGTCCCCGCCGACCGTCACGGTGAGGGCTGTGCGCCGGGTCTCGACCTCGTCGTCAACGGTATCATGAAGGACTACCGGACGTCCCAGTTCAGACGCGGGCCGGGTGGCCTCGGCATCGACTACGACCGCGCCCGGAGCTACACCGAGGGGATCGTCGACGAGTACGACGTCCGCGTCGCCGATGTCGACGTCGAGAGCGGCACGCTCTCGGGTGGGAACCTCCAGAAACTCATCCTCGGCCGGGAACTCACCCGGGAGCCGTCCGTCCTCGTGGCGAACCAGCCCAGCCGTGGGCTCGACGTCGGTTCGATCGAGTTCGTCCGCGAGGCGATCCTCGAACAGCGTGACCGGGGGACGGGCGTGCTCCTCATCTCCGAGGACCTCGGCGAGATCCTCGACCTCAGCGACCGGGTCGCGGTGATCTACGACGGCGAGATCATCCACACGACGCCGGTCGAGGAGGCGAGTCGCGAGGAGTTGGGTCTGTACATGACCGGCGGCCGCCGCGACGCCGGTGGCGAGGACCGAGAGGCCGCCGAAGAGACGGCGGACGCCCTGGCCGACGCGTCGGGCTGAGCGCTCCGGCCCGAACGCATACGGTGTTCGTTTTCCTGGCTCTCCGGACGCACACTGCCGAGACGCCCGTCAACGCCGCCAGTCGCGCTCGGTCGGTTCGGGATACGCCTCGAACGACTGTGTCAGTCCGCCCGTCGAGGCGTAGCCGCCGTCGACGACGACGGACTCGCCGGTGACGTACGCCGCGAGGTCGCTCGCGAGAAACACGGCGACGCCGGCGACGTCGTCGGGACGACCCACGCGCCCGCTCGGGACGTGTTCGACGAACCGGTCCGTCACCGCCCGGTCGACGGGTTCGGTCATCGGCGTCTCGATGGCGCCGGGGTGGATCGCGTTCACCCGGATCCCCTCCCGGCCGAGTCGGTGGGCGAGGGCGTAGGTGAGGAGCCGCACCGCCCCTTTCGACGCCGAGTAGGCGACCGACTTGCCGTTGCCGACGATCCCGTTGAGGCTGGAGACGTTGACGATCGAGCCGCCCTCGCCGGTCATCCGGACGGCCGCGCGCTGGGCGCAGAAGTACGGCGCCATCGCGTTCACGCGCATCACCGCCGCGTAGTCTTCGGGAGTCGCCGCGAAGAAGTCGTCGGCGCGCTCGAACACGCCGGCGTTGTTGACGAACACGTCGACTCCACCCAGCGCCTCGGCCGTGTCGAGCGCGTGCTCGACGTCGCCGAGGTCGGTGACGTCGCAGTCGACGAACCGCGCCCGCCGGTCGGTCTCGCGCTCGACCACCTCGTGGGTCGGATCGACACCGTCGGGGGCGGGGCGGCGGTCGGCGACGACGACGTCCGCGCCGTGGCGGGCGAACGCGAGGGCGGTGGCACGACCGATTCCACTGGCACCGCCGGTGACGACGGCGACACGCTCCGTGAGCAACGACGACATGGACGGAGTTCCCCCCGCTCCGTGATAAGTCACACCCCGACGTCCCCTCCGGGACGGCCGTCCTCGGTACGGTCAGTCGGGGGTCATCGATTCGCCGAGATACGCGTCGACGACGCGGTCGTCGGTCAAGACGGCGTCCGGCGTCCCCTCCGCGAGGAGTTTGCCGTCGTGGAGCACGATCAGCCGGTCGACGGCCTCGACGAGGTTCTCAAGCTCGTGTTCGACGATGAACAGCGTCATCCCCCGCTCGTTCAGTTCGACGATGCGCTCGACGATCTCGCGTTCGAGGGTCGGGTTGACCCCCGCGAAGGGTTCGTCGAGCAACAGCAGTTCCGGCTCGGTCATCAGCGCCCGGGCGAGCGCCAGGAGCTTCTGCTGGCCGCCGGAGAGGGTGCTGGCGTAGTCGTCGGCGACGTGGTCGATGTCGAGGAACGCCATGATCTCACGCGCGCGACGATCGACCTCGGCCTCGCGCTCCGTGAGCGACGCCGACCACGTCAGGGCGTGCCAGGGGCGTTCGCCCGGGTGATCTCCCGCGCCGAGCCTGACGTTCTCGGCGACGGTCATCGCCTCGAGCGCGCGGGGCTGCTGGAACGTCCGGACCATCCCCCGGTCGGCGATGGCGTACGGCTCCTCGCCGACGACGTCCTCGCCGTCGAACCGCACCTCCCCCTCGTCGGGTTCGAGGACGCCCGTGAGACAGTTGAAGAACGTGGTCTTGCCGGCGCCGTTCGGCCCGATGAGGCCGACGACCTCGCCGCGGTCGACGGCGACGTCGGGGGAGTCGAGCGCCTGGAGCCCGGCGAACGCCTTGCGGACGCCGCGCGTCTCGAGGAGCGTCATCCGAGCCCCTCCATCTCGTCCTCGTCGCCCCAGATCCCCGCCGGTCGGTACCGAATGACGACGATCAGGATCAGCCCGATGATGATCATGCGGACCGCGCCGAACTGCGCGTCGGCGACCAGGCCGGTGACGAACTCGTTGAGGAAGCGCGTCCCGAGCTCGATGCCGAGGATGAGCGCCATCCCCGCGAGCACCGCACGGTTGTTCCCCGCGCCGCCGAGCAGCATCCCGATCCAGATGATGACGGTCGTGTCGATGCTGAAGAACGCGGGGGCGACCGCGCCGAAGTAGATCGCCATCAGCGCGCCGGCCAGCCCGGCGAGGACCGAGCCGTAGACGAACACCTGGAGCTTGTACCGGAATGTGGGCTTGGCCAGCGACTGCGCGACGAGTTCGTCCGAGCGGATCGCCTTGAGCACCCGCCCGTACGGCGACTCGACCAGCCGAGTGATCCCGGCGTACACCACCAGCAAGAGACCGAGCAGGGCGACGAACGTCACGAGCAGCGCGGTGTCGGGGTTGCCGCTCTCGGCGTGGACCAGCCGCGGGAGGCCGTAGAGACCGACGGTGCCGCCGGTGATCTCGGAGAAGCTCTCGACGAGTTCGAGGCCGACCTCGAGCGCCGCCACCGTGACGACGGCGAGGAAGTCACCGCGGAGCCGGAGCGTCGTCGCGCCGATGATCGTGCCGAGCACCGCCGCGGCGACGAGCGCGGCGACGACCCCCGGGAGCCAGTGGAGGCCGAGACCGGTGCCAACGGCCTGCCCGCTCGCGGTCACGAACCCGAACGCGTAGCCGCCCACCAGGAAGAACACGAGGTGGCCGAAGTTGATCAGCCCCGTGTAGCCGTACTGGACGTTCAGCCCGAGCACGAGCAGGCCGTAGATGGCCCAGGTGATGGCCAGCTCCAAGAAGACGACGCTCGCGTTCGGCACCGTCACGACGAAGCTACTGAACAGGAAGCCGAGCGAGAGCAGTGCCAGCACGACGCCGGCGGCCGCGAGCGTCCCGGTCGTCCCGTCGACGCCCGCGAACCGGGACGGGAGCCAGTCGACGCTCATCTCAGAGCTCCTCCCGTTTCGCGGTCACGTCGGCACCGGTCAGCCCGCCCGGCTTGACCAGCAGGATGCCGATGAGCACGACGAACGCGATGGTCGTCCCCAGGTTGCTTCCCCACGCCGGGAGGAGCGCACCCGTCGACACGGAGATGACGATCCCGATGATGTACGCCCCGAGCACCGCGCCGTACGGACTGCCGGCCCCGCCGAGGATGGCCGCGGCGATGACGACGATGAGCTGTGAGATGCCCAGCCGCGGTGCCGCGTACAGCCGCATCGAGAGCAGGAACCCCGAGAGGCCGGCCAGCCCCGAGGAGATGAGCCAGACGTGGTTGCGGAGGTGTTCGGTCCGGATCCCCGTCACCCGTGCGAGGTCCTCGTCCGCCCCCATGGCCCGGAGGGCGATGCCAAGGTCGGTCCGCGTCAGCAACAGGTGCAGCCCCACGACGACCACGACGGCCGTGCCGACGATCAACAGCATCCGGTTCGTGACGACCAGCCCGCCGAGGACGTCGAACTGGTAGCGGCCAGTGATGGGGTCGTAGAACCGCGCCTCGGGACCGGCGATCAACTGGATACCGAACCGGAGGACGAATCCAACGGCGACAGACGTAAAGAGCAGTGCGATGGGACCCTTGTGGTGGATCGGGCGGTAGAAGCCGCGCGCGACCAGCCAGCCGACGACGGCCGCCGCCACGAGGACGAACACGTACGTCACCGGCAGCGAGAGGCCGAACACGGTCAGTCCCAGGACGCCCAGATACGAGCCGACGATCATGTACTCGGCGTGGGCGATGTGGAGCATCCCCACCAGTCCATACACGAGGGTGAACGCGACCGCGGAGACGGCGATGTACGATCCGATCTCCAGCCCGTACAGCACGTACTGGACGATGGACGCCATCGTCAGTAGTTCTCGCCGACGCGTTCGCGGAGCGTGGATTCGGCGAGCGTCTGACTCTGTTCGAAGCCCTCGGGCGTGATGTCGAAGACGGCGATCGGCGTGAAGACGTTGCCGTGCGTGGTGAAGTTACAGGTCGACCCCGCGCCCTGGTAGTTGATCTCCTCGCCGCTGTCGAGCGCCTCCTTCCCCTCGCCGAACGTGGTGACCTCGGTCCCTGGCGGCGTCGAGACCCGCCGGATGTTCCGCTGGATGGCCTTCCGTTGCGCCTCGATCGACCCGGTCTCGCCCGACGCGTGGAGCGCGAGCATGCTCACGTTGAGCGTGTCGTAGTACGTCGAGCAGAACAGCGGGAGCCACTCGACGTCGAACCGCTCCGTGAACTTCGACTCGAGCGCCTGCTGTCGCGGGTTCTCCGGCAGGGGGGTCTGCGTGACCAGCTCCTTGCCCTCCAGGAGCGACCCCATCTCGGAGATGAACTTCTCGTTGTACGCCCACTCCTGGAGGTAGCCGAGGGTGTCGGCGGCGTCCGACTGCGCCCACTGGCGCATGAACGCGATGCCGTCGGTGGTGTTGTAGGCGATCCAGAAGGCGTCGATCTCCTCCCAGGGCATCCGGTCGATGGCGGGCTGGAACGAGGCCTGGCCCTGTTCGAGCCCGATCCGCTCAACGACCTCCCCACCCATCTCCTCGTAGAGGTCGATGAGCGTGTCGGTCGCCTGTGAGTTCGTCGGGTCGGTGCCGCTGAAGAAGCCCATCTTCGTGTTGCCGTCCTCGATGGCCTTCGTCGCCGTCCCGATGACGGTGAGGTTGTCGCCGGCGACCGTCCGCCACACCCACTCGTCGTCGCCGAAGTCGTCCGGCGTCCCGCCGTCGCCGCCCTGTTCCCTGAGCGCCCCGGTGCCGGCGACGCCGGAGACGACCGACACCTCCTGGTCCTGGATCCAGTCGAAGTTGGTGGTGATCTCCCCGGAGCCGAGACCGTTGATCACGACCGCGCCGTCCGAGTTGAGCATCTGCGAGGTGACCTGCCGGGCCTTCTGTGGGTTGAGCGCCGTGTCCCGACGGACGACTTCGAGCTCCGCGCCGAGGGGGCCCCCGGCCTCCCTGATCTCCTGGGCGGCGATGTCGTGCGCCTTGTCGCCGGAGGCGTTGACCCAGCTGAACTGACCCGTCTCGTTGGTCGGGTTCCCGACTACGACCGTCTCCAGCCCACCGCCGTCGTCCGCAGAACCACCGGAGTCGTCCGAACTCCCGCCGCTCGATCCGCCGGAGTTCCCGCTCTCGCTCTCGTCGCTTCCGCCGCCGCTGTCGCTCTCGCCGCCGCTGGCTCCGTCTCCTTCCTGACTGACCGTACAGCCGGCGACGCCGGCCAGACCGGCCGCACCGAGTAGCTGTAGGAAACGCCGTCGCTCGTGACTCTCCGTTCGGGGCTTACGTGACATGCGATAGCAGAACTCCGATAAAATATGTTAAAACTTTGGGTATGTGCATCGGTTGTACTCGATCGTCCAGTCGTTCGGCGATACCAGTGAATTGATTACACCAGCGCGTCGCTTCGGGACTGATGACGCTACTCTCGGTATCGGATCTCGACGCTGGCTACGGGGACCATCAGGTGCTGACCGACGTCGATCTCCGGGTCGACCGTTCCGAGTACGTCGCCGTGATCGGTCCCAACGGCGCGGGCAAGAGCACGCTGCTGAAGGCGGTGTTCGGCCTCGCCGACCGCACCGACGGACGGATCGAGTTCGACGGCACCGACATCACGGACGCCGAGCCGCAGGAGATCATCCGGCTCGGCATGAACTACGTCCCCCAGGGCAACAACGTCTTCCCCCCGCTGACGGTCGAGGAGAACCTCCGGATGGGGGCGTACATCCTCGACGACGTCCCCGACGAGGCGTTCGAGGCGGTGTTCGAGCGGTTCCCCGAGCTCGCCGACCACCGCACGCGCAAGGCCGGGCGGCTCTCCGGCGGGCAACAGCAGATGCTCGCGCTCGGCCGGGCGCTGATGCTCGACCCCGACCTGCTCGTCCTCGACGAACCGTCCGCGGGTCTCGCGCCGAGCCTCGTCGACGACATGTTCGACAGCGTCGACGACGTCGCCGACGCGGGGACGTCGATCCTCATCGTCGAGCAGAACGCGACGGAGGCGCTCCGCCGCTGCGACCGCGGCTACGTGCTCGTCCAGGGGCAGAACCGGATCGAGGGCGCGGGCGCCGACCTGCTCGCCAGCCAGCAGGTCCGCGAGGAGTTCCTCGGCGGCTGAGTCCCCGGTCAGGCGTCTCCCGCCCTCGCCGGGTTCGGGCCGACCGTGTGACGCCAGGCGTCAGCTTCCAGCAGTTCTGGGCCTTCTCCCCCGACGAACGCACACCGAATCCGACCACTTATTGACCTTCCGTCCACACGCCCGCCATGGAGACCGTCAGACTCTCCGACCGTCCGGGCGCCGCCGTCGACGACGGCGTCACCCTGACCGAACTCGCGCTCGGTGACCGCTGTAACGTCCTGCACTTTCGGATCGACCCCGGCGTCGAGTTCCCCGAACACCGCCACGAACACGAACAGCTGGGGTACATCCTCTCCGGCGAGCTGACGTTCGTCCTCGCCGACGAGGAGGTGACGGTGGGGCCGAACGACTCGTACGCCATCGGCGCGAACGAGGCTCACGCCGCCGAGAACCGCGGCGACGTCCCTGTAAACGGTATCGACATCTTCAGCCCGCCGCGGACCAACCCCGACTGGGAGTCGTGGTACCGAGAACAGCGAGAGGGGTGAGCCCGCGACGGTCGGACGCCTGACGGAGCGCCGGCATGTACGTTCGTGCGCCCGTGGACCGCCCGCCGCTCAGTACAGCCGGCTCGTGAGGAACTCGTCGCCGACCCGGGCGACCTCCGTGTCGAGTAGCGTCGCGCAGTCGGGACAGGAGAACTCGCGGAGGCAGAACGCGTCGCTCCCGTTCGTGTGCGCGCCGGCGTGCGACAGCGGTCGTTCGACCACCGCCACGGAGTCCTTCCAGTTCTCACGGGCGTCGGCGAGGACGGTCCCGCAGGCGTCGCACGCGGCGTACCGATCCCCGTCGGCCACCACGACGGCGACGTTGGGCCCGAGTCGCGTGCCGGCCTCGGCAGGCGCGGTCTCGTCTGCCGGCACCGGCGGCATGTGTGCCGACGCCTCCGCGAGCCGTTCGGCGCGGATCGCCTCCCGCGTCTCCTCGACGGAGCCGTCGATCGTCCCCTCGGCGTCGACCGGGACGCCGTAGACGCGGGCGGCCGTCTCGGGAGTGACTTTCCCGCTCGCGACGTCGGCGGCGATCTTCTCGGGCGGGCGGTCGAGCGGGTCGCCGTAGCCGCCGCTCCCGGGGAACCGGAGGTAGAAGACGTCGTCGTCCTCGATGCGGTGGACGCCCCAGGCGGCGGGGTCGCCCTCGCCGGCCTCCTGGGGGTCGAACGTGCCCGAGACGTTGCCGACGTCGTGGAACAGCCGGTAGTCGGTCGTCGACCCGGGGTAGCCGCCGAACACCCCCGTCGAGTGCGGGACGGCGAGGCCGCGGCCGATGGTGACCACGTCGATCGACTCGACGTCCACGCCGGGGACGGGCGCGAGCGCGTACTCGTGGCCGACACCCCCGCGATACTCGCCCGCGCCGCCCGAGTCGGGGACGTAGCGGCGCTGGACGTACCGCAGCGGGACGGTGGCCTCGTGGCGCTCGGCGTTCCCCCACCGGGCGACGACGTTGACGACCTCCCCGCCGAGGTCGACGCCGTCGTCGAACGCACGCGCCCCGCCCGCCCCGGCGAACGTGTCGGTGAGCGTCTCGACGCTGCTGTCGTCGCCGCGGTCGACCTCCATCGAGACGTGGCAGTGCGCGCCGTGCCAGACGCCGGTGGCGCGGTCGGCGTGCGTCTCGCTCGCGCCAACGAGCTTCGAGACGGCCAGCGTCGAGAGGCTGTTACACATCTGGAGCGTCGCCACGGTGGCGATCGAGATGGGTGCGGGCCGCTCGGCGTTGACGATGCTCCCCCGGGGAGCCTCCACGTCGACCGCCTGGATGATACCGTCGTTCCACGTCATGTCGTAACAGAACAGGGGGAAGACGGGCGCGAGCACGCCACCGTACGTCGCGATGTACGTGCAGTTGAGGCCGTACTCGCTCTGTTCGTCGGTGCCGGCGAAGTCGAACGTCAGCGAGTCGCCCTCCTTCTCCAGCGCGAGCCGGACCTCGTAGTCGCGCTCCTCGGCGACCGAGTCGAGGTACTGTCGCGTCTCGAAGCGGCCGTCGGGCAACTCGCGCAGTCGGCTCCGGAACCGCTCGCCGGACTGCCGGATGAGTTCGCGCCCGACGCGCTCGACCGTCGCTGCGCCGTAGTCGTCGGCCAGCGACTGCAGGCGCTCGTTCGCGACGTTGTTGGCGGCGATCTGCGAGCGCAGGTCGAGTTCGATCATCCCCGGGTCGCGGCTCATGTTCTTGATCGTCGCCAGCACGTCCTCGCGCATCTCTCCGCCGTCGATGAGTTTCAATCCGGGCGTCTGGAAGCCCTCGTGGAACACCGAGGTGGAGTTGGGGGCGAACCCGCCGGGGTCGACCGCGCCGATGTCCGCGACGTGGACGAAGCTCGCGGAGAACGCCTGCAACTCCCCCTCGTAGAAGATGGGGCTGATGATGTAGACGTCGGGCGGGTGGAGCGCCGCGGTGTAGGGGTCGTTCAGCATGAACATGTCCCCGGGGCCGATGTCGCCCGCGAACGTCTCGATGACGTGTTTGGTCGCCTCCGACGCGCCGAGGTAGTGGTGGAGGAAGCCGACCCCTCCGGTGAGGAGGTCGCCGTCGGGCGTGTACAGCGCGACCATCAGGTCGTGGCCCTCGTTCGTGTTGGGCGCGCCGGAGACCCGTTTGAGCGCCTCGACCGCCTCGTCGGTCACCTGCTCGAGGCGGTGTTTGATGATCTGGAACGTCACCGGGTCGATGCCGTCGAGCGAGAGGCCGGCGTCCGCGGACCCGGCCTCACCCGTCGGAGTGGTCACGGCTCACCTCCGACGTCGACGGCGATG
This sequence comes from Salinigranum salinum, assembly GCF_009176545.1. Lineage (GTDB taxonomy): Archaea > Halobacteriota > Halobacteria > Halobacteriales > Haloferacaceae > Salinigranum > Salinigranum salinum. The sequence goes on along the minus strand of NZ_VTOJ01000002.1, from coordinate 709,152 downwards.
TGGACGTTCCGGTAGCGGTCGACGCGCGCCTCGTCGCCCGGGTTGACGACGATGGTCGTCACGGGCGTCAGGATGACGCACGGGCCGGCGACGCTCGCCCCGGGGTCGAGCGCCTCGAAGTCGTAGATGGGCGCCTCGGTCAGGCCGTCGGGCGCGAAGTGCATCTGTTTCGTCCCGATGCGGGCGCGCTCGGCGTCGGGTGCGGCCGTGTCGTGTTCGTGTAGTTCCGGCGTCGAGAGCGGGCCGACGGCGCGGACGCGGAACTCCGTGATCTCGATCCCGCCGTCGACGAACGCCGACCCCTCGCCGTACCGTTTCTCGTACAGTTCCTCGAACCGGTCGACCGTCGCCGCGAGCGCCCCCTCGTCGAGCGACTCGCGTCCCTCGACGGGCGTGAGCACCTCGTGGACCTGCCGCTCGTACCGCATGCTGATCGAGCGTTCCAGCGTCGCCTCGTCGAGGTCGAACCCTTCGTCCGTGAGCTTCTCGCGGGCCGTCGACTCGAGCGAGTCGAAGACGTCGTTGATCGTCCCGAGGTCGAACGGCTCCGACAGCTGCGTGACGTCGGTGTACTCGTGGACGACGTCGGTCGACAGGAGACCGAGCGCGCTGTTGACCGACGCCGTGTACGGGACGAGCACCTCGGGGATGTCGAGCTCGCGCGCGTAAGACGCGGCGTGCATTCCCGCCGCGCCGCCGATGGCACTCAGCGTGAACCGGCGAGGATCGATCCCCTTCTCGACCGTGGTCTCGTGGATCAGGTCGGCGATCATCGAGTTGGTCAGCCGGTAGATGTCCGCCGCCGCCTCGGTGACGTCCTTGCCCAGCGGCTCGGCGATCTGTTCCTCGAAGGCGTCGTAGGCGGCGTCGGGGTCCATCTCCTCGGACCCGCCGAGGAAGAACTCCGGCGCGAAGTAGCCCTGGACCAGGTCGACGTCCGTCACGGTCACCTGCTCGCCGCCGTTGCCGTAGCAGACGGGTCCCGGGTCCGACCCCGCGCTCTCGGGACCCACCGACGGGATGCCCGTCTCGGGGTCGACCGAGACGACACTCCCGCCGGCGACGGCGATCGAGTGGACGTCGCGCTTGGGGAACTGGTAGTGGTGGCGGCCGACCATCGGTTCGTCGGCGTACTCCAGCCGGCCGTCGTGGATGACGCCGACCTTGAACGTGGTGCCGCCCATGTCGGTCGAGATGACGTTCGACTCGTCGCGGTGTTCGGCGACGAACCGGCTCCCGAGGAGGCCGCCGACCGGCCCGGACTCGATGAGGCCGACCGGGCGCTCGATCGCATCCGACCCCGAGACCAGCCCGCCGTGGGCGAACATCAGCAGCATGCTCCCGCCGAACCCCAGCTCCGCCAGCGTCGACTCGAGGCTCGTGAGGTACTCCTCGGTCGACGGGCCGAGGTAGGAGTTCAGCACCGCCGTCGCCGTCCGCTCGTACTCGCCCATCGTCGGCGACACCGCGTACGACGTCGAGACGTACAGGTCCGGGTAGCGCTCCTCGAGGAGTTCCGCGACGCGCTGTTCGTGGTCGGGCGTGGTGAACGACCAGAGGAAACAGCACGCGAGCGCCTCCGCGCCGTCGTCGACGAGGGCGTCGACCGCCTCGACGACCTCGCTGTCGTCGAGCGGTTCGACGATCCGATCGCGGTAGGCGCGCTCGTCGATCCCGGCGATGCGCGACATCGGAATGAGGGGCTCGGGCTTGTCCGAGTTGATGACGTCCTTCACCTGGTCGAACGGCAGCCCCGACCAGCGGCCGTAGCCGCCGCGGGTGGCGTGGAGCGTCTCCTCGAAGCCCGCGGTCGTGAGCAGGGCGGTCTCGGCTCCCTCGCGCTCGAACAGGGCGTTCTCGCCCACGCTCGTCGCGTGGAGGAACAGCGACGTCTCGGCGACGAGCTCCTCGAGATCGATGTCGAGCTCCTCGGCAGCGTCGGCCAGCGAGTTGAAGATGCCCTCGGCGAAGTTCGGGTACGTCGTCAGCGCCTTCCCGATGACCAGCCGTCCCTCGTCGTCCATCACGGCCGAGTCGGTGCAGGTGCCGCCGATGTCGGTGCCGATTCGGTACGTCACGTCTCGCCTCCCCCGTGAGGGTCGATCGGAGCGTCGATATCGGCGTCGAAGAGCCGTCGGGCCACGGACGCGCCGGCGCGCGTGGTGTGCGGCCGCTGTCGAACTGGTGCTACCATTGGTGGATCGTGGATACCAGACGATGTGAACACCGCCACGATAAACCTTGCCACCGCATCGAGCGGACGGACGTCGGCTGGGCCGGTGTCCGACCGTACGAGCGCCCGACCGTGTACAGCGTCCCCGTGCCCGTCGGTCAGTCGGTCAGTCGGGGGTGACCCCGGACTGCTCGCGGACGCCACGCGCGGCGGCCGTCGCCCGCTCGCTGACGTCGGTGGTGTCGAGCGTCGTGACCTCGCGGTCCGCGACGACGACCTCGCCGTCGACGAGGACCGTGTCGACCTCGAACCCCTGCGCCTGGTAGACGATCGCCGACACCACGTCGGGACACGGCGTCAGGTGCGGGTGGTCGAGATCCAGCAGCACGACGTCGGCGCAGGTGCCCGGTTCGAGCGTTCCGAGGTCCGGTCGGCCGATCGCCCGACCGGCGTCGCGGGTCACCATGTCGAGGGCGGTCTGGGCGGAGATCAGCCCCGGATCGCGGTGGACGCCGTCGTGGACGGTCGCGACGAACCGGAGGTCGCCGATGGGGTTGACGGTGTCCGAGAGGGTGGCGTTGTCCGTCCCCAGACAGACGGTGACGCCGCAGTCGAGGAGGGTCGGCAGGGGGGCGACGCCGGTGCCGAGCCGGAGGTTCGTCAGCAGGTTGTGCGAGACGCGGGTGTCCGTCTCGGCCAGGATGCGGGCGTCGCGGTCGCTGATCTGGACGCAGTGGGCGAGGAGGGCGTGCTCGCCCAGACAGCCGATGTTGCGGAGGTACTCGACGCCGGAGACGGGACCCTGTTCCTGCACCTCGGCCTCGGCGACGTGGATGGTCGACATCACGTCGTGTTCCTCCGCGAGGCGGTACGCGGCCTGGAGCCCCTCCGTCGACATCGCCTCGAGGACGACCGGGGCGATCCACACCGACTGCCGGCCGCCGGCGCTCCCGTGGAACTCCTCGATCAGGGACTCGACCGTCTCGATGCCGGTCGTGGTGTCGACGACCGTCTCGTCGGGGTCGACGTGGGCGACCCCCGGGTCGCGCGCCTGGATCGTCTCCAGGAGCGACCGGAAGTAGTCGTCGGCCGTCTCGTCCAGCATCCCGCGCGCGTAGACGTTCCTGACGCCGGCGCGGTCGTACACCGCGAGCTTCGACTCGGTGATCCCGCGGCCGGTCGCCCCCCAGGGGAGTTCGGCGTCGTTCTCGACGAACGTCGTCACGCCGGCTTGGAGCGCCTCCGCACAGTACAGCTCCGCGGCGACGACGTGGTCGTCGGTGTCCATCGCCGCGACGCCCGGCCGCTTGACGTTGTACAGCCAGTCGTAGAGGCCGCGATCCTCGGTGAAGCCACCCCGGAGCAGGAGATCCGAGACGTGGACGTGGCCGTCGACGAGGCCGGGGAGGACGGCGTGGCCGCTCGCGTCGATCTCCGTCTCGGCGTCGTAGCGCTCGGTCACCGAGTCCGACGGACCGACGGCGACGATCTCGCCGTCGTGGACGGCGATCGCCCCGTCGTCGAACACCTCGCGAGCCGCGTTCTGCGTGACGACGCGCCCGCCGGCGACGAGCGTGTCGACCGTCGCGTCGCCCGTCGGGGCGGTCGCTGTCTCCGTACTGTCTGTCATGTGCCGACGTCGTCCACCGCACGCATAAGCGTTCCTCCGGCGGCGGACGTTCGCCCCGCCCGTCGTCCGAAGGGGTGTGCGAACGCACAGTTTTCCCCGTGGCTTTGGTGCGTTCATCGGCTTCGATCCGGGGTGCTGGGAAATGTATAAGACCGTGCCGACAACACCGTGAGAGTGTGGCAGACATCACGTACGTGCGACCGCAGTCCGTCGAGGAGGCGTGTGCGCTGCTCGCGCGCCACGGCGACGAGGCAGCCGTGCTCGCGGGCGGGCAGAGCCTCCTCCCCATGCTCCGTTCGGGCGAGGCGACCCCGGCGTGTCTCGTCGACATCAACGAGTTGCCCGGCCGGTCGACCGTCGGGCGCGACGGCGACGACCTCGTCGTCCCCTGTCTGGTCCGGTACGTCGACGTGCTCGAGTCGGACCTCGTCGCGACGGCGTGCCCGCTCCTGGCGAACGCGGTCGCGCACATCGGCGACGTACAGGTCCGGAACCGCGGGACGTTCTGTGGCGGCGTCGCGGCGGTGACGCCCCGGGGCGACCCGACCGCCGTGGCCGGCGCGCTCGACGCGACCGTCGTCACGGCGTCGGTCGACGGTGAGCGGACACACGCCGTCGAGTCGATCGTCGCGGGCGCACACGAGACGACGCTCGACCCGGGCGAGCTCGTCACTGAGATCCGGGTCCCCGTCTGCGGCCCCGGCCGGGGCGGGGGGTACGCCAACTACGAGCCGGCCGGCGTCTCGTTCCCCGTCGGGAGCGTCGCCGCACGGTTCGATCTCGCCGCCGGCGACCGAGGGGACGACGACAGCGACGCAGAGGGCGGTCGCGACGCGACGCACATCGAGCGTGCGCGGGTGTTCACCGGCGCGTTCGAGCACCGACCGCGGCGGATGGCAGAGACGGAGGCCGCGCTCGCGGGAGAGCCCGCGACCGAGACGACACTCGCCGCGGCCGCCGACCAGCTCGCCGAAGAACTCGACCCCGTCGCGGACGCCGAGGGCGACGCCCCGTTCAAACGCGACCTCTCGGTGACGCTTGCGGAACGCGCGTTCGCCGACGCCGTCGACGACGCCCGGACCGACGTGGAGGTGCCGGCATGACCGACGACGGAACGGCGACCACGGGAGGCGGCGACCGATGACCGATTCGGTGCCGACCCCGCAGGCGACCGTGACGGTTGAGGCGACCGTCAACGGCGACGACCGGTCGGCGACCGTGCCCGCCGACACGCTGCTGTCGGCGTTCCTGCGCGAGTCGCTCTCGCTGACGGGCACCCACCGCGGCTGCGAGAGCGGCAAGTGCGGGGCCTGTACCGTCCTGCTGGACGGCGAGCCCGTGAAGTCGTGTAACCTGCTCGCCGCACAGGTCACAGAGCGGTCGGTGACGACCGTCGAGGGCCTCACCGACGGGACCGACCTCCACCCGGTGCAGTCGGCGTTCTGGGACACCCACGGCCTCCAGTGTGGCTACTGCACGCCCGGTTTCCTCACCTCGACCGTCGCGCTGCTCCGCGAGGAGCCGGATCCGGACGTCGAGACGATCCGCGAGTGGTTCGCGGGGAACGTCTGTCGGTGTACGGGGTACACGAAGATCGTCGAGAGCGTCCAGGTCGCCGCGGAACGACTCCGGGAGGGAGACGGCGAGCCGGCGACCGACGGCGGCGTCGACCCCGACAGCGGATCATGGGCCGGGGCCGGCAATACCGACGTCGGTGTGTTCGACGCGACCTACCCCGTCGCGGACGAGGAGGGTGACGGCGAATGAGCCAGCCCGAGCCCCCGGTGCGTGAGACCGACGACGAGGCCGACTCGGTCGCGGGCGCGGACGGGACCGAGACGACCGACGCGTCGGTGACGCCCGACGAGGCGAGCGGGAGCGTCGGCCAGCGAGTGAACGGGCTCGACGGCTCCCGGTTCGTGGCCGGTCACGGCCGGTACGTCGACGACATCCAGCGGCCGAACACCCTCCACGCGGCGTTCGTCCGCAGTCCACACGCCCACGCCGAGATCGTCGACGTCGACACCACGGCCGCAGAAGCCCACCCGGAGGTCGTCCGCGTCTGGACCGCGGCGGACGTCGAGCCACACCTCGACGGACGGTACGGCTACATGCTCGACGACGAGGAGCCGCTCGCCTCCGATCGCGCGATCTACCAGGGCCAGGAGGTCGTGGTCGTCTGCGCCGAGTCCAAGCGCGCCGCCCGCGAGGGGGTCGATCTCGTGGAGGTGACGTACGACCCCCTCGACGCCGTGACGACGATCGACGACGCCCTCGCCGACGACGCACCGGACCTCCACCCCGAACGCGAGGGGCCGACGAACGTCCCGTGGGAGGGGCAGGCGTTCGCCGGCGACGTCGACGAGGCGATGGCCGACGCCGACGTGGTCGTCGAGGGGACCTTCGAGACGAACAAGACGACGCCTGCACCCCTGGAGCCACACGGCTGTATCGCGGAGTATACCCCCGGTGCGGGGACGCTCACGCTCTGGACGTCGACGCAGATGCCCCACTTGCTCGCGGTCGAACTCTCGCAGGTCTTTTCAGATCTGGACCGCCGCGACATCACGGTCAAACTCCCCGACGTGGGCGGCGGGTTCGGCATCAAGCTCGAGGTGTACCCGTTCGAGATCACGTCGGCGCTGCTGTCGATGGACACCCACCGCCCGGTCAAACACGTCCTCGACCGGCGCGAGGAGATGGTCGCGGGGCGTGGCCGGGCGAACGAGCGGCTCGAGGGCAGACTCGGCGTCACCGCGGACGGCGAGATGGTCGCGCTCGACGTCGACCTGACGCAGAACACCGGCGCGTTCGCCGCCTACGGCGTCGCCGTGGGCTACTCGTCGATGGTCTGTGGCTCCGGCCCGTACGAGATCGAGAATCAGCGGTGGGACGGCCGGCTCGTCTACACGAACGTGATGCCCTCGACCGCCGTGCGCGGGTTCGGCGACCCGCAGGCGACGTACATGCGCGAGCAACTGGTCGAGATGGCCGCGGCGGAACTGGGGATGGACGCGGTGGAACTCCGGCTGCGGAACGTCCCCACACGGGCGGAGATGCCGATGCGGACGTCGATGGGGCTCGTCTGGCGCAACGCTGACATGCCGGAGTGTCTCAGAACCGTCCGCGAGGAGATCGGCTGGGACCGCATTCGCGGAGGAATCCGGACCGACGACGGCAAGCTCCGGGGCGTCGGCGTCGGGACCATCATGAAACGCGGCGGGAACAAGACCGCCTCGGGCGGCGACTTCGACGAGTGCATCGTGAAGATGAACCGCGACGGCGACGTGACCGTCCTCACGGCCATCGCGAGCATCGGCCAGGGGACGGAGACGGGGATCGCCCAGCTCGTCGCCGACACGCTGGGGCTCCCGGTCGACCGCGTGAGCGTCATTCGCGGCGACACGGACACGACGCCGGAGGGACTGGGCGTGTGGGCCGATCGCGGCACGATCATCGCCGGTTCCGCGGCGGCGCGTGCGGCCGACGACCTCCGGGAGACGCTCGGAGCGGTCGCCGCCCACCTGCTCGACGTCGCGCCGGACGACGTCTCGTTCGTCGACGGCCGAGTGGTCTGTGACGCCGCCCTCGTCGACGAGACGGTCGCCGACGTCGGTGCCGGCGGTGGGTTCGGCGACCAGGGCGACTCTGCCGTCGAGATCACCGACGGGACGGTGTCGATGACGCTCGACACGCTGGCCGGCATCGCGATGCGCGGCAACCCCGAGACGCTCGGCCCCGAAGCCGAGCGCCCGGCGTCCCTCCAGGGGGGCGTCTCGCTCGTCGGCAAGGGCAAGTATCAGAGCCAGGAGGTGGAGTTCGTCGACCCCGAGACCGGGCGCGGGAACGTCGCCCACAGCTACACGTTCGGCGCGCTCGGCGTCGTGATCGACGTCGACCCGACGACGGGCCACCTCTCGGTCGTCGACGTCGCCATCTGCGAGGACGTCGGCAACGTCATCAACCCGAAGCTCGTCGAGGGTCAGATCCAGGGCGCGATCGTCCAGGGACTCGGCGAATCGCTGCTCGAGGGGTACAGTTACGACGACGCCGGCCGACTCCGGAACGACTCGCTCATCGACTACCACCCGCCGACGATGGGCGACGTCCCCCTCGTGACGAAGATGACGGAGCTGGAGAACCCCGACCCCACGACCTCGCACGGCCAGAAAGGCGTCGGGGAGTGCCCGCTCGTCCCCGTCATGGGCGCGGTCGGCAACGCGCTCGCCGACGCGACGGGCGAGCGCTTCTTCGACCTCCCCTTCCGGGCGGCGACTGTGCTCCCCCGGCTCTCCGAGATCGGACTCCGCGAGCGGACGTTCGAGTCGGTGGAGTGATGGTCGATGTAGTTCAACCACATCTGTATATTTACGCTCGGATTCGGACACACTATCCGGTTCTGACGACCGGACCGTGTTCGAGTCGACGATGTCGGCTCGACGATAGTTCCGTCGCTTCTGGAGCTATACGCCGATACTTCGAAACGAACAGTCTCTCACACGGTTGGATCTCACGCTTCGTTCAGCCGATCAAATCTCCGTCAAAAACACGGCATTGGCGCCTGAGACCAGGAATTCGACCGAATAGTCAGCCGTCGCACGGTCAGCGCGTGCAGTCCCATCACGGTCCGGACACATCGCACCAGCTACACAGTAATACTTGTATTCAGATTGCCTGGGGCTGGGCGGATCGTTCCGATCACACGGAGCCGGGGTCGACTACGAGGTTCTCGAGTCGCTCACCCGTCTCGAGCCGTTCGACGTTCCGCGCGACGATCTCGGCGAGTCGCTCCCAGTGTTTCGGCGTGTGTCCGCCCGTGTGTGGCGTGACGAGACAGTTCTCGAGTCCCCAGAGTGGGTGACCTCCTGGAAGTGGTTCGGGGTCGGTCACGTCGAGCGCCGCGCCCCGGATGGCGTTCGACTGTAGCGCCGTCACCAGCGCGTCCGTGTCGACCACGCCGCCGCGGGCGACGTTGACGAGGACGCTCTCGGGCGGCATCGTCGTGAACTCGGCCTCTCCGATCAGCCCACGGGTGGTCTCAGTGAGCGGGCAGGCGAGCACGACGTACGCGCTGCGCGCGAGCGCGTCGTGAATCGCCTCGTCGTCGAATCCGACGACCTCGTCGGTCGGACCGCCCTTCTCGGGCGTGTACCGGACCCCGATCGTGTGTACCTCCATGCCCGCCAGCCGCTGGACGAACGCCTGGCCGATGGAGCCGAGTCCGACGACGGTGACGGTGCTGGCGGTGAGCTCCCCCGACTGGAAGTGTCGCCACTCCCCCCGTTCCTTGCGTCGCCACCCTTCGTGGAGGTTTCGGGCGAACACCAGCGCGTTCCCGAGCGCCTGCTCCGCGATGCCCGGCGCGTGGATCCCGCCGGCGTTGGTGAGCGCCACGCCTCGTGCTTCGAGTGCCTCGGTCGGCACGTGGTCGACGCCCGCGAACGTGCAGGCGAACAGCTCGAGCCGCTCCGCACGGTCGAGCAGTGTCTCGTCGATCGTCCGCCCGGTGACGACGCGTGCCCGCCGGACGAGGTCGCGTTCCTGTGTCGGCGTCCGCGCGCGAGCGACGGTTCGCTCGGGAAGGCGCTCGCGGAGCGCGTCGGCGTACGGTTCGGTGGAGAGTCCTTCGGTCCCCTCGCGGAGGACGAGGACGTCGGGTGTCTGGGGCATGGTGTCGGGTCTCGTGTGAACGGGCCGGCCGGTGTGTCGGTCGTGTCCCGGCCGCAGTCACGTCGCAGTCGCGTGTTCGAGGGGTGGGGAGGTCTTCGTTTAGTCCTTCCGTGTGCCGCGCACGAGCGTGAGAGTCGACGGGTGACGATCGGCAGGAGCGGTACAGTTACCACGCGCGCTGTTATGACAGTCGGATATGGGTTCCGAGGAGTTACCATCAGTCGGGACGAACATCGAAGGTGAGGCACCGGACGTCGAACCGACCGTCGAAACCGACGAGGCGACCTACACCGACGATGCCGAACTCGAGCGGACGCTCGGGCTCCCGGGCGGCCTTGCGATCGGCGTCGGGACGATGATCGGGGCCGGCATCTTCGTCTTCCCGGGCCTGGCGGCAGGGCAGGCCGGGCCGGCTGCCGCGGGGTCGTTCGCTCTGGGCGGCGTGGTCGCGCTCCTGGTCGCGCTGCCGACCTCGGAGCTGGCGACAGCGATGCCGAAAAGCGGCGGCGGCTACTACTTCATCTCACGTGGACTCGGCACGCTCGCGGGTGCCGTCGTCGGGCTCTCGCTCTGGTTCGGGCTGGTGTTCGCGACCGCGTTCTACCTCGTCGGCTTCGGTTTCTACGCTATCGACACCCTCGCCGAAGTCGGGATCACCCTCGGCGGCGGCCTCGTCATCCCCATCGCGCTGGTCTTCGGGGTGGGCTTCACGCTGTTGAACGTCACCGGTACCGAGAACGCCGCGAAGCTCCAGAACGGGGTCGTCGCGCTTTTGCTGTCGATCCTCGCGGTCGTCCTGCTCTGGGGGTCGCTCGACGCCCTCGGCCTGGTCGGTCAGCCGAGCGCCCCCGAGCAGTTCATGCCGTTCGGGCCGCTCCCGGTCCTGACGACGGCGGCGCTCGTGTTCACCTCCTACCTCGGCTTCGCGCAGGTCGCGACGGTCGCCGGGGAGATGAAGCGGCCGGGTCGGAACCTCCCGCTGGCGATGGTCGGGTCGGTGGTGATCGTCGGGGTCCTCTACGTGGTGACGATCTTCGTCGCCACGAGCGCGTTCGGCAGCGAGCGGCTCGCGAGCCTCGGTGAGACCGCGATGGTCGACGTCGGCCGGCACTACCTCGGTAGTGCCGGCGCGCTCGCGATCGTCTTCGGTGGACTGCTCGCGACGATGTCGAGCGCGAACGCGTCGATCCTGAGCACGTCTCGAGCCGTCTACGCGGTCTCGAAGGACGCGCTGCTGCCGCGGTGGGCGAGCCGGATCAACCTGAAGTACGGCACGCCGCACGTGGCGCTCGGGATGGCCGGCGGACCGGTCCTCGTCCTCGTCGCGACCGGTCAGGTCGAAGTGCTGGCGGAGGTCGCGTCGTTCCTCCATCTCGTCCTCTACGGGCTCATCTGCGTCGCGCTCCTCGTCCTCCGGCGCGACGAACCCGACTGGTACGACCCGGACTTCCGGACGCCGGGATACCCGGTCGTCCCGGCGCTCGGCGCGCTCGCGAGCTTCGCGCTCATCGGGTTCATGCAGCCGGCCTCGCAGATCATCGGCCTCGCGATCATGGTCGCGACGGCCGGCTGGTACGCTTATTACGCCCGGGACGTTACTCTGAAGGGGGCTCTCTAATGACTCGTGTCGTCGTCCCTGTCGCGGTGCTCAAGAACGAGGCCGTTCCGCTCGGGTTGATGAATCTCCTGGGCACGATGGACGTCACGGTGCTCGGCTACCACGTCCTGCCCGAGCAGACGCCGCCGGACCAGGCCCGAAGCCAGTACGAAGAGCGAGCCAACGCGGCGTTGACCGACATCACCGAGGAGTTCCGCGAGGCCGGCGGCGACGCCGACTACCGGCTCGTCTTCACGGCCAACCGACAGAAGACCGTCCGGCGGGTCGCCGACGAAGTCCGCGCCGACGCGTACGCGATCACCGGCGCGACCGGGGCGGTCGATCAGCTGCTCGTCTCGCTCTCCGGCGACGTCGCCGCCGACCGGATCATCGAGTTCGTCTCCGAACTCGTCGGCGACCGGGACATCCGCGTGACGCTGCTCCGGGTGGCGGGTGACGAGGGGGTCACGCCGCTCGAGGGCGCTCGGTCGCGTCTGGAAGACGCGGGTATCGACGTCCGGACGAAGATTGCCGAGGACAGGAACCCGCTCGACGCGTTGCTGGAGGCCGTGCCGCACCACGACGCAATCGTGATGGGCGAACAGGCACCATCGCTCGAGTCGTTCCTCCTCGGCGAGGTCACAGCGCGCGTGGCGGCGGAGTCGGTCGGCCCGGTGCTCGTCGTGAGACGGCCGCCGGCGGAACGGGAGTGAGGCCGGGATACTCTCCCGACGGGGTATCGGTGTCCGAAACGGGTCCGAGGCTGCGACGAGCGAACGGATCGACACCCGGGACAGTGTGGCGTTCGTCGCCTAGCTGGATCGCTGGCCGTTCCGCGCACTCATATTCCGATGTGTGCAGGAACCCTCCCCGAGTGTTGTCTCGGAGTTGCTGGAACGGTGACTGGTTGTAAATCAAAGCCATCTGGCCCTGTTCCGGAATCGTTCCGAGTCTCTTCTGGCTGAAATGTATGCACGTGACTGGTGGGTACGATACGCTCCGTGCGTACCTCGAGGTCCCTGTATAGATCGATGCGCAACCCCGAGGAGAGTAAAGTGAATACTGTTTTACCCGCCTTTTTACTATTCCACGGCAGTAAGTTTGAGCAATGAGCGATCAACAGTTCTGCGATCTTTGTGAACGTAATATCCCTGTCTCGACGACGAGTGGTGTCAGATTCTGCATAGATTGTAAAGTGAGGCATCATATGCTCTTGTCCGGGATTAGTGCACATACTGAGCCTTCTTTTCGGCTGAGCAGGGACAAAGTAGAAAATATAATGGGTCTTTATCCCTACGAAGATCGATTTCTCTTGCCTCTCGACTGGTATAATATCCCAGGGCTACGAAACCATACTCAACTAACTAATTCTACGCCGAATAAATCAAAACAGGAGATACTAACCGAATTAGAGTCGGTAGTAAACCGGTTAGGAAGCAAAAATGCTCTTACTTTCCTCGCCTCTACTAGAATATTATCTGAATTCGCATACAACGACCCATTTACCAATGAACATATAGGCCTTCCCCCTAGGATGTTTGAGTTCTCCTTGGCCCTTATCGGGAGCTTTCCTTCGGACGCGGACTGTAATAAGCGTGGTTCTCTGTCATACTCGGAAAGGTGGAGAGAGATTCAATCAATTGCTGATGAAGATCTCGCTGGAGGGTATCGGACTACTCAACATCGTGTATATGGTGCGGAACTATTTCAGCTGTACTCCCTCTTAGAGTCTCTCTATTCAAAATTCAGCAGTGAATATGATTTTATTGGGGAAAAACCATTCCGTGATGATGAAAGTCTAGCAGCGGCGGCTCAAAATAGTGAATTGATTTACGGGAATTACGCATATCCTGAACAGTATGTAGAATATATTGAAAAAATATATGCGCCTTATCAGTACGACTTTCTGAAGAACAAAGGACTAGACATGATTAACATAGCCAATTGGTCATCAGTATTATTAGACAAACTATACAATCGATTGTCCAAGATAACCCAAGATGGGAGATATTATCAAGCAGATTGTCTCAGGATGGTGGGGGGTATTCAAGAAGCCATTCAGAACGGGGAAAAACTATCTGAACATCTTGAATCTCCCCTACATACCACTCTTCAGCGAGGAGAGTTGGAATCGTGGGCGGCCTTCATGTCCACCGCCGCCAATGGATTTTGGATTGGTAGAGAAGAAATAATATCTTCATTAGATATACATAACCGGGAGCGGATAAATTCGTTTCTAGACCGTATCAGTGCCCCAATTGGTAGCTACAACGTAAGTACTCCGTTTGGGTTTAATCAATTGGAAGCAACTCCTCTGTTAGAAATAAATGATCAATTTCTCTTTGCCTACCCTCAAATGTTCACTCGGGCACTCTCAAAGACATTTTTTTATGACCTCAATAACATGAATACAGATTCCGATATCACGCTTGAACTGAACTTCAATCATAGAGGAGAGCTACTAGAGTACTGGTCGTATGATCGAGTCAATCAACTCTTTCAGAAAGGTGGGAATGTCTTTCATAGTGTCTCATGGGGAAATGAGGAAATCGACCTCGTCGCCATTTTTGATTCAACAGCTGTAATAATTGAAGTCAAGTCGAAATTTTTGACCGATGATGCACGGAAAGGAGATATTAGCAAGATCAAGAAGGATATGAACAAAGGAATTCTTGCGGGAGTGAGTCAAGCTGACAGAAAGATCAAAAATTTGCAGCAGGGTGAGTGGTCGCTTGGAGATGCTATAAGTCACGAAAGTGCTCAGAGTGAGAAAATCACGGAATTCCTTCCGATGGTAGTAATGGGCGGGGAATATGATCGACTTGCTACTATGGATTATGTATCGTTGATAGATGATCAGACACTTATTCCATACGTGGTGAGCATCTACGATCTTGATCTTCTTTCAAGGATACTTAATGTTGAACACTTTATCAAGTTTCTGAGATTTAGGATAAATGCAGCCAAAGACGGACAGATACATAGTGTGGATGAATTGGATTTCTTAGGCCTGTACAGTCAAACGGGAGAAGATCCGTATGAAAATCTCCCCGGTAGACAGGTCTGGAAGGAGAGTGCTAATGTTTCTTTCTACCACTCAATAGGTGACATCACGGGTGCAGGGGACGACATTCGATTAATACTCTCAGAATTTGGGGATCGGTCTAAGGCCACCTGGTTATCGGAGAACGAACGGACATATTGACCTGCAGTAGCGGCTTGCTCAAAGCCGGGGGAGTATTTTAATTACGTGCCCTTAGGCACACCCCTAAGGGGAAACCCGACGCCTCGCATCGTGGTTTCCCTTGGGTGTGGCTGAGGCGAAAGCCGAAGCCACCCCAAACGCGCTCGAGATCTCTCTTCCTTACCCAGAAACGAAGCAGAAATAGCCGCTAGCTGGTGCTCTGGACAGTGTTGCCACTCACTCGGAGTCTGCTACAGGAACTGGAACACCTGCCTGCTAGCGCCGTTATACTTCACTGATGCAGTCCTGTACCGAGCAGGATCCTGTCCAGCGTTCTTCCAGACCTCGAGCCCTTCGTGAATCAGGAATCGAGGGTCAGGGTCTGGATCGAGACCTCCGAAATCGATCTCCAGCGCGTCGTTCCGGTTGCTGGTTTCGACACCGTATTGCTCACCTCAAGTAGGTCCCGGGTGGCGGTGAGAGTCCGGCGTTCTACTCTCGAGACCGTCGTTCCCCGGTCGGTCACTCAGCGATTCAGGTCGATCCAGCGAAAGTGATGTATTGTATCGCGACGCTGCCACCATTCACTGCAGTCCAGACGTTTCGCCCAGTGCGGTGCTCAGCGAACTTGGACGTATCGAGGCCATCATCCTCTGTGTTTAGATCACGCAACACAGAGCGGGCGTCCTCTCACAGCTGCCAGACCTCTTCAGCTGAATCCGCCTCATCGAGGTAGATCACGACCGCGTCCGTCGCGTCTCGCGGGTGGGAGCCACGTATAAGCTACGCCGGCAGTCGACGGTGGTCGATTTGCTTGTCAATCCGTCCCATCACCTCGTGTCCGTCTCGATGCAGATGGTACATCGAGACGCGCGGTCGTCCTCTCACGGCGACGCCGGGTGCGTCGGCTGGACCCGATCACCGAATGAGGGTGACCGGGACGGGAATCCGGTCGACGACGCGTTCGGCGACGCTCCCGACGAAGAACCGCTCGAGGAAGTCCCGGCTGTGACTCCCGAGGACGACGTGGTCGATCCCGTGGTCGTCGACGTAGTCGAGGATCTCCTGCCAGGGTCGTCCTTGCTCGATCGCCGTCGTCAGTGGGGCGTCGTAGTCGGAAGCGACCACCTCGGCCTCCTTGAGTAGCGCCTCACCTTCTGCCTCGCGCTGCTCGTAGATCTCGCCGAGTTTCACCCCGACGTACTTCTCTGGCTGGTACGTGACGCTCGTGTCGACGACGAACAGTGCCGTTACCTCCGCCTCCGGAAAGCGTTCGTAGGCGAACCGAAGGGCTTCGATCGCGAGCTTCGAACCGTCGAACGGAACCAGGACACCCGTCATGGCCCCCGAATCGTGGGCTCCAGCATTAAACTCCTCCCCCATTCCGTTGAGGAGCGTTTAAATAGTAGTTTGTAGTGTGTGTACACATGACAGAGTTTGGATCGCTGTCACTTATCCCGCCGCTGCTGGCTATCGTCCTCGCCATCGCCACACGGAAGGCGGTCCTGTCGCTTTTCGTCGGCATCTGGGCCGGGGGCGTCATCCTCACGGGCGGGGTCGGTCTGGGACAGACGTTCGATTGGATCGCGGCGGCCGTCGGCGAGAGCGTGTTCCACGCGCAGATCATCATCTTCACGCTGCTGCTCGGGTCGTCGGTCGCGATGATCTGGCGGTTGGGTGGCTCACACGCCGTCCGGAACTTCGCGCTCGAGCGGATCGACACCAAGCGTAAAGCCGGGGCCGCCGCGTGGATCCTCGGCGTGGTGTTGTTCTTCGACGACTACGCCAACACGGCCGTCGTCGGGAGTACGATGAAGGACGTCTCGGACTATCTGCACATCTCACGCGAGAAACTCTCGTACCTCGTCGATTCGACCGCGGCGCCGGTGGCGACGCTGGCGATCTCCTCGTGGGTCGCGTTCCAGCTGTCGATGATCGAGTCGGGCTACGGGGCGACGAGCCTGGCGGAGAGCGAAATTCCCGACTCGTTCGGCGTGTTCTTGGAGTCGATCCCCTACAACATGTACGCGATCTTGGCCATCGTGATGGTCGGCATCATCGTACTCACTCAGCGTGACTACGGCGAGATGCTCACCGCCGAGCACCGCGCCGCCGAAACCGGCAAAGTGACGCGCGACGACGCCCGGCCGATGCAGGACGTCGAGGCGGAACTCGGCCAACCGAACATCGACGATCCGCGGTTGACCTCGTTCTTCTTGCCGATCGTCGTACTGATCTCGGTCACCATCGGGTCCGCGCTGTTCACCGGGTTCGAACCGGGTGCCTCGCTGTACGACATGGTCACCGGGGCCGACTACGCCGTGGCGCTGATCTTCGGGTCGTTCGCCATGGTGGTCACGACGTACGTGCTCGGATACGTCTACAACATCCTCTCGCTGGGCGAGAGCGTCGATACGACCATCGACGGCTTCGGAATCATGCTCACGGCGGTGACGATCCTCGTCCTCGCGTGGGGTATCGGTAACGTCGTCGCACCCGTCGAAGACGGCGGACTCGGCACCGGTGCGTACATCGCTGTCTTGGTCCAAGAGTTCCTCTCGCCCGAAATCCTCCCGGTCGTGGTGCTGTTCACTGCGGCGTTCATCGCCTTCTCGACCGGCAGTTCCTGGGGGACGATGGCTATCGTGACCCCGATCGCCGTCCCAGTCGCGTGGGACCTCACCGGCAACCACACCATGGTCGCGGTCATCGTCGGCATGGTCTTCTCGGGCGCGATCTTCGGCGACCACTCCTCGCCGATCTCCGACACGACGGTGCTGTCGTCGACGTTCACCGGGGCCGACCTGATCGACCACGTCCGGACGCAGTTTTACTACGCGGTCACCGTCATCCTCGTCGTGACCGTGCTGATGATCGTGTGGGGCTACACCCGCATCACCCCGTTCGTCCTGCTCGCTGTCGGCGCTGTCTCGCTGATCGGGCTCGTCTACGGGCTCTCGGAGTTCGACGCGAATCGCCGTGGGATCGACCCGAAATCTGCCGCGGAACCTCCCGAAGGGGCACCGGCTGACGACTGACTCGGGAGGAGTGGTCACTCGTCGGACGGCTCCACGGACGCAGTTGCGGCCTTGGGCGAGGAGCGAGGAACTCGAACCTCGGTGAAAATAGTCCCGGGCGGATATCGAACCGCGACGACTCGCGTCCGCTCGTCGTCTGGGCTCGAATCCAGTAACGACTATCACTGCTCGCTGACGCTCGCAGAATAGTCCCGGGCGGATTCGAACCGCCGTCAATGGCTCCAAAGGCCATTATGATTGGCCACTACACCACGGGACTGGTCACGCCACTCGCCAGCCCCCGACGAGCGGAAACGAGACGCGTCTCCACGTCACGGGACTGTACTCCCTCGTACCAATCTGAGACTTAAGATTGTAGCGGTCTCCACCCCTCGTTGCCTTCGGAGAGAACCAGTTCGACGGAGAACCCTCCGCAGACGGGACAGACGTGGTACTCCACGTCGAAGGGTGTCTCACACCCACGACACACGTACGGCGACGACGGTCGCTCTCTCCTGTCCCCGACCGCGCACCAGAGCCGAGCGAAGGACGTCGAGAGCCGATCGATCGATAGTGACATTCGTTCCCACCCCTCTATCCACACACGACCCCCCGGCACAAAACATTATTGCATGACAGATCTGAGTGAAACGCTCGCGTGTCGGGCGGGACCGGCGCGCCGATCAGTCCGCGGGCTTCTCCGACGCGAGTTCGAGGTACCGACAGGCGTCGGTCTCGGGGTCGAAGCAGTCGGGGCAGTCGGGGTTGCGCTCGATGATGGTGTCGAGGCGTTCGGCGACCGTCTCGTCGATGACGGGTTCAAGTTCGCGTGCCTCGGCACGGAACTCCTCGACGTCGAGGACGTTCGCGAGGAAGCGCTCGATGATGCAGTACGTCTGGAGCGCCTCGCGGGCGTTGACGATCCCCTCCTCGGTGAGTCGGACGCCCTTGTACTTTTCGTGTTCGGCGAGCCCGCGCCCTTCGAGCTTGCCGATCATCTCGTTGGCACTCGCGGGGCTCACGTCGAGCATGTCGGCGAGCGCGCCGGTCGATGCGGGGCCGTTCTCCATCTCCTGGAGCAGATAGATCGCCTTGACGTACTGGTCTGCGGTGTTCATCTGGTTTCCTCTCGCGGTGGCCGCGTCGTTCGTACACCTACACCCCGGTCCCGCGCTGGTCGGCTCGACGCGGGCGTCATTCGCGGCGCTCCATGACTCTCGTCACCGCCTCGACGCCCTCGGCTTCCTCCGCTCGGATCTCGACGAGGATGTCGAGCAGCCGATCGCGGTCGACGCCGAACGAGACGTCGCTGGCGCGGATCGCGCCGATGAGGTCGTCGTAGAACTTGTACGCCGTCTCTTCGTTGCAGAGCTGATCGTACAGCACCCCGTCGAAGTCCTCGGGTTTCGTCTTCCCGTACTGTGCCTCGACGAGCGCGTCGATCTCCTCGAACGGGATGCTCTCGACGTCGAGTTCGTCGATGACGCGTTCGAGTCGGGCCCGGTGTTCGGCGGACTCCTCGGCGGCATCGGCGAGCAGTCGCTCGATCTCGTCGTCACGCTCGTCCAGCTCTCCCGCGTGGTGCTGAGCGCGGGCCTCGACGACCTCCTCCAGGACGATCCCGATCTGGAGGAGTCGTGCCAGCTGGTGGTCCGACGTCACCCGGTGGCCGACACTCACGGATCCACCCCTCTGGCGACGCGATCCGATACGGTCATACTCGGCAGGTGGTGTGTGACGAACTTAAACGGTTCCCTCACTCCCGGCCGCAGTCTCAAGACCTCCGGGCGCTCAGTGACCGTATGCGCCACTGGCCCCCTCCGCTTTTCGTGCTCGCCGTCGTCGGTCTCCTCGTACTCGCCGGCTGTACCACCGGGACGGGGTCCGTGACCGACGGACCGGGTGTGCCGGGCACGGATGCGACGGTGGGCGAGACGACCACCGCCGGTGTCACGGCCGACGCTGGCGGGTCGACCGACTCCGGACCGGGGGTGAACGGCACACTGGCGGTCCACTTCATCAACGTCGGCCAGGGTGACAGCACGCTCGTCGTCGGCCCGACCGGCGAGACGCTCCTCGTCGACACCGGCGACTTCCGCGACGACGGCGAGCACGTGATCGACTACCTCGACGCCCGGGGGATCGATCGGATCGACGCGCTCGTCTCGACACACGCCGACGCCGACCACATCGGCGGGCACGCCGCCGTCATCGATCACCTCGAGACCGATGGCGACGGCGTCGGTGCCGTCTACGATCCCGGCGTGGCGGCGTCGACCGAGACGTACGGGCGCTACCTCGACGCCGTCGAGAGTCACGACGTCCCGCTGTACCGGACACAGACGGGCGACGAGATCCCGCTCGAGGGCGTCGACGTCGACGTGCTCGCCCCACCCGCGACGCCCCTCGCCGACGGCGAGCGCAACGAGAACAGCGTCGTCCTCCGGCTCTCGTTCGGGCGGACGAGCGTCCTCCTCACCGGGGACGCCGGTCCGGTCGAGGAGCCGTATCTGGTCCGAACCCACGGACAGACCCTCGACGCCACGCTGCTGAAGGCGGGACACCACGGGAGCAGTTCGAGCACGAGCGCGGCGTTACTCGACGCGACGACGCCCGCGGTGGTCGTCGTCTCCTCGGCGTACGACTCCCGGTACGGCCACCCACACGAGGAGGTGCTCGACCGCCTCGGTGACCGAGAAGTGCCGACGTACTGGACGGGGACGCACGGGACGGTCGTCGCCACGAGCGACGGCCGGGTGATCGAGGTGGCGACGCAGGCGGCGGCGACCACGAGACCGCGCGACCTCCGGACGGAGGCTCCCGTCGAACCCGGGACGGGTGGCCCCGTCGTCGTCCGTGACGCCTACCGCGCGGGCGAGGGCGACGCCGACGGGGGCGACCGCGCGGGGAGCGACGGGACCGTCCGCACGGAGCGAACACGAGTGGAGATATCCGAGATTCACGCCGACGCCGCTGGCGACGACCGGGAGAACCTCGCCGACGAGTACGTCGTGGTGACGAACCGTGGCGACGCTCCCGTCGATCTCTCCGGGTGGGTACTCACGGACGAGAGCGGGGTGCGGTACACCTTCCCCGACGTCGTGCTCGACCCCGGCGCGTCAGTCACGGTCCGGACCGGCCAGGGGATCGACACCGACACCGACCTGTACTGGGGCGCCGGCCGTCCGGTGTGGAACAACGACGGCGACACCGTTACCCTGCTCCGTCCCGACGGGGGAACCGTCACCGAGGTTCCCTACTGATGCTCGACTCCGGCACGTACACGGCGACGCTCGATCGCTTCGAGGAGACGCCCGGCGGCGACCTCGCGGTGCTGGTCGTCGACCGGGACGCCGACACCCTCGCACAGGTGGACCTCCCTGTCGAGGTGGTCCCCGAGGTGGGGCGTCGCGTCGACGCCGTCTTCGACCTGACCGTCGCGCCCGATCGGTTCGAGCTCGCGTACCGGGCCGACGAGACCGAGCGACGCGCCGAGGCGGCACAGACCCGTTTCGATCGGCTCGCCCAGCGGCCGCCGTCGGACACAGAGGAGTAAGGCGGCTCTCCACCGGGCTGCCCGCGAAATCCCCGCGGTTTTTATTCCCGCCACCGGTGGAACGGCTATGGCCCGCACACGGCGTGGCGACCCGGAGTGGTACCGGGACGCCGTCATCTACTCGCTCGACGTGAAGACGTTCAACGACGCCGACGGCGACGGCTGGGGCGACTTCCAGGGCCTCACGGAACGGCTCGGCTACCTCGAAACACTGGGCGTGGACTGTCTCTGGCTCCGACCGTTCTTCCCGAGCCCACTCGCCGACAACGGCTACGACGTCGCCGACTACTACGGCGTCGACTCGCGGGTGGGGACGCTGGGCGACTTCGCCGACTTCGTCGAGGCCGCCGACGACCGCGGCATCCGCGTGCTCTGCGACATGGTGTTCAACCACACCTCCGATCAACATCGGTGGTTCCAGCGCGCCCGTCAGGACCCCGGCTCGAAGTACCACGACTACTACCTCTGGACGAGCCACCTCGAGTCGGCGCACAAGCGCGGCAACATCTTCCCGGAGTACGAGGACGGCGTCTGGTCGTACGACGACGTCGCGGGCAAACACTACTTCCACCAGTTCTACCGGTTCCAGCCCGATCTGAACGTCGCCAACCCCCGGGTGCAGGAGGAGATCCGCGACGTCCTCGAGTTCTGGCTCGACCTCGGCGTCGACGGCTTCCGCATCGACGCCGCCCACCCGATGACCATGCCGAAAGGGCACGACGCCCACATCCTCTCCGAGGGCGTCGACTTCTTCAGACGGATGCGGTCGTGGGTCGAGGAGGCCAAGTCCGACGCCATCCTCATCGCCGAGGCCGACGAGGAACCGGAACACCTCGACCAGTACTTCGGCGACGGCGACGGATTCGACCTCATGTTCAACTTCGTCCTCAACGCCCACCTCACGTACGCCGTCGGGGTGAAAGACACCTGGCCACTCTACCGGTCGTTCGAGGTGCTCCCCGACGTCTCCGACGTGGGACAGTGGGCCAACTTCCTCCGCAATCACGACGAGTGGAACCTCCTCAAACTCCCGTGGGAGGCGTTCCACCACGCCCGCGACTTCTTCGGCGACGACGACGGCGACTCGTGGATCTTCGGCCGCGGCCACCGTCTCCGACTGGCGGACCTGTACGCCGGCGACCACGACCGCATCGCCTGTGCGCACTCGCTCATGTTCGCCCTGCCGGGGACGCCCGTCATCCTCTCGGGGGACGAGATCGGCATGGGTGCGGATCTCGACCTCCCGGAGCGCGAGTCCGTCCGGACGCCGATGCAGTGGTCCGCCAACCGCAACGGCGGCTTCTCGACGGCCGACGAGGAAGCACTCTACCACCCCGTCGTCGACGAGGGGCGGTACAGCTACGAGCGGGTGAACGTCGCCGACCAGCGCGCCGACCCGGAGTCGCTGTTGAACCGGATCTCCCGCATCGTCGACGCCCGTACGATCTGCACCGAAATCTCCTCCGGCGAGTTCTCGATCGTCGGCGTCGAACCGCACGACGTCTGGGTCCACCGGATCGACCACGGCCGGACCGTGCTCCTGACGGCGCACAACCTGGCGGCCGAACCCAGAACGGTGACGGTCGACTTCGGCGCGCCCGCCGACGCGACCACGAGACTCGTCGGCCTCGGCGACTACGCCGTCGAGGACGGACGCGTGACGTTCGATCTCGACGCGACCGGCTACGTGTGGCTCCGCGGGGACAGACGTGGTGAGCGGGTGCCGCTGGGATCGCCCTGAGTGGGCCGTGAGTCCACCCACTGGACCAGTGTGTCCTCGTTGGAGCCGCCGTGTCGACCTCCGGGATCGTTCGGGACCGTGAACGTGCGTGTCGTACTGTTCTGGTGAGAATCGATCGGGTGGAGAGGGAACAGCACGAACGCCGCGCGACATACGGGCGTGGTGGACCGGAGCCTCGATCCTCCCCGGCCGGTGGCTCGCGCACGGAAGCGCGAGCACGGTCCCACCGGAGCGACTTCGTCGCTCCGAGCCGTTCGTTCGCCACGGCTCACGAAAACCTCGCGCGAGTCGCTCACGTCGTTCGCTCCCGCGCGCCGGCCGCGATCGTAGATCAGTCGTGCGACGCTCTGCGGTGGTGCGTGACGGTCGCGGCTCCGTTCACGACTTCACGCGCGAGGGATGAGGCCACGAGAGAGTAGAGCGAACGAGTGGCCGAATCGGCTGGGGAGGTCTGTGGCTTTCGTGACGCCCGTGCACCGTGCGGTCGTCTCGCTCTTTCCCTCCACAACCGAGGATATCTACCCAGATTAACACGACAGCCACATCGAGCTACTCGACGCGCGACGTCGGCCTGCTCGGTTCTCTGGGGCGACACCGTGCCGAAAAAAACGGAGAGTCGAAGTCGCAGCCGCAGCCGCAGCCGACGTTACCGCAGCCGCGCGGCGATCGCTTCCTGGAGGTCCTCGCGGAGTTCGTCGACCGCGATCTCCTCGAGGACGGGGACGAAGAAGCCCTCGACGAGCATGTTCCGCGCCGTCAGGTGTGGGATCCCACGGGAGGTCATGTAGAACAGGTCCTCGCGGTCGACCTGCCCGACCGTCGCGGAGTGGCTCGCTTCCGTGTCGTGGTTGTGGATGATCAGCTTGGGCGAGGCGTCGGCCTCGGAGTCGTCCGAGAGCATCAGCGTGTTCTCGCGCTGGTAGGAGTTGGTGTCCCACGCGTCTCGACCGACGTCCTGGACGCCCTCGTACACCGAGCGGGCCTCGTCGTCGAGCACGCCCCGCGTGACGAGGTCGGCGGTGGTGTGCTCGGCCTGGTGCCAGACGCGGGCGTTGACGTCGAAGTGCTGGTCGTTGTGACCGAAGAACGCGCCGACGATCTTCGTCTCGCTCGAATCGCCGTTGAGTTCGGTCTCGATGTCCGAGCGCGTCAGCCGCGACCCGAGGTTCCCCTCGATGAAGTTGACCGACGAGTAGGTGTCCGTGATACCGCGCTTCAGCGAGTAGTTGTACGTCTCCTCGGAGAGGTCCTGCAGGGAGCCGTACTGGACGTAGGCGTTCTCGCCCGCGTCGACCTCGACGAGGCCGCTGTAGTAGCGCATCCCGTCGCCGTCGAAGGACTCGGAGGACTGCCGCTCGAGGATCGTCACCGAGGACGACTCCTCGGCGACGACGAGCGTGTGGTTGAACAGCGAGCGACCCTCCATCCGTGTCCGAATCTTCACGTCCTCGGCGTCGACCCCCGCGGGCACGTAGACGAGCGTCCCCGAGGAGAACAGCGCGACCGACAGCGCCGTGAGGTAGTCGCGGTCGGGGGCGATGGTGCTCCCGAAGGCGTCGCGGACGACGTCCTCGTGCTCGTCGAGCGCGTCGACGAACGAGAGCACCTCGACGTCGGACTCCGGCGAGACGAGGTCGCGCTCTTCGGTCTGGGCGAGCGGGTCGACGAGCTCCTCGAAGTCGAGCTGTTCGAGGTTCGTCCACCGCCGACCGGGCGTCTGGATGACGTCCGGGAGTTCGGCGTCGGAGAGCGCCGCGAGCGCCTCCAGCCGCGTCTCGAGGAGCCACTCGGGTTCGTTTCGCTCGTCGGAGAGCTGTCGGACCGTCTCCTCGGAGATGGTTGCTGGCAGTGTCGTGGACATCTATCCGAGGCTCCCCTCCATCTCGAGTTCCACGAGCCGGTTGAGTTCGACCGCGTACTCGATGGGCAACTCCTCCGTAATGGGCTCGATGAAGCCCGAGACGATCATCTGCTTGGCGTCGTCGTCGTCGAGGCCACGCGACTGGAGGTAGAAGACGTCCTCGTCGCCGATCTTGCCGACCGTGGCCTCGTGGGCCACGTCGACGGTCGACTCGTTGATCTCCATGTACGGCATCGTGTCCGACGTCGACTCGTTGTCGAACATCAGCGCGTCACACTCGACCGCGGTGGAGGAGTCGTGAGCGCCGTCGGCGATGTGGACCAGTCCTCTGTAATTGGTGCGACCGCCGTCCTTCGAGATGGACTTGGACTCGATCGTGGACTTGGTCTCGGGCGCGTTGTGGTACACCTTCGCGCCGGTGTCGATGTTCTGACCCGCGCCGGCGAAGGCGATGGTGATGTGGTTGTCCGACGCGCCGCGGCCTTTCAGCACCGACGAGGGGTACAGCATCGTCGCCTTCGACCCCATCGATCCCGAGATCCACTCCATTCGACCGTTCTTCTCGACGATGGCGCGCTTGGTGTTGAGGTTGTACGTGTTCTTCGACCAGTTCTGCACCGTCGAGTACTGGACGTGGGCGTCCTCGCCCACGAACACTTCCACACCGCCGGAGTGGAGGTTGAACGCCGAATACTTGGGTGCGGAACAGCCCTCGATGTAGTGGACCTCCGAGCCCTTCTCGGCGATGATGAGCGTGTGCTCGAACTGGCCCATCCCCTCGGAGTTCATCCGGAAGTACGCCTGGACGGGCATGTCGACCGTCGTGTCCTCGGGGACGTAGACGAACGAGCCCCCCGACCAGATGGCCCCGTGGAGGGCGGCGAACTTGTTGTCACTCGGCGGGACGCACTTCGTCATGAAGTGCTCGCGGACGAGGTCGGGGTACTCCTGGACGGCCTTGTCCATGTTGCAGAAGACGACGCCCTTCTCCTCCCAGCGCTCCTGCATGTTCTGGTAGACGACCTCGGACTCGTACTGCGCACCCACGCCGGAGAGGGCGTTCTTCTCGGCCTCGGGGATGCCCAGCTTGTCGAAGGTGTCCTTGATGTCGTCCGGAAGGTCGGTCCAGTCGTCGACGCCGCCCCTCACGTCGACGTCGGGGCGGATGTACGGGATGATCTGGTCGACGTCGACCTCCGAGAGGTCCGGCTGGCCGGGCCAGTCGGTCGGCATCGGCATCTTCTGGAACTGCTTCAGCGCGCGGAGGCGCCGCTCGAGCATCCACTCGGGTTCGTCCTTGTCCTCGCTTATGACGCGAATCGTCTCCTCGGTGAGGCCCTTGTCGGCCTGGAAGGAGGACTTCTGCTCCTTCTTGAACTCGAAGCGGGCTTCGGTGTCGGTCTCTTTGAGGTGGTCTTGTTCGGAGCTCATGATGTGTGTCGTGTTGTTACGTTTCGTTGCGTGTCATCCTGTGTGTGACTACACACAGTTACGCCGCCTCGTACACTTCTTCGCGCACCCAGTCGTACCCCTCGTCCTCGAGCTGCTCGGCCAGCGAGGCGTCGCCGCTCTTGACGACCTTCCCGTCGAGCATGATGTGGACGTGGTCGGGTTCGACGTAGTCGAGGATGCGCTGGTAGTGGGTGATCTGGAGGATGCCCGTGCCCTGCTCGTCACGGAGCGCGTTGATCCCCTTCGAGACGTCCTGCAGTCGGTCGATGTCCAGCCCGGAGTCGATCTCGTCGAGGACGGCGATCGACGGCTCGAGGATGGCCGCCTGCAGCACCTCGTTCTGCTTCTTCTCGCCGCCGGAGAAGCCGGCGTTGAGGTAGCGCTGGGCGAACTTCTCGTCCATGTCGAGCAGCGCCATCTTCTCCTTGAGCAGCTGCTGGAACTCGGCGACGCCGATCTCGCCGTCGTCGGCCGGCCCCTCCATCGGCGAGGTGTCGTAGCCCGCCTCTTCCTCCTCCGCTTCGTCGGCCTCGTCGTCCTCGAACAGCTCCTCGCGCTCTTCGAGCTTGGCGTTGAGCGCCTGTCGGAGGAAGTTCGTCATCGTAACGCCCTCGATCTCTGCGGGGTACTGGAAGCCGAGGAAGATACCGAGCGCCGCACGCTCGTTCGGCTCCAGTTCGAGAAGGTCCCACGTCCGCATGTCGTCGGGGATCTCGAAGTCCGCACCGAACTCGTCCCCGTCGAGGTTGAGGAGGATCTCGCCCTCCGTCACCTCGTAGACCGGGTGACCGGCGATGATCTTCGCCAGCGTCGACTTCCCGGAGCCGTTCGGTCCCATCAGTGCGTGGATCTCGCCGGAGCTGACTTCCAGGTCGACGCCCCGGAGGATGACTTCGCCGTCCTCTTCGGCGACCTCGGCGTGGAGGTTCTTGATTTCGAGTGTGGCCATTGTTGGTGGTGTTCCTCTACCCCGAAGTGGGGGAGTTGGACCCATAATGCTTACGCATTTGCCATCCTGAGCTTTTCACTAACAGAATATATTTTCTGAAACGGGAAAGAGGGGGTTGCAACTCGACAATCGTCCGGGTTTCGGTCGCCCGAAGCCAGTTCGTGTCGCGAGGGGGCCGATCCTCAGGTGAACTGTCCGAAACTCGTCTGCTGTTGGCCGCTTTTCACCTCGTCCCACGACATCCCCAGCGCCTCGATGACGCGTGCGATGGGTCCCTTCAGCGTCTTGTCGAGCATCTTGTCCCAGTCGACCACGAACTCCTCGGGCACCTGGTCGGCGTACTCGAAGCAGATGACGTCGGGGTCGCGCTTGAACGCGATGTAGAGCGGGTCGTCGGTGATCGCGGGCCGCTCCGACTCGATCCGCTGCCAGAAGTCGGGGTGGACCTTCTCGAGGTAGAGGTGTTTGGGCTTGGAGCCGCGACCGAAGTTCGTCCCGAGCAGGAGGTTGGCGTACTTCGCCCCTCTCACGTGGGCCGTGTCGGTCTCGTACGCCGTGAGTCGCTTGCCGATCCCTCCGGGCACGCCCACGTCGTCGAGCGAGAGATCACCTTCGGAGAAGTCGGCGATGACGTCGGAGAGGTACGTCTTGATCTCCCCCGTCGACTCCCCGGTGACGATCATCTCGATGACCCGCTGCTGGATATCCTTCGTGATCGGCGCGATGTCGGAGCGTTTGTACTCGAAGCCCGTGATGTCGATGTCGTCGACGTCTTTGCCCTCCTTCCAGACGATGTGCCCGGCGTAGCGCTTCTTCCGACCGGCCTGGAAGAACCGCCGGTAGAGCTTCTCGAACTCGATCTGGAAGCGGTGCTCCTCGGCACCGAGTTCCTCCAGCGCGAAGTCGTCGTAGGCGGCGTTGATCTGCGCTTCGAGGTCGAAGGACTGCTCGATGGCCTCGGCTTTCGAGACGTCGGGCCCGAGTTCGAGCATGACTGAATCAGTGTCACCGTAAGCCACCTGGTAGTTCAGTCTGCTCGCTACTTCCTCGGTGAACTTGATGACCTCCCGTCCGGTGGCGGTGATGGCCGCTCCCATCTCCTTGTCGTAGAGGCGGAAGCGATCCCACCCCAGGACGCCGTACAGGGAGTTCATGATCACCTTCACCGCCGCCTGCTGGCGGTCGTACTGCTCGTACACCTCGGAGCCGGGCGAGTGCTCGTTGCGGAGCGACTTCTTCTGCTCGCGTTCGTCGAGCAGTTCGTCGACCATCTCCCGGATGATGCCGTCCGGTTCCCGTCTGAAGTGGGTCCCGTTGGGTGCGCGGTACGTCCCCCCGTCGTAGCTGTCGGGATCGACCTTCGTCTCGGGCGAGGCGTTGATCGTCACCATGCACATCGGGTACAGCGACTTCAGGTCCAGCACCGTGACGTTCTCCTTGACGCCGACGATGGGGTCGAACACCGCCCCACCCTCGTACTCCTCGCTGTCGACCGTGCCCTTGGAGGGGAGGGCGAACTCGCCGTGGACCTTGTGGAGCACGTAGATGTCGACCGTGTCGCCCGGCGTCGGGGCGTCCTCGAGTTTGCAGCCGACGAACGACCGCACCTCGTCCCAGAAGGCGACGACCGACTGTTTGCGGTCGATCTCGACGCAGAGTTCGACGTCGCGGAGGTTGTACTCCAGCAGCCGTTCCGGCTCCTGTTCCCAGAGGTCGCCGATGTCGCCGGAGTACCGCTCCTTGCCCGCGTCGAGTTCGAGTTCACCGACGGCGTCGAGCCGGTACGACTCGAGTTCCGTGAACTGCGTCCGCTTGTACGCGTACAGCAGGTCGAACACTACGCGACCCTTCACGTCGGGGCCGCCCCAGCCGCTGCGCCACACCTCGCCGACGCGGGAGAGCCGGTCGACGGCGAGGTCCTCGTCGCAGGTCGGGTTCAGTCGTTCGAGCCGATCCAGCATATACGGCGCGTCGAAGTCCTCGAAGTTCCACCCGGTGAGGACGTCGGGATCCGTCTCTTCGACGTAGGAGACGAACGCGTCGAGCATCGCGGCCTCGTCGGTGAACGAGCGGACCTCGACGTCGATCCCCTCGCGAAGCGGATCGTACCCCGACAGGGACTCCACGGATACACCGTTCCCCTCGGGGGCGACCGTGTGCCAGACGACGTACTCGTCGTCGTACGAGTCGTGGCTGGTGAGACAGACGATCGGCTCTTCGCCGTCCTCGGGGAAGCCGTTGCGGTCGTCGACCTCGATGTCGAACGTGTTCACCCGGAGGTCGGCGTCGACCTCCTGTGCCTCTACCTCCTCGTGTGGGACCTGGATCGCGCCCGATTCGAGTCGGCGTTCGGGGACGCGGATTCCGCTCCCGACGTCCTTGTCGATGAGCAGTCGGTTGGGGAAGAGGATGTCCGCCTCGTAATGTTCGAACTCGTCGCGGATCTGGCCGACGTCTCGTGGTGTGCGCGTGCAGATCTTCGTCAGCGGTTCACCCCGGATGCTCTCGAACCCCTCCTCGGTGCGAGTGATGACGTCGCGGTCGAGGAGGTCGTCCGAGAGCGTCTCCGTGGGCGCGTAGAAGTACGGCTCGAAGCCGAGCACGCGGACGTGCTCGGTCTCGTTGTCGGCCGTGCGGCCGAAGACGTGGACGACGGGGTACTCGTCACGGCCCTGGCCCTCGATGGTGTAGTCGACCTGCGTGACCATCAGGTCGACGACCCCGTCTGCGTCGGGGTATCCCGCCCGTGCGCCCTCGAGGCGCTCTGTGACCTGTGGTCCGCCGTTGCCGGCGACCGCCTCGGCGATCACTGACTCGTCGGGGCGGTCGCCGCCACCACCCTCGTCGACCGATTCGGCGGGCGTGGAGAAGTCGCCGAGTCCCGTCTGCGTCATGTTGACCACCTTTGCCGCTCCCGGCTAAAAACCCAGTCGGTCCCCGATGCGGACTGGGGGCGTCCGTGGTCGATCTCGCGGCGCGACACCGACCGATTCGGAGGACAAATTCCGTCACGAAAGAAAGACCTATGACATGGTACGCCATACCACGAGTACATGTCCGACCCGATTCGTGCCGACAGGCGGGATCACGCCGACGACCACGACCCAGCCGTCGCGGTCGAGACATACGAGATCGAGGACGGCGTCGTGTTCTTCGACGCAGAGAACCCGCTCGCGTGGGTCGAGACCAGCGCGGCGATCCGACTCAGGGACGCCGCGTAACTCGCCTCCGAGTTCGTCTCACGGCTTCTCCTACTGTTTCGGCTACCGCCTCTGGACGCGAGCGACCCGCTCGACCGACGGGCCGCAGTCGCCGGCTCGGACCGCGGGCCCGAGGCCGAACACGTTCTCTCCCACGTCGCCTCCACACAGTCGTATTCGATCCGTGGCCCGACGAACCCGCGGAACCCACTCTGTCGTCCCAGTGGGAGCCCCCGAGTGCGACCTCCCACGGCTCCCCGAGGTCGAGACGGCGGAAGCCGACGTCGATCCACACCTGTTCACGACGTTCTATACGAGCGTCGTCTTCGTCAACGTCGTCCGCTTCCACGCGAGCATCGGTGCGATGCTGTGTCCGCGGGCAGGCGTTCCTCGGCGGGGCGCTCGCCGTCGGCGTGCTCGCCGGCCTCCGGGCGTACGCGACCTCCCGGGCGTTTAAGACCGACGTACCCGAGGACGCCCCCGCCGTCTCCGCCGATGGGGGGCCGAGTCGACGGACGCGACATCCACGGACTCCGACGACTCACGGACCGAGACGACGGACGACCGTGTGCACGGAGCGGGCGGCGCGGATTCAGATGCGGATTCGGATTCGGCGACCGACCCCGGCCGGCGGAACGGCTAAACGTCGTGCCCGGCTCCCCTCGAGTATGCGAACGGTGCGCGACGCCGACGGGAGGCGCTACCTCCTCGTGAAGCGCTCGAGCGAGTCGAGTCTCGTCCGCGACCCCGAGACCGGGGACGAGGAGTACCTCCCGAACGACGACCTCTCCCCGGCGGAGGGTGTCTCGCCGCTCGAAGCCGCGGCCCTCGGCGTGCCAGAACCGGTCCGGCGCGTCCTGACGGCGGCGCACACCGAACGGGCGCTCGGCCTGCTCGTCGAGCTGTCGGACCGTGGCCCGCTCGCCGTCCGAGACCTCCTCGCCGCGTACGACCTCTGCGAATCCGATCTCCACGGGCTGCTCGCCGAGTTCCGCGCGGCGGGGCTCGTCCGCGAGCGCGAGGTGGCCGGCGAGCGCGGCTACGACGCGACGGAGACGACGCGCGAGGCAATTGCCGCGTTGCGCCCCTAGTGCGTCCGCGCCGCCCGCGGTGTGTGTTCCTACACGCCCCGGACGTCTCTAGTCCAGTCCTGCTCCCCCGCTGACGGCCGTGAGCGTCGGGTCGTCGACCCGTTCGACCGTCGAGCGGTTCGAGGTCGGATCCTTCTCGACCCTTACGAGGTCGTCCGCCGCGCCCACGAGTTCGTCGTCGTGGCTCACGATGACGATCTGTCTGACGCCGAGCGACCGCATCTCGTCGACGAGGTCCACCAGTCGGGAGACGTGTCCCGAGTCGAGGAACACCGTCGGTTCGTCGAGGATGAGCGGTGGCATGGGTGCAGCCCCGTCGATCCCCTCCGCGAGGAGCCGGTAGATGGCACACCGCAGCGAGAGGTTGAACAGCGCCCGCTCGCCCCCCGACAGCTGGTCGGGGGCGAGTTCTGTGCCGTCCTTCTGGAACACGGTGAGTTCGTACTCGCCGTCGAGCCGGATGTGCGAGTACGCGTCGTTGCCGTAGACGAGGTCGAACGTCTCGTTCAGCATCAGCTCCAGCGTCTCGACGTTCCGCTGACGGAGGTCGGCCCGGAGGTCGCCGTACATCGCCTCCAGCCGTTCGGTCTCGTCGTGGAGCGACTCCAGGGCGTCGACCTTCGACGCGAGGTCGTCGCGCCGTTCGCGCAGCGACTCGAGGTGGTCGATCTCGCCCTCGACGCTCCCGATGCGGCTCTGGAGGTCGTCGCGCCGCTCGTTCAGCTCCTCGAGCGTCTGGCCGACCTGTTCGAGATACGTCTCGGCCCGCTGCGCGTTCTCACGGGCCTCCGCGACCCGTTCCTCGTCGACTGCCTCGGCGAGTTCGCGGCGGCGGTCGCGCTTCTCCCGGAGCCTGTCGTTCCGTTCGTCGTTCAGGTCGGCAAGCCGCTCGCGTCGCTCCCGGAGGCGTTCGACGGTCGTCGTCGTCTCGGCGCGCTCGTCGAGCCGACGGTGCAACGCGGTCAGTCGCTCGACGCGTTCGTCCAGCGCGTCGGCCGCCTCGGCGGTCTCCGTCGCCTGCTCCCGGACGGTCTCTGCGCGCTCGCGCTGGGTCTCGGCGGCATCGCGCGTCTCGGCGGCCCGCTCGTCGAGCTCCGCCGCCTCCTCCCGGAGCCGGCTGGCGCGCTCGCGCGTCTCCTCGACGGTCGCCGCCCGGTCGTCGACCAGCTGCGAGAGCGTCGAGAGCCGGTCGTCGATCGTCTCGGCTCGCTCTTCGCGGTCGACCAGCGCCTCGGCGTCCTCGATCGCCGCCTCGCACTCCTCGCGTTCGGCGTCGACCGCTGCCAGCTCCGTCTCGAGCTCCGCGACCCGCTCGCGGTCGTCGGCCAGCCGCTCGACGTGCGGTGACCCCTCGACGGGCTGGCCGCACTCGGGACACTTTCCCTCCTCGCGGAGGCGCTCGGCTTCGTCGACCCGACGCCGCGCGGACTCGAGCGCCGCCGCGATCTCCTGTCGGCGCTTCCGGACGTCGGCGAGCCTCTCTCGAAGCTGTTCGACGCGTTCGGTCGCCGCGCCGAAGTCGACGGGTTCGTCCGCGAAGCTCGCCCGGAGTTCGTCGGCCTCCGCCTCGAGTTCCGCGACGCGTTCGCGGCGTTCGTCCAGCTCCTCGGCGGCCGTGTCGGCCTCCGCCTCGAGGCCGTCGGCGCGCTCACGCTTCTCCGTGGCGCGCGACGTCATGTCGTCGGCCTTCGACGCGAGGTTCTCTGCCTGCGTCTCCAGCGCCGTCGCCTCGGTCCGGTGCTCTGCGGCCTCCTCGCGGCGTTCGTCCGCGCGGGTCGACAGCGTCTCGACGCGGTCGTCGACGGCCTCCGGCGTGGCCTCGGCCAGCTCCGTCTCCGTCAGCCGGTCGTCGATCTCGTCGTCGAGCTCGTCGATCCGCTCGCGCTCCTCGCGGAGCCGCTCGCGGATCTCCTCGCGTTCGCGCTCGGTCTCGCGGACCGCCGTCTCGAGGTCGTCGATCTCGTCGTCGAGCGTCGCCAGCTCCTCGCGTCGGTCCTCGTGTTCGTCGAGGACGCTTCGCGCCGTGTCGAGCGTCTCGCGGGCGCGCTCGCGCTGACTCTCGTACCGTTCGACCTGTTCGTCGACCTCGCGCCGCTGGCTCCGGAGGGCGTTCAGCGTCCCGTGGAGGTCGCGCTCCTCGTACGCTTCGATCTCTCCATCCAGCTGGTCGAGTGCGCCCCGTTTCTCGCTCCTGACGTCCTCGACGCCGAGTCGCGCCTGTCCCGCACGCTCGCGGTACTCCTCCAGCGTCCCGAGCTGGAGGAGGTCGTCGAGCATCGTCTGCCGCTGCTTCGGGGTGGCGTTGATGAGCTTGTTCACCTCTCCCTGACGGACGTACGCGCAGTTGACGAACGCCTCGGCGTCCATCCGCAGCATACCGGCGATCCGGTCGCGCACGTCGCGCGCGCCATCGTAGGTCGCGTCGGGTCCCTCGAGCGTGCAGTCGGCCGTCTGGATCCGCTCGCCCGACCGTCGGAGCCGGCGATGGAGGTGGTAGCTCGTCCCGTCGTGGGTGAACCACAGGTCGACCTCCGCCTCGTCCTCGCCCGTCGTGACGAGGTCGTCGAGTGTCTCGTCGAGCGCCCGGGCGCCGTACAGCGCGAAGAAGCAGGCGTCGAGGAGCGACGACTTCCCGCTCCCGTTCAGCCCGTGGATGACGGTCACGCCGTCGTCGAGCGAGAGGTCGGCGTCCGCGTACGGTTTGAAGTTCCTCAGACGGATCCGGTCGAACCTCACAGGAAGTCCTCCATCGACACCTGTCCGTCGTCCCCGTCGTCTCCCGCGCCGGAGCGACTCGTGTCGGGCTCGGTCTCGTCCGTCGGGCTGCCAGTCGTCTCGGTCGTCCCGGCCGCGTCGTCGGCGTCGCCGACCCGTTCTCCGTCGACAGCGGTCGCGTCTCCGTCACTTGCGGTCGCGTCCCCATCCCCCACCGCGTCGGCCGAACCGTCGCCGGCAGGCGTTCTATCGATCCCTCTACCCGTGTCGGCGTCCGTGTTCGACTCGGCATTCGCTTCCGCCTCGCGCTCCGCGTCCGCGCTCACGGCGTCGTCGTCACCGTCGGCGCGAGGCGTCGTCTCGTCCTCGACGACGGCTCCGTCGCTGTCCGCGGGCTCGAACCCCGAGACGTCGTCGAGCCGTTCCTCAACCCGGCGTTTCACCGTCTCGCGTACGTTCGCGTCGGCGACGTCGCCCCGGACCGCGTCGTCGACGTCGAGCGCCGCGGGCGAGAGGCCGAGTTCGGTCACCCGCTCGCGGACCGCCGCGTCGGGGTCCGCGAACTCCACGACAGAGCCGGTGTCGCCCGCGCGTTCGAACTCGCGACGGTCGGTGACGCGAGCGACGAGCGCCCCCTCGTCGAGCGCGAGCTGTTCGACGGCCGCGGGGGTGACGGGATCGCCGTCGCCGGTGATCTCGATGACGACGACGGCCCCGTCCAGCTGGTGCTGACGGACCTGTTCGCGGACGCGCTCTTCGCCCTCGTCCTCGGCGAGATCGACCGGGACGAACCGGAACGGCCGCGTCTCGACGGCCCGCCGTCGGATGTCGACGCTCTCGTCGAACGTGACGAGGTTGTAGCCGCGCCCGTCGCGCTCGGCCGCGGAGACGCGCTCGGTGGACCCGCAGTACGTGACGGGCGTCCCGTCGACGCGCTCCGTCCCCGGCGCGTGGTTGTCGCCGAGAAGTACCGCGTCGAAGTCGACGGTCGCCTCTTCCAGCACGGTTTCAGTCTCCCAGTCGGCGTGAGCGAAGGGAGTGAAGAGGCCGTGGGCCACGAGCGCCGCGAACGCGGCGTCGTGTGGCTCGAACACGTAGTCGAGGTCGGCGCGCTTCGAGGCGGGGACGTGGTCGAGGCCGTAGAAGGCGACGTCGCCGACGACGACGGGTGAGGAGCCCAGCCGCGTGGCGAGGCCCAGCCGCTCGAAGAGGTCGAGCCACTGCCCGCCGCGCGTC
Organism: Salinigranum salinum; assembly: GCF_009176545.1. Classification (GTDB taxonomy): domain Archaea; phylum Halobacteriota; class Halobacteria; order Halobacteriales; family Haloferacaceae; genus Salinigranum; species Salinigranum salinum. The sequence continues at coordinate 674,080 of NZ_VTOJ01000002.1, read as the reverse complement.
GACTCGTGGTTGCCCACGACCGCGAGGAACGGGACGTCGGCGTCCGCGAGCCGTCGGAGCGCCGAGAGCGTCCCGAGGAGGTCCGGCAGGGCCGGTCGACGGTCGTGAAAGAGGTCACCCGCGTGAACGACCGCGTCGACGTCGTCGGAGACGGCGTCGTCGACGACCCGCTCGAACGCGTCGAGGAAGTCCTGTCGCCGCGTCGGCGAGTGGTACTGCTGGTAGCCGAGGTGGGTGTCGCCTGTGTGGATGACCCGGGTCATCTGTCACCTCGTTTCATCTGTCTCCCGGTTTGCCACCACCCGGTAAAACGGTTCCGCGACCGGGGCGGAAGTGAAGCGTGGTCCTGTTTCGATCCGCAGTCGTGGGTCCGTGGTCGCTCCTCGGTCCGTGTTCGTGGGACCGTCTCTCATCGTCGCAGTCTCTCATCGTCGCGGTCTTCCGGCGGCGTCACGGGTGGCGGCGTCTCCGTCGAGCGCCGCCCGGAACGCACAGAGCCCCGCGAGCGCCTCACGCCCCCGTCGGACCGTCGCGTCGTCGCCGTCGCGGGCGGCCCCGGCGACCGCGCGGGCCAGCCGTCCCACGCCACCGGCGTCGACGAGTCGAGTGGCGGTCTCGACGCTCTCCAGGGCGTCGGTCGCGTCGTCGACGACCCGTGCTGGTGGGTCGTCGCCGGGCGCACCGCTGGCGAGTGCCCGGAGTGTACGCTTCGTCGCTCCTGTCGGCGTCGTCCCGTCCACGGGAGTGGTGGCCGCGGCCCGGTATTTGAACCCGAGGGTGGGCGACCAGTGGCGCGGTCCGGTGGCTCGCCGGCCGACTCTCGGGACGGACGCGGACGAACGCGGACGAACGCCGCGCTCAGATCGTCAGCCGGTAGAGCCGCTTGCGGGCGTCGGAGAAGGAGAAGCGCGAGGTGACGACGCCCGCCTCCTCGAGCCGCGTCAGGGCGTACCGGACGGTCCGCGCGGGCAGGAGCGTCTCCTCCGCTATCTGCGACTGCGTGAGCGTCTCCTCGTAGTCGAGGACCTTCGCGACCAGTTTCGCACTGGGTGGGAGGTCTCGGACCTGTTCCCAGCGGTCTGCCCCGGATCCCGAACTCGACTCCGCCTTCGCAAGTCCCTCGGACGTGCTCATACGTGGGGTAGCGTGATACAGCGGGATAATATTTTCTAATTCGGTGTATTATCGAAGGTAATTACACGCTGCGGACGTACGGCCGAACCGACTCCCTGAGAGTCTGTCTTCGGTCGGGAATACACCGACCCGAAGCCTCTTATGAGCTTGTGCCCTACGACGGACGATGACCGACACGGTCGACGACGTCGACCTTCCGTACGACGAGGAGGTCGCGTCGCAGCAGGAGATGATCGAGGCGCTGGAAGAGCGCCTCGAGGTGCTCGAACGGCAGAACGAGGAGATGCGCGACAAACTCCTCGACGCGAACGCGGAGAACAACAAGTACCAGCAGAAGCTCGAGCGGCTCACGCACGAGAACAAGAAGCTCAAGCAGTCGCCGCTGTTCGTCGCCACGGTGCAGGAGATCAACGACGACGGCGTCGTGATCAAACAGCACGGGAACAACCAGGAGGCGCTGACGGAGGTCACAGAGGAGATGCGCGAGGAGCTCGAACCCGACGCCCGCGTCGCGGTCAACAACTCCCTGTCGATCGTGAAACGGCTCGACAACGAGACCGACGTGCGCGCTCGCGTGATGCAGGTCGAACACAGCCCGGACGTCACCTACGAGGACATCGGGGGGCTCGACGCCCAGCTCAACGAGGTGCGCGAGACGGTGGAGATGCCGCTGGAACGCCCCGAGATGTTCAGAGAAGTCGGCATCGACCCGCCGTCGGGCGTCCTGCTGTACGGGCCCCCCGGGACCGGCAAGACGATGCTCGCGAAGGCCGTCGCGAACCAGACCGACGCCACCTTCATCAAGATGGCCGGCTCCGAACTGGTCCACAAGTTCATCGGCGAGGGGGCCAAACTGGTGCGCGACCTCTTCGAGGTCGCCCGCGAGAACGAACCCGCCGTGCTGTTCATCGACGAGATCGACGCCATCGCCTCGAAGCGCACGGACTCGAAGACGTCGGGCGACGCCGAGGTCCAGCGGACGATGATGCAGCTGTTGTCGGAGATGGACGGCTTCGACGAGCGCGGTGAGATCAGGATCATCGCTGCGACCAACCGCTTCGACATGCTCGACTCCGCGATCCTGCGCCCGGGCCGGTTCGACCGCCTCATCGAGGTGCCCAAACCCGACGTTGAGGGGCGTGAGATCATCTTCAAGATCCACACCCGCAACATGAACGTCTCCGACGACGTCGACTTCGCCCACCTCGCCGAACTCGCCGAGGACGCCTCGGGTGCCGACATCAAGGCCGTCTGCACCGAGGCCGGGATGTTCGCCATCCGCGACGACCGCACCGAGATCTTCATGGAGGACCTCGTCGGTGCCTGGGAGAAGGTGCAGGCCGAAGCCGACGAGGACGGCGACGTCTCCCGCGCGTTCGCCTAGAGCGACACGGACGACTTTTCCACCGATGGCTCGCGTTCCGAGAGTCGTCGAGATCCGAGCGTCACTCCCGTTCGAGTCCCGGCTCTCGAGTATCGTCCCCGACGGCGTCTCCTCGTGGACGCCCGGACGTCGGCTCGAACCGACCTACAGTGCCAGAAACACGAGAAACGGCACGACGAACAGCGCGACGAACATGGCGACGAGGACGATTCCGTAGCCCACCCCGGCACCGACGAGCGTCCGCCAGGCGTCGTGGTCGAACTGTGCGAGCCCTCTCGCGTCGGCGTCGGCGTCGGTCATGTGGTCGACAGTCGCACGCCCGCGAGAAAACGTTACCCCCCACTGATCGCCGTCGGCGGTTCTCGAACCACACCACTCATGTCGCTACCACCGAACGTCGGCGTATGGGCACCCCACGCGACTCGCGCGAGGAGCAGGTCGACGCCGTCCTCGACCGACTGTACGAGGAGTACCCCGACTCGACCATCTCGCTGGACTTCTCGAACCGGCTCGAACTGCTCGTCGCGGTCGTCCTCTCGGCGCAGTGTACCGACGAACGAGTCAATCAGGTCACGAGCGAGTTGTTCGAGAAGTACCGCACTCCCGAGGACTACGCGGCCGCCGCCGAGGAACAGCTCGCGGAGGACATCTACGGCATCACGTTTCACAACAACAAGGCGGGCTACCTGCAGTCGATCGGCGAGACGCTCGTACGAGAACACGACGGCGAGGTACCCGACACGATGACCGAGCTGACCGAGCTGTCCGGTGTTGGCCGAAAGACCGCGAACGTCGTCCTCCAGCACGGCCACGACGTGGTCGAGGGGATCGTCGTCGACACCCACGTCCGGCGGCTCTCGCGCCGGCTCGGACTCACCGAGGAGGAGCGCCCGGAGACGATCGAGCAGGACCTCATGACCGTGGTCCCCGAGGGAGACTGGCAGCAGTTCACCCACCTGCTCATCAGCCACGGCCGCGCGGTCTGCGACGCCCGCAACCCGTCGTGTGAGGAGTGTACGCTCGAAGACCTCTGTCCGTCGTCGAAGCTCGACAACGGGGTCGACCTGGCCAGCGGCGAGCTGTGGGGGTGAGCGGTCCACCGTTCGCGCGATCGGGTGAGGGACAGAAGTAGGAGCGGCGAGCACACCGAGGGTCGGTTTCAACGGCTGGCAGACGAAAGCAGGTCGCTATTCACTCGTCGCAACCGATAGCGAGTCCGTGAGATCGAAAGAACATGAGCTCAAAAGATCATGTCCGCACTAGCAACTGGGAGGGGCATCGTCGAGACCGCCCGGGAGAAGGACGTGACGTTCATGGCGGCGAGTATCGCTTACTACGCCGTCGCCTCGTTCGTTCCGCTGCTCCTGCTCGCGCTCGCCCTCGTTTCGCTGGTCGGTGTCAGGGAGACGCTGATAGCGGTCCTCCAATCGGTCCTCTCGACGAGCGGCTCGGACGTGTTGAACGGCATCCTCTCGAATATGAGTGGTCACGGCGTCGCGGGGGTCGTCGGTACCTTCCTCGCGCTGTGGAGTGGAAGTAAAGTATTCCGCGGACTGACGGTTGCCTTCGACGAAATCTACTCCCGTCAGTCGGACCTCTCGTTGTCGGACCAGCTGAAAAAGAGCGTGCTCGCCCTCGCCACGCTGTTCCTCGGGTTCGTGGCACTGTGCGCGCTGGGTGTGGCGCTCACGTTCGTCGACGTTCCCGTCCAATATCCGACCCTGGTCGGAAACCTCGCCGCCGTCGTCGTCCTCTGCCTGGCGTTCCTGCCGATCTTCTACATCATGCCACCGGTGGACGTCACGACTCGACACGCGTTCCCGGGCGCCGCCGTGGCCGCGGTCGGCTGGGTCCTCCTCCAGGTCGGCTTCTACTACTACGCGGGCAGTGCCGGCAGGTACGCCGCGTACGGCATCCTCGGGGCCTTCCTCCTGTTCATCACGTTTCTCTACGTCGCGGCGATCGTGCTTCTCGTCGGGGTCGTGGTGAACGCGGCCCTGGATCTGTAACGAGGGCACCTGCCGGGGACTCGCGGGGTCTCCCCCTCATACGAGCGCTCCTCACCGACCAGTCACGGCGAACGGGACCGCGGCGGTTCGATGGGTTCGATGGCTCGGTGGTTCCGACGCGGCTGCGGGACCGAGCGACCCGTGGTGTCGCTCGGTACAGGAACGGACGACACGGCGACTCACACGATCCGAGACGGGATACGACTCGCCAGTGTCGACCCGGCGTGATCTCCGGGTGACTGCGCTCCGGACGATGCGACACGCATCCCTCGTAGTCGACGTCCGGGCCGTCTCGCTTCGAGAGGTCGACGGACGCCGTGGCTCGGGGCCCCGCTACCCGAGCCCCGACCCGAGCATGTAGCCGGTGACGTACCGGTAGATGCCGAGGAGCCACGCGCCGAACCAGAAGAGCACGTAGCCGAACACCCCGATCCGCAGGCGACCGCGCCACGCACCCATGTTCTCGTGGAGGTCGTCGAGATCGACGTCCTGATCGGGATCCTGGTAGAGGTTCGCCCGGTGTTTGGCCTGGAAGATCCGGACGATGCCGGTCAGCGCGAAGACGAGCATCGCGTACGCCTGCAGGCCGAGGATGGCGTGGAGCGCCGACAGACCGCTCAGCTGGTTCAGGAGCCGCGGCATCATCCACGTCACGACGGGAATCGTGTTGAGGACGAGTCCGGGGACGATGAACTTCAGATGGTGGATCAGCACCTCCCAGGTGACGGTCTCGGCGTCGATCATGATCCACGCGCCGTACAGGTAGAAGGGCAGACTCGACGTGACGAGGAGGGCTGCGATCGTGGCGTACGTCGACTCGCTTGCCATCGGCCGGGCTAAGGGGGGTGGGGGTGTAAAGGGAACGACTCGCGCCAACCGTCGTCGCGGCTTCCGGCGTCCGACGTGCGGGACCCCGTGCGGACGAGGTCCATACCACGTTCACCGCAGGACCGGTCGGTGTGTGGACCGATTCGATCACATCGACGGCTACCGAGCAGTAGCCGGTGCGCAGACTCTTCCTCCCCGGCCGACTGCTCGCGCACGACGACTCCAATCACTCTTTCCGTACGCACGGGACCGACGCGCCGGTCTCTCCACTCCTTCGCCAGCACGGACGTGTCGACGGGACTGTCGCGGAGCGAACCGCTTAACGGTCCTCCGAACTAACTCTACCCGATGACCGACGCCTCGGACGAGCAGGTGGGTGAGAAGCCACCCGGCACGGCTGAGTCGGACCGCGTGGAGGTCGACGATCCACCGACTCCCGACACGGACGCCGCGACCGACCCCGACTCCGAGGGCGACCGGGACCGGGATCTCGAGGCCCTCCGACGCGAGGTCGAGGAGAAGTACGACTTCGACAACTTCGGGCCGGCGGACATGGCGGAGATGACCCGCGAGGAGTGGGAAGCAGTGTTCGATCCCGAGTCGTGGATCGTCGGCCCAGAACTCCTCGACAGAGTCGAGAAGGACCTCCTCAACCGGATCGCCGCCCGGGACGTCTTCGCCGTCATCGAGCGCTACACCAGCGAGGGCGAGCCGCGGCTGGTCGCGTACTCCGACGAGGGGTACGCCATCGTCTACCCCGACGGCAGCGTCGAGGGCGAGGGGACTGTCCTCCGCGACGTCACTCCCACCGTCGCGCTCTGTTCGATGGACGACTACGAGGTGACGGAGCCGCCGGCGAACGTCGGCCTCCCTTCCCCCGACGAGGTCCCCGAAGGGAGCGGCGAGTTCGGTAACCTGATGCTCCAGGTCGTGGCGTTCGTCCAGATGCTGGGCGGGCTGGGGCTGTTGGGCGCGTGGCTCTTCGCCGGCGTCGACACCATCGTCGCGCCCGTCGCGGCGCTGTTCTTCCTGCTCATCGGCTTCTTCCTCTTCTTCGTGGTCGCGAACGCCCGGCTCTCGGACCGCTTTCGTTCCGAGGAGTACCGCCAGCGTCTCCGCGCCGTGGGAGTCGAAGACGGGGCACGCCCCGACTTCCTCCCCCCGCTCGACGAGGACTCCACCGACGAGCGGGCGCTCGCGGCGGGCACCGGTGGCGCGGATGAACAGGGTGGTGACGGGCCTCGTGACGCGGGCGTCGAGGGGGTCGGCGACACGGGCGAGGACGGCCCTGGCGAGCGGGGCGCACAGGGCGTCTGAGCGGGGGTCCGCGACCACCCTGGAAGGGTGGAGTCGGTGGGTTTAAGCGCGTTCCATCCTGAGGCAGACCTGTATGAACAGGCGGGATTTTCTCCGGACGGCCGGAGGTGCGTCCGTCGCTGCGGCAGCCGCTACGGGCAGCGCCGCCGCTCAGGAGGAAGGCGGTGGCGGTGGGAACGTTCAGCCCGACTGGGGTGGCTACCTCGACGGCATCGACGGCGGCTATCAGGACTTGCGTGGACAGAGCGAGGTGACCGTCGACGTCGGCGCGGACGGCAACGGCGGTGCGCTCGCGTTCGCCCCGGCGGGCATCTGGGTCGACCCCGGCACCACCGTCGTCTGGGAGTGGACCGGCGAGGGTGGCGGTCACAACGTGATCGCCGAAGAGGGTCCGGCCTCGCTCGACAGCGGCGCACCGGTCGCCGAGGCAGGGACCACCTTCGAGCACACCTTCAGCGAGGACGAAGCGGGCATCACGAAGTACTACTGCTCGCCCCACCAGGCGCTCGGGATGCTCGGCGCGGTCGCCGTCGGCGGCGACGTCCCGACGGTGTCGACGGGCGGCGGTGGAGAGAAGGAACTCGAGGAGCTCGGCGTCCCGATCCAGGCCCACTGGGTCGGCGCGGCGACCATCCTCGGCATCATCGTCACCATCATCTACACGTTCTACATCCTGAAGTACGGCGAGTCGCCGAACACGGGCAACACGGGAGGTGGTGAGTGATGTCGTCGTCCGGCAGCACGTACGGCGACATCCACCGCTACGAATCGGCGAGAGAGTCGACCGCCGCCGCCATCGGCATCGTCCTCCTGACGGTGATCGAGGTGGTGTTCGTCTTCCTCTTCACCTTCGGCCTGGTCTCCGGGTGGGGTCTGACCGACACGGGGAACATGTTCCTCGGCGGCGTCCTCGCGGTGATCTTCGTCGACCTGGCGTTCATCCTCGCGCTCTACCGCAAGGAGTTCCTCCCCGACGTGATGATCGTCAAGAAGCGTCGGCGCAAGTGGGAGGACCTCTACATCCGCGAGGAGGACGTCGACGGCGAGCGCCTCGGTGACGGCGCCTGGGACACGGTGAAGCGCGCGATCTACCCCTACTACAAGCGATAACATAGCAATGAGTTTAGAGAAGAAAGACGAGTACGACCACAAGGCCTGGTTGAAGTCCAAGGAGGACCTCACGAAGGTCGAGCAGTTCTTCCTGCTCGGTCTGATCTACGTCGACAAGCGGCTGCGGATCGTCGACTACCTGGAGCTGATGGAGACGCTGTACTACCGGGTCAACCTCCAGATGCCGAAGAGCCACACCGAACAGTACAACCTCGACAACAAGTTCTGGTACTGGTATCCCCTCTACACGCTGGGGCTGTTCTCGACGCTCGCGTACGTCGTCGCGGCCATCTCCGGTGCGCTCCTGGGCTTCTACTACAGCCCGGCGACCACCGGCGATCCCTCGACCGCGTACAACAGCATCGCGTTCATCATGCGTGACCTGCAGTTCGGGTTCATGCTCCGCTCCATCCACCGGTGGTCCGCGCAGGTGATGGTCGCGGCCGTCTTCTTGCACATGCTCCGCGTCTACTTCACCGGGGCGTACAAGGAGCCGCGCGAGCTCAACTGGATCCTCGGCATCGTCCTGATCAGCCTGACGATGGTGTTCGGCTACACCGGCTACCTGCTGCCGTGGGACCAGCTGGCGTTCTGGGCCGGCCAGATCGGCGTCGAGATGTCGCTGTCGATCCCCCTGGCAGGCGAGTGGGTCGCCCAGCTGCTGTTCGGCGGCTTCACGCTGAGCCAGGCCACCCTCCAGCGAATGTACATCCTCCACGTGTTCCTGTTACCCTTCGTGGTGACGACGCTCATCGCGATCCACATCGGGATCGTCTGGGTGCAGGGCATCGCGGAGCCACACTGATCAAATCATGAGTCAAGACGACGACACCACCGACGAAGGCGAACAGGAAGCGGTGACCGACGGCTCCGGCAGCCTCGCCGTCCCGCCGGACGACGAGACGCCCTCGTGGAGCGAACGCAAGGCGCGAAAGACGGGGCTCTCCCGGCTCACGTACGAGTACTTCGAGCGCGCCCGACGCGAGGATCAGGACCTCCGTCAGGAGTCGACGTACGTCGAGCGCGACGTGCTCGCGTTCCCGACGTGGCCCCACGAGGTGATCCGCAACCTCTCGATCACTTCGTTCTTCGTCGGGATGATCCTGTTCCTCTCGGCGACGATGCCGCCGCACATCGGCCCGCCCGCGAACCCCTCGTCGACTCCCGCGGTGATCCTCCCCGACTGGTATCTCTACTGGTCGTTCGGTCTGCTCAAGCTCAACCCACTGAACCCCGAGCTCGCCATCCTCGGCGGGCAGAAGATCATGGCCGACCGCACGTACGGCGTGCTGGCCAACCTCGTCGTCGTCGGCTTCGTCGCCATCGTCCCCTTCCTCAACAAGGGGTCGGCGCGCCGGCCGGTCGAGCAGCCGTTCTGGGCCGCTGTCGGCGTGCTCGGCATCGTCTTCGCCTTCACCATCTCACTGCTGTCGGTGAAGAACCTGATGCCGATGAACGTCGACCTGCTGTTCGACCTGACGTTCCTCCTGCCGATCGTGGCGGGGATCGTCACCTACGCGGTGCTGAAGACGATGCGCGAGGGGTACATGTACGACCTCAACCGCCGCTACTACCGGCTCCGACCACCCAAATAGCGATCCCGATCGGGACGATCGTCACCGTCGCACGTCCCCGTTCTTCCTCCCCATGACTTCAGATACGGACACCACGAACTCGACAGGCGAGCGACCCGCGACCGCGACCACGAGCCGACGCGGCCGACGCGACGTCGAGGTGCCGATGCGACTGTACAAGACCATCACCGTCTTCTCGACGCTCATCGCGGTCGTAACTGTCGTCGCCGGCTTCTTCCTCCTCGACGCCGCGACCCTCCAAGTGAGCTTCCTCCGGGCGCTCATCGCGGGAGCGCTCGGCGCGATCGGTCTCTCGGTTCCGACGGGCGTGTTGAGTACCGTCTTGGCCGTGGTCGGTCTCCTCGTCATCGGCTTCGGTGCCGGCATCTACACGCTCGCGACCCGCTTCCGCGCGGAGGGGATGGGAAAGTCTCAAGAGGACGCCGACGAAGACTCTGACAATGGCTGACGAATTCATCAAGGGGCTCGGCATCTTCACCGGTGGCGGGCTCGCGTGGATGGTCCTCGCGAGCTGGTACCGGACCACCGGGTTCGAGAGCACCGACCAGCTCGTCGCACCGGTGACGGCCTCCGGGGACGACCTGTTCAACGCGCTCGGCGTCGCGCTGATGGACGTCATGTTCTGGTTCACGCTCATCGGCGCGCTCACGTTCTGGGTGCTCATTCCCGGTGTCCGCGAGGCCCGCAAGGCGTACGAGAACCGTCGTACCCAGTAGACTCCTCCCCGCTCTCCTTCGCTCTCCGCGTTTTCACCGCCGATCGGGAGCCGCCGCCGTCGTGCGTCCGTCGACCGCTAGCGACGCCGCCGAGCGTCGGTCACCAGCCGGCACGCTCGTCCGCTCGTCGTCGACCGCGACCGTCTCGCCCGTCGATCGGCTGGTTCGCAGTCGGCTACCCGATCTGCCGCGCTCGGGGGATTCGTCCACGCCGGCTGTTCCATCGCCGTGCTGTCCACGCCGTCACGGGCCTGGTCCTCATCTGACGGTGCCGTCACGGATGACCTGTTCGCCCCGACACGGCGCGGGTCTATCGGGACCACGCGGCGCTGTGTCCGTGTCGCGTGCGGTCGCGTGGAGGCTGCGAGGTACCGCGAGCGAGGGAGCGTCGAGACGCACCACGAGCAGGGGAGCGTCGGGACGCACCACGGAAGCGTCGAGAAGACGGAGAGGACCGGGGAAACGATCCGGGGTCGATCGGGGGAACGACCAGGTGGGTACGATCCGGGGGCGATCGGGCGGCCGGACGGCGTCGATCAGACGATGGCCGACCAGACGGGTTCGACGATGAAGAAGAGGCTCTGGAAACTCGCGTAGAGGAGCGCCACGATCGACGCCGTGACCGCCGCCTTCGGTCGCTCCATCGTCATCTCGTTGCGGGCTTCGACTCTGCGAGCCTCGAACTCGAAGAAGTCCGCGATGAACACCCCGAGCACGAGGACGGCCATCACCATTCCGCCGTGCGGTGCGACGATGAGGAAGGCGAACGACGCGAGGACGAGGAGCACGGTCGTGACGGTGTGTGGGGTGTACCGCGTGATGGCCTCGTCGTCCTCACCCTCCTCGGCCTGTCTGACGTGTGTGCGATGCGCGAGGAGACGCGTCACCATGTTGGCCACCACGAGCACGAGCACGACGAACGGGATCAGGGACTCCGCCGCGACCAACGGGTCGAGCGGGACGAGGAACTGTAACGGTTGCATACCCGACGTTCGGGCAGGTACTCATTAGAGTTTTTCCAATCTGTGCGCGCCGTCGGTGGGGGCGAGCGGGCGTATCAGGTCGATCGTCCCCGCCATCTCGAGCAGGACCGCGTCGTCGACGCCGATCTCCCGGTAGGTGGTCCCGTCGACGACGAGCGACACGGGCGCTTCGTCCCGTTCGACGCCGAGCGTCACCGGGGCGTCGGTCACCCACGTGCACGGCCCCGTCGTGTACGGCGAGATGGGTACGACCGCGAGTCCGTCGCCGTCCGTGAGCACCGGTCCGCCGGCGGCGTGGGCGTAGCCGGCGCTTCCGAGCGGTGTGGCGACGACGACGCCGTCCGCGCGGAACGACGCGAGGGGTCCCATCGGGTCGGCGACGGTGTACTCGGAGATGTGGGCCGCCTCGCTCGTCACGAGCGCGACGTCGAGCACGGCCGGTGTGCGGTCCCCGTCGACCGTCACGGAGAGACGCGGCGCGGCGACGGTCCGGGCCGAGAGGACCGCCGGATCGCCCGCGAGCGTCCGGAGCAGGTCCGCGACGTCGTCTCCCGAGACCCCGTGCCGCCCGACGTCGGCGTCGACGAGGATGGCGGGGATCGGAGCGGGGTCGGTCACGAGCGAACAGACGGCGTCGTCGCCGACGGCGAGCAGGAGGTCGGCCGCCGACTCGCGCGCCGCGTGGGAGACGTCGGCCGGGAGGCGTGCCACCGGGTCGGTGCACACGTCGTCGCCCCGGTGTGCGACGGTCAGCGACATCTCGTCCCCTTCACGCGCGTCACTACGATCACGGCCGGTCTTCGCTCGCCCCAGTAAAAGTCCTCGGGGTTCCGGGGAGAGAGTGGTTCCGTCCGCCCGACGCGACCGCTCACGCTCAGAACGGCCAGTCGTCGGTCAGTTTCATCCCCTCGGCCTCGCCCTGTGCGTCGAGCGCGGCGGCGATCTCCTCGGTGGGCACGGGCGCGAGGTCGGCGTCGTCGCGGGCGAGTTCGACCACGACGTCGGCGAGCAGGATCGCCTGTTCCCGGAACGTCCGGGGTTCGAGTTTGTCGAGCGTGTCGGCCGCGGTGTGGCCCCATCCCCGCCCCCGGTCGCCCGTCTCCGCGGAGACCATACAGCCGGGGAGCCCGCGTGCGACGAACGGCCAGTGGTCGGAGTGGGGGAGGTGTTCGGGGACGACGGAGACGGGGTGGTCGAACCGGTCGGCCACGGTCTCGAACGCCGCGCCGAGCCCGTCGAAGCCGCCGACGTGTGCCTTGAGGGTCCGCCCACCGCAGACGCCGTCGAGGTTACAGACGGCGCGGACGTCGTCGACCTCGGCCGCCGCGTGGGTCGAGCCGACGAGACCGACCTCCTCCGCGCCGAAGCAGGCGAGGTGAACCCTCGTCTCGAGTTCCTCGGCACGTCCGGCGAGCACGCGGGCGAGTTCGACCACCATCGCCGTCCCGGCACCGTTGTCCAGCGCCCCCTCCGCGATGTCGTGGGCGTCGACGTGGCTCGTGAGGTAGATCGCCTCCTCGGTTGCGGGACCGACGTCGGCGTGGACGTTCCCGCTGTCGGCGTCGGGCGTCTCGCAGTCGACGCCGACGGTCACCGTCTCGCCGACGAACCGACGTGCGAGCTGGGTTCCGACCTCCTTCGAGACGCCCACCGCCGGGATCGCGCCGATCGGCGACGCCTCGGTCCCGACGCTCCCCGTCGGCGGGAGCTGGCCGGGCACGTGGTTGCGGAAGACGAACCCCGCCGCCCCTGCCTCGACGGCGCGGTAGTACTTCTCGCGGCGGTGGATGAACCGATCGACGTGGTCCGGCACCGTCGAGGAGACGAGGACGACCGTCCCCGAGAGGTCGCGGTCGAAGTCGGCCGGGAGGCCGTCGCCGAGGTCGACGAGCGGCCCCGTGACTTCGTCTGCGGGGCTCCGGGGGAGCGCGATCGAGGGGAGCGTCCGTCCGCCGGCCTCGACGCCGCTTTCGCCGCGAACCCACCCCTGGATGGGGAACGTGTCGACGCCCGCGTCGCGGGCACCGGCGTCGTCGAGCGCGTCCCGTGTCGCCTCGATCGCCCGTCGTTCGCCGTCCGATCCCGCCATGCGGTCGCCGACGTCGACCAGCCGCTCGAGGTGTCTCCAGCCGACGTCGCTCGTGAACGTGTCGCCGATCCACTCGGTCATATCCGCCCCTCGCCGGGCGTCGCGGAAACCGTTTCGGTCCCCCCGACTCCCTCCGCGTTCTCCGATCCCGACCACGTTCGTGTCATCCGCGTCACGGGTCGAATTAAATCCCCACTGAGCGGGGTTCGATGGCGGAGAGCCCCCCCGAGCGCCGGGCGTCGAATCGGGGTCGAAACTTCGATTTTCGATGCATCGCCCAAAACCATTTTTATCCAATTCCTGTCTCGAGATGGTGTTGAACGCCGAGAACCACCACGAAATACCATCGACAGGGTTTTATTCACAACAACCAGTACGTTAGACCATGACAACGGTTCGCATCGCTGGGGCAGGGCTGACGCGGTTCGGGAGTTCTCCCGATCGGACGGGGCGGGATCTGTTCGCCGAGGCCGCGCTGAGCGCCCGCGAGCAGGCGGGCATCCCACGCGACGACGTCGACGAGATCACGTACGGGAACTTCATGGGCGAGCTCGCCGAGCGACAGGGCCACCAGGGGCCGATCATGGCGGAGGCAGCCGGGCTGGACTGTCCCGCCACGCGGTACGAGGAGGCCTGTGCGTCGGCTGGCGTGGCCGTGCGCGCCGCAGTGACGGCGATCCGTTCGGGCCGGGCCGACGTGGTTCTCGCCGGCGGGATGGAACGGATGACGAACCAAGAGACCGAGGACACGACGGAGTTCCTCGCCATCGCCGCGGACGAACTGTACGAGGTCCGCGCCGGGATGACGTTCCCCGGCGCGTACGCGCTGATGCAGCGCGCCTACCTCGAGGAGTTCGGGGGTGAGCGCGAGGACTTCGCGCACATCGCGGTCAAGAACCACGACCACGCGCTCCCGAACGAGTACGCACAGTACCGGAGCGCTATCTCCGTCGACGACCACCTCGACGCCCCGATGATCTCCGATCCCGTCGGGCTGTACGACTCCTGTCCGATCACCGACGGGGCGGCGGCGGTCGTCCTCTGCAGCGACGCCTACGCCGACGAACACGGCATCGACGCCCCGATCGCCATCACGGGTACGGGCCAGGGCGGCGACAAGATGGCGCTCCACGACCGGGCGTACCTCAACCGGACGCCCGCCGCCGACCGCGCCGCCGAGGAGGCGTACGCCGACGCGGGCATCACGCCCGACGACGTCGCCGTCGCCGAGGTTCACGACTGCTTCACGATCGCCGAGGTGCTGGCGCTCGAGTCGCTCGGCTTCTACGAACCGGGCGAGGCCGTCTCCGCCGCCCGCGACGGGGAGACGACGAAGGACGGCTCCCTCCCCGTCAACCTCTCCGGCGGCCTGAAGGCGAAGGGCCACCCCGTCGGGGCGACGGGCGCATCGCAGGTCGCGGAGCTGTTCCGCCTGCTCTCGGGTGACCACCCCAACAGCGACTACGTCGACGGCACGGTCGGCGTGACCCACAATGCCGGTGGCACGGTCGCGAGCGCCGTCGTCCACGTGCTGGAGGTGGTGGCGTGAGAGCCAAGCCCCGCGACGCTGGCTACGACGACCTCCTCGACGCCGTGGAGGAGGGCGAGGGGTACTACCTCGCCTGCGAGAACGGGCACGGGTCGCTCCCGCCGCGGCGGGTCTGCCCCCACTGCGGCTCGGCCGACCTGTCCCGGGAGTCGCTGCCCGAGATGGGGACGGTCGAGACGTACACCACGACGCAGATCGCGGCCCCGTCGTTCGCGGCGAAGACGCCGTACACGACCGCCATCGCCGACTTCGGTCCCGTCCGCATGACGGCTATCGTCCGCGCCGATCCCGACGAGGTCTCGGTCGGGATGACCGTCGGTCTCGCCGTCGGGCGCAACACCATGACGGGCAACCGGATGCTGACGTTCCACCCGCGGTAAGCTCCCTCTCCCCCCGACGCCGCAGCCGGGACCGGTCGGTCTCGAAACCGCCGTGAGTTCAGTCGAGACGCCCTCTCGTCCGACGGTTCGGTTTCGGAACCGTCGAATTCGTTCGGCGGGGGAGTCGTCCGTCACGTCAGTCTCGGCGTCCCGGCGGGTCGGTGCGGTAATACCGACGTGGTGGTCCGGGTGCGCGGCGAGACGTTCCTTCCTCCCCAGCCGTGTCTTTGCGAAGGAACCGGGCGACAGCTCGGCGGACTCGACTGGTCGTAGCTCGCGGCCCGGAGACCGCGACAGCAGACGTCGGTGGCTTCGAGCCAGGGGGACCTGCGTCCTCTCGCCCCTTGCGCGTCCGTGTTACCCGTGACCACGCTGTCGGCGCTGCAGCCACGAACGAGCGACCGGACCCGACCGCTGTCAGATCGTTTCGGACCATCCGGGGATGAGGGCCCCCGGGTGAATCGTGAGCCAGACTGTCCGACGACTCAGACGGGAACCGTGAACGACTCCCGGACGACGTCCAGAAACGCACCCGGATGTTCGACGTGCGGCAGGAGTTTCGCGTCGTCGATCACGACCAGCCGTGCGTCGGCCTCCTCTGCGAGGTCGCGTCCCGCCGAGAGGGGCGTGATGTCGGCCTCGCGGCCCCAGACGAACGTGACCGGGACGTCCGCATCACGGAGCGCCGCCCCGAGGTCGACGTCGGAGTTGAGGAAGCCGCTGACGAACGACGCCGGTGCGAACCGCGCGTTCGGCTGGTGGGCCGTCTGCCACTCGTACGCCATCCACTCGTCGGAGACCGAGGCCATGTCGTAGTAGCCGTGGTCGGCGTTGAAGTAGCGGATCGACGGCTTCGACGCGAGCAGGTTGAACAGCGCCGTGCCGACGACGGGTGCCCGGAGGAGCTCCCGCGCCCACGTCACCCGATCGGGGCCGCCCCGGGCCGTGGGACAGACGGCGACGAGCGACGACACGGACACGTCACCGTACGGGTCCGCGAGCGCGCGGGCGACGTACGCGGTCGTGAGCGACGAGACCACTACGGCGGGCGCGTCGTACTCCGAGAGGAAGTCGGCGACGAAGTCCTCGTACAGCGCCGCCGAGTACTGCAGGGGCGGGCGGTCCGAGCGGCCGAAGCCGGGGAGGTCGGGCGCGACGACGTGGTAGTCGCGCGCGAGGTCGTCGAAGACGGCTCTGAACTCCCCCGAGGAGCCGGCGGCGTTGATGCCGTGCATGAGGACGACCGTCGGTGCGTCCGGTTCGCCGGCTTCCGTGTACGCGACGTCCATCCCGCGCCAGCGGTAGGTGCGCTCCGTCCCGGAGAGTGGCTGTTCGAGCGGCTCGGCACGGCCGGCGAGTGCGGTGTTGACCGCGGCGAGCCCGCCGACGGCGGCGAGCCCGACGCCAGCGGCCTTCGCGAGTCGTCGGATCATACCCGAGTCGAAGAGCGCGACCGACTTGACCCACACGGCCGCGGTGCGCTCTTCTCCTCGCCTCTCTCGATCCGGGCGCGTTCTACCGCATCACGCGCGTGGCCGGTCCGCTACTCGCGACCGCGGACGAATCGACCCACGACCGTCCCGACCCGCGGCCGCCACGCTAACGTCCCGACGGCGACGACGAACGCCAGCGTCGAGAGGTCGTACGACCACGCGGTCGCGCCCGTGAGTCCGACCGTCCCGCCGACGAGACCCGAGACGACGGCGGCGGCGACCGGCAGCGTACACGAGACGCAGGAGA
This sequence comes from Salinigranum salinum, assembly GCF_009176545.1. Taxonomy (GTDB): domain Archaea; phylum Halobacteriota; class Halobacteria; order Halobacteriales; family Haloferacaceae; genus Salinigranum; species Salinigranum salinum. Next base: position 657,246 of record NZ_VTOJ01000002.1, on the reverse strand, counting down.
ACAGCCCCACGGCACCGCCGAGGAGCCCCGAACCGGCGGCGTCGACGACGAGGCCGTACACCAGGTAGCCGAGCACGACGTAGCCGACGACTTTGAACGGGAAGAGCGCGAGTCGGACCGGCCCGTCGTACAGCAGCGCCGGCCCCCACCCCGGTGGGAGTGCGAGGAGATGGAGCGTTCCCGAGCCGGCCCCGGCCCCGACCGTCCCGTCGAGCCACGTCACGACGACGAGGTAGGTGACCGCGACCGCGACCGCGACGAGTCGTCTGCGCCCCGTCGCCCGGGGCCGTTCGACCGCGAGCACGGCCAGCACGGCGACGTTGATCCACACGAAGGGGTAGAGGACGTACCGTGGGGCGATCACCGTCCACGTCGAGACGGAGAAGTACGCGCCGAGCACGAGGAGTTCGCACGCGACGAGCGCGCCGGCGACGAGGACGAGCCGTCGCACCTCGTCGGAGCGGTCTCCGAGACCGACGCCGAACGCGTTCACGCGGGCGTCCCTCCCGCGGCCGTCCCGTCGTCCGCTCGCCGCGGCTCGTCGTTCCCGCTCGGAGGGTCTCGACGGGACCGATCGCCTCCCGCAGTGCCGAACCGCTCCGCGTCGACCAGCCGCCGCCGCGAGTTAAGCACCACGAGGAGGCTGCTGGTGGCCATGGCGACGGCGGCGAACAGCGGATTCAACAGGCCCAGCGCTGCCAGCGGGATCGCGACGACGTTGTACAGGAACGCCCAGCCGAGGTTCTCGCGGATCCGCCGGCGCGTGGCGCGGGTTACCGCGAACACGGTCTCGACCGTCCGGAGGTCGTCGGTCGTGACGACGGCGTCGGCGGCGTCGACCGCCAGCGGCGTCCCTGACTCAAGCGCGACGCCGAGGTCGGCCGCGGCGAGTGCCGGCGCGTCGTTGCTCCCGTCGCCGACGAAGACGACGCGCTCGTCGCTCCCGCGCAGTCGGTCGACCAGCGCCACTTTGGCTTCGGGCCGCGTGTCGGTGAACACCTCGTCGACGCCGTCGTGCGCGGCGAACCGCTCCGCGGCGGCCGCGCCGTCGCCCGTGACGACGACGACACGGTGCTCGCGGGCGAGCGACTCGACCACCGACGCCCACTCCGGCCGCGGCTCGTCGCCCGCGACGACGAGGCCGCGCGCCCGCCCGTCCCAGCCGACGAGCGCCGGTACCGCGCCCGCGTCGCGCGCCTCGCGCGCCGTCTCCGCGAGGGCGTCCGGGACGGACCACGCGCGGTCGGCGAACAGATCACCGCTGCCCACGAGCGCCCGGCGGTCGCCGACCGTCCCCGAGACGCCGCGACCGGGGTGGACCTCGACGTCCTCGACCGCGAGGCCGCCGTCGGTCGCGGGGGATGTCGAGAGATCGACCTCGGCGCGGTCGTCGAGCGCGCCGCCGGTTTCGGCGTCGTCGCCGGTCGCCCGCGAGACGATCGCGTCGGCAACGGGGTGGTCGGCGAAGCGTTCGAGCGCCGCCGCGACCGCGAGCGTCTCGTCGTCGCCCGAGACCTCGTGGACGACCATCCGGCCCGTCGTCAGCGTCCCGGTCTTGTCGAACGCGACCACGTCGGCGTCGGTCGCCCGCTCGAACGGCTCGCCCGAGCGGACGACGATCCCGTGGTCGAGCGCCTCGCGGACGCCGCTCGCCACGGCCATCGGCGTCGCGAGCCCCAGCGCACAGGGACAGGAGACGACGAGGACGGTCAGCCCGGTCAACAGCGCCGTCGTGGGCGTCGCGCCGAGCACGAGGTGGACGCTGCCGGCGACGACCGCGAGCGCGACGACGAGCGGGACGAACACGCGCGCGATCCGGTCCGCGAGCCGCTGTGCGCCCGAGCGGGTCCTGAGCGCGAACTGGAGTTCGACGAGGCGGTCGATCGTCCGCGTCGCCTCCGCGTCGGCGGCCACGATCAGTCCGCCGTCCCGCAGCTGCGACCCGCTGACGACCCCGTCGCCCACCTCGCGACGGACCGGTCGAGCCTCGCCCGTGACGAGCGACTCGTCGACCGCGCCCGACCCGTCGGCGACCACGCCGTCGACCGGGATGGTCTCACCCGCCCGCACGACCACCTCGTCGCCCTCGGCGATCGCGTCGAGCGGGACCGTCTCGGTTCCGTTCGTGGTTCGCACCCGCGCCTCCGAGACGCGGCGCTCGGAGAACGCCCGGAGGCTCCCGGCGGCGGCCCCGCGGAGTCGTTCCTCGTAGTAGCCGCCGATGGAGACCGCGAGCACGACGACGACCGTGATGTCGAAGTAGAGGTGCGACCGACCCAAAAGCGCGAGGAGCGTCGAGTAGCCGTACGCGGTCGTGGCCGCGACCGCGACGAGCAGGTCCATGTTCGGCTCGCGTGCCCGGAGACTGACGTACGCCCCGCGGAGGATGGGGTACCCCGTGTACACGAGGACGATGGTCGTCATCACCCAGATGTTGGCGACGAGATACGTCCCCGCGGCGGAGGAGACGTCGAACAGGAGGAGCGAGGCGTCGACGCCGAGGTACGTCGGGTAGAGGAAGAGGACGTACCAGAGCATGGTCATCATGCCGAAGAAGCCGCCGACGAGGAGACGCCCCACGTCCTCGGTCTCCCCCTCGTCGTCGCCGGCCTCGCGCGCGCGGTAGCCGAGGCCGTCGACGAGCCCGGCGAGTCGCTCCGCGTCCCACCCGGGGTCGTGGGTGACCTTCAGCAGGCCGGAGGCGTAGCTCGCGTCGGCGTCGTAGATGCCCTCCCGCCGGAGCCGCGACTCGACGAACGCCTCACAGGTCGCACAGTGCATCCCGTCGACGGCGAGGTACGACTCGACGGCGTCGGCGTCTGGCCCTGTCGTCGCGTCCGCGTCGACTCCACCGCGCGACCCATCCGCGTCGTCGCCTACGTCCGTGTCGTCCGTGTCGGCCGCGAGCGTCTCCGCGACCGACTCCGAGTCGACGTCTGCCGCCGCCGCGTCGCCGAGCGTCCGTGCGACGACGAGACAGCCCCGACAGCAGAAGCGGCCGTCGACGTCGTCGGCCGTGACGGGCGGGTCGGGCGTCGGCAGGTCACAGAGCGTGCAGTGGTCGGTCATGGGATCACCCGAGCGGCTGGTAGATGGGGATGTGGACGTGCGGGAGCACGTCGACGCCGAGGAGCATCAGCCCGTGGGCGAGCGGGACGTACCCCAGGAGGAGGAAAGCGACGCCCAGGACGCGATGGAGGGCCGCACGCCGTCCCGACCCCATCGAACCGAGGGAGCCGACGGCGAGTCCCGAGGCGAACAGCGTCGGGAACGTCCCCAGGCCGACCGCGGCGAGCGCGAGCGCGCCGGCCACGGGAGAGCCCCGTGCGAGCGCGTAGAGGTAGACGGGGTAGAGGATCGGACAGGGCAGGAGCGCGTGGACCATCCCGAGGCCGACGATCCGCGGCCCGCCGACCCAGCGGTCGACGTGCGCGGTGAGGAGGCCCGACACCCGGGCGAAGACACCGTCGAGTCCCGGGATCGACGGGCCGTGTCCCGACCCACCGGCGGCGTACGTCGCGCCCGTGACCAGGATGAACGCGCCGGCGGCGACGCCAGCGACGCCGCGAACGGGGCCGGAGACGCTCGCGAAGGCGGCGGCGTCGAAGACGAGCGAGCCGATCCCTCCGAGGAGGAAGCCCGCGAGCGCGTACCCCACGGTCCGGCCGCCGTTGAACAGGGCGTGCTGACGGATCGCGCTCCCCGAGAGCCCCGTCGAGTCCATCCGGTCGGCGTACAGACCGACGAGCGGCCCACACATCCCGAGACAGTGCGCACCGCCGAGGACGCCGACGACGAGGAAGACGGCCAGTTCCGGGACGGCGACGCCGGCGACGTCGAGGGGGCCGACGACGCTGGCGAAACCGGTGACCGTGACGCCCGTGGCGTCGGCGATACCGGTGCTGTCGGAGATGCTGACCCTGTCCGCGAACCCGGGAGACGAGACGACCGGAACCAACACCGCCCGCTACCCCCGTGAGGGTTTGACCTCGGCCTCGGACGGCGAGAACATCAGGTACAGCGCGAGGCCGATGATGAGGACGCTCACGAGCGACAGCGCGACGATGAACGTGTCCCGCAGCAGGATGAACACTGCGACGGGCAACAGCGCGAGCAGCGCGACGACGACGGCCGTCCGCAGGTCCCAGTCCGTCGGTAGACTCATACCCACGAGTTCCCGATACGACCTCTTAAATCGAACCCCGATTGTCGTCGGACGAGAGCCGGCGAGCACCCTGCGACTGAGTGATTCGGTCGACTTGTGTGTTTCGAGATCTGCCGCCACCGACCGAGACGGTGGTCGACGCGGAAGCCGACCGGAAACAGTCTGGTGCTGACAACAGTCGTCTACTTAAATCATTCCCCGGCTCCTCGGGAACGGGGACCGTACGAACACTTTAGAGGGTGGTCTTCGCAAAAGCCCGATATGGAACAGGTTGTCAACGGCACGCCGGCGCTCCCGCGCGGTGGGAGGGTCGGCTGATGAGTGGACGGACCCGCCGCGACGTGCTCCGTGGCGGTGCTGTCGCGGGCGTCGCGACGCTCGGGGCCGGTGCCGGCGCGGGGACCGTCGCAGCGCAGGGTGGCGATTACGACGGCTGGCTCTCGGACGTCGACAACTACGACGGGACGACCGTCGACGCGACCGGCCAGGACGCGATCGAGATCGAGGTGGGTGCGCAGGGTAACGGCGGGACGTTCGCCTTCGAACCACCCGCAGTGAGAGTAAATCCGGGAACGACGGTGACGTTCAACTGGACGTCGAACACCCACAACATCCTCCTCGAAGAACAGCCGTCGGAGTCGGACTGGGAGGGGCACGAGCCGATCGAGAACACGGGGTTCACCCTCGACCACACGTTCGAGGCCGAAGGCGTCTACAAGTACTACTGCGAGCCGCACCTCTCGCTGGGGATGAAAGGCGTCGTCGTCGTCGAGAGCGGCGGTGGTGGTGCCGAGGGCGTCCCCGCCGACTACGGCGACTGGTTCTCCGACGTCGACAACTTCGACGGTTCGACCGAAGACCTGACCGGTCAGGACGCGGTCGAGGTCGAGGTGGGTGCGCAGGGTAACGGCGGCACGTTCGCCTTCGAACCGCCGGCCGTCCGGGTGTCGCCCGGAACGACGGTGACGTTCAACTGGACGTCGAACACCCACAACGTCCTCGTCGAAGAACAGCCCGAGGGTGCGGGGTGGGAAGGGTACGAGCCGATCGAGAACACCGGCTTCTCGTACGAGCACACGTTCGAGACCGAAGGCGTCTACACGTACTACTGCGAGCCGCACCTCTCGCTGGGCATGAAGGGCGCGGTCGTCGTCGGTGCTGCACCCGGCGGCGGTGCCGAGGGAGAGGGCGAGGCGTCCGCAGCCGCGGTCCAGCTGTTGCAGGTCACGTCGGGGATCCTGGGCGTGATCTTCCTCGCCATCGTCGGTGCCATCGCCTACGTGGCGATCAACCGCGAGCGGTACCCGGCACCGGAGCCCGACAGCTTCGATCGCGAACCGACGGCGGAAGCGGCGTTCGACGAACCCGAGGTGGCGATCGAACACGACGACTACGACCCGGTCGGGACGTTCACCCTCATCCTGGGCTACTTCGTGATCCTCGTCCTGATGTGGGTGTTCATGTACTTCGTCGAGTTCCTCGGCAACGGTCCAACGGTGGTGGGATAAGATGGAGATACACAGGTTCGAGAAGCTCTGGGTCGCACTGTCACTGCTACTGATCGTCGGCTTCATCGGCACGGTCACGTACGGTGCGGTCGGCGCGGGCGTGAAGATGGTCGACGACACCGGCGGGACGGTCGACGCGAACGCGCTGAACGACCACCCGCGGTTCGGCGAGCCCGGGACGTATCAGACCGGGGAGAACCAGTACGACGTGTACGTCATCACCCGGCAGTTCCTCTTCGAGCCCGGGACGAACGAGCCCCTCCGGGTGCCCGCCGGGGCGACCGTGACGTTCCACATCACGTCGAGCGACGTGATTCACGGCTTCGAGGTCGCCGGTACCAACATCAACCTGATGGCCGTTCCCGGACAGGTGAGCACGGTCACGGTCCAGTTCGAGGAGACGCGGAGCTACGGGATGATCTGTCACGAGTACTGCGGCGCGGCTCACCACACGATGGAGGGACAGCTGCAGGTCGTGCCGCAGTCGGAGTTCACCAGTTCGGACCTGCAGAACCCCGAGGCGTTCGGAGATAGCGAGGAGCCAGTGAACGAGAACCAGCCCGACGACGGCGAGGAGGAGACCGAATAATGGCGTTCGCGGACGAATACAAGGAGAAGACCGGGGAGACAGTCCCCATCGACAGAGAGGCGTTCGTCGACAAGTTCCCCCACGACGCGTTCATCGTGCGGCTGAACCTCGCGGTGGCGTTCGGCTCGCTCGGTGTCGGGGGGCTGTTCGGGATGATTCAGGCGCTCCATCGCACGGGGATCTACCGTGGGTTCGTCTCCTCGGCCGACTACTACACGCTGTTGACGGGCCACGGCGTCCTGCTGGCGCTGGTGTTCACGACGTTCTTCATCACCGGGATCTTCTCGTGGGCCGTCGTTGCGAGCCTCGACGAGAAACTGAGCGAACGGCTGTCGAAGACGTGGTTCGCGACGATGTTCGTCGGGACGCTCCTCGCGGGGCTCGCCATCCTCGGCGGCCTGACGGGTGGTCCCGTCAGTGCGGACGTCCTGTTCACGTTCTACGCGCCGATGGCGGCCCACCCGATCTTCTACCTCGGAGCGGCGCTGCTCATTGTCGGCTCGTGGATCGCGGGCGTCGACTGGTATCTCGCGTACCGCCGGTGGCGCGCCGAGCACCCCGACGACCGCATCCCACTGCGGACGTTCATGGTGCTGGCGACGATGCTGATGTGGTACATCTCGACGATCGGCGTGGCCGTCGAAGTGCTGGTCTTCCTGCTCCCGTGGTCGCTCGGACTCATCCCCGCCGTCGACCCGCTGTTGACCAGAACGCTGTTCTGGTACTTCGGCCACCCCGTCGTGTACTTCTGGCTGATGCCCGCCTACCTGGTGTGGTACACGCTCCTGCCCAAACTCTCCGGCGGACGGCTCTTCTCCGATCCGCTCGCGCGGGTCGTCTTCGTCCTGTTCGTCATCCTCTCGACGCCGGTCGGCTTCCACCACCAGTACGTCGACCCCGGCATCCCCGAGGGGTTCAAGTTCATCGCCATGACGAACACGATGTTCCTCCTCCTGCCGTCGTTGCTCACCGCGTTCACCGTCGTCGCGTCGATGGAACACGGTGCCCGACAGCGCGGCGGCACCGGACGGCTGGGGTGGCTCCGCGCGCTCCCGTGGGACAACCCCGCCTTCTCGGGCTGTGCGCTCGCCGGGCTGATGTTCGCCGCCGGCGGCTTCTCGGGGATGATCAACGCCGGGATGAACATCAACTACCTCGTCCACAACACGCTGTGGGTGCCCGGCCACTTCCACCTCACCGTGGGAACGGCCGCGGCGCTGACGTTCATGGCGATCACCTACTGGCTCCTCCCGCAAGTGACGGGGAAGAACCTCAAGCTGAAGACGGTCGCCATGGTCCAGCCGTACACGTGGTTCGTCGGCATGACGCTCATGTCGAACGCGATGCACCGCGCGGGTCTCGCGGGCGTCCCCCGGCGGACCGCCGAACCACAGTACGCCAACGTCGAGTTCGAGAACGTCATCGGCGGCATCGCGGAGATGCGCCTCCAGATCGCCATCGGTGGCACGATCCTCTTCATCGCCCTGCTGATGTTCCTCGCCGTCGTCGTGGCGACGTGGTTCGGCGACCGGAGCGCGAAGCTCGAGGTCAACAGCGAACTCCCGCCCGCGCTGTCGGGGCCCCAGAACAGCCCGGTCGTCCTCGATGACCTTCGGATCTGGGCGCTCATCGCTATCGTGCTCGTCGTCATCGCCTACGGACCGCCGCTCTGGAGCATGGTCGCCGACGGACTGTTCGCCCCCGGGAGCCCACCGATCCCGGTCTGACACCGGCGCGGGCACGGAGCCCCGCCTCCGATCGACGCACCGCCTTCACACCGCCTCTGCGCTCCCCAGCTCGTATCCGTATCCGTGTCCGACGAGACGACGACAGACGGCCCGACCGCGGCCACGAGCGACGCCGCCGAGACGGAGTCGGCGGCCGAGGCGCACAGACGCCGGACCATCATCCGTCTCCTCGTCGGACTCGGGATCGGCATCCCCATCCTCGTGGAGCTGGCGACGTTCGTCGGCCTGGTCGAGCAGTCACTCCTCGGTGACGATCGTAACGACGGCGGTGGGGGCGAGAGCGGCGACACCACGACGACCGCCGGCAGCGGTGGAGTCGGCGTCGGCGACGAACTCCTCCCCGACACGCCCCAGCGCGAGACGCTCTCGGTCGCCTCGTTCCGCGCCGCGACCGACCAGTGGGTGCTCACCCTCGCCGCGTCGGTCGAGAACACGGCGTCGGAGCCGTACACGGTCCAGTTCGGTCCCGTGACGACCGAGCGTGGGAGGACCGTCGAGGGAACGGGCCGGGCCGTGACCGTCGCAGCCGGCGACACCGCTCAGATCACGGGTACCTGGCAGCTCCCGCCGGGGGATCGACCCGCGTCGGTCGTCGTCCGCACGGGGGCCGGCGACGCCGTGACGACGGATCACACGGTCGACCTCGGGCGGATCCCGGTCGAGGGGAGCTGAGGCGGCGACGACCCGGTGACGGGCGGGAAACGACAACTCGAGGACGGACGGGGATCGACGATCGACTGCGCTCATCCGACTCACCGCAGTTCGAGCGCCCGTCCGCAGTCGGGGCACTCCTCGTCGACGATGCTCACCTGGGCGTCGCAGTCGGGACAGAACTCCCGGTAGCAGGCGCGATCTCCCATGCCCTCTGTTCGTGCGGCCACAGTCAAAACAGTGGCCGTGGCACCGGTCCGTGGTGACGGTCGGTCGCGTCGACCTCGATCCCGCTCCGGTTCGGGTCCTCACCCGTCGTCGGGCCCTCACTCGTCGGTGTCGCGTCCGTCCTCGTCCCGGCGGTCGCCCACGCAGTCGCGGATCGGCGCGACGATCTCGTCGGCGACCGTGTACGGGTCGGTCTCGCGGTCGAGGATGGCCTCCGCGAGCGCGTCGACGCCGCCGTAGGCGTCGAGTTCGCGCTCGACGAGGGCCGACACGTCCGACCGGACGAGCGTCCGGATCTCCTCGGCGTATCTGGTCCGCGCCTTCGCGCGCAACCGGCCCGTCGTCTCCAGATAGTCGCGGTGGGCCGCGAGCGTCTCGAGGAGGTCGTCGATCCCCTCGCCCGAGGTGGCGACGGTCTCGACGACCTCGGGGGTCCACTCCTCCGTGCCCTGCTCCCCGTTGGTCTCGCCGACCCCGCCGTGACCGTGGTCCGCGTCGCCGGCTCCGGCGGTGCCTCCCGTGCCGTCGAGCGCGTGGTGGCCCGTGTCGAGGGTCGCCGTCGGCTCGCGGCGCAGGTGGATCATCTCCTCGAGGTCGGCCACCGTCCGGGCCGCACCGTCCATGTCGGCCTTGTTGACGACGAAGACGTCGCCGATCTCGAGGATGCCGGCCTTGAGCATCTGGACGTCGTCGCCCGAACCGGGCTGGACGAGGACGACGACCGTGTCGGCGGTGCGGACGACGTCGATCTCGTTCTGCCCGGCGCCGACGGTCTCGACGACGATCCGGTCCTTGCCGAACGCGTCCAGCGCCTTCACCGCGTCCGCCGTGGCGGTCGACAGCCCCCCGAGTCGGCCGCGGGCGGACATCGACCGGACGAACACGTCCATGTCGCCCACGTTCGAGCCCATCCGGATGCGGTCGCCGAGGACCGCGCCGCCGGTGTAGGGCGACGAGGGATCGACGGCGATGACGCCGACGGTGAGTCCCCGATCGCGGTAGCGCTTCGCGAGTTTGTCGACGAGCGTCGACTTGCCAGCCCCAGGGCTACCCGTGACGCCGATCACCTCGGCGTCGCCCGTGTGCGCGTGGAGCGCCGAGACGATCTCGCGGTAGCCGGGCGCGCGGTTCTCGATCTTCGTGATGGTCCGGGCGAGCGCGCGGTGTGACCCACCCAAGAGGTCGTCGACGAGGTCGGCCTCGGCCTGGCTCATCGTTCGGGCGCGTTCTCGCGGACGAAGTCGATCGTCTCCTGCATCGGCGTCCCCGGGCCGAACACCTCGGCGACGCCCATCTCTTTGAGCTTCGCGCGGTCCTCGTCGGGGACGATCCCGCCCACCAGAATCAGCGTGTCCTCGAACGCGCCGTACTCCTTGAGGCCGTCGACGATCTTCGGGACGAGCGTGTTGTGCGCTCCCGAGAGAATAGAGATGCCGAGGACGTCGACGTCCTCCTGGACCGTGGCCTGAACGATCTCGTCGGGCGCCCGGTGGAGCCCGGAGTAGACCACCTCGAACCCGGCGTCCCTGAAGGCACGCGCGATGACGTGTGCGCCGCGGTCGTGGCCGTCGAGGCCCACCTTGGCGATGAGACACCGGATCGTCCGCTGCTCTGCGTCTGCGCTCATATCCCCTGATTCGCGTGGGAGTCGTTTGACTCTAACGGACGATGAGGAAGGTGTTGAGGGTGGAGCGTGAGTCCGTCGGCTTTCAGGCCGTGGTCGTCACGAGCGGAAGTCTGTGTGGGGAGGGAGGTGTCTGAGCGGTCCGTCTCGAGAGGCTGGTCATGCCGGAGATGCGCGGCATCCGAACACAGCGATACGCCTCGCATCGACCTCGACGTGAGCACTCCGGCGAGGCGATCGACGACCGAAACCCCGGACCAGTGGACTCAGCCGGTCGCACTCGTCCCCGTTGCGGACCGGTAGGCGACGCCGAACGCCCGGAACGCGGCCACGTTGGCGGCGAAGGCGACGAACGGACCGACGATCAGCACCGAGAGACCGATCAGCGGGATCAGCCCCAGGATCGACAGCGCGACGAACGCGCCGATCTGAATGAAGAAGCCGACGAGCCACGCCACGAGGTACGACGACGAGGTAGTCGCCTCGACGATCCGCTCGGTCTCGAACCCGTCACCGCGATAGCCGACGACGAACTCCGCTAGCACTGCCGGGTAGAGGTAGACGAACGCGACGAACAGGGGGATCGAGACGAGCGCGGCGACGGCGGTGCCGGCCGTGGCGAGGCTCTCGTTACCGGTCACTCCGCCGACACCGGCGATCAGCACGAACACGACGACGGGGACGAGGTAGAAGACGGCCGACAGCACCGTCCCGACGACGCCGTCGACGCCGAGCCGGCCCCAGTCGTCGAACCGCGGCGGGAAGTCCTCGCCGCCCGCGGTCGTCGCGATGACCCGGACGAGGTAGCCGAAGACGAACAGCGTCGGGAGGAAGAATAGAAACCACAGCGCCGACAGCACGCCGCCGATCAGTACGTTCTTCGCCCCCTCATCGCCACGGATCGGGTATTCGATGGCGTCCCCCAGCATGCTTCCCCCCTGCTCGGGCGGGCGAACCTCCCGTCTCGATCGAGACGAGGCAGGCGCCCGACGGTTTCGCACCCCGCAGTGCGGGCAGATCTCCGCCTCGCGCTTGATCGGCTCGCCGCAACTCGAACAGAAGACCTCGTCGACGCCCTTGGTTCGTCCTTCGCGTTCGCCCATCTATACGGTCACTTCGCCGCGGTTGATCTTCTCGGCCTGGTTGTACGCGTCGTAGGCGATGACGACGTGGACGACCGGGATCAACAGGAAGAAGAACACGCCAATGAGGATGACAGAGAGGAGCGTCCCGAGGACGAAGAGGATCGTGTCGGCGACGATCGCCCCGAAGAACATGGCGATCGCCCGGCCGATCTGGTCGTTGTACGCCTGTCCCGCACCGGGGATGATGAGCGACGCGATGAAGGAGATCGCGGAGTTCTTCTCCTCGCTCGACGATCCACTCTGGCGGACACCACAGTGGGGACAGACCTCGGCTTCGGCCTTGATGGGCTCGCCACAGCTCTGACAGTACACCTCGTCCAGCCCTTTCTCGGGAGCCGCCGACGGGGGCGTGTCCGCCTCGACCGCTCCGCTTTCTTCGATCTCCGACTCCACGACGCCCCCGGGGGACTCGTCTTCGAGCGCGGGAGAGTCGTCGGCCCCGCTCTCGCCGGCCGTGGTGGGATCGGGTTCGTCGGTTGCGTCGGTCGCGTCGGCCTCGTCGGGGTTCTCCCCGTCTTCGATCTCCCCCGTTTCTTCGGCCTCTTCCGTCTCCTCCGATCCGTCCTCCTCGGTGCCCTCCACTTCTTCCGCCTTCTCGGGGCCCTCGTCGGTCGTCCTGGACGCCTCCGGACCATCCCCGCCTTCCGTCTCGGAGGCGTCCGTTTCTCCCTCACCGGGCGTGGCGGACTCGTCGGTCGGGGGGTCCCCGTCGCCAGCGCCCGTGTCGGTCGACCGATCCGTGTCGGCCTTGTCGGCGACTTCGGTCTCCGCGCCCTGTTCGTCGGTGTCTGAAGTGTCGTCTCGCTGGCTCATCGGGCGATTAATGTATTCGTGCTATCATAACAGTGTCGCAACATCAAATAATTCCGTAACGACGATCCGACGGTCGTCCTCGTTCTGCTCGCGACACGCTGACGACATCCCGGTTACGTTCACGTACTACGGGTCGAGTACCTTCTCGGCCGGGCGAGGAGGAAAGGACTCGCCGGCTCAGACGTGCTCGTCGAGGAAGTCGACGATCTCTCGATACGCCTCGATGCGGTTCTCCAGTTTGGTGAAGCCGTGGCCCTCGTCGTCGAAGACCAGTTCACGGACGGGGACGCCCTGGTCGCGCGCCTCCTCGACGATCTGGTGTGCCTCGCTCACGGGGACGCGCGGGTCGTTCGCGCCGTGGAGGACGAACAGGGGTGCCTCGATCCGCTCGATGGTGTTGATCGGGGAGATCTCCTCTAAGAAGGCGCGATCCTCCTCCAGGGAGCCGTACTCGGCCTCTCGCAACTTCCGTCGCCACTCGCCCGTGTTCTCGAGGAACGTGACGAAGTTGGCGATACCGACGATGTCGATCCCGGCGGCCCACAGGTCGGGGTACTCCGTCAGGGAGGCGAGCACCATGAACCCGCCGTAGGAGCCGCCCATGGCGACGATCCGGTCGGGGTCGACCGCGGGGTGGTCGTGGAGCCACTCGACGGCCGCCTCGACGTCCCTCACCGAGTCCATCCGCTTCTCGACGTCGTCGAGGTGGCCGTACGCCTTCCCGTACCCCGACGAGCCGCGGACGTTCGGCTCGAAGACGGCGTAGCCGTGGTTGATGAAGTACTGCTTCGTCGCCGAAAAGGACGGCCGTCGCTGCGACTCGGGACCGCCGTGGATGTCGACGATAACGGGCACTTCGCCCTCGGTGTCGGGCACCGAGAAGTACGCCGGTATCTCTCTGCCGTCGAACGTCGGGTAGTGGACGAGTTCGGGCGCGACGAACGTGTCACGGGGGATGCCCGCGGTCGCCGCTCTGGTCCACCGGGTGGTCTCGCCCGTCTTCGCGTCGACGACGTAGACGTTCGTGTTGTCGGCCGCGGCCGACGCCGAGAGCGCGAACCGGTCGCCGTCGTCGTCGAAGCCCACCCCACCGGCGGTCCCGCGCGGGAGGTCGGGCGTCGGGAGTGGGTCGACGCGACCCGGTGCCGGGAGCTCGCCGACCGTGAGTTCGGTGTAGCCGTCGACGTTCCGCGAGAAGACCAGCCGGCGGGAGTCGTGGTCGACGGCGACGCCGTCGACCTCCCAGTCGCCGTCGGGCGAGTTGCGGTTCTCTGGCGTGTCGGCGTCGTCCTCGACGGTCACCCGCGAGAGCTCCCCCGTCGCGAGGTCGATGCGGGCGAGGTACAGCGTGTCGGCGTCGCCCTCGTCGGTGACGAGATAGACGTTCTCGCCGTCGGGACCCCACGAGGCGCTGGTGTAGCGAACCGTCCCCTCGTGTGGCGTGAGGTGGCGTCGCTCGCCGGTCTCGACCTCGAGCACGGAGACGTCCTGGTCGAAGTTCGAGTACGCCTGCGTCACCAGCAGCCGGGTGTCGTCGGGCGACCAGCCGCCGAGCGTGAGCCAGCCGTCGCCCTCCGTCACGAGCCGCGCGTCGTCGCCACGCTCGTCGCGGCCCTGCACGTAGACGTCGAAGACGGACTCCTCACGCCGGTTCGAGGTGAAGGCGATCCGTTCGCCGTCGTGGCTCCACCCGCCCCAGCGGTGTTTCGCCTCGGGTGTCGCCGTCAGCTCGCGTATCTCGCCGGTCGCGGGCGTGAGCACGAACAGCTGCTGGCGCTCGTCGCCGCCCTCGTCCATGCCGAAGACGAGTTCGGGTCGCTCCGGCGACCACGAGACGAACGTGACCCGCTCGTCGAAGAAGGTGCGCTGGTCCGGCCACGCGCCCGGCGCGTCGAGCGTCCACACCTGCGGGACGCCCGTCGTGTCCATCAGGAAGGCGAGCGTCCCATCGGGGGCGAACGACGCGCCGTAGGCGCTCCGGACGTTGAGGTACCGTTCGATGTCGAATGCGGGCCGTGAGCGGCCGTCGGGGTCGGACATGGTCGTGGCTTCGACCGGCCCGGGTATACCCCTTTCTTCGGCCCGGCATCGTGGTGCTCTGTCGGGGAGACGCAGTGACGCCCCGTTCGGAACGACGCACGGGTGGTTCTCTCCCTCGATCTCCTCCTGCACGGCTGCACTGCCGGTGGTCACCTGCGACGGCCGCTCCCGTCCGTGTCGTGACCCGACATGCTAAGAGGTCGCGGGGAGCCTGTGCTGTTATGCCGAAGTTCGGGTTCTTCGCGTCGCTCGAAGAGTTCTCGCCCGCCGAGTGTCTCGATCAGGTCCTCCTCGCGGAGGATGCCGGGTTCGACAGCGTCTGGGTGAACGATCACTTCCACCCGTGGTTCGACCACCTCTCGGACGGCTCCGACGCCCACGGCGGGAACTGCTGGTCGTGGATGCCCGTGGCGCTGGACCGCACCGACGAGATCACGATCGGCACGGGCGTGACGGCCATTCTGGAGCGATACCACCCGGCGAACGTCGCTCACCAGCTCGCGACGCTCCTCGACCTCTACCCCGACCGGGTGTTCCTCGGTCTCGGGACGGGCGAGGCGCTCAACGAGACCCCCCTCGGCTACGACCGGCCACCGTACGTCGAGCGCGCGCGGCGGACCGCCGAGTCGATCCGGCTGATCCGCGCCCTCTTCGAGGGCGAGTTCGTCGACTTCGACGGCGACTACTGGACGCTCGACGGGGCGAACCTCTACACCGGTCCGGACGAGGCACCACCGATCCACGTCGCCGGGAACGGACCGACCTCGGCGTGCATGGCCGGCGATCTCGGTGACGGCTTCGTCACGGTGTACGAGGAGCCCGAGAAAGTCGCGAACGAGCTGTTCCCCGCCGTCGACCGCGGCGTCGAGAAGTCCGAGCGGAACACCGATCCCGGCGACGTCGAGCGGACGGTCCACATCCACGTCTCCTACGCCGACACGGTCGAGGCGGCGCTCGAACCCTGCAAGCCGTGGCGCTGTACGCTCCTCCCGATGGTGTTCGACGTCGACATCGCCGACCCCCGGTACCTCCAGCTACATGGCGACCGGGTCGGGACCGACTCTCTCGAGGACGCCTTCGTCGTCACCGACGACCCGCAGGACCTCCTCGACGTGACACGGACCTACGTCGACGTGGGCTTCGACCACGTCGTCTTCCAGAGCTCCAGCCCCGACCAGGGGCAGTTCTGTGAGGCCGTCGCCGAGGAGGTCATGCCGGCGTTTTGAGTCGACCGCACGGCTGACTGACGAGGTGTCGGCCACGAACGCTCACGTCGAGGTCTCATCCAGGAACGCTCACGTCGAGATCTCACCCAGGAACGCTCGCGTCGAGCGGTCTCCCGGCCGCGCAGTCGTGGCGACGGGTCGGTCTCCTGGTGTAGGATCCGGCGGCTTCAGATCATGCCTTCCGACTTCAGCGCGGCGATGACGTCGTCGACCAGCTCGTCGAGCGTCGCGTACGGGAACTCCTGGTGTCCGCTGAGGTTGGCGGCGAGCTCCATCGCGGAGAAGGAGACGTCGCCGGCCTCGAACGTCGTTCCGGGACCGTCGGGGAGCGCAGGGACCAGATCCATCTGGTTCTCAACGGGGAAGTCGGCACTGCCGAACGCCTCTTCGAACTGTGCACGGAGTTCGGCTTCGACGTCAGTCATGGATGCACACTCCCTCATGAGGTGCAAAAACGTTCCGGAACGGGCGCTCGACCGACGACGTCCCGTCCCGGCGGCCGGGGAGCGGCCGAACCGACCACGACGGGACGACGGTGTCAGACCGGGGTCCACTCCGTGGGCTGATCGGACAGACCCGAGACGCGCACCTCTCGGGTCCCGTCGTCGGCCAGTCGGACGTCGACGGCGGCGTCGAACGGCTGGGTGACGACGCTCGCGACCCGCTGGTCGTGCATCTCGGGATTGAAGACGAAGACGCCGAGCTGGCCGGTCGACCGGAGCCGTCCGGTGAACGTGTGGAGGAACCGGTAGACGGTCTGGACGTCGTCGGCGTACATCAACAGCGTCGAGACGGAGTCGAGCCCGACCCGGAGCCGTCCGCGCGGTCCCTCGGTGAACGAGCGCGCGAGCTTCGAGTACTGGATGCCCAGACCGGTCAGGTCGTCGGGTCCCGAGACACAGACACCCGCACCGAGTTCGTCGGGTTCGCGCGCCCGGCCACCATCGCAGCTGACGACGGCCAGCCGCGAGGCGGACGCGTCGGTGAGCTCGGTCCAGCGGTCGGCGGTCCGCCTCGACGTGTCGTCGGTGTCGATCAGCAGTGTGCCGCCGGCGTTGCGCGGAACCGGCGAGAGCAGCCTGAGCGCGAGATCGCCCGGCGCGGCGGCCGAGTCGCCGCGGACGACGACGGAGGTGCCGTGTGCCACGGGACGGAGCGGGAGGTCCGGGTCGAACTCGTACCGGCTGTCCGGCGTCGTCGCGTCGGTGCCGAACTCCGCGCTCACCGTTCGGCCCTCCCGACTGTGGTCAGCCGCCTCCTGAGTTCGAGCTGTTCGGACGTCTCCGCCGCGTACAGCCGCAACGTCGCCCGTTCCTCGTCGGTGTACGTCCGCGGCTCGTCGTCGAGCACACAGAACATCCCGACTGCCTCGCCGTTCGGTCCGGTCAGTCGCGCCCCGGCGTAGGAACGGATGCCGAGGTCGTCGAGCAGGTCGTTCGTCTCGAACAGCGGATCCTTCCTGACGTCCTCGATGACGGTGACGTCCTCTTCGAGGATGGCGTAGGTGCAGATGGTTCGCTCGCGCGGGATCGACTCCCAGTCCCCGCCGTAACACGAGAGGAACCGTTCCTCGTGGGCGTCGACGAGTCCGACGAACGCGAACCGCACCCCGAACTGGCGGGCAGCCAGCTCCGTCAGCCGGTCGAACGTGTCGGCCGTCGCCAGCCCGTCGACGTCGTACGCCGCCAGCGCCGCGAGCCGCTCGTCCTCGTCGTCGGGGAGCGGGTAGGCGGTGTGCGTCCGGGCGGTCGTGATGCTCGTGACGAGATCGGGGAGGTAGTCGTACTCCGCGTCGTCCTTCTGGAGGTGGTCGACGACGGCGCCGGCCGTTCTCTGCGTGTCGATCTCGTCGAACGGGACGTCGGTGAAGAGGACACAGCCCGCGTCGGGGTGTCGCTCCCGGACGGCCGCGACGACGTCCAGCCCGGTCCCGTCCGGCAGCCGGTACGCGGTCACGACGCAGTCGACCACTGTCGACACGATCGCCTCCTCGGCCGCGGCGACCGAGTCGACTCCCGTGGCTGTCAGTCTCGGTGTCGATTCGAACGCCTCGATCGTGCGGTCGCGGTCGGCGTCGTCGGCGTCGACGCAGAGGACGGTCGTCCGTTCGGTCATCGTCCAGCTCTCGCCTCCTGGACGCCAGCAGTGAGCCATCGAGTGACGAGGCGACGGCAGCGTCGCACGCTCCCGTACGGCCCTCGCTCCTTCGTCGTCATTGACGGGTGACGGGTTGGTGGTCGGTCGAATAAACGTTCGGTGTCGGTTATCACAGACGAAATCGGGGACCGTCGTGCGATGGTACGGACGATCTCCCGGACGCCGAGACGGCGCTGCAACCCCTCGAAAGTCCACTCCGTCGACACATCGCCCGTCCCACTCGCCGACGGTGCCGGGAGTTATATCCGACGCCGTCGACCGAAGGATATGGAAGACGACACCCCGGCGGCGTTCGACTTCGATCTCCTCCGGGAACTCACGGAGAGCGACGGCGCGCCGGGCTACGAGGACGCGGTTCGTGCGGTCGTCCGTCGCGAACTGGCGGCGGCGACGGACGAGGTGCGGACGGACGCGATGGGCAACGTCGTCGGCACGCTCGCCGGCGAGGGCGAACACCGTGGGTACGAGGTCGTCGTCGCCGCCCACATGGACGAGATCGGGTTCATGGTGCGACACGTCACCGACGAGGGGTTCCTCCAGCTGGACGCGCTCGGCGGGTGGGATCCACGGGTTCTCCGTGCACAGCGGGTTCGTGTCCACACGCGTGAGGGACCGCTTACCGGCGTCATCGGCTCCGTCCCGCCGCACACGCTGACCGACGAACAGAAGGAGAAGGACCCGACGGTCGCCGACGTCCACGTCGACCTCGGTCTCCCGAGCGAGACGGTCGACGAGCGGGTGTCGATCGGCGACGTCGTGACGATGCGACAGACCACGATCCGGATGGGCGACCACGTCACCGGCAAGGCGCTCGACGACCGCGTCTGCCTGCTCGCGATGATCGAGGCGGCCCGCCGGCTCTCGGATCCAGCGGTGACCGTCCACTTCGTCGCCACGGTTCAGGAGGAGGTCGGACTGCGCGGGGCGCAGGCGGTCGGCGTCGACCTCGATCCGGACCTCGCGATCGCGCTCGACGTCACGGTCGCGAACGACGTCCCCGCGTTCGACGCGGCCGACTACGTCACCGAACTCGGCGACGGGGTCGCGGTGAAGCTGAAGGATTCGAGCGTCATCACGAACCCGAAGGTGAACCGACGGCTCCGCGACCTCGCCGACGCCGAGGGCATCGCCCACCAGCTCGAGGTGCTCCCCGCCGGCGGGACGGACACGGCGAACCTCCAGCGCGCGGGCGGGCCCGTCCCAGTCGGGGCGCTGTCGGTGCCGACCCGGTATCTCCACACGCCGACCGAGTCCGTCCACGTCGCCGACGTCGCGGCGACCGTCGATCTGCTGTCGGCGTTCCTCGGGACGGAGACGGGCGAGCACGACTACTCGCTGTAGTCGCCGCTGTGCGGCCCGGCTGGGACCCACGCCCTCCCGACCGGCACTCCCGTGGGTGGAACCGACGGACGCGAATCAAAGAACCGACGGACGCGAATCAAAGAACCGACGGACGCGAACCAAAGTATTCACTACAGGCGGCGCCATAGGCGCGGGTATGAGCGACACGCAGATGTCGCGGCGAGCGTTCCTGACAGCCGCCGGCGGGACGGCGGCCGTCGCGGGTGCGTCGGGGAGTGCCGCGGCACAGACGACAGAGCCGGACTTCGGTGGCTACCTGGACGGTATCGACGGTGGCTACGAGGACCTCCGTGGGCAGAGTGAGGTGACCGTCGATGTCGGGGCAGAGGGCAACGGCGGCGCGCTCGCGTTCGCCCCGGCGGGTATCTGGGTCGACCCCGGCACCACCGTCGTCTGGGAGTGGACTGGCGAGGGTGGCGGTCACAACGTCATCACCGAAGAGGGCCCGGCGTCGCTCGACAGCGGTGCCGCGGTGTCCGAGGCGGGGACGACGTTCGAACACACGTTCTCCGAAGAGGAGACGGGCATCACGAAGTACTACTGCTCGCCCCACCAAGCGCTCGGGATGCTCGGCGCGGTCGCCGTCGGGAGCGACATCCCCACCGTCGAGACGGGCGGCGGTGGCGGCGGGAGCAGTCGTCCGCAGGTCCCCGAGAGCGCCAAGACCCTCGGCGTCGCCACCACGTTCGCCATGATCGCCACGCTCGGCCTCGCCTTCTTCTTCCTCAAGTACGGCGGCGACTACGAGACGCCCGACGAGTAGGCCGACACGGGCGATCCGTCGCGGTCGCGGTCACGTGGGTGAGCGGGGTCCGTTCTCGAACATCCCCTCGTGCTCGACACGACCCCGGCCGTCGGCTCAGAACAGTCCGAACGAGAACCCGTGGTCGTCGATCGCCGCGCGGTAGATCTCGAGGTAGCGGTCGAGGACGGCGTCGTGATCGTACTCGTCGTACGCCCCGTTCACGGTTGCGTCCCCGTCGTCCGTGGCGTCGACGATGGCGTCGGCCAGCTCCTGCGGCGAGGTGACGCGCCGTCCCCGGGCCGCCCCCGTGACGAGTTCGTGTGCGCTCGATCCGGCCTGGTACTCGACGAGACCGACGCATCCGCAGGCCAGTGCCCAGAGCAGTTCGGTCGCGAACGGTTTCTGCTCGGCCGTCTGGGCGAACACCCGTGCCCCCTTCAGGATCGGGACGAACTCTTCGGGTGGGAGGTCGCCGAGGAACGCCACCCGGTCGTCGATACGGAGGTCGGCAGCCATCTGCTCGGCCGCCGCCCGGCGCGGCCCGTCGCCGATGATCGCGGCGCGCCACCGACGCGTTCGGAGTTCCGCGAGCGCGAGGAGCACCGACTCGACGTTGGCCGTCTCGTCGAGGTCGTTGGCGTAGACGACGTCGGCCCGCCGATCGACGGGGGCGTCGCGGACGAGGTCGATGTCGATGCTCTCGGGGACGGTCCGGACCTCCTCCGCGGTCGCCCCGTGTTCACGGACCTGCGTCCGGATCAGTTCCGACGGGACGAGCACCCGCGACGCCGCCCGGACCGCGCGTTTGTACCCCACCCAGTCGTCGGCAGGGTCGTCACACCACCAGTCGACGACGAGGGGGATCCGCCGGAGTCGACACGCCGTCTTCGCGGCCGTCACGTGCCCCGGCGGGCTGTTGACCGCCTGGACGATGTCGGGGTTCACCTTCGCGAGGTGAAGCGGGAGCTTCGAACCGAACGATCCAGGTGCGGGTCCGTCCGTGATCGCGCGGTAGGTCACGTCGTTCTGTTCGAACTCGGGGATGGTTCCCTCCCACCAGCGGGCACAACAGACCGTCACCTCGTGACCCCGGGCGGCGAGCCCCTCGGCGACCCGTCGCGTCCGCTCTGTCGCACCGGTCTCGCGGTGTTGCGCCGTCAACATCGAGACCAGGGCGACGTGCATAATCTCGGAGCGAGCGTCCGACGTAATAAATCCTACCGGAAGCCGGCCAGCGGGTCGGTGGTCTCGCGGCCGACGGACGGCCGAGCGGCCACACGCGTTATGTCGGTTCGGTCGAAGGGGAACGTATGGACGCGGACGCCGAGGAGCCGAGCGTGGACTCGACCGGGGCCGGACGACGGTTCGCCTCGTGGTACGGCGAGTGGTATCTGACGCTCTACGGGCTCGTCGCGGTCGCCGTCGTTCTCGGCGCCGGGTACGGATACGTCTCGGGAGCGCTCAGCTGGTGGAACGCGGGGGGAATGATAGGAACGCTCGCCGCGCTGACGGGGTTCATCTGGTGGCGGCGTGGCGTCGACCCCGCCTTCGAGTGAGCGGCGTCCGGAAGAGGGGCCGGCGTCGTCGATCCGCGTCAGAGCCCGACCGGGAGCAGGAGCGCCTCGACGAACCGCCAGTCGTAGACGTGATTGAGCAGCAGGTACGTGACGACGCCGAGCGACAGCGAGAGGATCCACGCGCCCGCGGCGACGCGACCCACTTTCCGGTGGGTTCCCATCGCTCGGAGCTCGTCGGGGGTGTGGGTGACGCCGAGGACGAGCGCGTGGAGGACCACGGGGACTGACACCACCGAGAGGACGATGTGGACCGCGAGCATCGCGAGGTAGCCGTAGTACACCAGCTGGGGACCGACGAACTCCTTGGTGCCGCCGCCCCCGATCTTCGTCAGGTAGAGCACGAGGAAGACGAGGATGAGCCCGAACGCTCCGCTCATGGAGGCGGCGTGTTTGCGGACCTCGCCGCGGCGAATGAACCGCCAGCCGGCGATCAGAAGCAGCGTCGCGATCGTGTTGATGACGGCGATGGCGTCGGCGAGGCGATTGACCTGCGCGAGCGTCAGTTCCGGGAACAGTGAACGGGGGACGTACCCCAGGAAGGTGCCGATGACGAGGGCGTACCCCACCACCGAGAGCACCGCGGTCACGACTGCGGGGTGTTCTCTGATGGGCCCGCGCACGCTGGCTGTTGCCATAGACGGGGCTTGGGACGGGGTGAATATCCGTGTTCGGGTTCGTCCGCACACGAAGGTTCATACGCGATGACGGAACCAGACCGTTCGATGCTGTGACCGACTCCACACGGCGGGCCGCGGGAGTCCGACACGACGCCGTGTGTGCCGGCAGTGTCGGCTGTCAGCCCCAGCTCAGCTCTCGACGACGCCGGTTACCCGTGCGACCTCCCTGGCGGCGTCTTCGCTCATCCCGTCGCCGAGGATGGTGTAGCGGTCGCGGATGGTGTGGGCGGTGGTGAGTGCCTCGATCACCGTCTCGTCAGCGACACCGAGCCCCCGTGCGGTCGTCGGCGCGTCGATCCGGTCGAGCGCGTCGCGGATGTTCCGCCACTGTCCTTTCTCGCCGCTGTGGAGGTACTCGGTCATGATCGCACCGACACCCACCTGGTGGCCGTGTAACGCCGTGTTGGGAACGAGCCGATCCAGCTGGTGCGAGAAGAGGTGTTCGGCCCCCGACGCGGGCCGTGAGGAGCCGGCGATGCTCATGGCGACGCCGGAAGAGACGAGCGCCTTCACCACGACCCAGGCGGACTCTTCGAGCCCCGGCTTGATCGAGTCGGCGCTGTCGACGAGCATCTCGGCGGTCATCTCCGAGAGCGCACCCGCGTACTCGGAGTATTCGACGTTCTTCAGCCGGTGGGCGAGCTGCCAGTCCTTGACGGCAGTGTAGTTGGAGATGATGTCCGCACAGCCGGCGGTCGTGAACTCCCACGGTGCCTGCGCGAGGAGCGCCGTGTCGGCGACGACCGCGAGCGGGGGATCCGCCGCGACCGAGTGGCGCGTGTCGCCCTCGGGGATCGACGACCGACCCGAGACGATGCCGTCGTGACTCGCCGCGGTCGGAACCGAGACGAAGCCACAGTCGACCCGTTCGGCGGCCATCTTCGCGATGTCGATCGCCTTCCCCCCGCCGAGGGCGATGATGAAGTCGACCCCTTCGGCTCCGGCCGTCTCGGCGACCGCCTCGACGCTGCCGAAACTCGCCGTCTCGACGGTCACTGTATGTGGTTCGACGTCGAACTGCGCGCGGAGCCGGTCGCCGGCCAGCCGCTCGGGCGTCGGGCTCGTGACCAGCAGTGGCCGTCCGGAGAGGTAGAGGTCGTCGACGGCCGCACCGACCTGGTCGATGACGCCGTGGCCGACCACGACGTTCCGCGGGAGTTTGATCCACGTCGACTTGTCGAACATGTCCCCGTATCCACGCCCGCAGGTCATAGGACTTCTCACTACGGGACCGGCCGCACGACCGCTGGAGAGCACCCGCTCGACTCCGCGGCCGGATCTATGGCGAACCGGATCAGAGGAGCGTCGTCGCGGCGTCGGCGAGAAACAGCAGGCCGAAGCCGCAGAGGACGAGCGCCGACAGCGCCGTCACGACGGGGGCGACCGCCTCGACGCGACGTTCGGCCGTCACGAGCGCCGCCGGGAACCCCGTCACCCAGACGAGGATGCCGCCGAAGAAGCCGACGACGAGCGCCGGACTCCCCTTCTCGACGACGAGCAGTCCGGCGAGGTCGCCGCCGACGTACGGCGTCTGCGCGAGCACGTCGAACCGCCCGGATTCGAGGAGTGCGACGCCGATCGTGAGCCAGAAGAGGATCTGGTACGGATTGGTGATCGCGAGCACGAACGCCTTCCGAAAGCCGGCACTCGCCTCGCCACCGTCGGTGGCGGTGGCCCCGCTCGGATCGAACGTCTCGCCGATCTCGCGGGCCGCACCGTACGCGAAGTAGAGCATGAGCAGTCCGCCGACGCCGACCATCACCCCGCGGACGGTGGGAAACCGTTCGACGAACGCCACGACGCCGACGAGCGAGAGCACGAAGAAGGTCGCGTCGGCGGTCATCGCCCCCAGGCCCGCCCGAAACCCGGCGGTCCACCCGCGAAGGACGCTCTCCTCGGCGATGACGGCGTTCATCGGTCCCGGCGGGGCGGCCAGGGCGAGGCCGAACACCACGCCAGCGCCGGCAGAGACGAACACGTCGGACATCGCTCGTTCGTACTGGGTCGTCGGCTAAAAACCCTCGACGTTCGCGCATCTGTCGGCTATCGACGTTCACACGGCTCGACGGTGGTGGAGCGAGCCCGTGTGGACGTGCCTCGCGTCACACCAGCGCGAGGATGGCGTCCGCGGCCGCCGAGACGACGGTCTCCCACACCGAGAAGCCGGTGGCCATCGCGAGCACCGTGTCGGCGGCGAAGAACCCGAACAGCGCTGCGCCGAAGAGGTGTGCCTTCCGCACGTCGAACCGGTGGGAGAAGCGGTGGAAGACGTACGCGTTGGCGAGGCTCACCGGAACGATCGCCAGCATCTCACCGGCCCAGATACCCGGGTGAGCGCCGTACTGGACGGCGAGACCGATCGTCACGAGCTGCGTCTTGTCGCCGAACTCGCCGACGGCCATCATCGTGAAGATGGGGACGAAACTCCCGAAGGCGTCGAGGTCCCGCCCGAACACCGTCGGTGGGGTGACGTCGACGAAGCCCCCGTCGGTCTCGGCGCTGGCGTCGAACGCCGCACTCTCGGCGCTCTCCGATCCGTCGGGGCCGACGCTCGTCTCGCCGGGCTCGGGGGCCGACCGGACGAGCAGCACTGCGAAGAGCACGAACAGGACGACCGTGATCCCGTCGAGGACGACGGTCGGGAGCGCCCCCTTCAGCGCCGCGCCGAACCAGATCTCGAGCGCGGTCCACCCCGCGAACGCCGTCCCGGCCGCGGCGACGACCACCTTCGGGTCGTACCGCGTCGAGAGACCGGCGATGATGAACTGCACTTTCTCGCCCGGCAGCACGGCCAACTGTGCGGCGAACGCGACGGCGGCGACCTCGACGAATCCGGCCATCACCCCTCGACCTCCCGACGAGATCGATCCTCCTCGTCGTCCTCTTCGGCGATGGCTCTGACCCGGATCGACCGCGCTACCGACTCGGGAAGCGACTGTTCGCGACCCCCTTCGCTCACGCGGACGGTCACCATTCCGAACGGGGCCACGTCGACGACCTCGACCCGTGTCCCCGGTGTGATACCCGCGTCGGCGAGGTATTCGAGCTCCTCCTCGTCGCGGTCGGAGACGCGTGTGACCACGACGACGTCGCCGACACCGTGTTGGTCGAGCGGCGTCGAGTCGTCGGCCTCGAGGGGGGTGAGGTCGGCGCTCGGGATCGGGTCGCCGTGTGGGTCGACCTCGGGATCGCCGAGTGCCTCGGCGACCCGACGCTCGAACTCCTCGGAGATGTGGTGTTCGAGCGCGTCGGCCTCGTCGTGCACCTCGCTCCAGTCGTAGTCGAGGTGTTCCGCGAGGTACGCCTCCAGCAGCCGGTGGTGTCGGATGACCTCGAGAGCGACCGTCTCACCCTCGCGCGTCAGCTCGACTCCCTTGTACTTCTCGCGGGAGACCAGTCCACGCTCCTCGAGTTTGCCGATCATGCTCGTCACCGTCGGCGGAGTCTTGCCCAACAGGTCGGCGATAGCCGACGTCGAGACCGGCGGCCCCCCCTCCGCCTGAAGCGTGTAGATCGACTTCAGGTAGTCCTCCATCACGTCGCTGAGCACGTCGGACTTCGCCATCTCGAACGGAGGTACGAGATGTCGTGAAAAGAAAGTTTTGTCCGTCTAAATCCACTCCCGGGTGAGGTCGAAACGGATCGTCAGATCCCCTGCCCCATCAGGTGCGAGCGGAGGATGTCGGCCGTCTTGACGCCCGACTCCGTGTTGACGACGACCAGCGTCGCGTCGCCGTCGAACTCGTCGGCCAGCGCGTCCGCGGCGGCCGCGGCGGCGCCGCCAGCGGCCCCGACTTCGAGCGCCGCGCCCTGGGCGGCGGCGACCGCGCTCCCGAGGATCTCCTCGTCGTCGACCGTCACCACGCGCCCTCCGGTTTCGGAGACGGCCTCGACCGCGAGGTCCCCCCCGGCAGGGTCGGGGATCTCCAGCTCCCCCACGATCGTGTCCGGGTGCTCCCACGTCTCGACGGGGCCGCCCGACTCGAACGCAGCCGCGATGGGTGCACAGCCGCTGGCCTGTGCGGCGATCACCCGGGGGAGGTCGTCGACGAGACCGAGTTCGCGCAGGTCGCGGAACCCCTCGACGAGGCCGTACACCACCTCACCGGTGCTCGCCGGGACGAACACAGCGTCGGGTTCGCCGACCTCCCCGACCAGTTCGTAGGCGAGCGTCTTGTACCCCTCGTGGCGGACCGGCGTGTCGAACTCCTGCAGCGTGAACCACGACGATTCGAGCTGTGAGTGCAGCGCGTCGAGCGCGTCGGGGTACCTGCCTCCCGCGACGCGCATCTCGCCGCCGTGGACGTTGGTCATCGCCTTGTTCGGGAAGGGTGCCCTGGACGGGACGAACGCGTACGAGCGGATACCCGCCCGGGAGGCGTACGCCGCGCCGGACTGGCCGCCGTTCCCGGGCGAGGCGTGGGCGACGAGGTCGGCGTCGGCTTCGGTCGCGGCCGTGACGGCCAGCGAGAGGCCACGGTCGAGCACCGTCCCGGTCGGGTTTCGTCCCTCGTCCTTGACGAGGAGCGACCCGACCCCCAGTTCCTCGGCAAGCGCCGGCGCGCCGACCAGCGGGGTGCCGCCTTCGCCGGCGCTCACACCCGACGCGAACGGGAGCAACTCGGCGAAGGCCCACATCGAGCGGGCGTCCGCGAGCGTCGTTCGCGTCCAGTCGACCGCGTCGTAGTCGTACACCGGGTTCAGCGGTGCGCCCGCGTCGCTCCGTCCCGTCCACGTCGCCTCCGGCGGTCGTTCCTCGCCGGTCGCCGTACAGCGTAGCGCCCGAAACGCGTCGCTCTGCTCCATGGCCGAGGGTACGACCCGACGGGGGAATCCCTTCCGGTCCGGTCCTGTTCGGTCGGCCCCGGTGCTGTTCGACCCCGCGTCATCGACGCGACCGGTCGACCACGGCATCGACGCGAGACCGTCCGAATACAGCACGGTGACGCACACCGTGGCGGTGGTGGTACCACGACCCTCGCAAGCCTTAACCCCGGACGCCATCTCCTTTCAGAGGCAATGGCGACCGGAACGGTAGACTTCTTCAACGACACGGGCGGTTACGGTTTCATCAACACTGACGACGCTGACGACGACGTCTTCTTCCACATGGAGGACGTCGGTGGTCCGGACCTCGAGGAGGGCCAGGAGGTCGAGTTCGAGATTCAGGATTCGCCGAAGGGTCCCCGCGCTGCGAACCTCGTTCGGCTGTAAGGCGACGCAGTTCTGCGGGTTTATTACGACCGCGAGTGACGACTCCGTCCCGAACGTCTCCATCTGGACGCACACGGGATCCGGTGCGATCGGTTCGACGGGTCTCCTCGGCCGACCACGACCGGACTCGCTTCGTGAACGCCCTTGCTCTCCTTTCGACCGTCGGGGAGACGCAGTTCCTTTGTAACCGCCCGCCGAAGCCGACCCATGAACGGAGCACGCGTCGTGGTGTGCGGGGCAGGACTGGCCGGACTGGTCGCCGCCCGTCGACTCGCGGCCGCCGGTGCCGACGTCACGCTGTACGAGGAGCGCGAGGAGGTCGGCGGCCGCGTCCGGTCGCGTGAGTACGAGGGGTTCACGCTCGACCGCGGCTTCCAGGTGCTGTTCACCGCCTACCCCGCCGCCCGCCGGGAGCTCGACCTCGACGCGCTCGATCTACAGCCGTTCACGCCGGGGGCGGTCATCGCCCGCCCGGGCGAACGCTCCGTGCTCTCCGATCCGCTGCGGGATCCGTTCTCGCTCTTCGAGTCGCTGTTCAACCGCGAGGTGACGACGAGCGACAAGCTCCGGACGCTGGCGCTCAGACAGCATCTCGGGACGTACGCACTCGACGAGTTCTTCTCGGGGCCCGACGCCAGCATCCGCGACTATCTCCGCGACTGGGGCTTCTCTGACAGCTACGCCGAGAACTTCGTCGCGCCGTTCTACGGGGGGATCACGCTCGACCGGTCGCTGTCGACCTCCAAGCGCGTCTTCGAGTACACCTTCCGGATGCTGAGCGAGGGCCGGACTGCCGTCCCGGCCGCCGGGATGGGCGCGATTCCGGACCAGCTGGCCGCGAGCGCCCGAGACGCTGGCGTCGAGTTCGAGACCGGTTCGACGGTCGACGGCGTCGAGGACACCGACGACGAGGCACGGGTCACCGTCGACGGCGAGTCAATCGAGGCAGACGCCGTCGTCGTCGCCACGGATCCCCGGACAGCGGCGGAGCTGACGGGCGTCGAGTCGATCCCGACACGAGCACGGCCGTCGACCACGCAGTACTACCGACTGCCCGGCGGAACCGATCTCGGCACGAAGCAGCGCATCCTCCTCAACGCCGACTCCGCCCGACCGAACGCGGTCGTCCCGCTCTCCGACGTCGCGCCCGACTACGCTCCCGACGACGCCGAACTCCTGAACGCGACGTTTCTGGGCGAGGAGCCGCTGTCGATGGACGACGCCGACCTCGCCGACGCGACCCGGACGGCGCTCTCGTCGTGGTTCCCCGAACGGGAGTTCGGGCGGCTCGAACCGCTCGCGACGGACCGGATCGAGTTCGCCCAGTTCGACCAGCCGCCGGGCATCCACGACACGCTGCCCGACGTCCGCGCTCCGGACGGGGGAGTCTACCTCGCCGGCGACTACACCCAGTGGTCCGCGATTCAGGGCGCGCTGGAGAGCGGGCGCGTCGCGGCGGACGCGGTCGAGACAGACCTCTCCTGACTCTCCGGGGCGTCCTCCTCCGCGGCCCGGCGGGCCGTCACGGACGCGGCGCGCGTCACTCGCGCAGGAAGGCGTCGTGGCCGTGTTCCTCGAGACGCCGCTCGAACGCCGCACGCTGGGCGTCGATCTCGGCCGTGGAGTCGGCGAAGGCGTCGTCGAACATCGCGGTGGGGTCAGCCTCGAACGACTCCGCCTCGTCGACGAGGGTCGCGACCGTCTCGCGTGCCTCGGCCTCGATCTCCTCGACGACCGTGTCGTCGACGAGACCGCGGTCGCGGAGGAACCGTTCGTACCGCTCCAGGGGATCGCGCTCGCGCCACCGCTCGACCTCCGCCTCGTCGCGGTACGCGCTGGGGTCGTCCGCCGTGGTGTGTGCGCCGTAGCGGTACTGCACGGCCTCGACGAGCGTGGGACCACCTCCGTCACGGGCGCGTTCGACTACCTCCGCTGTGACGCGGTACGTGGCCAGGGGGTCCATCCCGTCGACGCGGACCGACTCGATCCCGTACGCGTCGGCCTTCTCCGCGAACGTCCGCGAGGCCGTCTGTCGCTCCGCAGGGTGGGAGATCGCCCAGCCGTTGTTGTTGCAGAAGAGCACGCAGGGGACGTCGAACACGCACGCGAAGTTGGCCGCCTCGTGGAAGTCGCCCTCGGAGGTCGCGCCGTCGCCGAAGTGACAGACGACCACCGTGTCGTCACCCTTCAGCTTCGCACCCCAGGCCATCCCGACAGCGTGAGGGATCTGATCGGCGATGGTGATGTTGAGCGGCGCGACGTGGTCGTCGACGAGCGCGGCGTTGCCGTGTTCGTGGCCCATCCAGTAGAGGAGGTACGCCGAGGAGAGCCCCCGAACGGCGACGGCACCGTGTTCTCGGTACTGGTAGACGATCCAGTCGTCTTCGCGGAGGGCGTGGGTCGAGCCGACCTGCGAGGCCTCCTGTCCGACCGCCGGGGCGTACGTCCCCATCCGGCCCTGGCGCTGGAGGCTCACCATCCGCTCGTCGAAATGCCTCGTCAGGCGCATGTCTCGGTAGATCGCCAGCAATCGGTCGTCGGTGAGGTCCGGGACTTCGCCGACGACCCGTCCGTCGGCGTCCAGCGTTCGAACGAAGTCGGCGTCGTCGTAGTGATCCACGCGCACGTGTGCTGGTGAGTCGGCTGGATATTGAACGTTCGGCTCGTCGGAGGTGGTCCGCAGCCGTGGCTCTTCCGGGGGTCTGCCAGTCGGTGACGGACTCGCGTGCTACGCGCCGACTGCCGCCCGCTCACAACAGCCGTCGGAACCGTCCCAGGGGTGGAAACCACAGCGCCTCCGCCGTCGACTGGTCCCACACGATCGGTCGGAGCGCGTCGGCATCTCGCACCAGCGGCGACTGGAAGTCACGGCTCCGCATCCCGTTGACCGCGACGCCGGCGGCCACGCGGGTGAAGGCGGGGAGCATCAGGAGGTCCCCGCCGCGATAGACGCCCTCGCCGTAGAGGAAACACGGTCGCTTCTGGCCCTCGATCGTGATCGCGGGGTGGTCGTGGCCGACGACGTACAGCGCGGGGGTGGCGTCGGCCGTCTCTGTATCGGCGTCGTCGCCCTCGCCACCACCAGCCCCGGTCTGCCCAGTCTCGACGGGCTCTTCGTGACCGTGGCAGACGACCACGTCGCCCTCGCCGCCGTCGACCACGTACGCGTCGTGGATCGGGCCGTCCCAGACGGTCGACAGCACGCCGTCGTGGTTGCCGGCGACCATCACGGGCCGTGCGCCGGCGTCGCGGCACACCTCGGTGAGCGTCGTGAGCGTCTCGCGCGCGCCGCTCCCGACCCGCCCGAACTCGTGGAGCACGTCGCCCGCGAACACCACCTGCTCGGGGGCGAACGCATCGACGGCCCCTCCGAGTCGCTCAACGAGGTCCGCTCCCTCGCCGAGCGGGGCGTTCACGTCGGAGGCGTCGGCCCGTCCGACGTGGAGATCGGCGACGACGAGCGTCGACGACAGGGGGACGTAGAGGGACCGATCGTAGAACGCGACGTGGAACACGGCACAGGGTTGGAGAGGGCGGACAAAAACCGCGCGGTCGATCCGGCAGGAAGACGTGCGGGACGAGACGGTAGGTGGGCGCAGCCGACGTGCGGGACGGGAGTCGACGACGGCCCGGACACGACGAGGATCGGACGTCGACCGACTCAGGCCGTGCTGACCGCGTCGCCGTCGCGGACGACGAGGTCGTACTCGCCGAGCGTCTGCAGGATGCTGAACAGCGTCAGCTTGGGCATCCGGAGCGCGGTGCCGAGTTCGTCGACGGTCGCGGTGCCGCGGGTGTCGAGGTAGAAGTAGACGAGCTTGGCCTGCGCCGACGTGACGCGCTCGGGGATCCGGAGCGTCTCGATTGGCGTGCGGTTCTGCCGGCCGAGTTCGGTGGCGGGGTTCGCCTCGAGTGCCTGGGTTGACATCTTGTGAGGAACGACGACGGCAACCAGTATAAAAAGCCGCCGTCGTTCTCAGCACCGGAGAAACGAGTCGTTCGAATGACATTCGTCACCGGCGACGCGTCGGCACCGACGCCGCTACCGTCGGCGGCGGACCAGCCAGTAGTCGGTCGCGACGAGGGCAGCCAGCGCGACGATGGCGGTCGCCCACAGCACGGGAGCGGGGTCGGCGAACGCCGAGAGACGGCCGGACGCCGCTAACGCACGCGTCACGCCCGTCAGTGCGAGGGCGTTGTGGAAGGCGACTGTCGCGTAGAGGTCACGGCTCACCACGAAGACGAGACTCGTGACCACACCGACGCCCGTGAGCAGCACCACCATCGCCGGCGTGTCGAACGGTGGGCTGTGCGCGACGTGGTAGAGCCCGAACGCGACGCTCGCGGTCACGACCAGACACGCCATCGCGGCGACCCGCCCGACGCGCGGCTGGATCGCCCGCTCGACGGCCACACCGAGGACGACCCAGCAGACCACGATCTCGGCGATCGAGACGACGAGCGTCTGTGCGAATGCGTTCGTGACGACCAGCGGATCGGTCGTGGGGGGCGACTGTGCGAGGTACGCGCCCGCGCCGAGACCGAGCGCGACGACGACGCCCACGACCGTCCGTACAGGTCGACGGAAGCCGACACGCGCCGGGTCTGTACGGAGACGGTTCCTGACGATCCAGAGGCCCAACACGGTGCCGAGCAGCACGTTCGCCACTATGGCGTACAGGAGCCGGTCGACGATCGCCTCGGGACGGAGGAGCGTCAGGCGCGCGCCTTCGAGAACGTACGTGGCGAGCGTCCAGGTGAGCACGAGCGCGAGCGCAGCGACGACCGGGTGGTCGACGACCGATCGAGCGAACCAGCTGCGGCGTCTGGTGAACGTGTTCATGTCGAGGAGTACGCACACGGAGCGCTTCGTTTGGCGCGTCGCTTCTCGGGCGATGAGAACAACAGGGCGTCGACGGGACGAGCCGTCGCCCGTCACTTACGGCGTGATGACGAGTTTGCCGAAGACCGACTCCTCCATCACGGCTCGCTGCGCCTCGGCGGCCTCGTCGAGATCGTACGTCCGCTCGACGGCGATCTCGACGTCGCCCTCGCCCATGAGGTAGGCGACGCCCGCGAGCGGGTCGGCCAGCCGCGGCGTGTTGTACATGCTCATGAACTGGTAGGAGACGTCCTTGCTCCGGGCGACGCCGTCGTTCGAGAAGCCGACCACGGGGTCGTTCTCGCCGATCCCGACGACGCGACCGCCGGTGGCCGCGACCTCCGCGTCGAACTGGAGGTAGTCGTCGAGGCGGTGGTCGACGACGACGTCGACGCCGCCGGTCTCGTCGACGACGGCGTCGGCGAGGTTCTCGTCCGCGTAGTCGAAGACGGCGTCGGCACCCAGGTCGGCGAGACGGTCGTGGTACCGGGGGGCGGCGGTCGCGAGGACGTGTGCGCCGGTCGCGGCGGCCAGCTGGACCGCGGCGTGACCGACGCCGCCGGAGCCGCCGTGGATCAGGACCGACTCGGCGGGTTCGAGGCCGGCGTGGTCGATCAGCGCCCGCCACGCGGTGACGGCGACGACGCCCGCCCCGCCCGCGGCGACGAGGTCGACGCCGTCGGGGAGGTGCGCGAGGCGATCCTCGGGGACGGCGGCGTACTCGGCGTAGCCACCCATGTGGTTCATTCCCAGCCCCGTCCCGACCACGCGGTCGCCGACGGCGTAGTCGTCGACCCACTCCGACACGGCGACCACCTCGCCGGCGGCGTCGACGCCGGGGATCATCGGGAGCGTGAACGGCTCGTACGATCCCTCGCGGAAGTAGGTGTCGACGGGGTTGACGCCCGCCCCCGCGACCTCGACGACGACGTCGTGACCGGTCGCCTCGGGGCGCTCTACCTCCTCCACCTGGAGCACGTCGGTGCCACCGTACTCGTGAAAGCGCACTGCCTGCATGACGCCGGAGCACACGTCGTCGACGGCGATAAAACCGGGACTACCGGAAAGTCACGGTCGCGCCCGCGTGACCGAGTCGCTGACCGAACGCGTGTCCGGGCTGGCCGAACGACTGTGTCGGCGGATACGTCACACGAAACGAGGGTCACTCGCAGGGGGAGAGGGGAGAATCGAGTGACGCCTCGACCACGATATCTGACGTGTAACTACTCAAACGTTTCGATCCGCCCGGTCCGAGCGGCCCGGTCACTCGATCCGGGCCACCCGGTCGCACGCCCCCGACGCCCGTGACCCGGACCGTCCAGTCGTCACTCCTCGCCCTCGTCGTCGAGCGGGTAGGTGCTTGGATCCTCCACCCGGCGCGAGATGTCGAGGAAGTAGTGCTTCAGGACGTCACGACCGATGAGGACCGGGTGGGACATGTGGCTCCGATCGACGATGTTCGCGGCGACGGTGTGCTGGGTGCCGCCGATGCCGATCACGAGGTCGACGACCGGGCGCGACTGGCCCTTCGTCGCGCTGCCGCTCCTGACCGTGGAGACGGTGTGGATGGGCCCTGCGCCGATCTCGGCCGCGAGGTGGAGGTCGATGCTGGTCCGTGCCGCGCCCGAGTCGGCCTTGCCGACGACGGTCTTCGTCCCGGCGGTGCCGGAGACGACGACTCGTTCCGTGAAGCCGATGACCGGCGGCTCCTCGAAGTCGGTCGCCTGCGGCCGTGGCATGCACGACGGCGGGGAGTCGTCGAGCGTGGTGGCGAGGTCGCGTACTCGGTCGGCGTCGACGTCGACGCCTACGTGCCGGAGTGCGAGCGCCGCGATGTGTGGAGCGGGGCTCACCCCCGTCGCCCGGTAGAGGCCCCGGAACCCCGCGGTCGGGTTCACCTCGAGGACGTACCAGCCGGCGTCGCCCTCGATGAGATCGACGCCGGCGTAGTCGAGGCCGACGGCCGACGACGCCCGGAGTGCGATCTCCTCCGCCCGTGCGGGGAGCGACGCCGTGGCGTCTTCGACTTCGCCGCCGAGGTGGACGTTGGTCCGCCAGTCGTGGTCCGTGGCGTAGCGGAACATGGCGCCGACGACCCGGTCGCCGACGACGTAGACCCGGAGATCGCGCGGCGGCTCCCGCGAGCCGACGAACTCCTGGAGGAACGCTCGACGTTTGCCCACTCTCGCGGTCAGCACGTCGTCGGTGTCGACCTTCCACGCGCCGCCACCGTGGGTGCCGATGGCGGTCTTGTACACCGCCTCCGGACCGAACTCCCGGCTGTGTGCGTTGAGGTTCGCTCCACTGAGCGCGAGCAGGGTCTTCGGGACGGGGAGCCCCTCGCGGGCGAGGAGCGACGCTGTCGCCAGCTTGTGGGCGGCCACGGCGGTCGCCTCGGGCGGGTTGAGGATGGGTCGCTGTGCGGCCACGGTCCGGGCGATCCCGAGTTCCTCGGTCGGCTGGTCCGTGTTCGAGAGGAGCAGTCGGTTCGCTACCACGTCGACGTCCGGTTCGAGACGGACGTCCCCGTCCTCGATCCGGACGACTGTGTTCTCCTCTCTGAGCCACGCCGGTTCGTGACCGAGTGCCTCGACGGCGTTGCAGATCGCCTTCGACTCCTTGCTGTCGTGGAGCGCCAGCACGCCGACCCGGACGGGAGACGTCATGACAGTAGTGTGACGGCCGAGGGGCGAAAGCGTACCGGCGAAGGCGTGGGACGACTGTACACGACTACCATGCTCGTCGTCGAGTGGCCGCTCCGTCTCGAAGCGGTCGTTTCGCCCCGAGGTGAAAACGCATTAGTCCACCGGGGAACACGGAGAGATATGCGCCTCGTCCGGGTCGGAATGTCGTGTTTCGGTGTCGGGCTGTTCGTCGCGAGCGTCGCGGCCGTCGCGTTCGGTGTCACGTTCGGCTGTACCGAGGTCTTCTGCGAGAACCCACCGCTGGTGCTGGCGCTCAGGGGCGTCTCCCTCTCGGGGGTCGCGGTGTTCGACGGCTGCAACACCTGTCAGCTCAATCCCGCCGTCGTCGGTGGTGCCGCGCTCTCCGCCCTCGGGGTCGTCGTCGGGGGCGTCGGCGTCGCCGGCGATCTCCGCGCCGCCGACTGACGAGGCATCGGACGCGGCGTCGTTCGTGGTCTCCGACCACCGATGACTGATGTGGGGGCGACTTCGGGTCGCAGTGTCCCTTCGACGGGGACCGGCACGGCGAACGGCTACCAGCTCGGTTTCGGTCCTGGACGAACTGGATACACGTTTTCGAGTCAATCCTCGTGCGGGCGTCACACTCACCCGAACCGGCGGGATTTAAGCGTCGGCCTGTCCCGGTCACAGACGATGCGACTACACGAGTACCAGGCGAAGGAGGTCTTCGCCGACGCCGGGATTCCCGTACCCCAGTCCCGACTCGCCTCGAGCGTCGACGAGGTGGTAGCGGCGGTCGAAGAGATCGGCTTCCCCGCCGCGATCAAGGCGCAGGTCCACGTCGGCGGCCGCGGCAAGGCCGGCGGCATCAAGATCGCGTCGACCGTCGAGGAGGCGCGCCAGTACGCCGACGAGATCCTCGGGATGGATCTCAAAGGCTACCGCGTCGATCGCGTGCTGGTCGAGGCGGGCGTCGACTTCGAAGACGAACTCTACGTGGGTGTGACGATGGACCGCGGCGAGGGCCGCCCCGTCGCGATGGTCTCCGAGCAGGGCGGCGTCGACATCGAGGCCGTCGCCGAGGAGGACCCCGAGGCCATCGCCCGCGAACACGTCGATCCGGCGTTCGGGATGCATCCCTACCAGGCACGCAAGGCAGTGTACGGGGCGGGCATCGACCGCGACATCGCGCGGTCGGTCTCGAGCGTCCTGACGACGCTGTACGACCTCTGGGAGGCCAACGACGCCTCGGACGCCGAGATCAACCCGCTGATGGTCACCAGTGAGCGAGAGGTGATCGCCGCCGACGCCGTCCTCAACGTCGACGACGACGCCCTCTTCCGCCACCCACGACTGGCGGAGATGGAAGACGAGGCCGCCGGCGACGAGCTGGAGGCGAAGGCGAACGAGTACGGCTTCGACTACGTCCGGCTCTCCGGCAACGTCGGCATCATCGGCAACGGTGCGGGCCTCGTCATGACGACGCTCGACCTCGTCGACTACTACGGGGGAGAACCCGCGAACTTCCTCGACATCGGGGGCGGTGCCAAGGCCGAGCGCGTCACGAACGCCCTCGACATGGTCTTCTCCGACCCGAACGTCGACAGCGTGGTGTTCAACATCTTCGGCGGCATCACGCGGGGTGACGAGGTCGCCCGGGGGATCAACGAGGCGCTCGAGGCGTTCGACGAGATCCCCAAACCCGTCGTGGTCCGCCTCGCGGGGACCAACGCCGAAGAGGGAATGGAGATCCTCAACACCGAACTGGTGCAGGTCGAAGAGACGCTCGAAGACGCGGTGCAGCGTGCGGTGAAGAACGCCGAGGAGGTCAACCAATGAGTATTCTCGTCGACGACGACACGCGAGTCGTGGTACAGGGGATCACCGGCGGTGAGGGGTCGTTCCACACCGACCAGATGATCGAGTACGGGACGAACGTCGTCGCCGGCGCGGTCCCCGGCAAGGGCGGGCAGGAGGTCGCGGGCGTCCCCGTCTACGACACGGTTCACGACGCCGTCTCCGAGGAGGACGCCGACGCCTCTGTCGTCTTCGTCCCGCCGGCGTTCGCCGCGGACGCGCTGTTCGAGGCGCTCGACACCTCGCTCGACCTCGTGGTCGCGATCACCGAGGGCGTCCCGACGCAGGACATGGCGAAGGTCTACCGCAGACTCGGCGAGACCGACACCCACCTCATCGGCCCGAACTGTCCGGGCATCATCACACCGGGCGAGGCCAAACTCGGCATCTTGCCGGGCAACATCTTCTCCAGCGGCGACGTCGGTCTCGTCTCCCGATCTGGCACCCTGACGTACCAGGTGGTCGACAACCTCACCCAGCGCGGGATCGGTCAGACCACCGCCGTCGGCATCGGCGGCGACCCGATCATCGGGACGTCGTTCGTCGACGCCCTCGAGCTGTTCGAGGCCGACACCGACACCGAAGCCGTCGTGATGTGCGGCGAGATCGGCGGCGAGGACGAGGAACAGGCGGCACAGTTCATCGCCCAGCAGATGGACACGCCCGTCGCCGGCTTCATCGCCGGCCGTACGGCCCCGCCGGGCAAGCGCATGGGGCACGCCGGTGCCATCGTGAGTGGGAGCGGCACGGGAACCGCCCAGTCGAAGATCGAGGCGCTCAACGACGCCGGCGTCCCCGTGGGCGACACCCCCGAGGAAGTGGCCGACCACATCGAAGGCTTCCTCTCCTGACGCCGCCGGTCCGGTCGGCACGGCCTTCTCGGCTCTGCCGACATCTCCGGTCGGTGGGTCGTTCGGGGAGACGTACCGAACGCGGCCGTCTCGACGACGGTAGCCGCGGTCACCTGCGGGCCGGTCTCGGGGAAAGCGCCGCGCCGTCTCGTCGGTGTCTCTCTGAACTGGTAACCCGGTCGAGACTGCGACGGATCGGTGACCGATAACGACGCCGATCTGCAGGGTCTGAGCGTTTCACACACCCTCCGGCCGTGGATATCAGATTCGAGGAAAAAGGTCAAAGAGACGTCGCCGGATCGGAGAGGCGGAGAGAGTCGGAGAGAGCGGAGGACGCGCGGGTCGTCGCCGACCGCCGAGACGGGCGCTGGAACCCTGCGCACGCCTCACTCGGGGAGGGAACGGTCGGCCGGCCGTGGTCAGTGGTAATCGTCTCGGTCGGTCAGCTGTCGAGCTTCGTGAGGCAGTTCCCACAGTAGCCCGCGTATCCCGGGTTCGGGAGGCCACAGGACGAACACGCGACGAGCTCCGACTCCTCCCCGTCCACGACGCCGCCAGTCAGCACTGCCGCGGGGCCCGGTGCACCCGTGGGCTGTTCGTCCATGCGCTCCATGACCCGGTTCACCAGGTCGTCGTCACGCATCCGGTCGAGGACGCGGACGAACCCGATGAACAGCAACGACGGGGCGACGATGCAGAACGCCGCCACGAGGAGTCTGAAGGCGATGACGAAATCCATACGTGACGCAAGGAGTGCACCGATATGGGTTTGTCGTGGTTTCTCACGACTGATATCCGGATGTGGGGGATTAAGTATCACCGACGACGATAGTCCGAAAATGCAGGTACAAGACGTGATGACGAAGGGGTGTGTGACGGTGCCGCTGTCGGCCACACTGGCCGACTGCGTCACGCGGATGCTCATGGCCGGCACCGGAAGCGTCGTCGTCACGGACGACGTCCCGACGGGGATCGTCACCGAGAGCGACGTCCTCGTCGCGGCTCGCGACATCAGCGAACCGCTCGGCGACATCCCCGCCCGCGCCGTGATGTCTCAGCCGGTCGAACGGATCGAACCGACCGCGACGGTGCGGAAGGCGGCCGAGCGGATGCGCGACTACGACGTGAAGAAACTGCTCGTCAGCCGCGGCGTCGACCCGGTCGGTATGGTGACCGTCACCGATCTCGTGTGGCACTTCTCGGAGTTCCAGCGCGAGGCCGGCAAACTCGCCGAGGAGGGCCACGCCTGGAACCACGGCAAGCCGTGACGGTCCACACGCTGTTCACGCCTGTACCACTCACCGCACCCCACCCGCCCTCCCCGTTCGTCGCCCCTCCCCGACGCGTGCCACGCCCGTAGTGCCCGCACGACGACCAGCCGCGGTTAGCGGCTGCTCGTCGCGCGCACCTTCTCGGCGAACGTCTCGCGCACCTTCTCGACTTTCGGCGCGGCGTGGAAGTTGCAGTAGGCGTCGTTCGGGTTCTTCTCGTAGTAGTCCTGGTGGTACTCCTCGGCCGCGTAGAACGTCTCCAGCGGCACGAGTTCGGTGACGACGCGCTCGTCGTAC
Organism: Salinigranum salinum; assembly: GCF_009176545.1. Taxonomy (GTDB): domain Archaea; phylum Halobacteriota; class Halobacteria; order Halobacteriales; family Haloferacaceae; genus Salinigranum; species Salinigranum salinum. The sequence continues at coordinate 617,974 of NZ_VTOJ01000002.1, read as the reverse complement.
TCCTCGTCGAGCGCCTCGATGTACGCCTCCGCGATCTCGCGCTGGTCGTCGTCGTGGTAGAGGACGATCGAGCGGTACTGCGAACCGACGTCCGGTCCCTGCCGGTTCAGCTGGGTGGGGTCGTGGACGGTGAAGAACACCTCGAGGAGTTCGTCGTACGCGATGACGCTCGGATCGTACGCGACCTGGACCACTTCGGCGTGGCCGGTCTTGCCCGAACAGACCGCCTCGTACGTCGGATCCTCCGTCGAGCCGCCGGCGTACCCCGAGGTGACCTCGTCGACGCCGTCGAGTTCCTTCAGCGCCGCCTCGACACACCAGAAACAGCCCCCGCCGACCGTGGCGAGCTTCGATTCGTCTGCCATACCTGGTGGGAGGTGCTCTGTGCGTAAAGCCTCTTGGCGCGAACGGGAGCGACGGCCGCCGCGACGTCCTGCGTGAGCGCGAGACGGTGCCCCGGCGAGGAATGCGAGACGGTGCCCCGGCGAGGAGTGCGAGACGGCGTCGCGGCGAGAGACCTTTGTACGCGCTCCCCGTACTCGTGGACAGATGACGACGGCACGCGACGACGGCGACACCACCACCACCCTCGACCCCGCCGACCGCATCCTCGTCGACGTCGACGGCACGCTCGCGTGGCAACTCCCGCGGGCGTGTCAGTACCTCGATGAGACGTACGGCGTCTCGCTCGCTCCCGAGGAGGTCGTCGCCTGGGACTACGACATCCCCGGCCACGACGATCACGCCCACATCGGCGAACTCATCGTCGAGGCGTTCGAGCGCGACCCCGAGTGGTACTTCGGCGGGATGTCGCCGATGGCGGGGGCGGCCGACGCGCTCGCTCGTCTGAGCGACACCCACCACGTCGCCATCGCCACGCACCGCCCACCGGAGACCCACGACTACACCCGGGCGTGGCTCCGCGACCACGACATCCCCTACGACGAGTTCGTCGAGCAGGTCCCCGAGAACAAGGCCATCCTCCCCGGCCGTGCACTGGTCGACGACTACCACGGCAACGTCGCTGACGCCGTCGAGGCGGGGATGGAGGGACTGTTGTTTGCCCAGCCGTACAGCGATCACGCCGCCTGCGACGGTGCCACGGTCGTCCGGTCGTGGGCGGACGTCCTCCGCGTCTTCGATCTGGCCTGACTCGGCTCGTTCCGGCCCATCTCGACCTGCCTCGGCTCGCTCCGACCCGCCTCGACAGCGCCCGCACTCACCGCGGCCGCAGAATCCACCGCCGCCGTCGTCGCGGTCGAGTCAGTCTTCGACACTCCTCGAGTCGGCTCACCGGCCGCCGTCGGTCGACAGCTCCACCCGGTCGTGAATCGTCCCTTCTCTGGCTTTCAGGTGCTGTGGCTGGCGATCGTTCTTCACCGCGAGCGCCTCCGCGACGATCGAGAGGGCGATCTGGTACGGCGAGCCGCCGCCCAGGTCGAGACCGACCGGCGTGTACAGGCGGTCGAGCTGCGCGTCGGTGAACGTCGTCCCCTCCTCGGCGAACGCGTCGAGCATCTCCTCGAACCGCTCGCGCGGCCCCATCAGCCCGACGTACGGGACGGGCGTGTCGGCGAGGAGGGATTCGACGGCGAGCCGGTCGTCGACGAAGTTGTGCGTCGCCACCACGACGTACGTCTCGGCGTCGAAGTCGAACGCCTCGGTCATCCGTGCGGGCGATGTCGAGACGACCTCGCTCGCCGCGGGGAACCGGTCGGCTTTCGCGGCGGCCCCCCGGAACCCCACGACCGTCACCCGGAAGTCGGCCTGCGCGCCGAGTTCGGCGATCGGACCGACGTCGTGGCCGGTGCCGACGACGACGAGCGTCGCGGGCGCGGCCAGGCCGTCGACGAACACCGTAATGCCATCGACCTCGACGGAGTCCGCACGACCCTGTGCCGTGAGCGTCGCCGCCGCCTCCCGGACCCGCTCGGCGAGGTCGGCGTCGAACCCTCCGTGGAGATCGAACGCGTCGGTTTCGGGGTCGTAGTAGGCTCGCGCGCCCTCGCCGTCGCCGTCGACGACGGTGAGCACGCCGACGTCTCTCCCTGCCGAGACGGCCTCGACGGCGGGACGGTACGTCTCGTCGAGCGGTTCGAGCAGCACCTCGATGACGCCGTTACAGCCGACGCCCAGCCCCCAGACGTCGTCGTCCGCCTCGGGCATGAGGTCGTAGCGCTCGACCCGTGGTTCGCCCGCGGCGAGCACCTCGCTCGCGAGGCGCTGGACCTCCTCTTCCAGACAGCCGGCGGTGATGTGACCGACCCCCTCGCCGTCCTCGGGGATGACCATCTTCGCCCCCGGGCGCCGGTAGGCGCTCCCTTCGACGGCGATGATCGTCGCGAGGACGCCGCGGCGGTCGCTGTCGAGGAGGTCGTGCGCCCGCGACAGCACCTCCGTCTCGGGCACGCTCCAGTTGGCGTCCGTCTCCGCTGTGCCGGTCGGGTCGGTCGTCTCGTCCGAATCGTGCGTGTCGTTGGTCATTGTTGGGTATCGGGTCTGGTGCTTGGTAACTGTACGCCCGGAAGCGTCGCCGTCGCGGGGCAGTACACCTTCTGCAGCCCCGCGTCGTGGAGGTCGGTCCCGCAGTCGCCCGCGACGACGCGTTCGCGGACCCGGCTCGCGTCCCGTACTCGCGCCCCGGCCAGCAGGTCGACACCGCGCTCGAACACCGGCTCCGGCAGGAGCGAGGCAGTCGCGCCGATCAGGACGACGAGCGGGACGTCCGCCGCCGCCGCGAGGTAGTCGTCGACGCCGCCGTACACCAGCGTCGACCCCGTGACGAAGCAGACGTCGGCGCCGTCGAACGCGGCCGCGGCCTCGTCGGGCGAGAAGAGCGTGGTCGGGACCGCCCCGGGCAGGGAGGCCAGGTCGATCCTCTCTGGGTCGCGCTCGACGACCCGGACCGCGACGTTCCCGAACTTCCGGAACGCGGGACGGAACAGCCCGACGGTGGCGACGACGTCGACGTCGGCCGAGAGCGCCGCCATCGGGTCGCCGACGAGCCACCCGATGTCGGGGGCCGACAGCGCGTTCAGCGTCGCGAGGCCGACCGCCCGGGCGACGCTCCCGTGTGGAGCCCCCGTCGACTCTCCGGCGAGATCCACGACGCGTCGGTCGGCGTCGGGGTCGAACGCCTCCACCGTCCGGTCGGGCCTGTGGGCCACGCCCGCGAGCGAGCCGTGGGCTGGATGGGAGCACTCGACGAGGACGACGCGGTCGCCGACCGTCACGCGGGGGTCGTCCGCTGCCCGCGCGCGGTCCGAGAGCGCGTCGCGTACCGTCGCGACGAGCGCGTCCGACATCTCAGCTCGTCCCTCCAGTGCCGGCCTCCGCCGCTCTTGCCGCGGTCGTTCGGTCGCGGAAGTCGTGTTCGTAGCCGATCGGGCCGCCGAGACCGTGTCTCGACAGCTGTCGCGCCACCTCGTCGAGGTCGTCGGAGCCGGCGAAGGCGAACAGGCCGTCGACGTACGGGAGCGCCGCCGCCATCCCCCGGCAGGTCGGCTCGTACCGGGCGGAGGCCGCGAGGGGGTTCAGCCAGACGACCGCCCGCGACCGCCGCGCGAGCCACGTCATCCCGCGTTCGAGGTCGTCCACTGCTCCCACGTCCAGTCCGTCGCTCACGACGAGCGTCACCGTCCGCCGGTCGACCGCGCCGGGCCACCGTCGCCGGAGGTCGGCGATGGCGTCGCCGATTCGCGTCCCGCCGCCCCACGCGACCTCGGCGCGTTCGAGCGCCGCCGCCGGGTCGCCACGCGAGTCCACGAAGACGGCCGTCACCTCGCGGATCTCGGTGTCGAAGAAGAAGACGCGGACGCCGCGACCGTCGTCGACGAGCGCGTCGAGCACGGCGAGCAGGAAGCCGCGGTCGATCGTGTCGAGCACGGACTGGCTCACGTCGACCAGCAGACAGGCCCGGAACGCGTCGGGCGTTCGCTCGCGGGTCGGCACGGAGACGACCGTCCCGCCGGTGCCGACGCTCGACCGCAGCGCCCGGCGGGCGTCGATCCGGCGACCACCGCCGGGTTTCCACCGTCGGCCGGCGAGCGTCGAGAGCGCCCCCTCGAACCGCCGGAGTGCGGCCCGGTCGAGCGGAGCGTCAGTCGACTCGTCGGCGACAGGGGTCCCCGCGCCACCCGCGCTGTACGTCGAGACGCGGCTCCGCTCCCTGTCGCCGTCGCTCGTGCTTCCCGTCTCCGCGTCGTGGTCGACGAGTCGACGCTCGCGCACCGTCTCGTCGTCCGCGCCCTCGCCGCCGGGATCGCCGCCGGCCGCCGCTGCCGACCCGTCCGCCGCGTCCCCGCCGTCGTCGGTGCCGTCGGCGTCGGCCGTCGAGAGCGCGCCGCTCCCCGCCCGGTCGCCCACGTCGTCGGCAGTGGCCGTCGCCTCCAGCCCCGTGCGGAGGCGGTGCCAGAACGCCGGGAACTGCGTCTCGAAGGCGTCCGTGTCGCGCGGGTCGGACACGAGCGTCGCGTGGGTCGCCGCCCGGACGCCCTCGCGGTCGGTGAGGCCGACCGCGCAGAGCGCCTCCGTCGCCGAGATCGCCGCGTTCGCCGGGACCGAGACGCCCTCTTCGCGGAGGGTCCGGGCGAACAACACCACCTCTCGGAGGACGTGGTCGCGTGCGGCGACGAAGTCGGGCGTCTCGTCGAAGCCGTCCATCGTCAGTTCTCGCTCGTCGCCCCGTCGTCGATCGTCGCGCGTTCGCCGGTGTCGACGTCCGCGTCCGTCCCGTCCGCGGCCGAAGTGGGCGTCCGGGCCTCCCGCGCGGCGCGCTCTAGCCGCTCCAGCAGGGCCGAGTCGACCCGCTGGACGTCCTCGACCTCCTTCAGCAGGGTGCCGATGGTGCGCTCGATCTCCGCGGCATCGACGTCGGAGCCGTCGTCCGGGGTGCGGAGTTCGGCGACGGCGCGGGCCCAGTCGAGCGTCTCGGCGACGCCGGGCCGCTTGAGGAAGGCGTTCTCGCGGAGTTCCTGGACGATTGCGCAGACCTCGGCGGCGACCGTCGCGTCGAGCTGCGGCACCTTCCGGCGGACGATCTCCACCTCCGTCTCGAACGAGGGGGCGTCGACGTGGAGGTACAGACAGCGTCGCTTGAGCGCGTCCGATAGCCCGCGCGTCCGGTTGGAGGTGATGACCACGATCGGCGGTCGCTCCGCGGCGACGGTGCCGAACTCGGGGATCGTCACCTGGAAGTCCGAGAGCACCTCCAGCAGGAAGGCCTCGAACTCCTCGTCGGCACGGTCGACCTCGTCGATAAGCAGCACGGGAGGGACGTCGCCCTCGGCGGTGAGCGCACGCAGGAGCGGCCGCTCGAAGAGGTACTCCTCGGAGAACACGCCGTCCTCCACGGCGTCGCCGGACTGGACGGCCAGGAGCTGTTTCGTGTAGTTCCACTCGTACAGCGTGTTCTCCGCGGCGAGCCCCTCGTAACACTGCAGCCGGACGAGTTCGGTGTCGAACGACTCGGCGAGCACCTTCCCGAGTTCGGTCTTCCCGCTCCCGGGTTCGCCCTCGACGAGCAGCGGCTTGCCCAGTCGGAGCGCGAGGTACACCGTCGTCACGAGCGTCTCGTCGGCGACGTAGTCCGCGGCCTCGAACCGATCGCGGAGTTCGGACTCGCTCACCTCGGCCGGCGAGACGCGGTCGCCGTCGGCCGCCGGTTCGTCGGCTCCGCTCATGGCTCCGCACGCTCCACGAACCGTTCGGGGTCGTCGACGAACGCGTCCCGACAGCCCTCCCCGCAGAAGTGGTACGTGCGGCCCTCGTGGGTGGCGGTGGCCGCCGCCTCGCCCACCGTCACGTCCATGCCGCAGACGGGATCGACGGCGACCGCCGGCTCTCGGGTGTCGCTTTCGGCGTCGACGGCGTCGTGTTCGCCGCTCCCGTCGTCGGCTTCCCTGGTGTCGCCACCGGCTTCCTCGGCGTCGCCACCGGCTTTCTCGGCGTCGTCACCGATTCCCCCGGCGTCTCCGGAGTCGTCCCCGTGGCCGTCCGCGCCTGCGCGGGAGACCGGCCTGTCGCCGGCGGCGTGGCGGACGGCGACGAGTTCGGCGAGGACGCTCACGCCGATCTCCTCGGGGGTCCGGGCGTCGATGTCGACCCCGGCGGGCGAGGTGACCGCCGCCCGGACCTCCTCGGCCGGTCGGCCCGTCCGGTCGGCCACTCGACGACAGAGTTCGTCCGCACGCCGACGACTGGCCACGAGCCCGACGTACGGCACTCCCGCGTCGAGCGCGGCCTCGACGGCGACGTCGTCGGTCGTCCCCATCGACGCGGCGACGACCCACGTCGCCCCGTGGATCTCCTCGGCCAGCGCCGCCGCGTCCTCCGTCGCCGCGAGCCGTCGGTCGGCCTCGATCGGCTCCGTCCCCTCGGGGGCGACGACGGTCACGTCGTACGAGAGGGTAGCCGCGAGGCGCGCGAGCGCCCGCGAGATGGGCGAGTCGCCGACGATCACGAGCCGCGCGAGCGGCGTCACCGGCTCGACGAACAGCTCGATCGTCCCCTGACTGTGACACGTCATCGGGAACGCGTCGAGGCCGGGCCGGTCGATCGTGGCGGGGTCGGGCGCGATGCCGATCAGTTTCGATTCGCCGCTGCGGATCGCTTCCCGTGCCTCGCGCACGGCGACCGACTGTGCGCAGGCGACACCGCCGATCCACCCGGTGAGGTCGCCGTCGGCCGTGACGACCGCGCGGTCGCCGACGCGCGCGGACACCGGTGGCTCGCGGCGAACGACGGTCACCCGGGCGAACGGGCGATTCTCCGCCACGTACTGTCGGGCGAGCCGGTCGATCGTCGCGGATGAGGCGGCGTCCGCGCGCGCTCCATCTCCGTCTCCGTCGTGGTCCGTCTCGGTATCGTCTGTCATCTGGTGTGCGTGTGGGGGTCCGGTCACCCCGATCCGATCCGGAGCGACCGGGGAACGCTGCGGCCCCGGGGTCGGCGTCGATGTCGACATCTGGTCCGGTTACGATTCCGGGGCTGAAGTCGTCTTCGACGGTACGTCCGATCACGCCGTCGACACTGACGACGGGCCGAGCGCGTGGTCAGTCGTCGGCCTCCGCGCCGTCCGTCTCGAAGTCGAACTCGAACCGGTCGGCCGGGTCGAGCGCCAGTCCCGCGTCGTTCAGCACCGACCAGACCCGGTCGGGCGTCATCGGCATGTCGACGTGGCGCACGCCGGCGTGCGCCATCGCGTCGACGACCGCGTTGACGATCGCCGGCGGCGACCCCACCGTGGGAGATTCGCCCACGCCCTTCGCGCCGATCGGGTGGTGTGGCGACGGCGTCACCGTGTAGTCGGTGTCCATGTGCGGGATCTCCATCGCCGTCGGGAGCAGGTAGTTCATGAAGTCCCCTGCCGTGACGTTGCCGTTGTCGTCGAACGTGACCTCCTCGAGCATCGCCGTGGCGATCCCCTGCGCGAGGCCGCCGTGAACCTGCCCCTCGATGACCATCGGATTGATCCGGTTCCCACAGTCGTCGAGCGCGTAGAACTTCCTGATGTCGACCTCGCCGGTCTCGCGGTCGACCTCGACCACGCAGACGTACGCCCCGAACGGGAACGTCATGTTCGGCGGATCGTAGTAGTCGACGGCTTCCAAGCCGGGCTCTTCGGTCGCCGGTGAGTTCGTGTAGGAGGCGAAGGCGACTTCCTTCATCGTCACGGACCGGTCGGGTGCGCCCGTCACGTGGAACGCCCCCGAGGAACGGTCCCAGACGACGTCCTCGTCGGCGACCTCGAGTTCGTTGGCGGCGATCTTCTTCGCCTTCTCCCTGACCTTGCGTGCGGCGACCGCCGTCGCCGCACCGCCGACCGGCGTCGACCGGGAGGCGTACGTTCCCAGCCCGTACGGGTCGGTGTCCGTGTCGCCGTGTTCGACGGTGATGTCGTCGACGTCTAACCCGAGTTCCTCGGCGACGATCTGCGCGAACGTCGTCTCGTGGCCCTGTCCCTGCGTCTGGACGCCGATGCGAACGGTGGCGTTCCCCGTCGGGTGGACACGGATCTCCGCGGAGTCGAACATCTCGACGCCGGCGATGTCGCACTGCTTGCCGGGGCCGGCACCGACGATCTCGGTGAACGTCGAGAAGCCGATCCCCAGCAGGCGGTCGTCGTCCGCGTCGAGCCGACGCTGCTGTTCCTCGCGCAGCCCCTCGTAGTCGACGGCGTCGAGCGCCTTGTCGAGCGCGCGCTCGTAGTCGCCGGAGTCGTACGTCCAGCCCGTCGCCGACTCGTACGGGAACGCCTCCTTCGGGATGAAGTTCTTCCGCCGGATCTCGGCGGGGTCCATGTCGAGCTCCTGCGAGAGCACCTTCACCATCCGCTCGACGAGGTACACCGCCTCGGTGACCCGGAACGAACACCGGTAGGCGATGCCGCCGGGTGCGGTGTTCGTGTAGGCCGCGTCGAGCGTGCAGTAGGCGGCCGGGACGTCGTACGACCCGGTGAAGATCTTGAAGAAGCCCGCCGGGAACTTCGAGGGCTGGGCCGCGGCGTTGTACGCGCCGTGGTCCGCGAGCACCTCCACGTCGATGCCCTGGATGATTCCGTCCGCGGTCGCCGCGACCCGGCCGGTCATCTCGTAGTCACGCGCGAAGTGGGTCGTCTGGATGTTCTCCGAACGCTCTTCCATCCACTTGACGGGCTGGCCGATGACGTACGACGCCGCGGCGGCGACGACGTAGCCGGGGTAGATGGGCACCTTGTTGCCGAAGCCGCCGCCGACGTCGGGGCTCACGATCCGCACCTTGTGTTCGGGGATGCCGGACACCATCGAGAACAGCGTCCGGTGGGCGTGGGGTGCCTGCGAGGTCAGGTGGACGGTCATCTTCTCGTTGGCGGTGTCCCAGTCGGCCACACACCCGCACGTCTCGATCGGCGCGGGGTGGATCCGCTGGTAGTACATCTCCTGTTCGACGGTGACGTCGGCCTCCGCGAACGCCCGTTCGGTGGCCGCCTCGTCGCCCGTCTCCCAGGTGAAGATGTGGTTCGAGTCGTTGCCCTCGATGTCGTCTCTCACCAGCGGGGCGTCGGGTTCGAGCGCCTTCCGTGCGTCGACGACCGCGTCGAGCGTCTCGTAGTCGACCTCGACCTTCTCCGCGCCGTCCTTGGCGATGTAGCGATCGGTGGCGATGACCGCGGCGACCTCCTGTGACTGAAACTTCACCTTGTCCTGCACGAGGACGTCCTGGGTGTCGTCCATCAGCGTCGGCATCGTCGCCAGGTCGTACTCCGCGAGGTCCTCGGCCGTGAGGACGGCGACGACGCCGTCGACGGCGAGCGCACGGTCCTTGTTGATCGACTTCACGTAGGCGTGCGCGTGGGGGCTGCGGACGATCTCGCAGTGGAGCATCCCCTCCTTCTTGATGTCGTCGACGTAGTTGCCGCGGCCCGTGATGAAGCGCCGATCCTCCTTCCGCTTGACTTCCTCGCCCATCCCGCCGCGACCGTGGCCGTGGTGGGCCTCGGGGTCGGGACCGCCGTCCTCGTCGTGGCGGTACTTCGCGTCCGGTTTCTCGGTCTCGCTACTCATCGCTCGGCCCCTCCGTCGCCGGCGGTGTCCGCCGGATACTCGCGGTCCAGATCGACCCCGGCGTCACAGCCGCAGCCGGTGCCACAGTCGACGCCACCGTCCGCGGCGGCCGTCCCGCCGGAATCGGGGTTCTCGACGGGCGATTCGGGCGGTTCGCGGTCGTTGAACACGTCCGCGGCGTACTGGATGGATTTGACGATGTTCTGGTAGCCCGTACAACGACAGAGGTTGCCGCTGATGTTCTCGCGGATCGTCGCCTCCGAGGGGTCGCTGTCCTTCTCGAGGAGGGCTTTCCCCGCCATGATCATGCCGGGGGTGCAGTAGCCGCACTGCAGACCGTGCATCTGGCGGAACCCCTCCTGGATGGGGTGGAGGTCGTCGGAGCGGCCCATCCCCGCCTCGGGGAGGTCCTGCATGCCCTCGACCGTCGTCACGTCGCTCCCGTCGGCCTGGACGGCGAACATGAGACAGGATTTGATCGCCTCGCCGTCCTGGTAGACAGTACAGGCCCCGCAGTTGCCGGTGTCACAGCCGATGTGTGTCCCCGTGAGGTCGAGGTCCTCGCGGATGGCGTGGACCAGCAACCGTCGGGGTTCGACGCTCAGTTCGCGCTCGGTGCCGTTGACGGTGATGGTGATATCCTTCGTACTCATTGGGTCGCACGCTCCACGGCGTCCGCGAGGGCTCGCTGGGTCAGCACCCGGACCATGTTCTCCTTGTAGTCGGCGCTCCCGTGTTCGTCCGACTCCGGGTTGGCGGCGTCGGCGGCGATCTCGCCCGCCCGCTTGAACAGCGCTCCGGACGGCGTCTCGCCCTCGAGCACGGCCGCCGCGTCCGGCACCGAGACGTTCGTGATGTCGACCGCGGTCAGAGCGATGCCGGCGTCGGTGACGACGTCGTCCTCGAGGACGACGCGCGCGGCGACGCCGACCATCGCGTAGTCGCCCACCTTCCGCTTCAGCTTGTGGTAGGCGCTCCCCTCCCCGTCGGCGGGGATCGGGACGCGGAGCTCGGTGATCAGCTCCGTCTCGTCCAGCATGTTGTCGTACGGGAGGAGGAAGAACTCCTCGGCGGGAACGACGCGTTCGCCGTCGGGCCCGGCGGCGACGACCTCGCCGTCGTGAGCCAGGAGGACGGTCCCCCAGTCACCTTTCGGGTCGGACTGCGCCACGCTGCCGACGACCGTGCCGCGGTTGCGGATCTGCGGATCCGCCACGAGGGGAGCCGCATCCGCGAAGCTCCCGTAGCGTTCGGCGACGATCTCGGACTCCTCGACGTCGACGTGCCGGCAGAGCGCGCCGATCCGGAGGTGGCCGTCTTCCTCCGTGAGGAAGTCGAGGTCGTCGATGCGGTTCAGATCCACGACGGTCGCCGGGCGCGCCAGCCGGAAGCGCATCATCGGGATGAGGCTCTGTCCACCCGCGAGAATGGTCGGCTCGTCGAGACTGTCGAGGAGGCTCACCGCCTCCTCCAGCGTGTTCGGCTCGTGGTGTTCGAACTGTGCGGCCTTCATGATCAGATGAGCCCGCTCAGTCGGTCACGGATGCCGGCCGACTTCTCGCTCTCCTCGAAGCCGGTCATCTGTTTCTGGATGTTGCCGAAGAAGTTGGAGACGATCTTGTCCGCCACGGGGTTCATCACGCGCCCGCCCAGCTGCGCGATCCGCCCGGAGACGTCCGCCTCGGTCCCCCACCTGACGATGGAGCCGTCGTCGGTCTCCTCGATCTCCATCCACGACTCCATCTCGAAGCTGCTGCCCGACGCGTCCCCCCCGCCGGTCGCCACCATCCGCGGGAAGTCGCGCTCTTCGATCGTGACTCGTGTCTCGAACCGGGGTTTGACGCTCCCGACCCCGACCTGCATCAGCGCGGCGTAGACGCCGCCCGCCTCGAAGGCGCGCGCGGCGACTGCTTCGGGATCCGCGTCCGGCAGCGTCTCGACGTCCTCGTCCGGCTCGTAGTCGTCGAAGTTGAAGTCGCCGTCCTCGATCTTGGTGATGTACCGACAGCCCTTGAGCGCGTCTCGTACCGCGATCGGATCCGAGAGGACGATCCAGGCGTCCTCCGGCGATACGCCGTCCAGTTCGAATTCACCGCTGAACTCCATTTAAGTACTGACTCCTATGCGAGCCCTAAGACTCGTCCGTGTCACTCTCACCCACTCGCATAAAAGTTTCTGATAAACCGGGGAGTATGCTGTCACCGAATAATCAGAAACGACGAGAGTCGAGCGCGCCGAACGGCCCGGTGTCCACTCCACGTACCGGGACCGAACCGCCCCGATCAGCCGTCGACCGGGGTGTCGGCCTTGCGGACGATGACGTGGCCGTCCTCGACGTGCCACTCGATCCGGTCCCCCTCACCGACGTCGAGGAAGTTCCTGACCGGCTTCGGGACGGTGGTGAGGTTCTTTTCGGAGACTTTAGTATCGGTGAGTTTTCCCATAGAATATACCTTGAGGGAGCATAGTAACGGCGGACAATCAACCTTGCTGTCGGCGCAACTGTCCCACCGGAGCACCCAGCAGTGGCACGCGATCAGCCGCCGACCACTGCCGACCATCGGTATTAGGTCGCCTCCGGCGAAGCGGGTGTATGGACTGTACGCCGTTTTTCGAACTCGTCGAGGAGCTGCTCGGGGACGCTCCCGTCCGACCGCGCCGGACCGAGGCGGGCGGACAGTGCGTCGTCGACTTCTTCCACCCGCTGACGGCTGCTCGACTCGGCGACGACAGCCTCGTGACCGCGTTCAACCGCAGTGGGGTCGTCTGGGCACCGCCCGCCCGCCGACTCGGCGTGCAGCTCAGGATCCCCGACGCGACCGAGACGGCGGTCCGTGCGGCGCTCGAGGCGGCCCCGTTCGCCGCCGAACGGACCGACCACCGCGGCGCGTCGGCACCGGACGGCGAGATGGTGCGGCTCGTCCACTACTCGATCAGGGCCGACGGCGTGGCCGACGACGACCTCCGAACGACGCTCGCGGCGGTCGCGGCGGCGCTGGACGTCTCTCCGTGACGCCGAGCGTTCGGACGATTCCCGTCCGTCGTCGGTCGACCGTCGATCACGACCGGCCTCGTGAGAGGACTTAACACGGCCCCCGTCTAACCCGACCGGCGTGACACGCAGTTCCGACGGTGACGACAGCCCCGACGGGGACCCTCCCCACGACGTGATGCTCTCCCGAACCGCCGCCGCCGCCAGGGTCAACGCGCTGCGCGGGGCGGCGCTGGCCGACCGCGAGACCGAGACCGTGCCGCTCGCCGACCTCGCGGGACGGACGCTCGCCGCCGATATCGTCGCACCCGACGACCAGCCGCCGCGGTCGCACGCGACGATGGACGGCTTCGCCTTCGACGCGACGGACGACTACCCGCTCCGCCTCCGCGACGTCTCCGTCTACCCCGAGGACGACCCGCCCCCGCTCGACGCCGGCGACGCGGTCCGCATCGCGACCGGCGCACCCCTGCCCCGGGGAGCGAACGCCGTCCTCAAGCGCGAGGAGGCGACGGTCGAGACCGTCGACGACGAGGAACGACTGCACGGTCCGGCGCTCACTCCGTGGACGTACGTCTACCGCCGCGGCAGCAACGTCACCGCGGGCGAGACGCTCTTTTCGGCTGGCGAGCGGCTCTCCCCGCGGGACGCGATTCTCCTCCGCGATCTCGGCCACGAGACGTGCGAGGTCCACCGACCCGTCTCGGTGGCGTTGCTCGCGACGGGCACCGAGATCCACGAGGGGCGACACACGGATCTCGACTCGCCGATGCTCGCCGCGCTCGTCGACTCGTGGGGCCACGACGCCACCTACGAGGGGACGGTCCCCGACGACTACGCCGTCGTCCGCGATCGTGTGTCCGAACTCGCCGAGCGATACGACGTGGTCGTCACCACCGGCGGGACGAGCGTCGGAAAGAAGGACTACGCTGTCCGGGCGCTGTCGGACCTCGGCGAGGTACTGTTTCACCGCGTTCGACTCCGTCCGGGCAAACCCATCGCCGTCGCTCGACTCCCGGATCACGACGCGGTGGCGTTCGCCATCCCCGGCAAACCGGTCGGTGCCCACACCGTCACCACGCTCGTCGCCCGACCGTTCTTCGTCGGAGAGACGCGGCTGCCGACGGTTCGGGCGACGCTCGAACGGGGGTTCGAGATCGGTGCGCCGGGGTTCGACTACGTCGTCCCGGTGACGCTCTCGGGCGACGACGCGTCCGGCGAACTCGTCGAGGCGTTCCCCCTGGGTCACGTCGACTCCCCACTCAAAGTGTACGACGAGACGTTCGATCCGAGCGTGCTCTCGTCGAGTACGCGTGCGACCCGCGCCGACGGCTTCGTCGTGACCGACACCGGACTCGACGCCGGCTCTCCGGTCGACGTCGTCCCGTACGACGCGGTCGAGCGATGACCGGGCGGACGACCGACGACACCGACGCGACCGACGGGATCGACGAGACCGGTGAGACCGACGTGACCGACGCGACCGACGCGACCGACGAAGCCGGCCTTCCCATCGTCGACCCGCCCGGGAGCGTGACCGGAGCGGGCGACAGCGTCGTCGACGACGGTGCCGACGAGCGACACGCCGACGCCGGGGATCGGCCACGGTCGCGGGTCGCCGGCGTCCTCCTCGCCGCGGGCACCGGATCGCGGTTCGGCGACGCGAACAAACTGCTGGCGACGCTCGACGGCGAACCGCTCGTCCGTCACGCGGCGCGAACGCTCCTCGACGCGGGACTCGATCCGGTCGTCGCCGTCGTCGGCTACGAAGGCGACCGCGTCGCGACGGCGCTCGACGGAGTCGGGGTCACGGTGGTCGAGAACGACGCCTACCGCGAGGGGCAGGCGACGTCCGTCCGTGCGGGGGTCGAGGCGCTCGGTCCCGACGTCGACGCGGCCGTGTTCGCCCTCGGGGACATGCCCCGCGTCGATCCGGCCAGCGTCCGGGCGCTCGTCGACGTGTACGAGGGGAACCGGTGGACGGCGCTCGCGGCCGCCGTCGCGGGCGAACGGGGGAACCCCGTGCTGTTCGACCGCACACACTTCGACGCCCTCGTCGCCGTCTCGGGCGACCGGGGCGGTCGTCACGTCCTCCGTCGGGGCGACCGCTCGGCGCTGGTCGAGACGGGCGACCCCGGAGTCAGGCGCGACGTGGACACGCCGGCCGACCTCGACGCGCTCGACTGAGTCGACGCCCGGGTCGGCCGACCGCGTCCGTGGGCGTCAGTCGTCCGCCGGCGGCCGCTCCCACTGGTGGACACCCCGCCGCGAGAGGCGTTCGACCCCCTTCGGCGACGGGGCCGACCGGCGGAGCACCGGCCCGACGAGATACCGGCCGCTGTCGTCGAAGTCCGGTGCTTCGACCAGGAGGTCGCGCTCGCACATCGTCTGGAGGACGTCCGTGACCGTGCTCTCGCGTCCCGGGACGAGGTTCGCCTCCGCGGCCACGCTGTCGACGTCGGCCCACCCCTGCGTGAACGCGAGTCGGATGGTGGCGACCCAGATCGGTTCCCGGTTGAGTTCTCGACACATGATGGCGGCGGACGGACGTGGCCGTCGACCGGCGATGGTCGGTCGACTCCTGTCGTCAGTACCACTTGACCGGTGGACACTTAAAGGTGAACCGCTCGTCAGCCGGGTTCGGACGCTCCCGCCTCTCCCCGCTCTGTTCGCCGCGCGCCGGCGTGATCGTGGTCGAGGGCGGTCGCACGCTCGGGCGAAGGACTACGCTTATACTGACCCTCGCTCATCTCACGATATGCCACGAAGCGTACTCGAAGAGGATTCCGAGAATATCGACCTCTCCTCGGCCGGCGAGCGGCTCCTCCACGTCGGCTACGATCGGCCGATCCGCATCAGCTCGGGTCACCGCATCCAGCACCACGACGGGAAGTGTTCGCGCCCACACGGACACAACTACGAGATCTCGGTCACGGTCCGGGGCGAACTCACCGATGAGGGGTGGGTCGTCGACAAGGGTGCGGTGACCGCGATCGTCGACCGGTGGGATCACCGGTTCTTGCTCGAGGAGGGTGACCCGCTCGTCGAGGCGTTCGAGCGGTCCGGCGACGGGGACGCGGTGATCGTCCTCGAGCATCCACCGACCGCCGAGGTGATGGCCGTGGTCCTCGAACGACAGCTGCGAGACGCTCTCCCGGACACCGTCTCCGACGTCTCCGTCGAGGTCGCCGAGACCGGCGAACTCCGTGCGGGTCGGTGAGTCGCGATGCCCGTCAACGCGGACACCACGACGCTCGATGCGCCGGACGCCGTCGGCCCCGACGCCCTCCCGATCAACGAGGTGTTCCACTCGCTGCAGGGCGAGGGGACGCTCGTCGGCGTGCCCAGCACCTTCGTTCGGATCTCCGGCTGTAACCTGCGGTGCTGGTTCTGTGACTCGTACCACACCTCCTGGGAGCCGACACACGGCTGGTTCGACGTGGCGGCTCTCGCCGCTCGAGTGGCCGACTACGACGGCGACCACGTCGTCGTCACGGGGGGCGAACCCATGATTCACGACGGCGTCGAGCCGCTCTTGACCGAGCTGTCGGATCGAGGCTACCACACGACCGTCGAGACGAACGGGACGGTCTACCGCGAGGCACCCATCGACCTCGTCTCGATCAGCCCGAAGCTCGCGTCGTCGACGCCGAGCGAGACGAGACCACCCGCCGGAGGTGACGCCGCGGTCGGGACGTGGCGGGACCGCCACGAGCGGGACCGGCTCGACTGCGAGTCGCTCGCCGCGCTCGTCGACGCCTACGACGTCCAGCTCAAGTTCGTGGTGACGGGGCGAGCGGATCTCGCCGAGATCGAGGCGCTCGTCGAGGAGCTTCGGTCCGTGACCAGCGCCCGGATCCGGAACCGTGACGTGCTCTTGATGCCGGAGGGGACGACTCGCGAACGGCTGGCGGACACCCGCGAACTCACCGCGACGCTGGCGCTGGAGCACGGCTACCGCTACACGCCGCGGCTGCACGTCGACCTCTGGAACGACGCACCGGGAACGTGACTATGTCCCGCGAACACGTCGAGAGACGGCCGGGCAATCGAGACTCGACGAACACCGCCCGGGACCCGACAGACACCGACTGGGAGACGGACTGGACAGGAACGCGCCTCCCGTCGGCGACGACGCGTGAGGTCGAGCGTGCGACGGAGCCGGCCACCCGCGCGACCCGTGACGCGTGCCCGAACGACGCGAGATGGGGGTTCGAGCGAGCGATCGACGAGGCGAGATCACGATGAACGACAGCGCAGTTATCCTGGTTTCCGGCGGAATGGACAGTGCGACGGCAGTGTACGAGGCGATGGACCGCGGTTACGAGCCGCTCTTCTTACACACGTCGTACGGACAGCGCACCGAGGCCAAAGAGCTCGAGTCGGCTCGAAAGCTGGCGACGGTCGTCGGAACCGAGGACTTTCTCCACGTCGAGACCGAACACCTCGCTCGCATCGGGGCGTCGTCGCTGACCGACGAAGGGATCGCGCTCGCGGACGCGGACGTGGAGCGCGACGAGATTCCGACGTCGTACGTCCCGTTCCGGAACGCGAACCTGCTGTCGATGGCCACGTCGTACGCGGAGGCGAACGACGCCGCCGCGATCTTCGTCGGTGCCCACTCCGAGGATTTCTCGGGCTACCCCGACTGTCGACCGGCCTTCTTCGAGGCGTTCCAGCGGGTGATCGACGTCGGGACGAAACCCGACACGGAGATCCGTCTCGAGGCACCGTTCGTCGAGTGGTCGAAGACCGACATCGCCGAACACGGGCTCGCACTCGGCGTCCCGTACGAACACACGTGGTCGTGCTATCGGGAGACGGAGCCAGCGTGTGGAACCTGCGACTCCTGTGCGTTCCGACTCCAGGCGTTCCAGCGGCTCGGCGTCGAAGATCCGATCCCGTACGCCGAGCGGCCCGTGTACGTCGACTGACGTCGCGGAGACGCTACTAGAGTGAACGAGCACTCGCTGTACGAACTCCTGTCTGTACGCTCGGCGCGGTTGTCACCGAGCGACTTCCGTGTCGCGGGACGCTACTGACAAACATATATCACTGTCCGGAATCGAATCGTCGTATGACCACGCGAAGAAACCTCTACGTCTCCGGGTTCGTGGCCGCCTCGCTCTCGTACATTTTCAACACGCTGGCATTCACTGGTAGCTTCGACGTGGCGCGGTGGACAGTGTTCGCTGCTCTATTCCTCGCGACCATGTATGGATTCGAGATGTTCATCGCCCGAGTGGAGGCGGTGGAGGCTTGAACCGATGGCCGAAACAGTGCGGGATTGGCGAATCGGTCTCTTCGGGCTGTTCGGCCTGACGGGGCTCCAAGCCTTCGCGCTTCACGAACCCGCCTGGCTGTTCTTTTTCGGGTTCTTCGGGCTCTTCTCGTACTTCCGGTACTACCGAGAGGAACTGAAATATCTGGGGCTTCTCGGGGCTATCGGTGTTTTGATCGCAATTGCTGGCGTAGCCGGCCTATTCACTGTCTGAATCTGCTACGCCGGAGTCGTTCGTGTCGGACCGGTGCCTTGCGAGTTGTTCAGCTCGTGTCTGAATACCCCGAAGCATTCCGTGTGTCATTACGAACGACACCGGGTCAAGTACGGATCGTGCAGCAAGACGAATCACCGTGTTTTCGGGCAAGCGGATGCGCGAGCGCACGAGCAGTCGTGTAGTCGTCTCGTTGACCGGGTCGAGCACGAAAGACCAGACCCACCACGTCGGTTCGTCGGGAGCCCGTAGGACCAGTGACTGCGCCGGATCTATCGCGACCACTTTCAGGACCGCGTCGGGGAACCGGTCAGCACGGCCGAGTCGGACTGTATCCCCAACCGAGAGGTCCTGCCACTCCGCGACGATCCGATCCGCGTTGTGGATGTCGAGCCCAACGAGATTCTCTGCCCACTCGTAGCTGTAGAACCCGCCACGGTCCTGTCCCAGCTGACGAAGCCACGGCCAGACATCGGTGGGAGACGCGTCGATATCGACTGCCATGGTCGATTGTGCGTCCGGGTCTGAGAGCAGATCGTCGCCTGGAAACTGCATGTGCACCTCCGACGGGGTCGCTCCCCAGGTGAGCATCCACTCCCTGAGTAGCGTCCAGTATACGGCGATGAATAAGGCAGCCCCCCCGACCATCGGATGCGTCGTCGCCACGTTGCGTCCGCTCTCGGTGCAGGCTCTTTCGATGGCGATCGTTCAGTGTCGCGGATATCGGTCATGGTCTGTCTTCCCTGTCGAGGTGTGGTTCTAAACCGGTAGGTCCTGTCAGTTGTTTCTTACTTCCTAAGAACCGTCTTCGCGAGTTACTGTCGATTGGAGCGGAGATGGTACTATGAGCAGTGTCGTGACGAACTGGATGGGACAACACCGCATCGCCGCGTTCTTTCTCCTGGCGTACGCGATCTCCTGGAGTCTCGAAGGCGTGATCGTTCTGCTCGGGATGGAGCCCTCCTGGACGTGGTGGTTCATCGGCGGCTTCCTTGGCCCGCTGGCTCCCGCCGTCGCAGCTGGGGTGGTCCTCTACAGCAGCGGTGAGAGCGTCCGCGAATGGCTCAAGAACGTCCTCCGCTGGCGGGTACATCCGAAGTGGTACGTGCTCGCGATCGCAGTCCCGTTCGGGATGGCCTACGCGTCGGGTATCGTCGGGTGGCTCGCCGGTGATCCCATCGACTGGAGCTCCTTCACGTTCGACCCGTTCAGTATCGTGCTCGGCGTCGTCCTGGGGACCCTGATCGGCGGCGGTCAGGAGGAACTGGGCTGGCGTGGCTTCGCCCAGCCGGAACTACAAGCGCGATACGGGGCACTTCGGGCGGCAGTCGTCATCGGTGTCTTCTGGGGCCTCTGGCACCTCCCACAGTTCGTTCTCCCCGGCGGGATGCGGGCAGATTGGCCCGTCGTTCTCGTCGTCTCCTACTTCACCGGCATCGTTGCGTTCTCCATCCTCCTGGCATGGGTGTTCAACGGCTCGGGGGGAAGTGCCTTCCTCGCGATGGTGATGCACGGGGCCGACAACTCGACGACCGGCCGGGTTCCGCTCGACCTCGACGTCGTCCTCCTCGGAGACACGCTGAACTGGGAGTTGTTGACGGCGATGTACGTGTCCCACGCGCTCCTTACGTGGGGTGTGGTCGGTCTCGTCCTCCTGATCGCGGGGACGAGCCTGTACGCTCGGCGGGTGGAGCGTCGTCCGGCTACTGATCGAACGCGGGTTTCACTGGAGGATTGACGATGTTCTCCGACTCCTCCCCACCAACATGGGTCGTTCGTTCTCGGATGAGCGGGGTGCATCGATGAACGTGCGCCGTGTACTCCTCGTCGTCCTCGTCGCGTTTCTCGTGGTCGTCGCCGCAATTGTTGGTGGGTTGTTCCTCTACTCCCAACATCTCTATCGCGACAGTTACGGGAGCGACTACACGTACGAGGTCCGCATCTCACCTTCCGCGATGATTACGAACGTGACTATCCTCGTGCCGCTCCCGAACCGAGATGGCGACTCATTTCTCGACACTGCCGACGTGCGACACCCGTTCACACCGGACGGATGGACGTACGACGTTGTCGCTACCGACGCTGGACCGATGCTCCGCGTTCGAGCGGACGAGATCCCGACCGATCCGACGTACCACTACAGTGTCGTGAGAGACGACCGCCTCGTTCGATGGGAGACCATCCCACCCGACGAGTACGACCCGACGAACGAGAGTCACCTCCGCGTCGAACACGAGGACGTCGAGATCGACGCCAGGGTCGAGGGTGAGGCCACCATCGAAACCCGATCACCGGTCACGAGCGAACCACTCCTGCGCCCCCACGAGAATCGCACCGAAACGGCCTGTTTCATGACCCGAGGGGAGGAAGAGACGTGTTACGTGTACGGCGGCCGTGTCTTCGTCTCGTACGACGCCGACCCCGACACCACGGTGTACGTTGCTGTCGAACTCCGGGGGACGAACAGCTGGTGGGTGTTCGGCTGGAACTTCAACGAGTACACGGATCGTCAATCCGTCGAGGTGGTCGGCTCACGGGACGGGTGGATAGTAACCGAGGGTGAACTCGAGACTGGACGAGGGAACTACCGTGCACCGCCGGAGTCGGTCCCCTCGCTCGTCCAGAGCGTTGCCACCGAAGCGACCAATAACAAAATTCCACTGATATGAGTACGAGATTCCACACGGCAGGCGACGAGTCGTCCACGCCGATGCTTCCAGAGACCGGCCTAACCCGAACCCAACAGGTCCGGGGCTTGCTCCTCCTCGGGGTGTTCGTCGTTCTCCGAGCGCTCTTGGTGAGGGTCTGGGATCGATACTTTGGCGGCGGTTACAGCACCGACCCGATGTTCCTCCTGTTCCTCGGCGGCGTGTTCCTGGTCCTCTCGGTCGGACTGGTCTATCTGGGCTTCACACGGTGGGTCGGTGTCGACCTCCGGACGTGGTGGGTCTCCCCGTCGCAGCTCCGTGGCGACTTCGTGTGGGGTGTCGTCGGTGTCGTTGCCGTCCTCGTTGTCACGGTCACCAGCGTGCTGGCGGTCATGGCACTCGTTCCCGGGCTCTCGCCCGTCGGTGATGCAGGGGTAGCGCCGGAGCCATCTGTGGTCGCCCCTGGGGGGCAGGCAACCGGGGTCGTCGTCAACCTCCTGCTCGGTTGGTTCTTCGGGTTCGCCATCGCGGCGTTCCAAGAAGAGACGCTCTTTCGCGGCTTTCTCCAGAGCCTGCTGTCCGAGCGCTACGGCCGATTCACCGCAATCGTCGGCCAGGCTACCGTCTTCTCACTCGCCCACCTCGGCTACTACCCCGTCTCGGCGTGGCCGCTCCTGCTGGTCGTCTTTCTCGTCGGCATCATCACCGGGTGGCTCGTCGATCGGCGCGGGACACTCCTGTCGGCCGGGATCGCACACGGGTTCGTCGGCTGAGCCGTCTCGTCTCCATTCACTGACTATTACCGACTTCGAACCTCGGGGGCACCGACATCGGCACGAGAGACCGGCTCGGCGTGAGAAGGTCACTGGTCGTCGATTGGACGTCTGTATTCCAGATCAATCCCGGAGGTGTCGAAGCAGAAACTCCGTCTCGCGTTCGACGAGCGTCTCGAATGGCTCCCCCCGATATAGGTCGAAGTGGCCGAGCGGATATCTGACTCGTTCCACGTCGTCGAGTTCACGCACCAGTCGGTCGGTCGTCGATTCGGGGATAATGGTGTCGTCCGTTGCCTGGGCGACGAACACCGGTGCGTCGACCGCGCTCGCACGGGCCACCGGTCGGTACGCCAGAGCCGTGAGTACGACCCGAGCGGGACAGCGGTTGTCCCAGTCTTCGTCGTCGGGAATCAACCCCTGAATGCCGCGAAGCGCGTCAGGCGTGTTCAGAACTGCGAACTCGTCCGGGTGTCCGGCGAGGGGAACGTAGTACGGTCGACGACCAGTGAGCGCTCGTCCGAAGTCCCGCAGCCCCGCCGCGACGCCGCGCTTCAGATATTCGACACCTCCACGGTGGACCCGATGGAGGGCCGTCCGGGGACCGTCGACGAACGGGATCTGGGCGACGACGGCCGAGACTGCATCGACGCGCGCTGCGACCTCGACGACGTGCCCGCCGCTGAACGAGGTGCCCCAGAGCGCGATCCGAGTCCCGTCGACGACCGGCAATGATCGAACGTACTCGACGGCGGCGAGCCAGTCGGTACGATGTCTGAAGGGATCGACCAGGTTGCGCGGCACTCCGTCGCTCGCCCCGAAGGTGCGGTAGTCGAAGAGAAACACGGCAAGACCCCGTTCGGCGAACCACTCGGCGAATGCGGGCAGCCGCCAGGTCCGCTCGCCGCCGAACCCGTGTGCCATGACCACGACCGGCGGATCGGTCACCTCGGCCGGCAGGTAGAGCCAGCCGGCACAGGCGACGCCCCGACTCTCGAACGAGTGCTCGTGACGGGTGACCTCCATCGAACTCACTACCGTAGCCAGCCCCGTTAACCGTTCTCGTCCGTTGTCTCGGACGACAGATCGGTATCGAGCCACGGGTCGGACCTCCTCGGAAGATGGCTCCCAGTTCCCGGGAACGGCCCATGGGAGCTAACCCGACAGCCATCCAACCGTTCTCCATGGTAGATCAAACTGAATTGCGCAACGCGGTACTCGGTGCAGTCGTAACTATCGCCCTCTCGTTCACGGGCTTTTCGCCACTGTTTGGTGGCGGAACGGCCGGATACCTCCAGCAGGAGCCCCCCAAGCGCGGTGCGAGAATCGGCGCCATCTCGGGTGGACTCGCGACCCTCCCCATCGTCCTGATACTGGTCCTCGGGTTCGTGCTGTACCTCGGACGCGCCTCGATGTTCGGACTTCCTGGTGGTGTGGAGCTGGCGATTATCCTCTTCGTCATGTTCCCGCTGCTGTTCGCCTGGATCATCGGGCTGAGCGCCATCGGTGGATATCTGGGTGCGTATCTGGCTCAGGAGACCCGGTCGGGGCAAAGTGGAACAGCGTCCCCGGAACGCGGATGAGTCTCACGGAAGGTGGATCGGGGATGACGACCGGCGACGGACTCGCCTCCCGCCTCCGCGAGAGCGTCAGCCTGTGGGGGTACGTGGCCATCTATCTGGGGTGGGCGTGGCTGTTCTGGGGGTTCGTCATCCTCTCGGGCGAGAGCGTCTGGACGTTCCCGAACGTCCTCTTGTTCTATCTCGGGTCGTTGAGCCCGCTGATCGGGGGAATCACGATGATACGTCGGTCCGATGGGATGGCCGGTCTCCGCGAACTGTGGGACCGGATCAGTAATCCTCGTCGCATCAGACCGCGCTGGTACGTCGTGATCTTCCTGCTGTATCCCGGTCTCACGGTCGTCGCTGGCGGGCTCGCCGTCCTGACCGGGGCCACGACACGACCGTTCGATCCGGTCTCGACGTTCCAGCGGCTCACGAATCCACTCAGTCTGTTCGCCTTCTTCGGCTTCACGGTCGGTGCGGGACTGGTCGAGGAGACGGGTTCGACCGGCTACTTCCTCGATCGACTGATGGGCATCTGGAGTCCGGTCACAGCCGGCCTCATCAGCGGCGCCGTCTGGGCGAGCTGGCACATCCCCTTTTTTCTGATGGAGGGCTACTACAGTCAGGCGTCGTACCAGCCGATCGTCTGGCGGTTCTTCGCGACGTTCGTTTTCCTCGAGACACTGTACGCCTGGATCTACGACAACACCTCCCGGAGCGTCCTCGCCGCCGTCCTCTTCCACCTGATGATCAACCTCCCCGGCGAACTGCTCGCACCGTCGCAGGTCGTCCGCTGGTACACGTTCTTCTTGCTGGTACTCGTGACGGTCGGTGTCGCCCTGTGGCGACGGCGCGATACGACAGGGGTGTTCGGCTGAACGAGTCCGTGTCGTGAGAGACGACTACCCACCAACCATCTGATGACGATCTCGGTGAACGTACTGGTGCTGTGGCTGCTCCCCGTGAGCTGGCTGATCCACGACCTGGAAGAAATAGCCCCGATCAACAGGTGATCCCGTCGATGGGACCTGCGGGGGAGCGACGATCTGACGTCAGTGTAGCGTCGGCTCGTCGGGGCGGTCGCATCGACGCGACAGAGAGGCTCCATCGCCGTACCACACCAAGACGGTATGCTCATATGTCCTCGCATGGCAAGCTACTGTCATGCCGGAGACGATTCTCGTCCCTATCGATGGCTCACCACTCGCTGAGCGTGCGTTACGCTACGCCCTCGAGACCTTTCCAACCGCGTCGGTCACGACGATCTACGTGATTAATCCAGTCGACTCGATTTTTGTGGCGGAGACCGGTGGGCTCCCCGCTGCTAACGAATGGTACGAGACAGCGCAGGAGAGAGCCGAGACGATACACGAAGACGCGAGAGCAATCGCCGACGAATTCGACGTCGAACTCACGACCGTGACAGCGGTCGGTCGGCCAGCGCGTGAGATCCTCGATTACGCCGACGAACACGACATCGATCAGCTCATTATGGGGAGCCACGGTCGAGACGGCATCGAACGGGCACTCCTCGGGAGCGTGGCAGAAACGGTGACGCGAAGCGGCCAACAACCAGTGACCATCATCCGATGACCTTTTGCTCGGCTGTATCGAGTGTACCGAAGAGAACCAGGTTCCGGACGAACGTTCGACGCGGCACCTCCTATCGAATCGATGTCGGGGGACCTCGTCGGTTCCAGACGATAGACACCCAGTGAGACGTGTACGACATGGCACAACCGGACATAGCCGCACAGTCGACATGCACGCTCCCCGTCGAGCGACGGGGTGGGCGTGGCGAAGCAGGAGCCCGGTCAGTCGAACGAGCGCTCGAAGCCACACCGGGTGTTCACGATGCGGACGTCTCGTTCCGAACCGGGCGTGTTCGTCTCTCGTACGACGAGAGCGTCGTCACCAGAGACGAACTCGAACGACTGGTTCGAGACCACGACGTCGCCGTTCGAGACGAGGCAGAGTCCTCCTCGGACGACGTGAGTACGCGGGCGGACCTACAGCGAGAAGCCGTTTTCGTCGCATTGACTCTCGCTGGGATGGTCACCGGCCTGGTGACGGGATGGCTCGACGGTCCACAACTGCTGGGATGGGCGGGCTACAGTGTCGCGTACGTCTTCGGCGGGTGGTACGGGCTCAAAGGAGCGATCGAGACGCTTCGTCACCACGCTGTCGACATCGACCTGTTGATGATCGTCGCCGCACTCGGCGCGCTCTCCATCGGCGCCCCGTTCGAGGGAGCGATGCTCCTCTTCCTGTTCTCGCTGTCGAACACGCTCCAGCACTACGCCATCGGGCGCTCGCGGCGGGCGATCAGATCCCTCGTCGAGATGCGGCCCGAGTCCGCACAGGTGCTGCGTGACGGTGAGGAGGTCACGATGCCCATCGACGAGGTCGAGGTCGGTGACGTGTTCATCGTCCGCCCGGGTGACCGAATTCCGCTCGATGGCGTCGTCGCCACCGGAGAGAGCGCGGTGGATCAGGCCTCGCTCACCGGCGAGTCGATGCCAGTCTCGAAAGCACCCGGCGACGAGGTGTTCGGTGGAACGATCAACGAGACCGGGAGCCTGGAGATCGAGGTCACGCGGGAAGCTCACGAGTCAGCTATCACCCGTCTCATCCACATGGTCGAGCGCGCCCAGAGCGAGAAGGCCCCTACCCAGCGGCTCATCGACCGACTCGAACAACCGTACGTACTGGGGGTGTTCGGACTCACGGTTGCGGCGATCGCCGTCCCGCTCGCCCTCGGCAGTGAGTTCACGAGTACGTTCTACCGGGCGATGACGCTCATGGTCGCCGCCTCGCCGTGTGCAGTCGTCATCTCGACGCCCGCTGCGGTCCTGTCGGCTATCGCCTCGGGCGGGCGGCAGGGCGTTCTGTTCAAGGGCGGTGAGCACGTCGAGACGGCGGCGACCATCGACGCCGTGGCGTTCGACAAGACGGGGACACTCACGGAGGGGAACACGCAATTGACGGACGTGATCGTCCGCGATGGAGAGCTGGACAAGGCCTCGGGCGAAGACGACTTGCTCGCGCTCGCAGCTGCGGTCCAGGCCCGGTCTGAGCACCACCTGGCACGAGCGACTGTCACTGCGGCAAAGAACCGATCCCTCGATGTCGTCGAGGCGCGTGGATTTCAGGCGGCTGCTGGAAAGGGTGTTCGAGCGACGGTTGGAGACGCGACGGTTCACATCGGGAACCGGAGTTACTTCGAGACCGTCGTCGCGGATAGCGCGATTGACGGGGTCGAGCGTGGATTAGAGCGGCTGGCGTCACTCGAGGCGGAGGGAAAAACGAGTGTCCTCGTCGCTCGGGAGACGGACGACACTGTTCGCGTGCTCGGTTGGCTTGCCTTCACTGATAGCCTGCGTCCGGGGGCGGCCGAGATGGTCGCCGAGTTGCGGTCCCTCGGCGTCGACCAGATCGTGATGTTGACGGGTGACAACGAACGGGTGGCACAGCGGATCGCAGAGGAGGTCGGGATCGACGAAGTGCAAGCAGAACTCCTCCCAGAGGAGAAAGTGAGAACGATCGAGGAACTGGTGGCTCGCCACGAGAACGTGGCGATGGTCGGTGATGGTGTCAACGACGCACCGGCGCTCGCGACAGCGACCCTCGGGATCGCGATGGGTGGTGCCGGGACGGACGTCGCGCTCGAAACCGCCGACGTCGTGTTGATGGGTGACGACCTCGGCAAAATCCCGTACGTCCTTGGATTGGGACGGAAGACTCGCCGGACGCTCACGATCAACCTCGCCATCGCGTTCGGTGCGATCGGGCTAATGGTCGGGACGATCCTTCTGAGCGGAATTCCGCTTCCGCTCGCTGTAATCGGTCACGAGGGATCGACGGTCGTCGTCTCTCTGAACGGCCTCCGTCTGTTGGGCTATCGCTGATGAGGGTCACACTGTAACAAGGTGCGGTTCTCCCTTCTCGAAACGTGTGAGTGATCTCGGACGCCGTGTGGAATTTAATCTCGGTATTCAGTATGCCCCTCTGGATAGCTCCTCAGTCGTTCACCGTGACCCTGCGAGAGACGAGGCGCGAGTCGGTCGGTCGAATAACGAGAACCTCTACCGATACCAGCAACTGAGGTTTCACCTCTACGCCACAGTCGTTGTCGGAATCAGTGTCATCGCCACGTGGCTCGACAATACGGCTGGGGGCCGTGTCCTCGTGCCCGTCGTCTTCCACACGCTCTCGAACGCGGTGTCGGTAGCGACTGCCAGTGGGGTTCTCGGACCGGGCGCTCGACGGACGACGGTACGAGCGACTCGCCATCCTGGAGCCGCACAAGAGCGGCTACCTGCACGTCCACCTGGCGGTGTTCGTCGACGGGCTGGTGACTCGCTCGACGTTCGAGCCGGTGATCGAGGCGCACGTCCGCAACTGTGACCTCGCGAAGCCGGAGGCGCACGCGGTCGATGATGACAGCACGGTCTCGGTGCGGCACGCTGGACGAGATCAGGACCTTGACGACGATGGTGCGCTCGACGAGCTGGCGATCTACCTCGCGGCGTACTTGGGCACCTACGGTGACGATCCCCTGGAGGCCCCCGAGCACGTCCAGATGGCGAACGCGGCGCTCTGGGCGACCGGCCGGCAGCGGTGCCACAGGCAATCATCCTCGACGATGTCGCAGCCGCAATAGTCGCAAATGGGCGGGTCAAGTTTGACGATCCGCGTCACTGGAATCACCACTAAAAGCGCGCTGACAGACCCACGGATTTTGCCGCCGCTGACAGGCTAAAAACCGTTATAAGTGGATGGGTTGGGGCGGATTCGAACCGCCGGCCTGCTCCGTGTGAAGGAGCCGTCATAACCGGGCTAGACCACCAACCCGCGCAGCAACTCGTACCCGTGGCCGGGACTTAAGAGTTACTTACTCGGCCGCCTGCTGCTCGCGCTTGCGGTAGCCCTCGATCCGCTCACGGGCCGTTCGGACGGGCTCTCGGTCTTCGACCTTGCGGATCTCCGAGCGGAAGCGGTCGAGGCGCGTCTGTTCGTCGTCTTCGTCCTCCCAGCCGAACCGTTCGCGCATCGCGGCCTCCAGCGGTGCCAGCTCCTCTTCGAGCCCGATCCGGAGGTGGTCGAACGCCCGTCCCAGGTAGTACCACGCGTCTTCGAAGTGTTTGTTCATATCTGCCCTTACGCAGGCGACAGATATGAGCGTTGTGGGTCGGTATCAGCTCTAAGATACTCTCAGTCGACGACACGTCCGTGCTGTCACGGCTCAGCGTCTCTTTTTCTCCGCTCGACGCGATCTCTCTCACCATGGCAACGAAGCGTGTGCTCGTCAGCGGTGCGACGGGCCAGCAGGGCGGTGCAGTCGTCGACGCGCTCCTCTCGGGCGAGTACGGCGAGTACGACGTCTCCGGCATGACCCGCAGCGCCGAGAGCGACGCGGCGGCGGCACTCGCTGCGCGCGGCGTCCACGTCGTCGAGGCCGACCTGAACGACCGGGCGTCGCTCGACGCGGCAGTCGAGGAGATGGAGTACGTCTTCCTCGTGACGACGTTCTTCGAGGACGGTCCCGAGGCCGAGGCCGATCACGGCCGCCGGATGATCGACGCCTGCGTCGACGCCGGCGTCGACTACGTGGTGTACTCGTCGGTCGCCAGCGCGGACACGGCCCCGCTCGAACACTTCGCGTCGAAGGCCCGTGTCGAGGAATCTCTCGTCGACTCCGGACTCGACTGGACGATCGTCCGTCCCGTCTACTTCATGCAGAACTTCACCTGGCTGGCGGCGTCCATCCGCGACGGGGAACTCGCGGTGCCCCTCGCCGAGGACGTCTCGCTCGGCGTCGTCGACGTCGGCGATATCGGTCGGACCGTCGCGACGGCGTTCGCCGACCCCGCGTCGTGGCGCGGCGAGACGGTCGAGATCGCGGGCGACGAACTGACGCTCGAGGGGTTCGCGGCCGCGTTCTCGGCGGCACTCGACCGCGACGTCCGCGCGGTTCACCTCGACGTCGAGGCGTACCGGGCGGAGGGTGGTGACGAGATGGCCGACATGTACCGGTGGTTCAACGAGGGCGGCTACGACATCGACGTCGACGCACTCTCCGAGCGGACGGGCATCGACTACGTCACGTTCCCCGAATACCTCGACGCACACTGGGCGTCGCGTTCGGCTCCGGCGTCGGCCTGAGCGGGCATCCTCGACTGCTGCCGTTGCCTCCGCAGTGGGCCGCTACACGCGTCGCGGCCTCGCTGGTCGGGGGGTCGTCCCGGCCCGTTTCGACGGACCGTCGTCTTCGGAGGCCGCGTGTGTTCTTGAGATCGCGTGCGTCCGACGAACCGAGCCGAGCCGTGGCGAAGAAGCCGAGCCGTGTGGAACAGCGCCCTCGCGTCTCCGGGCGAGGGTTCGCTCGACGTTCTTCAGGCGAGGGTTCGCTCGACGTTCTTCAGGCGAGGGTTCGCTCGACGTACTGGAGGATCTTCTCGCTCTCGGCCATCGTCACTCCGTGGTCGTCGTCGACGAGGACGGGGACTCCCCGCTGGCCGCTGACGCGTTTGACCTCGTTCCGCTCGGAGTGCATGGCTTCGACCCACTCGGTCTCGTAGTCGATTCCCGCCGCGTCGAGCGCGTCGTGGACCTTCTCGCAGTACGGACAGCCGTCGAGCGCGTACAGAGTGAGAGACATCACCTGCCCTACGCGCGCCCCGAGGAAGTAAGTTGGCCACCGACATCGCCGACCTCGACTTCTGACATCACCGACCCCGACTCCTGATACCGTCGAGCTTGGCTTCTGCCACACTCGACTCGGCGCTCCGGCCTGGCGCCGCACGCGACAGCTCTGTCTGTCCGGGTGTGACGGCGAGCCGGAGGGATACGGCGGAGACGGCTCGTCCGCTTCGAGAGACGTCTCCACGCGGCCTCCGGTTCCGTGGCGGGATCCGGCGAACCAACATCTTCAACACCGTCCTCTCCCATCCTCGTGTATGAGTCTCGAGATGGAACACCACTGCCCCACGTGTAGCGAGGATCGAACGTTCTGGCGGACGGCGAGCACGAAACTGCACCTCGGCGAGAAGATCAAGTGGCGTTGCGGGGAGTGCGACTACGCCTTCGTTCGCATCGGCGACATCGACACGTCGGTCGAAGCCTGAGCCGACGGGAGAGAGACTGTCAGGACGGAACGCCGACCGAAGCCGCTTTTACGTCTGACTGAATATTCATTCAAATGGGGCACACCGAGATGTTCGCCGATGCGCCGCAGGGGACGCGGACCGACATCATGCGAGCGACGTACGCGGCCCTGACGAAGCACGGTTACGCCGATCTGACGATCCAGCGCATCGCCGACGAGTTCGACAAGAGTAAATCCCTCCTCTATCACCACTACGACGGCAAGGACGCGCTCCTCGTCGACTTCGTGGGCTTTCTCATCGACCAGTTCGAGGCCGAGATGGAGGCGACGGACGACGCGGCACCCCCCCGCCGTCTCGACGAGTTCTTCGACCGGTTGCTCCCGGTCGCCGCCCCGGAGGAGCGGTGTGAGTTCGACCGCGTCTACGTCGAACTCCGCGCGGCGGCAGCGCACGACCCCACGTTCCGCGCGAAGTTCACGGAGACCGACCACGCGCTCCGTGACCGACTCGCCGACGTCCTCCGGGCCGGCATGGAGTCGGGCGACTTCCGCGAGGGTGACCCCGTCCGGATCGCGGAGTTCCTCCTGGCGACGACGCTCGGCACGCTCGTCGGGGGTGCGACCTCCGACGACGGGTGGCAAGCCAACATCCGGGCGGAACTCGACGCTCACGTCTCCGCGCGGCTCGAACTCGACGGCGACGGACGACGCTCGGCGACCGAGTGAGGGTCGCCGCGCCGACGGGCGACCCCGGATCGGTTCCTGCTCAGTCCTCGCCCGCGGCAGCGCTGTCTTCGTCGCCGAGCGCGTGCCACGACAGCTGTGGGTCCCGGGCGGCACCCACCTGGTCAATCCGTCGGGCGGCCGTCCGCGTCGGCGCGTCGGCGAGCGTCTCGTCGTCCTCGGCGTACACGCGGTTGAACGCCGCCGCGAGATCGTCCAGCGACGCCCTGTTCTCCACCTCCGTCGGTTCGGTGAGCATCGCCTCGGGGACGAACTCGGGCCACTTCGTCGTCGGCGGGTGGACGCCGTAGTCGAGCATCCGTTTGGCGACCTCGGCGGCGTCGCGGCCACCGGCGGTCGCGGCGAACTCGTGGTGGAACGGGCCGTAGGGGATGTCGAAGTCGATCCGTGAGCCGAGGTAGTTGGCGTTCAACACGGCCTTCGCGGACGTGTCTCGGAGCCCCGCGTCGCCGAGCCGTGAGATGTACGCGTACGTCTTGAGGAGGACGAGCCAGTTGCCCGCGTAGCCGTGGACTTTCCCGATCGAGTGGGCTGGCTCGTACAGTTCGTAGCCGCCGTTCGACGCCCGGACGTGGGGATCCGGGAGGAAGTCGGCGAGGTCGGAGACGACGCCGACCGGGCCGGCTCCGGGACCGCCGCCGCCGTGCGGGGTCGCGAACGTCTTGTGGACGTTGTAGTGCATGATGTCGAAGCCCATATCGCCGGGGCGGGCCCGCCCGAGCAGCGCGTTGAGGTTCGCCCCGTCGTAGTAGAGCAGTCCGCCGGCGTCGTGAACCATCTCCGAGATCTCGACGATGTCGCGCTCGAACAGCCCCACCGTGTTGGGGTTCGTCAGCATGAGCGCCGCCGTCTCGTCGCCGACCGCCGCCTCGAGCGCGTCGAGGTCGACGCGGCCGTCCTCCCCCGAGGGGAGTTCGACCACCTCGTACCCCGCCATCGCGGCCGACGCGAAGTTGGTCCCGTGCGCCGAGGCGGGGATGATCACCTCCGAGCGGTCGTGGCCGTTCGCCTCGTGGTACGCCTTCGCGATCAGGATGCCCGTGAACTCGCCCGCCGCACCGGCGGGTGGCTGGAGCGTCACGGCGTCCATCCCGCCGATCTCCGCCAGGTACTCCTGGAGGCCGTGCATGATCGCGAGCGACCCCTGGACCGACTCGGGCGAGCGGTCGGGGTGGACCGCTCCGCTCGGGAGCGACGCGACGTCCTCGGTGAACGAGGGGTTGTACTTCATCGTACACGACCCCAGCGGGTAGGGACCGGTCTCGACGCCGTAGTTCATCTGCGACAGCCGCGTGTAGTGACGGGCGAGTTCCGGCTCCGAGAGCGAGGGGAGCGACACGGAGTCGCGGGTGAGCTCGTCCGGGAGCGCGGAGTCGACCGCGACCTCGGTCTCGTCCTTCTCCGAGAGGAGCGGTTCGTACGTCCCGTCGCGGCTGTAGCGCGCCTGGTCGTACCGCATCAGGCCACCTCCTCGAACGCCGCGACGAGGGCGTCCGCGTGCGCGCGATTCGTCTCCGTGACGCAGATCTGGACCCGGTGGTCGCCGACGACGTGGACCGCGAACCCCTCGGATTCGAGGTCTGCGGCGACGGCCTCGGCGGGCTGGTCGGTGTGAGCGACGAACTCCCGGAAGTGGTGGCGGTCGTGGACGGGTGCCTGCAGTCCCGACACCTCGTCGAGCCGGATCGCGAGGTCGCGGGCGTCAGTCACACAGTCTTCGGCGAGGTCGACCAGGCCGCCGGCACCGAGTGAGGCGACGTGCATCGCCGTCCGGAGCGCGACCCACGCCTGGTTCGTGCAGATGTTCGACGTGGCACGTTCCTTGCGGATGTGCTGTTCGCGCGTCTGGAGCGTGAGCGTGAACGCGCGGTTCCCGGCGGCGTCCTCGCTGGCCCCGACGAGCCGACCCGGTACCTGCCGCAGGAACCCCTCGCGGGTGGCGAACAGCCCCAGCCCCATCCCGTAACTCGTCGGGAGCCCGAGCGAGTCGGCGGTGCCGACGACGACGTCCGCGCCGACCGACGCCGGCTCCTCTAGCAGCGCCATCGCGACGAGGTCGGTGCCGAGACAGAACAACGCATCCTCGTCGGTCGCGAGTTCGCCCACGGTCGAGAGCGACGGTTCGATCACGCCGTGGACGGTCGGCGACTCGGCGTACACCATTACGGTGTCTTCGTCGACGCGGTCCGCGAGCGCGTCCACGTCGACCGCGCCGTCGTCCATCGGATACCGTTCGATCGACAGCTCCGCGCCGTCGACGTAGTTGTCGAGGACACCGGCCTTCCCCCTGTGGAGGTGGTCGGGGACGAGCACGGTCGACCCGCTGGCCTGGCGCACCCGTCCGGCGAGCCGTGCGGCCTCGCCGAGCGCGGTGGCGGCGTCGTACATCGAGCAGTTCGCCACGGGGAGCCCCGTGAGTTCGGCCAGGATCGACTGGTACTCGAACAGCGCCTGCAGGAACCCCTGGGTGATCTCTGGCTGGTACTGCGTGTACGAGGTCAGGAACTCCGACCGCCGCGAGAGGTCCGACACGAGCGAGGGCACGTAGTGGTCGTAGTGGCCCCGTCCCAGAAACTCCACGAGGTCGTCGTTCCGTCCGAGCCTCGCCTCGATCTCTCTCCTGACGCTCGCTTCGGACTTCGAATCGATGCCGAACGATCCCTCGAACGCTACCTCATCGGGGATATCGAACAGCTCTGCCTCCGAGTCGACCCCGACGACGTCGAGCATGGCTTCGGTTTCGGAAGCCGTATGCGGGGCGTACGGACTCCCAGTCATTCGATCTGCTCGCGGTACTCCTCGGCGGAGAGCAGGTCGTCGAACGACGCGTCGTCGGCGTCGAGTTCGAGCATCCAGCCGTCGCCGAACGGGTCCTCGTTGACCAGTTCGGGTCGATCGAACAGTTCCTCGTTGACCGCGACGACCTCGCCGGAGACCGGTGCGTACAGGTCGGAGACGGCCTTGATCGACTCGACGACGCCGAACGAGTCGCCCGCGCTCACGGTGTCGCCTTCCTGCGGGAGTTCGACGAACACCACGTCGCCGAGTTCGTCCTGTGCGAAGTCGGTGATGCCGACCCGCGTGGGCGCGTCGGTCGTGATCCACTCGTGCGATTCCAGATACCGTCTGTCGTCAGGTACTTCGAACATTGTTGTGTGTTAGCGGTCGATAAACGGCGGTTCGACGACTCTCGCGGCTTTCCCCGAGCCGCGTACCACGACGTCGACGCGGGTGCCTGGCTCGGCGTAGTCGACGGGGAGGTAGCCGAGCGCGATCGCCTTCGAGAGCGTCGGACTCATCGTTCCGCTGGTGACGTGGCCGAGGTGGTCGCCCGCCTCGGTCGTGAGGTCGTAGCCGTGGCGGGCGATCCCACGGTCGAGGAGTTCGATACCGACGAACCGCTCGTCGACGCCCTCGCGCTGGACGCGCTCGAGCGCGTCCCGGCCGACGAACTCGGTGTCGAGGTCGACGGCGAAGCCGATTCCGGCCTCGAACGGGTTCCGGGGTTCGTCGTCGGGGTGGAAGTCCTGTCCGGAGAGCAGGAACCCCATCTCCATCCGTAACGTATCGCGGGCACCCAGGCCGCACGGCGGACACTCGTCGTCGTCGACGAACGCGTCCCACACCCCCTCGGCCTCGTCCCACGGGCAGAGCACCTCGAAGCCGTCCTCGCCCGTGTAACCCGTCCGCGCGAGGAGACAGGTCGTGCCCGCGATCGACACCTCCTCGATCGCGAACCGAGCGAGCTCGAGAGGGGTGGCGGTCGCCTCGTCGACGAGGCCGGGTGAGTTCGGACCCTGGACCGCGAACATCGCCCAGTCCTCGGTCGTGTTCCGGACTGTCGCGTCGAACCCCCACTCGTCGCGGTGTCTCGTCCACCACTCGACGGTCTCCTCGTCGTGGCCCGCGTTCGGGACGAAGAGGTACGTTTCGTCGCCCGTCGACGGCAGTCGGTAGACGATCGTGTCGTCGACGATGATCCCTTCGTCGGTCGTGATCGCCGCGTACTGGGAGTCGCCGGGGGACAGCGCCGTCACGTCGTTCGAGGTGAGTCGCTGCATCAACGCCGTGGCGTCGGGCCCGGACACTTCGATCTCGCCCATGTGCGAGACGTCGAAGATCCCCGCCCGTTCGCGCACGGCCGTATGCTCGCGCCTGATGGAGTCGAACTCCACGGGCATGTCCCACCCACCGAACTCGGTGAACGTCGCGTCCCAGTCGGCGTGAACGTCCCGCAGTGGCGGCTTCCGAAGGGCCATGCGGGACGATTGTCGGGGGCAAAGTAATGCTTTGGTATCCCGGTGAGCGGGAAACCGACCGTCTGCCGGCTTTGACACCTCGCCGATCGGTCGCTGTCGACCTTCCCGGGTCGCCCGCCGGTCACTCTCTCCCGCCCGCAGGTGCCCACGCTCGACGGAGCACTCACGCGGCCGCCCCGCCCGCGATGAGTAGAGTTATGTAGATCGACGCATAAAGTAACTACAATGGTAGTAAGTATTTTTACGACGGGCGGCGAGGGCGAAACGATCTCCGAGACCAGGCAGACGGCGACGTTCGCGGACATGTCGGCCGCGATGCGTCGACGCTGAACGCACGGCCGTCCGCGGGACAGCACGTCTTCTCGCCGGTGCGGCACGACGTCGGGTCGGACTCTCTCCACACGCAGTACTGACCGTGCGGAACGCGGGTCCCCGTGAGACAGAGCGATACAGGCGACAGACCGGGCCGTCGAGACAGGGTGGACCTGGTAGCAGAGCGCGGTGTCGTAAGAGAGCGCGTCAGGCGCGAACCGGCGTTGGCTTCCCACTACCGCCGACGAGTCTCGTCGCCTTCCAGACGTTCGCCCTGACGCCGGCACGCTCGACTGCCATCCGGACCTGTGAGCCTTCGGTGAGCGACGCCAACCGTTCGCGCGTCTTACCGTTCTCGTAGTCGACGACGTGGTACGTCGCGTGGCCTTCGGCCGACTCTACCGTGATGGCACCGTGGCCGTTCATCGAATCTGTAATAATAAACGATGAAAGGCTTTTTTCGCTCATGGTTTCGCTCATATCAAATTACAGCGACTGTAGCCACATAAGTGTAAAGATAAATGTGTAGCAACGTGATGAAGGTGTATTAGGCTGTACTAGTGATCCGCCCTGTCGTGGTGGTGCGTCACGGGGTGTCACGCCGACTCCCCCGGGATGCGTCTGGCCGGAGCGGCACGGGCTGGACGAGTCGACGGCGGCTCCGGCCCGCGCCCGAATCACCACAGCTTTGAGCCGATCGGCAGTAACGGCCGTATGGACCTGTTCGGCCGGCTGTTCGCCGGGGAAACCACCGACAGTCCCCGGGTCGCGCTGTTCGTCGACGGCCCGAACGTCCTCCGCGACGAGTTCGACGTCGACCTCGACGACCTGCGGGCGGCCGCTCGTCGGTACGGTCGCCCGGCCACGACCAGGCTGTACGTGGACGAACACGCCACCCCGGGACTCATCCAGGCCGCCGAAGCGCGGGGGTTCGACGTGGTGGTCACCAGCGGTGACGTCGACGTCAAACTCGCCGTCGACCTCACTCGCCTGGTCGCCGAGGGGACCGCCGACGTGATCGCGCTCGTCTCCCGCGATACCGACTTCAAACCCGCGCTCGAGGTCGCGAACGAGTACGGCGTCCGGACCGTGGCGATCGCGCCGGGATCGCACGGCCGCTCCGACGCGCTCCGCAACGCCGCCAGCGAACACGTCACGCTCGACGAGTGAGGGGTACGTCGGTGACGCGTCGGCGGGTGGAAACGCTCTTGAAACTCGCGGTCCTCCCACCGTTATGGGACTCATCGATTCGATCGTCGGGTTCGTCGTCAGCCTCCTCGTCGGCGGGTTCGGCATCTACGTCGGTGCCCGCGTCGTCGTCGGCGAGCGCGACTTCGACCACGCGGTCGTCACTGCACTCATCGGTGCGGTCGTCTGGGCGCTCGTCGGTCTCTTTCTCGGGTGGATCCCGTTCCTCGGCGTGGTCCTCACGCTCGTGGCGTACGTCGGGGTGGTGAACTGGCGCTACCCGGGTGGCTGGGTCTCGGCCGCGGGCATCGCGCTCGTCGCGTGGGTCGCCTCGCTCGTCGTGCTGGCGGTGCTCTCACTGTTCGGCGTCGGCTCGCTGTCGGCGTTCGGCGTCCCGGGTGCCTGACCCGACGCGAGCGCGAGACCTGTGCCTGTCCCGGCACGAATCCGGCCTCCTTTTGTGTCCGACGCCGTACGCCCGGCATGGACCTCGGTACGCCGGTACTCGACGACCACTTGCATCTCGACCCCGCACACGGACAGGGCATCGAGGCCGTCGAGGACTTCGCTCGCGTCGGCGGCACCCACCTCCTCGTCGTCAACAAGCCCTCGTGGCAGCTCGGCGTCGAGGTGAAGTCGGGCGACGATTTCCGGGCCGTCTTCGAGACCACGATCGCGGTCGTCGACCGGGCCTCGGACGTGCTCGACGGGCGAGCGTGGCCCGTCCTGGGCGTCCATCCGGGGCTCGTCTCGCGGCTGGTCGACGAGCGCGGTTTCGAACCGGCGGCGGCTCGCGATCTCATGCAGGACGGCCTCGACGTCGCGGCGGAGTACGTCGCGGAGGGTCGCGCGCTCGCGCTCAAGTCCGGACGCCCCCACTACGACGTCACCGACGCGGTGTGGGAGGCCTCGAACGACGTGCTCCGCCACGCGCTGTCGCTCGGTGCGGACTGCGGCTGTGCGGTCCAGCTCCACACCGAGGCGACGGAGGATCTGACCGCGGTCGGCGACTGGGCCGAGGAACGTGGTCTCCCCCGCGAGAAGGTAGTCAAACATTACGCCAGCGGGACGTTCCGCGGCGTGACGCCGAGCGTGATGAGCGAACCGGACTGGCTCCGTGAGGCGGCCAACCGGGAGGAGCCGTTCCTGATGGAGACGGACTTCATCGACGACCCCGACCGGCCGGGCGCGGTCCTCGGGCCGAAGACCGTCCCGCGACGCGTCCGGACGCTGCTCGACGAGGGCTACGACGACGCCGTCCGCCGCGCACACGTCGAGACGCCCGCACGCGTCTACGGGATCGACACCGAGGCGACGCTGGAGCGGTGAACGACGGGCGCGACGGATCTGGGATCGGCTTCGAACCTCGAACCCCGTCGCGTGTGGCGGGTGTGACCCGCTCGCACCGAGCCTCGGAGAAGAAAGGCCTTTGACGACGGGAGGAGACGCTCACGTATGACCGAGGCAGAGGAGTCTTACTACTCCGAAGAACGCTGGCAGAACTGGCTGTCGCGGGTCGCCGAGGAAGACCTCGACCCCGAGAGCGAGGAGTCGGCTCGACTGCTGTTCAACATGCAGGACGACGCCGCCATCGCGGTCGCGAAGGTGCTCTCCGCGTACAAAGACGAGGTGGTCGACGACGAGACCGCCCTCGAGGAGATCCGCGAGATCGGTGAGATCGTCCTCTCGGAGGTCGAGTTCGAGAGCGAGGAGAAACTCATGCTCGTCGACGGCGTCCAGATGAGCCTCCGGTGCGTCTTCGCGGCCGCCGAGGAGTACGTCGCCAGCGGCCCCGCCCCCGAGGGGACCATCCGCGAACACGTCGAGGCTGCGGTCGCCGCCGAGGAGGAGGAAGACCTCGACACCGCGTTCGCCCACGTCGTCCAGGCGGGGACGCTCGTCATCGAGGACGACGACGAACTCGACGTATCGGTGCTGGAGGACATCGACTACGGTCTCGTCTCGGACTGGGTGTCGGGATTGGACTCGCTGCAGTCGGCGCTGGCGGACCCTGAGGTCATCGAAGAGGACGACGAGTAACCGGGCCCTCCAACTGGAGCGGGCCGAACGGACGGTTTTCGGTGCTCTGGCAGGTGAACCGAGCGGTCGGCTACGGCTTCTGGATCACGACGAAGTACGTCTGTCTCCCGTCGACCTTGTCGAACGTGACGGTCGCGACGAAGAAGTCCCCGTCGGTGTTGACACCGCCGGGACTGAAGCTGATCGTCACCGTGTCGAGCCCCGGGTCGAGCACGGGTTCGTTCGGGAGCGTCTCGATCGTCCCGGGAATCCCGACCGTCTTCCCGCCGATCGTCGCCGTGTCGGCGACCTCCCCACCGCTCGAGATCGGGTGGTAGAACGAGAAACGGATCGACGTGATCCGCACCGACTCCGACAGCGTGTTGTCGAACGTTATCGTCGCGTTCGTGCTGCCCCCGCCGGACTCGATCGCCTCGACGAGCTTGATGCTGCCGTCCTCGGCTGGGTTGATGCTGTCCGTCCCCGTGTCGGTCCCCGCAGCCTGTCGGGCGAGCGTGATCGTCGTCTCGTTGTACGGGGAGCGTCCCGCTCCGTCGATCTCGGCAGTGAGCGTCGCTACGTCGGTGGTCTTGCTGATGTTGAACTCGACGCTGGCACGCCCGTCGGCTCCGGTCGTCACGGTCGTCGTCGTGGCACCACCGGGGAACGACCCGTCCGTGGCGGTAAACTCGACGGTCGACCCCGCGACGGGATTGTTGTACACGTCCCGGACCTCCACTCCGATCGCTCTCGTCCCCGTCGCCGGCACCTGTGTCCCGTTCCCGTCGACCGGGACGATGTACTGCGGAGCCGTCTCCGGCTCGATTCCCGAGTCGCTACTGTCGCGGACCGTCACCTTCGCCAGCCGGAGCGTGTACCGCGCGGAGCCGTCGAACGTCACGTCGACGCGGGAACCGTTGACCTCGGTCCCGACCACGTTCGGGTTGCCGCGGAGGCTCCGCGCGCCACTGGAGGCGTTCCACGCCGTCGCGTCGCCGGGCACCGGGAGGGTGATGGTGAAGTCGCTCCCGCCGTCGCCTGTCACGGTGACCGAGCGCGTGGCGACGCTCGTCGGTGCGGCGGAGAGCGACGTCGAGATCCCCCCGGTCTCGACCTCGCCGTCGACGGTCACCAGCGTGAT
Organism: Salinigranum salinum; assembly: GCF_009176545.1. Taxonomy (GTDB): domain Archaea; phylum Halobacteriota; class Halobacteria; order Halobacteriales; family Haloferacaceae; genus Salinigranum; species Salinigranum salinum. The sequence continues at coordinate 578,188 of NZ_VTOJ01000002.1, read as the reverse complement.
CCGGTTGCCCGAGAGGAACGACTGCTCCGTGAGCGCGACCTGGCCGCCGCTCCCGAGCCGGTACGTTCCGACGCCGGAGACGACGACCGGCGACGCGTCGAGCTCGTTGTACCCGGGGTCGAACTCGACGTGCCTGGTGCTGTAGTTCCGTGGTCCACGGGTATCCGTGTCCCAGAACCCACGGACGTTGCGGTGCTCACCGGAGACGGCTTGGACGCCGGCGATCGTCACGTTCCGCGTCGCGGTGGTCCGGACCGTCCCCGCCGCCGGGCCGGGGTTGACGAGTATCGTCCGTGTGGGGTATCTCACGCCCGTCTGGACCGTCTGGCCCGTCTGGGAGCCCTGGGTCCCGGCGGCGAGGACGTCGTGGTAGTACGCGGTGAGGTCGTCGCTCGCCTTGACGTAGCTGCCGAACTCGACGCCCCTGTTCTCTTGCGGGACGACGAACGCCTGGGTGAACGAGAGGCCGACGATGAGCAGACCGAACAGCAGGATCGCTCCGATCTGTATCGACTGTCCACGATCGTCACCCTCGAACATCAGTCGAACGATGCCGGAGTCGGGTTATATGTGTGGCGACGTGGTTATCAATATAGAGATGATGAGTCGCCTCTCGTCTCGTGCTTCCTGTGGAGCGTGGGTTCGGGCGCCGGTCATCCCCCGATATTAATATCAATCGTAATATTTGGTACGAGGGTGATATGTACCGACACCGCGAACCACCACGTCATGCACGCGCCCGACGGGCGGGGTCAGGCCAACGTGATCGGCGTCCTCCTCCTCACGGGCATCGTCGTCTCCGCGGCTGCCGCGTTCGGTGGGTTCTATCTCACCTCTACCCTCGAGCAGTCGTCGTCTGCCGCGTCCGACGTGGACGTGGTCGCGATCGACCGCGGCGGAACCACGACGTTGACCGTCCGACACACGATCGGGGAGACGATAGACGACGGCCAGGTCGTCCTCCGGTCGCGGGGCGAGATCCACGAGATGCCCGACTCGTTCGTGGAGGGAACGAGGTGGACGACCCCGATATCCGGGGCTCCTGCCGGAACCCGCCTCGACGTCCTCGTCGTCGAGAACGCGACGGGAACGGTCGTCTTCGAGGGCCGTGTGACTGTCGTGGAGCCGACGCTGACGGCGACCCCGGCACCAGCGTACGGACCACCCACGACGACGCCCACACCCGCGTCACCCCCCACGTCGACTGCGACGCCGACGTCCACGTCGACCGCGACACCGATGGTCACGCCCACCGCGACATCGACTGCGACACCGACGTCCACGCCCACCGCGACATCGACCGCGACACCGACGTCCACACCACCTCCGGACGATCCTCCGACGATCACGACGTTCGACGTCACGTCACCGGGCAAGTCGGGCAAGATCGACGCCGACTGGGCCGTCACGGACGATGCCGAACTCACGTCTCTCGACCTCACGGTCAGACGAGACGGGGCGATCGTCGCGGAACGGTCGCCCGACGTGTCCGGGACGTCGCAGACTGGCGAGACCCAGTTCAAGGACCTCGACGGGGGAACGTACGAGGTCGAGATCGTCGTCCGGGACTCCGGAAACGCAGCGACGACGGCCACGGAGACCGTGACCGTCGAATCGCCGGGTAGCGGGGGCAACGGCAATGAGAACGGGAACGGCAGTGGGAACGGCAATGGCAACGGCAGTGGGAACGGGAACGGCAATGGAAACGGCAAGGTGGTCTAGGAGACGGCGGTGAACACGGCGGGGTCGTCTACCGTGTGTCCCGGGATGTTCGACGTTCGACGTAATCGCCATCGACAAACCCATATGTAGCTCCGCAGTAACAGTCGGCCATGACACGCGTGGGGATCGACGCCATCGAGATCTGGACCGGCAAACTTCAACTGGACCTCCCGAACACGTTCGCGCCGACGAAGGGGGACGACCCCGAGAAGTACACGAAGGGGCTGGGTCTGTACACCTCGTCGATGCCCGACGTCTACGAGGACATCGTCACGATGGGTGCCAACGCGGCCAAGCGCCTGATGGACCGCCGCGGGCTCACACCCCAGGCCATCGGTCGGATCGACGTCGCCACCGAGTCGGCGTTCGACAACTCCAAACCCGTCTCGACGTACATCGCGGGCTGTCTCGAACAGGTGTACGAGGGCGACTTCCACCACGCGAACAAGGGCGAGCGGAAGTTCGCCTGCGTCGCGGGCACCCAGAGCATCGACGACGCGTACAACTGGATCAAAGCCGGCAGACACCGGGGTCGCTCGGCGCTCGTGATCGCCACCGACACCGCGCTCTACGCCAGAGGGGACCCCGGCGAGGCGACGCAGGGTGCGGGCGCCGTCGCCATGCTCATCTCCGAAGACCCCAGCGTGGTCGAACTGTCGACCGACCAGGGGTACGGGTCGGCGGACGAGACGGACTTTCTCAAGCCGAACCAGCAGTTCCCCTCCGTCGACGGCAAGCGCTCGATGAAGGTGTATCTCGCACGGATGCGCGAGGCGCTCGAGGATTACGAGTCGGTCGCCGGGCGCACTCACCCCGACGACTTCGCGTACATCCCCTTCCACACCCCGTTCCCGGGGATGGTCCGCCGGGCCGCGCTCCTCGGCTACCGCCACATGACGCGCGACACCGAGATCGAGGACGAACTCGCCGCCGAGATCGGTCGCCAGCCCCGCGAGGAGGCGTTCGACGGCTGGGACGCCTACGAGAACGCCATTCGCGACTACATGGACGGGCTCAAGGGGACGGACAGGTACCGCGACTGGTACGACCGCACGATCGACCCGACGCTCACCCTCTCGGGACAGCTGGGCAACTGGTACACCGGTTCGGTCCACCTCGCGCGAGCGTCGGCGCTCCAGACGGCCGCAGAGACGGGCCGCGGGCTGACGGGCGAGAAACTCCTCGTCGGGTCGTACGGGTCGGGTGCACAGGCGGAGATCCACGCCGAGACCGTCCAGGACGGCTGGAAGGAGGAGATCCAGCAGCTGACTATCGACGAGCAGATCGCCCGCCGCTACGACCTCTCGTTCGACGAGTACGAGCAGGTCCACGACGTCCACAACCACGACAAGGAGATCGACGTCGAGGAGTTCACCGCTCCGGTTGGGGAGTTCGTCTTCGCCGGGTGGGGTCGGATGAACGAACGCAAGTACGAGTACGTCGAATAGCCCCCTCCGCGAGATCGTCGCTCACACGCGCATCGGCCACCCGCTCGCCTGTCCGCCCCTCGCCGTGTCCGGTCGTTCAAGTACCCTTTATATTCGCTTTATACCTGAGTTATCACTGTAGATATTCGGGACGGCGGATTTTTCAACGATAGCGGTCGATAGCCGTCTATGATGCCGACAATCGGAGCAGACGCGTCGGCCCTGCTGGGACTCGTGACTGAGAATCAGCTCTTCGTCGCCCGGCCACCGTGGTGGCCGACGGCGCTCCCTTCACCGGAGGTGACGGTCGCCATCCTGCTCGGAATGCTCGTCTTCGCCGCCGTCACCGCGGTTCTCGTCGTCCGCATCGTCGTCCCCGGTGGCGTGCAGGTCGGTCGCGTCCTCACGCGGATCTGGCGGCGCATCACCCCCGAGAGCACGTTCGGGAAGGTGATGATCACCTTTTCGATCCTGCTCCTCGTCGTCTCGGGGGCCACGATGTTCACGCTCGTCGACGCGAAGGGAGCCATCGAGAACGTCAACTCCGGGCCCGGCGACACCACCGAGGTGGACGGTGACGTCATCGGCTACGTTGACGGGAGCGTGGCCGACAGGCCGGTCGTCCCTCGTCCGAGTCCCGACCGGGACGGCGACCGACTCCGCGACGACTGGGAACGGGCGGGTGAGACGCCCGACGGGGTGCCGCTCCCCGACGCGAGCGTCGGTCGAAAAGACGTCTACCTCCAGGTCCTGTACGGCAGCGAGATCGAACCCCTCGACAGCGCCGAGCGGCGCGAACTGCAGCGGATCTGGGCGGAGATGCCCGTCGAGAATCCCGACGGATCGACCGGCATCAGCCTCCACTTCGTCGACGAACGCCGACTCGACAGCGAGGTGAAGACGACCTCCCCGGAGGGGATCGTCCTCGACCGGTACGACCGCGCCCACCTGGGCCGGGCGAAGTGCGTCTACTACCAGACCACGTTCGGCGACTTCGACGGGTCGGCCCGCGGCGGCTACGCGATCGTCGGCGAGTACGTCTCGGTCGTCGACGGGACGAAGACGACGGTCCGAGACGGGCGGACGGACCGGACCGTCGTGCTGACGCACGAACTCCTCCACAACACGGCCGGACTCGTCGAGTGGCGGACCCACACGGACGAAGGGTGGCTCTCGACGAACGACCTCCGACGCAACGATCACCTCTCGCCCACGACCGCGGCGTCGCTCGAGTCCGGCTTCGTGCGCTACGCCTACGAGGACCAGCCCACCTGCCCCACCAGGGGATAGCGGTCGGCGCTGCGAGTCGTCATTTGCGATCCACACTCCGCACGCGATACTCGGTGATTCGTCGCTCCTCGCGTCTTCAGACGCCGAAGCTCTCCACGGGTTTTAGTCGTCTCCGCGCCCACACGTTCGACTGGACGATGTCCGTGCCAACCGGTTCGGACGCGTCGACTGACGCCGAGGCATCGTCGCGCAAACCGACCGACTCCGACGACCAGACCACCTCCGCTGACGCGAGTGACACGGCACTGCCCGGGCGGTCCGCGGACACGACCGACTCCTCCGACTCGGTCCTCGAGACGGCGACGGACTGGGCCCAGCACTGGAAGTCCATGGGTCTCATCGCGTTCTCGCTCGCCGTCGTCGGCTGGGCGGCGTTCCTCCAGCCCGAGACCTCTCCGAAGGGGTACATCCCGATCTTCCTGGGGTTCGCCGCCATCGCCGTCGGCTACGTCTACCTCGACGAGGAGTCACAGATCCGCCTGTCGTCCGGGTAACCACGACGATCCACGGCCGCGCGGTCGACGAAGCCACGCGTCCCGAGGGCGACTGGGAGCGTGCCGGATTGGTCCCCGATGCGCACACGCCCTGAACTGGATGCCGTCCCCCGACTGGCACGCTCCCCGCTTCACTCGTCCGGCAGGTCCACGTCGCCGACGGGATCTCGTCGGAGCGTGAGATCGACCGTGAATCCACCCTCCTCGATGCTGATGTGGGCGTCCTCCAGCCGACACTCGTAGCTCTTGTAGTGGTTCCCCTCCTCGTCGTACTCCGTGTGGACCCCCACGAGGTCGTACTCTTCGAGCGAGTCGAGCCGCCGGTAGACGGTCGGCTGCGACGCCGAACACCGTGCTGCGATCTCCTCCGCCGAGAGCCGTTCGAGGCTCGTCAGCACCAGGATCTCGCGGACGAGTTCGTTCCCCAGCAGGTCGAACACCGTCTCGGCTTCCCACGCTCTGCTCACGGTGGGCGTTCACGCGATGGGCGAATAAATAACGTCGGGCGTGGCGGGAGGGACGCGTCCCCTGAGACCGTGCCAGTCGGCATCCCCACGCGTCCGGAACCACCACGGGCTCTCGTCTCGCTCCCGTTCGATCGAGGCGTCTTCACGAACTGAAGTCGCCGCCACCGTCGACGAGTTACGCCAGCGTCCGGAGGTCGGCGAGCAGTTCGTCGAGCTCCCGCGTCGACACCGCGAGCGAGAAGCCGTCGATGGTCGCCAGGGTGGCCGCGTGTTCCCACAGGTCCTCGTCGGAGAGGCCGTGGAGCACGACCGCGTTCGGCGTGGGGTTCACCACGCGGAGGGCGACCAGCGGTGACTCGCCCCGGGTGACGTTCGTGAACACGAGCACGCGGTTGGTGGACTCGCCGTAGAGGCGGTAGAACTCCTCGCTCGAGAGGCGCGTGATCGCCTCGATGCTGTCGATGACGGTGTGGCCGCTCACGCGGTCGGTGTCGCCGCGGACGACCTCCGTCGCACCCATCGCCTCGTACACCCGGGCGAGACGGATCGCCGTGGGGTACTCGCGGAGGTCCTGTACGATGTCGCTCTCGAACCCCGCGCCGACGACCCGGGCGTACTGCCTGATGCGTGATCCGCCGCGGGCCTCGTCGATGTCGAGGAGTGCGTTCACGATCCGACTGACGACGCCGATCCCCGGGCTCTCGCGTCGCCCCGACTCGTAGTCCGAGATCACCGACGAGGAGACGTCGAGGTAGTCGGCGAGCGTCGTCTGCGAGACGTCGAAGTCGGTCCGCCACTTGCGGAGGGTCGCACCGGGGTCGTCGCTGAGCGTGATCTCACCGGCGACCCGGCGGGCGAGGTCGGCCCGGGGACCGTCAGTCACGACGACTCCCCCGCCACCACGTCGGCCCGCCCCACGGTCGTGACCGTCCGGTGGGCACGTCGACACATCGGAGCCGTCACCGACGACCGTTCGTCGCACGCGTCTTCGTCGCTGTCCACGGGCGGCATCTCCTCACTGTCCGACGAGTGGACACAAAACCGTACCGAAACCCACGTTTGACGGCCGCCGACGTCGCTCGGTCTGCCGCGTGCCTGGGCCCGACACTGGCACGTGGGCCGGGTCGGCGTCTGACGCGTCGCCCGACCGGTCGGTGGCCGACTCCGGATCACGTGCGACTCCGCACCGCGAGTGACCGCGGCCGCGCTCGCCCCCGTCTCCGCCGCTCCGCTCCAAAATATAAGGTGCTATTACGGATACCGTGACGCCCGACCACATTTAGGGAAACGCACTTTGAATACCATGACAATTTGTCGCCAACCATGCTAGAGTGCGACGATTGTGGCGACGACGTCGACCGCGTCCTTCGGTACCGTGCGTACGCCGGAACGACGACGCACCGGACGACCCGCTGGCTGTGCCGCGACTGTCACCCGGTCGTCCCGGAGAGAGCCGCGTCCGGCTCGTCGTCGGATCCGGCGTCGAAGCGGGGAACCGGACGCGCCGTCACCGACGGCGGTGTGGCGACGGCGTGCCCCGACTGCGCCGCGACCACGGTCAACGTCCACGGGATCCGGGACTGCGTGGCGTGCCATTGGCGGAGTCACTGACGCCGACGGGTGGTGCGCAGTTCGACCGAGTGAGTCGATCCGTCTCCGCCCACCAGCTCGTGTCCACTTTCGCTTCCGTCGCCTGACGGTCGGCGCTGGGATCGTACCCTGTCCCGTCGTCCTCAGTCGCGTCTCGCGGACGGCCGGGCGAACGCTCAAGCCACGGCCGGACCGAGTACGGGTATGCCATCGACACTCGTCCACGTCGCGATCGGCGGGCTCGTCGGCGCGGCACTCCTCACCACCGACTTCGACGCGCGAGCGGTCGCCGTCGTCCTCGCGGCGACCGCCGTCCCCGACCTCGACGCCTTCGCCGGAATCGTGCTTCCGGGGGCTCATCGATCGTTGCTCCACGGCTTCTTATTCCCGGCGGTCGTCGGCCTCCTGCTGTGGGTCGACACGGTTCGGCCGGCGTCGATGCTCCGCGGTCGGTTCGGGGATCGCGGCGTCCGCGTCGCGTGGGTCTCGCTCGCCGCGATGGTGTTCGGCGGGATCCTCCCCGACCTGTTCACCAACGGCGTGAACGTCTTCTACCCCGTGGTCGACGCGTTCTATACCGTCGACGGGCGGCTCCTCCTCTCCGACCAGCGGGGGCTCGTCCAGACGTTCGTCGAACTCCAGCCGCCCGAACCGTCCAGACAGTCCACCCCACAGCCCTCGACGAAGACGGTCCACTACAGTACCCCCGTCGATCCCTCGCCGGGGAAGGAGCCGAAGGACGTCGAACGGATCGCGCCAGTGATCCAGGCCGGGTGGGAGCTGATGCTCGTCCTCGTGAGCACCGCGGTCGTCTCGTTCCGGCTCTGGGACGCCCGGCGGCGCTGACCGACCGACCGCTCTCGTCGTCGCGTGTGTCTCTCTCGTGAGCCGTGAGGACGACAGGTGGGACGACCCCCCGTGACACGAGACCAGCCCCAGCGTCCGAGGTTGCGAATCGGCCCGATCCTGTGCACGACCCTCGACGTTCAGGGGTCGACCTCCAGTCGGAACGAGTCTCAGGCGTCGACAGAGGCGATCCGCTCACTGGGGGAGACTGAACCCGTGCCTGTCTCGGCCGAAGACGTCTGCGATCGAGAGTGACGCCGCTGGTCGTTCGCTGATCGTCCGCCGGGGAGTATCCGAGTACTCCGAGTCGTCAGTTCGGTACCGCTCTGAAGCGACCCCGCCGTGATCCGCAGCCTTGCCCGATACTCGAAGAGTTCGAGCGACGCCTGCACGGGGACGGTGCAGCACTCGGCCGATATCGGACGAGAGAGGAGGTACCGTCGCGCGTACTGTCTGATATACTACCATTTCCGGAGTAGTCTCGCTGAATCGAGCGGGACGGCGGTGTTCTCACATCGATTCGCACCCACTATGCCAATCCTCATCGTTCACCCGGTCGACGCGGAACCCGCGGGCGGATTCACGCGACCCATCTCATCGCACGCGCTCTCTGACGAGGTCGTCGTCCTCTCGACCGTGTCAGAGGCGTCGTTCGGGGATCGCCGGTCCGTGTATCGAGATCTCCCCGACGTACACGTCGAGTACTCGATCGAGCACGCCGAGGCTGCAGCACGGCGTGCCGCGCAGGCGTTCGTCTCGACAGCACTGGCCCCTCTCGGCGTCGAGGCGACGATACTCGGTCGCGTCGGTGACCCACTCTGCGTGGCCGCCGCCGTCGCGAAGGCGTACGACGTCGACGCGCTGTACTTCACCGACAGGCGGTCACGACTCCGCCGATGGTACCGGCGCTGGCGTCTCACCCGACTCGGCTTCGATGGAGTCGTGTACCAGCACTCACCGAGTACGACACCGCTTCTGCCCGTCGACGCCGAAGAGATGCCATGAGCGTCGTCGAGACGTATCGAGGGGTACCACTGCGGATACTCCGTACCGGTCGGGGTACTCCCACCGTTATACCCGCCAGCGTCCTCCGAACGACCGGTCAATGGACGACACACACGTAGTCCGACCCCGGGAGGTTCTCAGCCCGCCTTTCGCTCGTACGAGCACGGCCACTCGGCCATCGGTCGCGGAGGTGAAGATATGACCGACGGGAGCCTACGCTCATCATGAACACGGAGTCGCTCGTGGAGACCCTCCGCGACGCCGGACTGTCGCCGTACCAGGCGGAAGCGTATGTGACGTTGCTCGGACGCGGGAGTCTCTCGGCACAGGAACTCGCGAAGGCGAGTAGCGTCCCCGCACCACGGATCTACGACGTCCTCGACGCGCTCGAAGCGGAGGGGTACGTCGTCACCTACGAACGGGATCAACTGTACGCGGAAGCGCTCGATCCCGAGGATGGACTGCAGCGTCTCGTCGCACGAGTCGACCAGTTCGAAGCGGCGATCGACGAGATCAACACACGCTGGGTCCAGCCGTCCCCGGACTCGATCGATATCGGCGTGGTAAAACAGTTCCAGACGGTCCTCGCGCGGACCAAAGAACGGATCGTCGACGCGGACCACCAGATCCTTCTCGCCCTCACACCGGACAACTATCACGCGGTGGAGTCGGTGTTGCGGTCGGCGTATCGACGCGGAGTCTCGGTGCAGGTCGCGCTTCACTCCTCGGCGGCGTTCACCCCGTCCGATGGTCTCTTCGAGGGCGTCTGTTCCGAGGTCCGGTTCGGTGCGACCCCCTGCATGTACGAGCCGTTCCTCGCGATCATCGACGGTCACGACGTCTGCTTCGCACCGTTCAACCGGGACACTACTCGTGACCGGTTCGGCGACTCGAGCGCGTCCCTCGAACCGCAGTACGGTATCGTCGTCGTGGACCCCGTCACTGCCTACGTGTACGAGTGGTACTTCTTGGCTGCGCTCTGGGAGCCGTCGGATCGTGTCTTCTCGGCGCGCAGTGACCGCCCCCCGATCGAGTTCGTCGACGTCCGCGAACTCATCCGGGCCGTCGACCCGTTGCTTCGAGAGGACGCAGTCGTCACCGTCACCGTCGAGGGACGCCGCGTCTCGAGTGGGCGACACGACCGGTTCTCGGGGCAGATCACCTCCGTCCGGACGGACACCTCCGAATCGCCGAACGGGGAACCGACCCGGTCGCTACTCACCCGGGAGGCCGAGATCGTCGTGGAGACGGAGGGCTCGACCGTCACCGTCGGGGGGAAAGGTGCAGTGAACGAGGACGTCGAGGCCGCTCGGGTCATCATCACCGACATCGTCGAACGGACCGAGTAGCACCCACCCCTGTCGAATCTTTCAGTGGCTGAAGGGAAACGTCGTGCTGGATACAGAGGTGTACTTGGCGGACCGACCGTCGGGAACGGTCGAGCCAGGGGTACCCTGCGGATCGAACAGATGGAGTTCATCGATCGTCTCTGAAGAGACCCCGAATCCGGTTGAGTCCACCCCTGTAAAAGAACGCGTAGCTCCCGAGGAACCCGAGGACGTACGAAAGCACGAGATACGAATTGATCCCGACCGGGATCGAACCGGCAATCGCGAACAACACCGGTACTGCGGAGTCCCGAAAGAGAACGAACGTCGATATCACGGAGAACAGAACAGTGGAAAGCGCGACTCCTGAAAGCACGAACGCGCCCGCTCGGAGGGAAATTTTCCCTATCGCTCTCCTCTCCGGCATAGTCGGTCAACGACAGTAGGCCTCACGCGGTTGTTACTCTTCGGTCGAACGAGACGCCTTCTGTATCCACCACAGCTGGGAACACAGATCACTATCGAAGTCTCAACGGGATCGGACTCAAAAATACGCTGGCGTCTCCTATCCGGTTCCCGCACCGATAGCCACGCCTGCGATGTACCACCACCTCGTCCCGCTCTTGCGCTCTGTCTTCTTCTCCTCGGCTGCTGGGGTGTGTGACCATCCCATGAACACCGTCGGTCGTTCTCGAAGATAAGTATTATCAATTATTTTAACTATTGGCGTTGTACTCGCCGCTCCCGTACAACGGGCGTAGTAATCGATAGCCATCGAGTGGTCGACCAACGAGAGCGCGGGCAGTGAGCCGGATCGGTTCAGTCTTCGAGCTGCTCGCACAGCTCTTCGGTCTCTATCAGGGATGCCCCGAGCGCGGCGAGGCTCGTCGTCTCGATCCAGTGCGCTTCCGTCCCCGCGACCTCGAGTCCATCGTCACCGACGAAGTCGTACCCCGCGGTCGCGTCCTCGACGATAAGCACGTCGTAGCCCCGCTCGAGTGCGGTTCGCGCCGAGCCGGCGACCGCCTCCTGGAGCGGGACCCCGACGAACACCAGTTGTTCGATGCCACGCGACCGAAGGATGTCGTCGAGTTTCGTGCGTACGAAGGCGTCCGCTGTCGCTGCCTCGATGGTGGGTTCGTCGGCCACCGGTCGAACGGTAGATCCCTGCAAAACAGGATCGTCCGGAAGAAAACGAGGTGGATGAGCCGTGTGGAGGACGAGCCGGCCACGTGCACGCCACGCGTCGACGAGCCGTTCGATCTGCAGCTCTGCCTGATTGTTGTTTCGGTCCCCGAACTCCGCCGCTGGATACTCCTCTCGAACGTTGACGACGACGAGCGCCGCGGCCGTCGGGTGAATGGAGGGTGTCGGAAGCGGCGGTGCCTGAACGAAATCGGCCTCACCCACCGAATCAGTGTACAGTGCAGTGAGGTACTCGGAGACCAGCGACTCGTACGACTCCGTCACTACCCCCCGTACGGAGGTGACTGTCGCACCGAGCCGGTCGAGTGTCGCGAGCGTCAGTGCGTGGACGTCCTGTGGAGGCGAACAGGCGCCGTCTCGAGTCCTGGTTCGACCGGCGAACATCGTATCGGCGACGACCGTGACCTCGTATCCGCGGGTCAGCGCGGACCGGGCGGTCGATGCGACCTCGTGGTTCGTCCGTCCGCCACAGAGAACGAGTCGACGGATGCCTCGCGCCTCGAGTTGCTCGACGAGCGCAGTATCGGACAGGACGTCGTAGCCGTGAGCGTGAAACGGGAGAACGTCGTCGAACTCGCCGCCCTCCGGCTGCAGGTCGTCGAAGCCGGCCTCGCCGCGCAGGCGAACGGCGACCGTGTACCAGTGTCGATGTTTCCCCTCGGAGACGACACACGCGGTGTCGGACGACTGGTCGAGGACGGAGGAGCCCGCGTTTTCCGAGGGGAAGACGAGAACTGCAGTCTCCCCGTCCAGTGCGGTCTGTCGCGTGGTTCTGCTGTGTTCGTGCATGGTTACCCACCGGAGGCCGGATGCAGCTCACTCATCGTCGGAAAGCGGCCGCAGTTGTTCGACCTGCCTGAGGATCTCCGCGAGCTCCTCACCGGTCTCCGTCAGTGAGTACCTCGTCGACGGAGGGCTCGTGTCGAGGACCTCCCGCTCGAGGATCCCTTCCGACTCGAGCTGCTTGAGCCGCCGCGAGAGCATCGTCGCGGTGATCCCGTCGAGCTCTCGTTTGATCTCGTTGAACCCGTGGTCGTCGATGAGGAGGAGTCGGATGACGTGGAACGTCCACTTGCAGCTGAGGACCGACCACAGACCGTGCCACTCACGCTTCCAGTCCAGATCTTCGTACTCACACATCTCTCGGCTCACTCCTCCTCCTGTCGCTCCGGGTGTACTGACGACTACTCGTGGAACCTGGCCGGGTCATGGGAGTATGCTGTCTCGTGTGGCGATAAATATTATCAATGATTTGAACAACGCTCGTGGTAAACGCGAACAGTGCCTGGCAGTGGCTCGAAGTCCCGAGCGACTGAAACCCCGACGACCAGAATCGGAGCGGGTTCGCTACGGCCGACGAGCGCGTCGACACGATGAGGAGCCTGCTCGCGAGATCGGAGTGGGACGGGACGCGAATCGAATCCCGCCAGACAGTTCTGACCACGATTCGAGCCTCGAACCGCATCGATATAACTCATGCAATACCGGGGCGGAGAGGTGGTATCGTGGGCGGTACTACCTCGAACCGAACGTCAGATCGGAGTGGTAGTCGTGCGTACGAGCCGTCGGTGGTCACCCACGGTCCATCGGCGTTCATCCACCGCTAATCGGTTGTCACCGACGATCCATTGGTCACCGTTGACACGGTTTATCGCCTCCACACGATCACCACCGCGTCGCAGTCGGCACACCTGTAGTAGTAGGTCATTCCGTTCGTCGACACGAGACTCAGAGCCTCCCGTGGATGCGAACAGTCGCCACTCCCGCCGATTGCGTTCATGCCCGGTCCGTACGAGCCTCCGGATTCGGTCGCGTTCGACACACCCGAGAGGACGATCGCTAATGACATATATCAGACAGTACCTCGGAACGGAGGTCGTACCTCGAAACGTACCCCGAGGAAGATCGGCGAGTCCCGCCCGTAGTCGGTCTCACACGGGGAACGTGTTCTCTATCTCGCGGCCACCTCCCGTTCGCAGATGCGCTGCACACCCGTGCGCGACGCCGGTCACGGCGCTGACCCGACGACGCTCGTGCCCCCGAGAACGCTTTTGCCACTCGCTGTCATGGGGCTTACTGCGATGTCAAACAGATTCGAGGACGTGGCTGCGGTGGTAACCGGCGGCGCGTCGGGTAACGGCCGAGCGATCGCAACCCGGCTCGCGAGTGAAGGTGCCAGCGTGACCATCGCCGACGTTCGGGAGGACCCGCGGCTGGGTGGCACACCGACACACGAGCGGATCACCCAGCGCGGCGGAGAGGCGCAGTTCGTCGAGTGTGACGTGCAGTCGATCGGGGATATCCGCGACACGGTCGCTCGGACCGTCGACGCGTTCGGGTCCCTCGACGTGATGGTCAACAACGCCGGCATCGACCGAAAGCTCCCCGTCGAAGACGTCTCACTGGACGACTTCGAGTCGTTGTGTGGTATCAACCTGAACGGGGTCTACTTCGGCTGTCAGGCCGCTATCGACGTGATGCGGGACCAGCCCGATGGCGGGTGTATCATCAACATCTCCTCGATCGCGGGATTGTACGGGTTCCGCGACACCTCGATGTACTGCGCCACGAAAGGGGGCGTGACGAACCTCACGAAAGCGCTCGCGGTCGAAGTCGCGGCCGATGGGATCAGGGTGAACGCGATCAACCCGGGGATCATCGAGACCGCGGCGACGGTCGAAGACGAGGATACGGCCGACGAATTCGCTGACGCCGTTCCGCTGGGACGGATCGGCCAACCCGAGGATGTGGGGAACGTCGCGGCGTTCCTGGCGAGCGAGGACGCCTCGTACGTGACCGGTCACAATCTCGTCGTCGACGGGGGAATCGTCGCCAGCCCCACGTGACGCACGAGGGCGACGACGCCGTGGCATGACTGCCGGGCGACAACCGTCGATAAGGACGGGTGGACCGTCGCTTCCGTTGACCGTAGACGCCAACCGGCGCCCCGCACTACATCAAGATCAATAAATCGGCCCGGTGAATCAGCAGGCCCACATTCAGCAGACTGAACGACTTCGGTACGGACTCGGATAACGATTCAACGGTCGGAAGAATTCTCGATACGGTAGCTTGCACCGCGCAGTTCATCTCTGGTGCCAGTCCCGTAACAGAACTACCACCGACATTGAAATACAAAGGCTTGTAAACTACTAGACTCGAATGACCATCGCGATCAGGCGATGGCTCAGAATGCCAGAATTCTGGGTCGGTGGAGCTTCGATTCTTGACCTCCTCACTGGCTCTTGGGGAGACTTCCTCGTTCCACTGATCTCCCTCTGGGGAGGTGTGGTTGGTTCTCAAATAGTCACAGCGGCGACGACCTGGCTGGTGTTTGCGGTCGTGTTCTACACGTTTGCACCGCTGGCATACGGCTCTGGTGCTGTCCTTGCCAAGATAGACCGAGAGTTTAAAACGATATTCGCTGGGGGTGCGGTAGTACATGGCGTGGTGTTCGAGTATATCGTTCGTGACTCGATAGGGGTTGGTGTCGTTGTACTGATCGTGGCCTACCTCACCACTAGCTGGTTGCTCGTGTGGTATCTCTCGTTCGTCCGTGGATGGACAGTGCTGAATCCACGCGGGCGGTTACCGGAGCTGGTGGACCGGATTCTGCCGGCACAAGATGTGATCGGCGAGATCGAGGCTGAGCTCGAACGAGACGGCCTCTGTGGCCTTCTTGCTGCCGCACTGTTTCTGACGGTAGGTGGAATGCTGCTAGCCCTCCCCGTGGCACTGAGCGGGCTACTATCAAGCATTCTTATTTCAGCGTATCCGTTTCCCGATCTCGTATTTTTCGGGTGGGCACTGGCAAGCGCGGTTTTCTCTCGACTCTCGATCGGACCGAGCGAAGACCGGATTCGAGCACTAAGATTCGACATCGAGAAGTTTCTGGTGGGTACCTTAGAGAACGCACTGCGGAGCTTTGAGGGGCTACTGCTGATCTCGCTTGGGTTTATGGGTATACTGTTTTCTGGGACACTCTTGACGCTTCTCCCGGCGTTGTGGCTGAACGTGATCGAGGCAGTCCCCTCACTCCCTGCGACTCTCCTGCAACATGATATTGAAGCACTGCTAGCCTTCTGGTATCTGCTCGGGATTGCGGTAATGGTGCCGGTGATGGGTTTACTCGCCTTCTGGGCCTGGATTCGAGAATTTCGGCGGCTCCCGTACTTCTTGGACGAGCGGGAGGAGCGCGACACGACGGACGGCGAGCCACCCTCCCGGGTACCAGGGGTGACCATCTTCCCAAGCGTGGGAGTCTTGGCCGTGCTGGGAACCGGAGTGCTCGTCAGCACACCGGAGTACCGACTGCTTGGTTTGGTCGCGTTCGCACTCCTTTGGCCACTCGTCGTAGGCCTCGGCTGGGTGATCGCACGGCGAACACGCCGCGTCGACGATCAATCTGTGACGCATGAGCATTACTGGATTGTCGGGAGTTTCGTCTTCCAATTTGTTGTAATCCCAGCGGCAGCACAAGTGGCTCGCATGCGCTCGCAGTCAGTTAACTCAGCGAACGAGTGGCTTGACCTCCTTGCAGCCCCTCTCGGTCTCCTAGTCCTACTCGCACTGATGAGTGGCTTCGTCGTCCTGAACCGATACGAGACGCGGGACGGAACGGCAGACAACTGGACTACTTGGTATATCATCCTTGCGGGCAGCATTTGCTTGCTCTCGTTCCCGATCATTCCCGCGAGATACCGATTTGCGTTTGCGATATTGGGCATCCTCGGTTTCGGAGGCGGTGGACTCATGCTGTTTGTACGGCGACTACGCGAGGGAGCGGTCTGATCGAACGAAGAGACCGTGAACCCGGATCGACGATGGTGACTCGTGCCGCTGCTGGCGGCCCCGTGAGCAGTCTGCAACACTCAACGGGCGTCCGGGGCCGTGTTGTCCTCGTGTGCCGCTTTGACGGATCGGATATAGAACGTCGCCCAGAGGACGACCCCACACACAAACCCGATTGTGCCCAGTGGGAGTCGCATCCAATCCGGGATCGGATTGCTGAGATACGGGGTTAAAACGACAGTTAGATTCGAGAAACCAGCCGGACTGTGCAGGAACGCTCCAGCCGTCGCAATCATAAGACCGATTGCGGCGATCCAAGAGATCCGGTGTGCGAAGTTCCGGAAGTCGTACGCCAATTCGGCCATGGTGAGGAAGAACATCCCCAGCCAGAAACGTTCGACCACGGCACGCGTCCCGCCGGTGTTGAACAGAACCACCACGGTAATACTCGCACCGGTGTAGACTACAATCGTTCCTGAGACGAGAAGCAGGATCGCCCGCTGTCGTATCGATGACACGATGTGACCGACGATCTGGTTAACGGTTCTTCCAGAGCCTGATGACCCTGATAGCACGCTATTGATTAGCTTTTGTCCCAACTGTGCAGCAACCGCCCCTTGAATGAGGCGACCACCGATGAAGGTCATCAGCGCGAACAGCAACGTCAACTGCTGTGCGTGGATCGTCTGATAACCAGCTCCCCCGATACTCACCGTGAAAAACACGCTCACAGCTAGCATCACTGGTCGGTTGTACTCCGCCCAGTGTCCGAAGTACCCGTAGAGGATTTCGTCTATCAGTCCAACGAGCAGCAGAAAGAATCCAGCAGCCATCGCCACTGGCGGGAGCCATGGGGGCAGCACCTCAATGAAAGCCGAGATTTGGAACGGGATCATTCGTCTATTCGGGGGGTTCTGATCAACTCCCTGATGGCGATTACGCTGAGTGCGACGGGCGCTGCGAACGCCACCAACGTGAGGATCCATCTAAGACTTGATTGGAGTGGTGGCAGCTGAAGAAGACCAGCAAAAAAGAAGATCGAGATCAGAACCACCGATACGGGCGTGCGCTGGAGGTGATTCTCGTGATGGGCGACAATATACAGGAGGGTCACGACACCACCGGCAAAAAAAGACGACCAGGCGAGATTGATCATCGGCATGTGGCTCATTGCTGTCGATTTTGTCGATTCTCCCACAGTTTCACGATCAACAACACGATTCCAATAGTTGAGACGGCGACCAGCGCCTCAACCGCGAGAAGGCTTCTGATCACTCGAACAAGGATTCCGTCATCTACGGTCGGCGTCAAACGTGAGCCTGATCGATCGTTGACCTGAGCAGGGGCACCGGTCGATGTCGTCCTGTCTACAGTAACTTTCGGTGTTGGCGATGCCGTTGCTGTCGGCGTGGGACGGGAGGTTTCGGTCGGGGTTTGAGTAGGGGTCGGGGTTGGTGTATCTACATTTATCGTCACTGAGTCAATAATGAAACCGTCTGGATATTCGACACTGGCGTCGATGGTGGTTGACCCTGATAACGGGTCTTCGAGTTCGAATATTATATATGGCTCGACAGACGATCTATTGGGATTAAAAAAATCACCAAGCCACCCCGAACATCTAAACGGGCCTGGAGGTGTCCAAGCTAAATTATCATTGTGTCCACCGACAATCCCCCAACTTTCCGGTATTCCTTCACAATTAAATGGGTTAATTGTAAAACTCTCGTACGACTCGTACGATTCAGCATCCGGATCGGTGAACGAGAAAGAAACCCTAAATCTCTCACCCGGTTCGACAGTTTGTTTGTCGGTTCTAGCTTCGAACGTCGCTGAATCTGCGGAGATATCTGGACTATCTCCGAAAGATTGTCTCCGTGTGTGATCGATCGGTTGTTGAGTGTTGGGTCTCTGTGGATCAAGCGATACGTTCGTTCCTGAGAGGGTGAACATGCCTAATATGTCACGACGTGAAATTTCCGGGTTCATGTTGAATCGTATGTTGACTATTTTGTATACCCGTCACAATCGTTGCCAGTCGTTGTAGTATGAACAATTGAACACTCACTTTGGTTAGTGAACTGTCATAGAAGATATTAAATGTGACCACGGTCAGACTTAGAATCGCCTTGACCGGTGTTCAACCGTTGAGCGCTTGGTGCGACCTTAGACGTGTTTAGTGGGTGCGAACAGATCAAGAGATTCGGGACAGTTTGCTGACTGCCCACTCATGAGGTGTATAAGTCGTTGATGTGCACGTTGATGCGCACGTTGAACTGTGATGGAGATCAGCGATCGTTCTTGAACTGTGTGAGTTCAAAATCGATAGCGGCGAAAATCAAGCCCCGGGCGGAGGAATTGGTCGTATTAAGTCAGGAAGGGGGCGGTTGAAGTTCTAACGGTCTGTACCCGAATTCAACCGCTTCAGCCGAAATACCGAGTGATCGGCTCTGCGTCTGTGGCGCGAGAACGGATACATAGAGTTTGCAATTGAAGTGGCTAGTCAATTCTATCTTGCGAATTGAAAATCGGTGATACAAAAGAATATCGAACGGTTGGGTGCCCGGCCGGAGTCGAACCGCGATTCACGACTGGATACGGAAGGTCGATCTACGGCCCGACATCGATGAGATCCGAATTAGATCGCGGTTGACGAGACGGTGATTCTCGACAATGGACACAGACTGGCTGTTTGCAGCGTTCATCCCGGCGTAAACTAATTCCTCCACTTTCGGCCCTTTCGGACGCGAAGAACGCAATTCACGGCAATGGGTCTCCGCGAGCTTCGAGAGAAACAGCAAGTAGCGAACGTCACTTTTCTCGCTGACGATGCCGCGCACCTCGAGGCGACACTCGACTGACTCGGCCTCCGATTTCGCGTGTGCCGCTACGAACATCGGAATCCCACTGAACGTATCTTTCGTGATATAAGATGATGGAACCCTCGGGGTCTCAAATACGATCTCGAACGCGACGCTCCCCATCGCCGAATCACGGCTCGAAACCTTCGCTGTCTGGTGGACTTGATGACGAAATCAACACGAAAGTCGGTCGGCGACGAGGGTGGCGGACGCGGGAGCACCACGACCGGAGAACGAACGCTTCAGTTGGGCGCGACACGAACAGGGTGCATGACCGACGAGACGACGACGGTCCGACCGTTCCGCGAGGACGACGCCGACGAGCTCTGGTCGCTCAAGCGCGGCTTCGAACTCGGACTCGGCGACGGGACCGGCGGCGACGAGAAGCGCGCACGCTACGCCGAGAAACTCACCGACGACTACCGAACGGAGTGGCTGGCGTGGGTCGGGCGGTGCGTCGACGAGGACCCCGACTGTGTCCAGGTCGCGGCTCACGAGGAGGGGCCCATCGGGTACGTCTTCGTGCTCCCGGCGTCACTGGCGTACATCTGGGACGCGGCCGTGTTGAACGAGGTGTATCTGGACCCGCCGGCCCGCGGGACGGGGATCGCCGACGACCTGATGCGGGCGGCGCTCGACTGTGCGCGGGCGCAGGACCCCCCGCTCGACCGACTGGTGCTCGACGTCGACCGCGAGAACGACCGGGCGCGGGCCTTCTACGGTCGGTGGGGGTTCGAGCACTGGGGCGAGATGGTCGCCCGATCGCTCTGACCTCGGGCGGAGACGCCTGGAGTCGATTCACACACATTCATACCCGTCCCACTCCGACGGGCGGTAGATGCTGTTGCGCGACGCCCGTCTCCTGTCCAGTACCGATGACCACGAGGGCGACCTCCGGGTCGCAGATGGGCTGATCGACGCGGTCGGAGACCTCAGCCCACGGTCCGACGAACGGATCGTGGACCTCGACGGGCGGACGCTCATGCCGGGACTCGTCGACGCCCACGTCCACTTCTCGCTGTCGGGCGAGACGAGCGTCGAGTCGGTCGTCGAACTGTCGGACGCCGAACTCGCGCTGGTCGAGGCACGAAACGCCCGGAAGACCCTGGAGTCGGGCGTCACCGGCACGCGCGTGATGGCCGCCCGGGGAGTCGACCTCGACCTCCAGCGGGCGGTCACCCGTGGCGACGTCCCCGGCCCACGGATGGTCGTGAACGACCGCTCGATCACGATCACCGGCGGGCACGGCCACCACCTCGGCCGGGAGATCGACGGCCCGGTCGACGCTCGGAAGGCGGTCCGCGAGCAGGTCAAACGCGGCGCGGAGTTCATCAAGTTCATGACCACCGGTGGGGTGACGACGCCCGGCACCGATCCCGACCGCGTCGCGCTCACGGACGACGAACTCGACGCGCTCGTCGACGAGACACACCGCCACGGCCTGCACGCGGCGACGCACGTCCACGGCGCCGACGGCGCGAAGGCGGCCGCGCTGGCCGGCGTCGACACCATCGAACACGGCACCTTTCTCGACGACGAGGCGATCGAGCTGCTCGTCTCCGAGGACGTCACCCTGGTGCCGACGCTCTCGGCCCCGCACTACATCGTCCGCAACGTCGAGTGGGCGACGGCCGACTCGGCGCGCAAGACCGACCACATCTACGAGGCCCACCTCGAGTCGTTCGCCCGGGCGGTCGACGCGGGTGTGCGGATCGCCGGCGGGACCGACGCAGGCACGCCGTTCAACTACCACGGCTCGAACGCCGCGGAGATCACGTTCATGATCGAACACGGTCTCTCCCCGCGGGGAGCGCTCGCCGCCATGACCGAGACCGCGGCCGAGACGGTCGGTCTCGACGGCTGTGGGACGCTCGAACCGGGAACGGACGCCGACCTGCTCGTCGTCGCCGGCGACCCGCTGGAGGAGTCGACGACGCTCAACGACCCCGAGGCGGTGCTCTTCGGCGGCGACCTCGTCTCGGGGTTCCTCCCCGACGGGCCGACGAGTCGGTGACTCGGCGGGACCGCCGCCCTCCGTCCGCGAGCCGGCCGTGACCACTCAGTCGGCGCTCCGCGCTTCCTTCCGACCGGAGATGTCCGTGGTCGAGAGTCGGAAGAAGCGGAACGTCAGCTCCCGGGGGTGGCGGCCGAACACGTCGACGAGGGGGATGTGCACCCGGCGCATCGCCTGCACCACGTCGGAGTCGATCGCCGCCTCCGTCACCTCCTCCAGACGGCCGGTCGCGACGACGCTCTGCCAGCCCTCGTCCGTCTGGTCGTAGACGACGAACGAGACGGAGGCGTGGTCAGCGACGACGCCGTCTTTCTCCGTCTCGGGACCGAACGCGAGTCGGAGGTAGAAGTCGCCGTCGGCCTCGTCGTAACCGTACGACACCGGCAGAGAGTACGGTGCGTCGTCCGCGTCTGTCGGAAACGAGACGACGCCGGTCCCGCCGGTGCCGAGGAACTCGTTTCGCGCTTCGTCGTCCATCTCGATCGAGCGAGGATCGGTCATACGAGAGATACGTCCCGGTGCGTCAAAAGCCGGTGGGTGATTCTCGGTGTTCGACACCAGCGTGGACCCCGGCCCGAGCATCACCCGACGCGAACCCCGCTTCCGGCGACGCCCGACGTGGACCGCGTCGCGTTCGAGCCGATCGACGCCCACCGGCCACCTGGCGGGCGCTGTCGGGAGACATCGGTCAGTCCGGAGCCGTGCCGCGATCGGTCGCGTCGACCGACCTCAGGTCTGCTTGTGCCCCGTGAGTTCGTCGGGTCGGAGCCTGAACAGCTGGAAGTCGAGGTCGCGCGCGGGCCGGTCGAAGACGGTGAAGAAGGGGATGTTGACCCGGCGGATGGCCTCGACGACGCTGGAGTCGATGGCGGCCTCGCCGGTCTCGCGGAGGTGACCACGGGCGACGACGCTCCGCCAGCCCTCGTCGGTCTCCTCGCTCACGACGAACGACACCGTACTGTCGGGTCCCAGGAAGGCTCGTTTCTCGCTGTCGGGGTGGAACGCCAGGCGGAAGTAGAACGTCCCGTCCGTGGCGTCGAACCCGTACGAGATGGGAATTGCGTACGATTCGTCTTCTTGGGCGAACGCCAGCGTGCCCGTTCCCTCGTTCCCGAGGAACCCGTCGATTTCGGCCTCGTCCATCGGTTCTGCGCGGGACATACGTCACCCGGACGACAGCCGACCTGATAAATCCACCCCGGTCCCGTTCGACGGCTATCGGATCGAGTCGCACCGTCGATCGACACGAGCCCGTGAGCAAGCGAGTCACGGCCGTCGCCAGCTCTGATCCGTTCGAGCGGGCTCGATAGCGTGGCTCTGTCGAGGGCGTTCGATCAGACGGGTGTCGCTACTACGGGGGAGCCAGCCGACCGAGCGGTCGCTGTACGCCGGTGAGCCGCACGTGAGGGCTCGGCAGTCCAACCGTCTGGAGGCCACTCGACGCGTCGCCCGACCGCTCCGGTGTCCGGAACCACTAACCCTCCCTCCCGCCTTCCACTGGTAATGGCCGACTGGACGGAGACGTTGGCGAAGTCGTGTGTACGTTGTGTGTAAACATGTTGGGTCGCCGTTCAACGACTGGTCACCCACGAGGTGATGACCTACCGCACCCGGCGACGCCTTCGGTGGGTGTATCTGCAGATATGGGGAATATTCTTGTCTCTACCCATCATACGTCGGTGTATGTCGGACGCGAGACTAGACGACCGGGGGCGTCTGACGCTCCCGAAGGAGATGCGAGAACGATACGGTGACCACTACCACATCGTCCAACTTCACGACGGAATCAAGTTGATTCCGGTCGCGGACGACCCTCTCGACGCGCTCCGGGAGGAGTTTGCGGATGTCGAGAAGACGGCTAGTGAACTTCGCGAGGAAGCCCGCGAAGCGGCGCTGGACGAGGCCGGACGCTGAATGTACGCCGAGACCGACTTCCTTCTCGCACTCATCAAAGACGATGACTGGCTCGGTGACGCCGCCGAGGCGGTGTATCGCGCCCACCGAGACGAGCTGTGGACGTCGCAGTTCACGCTCATCGAACTGCTCTTGGTCGCGTACCGCGAGGGCCGAGACACGGAACGAGTCGTCACGAACGCCGCAAAGCTCGTGGACGTTCGCGGCGACGTGGATACGGTCGTCGCGGCCGCCACGTACGTCGAAGATCACGGGTTCACTCCCTTCGACGCACTCCATCTCGTCGAATCCGATGGAGACACCGTCGTCTCCAGCGATGGGGCTTACGAAGGCTTCGTCCCCCGTCTGGACCTCCAGAGCGTGGCCGAGGAGTAGCCCTCCGCAACCACTAAACCCGCCTCACCCCTTCCTCCCGTAATGGCCGACTGGACGGAGAAGTACCGCCCGGTGACCCTGTCGGAGGTACGCGGCAACGACAGCGCCCGGGACGAGTTCGAGGAGTGGGCCGACACGTGGGACGACCACCGGGAGGCCGTCGTCATCCACGGCAGCCCCGGCGTCGGCAAGACGAGCGCGGCGCACGCGCTGGCCGCGGACAGGGGGTGGGAGACGGTCGAGCTGAACGCGTCCGACCAGCGGACGGCCGACGTCATCGAGCGGTTCGCCGGGCGGGCGGCGATGAACACGACGCTCGCGGGGGCGACGGACGCGTCGACGCGCGGGCAGCGCGACCGAGGACGCCAGCTGGTGATCCTCGACGAGGCGGACAACATCCACTACCAGAAGGACTACGGGGGAAAACAGGCGGTGACGAAACTCCTGAAGGAGGCGAACCAGCCCATCGTCCTCATCGCCAACGACTACTACGACATGTCGCGGGGGATGCGCAACGCGTGCCGGGAGATCGAGTTCCGCGACGTCTCGGCGCGGTCGATCGTGCCCGCGTTGCGCGACATCTGTCGGCGCGAGGGCGTGGAGTTCGAAGAACAGGCGCTCCAGCGGATCGCCGAGTCGAACGACGGCGACCTGCGGTCGGCGGTCAGAGACCTCCAGAGCTCCGTCGGCGGGCAGTCGTCGCTCACGCTCGACGACGTCACCTCCGGCGGTCGGGACCGGACAGTGAACGTCTTCTCGTTCCTCGACAGCGTGCTCAAGGAGGACACCTCCGAGGCGGCGCTCCGGACCGCGTACGACACGGACGAGACGCCCGACGACCTCACCGCGTGGATCGAGGACAAGGTGTCGATGGTGTACGAGGGCGCGGAGCTCGCACGCGCGTACGAGTTCCTCGCGAACGCCGATCGGTGGCTCGGCCGGGTCCGTGCCACCCAGGAGTACCGCTACTGGCGGTACGTCACGGACAACGTCTCCGCCGGGGTCGCCGCCTCGCGGGACCGGACGCGCGGCGGGTGGACCCGGTACGGGGGAGCCCCGTGGCGGTCGACGAAGGACGCCACGCGCGACGCCGTCACCGAACGGATCGCCGAGTCGGCCGGGGTGAGCGTCGCCACTGCCCGCCGCGAGGTCCTGCCGCTCCTGCAGGTGATGACCCACCACTGCAAACCTCGCGAGCTCACCGTGGAGATGGCGGCGTGGTACGACTTCGACGCCTCGCACGTCGCGTACGTGACGGGGAGCGGCGAGTCGACGAACAAGGTGCAGGGGATCGTCGCCGACGCAGAGGAACGCCGCGAGGAGCAGATCGAGGCACACGCCGGTGACGCCTTCACGCGCCGGGCGGACGCGGAGTCGGGGTCGGACGCGGCGGCCGACGACGAGACGGCGTCGTCGGCGACGACGCTCGACGCCCTCACCGACGACGCGACCGAGGCCGACGGAACTGCCGACGCGACAGAGGCGGGCGAAACTGCCGACGCGACAGAGGCCGACGAGACCGACGAGGGGGAGACTGATTCGACCGACGCGGATCGTGACGACGGTCAGTCGGGTCTGTTCGACTTCACCTGAGCCCGCGACGACACGGACGGCCGATCGCCGGTGATCTCTGGATGCACACGACTTATTACCGTGGCCTGATAACTGAATTCAATCGAGTATGACCGAGGGGGAACGGATCGCAGGGGAAGCAACCGGCGCGCGGCGATCGACGATCCACGTTCTCGTCGCCGACGACGACGACGTGATGCGTGAGACGACCGTGCGCCTGCTCGAGACGACCACCCCCGACTTTCGCGTCCGTGGCGTCCCGTCCGGCACGGCGGTGCTCGACGCCATCGAGGACGCCGACGACCCGATCGACTGCATCGTCTCGGACTACGAGATGCCCGAGCTCGACGGACTGGATCTGCTCGAAGCGGTGCGGGAACACGACGCGGAGGTCCCGTTCATCATCTACACGGGCCACGGGAACGAGGACGTCGCGAGTGAGGCGATCTCCGCGGGCGTGACGGACTACGTCCGCAAGTCGGTGACAGGTGGGCACCAGATCCTCGCCGCACGGATCGAGGCCGCGGTGGCTCGCCGCCGGGCGGAGGCCGAGCGCGACCTGCAGGCGCTCGCGATGGAGGCCGTCGAGGAGGGGATCGCGGTCGTCGACGCCGACGGGAAGTTCGTCGAGGTGAACGACGCGTACGCCGAACTGTACGGCTACGACCGGGAGGAACTGATCGGGACGTCGTGGGAACACATCAATCCGCCGGAGGAGAACGAGCGGATGTACCTCCAGATCCTGCCGGCGCTCAGGGAACAGGGGAGCTGGCACGGGGAGTCGGTCGGGCTCCGCGACGATGGATCGACGTTCCCGAAGTCGAAGTCGCTGACGGATCTCGAGGGAGGCGGCTTCGTCTGTGCCGTCCGCGACGTGACGAAGCAGAAGGAGGCCGAGCACGGCCTCCGCGAACAGAACGAACGGCTGCGGGAGTTCGCTCGACTCGTCTCGCACGACCTCCGTAACCCGCTGAACGTCGCGGAGGGGTACCTCACGCTCGTCGAGGAGTCCGCGACGGACGAACAGGCCGACAGCCTCGAGCGGATCAGGACGGCCCACGACCGGATGCGGCGGCTCATCGACGACATGCTACGACTCGCCCGGGAAGGACGCGTCGTCAACACCACCGAGGCGGTGTCGCTCGTCGACGTCACGGAGGCCGCGGCGCTGACCGTCGGCCTCGACGGCGGTTCGTACGTCCTCGACGAGGGGCTCCCACGGGTTCACGCCGACGAGGAGCGCCTGAGTGCGCTGTTCGAGAACCTCTTCGCCAACGCCCTCGAACACGCCGGGCCCGACCCGACCGTCCGGGTCGGTCCCCTCGAGGACGAACACGGCGTCTTCGGGTTCTTCGTCGAAGACGACGGCCCGGGGATCCCGGAGAACCGCCACGTCAAGGTGTTCGAGTCCGGCTTCACCACCGATCGGGCGGGAACCGGGTTCGGTCTCGCCATCGTCAAGCGCATCGCGAACGCCCACGGCTGGACCGTCTCGGTCCGAGACGGGACCGACGGTGGGGCACGGTTCGAGTTCCGCGGCGTCGACGTCGTCGCGGTCGACGACTCCTCGTCGTCGGCCGGGTCACGGGGGTCCAACGGCGACATGGACGCTGACGCGGACGCCGATCCCGATTCGGACGCGGTCGCCGACGGCGGCGGTGGCGACGGCGACGACGGCGACGGCGACGATGGTGACGAGGACGACTAGCGTCGGACCCCACGGGGAGGAGCCAGAACGTGGGGACGCCGTCGAGCACCGTCCGTGACTGTCGGCGGCCGCGCGTAGTGATGCCGGTGGTCGGTAGCGTGCACCGATCGCTGGAGTACTGGGGATCGACTGGTTCCGTAGCTCGGGACTGACTGGTACCGTAACTCGGGACCGACTGGTGCAGTGCTCGGCACCGGCCGCTATAGTACGCTGCACCCACCACTGCACCGTTCGAGCCGAACGAACGCTCGCAGTGGGTCGAGACTGACGCTGGCAGCGACAGCGGCTGGAACGGTGACCGCGACAGTGACGGAGGCAGGGACGTCGGTAGCGGCGATCATGTCGGTGTCGGTATCGGGAAAAGCGGAGGAGTCGCGGTCAGCGGGACCACGGGTCGGTGGGTTCGTCGTGGCTATCCCGCGCCGGCGCCGTGGGCCAGTCCGGCGGCAGTCCACCAGCTCATGAAGCCGCGGCGGCGGGTGGTCACGTTCTCGGTTCGGGTCTGGGTCTGGGAGTCGTTCTGGTTCATCGTCATCCTCGTCTCGAGAGAGGCCGCGCGGGTAGATAAGTCTTGTCAGTTTTCTTAACAATAGCCGTTGTAACAGACGTCTCGGCGGGCGGACACGTCAGTCGCGGTCGATCCGTTCGACGACGATCCGGTCGGCGCTCACGTCCTCGGCGAGCGCGTTCTCCCCGCCGACCGTCACGGTTCCTTGCTCGGTCTCGACGATGATCGTCGCCCGCGCGGCCAGCTGCACGAGCGAGGGCACCTCCTCGCCGTCACCCGCGTGTCCCAGGTAGTCGACGTCGACGACGGTGCCGGAGACGGTGCGTCGACGACCCGTCTGGACGCTGTACCCCTCGACGACGACGTGGACGGTCGCGTCGTCGTGGACGAGGTCTTCGATGTAGCGGACGGCGTCCGTGATCGTGACGAACGCGAGCGGGAGACTGTCGCGCGAGTCGGCGTGGATCGGGTCGTACACCTCCCAGCAACTCGTGAGGAAGAACCAGTGGAAGACGAACGCCGTCGCGCGGTCGTCGACGAGCACCCCGTACTCGTCGATCGACCGGCCCTTGGGGGAGAAGCTGACCCGTTGCCGGTCGGTCAGGACGAGGAACGGCTTCGGGAAGGTGAGGCGACGGGCCTCGGTACAGACGCCCTCGAACGCGTCCGCGTCGGGCGTGGTCTCACCGTCCGCCGCGTGCAGCGACACCTGGACGTAGACTCCCCGATCGTACGCGTCGGAGAGCGCCTCGCGGAGGTCCGAGAACTGCGCGGACGTGAGGACGGCCTGTACGTGTCGGTCGGCGGTGTCGATGTCGCGCCTCGCCTGTTCGAAGACCGTATCGAACTGCGAGACGAGCGTCACGTCGCTGTCGCGGGTCGCCGGCGTCCGGTACCGGGCGTCGATCTCGTCGAGCGCCGACTCGAACTGCCGGATGCGGTCGCGAAGGGGGCGGAGCGCTTCGGGGGGGACGGCCTCCGCGTAGAGGCGGTCCTGTTCGTACGTGGTGACGTAGCCCGCGGCCTCGAGGTCGCGGAGGACGTCGTAGATCCGGGGGCGGGGGACGCCGCTCGCCTCCGCGAGGTCGCCCGCCGCCGCCGACCCGAGCGAGAGGAGCGCGACGTACGCGTCCGCCTGGTACGGCGAGAGCCCCGCCTCCCGGAGCGTCTCGGTGAGTTCGTCCGTCTCCATACGGCCCACTCACGTCACGGGACCGTAGGCGTACCGCCCCGCAGCGATCAGCGGACGGTCAGCGTCTCGCCGCAGTCGGGGCACCCGACGATCCAGCGGCCGTCGTCGTGCTCCGTCTGCCACGCGTCCGCGGGGGCCTCCCGGCCGCACGCACAGAACAGCACCGTCTTCGGACGCGCGTCGGTGAGGGAGGGCGAACCGATCTCGTGGTCCTTGTGGGGACGGTCGGGCGTCGATGCGAGTGTCATCACCGAGGGGGAGCGGAGCCGCCGATATAAGTCTTCTTCCCTGACTATCAATCGCGAATAGAAGTTCGGGAACGTCTCCGCGAGGGACGTCGGATCGGGAGGCCGGCTACAGCATCCGCGAGAGGAACCGCTTCGCGCGCTCGGTGTCGGGATCGTCGAAGAACTTCTGCGGCGCGGCGGTCTCGACGATCTCGCCGTCGGCCATCAGCACGATGCGGTCGCCCACCTCGCGGGCGAAGCCCATCTCGTGGGTGACGACCATCATCGTCATGCCGTCCTCCGCGAGGTCGCGCATGACGCCGAGCACCTCGCCGACGAGTTCGGGGTCGAGCGCGCTCGTCACCTCGTCGAACAGCATCACCTTCGGGTCCATCGCGAGCGCACGGGCGATGGCGACGCGCTGCTGCTGGCCGCCGGAAAGCTGGTTCGGGTACGACGCTTTCTGCTTTCCGAGACCGACCTGGTCGAGCAGGCGCTCGGCCCGCTCGCGGGCCGTCTGTTTGTCGACGCCGCGCACCTTCCGCGGCGCGAGCGTGACGTTTTCGAGCGCGGTCTTGTGCGGGAAGAGGTTGAACGACTGGAACACCATCCCGATGCGCTGGCGGAGCCGGTCGATGTCGGCGTCGGGAGACGAGATGGACTGGCCGTCGAGACGGATCTCCCCGCCCTGGATCTCCTCCAAGCGGTTGGCGCATCTGAGAAGGGTCGACTTCCCCGATCCCGACGGGCCGATGACGACGGTGACGTCACCCTCCTCGATGTCGAGCGAGACGTCCTTCAGGACGTGGGTGTCGCCGAAGTACTTGTCCACCTGGTCGAACTCCACGAGTGCCTGGCCCTCGACCCGACCCCGCTGTCGGCTTCGACTCATCGGCGGTCACCACCCCAGTCCGAGCGGTCTTCGAGGTAGCCGACGAGGTAGCCCAGCGGGAGCGTGATGCCGAGGTACGCCACCGCCGTGAGGACGATGGGCGTCCACGGGTCGAACGTCGCGCTGTTGACGCTCCGGAAGACGCTGATGATCTCGGGCACGGCGATCACCGTCAGGAGCGAGGTGTCCTTCACGAGGATGACCTGGTCGTTGCCGATGGCCGCGAGCGCGTTGCGCCACGCCTGCGGGAGGACGACCTCGCGCATCCCCTGGGTGTACGACATGCCGAGCGAGCGCGCCGCCTCCAGCTGGCCGTCGGGGACCGCACCGATGCCACCCCTGATGGCCTCGCCGGAGTACGCCGCGTGGTTGAGCGTCAGAGCGATGATCGCCGCCGGAATCTCCCAGTTCTGGATGGGGAAGGTGCCGGTCCACAGCGCCGGAATCCCGAAGTAGACGATGATGATCTGGAACAGTAATGGTGTCCCACGGAAGAACTGGACGTACGCTCTGGCGACGGTCTTGGTCGGGCTCGTGTTCGACACCCGCATGAAGCCAACGAAGACCCCGCCGATGACGGAGAGAACGCTCCCCGCGACGAATATCTGCAGGACGAGGACGTACGCGTCGACGAACCGCGGGAAGATAGTGATGAGAAGGTCGAAGCTCACCTTGGCGTAGACGATGTAGCCGATGAGGCCGACCACGACGATAGCGAAGAGGCTCGACACCGCCATACCCGCGTACTTCAACGTCCGGTCGTTGATCACCGATTCGTCGACCCGGTCTTCCACCGGCACCGAGTCGGTCGAGTATGATTCGGCCATTGTTGGGTGTGTTATGGTGTGACGTGAAAAGTGAGAGGGTTCCCGACGTCGACACCGGAGTCGGTGTCAGGGTCGGGGCCAGCGTCGATCAGCCGGAGAAGTAGTTCGAGTAGATCTCCTCGTACGTGCCGTCCTCGCGGATGGCGGCGAGCGCCTCGTTGACCCGCTCGCGGAAGGCGTCGTCGTCCTGGCGGAACGCGATGCCGTAGTTCTCCACCGTGAGTGTGAGGTACGGCGGGGCGTTCTCGCCCTGCTCGGCGGCCGCACCCTCGCCCTCGACGAACCGGACGCCCTCTTGGTTGTTGACGAACTCGGCGTTGACCGTGTTGTCGTTGATGACGGCGTCGACCTGCCCGTTCATCAGCGCGTCGAACGCGCCCGTGATCTGGTCGTACTCCTTCAGGTTGAGGTCGCCGTCGAACTCCTCCTGCAACTGCTCGGCCGCGCCGAGGCCCGTCGTCCCCTTCTGGACACCGACCGCCGCACCGCGGAGGTCTTCCCTCGAGGAGATGTCGGAGTCCTCGCGGACGATGATCGTCTGGTACGCCGTGAAGTACGGCTCCGAGAAGTCGACCTGCTCGGCGCGCTCGTCGTTGATCGTCATCGCGGACATGATCACGCGGAAGTTCCCGTTGTTCAGCGAGGGGATGATCGTGTCGAAGGAGGTCTTCTTGAACTCGTAGCTCGCGCCGAGTTGCTCTTCGAAGACGGCCTGGGCGATCTCCACGTCGAACCCCTTCAGTTCGCCCGCGGCCGTCTCGTATTCGAAGGGTCGGTACGGGATGTCAGAGCCGATGACGACCGTCTCGGGGACGACCGACTCAGTCGTCTCGGCCTCCGTCATCTCCTCACTGCTGCCGTCGCCGCTGCTGCCGTCGCTCCCACTTCCGCCGTCGCTACTGCCGCCACTCCCGCTCTCGCCGTCGCCGCTGCTTTCACCGCTCCCGCCGCTTCCGGTACAGCCAGCGAGTCCGAGACCCGCGGCCGTGACGGAACTGAGCTTGATGTACGTTCGTCGGTCCATACTTTCTCGGTGACGGCCGAGAACATTTAACGCTTACCAGATGAGCTTAGAGACAGTCTCGAGAGTTAATACACTGAAGTCGTGACCAAGGGTGTATTATCCACCGTTCGGGCACCCCGCGACCGAAGTAGCGGGCGCGAGACTCAGTCGTCGGATACCCGGTCGCCGGAGACGCCGGATCGATCCCTGCGGATCGGCGCGTCCTGACGACGAACCGCCCAGACGACACCACCGACGAGGACACCGGCGACGACGAACAGCGCGGCGTTGAGCAGCCGCCAGACGGGCGTGTAGAACACGAGGTCGCGACCGAGCAACAGCGCGAGGAAGACGGCCGCGAGCGCCCCGCCGAGTGGCAGGCGGAAGCGTGCCGCCGGTGTCCCCCCGAGCCAGACGACACTCGCGACGAGCGCGGCGACGAGCGTCAGCGACACCCCGTAGAAACCCGCCTGCGCGCCCGGTGAGTACGGAACCACCGGGACGACCCGCGAGAGCACGACGGCCACGGGCAGGAGTCCGAGTGCGACGAGCAGGGCGTTGCGGGCACGACGTCTGGGGGGGCGCGTCCACTCGCTCCGGTAGGCTCGGAGCGTCGTCACCACGAGCGCCGTGAAGATGGTGAGCGCGACAACCAGGTGTGCGCCCTGCGTCGGTGGAGAGTACCCCTGCGGGAGGAGACCGTTGAGCGTCACGGTCACGGCGCCGATGGAGATCTGGAGCGGGAGCAGGACGACCGCGAGCGTCGCCGTCGCCTTCGTCCGTCGATCCCCCGCCGAGAACGACCAGAGCGCGGTTCCGAGGATGAAGAAGCCCGCCACCATCGCGACGAGGCGGTGGAACCACTCGATGAACGACGGGATCGTCTGCGGGAGGAGGCCGTCGTCACACAGTGGCCACTGCGCGGAGCAGGCCAGCCCGGAGCCGGTCGCGGCGGTGTAGACCCCGAGCATCACGAGCGTCAGCACGAGGGCCGTCGTGAACGCCGCGAAGCGCCGAAACGACAGCCACGAGGGGCGATACTGGCTCATTACCTCGGACTCGGGACCGTCCGTACTTATGCCTGACTCTGTCTCTCCGCGGGTGGGGAGCCACTACCCGAGCGGGATCGGCTCGACGCCGACGTCGGTCTCGACGACACTACCCGATCTATCGAGGAGACCTCTCGATCTCTCGAGACGGCGACCCGATCCGGGTCCCGACGGCAGGGTTCGACGACACCACCCGATTCAATACGCGGGCGTGACGACCGACGGGTATGACCGACGCCCCCGCCGCATCCGACCTCGACGTCAAGACCCGGCGACTCGACGACTACCTGCACGAGCGCGACCTCGACGCCGTGTGGTTCGCTCGCCCCAACTCCTTCGCCTGGCTCACGGGCGGTGCGAGCAACGTCGTCGACCGGGACTCCCCGGCGGGCGTCGCGGCCGCGGGGTACGACGGCGACGAGGTGCGCGTCGTGACGAACGACATCGAGGCCGAGCGACTGGCCGAGGAGGAACTCCCCGACGCGTTCGCCGTCGAGTCGTCCGAGTGGCACGCGGGGTCGCTCGCCGACGCCCTCGCCGACCGCTCGCCGACGCCGGCCGCGGCCGACATCGCCGTCGACGTCGAGGGGTGGGAGTCGGTCGACGCCTCGACGCTCCGACAGCCGTTGACCGACGCCGACGTCGACCGCTATCGAGACCTCGGCCAC
Organism: Salinigranum salinum; assembly: GCF_009176545.1. Classification (GTDB taxonomy): domain Archaea; phylum Halobacteriota; class Halobacteria; order Halobacteriales; family Haloferacaceae; genus Salinigranum; species Salinigranum salinum. The sequence goes on along the minus strand of NZ_VTOJ01000002.1, from coordinate 545,212 downwards.
GAGGTGGCGACGGCGGTCGAGCGGATCTGTCGGGCGCTCGAACCGGAGGACACGGAACGGGAGGTCGCCGCCGCGCTCCGCGTCGCGCTCTCCGCGCGCGGGATCGAGTCGCCCGTCGCGCTCGTCGGCGGGGCCGACAGGGCCGGGAAGTACCGCCACTACACCCCCACCGAAGCGCGACTGGGCGACTACGCCCTCGTCTCTGTGACGGCCCAGCGCGGCGGGCTGTACGCCAGCCTCACGCGGACGGTCGCGTTCGACCCCCCCGGGTGGCTCCCGGAGCGACACACGGCGGCCGCCCGGATCGAGACGTCGGCGCTCGCGGCGACGCAGGTGGCGGCCACGCGCGCCGGTCGTGCCGGCAACGTCTTCGCCGACGTACAGGAGGCCTACGCGAGCGTCGGGTGGGACGGCGAGTGGCGGAACCACCACCAGGGCGGGGCCGCCGGCTACGCCGGCAGGGAGTGGATCGCCACACCCGACAGCGGGCCACGAGTCCACGAACCGATGGCGTACGCCTGGAACCCGACCGTACAGGGCGCGAAGAGCGAGGACACCAGCCTCGTCACGGCCGACGGTTTCGAGACGCTGACGACGACGGGCGAGTGGCCGACGGTCGAAGTCGAAGACGTCTGGGGGACCGTGAGCCAGGAGCGCCACGACGTCCTCCGGCGCTGAGCTGGTCCGTCTCGGAGCTCATCTGTCCGCCGCTGGGGATGGACGACCAGCGCTGACTTCGACAGTCGTCGAACGCAAAATCGACAGACAGGAGTATCTATTTACGTATCGGGGTGAACGGTCGCGGCATGGGATTGGACGACGACTCTCGCGAGTATCACCGGCAAGACCCGCCCGGCAAGATCGAGATCGCGACGACGAAACCGACGAACACCCAGCGCGACCTCTCGCTGGCGTACTCGCCGGGCGTCGCCGCGCCGTGTCTCGACATCGACGCCGACGCCGACCGGGCCTACGAGTACACGGCGAAGGGGAACCTCGTCGGCGTCGTCTCGAACGGCTCTGCCGTCTTGGGTCTCGGTGACATCGGTGCACAGGCCTCGAAACCCGTCATGGAGGGGAAGGGCGTGCTGTTCAAGCGGTTCGCCGACATCGACGTGTTCGACGTCGAACTCGACCTCACGGATCCCGGCGACATGGTCGACACGATCGCCGCGATGGAACCGACGTTCGGCGGGATCAACCTCGAGGACATCAAGGCACCGGAGTGCTTCGAGATCGAGCGTCGCCTCCGCGAGGAGATGTCCATCCCCGTCTTCCACGACGACCAGCACGGCACCGCCATCATCTCCGGGGCCGCGCTGTTGAACGCCGCCGAGATCGCCGACAAGGACCTCGCCGACCTCGACATCGTCTTCTCCGGCGCGGGCGCGTCAGCCATCGCGACCGCGCGCTTCTACGAGTCGCTGGGTGCACGCCACGAGAACATCGTGATGTGTGACTCGACCGGGATCATCACCGCCGACCGAGCGGACGAGGTCAACGAGTTCAAGCGCGAGTACGCCCGCGACATCCCCGGCGGAGACCTCGCGGACGCCATGGTCGACGCGGACGTCTTCGTCGGTCTCTCGGTTGGCGGCATCGTCTCGCAGGAGATGATCGCGTCGATGGCCGACGACCCGATCGTCTTCGCGATGGCGAACCCGGACCCCGAGATCAGCTACGAGGACGCCAAGGCCGCCCGCGACGACACAGTCATCATGGCGACGGGTCGGTCGGACTACCCCAACCAGGTGAACAACGTGCTCGGCTTCCCGTTCATCTTCCGCGGCGCCCTCGACGTCCGCGCCACCGAGATCAACGAGGAGATGAAACTCGCCGCGGCCCGTGCCCTGGCCGAACTGGCGCGGCAGGACGTCCCCGACGCCGTGGTCAAGGCGTACGGCGACAGTCCGTTGCAGTTCGGTCCCGACTACGTCATCCCCAAACCGCTCGACCCGCGCGTCCTGTTCGAGGTCGCCCCGGCGGTGGCGGAGGCGGCGGTTGACTCCGGCGCGGCGCGGACCGAACTCGACCGCCAGGCGTACGTCGAGCAGCTCGAGGCCCGCCTCGGCAAGTCCCGCGAGATGATGCGCGTCGTCCTCAACAAGGCCAAGTCCGACCCGAAGGTCGTCGCCCTCGCGGAGGGGACCGACGAGAAGATGATCCGCGCCGCCTACCAGCTGGAAGAACAGGGGATCGCTCGGCCGGTCCTCATCGGTCGGGAGGAACGGATCGAACGCACGGCCCAGCGGCTCGGGCTCGAGTTCGAGCCGACCGTCGCCGACCCCCGCGACGGCGACTGGGACCACTACGCCGACCGGCTGTACGAACTCCGCCAGCGCAAGGGGCTCACGCGGTCGGAGGCCGCCCAGCGCGTCCGCACCGACAGCAACTACTTCGCGAGCGTGATGGTCGAGGAGGGCGACGCCGACGCGATGCTCACGGGGCTGACCCACCACTACCCCTCGGCGCTCCGCCCCCCACTGGAGGTGATCGGCACCGCCGAGGACGCCGAGTACGCCGCCGGGGTGTACCTGCTCACCTTCCGCAACCGGATCATCTTCGCCGCCGACACCACCGTCAACCTCGACCCGACCGCCGACGTGCTCGCCGAGATCACGAAACACACCGCCCAGCTCGCCCGGAGCTTCAACGTCGAGCCCCGTGCCGCGCTGCTGTCGTACTCGAACTTCGGATCGGTCGACAACCAGGGTACCCGCAAACCGCGCACCGCGGTCGAAGCGCTCCACGACGACCCCGAGGTCGACTTCCCCGTCGACGGCGAGATGCAGGCCGACACGGCCGTCGTCGAGGACATCCTCACGGGGACGTACGACTTCGCCGACCTCGAGGAACCGGCGAACGTCCTCGTCTTCCCCAACCTCGAGGCCGGCAACATCGGCTACAAACTGCTCCAGCGGCTGGGTGGCGCCGAGGCCATCGGCCCGATGCTCGTCGGGATGAACAAACCGGTCCACGTGCTCCAGCGCGGCGACGAGGTGAAGGACATCGTCAACCTGGCGGGCGTGGCGGTCGTCGACGCGCAGGGCGAGTAGTTCGGGATTCATTTTGGTCCAGGTTTTGCGGGAGCGACCGGAGTGAGCGACCGGAAACGCTGGTCGTTCGACCTCGTGGGCGTCGCTGTCGATAGCCGATCTGCTACGATCACGATCCGCGACGGCCCGACGACGGGCGTCACCGTCGGCCCACAGAGTCACCGCTCGACGTCGACCACGTCCAGGCTGTCGTCGACCGTCAGCGTGAGCGTGTCGGCGTCTGCGGAGAACGTGAAGCGGGCCTCGAACGGGTCGGTCGAGAGCACCGCCTCGTCGTAGTCCATGTGGACGCGGTCGACCGCGGCGATCGACCCGCGCGAGGGCGCGACGGGGTTGCGCCCGCGCGAGGTGAGAAACGCCAGCAGCTCCGTCCGGGAGACGAGTTTCAGTACGAAGGGCCCGTGGAGGTCGTTGATGCAGTTCGGGCAGTCGGCGTGGAACTGGACCGCGTGGCGGTTCTCACACCGATCACAGAGCCCGTTCGCGGCGTCGTGCGCCTCGCAGACGGTGACAGACTCCGTCAGCGCCGCCGAACAGCGCGAGCAGACGCCGCTGGCCTCGGCGAGGAACTCGAGGTTCGCCCACGTCCACGCGGCCTCGAATACCTCCACGGGGGACCGGTTCTGGACGCCAGCCGGCGGGATCGGAAGCGTCCCGAGGAAGCCGTCCTCGTCGACGGCCCCCGCGAGCGTCGTGCTCGGGTCCGCGTTCCGTCCCGGACAGGCGGTACAGTACTTGACGACCCGGTCCTGGCGGACGCTGATCTCGATGTCCGCGCCGCAGTAGTGACACGGCTGGTCGATCCGTGTCCGCTCGACCACCGGCGCGTCGGTCACGGCCCCGGAGAGGACGGCCTCGATCACGCGCCGGCCCGCCTGGCGGAGCGTGTACCCCTCGTCGGTCCCGAGGACGAAGTGACCCACGAGCTTGTCGAGGTGGTAGTTGAACTGCCCGGAGTCGTCGACCTCGACGCGGTCGAACAGCGTCGAGAACGAGAGCGGTCCGCTCTCCTCTCCGAGCGTCCGGAGGATCTCGACCCGCGTCTCGTTACCCAGCGTGGCGAACGCCTCGTCGGGCGAGAGGGTCGAGTCTGCCTTCGGGTTCGGGTCCGGATCCTCGACCGGCATGTGCAAAGCTAGACCGACACGTGGCTATATGTCTCACGACCGACGGCTGACCGGCGGCCGGCCGCGAGGGAGCGAACGACGGAGGCGACCGATCAGGCGAGCTCGAGCCACGCGAGGCCGGTGCCGAAGCCGACGAACAGGGGGAGGGCGACCAGGCCGAACGTCGCGAGATCGGGCGGCGAGTGCGTCGCCGCGATGGTGACGACCGCGAGCGCCACGATCCCACGCTGTCGCGTCGAGGTGTAACGGGGGACCGCGCCGGCACGGACGGCCGCGACCGACACCGCCGGCAACGCCGCGCCGACGCCGACGGCGACGGGGAAAAACAGCGCGAGCTCGACCACGCCGGCGGGACCGACGGCGACAGCGAGCGACGTCACACTGCCCGCCGGCTGGAGCGCGAACAGCGCCGGGAGGACGGCGTGCCCGGCCGTGACGCCGGCGACGAAGCCGACCGGCGCGACGAGCACCAGCGGGACGGCTCGGCCGACGCGGACACGCGGGTCGCCGGCGACGACGCAGGCGGTCGCGACCGCCGTCGACGCGAGGCCGACGACGATTCCGACCTCGACGGCGAGTCGGGCCGACGTGAGCGGGTCGAGGGTCGAGACCGCGGTGTACGGGACCGCGCCCACGAAGTCCACCGTGCCGGCGACGACGGCCGTCGCCACTGCGGTCGAGAGCGCGAAGAGGGCCAGCAGCCGGCGGGAGTTGCGGTGGAGGGCGGTCCCGAGCGGCGATCCGCGCTCGCGGCGAGGGGTGAGTGTGGGAGCGAGATCCGAGTGCATCGTCTCCCCCACGAACCGGGGCCGTTGTCAACTTTCTCCCGTCCCGACGGTCGTCGCCTCCCGTGCGAAGCCGTGCAGCCGCTCCACCGTCACGCGGGTGGCCGGGTACGACCGTCACACTTCGGGCGTGGTTTCATACGCGTTATCCGCGTGTTCTCCCCTACGTGGTCTCACTCTCCCTCTCGCTCGCGGCGCTGGTTTTCGGCATCGTCGTCGTCGGCGGCTTCGTGACCGGCGTGAACGGCTTCGGCTACTCCGTCATCGGGACCGGCCTGATGGCCACCGTCCTCGAGCCACGGGTCGCGGTCGTCGTCATGATCCTCCCGATCCTCGGGGCGAACCTCTCGCTCGTCCGGGAACTCGACCGGGAGGGGCTCCAGACGTGTGCGGAGCGGTTCTGGCCGTTCGTCGCGACGGCGCTCGTCGGGACCGTCGTGGGCATGAGCCTGCTCTCGCGGGTGCCGACGCGACCGCTCGCGCTCGCCCTCGGGCTGTTCGTCTTCGGCTTCCTCGGATTCACACAGGAGCGCTATCCGCTGCCCGGTGAGGAGTGGGTTCGGGCGAACGTCTCCGACACGGTCGGCGTGAAGTTCGCTCTCGGACTGGTTTCGGGGCTGGTCTTCGGTGCGACGAACGTCGGCGTCCAGGTGATCGCCTACCTGCAGAGCCTCCACCTCGACCACCGGACGTTCGTCGGCGTCGTCGCCATGGTGTTTCTCGGCATCTCCTCGGTCAGAGTCGTCGCGGCTGGACTCTTGGGGCTGTACGAGGGTGGTGGACTCCTCCTGCTCTCTGCGGTCGCGGCGGTGCCTGGCCTCGTCGGCGTCTCGGTCGGAAAACGGCTCCGTCCACGGCTGGCGCGGACGACCCGGCGGGTCACGATGTTCGGACTCCTGGCGCTCATCGGCGTTCGACTGCTGATGCGAGGTGCCGGGCTGTAGAACGAGCCTCGATGGGTGGTGAACAGACGACGAGTCGGCGATCCGCCGGCTCCGCGGCGCTGTGACCGTTCGTTCGAGGACGTGCGAGCGCGGCTCAGTCGCTGCTGGCGCCGCCCGCCCGGTCGAAGCGCGATGGCGGCGGGAACTGCGGCTCGGCGGTGTCGACCTCCCGGCCGATCCGGTCGCACGGGAGGACGCACCGGTCCGGCTGTCGGTTGACGTGGGCGTACTCCGCGGGCGTGTTCGCCAGGGGGTGAGCCGGGTTGTCCCGGGAGTCGATGCGGGCGGCACGGAGTTCGCCGAAGCCGGCGATGCGTGCCTGGATCCCGCGCCAGTGGAGTTCGCTCCCGGCGGGAACCGACGACGACCGACCGGGGTGCCACCCCGGTTGCCGTGTCTCGAGCACGGCGCTGTTGACGTTCCCCGCGAGGTCGTCGTGGTCGACGAGGACGCCGACGAGCGCGTCCGGCGGCGCACGCGCCGCGAGGACGTCGAGCCCGAGATGTAGCGCCCGGTACTCGGCGACGTTGTTGTCGGGGGGTGTGTCGGGGAGCGAGACCCGGGCGACGCGGGTCCCGTCGCGCGCCTCGATCACCGCACCGAGGCCGCCGCCATCGGGTCGATAGGAGCCGTCGGTGGCGACGTAGAAGTGTCGGTGGTGGGTGCGCGGCGGGTGCGCGATGTGGGGCGTCGGGGAGTCGTCGAACAGGTCCCGGAGCGTCTGACGGCCGTGAACGGCCATACCCGGATTTGGTAACCAGGATACTTAAACGTACGCCAGCGACGGCCGGCCCGCGCAACACCTCGGGAACCGACCGGAGCGGTCGGACCTGGTCCGGACCGGATCACGTGTATCCATAGCATATATACCTGCCCTGCGCAAAAGACGCGGTATGACTTCCGACGACCGGCTCGACAGACGGAGTTTTCTCAAGCTCAGCGGGGGCGCCGCGGCGGCCGCGACGCTCGCTGGCTGTAGCGGTACCGGCGGCTCCGATGGTGGCGGTGGCGGCGACGGTGGCGACGGCGACGACGGCGACGGTGGCGACGGCGGGGCCGAGATGACGGAGACGGCGACCGACACCCCCGAAGAGTCCGAAAACGGATCGATGGGTGACTTCCCGGTCACGATCGTCCAGGGGAACATGCCCTCCGGCCTTGACCCGCACGACCACCGCGAGACCCCGACCGACGTCGTGATGCTCCACGCCTACGAGGGGGTACTCACCCGCACGGCCGACGGGTCGATCACCGAGGCACTCGCCACGGGCTACGAGCGGGTCGACGGCGAGAACACGGTCACGTTCGAGCTCCGCGACGGCGTCACCTTCCACAACGGCGACGAACTCACCGCCGGGGACGTCGCCTACTCGATCAACCGCATCGTCCAGGAGGACGTCGGCTTCGCCAGCCCCCAGCGCGACCAGCTCGCGGGCGTCACGGGTGCGGAAGCCTCCGGTGACGGCACCGTGACGGTGTCGAACGACGGGCTGAACCCGATCGTCTTCTCCGAGTTCGCCACCTACTGCGACGTGATGCAGCAGAGCTGGGTCGAGGAGCGCTCGAAGGCCGAGATCGGCCAGCAGATGAACGGCACCGGCCCGTTCCAGCTCTCGTCGTACACCGAGGACGAGGCGGTCGTCCTGACGCCGTACGAGGAGTACTGGGACGACACCGCCGCGGTGACCGAGCTGACGTTCCGGGCGGCGAGCGAGGCGGGGACCCGCGTCAACCAGCTCCTGCAGGGCGAGGCCGACGTCGTCGTGAACGTTCCCCCGCAGGAGGTCCAGCGGGTCAACGACAGCGACCAGGCGCGGATCGCGGCCGCACCGAGCACGCGGATCATCTACAACGCGATGCGGTACGACGTCGAGCCGTTCTCCTCCCAGGAGTTCCGCCAGGCGATGAACTACGCGATCGACCTGAACAGCATCGTCGAGAACGTCCTCGGCGGCTTCGGCTCCGCGACCGGTCAGCCGACGCTCGAAGGGTTCGTCGGCCACAACCCCGACGTCGATCCGTACCCGTACGATCCCGACCGCGCCGAGCAACTGGTCGAAGAGAGCGGTCACGCCGGCGTCGAGATCGAGCTCAACACGCCCGTCGGCCGCTACCTGAAGGACCTCGAGATCGCCCAGGCGGTCGCGGGCTTCATCGACGAACTGCCCAACGTGACGGCGACGGTTCGCCAGCGCGACTTCGGCTCGCTCGTCGACGAACTCCTGACGGGGAACATCGAGGACAAACCCCCGTGGTACCTCATCGGCTGGGGCGAGGCGACGTTCGACGGCGGCCTCGTCATGACCGCCCTGCTCACGAGCGACGGTGCGCTCACCTCGTGGAGCGACGACGAGTTCGACTCGCTGTTGAGCCAGGCGGGCAACCAGTCGGGCGACACCAGGGAGGCGACCCTGCAAGAGGCGAACGCGCTCGCCCACGACCAGGCCCCGTGGATCTTCCTCAACCGGCAGTTCAGCGTCTACGGCGTCTCCGAACGGGTCGACTGGCAGGCCCGCAGCGACGAGCGCATCGACGCGTACGCGATGAGCCCGAAGTAAACGAATAGACCCCAACGCAATGTCGCTGGCCAGGTTCCTCGTCAAGCGGGCTTTCCAGGGCGTCCTCGTGGTGTGGGGCGTCGTGACGGTCGTCTTCGGCCTCCGATTCATCTCGCCGGGCGACCCCGCGAACGTCCTGCTCCCACCGGACGTCGACCCCGAGGTGAGGAGACAGGTGGTCGCCGAACTCGGGCTGAACGAGCCGTTACACGTCCAGTACCTCGACTTCGTCGCGGGTATCCCGGTGGGCGACCTGGGCTTCTCGCTCGTCACCCGGACGCCGGTCTTGGACCGGGTGGTCGCGAAGATCCCGGCGACGCTCGAGCTCGCCGTCGCGGCGACGGTCGTCGCCGTCGTCATCGCCGTCCCGCTGGGCGTGGTGAGCGCGACCCGTCGCCACGAACCCGCCGACTACGGCGCGACGCTGTTCTCGCTCCTGGGCATCTCTACCCCCAACTTCTGGCTCGGCGTGATGCTCATCATCCTGCTGGCGGTCCAGCTCGACCTCTTCCCGACGAGCCAGCGACCAATCGGCCTCGACGGGGTCGTCGGCCTCCTGATCGCCGGGAACGTCGGGAGCGCCGCCGACGGGCTCCTCACCTGGCTCTGGCACATCACGCTCCCCGCCATCACCCTGGGTACGTACTTCACGGCGCTCATCACTCGGCTGACGAGAAGCGGGATGCTCGACGAACTCGGGCAGACGTACGTCCGCGCGGCGCGCGCGAAGGGGCTGCCCGAGACGCTCACGCGCTACCGCCACGCGCTCCGCAACACGCTCATCCCCGTCGTCACCGTCGTCGGGCTCCAGCTCGGCACGCTCATCGGCGGCGCGGTCATCACGGAGGCGGTGTTCGCCTGGCCCGGCCTCGGCACGCTGATCATCAACAGCATCAACGCCCGGGACTGGCCCGTCCTGCAGGGGTCGCTCATCGTGGTCGCCGTGGGTTTCGTCCTCGTGAACATCCTCGTCGACACGCTGTACGCGTACGTGAACCCGCAGGTGGCGTTCGACTGACACCGACATGATCTCCCCACGCACACTCCGGAACCTGAAACGCGAACTCCGCCGGAACACGCTGGCGAAGGTCGGCATCGCGATCGTCGTCTTCGTCCTGCTGATGGCGCTGCTCGCGCCGCTTATCGCGCCGTACAACCCCGGCTCGCAGAACCTCGAGGAGGCGCGCGAGCCGCCGCTCGGCTTCTCGACGACGCAGACGCAGGAGGTGACCAAGACCGAGAACGGGAGCGTCGTCATCGAGGACGGACAGGTCGTCACGGAGACGAAGACGGTGTCGAACAACGCGACGCTCGCCCACCCGCTGGGCACCGATGGCAACGGCCGCGACATCCTCTCGCGGGTCGTCTACGGCGCACGGACGTCGATGCTCGTGGGCGTCTTCGGGACGACACTCGCGGCACTCGTCGGTGTCGTCGTGGGCCTCACTGCGGGGTACGCCCGCGGCCGCGTCGACGACGCGCTCATGCGCACCGCGGACGTCATGCTGGCGTTTCCGTCGCTGGTGCTCGCGATCGCCCTCGTCGGCGTCTGGGGGCAGGCGAAGGTGACGTTCCCCGATCCGCTGGTCACGACCGGCATCGCCGAAGCCTGGCGTGGCGCGGTCGGCCTCCCCTCCGCGGGGGCGATGCCGTCGTCCGTCGTGCTCCCGGGGACCGTCGTGGTCGTGGTCGCGCTCGTCAACTGGGTCTGGTTCGCCCGTGTCTCCCGCGGCGAGGCGCTCGCCCTGCGAGAGGAGGAGTACGTCAAGGCCGCTCGCGCGCTCGGTGCCTCCGACACGCGGATCGTCTTCAGACACGTGCTCCCGAACGCGATCACGCCGATCCTCGTCCTCGCGACGATCCAGGTCGCGGCGATCATCCTGCTCGAGAGCGCGCTCTCCTTCCTGGGCTTCTCGGGGGCGGACGTCTCGTGGGGATTCGACATCGCGCTCGGCCGCCAGTACCAGTCGACGGCGTGGTGGATCTCGGCCGTGCCCGGCCTCGCGATCGTCGTCACCGTCATCGGCCTCAACCTCGTGGGTGACTGGCTCCGCGACGCGCTCGATCCCGGCATCGAGGGGGAGGGTGGCGTATGAGCGCCGACGCGCCCACCTCGGCGTCGACCGGCGACGCCGTGCTCCGCGTCCGCGACCTCCGCACGCGCTTTTTCACCGAGGAGGGGCAGGTCAACGCCGTCGAAGGGGTGAGCTTCGACGTCCGCGACGGCGAGGTGTTCGGTATCGTCGGCGAGTCGGGCTCCGGCAAGTCGGTCACGGCGCTGTCGCTCATCGACCTCATCGAGTCCCCCGGACGGATCACGTCGGGGGAGGTGTGGTACCGCAAGCCGGCGCTCGCCGACGAGTTCCGCGACTCGACGCCCGCCGCCGTGGACGGCGACTTCGTCGACCTCCGTCGCCTCCCCGAGGGCGTCCGCCGATCGCTCAGGGGGCCGTCGTTCTCGATGATCTTCCAGGATCCGATGTCGTCGTTCAACCCCTCGATCACGGTGGGTACGCAGATCGCCGAAGCCGTCGAAGTCCAGCGGCGGGCGCGAGCGAACCCGCGGCGGACGCGGTCGCGGACGCAGGGGTACGGTCTCGGCCAGTACGTCCGCGACACGCTCCTGCCCTCGCGCGACTACGTCTCCGACGGGAGTCGGGCGGAGGCGGTCGAGTTGCTCGAACGGGTCGGCATCCCCGATCCCGCGGAGCGCGCCGAGGAGTACCCCCACCAGTTCTCCGGCGGGATGCTCCAGCGCGCGATGGTCGCGCAGGCGCTCGCGGGCGAGCCCGACGTGCTCATCGCGGACGAGCCGACGACCGCGCTCGACGTCACCATCCAGGCGCAGATCCTCAACCTCCTCCGCGAACTCCAGCGCGACCAGGGGATGAGCGTCGTGATGATCACGCACGATCTCGGCGTCATCGCGCGGATGTGCGACCGCGTCGGCGTGATGTACGCGGGCGAACTCGTCGAGCGCGGGACGCTCGGGGACGTCTTCGAGCGGCCGGTCCACCCGTACACGCAGGGGCTCCTGGGGTCGATCCCGGATCTGGAGAACCCCGCGCCCCGACTCGACCCCATCGAGGGGAACGTCCCGTCGCTGCTCGACAGCGAGATGGGCGATCGCTGTTACTTCGCCGACCGCTGTCCGAAGGCGATGGACGACTGTCTCCACCGGATCGACGAGCGGGCGGTCGCCCACGGCGGTGGCGACGGCGACGGGGACGGAGACGACGGCGTCGGTGAACACGCCGTGCGGTGCGTGCTGGCCGACCGGGAGTACGATCCGGCCGCGGCGCTCGACGATGGCCACTTCGAGGACGACGACACCGCGGAGACAGAGGCGGAGGTGGCCGCCGATGACTAGCGACCGAGAGCCGCTGGTTGCGGTGCGCGACCTCGAGAAGTACTACTACGAACAGGACACGCTCGTCGACCGGCTGCTCGGGAAGGAGCCCCGGAGCGTGAAGGCCGTCGACGGCGTGAGCTTCGACATCCACGAGGGCGAGACCCTGGGGCTCGTCGGCGAATCCGGCTGTGGGAAGTCGACGACGGGCGAGACCCTGCTCCGGCTGCGCGAGGCCACCGGGGGAAGTGTGACCTTCGACGGCGAGGCGGTCTTCGAACTCGACGGCGACCGCCTCGACGCGTTCCGCCGCCGCGCCCAGATCGTCTTCCAGGATCCCTTCTCGAGCCTCGATCCGCGGATGACCGTCGGCGACATCGTCGCCGAACCGCTCGTCATCCACGACCTGCCCGACGATCCCGGCGAGAAGCGCACGAGAGAGTGGCGCCGGGATCGGGCCCGCGAACTCCTCGAGCGGGTCGGCCTGTCGGCGTCGCAGCTCGACCGATACCCCCACGAGTTCTCGGGCGGTCAGCGCCAGCGGATCGGCATCGCCCGGGCGCTCGCGCTCGACCCCGAGTTCGTCGTCCTCGACGAACCCGTCTCGGCGCTCGACGTGAGCGTGCAGGCGCAGGTGTTGAACCTCCTCGCCGACCTCCAGGCGGAGTTCGGCCTGACGTACCTGTTCATCGCGCACGACCTCTCCGTCGTCAGGCATCTCTGCGACCGCGTCGCGGTGATGTACCTCGGCAACGTGGTCGAACTCGGCCCGACGGACGAGATCTTCACCGCCCCCGAACACCCCTACACCGAGGCGCTCCTGGAGAGCGTCCCGCGGGCCAGCGTCGCCGAACACGGTCGGGAGGTCGACGCGCTCGCGGGCGACGTCCCCTCGCCACGGAACCCGCCGTCTGGCTGTCGGTTCCGCACCCGCTGCCCCGCGGTCATCCCCCCGTCGGACCTGCCGATCGACCAGCCGACGTACCGGGCGGTGATGGACCTCCGCGACGCGCTCGAACGCGGCGACCTCGACGCAGAGACGGTGTGGGATCGGCTCGACGCCGCGTCCAGCGACGAGGCGGCTTTCACCGAACACGTCCGCGAGACGTACTTCGAGGAGGCGTCGCTGTCGGGGGCGGACGCCCGCGTCGTCGACGACGCGCTCGCGGCGCTCGCCCGCGGCGACCGTGCGGAGGCGGTCGGGACGCTCCGCGACCGCTTCGAGAGCGTCTGCGAGACCGACCGGCCCGAGCGCGTCGGCGAGACGCACGCCACGGCCTGTCACCTCTACGACGACGGCACGGTCGCACGCGAACGACCCGAACCGCGGCCCGACGGCGGGCCGGGAACGAACTGAAAGACACTTTTACGCGCCCCCGAAACCCCCAGTGTGAGCCGCTACCGGAACCTCGCCCTCTTCCTCGTCCTCGCTGCCGTGTGGGGGTCGGCGTTCATGGCGATCAAGGCCGGCCTCGCGTACATCCCGCCCGTCCTCTTCGCGGCGATCAGGTACGACATCGCCGGGGTCGTCATGCTCGCGTACGCGGTGGTCGTCGTCGACGACCCGATCCCGCGCGGTCGGACGGAGTGGACCGCCGTCGCGATCGGGTCGCTCTTCCTGATCGCCGGCTACCACGTCCTGCTGTTCGTCGGCGAGAGCGACCCGGCCGTCACGTCGGCTGCCGCGGCGGTCGTCGTCTCCCTGAGTCCGGTTCTCACCACGGCGTTCGCCCGGCTCTTCCTCCCGGGCGAGCGCCTCACCGCCGTCGGGATCGTCGGACTGCTCCTCGGCCTCGTCGGTGTCGTCGTCCTCACCCAGCCGAACCCGAACGACCTGCTCGGTGGGGGGGCGGTGGCGAAACTCCTCGTCTTCGGCGCGGCGGCGGCGTTCGCGTTCGGCTCCGTGCTCACCCGCCGGCTCGACGCGACGATGCGCATCGAGACGATGGAGGCGTGGTCGATGCTCGGTGGTGCGCTCGTCATGCACGCCGTCTCGGCCGCACTCGGCGAGTCGCTCGCCGACGCCGTCTGGACGGTCGAATCGGTCGCGGCGCTCGCGTACCTCTCGCTGGCGGCGTCGGCGGTCGGCTTCCTCATCTACTTCGACCTGCTCGACCGGCTGGGTCCGATCGAGATCAACCTCGTCTCGTACGTCGCCCCGGCGTTCGCGGCGCTCTCTGGCTGGCTGTTCCTCGCCGAAGTCCCTACGGTGTACACTGTCGTGGGCTTCGTCCTCATCTTCCTCGGGTTCGCGCTCGTCAAGCGGGAGGCGATCCGCGCGGAACTGCCGCGGCTCCGTGGGCGCGGACGGCTCCCGGGAGTCCGCGACGACTGAGACCGGATCGTCGGGGCGAACGCCGGCACGTGCCGGCTCTCCTCCGACTGCACGGTCACGCCGACCGTACGTCACCTCACGCCGTCGGTCGCGTCGTCCGTCGTCTCCTCGGTCGCGTCCCCAGTGCCGGCGTCGGCGCGTTCGGCCGTGACGACCTCACCGACCAGCGTCCAGCCGCCGTCGTCGGTCTGCCGACCGGCCAGCACCGCCGCGTTGTCGTCGTCGGTCGTGAACCGGTAGGCCGCGGCGTCGCCGTCGATCCGGCGTCCCTCGGCCTGAAACGTCTGCTGGAAGAACTCGGCGCTCGACAGCTCGAAGACGCCCGTGGTCCCGTCGTCGAGCGAGAGACGGAGTCGGTCGGGCGTGACGTTGTACATCCGCTTTGCCACGGCGTTGAGTTCGGCCATACACGTGGTGAACGGTGGCGGGCCACAAAAGCGTCCGAGTGACCCACGAGAGCGCCACGGCGCTCCCGTCCGACACCGGTTCCGGAAGTAGTTGCCGGCTGTCCGTCGGACGCTTATCTCGAGGAGTATTCGAAGAATAAAAACGTTACAGAGACGTATAAAACGTTATGTGGCGAGAGAACCGGTAGTGAACGGTTCATTATGTAGTGACTCACGCCGCTGAAACGAAGTTAACCCTCGGACGGTTATTTATGCGGCGCACTCGTTGTGTACGACGAGTCACCTTCCATGTCGAACTCCTCGTCCCCGGTCTCCCGCGAACGCCTCACTCGCGTGCGGGAGGTGGCACAGTCACAGTCCCTCCAACACGGCGCCCGACTGGTCGCCGCACCCCTCCGATTCGTCGGCTTCTGGGCCGCCGTCGCCCTCCCCTTCCTCTACCTCCCGCTGCTCATCAGCGGGCTCGACGGGCAGGAGACGCTCGTCTTCGGGTTGCTGCTGGCCCTGAACGCCGTCGCGCTCGTCATCGGCCACGGACACGGCCAGTAGCGGTCGCGGCCGAAAGCGCAACTTCCATATTGGCCGCCTCCCGAGAGCGCGTATGGGACTGAAACTCAGCAAGAAAGGACTCGTCGGCGTGGCGCTGATGCTGGTCGGTTCGCTGGCGTTCCTGCCCGGTCTCGTGCCCAGCTCGGGACGGACGGCCACGCTCGCGTTACTGCCGGCGGCGCTCCTGTTGACGTACGGAACCTACCTCGTCGGTACCGACGGCGGCGGCCGCCCCGTCTGACTGACCGACGTCGGACCCCCGACCCTCGTTCGGTGACGGCGGTCGGCGGTGTACTCTTTCGTTCGATCGTGTGCTCCCCGCCTCGACCGTGACGCCGAGTCACTCCGTTCGTCGAGCGGGCGGTTCTGCGGACGCACCCGTGTCGTCGGCAGGTCGGAGAACTGCAACGGTGGACGGTTGAAAAGGGGTCCCGTGCAACCGGTTCTGCGTGCCTGCTTCACCCGACCGAGCCATCGGTAATAAAGGCAGTCCCCCGGATCTCGGGTAGGATAATCGGCGGACCGACGCCGTCACTGGAGTCGACCCACTCGCGAGCGACGGACGGATTCACGGTCGAAACGACGACCGGGAGCGACGGTCGTTCAGGTGCGGTGGAGGTCGCCGTCGTGTTCCGCCAAGACGTCCCGATCGACGGCTCGCTGGATCACCTGTGTCGCCTCGCGTGCGGTGAGATCGTAGGCGCTCTGTGCGACGGCCTCCGCCTCCGCCCGCGGGATGGGGAACTCGCGGTTGCGGAGAAAGCGGAGCAGCTTGTAGTACACCCGATCGAGGTCGTCCCGCACGGGCTCAGCCCCGTCGGTCGCGGAGGCGTCGGTAGCGTCCGCCGTCGTGTCAGTCGCGGACCGCGAGACCTTCTCGTCGGTCTCACCTGCTTCGTCTGTCTCACCTGCTTCGTCTGTCTCACCTGCTTCGTCTGTCTCACCTGCTTCGTCGGCTTCGTCAGTCTCACCGCTCCCGTCGTGACCATCGACCTCGTCCCCGTCGGCCCGGTCCCCGCTCTCCCCGTCGCGTTCCTCGTGGTCGCCGGCTCCGTCTCTGTCCCTCGAGTCGTGTCCGTCTCCGGCTTCCGCGTCGGGTTCGTCCCGCTGCTGCCTCCGAGCCGTGTCGTCTTCGTCGCGCGGCCCGGTTCGGACTGCCGGGGAGGGATCGCGGCGTTCCGTCGACGCGTCGTCCGACGCCGCGCCGGTTCGTTCGTCGGCCGTCGGCGACTCGTCCGCCGTGACGTCGGCTGCCGGCGGATCGGTCGTCGCGTCGCGGCGTTCCGTCGACGACGTCCCGGTGAACGTCACGTCCGACTGGACAGCGACGTCGGTCTCCGGGCCGGTCGCTGGTGACGACTCGGTCGACTCGGTCGTCCGGGGGTTCGTCCCGGCGGCTCCGAGGCGGTCGACGATCGGGGCCAGAACGTTGGTGAGTTTCGTCTGACAGCGATCACAGAGCACCACCTGTTGCGACGCGGCGTCGTCCGCACGCAGGTCGGCTGGAAGCGTCTCGTACTCCGCGAGCGCCGCCGTCGTTCCACAGAAGTAACACGACCGCAGTTCACCCATGTCCACGGCAACGGTGACGGCCGTGCTAAACGTTTCGGGAGCCGATATCTGATTTGATACCTACACACGAACACCTATACACCGACGCGTCGTCACCACACCTACTGCACCGTTCGGCGAAAAACCGACTCCAGTCAGACGTTCGACGACGGACGCGACCGACCCACCTCCGATGAGCGAGACTCTCCCCGACGGCGACGACACGACACCGGAGCGGTCGCCGTCCGCAGACGTGCCGCTCCGGCGACTCCTCGCGACGGCGGACACGTCGCTCTTAGCGACGGTCGTCACGCAGTTCTGGCAGGACCGGGGGTACCGCACCGCACAGACCGACCGTGGCGGGAACCGGTTCGTGCTGGTTCGTGACCGGGACGGAGGGCCCGTCCACCTCGTGTGGGTCGATCCGATGGCGAGAGCCACTCCGGAACGCGTCGGCCGCCTCGCTCGCATGGCGGCGTCGTTCGGCGACGTCGACGCGACGCTCACCAGTGGACGCGAGTACGACGCCTCGATCTACGCGGCCGCCGAGGAACACGGTGTCGAGTGCCTCGCCAGCGATCAGCTGGTGACGCTCGTCGACCGTGCGGGACTCCAGGGGCTCGTCCGAGGGCACGCACGATCCCAGGAGACCAACGCAGTGGCCGACGGTGGTGCGACGACCGCGACGGTCGAACTGCGGCCACCGGCGGACCACCCGCTCGGCGTCCGGGCCGGGCTCGTCGTCGGCGGCACTGTGCTGTCGTTGCTCGCGCTGTGGGGCGGTGCCGCGCAGGTGACCTCGCGTCTCCTGACGTGCGGCGGGGACTGTCCGCTCCTCTGGGGTGCGAGCTTCCTGCCACTCCTCGCGGTTCTCGTCGGCAGCTTCGCCGTCGCCGTCGGCGTCTTCGACTGAAACCGGCCCGCGGCCGCCGGACGGACCGGCTGCCGCGGCGAGTCTACCCTATGGCTTGTGTGTGAACAGGACGACCTGGTCGTCGTGGGTCGTCGTACAGAGATCGAGCGGCATACTGAGTTCGAGACTGTTGTAGTCGTCCTCACAGACGACGAGGTCGTCGAACGGACTCCCACAGGCGGGACAGGTGATACTGACCGTGTTGCGGTACCGTCTGATCCCGCCGGCGGTCTCCTGGACCGTCAGTGACGAGAGCATCTCGTCGAAGTCTTCCATAGTCGGCGTGTGACGCCCGGTAGCATAAACGTCGGGGGCGAATCCCGCGGCCCGGTCGGCGGGCGATCACGGCGACCGGCCCCGTCCGTCGGTTACGGCTCGCCCGTCGCCCACTGCTCGTCGCCGAAGGTGGGAGGGAGCGGACGGCGGTTCGTCGACGAGAACGTCCGTGGCGCACCGGTTCGTCGATCGCCGGAAGCGGCGGTGTCCTGTTCGTCGGTCGTCCGGGGCTGGCTGGTCTGCTGCTGGTCGGTGGGTCGGTGTGTCGTGCTCATTCGATTGGGGGGGAGACGGAACGGTCGGCTGACGATGCGTCACAGGGGAGAATCAGTCGCGTACGTGTACGAGTAGCATCGTCGGTCGACCCTCAGTTTGTAATGATAGATAATAACGTTTGCGTGGCGTGTTCCGACGTACCACACTCAGCGACGCGGCGTCGCAGCTACCGCGCTCCGTTGCCGCTCGGCCCGGTCGACGAGCCGCTCGACGCGGTCCTCCGTCGAGGGGTGCGTCGCGAGCCACCGCGTGAGGGGGTGGTCGTCGGTTCCCCGGACAGTCAGCGGCGAGAGGAGCCACCGATCGTTGGCGGCCTCGAGGCGCCGGAGGGCGCTGGCGAGCGCGAGCGGCTTCCCGGTCACGCGCGCCGCACGGTCGTCGGCCACGAACTCCCGGCGGCGCGAGTGAGCGAACAGCACGAGCGTCAGGACGAAGAGGACGACGCCGATGGCGTCGAGGAGTCGCCGACGAACCCGGACGAACGGGTTGTCGACCCGGCCGAGCGGTCTCCCGCGCGCCCACGCGAAACCGCGCGCGAATCCGACGAGGACGATCACGACCGGGAGGACGACGACGAACGCCACGCCCGCCGCCGTCTGGACGGCGCTGTACGCGAGGGTCTTCAGCAGGCTGTCGTAGCCCGCGAGGTGGGCGAGTTCGTGGGCGAGGATCGTCTCGAACTCGTCGCGGTCGAGGAGCCGAAACAGCGACCGGTCGACGACGACCACGCCCCGGCGACCGCCACCGAGCGTGAACGCGTTCGGCACGCCGAGTTCGGCCACGAGCACGCGCGGCTGGTCGACAGCCATCGCCGCACAGAGGTCGTCCAGCCGTCGAAACAGGCCAGGAGCCTGTTCCCGATCGAGTTCGGTCGCATCGAGTTCGGCGAGCGTGCGTGTCGTCCCGAACCGGTAGCTCAGGTAGCCCACCAGGACCGTCACGACACCGACCGTCACGACGGTCGTCGCGACGTCTCTGGGTCCGTCGACCGCGAACGCGAGCAGACGGACGAGGACGGCCGCCACGCCGAGATACAGCGTCGCGACCGCCAGTCCGACCGCGAGCATCGCGAGTCGGGCACCGAATCGTCGCATGTGATCGACGTACGCGCGTGGTCGTCAAACGCCTGTCGCGTCCGGACACCCGCCGCGAGAGACGCGTGTGAGGATCGGGCACAACCACCGATACGTTTTTGTTCACTACTCGTCGACGTTGTAATAGCCTCCCTTCGACGTACTGTGTCTCGATGGGTCGCGTAAATTCGGGAGGCTCACGAGATGGCCGGTGGGCCGGCGATTCTGGCGGCCTCGCCGGCCGTGGCCGTGACGACGACCTCCGTCGGCGGTGGCTCGACACCGGACCCTGAGTGAACGCTCGGTGAAACGGCAAGAGCTAAGAGACGGTCGCTGGACGTGTTACGCAAGCCCTATGTCCCCGAAACAGCCTTCCACCGCCGTAGTCACGGCGTTCGTGGCACTCTGCCTGCTGGGGAGCCTCGCCGCGACGGCACCCCCCGCCAGCGCACAGTCGTCGATCGTCGTCACGAACGCGACACAGACGCCGACCACTCCCGGCGTCGGCGACACGTTCGAGGTCACCGCGACGATCCGCAATCAGGCGGGCGCCAGCGGACCGTTCCGCGTCAACGAAGTCGTCGTCGAGGTGCCCGGCCGCGGACCGTCGGGTTACACGAACGCCCGCGACCTCGGCACGCTCGAGCCCGGGTCGTCTATGCAGATCGGCCTGCCCGCGACGGTCGACGAGCCCGGCTGGCACCAGCTCCGCGTACTCGTCTACGGACAGACCGCCACGGGCCGTGCCGTCCGCGTGGCGTACCCCGTCACCGTCCAGGTCGTCGAACAGCAGCGGCCGCAGATCGACCTCGCGTTCGAGGACGGTGTCGTCGGGGCGGAGTCGGCGGTGAACGTGACCGTGGCCAACGGACTCGCCGACTCGATCCGCAACCTCCGCGTCGAACTGACGGGCGACGGCGTGCGCGTCGACCAGCCGAGTCGGGTCCGATCGGCGCTCGCCGGCGAGGCCGAGGCGAACTACACGTTCGCCGTCACGCCCGAGCGTGCCGGCGATCGAGCGCTCAGCGCGCGAGTGACGTACACGGACGTCACCGGCGAGCGACGGACCGTCACGGAACGGTTCCGCTACGCCGTCGAGCCCCTCGACAGGGACGTCAGACTCGACGTGTCGACCGTCCGTGGCGAGACGCCTGCGGTCGAAGTGACGGTGGTCAACCTCGGCAACGCCCCGCTCGAGGACGTCGCGGTCACGGGCGAGAGCGGCGAAGCGAGCCTCTCGACCGCGCTCGTCGACCGGATCGGGCCGCAGGCCACCGAGACGGCCCGACTCAACGTCACCGACCTCGCCTCGGTCGGAACCGGACTCACGGTTCGCGCCGACTACGAGGTCGCGGGCCAGCGCCACGAGACGACGCGCGAGGTCACCGGGGCGTTCGTTCCGGGACGGATCGACCTCACCGGGGTCGACGTCGCCCGGACCGGCGACGGCACCGTCCGCGTCACGGGGACGGCCAGCAATACGGGCACGACCCGGGTACAGGCGGTCACGGTCCGCGTCCTGTCGACGGAGTCGGTCACGCCCGCGAACCCCGGGAAGGAGTACTTCGTCGGCGCGGTCGACGCCAGCGACTTCTCGTCGTTCACGGTGAACGCCCGGATCGACGGGGAGAACGCGACCACCATCCCGCTCGAGGCGACGTATCTCGTCGACGGCGAGGAGCGGACGCGCACGGTCCGGGCGACGTACGACCCGCCGGAGACGCCCGAGCGGCGCGGCACCGGCTTCCCGCTCGTCGGCGTCGGTGTCCTGCTCGCCGTCGTCGTCGCGGGCGTGTTCCTGTGGAGGCGTCGCCGTGCTGATTGAGGCGCGCGACGTCACCCGGACGTACGACGTCGGGGCCGAGATCGTCACCGCGCTCAGGGACGTGGACTTCGTCGTCGAGTCGGGCGAGTTCGTCGCGGTCGTCGGCCCCTCGGGATCGGGCAAGTCCACGCTGTTGAACGTGCTCGGACTCCTCGATACGCCGACCGAAGGGACCGTCCTTGTCGACGGGGTCGACTCCGGTACGCTCTCCGACAGCGAACGCACCGCACTCCGCCGCGAGACGATCGGGTTCATCTTCCAGCAGTTCTACCTCATCCCCACGCTGACCGCGCGGGAGAACGTCGCCCTCCCTCGCCTGTTCGTGGGCACAGCCGCGGCGCGCAACCGCCGCGCCGTCGACCTCCTGACGCGGTTCGGGCTGGGGGACAGAACGGAACACCGCCCGCCGCAGCTGAGCGGCGGGCAGCAACAGCGCGTCGCCATCGCCCGGTCGCTGATCAACGAGCCGGGCGTCCTGCTGGCGGACGAACCCACGGGCAACCTCGACCAGGCGACCGGCAAACAGATCCTCCGCGAGTTCCAGGCGATCACGGAAGAGGGCGTCAGTGTCGTCGCCGTCACCCACGACCGGCTCGTGACGGACCACGCCGACCGCGTTGTCGAACTCGTCGACGGACGGCTCGGGGCTTCGTCCAGGGAGACACAGCATGTCTCGTGACGACTCGTCGGAGCCGTCGGAGCCGTCCGGACCCCCGAAGCCCGCGGATTCGTCGAAGCCGCCGAGACGGGTCGGGGGCGGACCGTCGGACGAGGTGGTGCCGCCCACGACGCTCACCGACCGCTTTCCCGTCCTCTCGCTGGCCGCGCGCAACCTCACGCGGACGAAGACGCGCTCGCTGCTCGCGGCGCTCGGCATCGCCATCGGCGTCATCGCAATCGCCTCGCTCGGGATGTTCGGCTCCGCCTTCCAGCGCTCACAGATGCAGAACATCGGAACCATCGGCAACGACGTCGCGGTCTCGCCGGGTGAGGACCTCGACCGGCAGAACTTCACCGAGACGCAGTTGCGCGAGATCCAGCGCGCGGCGGGGGCGGCCGAACTCGTCCCGGTCAAGCGCGACAGCCGGGAGGTGACCTACCGTGGGGAGACCCAGAACCGCACGGTGTACGGGCTGGACGACCCGAACTCGCTGTACGATGTCCGGCAGGGACGTATTCCAGACCAGTGGCGCAGCGGCGTCGTCGTCGGCGACCAGCTCGCTCGCGACGAGGGGATCCGCGCCGGCGAGGCGCTGGCGATCGACGACACGACGTACCGCGTCGTCGCCGTGCTCGACGAGACGGGCCAGGCGACGATCGTCGACCCCGACAACGCCGTCGTCCTGCCGACGGAGCGCTTCGACGAGAACACCTACTCGCAGGTGGTCGTCCTCTCCGACTCGACCGCGGAGGCGAACCGCACGGCAGCGCGCATCCGGACGGCGATGAACGGCCGCGAGGAGCGCGTCCGGATCTTTGAGTTCGGCCAGATCGCCGAACAGATCGACCAGCTCTTCTTCCAGTTGAACCTCTTCCTCGTGGGGATCGGCGCGGTGTCGCTCGTCGTCGCCGGGACGAGCATCCTCAACGTGATGCTCATGTCGACGGTCGAACGGCGCGAGGAGATCGGCGTCCTCCGTGCCGTGGGGTTCGAGAAGCGCGCCGTCCTCCGGATCCTGCTGACGGAGGCGGGCTTCCTCGGCCTCATCGGCGGCACGGTCGGCGTCGTCGTGAGCGCCCTCGTCGGGGCGGGCGTCAACAGTCTGTTCCTCGGCGATCCGCTCGCGTTCGACACGCTCAGCTTCTTCTATCTGAGTGTGGGCTTCGCGTTCGGTATCGGCTCCAGCCTTGTGAGCGGTGCGTACCCCGCGTGGAAGGCGGCGACGCTCGACCCCGTGCAGGCGCTGCGGGGGAACTGACCGCGCTCCACCGGGGCCCCGCTGGGACGTGTTCGTGCGCACCGGTGACCTCGTGGAGGTGGAGTGAGCAGTGGCGCGTTCGGACACGCTCGGCGCTCGAGACTGGAGTAGTGGCGCGCGGCGTCGCGCTCCCCGTGAGCGCGACAGAGCGCGCGAGGGATGACCGACCCCCCGAGCGAAGCGAGGGGGGAGGGAGTCGGCTGGGGAGGACTGTGGCTTCTCGCCGCGCACCGGCGACCGCGAGTCGACTCACCTCGACGACGTCGGTGGGTCGTTGGGGCTCGACTACTTCCACGAGTCGGCCCGCCTCGACAGCGTCCACGAGTCGTCCCGGAGAGTGTCCGAACCGCCGGACAGTTCCAGCAGCGAGTGTCGGCCAGCAGTCACAGGGCGGGCTCCGAACGTCCGGCGGAGACGAGCTCCGCCGACTCGCCACTCGCTGATGTTCGTGGCGACCGTTCCGGGTTCGTCGCGTACACCCGGCCCCTTCTCGGTGTCGTCACTCGCACGTCGGTTCGTGGCGGTTTCGAGAAGTGGCCGGGGCGGGCTCCGAACCACGGTCACGCCGCTCGTGAACTCGCGTCGTTCCCTGCCGCACGCCCGCTGACACTCGCGTGCGACCGTTCCGGCTTCTCCGCCCGCACCACGACCATTTCGTGGGGACTCGTCACTCACTGCGTTCGGACTCGTCGAGAGAAAGTGGCCGGGGCGGGCTCCGAACCCGCGATCTCCGCATAGCCCAGGTTCGAGGCTCGGCAGGCCCCGTGGGGTGACGGAGGCTTCCAAGGCGGTACCGCACCGAATCTCAGAACCCTATGAGTGCGGCGCTATGTCCAGCTAAGCCACCCGGCCGCATACTGCCGTATTGCGGTCTCGCCCTTCAACCTTCCTATCCGTCGCGGTCGAGCGATGTGCCACCACGCGCCGGGGTCAACGGTCGGGTTCGGCGGGGGCCGGTCGACGTCACGTCCGACGGCCGGCTGACGAGCGACAGACGTGAGGAGGGCGTGGCGGTATCACGAGCCGAAATTCCACCCGCGGATTTATGCCGACCGGCGGGGACGTGAGACCATGACTCATCCGGACGTCGTCCAGTCGGCGCTCGGCGACGAGGGAGTCGCCGCCCGCGTCGATCTCGGCGACGACGCACTGTTCGTCACGCCGACACGAACGATCCTCTACCGTGCCGACAAGCTCCTCTCGGACGAATCCGTCGAGGAGTTCCCCCACGGTGCCGAGCGCGTCTCGGTCTCCACCGGTCGGCGCAAGGCGACGATCACGCTCGACTACGGGCTCGACGGCGAGCGCTCCTTTTCGGTTCCGGCGAAGGCGCTCGACCGCGCGCTCCACCCCGTGCTCGCGGGGACGCTCAACGCCGTCGGCGTCACCGACCCCGGTGAGACGGTGAAGGAGACGTTCCGGTTCTCTGAGCTGACGCTCGTCGTCACGAGCGACCGGCTCGTGAAACACATCGGCAACGCGGTGTGGGACGAGGAGTTCGAGGAGTTCCGCTACGAGGACGTCACCGACCTCTCGTTCGAGGAGGGCAGCGTTGCCACGACGCTCGTCCTCACGCTCGGGGGGCGACGGGAGCGGTTCAAGGCACCGAACGAACGCGCACGGGAGGTGCGCGAGCGGTTGACGGAGGCCGTCCTCGACCACCACGGCGTCGACAGCGTCGCGGCACTCCGCGAACGGTTCGGCGTCGACGAGGACGACGCCCCCTCGTCGCGAATGTCGTTCGGCGAGGGTCCGACCCCGCTGTCGGTCAACCCCGGCGAACTCACGGAGCAGCCGAAGAACGCGACCCGGGCCGAGACGGAGCAGACCGACGCAGAGGCCGCCGTCGACGCGGGGACCGAAGAGCCAGCCGACGCGGGCATGGGAGAGCCAGCTGACGCGGCCCCGACGATGGCGACGGAGCCCGGCGCGACGGCGCCCACCGACTCCTCCGAGGGCGTCGCACCCGCCGACACTGCCGACACTGTCGATCCCGCCGATTCACCCGGATCGGGAGCGGACGCGAACGGTTCCGAGCCCGACTCGGGGACAGGCGAACCCGCAGACCCCGACGTGATAGAGACCAGTGACCTGCTGGGACTGACCGACGACGCCGTCGAGGAGCCGCGGGAGGCGGCGAACGTCGTGGACGACGCCCGGGGTGACGATCTGGCGGCGCTCACGGCCGAAGTCGAGGCGTTGCGAGCGCGTATCGAGGCACAGAACGACCGCCTCGACCGCCAGGAGGAGCTGATCGAGCGGCTCATCGCCGAGATCCGCAGTCGGCTCTGATGCCCGGCCGGGGCGGCTCGCTCGCCCCGTCCGTCACTCGCGCCCGAGCACTTTCCGGACGCACGACGAGCCGAACGGCCCGAGTTCGCCGGCGTCGAACTCGACGAAGTAGCCGGTCGAGAGGCTCGCGCCGCAGCGCCGACAGTCGTACTCCCCGTCTCGGACGTGGATCTGGCTGTCGAAGCGGACGAACGTACCACCGCGGCGGGTGTGGACCCGGGCACCGTCACGGTCGATGATCCCGCGCATCTCGGCGGTGTCGAGGATCTCACGGGTGAGCGACGGGTCGGTCGTGACCGTCTCGATGCGGTCGACGACGTCCGCGAGGGCGAGTTCGTCGGTCTCCATGTGGGCGAGCAGGTCGAGCGCGAGCTCGACCCGGTCGGAACGCTCGGTCACACCTCGGGATTCCGTGGTCGGGTGAATAAGCGTTCCGTGCGTGGCCTGGATCGGTCCGCATCAGTCGCGGCTCGGTCGCGCATCAGTCGCGGCCCGGTCGTGCGTCAGTCGCGGCTCGGTCGCGTGGGCCGCTCACGACGTGTCGACTATCCGACTCTCCGGTCATAGGGACCGTACGAACACAAAGCGTATACTGCCTCGAACGAGATCCGTCGGGTATGCGACGGTCACGGCTCCTCGTCGGCGGCCTGTGCTTCGCCGTGCTCGTCGGGACACTCGTCGTCGCACCGGAGACGGCGCTGCGGGGGCTGACCTGGGTCGTTGCCGACCCGCTCCGGTTCGGTGTCGCCCTCCTGGTCGTCGCACTCGTCCGCCCGCTCGTCGCCTGGCCGACGACGCTCCTGGCCGTCGCGGCCGGCTACGGCTACGGCGTCGTCGGCCTCCCGTACGCGCTCGCACTCATCACGATCACGAGCGTCCCGCCGTTCGTCGTCGCACGCCGCCTCGGCCGCGAGTCGTGGGTCGCGAGCCAGGGCGAACGCGTCGTCCACGAGGCCGGCGACCTCCGGAGCGTGATCGGCTCCCGACTCCTGCCTGCCCCGTCCGACGTCGTCTCCGTCGCGGCGGGCGTCTCCGGCGTCTCGCTCCCGGCGTTCGTCGTCGGGACCACCATCGGCGAACTCCCATGGGCCGTCGTCGGCGTGCTCGCCGGCAGTTCGCTCGACTCGCTTTCGAACGCGACGCTCGGCGCCGTCGACTTCCGTCTCGTCGCCGCCGCCGCGCTCGCCGCGGTCCTGCTCCTCGCCGGCCCCGTCTACCGATCGTTCGTCGAGCGGGCGGACGATCCGCTCCCCGGCGTCGACACGGAGTCGTGACGGTGTCGGCCTCCGCTCCCCGCGACGACTCGACAGTCTCTTCGGCTGACAGCTCTCTCCCCGACCGCTCACTCCAGCAGGGACTCGCCCGTCATCGCCGCCGGCTGGTCGACGTCGACGAGTTCGAGTAGCGTCGGCGCGAGGTCACAGAGCGACCCGCCCGGACGGAGCGTCCGCTCGCCCGCCGAGCCGTCCGGCGCGAGGTAGATCAGGGGGACGGGGTTCGTCGTGTGGGCGGTGTGGGGCTGGTCGGGCGTCCCCATGTCGTCGGCGTTGCCGTGGTCCGCGGTGATCAGGACGTGCCCGCCCGCGGCCTGGACGGCCTCGATCAACCGTCCGAGCTGGGTGTCGACCGCCTCGACCGCGGCGACCGCGGCGTCGAAGTCTCCCGTGTGACCCACCATGTCCGGGTTCGCGTAGTTGAGCACAAGCACGTCCGGATCGTCGGATTCGACGATTCCGATCGCCGTGTCGGTCACTTCCTCGGCGCTCATCTCGGGCTGGTGGTCGTACGTCGGCACGTCCGGCGACCGGATGATCTCCCGTCGCTCCCCCTCGAACTCCACTTCGCGGCCGCCGTTGAGGAAGTAGGTGACGTGGGCGTACTTCTCGGACTCCGCGAGGCGAAGCTGCGTCTTGCCCGCTTCGGAGAGGACCTCGCCGAGCGTGTCCTCGGGCTCGTTCGGTGGGAACGCGACGGGGAAGTCGAACGTCCGGTCGTACTCGGTCAGCGTGACGAGTTCGATCTCCGGCGGCGAGGTGTCGAACTCCCACACGGGGTCGACGTCGCCGAGCATCCGGACGAGCTGGCGGGCGCGATCCGGTCGGAAGTTGAAGAAGACCACGGCGTCGCCGTCTTCGAGTGCGGGGCCGCCCTCCACGAGGGTCGGTTCGACGAACTCGTCGGTGTCGCCGCGGTCGTAGGAGGCCTCGACCGCCTCGACGGCCGTCGTCGCCGTGTGGTCGGCCTCACGGGAGACGATCGCGTCGTACGCGCGCTTCGTCCGCTCCCAGTTCTGGTCGCGGTCCATCGCGTAGTACCGCCCCGAGACGGTCGCAACGTCGCCAGTTCCGCGGTCGGCGACGTGCCCCTCAAGGTCGGCGAGGTAGTGGCGGCCCCCGTGCGGGTCGGTGTCGCGGCCGTCCATGAACGCGTGCGTGACGGCTTCGACTCCCCTGTCGGCGGCGATGTCGACGAGCGCGTGGAGGTGACCCTGTTCGGAGTGGACGCCACCGTCGGAGACGAGCCCCATGAAGTGGACCCGCCCCCCGGTCGTCTCGGCGTGGTCGAACGCCGAGGCGATGGCGTCGTTCTCCTCGAACGAGCCGTCGGCGATGGCGTCCTCGATCCGGGTGTACGCCTGTTTCACCACTCTCCCCGCCCCGATGTTGAGGTGGCCGACCTCGCTGTTTCCCATCTGTCCCTCGGGCAGGCCGACCCGCCGCCCCGAGACGTCGAGGGTGCTGTACGCGCCGTTCGCGGCGAAGCGGTCGAAGTTGGGGGTGTCGGCGGCTTTCACCGCGTCGCGTCGGTCGTGGTCGCCGAGCCCCCAGCCGTCGAGGATTACGAGCGCAGCCTGCATACACGACTACTCACTTCGGAGTGGTAATTACGTGTCGTTTGTCAGGTCGTCCGACAGAGCCATGTGAGCTGGTGTCGTACCATACCGCCACACTGCGACACCGTGGGTCCGACAGAACCGCGGGACGACGGACGGCCCACCGTGATTGGCGCCGTGGCGATCCTCTGCGAGTGAGACCATGGACGACTTCGAACAGACTGACACGACGGAACCGTTGGTGGACCCCGACGGACGGGAGACGGACGACGCTCCCGGCTCCACGATCCGCCGCCGACCGTTCGTCGCCACGGCCGCGGTAGGCGTGCTCGAGGGACTCCTGAGCCTCTGTCTGGGTCGCCCTCCTCAGGAGCAGGGCGGTTCGACCCCGACGACGACCACGACGGCAACCCCGACACCGACCGCGGCGGCGACTCCGACGTCGACGCCCGCGTCGGCGAACGACGCGCGGGCGCTCGCCGAGCGGTTCGCCCCCGACCTCTACTTCGACCGGGACGAGCGGTGGTTCCCGACCGACCCGCGTGCGTTCGTTCCCGACGCCGACGACCCCGTCGTGGACGGTTTTAACGCGCTCAACGACTACGTCGCGGCGTTCGACGATCCGGACGCGCCGCCGTTCCCGACGGTGTTCTACCACGTCGTCTCCCCGGCCGACGACCTCAGCGTGGTCCAGTACTGGTTCTACTCCGTGTTCGACCAGTTCACCACCAACTTCCACTGGCACGACTGGGAAGTGCTGTACGTCTGGCTCGACACGTCGGGCGGGGAGCCGACGCCGGTGCTGTACGTGGGGAGCGCTCACGCGCGGTCGATGCCGAACAACGAACACCTCGACCCGCCGTCGGAGACGGTGAGCGTGATCGCCGAACTCGGATCGCACTCGAGCGCCATCGGCACCAACCGGACCAGAGATCGGTTCGAGCGGTACCCCGCTGGAGACGAACCGGCCGACGTCACGAACGCGCCGGTCGCCGCCGTCGCCGGCAGCGAGGGACTCCCGCTGGCGTACGGACTCCCGCGGGGCGAAGGCCTCACGATCCCGTACGTCGTCCCCGAGCTCGACGGCGACCTGCTGTTCGACCACGCCGCCCTCCGGGTGACGGCCGACGACTTCCTCCCGGCGTCGCTGGCGGTCGACTCGCTCACCGACCTCCAGCGCCCGCCGTCGTCGTTCCCGCCGCGCCGCGACGGGCTCGTCTTCGGCTTCGCGGGCGGTGACGTCGCGTACGACCTGCTTCCGATCGACGAGGTGACCTACATCGAGGCGTTCACCGGCCCGCAGTTGAGCTTCCCGTTCGCCGTCCCCGGCTTCGTCGAGGACCGCATCGCCCACCACCTCTCGGCTGCGGGCTTCCCGTGGTCGGACGACGCGGACCAGGCGCGGTTCGACGAGCCGATCCACGACGTGACCGACGCACGCCACCGGCGCGAACTCGGTCGACGGTACGGGCTCTCGGTTCCGGACACCGGTGCGACGGTCGTCGCGGGCGTGCTGGCGATGCGGCCGAACGACGCCGCGCCGGCGAACGCCGGAATCACGCTCGCGTCGCTCGGGACCGAGGTGGTCGCCCTGTTCGAGTCCGATCCGGTCGCCGTCCCCTCCTCGCACGGGCACGTCGTCCTCGTCGACGTCGACGACGGCGAGCACCGGCTCGTGGTGAACGGTGCCGGCTACGCGCCGTACGCCCAGCGTCTCGACGTCGAGCGCGGTGTCGACCTCGTGCGCGCCGGCGCGGGCGGACGGCTCGCCCTCGTCGAGACCGCCGACGCGTTCAAACTCCCGGTCGACGCCGCCGCGCGAGGAGGTGCCGCATCGGTCCGAGTCCGCGACGACTTCGGGGGGACCGTCTACGACGCCCCACCGGTCGAGGAGGACCGCCGGTCGGCGATCTACCTCCACCGCGCCGGCGCATACGTGGTGGAGGTGACGGACGTCACGGGGAACGTCAGCGTCGAGCGCGTCCGGCCCGGTCCCACGGGCGAACCCGCTCCCGCCGGGCAAACCGAGACGGGCAAGGCGTCCGTCGTCCGGTTTCTCGTCTCGTACCTCCGCGAGACGAGCCGCGAGTACGAGGCCGAACTGGATCGGGTCGCCGAGACGCGGGAGGCGCGGCTCGACTTCGCCGCGGCCGACGAGGTCGGCCAGCGGTTCGAGCGCGCGCTCGGAGCGGTGTTCGAGGCCGACGCGTTCCTCGACGAGGGGCTGCCGGAGGAAGCGGATGGGGAGCTTCGGACGGCATTCGGCCACCTCGATGCGGCCCGTACCGTCGCCAGGAACGCCGGCGACGGACTCCCAACCACGCTCCGGCGGTTCGTCCTCCGGCGCGTTCAGGAGGCACAGACGCGGATCCGGCAGGCGATCGATCTCGACGTGGTAAACGCGTAGGCACCGCGGGGGACACACCCCGCTCACCAGCCGCGTCGGCGTGCCACGCCGACCGCCGGAACGCCACGGTTTTTCCCAGTGGGTGCCAGGTAGGAGACGATGGTGCTCGTCCCCGAACGGTACGTCCAAGAGTATCTGGGGAACGGCCCCAGCCTCGTCACGTTTCTGGCGCTGAACGCCAGTGCCTTTCTGGTGGGGGTGAGTTTCTACGTCCACTCGGATCCCTCGTTCGCCGACCTGCCCACCTTCCTCTACCCGCTGTTCGGCGACTCGCCGACCGCGCTCGCGCTGGCGACACTGTCGATCGCGACGCTGCTCTCGAACTTGGGCCGCCCGGTGAGCGACGCACCGGTCAACCGCCCACTGGCGTACCTCCACACGCTCGCGTTCGTCTGGCTCGTCAAGTACGGCCTCTGGACGGCGCTCGCGCTGAACCTCCGTCCCGACCTCTACGTCGGCTTCTCGGCGGCGGCGCTGTGGGACTACTGGGGCATCATGTTCACCCACCTGGGGTTCGTCGTCGAGGCGTTTCTCATCCCCCACTACGGCCGGACGACGCGCGGGGCGCTCGGCTTCGCGCTCGTCGCTCTCCTCGTGAACGACGTCTTCGACTACGGCTTCGGCTACTACCCCCCACTCCGCTACGAACCCGGGGTGGTGCTCGTGGTCGCGACGGTCGCGCTGTCGTTCCTCTCGGTCGCGCTGGCTGCCCGCGTCTTCGGCCGTCTCGACGCCGAGTAGTCGGTGGCGCCGGTGCAGTCGAGTGGTCGTGGCGATGGGGTCAACCTTTTCAGCGTCAGTCGCCTACCCTCAGTCGATGGACTCCGCGGATCTTCTCGATCTCCTCGGCAACGAGAACCGGCGGCGAATCCTCCGGTTACTCGCCCACAAACCGTGTTACGTGACGGAGATCAGTGAGTACCTCGGAGTCTCGCCCAAGGCGGTCATCGACCACCTCCGCAAGCTCGAGGAGGCCGGCATCATCGAGTCGCAGACCGACGACCAGCGCCGGAAGTACTTCCACATCTCGCGGGACATCCGCCTCGAGGTGAACGTCTCGCGCTACGGCTTCGGCGCAAAGAGCGCCTACCCGGCGAGTCCGAGCCTCGACATGTCCGGGCGGTGCCCGCACATCTCCTTCGACGTCCCCTCGAGCACCGGCGACTCGCTCACGGAGCTCGCGAGCGATCTCGCCCGGCTCGAGGAACTCGAGAACGAACTCTCGCTCGCACAACGGTACGTCCACGGGCGGCTCACGGACGTGCTCGACCGACTGAACGAACGCATCGGCGCGAACTCCGATTCGCGGTTCTACGCGGAGGTGCTCGCGGCGATCGCCACGGGCGCGCGAACGCCGGCACGGATCGCCGAGGAGGTCGACACCACACCGGACGCCGTCGACCGCGCGCTCGGGGCGCTCGCCGAACGCGGCCTCGTCGAACAGCGACACGACGAGTGGCACGTCGTCGAGTGAGCGTCGGTCCGGGACGACTCAGAGCTCGCGGGTGAGCCCGTCCCGCAGGTCGCGTCCCACGTAGTGACCGACGAGTGCCGCGATCGCGCCGACCCCGGCCCCGACGCCGGCGATGGCGACGCCGTACTCCGCGAGGAGCCGGACGGCGAAGGGGAAGAACGCCGCGGTGAGCGTGCTCAGGACGAACCCCAGCCCCGACGCCAGCGCGCCCGCGAGACCGATCTCCGTGTAGCGGCGCTCGCTCCCGACGACGCCGACGAGGAACCCGACGACGAACAGCCCGACGAGGCGGCCGAAAAAGCCCAGGAGCGGCACGGCACCGCCCGCGACGACCGCCAAGACCGACAGGAGGAGGGCGACGAGGAACACGCGGGGCGAGAAGAGTCCGCCGAGCCGACCACGGAACCGATTCGACGACTCACTGTCGGAGTCATCCGTTCGCGCGGCTGACTCCTCGCCGGCCGCGTCCGCTTCTCCGTCCGTGAGCCGGTCGACGTCGGAGAGGAGGTCGTCGACGGACCGTTCGGACTCCTCCTCGCGCTGCATACTCGTCCGACGGAGCGCACGACGTATGGCTCTTGTGTCCCGTCGGCACCCACGGGTGGGACTGACCCCCCACTCGCTCTCGCCGAGACCGACAGGAACGACCACGCGACCCCGCGCCCACCGGCCGGTCCGAACGGTGGGATTCAAGTCCGACCCCACGAAAGCCCGGCGTATGAACCCAGGGGACCGCGTCCGCGTCACGCGCGCGGGCGTCACGAACGAGGGCGTCCTCCTGCCCTCCTCGACACCCGATCACCTCGTCGTCAAACTCGACGGCGGGTACAACGTCGGCGTCGACCGGGCGGAGAGCGACGTGGAGGTGCTCGAACGCGACGTGTACGACATCGAGAGCGCGCAGGACGGCGACTCCTCGTCGGAGATCGAGTTCGACGGCGACCTCCCGACGGTGTCGCTCATCTCGACGGGCGGGACCATCGCCTCCACGGTGGATTACCGGACGGGTGCCGTGACCGCGCAGTTCACCGCCGAGGACGTGCTCAGGGCCGTGCCGGATCTCGCGGGCCGGGCGAACTACCGCGGCCGGGTCGTCGCGAACATCCTCTCGGAGAACATGGACCCGGGCATCTGGCAGGAGCTGGCGAGAGCGATCCACGAGGAGATCGAAGCGGGAGCCGACGGCGTCGTGGTGATGCACGGGACGGACACGATGCAGTTCTCGGCGACGGCGATGGCGTTGATGCTCGACACGCCCGTCCCGATCGTCTTCACGGGGAGTCAGCGCTCGGCCGACAGACCCTCCTCGGACAACGTGATGAACGCGGTCTGTGCCGTCGAGGCGGCCACGAGCGACTGCGCGGAGGTGCTCGTCTGTATGCACGCCACGGGATCGGACACGACCTGTGCGCTCCACCGCGGGACGCGGGTCAGGAAGAACCACACCTCGCGCCGCGACGCGTTCGAGACGGTCGGCGCGAAACCGCTGGGCACGGTCGACTACGAGACCGAGGAGATCGCGTGGCGACGGTCGTACACCCGTCGGGGCGAGCGCGACCTCGCGCTCCACGAGGACCTGAACGAGAACGTCGACCTGCTGAAGTTCACGCCGGGGATGGACCTCGACCGGTACGCCGACTTCCTCGCGAGCAGGGACCTCGACGGTCTCGTCGTCGAGGGAACCGGCCTCGGCCACGTTCACACCGACTTCATCCCCACCCTCGCGGAGCTGGTCGATGACGGGACGGTCGTGGCGATGACGAGCCAGTGCATCGAGGGCCGCGTCTGCGACCGCGTCTACGACACCGGCCGCGACCTCCTCGACGCCGGGGTCGTCGAGAGCGGCGACACCCTGCCCGGCACCGCGAAGGTCAAACTGATGTGGGCGCTGGCGAACCACCCCGACCCCGCGGCGGCCATGGGCGAGAACCTCGCTGGCGAACTGCAGGAGCGGTCGGTCCCCTGGGAGTAATCACTGGAACTCTTTGCTCGACTTTTGAATCGGAAGTGTCGTGGCTCGGCTCAGAGGTGTCGTGGATGGGAGCCGGCACCGGGGTCGAGTCGCCGGATCACAAAACACTGTACCAGCGTGCGGACGGTGCGCCGAGGGGGAGCGAGCAAGCGAAGCGACGGAGATGGACCGTCTGACTCTCGCCCTCGGATCACGACGCCTGACGGCGCGTGTGGACGAACTGTTCTCGTCAGGCGTTCGTTCTCTCACTCTCCCTCTCTCGGTACCACGATCTGTCGGCTCCCATCGGTCGATCCGGTGGCGTCCGCCGATCGGCCGATCTGGAGGTCGGTCGGGGGCGTCGCGTCTCACCCAGGAGCCGTCTCGTGGTCGAGTTGCGCTGCTGCCGTCCCGCTGACAGGGTTCTCGCCGTGTGCTCACGAGATCCGACGTGTGCTCACGAAAAAAGCGAGCAAATTGTTCTACAGAATCAGCCGTCGACGACGGTGATCTCTTCGACGGGCCACTGGCTGAGGAGCTCGACGCCGTCGTCGCGGACGACCACCATCTCCTCGACGCGGACGCCCTGTCTGTCGGCGGGTTCCTGCGTCTCGACGGCCATCGTCATCCCCTCCTCGATCTCGATCGGGTGGTCGAGCGAGAGGCCGCGCCAGATCAGCGGCACCTCGTACAGCTGGAGACCGAGGCCGTGCGCCCAGTGGTTGGTCGTCAGCTGCCAGTGCTCCGTCGCGTCGTAGAAGTCGGCGTGTTCGCCCTCCATGTCGGGGAACGCGCGGGCGATCTCGTCGGTGGTGACGCCGGGCTCGATCCGATCGAGGACGGCGTAGAGGTTGTCGCGGGCGGTCTCGTAGGCGTCTCGCTGCGCGTCGGTGGGCTCGCCGATCGAGAACGTCCGGTAGTAACACGAGCGATAGCCCAGATAGCCGACGTTGTAGAAGTCCGCGTACACCAGATCGCCCGGCCTGATCAGCCGATCGGTGGTGTTGGCCTGGTGTTTCGGCCACGTGTTCGGTCCCGACGTCAGGTATCCGCCCTGGACCATCGCCCCGTGGCGCCAGAGTTCGCGGACGGCGTCGCCCCACACCTCGGACTCCCGCTTGCCGACGGAGAGGTTGTCGACGATGGCCTGGAAGCCCGCCTCGCAGATCGCGGCCACCTGTCTGAGGCACTCGATCTCGTCTCTCGTCTTGGTCTTGCGGGCGTCCTCCATCACCGCCGTACACGCGGCGGGTCGGACGTCGACCCCCCCGGCTTCGAACGCGTCGACCAGTCCCCCGTGGGCGGTGTCGATGCCCATCGGTTCGTCGGCGACGCCGTACTCTTCCAGCGCCGAAGCGACCGTCTCGGCCATCTTCTCCAGCAGGAACGTGCGAGCGGTGTCGCTCCCCGACGACCGGGGGACGTTGCCGAGGCCGGGACAGGCGTACCGGATATCGGCGAGCCACGGGCAGTTGTACCGCTCGTTCGAGGCGTGGTCGGCGGTGTCCCAGTGGACGACGGTGCCGTCCTCGACCAGGAGCGAGTAGTGGTCGGCACCCGACCCGCCGGTCATAGCGAGACCGGTGACGTACCGGATGTTGGGGTCGTCGACGAGGAGCATGCTCCCGAGGCCAGCCTCGCGCATGCGTTCGAGCGCGCGCTCGTGACGCTCTTCTCGGAGGCGTTTCACGTCGATTCGTTCCTCCCAGTCGACGGCCATCGTCCCGCGCGTCCCGCTCATGAACTCCCGGTCGTGAAAGGGCATGGGCGTACGTCTCTCGTGGGTGTAATGAAGGTACGCCCCTGTCGAGCGTGGTCTCGTGCTCGGGCACGTACAGCGGCCGTGTGAGACGGACTCCACCGGCGTGACGTCCCGGTGAACCGGAGCCGAGCTCGGTAGCCGTCTCGGTGAACCGGAGCCGGTCGCCCGGCAGCCGACCGACGCGGGAGCAGTACTGGTGCGGACTGGGCACTCGCAGCGGACGCGGTATGCACCGAACGTCCTCGACCCTCCCCAGCCGGTACGGCCGGGACGGAGCCCGGCCGAGGCCCTCGCGCGCCGTTCGCTCGTTGCACTCGCTCACTCCCGCGCGCCGACCGCCCGAACGTGAGCCCGGTCACCCTCCCAGTCGATCCACCGACGTCCGCGCTGCACCCCACCACGACATCCCTCACCATTTATCACCACGACCCACGACACCCGAACGAGTCACATGTACAAGCACATCGCCCTGCTCGTCAGGAAGGAGGGGATGAGCCACGACGCGTTCGTCGACTACTGGCAGACGAACCACACGCCCATCGCGCGGGAGATCGAGGGCGTCGTCCGCTACCACACCGTCCTTCCGGCGGACCCCGCGGCGTCGGAGTTCGACGGCGTCGCCGAACTGTACTTCGACCGTCTCGACGCGCTGCACGACGCGCTCGGTAGCGAGGGGTCGCGGGACTACGACCCCGCGAAGGGGAAGGCGAAGGAGGCCCGCGAGGACGTGGACAACTTCCTCGACATCGAGCGCCGACCCCGGTTCATCGGCGAGGAGTTCGTCGAGAAGGACGTCACGGGAGGGGACACCACGGGCCTGTACAAACACTCGGCCTTCCTCGTCCGGAAGGAGGGACTGAGTCACGAGGCGTTCCTCGACCACTGGGCGAACGAGCACGTCCCGCTGGCGCGCGAGATCCCCGGCGTCGTCCGGTACACGCGCGTCGTCCCCACCGACCCGGAGGCGTCGGAGTTCGACGGCGTCGCCGAACTGTACTTCGAGGACCTCGACGCGCTGCGGGCCGGCCTCGGGCACGAGTCCTCGCGGGACTACGACCCCGACCACCCGAAGGCACGCGCGCCCCGTGAGGATGTGGACAACTTCCTCTCGATCGGCGACCGCCCGCGGTTCGTCGGGCGCGAAACCGTCCAGAAGGACGAGACCGGTGGCGCATGACCGACGACGCCTCGCGGTACCGGACGCAGGTCACGGACGCCTTCCCCGAACTCGGCGACGTCGGCGACGATCGTCTGCGCGAGCAGGTGACGGAGGCGTGGTGTCTCGGCCTCCACCGGGGCGGGTGGCGCGACGTCGCGGACATCCCCTACGCGTGGAACATCCACGAGGTGACCAACGTCGAACACGTCCGCGGCGTCACGCGGATTGCCGTCGACGCCGCCGAACAGCAGCGCGACTTCCACGGGGCCGATCCCGATCTCGACGTCGTGCGTGCCGCGTGTCTCCTCCACGACGTCGGCAAATGTTACGAGTACGTCGACTTCGTCGACGAGGAACTCGTCGACCCGGACCCCGAGTACGCCACGCAGGAGATCCCCCACTCGCTGTCGGGGTACGCGCTGGCGCACGAAGTCGGCTGTCCGCTGGCCGTGCAGCGCGCCGTCCCGCACTTCATCGGCGAGATCCCGACGCGTACCCTGGAGGCCGAACTGGTCAAGAGCGCGAACGCGATCTCCTCGAACGCCATCACGCAGGCGACGATGGGGATGAGCCTCGACGAGTGGGTTGAGGAGTACTCGCAGACGGCGTGATGGCTGTCGGCCTTTAGCCGGCCGTCGGGGACGCACGGGTGAGTCGACGAATCTGACCGGGAAACGATATAAGTCCGTCCGCGAGAGAGTCGACGATATGACACTCCCCGGCTACGACCCCGACGATCTCGACACCGAACTGGAGGCGGCGCTCTCGGAAGGCGACCTGAACACGTACCTCGATCCGGACGAGCGCGCCCGGTACGAGGAGGGCGAGAGCATCGTCGACCTCCTCTCCGCCGAGGAGATCTCGGAGATCCTCGGCCTCGACGAGGCCGGGCGGTCGACCGAGTGACGGTCGCCTCGCGCGGTCGCTCGGAGCGCGCTCGAACGCGGCTCAGACCGGATCGAGACCGCGCTCTTCCCGGAGAACGTTGATGTAGTCGCGGAAGCCGCGTTCGAGCCCGTACGCCGGTTCGTACCCCATATCCTCTTGCGCTGGGGTCATGTCGAGTCGCTGGGTCCAGGGGAGTTCGCCCTCGTCCGAGACGGTGAGGTCCGCGTCGGGCACGATCCGCTCGACGGTCTCGGCGGCCTCGCGGATGGTCGCCAGCTCCCCACGGACGTTGTACACCCGCTGGGTCAGGTCGTCCTCGGGCGTGAAGGCGGCGAGTCGGAACGCCTGCGCGATGTCGCGGACGTGTTGCCAGTCGATGACCTGATCGCCGTACTCCACCGAGAAGGGCTCGCCGAGGGCGGGCTTCTCGACGATGTTCGCGAGGAACGCCGACCCGCCCGTCTCGCGGTAGGGCCCGTACGCCACCGTCGGTCGCAGGGCGACGTCCGAGACGCCGAACTCCTCGCGGTAGACGCGCGCCTGGTGTTCGTTGTACGCTTTCGTCGCGCCGTAGAGCGTGTCGGGCGAGACGAGGTCGTCCTCGGTGACGAACCGGTCGCCGTACTTCGCGGGTGGCGCGTACGCGGCCGCCGAGGAGGCCCACGCGACGCGGTCGACCTGATCCGAAAGGGTGCGGGCGGCCTCGAAGACGTTGTTCGTCCCCTCGATGTTCACCTGCATCGCCCCCCGCGGGTTCGACTGGGCGCTGTTGGTCAGGAGCGCGGCGAGGTGGACGACGTGGGTGGTTCCGGTCTCGCGGACCGCGCGGACGAAGTCCGTCGGGTCGGTGACGTCGCCGCGCCGGATCTCGACGTCGTCGGCGATGTCGAGCTTTTCGAGGATGCGCGGGTCCGTCGAAAGGTCGTACGCGACGACGTCGTAGCCGTGGTCGAGGAGATCTGCCGCGACGTACGAGCCGATGAAGCCGGTCCCAC
The DNA here is from genome assembly GCF_009176545.1 of Salinigranum salinum. Classification (GTDB taxonomy): domain Archaea; phylum Halobacteriota; class Halobacteria; order Halobacteriales; family Haloferacaceae; genus Salinigranum; species Salinigranum salinum. Next base: position 506,508 of record NZ_VTOJ01000002.1, on the reverse strand, counting down.
CCGTGACTAACACGGTCGACGATGACATGTGGAATAGGTGCCTGGGCCGCCGACAAAAGCCTTTCTCGGGGGCGTGTGTGACGGACGAATCGGTGAGCACCGCAGCGGGTCGGTTTCGGTTCCCGCCTGCGCGCGTCACAGTCACCGTCACGAACGGGACGACCGACGGCGCGAGTCGTCGACCCCGTCCTACTCGTGCAGGCCACCCACCGACGCGTAGAACGACGACTCCAGCGTCGCGGCCATGTCCTGATCGGGGTCGATCGACACGTCGATCACGGTCGCCGTCGGCGACGCCTTCGCCTCGCGCAACGCGTCGGCGAGGTGGTCTGGAGAGTCGATGTGGACGCCGTCGGCACCGAACGCCTCCGCGATCGCCGCGAAGTCGCTGTCCGGGAAGTCGACGCCGGCGATGTCGCCGGGCGCGGACTGCATCTGGCGCACCATCCCGAGACTCCGGTCGTTGAGCACCACGAACGTCGGTGCGACACCCTCCTGGACGGCCGTCTCGACGCTCGTCATCGTCATGGTGAAGCCGCCGTCGCCGGCGACCGCGATCACGTGGTCGACGCCGGTCAGCGCGGCCGACACCGCCGCCGGGTTCGCCCAGCCCATCCCGCCGACGCCGCCCGACCCGAAGTACGTCCGCACACCCGGCGTCTGCAGGTAGTTGAGGAGCCAGAAGCGGTTGTTTCCCGAGTCGGCGGTGACGACGGTGTCGGTGTCGACGACGCGTTCGATCTCCGCGACGGCGCGCTGGGGCGTCACGGGTGAGGAGTCGGCGTCGCACTCGGGCGCGTGAAAGTCCTCGCGGGCCTCGGCCGCGCGTTCCGTGGCCCAGTCCGTGTCGTTCCCGCCCGCGGCGGCGAGGTCGGCGAGGCTCTCGGCGGCGTCCCCGATCAACCCGACGTCGGCGGGGTAGACCCAGCCCGCGTTGCGTGCGTCGACGTCGGCGTGGACGATCGTCTGTTCGTCCGGGCGGATGAACTCTGGCGCGGTCCAGTTCGTGTCCATCGGGTTCAGCCGGCAGCCCACCACGAGGAGGACGTCGGCCTCGCTGACGACCTGGTTGGCACCTTCGTGGCCGAACGAGCCGATGACGCCACCGGCGAGCCGGTGGGTCTCGGGAATCGTCGACTTGCCGAGATACGACGTGACGACGACCGCCCCGTACGCCTCGGCGACGGCCTCGAGTTCGTCGTACGCCGACGCCGCGTGGACGCCGTTGCCGGCGACCACGACCGGCCGGTCGGCGTCAGAGAGCGCCTCCGCGGCGGCGGCGACGTCGCGCGCCGTGGGGCGGGCCGCCCACGTCCGGGTCTGCGCGCGATCGGCCCACACCGGCGGCGTGGGGTCGTCCGGCAGCTCGGCCGTGACGGCGTTCCCGTCGAGGATCACAGCGGTCGGGCCGGGTCGCCCGGCGACGGCGTGTTTGAACGCGAGCTGGAGGCTCCGGACCGTCTCCGTGGGCGTCCGCGGGAACCAGTGTTCCTTCGTGACGGCGTCGAGGATCTTCGGCAGCGAGAGGCCGCCGTAGTCGCCCCGCGACTGCTGGTACGGCGCCAGCGTGGAGTAGTCGCCGCGCTCTGACGCCTCGGTGATCGTCACCATCGGTGACGAGGACAGCCGTGCCTCCATCTGTCCCATGAGCCCGAGGCTCCCGATCCACGGGCCCTGTCCGGTCAGGACGCCCGGTTCGCCCGTGAGCCGACCGTGGACCTCCGCCATGACGCTCGCCTCGCGCTCGTCGCGCGGGCGGACGAGGTCGACGGTCGACTCCGGGAGGTGGTCGAACAGTTCGATGACCCGGCCGCCGGGGTAGCCGAAGACCCGCTCGACGCCCAGCGCCTCGAGCGTCTCGACGAGCCGTTCGCTCGTGTCCATCGGCGGCTCACTCTCCAGACAGATCGGCGACGCCTTCCTGCTCGCGCTCCGGTTCGGCGTCTCTCGGCTCGAACGGCCATGCGCTCACGCCACCGGCTGTGATCCGTGTCGTCATCGGTGTGTTCACCCGCGACGGGGGAACACTTTGCTCTGTCGTCGATTGGACCGCCTCGCGTGGTTCGAGCTACTCGAACACTTATGTCGGTTCAGTACGACAATCGACTATGGCTCCGGCACAGCGACGCCCGGTGACGACCGTCGAGACGACGTTCGCGCTCCTCGAACGGCTCAAGCGGGAGGGTCCGCTCGGCCCGACCGCGCTGGCCGACGATCTCGGGATGGCCAAGAGTACGGTCCACAGACACCTGCAGACGCTCGAACGTGCAGGCGTCGTCGTCTCGACGGACGAGGGCTACCGGCTCGGCCTTCGGCTGTTCGACTTCGGTGTCGCCGCACGGAACGAGCACGCACTCTACGCGGTGGCGAAGCCGAAGGTCGACGAACTGGCCCGGGAGACCGGCGAGAAGGTCTGGTGCATCACCGAGGAGGCGGGCCGCGGGATTCACCTCTACGGAGCAACGGGCGAGGGCTCCGTCCGGACCGACGCCCGCGACGGCACCCGGACGTACCTCCACCAGCACGCCGCGGGGAAGGCCATCCTCGCCCACCTCCCCCACGGGCGGGTCGACGAAATCTGCGACCGCCACGGGCTCCCGGCGCGGACGGAACACACCATCACCGACCGCGAGGAACTGTTCGCGGATCTCGACCGGGTCCGCGACCGTGGATACGCCCTCAACCGCGAGGAGTCGGTACCGAAGCTCCACGCCGTCGGCGTCCCCATCACGGACGAGGCCGGGCACGCGATCGGCGCGATCAGCGTCTCGGGTCCCTCGAGCCGACTCGCCGGCGACCGGCTCACCGACGAACTCCCGCAGCTCCTGCTCGGTGCCGCCAACGAGGTCGAGATCAACCTCAGCTTCTCTTGACCCCGATCCGTTCGAGGAACTCGAACCCTCTCCGAGGTGACGACTCGTTGAGAAAACACGGATCTCGAACTCGATCGGGCGGATCGTTACACGAATACGCGTGTAACGCGCCCATTGGACGCCGGAGAGCCGTTCGGTTTCTCGGCGTGTTCGTGTGAGTGTTCACACCGTCCGGTGTTCGATTAGTTCGAACGGTTTGGTCAGTGAGGAATCAGGACCCTCGGTCGCCGGCCGTGTCGCGAGCGATCAGCGGTCGGACCAGACCGGATCGCGGTCCTCGAGGAACGCGTCGATCCCCTCGTCCTTGTCGTCGTGGCCGAACAGCTGTGCGAACAGCTCCGCCTCGTACTCGATCCCCTGGTCGAGGTTCATTCGTGAGCCGGCCTTGACCGCCTGTTTGGCGAACTCAAGCGCGACGGGGCTCTTGTCGGCCATCGATCCGGCGAGGTCGTAGACGCGGTCGTCGAACGTCTCGTCGCCGTGCACCTCGTCGACCAGCCCGATCTCCGCGGCCTCCTCGGCCGAGACGAGTTCGCCCGAGAGCACCAGCCGCATCGCCTGCCCCTCGCCGACGAGCCGGACCAGTCGCTGCGTTCCGCCGCCGCCGGGCATGATGCCGAGATTGATCTCGGGCTGGCCGAGTTTGGCCCGCTCGTGGGCGATCCGGACGTCGCACGCCTGTGCGAGTTCGCAACCCCCGCCGAGCGCGTGGCCGTTGAGCCGCGCGATCACCGGCTGGCGGAGGTCGTCGACGTACTCGTAGACGCGGGGACGCTTGCTCGCCTCGCGCTGGGCGAGCATGTCGCGCTGGCGGAGCTCCTTCACGTCGGCCCCGGCGACGAACGCGCGCGCCTCGTCCGCGCCCGTCAGGACGACGACCCGGGCGTCGCTCGCCTCGACCGCGTCGAGGACGCGTTTGAGTTCCCGGCGGAGCGTGGCGTTCAGCGCGTTACGGGCGTCCGGACGGTTCATCGTCACCGTCGTCACGCCCACGACCCGGTCGTCGACCGCGACGTCGACCGTCTCGCAGTCGGCGGCGATCGCCGCGACGTCGTCCTGGTCGATCTCGTCGCCCGAGCCGCCCGGGTCGTTCTCGCCACCCGAGCCATCCGGACCGCCAACGTCGGTCATCGGTCCCCCTCGCCGCTGACGCCGACCCGTTCGCCGTCCTCCCAGACGTAGAACCCCTCGCCCGACTTCTTGCCGAGTTTCCCCGCGCGCACCTTCCGTTTGAGCACCTGTGGCGGACGGAACCGCTCTCCCAGCTCCTCACGGAGGTAGTCGAGGATGTCGAGCCTGACGTCGAGCCCGACGACGTCACCGAGTTCGATGGGGCCCATCGGGTGGTTGTAGCCGAGCTCCATCGCGGTGTCGATGTCCGCGGGCGAGGCGACGCCCTCCTGGACCATCCGCATCGCCTCGCAGCCGAGGGCGACGCCGAGCCGCGAGGAGGCGAACCCCGGCGAATCCGCGACCTCGACGGTGGTCTTGTCGATTCCTTCGACGAACTCGTGGGCGAACGCCCGCGTCTCCGGCGCGGTCTGTTCGGCGACGACCACCTCGACCAGCGCCATGATGTGGACCGGGTTGAAGAAGTGGAGGCCGACACCCCGGCCGGGGGTCGACAACGCGCTCAGGATGTCGGTCAGCGAGAGCGACGACGTGTTCGAGGCGATGACGGTCGAGTCGTCGACCAGCCCCTCGACCTCACGGAGCGTCTCTTTCTTGAGGTCGAGGTCTTCGGGTACGGCCTCGACGACGAGGTCGGCGTCGACCAGCGCGTCCGAGAGGGAGGTGGTGCCCGACAGTCGGTCGAGCGTCTCCGTCATCTCGGCTTCGGTCACCTTGCCGCGCTCGACCCCTCCCTCGAGGTTCGACTCGATGGCGTCGAACGCGTCGTCGACGTACGACTGTTCGATGTCCCGCACCACCACCGTGTGGCCTGCCATCGCCGACACCTGAGCGATGCCGTGGCCCATCGTGCCGGCACCGAGGACGGTCACGTGCATGGTGGAAGAGGCTGCGGCGAGTGGGATAACCGTTTGGCCCGCCCGACACCCGTCGGGAGTGAACGCCACCGGTGTCGGTTCGACCACAGCGTTCACCTCCACAAGGCCTTTGCCGCCGTTCGGGCATGTGCCCCGTATGCCACTCGCACGCCGCCGTGCCCTCGTACTGGGCGCGACACTGCTCTCCAGCGGCTGTCTCGGAACGGGTCCGTCCACGGGGGCCGAGACCGATCGGCCGACGGACCGCCCGACGGACGTCACGACCGAGACGACGTCGTCCTCGCCGACGACCGCAGATGACCGATCCGGTACGGACGGCCGGTGTCAGGCCGGCGTCCAGGTTCGAACGAGTGCGTTCGACCCGGCCGACGACCTGCTGCTCGCTCTGGGCGAGACCGAGCGGACCATCGTGGTCGAGGCCGCCGAGAACGGGCACGCCGATCACCGAACGTACGGGGAACACCCACTCGAGACCGGCGTGTTCGTCACCCACGGGGACGCGTTCTATCGAACCCGTGCCACCGTCACGGCGACGGAGCGCGTGCCCGCCTTCCCGATGGACGTCGAGTGGGAGCGCGGACAGGCGGCACCGGCGGATGCGACAGTCGTCCCGTTCGAGGAGCTTCCGTCGGTCGATCGAGAGGCGCTCCGCGTCGCGGTGTTCGACCCCGATCACGGGGAGGAATTGCCCCGGGAGGGCCTCACGGTTCGGGAGTTTCCCGCCCCGTATCCCGGTGGGGGCGACGACTCACGGATCGTCGGCACGGAGACGTGGGTCCGCTGGCGCGACCGAACGTTCCGGGTCACAGTCGCGGCCGAGGCCGAGACGACACAGGAACGACGGACCGTCCGCTACACACTCGAACGGGTGGGCGCGACCGCCGACACGTTTCGGCAGTTCGTCACCGACCAGTACCTCGTCCGGCTCGACGACCTCCCCGACGCGGGGCGGGCGATCGTCGAGGACGCGCTCGTCCGGGGGTACGAGGAGTGCAAACCGCAATCGGCGGCGCTCACCGCGCTCCGTGAACGGCTGTCCGGGGTCGAACGGCTGCCCGATCCCCACGAAGACTCGTGGTACGCCGCGCTCGGTGGTCGACGGTTTCGGCTCGAGATCGGCGGGTGGGTTCACTGATCGTGTCTGTCGTGACTGTGTACTGCTGGTTCGCCGCCCCGTCCCGGCGAGTCAGCAGTAATGGCTCACAACAGAGACGATCACCGCCACTTCCGGCCGAGCAGGTAGCCGACGGCGAGAGACGCGCCCGCGACGACGAATAGCCGTGCTCGGGCGTGGAACGGGACGAACCGCGTCTCGTCGTCGGTGATCTCGACCACGCCGATCGGCACCGTCCAGACGCCACCGCCCATCCCGCCCCCTTCGGCCCCTCCGCCCTCCTCCCGATCCTCGTTCCTCTCCGCGTTCCCGGTTCCGTCGCCGCCCGTGGGCTCGTGACCCTCTCCGTCAGTCCGCTCCGCGGGGCTCGGGCCGTATCCGCCGCCGAACCCGTACACGACCCGTGCGACAGGAACGACCGTCCGCCCGTCGCGTTCGATCGGGTCCCCGTACGCGGCGGTGACGCCCGAGTGTTCTCGTATCCGTTCCAGAACCGAAGACAACCGCTCTCGCACGCTCATATCGGTATCAGACGGGGTACGTATTGATAGAGACGCTGTCGGATCGGGCCGACTTCGCGGCGGCACCCACGGTTGCGGTCGGCCGTCCGGGACCAAGCTTCATACGCGGTCCCGTCCAACTCACGGGGCATGACCGACACGTCCCGCCGCGCCGTCGTCGTGGAGGCGGTCCGGACGCCCCAGTGCAAGAAGGACGGCTCCCTCGCCGACGTCTACCCCGAGGACCTCGTGACGACCGTCCTCGACGCGCTCGTCGACCGGATAGGGGTCGCCCCCGACGAGTGGGTCGACTTCCGCCTCGGCTGCGCCAACCAGGAGGGCGAACAGGGCCGGAACCTCGCCCGACAGTCGCTCCTCGCGGGTGGGTTCCCCGAGTCGGTGCCGGGGATGACGCTCTCGCGGCTCTGCGGGTCGTCACTGACGGCGCTGAACGACGCGGCCCGCGCGGTCGAGGCCGGCGATGGGGAGGTGTTCCCCGTCGCGGGCGTCGAACACATGTCGCGTGTCCCGTTCTCCGACTGGCTCCATCCCGCCATCACCGAACGCTACGACGGCGGCGACGGCCTGTCGATGGGCGAGACGGCCGAGACGGTCGCACGACGGCACGGCATCGGTCGGGAGGCACAGGACCGCTTCGCCCTCCGCTCGCACGAACGGGCGGTCGCGGCGGCCGCAGAGGGACGGTTCGACGACGAGATCGTCCCGGTCGAGACGTCCGACAGCCCCGTCGAGGACGACGAAGGTCCCCGTGCCGACACGTCGATGGACGCGCTGGCGAGCCTCCCGACCGTCTTCGCCGACGACGAGGCGGCGACCGTCACGCCCGGCAACGCCTCCCCTCTGACGGACGGCGCGGCAGGCCTCCTCGTGACGTCCGAACGCTACGCCGAGGAGCACGACCTGCCCGTCCTCGCCCGCGTCGTCTCCCGCGCAGCCGTCGGCGTCGACCCCGAAGTGATGGGGATCGGCCCCGTCCCAGCGACCCGCCGGGCGCTGTCGGCGGCCGACCTCGCCGTCGACGATCTGGATCTCGTCGAGCTCAACGAGGCGTTCGCCTCGCAGGCGCTGTACTGTGTCGACGAACTGGGCCTCGACGAGGACCGGCTGAACGTCAACGGCGGGGCGATCGCACTCGGCCATCCCCTGGGCTGTTCCGGTGCGCGTATCACCACGACGCTACTGCACGAACTCGCCCGGCGCGACGGGCGGTACGGACTGGCGACGATGTGCGTCGGCTTCGGGCAGGGGGTGGCGACGGTGTTCGAGCGGGTCTGAGCGGGACCGAACAGCGACGACCCAGTCTTCGGGACTCCCTCGCGACGCGCCTACCGACGGGCAGACACGGGGACGACTTTGAAGCCGTACCGGACGACGCCCTCCTGCTCGTAGATCCGACGCGGGACGGCGACGACGCGGTCGCCGACGCTCGGCGTGGCGGCCGGCGAGTCGACGACCTGCGCCGGGGCGCTCACCGCCTCGTCGCCGTCGGAGCCGTCGGGGGCGTCGAACGCGACCACGCAGACGCCGAACGCCCCCGCGCGCTGCTGGTGTTCGACGAACTCCGGTGGCGCGCCGCCCTGCCCAATCACCGTGGCCGCCTCGACAGTTCCCGTCCCCGGGAGTGAACTCGGGTCGTAGCCGTCGAGCGCGCCGCAGGCGTGACAGGCCCCTTCCGGCGGGAACGCGAGCGCGTCGCAGGCCCGACAGCGACCGGCGACGAGGCGGTGGCGCTGGGGGAGCGTTCGCCGCCACGACGGCACGCTCACGTACGCCCCGCCGCCCTCCGGTTCCGTCCCCGTGATCGTCCCCCGGCGACGGAGATACTCGGGGTAGGTGAGTTCGACGTCGCCGCCGAGCGTCGCCTCGACGGGACACTCCCCCCGGAGGACGAGCGCCGTCGCCCCGGCACCGCCGCCGTAGCCGACGAGGAGGACCGATGTCGAACCCGCGTCGAGCGCCGACGCCAGGCCGAGCAGCGGCCCCGCCGCACCCGCGTCGCCCGTCTCCGAGACGACGGTCCCCGCGGCGATCTGGTCGGTCGAGAGGCCGACAGTCCCCGCGACCCGGTACGGCAGTCGGCCGTTCGGCGCGGTGAGCGCCGCGGCGTCGACCTTCGCGACGTCGGTTTCGAGCGCCTCGACCGCGTCCGCGACCGTGTCCTTGTACGCCTCCCGTTCGTACTGCGTGATGCCGACCGACTCCGTCGTCGCACGCCCCCGGCGGCGGAAGCGCGTCCCCGGAACCGGGTCGGACGCCTCGCCGACCGTGTCGACCGTCATCGACCCTCCGTCGTCGACGTCGTCGACGCCGTCGAGGACGATCGCGCCGGCACCCGCCCCCGCCGCGGCCTCCTCGTCGCTCTCGGGAGTTCCGCGGGGTGCGTCGGCGACGACGACGAGCGCCGGGCCACCGACCGCGCGGTCGTCCGAGCAACTCGCGGCGACTGCGGCCACTCCCGCCCGGGTGCCGCCACCGTACTGCCGGGTCGTCTCCGGCGTCGACCCGAGCAGCGACGCCAGGCGCGGACACAGCTCTTCCTCGTCGTTCGGTGGGGTCGTCGTCGCGACGGCGAGGTGGGCGATCTCGTCCCCGTCGACGCTCGCCGCGTCGAGCGCACGTGTCGCCGCCTCGACGCCCATCGTCACGGCGTCCTCGTCGGCGTCCGGCACCGCCGTCCGGTCGATCCCCCGGGGGCCGCCGGTGCCCCACGCCTCGCGGTACGCGCTCGCGGGGAGGAACAGTCGGGGGACGTACGCCCCGACGCCCGTGACGTGCCGGGTCACGGCGACGCACCTCCCTCGAGCACGTGGACGACGGTCGCCCCACCGCTCCCGCCGACGTTGTGGGCGAGTCCGATGTCGGCCCCGGAAACCTGGCGGTCGCCCGCCCGCTCCGTCAACTGGTCGAACAGTTCGACGACCTGTCCGGTCCCGGTCGCGCCGATCGGGTGGCCCTTCGACTTCAGGCCACCCGAGGGGTTGACGGGCAGTTCACCGTCGAGTTCCGTCACGCCGTCGTCGATCAGCCGGGGGGCCTCGCCGGGGTCGCAGAAGCCGAGGTCCTCGTACGCCAGCAGTTCGGCGATGGCGAAGCAGTCGTGGACCTCGGCGACGTCGATGTCTGCGGCGTCGATGCCGGCCATCTCGTACGCCGCCTCGGCGGCTCTTCGGGAGGAGGCGATCGAGGTGTAGCTGTCGCGCTGGAAGAGGCCGACGCGCTCGGAGGCAGCACCCACGCCTGCCACCCGGACGGCGTGGTCACACGACGCCGCGACGTCCGCGCTGGCGACGACGACCACGGCGGCCCCGTCGGTGGTGGGACAGCAGTGGTAGAGGTTCAGCGGCTCGGCGACCATCGGTGCCGAGCGGGCGTCGTCGAGCGAGCACTCGAAGCCGAGGTGTGCCTTCGGGTTCTTCGCGCCGTTGGCGTGGTTCTTCACCGCGACCTTCGAGAAGTGGTCGGGAGAGGCGTCGTACGCGTCGAGATACGCCGACGCCATCTGGGCGTACACGCCCGAGAAGGTCGTGCCCGTGAGTCGTTCCCACTCGGTCTCGCCGCTGACGCCGAGCCAGTACTTCGAGACGTCGCCCGAGAGGTCGGTCATCACCTCGAACCCCCCGGCGACCACCACGTCGGCCATCCCGCTCTTCACCGCCTGGACGGCGCTCCGGACGGCGTAGCCGCCGGCGGCACAGGCGTTCTCGACCCGCGTGCAGGGGACGCCGTGGAGGCCGACGTGTTCTGTCACCGCTGGCCCCGACAGCCCGATCTGTCGCCCGCCGACACCGAGCGTGCCGACGACCGCCTCGTCGACGGCCGCCGCGTCGAGATCGGCCTCCGTCATGGCCGCCTCGTAGGCCGTCGTGAACAACGAACGGTAGCTCTCGTCGGGGAACGCACCGTACCGCGACTGGCCCGCGCCGACGACGTACGCGTCTCGCATGGCCCCCGGTTGCGTGGTCGGAGACAAATAGGTTCGGCCCGCGTGTCACGCGGCGGGCGAGGGCGACACGAGTGGACCCATCGCGGCGTCCGCTCCTGTCGGTCGGTGCGCTCCGACGTGCGTCGTGACCGACGGGAGAGCCGACGCCGGTGGTCGGACCCAACGTTTTTTATCACAAACAATCGTCCGTTTCGCCTATGGTGTACGACAGCGTCGAGACCGCCTCGCGCGAGGAGCTACGGGAGATCCAGGACGAGCGGCTGCGAGCGACCGTCGAGAACGCCTACGAGAACGTCGACTACTACCGACGCGCGTTCGACGAACGGGGGATCACCCCCGACGACATCGACGGCGTCGACGACATCCACGAGCTCCCGTTCACCACGAAGGAGGACTTCCGCGACGAGTACCCCACCGGGCTGTTCGCCCGCGACATGGAAGACGTGATCCGCATCCACGCCTCTTCGGGGACGACGGGCAAGCCGAAGATCGTCGGCTACACCCAGGAGGACCTCGACGTCTGGACCCAGGCGGTCGCGCGGTGTCTCGTGGCCGCCGGCGTCGACAGCACGGACGTCGTGCAGAACGCCTACGGCTACGGGCTCTTCACCGGCGGACTCGGCCTCCATCAGGGTATCGAGGAGATCGACGCGACCGTCATCCCAGTCGGCGGCGGCAACACCCAGCGGCAGGTCGAACTGCTCACCGACCTCGAGAGCGACGTGCTCACCTGTACGCCGTCGTACTCGCTGTACCTCGCGGAGGTCGCCGAGGAGATGGGCATCGACGTCCACGACCTGCCTGTCCGGCTGATCCTCTTCGGCGCGGAACCCTGCACGGACCCGATGCGCTACGAGATCGAAGAACGCCTCGGCGTCAAAGGGGTCGACATCTACGGCCTCTCGGAGATCGTCGGGCCCGGCGTCTCTATCGAGTGTATCGAGGCCCAGAACGGCCTGCACATCTGGGAGGATCTCTTCTACCCCGAGGTCGTCGATCCGCGGACGGGCGACCCCGTCGAGGAGGGCGAGGAGGGCGAACTCGTGTTGACGACGCTGGCGAAAGACGCCCTGCCCGTCCTCCGGTACCGGACCGGTGACCTGACCACGCTCGACTACGACACCTGCGAGTGCGGGCGGACCGCCGTGCGGATGGACAACGTCACGGGCCGGGCGGACGACCTGCTCATCGTCCGTGGCGTCAACTTCTACCCCAGCGAGGTCGAGGACGTCGTCCTCGAGTTCGACCAGGTCGCCCCGCACTACCGCATCGACCTCGACCGCGAGGGAAACCTCGACACCGTCGAACTGACCGTCGAACTCGTCGAGGACTTCGCAGGGGACGTCGACGACCTCGAAGCCCGAATCGGGACCCGCCTGAAGAACGTCCTCGGGTTCACGCCCGACGAGTTCCACCTCGTCCCCTACGGCGACATCGCCCGGCAGGAGACGGGCAAGGTCCAGCGGGTGTACGATCACCGCGGGGACTGATCCCTCCGGACCGCCCCCATCTCCGTCGGGACCGCCTCCATCTCTGTCGGGACTGCCTCCATCTCCGTCGGGACCGCCTCCATCTCCGTCGGACGTCAGTCGTCGAACCGATAGACCCGCCCGCGGAACGTCGCCACGGGATCGCCGGTTTCGTCGGTGACCCGGACGTCGTACGCCGCGGTCCGTCCCCCCAGGTGCGTCTCCTCGGCAACCGCCCGGAGCGTCTCGCCCACGTCGACAGCCGCGAAGTAGGAGATGTTCGTCTCCAGCGCGACCGCCGTCTTCGACCCTGTGTTCGACGCCGCCGCGAACGCTGCGTCGGCTAGCGCGTAGACAGCGCCACCGTGGGGCGTCCCGTGGAAGTTCAGGTGACGCTCTTCGACCGTGAGCATGGTCTCCGCGTAACCGGGGTGCACGGACGCGAGGTCGATCCCGACCGTCTCGCAGAAGGGGTCGTTCGACGCGCGCTCGGCGATCTCGGCGACCGGGTTCGTGTCCTCGTCGTCGGCCGCCACGTCGGTCTCGTCGGAGTCGGCTGCGTCGTCGGTCATGCTCTCTCGTCGTTCCCCCGGTGCAAGTAGGCGTCGGCGTCCAGGGTCCGAGCGAGGGACGAGGATGACGACGTGAACCGGGGCGTCGAGCGTGGGATGGCGTGTGAGTGGCCCCATACTGTGCCTGGAGTCGCCCCCGGTCGGGCTGAGAGTCCCACACGGTACCCAGTGCGCGGCGAGAAGCCTCGCCCTCCCCAGCCGGTACGGCTGGGACGATGCCCAGCCGAAGCCCACCGGAGCGACGCAGTCGCTCCGAGCCGTTCGTTCCCCTCACGAAGACCTCGCGCGATCCCTCGCTCCCGTTGGTCGCTCGGTCCCGCACGCCGACCAGTCGACGGGGTCCGTGCTCGTGTCTCGCAGTGGCGCGACGGTCGCGACTCCGTCCGCGTTCCCACGATCGAAGCGAGTGAGCGAACCGAGTGGGGAGGACCGTGGGATTCCGCCGCGTCCGCGTCCCGCACGACAGTGAGCCGTCGGACCGACCGGACCGCGGATCTCCGGGGAGACGTCGACGGCGCCACCGCACATCTGGGGTAAAGCGATTTATCCGAGGCGCGAGTGGGGCGGGTATGGCCTACAGCTACGAGCCGCACTACTTCGAGGACTTCGAGGTCGGCAAGACGTTCGAGACCGTCGGGCGGACGATCACCGAGACGGACTTCGTGATGCACTCGGCGCTGTCGGGCGACTGGACCGAGTTGCACACGAACCGGGAGTACGTGAAGGACACCCAGTTCGAGGGCCGCATCGCCCAGGGGCCGATGACGTTCGTCCAGGCAACGGGGCTGGTGTACCGCTCGGGCATCGTCGAGCGGACCGCCGTCGCCTTCCTCGGGATGAACTACATGGATCTCCCCGCGCCGGTGTACATCGACGACACCGTCTCGCTGGAGATGGAGGTCACGGAACGCAAGGAGCTCTCCCGCGAGGACGCCGGTCTCGTCGTCCTCGACTGTACGCTCACCAACCAGGACGACACGGTCGTCCTCGCGGGCGACATGAAATTCCTCATCAAACGCCGGGATGCGGAGGAGACGGACGACTGAGAGGCGCGACGAGCCCGGCCGCCGCGTCAGCGCTCGTCCCCGTTCTCTCTCTCGTCCCCGAGCGGCTCCCCGCGGACGAACAGCGCCTCGTCGGGCCCGCGCTCGCGGTAGTCGTCGTGGTACGCCATCAGCTGGAACAGCGTCCCGGTCGGGTTGCGCGGGGAGACGAACGCCTCGGTCCAGCCGTCCTCGACGGCGTAGCCTACCACCCGCTCGCCGGCGGCCTCGAGTCGGTCGACGGCGGCGTCGACGTCGGTCACTTCGAGGGTGACGTGGTGGAGGCCCGGGCCGTGATCAGCGAGGAACCCGGTCAGGAACGACTCGCCACCGCTCTCGACGGGGGCGACGAGTTCGACTCGCGAGGCGTCGCCCAGCGTGTACGTCGCCCACTCGAACGTCCCGGCGGGGACGGTCTCGCGGTGGACGGGCGTGCAGCCGAGCGCACGGAGCGTCGCCTCGGCCGCGTCGACGTCGTGGACCGCGATGCCGACGTGGTCGACGCGGGCCGGCGGCATCGGTGGCAGGTCCCCGGATTCGCTGTCGGTCATGCGTGACCACACGTCACCCTCCCAATGCTTAACCACCACGGCGAACAGTCACAGGCATGAAACTCGGCACGGGACTGTTCACCTGCCAGCGACGCCCGGGCGACGACCGCTCCGGGGTCGAGATCTACGACGAGATGCTGACGCTTGGCCGGGCGATCGACGACGCGGGACTGGCGAGCGCGTGGGTCTCCGAACACCACTTCACCCCCGACGACTACCTCGCGGGGACGATGCCGGCGCTGGGGGCGCTCGCGGCCGTCACCGACGGGACCGAGATCGGGACGTGCATCGCCCTCGCGCCGCTGTACGATCCGGTGCGACTGGCCGAGGACGTCGCCACGGTCGACCTGCTCTCGGGGGGCCGAACGACGCTGGGGCTGGCCATCGGCTCGAACCCCCGGGAGTTCGAGGCGTTCGGCGTCGACCTCGACGAGCGCGTCGATCGCCTCGTCGAGACGGTCGACCTCGTCCGGGCGGCGTGGTCCGACGGCCCGCTCGGGATCGAACCACGGTTCCACGACGTCACTCCCGACGTGGACGTGACGCCGAAACCCGCCCACGACGTGCCGGTGATGCTCGGCGGGTCGGCGAAACCCGCGGTCCGTCGTGCCGCCCGGATCGGCGACGCCTGGTGTGCCCCGTCCTCGCTCTCCGTCGAGGGCGTTCGAAAGCGCGTCGAGGACATCCGGCGCGTGCGCGAGGAGGAGGGGCTCGACGACGACTTCCAGGTGTACGTCCTCCAGCACGGTTTCGTCGACGACTCGCGTGAGGAGGCGTGGGCGGCGATGCGCGAGGGGTACCTGTACATTCAGCGTCGCTACGCCGAGATCTTCTCCGGCGAGTCGGTCGACGAACTCCCCGACGACCGGGTGCAGGAGTTGCGAGACCAGGCCATCTACGGGACGCCGGACGACGTCGTCACCGAACTCGAGGCGTACCGCGACGCAGTCGGCGACGACGTCCACTTCGTCTTCCGGACCTACCACCCGGGGATCGGCACCGAGCGGATGGTCGAATGCATCGACCGGCTGGGCGACGAGGTCGCACCGCGGATCGCCTGACGCCGCACGACGTCGTATCGTCGGTGCCGGAGTCGACGCGAGTGGGTCGCGTGGATTCGAAGTGAGACGACGGCGACGGAGTCGACGCGGGCGAACAGACGCGGGTTCGACGTGGTTCGTTCACGTGGTCCACCACGTCCGCCGCGAAAGACACGAACATTTATTAACGACACCCCGGTTGGTGTTGACACCCACAGCATACACCATGGTCAGAGACGGTTCTTCCGCGAACGCCGGCCCGGGGCCGCGTTCGTCACGACGGTCGTTCGTACAGGCTGCGGGCCTCGCCGGCGTCGCGGGCCTCGCTGGAGTCGCGGGCTGTCTCGGCGGCACCGCTGGCGGAGGTGGCGGCACGCAGAGCATCACCTACGGCGTGATCAGCCCCATGACCGGACCGTACGGTGGGCTCGCCGTCGGGCAGCGCAACGGCGCGAAACTCGCCATCCAGCACGTCAACGAGAACGACGACCTCGACGTGGAGATCACCGGGGTGTACGAGGACACCGAGGCCGATCCCGCCACGGGGAGACGGAAGGCGCAGTCGACGGTCGAACAGGACGGCGCCTCGTACCTCATGGGCGCCATCTCCTCGTCGACGGCGCTCGCGCTCAACGAGTTCGCCCTCGAGCAGGAGGTCATCTACAACCCGGGCGGCGCCGCGGTCCCGATCACGGGATCGAACTGCAACGAGTTCGTCTTCCGCGCCGAGACCAACACGGCCCAGATGGCCGAGGCGATCTCCGACTACACGGCCAACGAACTCGGGACGAACGTCTGGTTCCACATCGCCGACTACGCCTACGGCGAGTCGGTGATGAACCGCGTCGAGTCCCGGATGAAACAGGGACGCGACGTCAACGTCGTCGGCCGGAGTCGGTCGCAGCTGGGCGCACAGAACTTCAACTCGTACGTCAGCCAGATCGCCAACTCGGACGCCGACGTCGCGGTGCTCGGGATGACCGGTGGCGACCTGATCAACTTCGTCAAACAGGCGGCGGGCCAGGGGCTCAAGGACCGGGTGGCGCTGATGTCGCCGACGATGACGTTCGCCGTGGTTCGCAACGCGCTCGGCGAGGCCGCCTACGGCACCTACGGCGGCGTCAGATACCTCCCGACGCTCGAGACGGGAAACAACCAGGAGTTCGTCTCCGCCTACCAGGAGGCGTACGACGGCCCGCCCGACAACTTCGCCCGCGTCGCGTACATGTCGATCACAATGACGGCCCAGGGAATCGCCGAGGCCGGGACGACCGATCCGGTCGAGGTGAAGGACGCCCTCGCCGGCCTGCGGATGGATACGATCCTCGGCGAGAACGAGTTCCGTGCCTGCGACCACCAGGCGATGAACCCGGTGTGGGCGGCCGAACTCGTCGCCCCCGACAGCGGCGGCGGGCCCGCGACGGTGAACACGGTGAAGAAGGTCGAAGGCGCGGACGCACTGCCCGCCTGCGGCGAACTCGGCTGTAACCTGGGCTGAGATGTCGGTCGTCACGGGCCTCGCCGAGCAGGTGCTCAACGGGCTCACCGTCGGGATGGTGTACGTCCTCCTCGCGGCGGGACTGTCGATCATCTTCGGCGTCATGGACGTCATCAACTTCGCCCACGGCGAACTGTTCGCACTGGGCGCGTATCTCGCGTTCGCCATCGCCGGTCCCCTGGGAGGGACGGGTTTCTGGGTCGCGCTCGTCGTCGCCCCGCTGCTCGTCGGCGTCGTCGGGATGGGGATCGAACGCCTCACGGTGAAGCGGCTCTACGGGCGGGACCCGCTGTATCACATCCTCCTCACGTTCGGGCTGGTGCTCATCATCAACGACCTCATCACGGCCGTGTGGGGCAAGTCCGCCCAGCCCTTTGCCATCCCCGCGCTTCTCGACACGCCCGTCGCCTTCCTCGGGTTCAGCTACTCGCTGTACAACTACGCGATGATCGTCTTCGGCGCCGCGCTCGCGCTCGGTACGTGGCTCCTGCTCAACCGAACCCGGTTCGGGATGATCGTCCGCGCCGGCTCGGAGGACCGCGAGATGGTTCGCACCCTCGGTATCGACATCGACAAGTACTACACGCTCACGTTCGGCTTCGGTGCCGCCCTCGCCGGCGTCGCGGGCATCGTCCTCGGCGCGTTCCAGAACGTCAGTCCGACGATGGGATCGTCCGTCATCATTCCCGCGTTCGTCATCGTCGTCCTCGGCGGGCTCGGCTCCTTCAGAGGCGCGGTCGTCGGCGGGCTCTTCGTCGGCGTCGTCCAGACGCTCGCCCGCACGTACACGCCGTTTCTGGAGGGGCTCGTCGTCTTCCTCCTCATGATCGCCGTGTTGCTCGTGCGACCGACGGGGCTGTTCGGGACCTCCCACGAGGGCGGCGGTCACAGCGGTGCCCTGCTCCACGGCGCACGCGGGGGCGTCCTCTCCGCCGCGACCCGGGCGAAGCTCGGCTACGCCGCTGTCGGTGCCCTCGTGCTCGTACCGCTGTTCGCCGAGGTGACCGGCAACGCCTACACCGTGACGCTCCTCGAGGACATCCTCATCTGGGCGCTGTTCGCGCTCAGCCTCGACCTCGTGCTTGGATACGCGGGGCTGGTGTCGCTCGGTCACACGCTCTTCTACGGGGTCGGAGCGTACGCGGCCGTGCTCACGCTCTTGCACCTCTCCTCGTCGATGTTCGTCGCGCTGGCGGTCGCCATCGCGGTCTGCGCCGCCCTCGCGTGGGGGATCGGCTTCCTCTCGATCCGCGTCTCCGGCGTCTTCTTCGCCATGATCACGCTCGCGTTCGCCGAACTCTTCTTCAACGCCGTCTTCAAGTTCGACTTCACAGGCGGCTCCGACGGGCTGTTCGGCGTCGACGGTCTCTACGGCTTCGCGGGCGTCGGCGTCGACCTCTCGACGTTCGAGGTTGCGCTCGGGCCGATCCTCGTCGACGGTGGGGTGGTCCACTACTACTTCCTCCTCGCGGTCGTCGTCGGGTCCTACCTGCTCGCGCGACGGCTCATCCGCGCGCCGTTCGGCTCGGTGTTACAGGCGATCCGCGAGAGCGAGGAGCGCGCGTCGTTCGTCGGCTACGACGTCACCGTCTACAAGCGCCGCGCGTTCGTCGTCAGCGGCGGGCTCGCGGGGCTCGCCGGCGGCCTGTTCGCCACGAACAACGGCTACGTCGCGCCCGCGTTCCTCCACTGGATCAACTCCGGCGAAGTGATCGTGATGACGGTTCTCGGCGGGATGGGCACCCTGTACGGCCCGATGCTCGGTGCTGGCGTCTTCGTCGCCAGCGAGGACGTCCTCTCGTCGTACGTCGAGCAGTGGCGGCTCGTCATCGGCGTCCTCTTCGTCCTGTTCGTCATCTTCGTCCCCCGGGGGCTGGTGTCGCTCCCGCGGACCGTCCTCGACCACCCGACCGTCCGGTCGCTGCTCCGCGACGGGACGGGCGTGACCGACCGGGAGGCCGAGCATGAGTGAGTCAGACGCGGCCACGACCGCGGCCGCGGACTCGACGGACGCCGTCCTCCGCACCGAGGACCTCACCCGGCGGTTCGGCAGTCTGGTCGCCGTCGACGACGTGAACCTCACCGTCGAACGCGGCGAGTTCCGCAGTCTGATCGGGCCGAACGGCGCGGGCAAGACCACGACGTTCAACCTCCTGACGGGCGCGCTCGTCCCGAGCGAGGGTCGGGTGTTCCTCGACGGCGAGGACGTCACGGGGCTGGCACCGCACGAACGGGTCGCTCGAGGCCTGGGACGATCGTTCCAGATCACCAACGTCTTTGGCGGACTGACGGTCCACGAGAACGTCCGTCTCGCCGCCCAGGCCACCCGCGAGGGGGGGTTCGCTCCCGTCGACGAGTTCCTCCGGGGGGCCGACTCGTTCGACGACGTGAACGAGCACACCGCGCGGGTCCTCGATCGGTCGGGCCTCCGCGACCGCGCGGGGGAGGTGGCAGACGCGCTCGCGTACGGCGACCGCCGCCGCCTCGAGATCGCTATCGTGCTCGCGACGGACCCCGAGGTCGTCCTCCTCGACGAACCGACCGCGGGGATGGGTGCCGAGGAGACGCGGGCGACGATGGACCTCATCGACGAGGTGCTCTCGGACCGGACGCTCGTCCTCATCGAACACGACATCGACCTCGTGATGCGCGTCTCCGACCGGATCACCGTGTTACACCGTGGACGGGTGCTCGCGGAGGGGACGCCGGAGGCGATCGCCGACGACGAGGCGGTGCGCGAGGCGTACTTCGGAGGTGTCGAGGTGTGAGTTCGGAGCCGACCGATGCCGGGACCGCTCCCGAGCACGCCGGCGGGGACGCGCTGCTTTCGGTCCGCGACCTCGTCTCGGGGTACGGGTCGACGCGCGTCCTCCAGGGCGTCGACCTCGACGTGCCCGAGGGGGCAGTCGTGAGCCTCATCGGCCGCAACGGCGTCGGCAAGACGACGACGCTCCGGACGATCCTCGGGAACGTCACGCCCACCTCGGGGTCGGTCACCTTCGACGGGCAGGACGTGACGGAGCTGTCGCCCGAGAAAACCGCGCAGGCGGGCATCGCGCTCGTCCCCGAGGAGCGGCGGATCTTCCCCGGACTCACGGTCACCGAGAACGTCGAAATCGGACGGCTGGGTGGGCGACGTGGCGTCGACAAGCCCTCGGTCGACGCGATCGTCGACGAGTTCGAGAACCTCCGCCGCCACCGCGACAGTCGCGGGTCGTCGCTTTCGGGCGGGGAACAGCAGATGCTCGCCATCGCTCGCGCGCTCGTCTCCGCACCGCGGCTGTTGATGCTGGACGAACCCACGGAAGGACTGGCCCCGACCATCGTCGAGCAGGTCCAGCGGAAGATCGACGAGCTCAATCGCGAAGGCACGACGATCCTCCTCGTCGAACAGAACGTCGGCGTCGCCCTCCGCGTCGCCGACTACGTCTACATCCTCGACAAGGGACGGGTCGTCCACGAGGGCGAGGCCGAACGCGTGGCAGCGAACGACGCGGTGCTCGACCGGTACCTGGGCGTGTCGACGACGGAGTGAGCGGAGCGAGGACCCACTGTTATTTGTCACCGGTGGAAACACTCGTTCGGACAACGGTATGCGAACACCGAAACCGAAACGAGAATCCGAGAGTCACCCACTGCGGAACGCTGTCTCGATGGTGTGCTGTCTGGTGGTTCCGGTCGTCTGGAACGCCATGAGGTTCGCCGGTGATGCGCTCGCGCGGCTCGTCGCCGGGCTCGTCGCGGTAGTCGTTGGCCTGCCGCTCCTGCTGCCGGTTCTGGCGGTGAAATGGATGCTCCCTCGGTCGGAACGAATACTCACCCCGATCGTCGATGGACTCAAAGACGTCTGTTACTGGTGGCCCCGAACTCTGTTGCGAGGCGCCTGGCACGCGTGCGTCGCGGTGGTTGAGTGGACGGCGATCGTCGCGATCGTCACGAGTCTCGGCGTCGCTCGGGTGGTGGTCGGCATCTGGCGGGGCGACCGCCCGGGATCCGACCTTCCCACTCGCGCGAAACGCGGGGTCGGACGACTCGGTGATCTGTCGTTCTACGCCCTGGGTGGGTTGCTGATTCTCCTCCTGTCGGTCTCGTACGTGTCGGGGAAGATCGGGCGGCTGTTCCGGCAGGCGAACCGCTCGACAGAGCGGCTCGTCGAGTACTTCGTGACCGAGCGGGAACTGGAGAACCTCCGGGCCGACGTTCGTGCGTGGGCGACGCGGCGGATGGAACTGACAGGGGCCTTCGAGGAGGTGGATTCGATGGAGGCGGAGGAACTCGTCGAGGAATCGCAGCGGAGACGGACGGAGACGAAAGAAGACATCGGCCGAGGCGAGTTTCTGAGTAGCGTGCTCATCGCGGTGTTCTCGCTCGGGCTTACGTTCGTTCCATCGCTCGAGACCGTCCGACTGGGCGCGATCACCGTGTTCGGGACCGAGGTCGGGCTGAGCCTGCTCTCCGTGTGCCAGGTCCTCGTCTCCGTCGTGACGCTCCTGTTGCTCCTCTCGGTCGTGATCCGGATCCGCGTGATCGACTACTTCACCATCGAGGACGTCTCGACGGCCGACGAGATGAGCGAACTGGTCTTTGCGGCGAGCTGGAACGCGACGTTCGCGACGTCACTGCTCGTGGTCCCGATCGGCATCCTGTTCGGCGAGACTACCTCGTTCGGACGGGACGTCGACGATTCGACGATCGAGGAGAGCCTCGAATCCACAACCCTTCGCGGGCGCGTCTTCCGCGACATCTGTGCGTCGATAGAGGAGTCACACCCCGACCGATAGACCGGGTCGCGAGCCGTCCCATCGTCGTCCCGGCCGCCTCGACCCACCCGGGCGAGAACACTGGCCGGTCCGCGACGAACGGGGAAACGACGAAGAGCCACGGCGACGAGGGAGGGGTATGGACATCGAGGTGTTCTTCGAGTCGATGCCGTTCGCGAAACTGCTCGGCGTCGAACTCACCGACGTCGGCGACGGACACGCCGAGGGGCGGATCGAGATGCGCGAGGAGCTGTCGTGGAACGCGGATCGGGTGATGGCCCACGGCGGCGTCACGTTCACCCTCGCCGACACGGTCGGCGGCGCGGCCCTCGTCTCCGTGGTCGACCAGCCCGTTCCGACCATCGACATGCGGATCGACTACCTGAGCGCGGGGACGGGCGACCTCCGGGCGAAGGCGGACGTGGTGCGCGTCGGCGGCGACGTCGGCAGCGTCGACGTCGACGTCTACGCCGAGGGCGACGGGGACGAACACGTCGCGCAAGCCAGGGGAGTGTACAAGACGGGGTGAGGCGGCCTCCGTCGCGCCATGCCGGATAAACACGAAACGGTTCGGTCGCAATACGCGTATGGTGGGTGATGTGAGCCCTCCACTCCGGATGCCCTCGTGTGGGCCAGCGACGACGGTGACGCTCGCCCTCTTCGTCGTCGGGGCGGAGCACGCATGACGTGGAACCCACGGCTGGACGACGACCGCTACCACCGGCGCGACACGAACGAGACAGTCGACGCGGCGATCGAACAGAAATTCGGTGCGTTCGTGGACATAGTTCCACCCATTCATCAGCGGGTGTGTCGTGGTCGTCTTGCGTGCGACTCGCGCCGTGTATTCAGCACGATCGCTGAACCGTACCGAGTGCTGTCAGCGGCGTCGTGCGAGATACAGAGGATGGAGTCAGCAGTCGGCCATCGGTGGTTTCACACCGAGTAGGATGAATCAGCCGGTCAGTAGAACTGCATACATACTCGCCCGGTTAAGTGCCGACTGGCAATCTTTTTGATTTGCCCAACCCAAGCATCTCCTATGACCGAAGATTCCCTCGAAAAGACCACTCAGTACGAGGCGGCCTATCGAGGAGGGCGCGATGCCGTTCTGTCCGTCTTCTCTGGTGCAATGTGGGCTGTTCTCGGAGCATTTGGAGTCGGACTGCTCTGGATGACTGCTATCGCATTCACTGCCGGCACCACATCATTACCAACATTCGCTGCTGCTCTCTTCGGAGCGGCACTGACCGTTCTTGCGGGCGATGAACTCTTTCACCGCCTCCTCGGTGGCAATCCGATTTTCTAACGGATAGCGGCTCTCCGTCCGAGATTGTCGTTCCAAGGAAACAGTAGACGGCGGCGACTGCTACCAACGTCCGGTAACCCTCTGGTCTGTAGTGACCGAATCTGACGACTCCGATTCTCGGTGTGCGCCGTGCTGTATTCGCGCGTTCTATTCAGCACGGCTTCCGAAACCGATCACCGATCGATGATCTCGACGAGGCCGACCCGTCAGAACCGACTCACCCGAACTTCTCGAACGGCTCCTGACAGTCCGCACAGAAGTGCATCGACCGGCAGAGCGAGGGGCCCTTCGGGTGCTCTCTCTGCGTGTCGGTCCCGCCGCAGTACGGGCAGGTCGCCCGCTCGTCCCTCCCACTGGTGTCGACGCTGGGGTCGAGGTTTCGGCGCATGCTAGATGCTCAGCCCGAACTCGCGGAGGTCGTCTCTGCCCTGCTCCGTCACCATCTCCACGGACCACGGCGGGTTCCACACCAGCTGGAGATCGACCGACTCGACGCCATCCACGTCCAGAACTGCCTCGCGGAGATCGTCCTGCAGCATCTCGCGGGCGGGACAGCCCGTGTAGGTGAGCGTCATCTCCACGATCACCCGACCGTGCTCGTCGACGTCGACGCCGTAGATCAGGCCGAGGTCGACGACGCTGATCGGCATCTCGGGATCTTCGACCGAGTAGAGGGCGTCCCAGACGTCGCGTTCCAGTCCCCGGGCCCCCTCACCCGTCGCGGGGAGGTCCGGGACGCGCTCACCGTCGCGGTAGTCGGTGTAGCCGCAGTACTGTGGTTCGGCGGTCTCCCGGACGTCGTCACTCGACATCGTCGGGATCCTCCATCAGGTGGGGCGGTCGCGCGTAGTCGAGGTCGTGGTACGTGAAGGTGAACTCCTCGAACAGTTCGGGCCAGTGCTCCGTGTGGTCGCCGTTTCGACCCCGGCGATCGGGAAGGTCGACGAGCACCGCGCCGTCGTCGACCGGCACGTCGTCGACCGGCACGCGGAGGCCGAGCGACTCGAGATACGGGACGACCTCGTCGAGCCACTGGCCGCGGAGATCGTCGACGGACGCGGTCCGGAGGCCGAGGTCGACGATGTCCTCCTCCTCGGCCATCGGCTCGAACAGCGTCAGCGCGTACGGGAACAGCCGGTCGAGGGCGTCCTGGACGTGCTCGCGACCGGGCGCGTCGTCAGCGAGGTGTTCGAGCCAGCTCCGGCCGTGTTCGAGGTGGTACTCCTCCTCGCGGCGGATCTTCTCGACGCGGTCGGCGATTCGCGGATACTGCGATCCCGCGAGCGCGTCGAGCAGGTTACGCTCGTGGACGTCGAAGAGGTAGCCTCGGACGATGGCGTCGGCCCAGTCGCCCTCCGCGAAGGGGAGTTCGACGAGCGTGGCGTGACGGAAGTCGGTGGGGTCGGCCTCCCAGATGAGGTCCTCCTCTGCGGCACCGAAGTCCTCGAGGAGGTCGTACCACAGGCGGGCGTGGCCGTACTCGTCCTGGGCGATGTTGGCGATGGAGAGGTCCGACTCGAGGGTCGGGCTCTCGACCTGCCACTCGATGTACCGCTCGGCGAGGACGAACTCGTCGTCGGCCATCCCCCGAAGGAGCGCCTCGACGGCGGCTCGTTCGCGCTCGGAGAGCTCCGTGGGGCCGCCGAGTTCCGTGTCCGCTTCCGTAGACATCAGTCGTCACCCTCCGCTTCCGCGCGGGCGCGGTCGCGCTCGGCCTCCTCCTGTTCGCGCTGGGAGTCTTTGATCTCCTGGGCGAACTCGATGTCGGTGTTGAACGTCATGGCCCAGCGGTACGACTTGTCCGAGGTGCCGCCGAAGGCGGCCTCCTCGTGGTCGACCTCTCCGATCTCCTCCTTCGGGACGACCCACAGTGAGTGCGTCGGCTTGCGACGGGCGTGCTGGACCTGCGCGAACATGAGCGCCATCTCTCGGTCGGGCGCGTGGACGTTCCCGCAGTGGGTGTGGTAGCCGCCCTTCTTCTCCTGTCTGAACACTTCCCAGATCATCTCAATCGGCCGCCGCCGGCGTCGGGCCGCCGGCCGGCGTCTCCATCGATTCGCGGACCCAGTCGACCGCCTCCTGGGCGGCCTCGCGGGCGTCGATCTGTCCGAGTCCGGGTTCGTACTCGTTCTTCGCGACCGTCCAGAACTCGTCCCAGTCGAGGTCCTCCTCGACCACCTCGTAGCGGCCGTCGTCGTGGCGCCGGATCCGCGGTTCGTCGGGGATCTCCAGGCCGTACCGCTCGGCCTTGGGGAGGTAGGCGTTGAGGAACTGCTGACGGAGCTCGTCGTTGGTCATCGTCTTCAGACCGACGTCGGCGGCGAAGTCGTGGTGGGTGCTCGCCTCGTTCGTCGGGCCGAAGAACTGGAGGATGCGCGGCCACCACATCTCGAACGCCTCTTGCAGACGTTCCTGCTGGGCTTTCGACCCCGTCGCCAGCTCAGCCAGGATCGACTCGCCGTGTTTGATGTGGAAGCCCTCCTCGAAGCAGATCTTGTCCATCGCGTGTGCGTACGGCTCCCAGGAGGTGTTCTTGAGGGTGGCCTGCCGGCGCATCGCCGCGCCGTCGACGAAGAAGCCGATCATCGGCACCTCCTCCCACGACTCCATCGGGTAGTGGAAGCAGTTGAGGAACTTCCCCCTGCCGTCAGCGAGTTCGTCGAGCATCTCCTCGCGCGTCTTGACGCCGAGGTTCTCCGCCGCGCGGTAGAGGAGTTGACCGTGGCCGATCTCGTCCTGCACCTTCGCCGAGAACGCGAGCTTTCTGTCGAGCGACGGTGCCTGTCGGATGAACGGCTTCTCTAGGTAGGCACCCATGATCTCGCTGTTCGCGTGGAACTGGATCATCCGGGTCGCCGCCTTCCGGTACTCCTCGGGCATGTCGTCCTTCGGGGAGAACTCCCGGGGACTCGCCCGCCGTTTGACTGTCTCGAGATCCATCGCTGTGCTAACTATCACGATTTTGCCCCTTACCAGTTACCCCGTCCATACGCGGGGTTTATATATTCTCGCTCGAATCACGAGGCGTGATCGCGGAGTGTCTGGTCGCGGAGTTCCGCGTCGAGGGCGACGACTGTCCCCTCGCACGAGCCACGGCCGCGATCGACGCCGTCGTCGACGCCGAACCTCCGCAGTTGCGGCGCGACGGCAACGTCCTCCTGCGGTTCTCGGCGGCGACGAATGAGTCGCTCACGGCGACACTCGACGACGACGACGCCATCCGGTACCTGCACGTGACCCGAAACGACGGGACCAGCAACTACCGGTGTCTGTCGAAACACCCTTGCGTCGTCCACGAACTCGTCGACAGGGGGTTCCTCGTCGAGTCGATGCGCTACCGGCGCGGCGGCGCGACGATGCGCGGCGCGGTCGTCGGCTACGACGTCCTCCGCGGGGTGATGGAGGCCGCGGGGCACACCGTGGGCGTCAGCCTGCGACAGGTGTACCCCCTCCGGAGCGACGACCGCGAACCTATCGCCCGGCGGTGGAACCTGACCACGGCACAGGAGGAGGCCGTCCAGGCCGCGTGGGACCTCGGCTACTTCGACCTCCCGCGCGCCGTTACGGCCGCGGAGGTCGCCGCCGAGCTGGGCATCAGCAAGTCCGCCTTCCTCGAACGGCTCCGCCGCGCGCAGTCGACGCTGTTCGGATCGCTGTACGGGGACGACGGCTGACCGGGACGGCAGCCGGCCAGGACGGGGGCCGATCAGGTTGAGCACGCGGTCGGCTGGGGATCGCACGGAGCGCCGAGTGGCTTTTTACGCCACCTCCCCGTAGCCGCCTGCATGCGAATCGACGACACGGCGGGCGTCCGGACGCTCACGTTCGACCGACCGGCGGTGAAGAACGCCTTCGACGCCTCGGTCGCGCGCGAGCTGGCCGACGCACTCGACGCCGTCTCAGCCGAGGCGTTCGACGCGGTCGTGATCACCGGCGAGGGCGACGCGTTCAGCGCCGGCGGCGACATCCAGGCGATGGCCGAGCGCGAGGAGACGGCCCGCGAGGCCTACGGGCGCGTCCGGGAGACGCTCGGGCGGGTCGCCGAGGCGGTCCTCTCGTGTCCGGCCCCCGTCGTCGCGCGGGTGAACGGCGACGCGGTCGGTGCGGGTCTGTCGCTGGTCGCCGCCTGCGACTTCGCCTACGCGGCCGAGGAGGCGCGCTTCGGCGCGTCGTTCGTCAACGTCGGCCTCGTCCCCGACATGGGAGGGACGGTCACGCTCCCGCGGCTGGTCGGGCTGCGGACCGCGAAGGAGCTGGCGTTCACGGGCGAGCTGATCTCGGCGACGGAGGCGGCCGCTCTCGATCTCGTCAACGACGTCGTCCCGAGCGAGGAACTGGACGACGTCGTCGACGACACCGTCGAGACGCTCGCGTCCCGTCCGTCGGAGACCCTCGCGCTGGCGAAGGAGGCGATCCACGCCAACCTCGGTCGGTCGTGGCAGGCGGGGCTGGAACGGGAGGCGCACGTCCAGGCGCTCGCGTACGACACCGACGCCCACCGCGAGGGCATCGCGGCGTTTCTGGAGGGACGGCGGCCGGAGTTCGACTGAGTGGGACCAGGTCCGTCTCCGTACACACCGACACGCCCGAGTTCCCACGTGATCGAATCGGCGTGCGAGATGGAGAGGGTGTGTTCAGCGCCTATCCCGTCGTTGGCCTCGGCACTTCGGCGCGGTTGGAAACCCTCTGTCGGGACATGAATTCGGCAGCGTCACGCTCTTTTTCCGTCTCCAGGGACAACGTCCGGGTATGGCCCGAGACTCGCTGTCTGAGTGTCCGTTCTGTGATTTCGATCCGGATCCCAAACACGACGACGTGAAAACTGCTCCCGAGCAGGCCACACACCGCGTCCATCAGCACGTCGAAAAAGAGCACCCGGATCGGACGGACGAACTCGACACCTACACGAGCCCGGAGTAAGTCCCCGTCCCCGCACGTGAATCACACCACCGTGTGACCGAGACGTGCCCTCCACTCGGCACTGCCGTTCTCACGACCACTCGATCGTGTCTTCGGTCCGTGCCCGCGTGCGTGGCTTCCTCCGTCGATCCCTGTGAGCCGACTCGCTCGACCGGGCCACACCGCTCGATCCCTGTTCAGTCCAGCCCCAGGAACGACTCGGCGTTCTCCCAAAGGAGTTTGCGCTGGACCTCGTCGGAGTAGTCGGTGTACTCCTCGAACTGGTCGAGCCACCGCCCCGGACGGATCATCGGGTAGTCCGTCCCGAACATCACCTTCTCTTTCAGCACGGTCCCGGCGTAGTGTAACACCTGGTCGTCGATGTACTTGGGGAGCCACCCCGAGAGGTCCATGTAGACGTTCCCCTTCTGTCGACAGATCGCCAGCTGCTCTTTCTCCCACGGGAACGCCGGGTGCGCGAGCAGGATCTGCAGCTCCGGATGCGAGGCCGCGATGTCGTCGACGAGCATCGGGTTCCCGTACTTGATGCGGAGGCCGCGGCCGCCGGGTGCGCCCGCGCCGAGCGTCGAACTCCCACCGTGGAAGACGACGGGGACCCCGAGATCCTCGATGGTGTCGAACAGCTGTTCGTGGGCTGTGTCGCTCGGATCGAACCCCTGGGCGATCTGCTGGAACTTGAACCCCGAGAGGTCGAGGTCCTCGACGCACCGGATCGCCTCCTCGACGCAGTCGTCCTTCAGGGGGTCGACGCTGCCGAAGCCGACGAAGAACTCCGGATGCTCGTCGCGGACCTCGGCAACGTGGTCGTTCGGGACGGGCGGGCTTCCGGTGTTCGTCTCCGCGTCCCAGCCGAGGAGCACGGCCCGGGCGATCCCGGCGTCGTGGTACTCCTCGACCATCTCCTCGTAGCTCCACGTCTCCATCTCCGCGCCGAACGTCCGTGCCGCGTCGCGCATCATCTCGCCCCCCGCGTCCTCGAGGAACGTCGCCGTCGGCTGGTGGGCGTGCGTGTCGACGATGCGCGGCCGGTCGAGCGAGTCGATGACGCTCATGGTCGTCCCGCGTCGCCCACGATGAAAAACGAACCGCCGACCACGACGGTGTCGCCGACGAAGCCGATCTTCCAAAACAATTTGCTCGAAGCTTCCGCGATTTCGTCGGCGAGATCACCGTCGAGCGGATCGGGCCTCGGGCTCGTCCGAACCGCTTGTTCAGTGGGCGAACTCGCCGTCCGCGCCACACTCGGTGGAGAGACGGGAGTCGAGAGAACGAGACGACAACCGGTTTACGCTGCGGGACGAACGGACGGACGATGCCGGAACGCTCACTCCCCGAACGCCGAAACGGCCTCCACCGTCGACACGCCACCTCGGGACCGCCTCGCGACCGGCCGACACGCGGCCACGACCGGATCGGTGCGGTTGACCCGCTCGCTACGGTCGACTTGCTCGCCACGCGATGGGCCGTCCCATCACACAGTAATATGGGAAGCGACCTCTGATGACGCCGACGATCAGACAGGCCCGTGCGAGCGACGCCGAGGCGGTCGCGGCGTTCACGCGCGACACCTGGGCCGACCGCGACGTCACGGATTACCTCCCCACCGTCTTCGACGAGTGGGTCGACGCCGACGGCGACGACCGGCGGACGCTCGTGGCCGACGTTCGCGGCGATGCGGACGCACGCGCCGAACCGGGTGACGTCGTCGGCATCGTCCGGGGACACCGACTCTCGGCGTGGGAGGCGTGGGCCTCGGGGATGCGGGTCGCACCGGACCACCGGGGCGAGGGGCTCTCCGGCGTCCTGACCGACGCGGTCTTCGACTGGGCACGCGACCGGGGCTGTACGGTCTGTCGGAACATGACGTTCTCGTGGAACGGCCCAGCGCTCGGCTCCGCGCGCCGCGTCGGCTTCGAACCCTGCACGGAGCTCCGGTGGGCTCATCCGACACCCGATCCGGACGCCGGCGCGGCGACCGCACGCGTCGACCCCGACCCCGCCCCGGACGGTGCGTGGGCGTTCTGGTCCGCGAGCGCCGCCCGTGAACAGCTCCGCGGCCTCGTGATGGACGACGAGGTGTCGTGGGCGCTGTCGACGCTCACGCGCGAACGACTCCACGCGGCCGCCGCCGCGGGACGGCTCGTGACGGTCGACGAGGGCGCGGGGGGGTTCGCCGAACGGATCCGGACGTTCGAGCGCGAGGAGGACGGCGACGGAGACGTCGAATACGCGGAGTACGCGGTTGGCGCGTGGCCGGAAGGCGATGCCGACGCCGCGGGTGCGGTGCTCGCTGGCGTCGCACGGGACGCCGCCGCGTGCGGCGTCGACCGGACGCGGGTGATGATCCCCGAGGGGGTGACGTGGGCGTCGGACGCCGCCACGAGCCGAGCGGACATCGCGGACGAACCGGTGTTCGTCCTCGCGGCGCGACTCTGACCGCGGCGGCCGACCGTCGAATCAGGCGGTGTGATGCTGGAACCGACGGCGGGAACGGTCGCCGAGCGACACGGCTCCGAGTCGGCGACACCACCGCAAGAACCGGAAGGACGACCGGACGCTCAGTCGGCCAGCGCGACTTTCGTCTCCGCGTCGGCCATCGCCAGCACGTCGTCGAAGAAGTCGAGCGAGTCGTGCGGGCCGGGGTTCGCCTCGGGGTGGTACTGGCGGGTGATGACGTTCAGCTCCTCGTTCTCGAGCCCCTCGGCGGTGTCGTCGTTGACGTTGACCTGCGTCACCTCGAGGTCGCCGGGGTCGGCGACGGTGTAGCCGTGGTTCTGTGTGGTCATGACGACTTTCCCCGAGCGGAGATCGCGAACGGGCTGGTTGACGCCGCGGTGGCCGAACGTCATCTTCTCGGTCGAGCCACCGAGCGCGTTGGCGACGACCTGCTGCCCGAGACAGATCCCCGCGATGGGGAGGTCGCCGGCGAAGTGTTCGACGAGCGCCTGTGCCTGGACGAAGTTCTCCGGGTCACCGGGACCGTTCGAGACGAAGAGGACGTCCGCGTCGGTGGCCTCGACGTCTTCGACGGTGGCGTCGTACGGGAGCAGGTGGACGTCCGCGCCGCGCGTGACCAGCGACTCCGTGATCGACCCCTTCGCGCCGCAGTCGATCAGGGCGACCGTGGCGTCGGTGCCACCGTCGTCGCCCGGGAAGAACTGTGACTCGGGCGTGCTGACCTGCGCGCCGATGTCGACGTGTTCGGACATCCCCTTGCACTGTGCGAGTTCCGCCTTCGCGTCCTCGGGCGTGACGCCGTCGCCGACGGCGATGCCGCACTTCATCGCGCCCTGGTCGCGGACGCTGGTGACGACCTCACGGGTGTCGAGGTGGTCGATCGCCGGCACCGACTCGCTCGCGAGCCACTCGACGACCTCGTCGGTGAACTCGCGCGCGATGGCGGCACGCGGGTGGACGTGCGACGACTCGAACCGCTCTTCTCGGACGCCGTAGTTCCCGATGAGCGGGTACGAGAACGTGAGGACCTGTTCCTCGTAGGAGGGGTCGGTCAGGCTCTCCTCGTAGCCGGTGTAGGCGGTCGTGAAAACCAGTTCGCCACGTGTGCGCCCCGGAACGCGACCACGCGCTTCGATGACGCGGCCGTCTTCCAGAGCCAGGTAGGCGTCCGACATTACGAGAATCACATGTGGAACAGGGTAATAAGCCTTGCTTTCGAAGCCGAGTTACGAAATTCGTAATTGGTAAGGGCTCGCACACGCTCCCCCCGGTATGGACGACCTCGATCACCGGATCCTCTCGATCCTCCGCCGGGACGCGCGGACGGCATACACCGAGATCGCTGACCGCGTCGGCACGTCGGAGGGAACGGTCAGGAACCGCGTCGAACGAATGACGGAGGAGGGGATCATCGAACGGTTCACCGTCGCCACGCGGACGGGAAACATCAAGGCGATGGTGGAGGTGTCGGTCGCGGTGGACGTGAACACGAGCGAGGTCTCAGAAGAGATGGCCGAGTGGGACGACGTCGACTTCGTCTGGCAGGTCTCGGGCGAGCAGGACATCGTGCTCATCGTCGACGCGGCCGACACGGCGGCGGTGAACGACCTCATAACACGCGCACGCGAACTGGACGAAGTCAAGAGCACCAAGACGCGGCTGATCCTCGACGAACGCCTCGGGTGAATCGCGACCCCGCGTCGTCATCCCGAGGCGATGAGCACGCCCGCCGCGAGGAAACTCAAAAGCAGGAGGGCCATCGCCATCAGCGCCGCACCCACCCGCGGTGTCACGCGCGTGGTCACTCGTTGAGCGTCCCGTGACGATTCCGCATCCTGCACCCGTCGACCCGTGAGCGTGTACTGCTCCCTGGCGTACTCCCGCCCGTACGGATGTTTGATGAGACCCCAGCGGACGAACAGTCTGATCAGACGTCCCGTAAGCCGTCGCGACAGTCTCATAAATTGAACTTTATGCGGACACGTATAAACCTCACTGCCAGAATATCAGAGAAGATAACAGTCGTCTCGATCCGTCGTCGCACGGTGAACGTGGGACCGACCGCATCCCACCGAGTCGTGCGTGTCTCTGCACGTTCTCGAGTCGACCGTTACACCGCGGCCAAGAGGACACCCGCCGTGAGGAGACTCATGAGGAGGAGGGCAGTCCCGACCAGTGCCGCACTGGTCCACGAGTGCCGCCGATCCGGGGTTGACTCGAACTCGACGTCGGGCATCCGCCGACCCGTGAAACTGTACCGTTCTCTGGCGTACTCGCGGCCGTACGGGTGTTTGATCAGGTCCCAGCGGACGAAGAGGCCAGTGATCCGGTTGAGGACTCGATTACGGACTGCCATACCTCCGGAGTCGGCTTTCCGGTATATAATTCTGTGGCCAAGAATATCAGTGTAGATAATAGTTGGCGGATAGATCCGGCCGACGCCGCTGGCGTCGGACGGCGGGTCGCGGGGATCGTGGGCGGTCACGGCCACGGACACGGGCCGCCACTCCCGCGTGACGATCGATCACGTCACGACGTCCGGACGTCGGCGTCGTCGACCACGTCCATCCACCCCTTGCGCTCGTGGAGTCGCGTGTACGCCCGGTCGAGCAGCCGGTGAATCCGTCCGAGATCGACCACCGGTTCGACGTCGCCGGCGCGGATCGCGTCGGCGACGGCCGTCGGGGTGAGTTCGTCGGCGTCGATCCGCGTGAACGCCCGCCCGATCTCGAAGGGGTAGTGTGCGTCGCTCCCGCCGACCAGCGGGAGGTCGAGTTCGGCGGCGAGTCGGCGCGTCATGTGGACGTGCTCGGGGTTCTTCCCGTTGAGTTCGACGGCGTCGAATCTCGCTCGCGACTGGCGTGCGGCGCTGTTGCGGTAGGGGTGTGCCAGGATCGCCGCGCAGCCGCGGTCGTGCGCCAGTTCGACCGTCTGTGCCGGTGTCAGCGCCCCCGGGGTCGTCTCGGCCGGGGGGTCCGGCCCGACGACGAGCACGTGCCCCCGCGTCGTCGACACCTCGACGCCGGGGAGCGTCGGGAGCGCCGTCTCGGCCGTATACCGGTAGTCGTGGTTGGTGACCGCGATGGCGTCGAGGCCGCGGCGTCGGGCGACGAACGCGTTCGTCCGGAGGCCGACGCTGTCGTACGCCGTCGGCCCATCGCCGACGTGAAAGAACCGGGAGTGCGTGTGGAGGTCGACGTCGAACACGCTCGTATTCGAGGACCGGGACTGCTTCGTTCTTCCGTTCTCCGAGCGGGTCGTGCTTCGGTCCCACGGCCGAGCGGCGACGGTCCGAGCACCGCTCGGGGGGTGGGCACCCGTCACGCACCGAAGAGGCCTTCACCCCACTGCTCGCATGTCACGTGTATGAGTACGGACGAGGACCGATCCGCCTCCGCCGAGTCGGGGTCCGAAACCGAATCGGCCGCCGAATCCGCCACCGGGGCCGGGGCCGAGGCACCCCACGAGAACGCCAACCAGGACGTCATCGCCGTCGACGAGGACGACGAACCGCAGGGACTCGTCAACCGTCTCGCCGCCCACACCGGCGAGGGGATCCGCCACCGGGCGTTCACCTGTCTCGTCTTCGACCGCGAGGGCCGCATCCTCCTCGCACAGCGCGCGCCGACGAAGCGACTCTGGGACACGTGCTGGGACGGCACCGTCGCCTCGCACCCGGTCGAGGGGCAGAGCCAGAAGGACGCGACCAGACAGCGTCTCGAGGAGGAGCTGGGTGTCACGCCGACCCAGTACGACGACCTGCGCGTGACGGACAAGTTCGAGTACAAACGCTACTACGAGAACGCCGGGCTCGAGTGGGAGGTGTGCGCCGTGCTGAAGGTGACGCTCGGCGACACGGCGCTCGACCCCGACGAAGAGGAGATCGCGGGGATGCTCTGGGCCGACTACGACCACCTCCACGACCACCCGCAGTGGTACCGACAGCTCCGGCTGTGTCCGTGGTTCGAGATCGCGATGCGCCGTGACTTCGCCTGACCTCCTCGTCGCGCCGGCGGTCCACGACCGTCTCCTCGACCGTGCTCGCGAGGGCGCGCCGAACGAGGTCTGCGGCGTGCTCGGCGGCGTCGATCCGGTCGACGGTCCGACGCGGGTGACGACCGCGCCCGCGGTTCCGAACGTCGCGGCCACTCCCGAGACGCGGTACGAACTCGCGCCCGCGGAGATGATCGAGGCCATCGAGCGCGTCGAGGCGTCGACCACGCATCTCGGCTTCTACCACTCCCATCCCCGCGGACCACCGGGGCCGAGCGCGACCGACGAGGCGCAGGCGACCTGGTCCGGATCCGTCTACGCGATCGTCTCGCTTCCCGACGCGGGGGTGCGGGCGTGGCGGTGGACCGGCGAAACGTTCGAGCGGCTGTCGGTCGGCGTCGGCCCCTGACGCTCGGCACGCCCGTTCCGCCGCCAGCGGGGCGACCCCCGAGAGTGAAACCCCTTTGCCCACCGACCCCGACGGACGGGTATGACGACCAGCGACGCGGACGACGCCGCTCCCGAACTGTACGACTCGCTCGACGGGCAGGTCGCGCTCGTGACCGGTGCCAACCGGGGACTCGGCGCGGAGATCGCCCGACAGCTCCGAGATCTGGGTGCGACGGTGTACGCCGGGAGCCGCCAGATGGACAACGAGACGCCCGACGGCACCGAACGGGTGCTCCTCGACGTCACGCAGGAGGGCGACGTCGAGGCGGCCGTCGACGGGATCTTCGACGAGGTGGGTCGTCTCGACGTCCTCGTCAACAACGCAGGGATCATCGGTCCGGACGGCGACATCGTCGCCGCCCCCACGGCGGAGCTCGACCGGACTCTGGCGGTGAACCTCCGCGGGCCGATGCTCCTCTGCAAGCACGCGGTGCCGCTCCTGTTACAGCACGACGGAGGCCGGGTCGTCAACCTCTCGTCGGGAATGGGGGCGCTACGAGAGGGACAGAGCGGCGGGTCGCCGGGGTACCGAATCTCGAAAACGGGACTAAATGGACTCACGGCCTATCTCGAAGGCGAGTACAGTGACGACGGGCTCATCGCCAACTCGGTCTGTCCCGGGTGGGTCCGGACCGACATGGGCGGTGACGGCGCCTCGAAATCCGTCGAAGACGGGGCGGCGACGCCGGTGTGGCTCTGTCGCTTCAGACCGGGCGCACCGTCAGGGCAGTTCTGGCGGAACAGACAGCCCATCGACTGGTAAGCCCTCGCTCCCGCGTCTGGTGAACGCGCGGTCAGGTCACACCGCCTCCCATCGAGTACGACTCGTACGCGCGTTCGTCGAGAACGGTTCGTATCTCGTCGACGACGCGCCAGACGTCCTCGAACCGCGTGTACAGCGGCGCGGGACAGACGCGGACGACGTTCGGCGGCCGGTAATCGACGACCACCCCGCGGTCGCGGAGCGCCTCGGACACGCGGGCGGCCTCCGGATGCTCCACTGCGACGTGTCCGCCCCGCTCCGCGTGGGCTCGCGGTGTCCCGACCTCGCAGTCGGGGAGACGCTCGTCGACGAGGTCGATGAGGTAGTCAGTTAGCGCCAGCGATTTCTCGCGGGCGGCCTCGACGCCACCGGCGTCGGCGAGCACGTCGAGTGCCCCGTCGAGCGGCGCGGCAGCCAGAACCGGTATCGTCCCGATCTGGAACGCGCCGGCCGACTGCGCCGGCTGGTACGTCATCGACATCTCGAACTGCGTCCCCTTGTCGTTGCCCCACCAGCCCGCCAGCGCGGGCGTCACGCCGAAGTGCCGTTCGTTGACGTACAGCCCCGCGATGGCGCCTGGGCCGGCGTTGAGATACTTGTAGTGACACCAGACCGCGAAGTCGACACCGGCGTCCGAGAGGTGGTGTGGGACGACGCCGACCGAGTGCGCGAGGTCGAACCCGGCGAGCGCCCCCGACTCGTGCGCGGCCTCGGTGATGGCTTCGATGCCGAACAGTTGGCCCGACCGGTAGAGCACGGACGGAAGGAACACGAGGCCGACGTCGTCATCGATCGCGTCGACGACGTCCTCGCGGGCGACGGTCCGCCCGTCGCGGCTCTCGACGACTCGAAGCGCCTCGTCCGGGTCGACCCCGCGGGCGCGGAGCTGTGCGCGGATGGCGTAGTGGTCCGTCGGGAAATCCAGCGCGTCGACGACGACCTTCTCACCCCGAGCGGGGTCGTAGAACGTCCCGAACAAGGTGTGGATGTTCACCGTCGTAGAGTTGGCGATGACGACTTCTTCGCCTCCTGCGCCGACGAGCGGCGCGACGCGGTCGCCGAGTCGCTCGCCGTACGTGAACCAGTCGGGGTCGGCGTCGGTCCAGCCCCGGATGGCGAGGTCGCGCCACTCCTTGACGACGCTGTCGAGCGCCGCCTCGGCGTCTTCGGAGAGGAGGCCGAGCGAGTTGCCGTCCATGTACACGCCGTCGGGGAGGAAGAAACGCTCACGACAGTCCGAGAGCGGGTCCGCGGCGTCGCGTTCGCGGGCGCTGGCGAGGGAGGAGTCGTCCATGGAGCGTCTGCGGCGGGAGCGTGGAAGTAGCTTGGTGTTCGACTGGTAGACGGGAGCGAGTGGGTGGACGCTGCCGCGGCTGGTCTCAAAAGCGAACAGCCGGCACTCGCACACCACGCGGTGTCGTGCCGGACACCCGCGTCCACCGCGTGGCCGTTGTCAGGTCACGGGAGTCGTGGCCGCGTCATGGTATTTGAGGGTTCGTCCGATCCCGAGCGTGAGAGACCCACAGCCTCGGCCGCGCGATTCGGACACTACAGCCACGCCGTGACTGTTTTGTCCTCCCCGACCGCTCACCGAGTATGACCGACACCGGGCCTGACACACCTCCAGACACCACTATCGCCGCCCACGCGGCCGACGAACTCGACCCGCAGGTCCAGCCCGTCCTCGACGAGGCCGCGCGACTGGGTCTCCCCGAGTGGTCCGCCCTCTCCGTCGAGAGCGCTCGTCGCCTCGAAGACAAGCTGTTCGGGCCGACGGACCCACCTGGAGTCGAGCGCGTCTCCGACATCGCTATCGACGGTCCCGGCGGCGACTTGCCGCTCCGCGTCTACCATCCCGACCCCGAGGAGACGCTCCCCGTGCTGTGCTTCTTCCACGGCGGATTGTGGGCGCTGGGGACGCTCGACTCCATCGACGAGGTCTGCCGACGTCTCGCCCGCCGCTCCCGGCGGGTCGTCGTGAGCGTCGACTACCGCCTCGCACCCGACCACCCGTTCCCGGCCGGCCTCGAAGACTGCGTGGCCGCGGTCGTGTGGGTCAGAGAGAACGGCGCGGCGCTGGGTGCGGATCCCGCTCGAATCGCAGTTGGCGGAACGAGCTCGGGGGGCAACCTCGCGGCGGCGACCTGTCTGTACACGCGGGCGTTCGGCGGGCCGTCGGTCGAGGGACAGCTGCTCTGCTACCCGATGCTCGACAGCGGCGTCGACACCCCCTCACTCGACGAACGCGCCGACGGCCCGTTTCTCACCCGTCGCGACGTCGAGTGGGCGTACGACACCTACCTCCGCTCGCCGGTCGATCGCCACAACCCGTTCGTCTCGCCGTTCCGCGCGGACTCCCTGTCCGGTCTCCCACCGGCAGTGGTCGTCACCGCCGGTTTCGACCCCCTCCGCGACGAAGGGGCCGCCTACGCACGGGCGCTCGCCGACGCCGGCGTCCCCGTCCAGCACGACCACGATCCGGCCATGCCACACGGTTTTCTGAGCCTCGCCGCCGACGTCGACGCCGCCGACGAGGCGCTCGACCGGGTCGCGGGCGCGCTACAGAACGGGTTCGCACCCGACTCCGACGAGTAAGCGGTGTCACCGGCGTTCGAGCGTCGCGGCCACCTCGTCGCCGGCCGTTGCCGCGCCCGCGGCGCGGCGGTAGTATGCGAGGGCCGACGCCCGTCGCTCCGCATCGCTGTCGAGCAGGTCGTTCTCGAACGAGCGGTCGCCAACCCGGACGAGGTCGGCCGCGAGTTCGAGGAGCCAGGCCCGAAACGGGTCGTCGTCGACGAGCGCCGAGTCGATTGCACCGACTGCTCGGCGCTTCGCGTCGAACAGTACCTCGGGTGAGGGGTCCGCAGCGACAGTCTCGTCGGCCTCGCTGGCCGCGTGATACCCCTCGTACTCGCAGACGGCGCGTGCGGCGGAGACGGCGGCCAGGACGTCGCGGTTGCGGTCGAGGTGACGCTCGACGTTGTACTGCGCTACCGTCGCCTCACCCGCACCGCGGGCGGTCCGGTGCCAGAACGTCTCCAGTGCCGGGTCGTCCGTCGACTCGGTACGTTCTGCTCCGGCTTCCCGGTCGACGGCGACCGACCGAAGCCGCTCCCGGACGGCTCGCCGGTTCGCCGCCAGTGCCTCGGCGAACGGCTCGGCGTCGGCGGGTCGCTCGTCGTCGTACGCTCGATACACGTACCGCCCCGACCGGACGTCTCGGCGCATCTTCTCGGCGTGGTGGCGGACGTGGCTGACTCGGTCGGCGAGTTCGGCACGGCCGTCGACGTCCGGAGACGCTTGCTGACCGATGTCGGCGATGTCGGCGAAGTACAGCCAGCGCTCGGCCCAGCCGACGCCGGCCAGGAATCGACCCGGGTCCACACAACGGTAGTCGAACACGCCGGCCGTCTCGGCGACCGACGCGCGCATCCGACCGAGTCGACGTCGCGCCGTCTCGAAGTCGGTGTGACCGTGCCACGACTGAAGGAACCCCAGCGCCTCCGCGGCGTAGGGAATGTCGCCGACGTACGAGCCGTACGCGTCGGCACTCGCCGGGTCGTCGGCCGTCTCGGTCAGGAGGTCCCGACCCTCACCGACGCCGATTCGGAGGTCACGGCTGCGGTCCTCGTCAAGTTCCCCATCCGGGACAGCGGCGAGGAGGGGTTCGGCCGTGGTGACGATGTCGTCGAGGTGGACACGTGTCGCCAGCACGTGCGGGTCGGTCGGCGTCCGGTACGGGCGGCTCGTGTCGGGAATCGAGAGTCGACGCGTCCGGATGAGTGTGACGTCGCCGGTGGGTCCGGGCGGAAGCGACGCACAGCCGGCGAGGGCGGCCGTCCCGACGCCTGTGATGCTGGCGAGGAGAGACCTGCGCGAGAGGGGTGGGGAGGACATGGAGGGCGTGTGGCACTGTCGTCCGTGGGGCGGCCTATGTCTGTTGGTCGGCCCGCTCCGCGAGCGCGGCGTACACCGGCCAGGAGGAGTCTCCCTGTGGCTTCGTGGCCGCCTCGCCGTCGAGCGTGACGCCCTCACCCTCTGCGACGGAGCCGACGACGCCGACCGGCGTTCCCGCCCCGTCGAGCGCCGCGACGACGCCGTCCGTGTGTTCGGGCGCGACCGCGACGACGAGCGTCCCGGCCGTCGTCGCGGTCCACGGGTCGAAGCCGAGCGCCTCGGCCGTCTCCCGCACGCCGGGCCGCCAGGGGACCCGCGCCGTGTCGACGTCGAACCGAACCCCGGCGGCGTCGGCCATCTCGAAGCACGCGCCGAGGAGTCCGCCCTCGGTCGCGTCGTGTATCGCGTGGACGCCGTCGACTCCGCTCACGACCCCGGCGTCGCGGACGGCGCCCGTCTCGTCGAGCCGCGCCTGTGCCGTCTTCAACAGCTCCCCCGACAGCGGGGCGGCGTCGGGGAACAGCGACGTGAGCAGGCCGGTCGCCTCGACCGCCGGCCCCTTCGTGACGACGAGGTCGTCACCGGGACGCGCGCCGTCGGGCCGGACGATCGCGTCGTGGTCGCCCACCGCGATGGCGGTGGCCGCACCGACCCACGGGAACGACGCGTCGGCGTACCGGGCCGTGTGGCCGGCGACGACCGAGACGCCGAGGTCGCGGGCCTCGTTGCTCCACGCCCGCCAGAACGTCGCGAACGACTCGTCGTCGAAGTCGGGCGGGAGCGACAGCGACACCGTGAGGTGGGTGGGTGAGAGCCCCGAGACGGCGACGTCGGCGAGGACGATGTCGAGCGCGAAGCGCGCGGCGCGGTCGAACCCGAGCCGGGGAAGGACGGAGACGGGATCGGTGGCGACGACGAGCGCGCTCCCGTCGACGTCGAGGACGCCGAAGTCGACGCCGTGCGTCGGCCCCAGTCGGACGTCGTCGCGGTCGGCCCCGAGGTTCGGGTAGAGGTACTCGGTGAAGAAGGCCTGGTCGACTTTACCGAGAGCAGCGTCCATGGCCCCGCTGCGTGGGCGTCGCTCAAAGACGTGGCGCTCTCCGTCGTGAGCGAGCGGTTCCGGAAAGGAGGTGGCCGCAACAGGTGGCTGTGTGCGGCCGTCTTCGCTCATGAAGGGCGCAGGCCTCCAGGCATCCCGCGGACCGATGGATGGGTTCCCTTCCCTACGCCACCGTTGACTCGTCACTCCAGGAATATGAATCTCACTAAGTTTTCTCGAGACCGACAGTGAGCGTATGGAAGGACGCAATAGATTCGATAGCGACTATTGAGTCTCGGACGCGCCGGCCGACGGCGGTGGTCGGCCACGGGCGGTCGACTAGGAGCGGTGGTCAGCCACGGGCAGTCGATCAGGAGCGGCGGTCGGCCACGGGCGGTCGATCAGGAGCGGTGGTCAGCCACGGGCGATGGTCGGTCGGCTCGCGTCCGCGCCCGCTACCGACCGGTCGCGACCCCGCCACAGACGTCGATCAGTTCCTCCCCCACGGCGGTCGGCTCCTCGTGCTGGAGCCAGTGCGTGGCGTCCTCGAAGAGCCGGAGCGACCCCTCGTCGCAGAACTCGAGGCTCTCGCGTGCCATCGACTGTTCGAGGAACCGATCCCGTGCTCCCCACAGGACCCGGGTCGGGATCCGAATCCGTTCCGTTCTCGGCCGGGGGCGCTCGCGGACGATGGCGCGGTACCAGTTCACCATGGCCGCGTACGCACCCGGCTGTGACCACGCACGACGGTAGCGGTCGAGGTCCGTGGGCGAGAAGGTCCCCGGACGGGCCGAGTCGACCAGCGCGCGAGTCGGGAGCGCCCACTCGTTCAGCCGCGCCAGCCGCTCCGGCAGCCCGGGGAGCTGGAAGAAGAGCACGTACCACGACTTCAGCTGCTGGCGCGGGTTCCGGCGGAGCGCCCGGTCGAAGACGGTCGGATGCGGGACGTTCGACACGACGAGCTGGCTCAGCCGGTCGGGATGGTGGAGCGCCGTCCACCACGCGACGGCGGCGCCCCAGTCGTGTCCGACGACGGCGGCGGTGTCGTGGCCGCGCTCGGACAGCAGCCCCACGACGTCACCCGCCAGGAGGTCGATCCCGTAGGCGTCGACGCCGCCGGGCTTCGAGCTGAGGTTGTAGCCCCGCTGGTCGGGGATCAGCACGCGGAAGCCGGCCTCGGCGAGCGGCCGGAGCTGCCGGTGCCAGCCGTACCAGCACTCGGGGAACCCGTGGAGGAGCACGACGGGGCGGCCGTCGTCGGGTCCGGCGACGACGGTGTGGAGCGTGACGTCGCCGACGTCGACGTACTCACTGCGGGCGTCGACCGCGTCGAGGTCGGCGAGCTCGTCGACCGCGTCGGCGGTCAGACCCGGAGGGGTCGAGCGCGCGGACAGCGTTCGGTTCATGTGGGCTCGAAGCGCGTCGTGGACTAATATCCGCCGACACGACACCGACGAGCCGCCGGTGACTCAGGCGTCGAACGCCACGGGGAGGTCGACGACGAACACCGCACCGCGCGGCTCGTTGTCGACGACGTGGATCGCGCCGCCGTACCGGTTCACGAGCTCGAGCACGAGGAACAGTCCGATGCCGGTACCGGCGCTCTCGAGGCCGTGCTCGCCTTTCCTGAATATCTCCTCCTTGCGATCGTCCGGGATTCCCGGCCCGTCGTCGGCGACGCGGACCCGGACCCGGCTGCCGTCGCGTTCGGCGTCGACCGTCACCCGCGGTTCGTCGCGATCGTTGTGGACGACCGCGTTGGTGAGCAGGTTCGCGAACACCGAGTGGAGCAGGTCGTTGGCGACCACCATCGTCCCGGACAGATCGGCCCCGTACTCGACGGTGATCGAGGCGTCGCCGTGTCGGTTGCCTGCCTTCCGAACCTCGTCGTCGAGGACCGCACGGACGTCCGTCGCCTCGGTCTGGAGGCCTCCCTCGTCGTCCGCCGCGAGGATCTGGACCAGATCGTAGGCGGTGTCGGTGAGTGCGGCGATGTTTCGACAGGCGTCAGTCACGCGGCCGAGCGCCCGACGTCCCTCCTCTCCGTGGACGTGCTCGTCGAGTATCTCGGCCCAGCCGAGCGCGACCGTCGTATCGTTCTTGACGTCGTGGCGCATGATCCGGGTCAACACCTCGAGCTGGTCGTTCGTCTCTTTCAGTTGCCGACGGCGCTCGTCGAGCAGTCGCTCCCGTCGTGTCCGTTCCTCGCTCCAGCGGTACAGCCCCAGGAGCAAAAAGAGCGTACCCGCGAGGATCGTGACCTCCTCGAGCACGATCGAGTACGCGAAGGGGAGGCGCACGAACTCGCCGATCACCTCGGCGAGCGAGTGGAGGCCGAAGAGGACGAGGCCGACGAACAACGGCCAGCCGATGTGCCGATCGAGGTCGAGCCAGCTGACGACGACGACCCCGGACAGCAGGATGGCAGCGAAGGCGGCTTCGAGGTAGACCGCAGCGGAGACGTCGGGTTGGGCCGGGAACAGCGCGATCGTGACGAGCGTGAACGCGACGAGGAGCGCGACCGTCGCGATGGCGACGACTGGCGAGAAGAGGGGAGACCGCTCGGTCATCGACAGTCCAGTCCCTGCCGGCCGATAAAGTCCTGTTGACGTGGTCGTCCGTGCCGACCGGGTGTCCGGCGGTCGCCGTCGGCGCGGACCGGGCTGGGCCGGGCCAGGCCGACCGCGCCGGCACGACGCGTCCGGCTCAGCCGAACAGTCGCTCGCGCAGGCTACGCTCGTTCTTTCGCTCGGCCAGGAGCACGGAGCACTCGACGTCGTAGAGCACGTCGAGGACGAGCGACCCGCGGACGAGCCGACTCAGGAGCCCGCGCTCGGTGGCACCGATGATGAGGAGCGACGCGTCCTCGGCGTGGCGTGCGATTGCCGACTCGACGTCGCCGCTCTCGACGAGCAGGTTCGCGTCGGCGAGGTCGTGCTCCTCGGCCCACTCGGTGAGGAACGCCTCGCCCGCGGCGACGTCGTCGGCGACGTGG
Organism: Salinigranum salinum; assembly: GCF_009176545.1. Lineage (GTDB taxonomy): Archaea > Halobacteriota > Halobacteria > Halobacteriales > Haloferacaceae > Salinigranum > Salinigranum salinum. The sequence continues at coordinate 463,292 of NZ_VTOJ01000002.1, read as the reverse complement.
AGCAGGTCGATCTCCGAGCCGTACTCCTCGCGGAGCATCGCCGCGACCTGCGCCGAGAGGTCCGAGTCCGGACCGCCAGCCGTCGGCACCAGGATGCGGGAGGCGTCGAAGCCGCGGTCCTTCAGGACGAGGAAGTCACACGGCAGCGAGTGCGCGAGTTCGTCGATCGCGGATTCGGCACGACCGGGCGAGCCGTGAGCGTCGGGACTCCACCCCATGATCGTGAGGTCGGCGTCGTACGTGCGCGCGGCGTCGAAGATCTCCTCGAACGACCTGTGTGAGAGGATCGTGTGCGTCTCGACGTCCACCCCGAACGTCTCGGCGTCCTCGCGGGCCTTCTCGAGCAGGGCACGGGCGGCGTCGAAGTCGTCCTGCTGGCGGGCGGATTCGAGGGCGGTCTGGTCGGGCACCTGCACGATGTGCGTCGCCACCACGGTCCCGCCGCGCTGTTTGGCGATCGCCGAGGCGAGCGTGATGAGGTCCTTCTCGTGACCCGGATTGGCGAGAGGGACCATCACGCGGTACTGGCCGCCGTCGGGCTGGACGCTCGTCGCGGCGGAGACGGCCGGCTCGGGCATCTCGTCGGAGCGGCTGAGGATGTACTGCCCGAGGATCCCCTGCTTGGTCGTCCGCGTGCGGGCGTAGCCGAGGTACCAGACCGCGGCGAAGACGACGAAGCCCAGCGAGAGCAGGATGACGAACGGGTTGATGAACGCGATGAGCGCGAAGGAGATGATCGCGCCCACGATGGGGACGATCGGGTACAGCGGCACCGTGTAGGCGGGCTCGTATTCGTCGGGATCGGCCTCGCGCATCACGATGAGCGCGATGTTCAGCAGGCCGTAGATCACGAGGTGTAACGTCGACCCCATCGTCGACAGCGTCTCGATGTCACCGAAGACGATGAACAGCAGGATGAACGCCCCGGTGAGCGCGATGGACTTGTACGGCGTCCCGAACCGCGGGTGGATCTCGTTGAGCTTCTCGGTGACGATCTGGTCTCTGCCCATCGCGAAGTTGATGCGCGAGGAGGCGAGGATGGAGGCGTTCGCGGAGGAGGCCGTCGCGAGCAGTCCCCCGAACAGCAACGCGACGGCACCGATCGGCCCGAGGAGGAACTGCGCGGCGTCGACCACCGCGGTCGGGTTGTTCGCGACGAGCGAGTTGTCGACCGCCGCCAGCACGACCAGCAGCACGAGCGCGTAGATCGTCGTCACGATGAGGACGCTCCCGATCACGGCCCGGGGCAGGTTCTTCCCCGGCTCCTTGATCTCCTCGGCCACGGAGGTGATCTGGACGAAGCCCAGATAGGAGACGAAGATGATGCCTGTCACGGGCAGAAGCGCGGTGTAGCCGTCGGGTGCGAACGGGCGGAGTCTGGCGACGTCCGCGTTGAGCGCGCCGAACGCCGTGAACACGGCCAGGATCCCGACCAGCGTGACGACGATGTAGTTCTGGAGCTTACCGGTCTCCTTCGCGCCGACGTAGTTGACGAAGACGAAGAACGCCCCGCCGGCGAGGGCGATGATCTTCGCCGACGTCAGGGTGAGCGGACCGAGCACGAGATCGGGGAAGGTGAAGAACTCGTTGACGTACTGGCCGAAGCCGAACATGTAGAAAGCGCTCGCGAAGGCGAGTCCCATCCAGTTGGCCCACCCCGCGACGGAGCCGAACAGCGGCCCGAGCGCGTGGTTGACGTAGTAGTACGCCCCGCCGGACTTCGGCATCGCGGTGCCCAGTTCCGAGGCGGACAGCGCCGTCAGGAGCGCGATCCCGCCGCCGAGCACGAACGCACCCGCCGCGAGCGGTCCGGCCTCCGCGACGGCGACGCCGGGGAGGACGAAGATCCCCGCGCCGATCATGGTCCCGACGCCGATCGTGAGCGCGGCGAGGGGACCGAGGTCTTTGGCGAGTTCCTCGTCGCCGCCACTCACGCGTCGTCACCCCCGCCGTCGTCGGCGCCGGCGTCCGCGGGACTCGGCAGCACCACGACGGGCAGGTCGCTCTCGTGGACGAGCGCGTCGGCGACGTCCTCGCTGAAGAGGTCCCACCACCACTTGTGCCCGCGGGGAGTGAACACGATCGCGGTCGCTCCCGACTCGTGGGCCGCCTCCACCAGCGTCTCGGCGACGTCGGTCCCGTAGAGGAGTTCAGTCTCGACGTCGACGCCCGCGTCGGCCGCGCGGCCGCGAACGAGCTCGAACGCCTCCTCGGCGATTCCCTCCCGCTGCTCCATCGACGCCTTGTCGGGCGCGCCGCCGGCCTTCTCGACGACGTGGGCGACGGTCATCCGACCGCTGGCGGCTGCGACCCGGTCGAGCACCGCGTCGAGGGTGATCCGCGCGTCGTCGACGCTCGCGACGGGGACGAACGGGTTGGAGAGCAGGTTCGCGGGGGGAGCGTCGCCGTCAGCCATGCCCGGGACCCCCCGGATCTACTGTTCGACCGAGCTGTCGCCGTCTCTCGCCTGATCGTGGGCTCATTGACGGCGGCTATGTGGTCAGATGTCTTATGTCGTTCCCCTCCGGACGACCGTGTGCCCACTTCCCACAGACGGCTGCCGTCTCGCGGTCGTGGATCGCCTCCTGGCTCGTCGGCAGTCGTGGACCGTCTCGTGTTTCCACCCGCGGTCGAGGCACACCGACAACCTGGCCTGTATCATCTCTCGCCACCTCACCGTCTCCCGCGTCCCTACAGCTGCGTCACCCAGGCGCGGTAGTCCTCGTCGCGGCCGTACACCTCTTGGAAGGTGCGGTCGACGAACCCCGCGAGGCGGTTCGCGTCCGAGCGGGCGGTGATCCGGAGGTTCGTCCCCTCGCTCTCCTCGGGGGAGTGTACCTCGTCGATCCGGAACTCGCGGAACTCGTCGAGGAGCGTCTCCAGTCGCGCGCGTTCGTCGTCGGTGACGTCGAGGTTGAACGTCTGCTCGGCGAACTGGATCCACGGACCGGGCAGCGCGTCACCGTCGTCGTCGGTGCCGTCGATCTCGGGGTCGGCGTCGACCTCGACCGTCAGGAAGGGGCTGCCGCGCGTGCGGTGGGCCACGATGGCCTCCGCGAACAGCTTTCGGCGTTCGGCCGGGGTGTCGGCGTCGAAACGGGTCATGTGCGCCGATTCGCCGTCGAGACGGAAATCGGTGCTGTTCGCTGGGGACGGTGTCGGCAGGGTGGCGCTCGCCGTCGACCCGTCAGGGTTCAGTCGTCCTCGGTGGCGACGCCACGTGGGTCGCCACCGGCGTCGAGCGAGACGGGCCGGAGCGCGAGTGCGGCCAGGCCGGCGAGCGCGAGGAGGCCCGCACCGACGAAGAAGGACCGCGACCAGCCGAGCGTCGCGACGAGCACGCCGGCCACCGTACCGCCGGCGACGCCGCCGGGGATCTTCGCGGAGTACACCGCCGCGTAGTTCTCCGAGGAGCGCGCCGCACCGTAGTAGCCGGCGACGAGCGTGGGGAAGATGCCGAAGACGGGGCTCCGGAAGAACGCCGCGGCCCCGACGAGCAACACGAACGGGACCGACAGCCCGCGCGCCCCGACGACGACGCTCCCGGCGAGCGCGCAGCCACAGAGGACGAGCGAGACGCCGACGGTCCGCTCCCCCCCGAACCGGTCCGAGAGCCCGCTCACGACCAGCACGCCGGCCCCGTCGGCGAGGGCGATCACCGAGGCGACCGTGGTCGCGACGGTCGCCGAGAGGCCCAGTCCGGTCGCGTAGCCGACCGACTGCCCGACGAGCATGAGACCGACGCCGTTCACCGCGATCATCACGCCGTAGAGCACCCAGAACTGCCACGTTCGAACCGCGGTGCGCCAGCCGACGGCCGGCTCGGCCGCCGGCGTGGTCGCGTCCCCGTCCGCGCCGGCACCGGCTGTCGCGTCGTCGGCCGCGTCGAGACCATCCGGCGCTCCGTCGTCCGACGCGGCGACGTCCTCGTCGTCGGCGGACTGCCCGCGGGCCGCCACGCGGTCGGGATCGCGGATGAGCCACGCGCCCAGCAACCCTCCCACGCCGGCCACACCGCCGAGCGCAAGGAGCGTCGTGGTGAACGCGTCGTCGAGCGAGCCCCGAAGGAGCGGGATGAACAGCACGCTCGTCCCGCTGTACGCCATCGTCACGAGGCCCGTGGCGAGGCCGCGACGGCCCTCTTCGGGGATCCACTTGACCGGGGTGTTCACGGCGACCGTGTAGGCGACGCCCGCGCCCACACCGCCGACCGCGTACGCGACCGCGACGGCGGGGAACGAGGGAGCGAGGCCGACGCCGGCGTAGCCGACGAAGAGACAGGCCGCGGCGACCAGGAGGACGTTCCGCGGGCCGTATCGGTCCCGGATCCGGCCGGCGGGGAACTGCGCGAGGGCCTGGGCGACGACGAACAGGGTGAAGACGGTGCCGAGCGCGGGGCTCGACGCGCCGGGAAAGCGCCCGCCGACCGCGCCGCTGAGCGACGACCAGACGAACTGGTACGTACCCCCCAGGCCCATGACGAGCGCGGCGACGCCGACGAGGAGCCAGCCACGAGAGAGCCGACGCATCGTCTCGGACGTGGGTGATCGGAGACAAACCTCTGTCGACTCGCGAGCCACCCGGAGCCGGTCACGCGACCGTGGAGCCGCTCCCGACGACGAGTTGAATACGGGTGCGTGTCATACACTAACACGGAGGGAGAGACGATGGTGACACTCGACACGATCGTCGTGGCAGCGTTCTTGCTCGGTGTCGTCGCCTTTTCGGTGGGAATCGTCTGGGAGAGCCTCCGGCGGGAGTCGCACTCCCCGAAGGCGTTGCAGCCGACACCTGACGACGCCGTCGAGACCGACGGCGGGTGAGCGGCACACCCGTGTCGCCGTGCCGTCGCCCCGCTGTCGCCTCGCCAGAGACGACCATCACGGAGTTGAGACCGCTCAGAGCAGCGCGAGGACCGCGAGGAGCGTCAGGGCGCTCACGACGAGGAGGTGTCCCAGGAGGACGACGAGCGGGGCGACGCCGACGCGACGCATCCCCTCGAGGCGGATGTCGAGGCCGAGGCCGGCGAAGGCGAGGGTGAACAGCGCCGTCGAGGCACGGTCGGCGAGCGCGACGAGTTCGTCGCCGAGCACGCCGGCGCTGGCGGCCGTCGCGAGGACGAGAAAGCCGAGGACGAACGGCGGGATCCCGTCGCGGAGATGTGCGAACCGCGACCGATCCGTCGTACGGCCCGACAGCCGGAGGACGTAGACGAGCGCGACCGCGCCCAGGAGCGCGTTGCGGGTGAGCTTGGTGACTGTGGCCCACCGGCCCGCCGCGGGCGCGTAGGCGAAGCCGGCCGCGGTGACGGGACCCGTACTGAACATGCTCAGCCCGGTCCAGACGCCGAACTGCCGCGCGGAGAGGTCGAGCAGGCTCCCGACCACGGGAAACGTCGCGAGCGTCACGGCGTCGAAGACGAGGATGGCCGCGACGACGGCCGTCAGATCCTCCGCGCGGGCGTCGAGGACCCCGGCGACGGTGGTCGCCGCGGAGACCCCACAGACGCTCGCCCCGGCGGCGAGCAGCGACGACGGGGTCGATCCCAGGCCGACACGCCGACCGAGGAGTTCCCCCAGCGGGAGCCCGACGACGACGACCCCGACCACGAGTCCGACGACGACCGCGCCCGCCTCGACGAGCTCGCCCAGGACGACGTTCGCCCCGAGCAGGACGATGCCGGCGTCGAGGAACCGCGAGTGCAGCGCCGTCCCCTCTTCGACCGTCGCGGGGAGCGAGACGAGGTTCCCGACGAGCGCGCCCGCCCCCACCGCGAGCAACAGCGGTTCGACGCCGACCGCGACCCCGACACTGTGGGCGACGAGCGCGAGCGCGACGAGTAGCGCGACGCCCGGCGCGACCGCGCGGAGCCTGGCGACGACCGGGTGCATTCGACTCCAGCAACCGGTGCGGGGATGCTGAACGTGTCGGTTTTCGTCATCGATACCAGAAAACGTTGCTGCAACTCACTCCCGGTACTGCCGAGCGGAGGCGGGTCGTCTCGTCAAAACCAGCAACCGTTGCAGCAACCCGCGTGGATCGGCGGCGACGTCGACGGACGTTTCTTCAACTCTTTAACCCCGGGGTGGCTGCGTGCGCACATGGGAGAGCACATCCTCCTGCTCGGCGCGCCCGGCGCCGGCAAGGGAACGCAGTCGAAGCGACTGGCCGCCGAGTTCGACCTCGAACACGTCACGACGGGCGACGCCCTGCGCGCCAACAAGGACATGGACCTCTCGCACATGGACACGGAGTTCGACACACCCCGTGCGTACATGGACGCGGGCGAACTCGTCCCCGACGCGGTCGTCAACGAGATCGTGAAGACGGCGCTCGAGGCCGCCGACGGCTACGTCCTCGACGGCTACCCGCGCAACCTCGACCAGGCGGAGTACCTCTCCGAGATCACGGACCTCGACGCGGCGATCTTCCTCGACGTGAGCGAGGAGGAACTCGTCGATCGGCTCACCGGACGGCGCGTCTGCGACGACTGTGGAGCGAACTACCACGTCGAGTTCGCACCCCCCGAGGAGGCGGGCGTCTGCGACGAGTGTGGCGGCGAACTGATCCAGCGCGACGACGACACGGAGGAGACCGTCCGCGAACGTCTGCGAGTGTACCGCGAGAACACCGAACCCGTGGTCGAACACTACCGCGCACGCGGCGAACTCGTCGAGGTCGACGGCGAGGGGACGCCCGACGAGGTGTTCGCGGAGATCGCCGACGTCGTCGACGAGTAGGCCACACGGCCGTCCGAAGACTCCAGGCACTATTGTCACTGTGTACCGGTCGTCGCCGCCCCGGGGTGGCGACAGCCGGGAACGGCTGGCAACAGGCCTTATCACTCCGCTACCGTATACTCGAATCACGAGATGCCCTCCAGCAGACGCCGTATCTGCCGACACGCGGCCCTGGCTCTCGTCCTGGGAGCCGGCTGTAGTGGTCGACAGACCGGGACGGACACGTCCGACGCCACCGCGTCCCCGAGCGCCGACGGTTCGGGGGAGACGGCGAGCATCGAGCCGACCACCGACAGCGCGGAGACGGGAACTCCGACGCGAACGTCGCTCGTCCTCCACGACGTCGACCGGGACGACCTGCCGCACCGGTCCCGGGTCGGTGTCCTCTCCCCCGACGTGTGGGAGTGGGTGACGACGGCCGCCGAGACGGGCGCGGTCGACATCGGTACCGAAGAGGGGTGGACGCCAGCGTTCCCCACGCGTCGCGGGACGGAGACGTCGACGCCGACGAGCCAGACGTCGACGCCGACCGGCCCCGCGTCCCCGGAGGTCGACCTCGCGCTCGCCGCCGCGGACGTCCTCGTCGTCGACGGCGAGCGGTACGCCCCCCGGCTGGTGTACGCCGGCGAGTCGTACTACGCCGTCGAGGGGGTGCCGGTCGAGTCGGTTCCCGCGGCCGACGACTCCCGTTCTGTCGGCGAGGTCCGGGTGGCGAACGTCTCTGACCTGCCGCCCGCGCAGCGTCGTGTCGCTGTCGCGGCCATCGAGAACGAGCGCGGGTACGAGGTCGGCACCCACGAGCGACGGAGCGAGGCGTTCGAGGCGGTGCGGGCGTACGACTACTTCAGGTACCGGAACCGGAGCTATCGGCGGTACTTCGCTCAGGGAGACACGTTCCACGTTCACACGACGCTGTGGGCCGACCCCGTCGAGACGGTCGACGAGGACGACGTCGTCTTCGCGGTGGAGCCGGTCGACCTCTCCGCGCGGGGACGGGAGATCGTCGCCACGGCCGTCGCGGACGACGCCGGTGCCGCGACGGTCGAGTCGATGCCGCCAGCACTGGTCGACGCCGTCGAGACGAACGACTTCCTGGCGACGACGACGCGGCTCTACAGACCGCGACTGCTCCGCTGACGCGTCCCTGCGGGTCGGTCGTCGGGCCGCTTGGTCACCGGACGAGGACGTCCGACGGCGGGGCAACGTCGTCGCGGAGGACGCACGTGCGGAGGTATCGGTCGAGTTCGCGGCGGACGCCGCCGTCGACGTGGTCCATCCGGAGCGCCATCGCCGCGCCCGCGGTCCCGTTCGCCGTCACGAGCAGGTAGGCCGCGACGTCCGCTGGGTCGACGGCGCGGAACACCTCACGCTCGATCCCCTCCTCGAGGATCTCGACGAACAGGTCGAGGACGGACTGCTCGTACGCCGTGAGTCGCTCGCTGAACCGGTCGTTGTGGGGCGCGTGTGAGAGCAGCTCCATCATCGCCACGTTGATCCCGCGGTCGACCTCGTCGGTCGGGTCGCCCACCAGGAAGTCGAGCGTGTCGTACAGGCGATCGACGGGGTCGTCGTCGAGGTCGGCCAGCCGCGTCTCGTTCCGCTCGATCGCCCAGTCGAGGAAGGCGACCACGAGATCGTCCTTCGTGTCGTAGTGGTAGAAGAAGAACGCCTCGCTCTTGTCGGACTCCGCGGCGACCTTCTTGGTCGTCAGCCCGGCGTAGCCGTGTCTCGCCAGCGCGCTCTTCACGGCTCGAACGACCTCCGTCCGAGCCGACGGAGATGGGCGGTCGCTCACCTGTGGCTCGAGACGGCGGCGCGGCTTAACTCCACGGACTCGGCGATCGCCTCGCGTCGGTCGGCCGGAACTGACCGAGTGTTCACTCAGAAACGTTAAGTAGTCGGGTGTCGTCTGAGTAGACGCTCAACCATGCGATCGAACCTCCCTCTCGAACAGCGGAACCAGTGGCCGACGTGCGTGTCGAACCCGACCCGGGGACTGCCGGGTGCCGTCGCCGGGGGGGTCACGCTCGCGATCCTCACGGTGGCGTTCGGTGCGATGGCGCTCGGTGTCCCCTACTTCTGGGTCGCCTTCCCCGTGGGGTTCGGCGTCGTCCTCCCCATGGCCGTCGGCCTCGCCGGGCGGTTCGAGGCTTCGTCCGCCCGGACGGGGACGCCCGCACCACGGTCGTCCGACGACGGAGCCGGTCTCGTCGCCGACCGTGACGAGACCGTCCACGACGAGGCGCTCCAGACCCTCCGCGGGCGGTACGCCCGGGGTGAACTGGACGAGGGAGAGTTCGAGCGCCGCGTCGAGCGTTTGCTCGAGACGGAGACGGTCCAGCAGGCGGCGGACTGGTCGCGTGCGGACTCACGACGCCCGGCTCGTGACGGGATCGGGACCGACACAGGCGCGACCCACGACCGGAACGAACGCGGGCAGAGAGACGGACGCGGTCGGAGGGACGAGGGCGGTCGCGGCGAGGACGACCGTCGAGACGACATGGACGGCGATGGCGACGGCGACGAGGGGGCCGACCGTGTCTGAGGTCCCGATCGTCTGGCGTCGCCGGTACCAGCGGTACGCGCATCTGGTCGTCGCGAGCTGGCTCGGTCTCTACCTCTACTCGCCGCTCGCGGAGATGGCCCAGTTCGAACTCGCCACGCAGGCGGTCGCGTTCCCGTTCCTGGTCGTGTCGGGGCTTTTCCTCTGGAGAGGGGCGACCCTCCGCCGTTGGCTCGCCGGATGACCGGTCGTCGGGGGTCTCAGCTCCCGATCCGATCCGGTGCACCCGCGACGCCAGAGAGTAAAAGCTTCATAACGGCTGGTTGCCTATCGTGGCGCAATGGCACGGACAGAGCAGAAGGTGCGCGACCTCGTCGACGACGACGACGGGATGCGCGGGGCGATCGAGACCGTCCTCGCGCACGTCGACGACGACGGAGAGGTCACGTGGGTCGACGTGAAAGGCGATCTCACGAGTGGACAGTGGGGACGGCTCATCGAACGCGGCGTCCTCGTCGAAGGTGACGCCGGCTTCCGGCTCGCCGACGCCGAGGAGGTGCGAGCGGGACTCAACGGCTCGACGGGAGCGACGGACTCGAAGTCGACCTCGTCCTCCGGTTCGACGTCGACGACGTCGGACGACGAGGTCGAAGGTTCGTCGTGGTCGAAGTACGACAAGGGGGCCGCAGTGGTGACGGTCGCCCTGTTCGCGGGTTACTCGTGGGCGCCGCTCCGGAACGTCATCGGCGGGGTCATGGACGTCTTCTTGGGTCCGCTGGCGACGCTGATGCCCTTCTACGCCGTCGTGATGATCCTCGCGCTGGCGACCGGGCTGTACTCGACGCTCCTGCAGGCGAACCTGATGGACATGGAGAAGATGTCCAAGTACCAAGACCGGATGAAGGACATCCAGGAGCGGCGCAAGCAGGCCAAAGAGGAGGGCAACGACGAGGAGCTCGACCGCATTCAGGAGGAACAGATGGAGGCGATGGGCGACCAGATGGGGATGTTCAAAGAGCAGTTCCGCCCGATGGTGTGGATCATGTTCTTCACCATCCCGGTGTTCCTCTGGATGTACTGGGGCATCGGTATCGGGCCGAACGCCGACTCCCACGTGGTGCTCGAGAACCTCGTCCTCCCGCTCATGGGCGAAGTGGCCTGGACCGACCAGGTGCTTGGGCCGATCCAGGCGTGGATCGTCTGGTACTTCCTCTGCTCGATGGGCTTCACGCAGATCATCCGCAAGGGGCTCAACATCGACATGACACCGACGTCGGCGAGCGCGTCCTGACCGTCTTCGCCTCGAACCGTCGCTGTCCCGTTCCCCCTCGTGGCTGAGACGTTCCGGTGGATGCTCGCGTGTGCATCCGTTCGCCCCGTTCCACCGCCCGTTCGTCCTCGTGTACCGACAGTCTCTTTTAGCACGCCGGGCGGAGTAGCGATATGTTACTCACCGTTTCCGGGCCCCCCGGCAGTGGTAAGAGCACGACGGCCGCCGCGCTCGCGGAGGCGTTCGAGCTCGAGCATATCTCGGGTGGCGACATCTTCCGCTCGCTCGCCGAGGAGCGCGGGCTCACCCCCGTCGAGTTCAACGAACTCGCCGAGGAGGACGAGCAGATCGATCGCGACCTCGACCGCCGTCTCTACGAGATCGCCCACGAGCGCGACGACGTGCTCTTGGAGTCGCGGCTCGCAGGCTGGCTCGCGGCCGCCGAGGCGGACATCAAAATCTGGCTCGACGCCCCGCTGAACATCCGGGCCGAACGCATCGGCGAGCGCGAGGGGAAGTCGTTCGACGACGCCTACGAGGAGACCCACCGCCGCGAACGCAGCGAGGCCAAGCGCTACCGCGAGTACTACAACATCGACATCGACGACCGCTCGATCTACGACATCGTCTACAACACGGCGCGGTGGAGCCCAGAGGGCGTGCTCGGGATGCTCACCACCGCGGTCGACTCGTACGATCCGAACTCCGACGAGGGGAAAGCGCCGATCGACGGCGTCATCTACGACTTCTGAGACACCGGACACACGAGATACCCATGCCGCTCCGTGCCCCGCCCGACGACCGCTCGCGCTCGGCACTCGAGACGTTCGGCGTCGTCAACCTCGACAAACCCCCGGGACCCTCCGCTCACCAGGTGACGGCCTGGGTCCGCGATCTCGTCGGAGTCGACCGCGCGGCTCACGCCGGAACGCTCGACCCGAAGGTGACCGGCTGTCTGCCCGTCCTCCTCGGTGACGCGACCAGGATGGCACAGGTGTTCTTGGAGGGGGCGAAAGAGTACGTCGCCGTGCTCGAACTGCACGGCCCGATCCCCACGGATCTCGACCGGGTGGTCGAGGAGTTCGAGGGACCGCTCTACCAGAAACCCCCACGGAAGAGCGCGGTCACCCGCCGCCTCCGGGTCAGGGAGGTGTACGCGATGGAGGTACTCGACTCGCGGGATCGACAGGTGCTCCTCCGGATCAGGTGTGAGTCGGGGACCTACGTCCGAAAACTGTGTCACGACCTCGGCCTCGCGCTGGGGACCGGCGGACACATGGGACACCTCCGCCGGACCGCGACGTCGCCGTTCGACGACACGACGCTGGTGACGATGCACGACCTCGCCGACGCCGTGGCGTTCGCCGACGGGGCCGACGCGGGCGCGGATCCGGACGAGGGTCCGCTCCGCGACGTCGTCGCCCCCGGCGAGCGCGCGCTCGTCCACCTCCCTCGCGTGACGATCGCCCCCTCCGCCGCCGAACAGGTCGCGACCGGTGCTCCCGTCTACGCGCCCGGCGTCATCGGCGTCGACACGGCCACGGAGCCGGTCCCCGACGTCGGAACCGGGACGAGCGTCGACGAGGGTGACCTCGTCGCCTGCTACACCCCCGACGGGAGCGCGGTCTGTCTCGGCCGGCTGGTCGGCGACCCCGACGCGGACCGCGGCGAGGTCGTCGCGCTGGAGCGCGTACTGGTGTGATCCCGAATTCGACCCTGGTTACGACGTCTCCGGTCGCCACCGCCCTCCGAGTGCGTCGCGCTCGTAATCCCGGTACGCTCCGTTGAGGAACGTGGTCACCCGGCCGTCCTCCTCGCTCAGTGTGACCGCCCAGAGCACCTGCTGGCGGGTCGACACCTCCAGCGCACTCAGATGTCTCGTCCCCATCCAGTCGGCGGCGACGATCTCGTCACCACGCTGGCGTTCGGCCTCGGAGAGGTTCCGGACGCGGACCATCTGTTCCTGTACGGTGCCGTCCCCGGCGACGACGACGGCCCCGTCCATCGTGAACGCGACCTCCCGGGCCGCCTCGACGAACGCCTCGGGCTCGTTGCCGACGACCTCGCACTGCTCGACCGGCCACCGGTTCTCTCCGAGCGGGTCGGCGTAGTCGCCGAAGTCGACGTCGGCGACGATGAGGACGTAGAGCCCCGGCCCGGTGACGTACTGTTCGTCCCACAGAGTGAACTCGAGGCTCAGACTCTCGGCCGTGTAGCGGATCAGGTCCATCAGTTCCTGGCTGGTCGCGTACCGCGCCCGGAGTGCGCTCCGACGGGTCATGTGCCAGGGGCGATGCCGGCGACCACGAGCGAGTACTGGCTGTCGTGCTCCATACTGGCCGTGGGTACGTGCGTCGGCTGTATCAGCGTATCGACACCAGAGCCCGACGCGGCCCCCACGGCCCGGACGGGTCGCCCTACGATGGTGTGTCACCGCGGCGCGAGCGTCGAAACGCGACAGGGCCGTCTGCAGCGGACCAGTGCCTCCGCGTTCGAGTGGGTCACGGGATCGGGTGCGACGACAGAACGCCCCCGCCTCACGGTGACGCGGAAACGAAGCGTTTAACCCCCGGACGGGCCTCTCCCGAGATGCGCCACGAGGGACCGTGGGGTAGTGGTATCCTCTGCGGATGGGGTCCGCAGGACTTGAGTTCGATTCTCAGCGGTCCCATGTCTTATTCCCGGGAGTTTACACAGTTGGCCGTTCACTCGGGTCACGCGACATTTTTCTCGATGAGATTTTGGATATAAAGTCGCTGTTTATCAACTGTTCAATCACTCCCGGAGGTGGCGAGCTGTGAGCGACTCAGGAGAGTTAGGGCTCAGACTTCAACAGCGGGAGGATCTAAGTCGGTGGTCAGGAGCACTGAACCTAATTCCGACAACAAACAATGCATCGGGATGAGTATTATTAGTATGTGAACACAATCAGCACCAATGCGCCTCAGCCGACGACGAATTCTCGAACTACTCGGCTGCAGTGGTTCCACACTTCTCGGAGGATGCTCAGCCATCTCGACAGATTTTGCAGAGACAGGGGAAACTGCTCCCACGGGCACGCGGACGCCGCTTAGGTCAACCGCGGCTCCGACATCATCACCGACAGCAACACCCACCGAAACGGCCACTTCAACGCCGACACCGACGAAGACCGCAACCCCGACACCGACGGCATCACCACAGCCAACGACAACGCCACCCGCAGCAATCCCTCGAGACCCCGTATCAGTTCTTCGTGGTGAACTGCCGATCCAAGAGATTGTTCAGCAACCGGCCGAAGGTGCCACACAAGGCTTTCGTGGTAGTGGAGAATCCGCAGAATTCAACGAGCTCGTGTCTGAACATCGTGATTACACTTCTCTGTACTTCGCACTCGAAGGGACCACCTATGGGACCGGACAAACTGCCGCAAACGGTGGTGGATTTTACCGGACAGCCTGGCAGGCACCGCAGACTGGCCAGTATCGATTAACCGTCGATTATTGGGGGTTCGGTGGCTACGGCTACGCTCCACAGGATAATGATTCCCGAGACGTCTCGATAACGTTCGAGTCGAATCTCGCCGTACTTGATTCCCGCGCATCACGTGTTTTGCATGAAAGAACGCATCCCGACCTTCGCGACAAGAACGCTCAGATGGCAACAGAGGTGGCCGAACAACTCTTAGAGTTCATCGCGGGGCGATTGATTTCGATTTACCTTGGCGTGATTGGTTCGTTTATCGCGAAGCAGGTCCTCAGTTGGGTGTTCGACCTCACGCCACGATCGAGTCGCTCTGGGCAGTTCTCTATTGACCGTTACGAGCCTCGACAGCTTTCTCTCGACTTCCACGCTGTTGAGGGGGAGACCTATCTCTTTCAGTTTACTCCTTCTGTGGGCTGGTCTGCACAGTCGTACACTGACTACATCATGACCGTAGACGCGGACGCTAAGTACTATGTGGAGGCACTTTCGATTACGCCAAACTAATCTACGCGGTGAGGTGTATTCGGTGCCAACGCCCCGAGGGTAGCGCTCTTCACAGTGATCCCTACATGACGGTAGATTGATTGTTGATTCTGCGGAATATGTAGGCATGATGAATAGACCGACCGAGCGCTGTCGGTACGAAACTTCATCTGAGGTTGCTCACCCGAGTTGTTGTTATCGAGAGACGTGGGGGGATCGTGACCGGTGTATCTGGCATGCCGAGACTAAGTCAGGAGAGAAAAAACCGTTTGAGGAGTTACGAGCAACTCGAGAGACGATGGAAAATCGTATCATAAATCGGGATGGGCAGAACGGTCCCGCCGAACTACTCGACAGGGCGGACCTGTCGGGGACAGACCTGTCGGGAGCGCCCCTGTCGGGGGCGACGCTGTCGGGGGCAGACCTGTCGGAGGCGGACCTGTCGGATGCAGACCTGTCAAGGACGGACCTGTCGGATGCAGACCTGTCGGAGGCGAACCTGTCGAGAACGGGCCTGTGGATGGCGACCCTGTCGGATGCAGACCTGTCGGATGCAGACCTGTCGGATGCGGAGCTGCGGAAGGCGGACCTGTCGGGAGCGACCCTGTCGGATGCTGACCTGTCGGGGACGGACCTGTGGAGGACGGACCTGTCGGGGACGGACCTGTGGAGGACGGACCTGTCGGGGACGGACCTGCGGGAGGCGGACCTGTCGGGAGCGACCCTGTCGGATGCGGACCTGTCGGGAGCGAACCTGCGGAAGGCGGACCTGTCGGATGCGGACCTGTCGGGTGTGGACCTGTCGGATGAGAACCTGCGGGAGGCGGACCTGTCGGGAGCGACCCTGTCGGATGCGAACCTGTCGGGAGCGAACCTGCGGAAGGCGGACCTGCCAGATGCGGACCTATCGGATGCGGACCTGCGGAAGGCGACTCTGTCGGATGCGGACCTATCGGATGCGGACCTGCGGAAGGCGACTCTGTCGGAGGCGGACCTGTCGGGTGCGGACCTGTCGGGTGCGGACCTGTCGGGGACGGACATATCGGGGACGGACATATCGGGGGCTGACCTGTCGGAGGCGGACCTGTCGGAGGCGGACCTGTCGGAGGCGGACTTGCAGGGGGTGACCCTGTCGGAGGCAGACTTGCAGGGGGTGATCCTGTCGGAGGCGGACTTACAGGGGGTGACTCTGTCGGAGGCGAACCTATCGGGGACGGACCTGCAAAAGGCGGACCTGTCGAGAACGGGCCTGTCGGATGTGGACCTATCGGGTGCGGACCTGTCGAGGACGGGCCTGTCAGGTGCGGATCTGTCGGATGCAGACCTGTCGGATGCAGACCTGTCGGATGCGAACCTGTCGGATGCGGATCTGTCGGATGCGAACCTGTCGGGAGCGACACTGCGGGAGGCGGACCTGTCGGGTGCGGACCTGCAGAAGGCGGACCTGTCGGGGGCTGACCTGCAGAAGGCGGACCTGCAGAAGGCGGACCTGTCGGGGGCTGACCTGTCGGATGCGAACCTGCAGAAGGCGACTCTGTCGGATGCGAACCTGCAGAAGGCGGACCTGTCGGGGGCTGACCTGCGGAAGGCGGACCTGCGGAGTGTCGACTTCTCAGAAGCGGCGTTCACTCAGGCAACTCGGTGTGGTCGGCAATCAAGAGCAGAAACATCCGCCAATTCGCCCTCAGACTGGGATGAAATAGCGAGAGCATATCATACGGTCAAGGACGAATTGAGTGCCCGGGGATTGGTCGGAAAGGCTCGACGGCAGTATCTATGGGAGCGTCGCGCACGCCGTGTAGAGGCAGGAATAGATGGTGATTACAAGGCTTATGTCCTCTCGTGGCTCTCCCGTTACACGACCGGGTACGGTGTGGACCTGAAAGCAGTCGTTGGCGTCATGCTTCTGATTTTCCTGCTCCCGACCGCAGTGTACTGGTGGCACGCGGGGTTTGATCAGTACCTCTCTTACAGCGTCGTCACGTTTGTGACCGCTCGCCCGCCGGATCCGCCGATCACCGATGGAGTGACTCGGGCGGCGGCTCTGTTCCAGACTTTCTTCGGTACTCTGAGCACCGTTCTCTTGGGGTACGTCCTCGCCACCCGCGAGTCGATCTGATCCCCCCACACGGGCGACTGAATTCCTCAACGACGTTGCGGACGCAGCCACTCGCCTCGGTCGGCCACCGCCGGGTGTGTCTCCCGATTCAGTCCAATTCTGTCAGACTGTCGTACTTTCGAGCGATTCATAACTGGTTAGATTCGGTCTTTATCACTGTTTCCTCCGGTTCCAATATCTCTGTCAGTAGGCCTTTTCCTATTGAATCGTGTAGACTCGGTAAAGACGGACTCACGTTCTGGTCAGTTGAGAATACAGATCCCTGTCAAATTAATTCAGAACGAACGAGTCCAGTACACGACGGCCCGCCGGGTCCCTTCTTGAACGAAATAAACCGTCTCGTCTCTCTATACGCGTCAATACATACTATTAGCCTCTCCTTCGGTTGTTGTTGCCTCCAAACCCCGCTCTTGTATGGCGGTTTTCGCTCGTTCCCTGATAGCGCCTACTTGTAGCCAGAATCATCTTGGTACCAAGGACAGGCACCATCGTTTTGTGGCTTCTCAACCCTTCTACCTCCATGACAGAGCAAAGACCACGTATACAAGCGGAGACGATCGAGCAACTGGGTGAAATCGTTGGTACCATCGATGGTACCGACGTTGAACAGACGAGTGTAGATCAGCAAATTCGTCTTCTCGTCGACGCACACAGAAGTCTTGCCCGCGAGCGTCGTGAGCTCACTCTCCATCTGCGGGCAATTACTGAGCAGCGTCAGGCAGACTCTTTCTTTTCAATTCCGTCAAAACAGTCCTTTAGCGAGGGTAGGCGGTGGTAAGCAGAGTTTGCCTTCATTCAGCGGAAGACAGAGCTCCGGTCTTAATACGCCGCCCACGCAGAACTCCACTACACTTAGTCAAAGATGCAGGATCACTCCTCAGTTGACTCGTTTGTATCGGCAACTTCGGCTGCGTCCAATTCTCCTTCCAGATACAACTCTCCATCCTCAGTTATCTGATACAGTCCCCTCCCTAGATTTCTCAACAGTCCGTGATCACGGAGGGCACGGCACCGCCGACCAACGTACTTTGGATGCTTGTCGGTTTTCTCGCCAATTAGTTTTGGAGGATACTGACCCTCGTCCTTCAGTAGTTCCAGTATGAGATCGTCCACGGGCTTCATCCACTCTCCACGTTTACGCATAGTCCATCCTTGGTTCAGCATGAAACGGGGTTGTGCTGGACCAGTTCCCACTGGTGTACAACATGATGATACTTCCATTGAGGCGAATCATCTCTGGACTCGATCAAGATTCATTTCAAGAAAGTATCTATGCTTAAGACACATTTGAATTCCTTCGGAGGAACATTTTGTTTCCAGGGGCTAGGATGGACATTAGACAAGCACCACTCAACAGAGTCGTGAAAACGGGAAGGCAGAGTGGACCTGTGGAGAGGTCCGGGAGTGGCGCTTGTCGAAACCCGATAACGCCGTGCTAAAGAACGAACACGCTCCCGATAAAACACTCGGAGAGCACGACCCGGTTCAAAGAAAAGAACGAACAAGAGTCAGTAGATATCCGCTTCTCCGCCACGAGAGACGACCAGTCAGGACCTTTCCGTCGGATGGTGAGGCCAATGGAGGAGCTTGAGCCTCTCCCACCGCGCGAAGGAATGCAGATGTGGCTGGACCGTCAGCGAACTGAAAAGGCTGAGGAGACGGTTCAGAGCTATTTCTACCGCGTGAGGCAGTTCGTGGAGTGGTGCGAGTCACATGGAATCGACAACCTCAACGACCTCACCACTCGAGACATCTACGCGTTCGATAACGAGTGTCGGGCTGACGGACACGCACAATCGACGCTAAATAATCGACTCGGGACGATCAAGCTCTTTCTCGGGTTCTGCGCCGATTACAACGCTGTCGCTGAGTCGGTAGTGAAAGCCGTCGACATACCATCCCTCGTGAAGACAGAACGGGTGAATGAAGAGAAGTTGTCACGGACGAGGGCCGAAGAAATCCTCGGCAATCTCACGACGTATCGACACGCATCACGGGAACACGGTCTGTTCTCGCTCGCGTGGGAGTCGACCGCGCGATTGGGTGCACTCCGAGCGTTAGATGTCGGTGACTGCTTCTTGAAGAACGAGCATCTCGACCGCCTCCTCCATTACCCGGAGATCGACGACACCGAGTTCGACGAGATTCGCGATGTGGTTCAGGTACCGTTCGTCTACTTTCGTCACAGAGAGGAGACGCCACTGAAGAACAAGCACGAAGGGCAGCGTCCAGTGGCTATCACCGAGGACGTCGCCAGCGTGCTCAGAGGGTATATCATGGTGAATAGGGTCCAGACGATGGATGATAACGGACGAGCTCCACTGTTTTCGACCGAGAAGGGCTCCGGTCGGATGTCGAAGAGCGCCATCCGTCGCGTCTTCAACATCATTAGCCAACCGTGTCGGTTCGGCGCCGACTGCCCACACGGCCGTGATATCGAGACCTGCGAGGCGCGTAAGCATGGACTCGAAGCACGGTGTCCATCGTCTCGGTCACCTCACCGAGTCCGCACGGGATCGATCACCGACCATCGAGACCGTGGCTGGCCGCCGGAGGTGTTAGCTGAACGGGCGAACGCGACGCCCGAGGTAATTCGCCAGCACTACGATCACCCGCAGCAGCTCCGCCGGATGGAATCCCGACGTGACCTTCTTGAGGACGGTGAGGGGGATGAGTAAGACTGCTCCCCCGCAACAAGAGGAGCGTCCATCTCAGCGGTCCCATGTTTTCGGAGAAAACTGGGAGTACGAGCTGTCCTCACGGGCATCTCGGCGGTCCCATTCCAGCTTTTACGCTGCGGGCTGACTTCGTCAGCCCTCGGTAAAACCTGGATCAGCGCCAGAAATCTCCGATTTCTGGCTGTTCAGCCAGAACGCACGGCGTTCTGGCAACAAAAGCACTCCTCCCTCGCTCCGCTTCGCTCCGTTCGGTCGTCGGCCCGCGACTCGCTCCACTCGTCGCGGAACAGTACAGAATGACCTCGACCGCTCGAGGTTCGTATTTCGACTCTCGTGGTTCCCGACCGACTCAGCCCTCACGCGCGACGACCACTCCCCGTTTCCGCGCTTCCCGCGCCGCCCCGACCGTGAGCGCGTGGTACGCCTCGCCCAGCTCCGCCTCGACCACGAGGTCGTCGAAGCCGCCGAGGACACAGACGTCGGAGACGAGGTCGGCGACCGCGTGCGTCACTCCCTCGGTGTCGTCGGACGAGAGGTACGGCGTCGTGCTCGTCGTCACCCGTTCGACGAGCGCGTCGTCGGTCTCCCCCTTCGGGTCGATTTCGGCCGCGAGACTCGCCTCGCCGTACGACGCCTCGAACCGGACGCCAGCACCGTACGCTCGGGGACGGAGCGTCAGTCGCCCGCCGCCGGCCTCGACGGTCACCGGCTCCGAGACGGTGGTCCGGCTCGGGACATCGCCGACGATGTCGACCTCGCCGACCGCCCGCGCCAGGTCGGGGTTCGGCAGGCCCGCGGGGTGGCCGACGACGTTCGACGGCGGGAGCGACGTCGAGTAGCAGAACCGGTGTTCGGGCCGGGCGAAGTCCCACGTCTCGACGCGGCCCGTCACGCGGGCGGCGGTCACGCCACGGAGCCCCAGCGGACCGAGGACGTGTTCGACGACGAACGCCCGGTTTGCGTCCCCGCCGAGGTCGACCCGGACGTCCGCCTTGACGACGTGGTCGAGGTCGGCCGGGAGGCCGTTGATCTCGATCCCCGGCGTCTCCTTCGGCTCGACGCGAACCTCGCTGCCGACGACCGGGTCGGCGAGCGTTCGAACGGAGCCTGTCGACATCAGCGCGACTCCTCCGGCTGCTGGAGCCTGTCGACGACGCGTTCGAGGAGGTCGCGCGTCCGTTCGAAGTCGTCGTGGTCGAACCGGTCACCGGGCCGGCCGGCACCGAACGCGACCTTCTCCGGCGCGGGGAGCCGCGAGAAGACCGTCGGTCGCGGCAGCCACTCGTAGCCTGCGTCGCCGACGACCGCGCGGTGGGCGTCTTCGACCGCCTCGCGCAGGGCGGCACTGGGGCTGGCTCGCTCGACGCCCACCTGGAACTCGAGGTCGACGTCGACCGCGGCCTCGTCGACCGGGATCCCTGTTCGAAACCGCTCTGCGAGCTCGCTCTGCGTGGTCGCGGGCGTGGTCGATACGTCGAACCGAACCCGGAGGTCGTCGGTCACGGTCACCTCGCTCACCGAGAGCGTCGTCAGCCCCGTCCGGAACACGCCCCGGTCGTCGTCGGCGACCGGGTAGTGGTCGTGGCGGGCGCGTGCGGCCGCGAGAACGCTGTCGAGACGCTCCCGCACGGGGCGCACTCGTCGTGGGTCGCCGTCGAGCGGGACGGTCACGGTCGCCGTGGCGGTCCCCGTGGCGACCGTCGCGACGAACCCCGACAGTGGGGCGAGCACGAGCCACGGTCCGTCGCGCGTCAGATCCACGTCGCCGTGGTGGACGCGGACGCCCTCGACCGCGTCGGCGACCGCGAGCGCCGCGGCGAGGTGCCCGCAGGCGACGGCGTCGGGCCCCTCGTATCCCGTCTCGGTGCGCGTCGCGTCTCCAGTCGCGTGCGCGTCGGCGACGACGACCTCCACCGAGTGCGGATCGCGGTCGTTCCCGTCGAGTTCGACCGCGCGCGCCGTGTCGACGACCGCCGCCGGCGTGCGGTCGAGTCCCTCGCTCACTCCGCGAGCACCCCCAGGAGGTCGGCGGTCGAGACGGCCATCACCTTCGCCGCGGTGAGGATCTCCTCGACGGGGACGTACTCGTCGACGACGTGCGCCTGGTCGAGGAGGCCCGGTCCGTAGACGATACACTCCTCGATGCCGGCGTCGTTGACGACGAACCGCTGGTCGTCCGACCCCGGCGAGACGACGAACTCGGGGTCGCCGTGGAAGTCGCGGACGTGTTCGGCGTACGTGCGCGCGACGGTACACTCCTCGGAGACGGCGGTGGGCTCGGCGTACATGATCTCGTCGTACGAGAGCGTGGTGTCGAACTCGTCCTCGGTCTCGGCCATGAGTGAGCGCACCTCTTCGCGGGCACCCTCGACCGTCTCTTCGGGGACCAGGACACGGTAGAACGTCGCCCGACACCGGTCGGGGACGACGTTCTCGGAGTAGCCGGCGTCGAGCATCGTCGCCGAGACGTCCGCGTGGCGCGACTCCACGGGCGTCACCGGCAGGTCGGTCGTCCGGTCGTGGAGCGTCTCGCGATACCGCTCGACCCGCGAGAGGAAGTCGTTCATGGCCGTGATGGCGTTGCGGCCGTCGTGGGCCATACAACCGTGGGCCTTCTCGCCGGTGGCCGTCACGTGGAACTTGAGCACGCCGCGGTGGCCGAGGCAGACCCGCGAGGAGTCGAAGCACTCGGTGTAGACGCAGTAGTCGGTGTTGTCGGGTGAGACGTACCCCTCGTCGACGAGGTAGCCAAGCCCCGTGAACCCGCCCGTCTCCTCGTCGACGGTCATGCTCTGGGTGATCGTCCCCGGCAGCGGCGTGTCCAGCGAGACGAGCGCGTCGACGGCGAAGAGGCTCGCGGCGATCCCCGACTTCATGTCCGAGGCCCCGCGGCCGTAGATGCGGCCGTCCGCGACCACGGCCTCGTACGGGTCGGTCGACCAGTCCTCGCCCGCGGGGACGACGTCGAAGTGGCCGGTGAAGTGGACGTGTGGGCCGTCCCCGGTGTCAGTTCCGAACCGTCGCCCGACGACGTTCACCCGCTCGTGGTCGGTCCGCTCCGGGTAGTGACGGGCGACCACCTCCGGGGGGACCGTGACCTGTTCGACGTCGTATCCCCGTTGTTCCAGCGCGGCGGTCAGGAAGTCGGCCCCCTCGCGGTAGTTCCTCCCGGGCGGGTTCTCGGTCTCGAGGGCGAGGAAGTCGCGCATGAACGCGACGATCTCCGCCTCGCGTGCGTCGACCGCGTCGTAGAGTTCGGCTTTCGTGATCATCGTCGGGGGCCGACTGGTTCCGGTGACCAGTCCACGCCTGCCAGGATTCCGTCACGCGATAAAAACGGTTCGAACCAACCAGTGCGCCACGGTCAGCGGCAGTTGCGCCCGGCGGGGTGCGGCCACCGTCGGTGGGGTCAGACGACGGTCGACAGCAGCAGGAGCGTGCCGACGACGCCGAGCAGGACGAAGAAGACGCTTTCGAGCCGCGGCTGACCTGGTTCGAGTGGTTCGGGCTCGGAGTCGATGATCCCGTCAGGACCGACCTCGTCGAGCCCGAACTCCCACTGGCTCTCGTCGGCCGCGGTCTCGGCGACGTCGTCGCCGGAGGCTCCGGCCGGTTCGCCGTCAGCGGGGTCGTCCTCGGCGGACGACTGGGCGTCGTGGTCGGTCTCGGCATCCGGACTGGACTGCGCCATTACCAACAGTTGGTGGGGGAGCGTCAAATGCCTACCGCACACGGTCGAAACACTCGAAATCCCCGGTGACGACGACCGAGACCGCCGGTGGCGACGACAGAGCCTCCCCGTGAGACGACACGACGCCTGGCAGCTACTACGACGCTACGACCGGCCGTTCGCGATGGCGTGGCGGTCGCGGTCCTCCGGGGCGAGGATGTCGCCCTCGAAGACGATGCCGCGCTCGGCGTGGAGGGTGACCATCGTCTCCTCGTCGATCGTGTCGGGGATCGGTGCGCCGGAGATCATCGGGATGTCGAGTTCGCGCGCGACCATCGCGGGGTAGCCCGTGAGACCCGGCCGGGCGTCGACGATGGCACCGAGTTTGCGGGCGTCGCCGTCGAACTCGCCGTCGAAGTCCGCACCGAGGTAGAGGACGGCACCCTCCGGCACGGCCGAGAGGTCGCCGTCGGCCGTCCGGTAGAGTGGACCGGCGATCCGCCCGGCGACGATCTTCCGCCCGTTGGCGATCGCCTCGGCGACGACGTGAACCTTCAGCATGTTGGTCGTGTTGGTCTCCTCGAGTTCGGTCATCATCCCGGAGAGGATGACGATCGTGTCGCCGCTCTCGGCCACCCCAGCTTCGAGCGCCGCGTTCACCGCGTCGTCCATCACCTCGGCGGCGCTCTGACGGTACTCGGAGTAGCGGGCGTCGATCCCCCACGAGAGGGCGAGTTGCCGGCGGACCCGGTCGTTCGGGGTCGTCGCGATGACCGGGACGCCGGGGCGGAACTTCGCCGTCTTCCGGGCGGTGTACCCCGACTCGCTCGCCGCCACGACGGCCGCCGCGTTGACGTCGCGGGCGAGATAGCGCGCCGAGCGGGCCAGCGCCTCCGTCCGCGAGTCGGTGCTCGCCGTCGGTACGCGCTGTTCCTGACTCTCGTCGTACTCCTCCGTGGACTCGACCTCGCGGACGATCCGGGCCATCGTCTCGACGACGCGCACGGGGTGGTCGCCCACGGCGGTCTCCCCCGAGAGCATCACCGCGTCGGTCCCGTCGAGCACCGCGTTGGCCACGTCCGACGCCTCCGCGCGCGTCGGCCGTCTGGCGTGGACCATCGAGTCGAGCATCTCCGTCGCCGTGATGACCGGCACGCCAGCGGCCTGACACCGCCGGATGATCCGTTTCTGGATCATCGGCACGTCCTCCAGCGGGCACTCCACGCCCAGATCGCCGCGGGCGACCATCACGCCGTAGGCGGCCTCGACGATCTCGTCGAGGTTCTCGACGGCACCCGCGCGTTCGATCTTCGCGATGACGGGGATGTCTGCGCCGTGTTCCTCGAGGAAGTCGGAGATGGCGTAGATGTCGTTCGCCGAGCGGATGAACGAAGCGGCGACGAAGTCGACCTCCTTCTCCGCCGCGAGCGCGAGGTCGCGCGCGTCCCCCTCCGTGATGAGGTCGATGTCCAGGTCGACGCCGGGGACGTTGACACCCTTGCGCCCACTGAGGTCGCCGCCGGAGTCGATACGGGCGACGACCGCCTCGCCGTCGATGTCCGTGACGGTCGCCTCGATGCGCCCGTCGTCGAGGAGGATCCGGTCGCCGACGCTCACCGCGGAGATGGAGTACGAGAGCCCCACCTCCGCCGACGTCGCCTCGTCGCCCTCGACGAACCGGACCTCGCTCCCCGTCTTCAGGAAGATGGGTTCGTCGAGCGGTGCGGTTCGTACCTCCGGTCCCTTCGTGTCGATCATCGCCGCCAGTGGGTCGCGGATCTCGTCGTCGACGGCGCGGATCCGGTCGACCACCTCCGCACGGTGTTCGACCGAACCGTGGCTCGCGTTGAGTCGAGCCACGGACATCCCGGCGTCCGCGAGCCGCCTGATCGTGTCCTCGTCGTCCGACGCTGGCCCGAGCGTGCAGACGATTTTCGCGTTTCGCATGGACGCCGCTACGCCCGAGTAGCGTAAAAAGACCGGCGATGAAACTCTCGAGCGAGTAAACCTCTCTCACGAGCGGTGGCGAGTCTATATAGGACACCCGGGCCGCGCGCGGCTTATCTCCGCTCGACGCCTCTGGGAGGTATGGATCCGGACGACCCCTCCACGAACGGTGTCGGGTCCGACCCACGGCCCGACGGGGGTACGATCCCCCCTGCGATCCCCTCGGACGACACGACCCCGACCTGGCGTGAGCGGAAGGCCCGGACGACCGGGCTGTCGCGGCTCACCTACGAGTACTTCGAACGGGCGCGGTACGAGGACCAGACCCTCCGTCAGGAGTCGACGTACGTCGAGCGCGACGTGCTCGGTTTCCCGACGTGGCCCCACGAGACGGTGCGGAACGCCTCTATCGCCTCGTTCTTCGTCGGGATGATCCTGTTCCTCTCGGCGACGATGCCGCCGCACATCGGCCCGCCCGCGAACCCCTCCTCGACCCCCGCGGTGATCCTCCCCGACTGGTATCTCTACTGGTCGTTCGGTCTGCTCAAGCTCGACCCGCTGAACCCCGAGCTCGCCATCCTCGGCGGGCAGAAGATCATGGCCGACCGCACGTACGGCGTCCTCGCGAACGTGGTCGTGGTGGGCCTGATCGCCATCGTCCCCTTCCTCAACAAGGGGAGCGCTCGCAGACCGGTCGAGCAGCCGTTCTGGGCCGCCGTCGGCGTGCTCGGCGTCGTCTTCGCGTTCACCATCTCGCTGCTGTCGGTGAAGAACCTCGTGCCGATGAACGTCGACCTGCTGTTCGACCTGACGTTCCTCCTACCGATCGTGGCGGGGATCGTCACCTATGCAGTGCTGAAGACGATGCGCGAGGGGTACATGTACGACCTCAACCGCCGCTACTACCGGCTCCGACCGCCGCGGTGAGGTCCGAGCCGGCTCTGTTGAACTCCTCTCTATACGAGAATTTGCTGGGACGGTGATGAATACACAGCGTGTATGTGGCAAGTTTCTTATTACGACTCCCTGACTACCCGAGAACATGAATAAGGACAGGGTAAAACGGCGAGTTAACATCGTCCGGACGGCAATCAGCGGGGACGATATAGAGCGATTATACGGTGAAGATCAACCGACGCTTGAAACGATTAGGAACGTTGCCAGCTCGGAGATTCCTAATGAAATTGATGGTATCATCCAGGAGGCCCTATCTGATATTGATGTTGAGTTCGGTGCACTGGATGTCCCAGAGAAAGATCTCGTGAGGGTTCTTGTTCACGCGGCTAGGATCACCGGAACCAGAGTAAAGTGGAACATTCTACTAACGGAAGTCCATGAATTGGTTACCAGAGTAGAACCAGCGATGGTGACCGTTACCGTACCTGAAGTATCAGCAACAAGAGGGTGTCCGGATTGCGGAAATGAGCTCGTGGACGATCCGGACATATGTTCTAACTGTGGTTGGGAATCCGAACACCCCATCAACTCGTGATTAAGTCGTCCTGATGAAAACACTCTCTACGTTTAGCTTGTGGTTTGTAACACTGGTTTGATAGCTACATCGAGAGCTTCGTTCGTGTTGGTCAGCCAGTCATCTCTTCCGGTGCACCTTCATCCTCGTTTTCGTCCGTCACGCACCGCTGCAACAGAATCGATATCCACGTCTGCAAGTCGGCCTGAAAGTAGGTCGCCAAGTCGTGGTCGTGGTTCGTCGTTGTCGGACGAGTCATCGGTCCAATTCGGCGGCGTTACGAAGCTACCCATTGCTGGTAGTTGCGGACGTGCCTGTACATCGTTTTCTCTGGTAGGGAGTTCTACCGTACCGATCCGTTCCAGAGCAATTCAACGGAGCCACCGAGACGGTTAGCGGATCTTCTCGCCGGGCACCGCGTCGCCCAGCGTCGTCAGCAGGTCCGCCTCCTCGCCCGCCGCCAGCAGCATCCCGTTCGACTCCACGCCGAACAGCTCCGCCTTCTCGAGGTTCGCGAGGATGATCACCCGCTCGCCGACCAGCGAGTCGAGGTCGTGGAGCTGTTTGATGCCCGCGACGACCTGTCGCTCCTCGACGCCGATGTCGACCTCGAGGCGGGCGAGTTTGTCCGCCCCCTCGATCCCCTCCGCCGCGAGGATCCGGCCGACGCGGATGTCGAGTTCCTGGAAGTCGTCGAAGCCGATCCGTTCCGTGGCGAGCGGCTCGAGATCGACGTCGGCGGTCGTGTCTGCCTCGTCGGTGGCGGAGTCGTCCGCGTCTTCGTCGCTGGCGTCGGCCTCGCTCTCCGCGATCCGCGCCTGGAGCTTCTCGTTCAGCTCCTCGACCCGCTCGTCGGCGACCTTCTCGAAGAGCTCGGTGGGTTCGGCGAACTCGCGTGCCGGGGGTTCGAGCGCGGCACCGAGTTCGACATCGTGGATCGACGTCCCCTCGTCGAGGCTCGCCCAGAGCCGTTCGGCCTTCCCGGGCGCGATGGGCTCGAATAGCACGCCGACGGCCTTGGCGATCTGGACGCAGTCGCGGATAACCTGCGCCTTCTGCGGGTCGTCGTCCGCGAGCTTCCACGGCTCGTTCCGCTGGATGTACTCGTTGCCGAACGCGGCGAGTCGGACCGCGGCGTCACCCACCCGGCGGACGGAGTAGTCGTTGACGCCCTCGCGGAAGTCGTCGATGGCGTCGTCGATCCGCTCGCGGACCTCGCTCGAGAGGTCGGCCTCGGGGGTGCCGCCGAACTCGCGGTACGCGAACAGCAGCGACCGGTAGAGGAAGTTGCCGACGGTCCCGACGAGTTCGTTGTTGACCCGCTCGCGGAAGCGTTCCCACGAGAAGTCGACGTCCTGCTGGAAGCCGCCGTTGGTCGCCAGGTAGTACCGGAGGAGGTCGGGGTGAAAGCCCTCGTCGAGGTACTCGTCGGCCCACACCGCCCGGTCGCGGGAGGTGGAGAAACCCTTGCCGTTGAGCGTGATGAAGCCGCTCGCCATCACCGCGCGGGGCTCGTTGTAGTCGGCTCCGCGGAGCATCGCGGGCCAGAACACCGTGTGGTGCTGGATGATGTCGCGGCCGATGACGTGGACGATCCCGCCGTCGACCTTCCACGGCTCCTCCCAGTCGTACTCGTCGCTTCCGACCCGTTCGGTGTACTGCTTCGTCGAGGAGACGTACTCGATCGGTGCGTCGACCCAGACGTAGAGCACGAGGTCCGTTCCCTCCTCGGGGTAGTCGATCCCCCAGTCGAGGTCGCGGGTGATACACCAGTCTTTGAGTTCGCCCTCGATCCACTCGCGGGGCTGATTGCGGGCGTTCGACGTGCCCTCCAGCCGGGAGATGAACGACTGGAGGTACTCCTGGAACTCGGAGACGCGGAAGAACTTGTGTTCTCGATCCCGGTACTCGGCGGGATTGCCCGTCAGCGTTGAGGTGGGATCTTCGATCTCACCGGGTTCGAGGTGCCGGCCACAACCCTCGTCGCACTCGTCACCTCTCGCGTGCGCGCCGCAGTACGGACAGGTCCCCTCGACGTATCGGTCGGGGAGGGGCTGTTCCTCGACCGGGTCGAACGCCACCTTGATCTCCTTCTCGTAGACGTGGCCGCCGTCGATCAGCCGCCGGACGATCTCCGTCGTCACCTCGGTGTTCGTCTCGTCGTGGGTGTGGCCGTAGTTGTCGAACTCGACGTTGAACTGCGGGAACGTCTCCTCGTACGTCTCGTGGTACGACAGGGCGAACTCTTCCGGGGTGAGCCCCTCCTTCTCGGCGTTGACCGCCACGGGCGTCCCGTGCATGTCGGAGCCCGAGACGAAGGCGGTTCGTTGCCCGAGCTTTCGGAGGGAACGCGCGTAGACGTCGCCCCCGACGTACGTGCGCAGGTGGCCGATGTGCAGGTCGCCGTTGGCGTACGGCAGCCCACACGTCACCACCGCGGGACTGTCCGTGGGAAAGTCCTCGTGGCTCATGTGTTACGTGTGACGCGGTGGAGGTCTAAAGGCCGCTGGTTTTTGGCCGTCGACCACAGACGATCGCGAGCCGATCGCACCCCTCGTGGGTGGCGTGACGGCACCGTCGTCACTGACCTGTCGTCGGTCCTCGGCGATCGCTGGCCAGCCGTCGGTCCTCACGCCGACGCGAGGGCGACGTTCCGCACCTCGAACCGCGCCCCACCGGTCGACCCGTCGGTGACAGTGACGTCCCAGCCGTGAGCGTCGGCGATCTCCCGGACGATCATCAGGCCGAGCCCCGTCCCGTCCGGTTTCGCCGAATAGCCGGCCTCGAAGACCGCGTCACGAACGTCGGGTGGGATACCCGGACCGTCGTCCTCGACGTAGAAGCCCCCGCGCGCGTCCACGTCCCGTCTCTCGTTCGCGTCTGCGGCCTCCGCCGACCCGTCGTCGAGCCGACCGACGCGGACGGTCACGCCGGCCCCCTCGGCGTCGCTGGTGTCGTCCCCGTCGCCGGCATCGGCCGGTGTCGTCTCACCCTCGTCGTCCGTCGTCGAACCGCCCCGCACGAAGTCGCCAGCCGGAGTCGCCGGTTCGTCGATCGGGTCGCCGGCCGCGGGGTGGCTCCCCGGAGCGCCGTGCCCGACGCTGCCACCGGACGTCTTCTCGCTCCCCGTGGAACCGTGTTCCACGCTATTCCGAAAGAGGTTCTCGAAGAACTGACGGAGCCGTTGCTCCTCCGCGCGCACGACGAGCCCCGTGTCGATCTCGACGGTCGCGTCCCCCGTCTCGACCAGGGTCCAGGACGCCTCGGCGACGGCGTCCAGGTCGACCGGGTCCGGGTCGTCGACGGGTGTCCCCTGCCGCGCGACGTTCAGGAGGTCGTCGATGAGGTCGCTCATCCGGCCGTGCGCACGGGCGACCGTGTCGAGTCGTTCGTGCTCGACCTCCGATCGCGCCAGTTCGAGGTTGCCGCTGGCGACCGCCAGCGGCCCGCGCAGGTCGTGCGAGACGACGCTCGTGAACGCCTCGAGCCGCTCGTTCTGTCGTTCGAGTTCGCGTTCGTCGCCCCGACGTTCCGTGACGTCCCGGGAGATGACGACGGCACCCTGCGGCGCCTCTCCTCCGGTCGCGTCCGTTCCCCGCAGCGGCGTCACCTGCAGTTCGGCGAACACCGTCCCCCGTGGCAGGTCGATACCGAGTTCGAGCCGTTCGCCGTCGGTCTCCCCCGCGACGACCGACTCGAGCGCGTCACAGAGCCGTTCGACGTTCTCGGGGTCGACGAGCATCTCGGCCGCCAGCGTCTCGATCGACTCGCCGACGATCGACTCGCGGGGTCGCTCTGCGTACGCCAGCACCCGGTCGTTCACCGAGGTGACGGTGAGCGACTCGTCGACCGTGTACGCCACGTCCTGCATGTTCTCGACGATCGCCTCGTACCGGCGGAGCCGTTCCTCGCGGCGGCGGCGCGCCGTGACGTCGCGCGAGTAGATCACGATGCCCCCGACGTCGGGGTCGTCGAGGAGGTTCCGCCCGCGGTTCTCGACCCATACCCACGAACCGTCGGCGTGTCGCAGTCTGAGTTCGTCCGTGAGCTCCCCGTCGGGGTCGTCGATCAGTCCCTTGAGTCGCTCGCTCGCCCGGTCGCGGTCGTCCGGGTGGACGTACGCGAGGCTGTCCTCGCCGACCAGGTCGTCGGGGTCGTAGCCCAGGAGTCGTTCGACTGCCGGGGAGACGTATCCGAACCGGCCGTCGGTGTCGACCACGGCGACGACGTCGGTCGACGCCGCGAGGAGCGTGGCGAACAGCCCGCGGTCCCCGTCAGCCGCCGCTCTTCGCTCTCGGATCACGTCGACGACTCGTTCCGCCACTCGAGTGAACGGGTCGGGTTCGTCCGTCCGGACGACCGCTGCCACGTTCGCGGTGAGGACCTCGACGGGGACGGTCTCCACCGACGAGAAGAGCACGCACGGGACCGCGGCGTGGTCGGTCGCGAGTGTCCGGAGGAACGACGGCTCGAACCCTGTGACGACGCAGTCGACCGACGCGGTCGCGATCCGGTCGAGCGCGTCGTCGGCGTCGCTGGTCGAGTAGACGTCGACGCGGTCGTCTACCGCCGCGAGTGATGCCGCCACCCGGTCCAGGGCGTCCTCGTCCTCGCCGAGGTGTACCACTCGCAGCGGGATGATCATCCCATTGAACACTATTTCCGAGGAGTATGTACGTTTCGGTGAACAGCCTTGAATTTCAGAACAGGTAGAAGAACGCCTCGACGCCGACGATGGTCACGACGAGCCGGCCGACGCTCCCGACGAACGTCGCCAGCGCGAACCGCCAGTAGTCCTCTTCGAGCACCGAGAACGCGTAGATCGACAGGGTGTCGGGGAAACCCGGCACGCAGAGAGCCAGCGCGAGACCACCGTACCCGTACCGCTGTGCGAGCTGGACGGTCTTCTTCTCGGACCACGCCACGACGTCGATGGGCGACCGTCGCAGGGCGCGGATGATGGGACCCGACTCCTTCGCCTCCTGCCCGATGTGGAAGGCGAAGACGCTCCCGGCGGCCTTGCCCACCCCCGACGTGAGGACGATGAGAGTCGTGTTCGCCCACCCCGGCAGGCCGAGGTTCAGCGGCGCGAGCAGGACGATCTCGCTCACCCCCGGCAGCGCGAAGGCGATGAGGAACGAGTAGCCGAAGATGATCCCCAGCCCCGGCCATCCCGTCGCGGTCCGGACGAGCGACGCGAACCACCCGCTCTCGGAGAAGACGAACGGCAGAGCGACGTCGGCGAGCGTCGACGCCAGAGCCGCGGATGTCACGGTGGATAGTTGGTGAGCGTGGACGTAAGTCTTGAGATTCTTCGAGGACGTGTAAAGCGAGCGTCACACGTGCCGAACGAGTGCTCGTCGGATCGTAGTAGTTGGCTGTCACGACCGCCCTCGCCCTGGACACTCGTCCACGGGTCGATCCGTGTTTCAGGGCTGAAAACAGGTAAGAGCCGTTGTATTCGACGATAACGTCAGGTTAAACACATCAGAGTCCCGGATATTCTTCCGAGCACTGTTTTGTCGGTATTATTATATCCGACGGAGGGATAAACCAGAACGAACGCTCGAGAGTCATGCATCCCCAGTCACGCCGTGACACGCTGTTGTACGTCTCGGATCGGGTCGACCGGTCCGACGCGTTCGACGGGCTGTCTGCCGACCACATCACGACGCGGTCAGCGGACAGTTTCGGGACGGCCGCCGACGTCCCCGACGCCGAGTGGGTGATCGTCGACGCCGAAGTGCTCGGAACGACGCCTCCACCGTGGTTCGAGGCGCTCTCCGGCGACGTCTACGTCCTCTCTCGATCGGAGACGCCCGCCCCGGACTGGGTGCACGCAGCCGACGTGCCGGTCGTGACGCCGACGCTCGTCGACCTCCTCACGAGCGTGGCGGCGCCCACCGACGACAGGCTCCGCGGCGTGACCGGTCCGCGTGAGTCCACCGACCCCACCACCGTCGGCACCACGGTGTCGACCCCCACCGACTCCGATGGGGACGCGACGTCCGTTCGGCCCGGCGGGACCAGCGATGGGGACGCAGGTCAACACACTGGTGGCGACCGTGCCGTCGAAGGTGGCGGTACTGCCGACGACGACCGCAGCGACGACCACCCGATGAAGGACGGACGGCCGGCCGACGTCGACGTGCTCGACTCGCTCTCGACCGTCCCGTTCCCCGTCGCGCTCCTCGACGAGGACGGGGTCATCCTGCTGGTCAACGACGCGTGGACGCGGTTCGGCGCGGAGAACGGTCGCGACCCCGACGAGACCGACGTCGGCCGCAACTACATCGCGGTCTGCGACCAGGCTAACGACACGTTCGCGACGGCGGCCGCCAAGGCGATCCGTCGCGTGGTCGACGGCGAGAGCGACGGCGACTGGATCGAGTACCCCTGTCACGGGAAGCGAACCCGCCGGTGGTTCTCTGCCGGTATCGTCCCCGTCGCGGACGCCGCCCCCGTCCGGGTAGCGGTCGTCCACTACGACATCTCCCAGTACAAACAGCGGATCAACGTGCTCGACCGGGTGCTCCGGCACAACCTGCGGAACAAGGCGAACATCATCCTCGGACACGCGGCCGCGCTGGCGAGCGACCGCGACGCCGAGACGGCGACCGCGGCGACGACGATCGGTGCAGCCGCGCGCGAGCTGCTCTCGCTGAGCGAACAGGCCCGCCGCTACCGCGAGGTCAACGCCGACGACCGCCCCACCACACCGATCGACCTGGTGGCCGTCGTGAACGAGGTGACCGAGCGGCTCGGCGAGCGGTACCCTCTCGCGGTGATCGAGACGTCGCTCCCCGCCGTGGCGGTCGTCCGGGGGACGCAGTCGCTCTCGCTCGTCGTCCACGAACTCGTCGAGAACGCCATCGTCCACAACGACTCCGATCCGTGGGTCCGCATCGAGGTCGTCCGCGTCCACGAGGGCGGCGACGAACGCGTGTCGATCCGCGTCAGCGACGACGGTCCGGGCATCCCCGAGCAGGACCGCCGACTCCTCACCGGCGGGCTGGAGGAACATCCCATCCGCCACGGCTCGCAGCTGGGCGTCTGGGTCGTCAGTAGCCTCGTCACCTCGCTCGACGGGAACGTCACCGTCGAACCGCGGTCTCCCCGTGGGAGCGTCGTCGCCGCGACGTTCCCGAGCGTCACCGTCGAGAAGTGAAGCGACGACCGAGCGGGAGTGCACGAACCGGCGGTGTTGGGCGCTATCGGACCGAGTCGAGCTACCTGACCGAGTCCAGGAGCAGTTTCTGTTCGACCCGTTTGACCTCGTGCTGGACGTCGCGGACGGCGTCGATGTTCGCGGAGATCGACGAGATACCGCGTTCGACGAGGAACTGCACCATCCGGGGCTTCGAGCCGGCCTGTCCACAGATGCTCGTCTCGACCCCGTGGTCGCGGCAGGTCTCGATGGTCGATCCGATGAGCTCCAGGACGGCGGGGTGGAGTTCGTCGTAGACGCTCGCGACGTTCTCGTTGTTGCGGTCCACGGCCAGCGTGTACTGCGTGAGGTCGTTGGTGCCGAACGAGGCGAAGTCGATGCCGGCTTTCGCCATCGCCTCGACCTGCAGCGCCGACGCGGGCGTCTCGATCATCACCCCCCACTCGCGTTTGCCGGGATCGATCCCCGCCTCTCTCATGTGTTTGCGGGCGCGGACGACGTCCTCGGCGTCGTTGACCAGGGGGAACATCACCTCGAGGTTGTCGTAGCCCATGTCGTACAGGCGGCGGAACGCCTCCAGTTCGAGCTTGAACACGCGCGGATTTCCCAGTGACCGCCTGATCCCGCGGTAGCCGAGCATCGGGTTGTGCTCGCGCGGGACGTCCTCGCCGCCCTGGAGCTGACGGAACTCGTCGGAGGGGGCGTCGAGGGTCCGGGCGCGTACGGGGCGCGGGTAGAACTCGTCCGCCACGGTCCGCACGCCCTCGATTATCTCGTCGACGTACGCCCGCTCGCCGTTGTCCGCGATGAATCGCTCGGGTGTCTTGCCCAGGGAGAGTACCATGTGCTCGATCCGCAGGAGGCCGACGCCGTCCGCACCCGTCGCCGCCGCGCGTTCGGCGGCTTCGGGGATCGAGACGTTCACCTTGACCTCCGTGGCGGTCATCGGCTTGACGGGCGTCTTGGGCCGGGCGTCCTCGACCGGCTGGCGCTGTTTCTCCTTCGACTCGACCCCTTCCCTGATGGTCCCCTTGTCGCCGTCGATGGTGATCGGCTGCCCGTCCTCAAGCTGTCGCGTCGCCGAGCTGCTCCCGACCACTGCGGGCACGCCGAGTTCCCGCGAGACGATCGCCGCGTGAGAGGTCATCCCGCCCTCGTCGGTGACGATGCCCGCGGCGCGCTTCATCGCCGGCACCATGTCCGGCATCGTCATCTCGGTGACGATGATGTCGCCCTCGGCGACCTGATCGAGGTGGTCGAGTTTGGTGACGATCCGCGCGGGCCCGGAGGCGATGCCCGGACTCGCACCCAGCCCCCGCAGGAGTACCTCGCCCACGGCGGTCTGGTCACGAGTGGTCTCGCCGGCCCCGTCGGTGGCCTCGCCCGCCACGTCGCCGTCGGTGGCTCCCACGCCGACGTCCGAGACGTTGGAGACCGCCGTGTCGGAGATGGTCGTGATCGGCCGCGACTGGAGCATGTACACCTCGTCGTCGAAGACAGCCCACTCGACGTCCTGTGGCTGGCCGTAGTGCGTCTCGACCTGTTCGCCGAGATCGACGAGCCGGGCGATCTCCTCGTCGGAGAGCACCCGCTCAGTCCGGCGATCGTCGGGCACCTTTCGCTCGACGGTCTCGCCCGTCTCCGCGTCCTTGACGTGCATCAGCTTCTTGTCGGCGACGGTGACGTCCTCCGTGCGCTGGGTCGCACGGTTGACGACGTAGTTGTCGGGCGAGACGGCACCCGAGACGACCGCCTCCCCCAGCCCCCACGCCGCCTCGATGATGATGCGCGGTTCGCCCGTCGAGGGGTGGGAGGTGAACATCACGCCCGACTTGTCGGCGTCGACCATCCGCTGGACCACGACAGCGATGTCGACCGCGTCGTGGTCGAACCCCTTCTGGTTGCGGTAGTAGATAGCGCGCTGGGAGAACAGCGAGGCCCAGCACTCTTTCACCCGTCGGATCAGGTCGGCCTCGCGGACGTTGAGAAACGTCTCCTGCTGGCCGGCGAACGACGCGTCCGGCAGGTCTTCCGCGGTCGCCGACGAGCGGACGGCGACGAACGCCTCCCCGTCGTCGATCGAACGGTACGCCTCGACGATCTCCGCCGCGACCTCGTCGGGCAGCGGCGTCTCCATGATCAGCGCGTGTGCCCGCTCGTGAGCGGCCTTGAGCGCCTTCGAGTCCTCGGAGTCGACGTCGACGGCGTCGAACAGCTCGTCGTCGATCCCGGCCGTCTCGATGAACGTCCGGTAGGTCCCTGCGGTGACCACGAACCCGGGCGGCACCGGTAGACCCGCCGCCGTGAGTTCCCCCAGTGAGGCCGCCTTCCCGCCGACCGTCTCCAGGTCGTCGGACCGCACGTCGTCCAGCCAGAGCACTCCCATGTGTGTCTTGATGCGTGCCGGGAATCGGTAAAGAACTTTCCGGACCTGTAACAAGGAATATTGATTACGCTCGGAATCGTGTACCAACGGTCCCACGTTGCGACGTTCTGTCGTGTCACGACGTTCGGTTTCGTCACAATTTACTGTCATATAACGGACTCGCGCCGCGCCACGAGCCGCTGTCCGTCCGCTCTCCGGTTACTCGTCTTCGCCGCGTCGCGCTCGGCCGTGGGTCGCACAGAGCAGGTCGCCCGTCTCGGGGTCGAGGTAGAACGTCTCGCCCGCCGCGACCCGTTCGCCGCAGACCGCACAGCCGTCGTCGTGTCGCAGGGCGTACCTGCCGACCGCGTGACCGGTTTCGAGCCGCCCCGCCGCTCGCGCGACGCGCGTCAGCCCCTCGCCGATCTGGGTGTAGTCGTCGGTGTCGGCCGTCTCGAACCGGATGGGTCGCATCGGGTCGAGTTCGGTCCGTGACGACAAATCGTCGTCGTTCTCTCGACTGCCGCCGCTCCTGTCACGGTCGTGCCGGACGAGCGGACCACGGTTCGCGGCTCCCGTGCCGGCGCTCGCGGGCGAACAGTTATTAGCGTTCGAGTTGTGCGGTTGAGAGTTCGTCGCTCGCGGGACCGAATCGCGCGGCGTGGGATCTATGACGGACACGACACACACCGAGACGGGATCGAGCCAGTCCACTGTGGTCCGCTGTCGTCACACGCTCGATCCGGCAGAGTGGGACGCCACCACGGAGACCCCGTGTCAGATCGACAGTCTCGACAGCGACGGCGTCCTCGAGGAGACCACGGACGGGCGGCTGGTCTGGCGCTGTCCACACGAGGCGACTGATCGGGGAGTGTGCGTCTTCCACGACCCGGACGGGGTGGCGCAGGAGGAACTCACAGCGGAGTTCGTCGCGGTCGTCAGGGGGGAACGACGGGCACTCGACGGCGACGGTCTCCGCCCGCCCCAGTTCATCGACGCCGACCTCGGATCGCTCGACCTCACGGGGACGACGGTCGCCGTCGACGGACCGATCGACCTCCGGCACGCCCGGTTCGACTCGTTCGAGTGGCGGGGGGCGACGATCCGTGTGCCGATCGACGCACGGGCGATCGAGGTCGCCGGCCGTGTCGACCTGACCGAGACGACCTTCGAGGCGTCCGTCTCCCTCGACCGTGCGACGTTCGGTGGTGCGGTCGACTGCTCGTCCGCGACGTTCGCGGCCGACGCGGGCTTTGCGAACGCACGGTTCGAAGAGCGCGGGTCACGAACGGGCCACGGCAAGCGCGCACCGACGCCCATCTCGGCGCAGTTCTCCGGGGCGGCGTTCGAGGCGGACGCGACCTTCGAAGACGCCACGGTCGCGGGCGCGGCGTTCTTTCGGGACACCTCGTTCGCGGGGCGAGCGGACTTCTCGGGCGTTCGGGTCGGTGACTGGGCACACTTCCACGGCGCGCGGTTCCGCGACGAGGCGGACTTCTCGAACGCGACGTTCGAGATGGAGGTACGCTTCTGGGACACCAACGTCTTCGAACGGCGGGCCGACTTCTCGGGGGCCCGGTTCGCGGCTTCGACCGGATTCACCGGCACGTTCGAACGCGGTGCCGACTTCTCGGACGCGGTCTTCGAGCAGGGTCCCGTGTTTCGGTGCGTCTTCGAGGGCGACGGCGACTTCTCGGGGACGACGTTCGAGGACCACCTGGAGCTCTCGTTCGTCGACTCGGACCTCTCCGCGGTCGACTTCTCCCGGACGCGGTTCCCCCGGTCCGTTGACGTGAACTTCCCCGGGTCGGACGTGTCGAGCTTCGACGTCTCGCCCCTCAAGAGACACCTCGCCTCCGCCACCTTCGACGAGGCCGACGTCTCGAACGCGGACCTCTCCGGCTGCCGACTGTCGGGGGCGTCGTTCCGTCGAACCGTCCTCAGGGGCGTCGACTTCACGAACGCGGACGTCGCTAATGCCGACTTCACTGGCGCGGACCTGACCGACGCGACCGTCCACCTGGCGCGCCACGTCAACCGCGCCGACTTCTCCCGCGCGAACTTCCGCGGACAGGACCTGCGCACCGCCCGGGTGACGGCCGACGAGACGACGATCGACCGCACCCGCGAACTCGTCGTCGAACCGTCGGACTCGTTCAGGCGAACGACGTTCGAGAGAGCGGATTTCAGTGAGGCCGACCTGCACGGCACGAACTTCGCCTGCGGCGAGCTCTCCGGCGCCGTCTTCGACGGCGCGAACT
Organism: Salinigranum salinum; assembly: GCF_009176545.1. Taxonomy (GTDB): domain Archaea; phylum Halobacteriota; class Halobacteria; order Halobacteriales; family Haloferacaceae; genus Salinigranum; species Salinigranum salinum. The sequence goes on along the minus strand of NZ_VTOJ01000002.1, from coordinate 425,152 downwards.
GCCGGTTCGCGGACTTCCGGAACGCCACCCTGGAGGACGCCTCGTTCGTCGAGACGGATCTCCGGTCCGCGCGGTTCGACGGGGCGCGGATCTACCGCGCGACGTTCACCGACTGCGACATGGACCGCTCGACCACGCTCTCCGCGGTCGACCTGTACGACGTGGCAGACGGGACGGTCGCGGAGAGCGGTGTCGTCGGTCGGATTGCACGGGCGCTCCGGGCACGCGGCACCGTCGATCACGCGGATGACGCCCCCCACGACGTCGGTGACGAGATGCCGAACTGCGGCGACGACCGTACCGAACCGGACGGCACCGACGGGGACGGCAGGGCCGCCGTCGAGACGCCAGACGACGAGGGGATCGCCCGTCGCGACGCCGATCGTACGCGGTTCGAGAAGCAGGCCTGGACCCACGAGACCATCCACCGACAGCTGATCAGGAGTGGTCGGTACCGACGTGCACTCACCGAGAAACACTACCTGCGAGAACAGGACGCGCGGATCCGCCGCGCGAGACTGGACGGGAACTGGGCCCGGATCGTCGAGCTGAACGCGGCGAAGTTCGTCCTCCTGCTGGGCGAGGTCCCGCTCGTCCTGGCGGCCGTCGTCGGCCTGGTCGCGCTCGCGTTCGGCGGCCTCTACCTCGCGTTCGGTGGTCTCCGCGACCCCGCCACCGCGACCGTCTACACCGGTGTCGGGCTCTCGGCGCTCGACGTCGTTCGACTGTTCGTCTACAGCCTCGTCACGCTGCTCGACGGGATGTACGTCGTCGTCAAGACGCCGCTCGACCCGCTGTTCCCGTTCGAACTCTTCGAGCCGACGGGGGCGGTCCTGCTCGAGCAACTGGGCGTCTCGACGCTCGAACCGGTCGGTGCCGGCGTCCACGTCCGCGCGTTCGAGCGGGCGGTCGGCGCCGTCCTGATCGTCCCGTTCTCGTGGCTCGCGATCAAACAGCTCCGCATCTACTTCGGGAGCACGACGAGCGAGGAGGGTGTCGAGAGCGGGTTCGTCTCCTGGTTCCGGGGGCGCTGACTCCCGGGCCGACGTCTCCGACAGGTCCGAGCGGCCGGACACCCGGAGGGGGCCGAGCGGTCTCACAGCACGAGAGGCCCCACCCTCCCCGTCCGGGACAGCTCGCGGCGGCGTGTGGCGCGTCACCGACGAGCCGTCTCCGACCCACGACCCGGTCGCCACGTCACGAGTCCGTCCGCGGGTCGACGGCGTCGCGGAGCGCGTCGCCCGTGAAGTTGAACGCCAGCACCGTGAGGAACAACACCACGCCCGGGATCGTGCTGATCCACCAGGCGCTGTCGAGGTCCGAGCGCCCCGCGTTGATCGTCCGGCCCCAGCTGAACGTGCTCGGGTCGCCGAACCCGAGGAACGACAGCGTGGCCTCGCCGAGGATGAAGACGGGGATGGAGAGCGTCGCCGCCGTGATGACCGTGCTCGACACGTTCGGGATGACGTGCCGGCGGACGACCCACCAGTGACTCGCGCCGGCCGCCTCGGCGACCTTCGTGTACGTCTCCTCCGAGCGCTGGAGCGCCTCCGACCGGACGAGTCTGGCGGTCCCCTCCCAGCCGAACACGCCGTAGAGGACGACGATGAGGAGCAGGCTCGCGTCGAACAGGTAGACGAGGAACACGAGGAGGACGAACACCGGAAACGTCTGCTGGATGTCGACGTAGCGCATGAGCACCTCGTCGACGTAGCCGCCCACGTTCGCGGCGACCGCGCCGACGACGGTCCCGAGCGTGATGGCGATCGCGGTCGAGATGAGCCCGACCTCGAAGCTGACTCGGATGCCGTAGACGATGAGGTGCCAGAGATGCCGCCCCTGTGCGTCGGTCCCCAGCGCGTGCGCCAGCGAGGCCCCGTCGCCGCCGAGGAACACCGGCGGCGCGTACGCCGTCCCGTAGTCGATCGTCCCGTTCGGGGCCGCCCAGACGATCGGGCCGAACACCCCGATCAGGAACAGGAGACACAGGTAGCCGGCGGAGACGACCGCTAACCGGTCGTTCCGGAACTGTCGCCAGTAGTACGCGGTCATCCGGCGGTTCCGCGCCAGCGGGGCGACGACGTGGAACGCGCCCAGCACGAGGACCGCGAGGAACAGCCACTCGACCGACGTGACGTCCCAGTCGAACAGGAGCGGCCCGTCGTTCGCGACGACGAGGTAGTCGTAGGCGAACGCGGCCGCGACGACGACGAAGACGAGCGCCTCGACGACGAGGACTGGCGAGACACCGTCGCCGTCGGCGTCGATCTCGTCCCACTCGATCGTGTCGAACCTGTCCGCCTCGGAGTCGAGCGCCTCCGTCTCGGCGTCGAACGCCGCCGTTTCTCGCGTGGCGTCCCCCGACATCACCGATCACCGTAGTCGATCCGTGGGTCGAGGGAGACGTACGCCAGGTCCTGGATGAGGTTCCCGACGATCGCCAGGAAGACGGGGATCAGTGTCGTGGCCAGCACCAGATCCGTGTCTCGCTGACTGATCGCTTCGAGCGCCAGTCGGCCGAGACCCGGGATCTGGAAGATCGTCTCGATGACGAACGAGCCCGCGAACAGCACCGCGAGCACGTCGACGATGAGGATCGTCGACAGCGGGACGAGCGCGACCCGGAGGACGTGGTAGATCAGCACGCGCCACGTCGAGGCACCTTTCGCCCGGGCGGTCTTGACGAAGTCGGCGGTCGCGTACTCGAGCGCCTGCGCCCGCGCGTATCGCATCTGACTGGCGACGCTCGCCGTCGAGAGGACGACAACCGGCAGCACGAGCTGTTTCGCGTTCCTGACGCTGAACGTCGGGTAGTCGACCTCGTAGTAGGTTCGGAGGCTCAGCGGCTCCAGGGAGACGCCCAGCACCTGCGCGTCCCGGAACCAGACGCCCACGATCAGGATCAACACGATCGCGAACCAGAAGTTCGGGACGCTGATGCCGAAGTAGGCGACGAACGAGCCGACGTAGTCGGTGAGCGTGTGCCGGTTCACCGCGCTGTACAGGCCGATGGCGTAGCCGACGACGGCGCTGAGGAGGACGCTCGGGACGAAGTACTGCGCCGAGTACACCCACGCGTCCGCGATGGCGGCGAGGACGGGCTTGCCCTGGCTGTTCGAGTAGCCCCAGTCGAGCGTGAAGATCCCGGTCATGAAGTCGACGTACTGGACCGAGATCGGGCGGGTGAGGCCGCGCTCCTCCAGGTAGTTCTGCCGGCACTGCTCGGGGTCCTGGTCCTGTGCGGCACACTGGGCCGCCGCGGCCTCGGCGCCCGGGCTCGGGGCGACCATCAGGAGTCCGAACGTCAGGCTGACGGCCACCCACGTCGCCACGACGGTCCACAGCAGTCGCCGTACCACGTACCACCTCATCGACATCGGTCGGCTCCGTCCCGTCTCCGGGGTCGATCCCGATCGATCTGCCCCGCGGCGGTTCGATCTCGACGGACCGAGCGGCGGTCGTGTCCGGCGTTCACTGTGCGGTGCGGAGCGTCAGCGTCCGGCTGTCCGGTTTGTCCCAGTAGCTGTCCGGCTCCGGGAAGTTCGACACCGCACGGCGGTAGCCGCCGAGGAAGTTGTCGTTGTAGAGCCACGTGAGTGGCTGCTCGCGGGCGAGGAAGCGGAACATCTCCGCGAGGATCGACTCGGTCTCCGACCGCGAGGTCGCCGTGGCCGCCTCCTCGATCCGCGTCGAGAGGTCGTAGTCGTCGGTCGTGTAGCCGAAGTAGTTGAACGTCCCCGTGCGCGTCAGCACGAGGTCGATGATCTGCCACGGGGTGAAGGGGGCCGCGGAGAACCCGACCCCCTGCAGGATGTCCCACGGCTCCTGTGAGATGGCCTCGTCGTACGCGCCAGCGTTGTACGGCCCGGAGTTGTACGAGGGCTCGCCGTCGAAGTTCGGGTTGTTGTCGACGCTGTTCCGACCGTACTGGGTGAGGAGCTTCGTGAAGTTGGTCCCGACGACGGTCACCGCGATGCCCGCCTGGCCGAGCCGCTCTTTGAGGTAGTTGCCGATGATCTCGCCGGTCTGGCTGGCGTTGTTGATCGCGAGCCGCAGTTCGACCTGCTCGCCGTCCGGCCCGAGGAACGCCTCGCCGTCGTAGCCGTAGTCGCTCCCGGTCCCGTTCTCGAACTTCTCCCGTGCCCGGTCGACGCTGGGCTCGAACGTCGGCAGGTCGTCGGGGTAGAACGGCCCCCAGCTGGGGTGGAACGTCGCCGCGGGGTCGGCGTGTCCCTCGAAGATCTGGTCGATGAGGGTGGTCTTGTCGATCAGGTGGGCGAACGCCTGCCGCACCGCGCGGCTCTCGCGGATCGGTGCCCAGCCGTTGACCCTGTGGTTGAGGTTGAGGTAGAACACCCCGTCGCCGAACTGCGACTCGAACACCGTTACCCCGTCGCTCGACCCGACCTCGTCGACCTTCCGTGCCTCGAGGCTCGTCGCGGTGATGTCGCCCGCACGCAACGCCGAGTACGCGGTCGACTGCTCGTCGAACACCTGGTAGGTGAAGTCCTCGATGGTCGGCGCACCCTCGAACCGTCCGCCGCCGACGTCCGTGCCCGCGAGGTAGTAGTCGTCGTTCCGGCTCAGTACCAGCTTCTGTCCCTTCGTCCAGCGCTCGAACGTGAACGGCCCGAGGTTCCCGGCGAGGTCGGCCTCCGCGACGGCCGGGTCCGCGCCGATCTGTCTGACGACGTTCGCCTCCTCGCCGTTCACCGTCCGCTTCTGCAGGGGCTTGTACTTCTCGATCAGCCCCGCGGGGACGATCCACGCTACCCGAAGCGGATCCTCTGTCAGCCAGTACGCCCGCGGCTGTGGCAGCGTGACGCGGAACGACAGTTTCCCGAGCCGTTCGATCTCGAACCGCTCACCGCCGAGGACGTAGCTGTCCGTCTGCGTGTAGCCGACCGGCCGTTGCTCCCTGCCGAGGTCGCCGTAGACGATGTTCTCGACGAACGCGATGTAGTCGTCGGCGGTGACCTGCCCGTAGCCGGCCCCCCACTCCAGTCCCTCGCGGACCGTGTACGTGACCGTGCGGGCGTCGTCGGAGAGCTGCCAGTCCGACAGCAGTCGCCCCTCGACGGCGGGCCCGTCGACGGTGACGCTGCCGGGGTCGTACAGCAGGCCGATCCGGTTCGTCGTCGCCTCGTCGCTGACGTTGAGCGGGTTGAGACTCTGCGCGCTGGAGGTGGCCGCCCGGATCCAGCGTCTATCACCCGGTCCCTGCGCCTCGAACGCCTCTGTGGTCCCTGTCCCGCCGTCGGTGTCGGTGGCGTCGCCAGCGCCGTCGGCGTCGCTTGCGTCCTCGCTGCTACACCCTGCCAGTCCGACCAGTCCGCCGACGCCGAGCGTCTTCAACACCTGTCGACGGTCGATGCCCGCAGCCCCGTTGTCAGACGGCATAGGTATTGTCAACGGTTAATCATGCAAATAAGCTTCGCCCGACGTGCCCGCGTCGACCGACCCGTAGCCACGGAGTGAACCGCGGGATCACGCTCGACGGGAGTCCTCCTTTCCCTTGATCCCGCAGGTCGAACATGTTCGCCCCCCGTGTCGTGGTCTGGGAAGCGCCGTGACGCCGGTAACGGTGGCCCGTGAACAGCCGACTGTCATGGAGATACGCAGACGAACGATCGCACGCGTGCTGGTCGTCGTGTTCGTGTTCAACCTGGTCGTGATGGGCGCGGGGGCGTACCTCGCGTACGAACAGGCACCGCCCATCCCACAGCGCATCGAGGGACCGGACGGTGAGACGATCGCGACCGGTGCCGACGTCCGGCACGGGAAGACGGTCTTCCAGCAGGACGGGCTGATGAACCACGGTTCGGTCCTCGGCAACGGCGCGTACTTCGGCGAGGACTACACCGCCGACGCGCTCGACCTGAAGACGGAGTACATGAAGGAGTACTACGCCCGCGAGCGCTACGGGACGGCGTACGCGGACCTCGCGCGCGAGCGGCAGGCCGCCGTCGACAGCCTCGTCGAGTCGGACCTCGATCGGGGGTACGACGGCGGTCCAGTCGACTACTCGGCCGCCGAGGCGTGGGCGCACGAGCGCGTCCGCGAACAGTACGTCGAACGCTATCACGAGGGTGAGGCCGAACGGGGCGTCCCCGCGGGGATGATCTCCTCCGAGGAGGAAGCGCGTGACTTCGCCGACTTCGCGCTCTGGACCGCGTGGGCCGCCCACACGGAACGGCCGGGGTCGACGCACACCTACACCAACGACTGGCCGTACGCGCCCGACGCGGGGAACGAACCCACCGCCGCGGCGATGACGTGGTCGGTCGTCGCGATGATCCTCCTCGTCGGTGCCGCTGGACTGGGCATCTGGCTCTACCGCTCGGTCGACCTGCCCGAACCCGAGACGGAGCACATCGATGTCCCGCGTCCGGGCGACGTCGATCTCGTGCCGAGTCAGATGGCGGCGCTGTCGTTCGTCCCCGTTGCCGCCCTGCTGTTCTGTGGACAGGTGCTCCTCGGTGGCCTGCTCGCTCACTACTACGTCGAGCGTGCCGGCTTCTTCGGCCTCGGCGAACTGCTCGGCGTGAACGTCCTCCAGTGGCTCCCCTTTGCCATCGCGAAGACGTGGCACATCGACCTCGGCGTGCTCTGGATCGCCACGCTCTGGCTCGGCGCGGGGCTGTTCCTCCCCGCGCTCCTGACCGGCTACGAGCCGGAGAACCAGGGACGGTACGTCTACGGCCTCCTCGGCGCGCTCGTGGTCGTCGCCGTCGGCGGGCTCGCCGGCATCTGGCTCGGCGCGCAGGGGTACATCGACGGCGCGCTCTGGTGGATCCTCGGCAACGAGGGCCTCGAATACCTCGAGGTCGGCAAACTCTGGCAGGCCGGCTTGCTCCTGGGCTTTCTCGCGTGGGCCGCGCTGGTCGCCCGCGGCTTCCGACCCCTCCTCCGGGAGGAGCCGCGCTACGGTCTCGCGCACATGATCCTCTACGCCGGCGGCTCGATCGCCCTGCTGTTCGTCGCGGGCTTCCTCTACACCCCGGGGACCAACATCGTCGTCACCGAGTTCTGGCGGTGGTGGGTCGTCCACATGTGGGTCGAGGGCGCGTTCGAGTTCTTCATCGTCGCCATCGTCGGCATCACTCTCGTCTCGATGAACCTCCTCAGACGAGAGTCGGCCGAGAAGGCCGTGATGTTCGAGGCCCTGCTCGTGATGAGTACGGGCGTCATCGGCGTCTCGCACCACTACTGGTGGGTCGGTCTGCCCGACCTCTGGGTGCCGATCGGGAGCGCCTTCTCGACGCTCGAACTCCTCCCGCTGGTGTTCATCCTCTTCGAGGCGCTGAACGAGTACCGCTCGCTGGCGGCGCAGGGCGAGTCGTTCCCCTACACGCTCCCCTTCATGTTCATCATCGCCTCGGGGGCGTGGAACTTCGTCGGGGCGGGCGTGCTCGGGTTCTTCATCAACCTCCCCCTGGTGAACTACTACGAGCACGGCACCTACCTCACGGTGGGACACGCCCACGCCGCCATGTTCGGTGCGTTCGGCTTCCTCGCCATCGGCATGGCGACGTACATGCTCCGGATCACGACCAGGGAGTGGTCGGGCCGGCGACTCCGGTGGGCGTTCTGGCTCTGGAACGTCGGGCTCGCGCTCATGGTGTTCGTCTCGGTCCTCCCCGTGGGGTTCCTCCAGCTGGAGACGGCCTTCACCGCCAGCTACGACGCCGCCCGCAGCCTGGCCTTCTACGAGCGCGACCTCGTCCAGTTGCTGTTCTGGGTGCGGATGCCCGGCGACACCTTGCTCATCGCCGGGACGTTCCTGTTCGCGTACGACGTGCTCGACAAGCTCCGGTCGCGGCGCGAGGTGACCGATCCCGACGACGTCCGGTTGCCTCAGCCGGCACGGGCGCTCCAGTCGGACGACTGACGCGCGGCCACAGCCCGTCCGGGGACCGTCCCGAGGCCCGCTACGACGTCCGGTGTTCCTCGACGACGGCCTCCCAGCTGACTTCGCCCTCGTCGACGATGTTCCCGGGGGAGAGCGCATCGGTCTCGAGCGCGCCGAGGGCGCTCGGGAGGTTCGGGTCGAGGCCGCCGAACACGAGTTCGATCTCGTTGACGTCTTCCGGCGGGCGGCCGCTCCCCTCGTCGACGTCGAGTTCGGGCACGTCGTTCGGGTCGTCCGTGACCACCACCCGAATCACCATGCCGAAGAGCTCGTGGACCGTGCAGTTGAGGTCGTAGACGCCCGGCTCCTCGAACTGGTAGAGCCAGTAGCCGCCGACGGGGATGAGCGGCGACGAGATGAGTCCGGTTCCGGACCCGGGGTCCCCGGGAACGCGGTTCTGCCGCCCGTGTCGCTCGTGATACGAGGCGACGAGGTGGTCGGGCGACACTGCGTCGAAGACGACGATGTCGCCGGGTTCGACCACCAGCCCCGCCGGCTCGAAGTTGAACCCGAGCGTCTCGGTCAAGGCCCCAGCGACCGCCGAGAGCGGGACCTCCTCCGGCCCGTTCGGCGTTTCGATCGTGATGGTCTCGTCCAGATCGCCCGCCTCTTGACTCGTCACAGTCCCGTCCGCAGCAGCGCTGTTGACGGCCGTTCTCTGATCCTCGTCCAGTTCGGCCGCGGCCGCGAACAGCAGGTTCTCGACGGTGAACAGCATGTCCACCTCGTGATCCGGTCGGACCGGTGGCCGGAACGACTCCGGCTTCGGCTCCGCGGACGCCTGTCCGAACACCGGGTCGATGTAGTTCGGGTTCGAGTCACCCTGGCCCGTTCCGGGGCCGTTCCCGTTCTCGTTCCCCGAGTGGCCGTTGTTGTGGTTCGCCGCGGCGGCCGTTCCGGCCCCCAGCGACAGCGCCGCCGCACCACCGGTCGCCTTCAACACTGCACGGCGCGCGAGCCGGTACGTGTCCAGTTCGTCCGCTCCGCTGTCGTCCGATCGCGTCATTAGGTAACTACCCTCGCGGAACGATAGAACCTAACAATAAAAAATGTTTTTACGAGGTCACTTGTCGCGGAGTCGCGACGTCGATCGAGCCGGCTCACCCACCGCGTTCGATGCCGTCCGCCACTGTCCGAGTGGCGACCGACCCTCGGCCGGGTGAAACGAGTCGCTCGGACGGACCGTCCGGAGACGCCGACGTATCCGCCGGCGCGGTCGCGCGAGTCCACCAGGGATGGCTCCGACGCACGAGCGAGACGCTGGTCGCTGATTTAAGTGTCCAGTCCGAACATCTCCGCCCGCGTTCTCACGGTCGTACAGCCTGAGTCCCGGTTTTAGTCCCTGTACCACTAGCTCACGACTGTGAGGTGACCACCGATGGTCCGAACCACCCGTCGTTCCGTCCTCGAAGCCCTCGGCGTCGGCGGCGCGGCCGCCGTCGCCGGCTGTGCCGCGAACGCACCGACCGCGGCGGACACGGAGCGACAGCGCACGGCGATGGAGCAGAACGCGAAACCGACGGTCGACCGGGTCGCCGCGGACCCGACCGACATCCCCGGCCCCATCCAGCGGTCGACGCCGACGACGGTCGACGTCACCCTCCGCCCGGAGGAAGTGACGGCCGAGATCGAAGACGGCGTCACGTTCGACTACATGACGTACAACGGCCAGGTGCCGGGGCCGTTCATCCGGGTTCGGAAGGGTGACACGGTGGACCTGACGTTCGAGAACCCCTCGGGGAACGCCCTCCCGCACAACGTCGACTTCCACGCCGTCGCCGGCCCCGGTGGTGGTGCCGAGGCGACGATGACCGCGCCAGGCGAGACCGCCCGCCTGCGGTTCAAGGCGACGTACCCCGGCGCGTACATCTACCACTGCGCGGTCCCGAACCTCGACATGCACATCTCGGCGGGGATGTTCGGCATCATCCTCGTCGAACCCGAGGAGGGGATGCCCGCGGTCGACCACGAACTCTACCTCGGCCAGCACGAGATCTACACGGACAAGGAGGCCGGCGAGTCCGGTAAACACCGCTTCGACATGCAGGCGATGAAGCGGGAGGAGCCGACGTACGTCGTGATGAACGGCGAACAGTACGCTCTGACGCCCGACGGTCACGGGACCGCGGCGACGGTCTCGACGGGCGACACCGTCCGGACGTACTTCGTCACCGGCGGGCCGAACCTCACCTCCAGCTTCCACCCCATCGGCAACGTGTGGGAGGAACTGTACCCCGAAGGCTCGCTCACCACCCGCCCGGAGACCCACGTCCAGACCAAGCCCGTCGCACCCGGCTCGACGACGATCGCGACGATGAGCTTCCCCGTCCCGGGGAACTTCAAACTCGTCGACCACGCGCTCTCGCGGGTCGCCCGCAAGGGCTGTATGGCGATCGTGACCGCCGAGGGGGAGGAACGACCCGACATCTTCGACCCGAACCCCGAGCAGTGAGTCGCGGCGTCTTCGGTGACCTCGTTTTCGTCGAGCCCGTTCGGGTGTGCGACTTCGGCTCGCGGTTCCCGGCCGACCTGCCGTTCGAGAACCCCGCGTCGTGGCCGAACGGGCAGTCGAACACGTTCGGGAGAACGCGCAGGCCGACCGCCGCCGAACCGTCTCGCATGCGCGTTCCGGACGTCGACACGTCGTACGGTCCGCCGCTCCGGCTCCCGCTCGCGCACGCCGTGCTCGGGCTCGGCTTCCTCCTCGTCGGGGTCGTCCTCGGGACGGTCGTCCTCGTCGGCGATCTCGACGGACTCGTCCGCCTCGCTCCGATCCATCTCCTCGTCCTGGGGTGGATCTGTCTCACCATCATGGGCGCGATGGAACAGTTCGTCCCGGTCTGGTCGGGCGTCGACCTCCACTCGCGCCGGCTCGCAGACCTGGCACTCGTCCTCGTGACCGCTGGCGTCGTCGGCCTGACGTCGGCCGCCGTCTTCGGTCGTCCCCGACTGTTCGTGCTCGGGCTGTTCGCCGTCGCCGGGGTCTGGACGTTCGTCTACGACCTCCTTCGAACCCTGCCGCGACCACGCCGGGGCGACGTGACCGAGCGACATTTCGTCTACGCGCTCTGTGCGCTCGCGGTCGCCGTCGCGCTGGGCGGCCTCCTCGCCGTCGACTTCTCGGTCGGCCTCCTCGCCCGTGCTGGCCTCTCGCACGCCGCCGTCCGCTCGGGGCACGCGACGCTCGCCCTCCTCGGTGGGGTGTTGCTCACGGTCGTCGGCGCGCTGTACCAGCTCGGGCCGATGTTCGCCGGTGCCGACGTCGACCGCCGCTCGATCCGTCTCAGCCGCGTCGAGGAGGCGACGCTCCCACCCGGCGTCGCCCTCCTCGCCGCCGGACGTGCTCTCGCACACCACCGTCTCGCGCTCCTCGGGGCCGCCCTCGTCCTCGTCGGCGTGGTCGCCGCCGGCCTCTTGCTCGTCCGCGTCGTCTTCGAACGCCGCGTCGAGACGACGCCGACGGCGACGCGGTACGCGGTCGTCGCAGTCGCCCTCCCACTGTGGGCCGTGCTCGCGGCACCGACGCTCCTGACCCACCCGCTGGACACGGGTGCGGTCGGACCGGCGGCGGCCGCGTGGGTGCTGGGCGTCGTGTTCGCGGCCGTCCTGGTCGGGACGCTGTACCACGTCGTTCCCTTCCTGATCTGGGACCGGCGGTACGCCGACCGCGTCGGATTCGAGCCGGTGCCGATGCCCGACGACCTGTACGAGGCTCGCGCCGCCCGTGCAGACCTCGTCGGCCTCGTCTTCGGCGGAGCCGCGCTGGTCGCGGGGACGGTGTTCGGGACGCCACGTCTGGTCGTCGCCGGTGTCGCCGTCGCGGGCACCGCGCTCGTGCTCGCGGCGCTCAACCTCGTGCAGGTGGTGTGGGTGCACGCACTGCGAGGGTGGCGCGCGGCACCACGTGAACGCCCACCAACTGGCGAGTGACCGCGAACCCGAACGTCGGTGTACGGCGCTTCGACCGTCGACGGCCGAACTGCCACCGAGCCGGCGATCCTCGCTACGCGACGTGGACGCGGGTGACGTGACCACCACAGCCACACCGATCGACGTACTCGACTCTCTCCACCCGGTCGAGCGACGCGAGTGGCTCCCAGAGGTACTCCCTCGGGTCGCCGTGGTCGCCGTGGGTGACGAGGTTCACGTGAACGCCCGCCCGCGTCGCGTGGACGGCGTCGCGTGCCTCGGTGACGACGAGGTCCTGGTCGGCGGCGTGCCGTTCCGTCTCGAGGTTCGCGGACCACGAGCTCTCGTGGACGGGTTCCGTCGCGACGTCGCTGTCGGTCATGGTCGCCTCTACGGCCACCCGGCGGTTCACTCTCCCTCCGAACTTGTTCGGGGGAACCGACAGACCGTTCGGGCGAGACAGTCGAGATATGGACCGACTGGACGTCCGCGACCTCCCGCCCGCACAGCGCCACGAACGCATCCACGACTGCTTCGAGGCCCTCGACGCCGGCGAGGCGCTCGTCGTCGTGAACGACCACGACCCGTCGCCGCTGTACTACGAGTTCGAGGCCGAGGTCGACGCGTTCGACGGCGACGGCTACCGGGTCGAGAGGGAGGCCGACGACCGCTACGTCGCGACGTTCCCGAAACGATGAGCGACGATCACAGGACCGACGACCGCACGACCGACACCGACCGAGGAGCCACCGACCCGGCGCGCGTCGAACGGGCGGCGCTGAGTGACCTCGACGGCACCGGGCGGCTCTTCGACGGTGAGGGCGAACCGGACGTCGTCCGGCTCCGCCTTGACGCGGGTGAGTCAGTCCCACCCCACGCTCATCCGGGACGTGGCGTCGTCTTCTTCGTCGTCGAGGGTGGGTTCGAGGTGACCGTCGCCGGGGACACCTGGTCGGCCGAAACGGGTGACTGCCTCCGGTTCGACGGCGAACAGGAGGTCTCGCCCGCCGCCACCGACGACGGCCCGGCGACGGCGCTCGTCGTCCTTGGACTCGGTCTCGACGGCCACTGAGGTGCGGGTCGGGTCACCTCGGAGGCCGGATCGGATCACTCCGACGGAGCGAACAGCTCGGCAACGGCCACCGCCGCCCGGTCGTCGCCGTCGACCAGCGGGGTCGCGAAGGGGGAGACGACCCGGACGGCGAGCCTGACGGCCATCGTCGACAGGACCCACCGCGTCTCCGGCGGGACGCCCGTCCCGTCGTCCAGTGCGCTGATCGCCGCCCGTCGCTGGTCGGTGGCGACCTCGCCACTGCGGTCGGCGAGTACCCGGAGGACGGCGCGGCGCTGGGCCGGCGAGAGGGCGCGCGCGTCGACCGGCTCGGTCCGCTCGTCGGCGTCCCTCCCCTCGGAACGATCGTCGTCCGCCCGGTGTCCGTCTTCGTCCGTCCGGTTTCCGGTGTCCGCTCGGTTCCCGTCCTCGGACGAGACTCCGTTCACGGGTACCATATCGCGGTCACCACCGTCTCCACTCGTTCGGCGGTCGCGTACGCGGCACCCCTGTCGTCGAGCTTCGGGAAGAGGTACGTCGGCTCGCGGTCGTTCACCTGGAGGAGGAGTTCGTCGTCGTCGAGCGTCGCCAGCGCCTCCAGGGTCCGCGTCAGGGGTTCCGGTGGGGGTGCCGTCGCCACGTCGACGGCGACCACGGCGCGGTCCGTCGGCACGGTCGATTCGAGCGCCGGGGGGAGTCGAGCAGTCTCGGACATGTGCGCCGGTACACGACGGATGCTCCCCAACGTTCTCCCGAACAGGTTCGGGTGTTACGTCGATTCGAGCGACTGGAGCCGGGCGTCGATCCGCTCGTGGTCGCGGTGGAGCGAGGCGACCCGGACGCGGACGTGGTCGACGCCGTCGGGCGGGGTCGGTGTCTCCGCACCGTCACCGCGATCGTTCCACGCGCGAAACGCCGCGACTGCGAGCGTCTCGGCCTGCGGACAGAAGGCCGTCGTCGGCGTGAACACCGCCCGGAGTTCGTCGCCGTCGCGCGCGTAGCGGATCCCGGCGTCGGGATGTCGGGCGTCGTCGTTGAGTCGCGCGAGATTGTAGCCGAACGTCGCGTCGGAGACGCCCCGTGCCTCGAAGACGTCGCGGCTCCAGTCGTGGATGCGGACGTGTGCCTCGTCGGTGAGTACCTCTCCACCCTCCTCCGTGAGGAACGGGTCCGGATCGGGAAGGTGCGCGGGGACGAACGACCCCTCGTCGTCGAACGCGTCGTCCCTCGATCCGAACGGAAACACGCGGCTCATACGTCGAACTCGGGACGGGACGACCGAGAGCCGTCCCCCGAACGTGTTCGACTCGTCCGGCGGCGACGGACCCGCGCCGTCGTAACCGCCGGCCGTCAGTCGCTGGCGATCTCGCGACCCGACAGCGGGCCGACGACGATCTCGCCCGTGCCCGACACCGTCACCTGCCACTCCTCGTACGGAAACGAGAGGCGAACGGCCGGTTCGGGCGCGGTGCCGAAGTGCGTGGAGAACAGCGCGTCGACCGCGTCGGTGTCGATCCGCTCCCCGAGTGGTGGCAGGTCGTCCGTCCGGTCCGTGACCAGCTCGATCGTCTCGACGATCGCCACGCAGACTGACCGGTCCGCGGTCGGATCGAACCGCGTACTGGCGAGGACGCCGTCAGCCACGCACGAACACCCCGGATCGCCGACATCCCGGCATGAGCGAGAGGTACCCAGTACATCTATTTAAATAGTGTGTCTCAAAACCGCACGATAACGTCCGTTTCGGGTCGGACGGCCGGGAGACTGTAGCCCGCTCGAACGCGGCGGTGGCTCCCCTCGCGTCGCCGTGGTCCAGCCCCCGCGATCAGTCGTCTGCGGGTGCGGAGTCGGTGACGGCGGGTCGTTCGACCGCCCGATCGGTCTCCTCGCCGTCGATGTCGTACGGGTACTGGCCGGTGACGCAGCCGAGGCAGAGATCGATTCGGGACGACGAGAGCGCCGCGGCGACGGCGTCGATCGAGAGGTACGAGAGCGAGTCGGCGCCGATCTCCTCGCAGATGTCGTCGACCGACTGGTCGCCGGCGATGAGCTCCTCGCGGGTCGCCATGTCGATGCCCATGTAACAGGGAGCGACGATCGGCGGCGCGCCGATCCGGACGTGGACCTCGTCGGCACCGGCGTCCCGCAGCAGGCTCACCAGCTGACGCGAGGTGGTGCCACGGACGATGCTGTCGTCGATGATCGTCACCGACCGCCCCTCGATCGTGCTCCGGATGGGGTTGAGCTTCAGCCGGACGGCGCGTTCGCGCTCGTCCTGCGTCGGCATGATGAACGTCCGGCCGACGTAGCGGTTCTTCATCAGCCCCTCGGCGAACTCGACGTCCGCCCCGTCGTCCTGTGCGGCCTCGGCGTACCCCGAGGCGAACGCCCGGCCGGAGTCGGGGACGGGCATCACGACGTCGGAGTCGACGCCGCTCTCGTCCCAGAGCCGGCGGCCGAGTTCGCGGCGCGCCTGGTAGACGAGCGTGCCGTCGATGCGCGAGTCCGGGCGGGCGAAGTAGACGTGTTCGAAGAAGCAGTGGGCGGTTCGCTCGTGTGAGACGAGCTGGTACGAGTCGAAGCCCGACCCGTCGCGTTCGAGCAGAACGAGTTCGCCGGGTCGCACGTCGCGGACGAGCGTGCCGCCCAGGGTGTCGATGGCCGCACTCTCGCTGGCGAGGACGTAGCCGTCGTCGAGTTCGCCGATACAGAGCGGACGGTTCCCCTCGGGATCGCGCACGCCGAGGACCGTGTCGTCGTGCATGATCGTGAGCGCGTACGAGCCGTGGATGCGCTCCATGGTCCGTTTGACGGCGCGGACGAGGTCACCCTCGAGGAGGTTCCGCGCGAGGTCGTGGGCGATGACCTCGGTGTCGCCGTCGGAGGTGAAGGCGTGGCCCTTCGCCGCGAGCGTGTCGCGGATCTCGCCCGCGTTGACGAGGTTGCCGTTGTGCGACAGCCCGAGCGATCCCGACTTGAACGACACGGTGAACGGCTGTGCGCAGGACTTGTCGACGCTCCCGGCCGTCGGATAGCGGACGTGGCCGATCCCCGTGGTCCCGTTCAGCCCGGCGAGATCCGACTCGGAGAAGGCGTCGCCGACGAGCCCCATGTCGACGTGGCTGTGCTGCTGGAACCCGTCGTGGGTGACGATGCCCGCCGACTCCTGCCCCCGGTGCTGGAGGGCGTACAGCGAGTAGTACAGCGGCCGTGCAGCGGCCCGATCGGCCAGCGAGAGACCGACGACGCCACACTTCTCCGTCGGTCCGTCCGGGAGTGTGTCCCGCCCGTGTGCCATACGAGTGGGATGCGCTCGGAGCAGTAAAAAGACCCGTGGTTGTGCCGTATTCTCCCGAGCGGTAACCCGAAGTTGTGCGTAATCGTGTACAGGTCCCGCGCCGTGGGCCGGTTCGTCGTCCTTCGATGCGACGGTGGTCGATCGGTCCCGTGGACTGCCCTGTCACGACAGACCACGGTGACGAACGAAGCGACCGGGAGAACCGTGACCGCCGACTCAGTTGTCGCCGGCCTTCGACTGCCAGGCGTAGTCTCGACGCTTGGCCGACTTCCCGAAGCCACAGGACGCACAGGCCTTCTTCTTCACGTGGTAGGACTTCTCGCCGCACCGGCGGCACTTCACGTGCGTCGTCTTGTTCTTCTTCCCTTGGCTCGGCGTTCCTGCGCCAGTCATGTTGTTATCGTCACGACGTTGTCGCCGCGTATAATCGTTGTGTCTTGCACTGCAGTGGCGTCCAGTTCACCGTGGACGTCGCCGACGTCGTCGCCCTCGAGCACCAGGTTCATGTGCTGGTCGTACCCGGCGAGCACGCCGTGGTAGATCGTTCCGTCCTTGAGATGAACCGTGACGAGCGCGTCGAGCGACGCCTCGAGTACGTCCAGCGGTCGTCCACTCATACCTGAACACGCTTCTGTCGCACTAATAAACGTACCGTCTGTCGGTCGTGTTCGCCTACCCCCTGTCGCCCGGCGTCTCCCAGTTCGCCCCCGCCACGTCGGGCGGTCGTGGCGGCTCTCACGCGTCGTCCACCACAACCCGTGCTCTTTTAGTACCCCGGCGTGTAGCCTCCAGTACCACACTCCCGCGGGTAAGTGCGACCACCGCCGGTCGTACAGCGGGGACCACCGACCGACAGGCTGCAAGACGCCGAGGCCCGTGGCTTCCGCCACATCCGCGGGGATTCAGATACACGAGTGCGACACCCTCGCGTTTCAGTGCTACCATGGAAATAGAAATCGCAACGATCGGCGGCTACGAGGAAGTCGGCCGCCAGATGACTGCTGTCCGCGCCGGTGACGACGTCGTCGTCTTCGACATGGGTCTGAACCTCTCGCAGGTTCTCATCCACGACAACGTCGAAACCGAACAGATGCACAGCCTCGACCTGATCGACATGGGCGCCATCCCCGACGACCGGGTGATGAGCGACCTCGAAGGGGACGTGAAGGCGATCGTGCCGACACACGGCCACCTCGACCACATCGGCGCCATCTCCAAGCTCGCCCACCGCTACGACGCGCCGGTCGTCGCCACGCCCTTCACCATCGAACTCGTCCGCCAGCAGATCGAGGGCGAGAACAAGTTCAACGTCGGCAACGACCTCGTCAAGATGTCGGCGGGCGAGACGATGTCGATCGGCGACCAGGTCGAACTCGAGTTCGTCAACGTCACCCACTCGATCATCGACGCCATCAACCCCGTCCTCCACACCCCCGAGGGAGCCATCGTCTACGGGCTGGACAAGCGGATGGACCACACGCCGGTCATCGGCGACCCCATCGACATGAAGCGCTTCCGCGAGATCGGCCGCGAGGGCGAGGGAGTGCTCTGTTACATCGAGGACTGCACCAACGCCGGTCGCAAGGGCCGGACGCCCTCCGAAGCGGTCGCTCGCCGGCACCTCCGGGACGTGATGACGTCGATCGAGGACTACGACGGCGGCATCGTCGCCACCACGTTCAGTTCACACATCGCCCGCGTCACCTCCCTCGTGGAGTTCGCCAAGGAGATCGGCCGCCAGCCCGTCCTCCTTGGTCGGTCGATGGAGAAGTATTCGGGGACGGCCGAGCGACTCGGCTTCGTCGACTTCCCGGACGACGTCGGGATGTACGGCCACCGCAAGTCCGTGGACCGGACGTTCAAGCGCATCATGAACGAGGGCAAGGAGAACTACCTGCCCGTGGTGACCGGCCACCAGGGCGAGCCGCGCGCGATGCTCACCCGGATGGGCCGCGGCGAGACGCCGTTCGAGCTCGACGACGGCGACAAGGTGCTCTTCTCCGCACGCGTCATCCCCGAGCCGACGAACGAGGGGCAGCGCTACCAGTCCGAGAAGCTCCTGAAGATGCAGGGCGCGCGCATCTACGACGACATCCACGTGTCCGGCCACCTCCGCGAGGAGGGCCACTACACGATGCTGCAGGCGCTCCAGCCCCAGCACGTCATCCCGGCCCACCAGAACCTGAAGGGCTTCTCCCCGTACGTCGACCTCGCGGAGAACCAGGGGTACGCGCTCGGGCGCGACCTCCACGTCACGCGGAACGGCAACATGATCCAGCTGGTGGACTGATGCCCTCCGACGCGAACGCCACCGAGGAGCGGGTACTCGCCGCGGTCGAGGAACGTCGCCGGGTCGTCAACGGCGCCATCGACGACTACCTCCCCATGGCACAGCCCGAACGGCTCTGGGAGGCGTCGCGTTACCTGCTGCTGGCCGGCGGCAAACGGCTCCGTCCGACCGTCTCGCTCCTCGTGAGCGAGGCGCTGCTTGACGCCGAACCGTTGTCCGAGTCGTACACCGACTTCCCGACCCTCTCGGGCGAGCGGATCGACGTCCTCGCCGCCGCGATGAGCATCGAGATCATCCAGTCGTTCACGCTCATCCACGACGACATCATGGACGACGACGCCCTCCGTCGGGGCGTTCCGGCAGTTCACGTCGAGTACGACACCGACACGGCCATCCTCGCGGGCGACACGCTCTACTCGAAGGCGTTCGAGATCCTCACCCACACCGGAGCCCGCCCCGAGAACGGGCTCCGCGCCACCCGCAAGCTGGCGACGACCTGTACCCACATCTGCGAGGGACAGGCGCTCGATGTCGACTTCGAGGGGCGCACCGAGATCCGTCCCGAGGAGTATCTGGAGATGGTCGAGTCGAAGACGGCGGTCCTCTACGGGGCGGCCGCGGCCATCCCGCCCATCCTCCTGGACGCCGACGACACCGTCGTCGACGCACTCCACCAGTACGCGATCGAGGCCGGCAGCGCGTTCCAGATACAGGACGACGTGCTCGACCTGACGGTTCCCTCCGACAGGCTGGGCAAACAGCGCGGGTCGGATCTCGTCGAGGACAAGGAGACGCTCATCACGCTCCACGCCCGCCAGCAGGGTGTCGACGTCGACTCCCTCGTCGCCGCCGAGACGCCCGAGGAACTCACGGAGCGGGAGGTCGAGGCGGCCGTCGCCACCCTGGAGGAGGCAGGGAGCATCGACTACGCCCGGACCACCGCCCAGGAGCTCGTCGCCAAGAGCAAGTCCCGACTCGAAGTGCTCCCCGACAACGAGGCGCGGAGCCTCCTCGCGGACATCGCCGACTACCTCATCACCCGCGGCTACTGACCGTCGGATCGGCGTCGGTCAGGACCTCCGTTCGGCCCGGCCCCGAGGGGACGGTGACCGTGTGACGTCGGCCTCGCTCTCCGTCCGTCGCGACGACCGATAGTGGAGTGAGTCGTTCCGTGGACCGTGATCGCCGACGGACCACGAATCGATCGCGAGCGAGCGGACCGTGTCGCACTCGTCCGGTCGGCTGTGAGGCCACGAAAACGTTCGATACCTCGGGGTGTCGAAGATCTCGAAACGGTTACAGCCGACAGTGTCAGTCGACGGCGAACCCGGAGAATCCGGAGCCCCTCGACTCCGACACCGGCCGCCACGAGCGCGACTCGACGCGACCGGCCGAGTCGCGTTCGACGGTCCGCATTCGTCGCTCGTAACACCGGGGACACTCGGTTCGACCGTCCCGTCGGGCTCTCGACCGGGGCATCGCGGTGGACGTGACCGGGAACCCTGGACAGCGTGTCGAGGAGTGGAACACGTGGTCGTACTCGTCTCCGGCCGGCACGTGGACCGTTGGATTGCGAGGTGTTGACATGGTGGACGACGTCTGCGTCGAGTCGCGTGCACGGATAACTCCTCGTTCCCGGGATTCAGCGCTGAGAGCGCCCGGCAGACGCCTGTCGGACGGACGTCCCACGTCGCCCCGTCGAGGTACTCGCGGTGGCACCGTTCCGGGGTGGATCACTGAATCGGACACTTCCACCGCCCCCGCCGTGGCTCGGGCCTCCGCCCGCCCAGAACGTGTACAGACCTGTCGAGTCGCGGCCATCACCGTACACTGCTCCGCACCGGACCCCGCGAAACGCTCATACGTCTCGGCGTGGTACTCATTGACGTACCCCTGCCCGCGTCCCCCGTTGCCGCTAGTGACCGGGAATCCGGGTTTCTTTTGCCCACGCCTCCCACACCGGGAGACGATGGAAGACGAACTCCGCGAGCGCGTCGAACGGGCGGCGGAGGCCCACGCCCTGTTCAACGCGCTGAAGCACGACGGCGACGCCGACGTCGGCGCCGTGATGGGACCGCTGATGGGTGAGAACCCGGACTTCCGCCCCCACGGCGACGCGGTGCCGGGCGTGGTCGCGCCAGTCGTCCAGCGCGTGAACGAGATGGACACGGCGGAGAGACGGGCTCGTCTCGAAGAACTGGACCCCGCGCTCGCCGCCGCCCTCGACGCCGACGACGAGGGCGACGACCACACCCTGCCCGACCTGCCGAACGTCGAGGCGTACGAGACGGTCCGCATGCGCGCCGCGCCGAACCCGAACGGCCCGTGGCACATCGGCCACGCGCGGATGCCCGCCGTCATCGGGACGTACAAGGAGCGGTACGACGGCGAGTTCGTCGTCCGGTTCGACGACACCGACCCCGAGACGAAGCGACCCGACCTCGACGCCTACGACCAGATCCTCGACGATGTCGCCTATCTGGGGTTCGAGCCCGACGAGGTGGTGACGGCGTCGGACCGTGTCGAGACGTACTACGAGTACGCCCGCGACCTCGTCGACGCCGGCGGGGCGTACACCTGTTCGTGTCCGCAGGCGGAGTTCTCGGCGCTGAAGAACGCGGGCGAGGCCTGTCCACACAGGGACAAGTCCACCGAGCAGACCCACGAGGAGTTCACGGCGATGGTCGACGGCGAGTTCGCCGCGGGGGAGATGGTCCTCAGAGTCAGGACCGACATCGAACACAAGAACCCCGCGCTCCGCGACTGGGTCGCCTTCCGGATGGTCGACACCCCGCACCCTCGCGAGGCGGCGTCGCAGTACAGGTGCTGGCCGATGCTCGACTTCCAGTCGGGGATCGACGACCACCTGCTCGAAGTCAGCCACATCATCCGTGGCATCGACCTGCAGGATTCGGCCAAACGCCAGGAGTTCGTCTACGACTACTTCGGCTGGGAGTACCCCGAGGTGATCCACTGGGGCCACGTCGACGTCGACGCGTACGACGTGAAACTCTCGACCTCCACGCTGAAGGAACTGATCGACGCGGGCGAACTCGACGGCTGGGACGACCCGCGCGCACCCACGCTGCGGAGCCTGCGCCGCCGCGGGATCAGGGGCGAGGCGGTCGTCGAGGCGATGATCGAACTCGGCACGTCGACCGCGAACGTCGATCTCTCGATGTCGTCGGTGTACGCGAAGAACCGCGACCGCGTCGACGACGCGTCCGACCGGTGTTTCTTCGTGCGCGACGGGGTGGAGAAGCCCGTCATCGCAGGCCCGGCGGCGGGCGAGCCGCCGGTCCACCCCGACCACGAGGACCGCGGCCGCCGCCACATCCCGGTCGAGGGTGCGGTACTCGTCGAACCGGACGACGTCCCACCGAACGGGCGGCGTGTCTGGTTGAAGGGTTACGGCTGCGTCAGGCACACCCGCGACGCGTTCGAGTTCACGGGCGACGACATCGACGTCGTCCGCGACGGCGACGTGGACGTCGTCCACTGGGTGCCCGCCGACGGCTCCCTCCCCGTCCGAATGCGGACGATGGACGGCGACGTCACCGGGATGGCCGAGCCGGGGTTCGCCGAGCGTGACGTCGACGAGGTGCTCCAGTTCGAGCGGATCGGCTTCGTCCGTGTCGACCGGGTGGCCGAGGACGGCGCCGTCTCGGGCGACGAGTCGGTCGTCTACTTCGCACACCCCTGAGGGGGGAGTGCCCGAGGAGGTGCGGTCGCCGAGGCACCGACCGAACGCAGTCGCGGAGGAACCCGTCGACCTCAGTCGTCGTGTGAGACGCTGGTGCGTGGCTCCGGGGAGACGAGGTCGACGCCGGTGATCTCGAACCGTGCGCCACCGTTCTCGCTCTCGGAGACGCGGACCGTCCAGCCGTGTCGGTCGGCGAGCTCCGCGACGATGTACAGGCCGAAACCGGTCCCGTCAGACGCGGTCGAGAACCCCTTCTCGAACACCCTCGCCCGCTCGGACTCCGGAATGCCGGCGCCGTCGTCGGCGACGTAGAAGCCGTCGGCGAGTTCGCCGACGGTCACGGTCACGTCCTCGCCACCGTGTTCGACGGCGTTGCGCATCACGTTCTCGAGCAGTTGCTGGAGTTGACTGTGGTCGGCCAGGATCTGTCGGTCGGTGTCGACGACGAGCGTCGCGTCGCCCGTGTCGACGTTCCGCCAGCTCGCCCGGGCGACGTCCACGAGAGGGACCGTGTCGACGGCCTCGTGTCTCGGACCGTCTCGAGCGAGCGCCAGCAGCTCCTCGAGCAGCGTCCGGATCCGGGCGTGTGCGTTCTCGACCCGGTCGAGGTGTTCGTGGCCACAGTCACAGTCCGCCCGGGCCAGATCGAGGTGGCCTTCGGCGACCGAGAGCGGCGTCCTGAGGTCGTGCGAGACGACCTCTGTGAACGCTTCGAGCCGTTCGTTCTGCCGACCGAGCTGCTCCTCCCGTCGTTTCTGTTCCGTGATGACCCGTGAGACGGCCATCCCCGCGACCACGTCCCCGTCGTCGTTCCGGACCGGGAGCGTTCGGACCCGATACCGTTCGCCGTGGTACTGTTGCTCGAAGACGTGACTGGTGCCTGCTAGGGCGTCGCGGTATCGCTCGACCAGCTCGGCCGAGACGTCGGCCGGAAACAGCTCGTCCGGGTGGCTGCCGACGACCTCGTCGGCCGTCAACCCGGCCGCCGCCAGTTCGTCGCCGCCCGCGAGCGTGTAGCGAAGGTCGTCGTCGAACATGAACACCCCGCCGTCGGGGAAGCGCTCGACCAGTGTCCGGTAGCGTGCCGTCGCCGCCTCGAGCTGTCGCTCCCGCTCGATACGCTCGGAGACGTCGCGGCTGCTCACCACGAACCGGGGGTCACCGTCCCCTTCGATCCGTCTGACGTGCACCTCGACGGGGACCGTCGACCCGTCGCGACATGCGTACTCCCCGTCCAGCTCGAGTCGTTCGCCGTCAGCCATCCGCTCCCAGGCGGCACGCACGTCGTCGGGCGTGGCCGTCTCGTCGACGTCCCACACCTTCATGCCGACGAGTTCCGACTCGTCGTACCCCGTCACCTCACACAGCCGCGGGTTCACGTCGAGGATCGTCCCCTCGGCGTCGTGGATGTCGATCATGTCCGGCGAGTGCTCGAACAGCGCTTCGAGGCGGGCAGTCGTCTCCCGGAGGTGTTCCTCGTGTCGGCGGCGTTCCGTGACGTCCTGAAACAGCGAGAAGACCGCGACGACGTCTCCCTCCTCGTCGGTGACGACACGGTTGTGCCACTCGCAGACGATGCGCTCGCCGTCCTTCCGGACGTTCTCGTCGACGCTGTGGAAGCCACCCGTCCCCGCCGAGAGGGCGGTGGTGACGTCGTCGACGTTCTCGTAGCTCGACGGGCTGACCAGCTTCTGCCAGGTGTGGCCGCACAGTTCCGCCTCGGAGTAGCCCAGAATCTCCTCGCCAGCAGGGTTGAGTCCGACGATCTCGAACTCCTCGTCGTACTCCAGGACGCCCAGCGGCGACTGTTCGATGAACAGCGAGAGGCGCTCCTGGCTCGCCTCGAGGGCGGCCTCGGATCGGTACTGTTCGACGGCGTTCCCGATGCGGTTCGCGAGGACCGCGTACTGGCCGGTTCCGTGCTCCTTCTGGATGTAGTCGGTCACGCCCGCCGAGATGGCGTCGCTGGCGACCTCCTCGCTCCCCTTCCCCGTGAAGAGGACGAACGGGAGGTCGGGGTGGTGCTCGCGAACGGCCTCGAGGAAGTCGATCCCGGTCAGTTCCGGCATGTCGTAGTCACTGACGACGCAGTCGACGTCGTCGGCGAGGCGGTCGAGTTCCGCAGGTGGGCTCTGTGCCGTCTCGACGGTGAGCCGCTCGTCCTCGCGCTCGAGAAAG
The DNA here is from genome assembly GCF_009176545.1 of Salinigranum salinum. Classification (GTDB taxonomy): domain Archaea; phylum Halobacteriota; class Halobacteria; order Halobacteriales; family Haloferacaceae; genus Salinigranum; species Salinigranum salinum. The sequence goes on along the minus strand of NZ_VTOJ01000002.1, from coordinate 400,811 downwards.
GTCGCGGTGAGTTCGGCGAACTCCGGATCGTCGTCGACGTGGAGGACGCGGATCGACGACCGTGCCGACCAGTTCATTGTCCGACCGTCTCGAACGGGCGATATAACGGTTCTGTGGTGAGTATTAGTGCTGAGAACGACCGCCCCCGCCGATCGGACGGCGACGACCAGCTCGGACCGGGCCGACACCGCCTCGTCGCGGAACCGAGCCACGGAAAGACGTAACGGTCCGCTCCGCGAGTCGGAGGCATGGCCACGTACGACCTCTCACACCCGCTCGAAGCGGGGATGCAGACGTACCCCGGCGACCCCTCGGTCGAGATCGAACCTCACGCCGACTTCGAGACGGACGGCTACCGGGTGACGGCGCTCTCGCTGGGGAGTCACTCGGGGACGCACGTCGACGCGCCCAGCCACACGCAGGACGACGGCGCGACGCTCGGCGCGTTCGCGCCCGACGCGTTCCGCTTCGACGCGCAGCTGGCGGACGTTCGACTCGGCGCTCGCGCGCCGATCGGGGTCGCGGACCTGCCAGACGCGACCGACGCCGACCTGCTCGTGCTCCACACGGGGTGGGACGACCACTGGGGCACCGCCCGGTCTCCGGATCACCCGTTCCTGACGCGGGCGGCGGCCGAGTGGTGCGTCGACCACGGGTACGACGTGGCGACCGACGCACTGAACGTCGACCCCACGCCGTCGCCGAGTGCGGAACCGACAGAGCCGACAGAGCCGACAGAGCCGACAGAGCCGACGGAGCCGACGGAGCCGACAGAGCCGACAGAGCCGACAGAGCCGACGGAGCCGACGGAGCCGACAGAGCCGACAGAGCCGACAGAGCCGACGGAGCCGACGGAGCCGACAGAACCGACGGAACCGGCGGAGTCGACCGGGTTCGCGGCACACGATGCCATCCTCGGAGCCGGGCGGCTGATCTACGAGAACCTGACCGGACTGGCCCGGCTCCCGTCGCGCTTCGAGTTCCACGGATACCCGCTGGCGCTCGACGGCGACGGCGCACCCGTCAGAGCGGTCGCGTCGACGGACGACTGATCCGAATCGCCCCCGACGACGATCAGGTGAAGACGACGACCGCGAGCCCGACGAGCAGCGACAGCGTGAGTAACCCCTGAACGAGGGCCGAGCCGAGCACGCCGACGGTGGCGAACAGGGCGGCACGCCCGCTCTCCTCCGAGCTGCCGGTCCGGTAGTACTCGACGGCGAACGCCGCGCCAGCGACGCCGAGGACGAAGCCGACGGGGCCGGTGAGGAGCCCGAGGACGAGCCCCGCGACGAGCGCCACGGCCGCGGTGAGCGACGAGGCACCGCCGGCGTGGACGGCGACGGCGCTCCCGGCGACGTCGACCGCGGTCGCGACGGCGGCGACGAGAACGAACCCCACGAGGATCGGGGTCGAGGGGTCGGTGTAGCCCGTCGACCACCAGTAGAGGAGGACGCCGACGAGCGAGAGCGTCGCGCCGGGGACTGCCGGGAGGACGCTCCCGACGACGCCGAGGGCGGCGAGGGCGAGCGCGACCCACGCGAGGGTGGAGACCATACCTCGCTCTCGCCGGGCGTCGGCAAAAGCAGTCCGGGACGAATCCGCTCGCCGTCACCCGAACGGGTTCCGTGCAAGAGTTAAGTGGTCTGCCTGTTATGACCTCACATGGCCATCGACGCGAACTTCGAGACGAACCGGGAGCGGGCCGAGGTCGACGACGACGCCTTCGCGGACGACGTCGCGATCTGGGGACCGTACGATCCGCCGGAGAAACAGGGCATCCACGGCACGCACGTCGCGGTCGACTTCGACATCTGCATCGCCGACGGCGCCTGCCTCGAGGACTGCCCGGTCGACGTGTTCGAGTGGGTCGACACGCCGGGTCACCCCGAATCGGAGATCAAGGCCGAACCGACGCACGAGGACCAGTGCATCGACTGCATGCTCTGCGTCGACGTCTGTCCGGTCGACGCCATTGACGTCGACCCGGGCCGCGCCGGGCGGATCTGAGACGCGGCGTCATCGGTCGCGCGGCGACCGGCTTCTCGTCCAGTTCGTGACCGTCACACGGACCCGCAGCGGCGACTCCGTTCCCGACTGACGGGGATGCGGGCAAAAGATTATTACGAAAACGTGCCGAGGTGATTGCGAGACAATGGGTGAACTTGACACCGTCGTGTTGACCAAAGGCGTACCGGACTTCCGCGAGGGGCAGGTGTCGTTCGACGAGGACGGCCACCTCGAGCGGGGGAAGACACCGACGGTTATGAATCCGAACGACAAGCACGCGCTCCGTGCGGCGCTCCAGACGCGGGTCAGACACGGAGGGACCGTCTCCGTGATGTCGATGGGGCCGCCCGGCTACAAAGACGTCCTCCGCGAGGCGATGGAGACGGTGTACGCCGACGACCTGACGCTCGTCTCCGACCGGGAGATGGCCGCCGCCGACACGTGGGCCACCGCCATCACCCTCGGAACGGCCATCCGCAAGCGTGGCGTCCCCGACCTGGTGTTCGCGGGCTTCAAGACCGCTGACGGGGAGACGGGCCACACCGGCCCCCAGACGTGCTGGTGTCTCGACATGCCCGTCATCACCCACGTCGTCGCGCTCGATGTCGACGAGGAGGAACGGACGGTCCGCGCCAAGCGCCTCGTGGAGGGTGACATCGAGGAGATCGAGACCGTCGAGGCACCGATGCCGGCCTTCATCGTCTCCGATCCCGACTTCGAACCCGTCTACAGAACGGCCGGCGACCGCCTCGAACTCAAGGAACTCCGCCGGCAGACCCGCGAGCGCGCCGAGGCGTTCGAGGACCACCTCACCGTCTGGGACCACGTCGACCTGAACCTCGACCCCGACTACATCGGGCTCGACGGCTCGCCCACCATCGTCTCCTCCGTGGATCCGATCCCGAAAGCACCCGCCGAGCGCGAGGCGACGATGGTCGATCCGCAGGATGCAGACGCGATGCAGGAGGTCGTGGAGGAACTGACGCCGTTTTCGGCGAGTGCGAACGCCGCCGAGGCGGGGGGTGACTGACGGTGGCCGACCTCCCACTCGACCCGACGGAGTACGAGATCGCTGAACTCGGCCCCAAGATCAAGGATGTCGACGACCGCGAGGGCCTCGAAGCGATGCTCGCCGCCGAGGAGGAGGGCGAGGATCGGGCTCCAGTAAAAACGCTCATCCAGTCGCGCATCGACAAACTCGACGACGAGGTAGAGGGTGACGGTGAGATCGACCTCGACGAGATGGGGATGGCCGACCTCGCGAACGCCATCAAGTCGATGGACGACGTCGACCGGCTCCGGGAACTCCTCGAAGAGGAGCGCGAAGGTAAAGACCGCGACACCATCATTCGACAGTTCGAGAACCGCCTCGAATCCCTGGAGGGAAGCGACGACGATGGCGAACAGGCCGAGCGGGAGTCGCCCGAGGAGCGCCATCCCGACCTCGACCACCCGACGGAGGACAAGCAGTACGTCCACGCGCTCGAGGACGGCGACTACCGCGACATGTGGGTCTACTGTGAGACGCAGGCCGGCGAGCTGATCGACGTCTCGCGCGAGATGCTCGGCAAGGCCCGCGAGCTGATGGACACCTACAACGACGACTACGACGAGCAGGAACGGGTCGTCGCGGTCCTTATTGGCGACGACGTCGAGCGACACGCCGAGGAGTGCATCGCGCTCGGTGCCGACGTCGTCGTCGTCCAGGAGGACGAGCGATTAGAGCGGTTCCGGCACAAGCCCTTCACCGAGATCTTCTGCGACATGGCGCGTGCGGCCGACCACCCTTACGGCCGCGAGAAAGAGTCACAGGAGTGGCGCGACTACGACGAGCCGCGTTACGTGATCTTCCCGGCGACGAACAACGGTCGCGACCTCTCCGCGCAGGTGCAAGCCGAACTCGACTCCGGGCTGGCCTCCGACTGCTCGGGGCTGTACATCGAGGATACAGTCATCTCGAATCCCGTCAAGACCGGCAAGCCCGGGACGAAAAAGACGTTCGAGCGGGTGCTCCACATGCCGCGGCCCGACTTCTCGGGCTTCGAGTACTCGACCATTCTCTGTCTCGACAACCCTCACCGGGAGTTCCACCCACAGGGTGGTTCCGTCATCCCGGGAAGCTTCGAGATTCCCGACCCTGACCCCGCCCGCGACGGCGAGGTCGTCCACAACGACCTCCCGCTGGATGACGACTGGTTCCAGGTAACCGTGACCGAGTTCGACCAGCTCGACTCAGGGGTGGACCTCACGGGCAACGACGTCGTCGTCTGCGTCGGTCGCGGCATCAGCGCCGACCCGACGAAAGGGGTCGAACTCGCGGTCGAACTCGCCGACCAGTTCGAGAGCGCCGACGTCGGCGTTACTCGGGGGATCGTCACCGGCTCGTTCCAGTTCGACGGCCACGTCGAGCAGTACACGCACGAGGAACGACAGATCGGCGAGACGGGACAGGTCATCGAGCCGACGCTGTACATCGCGGCGGGCGTTTCGGGCGCGGTCCAGCACAAGGTCGGCTGCGACGAAAGCGACACCATCGTCGCGATCAACACCGACACCGACGCCCGCATCAAGGACTGGTCGGACTACTTCATCGAGGGCGACCTCTTCGAGGTCCTGCCCCGACTCACGGAGGCGGTGAAGACGGGCGAACTCGACGTCGGCGCGGTCGCCGACGGGGGTCGCGTGGACGACGCACGGACCGACGGCGGCGCACGCACGGACGAGGCGGACGACGCAGGAGGCGACGAACACGGTGGACACCATGAGTAGCGCGAACACATCCGAGACCACGGAAGTCGACCCGGGCGCAGAGTATGAACATTACGAGGCGGTCGTAGTCGGTGCGGGACCGGGCGGAGCCGCGGCCGCGGCCACGCTGGCGTCGTACGGCGTCGAGACGCTCGTCCTCGAACGCGGTGTCGACGCCGGCTCGAAGAACGTCTCGGGTGGGCTGATCTACGCCGAGGAGTCCGCGCCGTACACCATCGACGGGATCTTCGAAGAGTTCCGCGAGGAGGCGTCCGAACGACCCATCACGGACTACTACATCCACAACGTCGCGGGCTCGAAGGTCAAGTCGTTCGACCTCACGGATCTCCACGAGGCCGACACCGAGTGGTCCGACGCGGTCCTCAGACGGAAGATGGACTCGTGGCTCGCCGAGCGCGTCCACGAGCGCACCAGCGACCACGGCGGTGGCCTCCTCACCGAGGTCCACGTCGACGGGCTCCTGACGGAGAACGGGCGGATCGTCGGCGTGACCTGCGACGAACTCGACCCGATCCGGGCCGACCTGATCGTCGCCGCAGACGGCGTCAACTCCGAACTCGCACGGCAGGCGGGGCTGATGGACTGGGAGCGCCCCGAGGAGTGGTTCCAGGGCGTGAAAGCCGTGGTCGATATGCCCGAAGACGTCGTCAACGACCGGTTCGACATCGCCGAAGACGAGGGGGTCGCCCACCTGTTCTCGGGCGACCTCTTCGACGAGGCCCGCGGCGGCGGCTTCCTCTACACCAACCGGGACTCGCTCTCGCTGGGCACCGTCTTCCACCTCGACAGCATCGTCGAGGGCGAACTCGAATCGCACCAGCTGCTCGACGCGCTGCTCACTCATCCGCTCCTCGCACAGTGGCTCGGTGACGAGTACCACGAACGGGAGTACTCGGCGAAGCTGGTCCCCGACTCGAAGAAGGCCGCCCTCCGCGAGCCGTACCGCGACAACCTCGTGGTCGTCGGCGACGCGGCCGGACAGATGCAGGCACAGGGGCCGATCATCAAGGGGATGAACCACGCCGTCACCGCGGGCGCGCTCGCGGCGGAGGCGTTCGCGGAGTCGCGGGCGCGCGGGTCGCCCGACGGTGCCGGCAAGCTCTACGCCAAGAAGCTCCGCGACGAGGGCGTGATGAAGAAGCTCCGACCGACGCAGTACGACCTCCTCGGCTCGCAGGGCGAGCGCGAACCCCTCGCCGGCGTCGTCGACGACGTGGTCGACTCGCCGCTCGGTCGGTTCGGGGTGCGACTGCTCGGCTCCCAGCTCGAGAAACTGTACAACTCGCCGCTCATGGTGTCGATGATCCCCGACACCCGAACGCCGTACGTCACGCTCCCGACCGTGATCGCGGAGGAACTCGGGACGCCGGTGCGGGACACGAACGAGATCGAGCCACCGTCGCTGGAAGAACGGATCGGCAACCTGGCGTACAACACCGACATCGGCAACCCGCACATCGTCGTCGAGGACAACTCGATGGCGGCGTCGGGGGCAGCGGTGTACGCCTGTCCCGTCTCCGCGCGAGACTTCGGCGGCGGCTGCTACCGCGAGGAGACGATCCGAACGAACGGTCACGAGGAGCAGGTCGTCTCGCTCGACACCCAGCCGTGCGTCGAGTGCGGCACCTGCGCCGTCGTCGCCGACACCACGTGGGTCCATCCACGCGGCGGCAAGGGCGTGGAGTTCAAACAGGGGTGACCCGGGAGCACGAGGGCCGCGACGATCGCCGGAAGCAGCACTCGGGCTACTACCCCCGGATCGCCGACCTCGCCGACGAGGCCCGTCACGAGCGCGAGACGTTCGCGTTCGACGGCGTGGACGAGGAGCGGGCGCTCCGGTACGCCCGCGACGGTCTCGGTGACGTCGTCTCGCTGTACATCGAGGCCCGTACCGCCGAGTGGGACGTGGAGTTCTCCGCCCGGGAACTCGAACTCCTCCACCGGGCGACGAACGACTACCTCTCGCTGTGGACGCGGTGTCACGGTGTCGAGTTCGACACGGACACCACGGTGCGGGAGGTCGCCGAGATCGTCCTGAAGACGCACAACATCGTCGATACCGCACAGCTGGTGACGAAAGTCCCGGAACGGGACTGAGACCCGCCCCGACCGAGGGCACGTCGTCGGTCCCGCCCTCGGTTCGATCGTCGCCTCGATTGGCTCCTCGATCGGTTCTTCGATCCGTTCTGTATCCGTCCCGTTCTGTATCCGTCCCGTGCTCTCCGTCTTTTCGATCGTCCCTGGCTGCATCCCCGTCCAGCAGGCCACATTCACGAACAAAGATTAAGTACCGGAGTGTGGTACACCCGCCCATGGACATCACTGACAAGCTCAGTTTCTCGCACAAGGACCGCAAGGACCTCTACGACTACGTCGAGAGCCACGGCACGGTCCGCAAGGACGAGGCTCGGCGTTCGCTGAACATGGAACCCGGCGCGTTCGGCGTCCACATGACCATCCTCCGGCGCGAGGGATACATTCGCGAGGTCGGCGACCGCCTCCAGATCGCCTACCAGGAGGAAGCCCCCCGCGAGTACGAGTCGGGTGGTCTCTCGTTCGTCATCCGCACGGCCCGCGAGGACGACCAGGAGGATCTCACACGAACGATCCGCGAGGTCGCCGAGGAGGGTGACTACTTCGAGGCCGAGACGGTCGCCGACGTCCTCGACCACGAGGAGGTGCTCATCCGGCACAACGAGGTCCGCTCTCGGATCTTCTTCGTCGCCTGCGTCGGCGACGACGACGAGGTCGCGGGCTGGGTCCACCTCGACCTCCCCGAGACCGAGTTCCTCGCGCACACGGCTGTCCTCACGGTCGGGCTCAGGGACGAGTACCGCGGCCACGGCATCGGCTCGGACCTCCTCGAACGCGGCGTCGAGTGGGCGCGCGAACACGGCTTCGAGAAACTGTACAACTCCGTCCCCGAGACGAACCAGCGCGCGATCGACTTCCTCGAGGGCCACGGCTGGGAGACCGAGGCCGTCCGGAAACACCACTACAGGATCGATGGCGAGTACGTCGACGAGGTAATGATGGCCGTCGACCTCTCGGACTGAACTCGCCCACTACCGCCAGTTCTTCTCCGCGCCGTCGAGGGGTTCGGCGACGACGCCGTCCTGCTGGACGATGGCTCGTGCGTGCGCCGTACAGACGTCGCGGTCCGCGTCCCACGGGACGTACACCCGGACCGCGGCCTCGTTCTCACAGCCGTCCTCGCTGCACGTCTCCATACGAGTACGGTGTCGCTCGGGAGACAAGAGTGTGTATCCCGACCCAGCTCCTCCACGGAGTGACCCTCCGGCGTCGGTCGGCCCTACGGGAGTCCAGCGTTCGTCTGTTCGGTGGTCGTTCCGGTCGCGGTCGCCCGCGCGCCCGGCCGACGACGCGGTCACGGTCGACGTCGAGACGGACGTGGCGGTCGCGACGACGGCAGTAAACACCGCTCGTGAGGACGCGGACGACGCACCAGAAGCCCATCGTCGAACACGAGACCGGACAGCCGATGGAGTGCACGCGGCGACGGGACGTGGTCCCCACGAGAGAGGAGACGGGAAGACGAGGAGCGAGTCACCGCTCCGTCCGGAGGTCGGCACCGACGTGCGCTTTCCGCCCTCACTCGTACCGTCGGCGATGTGACGCCGCCACCGCACTTTCCTCGTGTTCGACGATCGGCTGGTACGCCCGACCGAGCGATCGCATACACTCGCTCGGCGAGACGTAGTCGAGTTCGTCGGCGACCGCGGGCCAGGGGTGTGCCTGGAGCACCTTGCGGACGAGCAGTCGCTCCTGTGCCGGTGTGAGCAGTTCCTCGTGTCGGGAGCCGACGAGCGCCCGGAGCGCCAGTCGGCGGAACACCGACGGGTGGGCGCTGTAGAGGCCGGGGCCGAACGAGGCGTCGACGGCGAGCCGCCACTCGCGGTCCGTGAGCGAGAGCGGAACCGAGGCGTCGACGGCCCGGAGCGACGCACGAACCACGTCGGGATCGACGTCACGGAGCGGGTCGGAGAGCACGCCCGCGACCTGGTCGCAGAACCACCGTGTGTGTCTGTCACGGAGCGCCTCGCCCGCCGACGAGAGCGCCTCGAGCATCACCACCGAGTGTTCGCCGCTGGTCTCGTTCCGCGAGGTGGAGAGGTACAGGGTCGAGAATCCGTTCTCGTGCCAGAACGACACCAGCGCGGGTGTCGCGCCGTAGCCGACCCCGAGCCAGTCGACCGCGGGCTCGTGTCCCACCGACTCCGCGGCCAGGCGGTCTGCCAGCGGGTCTCCCGCCTGGAGTTCCGACCGGATCTCGTCGAGCAGCCGGGACCCCAGCCCCCGCGACCGGACGGTGTGGTGGGTCGCGATGCGCATCACCCGGTACCCCACGGGGACGCCGGCGTCCTCGTCGCGGAGCTGTGAGGTGAGCACGTCGGGGAGCATGTTCCCGCGGACGCGCGCACCCCCGTACATCCTCGCCCGGGTGTCGGCGTCGAGACCGCCCTCGCGAGCGAGCAGCGCAACCGAGACGACGTGTCCCTCGTGGACCAGCGCCCGGAGCGTGAGGTTCGGCGCGTCGAGCACGCGGGCGAGGTCGTTCGGCTCGGTCCGGTAGTGGGCGAGCACGAGCAGGCCGAACGCCTCGCGGAGCGTGTGTTCGTCGGCGAGCAGCGCCTCCGGGGTGAGTGTATCGTAGGCGACCGTGTCGGGGGTCGCGTCGGCGACGAGTTGCTCGACCGGCGGCCGTGCGTCGAGCAGGAGCGCGCGGAACGCCAGCGACTCGACCGGATCGCCGCGCGCGTAGCGGATGGGGTCGTCGAGGCGGACGTCGGTCACCGCGTGGGACGACACGTCGAGGTGGTCGCGGAAGCGGACGGTGAACCCCCGACCCGCGCCCTCGTAGCCGTGGACGGTCGTGAAGAAGGCGACCCGACTCGCGTCGAGGAACGCGGTGAGCACCCGGACCGGGAGGGCCGCCGCCTCGTCGACCAGGACGACGTCGGCCTCGTCGACTGCGTTGGTCGCCGCTGCGGGTCGCAGAAACCGGATGCGTCCGTCTCCGTCAACGTCGGCGTCGTCGGTCGCGTCGGAGTCGACCGTGATCACGTGATCAGCCTCGTCGTGGTCGACGGCGACGCCGAGCGTCTCGAACAGCGCCAGCGCGCGGACGAACCCCTCGCGGGCGTTGCGGTAGCGTGGGGCCGTCACGAGCACGTCGCGTCCGTCGCGTGCGAGACAGGCCGCCGCGATGCCGGCGGCGCTCGACTTCCCCCTCCCACGGTCGGCCTCGACGACGACTGCCTCGCTCTCGCCGTGGAGGCGTTCGAGCGCGGCGACGGCCCGGGCCTGATCACGAGTCAGGCACGCCTCGTACGCCGCCCGGGGGAACAGGGCGTCGTCGGGGATCGAAACGGACGCTGTCGGGCGATCGACGTCCGCGAGGTCGGCCTCGTCGTCGATCGTGCCGTCGCGCTGGATCGTGCCGCCGTCGACGTCGACGACGGCCACGCCTGGATGCGTGCGCAGCACGTCGACGAGTCGACGGCGGAACCGGCCCGTCACCGTCTCGACCGAAAACGGTGGAACGGCGAGTCGCTCGTCGAAGTCGGTCCGTCGGTCGGACCAGTCGTCGAGCGGCGGCGTTAGGAGCACGAGGAGGCCGCCACCGTCGACCACGCCGGAGAGTCGACCGAGGAGGTTCGGCGAGAACCCCTCGTGGCCGTCGCAGACGACCATCCGCCGGGTGGTTCCGAGGAGGCTGTCGGCGCGGGGCGGCGACACGCGCTCGAACCGGAACCCCTCGCGGGTCGTGACGAGGGTCACGTCGTCGTCCACGCCGGCACCGTCGACGGCGTCGAAGACGGCGTCCCACCCGGCGTCGCGGGCTCCGCTCAGGACGAGTAGACGACGCTGGTCGGTTGCGGTCGCCGCCCTGGCGAGATCCGCGGCCAGTGCCCGGACGGTCGGGCCGGTCGGGGCGGGAGAGGGGTCCGACATCGTCCGTGGTTGGACAGGGATCGATAAGGCGGTTCGGACTCGCACCGATCGTTCGGCCTCGCTGACACCGAAAGTACCGTGCGCCCGTCTCACACGGCGTGACGGCATTGAAAGCGCTTTTATGGAGTGATGCTCTACGACTGCGTACACCCCTGCCCGTGGTCGATGACTACTCCTCGCCGTCAGGGACTGCCGTCGAGAGGCGGACGCCGGAAGACCGGTTCGGCGAGGCAGTCGAGCCCCGGGTAGGAGGAGGATACCATGCCAGTTTACGTTGACTACGATGTACCCGCAGACCTCGCCGAAAGCGCCGTCGACGCGCTCGAGGTCGCACGAGACACAGGAACGGTAAAGAAAGGGACGAACGAGACGACGAAGGCGATCGAGCGTGGCAACGCCGTGCTCGTCCTCATCGCCGAGGACGTCTCCCCCGAAGAGATCGTGATGCACCTCCCCGACATCGCCGAGGAGAAGGGCATCCCGTACATCTTCGTGGAGACGCAGGACGACATCGGCCACGCCGCCGGCCTCGAAGTCGGCAGCGCCGCCGCGGCCATCGTCGACGCCGGCGAGGCCGAGTCGAGCGTCGAGGACATCGCCTCGAAGGTCGAGGAACTCCGATAACCGACCATGAGCGCAGAAGAGAGCGCGAGCGACTCCACCTCCGCGGAGGTCATCGAGATCGTCGGCAAGACCGGCATGCACGGCGAGGCGATGCAGGTCAAGTGCCGCATCCGCGAGGGCTCGAACCAGGGTCGCATCATCACGCGAAACGTGCTGGGGCCCGTCCGCGAGGGGGACATCCTCCAGCTGCGGGAGACCCAGCGCGACGCCGACTCCATCGGGGGACAGTAATGGTCGAGAAACGAACCTGCGACTACACGGGCGACGACATCGAACCCGGCACGGGGACGGTGTTCGTCAGGACCGACGGCACCGTGCTCCACTTCAAGGACTCGAAGGCCGAGAAGAACTACCTCCTGGGTCGGGAGGCCCGCGACCTCGAGTGGACCGCCGAGGGACGGCGCCAGGGCGAACGCGCACAGGCGGCCCGGGACGCGGCGGCCGCTGCGGCCGCGGAGGCCGAAGCAGCCGCGGAGACCGAAGCAGTCGCCGAGGCCGAAGCGGTCGACGAACCCGAGGACGACGAAGCGACGGAGGACGCGGAAGACGCGGAAGACGCGGAAGATGCGGAAGAGGTGGCCGACGCCGACACGACTGAGTCGGCGGTCGCCGACGACGAGGACGAGGACGACGAAGAATGAGTTCCGAAAGACGGTTCAACTCGCTCCGCTCGTCGACTGCGACTTTCGACCTCACGCTCACCACGAGGTGGTTCGCGTGAGTCACCACGACGAGCGCACGTTCGTGATGGTAAAGCCGGACGGGGTCCAGCGCGGACTCGTCGGAGACATCGTCTCGCGCTTCGAGGCGCGCGGTCTCAAACTCGTCGGCGCGAAATTCATGCAGGTCGACGACGACCTCGCCCACGACCACTACGGCGAGCACGAGGGCAAGCCCTTCTTCGAGGGGCTCGTCGAGTTCATCACCTCCGGCCCCGTCTTCGCGATGGTGTGGGAGGGTGCCGACGCGGTGCGACAGGTCCGGAGCATGGTCGGCGAGACCGACCCCGCCGACTCGCCCCCGGGCACCATCCGCGGCGACTACGGACTGGACCTCGGTCACAACGTCATCCACGCCTCCGCGCCGATGGAGGACGAGGACGACGTCCCGCCGAACGAGCGCGAGATCGGCCTCTTCTTCGACGAGGAGGAACTCGTCGACTGGGGCCTCGACTCGGCGGCGTGGATCTACGAGGAAGAGTCGCACTGAGTCGTACTGGCTTACACAGAATCGCCGACGCGGTGCGGTTTTCCTTCTGTCGACCCGTTCCGATCCGCCGGACCGATCGTGCCACGTCCCGAACGCGACGGACTCGCTCGTCGTGAGCGTGACCCCTCGGCAGTTCTCCGGTAACTGTCGGCAGTCTCCTCGTGACGGTCGGCAGTCTCCTCGTGACGGTCGGCCGGGTCCATCGAACTCGCAACACGTAACCACTCGGACCGTCTCGGCTGTCGTATGACCTCCACAGACGACGAGCGGGTACGGATCGGTATCGTCGGGCTCGGAAACATCGGCGGCTACCACGCGGAGTTCCTCCGGGACGTCGACGGAGCGGAACTGGTCGCGGGGCTCGACATCGACGCCGGGGCGCGGCGGTCGTTCGCCGAGGAACACGACGTCGAGGTGTACGACGACCGGACGGCGCTGTTCGCGGCGACCGACGCCGTCGTCGTCACGACCCCCAACCGGTTCCACGAGGAGTACGCCGTCGCGGCACTCGAGGCCGGGGTCCACGTGCTCCTCGAGAAGCCGCTGGCCCACTCGGTCGAGAGCGCCGAGCGGATCGCGGCGGCCGCCCACGACGCCGACGCGATCTGCATGGTCGGGTTCAACAACCGGTTCTCGAACCCGGTCGAGGTGCTGAAACACGATCTCCGTGCGGGGAGATACGGCGACGTGACACACGTCGAGGCCAACTACGTCCGGCGACGGGGGATCCCCGGCCGCGGCTCGTGGTTCACCTCGAAGGACGTCGCCGGCGGTGGCGCGCTCATCGACATCGGCGTCCACGCGATCGACCTCGCGCTGTACTTCCTCGACTTCCCCGAGGTCGTCGAGGTGTCGGGGACGACCCGGTCGGAGTTCGGCACCCGCGACGACTACGCCTTCCTCCGGCAGTGGGGTGCCGACGAGGGACCGGGCGGCTTCGACGTCGAGGACTCGGCGTCGGCGTTCATCCGCTGTGCCGACGGGCAGACTGTCTCGCTCGAGGTGGCGTGGGCGGCGAACCGCCCCGACTCCGACGAGTTCGTCGTGCGCGGGACCGAAGCGGGGGCGACGCTCGACCGCAACGAGCACGAACTCACGGTGTACGAGGCCGGCGTCGGCGGTGCGAACCACCTCTCGACGTCGGTCGTCGACACCCGCGAGTCGGTCACCCACCGCCAGGAACAGCGCGCGTTCGTCGAGGCGGTGCGGACGGGGACGCTCGGGCGCAACACGGTCGACCAGGGACTCACGGTCCAGCGGGTCATCGACGCCATCTACCGCTCGGCGAGCGAGGGTCGGGCCGTCCGGCTCGACGAGTGATCCAGCCGTGGTCGCCACCCACTGACGACGGCTGCCCGGGACAGACAGGTTGAAACAGCCGGCTTTCTCACGTTCGTCCATGTCACTGCCGTCACGACTCCGCCGTCCGGAGTACACCGGCGAGAACCGGTGCTGGCCCTGTACCGTGGTGAACGCCGTCGTCGTCGTCGTCGCGAGTGCGCTCCTCGGAGTAGTGTCCCCGCCGCTCGGCGTGCTCGCGCTCCTCGCGGGCAGCGCGCTCGTCGCCCTGCGGGGGTACGTCGTCCCGTACACCCCGACGGTCGCGCCACGGCTGATCGCGCGGCTCCCGGTCGACGTCGGCGACCGGTTCGGTCACGCCCGGCCCGAACGGGCCGACGGTGGCCGGACCTCGGAGTCGCTCGTCGACGAGGAGGTCGACGGGGACGAGCTCATCCGCCGCCTCGTTGACGCCGGCGTCGTCACGGCCGACGAGTCGGGCGACCTCTTCCTCGCCGACGACGTGCGCCGGAGCTGGGAGGCGGGGATGCGACGGCTCCGCGACGTCTCGGACGCGGAGCTGGCGGCGTCGACCGCGTCGGCGGCACCCTTCCCCGCGGAGGGCCGCGTCGAGGGCGACGGCGACTGGGTCGTCGTGACGCGAACCGCCGTCGCCGAGGAGGATCGTGACGACGCCGAGACGGTTGCCGGTGCCGGAGGCGACGAGGTGTGGCTCTCGCGGGCGCACGCCGTCGCCGACACGGCTGCCGTCGCCGCCATCGGCGACCGGGTCGACCCGCTGACCGCCGCGCAGGCGGCGACGCCGATTCGACTCTTCCTCGAGAGCTGCCCCGTCTGCGGTGGGGCCGTCGAGGAGACCGTCGTGAAGAACTGCTGCGGTGGCACGGTCGGCGTGTACGACAAGCCGGAGACGCCCGTCCTCGCCTGTGCCGACTGCGACGAACTGCTGTACGAGTTCTGAGTCTCGGTCCGACCGGGAGGGCCGCCTGTCGAACGGTCGGTTCGGTCGACGCTCGGGGACCGCGATACGAACTCCGTTCGGTCGACGCGACCGTCTCGGTCTCCGAAACGGTTCTCCGAGCATCGGTCATCGAAACGGTTTTCGGAGCATCGGTCATCGAAACGGTTCTCCGCTCGCGAGCGGTCGGGTTGCTGGGTACGGGCCACGTCCCCGCCGGGGTCGCTACGAAACGTTTTCCATGGGTGGTCCACTATCACTCGCATGTCCACGACCGTCGAAACACCGGACGCGGACGAGCGGTGTGCGTACTGCGCGTCGCGAATCTTCGACCACGACCCGATCTGCGTGCGTGACTGTGAGGACGACTGCGGGTCGCCCGAGTACTTCTGTCACTACGCGTGTCTCGCCGCGTACATCGACGAAAACCGTCTCACGACCGGGAACGCGTGTGCGTGGCATCCCGACGAGGGCGGCGGCTGCTAGCCGTCTGCCCCGCCGGCCTGCAGCCGCCCTCGTCGGCCGTTCGGTAGATCCTCGCCGAGCCGATGCGCCTCCCCGGTGATCGAGACAGCTACTGCGTTCGGGACACGCTCCGCACCCGACCGACCACCGAGACGTTCGACAGCCCCGTCCCGGTCGGGTCAGTCTAGCGACGCCCGGTCGGGCACGCCGTCGCGTCCGAGCAGGATCTCCTGGGCCTCGACGGATTCGAGCGCGGCGACCAGTCCACCGACGTCGACCGGGCCGTCGTCGGTCTCGATGACGAACGACGCGACCTCCTCGGTGTCCTCGAACGTGTACGTCTCGACGCGACCCTCGACGATGATGGCCTCGCCGGTCTCGACGTCGCGGCCGGAGACCGAGGCGTAAAACGGCCCCTCCATCTCGCGAACGTCCTTGACGGCGCGGCGGATCGACGCGTACCGCCGGGGGAACGGCCGGCGCTTACCGTCGGCGTCGAGCGTCTCGGCCGTGGTCCACAGCACCGTACCGAAGAAGCCGCTCACGAGGAAGCCCAGGGCGGAACGGTTGAAGATGACGCCGTAGCGGTCGCGGTCGTCCCGGAGGGCGTCCTGCGTGGCGTAGATGGAGTAGTCGCCGTCGGCGACCGCGAGGACGGGGGTGGTGATGCCGCGGCGGGCCCGTGCCACGGTGGCGACGTCGAGGTAGTCGAATTCGCGGGGGTCGGGTGCCTTGGATGCGGGTGTCACGAGCAGGTCGATGCTCACGCCCGCGTCGATCTGTCGGGCGAGGTCGTCGCGGAACCGCCGGAGGAGGTCCGGCGTCAGCGACAGCACCAGTTCGTACTCGGCAGTCTCGATGATCTCCTCGACGTACCGGAGGATGGTCGAGCGCGACTTGACGAGCGTGACGGCCTCCGTGTCGCGGGCGGGAGCCGTGTACCGCGCCTCGAGTTCGGAGACGAGTTCGGTCAGCGAGGTCTGGATGCTTCCGAAGGCGTCCTCGGGGTCGACAGCGACGATCTTCATCGGACGGGACTCGCGCAGTTCGACGAGTCCCCGATCGGAGAGCGACCGGACCGTGTCGTACACCCGGGGCTGGGGGATGTCGGTCCGGTCGGCGATCTCGCTCGCCGTCAACTGTCCGTGTTCGAGTACGGCCAGATACGCCTCGATCTCGTACTCGCCGAGGTTGAAGCGGTCGCCGACGCGCTCCATCGTCGTCCGCAGGTCGTCTACCATACGCGGCAGTTGGCCTTCTGGGATAAAGGATTTATTATAAACCGAGTAGCACGACGTTACGGAACACCGTTTCCTGGATCGGGACAACCACCGGCGACCCGTGGACGAGGCGGTCGCGGGTCGAAACTCCGTCTGCGTCCCGGAAACGAGGCGGTCGCGGGTCGGGGAACAGCCGGCCCGGACGGGAGTCCGTGCGAGCGTCTGCCGGCTCTCACATGTACATTCGGTCCTCGGGAACCTCGGTCTGCTGGTCGTCCATCCGCGCCGCGAGGTCCGCGTAGTACTGGCGGACCCGCTCGGCGAACTCGCGGAGCGGTGACGGGTCGATACCGAGTTGGTACACCGCCTCGATGGCCTCGACGAGTCGGATGGCCGCGTCGACGTCGGGCGCGTGGGCGTGAACCGGCGTGACGTAGACGCAGACGCCGAGCGGGGAGTCGAGACCCCGGGCCACCAGCGCCGCGTTGACGCCGTCGAGGAAGCCAGTGCCCATCGGCGGGATCTCGACGTCAGCGAGTCGTCGGTCGCGGTAGTCGTCGGTGGCGATGTAGAACGTCCGGTGGGCGTCCGGACCGTGCGGGACGGGGACACCGGCGAGGACGACCACCTCTTCCACGGGACCGCCCTCGGTCCAGTCGAGGAGGGCGTCGGCGAACGCGTGTCCGACCGAGGTGGGGACGAACAGTTCGGCCACGAGGACGGTGACGTCGAGGTCGTCGCGGGAGTAGAGCCGCGTCGCGTGGCGGGGGCGGCCCTCGGTGAACGGGGTGATGGTCGGGAGACCCTCGACGGTGACGTGGCCCTGCTGTTCGAGTTCGAGGTGTTCGACGAGGAAGTCGACGGCCGTGAGCCCGGCGAGCCCGAACGCCGAGAAGCCCGCGAGGATCGTGTTGCTCGGCTCGCTGTCGTGGGAGACGCGAACGTCGGGCGGCGCGCGTGTCGTCTCGGACATGCCAACTGGTTCACCGACACGTGGCTTAGTTGTTCGTCCGTGTGGACGCGAATCGTCGGATCAGCCACGCTCCGTCGACGACTCGTCGGCGAGCGGTCGGGACGCGGCGACGAGGTGGCTTCGCTGGCTCGCCCGGGAGCCAGCGTCTGCGGTCTGCAGTCCGTGGTCTCCCGATCGAATCCGACGTGCCCGACGTCGAATCCGAAGCACGGACGAGCAGGGTGGCGAGGACAACCCTTTTTTATGGACACTCCGACGCTGGCGCATGGATACCGTCGCGGTGGTACTGCAGACGGCGAACGGGTGGACGCTCGCGGACCTGCTCCCGACCTGGGCACAGTTCCCCGGCTGGCGGCTCGTGGTGGTGTTGCTCCACCTCGCCGTGGGCGCGTACCTCTCGACGTACGTCGTTCGCCTCCTCGGGCGGCCGGTCGCGCGACAGTTCAGACGGCAGAGCGTCGCACAGACCGTCCTCAAGTCCGTCCGGGTCTTCACCGTCCTTCTGGCGGTCGCGTTCGGGCTCAACGCCGTCGGCATCGAACTATCCAACATCGTCATCTCGGTGGGCGTGTTCTCGGCCGTGACGGGGATCATCCTCGCCCCGCTGATCGGGAGCGTCATCAACGGCCTGTTCATCCTCGCCGATCAGCCGTACGAGATCGGCGACATGATCGAACTCGACGACGGGCGGCGGGGGTTCGTCGACGACATCACCCTCCGGTACACCAAGATGTTCACGCTCGACAACTCCTTTCTCGTCATCTCGAACTCCACGATCCGGGACCGCGACGTCGTCAACTACTCCGCGGAGGACGAACGCACCCGGCTCACGCTCAAGGTGACGGTGACGTACGAGTCGGACGTCGACAGGGCACGCAGGCTGCTCGAACAGGCCGGCAGGCAGTGCGACATGGTCATCGAGGGCGGGCCGGACATCCGGATCGGGAGCGCCCGCTACCCCGCGAAACCGACGGCGTACATCGACCAGTACGCCGACCACGGCATCCGCCTCACGCTGCGCTACTGGGCGAAGAAGCCGTACAAGCTCGGGACCGTCCGGTCGCGCGTCCTGACCAACCTCGGACCGCTGCTCGACGCCGACGGCGAGGGCGTCGAGATGGCCTACCCGCATCAGCACCACGTCTTCGACGAGACCAGCGGCACCGCCCGGGTCGCCGTCACGAACGGACGCGAGAGCGCGGCGGAGCACGCCCCCGCGCCGTCGGCTCCCCCCGAGGAGTAGCGACTAGTCGGAGCGGACGGTGACGACCTGACAGTCGAGCTTCTCGCGGAGGAACGTCTCGATGTCGGGGTCGTCGATGAACCGTCTGACCATCGTTCGCCACCGCGAGGCCTGCTGTGAGCCGATCACGACGATGTCCGCTCCTTCGGCGGCGATCTCCTCGAGGATCGTCTCCTCCACGAGGAAGCCGCGGCGGACCACGTACCGGGCGCGGCCGACCGGTCCGACCGCTCGCTCGACCGCGCGCTTGAGGTCCGCACGGGTGACGCCTCTGGAGTCCTGATAGAGGTCGACGTGCAGCACCGTCAGATCCGCGTCACGTTCACTGGCGATGCTGACCGCCTCTTCGAGCGTGGTTTCGGAGGGTCCCGTCAGGGGGTATCTGACCGGGACCACGACGCGAGTCATGTGCGAGAGGAAACGCTCCGCTCTCCTGAACGTTTCCTTTGTCTGGCGGGATCGAGATCGGAGGGTCGACGGAGCGTCGAAGCCGTTCTGACTCCTGTCGCCCGACCGGATTAGCCGTTCCCGTCGGTCACTGCGCCCCCTCGAGCTCGAAGGCGACGGTGACTTCGGCCTGATACTCCCGGTCGTCGACCGTGGCGATCTCCACGCCCAGTTCGTCCACTTCGACCCAGTGAACGTTGTCGAGGGTGTCGTTGGCGCGGTCGATCGCGTCGTCGACGGCGGCGTCGAAGCTCTCGGGACTGCGACCGATGAGCGTGATCTTCTTGTACACCATGGCATGGTTCAGTACAGCACAGGGGAACAAAAGTCCACGTCCTCGCCGCCGCGGCGCGACCACGGAGGGAGACGAACGGGTTCGGTCGTCCAGCGTCCCGACGACCCGGCACCCCGACGATCCGTCAGTCGAGGTCGACGATCGCGTCGATCGGCGTCGCCGTCGCCAGCACCCGGTCGATCCGTTCGCGCGCCCAGACGAGACAGGCGGGGTCCGCCGTGTTGACGAGACCGATCGGTTCGCCGGCGTCGTCGTAGAAGACGACGGTGACCGTCTCCTCGGTTCCCGTGTCGACCACCGCTACGGTCGTCCGGAGGGGGTCGTCGGTGACCCACAGGTCGTGCTCGTCCGCGGCGACGGTGGCGCGGAGTTCGGGCTCGTGGTACGTGCGTGCCCAGTCGAGCGTCTCGGAGGAGATGACGAATGTCATCCGGAGTTCGACCTCGTTCACGACCCGCTCGCGGATCGACGTCGGCACGTCGTTCCGGAAGACGGCGCCGACCGAACGGATGGTCCGTGCGCCCACGAGGAGGTCGACTAGGAAGCGGACCGGGCCGTGCCGGTCGTCGTCGGCCCCGACGACGGTCGCGTCGCGGAACAGCGACAGCGGCAGGTCGTCGCGGACGGCGTCGCCGGCGTCGGCGAGCAGGGGTCGTGCGTCCATCAGGCCCTCGACGACCGACAGCGTCTCCCGGAGGTGCCGGTGTGCGAGGATCCCCGTGGTCGTCGTCGCGTACGCCCCGTCGACCCGTTCGACGAGGCCGTGCGACTCCAGCGTCGTGATCGCCCGGTTGACCGTCGATCGGGAGACGTTCATCCGACGCACCATCGAGGCTTTGTCCAGCGGTTCGTCGGCGAGGAGCGCGAGGAATTCGCGACGGTGCGAGATCGTCTCCAGTACGTCCTCCGGCTCCCCCCGATTCATCGTACATTTTCTCTTTGGAGAACGGGTCCGTATATACCTAACCCAATCGCGGCCGTTCACGTCAGCGACCGACGCCGCCGCGGGAACGACCCGTCGGGTGACACAGTTCGCGGTGTGAGCGGCACGCCGCGTCGTCGACCGCGCTCGCTCACGACGAGTGAACAGCTTCCCCACGACGAGTGAACAGTTGCGTCCCCGTCGTGTCCAGTGTCCGTGAACGGCTCGCAGACCAGTTCGGCGGGACGCCCACACCAGGGGAAGAGGGAACAGCCAACGACGGTGCGGCCGCTGGTGCCTGTTGCCAGTTCGACGGCGCTGACGGTCACCCCCGTGTCGTCGTCTGCGGGCTACCGTCGTGTCGTCGACGCCGACCGTGTGTGCTCAGTCCGACGTTCGTCCGTCGAGCCGTCTGGTGAGCGCGCCGACGACGTCACCGAGGTACGCGGTCCCCCAGAGGGCGACGACGACACCGCCGACGATGTCGAACACCAGATCGAGGAGCGTGTCCTCGAGGCCGTACTGGGTCAGGATCGACCCGCCGCCGAAGAGCGCGCCGACGCCGCCGACGGCGAACTCGATCACCTCCCAGAGCACGCCGAGCGCCACGACGAACAGCAGGACGAAGACGAACGTGAACTGCCAGGGGAGGTACACCTCCTCGGAGTGTTCGTCGATGGCGCGGACCGTGGTGTAGCCCGCGGCGGCGACCACCGACGACGACAGCGTGTGCGTGAGGTGGTCCCACCACCAGACGGTCTGGTAGAAGCTGAACTCCGATCCGGGGAGGCCGACGGTGCCGAGTGCGTGGAGGAACACGGCGCTCGTGAGCCACAGGGTGAGGCCCGCGTTCATCGGGATGTGGTAGTCGCGTTCGAGCACCGCGGGGAGGTAGGTGATCACGAGTGCGATGACACCGTTGACGACGATGCCGACGTTGCCGCGGTCGAGACCGATGAACACCAGCCCCACGAGGACGACCTGCATCGCCCTGCTGAGCCGGCGCTGCGTCTTCGGCGTGGGTCGGAGGCGTTCGGCGAGCCTCACGACTCGCGCCCCTCCCGAGCGACCCGCGCACCGGTCCGGGCACGCCGGCGGAAGTAGTACTCGAAGAGCAGTCCCGCGAGGACGCCGGTGGCGGTCGCGGCCACGAAGTCCCACATGAGCTCCGTCTCGACGACCTCCTCGGGGCGACCGTCGAGGAGTAACGACGTCCCGAGGTAGAGATCCGAGGTCCACTGGACGACCGCCCACACGCCCGCGGCGGCCGTCGTGGTGACGACGACGAACAACAGTGCGAACGCCCGGTTCATCCGGACAGTGGTGAACGCGTCGAGTTCGACGGCGATGACGAGCGCGACTGCCGCGACCGCCAGGTAGGTCGTCACCCGACCGGTGAGCGTGATGCCACCGACGCGCTGGCCGACGACGAACGTCCGTCCGATGATCGGCAACGACGCGACCAGCAGCACCTCCCACGGGAGCATCGTCAGGGGGTCGCGGTACCGGATCGCCGGGATCAGTGCGAGCACGGCGACCGTGGCGGTGACACCCGCCCAGACGGGGTGTCGCTCGACGAGGTTCACACCCGCGGCCACGAGGAGGAGTCCGACGAGGAGCCACGCGAGGAGGGCGTTCAGCCGCTGGCTCTCGACGACGCTTCGCAGTCCTGCAGTCTCCGACATGCGCACTGGTAGGATCCGACGGGGGCAAACCGCTTTCGACAACGGACGGACCAGGGCTGTCTCACAGGACGAGGTACGCGACGGTGTAGGCGGCCCACGCGACGGTGATCGCCGACAGCGCCGTGACGAACGCCGCCCGACGGTCGGGGACCGTCATCCGACGCTCGTCGCCGAGCCGAACGCGGGGGATCGCGCCGACACCTCCGACGGCGATCACGCTGAAGACGAACGGGTACGACAGATCGAGCGTGGGCGGTGGAACGAACGCGACCGCCACCGCGTAGCCAGCCGCCACCGCGACGCGCGGCAGCACCGACGCGTGGAGACGCACGTCCCGCAAGTCCGCCCAGACGACGACCGCGAGCCAGACCGCCAGGAGTTCGACCGCGAACGCGGCGAGCAGGTGGAGCGTCGGGTCGGTCGCGAGGGTGACGCGCTCCGCGAGGAGCACGGCGTCGAACGGGTAGAGGAAGGCGGGCGGTTCGCCCGTGAAGACGTCCCCGAACGGGTGCGACAGCA
Organism: Salinigranum salinum; assembly: GCF_009176545.1. GTDB lineage: Archaea > Halobacteriota > Halobacteria > Halobacteriales > Haloferacaceae > Salinigranum > Salinigranum salinum. Next base: position 378,197 of record NZ_VTOJ01000002.1, on the reverse strand, counting down.
GACCGACTGCCGCCGCCGCGACGAACGGGCGCGTCCCGAGCGACGTCACCCGGACGACGGCGGCCGACACCCCCACCGCCCCGACGACGAAGAACGCGGTGACCAGCGCACCGAGCGCGCCGGCGTCGACGCCGACGGCCGCGACCAGCCCGACGCCGAGCCCCGCTGCGACGACGCGGAGCCGTCCCGATCCCCGCCGGGCACCGAGGAACCAGGCGACGGCGACGACGCCGACGACGGCGGAGACGACGAGCGAGTGCGTCACGCCGCGGTGAACCAGCGTCGACGTCGACCAGAACGCCGACGCGAGCGCGAGCGCGTCGAGACGGGCACCGACGAGACCGACGGGTGCGTAGAGGACGTCGACGTCGGGGAGGGTGGCGAACGCGGCGGCGACGGCGCCCACGGCGAGGGCGTCGCGGCGTGGCCACTCGCGAGCGGCGAGGCCCGCGACGACCGCGAACGCCAGCGCGGCGTGGCCGACGAACATACCTCTCGTTCGACGTTCTCGGGAATAAGTGAACCGTGTGCCGTGGTACCGCGGTTACACGGGGACGGGTTCGGAGTCGCGCACGATCTCGTACTCGTCGGTCCCCGGTTCGACGCCGATGACGGCCCACTCGAAGTCGGGCGTCGACCGACGGAGCCGCCGCGCGAGTTCCCCTGTCTCCTCTGCCCACGTGACGAAACACTGCAGGCGATAGTCGCTCTCGCAGGTCCCGCCGTCGGCGACGACCTCGGATCGGGACGAGAGAGCGGTTACGCGGACAGTGCGCCACTTGCGCTCGGCCAACAGTTCCGGGCCACTCCCCGACACCTCGTAGCCGAGGCGCTGGAAGATCGCCCGTGCCTCCTCCACAGGTGGCATGGTAACAGGGGCCATGTACGCTCGGCTACGACACATATCCTGATAAAGTTTGGCACAGTTGTCAGGTTCTGCGAACGGATCCACCGGCAAGTCGCCGGATCCTGCGAACGGTCGGGCTACTCGTGAGCGGCGTCCCACTCGTCGGGCTTGCGGACGTTCCGGCACTCGTTACACTCGACGCGGCCCATGGTGTCCATCGCCGTATCGAACGAGTCGCAGTTCCCGCAGCGGTACCCCCAGCGCGTCTCGCGGTCCGGCGTGACGTAGACGACGTAGAACGGTCCCTTCGACCCGCGTTCCGTCTCGGCCGGAGCGACGTACACCGTGGCCCCGGCGCTCGTCTCGGCGGCTTCGAGTTGCATACTCGTTCCAGCGCCTCCCGGGATTTATACTGTCGCTTCGTCGCGTGTCATCCCTGGCGACGCCGGCCGCCACGCCCCGCCGTCAGCGGTCGGACACCGGGACGTCGACGACGACGGGTCCCTCGCGCGCGATCGCCTCCGCGAGCACCTCGTCGACCCGGTCGGGGGTGTCGACGCGGCGTCCCGTCGCCCCGTGGCTCTCGGCGTTCGCGACGAGGTCGACCGGCGGGTCGAGGTCGACGCCGTCGTACTCGTAGTCGTCGGGGTCGCCACCGAGGAGCAGCGCGGTGTTGTCCTTGAGGATGCGGTAGCTCCGGTTGTCGGGGACGACCACGGTCAGGTCGAGGCCCTCCCGTACGGCGGTGTAGAGCGTCTGCGGGTAGTAGAGGTACGAGCCGTCCCCCACGTACGCGAGGATCCGGCGGCCGCTGTCTGCCTCGTGTTCGGCGACCGCCGCGCCGACGGCGGCGGGGAGCCCGTAGCCGAGACTCCCTCCTTTGGCGCTCACGAACTGCGTCGACTCGAACGGGAACTCCGCGTGCAGTGCGGGCGTCGCGGTGACCGACTCGTTGACGACGACGGCTTCTCCCGCGACCCGTCGCAGGGCTCGCGCGAGCCCCGTCCGCGTCAGCGTCCCCCCGGCCGTCTCGGGCGGGTCCTGGGCGTGAGCCGCCGCCCACGCGTCGACGCGTTCGAGTCGTCGGGCTCGTTCGGCGTCGCCCAGCCGGTCGTCGACGCGCGCGGTGAGGTCGGCCAGTACCGCCCGCGGATCGCCGAGCACCGCCACGTCGGCCGGTGCGTGCTTGCCGAGCTCCCAGGCGTCGTCCGTCACGTGGACGCAGGTCGCGTCCGCCGGCACGAGCGGTCGATCGGGGCGCGTGATCGTCGTGTTCGTCGAACAGCCGACGAAGACGAGGGTGTCGGCGTCCATCGCCTCGGCCGCGGCGGCCGCCCGCGTCGAGAGCACCCCCTGCCACTGGTCGTGCGTCCTGGGGAAGTTCGCCTCGCCGGTGAGGATCTCGCCGTGGACGCGCGCCCCGGTGGCTTCCGCGAACCGGACCGCCGCGTCGACCGCGTCGTTCCGGGCGACCGCGTCGCCGACCACGACCACGGGGTCGTCCGCGTCGACGACTGCGCTCGCGGCGGCGGCGACGGCCGCGTCGTCGCCCCGCCCGGCGGTCGGAATCGAGCCCAGTCGCTCCGGTTCGTGGTCGGTCTCGGCCAGCTGGACGTCGACGGGGACTGTGAGAAACACCGGTCCCGTGGGCGGGGTCAGTGCCGTCCGGACGGCGCGGCGGACCATCCGCGGCAGCGCGTCGACGTGCTTCACCTCCGCGCTCCACTTCGTGTACTGCTCGGCGAGCGAGACGAGATCGCCCCGGAGGATGGGCTCGTCCTGCTGGAAGTCGCGGTCGTGTCCGCCCGCGGTGAGCAACAGCGGCACCCCCGAGTAGTCGGCGTTCAGCAGGTTGCCGAGGCCGTGAGCCAGCCCGCCGGCCAGGTGGACGTTCGCCACGCCGAGCGGGAGCACGTCCGGGTCGGCGTGGCTGTGGTACCGCCGTCGCGTCGCGTAGCCTGCCGCAGCACCCACCGCCACGTCCTCGTGGAGGCCGAGGACGTAGTCGATGTCGCTCCGGCCGAGCGCCTGCATCAGCGGGAGTTCCGTCGTCCCGGGGTTTCCGAACAGGTGGGTGACGCCGTACGACTCGAGGGCCTCGACGACGAGGTCCGCACCCGTGGTGGTCATGACTCAGGGTCACGAGTCGAACCGATATAGTTGCCTCCCCGACCTGCCGGAGCCGATCGGAACGCTGCCCTGTAGGCCGGACGGGGGTCGGCGAGACGGACCCACTCACTCGGCGGTGCCGGGGCTGCTTGGTCGCGGAACTGCCGACGACCGGCCGGTGGCAGCGTCGCCGAACCGACCCCGCTCCGACGGTCGTGGCTCGTCGCCCGCTGTCCGGCTACTCTCGCACGACGAACTCGGCGTTCAGGTCCGGAACGACTCGCCGCAGCCACACTCGCTCACGACGTTCGGGTTCTCGACGTGGAACCCCGCGGCCTGGAGGCCGCTCTCGTAGTCGAGCGTGGAGCCGCCGATGTACTTCTGGGAGGCGGGATCGACGAAGATCCGCAGTCCGTGGTGTTCCGTCACGGCGTCGTCGGGTTCGGGCTCGTCGTCGAACCGCATCCCGTACGAGAGTCCGGCGCAGCCGCCCTGCTGGACGAACAGCCGGAGGCCGGCGACGTCCGTGTCCAGCCCTTCGCCCTCTAGGAGCGACAGCGCCTCCGAGGCCGCGACTTCCGTCACGCGGACGGGTGTTTCCTCCCCGTCGACCGCTTCTGCGCTCATACCCGTAGTTCAGTAGCCAGTGAGTTAACGTTGACGCAGCGGCCGGTGGGTCCGGCCCGTCGAGGGAGGTGGCCTCCACGTCCGACTCTGTCCCCGCCGGGACCGCGGTCCGTGCTGTCTGTACGTCCGGCCCGCGTCCACGCGACGTGCCGGCTTCGGGTCGACCCCCCGAACGTGTGTAAATAACCCCCCAGTGAGCGGAGACGTGTGTTTAAGTTCACGACGTCCCGAGCGTCGGTTACGGAATGCTGGGTTCGACGGAGAGAGCGAAGACACTGAGCACGTGCGAGTGGAACGGCCGACACACGGAGTGTGAACTGTGTGGGAGAGTTCGGCGGTGTACCGAGCACTGTGAGATGGTCACCTGTCGGGACTGTCAGGTCGACTATCTGCCGTCGAGCGGCGTCCTGTAACCCCCGCCGGGCGGCACGGGCGAGCGATCACCCGTCGTCTTCGAACCGGACGCGGACGCTCGCGGCGTGCGCCTCCAGCCCCTCGGCCTCGGCGAGCGTTGTGATCGTCTCCGAGAGGTCGTCGAGCCCCTCCCGCGAGAGGCGCTGGACGGTCGACGACCGGAGGAAGGTGTCCACGGAGAGGCCACCGTGGAGGCGTGCCCCGCCACTCGTGGGGAGCACGTGGTTGGTCCCCGAGGCGTAGTCGCCCGCCGCGACGGGCGTGTACGGCCCCAGGAAGACGCTCCCCGCGTTCGCGACCCGGTCGAGGAGCGCCTCGTCGTCGGCGGCCTGGATCGAGAGGTGTTCGGCGGCGTACTCCTCGGCGAACAGCACCGCCTCGGGCATCGAGCGCGCGAGGAAGACGCCCGAGGCGTCGGCTTCGAGCGCCTCGCGGGCGACGTCGGCGCGTGCGCGGTCGGGCAACTGCTCCTCGACCGCGGCGACGACGGCCTCGGCGACGGCCGCGGAGTCGGTGACACAGACGACGGAGGCGTTCGGGTCGTGTTCGGCCTGCGCGAGGAGGTCGGCCGCGACGTAGTCGGGCGTGGCGGTGTCGTCAGCGAGCACCAGCACCTCGGAGGGGCCGGCGAGGAAGTCGATCTCCACGTCACCGCGGACCTCGGCTTTCGCCGCCGTCACCCACCGGTTGCCCGGGCCGACCAGCTTCTGCACCGCGTTCACCGTCTCGGTGCCGTACGCGAGCGCCGCGACGGCCTGTGCACCGCCGACGGCGTAGACGCGGTCCGCACCGGCCTCGTGGATGGCCGCGAGGGTGACCGGGTTCATCTCCTCGGCGGGGGGTGTGGCGACGGCGACGTGTTCGACGCCCGCGACCACCGCGGGTACGACGCCCATGATCGCGCTGGAGGGGTACGCCGCGGCGCCGCCGGGGACGTAGACACCGACGCGTTCGAGCGGGCGGAATCTGCGGCCGAGTTCGCGGCCGTCCTCGGAGACGCGCCAGTCCTCGGGGAGCTGGCGCTCGTGGAACACCCGGACGTTGTCGATCGCGGTCCGGATGGCGTCGAGTACGTCGTCTTCTACCTCGCTCACGGCGCGCTCGGCCGCGTCCGTCACGTCGAGGTTGCCGACGTCGACGTCGTCGAACTCCCGCGAGAACTCCCGGACGGCGACGTCACCCTCCTCGCGGACGCGTTCGACGATCTCGCGGACGTCGCTTCGGACGGCCGAGACGCCCGCGTCGCGCTCGAACAGCGCCTCGCGTTCCGCCGGGCGGAGGTCGGCGACCGCCCGGACACCGAGGTCCAGAGTCATACCCGTCGTTGGCTCGGCGGGTGAAAAGACGTTCCGACTCGGCGTCGGGGGCGTGCACGCCGACGCCCGTCGGCGCGAATTTCATGCACTGCACCGTCGTAAGACGAGTCATTTCAGTAACAGCAACGACTCGACCGAGGGTCGCTGTCCTGGGCGGCGCGGTCGGGGGGCTGGCCACCGCCGCCGATCGGTTCGCGGCCTTCGCCGACGTGACGCTGTTCGAGCGGCAGTCGTACGACGACAAACGCGTGAACTGCGGGGAGGCGATCACTGAGTCGTCGGTCGTCCCGCTGGCGACGACGCCGGAGAACGGCTTTCTCAACCGTATCGAGGGGTTCGACCTCCACGTCTACCCGTCGACCGACCGCGACGCGATGGCGTCACCGCTCGCGTCCACGACGATCACGGTCGACGAGGGGTTCGTCACCGACCGGGACGTGGTCGAACGGCGGTGGGCCGATCGACTCCGACGGCGCGGCGTCGACGTGTGCGAGGGGACGAACGTCTCCGTCGGCCGCTACCGCGAGATCGTCGACGACTTCGACCTCGTCGTGGACGCCACGGGCCAGCCAGCGCTCTCGCTGAAGGCCGCCGGACGGACGGGCGCGTACACGGGCGACGTCGTCGCGCTCAACGCCGACGTCGAGGCCGCCTCCGAGACGCCACACCGACCCGACATCGTCTTCGAGGGCCATCTCGGCTACTTCTGGGTGTTCCCGAAGTCCGACCGTCGGGCGAACGTCGGCATCGGCGGGGCCGGTGAGGAGCGCCCCGACAACTACATCGAGGAGCTGTGGGGCGCGTGCGACCGCTTCGGCGTCCCCCGGCCCGCGCGCGAGGACGGGATCTACACCATCCCGCGTGGGCCGAGTCTCGATCCCGAGCACACCCACCGCAACGGGAACGTCTTCCTCGTCGGCGACGCCGCCGGCATCGCCAACCGGTACCAGGGCGAGGGGATCAGCCAGGCGATCCGATCGTCGTCCCTGCTCGCAGACCTCGTCAAACAGGGCCGCGTGGCGGAGTACCCACGACGGCTGCACGAGTCGATGCGAGCGGAGTATCGGCTCGCGACGCTGATGCGCGGCGTGTGGGAGTCGACCGAGGACCCCGAACTGCTGGCGTCGGTCGCCCGGGCGATCGACGGTCTCGGCGTCGAAGACGTGACACGCAGGCCCTGGCGAGTGATCGCTCGCATCGCCCGCCACCCGCGGCTCCTCGTTCGACTCCTCGGGATCGCCGGCGTTCGTTCGCGTCTGGTCGACGCGTACACGGACACCTGGGAGTACGACTCGGCGCGCCGAGCGGAGACAGCGACTGGCGGCTAATCCCACCGCATGCGACGACGGGCCGCTCCGCCATCGAGACGAACCCGTCGAATCGTTCGCCGAGACGGAGGTGCTTCAGCACGTGTTCCCCGTCGGGGCCCACCCGACGTCGTGCGTCATCTCGGACGCCACCGTCCTCCCGACACAGGGATACACTTTCAACGCCCACGTACGATGACGGTACCATGCCTGAACCACGACTCGTCAGGGTCGGTCTCTCGGAACTGGGACGAACCGACCTTCCCGGCAGGGACCTGTTCTCGGCGGCGCTGGCGGCGGCGTTTGAGGGGCTGCCCGATCCAGCCGAGATCGTCGACGCGCTCTACCTCGGCAACCAGTCCGAACAGTACGAGAACCAGATCATGCAGGGGACGCTCATGGCGCAGTGGGCCGGACTCACCGGGATCCCGGCCGAGCGGGTCGAGGGCTGCGCGGCCGCCGGGGCGCTCGCGCTGCGGCACGCGGTTCAGGACGTTCGCGCCGGCACGCACGACGCTGTCCTCGCCTGTGGCGTCGAGAAGATGACCGCCGGCGGCACCGAGGGAGCGACGAACGCGCTCGCGGCGGCGTTCGACCGCGCGCTCGAACAGCGGTCGGGGGTGACCGCCCCGAGCCAGTACGCGCTCTTGGCACAGCGGTACCTCCACGAACACGACGTCTCGGAGGAAGACCTCGCCCGCATCGCGGTGAAGAACCACGCCAACGGGGCGAAGAACCCACACGCGATGTTCCAGCGGGAGATCGACGTCGACACCGTCATGGAGTCGCCACCGGTCGCCCGACCGATGAAACTGTACGACTGTGCGCCCGTCACGGACGGCGCGGCGGTCGCGCTCGTCGTCTCCCCCGAGGTGGCCGACGACCTCGTCCCTCGCGACGAGCAGGTCTCCGTCGCAGGGTCGGCCGCGACCGCGAACAACATCTCCGTCGCCGAGCGCGACCTGACCTTCGTCAAGGGAGCGAACCTCGCGGCCGAACGGGCGTACCAGGAGGCGGGCGTCACGGCCAGCGCCGTCGACGTAGCCGAAGTGCACGATGCGTTCACCGTCTGTGAGGCGCTCCTGGCCGAATCCGTGGGGTTCGCCCCGCGGGGGCGGGGTGTCGAGACGGCGCGCCCCCCCGGAGAACGGAGCCAGGGGTGGACCGACGTCCACCTGAACACGAGCGGCGGGCTGAAGGCGCGCGGCCACCCGATCGGCGCGACCGGAGTCGCCCAGGCCGCCGAGGCGTACGACCAGCTCACCGGGCACGCGGGCGACCGGCAGGTCGACGGCGCGGGCGTCGCGCTCCTCGTCAACGAGGGCGGCGTCGCCGACGCGGTGACGGCCGCGCACCTGCTCGTCGGCCCGAACGGAGGTGGTGCACGATGAGCGACCGCGACGCCGACTATCCCGAGGGACCGCTCGCTCCCAAGGAGATCACGGCCGAGAGCCCGTTCACGCTCCCCGGCTTCTTCGACGCACTCTCGGAGGGACGGCTGCTCGCGGCCGTCTGCCGCGACTGCGACACCGTGCTCGTCCCCCCGCGTCCCGCCTGTCACGACTGCGGGAGCCGGCGGGTCGGCATCGCCGAGCAACCGAAGACGGGTGAGGTGTACTCGTACACCGAGATCTCGCGGCCGCCGACCGCGTTCGAGCATCTCGCGCCCCTGACCGTCGCCATCGTCGAACTCGACTCCGGCGTACGGCTCACGGGGCGCGTCGACGCCGACTACGACGACCTCGCCATCGGGACACCGGTCGAACTCACGGTCCGTGATCCCGACGTGGACGCCGAGGCGCACCTGTCGTACGAAGGCGACTGGCCGTTCCACGTCTTCGCCCTCCGGGAGGCGGTGTAGGCCACCCGCGAGACGGTCGTTTCTCGACGCACAAACGGTCGTTTCAGTCTCCACAAGACACGTCTCGACACGCCTCGCGTCGTGAGACATGAGACGGCTTCACCGCCGAGCGGTGCTCGCGTCCGTCGCGTCGCTCGGGTCGACCGCCGGGCTCGCGGGCTGTCTCGGGCCCGCGGGAGGCGACACCAACCCGTCGACTGTCCGACAGTCGACGGCCGACCGGACGACGCGCTCGACAGACGGAGTGACCACCACGGCGAAGACGACCCAGACGACGTCGACGATGCCGACGAAGGGACGCGTCCGGCTCCGGACCGTCGACGGCGTGCCCCGGGACGCCCCCGTGGTCGTCTATCCCTCGCGGCTCCGCGCGTGGCTGCAGCGTGCCGCGACCAGTGAAGAGACGGTCCGGGGCCACGATGAGGCGTTCGTCGAGACGCCGGAGCCGGTCCTCTCGGGCGTCGACCACGTCGAACTGGCGGGACCGTCCGACGTTTCGGGTACGTACGCGACGACCGTCGACGGTGGGACGCGCTACGACCGCCTCGTGGGCGCAGAACGGGTCGACGCGCCACCCGAGACGGCGACGGTCACGCCGCTGGACGCGCTGCTCCCGGCGCGTCGTCGCCTCGTCGAGCGAGCGATCGACGACGGTCGGCGCGCGACGGTCGTCCCAGAGAGCCGCCTCGGCGAGTGGGCCAGAACCCGATTCTTCGATGGGTACGTCAGCCGCGAGGGTGTGGTGTACCGCGGCTACGAGGTCCAGCAGACCGACGCGGCGTTCTTCAGTACGACGGTGTGGTACGTCCTGTCGCTGTCGCCGACCACCGACGAGCCGGCGGACGTGGTCACGCTCCGGCTCGCGGCTGTCCCCGACTCCTTCGTGCGCATCGTCGAGCCACACCTCGTCGAACGGTCTCCGGACGAGCGCGACGTGCGGTCCGAGCACCGCGAACTGTCCGGCGATGTCGTGCGGTTCGTCGACAGGACGGAGTATCTGCTGACGCATACGGCCGTCTTCTCGGTCGACGTCGTCCGGTGAGGACGACCCCCGCCGATCGGGCCACGTACGGGGTCCGAGTCCGAAGTGGGAGTCCGATCCGGATCCGGATGCGGATCCGACTCGGCGGCTGGGGCGAGGCACGCACACGGGCGAAACTGTTAGCCCTCTGATCGACCTGGGGTGTGTATGGACCGTCGTCAGCGCACGGACGCGGACTGGAGACGGGTCGTCGTGGTCGCCGGGGTGCTGCTCGGGGCGAACCTCCTCCCCGCGAAACGACGTGACCCGCCCCAGCCCCCGCCGTACGGAGTGGACAAGGCGCTCCACGGGGTCGGGCACGGCACGCTCGTCGTCGCGCTGGTCGAGGCGTACGACGCCGGAGAGTGGTCGGTCGGCCCGTCGATCGTGGCGATCGTCCTGTCGACCGGCTACGGCCTCGCGCTCGAACTGCTCCAGCGGTGGATCCCTGGCCGGCGGTACGAGCGCGGCGACGTCTTCGCGAGCCTCGTCGGCAGCGTCCTGGCGGTGGCTCTCTTCCGGTGGCGAGTGTCGGCGTCGGAGTCGGTGGGTTCGTCGGGTGACCCGGTGAACCGCCGAGTCGACGAGGAGTGAGGAGTGCGGCGGGGGCGGCTGCGACGAACCGACTGCCGCGACGAACCGACTGGAACCACGGCCTCAACCACCCGGTGCGTCCGCATGGTCGATCGTCTGGTCGAGTTATCTCCTCGGACCGCGTAGGAGGGAGCATGGACACGGACATCGTCTCGACCGTCGCGTCGTGGCCCGGTGTCGAGGTCGAACCACACCGGTTCGCCGGGAGCGAGTTCACGCTGGGTGGGCGCGAGTTCGGTCACATCCACGGGACGCACCAGGTCGACATCCCGTTCGCTAAGCGCGTGCGCGACGTCGTCGTCGAGCAGGGGCTCACCGCGAAACACCACCTGTTCCCCGACTCCGGATGGGTCACGACGCACGTCGACTCCGAGGCCGACGCCGAGCGCGCCGTCTGGCTCCTCCGGCTGTCGTACCTCTCCCACGTCGCGGCGCTCCAGCGACGCGGTACCGTCGCCGCCGTGGACGGGATCGACGTCGCGAACGAAGTCGATGCGCTGGATCCGCCCGCGGCGATCCGCGAGTTCCTCACCGCACGGTCGACCGGTACGACTGAATCGACCACGGCCGCCGGTCGGTAGGCACCGTCGGCCCCACCGTTCGCGCTCGTCTCGCCGCTCACGCGACCGTTATACGCTTCCACCCCGATACTGCCAGGCGGTGAGCGAACCAGAGTCACTCGTGACCGACGAACCGGTCCCGACCGAGCAGGAGGTCGAGGAGCTGCTGGACGACCTGAAACGGCTCCAGAAGACGGCCGACTCCGCGGAGGAGCGTCGCGTCATCCGACGGACGATCAGAACCGTCAATCGGCTCGCTGGCGGCCGGATGTTCGGGTTCGACGACGTGGCACAGCAGATCGTCGGCGGGTTCATCCTCTCCGCCCCGTTCATCGTCACCGAAGAGGTGTGGAACCTCGCCGCGGGGATGAACTGGCTCCAGTGGGCGATCACCGTGTTCATGGTGGTCTTCATCGGCTACGGCGCGCTGTACCGGGCCGCCGAGCAACACCACGCCGACCGCGAGGAGTCGATCGCGGGGCTACCGATCCGGTTCGTCTCGCTGGTGCTCATCTCGTACCTCTCCGTGACGATCCTGACGTTCGTGTTCTCGGCCCCCGTGACCTTCGGGGCGACCCCCGAGACGACCGTGAAGGCGATCTCGATCGGGGCCATCTTCGCGGTGGTGGGTGCCGCGACGGCGGACTCCCTCTTCGGGTGAGACGCTACGGCGTCGGTCCGGTCGTCCCGACGGCTCGACCTCCATCCTTATCACGACGGGACGAGCGCCTCCATCCGAGTCGTGACGACCACCGCAGGCCTGCTCGTGGTGATCGGCTTCCTCGTGGCGGCTGTGGGTGCCGTCCCACTGGCAGCGGCGGCGTTCCTGCTCGCCCGACGGATCCGGCCCTTCTCGCGGGCGCTCGTGTACGCGAGTGGCGGGGTCGCGGCGCTCGCACTCGCGCTGGTCGGCGTCGTCGCGACCATCTCGCCGGCGGCCGGTGTGACGGTCGCAATCGTCGCCACCGTCCTCGGCGTCGTCCTGTGGGCCGTCCCGCTGACGGTGGCCCGCTGGGTCCTCGTGCGACGTGGGAGCGAGCCGGAACGGGCGCTCCGCGACGCCACCGTCGGCCTCCCCGTCGCGCTCCTCGCGTCGCTCCCGGTCGTCTTCGGTGACTTCACCCGCTACAACATTACGTTCCTGACGGGCGCCGAGGCCCTCCTCGCGTGGACGGCGCTGGCACTCGTCGTGCTGTTCGGTCCGGCAGCAGTCGGCGTCGCCGTCGCATCCGTTCGCGGATGACGACGGACGCTGAGATCGTCGCAATCCCCGTGTGCCCGGCGGATGGGACTTCCGGGATCGGGTGGGCTGTCGTCCCGGCCGTGTCCGCCGACACGCACGCTCTCGACGCCTCGCCTCCGCGCCAGTTTTTTTATGCCTCGGTCGACGGTAACGGCCGTGAACCGGCGCGAGGTGCTTCGAACAGGAGCGACGATCGGACTCGGTGGGCTCGGCTGTCTGGCGGGGTGCACGGCTCCGACCGCCGGCTCGGCCTTTCGCGAGGGGTTCGAAGGCGGCCTGGGAGACTGGACGAGCGACGCGGCGATCGGTCCGGAGGTGGACGTCGCCGAGTTCGAGTGGACGGTCGTCGTCTCGGACGAGCAGGCCGCCGAAGGGGACCGGAGCCTCCGCATCTTCACCGAGGGCGACTACGACGACGGGACGGCGTGGGCCGTCCACCCCGTCGCCGTCGACCCGGGACGGGCGTACACCGCCGAGGTCTCGGCGGAGATCTGGAGCGAGTCGGAGTCGTTCAACACGCTCCGGGACGCCGTGATGCGACTCGGTCCCTCGCCGCCGGAGACCGAGGAGGACTTCCCCAGTCCGGGGGTGAACACGTCTGTCCTGGGAGAGACGCCGTACGGCGGCCTCCGCGAACCGCTGTGGCTGGCCGACGGCTGGCGCGAGTACTCCTTCGAGTGGACGACGCCGACGCTATCGACCGACACCCTCCACGTCGCGGTCGGGGTGAGTGTCATCTGGGAGGGTGACGCGACCCACTTCGTCGACGACCTTCGGGTGACACTGACGCCGCGGTGAGCCCGGCCGAGGCGGTTCCCGGACGGCCTGACGGACGACCGACGGGGCCGAGCCGCAGAACGAGACTCCGGGGGAGGCTTTTGCCGTCGAAAGCGAGTTCCGAGCCGTCGTGTTCCGCGACTCAGCCGTCGGCACGTGCCACCGTGTACACCAGTCGACCGAGCGCCATCCAGCCGACCGCGAGTGGGACGAACGCGATGTTGGTCCCCACGAGGGCTCTCCCGAACGGGAGCGGAAGCAGCGACAGGAGCCGGAGGACGAGGAGCAACAGCACGAGCATGGGGGCGGCGACCAGCACGCCTGCCGCGAGCGGTCGACCGAGGCCGAGACGCCAGAGGGCGACGCCGAGCAGCCCCCCACCGACGAAGACGAGTCCGAACCCGAGCAGGAACGCCCACGTGAGCACCAGTCCCGCCGGGTCCTCGCCGGTCGCAGGGACCCGTCTGAACCCCGCGTCGACGAAGACCGCGACCCGACGCAGAAGCAGGCCGGCGACGACGGTCATTCCCGCTCCCGAGAGGGCGACGCCGGCTCGGCCGACGCGACCGTATCGGTCACCGAACGCCGTCCGAGCGCCGACGAGTCCGACGGCCATCAGCAACCACCCGAGGAAGGAGCCGACGTCGAACGCGGTCCCCACGTACGGTCGGGTGCCGAGCGCCGCCAACTGGAGCCACGGCATCGCCATCCAGAGGACCGACCCGACGACTGCGGCGACGCCGCTCAACGGAGCCCACGCTCCGTCTCGGTACACGGCTGTCACACCCATACCCCGTCACCGTCCCCTGGACGGAAAACCCTGGATGCTGCGCGTCACGTTCGAGGGATCGACGGCCGTCCGGCGGCCGACAGTAGCTGCCACTTCGTGTCACTCGCACTTTATATTCTGAGCGAGCGATACCCACACTCATTCTCACACAGAGAGCAACAGGTACACCATGTCCGCGATTACACCCCTCGACTCCTCGACCGTCTCCGACCTTCGCACCGCCGTCGCCGGCGACGTCATCACTCCCGACGACGAGAGCTACCACACCGCCCGCGCGCTCTGGAACGGGCGCATCGACCGGTTCCCCGCGGCCATCGTTCAGGTCACCTCGACAGACGACGTCGCCGAAGCGATCCGGTTCGCCCGCGAGCAAGAGCTCCAGATCGCCGTTCGCGGTGGCGGCCACCACGTCACCGGCAGCGCCATCGTCGACGACGGACTCGTCGTCGACCTCTCGAACCTCACGACCGTCGACCTCGACGCCGAGGCGCGGACGGTCCGCGTGGGCGCGGGCTGCCGCGTCAGCGACATCCTCTCGGTGACGCAGGAGCACGGCCTCGCCATCGCCTGCGGGAGCGCCGCACACAACGGCGTCGCCGGCTCGACGCTCGGCGGTGCCATCGGCTGGGTCCGACGTAAGCACGGGCTGGGTGTCGACGGCCTCCACTCCGTCGAACTGGTCACCGTCGACGGCGACGTGCTGACCGCCAGCGAGACGGAGAACCCGGAGCTGTTCTGGGGCCTCCGCGGCGGCGGCGCAAACTTCGGCGTCGTCACGAGCTACGAGTTCGACTGCTTCGAACTCGGCCCGGAGGTCGCGGTCGCGCAGGTCGCGTACCCGGCTCCCGACGCGGAGACGACGTCGGATATCTTCCGACGCTACCGCGAGTTCGTCGCCGACGCCCCCGACGAGGTGACCTCGATGGCCCTCCGGACGTTCGTCCCGCCGTTCCCGTTCGTCCCGCAGGAGTTCCACGGCGCGCCCATCGTGATGTTCTTCGGCGTCTACGCCGGCGACGTTGCCGAGGGTGAGACGGCGCTCGCCCCCCTCCGCGAGATGGGTGAGCCCGCGATGGACCTCAGCGCCCCGATGCCGTTCCTGGCCGTCCACGAGATCGCCAACGAGATGTTCCCTTCCGGAAACCGTTACTCGTGGCACTCGCTGTACGCCTCGGAGCTGTCGGACGACCTGATCGGTCGGATCGCGGCAGCCGGCGAGTCCGCCCCCGGCCACGAGGTGGCGGTGACGGCCTGGCACCTCGGCGGCGCGGTGAGCGACGTCGCCGCCGACGAGACCGCCTACGCCTGGCGTGACGCCGAATTCCTCGTCTCCATCGACACGACCTGGCGCGACCCCGCTGCCGACGAGGCACACCTCGTGTGGTCCGAGTCGACCTGGCGCGATCTCCGCGAGTCGGCGGCGACGCTCGAAGGGTTCTACCCCGGCTTCCCCGGCTTCGTCTCCGGTGAAGAACGGTCGCAGATGGCGTACGGCGACAACCTCGCTCGCCTCGCGGAGCTCAAGACCGAGTACGACCCGGAGAACCTGCTCCGCAGCAACCTGAACGTCACGCCCGCCCGCTGATCTCCTCGAACGCCCCGGTTTTTTGTTCCCCCCACGACACGCTTCGCTCGACTCCGATGGGTACGGCACTGCCACCGACCGTCGTCCAGCTCGGAATCGTCGTCCTGACGATCGGGGGGCTCTGGCTCGGTGCCCGGCTCCTGGTCGACACCGTGATTCGCCTCGCGCGTCGCCTGGGACTCTCGGAACTCACTATCGGGCTGACCGTCGTCGCCGCCGGGACCTCCGCGCCCGAACTCGTGGTCAGCGTCGACGCGGCGCTGGCCGGCCTGGGTGCCATCGCCGTCGGCAACGTCGTCGGCTCGAACGTCTACAACCTCGCCTTTATCCTCGGCGTCGTCTCGCTGGTCCGGGTCGTCCCCATCGAGCGGTCGCTGGTCCACCGCGACGGGGTCGTTCTGGTCGCGAGCACGCTCCTCGGCGGTGCGGTGCTGTTCGACGGGGTCGTCAGTCGGCTCGAAGGAGCGCTGCTGGTCGGGCTGTTCGTCGCCTACACGGGCTACCTCCTCCGGACGACCACCGAGACGCCGACAGCATCGACGTCGACATCGGAATCCGCATCGACAGCGACAACGACATCGGAGCCGTCGTCGGTCGACGCCTCCGGATCGGCCGACGTGGGGGCCGACGACGCGGCCACGAACCCGCCGAACGCCGTTTCGACTGCGCTGACCGAGCGTGTCGACTTCCGTGGCCGCGACGCGCTCTTGCTCGTCGTCGGACTCGGGGTGGTGCTCGTCTGCGGGGACCTGTTGGTGGGTGCGGCTTCGGCGCTGGCCCGTGGCGCGGGCGTCTCTGACCTGGTGATCGGCAGTACGATCGTCGCCGCCGGCACCTCGACGCCGGAGTTCGCCGTCTCGCTGGTCGCGATGCGGCGCGGTCGCCTCGGTGTCTCTGTCGGCAACGTCGTCGGCTCGAACGTCTTCAACGTCCTCGGGATCATGGGTCTCTCGGCCGTCATCCGGCCGCTTTCGGTCGGCCCCGACGTGCTACAGACCGTCGCCTGGCTGACGGTCGTCTCGGTGCTGATGGTCGCGGCGCTGTGGACCGGCCGACAGCTCTCCCGGGTCGAGGGTGGGCTGTTCGCCACCTCCGAAGTCGCTCGATGGATACTGGGCCTCGTCGGGTAGCGGCTCGCACCCGGACACGTTCTGCACGACGTCCACCCACTGTCGTCGTCACTCCCCAGGGTCGAATCCGGGCCGACAGTCCGCTTCGGTCGTCCGTCTCACTGCCACCACCCGCGTCACCCGGGGCTGTCGGGGGACTGTCCGCTCTGTCCGTCGCCCCCTCGGTCGCTGAGTTCGCCGTACAGCTGTGCGTACACGGGCTCGCACCCGTCGGCGAGTTCGCGGTGACGTGCGACCAGTTCGGCGTCGTCGGCCACCCACCACCGTTCGTCGCCTCCGCAGGGGGCGAAGACGCGCTCCTCGAATCCTCACGAGTACCGTCCATCGAAGGGCTCGGTCGCCGTCGGTGCGGCACACCCCGGCACCAGCGCCGCCGGCGTGAGTCGGCGGACGCGCCTGCGCGTGGACGGCACGTGGCCGACGACTCGCGCACCGAGGGTAAACCCTGGTTTCGCCGTCACGGAACGAGTCCTGCACCCACTGTACGAACGAGTCCTGCACCCACTGTGCGAGCGAGTCCTGCACCCACTGTACGAACGAGTCCGATCCCCTTCACGCGAACGACGGGACGACGACCCCGAACAGCACCACCGCCTCGGCGGTGAGGAACGTCGTCAGGAGGAACCCTCCGAACTGGGCGACCGGTCCGGCCGCGAGCGCCAGGCGCTCGCGTCTCCCGTGTTGCCGCGCCGCCACGACGAACGCGCCGGCGAGCGCGACCACGAACCAGAGGAACACGCCGAGGTCGAGGAGGAAGAACTCCCACGCCTCGTACGGCCGGGGGAGGCGCGTGCCGAGCGCGACGAGGACCGTGAGCAGGCCGGCGGCGGTCGTTCCGACGAATCCCCACGCGCCGAGCGCGAGGAGACGGCGGCGGCCCGTGGTCGGACGGTCGCGGACGTACAGCAGGACGGCGACGGGCGTCGGCGTCAGGAGGTACGCGACCGGTCCCGGACGAGGGTTTGACGTCGCGTCGAGGAGGAACAGTCCCAGTCCGAGGGCGAAGACGGCGGTCGCGGGAAGCGCCGACCGGCGGGGGTCGAGCGTCGGAGCGGCGGCGAGGCGCGACACGTATTCAGCTCGCCCCCGGAGAACGGTGCGCGTTCACAGGGGACCCACCCCGACGATGAGAGCAAGCACCGCGAGCGCCCCGAAGCCGAGGAGGAGCGACACGACGGCCGCGAGGGCGGATCGCCGAACCGCGCGTGACCGGTCCGAGTCGGCGATGTACAAGCCCCGTCCAGACAGCTGTACCCCGATCTTCTCGACGTCGAGCCGCGGATCCGCGGTAGGCTGAACGCGCCCCTGGACGACGATGGTCTCGCCGTCGTCGATCCGCGCTTCGTAGTACTGGCGCGGGCCGTCGTGAGAGAGTCCGGACAGCGAGACGTCGCCCCGTTCGACCGGGTCTCGAACCGGATCCGTGACGTGTTCTTCGTTCAGGCGGAGCGTCGCGCCGACCGGATCGACGACCACGCTCCCGCTGTAGTCTCGGAGCCGGAACCGCACCGCCTCCTGCCCTCGACCGAGCTGGTGGAACGACTGTTCGACGCGGCCGTCGAACCCGCGGACGGTCCGGAGTCCGACGACACGCCAGGCGTAGCCGAGACAGTCCCGTCCGGTCAGCGGCCCGCGGACCGTCTCGTCGATCCGTTCCGCGCGTCCCGAGACGGTGACCGTCCCGGAGGCGTCGTCGAGCTCACCGATCGGGACGGCACGCTTCCGCCAGAGGCGAACGGCCAGGTACGCCTCGCGGAGTCCAGCACCGAGCAAGAAGAGCCCGATACCTCCCGTGATGAGCACGGCGACGAGGAGGTCGCCTCCGACGGCCATGCGACGACCTCTTTCCCCGGCCCGATAAACGTGTTCACGGTGTGTCGTCCCGTTCGAGCGCCCGCACTCGCTCGGCGAGCGCCCGGTTCATCGCCTCGTACGCCTCGTCCGAACCCGGTCGGACGATCAGGGGGGCGGTGATGCCCGAGACGTGCTCCCGGTTGACGAACTCCGTCCGATCGCCGTCGTGCGCGCGGAGCTCGAACGTGTGCCGCCCCTCGTACAACCACGGCCCGCCGAGGGAGGCGACCCACTCCAGCCGGCGCGCCGGTTCGACGGCGGTGATCGTCGCCGTGATGGAGCGCTCGCGGCCGCGGTGCTGGACCGTGAGGTCGACGTCGGCTCCCTCCACGGCGACGCCCTCGACGGCCGTGATCTGTGGGTTCCACGCCCCGTAGGCCGCGAAGTCGGTGAGGACCTCCCAGACCCGCTCCGGGGGCGCGTCGATCTCGCGTTCGGTGTGGATCTCTCTGGTGAACATCGTTGGTTCGGTCGACCCCTCAGAGCGTATCCCCCAGCCGCTCGGTCGCGGTCGCGTTCACGAAGTAGGTCGCTTCGTACGGTCGACCGTCGGCGATTCCGGTCGGCTGGCCGGAGCCGTCGTCGCCGAACGTCCAGTAGAAGCCGACCGAGACGACGACCTCGTAGCCGTCGCCCCGCTCCGTGGCGGAGACGACGCCCGCCCCGACGACGACCTCCTGGATCGTCTCGGTCTCCTCCTCGACGATACGGTTGTGGCGGTACGCCTCCTCGTAGGCCGCGACGTACGGCCCGGCCGTCTCGGCGTCGACCGTGGGTGGCCGATCGGGGTACTCCTTCGGACCCACGGCGTCATCGGTCGGCGCACCGAGCCCGCCGAGACACCCGCCGAGGAGGACCAGTCCGGCGAGCACGCCAGTGACGACGGTCCTATCCGGCGGATGTCGGCTCATACTCACCCCCCGTCCGCCGGGGTGAAATACCTGTTCGTGGAGAAACAGGTGTGCGCACGACGTCGTGAGGAGGGCCGCTCGACCGTGACCGACAGCCGCCTCGCACCCCTCGACACCCTCCGCGTGCCTCCATGGTGCGCGTCGTCTCCCACCAGACGGCGATCTCCTGCGGCGACGTTCCCCGCTGCCGTCGACGCCTCACATGTCCGTGTGTCGCCCGCGCTGTCGGGCCGGCAGCCGGAACGCGAGGCTGTACATCTCCCCGACCGACTCCCGGTCGACGGCGTCGACGAGGCGATCGGTCTCGGCGCGTAGCTCGGCCTCCAGTCCCTCCGGCAGCCGCGCCGCCGCCTCCCGCGTCGCAGCCGCGTGTGCCTTGACGTGGGTCCTCGTCCACGGCACCGGATCCAGTAGCGTCGACCCCCGGTCGAACGTCCACCCCGAGCCGACGAACAGCCGGCGGAGGACGTCGGCGGGATAGAAGGTGAGCGCGGGTCGGCCGTCGGCGAGTTCGGTCGCCGCGTTCTCCAGCGCGAACAGGTCGCCGACGGCGGCGGCGTCGGGGAGCGGTTCGTAGTCGTCGACGACGAGGTGTCCACCGGGGGCCGTCACGCGTGTCAGTTCGGTCGCGGTCGCGTCGAGTGTCCGGGGTTCGAGCACGTTGAACAGGCCGTGAGCGGTGACGACGTCGATCGCGTCGGCCGCGAGCGGGAGGGCGCGAACGTCGGCCTCCAAGACGACGAGCCGATCGTCGTCGCCCAGCCGTTCGTCGACGGCGCGTGCGTGGCCCGGGTCGTTCGTGACGGCGTACACCCGCCGGGCACCGGCCGCGAGCAGGCCCGCGGTCGTGTTGCCGACGCCTGCACCGGCGTCGAGACAGACCGCGCCCGACACCGGACGGTCGGCGAGGGCCGTCGTGACCGTGGTCGGGACGTCCATCGGTGACTCTCGTCGCCGGCGCGTCAGTGGTGGAGCTGTTCGGGGACGGGACTCCGTTCGTGACGGAGCCGCTCGATCAGCGACCGCTGGGCGGCCTCGTCCATCCCGTCGTAGCGCGTGGCCGCGTCGAGCACCATCGCGACTAGCTTCGGATCGCCGGGACTGACGACGGTCGACAGCCCCTGCGCGGCTGCGAAGTCGAACCGTGCCCTGATCTCGTCGGGTGTGTCGATCGGCTCGTACCAGTTGGCGTACGGTCGGTCCTCCTCGGGGAGGTCGTCGGTCGCGGGCCACGGACCCTTCGCGAACGCCTTGATGCCGAGCGTGCCGATCCCCGCCTCCTCGGCCTGGTCGAGCACCGCCTCGTAGTCGTGTTCGGCGTCGTCCTTGCCCGCGACGACGGGGTTCAGCGGGAACATCACCGTCTCGAGGTCGTCGATGCGGTCGATGGCGTCGAGGATCAGGCCGGGGTCGCCGTGGCTGGTCAGACCGACGTGGTCGACGAGTCCATCGCGTTTGGCCTCCCGAATCGCCTCGAGCGCACCCCCCTCGGCAGTGATCTCGTCGAGCTCGTCCTCGTACTCCAGTCCGTGGATCTGGTAGAGGTCGATCGTGTCGATCCCGAGGCGGGTGAGCGACCGGTCGAGCTTCCGCCGTGCTCCCTCGTATCCCCGTTCCTGCGTCTTGCAGCCGAGGAAGATCTCGTCACGGTGCTGGCGGAGTTTGGGACCTAGCTTGAGTTCGGCGTCGCCGTACGTCGGTGCGACGTCGAAGTGGTTGACGCCACGGTCGAGCACGAGTTCGACCAGCTGGTCCGCGCCCTCCTGTTCGAGCCAGTTGAGCGCGATCGCGCCGAAGGTCATGACCGTGCTGTCGTGGCCGGTCTCGCCCAGTGGGCGTGTCTGCATGGACGTGACTCACGGGCGGTCGGTAAAAAGCGTGTGTGCCGGTCGACAGGAAGGGCGTGTGTGCCGGTCGACAGGAAGGGCTTGTGTGCCGACTCGACGGAAGAGCGTGTGTGCCGACTCGACGGAAGGGCGTGTGTGCCGACCCGACGGAAGGGCGTGTGTGCCGACCCGACGAGAGGCACTCGTCGAGCCTGCCGTACGGCGTGCCGGCTCCGTGTGGACAGTCGAGACGGTCGACCCACTGCTACCCTCGGAGCGTTCGGAGCTCTCGTCGATCGTGAGAGATGTGACTCTCCGACGAACGGCCGCGCTTCGACGTCGATCAATCGACGTCGTTCACCTCCAGCGGGTCGGTGTACCCCGTCGCTCGCTCCTGGAGCTTCGTGACCGACTGCTGGAGCCGTTCTCCGACCGGGAGCGAGCGCTTCGTCATGATGACGGTCGTCTGGGCCCGCTCTGCGACAGTCTCCGGAATCGTCCCGAAGAGGAACTTCTGGAACACCCCTTCTCGGGTGGCCCCGATGATGGTCAGGTCGTGGTTCGCGCTCTCGTCGACGAGTGCAGACACGACGTCGTCGCCCTCCAGCAGGGTCGTTTCGACCGGTACGTCGTCGATGCTCTCTGTCGCGGTCGAAAGCATCGACTGGCCCTGCTGGCGTATCTCGTCGTCCGCGTCCAGCGGGAGGACGTACACCGCGTGGATGGTCGCGCCCGTTCGTCTGGCGACGGCCTCGGCGGTCTCGACCGCGAGCGCGGCGTGCGGCCCGCCGGAGGTGGGCAGCAGGATCGAGTCGATCTCCCCGTCGGCTCGCATCCCGAACTTCTCGACGTAGACATCGCAGGGGGCTTCGGCGACGATCCGGTCGACGTTCGTCCCGAGCACCACGTCGCGTCGCTGGGTTCGTCTCCCCTTCCAGCCGACGACGACGGCGTCGCTGTCGTGCTGGATGATCGTGTTCAGGATGGCCGAGGCGGCGTTGTGGCCGATCCTGATCGTCCCGCTGACGGGGACGCCCTCCTCGTCGGCGATCGACATGGCGTAGTTCAGCACGTCGCGCTTCTCGTCCGTGCGCTCGCGGCCGCGTGACAGCGGCGTCTGTTCGGGGACAGTGACCACGCTCATCACCAGGACCTCGCCGTCGTTCTCGGCGGCGAGCGTCGTCGCCGTCCGCATCAGCTGTGCGGCGTTCCGTGGGTTCGCGATCGGGACGACGACCTGATACCCCTCTCCCGACGCCTTGTACTCGGCGACGGCTGTCGGGGTTTCGCGTTCGAGGCGTTCGACGGGCGGCTTCTGACTCTTCCAGGTGAACCAGACGGCCACGCCGACGAGTTCGACGCCGAGCCCGATGGCGAAGGCGACGAGGCCGACGTTGAGCAGGAGGCCGACATTGGCGAGGACGGCGACGATGGGGACGAACGGGACGAGCGGGACCCTGAAGCCGCGCTCGAGGTCGGGGTACTTCCGTCGCGACTGGATGAGCGCGATATTGACGATGCTCAGCCCGCTCAGGAGGAGGAAGTTGGCGAACTGTGCCAGCCCCTCGATCCCGAGGTGGAGCCCGAACAGGGGTTCGGTCCCGGCCGTCTCTCCGAAGACGATGGCGAAGACGACGATGTACACCAGGATCAGCCCGCCCGTCAGGAGGACGGCTTTGTACGGGGTGTTGAAGTCAGGATGAATGTCCTCGAATCCGCGGGGGAGGTGGCTCCGCCGGGCCATCGAGAGCTTCACGCGCGACCCGGCCATGATGGTCGCGTTCGCCGCCGACAGCATCGAGAAGAGCGCCCCGACGATGATGACGTTGAACCCGATCGGGCCGAGGTAGTACTGTGCGGCGTACCCCATCGACACCTCGCCGTTCTCGCCGACGAACGCCGCGGGGTCGAGACCGCCGAGGTCGACGTTCTGGGTGAGGAAGTCGAGGAACGCGGCGTTGTTGACCGCGAGGACGATGACGAGCACCACGAGGGCGTAGATGACCGTCACGATCCCCATACTGAGGTAGATCGCCCGGGGGATCGTCCGCCCGGGGTCTTTGATCTCCTCGGCGTTGGTCGTGATCGCCGAGAAGCCGAAGAACGTGATGAACACCAGCGCGCTCGTGAGCCCGATCTGGGCCACCTTGTCGATGTTCTCGGCGACCGAGATCGCGACGACGGCCGAGTCGAACGTCTGGAGCCCGCCCCAGAGGAAAAACAACAGCAGGACGACCTTGAGCAGGGTGACGATGATCTGGAACTGGGTCGACTCCTCGGTCCCCTTGAGGTTGATGAGGATCAACAGCCCGAGGATGGCGAGGCCGGGAATCCAGAAGGGCAGCGCCTCGGGCACGTCCAGGATCGGGTAGATGAACCGGAAGAACCACTCGGAGAAACTCGCCAGGTAGAACGCTGCGCTCGCGGGGTAGCCCAGAATCATCGTCCAGCCCATGATGTACGTGACGTCGCTGTCGAACGTGTTCGCGACGAACATGTAGCCGCCGCCGCTCTCCTGGTAGATCGAGGAGAACTCGGCGTACGCGGCGGCGGTGAACCCCGCGATCACCGCGGCGAGGAGGAACGAGCCGATGGCGACTGCGCCGACGTTGGTGACGGCCAGCCCAGAGAGGACGAAGATGCCCGCGGCGATCATCGTCCCGACGCCGATGGCCAGAGCACCGACGAGCCCGATCTCTGGGTTGAGTTCCTCGGTGAGCTGCTCCGTCCCCGCCGACACAGACGCGTCGTCCCCCGCGGCAGTCATACCCTACGTCAGCACGGGCAGAGGACATGAACGCTCTGGTATATATACACGAACCCCTGTAAATATACAACACACAAAATATAATCGACTCCGCGTACGGATACGGTCACACAGCACGCACGGGCGCGTCACCGGCACCCCCGTGATCCGGGTGGCTCCGATGCCAGTTCATAAGGGCCGTTGTAACCGTGTACCGGTGTTTCGCCAGAACAGTCGCCGCCTCGAGACCAAGCTGTCGGATCGCGTCTCGCATGTGTTCGCCCCGGACGAACGCCACACCGTCCGACACTCGCAACTGGTGCGCCAGCGCGGGCACCTCGCCGCGGCGATCGTCGAACGCGTCGTCGACGTCCGCGATGGTCTGCGACTGTCGTCCCGACTCCGCGAGGTGGACGGCGCCTCCCGCGGCCGGTTCCCCGCGATCGCCGAGGCGATCCACGACGACGGGCTGATGAGCGTCGCGCCGGAGGGGGCGCGACGTCTCGTGGCAGGGTGGTCGCCCGAGGACGGAGACGAACGCCGTGACGACCACTCCCGACCCGACTGGCTACGTCTCTCCCTCCGTCTCACTGGCCACGTCTCTCCCTCCCCGTGTTCAGCGCGGAATCAAAAGTACCATGACATCCCCCCACCCAGCCATCGGTACTCAGGTGGAACACGTGACCGACAAACGCGAGTACACGGACGACTACCGCGACAAGACGCTGTACATCCCGGGTCCGACCGAGGTGCGCGAGGACGTCATCGAGGCGATGTGTCAGCCCATGTTCGGACATCGCATGGAACGCATGACCGACCTCTACACGACCATCGTCGAGGACACGAAGGAGTTCCTCGGCACCGACAACGACGTCATCGTCCTCACGGCGTCGGGCACGGAGTTCTGGGAGGCGGCGACGCTCAACCTCGTCGACGAGCACATCCTCTGTGCGACCAACGGGAGCTTCTCCGAACGCTTCGCCAACGTCGCCGAGCGACTCGGCAAGACCGTCGACCGACTCGAGTACGAGTGGGGCACGGCGGTCAAACCCGAGGACGTGCGAGAGCGACTCGAAGAGAGCGACACCGGCTACGACGTCGTGGGCTGCGTCATGAACGAGAGTTCCACGGGAGTCAGAAACCCGATCGAAGAGATCGGCGACGTCGTCGCCGACTACCCCGACACCTACTTCGTCGTCGACGCGGTGTCGTCGCTCGGCGGCGACTACGTCGACATCGACGCCCACGGCATCGACGTCATCTTCAACTCCTCGCAGAAGGCGTTCGCCATGCCGCCGGGGCTGACGACCTGCGTCGTCAGCGACGCCGCCTACGAGCGCGAACTGGAGAAAGAGTCGGCGTCGTGGTACGGTGGCTTCCAGCGGTGTCTGGACTACTACGATCGGAAGGGACAGACCCACTCCACCCCGGCGATCCCGATCATGCTCGCCTACCGAAAACAGATGAAACACATGCTCGACGAGGGACACGCCGAGCGCGACCGACGCCACCGGGAGATGGCCGAGTACACCCGCGAGTGGGCTCGCGAGCACTTCGATACCTTCCCCGAGGCGGGCTACGAGTCACAGACCGTGAGCTGCATCGAGAACACGCGCGGTATCGACGTCGCCGCGACCATCGACGCGGTCTCCGAGCAGTACGACTACGTCTTCTCGAACGGGTACGGATCGGCGCTCGGCGAAAAGACGTTCCGGATCGGCCACATGGGCGAACACGACGTGGAATCGATCAGGGCGCTGACCGACGCCATCGAGGACGTCGCCGACCTGTGAGCCGTCGGGCGGCACCTGACCTCGTCACGTTCGTCCCGGTCCGTCTCGATCGATCCCCGGCTTCGGACTCGTGACCTGCAATCAAACGAATATCGCCCGGAACACTACCGATCGACGAACGACTAGTAGAGTGTGCGTGAGAACCGATGTACTCTGAACCCGCTCACGGTCGCAGTGGGAACTACGAGTTACGGTCGAGCCACTCACAGAACTCCTCGAAATCCCTCGCACCCGCGCTGTCGGCGATACTACGGAGCGTCCCTGCTCGAAGTTCGTCGTGTAATGGAACCGTGACCCGCCGTCTGTCGGCTTCGCTCGTCGGATGTTCGTAGTACAACTGGGCGTGGTCGCCAGTCGTTCGTCGCCACTCGAATCCACCGACGTTGACCAGTACTTTCACCATTCTCGGCCGGAGAACGCCCTCCTCCCCATCGATTACTCGAGTACGTCCGGCGGCTCCTGTGTACCAGTCGTGTTGTCCGGGGGCTGAACCCACCTCACGGAGTTCCTCGTCGGTCGGCGCTCTCCCAACCTCGTCGTTGTGGAGCGCGACCGCCTCGTCAAGGTTTGCCAGTGTAGCCTCCCGAGACTGCCCTTGCGTGGTGACACCGTTTTCGACGTCTTTGGCGACCCATCAGTCGTCCTCACGCCACAGCCGAATCTCCGCTTCGTGCGGGCTCCCATCTCGCGTCGAACTGGCTCTGTTGGTCTGAGATAGTAGGACGTCTCGCGTAGGGATTCGGTCGTGAGCTGATACACCTCGCACGCGGGTGAGCACTAATGTCACGAGAATACGTCCACAACGAAGCCACTGCCGGTGAATTCGACGTGTACGCCCGGAACACTACCGGCCGAGTTTCTACTAGTAGGCTCGGTGGAAGTAAAAATCGAACGAATTGAGCCGTGAACTCAGACAATACGACACGCCAATCGGAACTCGGCACATGCAATCTAATTCTGTTATCTCTTCGTTCTTGGTGGCGGTCAAGCGGAAACGAGGATACTACTGTACTGCCTCGTCAATTGTCTTTACAAATTCCTCTGGATGCTGTGATCCGATAAGCACTACGCGTCCGTTCGTTCGCAAAATCCGAATCCCTTGGTTGCCATGTACGTTGTACGCGATCTTCCCGGGTGCCCAGCGAATGCCCCACCCACCGAACTCACGAATTGGTCTGTACTCTTCGGGCTCGTAGCGTTCAATCTCCGTCCATTGTACCCGACGGAACGACCGATGAAGCGGCCACATTTTGAGATAGATGCCGTCAGCTCTCACTTCGGTTTCGAGACGAAGGCTGTACAGAAGTCCAGCGACCGCACCGACGACGACGAGCCCGCTCCACGAAATGGGTCCCAACACGAGCATAAGAAGCGCGATACCGCCGAGGAGTGCCCAGAGCCACGGCTGGCGAAACCGCTGCACTTCTCGGAACAGTGGGGTCTTCTCCATGAGTAAGTAGTATGGAAGTGTCGCCGTGCGGTAATGGGCTTACCGGCCTTCGAGAGACAGTGGGGACAGATACGGACTGTGTCCCCGGCAGTCTACCCTTGTTCCTTCAGCGTAGCCGTTGTACCTCATCGGTGGATGTGCTACGCGGTGTCCGTGAGTGACCGTTTGCCTCGACGATAGCTCCGCACGAACGCATACAGCAATCCAAGCAGACCACCCACACTCAGGACACCCGGACCGACACTGATCGAGATTTCTTCTGCGGTGTTGACGAACGCGAAGAGGTACGTAATCGTCCCCGGCTTCCCGACCGTCATCGATTCGACTCCGAGCGCCGAGAGGAGTATTGGACCACCAAGTGCCAGGAGAATCCCCACGACAAACAACGCCACCGCCGCACCGGAGAGTGCGTCCCAGACGAGCGACGTAATCGACAGCGAACGCGGACGATCACTGTCCTTCCCAAGGATTCTGACGCCGCGTTCGTGATCAACGATACGAATGTGTACCGGGTAGCTCACTACCATCAGTGTCATCCAGATGTCCGCGACCGCGCCAGCGGCATTCAGTGTCAGTGGAATGGCCAGCCAGCCCCACTCGAGAAGGATCATCAGGGGGATACCGACGAGTGTCATCACGACGAGGGGCGTCAAGAGAACCACGATGAACTGGTTGCGCGTGAACTCGTGATCGGTCGTCGCATACGCATATGGGAGAACGAAGTGAGCGACACCGACACCGTAGCGAGGCTCGCCACCGTAGTATCTGATTGCGAGCCCATGTAGCCACTCGTGGGGTGCGAGAACCGCGGTCCCAAGAAACACGAGGACGAGGATGTTCAGTGGGGTTGCAAGCCAACCGACCGATACCGGCGCAAATTGAAACGTTACAGCGTTACCGGTTGTGAACTGGTAGAGGCCACTAAAGAGCGTCCACCCGACGAGCATTCCCAGCGTGCCGATTGCCAGCATCTGAATCGTAAGCCCGCGAGTGAGTTCGAGATCGGCGAGAACTCGCTCAGTAGACAAGTCATCCATTCACTAGCGTGACATCCCTCTTGCAGAAAAGCGTTCGCACCATACTCGATATACGCCCTGTATGCAGCACGACCATCCAACGCTGACAGATGTCAGTACTCTCGGGAGACCTCATTCCAAGCTCGTTATCACCGACTGTTTCCAAGATTCGGTAGGAAGAGCGGTTACTACGGAAGAATCGATCTCGACGATAGACCGTAACTGAACATATACATATTATTCACTGATGATTCTAAGAGCATACTCGAAATGTACACCCGGAACACTACCGGGCGAGCTTCTACTAGTAGGCTCGGTGGAAGTGAAACACTGGGACTCTGTGAGTCGGGAACCGAAGGTCGTGAGAGAACTATTCGTGTTCGAGCGCGTCGTAGATGTCGCGGTGTTTCTCCCGGTCTGCCTTGGCGACTCGTAGCACCAGTTCTCGACGAATATCGTCCATCACGTCGTCGAGCGGGGTACGGTCGCCGGTATGGCTATCGGATGTCATCCCGTCCGTCCTGATTAGGCGTGGCGGTCGATCCACTCACAAAACGCGTCGAAGTCGTTGGCCCCGGCACTGTCGGCGATGCCACGGAGCGTTCCGGTCCGAAGCTCGTCGTGTAACGGAACCGTGACTCGCCGTCGGTCGTCCTCGTTCGTGGGGTGCTCGTAGTACAGTTGTGCGTGATCGCCAGTCGTCCGTCGCCACTCGAAGCCCCCGACGTTGACCAGCACCTTCACGACTTCCGTGCCGGAGAACGTCCGTCTCCCCATCGATTAGTCGAGCACGTCTGGTGCGTCCCGGTCACCGGTCCTGTTGTCGGCCGGGTCGATTCCCATCTCACGGAGTTCCTCGTCGGTCGGATCTCTCCCGATCTCGTCGTTGTGGAGCGCAACCGCCTCGTCGAGGTTTTCTAGTGCAGCCGTTCTGGACTGGCCTTGCGTCGTGACTCCGGTTTCGACGTGTTTGGCGACCCACCAATCGTCCTCGCGCCACAGACGAATCTCGTCGGTGTGAGTCGCTCCGTCTCTGGTCGAACTGGCCATTCTAGCTACGGATAGCGCAACGCGTCGAATAAGCGTTTGGTCGGTGGCTATCCAAACATCTCACATCTATCCAGATTCTTCGAACAGTCGGACTAGCCGGGATAGCCCACTGACCGAAGAAGGTCGACACATGTAATCTACTTCAGGAATGATCTTGGCACGAACGGATTCCGAGTCGTGGATGTCGATGTCCTGTCACCATATCGTCAGCAATTGCCTGCTGAATACAGAAGGTGAGTTCAGCAGGCAATCAACGACCAAACACTCACTCGGTGTGCATTCGCAATACGCCGAGTCTTAGACAGAAAAACTACAATTACAGGTTACAAAGTCGGGGCTTGGAATGTACTGGGCCGAAGTTCTCTTTGGGAGTAACGATGTGGACTTGAGGACATCAATAATCGGGTCTCTCGCCATCTCATTCGTCGTCGCAATCGGTTATCTAACAGGCGTCTTCGGCTCTGCTTCGTTTGTTTCGTGGGGTGGCCCGAGCCCCCCGTTCATTGCGACACTCATCGCAATAATATCGTCTAGTGTAATCGCGTACTTCCGTCGCGAGTTCATTCTGGGTCTTGCCAGTTCCTGTTTCGTGTTTTTCTCCACAGGGCTTGTCGAAGTGTTCTTCCTATACCGAGGGTTCACCGTCACAGAGCGATTGGGTTTTCTCTTCGACCTCGATTTCCTCATCGTCTCATGGGGGTGTTTATTCGGCTGTATCGGGTACGTGGGCGGGGAGTTGCTTCGCCGTCAGATTAGACGCAGGTGATCAGAATCCAGTAGGAAGAGCGGTTACTACCAAAGAACCGGACTCATCGGTAGATCGCAACTGAATCGAGCTATATTATTCACAAATATTTCTAAGAGCATACTCGAAGTGTACGCCCGGAACACTAACGACCGGTATCATCCCTGGGCTGCGTGCCGTGTCAACCGGGAAACCCTCGTGCCGGGCGGCCCACGTTCGGTCGAAACCAGGTGTGAGCGGGCCCTCATGTGCCACACCGGGGTTCTCCGCGCGTCATCGCGCCCTCGTAGGCGTACTCGGGCGGGGACTGCGGTGTGCAGCGCACAGTAGTCGGTGTGGAAACAAACCAGTTGCGACAGGGTGGCCCGGTCGAACGGAACCGACTGGCGTCAGCGACCGATGCCAGCCGACGGCCGCGGCAAGACGAGTGCGGTGACGGCGGGCTCAGTTGCCGACCGACGTCGCCCGCTCGACGACGTCCGCACCGTACATCTCCTCGAGTTCCTCGTGCTGGTCCGGTCGGTGTTCGTAGACGTCCTGGAACAGCGCGATCGGCGTCTGGGCGGCCTGGTAGGTCGCCTCGTCCCACATGCGGTCTTTGCTGATGTCGATCTCGACACCGTCGATGACCAGGGTCGCCGACTGGGTCATGGCGATGGCACCTTTCCCGGCCTCCTTGGCCGCCTCGAACTCCTCCATGGAGTCGACGATGTCGTCCATGCTGGGGACGTACGACGTCAGGGCCAGCAGTTCCTCGCGCAGGCCGTCGGCGTCGAGTTCCATCTCGTCGTCGCCGACCTCCAGCTCGTACCGATCGTCACCGAGCGCGTCGAGTTCGACCTCGTCCCCGTCGTACACCTGTTTGCCGTCCACCGCCTCGAGTTCGACGTCCTCGCCGTCGACCTCCAGCAGCCAGCTCCCGGTCTTCGGTGGGAGCGGCGACCGGTTCGCCTCGACGACCTGTCCCGGCGTCAGCGACCAGATGCCGATCATCCCCTTCGCCCGGTTGTCGACCATCCGCTCGTGGTAGCCCTCGACGTCGCGGATGTCGTCGTACGGCCCGTCGACGGCGACGAGGTCGGCGGCGCTGGCTCCACGGGAGGTGTTGTGCCGCAGCTCGGGCCACGGGGGGAGCGATCCCGTCGGCGTCATGGCCCGCATGTCCTTGGTGTAGTCGACCTCACCGTCGACCAGCATGAACAGCCGTTCGAGGTTGTTCGACGGCCGACCCATCTCCTTGCGGAGGTCGCCCATGGCGAGTTCGGCCTCGCCGCTCTCGACGATGACGGACATCGAGAGGCTTCCCTCCTCGAGACCGTGCTCGTTCTCGACGATGGTGAAGAACTCGTCGGCCTTCTTCCAGTCGTCGATGTCGCCGACCTCGGGGATGACGAACCCGTCGATGTGGTCGACCGCGCCGTTTTCGGGGTCGGCGATCTCCAGCATCATCCGGAAGCCCGCGTAGCGTGTCGAGGGGTCGTCGCGGTGCCAGACGACCCGCGGGTGGATCTCGCCCGGGAACGCCGCCCCGTGTTCGGCGACGACGTCGACGATGTTCTCGACGCCCTCGTCACGCATCGAGGGCGCGGTCGCGTCCTCGTTGTCCGGGATCCAGGTGTCCGGTGCCTGCATCCCCCGGAGACCGGCGGCGCTCCGCAGCATCTTCGCGGAGTCGTCCTCGCCTTCCACCGCCGTCGGGGAGGTGAAGAACGTCCGGACGAACTCGCGCTCGTAGTGTCTTTCGGTGCTCATATCGACGTGTGCAGGGTTCGAAGAGAGCTATTAATCAGTTTGTATCGGGGCGATATTGTTTCGTAACGATTGTGTACCATCCGAGTTCCAATCTCCGTGGGAACCGGTCGGAGCGATCGAATTACCACAAATGAAAAATATACATTCAGATTAGACAAATTATTCTTCGCAATAGGCAACTTTAACAGGCGGACGCGAAAACCGATCGTCGATGACAGGCACCGACCACGACTGGTGGCCGAATCAGCTGGATCTGACGGTTCTCGACCGGAACGCGCACCGACCGGGGCCGATGGACGAGGAGTTCGACTACGCCGAGGCGTTCGAGCAGCTCGACCTCGAGGCGGTGAAATCGGACATCGAGGAGGTGATGACGACGTCACAGGAGTGGTGGCCGGCCGACTACGGCCACTACGGGCCGCTCTTCATCCGGATGGCGTGGCACAGCGCCGGCACGTACCGCACCAGCGACGGCCGTGGCGGTGCCGCCGGCGGGAGACAGCGCTTCGCGCCGATCAACAGCTGGCCCGACAACGCGAACCTCGACAAGGCGCGCCGGCTGCTCTGGCCGGTCAAGCAGAAGTACGGCCGCAACCTCTCGTGGGCCGATCTGCTCGTCCTGTCCGGGAACGTCGCCATGGAGTCGATGGGGTTCGAGACGTTCGGCTTCGCCGGTGGGCGCGAGGACGACTTCGCACCCGACGAGGCCGTCGACTGGGGCCCAGAGGACGAGTGGGAGGCGTCCGAGCGCTTCGACGAGGACGGCGAGCTGCAGGAGGGGCTCGGTGCCACCGTGATGGGACTCATCTACGTGAACCCGGAGGGGCCGGACGGCCAGCCGGACCCGCTCGCGTCGGCGGAGAACATCCGCGAGTCGTTCAGCCGTATGGCGATGAACGACGAGGAGACGGTCGCGCTCATCGCCGGCGGCCACACGTTCGGCAAGGTCCACGGTGCCGACTCCGGCGACAACCTCGGCCCCGAACCCGAGGCGGCTCCCATCGAGAAACAGGGCCTCGGCTGGGAGAACGAGTACGGCTCCGGCAAGGGTGCCGACACGATCACCAGCGGCATCGAGGGGCCGTGGACGTCGTCTCCCATCGAGTGGGACATGGGATATCTCGACAACCTGCTCGACTACGAGTGGGAGCCCGAGAAGGGTCCCGGCGGTGCCTGGCAGTGGACGCCGAAGGGCGAGGCGCTGGAGAACACCGTCCCCGACGCCCACGACCCGTCAGAGAAGCGAACCCCGATGATGCTCACGACGGACATCGCCCTGAAACGGGACCCCGACTACCGGGAGATCGTCGAGCGCTTCCAGGAGAACCCGATGGCGTTCGGCATCACCTTCGCGAAGGCGTGGTACAAGCTGATCCACCGCGACATGGGTCCGCCGTCGCGGTTCCTCGGCCCGGAAGTCCCCGACGAGGAGATGCTGTGGCAGGACCCGATCCCCGACGTCGACCACGAACTGATCGGGGACGAGGAGGTCGCCGCGCTCAAAACGGACGTGCTCGAATCCGACCTATCCGTCTCTCGACTGGTCAAGACCGCCTGGGCGTCGGCGTCGACGTTCCGCGACAGCGACAAACGCGGCGGCGCGAACGGCGCCCGGATTCGCCTCCGGCCCCAGCGAGACTGGGAGGTGAACGAGCCGGCGGAGCTGGCGACCGTGCTGGACACGCTGGCGGAGATCCGCGAGGAGTTCAACGACTCACGAACCGACGGGACGAGGGTCTCGCTCGCAGACCTGATCGTTCTGGGCGGCACCGCCGCCGTCGAGCAGGCGGCGGCGGACGCCGGGTACGACGTGTCCATTCCGTTCGAACCGGGGCGGACCGACGCCTCGCGGGAACAGACCGACGTCGACTCGTTCGAGGCGCTCAGGCCGACGGCCGACGGCTTCCGTAACTACCTCTCGGACGAGGCCACGCGGCCGGCGGAGGAACTGCTGGTGGACCGCTCGGAGCTCCTGAACCTGACGCCTTCCGAGATGACGGTGCTGGTCGGCGGGATGCGGGCGCTGGACGCGACCTACGGCGGCTCCGACTTCGGTGTCCTCACCGACCGGCCGGAGACGCTGACCAACGACTTCTTCGTGAACCTGCTCGACATGGAGACGGAGTGGGAGGCGTCAAGCGACTCAGACGACGTCTTCGAGGGGTACGACCGTGACACCGGCGAACTCCAGTGGCAGGCCACTCGCGTCGACCTCGTCTTCGGATCGAACTCGCGGCTTCGGGCAATCGCGGAAGTGTACGGCTCCGACGACGCCGAGGAGAAGTTCGTGCGTGATTTCGCGGACGCGTGGCGGAAGGTGATGACGCTCGACCGCTTCGACCTCGAGTAACTACGGGCGCGACTCCGGGCGGTGGTCGTCTCCGACGCCTTGGTGGACGACGCGGCCCTCATCCAAGCGGATTTCACGCTCTCAGACCGTGTACTCGTCCTCGCGGAGCTGGACGTACTTGCCGTTGCGGAAAGTGAACTTGCGCTTCTTGTACGTCCCGACCAGTTTCGCGGCGCTCACGCCGGCGCTCATCTTCGAGACGCTGAGCGACCGGTAGCCGCCCTTGTCGGTCTGGAGTTTCCTCGCCGTCCGGAACGCCCAGTCCCAGTCGTCGGGTCCGTAGTCGTGGACGATGTCGGCCATCGCCACGTTTCGCAGGACTTCGTCGTCGATCGCGTCCTTCCACGCGCGGTTGTACGTCGAGAGGTCGCCCTCGGCCGCCAGCCGACCGGCGATGGCGCCCGTCCGAACCGCGACGTGGTCGCCGCCCTCGTGGAACGCCGAGGTGGCACCCATCGCGCCCCCGACGACGGCGATACCCGCCCGCGCGGGCGAGTCGATCGGGCGCGTCGACGAGATCGGGTACGTCTCGGTCCCCTTCGACTTCGCGCGGTCTTCGACGAGGGGAAAGTCCGACTCGATGTCGTACTCGTCGCCGTACTCCTGTTCGAGGAGTCGACGGATGTACTCTCGTCCCCGGGGGATCCGCTCGTCGTCGGGGTGGAGGAGTTTGTACTTCTCGCGGTCCGCTACCTCCGAGAGGTCAAGGCCGATGGGCATCGTCAGCCCCACCCTGCACACCCGGTCGTCGTTCGGGAAGATCCACGGATACGCCGTGTGTCCCGGCATGTACCCCCACCAGAACTTGATCGCACCCGACACCTCCTCGTACACCTCTTCGGGGAAACGGCGGTGTTCCTGGTACGCGATGTGGTTGGACGAGGTGGACGCGAGTCGGTCCGTGATGTCGAACGGGAGGAACCGATCGAGCACCTTGTTGGTGATCGTCCGCTGAGGACCGTCGGCGAGGACGAGGAAGTCCGCCCCGACGTTCGACCCGTCGGCCGTCCGAACCAGGTGTCGGGGATCGTCTTCGCCCCCGTAGGCGTCGAGGTCCGTCTCGACGTCGCGGACCGACACGCCGGCGCGGTACTCCGCCCCGGCCGCCTCGGCACGGTCGCGGAGGAAGTCGTCGAAGCGGGCACGGTGGAAACAGTAGCCGAAGTGGTCGTACGAGGAGTCGATACCCGTCGACCGCATCGTCACCGACTCGTTCGGGCCGATGAACTCCGCGCGGTCGAGGTGGTGGAGGAGGACGCCGTCGGGGAACTCGTCGGGATGGATCCCCATGATGTCGACCCAGTAGTCGAGTATGCCCGCGGCGTCAGTCGAGTCGGGACCCAGTCGGTCGGGACGGTCGGTCCGGGGGACGCCCTTCTCCAGCACCAGTGCGGACCCCCCTGCGTCCGCAGCGGCGTGGGCCGCAGACGACCCGGCCGGTCCGCCGCCGACGATGGCCACGTCCACGCGTTCCATACTTCGTTCGCTCGGTGCGGCGGTATTAAACTCCACTCCTCTCCGGCGGACCGCAGCCCCCGGAGGTGGAGGGCGATCTGATACTGTCGGCTGTAACTGTCTCGAGACGTTCGGCACCCGAGGGTTTCGAAGTTCTTCGTGGACTTCCAGCCGACAGTATGACTCCCTGACGCTCCGTCTTCGTATCCTCTATTGGACAGGTCGGAGACGCCCGGTGACAGCCGCCGACCGATGACTGCCGCCAACCGACGACCGCCGACGATGGCCACTGACATCCGAACGAGGTGACGGCGACCTCGGCCGGTTCGAACGCACTCTTGATCGCACCCGTCGAACCCCGGCGCATGACCGACACACCACCGGACGTCGCCGTCCTCAGGCAGAAGGTACACGGGATGCCAGCCAGCGACTACGCCGCGGCGCTCCGCGAGCGGCTGCCGGACCACGAGATCCACCTCGCACGGACGCCCGCCGCCGAACGCGAGGCGCTCGCCGCGCGGGTCGTGACAGGACAGCGTCTCGCCCCCGACGACGCCGACGCGGGGATGGAGCTGTTCGCGTGCGCCTGGGCAGGTACCGACCACCTCCCCACGCGGGAGCTCGCCGACGCGGGCGTCGCCGTGACGAACGCCGCCGGGGTGCACGGTCCCAACGTCGCCGAACACGCCATCGGTGCGATGCTCGCGTTCACGCGCGGGTTCGACACCGCGTGGGCGCGCCAGCGCGACCGGGAGTGGCGCTCGTTCCAGGCCGGGGAGCTACAGGGATCGACCGTGACGGTCGTCGGCCTCGGCGCGATCGGCGAGGCGGTCGTCGACCGGCTCGACGGCTTCGGCGTCGAGACAATCGGCGTCCGTTACACGCCCGAGAAAGGCGGACCGACGGACGACGTGGTGGGGTTCGATGCGGTCCACGAGGCGTTCGCGCGGACCGACTACCTCGTCCTCGCCTGCCCACTCACGGAGACGACCGAGGGGCTCGTCGACCGCGAGGCGTTCGAGACCCTCCCGGCGGGTGCGGTCGTGGTGAACGTCGCCCGCGGACCGGTCGTCGACACCGACGCGCTCCTGTGGGCGCTCCGGCACAACCACCTGCGCGGGGTCGCGCTCGACGTGACCGATCCCGAACCGCTCCCCGAAGACCACCCGCTCTGGAACGTCGGAAACGTCCTGATCACACCCCACAACGCCGGCCACACCCCGCGGTACTACGAGCGCCTCGCCGAGATCGTCGCCGAGAACGTCCGACGGCTCGACGCCGGCGACGACGAGTTGCTCAACCGCGTGGTCTGACCCTCCGTCGGCACACGGGCCGATCGCCGGTCGCTCTCCCCGTCGCCCCCGCGCCCCTAGCGATCTGACGGCGTCGGTGGTGGTTTTTTTAAACTTTCACGGAATAGTGAGTGTATGGAAGGGAGACACGTGATCGTCCAGACAGCCGGTGGGACGTGGCACCGCGAGACCTGTCTCTGGACCCACGTCGGGGTGACCTGCAGACGCCAGCGGGTCGTCTCCGACACGGAACTCGAAGCCCTCGAGTCGACCTGCGATCACTGCCTCAACGACGTCTGACGAGGGAGCTCGTTGCGGGAGGCAGTCGGTGTCCCGACGTCGTAGTCACCAGGCGTCAGTTCCGACGATCTCGTTCCGCAGCGTCCCGACACCCTCGTACGTGATCTCGACGGTGTCGCCGGGTTCGACGAGGCCCGGGTTCGCGGGGCTGCCGAACGCGATCACGTCGCCGGGCTGGAGCGTGAACCGACGCGAGAGGAACGAGACGATCTCGGCGGGGCCGAACAGCATCAGTTCGGTGTTGGCCTCCTGCCGCCGCTCGCCCGCGACGTCGGTGTACATGTCGATGGCCGTGGGATCGACGTCGGTCTCGATCCAGGGACCGAGCGGTCCGGACCCCCGGAACGCCTTGCGGGCGGTCCGTCCCTGCTGGTCGAGCGCGTCCACGTCGTTCATCACGGTGTACCCGCGCACCACCTCGTCGACGTCGTCGGGACCGACGTCGCGGCACTCGACGTCGACGACGGCCGCGAGCTCTCCCGCGTACGTCAGCTCCTCGGTGAACGGCGGGTACGCGATCGGGTCGCCGTGTCCGAGCAGCGACGCTGGCGGTTTGATGAAGAAGTCGGGCTCCTCGGGACGTTCGTACGCCATCTGCTCCAGCGTCGCGGTGTAGTTTCGCCCGACGCAGTACAGCGCGGTCGGCTCACAGGGCGGGAGGAGGTGCGCCGGATCGACCGCGTACTCCCCGTCGTCGGTCACGAGATGGCCGTCGCGGTACGTTCCCGTGACGACGCCGTCGTCGGTCCGTGCTCTCGCTACTCGCATACCCCGGTGTCGCACGCTCCGAACCGAAAGCGTGTCGCTTCGTGTCCGCGGCGTCGTTCACGACGGAGTGACCGAGCGCAGCCAGTACATCGTTACCGAGTCCGTCGCGACGGTGACGAGTATCCCTTCGCTCCCGCTCGGTCGATCTACCCGTCGCTCGCGATCCGTGGCGATCAGGCGGTACGGCTTCGGCCCCCGAACGCGACGTACCGCACGACTGCGAGACGCGCCGGGCCACTCGTCAGGTCACGCGGATGGGTGGCCGCCCCATCGGACTTGAACTTCCGGGCGACTTCGGGCCGTTACGAGCCCGCCGCCGGTCCCCGGGTTCAGTCCTCGAGCGACTCGACGAGCTCGACGACGTGGCCGTCGGGATCCTCGAAGAACACGACGCGTGCACCCGCCTGCTCGACGTCCATCGGCCCCTTCACGAGCCCGTGGTGTTCGATCCGCGCCAGTTCGTCGTCGACGGAGTCGACGGCGAGCGCGAGGTGGTCCCAGGCGTCGCCGACCTCGACCGACTCGACCTCGGGGTCGTCGCGGAGCTGGATCTCGATACCGTTCTCGTCGATCACGTACCGGTTCTCGGCACCGGCGAGATCGAACGACCGCGAGTACTCGAAACCGAACTGTTCGTAGAACGCCTGGCTCTCGTCGGCGTCGGTCACGTTCAGACACAGGTGGATAAACGGTGCCATGCGGTAGGTCGAACCCTGTGGATGATAAAGCTGGTCGCTGTCTCCCGACGTGGCCCCACGAGACGGGCCGCTGTCCGAGTTCGCCGTGGGCCGAGCCGGAGCCGGGGACGCCGGCCGCGACAGATCGAGCGCGAGTATTCGCTATAGCTCCTCGCCGCCGGTGACGTTCAGCCGCTCGCCGTTCTTGTGTTCCGTGATCCCGAATTCGGTCGTCGCGTCGCCGCGAACCGTGCGGAACTCGTGTCGGTCGCCGCCGCCCTTCTCGCGGACGCGGTACAGCAGGACGTACCACTTGCTGTCGTCTTCGTCGTACGCCGCCTCGAGCGGAGTCCAGGTCGTGGAGTCTGTCATGACTGGTCGTGGAGAGGACGCGTCCGAACGACGTAAACTGACCGGCCCAGGGGGGAAGCTGATCGGATCGGGGGACACGAACGTCCCCGTCGGAGACGGGACGGTGACTCCTCCGCGTCCACGAACGACTACCACAGATTTATCACGAATTACTCGAAGGAATCTGCCATGGCTGTCGACGACCCGACACCGGAACCGTCGCCCGAGACGTCCGCCGCGACGCTCGGTCACGACCGCCCGGACGTCGAGGAGTACCGAGCGCTCGCGGGTGACCTCCGCGAGGCCGTCGAGGGCGGCGTGGAGTTCGACGAGTACGCACAGGTGCTGTACGCGACGGACGGGAGCGTCTACGGGGCGCGTCCCGCCGGCGTGGTGTTCCCCACCGACGCTGAGGACGTCCAGCGGGCGGTCGACGTGGCGACGAGCCACGGCGTCCCCGTCCTCCCGCGCGGCGCCGGGTCGTCGCTCGCGGGACAGGCCGTCGGTCCCGGCTGTGTCGTCCTCGATCTCACCCGACATATGGACGCGATCCTCGACGTCTCGCCCGACGACCGGCGGGCGACGGTTCAACCGGGCGTCGTCCAGGACCACCTCGATGCCCGGCTAGAAGAACACGGACTGAAGTTCGCGCCTGACCCGGCGTCGTCGGCGCGGGCGACCGTCGGCGGGGGTATCGGTAACAACTCCACCGGTGCGCACTCCGTGCGCTACGGGATCACGGACGCGTACACGGAGGAACTGAACGTGGTGCTCGCGGACGGCTCGCTCGTCCACACCCGTGAGGTCGTACTCGACTCGGAGGAGTGGGAGGCGATCGTCGAACAGGGCGACCTCGAGGCGCACATCTACCGGACCGTCCGGGGCGTCGTCGAGGACAACGAGGCCGAGATCGAGGAGCGCTACCCCACGCTGAAGCGGTGCGTCTCCGGGTACAATCTCCACAAGGTCGTCTACGAGAACGACGAGGGGGAGCGCTGCATCAACCTCTCGAAACTCCTGGTGGGTGCCGAGGGGACGCTGGGAGTGGTGGTCGAGGCCACGGTGAGTCTCGTCACCCGTCCCGAGGAGACGGCGCTCGTGCTCTACTGTTTCGACGACCTCGTCGACGCCATGCGCGCGGTCCCCGAGGCCCTGGAGTACGGTGCCTCCGCCGTCGAACTGATGGACGACGAGGTGTTTCGGCTCGCGGCGGAGTCGACCGAGTACGCCCAGTACGCCGAGGGGATCCCCGAGGGGACGAAGGCGGCGCTCATGCTGGAGTTCGACTCCGAGATCAACCCGGACTTCGAGGCGGCCATCGCCGAGACGAACGCCCACTTCCTCGACGATGGGGCCGAGCTCCTGGGCGAGGTGCCCGATCACAGGCGCGAGACCGACGGTGGCGCGACCGCGGGGCAGTCGTCGTCGCCGGCGGCGGCGACCGCGTTCGCCGCCATCGAGGCGTACTCGTCCGAGGCACAGGCGGACGTCTGGAAGCTCCGAAAGGCCGCGATCCCGCTGTTGATGTCGATGCAGGGCGACCCCAAGCCGTACCCGTTCATCGAGGACGCTTCCGTTCCCCCGGAAGAACTCGCGGAGTACGTCCAGCAGTTCGAGCGCGTGCTGGAAGAGAACGGCACGTCGGCGGCGTACTTCGCCCACGCGGGCGTCGGCACGCTCCACATCCGTCCCATCCTCTCGCTCAAGGAGGAGCAGGGCATCGAGACGATGCACGACATCGCCGACGCCGTCACGGATCTCGTGCTCGAACACCACGGCGCCTTCTCCGGCGAGCACGGCGACGGCCTCGCGCGGACGGAGTTCAACCCGAAGATGTACGGGGACCAGCTGTGGACCGCATTCAAGCAGGTGAAGACCGCGTTCGACCCCGACTGGCTCATGAACCCGGGGAAGGTCGTCTACCGCGACGACGACCCCACGGACATGCGCGACGACCTCAGATACGGGGCCGACTACGCTTCGCTGGAGCCGCAGACGACGCTCGACTTCTCCGAGGAGGGCGGTTTCTCGCATCTCGTCGAGCTCTGCAACGGCTGTGGCACCTGCCGGCAGACCGAGTCGGACGTGATGTGTCCCACCTACCGGGCGTCGAAAGAGGAGATCCAGACCACGCGGGGGCGGGCGAACATGCTCCGGGCGGCCATCTCGGGTGACCTCCCGGAGGACGAACTGTACAGCGAGCGGTTCCAAGAGGAGGTGCTCGACCTCTGCGTCGGCTGCAAGGGCTGCAAGTCCGACTGCCCCACGGGGGTGGACATGGCGAAGCTCAAGACCGAGGTCAAACACCAGTACCACCAGCGCGAGGGGACCTCTGCCCGGGAGAAGCTGTTCGCCGACATCGACTCGTGGTCGAAGCTGGGCAGCCAGCTCGCACCCGTGTCGAACTGGGCCTCCGAGGTGCCCGGGGCACGGACCGTGATGGAGTCCGTGCTCGGCATCGCGAAGGACCGCGAACTCCCGACGTTCACCCGCGAGACGCTCGTCGACTGGTTCGAGGAACGCGGGGGGGCGCAGGTTCCGGCCACGGATGCCGACCACCGTGTCCTGCTGTTCCCCGACACGTACACGAACTACTCGTACCCCGAGCCGGGGAAGGCGGCCGTGCGCGTCCTCGAGGCCGCCGGCGTCCACGTCTCGATCCCGACCGACCTCGAACCCTCGGGACGGGCGGCGTACTCGAAGGGATTCCTCGACCTCGCGGGCGACCGCGCCGAGGCGAACGTCTCACGGCTGCAGTCGAGAATCGACGACGGCTACTCGGTGGTGTTCGTCGAACCC
Organism: Salinigranum salinum; assembly: GCF_009176545.1. Classification (GTDB taxonomy): domain Archaea; phylum Halobacteriota; class Halobacteria; order Halobacteriales; family Haloferacaceae; genus Salinigranum; species Salinigranum salinum. The sequence goes on along the minus strand of NZ_VTOJ01000002.1, from coordinate 336,881 downwards.
TCCGACGCCGTCATGTTCCAGGACGAGTACCGCGACCTCCTCTCGGGGCCCGACGTCGAGGCGGTCTCGAACGCGGCCTACGGCGTCTGCGAGTTCCTCGACGTCCACCGGCTCGACGGGGCGCTCGAGACGCCCGACCCGGAGTCGGTCGGGTCGCTGACGTACCACGGCCACTGCAACCAGAAGGCGACGAACAAGGACCACCACGCCGTCGGCGTCCTCCGACGAGTCGGCTACGCGGTCGACCCGCTCGACTCCGGCTGCTGTGGGATGGCCGGCTCGTTCGGCTACGAGGCCGAACACTTCGAACTCTCGAAGGCGATCGGTCGCATCCTCTTCCGGCAGGTCTCCGACAGCGAGGGCGACCGCGTCACGGCACCGGGCGCGTCGTGTCGGTCGCAACTGGGCGACCGTGGTCCCTCGGCCGAGAACCCGCCGCACCCGATCGAACTCGTGGCGGAGGCGCTCGACTGAGATGGCCGACCTCTCCATCACGGTGTCGACCGGGACGGACGAGATCGACCTCGCCGCCGACTGGACCGACGACGCCCCCCGAACCAAAGAGGCCATCGCCGGCGCGCTCCCGCTCGAGGGCGACGCCGCGAAGTGGGGCGACGAACTGTACTTCTCGATCCCCGTCGACGCGGAGAGCGAGAACGCTCGTGCGGAAGTCGACGTCGGGACGGTCGCGTACTGGCCGCAGGGGAACGCGCTCTGTCTGTTCTGGGGGCCGACGCCGGCGTCGAGTGGGGAAGAGCCGCGGGCGGCATCTCCCGTAAACGTGGTGGCGCGGATCGACGACGTCTCGGACCTGGCAGCGGTCGACGGCGGAGCGTCCGTTCGCGTGAGCGTAGGCTGACCCACGTACCCCGGCGGTCGAGACACGGAGGCCGGAGCGAACTGGCTATCAGGACGTGAAATCCGAGCCGGACTGGCGGGGCTGTGTCACTATCGGTGTTGTCGTCGTCCAATACAGGCATGTGCGTTCAAGAGCGAACTCGAAACGCTGACAGTCGAACGTGGGTGGATCGTCCGTGATGAGGACACACCGGGCAGGGGCCGCACTGTTCTCGCTCGTACTCGTCGTCTCGTCCGTCGTGGGTGTCCTTGCGTTCGCCGGGACCGCACAGGCGGCGGTTCCGACGTTCAGTTCCGTCACGACCCTGGATACGGACGCCGACGGGAAAGTCGACCAGCTACAGGTCGTGTTCAGCGAGACCGTCCAGACCGGAATCGAGGCCGAAGAGTTCTCGATCGGGAGTGCGAACGGGCTCGGCGGGACGCTCGACACTGGCACCGGAGTCGGGAGCGACGACGGCGACGATACGATCACCCTCACCGTCGCGGAGGGCGGCTCCGTCGATTCGGGTGCGACGCCGACGCTCAGCTACGATCCGTCGGCGGGGGCTGATGGCTCCGCGTCGGTCGTTTCTGTCTCCACGTCCGAGGAGATGGCCGCGGAGACATCGCCGACCGCAACCGACGGCGTGGCGCCGGTGCTGTCGGCCGCGTCGACGCTCGATCGTGACGCCGACGGGAAGGTCGACGCCGCGACGTTGACCTTCGCTGAAAAGATCGACGATGCGACCGTGACCGCGAGCGACTACTCGATCGGCGGCCAGGCCGGTGAGGCGATAGACAGTCTCTCCGGGACGAACGACGAAACCGTCCAGGTGCGGCTCACGACCGACGCCAACGAGGTGTCGGGGACGGACGTGAAGGACGTCACCTACACCGCTGGGTCGACTGCAGACACCGCCGGCAACACGCTCGCCTCGGTCGCCTCCGGCGATCTCTCCGAGAGCGACGGCGCCGCGCCGGTCGTCACGAGCGGGCAGTATCGGGATACGGACGGCGACGCCGCGGTCGACGAGGTGGATCTGACGTTCTCCGAGACGGTTTCCTACAGCACGTTCAACGCGGACGACTGGTCCGTGACGACCAACGCGATCACGGGCCTCTCGCTCGACAGCCTCTCGAGTGGTTCCGGGACCAGTACGCTCACCTTCGGCGCGAGCGCGGACGCCGACATCACCGGTGCCGACGGTGGGAGCGAGCCCGCCGTCAGCTACGTCTCGGCGGGGACCGGCACCGTCGAAGACACGGCGAGCTCGCCCCTCGAGGCCGTCGATGGCTCGAGCGCGACGCTCGCGGACGCCGCGAAGCCCACGATCACCGGTATCGAGATCAAGGACACGGCGGGTGACGGCAACGTCGACGAGGTCGTGCTCACCTTCTCCGAGTACGTCGACACCGACGACGGCGCCGCACCGGCCGCGGCCGACGTCGGAACGCTGACGCTCCCCGACGGGTCGACGGCCGACCTCTCGAGCGCGACGTTCACCGACCCGGCAGGAACCGCCAGCACGGTCACCGTGAGCGGCATCACCGGCCAATCCACGGAGAACACCGCTGTCGGCAGCACGGACGTCTCCGGCGACCTCTCGGCGGACTGGGTCGACGCCAGTGCCGGGACGAACGCGCTCGTGTCGACGCTGGACGACGAGACGGTAACCGACAGTGCCGCACCTGTCGAGACGACGGCGACGTACAAGGACACGAGCGGCGACGGCACGGTCGACCGGATCGACGTCGATCACTCCGAGGACGTCTCGGCGAGTACGGCCGAGGTGGCCGACTACAGCCTCGGCGGGACGGACGCCGGCAGCGTGACCGTCGACAGCGCGGCCGTCAGCGGATCGGCCGTCAGGATCGGCGTCACCACGTCGCTGTCGTCGCCGTCGTTGACACTCGACTACGACGCGAACGCCGGAACCGCCGACAGCATCACCGACGGAACGAACGCCGCAGGGAGTTTCACCGACGTCTCGGTCACGGACGACGTGGTTCCGGAGCTGACGGCCGCCGAGACCCTCGACCGCGACGGCGACGGCAACGTGGACGCGGCGAACCTGACGTTCTCCGAGGCCGTCTTGGACTCGTCGGTCACCGCGAGCGACTACAGCATCGGTGGACAGACCGCCGAGGCCGTCGATACGCTCTCGACCGCGGACGACGATACGATCCAGGTGCGGATCACGACTGATGCGAACGAGATCGCGGGAACTGACGTCGCGGACGTGACGTACACCGCCGGTTCGACGACCGACGCCGCCGGGAACACCCTCGGCTCTGTCGCGTCCGGGGACGTCACCGAGACCGACGGCGCGGCCCCCGTCGTCACCTCGTTCTCGCTGACCGAGGACACGACTACCGAGGAACTGGACGTCTCCTTCGACGCCTCCGAGTCGCTCGCGACCGTCAGCGTCTCCATCTCCGGGCCGGAGAGCGCGACGATCACCTCGTTCTCCGCGTCGGGAACGACGTACACCGCATCGATCGACGTCTTCACGAACGGCGACTACACCGCGACGCTCGACACGGCCGACGACGCGGCGGGCAACAGCGCATCGTCGACGTCCGACACGGCGACCGTCGCGTTCGTCTCGAGCGGCGGCGGTTCGGCACCGTCCTCACTGTCCGATACGAGCTCATCCGCGCACCTCTCGGGAGCGACGGGCCTCTCGGAGGTCGGCGTCACGTTCGGTGGCGCGGCCGCCGGGACGATCAAGGTGAGCGAGATGTCGTCGCTCACCGGATCGATCCCACCGGGAACGTTCGTCTCCGCCGCGGAGGTCACCGTCCCGGCGTCGCTCACCGAGACGTCGTCGACGCTCAAGTTCGCGATATCGCGTGAGCGACTCGACGAACTCGGCGTCGACGCCTCGGCTCTGACCGTCTTCCGACTCCACGACGGGTCGTGGGACTCACTCGAGACGCGCGTCGTCGATCAGGATGGCGACACCGTCGTCGTCGAGGCAGACACCCCTGGCTTCTCACGGTTCGCTGTCATGGCTGGCGAGGACGCGTCGACCGCATCGACGACGTCGACGAGCGGCTCGCTCGACGAAGAGCCCGACGAGACGGACGAATCCAGCACGGGGACGAGCACCGACGTCGACGGGGAGAACGACCCGTCAACCGACGCCGACGGAGAGGACACGATGTCGACCGACGCCGACGGAGACCAGACGACCGCGTCACGAACCCCCGGGTTCGGCGTGGGCGTCGTGCTGTTCGCGTTCTTCCTCTCCGTCGCGGTCGGTCTCTGCCGGCTCGACTGACACCGCCACCGTCGGCTGACGGTACCACTCCGGTCTTTCTGCTCGCGGTCTCGCCCCGTCTCACCCGGTCTCGCGCTGGTGATCGACCGGCTCCGACCGGGTTCCGTCTCGGCGACGGCGGTCACGATCGTCCGTTCCCCGACAGCGTCGCCGCCGGGCACGAGCACGAACTAGTGGAGTGCGGTGGCTCCGGGACGCACGAACCGGTCGGCTGCAGTGACTCCGAGACGGTGACCATCGGATCCCCCGAGATACCAGCACGCCCACCGACGGAGCCACGATCGTCGCGATCGACCGCTTTCGACACCGGGTCGACACAGGATTTCAGGTGTGTCGCCGGCCGGACTCACTCCCTGACGTAGATGCCGGCGAACGCCCCGACCGCTACGCCGAGCAGGTGGGCGAACTCGGCGGAGCCCGCCCCGGTCGTCAGGACGAAATCGGTGAGCAACAGTGCGATCATGCCGACGCCACCGGCGACGCCGAGTGTGTACGCACGACCCGACCGGGCACCGGGACCCTCGCGGACGGTCCGCACCCCGACGAACGAGACGAACGCGACGACGCCCGCGCTCGCGCCGAGTGCGCCGCCCTCGACACCCGTGAGGAGGTAGCTCCAGACCTGTGCGGCCGTTCCCGCGAACGCGCTCACGGCGAAGAGCCAGTACCAGGTCGGCACCGACAGGTCGGACTCGGCGAGCGAGCCGTAGACGCCCAGAAACAGGAGGTTCCCGACGAGGTGGGTGACGGAGGTGTGGCCGAGCGGCGCGAGGAGCCACCCGGGCGAGGGGTCGGCGGTCGCCGCGAACCAGAACTCCACGGTCGCGAAGCCGAACAGCCACCAGAGCAGCGACTCGACGACGAACGCGGCGACGAGCACGGCCGCGAGCGTCGCCGTCGCCGGGTGGTCGGTCCGCCAGCGGTCGAGCGCGTCCACGAGCGCACGGCCTTCCATCGGTGGTCGACTCGACGTGTCGCGAGCGCTAAAGCGTCGCGGCCGCCCCGAGAGCCGCGTTTCGTTCCCGACTCGTCGTCCCGGAAGTCGCGTTTCGTTCCCGACTCGTCGTCCCGGAAGTCGCGTTTCGTTCCCGACTCGTCGTCCCGGAAGTCGCGTTTCGTTCCCGACTCGTCGTCCCGGAAGTCGCGTTTCGCACCCGGATCGCCGCTCGTCGTCCGGCGCGTGCTGGCGCGACTCCAGGTCGTTCCCACGAACGGACGTGTGCGGGAGACAGCGAGACCGTCGGTCTCGCCAGCCGTCTCGACGCGCGAGGGAGGGGTGAGCGGACGAACGGGTGACGCGAGTGAGCGCGCGAACGAATCGGCCGGGGCGGACGTGGTCTCACCGCGTACCGTGTCCGCTGGTCGAGCCCTGCCGAACCGCGCGGTCACGCTGTCGGTTCCGACGCGAGGGCCGGGTTCGCGTCGGTCCCGCTGGGCGAGCGGATCGGGTTCGCGTCAGCATCCGTCTCGACGCGACTGTCGGGTTCGGCTCGAGTCCGGTCCCGCTCAGACCCAGCCCTCTTCGACCAGTAGTTCCCCGTTGAGCAGCGACGCACCCGCCGCACCGCGGATCGTATTGTGTGCGAGACAGTTGTACTTCACGCCCGTCGACGTCTGCTGGATCCCGCCGGCGGAGACGGACATCCCACCCTCGAGATCCCGGTCGAGCCGCGGCTGTGGCCGGTTCGGATCGTCGAAGACGTGGATCAGCTGGTCGGGCGCGCTCGGCAGGTCGACGCCGGGGTACTCGCGCATCGCGTCGGCGACCTCGTCGACCGAGGGGTCGTCGGCGAGGTCGGCGAAGACGTTCTCGAGGTGGCCGTCGAGCGTCGGGATGCGGTTACAGGAGGCGGCGACGTCCATCCCGTGGAGTTCCACGTCGGTGCCGTCGAACGTTCCGAGCAGTTTGCGGGATTCGGTCTCCATCTTCGACTCCTCGCCGCCGATGTGGGGGAGGGCGTTGTCGATGATCTCCATCGACGTCACGCCGGAGTAGCCCGCCCCCGAGACGGCCTGCAGGGTGGTGACGTTGACGCGTTCGAGGCCGAACTCGTCGAGGGCGGCGAGCGTCGGCACCATCGTGATGGTCGAGCAGTTGGGGTTCTTCACGAGCGCGCCGTCCCAGCCGCGCTCGTCGCGCTGGACCTCGATCAGGTCGAGGTGACCGGGGTTGATCTCGGGGATCGTGAGGGGGACGTCCTCGGCCATCCGGTCGTTCGAGGAGTTCGACGAGACGACGTACCCCGCCTCCAAGAACAGGGGCTCGACCTCGGCGGCCACGGAGGACGGAAGCGACGAGAAGAGCAGATCGACGTCCTCGGGGACGTCGTCGGGATGGGTTCGACCGACGGTCATCGACGCGACGTCGTCGGGGATGGGCGTGTTGACGCGCCACTTCGCGGCCTCGCCGTACGAACTGCCCGCCGACGCGTCGCTCGCGGTCAGCGCCGCGAGCTCGAACGTCGGGTGGTCGTCGAGAAGCTGGATGAATCGCTGTCCGACCGCACCGGTCGCACCGAGAATACCGACTCGTACACTCATTGGCGTGTGCTTGTGTGGCACTCGCATAAGACGCTTCGGAATCGGGTTCGTGTTCACGATCGTTCACTCGAAACCACCCTTCGGGAGCGAAACGAAACGTTCGTCCGCTTCGAACGGTGGTCGGACGATGGATCGGTCGTTCGAGGGTGGCGAGTGCATCGTTCGGGCACCCCGCGCTCGGGACCGGACGCCGCGCGCGTTCCGACGGGGATCGTCAAACGACCGTGAGTCGACGGTTGACGTCGATACCCCGAACCGATAGAAACAGGTGGGTCATGTGTGAACTACGGCCCAAATGTTCAGCAAGGTACTGGTGGCGAACCGCGGCGAGATCGCGGTTCGGGTGATGCGTGCCTGCGAGGAACTGGGCGTTCGAACCGTGGCCGTCTACAGCGATGCCGACAAACACGCGGGCCACGTTCGCTACGCCGACGAGGCGTACAACGTCGGACCGGCCCGGGCGGCCGACTCGTACCTCGACCACGAGGCGGTGCTCGAGGCGGCGCGGAAGGCCGGCGCGGACGCGATCCACCCCGGCTACGGCTTCCTCGCCGAGAACGCAGCGTTCGCACAGAAGGTTGAGGAGAGCGAGGTGACGTGGGTGGGCCCCGCGAGCGACGCGATGGAGCGACTCGGCGAGAAGACCAAAGCGCGAAAGGTGATGAGCGAGGCGGGTGTCCCCATCGTCCCCGGGACGACCGACCCCGTCGAGTCGCCCGAGGAGGTCCACCAGTTCGGCGAGGAGTACGGCTACCCCATCGCCATCAAGGCCGAAGGTGGTGGCGGCGGCCGCGGGATGAAGATCGTCCACGAACCCGACGCCGCCGAAGAGAAACTGCAGAGCGCCAAACGGGAAGGGGAAGCGTACTTCGACAACCCGTCGGTCTATCTGGAGCGGTACCTCGAAAAGCCCCGACACATCGAGGTCCAGATTCTCGCCGACCGCCACGGCAACGTCCGCCACCTCGGCGAGCGGGACTGTTCGCTCCAGCGCCGACACCAGAAGGTCATCGAGGAGGGCCCGAGTCCCGCGCTCACCGACGACCTGCGCGAGAAGATCGGCGAGGCCGCCCGCCGCGGTGCCGACGCCGCCAACTACTACAACGCCGGCACCTTCGAGTTCCTCGTCGAGGAGGAAGAACGGGGAGACGGCGACCTGCTCGGCTCCGACGCGAGCTTCTACTTCCTCGAAGTGAACACCCGAATCCAGGTCGAACACACCGTCTCCGAGGAGATAACGGGTATCGACATCGTCAAGTGGCAGCTCCGGGTCGCCGCCGGCGACGAACTCGACTTCGCGCAGGACGACGTCGAGATAGACGGGCATGCCATCGAGTACCGCATCAACGCCGAGAACCCCGCCAACGAGTTCGCTCCGGCGACCGGCGGTGCCTTCGAGACGTACGACCCGCCCGGCGGTATCGGGGTCCGCCTCGACGACGCCATCCGCCAGGGTGACGATCTCGTGACCGATTACGACTCGATGGTGGCGAAGCTCATCGTCCACGGGAGCGACCGAGAGGAGTGTCTGGCGCGCTCCGAACGCGCGCTCCGTGAGTACACGATCGAGGGATTCCACACCATCATCCCGTTCCACCGGCTGATGATCTCGGACGAGGCCTTCCGCGCGGGAACACACACGACGAAGTACCTCGACAACGAACTCGACCGCTCGCGGATCGAGGCGGCGGTCGACCGCTGGGGCCCCGGCGAGTCGTCGAGCGGCGACGAGGACGAGGAGGTCACGGAGCGGGAGTTCACCGTCGAGGTCAACGGGAAGCGGTTCCAGGTCTCGCTCGAGGAGCGCGGCGCACCCGCCATCGAGGTCCCGTCCGGTGGCGGCGGGGGCGGTCGCAGCCGGCCCGACGCCGCCACGGGCGGCGACGGGGGGGCGGCCGCCGCGGCCGACGGCGCGCAGGTCACGGCGGAGATGCAGGGGACCATCCTCTCGGTCGACGTGAGCGAGGGGGACGAGGTGGCCGCCGGCGACGTCGTCTGCGTTCTCGAGGCCATGAAGATGGAGAACGACGTCGTCACCGAAGCGGGCGGCACGGTCTCACAGGTGCTCGTGAGCGAGGGTGACTCCGTCGACATGGGCGACGTGCTGGTCGTCGTCGAGTGACGGCGCTCGCGTGACACCGAAGCCGACGGCACGAGGCGTCGGGTTCATACCGCTCTCGGCGTTCTCTCCGGTATGAACGAGACGCGGCGCGCGCTCCTCGACGAACTCGCAGCCGGTCCCGTGTCGGGACCCGCGCTGGCGGACCGTCTCGGCGTCTCCCGGGCGGCCGTCTGGAAACAGGTCGAGACGCTCCGCGAGGCGGGGTTCGAGATCGAGTCGACCGACGCCGGCTACGTCGTGCAGCGCGTGCCCGAATTCGGCGCGGCCGCCGTCGAGTACGGGCTCGACGTCCCCTACTCGATCGAGTACCACGAGACGATCGGGAGCACGAACGACCGTGGGCGTGAACTGGCCACACAGGGCGCACGTGACGTCGTCGTGCTCGCGGACGAGCAGACCGGGAGCCGCGGGCGACTCCGGCGCGCGTGGACCGCCCCCTCGGGTGGGGTGTGGCTGAGCATCGTCTTTCGACCCGAGTGTCCGCCCGCACACGCGCCGATCTACACGCTCGCGGCCGCCGTGGCGACGACGCGCGCCGCGCGGGAGGCGGGCGTCGACGCGTCGATCAAGTGGCCGAACGACGTCCTCGTGAGCAGCGCGAACGAGGACCCGTCGGACGGGTCCGACGACGTCCTCGTGAGAGACGACGCGACCGAGCGCGGCGGCCGGAAGCTCGCGGGCATCCTCACAGAGATGGAGGGCGAGGCCGACCGCGTCTCGTGGATACTCGTCGGCATCGGTGTCAACGCCAACGTCGATGTCGACGCCCTCCCGGAGGGTGCGACGAGTCTCCGTGCGGAGGCCGGCGACGTCGAGCGACGGCTGTTCGTCCAGCGGCTCCTCGAGGTGTTCGACGCCCTCCGCGGCGACCCCGAGACGATCCTCGACGCGTGGCGCGATTACGCCGACACGCTCGGACGGCGGGTGCGCGTCGAGACGGCGACCGAGACGATCGAGGGCGAGGCGGTCGACGTGGCGTTCCCCGGGGCGCTCGTCGTCCGCACCGAATCGGGGGACCGGACGGTCCACACGGGTGACTGCGATCACTTGCGCCCGGTCTGAGCGCGTGGCGACCGACGGCAGACGCCACGGTAGTGGTCTCGCGGCTCCGCACTCCGACAGACGTTCCGCGCAGGAGGGACGGTGTCGCGTCGCGGACCCCGCTCTCGAGGTGCGCTCCGTCCGCCAGCGAACCCGCGTCTCCGAGGTCGTTCGCGGGAGCGGCTCCGGCGTCGCGACGGCGTCGCCGGCGATCGCGACGAGGCACCGTAGCAGGAACGGACCAGACGCCAGAGGGAGATCCGTTTCCCGGTTCGTGCGTCGGCGTCTACTCGGGCGAGGCCTGGCCCCGGCCGGTTCGTCCGGGGTCGGACTGCCTGTCGAGTGGATCCTCCAGCTCGCCCATCACCGCCTCGAATGCGTCGGTCGCCGTGAGGAGACCGACGACCGCCCCGTCGGAGAGAACCATCGCCAGCTCCTGGCCTTCGGCCTGGAACCGATCGATCGCGTCGCTGACGCTCGTGTCGGCCGAGATCGTCATCGGCGGTGCCGCGAGTTCCTCGAACGCCACGGTGCCGGATTTCAGCTCTTCGGTCCGATCGACGACACTCGGGATGTAGACGACCCCTTCGACGTCCTCGGGATCCGACCCGACGAGCGGGTAGCGGGTGTGCGGCGTCTGTGAGATCCGCTGGAGGTTCTCTTCGACCGACGCCTCGGTCGAGAGGAACACGACCTCGGACGCGTCTACCATCACCTCCCGGACCTCGGTCGTTCCGGCTTCGAGCGCGCTCACCACCTCATCGTGTCTTTCATCTGATATATCTCCGCGCTCCAGCAGCGAGCTCAACCGGTTGTGGAGCTGCGCACGGGACTCGATGGCGTCCTCCTCGGCTTCGAGCCACGCACCCGTCATCTCGATGCCGAACAGCCGGAGCGTCCACTTCGCGACCCAGTCACCGAGCGTGATCAACGGCGAGATGACGACGTAGAACCAGTGAAGCGGTGCGGCTCCGTACCGACAGACCATCCGCGAACGCTCGACCCCCAGATAGGTCGGCGTCTGCTCGCCGTGCGTGAGGTGGACGAGATTGATGATCAGGTAGGCGATGAGGGCGCCGGCCCCAACCGTCGCGAGCGTCGTACCGGAAAAGAGCGGCTCGAAGAGTGCTGCCAGCGCCGGTTCCGCGACGATACCCACCGCGATACTCGACGCCGTGATCCCGACCTGGCAGGTCGTGAGGTAGATCTCGAGCTCCTGCGTCATCTCCCAGGCGCGATCGAGCTTCGAGTCGCCGTTCACGAACTCGTCTTCGGTGAACTGTCTGGCGCGCGTCAACGCGAACTCGATCGCGACGAAGAAGCCGTTCGTCAGAATGAGGCCGATCCCGGCCACGAGGCGGAGACTGATCTCTAACGGGCTCATCAATTGTCAGTGTCCACGGTTCTCTGCCGACGCGTTTGAATGCTATGATCGTCTGACTGGTCATACACTCCGTTGCCGATCTACTCGTCGGACCGGAGAAAACTGAGGAACCGACGTCGATCGAGTTCAACGCCGACACACGGGACTCGCTCGTCACCACACACGACGATCCGAACTCTGGACGATCTCGACGAGTAGATACTGGACAGATTACAGCAGGACGCGCGACACACGTCGTCGAACGACATCTCCGAGCCGCTCGCCGCGTCGAAGACCACGACGGGGGCGGCGATCGAGTCGAGGCACTCCGACGAACGCGCCATCACTGGCGATGCGTCTCTGGGCAGTGCTCATCTTTCCCTCGCGCGGTGTATACATCTGCAGCCGGCTCTCTCATCGACGAGCGACGGCGTGCGTCACTGGAACTCGTCGAGCGTCGCGTTCAGACCCGCCCGGACGTCGCTGACGAGCGCGCCGTCGACGTCCAGTCCGAGCACGTCGACCGCGGCACGGCCCACCCGTTCGGTCTCCGCTCGCGGACAGTAGACGCCGAGCCGCCACTGCTGTCGCTGGGCGGTTCGAAGCGCCGACACCAAAGGCGAGGCCTTGCCGAGCTCTCGGATGTCGCCGTTGACGACGACCCGCGACGTCGACTCGGTCATCGACGGTCGCGAGGGGACGTCCACGACGACGTGTGCGTCGTCGACGTCGGCGTGCTCGGCGACCTCGCGCTCGAACGTCCGCAGCGTCTCGTGTGAGGCGTCCAGCAGGGATGGAGGCACGTCGCCGTACTCGGCCCACACCGCCCGTTTGAACAGCCGACGGGTGTCGAGCCGTTCGGCGTACTCCTCGGTCGACGGCGTCATCCGGAGCGACGAGACGAAGTCGTGGTCGTCCATCCGCCGGAGGTCGGCCGCGGCGACGTCGGGGGCGTCGAGCAGTCGCTCCGCCGCGCGGCGGAGCATCGCCTTCGAGATGCGGGCGACGGGGTGGGAGTAGACGGTCGGGTTCATCAGCGCCCGCGCCAGCAACAGCGACTCGGCGGTCTGGACGTTCCCCTCCCGGAGGACGAGTTCGCCGTCGACGAACGCGAGCTCCCGGATCAGGCGCTCGTGATCGATGGTTCCGTACGGGACGCCCGTGTGGTGGGCGTCGCGGACGAGGTAGTCCATGCGGTCGACGTCGAGTTCGCCGGAGACGAGCTGGCCGTACCGCCCGTCGCCGCGGATCAGGGCCGCGACGGCGTCGGGGTCGACGTCGTGTTCGTCGAGGACGCGGCCGACCGCGCCCGCGGTGACGAGGTCCTCGACGTCGTCGTGGTACTTCCCCGTGTGTCGGTGGACGACGTCCTCGACGTTGTGGCTGAACGGGCCGTGGCCGACGTCGTGCAGCAGGGCCGCCGCGCTGACCCGTTCGGCCGTGGTGCCCTCGACGCCGAGCTGGGCCAGCGCGCGGGTCGCGAGGTGGTAGACGCCTAGCGAGTGCTCGAACCGCGTGTGGTTCGCCGAGGGGTAGACGAACTTCACGGTCCCCAGCTGCGTCACGTTGCGGAGCCGCTGGACGGCCGGCGTGTCGATGAGTGCCTCGGCAACGCCCTCGACCTCGATGTGGTCGTGGACGCTGTCCTTGATCGCCAGCATGCGTGGGTATGTGCCGGCATCGGACAAAAACCGTCGGGTGGCTCGGGAACGCCGGCCCGTCCCGCCGCGCCGTTGCCGACGGTCCGTCTCCCCTTCGAGAGACCGTCGTCCGTCGTCGGAGGCCGCTCAGTCGCCGTCGTCGGGGACAGCTCAGTCGTCCGTGCTGGTCGCGTCGGCGAGCTCCGGGTCGTCGTCGCCGTCGAACTCGTCGCCGACGGCCACCTGCTCGTCGGTCAGATCTGCGTCCCGCCACGTCCCGCGCTTGTACCACGCGAGCGCGAGCGCGGCCCCGAAGACGTTCGAGACGACGAATCCGTACCAGATGCCGACGGGACCGAACGACTGTGCGCCGAACCACGCGACCGGGAGCCGAACGACCCACAGTGTGGCGATGGCGAGCGCCGCGGAGGTCATCGTCTTGCCAGCCCCTCTGAAGCTCCCGCCGTAGGCGCGCATGATGCCGAGCATCCCGAACGTCGGCGCGACCGTCCGGAGGAACGTGACGCCTTCGTCGACGACGGCCTGGTCGGTCGTGAAGACGGCGACGATGGGTTCGGTGAAGACGAAGACGAGGACGCCCATCGCTGAGAGGATGACGAACATCCCCTTCGCGGCGAAGTCCGCGGTCGCCTCGGCGCGGTCGGGCTTGCCCGCGCCGATGTTCTGGCCCGACATCGTCTCGACGCCCTGTGCGACCGCGATCGCGGGCAGGAAGACCACGGAGAACACCCGGGTCCCGATCCCGAACGCCGCGACGACCGGCGTGGCGAACAGGCCGACGACGACGAGCAGGAAGTTCACGGAGAGCGCCCGACTGGTGACCTCGAACGACGCGGGGCCGCCGAGGGAGGCGATGCGTCGGAAGTAGTCGAGGTCGGGGCGCATCTGGTCGAGGTGGATCTGCACGCCACGGTTCCCGCGGAACATGATGACCAGCCCCACGAACAGCGCCAGCGAGCGCGAGAACACGGTCGCGTAGGCGGCCCCTGCGACGCCGAGTTCGGGGAAGATCCACCAGCCGAAGATGAGGAACGGGTCGAGAGCGACGTTGATCGCCACCGAACCGAACATCACCAGCATGGGCGTGATCGTGTCGCCGTAGCCGCGCATGAGCGAGATGAACACCAGGAAGCCGAACAGGAAGACGATACCGAGCGAGATGACCTCCATGTACGCGGTCGCCCCGGGGAGGACGTCCGGCGAGGCGCCCAGCAGTCGGAGGACGTCCTCGACGAAGAAGTAGCCGCCCGCACCCAGGACGACCGACGCGAGCACCGCGAACGTCACCGTCTGGGAGGCGGCGTACTCGGCTTCGGCCTCCTCGCCCGCGCCGACGTACTGCGCGACGAGGACGCTCCCCGCGATGGAGATACCGAAGCCGAGGGAGATCAGCAGGAACACCAGCGGGAAGCCAAAGGAGATGGCGGCCAGCGCCTCGGTGGAGTACTGACCCAGCCAGAAAGTGTCGGCGAGGTTGTACGCGGTCTGGAGCAGGTTCGTGATGACGATGGGGAGTGCGAGGTAGAACAGCGGTTTGCCGATCCCGCCGCTGGTGAGGTCGAACTCCTCCTTGCTCTTGAACAGCCCCGACAGGGAGTCGCGGAGGCTCATCGGGACGCCTCCGCCGACGGCGGCGACGACCCGTCCGCGGTCGGTCCCGCGTCGTCGTCCGGGCTGTCGTCTGCGGCACCGTCGGCCAACAACTGCGCGTCGACGTAGCCGTCGAGCAGGACGCGCGTCTCGTCGAGCGAGCGGCCGATGGCGACGTTCCGGGTGTGCGCACCCGCGAGCACGTCGACCACGAGTTCGGCGGTCGCGTCGGGGTCGACGTCGCGGAAGCTCCCGTCGGCGACGCCGTCGGCGACGATCTCCCGGACGCGCGCGACGAGCACGTCGTCGACCGCCGCGAGTCGCTCGCGGTAGGCGTCCTCGTACGGTGCCTGCGCCTTCACCTCCAGCATCGCCGTGTGGAAGGCGGGGTAGTCGGTGTCGTCGCACGAGAGACATTCGTCGAACAGCGACGCCAGTCGTTCGGGCGGGGTGGTCCCGTCCAGGTCGTCCAGTCGCCCCTCGTACCACGACGCCAGCGCGTCGAGGAAGGCGGTCAGGAGGTCGCGCTTGGTGTCGTAGTGGTAGTGGAGGGCTGCCTTGCTCAGGTCCGCTTCGTCGGCGATGTCCTGCATCGTCAGGTTCGCGTAACCGTGCGCACAGAGCGCGCGGTACGTCGCACGGACCACCGTCTCGCGGGGTTCGTCTGACATTCGGTGTTCGAACTGACTAACCGGTCAGTCAAGTATCCACGGATTCGCTCGCGGCCGTGCGGTACGCTGTCGTCCGTCGTATGTGCCGACCGCTGTCGTGGATTCGCCGAGTACGTTCTGCCACTCGCCGAGCACGTTCTGCCTCGGCGGTCTGTCTCCGGATCGAAACGGTACGTACGACGATGCAGGAAGGTTGAAACCACCGGTCCACATAGGACGGTGCCATGGTGACGTTCCTCGCCGGTGGCACGGGGACACCCAAGCTCCTCGACGGGCTCGACGGTCCCGAGTCGCCGTTCTCGCCCGACGCCGTGACGGTCGTGGGCAACACGGGCGACGACGTCGAACTCGCCGGCCACCTCGTCTGCCCCGACCTCGACACCGTGTTGTTCCACGGGGGAGACGTCCTCGACCGCGAGCGGTGGTGGGGGATCGACGGGGACACGACCGCGACCCACGACGAGCTCCACCGGCTCGCGGCGGCGGCGGGGATCCGGGCTGGCCCGCGCTACCTCCCCGACGACGCACAGGTCGACGGGAGGGAGATCGCGCGATGGCGACGGTTTTCGGGCGTGGCGGAGTTCATGGAGATCGGTGACCGCGACCGCGCAGTCCACCTCACGCGGACGGGGCTCCTCGACGAGGGACGGACCCTGACCGAGGTGACCCGTCTCCTGGCCGAGGCGTTCGGGCTCGCCGTCGACCTCCTCCCGGTGACCGACGACCCCGTCGCCACCATCGTCCACACCGACGAGGGGGCGCTCCACTTCCAGGAGTACTGGGTCCACCGGCGCGCGGAGCCGCCCGTCGCGGACGTCGAGTTCCGCGGGGCCGACGACGCCACCCCCACGCTAGCCGTGACCGACGCGCTGACCGACCCCGTGGTCGTCGGGCCCTCGAACCCCGTGACGAGCATCGGGCCGATGCTCGCCGTCCCCGGGATCGAGGCCGCCCTCGCCGAGACGACCGTCGTCGCGGTGTCGCCGTTCGTCGAGAGCGAGGTGTTCTCGGGACCGGCGGCGAAGCTGATGCGTGGTGTCGGCCTCGATCCGTCGACGGCGGGCGTCGCCGAGGCGTACCCCTTCGCCGACGTGTTCGTCCTCGACGACGCGGACGGGACCGACCTCGAGCGCCCGGTCGTCCGGACCGACACGCGGCTCGACGACCCGGCCGACGCTCGGCGCGTCCTCCGTGCGGTCGACGAGGCGCTGGACGCGGCCGCGGCTCGTCGCGAGGGTCGCGGAGGGGGTGCAGCGTGACGAACCGACTCGACGGCGTCCCCGACTCCCGCACCGTCGGTCCCGTGGACGAGCGGGGCGAGCGGGGCGAGCGGGGCGAGTGGGGCGAGCGGGGAGATGCGCCCCGACTGCTGCTCGCGAGCCTCTCGGGGGAGGCCGACGCGCGCTGGGCACACGCCGGAAGCCCGTACGCCGACCTCGCCATGCTCGGAGGCGTCACGGTCGACGCGCGGTCGCGGGAGGCGGCTCGACGGCTCGTCCGCCGCGACCGATCGGAGTTCCTCCCCCCTGATCCGCTGGTGTTCATCGACTTTCAGCTCGCCGCGCTCGCCGACTCGCCGATCCGCGCGGGCGTCAACGTCCGGAGCGCGACCGTCGGACCGGTCGCGGCAGCCGCGCGGCTGTGTGCGGCGCACGACGCCGTGTTCGAGGTGAACGCCCACTGTCGCCAGGACGAACTCTGTCGCGTCGGCTGTGGTGAGACGCTCCTGCGGGACACGGCGCGGCTCTGCGAGTTCGTCTCGGCCGCGGCCGACGCGGGGGCACCCGTGAGCGTGAAGGTACGCGCGGAGGTGCCGGGCGTCGACCTCGCGGAGACGGCCCGGCGGGTGCAGGAGGCGGGCGCGACCGTCTTCCACGTCGACGCGATGGACTCCGAATCGGTGATCGCCGACGTCGACCGGGCGGCCCCGGAGCTGTTTCTGGTCGCCAACAACGGTGTCCGCGACGGCGCGACGGTCGCGGAGTATCTCGACTACGGCGCCGACGCCGTGAGCGTCGGCCGCCCGAGCACGGACCCACGGGTGCTCCAGCGGGTCCGCCGGGCGGTCGACGACTGGTTCGCGGCGCGATCGGCCGACACCGGGCGTGGACGCCCCCACCAGCCCCCCGATACACTCGCGACGTCCGACGACGACCGCGTCGACCGCTCGTAGCCGGAACCATCGGAGCCACCGCTCCGCGTCTCGGAATCGTTTAAATACGTCGTCCTATGAGGAAACTTTGAAGTCACCTGACCACTCACCTCAGCCTGGAGGCGTCATCCGACACATCCCCCACCCCCCCCTCTCGGATGGCTCTCCCCTTTTGTCACGCTGTGTACACACCGATCCTCCCAGTGCGATCTGGCGGGTGTCGCGAGAACGGTCGAGCCGCCAGTCACGGTTCCGTTATTCCCGGGTTCCGTCGTCCGATGGGTTCGGATCTCTCGGCGTCGTCGGCTACACGGGTCACCGTGAGGCCGGTCCCCGACGGTCTGCGTATCCCGGAGAGATCTCGAACCAGCCGGTCGAACCGCTCCGGTCCGATCCCATGCATTTCGATCAGCCTTCCGATGGCGGCGAGCCGCCCGCCGCGCTCCTCGCGCGCGGTGAGCCCCCTCTCGCGGCCTCGACGTCCCGTTCGTTCGGGAGGTCGACGGCGAGGACGTCCGGATCGGTGCCCACGCCGGGGGTAGACCCGCAGATCGGCTCTCAGACCGAGACGGTCTCGCGGATCCCGTCCATGATCCGGACCGCGGCAGGCAGGTAGAACGGCTCGTTCCGGTGGAGTGGCACCGGGACGTCGTAGCCGGTGATCCGCTCGACGGGTGCCTCCTGTGAGAACAGCGCCTCCTCCTGGACGGTCGCGACGACCTCGGCACCGATGCCCCCCGACCGCGGCCCCTCGTGGACCACGACCGCCCGTCCAGTCTTCGAGACGGAGTCCGCGATCGTCTCGCGATCGAGCGGCGACACGGTCCGGAGGTCGACCACTTCGCAGTCGATTCCCGCCGCGGAGAGTTCTTCGGCGGCGACCAGCGCCGGACGGGTCATCGCGCCGTAGGTGAACACGGAGACGTCCTCACCCTCCCGGCGAACGCTGGCCTCGCCGATCGGGACGGTGTGTTCGTCGGTGGGGACGCTCGCTCGGCCGCTGCGGTACAGCCGCTTCGGTTCGAGCACGACCACCGGATCCGGGTCGCGGATCGCGCTGGCGAGCAGTCCCTTCGCGTCCGCGGGCGTCGACGGGACCACCACCTTCAGCCCGGGCTGGTGGGCGAACAGCGCCTCCGACGACTCGGAGTGGTGCTCGGGGGCGGCGATCCCCGCGCCGTACGGCATCCGAACCACGAGCGGACACGTGAAGCGTCCGCGAGAGCGCGAGCGAATCCGGGCGGCGTGGGAGACGAGCTGGTCGAACGCGGGGTAGACGAACCCCATGAACTGGATCTCGGCGACGGGCCGGAGCCCGTGCGTCGCGAGGCCGACGGCGGTGCCGACGATACCCGACTCCGCGAGCGGCGTGTCGACGACGCGCTCGCGGCCGAACTCCTCCTGGAGACCCTGGGTGGCCCGGAACACGCCACCGGACCGCCCGACGTCCTCGCCGAGGACGAGCACGCGATCGTCGCGAGCCATCTCTGTCCGCAGACCGTCGCGGACGGCCTCGACGAGCGTCAGGTCGTCCGTCGCGTTCTGACTCGCGGACGGGAACTCGAGCGCGCTCATCGCGGCCCCTCCGTGAACGCCTCGTCCCCGTACCGCTCGCGCAACCGGTCGAGTTCGGCCCGCTGCCGTTCGAGATCGGGCGTCGGCTCGGCGTAGACGTGCTCGAACATCGCGCCGGGGTCGTCTTCGGCGGCCTCGGCGCGTTCGACCGCATCGGCGACCGTCTCGCCGGCGCGCGCCTCGATCGCCTCAACGCGGTCGTCGTCCAGCAACCCCTCCTCGCGGAGGTACGTCTCGTACCGGTCGAGCGGGTCGCGGTCGCGCCACTCCTCGGGGACCCCGTCGCGGTACACCGACGGGTCGTCCGCGGTCGAGTGCGCCCCCTGTCGGTAGGTGACCGCCTCGACGAGCGTCGGCCGTCGCTCCTCTCCCGTGGGCTCGCGGGCCTTCTCGACCGCCATCCGGGTCACTTCGTAGACGGCGAGCGGGTCCGTGCCGTCGACCTGCACGCCCTCGAACCCGTATGCGTGGGCCTTCTGCGCGAGCGTCTCGCTCGCGGTCTGTCGCTCTCTGGGGACGGAGATCGCCCACTGGTTGTTGGTGCACAAAAAGACCGTGGGGGTGTCGAAGACGCCGGCGAAGTTCAGCCCCTCGTGGAAGTCACCCTCGCTCGTCGCGCCGTCGCCGAGGTAACAGAGGACGACGTCGTCGCGGCCTTCGAGGCGAGCGGCCCACGCCGCCCCAACGGCCTGCGGGATCTGCGTGGCGATGGGGATGTACTCGGGCATCACGTTGACGCCCTCGGCGACGCGGTAGCCGTCGCCGTGGCCGCGGAGCGCCTTCAACAGGGTCGCGAGGTCCATCCCGCGGACGTACTTCGCGGCGTGGTCGCGGTAGGTCGGGTAACACCAGTCGTCGTCGCCCAGTGCGTGTGCGCTGGCGACCTGTGCGGCCTCGTGGCCGCGAAGCGGGGCGTACGTGGAGATCCGCCCCTGGCGCTGGAGGCTGACCGCACGCTCGTCGAACCGCCGGGCGAGGCGCATGTCCTCGTAGATGGCGAGCAGTTCGTCGTCGGAAATCGTGAAATCGACGTCGGGACGGAGGCTCCCGTCGTCGTCGAGCAGACGGACGCGGGTCGGTTCCGGTCGTCGGTGCTCGGCGTACTCTCGGGTGATGCTCATAGTGGTGACTGCGGGGGTGGGTGTGGTCGGTCGTCGGTGCGGGCGGTGCGGACGGTGCGGGCGGCGACGTCACGGATGCCAGCGGTCGCGACCGCCGGGCGCGTCGGCCGTGGTGACGACACGAGCGTCACCTCACCGTTGAGATCACGGGGGACCACCGGCGCCCCGACGGTCGTCGCTCGTGGCCGGACGCGAGACGTAACGCGGTCGGACCGGGTGCGGGGTCGCCGGTTTCGCCGCCAGTGTCCCGCCTGTGATCGCCCCTGTAAACGGCGCTCCGAACCCGTTCCCGTCGACGACGGGCGCGGTCGCGGTGCCGATACCGGGGTGGCGCGGACTGGCGACGTCCATGTCTAACGATGATTAGGGATTCGTACTTAACGATTTTGTGAGAAGCGCTAGCACTCCTGGCCGAAACGTGGACGTTTGCCCACCAGATGACCACACCGTCCGGTGATCGGCATCCCTGCCCAGACGCGTGCACCGATCGACAGTATCGAACACGGAGCCGCGGTCAGACGCCGAGATACGACTGGCGGAGTTCGGCGTCCTCGCGCAACTGCTGGGTGGTGACCTGCGCGACGATCCGGCCCTCGTCGAGGACGTAGTGACGGTCGGCGACGGCCATCGCGGCCGCGACGTTCTGTTCGACCATCAGCACGGTGATCCCCTGCTCGGCGTTGATCTCGGCGATGAGGTCCTCGATCCGGCGGACGATGTAGGGGGCGAGCCCCTCGAACGGCTCGTCGAGGAGCATCACCCGGGGGTTGGCGGCGAGCGCGCGGGCGATGGCGATCATCTGCTGTTCGCCCCCGCTGGTGTTGCGGGCGTCTTTCGTCCGCATCTTCGCCAGCTCCGGGAAGAAGTCGAACACCGCCTCGGCGGACATCGGGTCGCGGGCGTGGTTGATCGCCACGCGAACGTTCTCTTCGATGCTCAGCCGCGGGAAGCACCGGCGATCTTCGGGGACGAACGCCACGCCCTGTGCCGCGATCTCGTAGGCGGGCAGACCGACGAGCGACGACCCCGCGAGGCGCACGTCGCCGCCGAGCACGCGCGGGACGTCCGCCCCCGCGACGGCCCGCAGGGTCGTGGTCTTGCCCGCGCCGTTGCGACCCAGGAGGGAGACGAGTTCGCCGTCGCCGACCGCGAGGTCGACGCCGAACAGCACCTGTCCCGTCTCGTACCCCGCCTCCAGCCCCTCGATCGAGAGCAGCGGGTCGGCGGGTTCGGCGGGGGACGCTCCCGACCCGGCGTCGTCGGCATCGGCGTCGTCGACGCCGTCGGCGGTGTCTGTGGTGTCGCTCATCTCAGAGCTCCTCCCGCATCCCGCCGAGGTACGCGTCCTGGACGTCGGGGTTCTCCCGCACCAGTTCGGGCGGGCCAGTGGTGATGACGCTCCCACGGTCGAGCACGCTGATGCGATCGCTGATCGAGAGGACGACGTCCATGTCGTGTTCGATGAGCAGCACCGTCAGCCCCATCGACTGCTGGATCTCCTGGACGAGCGTGGCGGTCTCCTGCGTCGCGCCGGGGCTCATCCCCGAGGTCGGTTCGTCGAGCAACAGGACGTCGGGATCGGTCGCGAGCGCCATCGCGATGCCGAGGCGTCGCTGGTCGCCGTGCGAGAGGTTCCGTGCGAGCGTGTCGACGTCGGCGTCGACGCCGACGCGCCGCGTGAGTTCGAGCGCCCGGTCGCGGGCCACGTCGCGGGCGTCGCGGAAGAGGTCGAAGCTGAACGAGCCGCGGTCGGCGATCTGGGCGATCACGCGGACGTTCTCCAGCACGGTCCGATCGGTGAACAGTTCGTTCCCCTGGAACGACCGGGCCAGACCGCGGTGGGGCCGTTCGTGCTGGGGAATGTCGGTCACGTCGTCGCCGGCGAGCCACACGCGCCCACCGGAGGGGCCGAGCGCGCCGGTCACGACGTCGAACAGCGTCGTCTTGCCCGCACCGTTCGGGCCGATGATCGCCCGGAGCTCTCCCCGGGGCACGCGCAGCGAGACGTCGTCGACGGCGGTCACCTCACCGAACGACTTGGCAAGGCCGTCGGTGGCCAGCGCGGCCTCGCGGGCGTCGATGGTCGGTTCGCCTTCGGTCTCCCGGTGTGTCTCGGTCTCGTCTCCCGCGTCCGTCCCGTCGACCGTGCTCATTCACCGGCCCCCCGCAGTCGTCGGTACGCTCGTACGAGCCGTCCCCGGAGGAAGCCGTAGACGCCGTCCTTCGGCGAGAGGAGCACGACGAGGACGAAGATGGCACCCAGTCCGAACCGCCAGAACTGCAGGATCCCGGAGACGTCCACGGTGAGGAGCGGATACTCCGCCAGCGGCAACTGGAGGAGCGTGAAGTCGGTGAGGTAGTCCTCGGCGGCGAACCAGACGAAGACGCCCGTGATGGGGCCGAAGTAGTAGTTGACGCCGCCGAGGATCGCCATCAGCACCGCGTCCCCGCTCGTGAGCACGCCGAACGTGGCGAGCGAGGCGGAGCCGTCGTTCAACTCGAGGAGGACGCCCGCGACGGCGGCGAGTCCCGCACTCACGGTGAACGACGCGATCTTGTAGCGGCTGGTGTCGACGCCCATCGCCCGCGCCAGCGGCTCGTTCTCGCGGATCGCGATCAGCGTCCGTCCGAACGGCGATCGCAGGAGTTGCCACAGCCCGAGCATACAGACGAGGAAGACGGCCGCGACGAGGAGGTAGAAGTCGTTGGCGAACTCGGGGAGCGGGACGAGCGACTTCTCTCCGCGAAAGGTCTCGATCCACGGCGGCAACGTCCCGTCCGTGATCCCGTTCGAGCCCCCCGTCAGACCGTAGGGGTCGCGGTTGACGACGAAGAAGACGGCCTGTCCGACCGCGAGGGTGAGCATGGCGAAGTAGATCTCGCCCTTCTCGACGATGAGTCGCCCGAGCAAGTTGCCGACGACCGCCGCCAGGAGCACGCCCGTGACGGCGCCAACGAGAAAGGGAAGCTCCAGCCGTGCCATGACGATCGCGACGCCGTACATTCCGAAGCCGAAGAACATCGCGTGGCCGAACGAGAGCAGCCCCGTGAAGCCGAACAGCAGGTTCCACGCGGCGACGAACAGCATCCAGACGAGCATCGTGGTGGCGATCTGTTCGAAGCCGAGGAACCACGGGTGGGAGACCACGGGTCTGAGGAAGACGACGAGCGCGACCAGGCCGACGGGGACGCGGTACGACCACAGGCGGTCGGCCAGCGTCTCGACCGACGTCTCCGAGACGTGTTCCTCGACCGCGCCGCCGTCCGGTCGACCCGATCCACTCATTCGAGGAACCCCTCCTCGCCGAACAGCCCCCGTGGACGCACGAGGAGGACGGCGATCATCACGACGTACGGGACGATGCTCCGGACGCCCGGGACGGCCAGCGCCTCGACGCCGGTCACCATCGCCAGCGAACTCAGCACCGTCGGCGTGAGGAACTGCGCCTCGCCGATGAGCACGCCGGCCACGACGCTCCCGAACAGCGAGCCGACGCCGCCGACGACCACGACGACGAACGCGAGGATGACGAACTGCTGGGCCATGCTGAGGCCCATCCCGAACTCGGCACCGCGCAGGACGCCGCCGAGCCCGGCGATCGCCGCCCCGAGGAAGAACATCGCGGTGAACCGCACCGGGAGGTTCGCGCCGAGGAACTCCGTCATCTCGCCGTCCTGTACTCCGGCCCGGACGGTGAGGCCGAACTCCGAGCGAGTGATGAGCAGATACACCGCGAGCACCGTGAGGACGCTCACCCCGACGGCGAACAGCCGGAACGTTCCCACCTGCGTCACGCCGAGGTCGGTGCTCGTCGCCAGCACCGCGGGGACGTCGAACGAGAGGGGTGCCGCACCCCACACGGAGCGCGTCGCCTCCTCGGCCATCAGCGTCAGGCCGAACGTGGCGAGGAGGCCGATGACGGGCTGTTGGCTGTACAGTGGACGGAGCACCGTCACCTCCATGGCGACGCCGACGACCCCGACCGCGAGTGGGACGACGAAGAGGGCAACCCAGAACGGGAGGCCCCACGCGGCGACGACCTGGTACGAGAAGTACGCCCCGAGCATGAACAGCGCGCCGTGAGCGAAGTTGACGACGCCCATCAGTCCGAGGATGAGCGCCAGCCCGAGCGCGACCATCACGAGCTGCATCCCGTAGACGAGACCGCCGATGGCGTTGTCGACGAACAGCCCGGGCTGGGTGACCGCTGCCGTCCCGAGGAGCACCAGCGCGACGACGCCGGTGGCGATCGAGGCGGGCGAGGCTTCTCGTAGCGTCGCCACCACGCGTGACGTGCCGACGCTCACAGCTGGCAGCCGGTGGCGTCGCACGACCGCACGACGTCGTCGCCGGCGAACTCCTGTTGCACGTCGAACCACTGCTTGTACGGCGAGTCCTGCATCTCCTCGACCGGCCGCGCCGCGACGGTGTAGGCGGGCTGGACGAGCTGGTGGTCACACGCCCGCCAGTACATCTCCCCGCCGCCCTTGATCTCCTTCGCCGGGGAGGTCACCTCGTGGCCCTCGAGCGCGTCGCGCATCGCGTCGGGGTCCGACCCGCCGGCCCGGACGGCCGCGCGCACGAGCTGATCCATCGAGAGGTAGCCCAGGAAGTGTCTCACGTAGGGGTCGGTCTCGTAGTTGTCCGCGACGCGCTGTTTGAACTCATCGCCGCCCGGGGCGGCCGGCCCCCACACCTGCCCTGCGAGGTCGAGCGCACCGGCGGTCTCCTTCGGGAGACCCCAGTAGACGATGTCCTCGTGCTGGTGCATGGCGAGCGTGCGGTCGTCGAGGCCGCGGTCGATGATGGAGTTGAGCGCCTTGCGCATGTCGAGGCCGGCGATGAGCACGCCGATCCCGTCGGCGTCGCTGGCGCGCGCCTCGTTCACGTACGGCGAGTAGTCGTCGTGCGGGAACGGGACCGCGCTCCGGCCGACGACCGTGTTGCCCGCGTCCTCGAGGATGCCCGTGACGGCCTCCTGTGCGGTCTGTCCCCAGGTGTAGTCGGAGTACATCAGGTACCACGAGTCGGCCGCCTCGGTCATCTCCGCGCCGATGGCGTTCGCCAGCATCGAGTTCGAACACGTCGGACGGAACATGTACTCCGCACACTGGCCGCCCGTGATCGCGTCCGAGTGGGCACCCGTCGGCATGTACACCACCCCGTTCTGCGACGCCCACGAGCCGATGCTGAGCGCGACCGCCGACGAGACGCCGCCCATCCCGAAGTCGATGCCGTCCTCGGTGACGAGCCGCTTCATCCGGTCGAGACCCGTGCTCGGGTTGACCTCCGTATCGCCCTGCACGATCTCGATGGAGACGTCGAGTTCGGACTCCAGATCCTCCTTGGCGAGTTCCGCGCCCGCCAGCTCCGCCTGGCCGAACACCGCGAACGGCCCCGAGAGCGACGTTGTCACGCCCACGGTGAACGACATCGTCTCGCTCGACATCGACGTCGCGGTCCCGGTGTCGCCACCACCGTCACCGTCGCCACTGTCGCCGCTTCCGCCGCCGCCGTCGCCGCCGTCGCCGCCCCCTCCCTCGCCGTCGCCACCGCCGTTACCACCGGCACAGCCGGCGAGACCGGCCAGCCCGGCCGCACCGAGCCCTCTGAGAACCGTCCGTCTCGTCGACCGCCTCCGTTCGTGATTGCCCTGCATGCCACTCAGTGACGAGTAGACCCAGTTAAGTGTTGTAGAAGTCCCCGGGCCCGGACGTGGCCCGGTCGTCCGGTCCTCGTCCTCGAACCCGGTCGTCCGTGGCTCCGCGGGAATCGACACGCGAGGACCCCGCGGACGCGCAGAGCATTTACGTGCCGCCGCGTTACCCTCGCCGATGCGAACTCCGGCAGACAACGCCCAGCTGGCGCTGCTCCTCGAGGTAGCGGGGACGCCCAAGCCGGGAAACGTCGACCGGCACCGCGAGTACGACGACCTCCGGTTCGAACACTTCCTCGCGGGGAGCGTCGGCGCGGGAGACGGTCTGCGAGCCGCCGAGGCGGACGCTGCCATCGGATCCGCGTTCGAGGAGTGCGTCGAGGGGATGAGCCACCAGCGGGGCGGCAACACCCAGTTCGGCTGTCTGTTGAACCTCGTCCCGCTGGTGCAGGCAGCCGCGAGCAACCGGCTCTCCCCGACCGGCGTGCAGGCGGTCTGTCGCGAGACGACCGTCGCCGACGCCTGCGACTTCTACCGGGCGTTCGAGCACGTTCCCGTCGCCGTCGACGATCCGCCGGCCGACCTCGACCTCCCGGACGTCCGTCGCGGTGCCGACGCCGCCATGGAGATCCGCGAGCGCGGGCTGACTCTCTGGGAGGTCATGGAACTGTCCGCCCCGCACGACGGTAACGCCCGGGAGTGGGTCGAGGGGTTCCCGCGGTCGTTCGCCGCCGCCGAGGAGGTGCTCGCGGACGAGGGGACGGCGACCGAACGCGCCGCCCGGGCGTTCCTCCGGCTCCTCGTCGAGGAACCCGACACGCTCGTCGCCACTCAGCACGGTCCGGACGTCGCCCGCGAGGTGCAAGAGCGCGCCGCGGCGGTCGGCGACGACCTCGACAGGGCGGCCGCGCTCGCCGAGGAGTTCGTCGACGCCGAGATCAACCCGGGGACGACCGCCGACCTCACTGCCGCGGCGCTGTTCGTCGCGCTCGAACGGGGGTGGCAGGTGTGAGTGGCCGGTCGAACGGGTCCAAGGCGGGCGACGCTGACTCCGACGCGGCCGCGGAGGTGGCCACGGACGCTGGTGCCGTCGAGCGATACGAGTCGTCGTGGCCGGTCGCGCTGGACGGTGTCACCGAGTCCGTCGTGACGACGCTCGGTCCGAACGACCTGTGGAACGTCGCCGCGCTCGGCCTCCACGCGTCCGACGGTGGCCTGTCGCCCGGCTCGGCGGCGACCGTCGACGCCGTGACGTGGGGGAACACCCGGACCCGCCGGAACTTTCACCAGCGGGGCGGCGGCGTCGTCCAGTTCGTCACCGACCCCCGGACGTTCGTCGACGCGGCGCTCACGATCCGCGAGGAGCCGGAGCCGGTGCTCGACAGCGCCGACGCGTGGGTCCGCGTCACGGCCGAACGGGTCGACGCGGACACGGCAGGCGACACCCGCCGGGAGCGGTGGCGGCTCCGTCCCGTCGACGGGGCGGTCCGCCGTCGCCGGCCGTTCACGATCAACCGGGCGTTCTACGCCGTCGTCGACGCCACCGTCGCCGCCTCGCGCCTCGACGTCGACGGCTACGACGAAACCGATCTCCTCGACCGTCTCGCGTACTTCGCCGAGACGGTCGAGACCTGCGGGGGACGGGCCGAGCGGGAGGCGTTCGCTCGGCTCACGCGCGAAACCGGGTGGCGCGACCGCCGCTGAGTCGTTCTGGCGCGATTGTCGACTCACGATCGCCCGAGTATCAACTCCGGGGTTGCGAACCAAAGAGTGATGTGTCCCTCCACGGACGGATCGGTCGACAGCCGACGACGGCGTCGTTCGCTCTCGTCGGCACCCGTGGAGACAGATGCGACGCACGAGACGACACCGAACGGCCGCCCGCGAGACCGCTCACACGACCACGACGCTCGTACTCACGGTGCTCGTCGCGCTCGCGCTCGTCGCGGTCGTCCCGGACGTGGGGACCGCAGCACTGGCGGTCGGCGACCGGCCCGACGGCGTGAGTGGCGACACGACACGCGTCGTCGGCGACTCGCTGAACGCGACGGCGACGCCGGCGACGGTCGCCGCCTCCGTGGGCGACTCGATCGAGGTGTCCGGGAGCACCGACGGCTCGGTGTCCGCGGTTCGGCTCTACCTCGTCGGACCGCGCGGGACGTTCCTCGACGAGGCCGGTCGGACGGAGGCGATGGAGACGGCGTCGGTCGCCGACGAGACGTTCGCCGTCACGTACGCGGCGTTCTCGCGGCGGGGGAGCTACAGCCTGCTCGTCGTCAGCCCGCGAGCCGACGGGAGCTTCGAGACGACGGAGACGCTCGACCGTGACTCGCTCCCCTCGAGGATGACGCGAGACCAGGCGGTCGACACGGTCAAACACGCCTACAGCGGGGACGAGGTCGTCGAGCTGACGCTCCGGGGAGAGACGCCGTCGCTCGCGATCGATCCGATCGGCGAGAACGGGACGGTCCCACGCGAGAACGGCGTGGAGGTGTCGGGCACCTCCAACCGCGGTGACGGCCGGTCGGTCACCGTCGACGTCCTCGATGCCGACGGACGCGTCGTGACCGGCACGACTGCCACCGTCGACGCCTCGGCGGGACGCTGGTCGACGGAACTCGACACCTCGACGCTGGACCCGGGGACGTACACGCTGTACGTCGACGACCTGGCCTCGACCGCGTCAGCACCTCTGGTGGTCGTCGACGACGAGGACGCCACCGCCGCGACGACACCGGCGGAGACGCCGATACCGGACGGCGACGCCGAGGCGGCGGAGGCGGCTGGAACGCCGGACGCGGGCGAAACCGTCGACAACGTGACCGGGGCCGCCCTGGCGAACGCCACGGACGGGCTCGACGACGCGACGTCTGTGCTCGGGGGGTCGGAAACGAACGCGACGACGAACACGACCGCGAACGAGACGGCGAACGCCTCGGCGACCGGGAACGGCTCCGTGAACGACAGCGCGTCGGGAGCCGACGGGTCGACGTCGGAGGGGCTGCCGGGCTTCGGGGTCGTGGCCGCGCTCGCCGCGGTCGTCGTTCTGGCGGCCGCCGCTCGGCGGCGGACGGACGGGTGATCGTCGATCACCCGTCGCGTCGATCTCCCGTCGTCTCCGACGCACCGTCGGCGAACCGACGACGCGTAACGAATCGTTTTTGTGCGCCAGCGGGCAATCACCGCCCATGGCGATCAAACCCAAGTACGTGAAACAGCTCGGGAACGTCCTCCTCGAGCGGTATCCCGAGGCGTTCAACACGGACTTCGAGACGAACAAGGACAGCGTCACGAAGCTCACGAACGTCGAGTCGAAGGGCGTCCGCAACCGAATCGCTGGCTACATCACGCGCAAGAAGGCCTCCACGCAGGCCGCATCGGCGTAACGCTTCTTCGAGGCCGACCGCGTCAGCGCACCCACCCGTGAGCGACGAGGCCGTCGAGCCGGCCAATGCGTCGCCGCGCTCGCGAGCGACGTGGCCGACGCGTACTTGAGAGATACCGCCGAGCGTCCGGTATGCGACTCATCGGTCACCGCGGCTGTGCGGCACGCGGCCCCGAGAACACGCTCGCGGCCATCGAACGGGCGGCTCCACACGTCGATGCCGTCGAGATCGACGTCCGCCGGTGTGGGTCGGGCGAACTCGTCGTGGTGCACGACGCGGCCCTCGACCGTCTCGTGGGAGTCGACCGACGGGTGTCGGCGACACCCTGGTCCGAACTCCGTGACCTGCGCGTTCTCGACTCCGATCAGCGGATCCCGTCGCTGGCCGACGTGGTCGAGGTGCTCCCGCCGACCACGGGACTGAACGTCGAACTCAAAGAAGGCGGGCTCGCGAGCGACGTCGACCGTGCCGTCTCCGACCACCCCGACGTGTGGGTGTCGTCGTTCGACCCCGAGGCGCTCGCGGAGACGTCGCTCCCGCGGGCGCTGCTCTTCGCCGACGACTGGGATGGCTCCGTGGCGACCGCCGAGGCGCTCGACTGCGACGCGGTCCACCCGCACTACGACCTGGTGCTCGACACCCCCGAGCGAGTCGCCGCGGCACACGACACGACGTTCGAGGTGAACGTCTGGACGCCGCCCGTGGCGGTCGTCCCGACGCTTCGCGCCGCGGGGGTCGACGGCGTCATCGTCGACGACTGGGCTGTCCCGTGGTGACCGCAACCCTCTTTCGGCTCCGGGTTCGGCGGGTCGGTATGGTCCGCGTCTTCACCCGCGAGAACGCCGTCATCGCGGCCTGTATCCTCGTCGCCCTCGTCGTCAGCTCCCTCGTCGACACGAGCGGTGTCGGGCCCGACTGGCTCGACCTGGCGGTGTTCTTCGCCCTGGCGATCGTCGTCCCCATCGCTGTCAACGAGTGGCTCGACCGGCGGCAGCGCTGACCGACAACCGCCAGCGGAACCGATGCCGAAGCGCGCCCGGACGGGTCAGAACCGTCTGGCCCTGTTCGCGGCGACCCAGGCGTCCGTCGGGCTACCGTCGGGGACGCGCGTCGTGCGTCCCTGGAGCGCGTCGACGCGCCCGGCGAACGTCCACTTCTTGCCCTGCCACGTCTCTTCGGTGGCCGCGGCCGCGGCCGCTGCCGCGAGCTCCTGGTCGCGCATGTGCGCCGAGACGGCCGCGGCGATGGCCGCGGCTTCGTCCTCGCTCGCGTCGTCGGGGATCGCGAGTTCGCGTTCGCCGTCGGTTTCGAGAGCAGCGTCGGCGGTCGCGTCGTCCGCTGTTTCGGGATCGGGTGTGGTGGCCATCGTCGGTCAGATCGGGAGGTTGCCGTGTTTCTTGTCGGGCTGGTCGCCGCGCTTCGTCTTCAGCATCGTCAGGTCGTCGACGAGTCTCGCGCGCGTCTCGGTCGGCTCGATGACGTCGTCGACGAACCCTCTGTCGGCGGCCGTGTAGGGGTTGGCGAACTCCTCGCGGTACTCGTCGATGAGCTCCTGTCGGCGGGCGTCGGGATCGTCGGCGGCGTCGAGCTCGCTGCTGTAGAGGATGTTGACCGCGCCCTGCGGCCCCATGACGGCGATCTCCGAGGTGGGCCACGCGTAGTTGACGTCGCCACCGATGTGTTTCGAGGCCATCACGCAGTACGCGCCCCCGTACGCCTTGCGGGTGATGACGGTGAGGAGGGGAACCGTCGCCTCCGAGTAGGCGTACAGGAGCTTCGCACCGTGGCGGATGATGCCGCGGTGTTCCTGCTCGGTGCCGGGCATGTACCCAGGCACGTCGACGAACGTGAGGATGGGGATGTTGAACGCGTCGCAGAAGCGGATGAAGCGCGACCCCTTCATCGAGGCGTCGACGGTGAGCGTCCCGGCGTTCGCGCGCGGCTGGTTCGCCACGACGCCGACGGAGTGGCCGTCGAGCCGACCGAAGCCGACGACGATGTTCCGCGCCCACTGCTCGTGGGTCTCGAAGAACGACCCCTCGTCGACGACCTCGTCGATCACCTCGGTCATGTCGTAGGGTTTCTGCGGCGAGTCGGGCACGACGTCCGTGACGTCGGCCGCCCGCTGGGGGTCGTCCCATGGGTCGACCCGCGGCGGGTCCTCGACGTTGTTCTGGGGCACGTACGACAGCAGCCGTCGGACGTTGTCGAGCGCCGTCTCCTCGTCCGGGAACGTCTTGTGGGCGACACCGGTCTTCGAGGCGTGCGTCGTCGCCCCGCCGAGTTCCTCGAACGTGACCTCCTCACCGGTGACCGTCTTGATCACGTCGGGACCGGTGATGAACATGTGCGAGGTGTCCTGCACCATGAAGATGAAGTCGGTGATGGCGGGCGAGTACACCGCGCCGCCGGCACACGGACCCATGATGGAGGAGACCTGCGGGACGACGCCGGACGCCTGCTGGTTGCGGTGGAAGATGTCCGCGAAGCCCGCCAGCGACTTCACGCCCTCCTGGATGCGCGCGCCGGCGGAGTCGTTCAGCCCGACGATCGGCGCACCGACCTCCATCGCCTTGTCCATCACCTTGCAGATCTTCTCGGCCATCACCTCGCCCAGCGAGCCGCCGAACACCGTGAAGTCGTGGGCGAAGACGAACACGGTCCGGCCGTCGACCTCGCCGTACCCCGTGACGACGCCGTCGCCGGGGAGCTTCTTCTCCTCCATGCCGAACTTCGACGTCCGGTGAGTGCGGAACTTGTCGAACTCGTTGAACGTCCCGTCGTCGAGGAAGTAGTCGATCCGCTCGCGGGCCGTCATCTTGCCCTTGTCGTGCTGCTTCTCGATGCGGTCCTCGCCGCCGCCGAGCAGCGCACGCTCGCGTTTCTCGCGGAGTTCCTCGATCCGGTCCTCCATCGTCATGTCGGACCACCTGATGTCATTGGCGGTACGTGAACGACCCGGAGCAAAAGGATTCCGGGATACGGAGGCGACGGCGCGCGTCGCCAGTCTGTCGCTCCACCGTCCGAACGATCCATCCGCCGACCGCCGTCCGGCGAGTGTTTTTGTTCGTTCGGGTTTCACCGTCGATCCATGTCCCCTCGCGGACGTGGGGTGTGACGGTGCGACCCACCACCCCGTACGCACTCGCCGGGATCGGCCTCCTGCTGGGCCTCGTCGTCCTGCTGTTCGGTCCGCTCCCGACGCCGACGCTGAACTACCTCGTGGGCGGGGCGTCGCTCGCGGTCGCCGTGGTTAGCGTCGCGTCCCTGATCGTGGCGGGGAGCAGTCCGGGCGAACGGGGGCCGGAGTTCTGAGCGCGCCTGGAAACCCACACCGGGGTACGAGGAACGTATCCGCGTCGACGAGACATGCATCCCCGTCGGGCCGTGTCGTCGAGACGGTGGAGTCACGTTCGAGCACGTGCGCGGGTACGATCGCCCACGAGCACGCACTCACTGCTCGTAGCGTTCCGCCCGCTGTTCGAAGTGTTCGGCCTCCTCGTCGCGATCCCGTTTTCTGAGGAACTCGGCGTACGCGCTGTAGGGTTCGGGCCGCATCACCCCGCCACTCACTGCTTTCTGGTAGTGTTTTTCGGCCTCGTCGAGTCGGTCCTGGTCAGCGAGCCACTTCGCGAACTCACAGTTGCTCGGCCAGTAGTCCGGGTCGAGTTCGAGTGCCGCCCTGTACTGTTCTTCGGCCTCCTCGGGTCGCTCCTGTCGAACGAGCACGTCCGCGTACTCTACGTGGATGTCGCACCAGAAGCTAGGCACGGTGCGGTCCACCGTAAGTTCGAGCAGGGTCTCGTACTGGTGTTCGGCCTCGTCGAGTCGGTCCTGTCGCACGAGGAACCTCGCGTAGCGGGTGCGCCACGAGTAATCGTCGGGGTCGATGTCGATAGCGTTCCGGTACTGTTCGTCTGCCTCGTTGGGCCGATCTTCCGCTTCCAGAAACTCCGCGTAGCGCCTGCGCCACAACCAGCCGTCCGGGTCGACGTCGATAGCGTTCCGGTACTGTTCGTCTGCCTCGTCGGGCCGACCTTCCGCTTCCAGGAACTGTGCGTATTCGATGTAGTGATACGGCCACTCCGGTTCTTTCTCGATCGCTGCCTGGTACTGTTCGTCCGCCTCCGTGGTTCGGTTTTGCTCCTCGAGGAAGCGCGCGAATACGACGTGCGCTCCGGCGTTGTCCGGCGAGTGTTCGAGTGCAGCCCTGTAGTGTTTCTCCGCCCTGTCGACTTGACCCTTGGTGGCGAGTAGCTCTGCTAATCTGAGCCGTCCCCCCGTGTTCGTCGGGTCCTCTTGGAGCAGATCTCGGAGCTCGAGTATCTCCTCGTACTCTTCTTCACCGATCATCGCGGTGCTCGGAGACGCCTCCAGCAGCGTCCTCACGACGTTCCCGTTCTCGTTCACGAAGCTGTACGTCTCGTCGGCCTTGGTCAAGAACTGGATCCTCGCTGCACCGACTTCCTCGAAGAACGCTACTCTGTCGTGCGACCGGAGCGTCGACCGGTACTTTCGTGCGACCGGCTCGAACTCGTCGTGCCGGGGTTTCGTCGCTGGCTGCTCCTGTCGGTCTTCGGTATCGAGGTCCGGTTCCCCACCAGAGCGGTCCTGTTCGTCCTCGTCAGAGGATTCGTCCTCCCCTTCGTCGGGGTACATCCCCGCGACGAGCAGGTCGAGAAGCGCCGGGATCTCGTCCGCGGAGAGTTCGGTCGTCAGCTTCTTGACCGTGTCGACGACCCTCGTCTCGAAGGTGCCGACCTCTCCTCCGTCCTCCCAGTCGGTGGGCTCTTCGTCGGATTCGGTCGGACTGTCGGTCCGCGCCTGTGTCTCGTCGTCCTGCCGCCAGTGGGTGTAGGCCTCGTCGTATCGTCGCCAGAGCGCGACGAGCGTCAGGTCCTCGATGAGGGTCGGGGTCTTCTGTATCTCGTCGAAGAGACCCGGCCACCGGAGAGTGATGGCGACGAACTTCCCGATCTGTTCCATCGTCGGCCGCTCGGCCGCCTGCACGCCGGCCTCCGAGCGGTCCTGTTTGTCCCGTTTCGCACTCATCAGCAGCTCGGTGAGCGTGTACAGGTTCACGAATCGCTTGATCCGTCGGGGGTTCTTCTCGAGCGTCGGCGCCACGAGCTGTATCACCGCCTGGAAACGTTGTTGATCCCACCCTTGGACAGTCGCCCACGCCGGTTCTCGCTGCAATCTCCGCAACGCTAGTTCCCTCTTGACCTTCTCTGGGAACACGTTTTTGTGGAATATTTGCCTCCCAGATTGATACCCCGGGTATCCCTCGAACACCTCGTTCGGAAGGCGGCCGGATCGATGTAGGCGTGAAATGAACCTCCAATACCTGTCAGCGAGTGAAAAGAATAGCAGACCACAGTAGAGAATAATCGAGTGCTTCAGCCCCCTGGGTTCGTTTCCATCGCCGGTGGTTGACGGTTCTCCGTTCGTCGCTTCCGCCTCGACGAGGTTCGTGGCGCTCTCCGTCGGGATCTGTGGGACGGTGAACGGGATCTGGACGAACTTCTCGAGGTACCGGTGTCCGTAGTCGAGCCGGGCGTTACCCTGCTCCTCCTCCTCCCCCGAGTGGAGGTACGAGAGTAGGTCGCGGTGTTTCCCCGCGAGCGCGCCCGCCACCTTCTGGCGGTCCATCCCGAGGAGGAACACGAGCCGCGCGTCGTCGGCGAGCATGAGGTGTATCGACTCGACGACGTCCGCGACCTTCGACGCCTCACACCGGTCGAGGTCGTCGACGAAGACGAACACCGGTCGGTCGTGCCCGACATAGGCGTCCAGCAACTGCGCGAAGTCCTCGTGGAACCGCTGGATGAACGAGACGCGGTCCTCGTACGCCGCGCTCGTGTGGTACGACTCGACTCCCTCTCTGATCCGTTCGACGACGTTCCGTCGCATCCAGAGGACGAACGCGACCCCGGAGACGGCCGTCGCCCCCAGCGGCGCGAGTATCGTTCCTCCCTGTGCTCCGAACAGCCCCTCCGGGGGCGATTCCCCGAGAAGGCCGAGGATCGACTGGGCCGTCCCCTCGGAGAGCCCGGAGAGCAGGGTCCAGACGACGAGTGACAGCACGAGGGTCGCCCCCGCCCACAGGAGCGTCCGTCGCCACTCGTGCCGCGAGCGGATCGCGAGGAGTTTCAGCCGGGCTCGGAGCCGCCCCCACGTGCCCAGTCTCTCCGTAATCTGGTCGACGAACGCGAGGATGAACGCCGTCCACAGCACCTCCTCCGCCTGGTAGCGCCACGGGTTGAACTCGACCGTGGCGTGTCCGCGCACCGAGAGCCGGTCCTCGAGCTGGCGCATGAACGAGGACTTCCCGCTCCCCCACTCGCCCTCGATCGAGACGGTCAGGGGTCGGCTCGCGTGCAGGAGGAACGACTCCAGCACTTCGACGTACAGCTCGAAGTTCAGCGAGTCCTCTGTCGACGCCCGGTCGTTGAGCGCCCTCGGGAGCGTCTCGCTCGCCGTCTCCTGCGGGGTCGACATGTCGGTTGTATAATTTGAATGTCATCTATGGGGATAACGCTATCTGCCGGGTTTACGGAACGAATCGACGCGGTTCCCGTTCTCCGGGTCCGCCAGCACCCACCCGGGACCCCTCACATCGGCGTGATCCGTCGGCGTGACCACGTCTCGTCCGATCGGTGTCCACGCTGGGACGAGGTCTATCGACGGGAACCCACTCACACCCCGAGCGCGCCCGGCCCGAGGGTGACGAGCGCGACGCCGACCACGACGAGCACCCCGCCGGCGACGACGCCGCGGGTGACGCGCTCGAGATCCCGGAGGAAGACGGCGGCGAACACGGCGGTGAACAGGGGTGCGGTCGCCACGAGCGGGTCGACGAGCGCGACCCGACCGTCGGGGAGGGCGAACGCGGCGAACAGCGAGAGGAGACCGCCGGCCGTGATGACCCCGCTGAGGACGAAGTAGCCGTACGTCTCTCGCGGGGCCCGGAGGTGGTCGGGGTGACGGGTGAGGACGTACGCCACCACCACGACGAGCGCCGCGGTCTCGTTGATCGCGACGGCCTCGAGCGCCGACGCGGGCGACGTGGTGAGCCCGAACCGACGGAGGACGTTCCCGACGGCGAACGCGCCCGCCGCGGCGAGCGGGAACACGAGGTCCCGGGGCCGCCACCCGCGGAGGTCGCCGCCGCGTGCCGTCGAGAGGACCGCGAGGCCGGCGACGATGACGACGACGCCGGCGGCGGTCGACGCCGAGAGGGGTTCGCCGAGCACGGCGAGGGCGAGGAGCGTCGCGAACAGCGGCCGGGCGCTGATGACGGCGCTGTTGACCGACGCGCCGACGCGCTGGATGCCCGCGAACACCGCCAGCCGACCGAGCGCCGTGCCGACGACGCCGGCGGCGAGGAAGACGACCACGGTCTCCAGCGAGAGCGGCGGGAAGAGGGGATCACCCCTGAAGAGCGAGAGGCCGACGAGCCCAGCCCAGTACAGCGAGGCGTCGACGAGGACGACGACGAGCGACGCCTGGACGGGGGTGCCACCGATCGAGAGGGCGCGCTTCGAGACGACGGGCTCGAACCCCCAGAGGAGCGCCGGCAGGAGGGCGAGGACGTACACCTCGGGAGCGGCGGCGAGGAAGTCGGCCATGTCGGCGGCGAAGGACGGGGGGAGTAAAGCGACGGTGGTTCGAAGTAACCGGCCCTCCACGGGATCGACCGGTCCTCAACGGGACCGACCACGGTGGGGCGACGACGGACAGTGGCCGTGGCCACCGTGCCGAGGCGACGGGGGGAGCTTTTACCGCCGCCGCCCCTCGCCTCAGATATGAGCAGGGCTCTGGCGGACAAGCGCACCGCGACGCGCCTCCGCGTCCTCGTCGAGATCGCCGACCGGCAGCCGGCGGTCAGCCAGGGCGAGATCGCCGACGCAGTGGGGGTCACGTCTCAGGCCGTGAGCGAGTACATCCGCGACCTCGTCGACGACGGCTTCGTCGAGAAGGAGGGGCGCTCGCGGTACCGCGTGACGAAAGAGGGCGTCGACTGGCTCTTCCGCGAGGTGAAGGCGATCCGCCGGTTCACGGACCGCGTCACCGAGGACGTCCTCCAGTCGGTTCAGGAGGACGCCGCGCTCGCCACGGACCGCATCGAGGCTGACGAGACCGTGACGCTCAGCCTGCGCGAGGGGCTCCTCCACGCGACGCCCGGCGACGCGGGGCCGGCCACGGGCGTCGCGACCACGACGGCCGAGGCGGGTGAGGACGTCTCCGTCACGGGCTTCGAGGGCGTCATCGAGATGTCTCCGGGTTCGGTACGCGTCTACCAGGTCCCACGGGCACGGAACGGGGGAAGTCGGGCGGTCGACGGCGACGTCCTCGCGTCTGCGGTCGCAGCGACCGACCTCGTCGTCGCCGCCGGCGTCGAGGCCGTCGCCGCGCTCCGCCGAATCGAGGTCGAACCAGCGGTGAGCGTCGCCGCGGGCACCGTCGCGAGCGAGGCTGCAACGAAGGGTCAAGACGTCGTGGTCGTCGCGAGCGTCGACGAGGTGGGTCGCGTCACCGACACGTTGCGCGACGGCGACGTGACGTACGAACTGCTCGACGCGATCGGGGAGTGACTGGGACGCCGCCGAGCGGGACAGAACGCCGAGCGGGACAGAACGCCGAGCGGGGCGAAACGACGAGCAGGCGCGGCTGCCGGTGCCGTCCCCTCTTCACACTCGCACCGGTTCGGCGGCCGCGTGGTCTCGAGCCGTCACGTACGCGTCCTGCAGTCGCTTGAACTCCTCACGGTCGCCGCCGTGGTCCGGGTGGGCCTCCTTGATCTTCGTCCGGTACGCCGACTTCACCTCGTCGGGCGACGCCTTCGGGTCGAGGTCGA
The DNA here is from genome assembly GCF_009176545.1 of Salinigranum salinum. GTDB lineage: Archaea > Halobacteriota > Halobacteria > Halobacteriales > Haloferacaceae > Salinigranum > Salinigranum salinum. The sequence goes on along the minus strand of NZ_VTOJ01000002.1, from coordinate 299,017 downwards.
GTTCGGCGAACGCGACGGAGACGGGGTCGTCGACGACGGGTTCGGGCTCGAGTTCGGGCACCTCGAAGGGGAGCCGCCGGCCGAGCCCACGGCCCGGCATCTCGTGTTCGCAGAGGACGGTGTACGTCCCGGCCTCCTCGATCCGGAAGTACGCCTTCGCGTCGAAGGTGATCGCCACGTCGCGGTCGGGGAGGTAGAAGGCGACCGTCTCGCCGTGGATCGTGTGATCTTCGCGGAAGCGTTCGTCGATGTCGACGAGATACTGACGGATCTCGCCACGGCGACGGACCGTCCCGTCGATGCGCCGACCCTCCTCGACCGGCGACGTCGGAAAGAGCCGGTCGCCCACGACGAAGACGACGGCGACACAGCAGGACGCCACGGAGCCGAGCACCACGCCGGCGAGGAGCCACGGCGGGATCAGCGACAGCCACTCCGGAAGCACACCTGTGGCTTGGCGTGGAACGTAAAGAAGTTCTCGGCAGAGGTCGTTCGCTCGTCGTCGTGGCCACGGCTGCGGCCCGGTCACACCGACGGCTCGTCGACGCCGTCGTCCGTCCGGCGATTCGGTCGACGTGCCTGATCGTCGGCCGTCAGTGGTCGGTCGCCGGCCGTCGGTCGGCGGATGGCGGTCCGAGGCCAGACGGTCGCGCCGAGGTGACGACCTGGTCGTGGCCGGTCAGGAGACGACGTGGCCAGTCAGTAGACGACGTACAGGAACGCGTAGACGACGTTGCCGAGGACGAACGACACGAGCCACAGCGAGGCGGCGAGGCGACCGATCCGGGCGTGGCTCGTCCTTCTGAGTTCGGAGACGGGTCGGGTGAGTGCGAGGAGGACCACGTAGTAGAGGAGGGGCAGACAGACGATAGCGAGGAGGATGTGGATCGCCAGCGTCGGCAGGTAGACGAACCGGTAGACGGCGTCCGGGCCGGGGAACGGTGCCGGTCCCTGGAGGCTCACCTTGTAGAGGTACAGCACGAGGAACACGACGAACAGCCCCACGGAGGCGAGCATGAACGCCCGGTGCCGCCGCCAGTTGCCTCGCCTGATGGCCCTGACGCCGAGGACGATCGTGACGATCGCGACCGTGCTGACGACGGCGTTGACGTGCGGGATCGCGGCGAGCACGGCGTCGGACGTGCGGGGGAGCAACGTGTGCGGGACGGCCCCGAGCACCGCGCCGAACACCAGGAGCAGGGAGACGACGGTGAGCACGGCGGCGAGTTCGCGGACGCGGTCGCGTGCACGAGCACGGAGTTCCATAGGCGGTCGGAAGGAGCCAACGGACGAAAACCGTTCGGAGTTCGGGCGGGGATGCGGCCCCCGCGACTGGGTTCGCCCGAGCGGTCGAAGCCGTCTCGACGTTCGAGGTGGCCGTGCCGAGTTCCTCGTCGTCTGCGGCGGACGCCTGTCTTGAGGCAGGACGACGTACGCGATGGCACAACACATACGTGGCACGCGGGCGTATACCGAAGCCGGTCGGTGCACATGACCAGCCGCGTCTCCACACTCGCCGCGGGCCACCCGAGACTCGTGCTGAAGCTCGTGGTCCTGGCGGTACTGCTGACGCTGTTCCTGGCCGTCGGTACTGGAGAGGTGACCGCCGGACTCGCCTTCGGTGGTGAGTTCGGACCGTAACCCGGGGCCGCCCAAGCCGGCTTCGAACCGGGGTGTCGTCCCCGGACTGCGCCCGTCTCACACGCTCTCGAATCCGCGACAGTCGGACCCGACTCGCGCCGCGGTGTCGCCGTCCTGACGTGGTGTCTCGGTCCGACACCCCTGCCCCGAAAGGAAAGTCATTTAATCGGGGGCAGGATACGGTGTGATGCACACGCCACTGCGAGCGTGGGTAGCCAAGCCAGGCCAACGGCGCAGCGTTGAGGGCGCTGTCCCATAGGGGTCCGCCGGTTCAAATCCGGTCCCACGCATCGCACGGGTGGCCCGACGGGCCACCACACCGAGGCGGCATCGCCGCCGAGGCAAGTCGATGCAGGTGTCGTCCCTCTGCGGACAACACCCACGCACAATCCTTCCGAACGCTACCCGACGAGCGACGGCTGGCTCGGACACCTCGGCGGGTCGGAACGCTTCGAACGGAACCGACGATCCGGTCGAGAGAGACAGAACGTCGGGAACCGGGCGTCTGTCCGCGAATTTAAACGGATGGAACCAGTACGGAGCGTATGGCTAAGTACTCGACAGGCTCGGGTGGCGGCGGCGATGCCGGCGACGCCTGCGAGCTCTGTGGAACGGAGACGGGCGACCTGCGGCGGGCGAACGTCGCGGGCGCGAACCTCCTGGTCTGCGGCGACTGCGCGCCCCACGGCGAGCAGCGCGGTGGGGGCGACCGACGGCGGTCCGGCTCCGGCGGCTCCGGTTCGAGCGACGACTCCGCGTTCGAGGGCAACCGCAAGAAGCGCGCCGCCCAGCGTGCCGCGAAGCTGTACGACAAGCAGAAGGGGGACTCGAGCCGGTGGGAGCGTGAGGGGACGAACTACGAGAAGGACCGGCTCCCCTACCTCGTCTCCGGCTACGGCGGCAAGGTCGAGGAGGCACGGCAGGCAGCGGGGCTCCAGCTCGGCGATCTGGCGACGGAACTCGACGTCGACGAGGCCGACCTCCTCGCCGTCGAACAGGGCCGCGCCTCGCGAGCGGGCGTCGGCGGCTCGGTCATCCGGGCGCTCGAAGAGCGGCTCGAGGTGCGGCTGGTCGACGAGTAGCGGAGCCCTGTCGCCGTCCCCGATGGCGTCGAGACGTGTCGAGACGCATCGGTCGAACCGGCCGCGGCAGTGACCGTTCGGGTCGGAAGCTTTTTTCTCCCGAAGTGCGCCACGCCGGACGTGCACTCACGAGCCCCTGCGGAGCCCGAGGTCCGGACGTTCGAGGCCGACGTGACGGCGGTCGACGAGTCGACCGTCGAACTCGATCGAACCTGGTTCTACCCGGAGGGCGGCGGACAGCCCGCCGACCGCGGAACCGTCGCGGGCCACGAGGTCGTCGACGTCCAGAAGCGAGACGGACGGGTCGCGCACGTGCTGTCCTCGAACCCCGAGCCGGTCGACCTCGCCGTCGGCGACACGGTCGACTGCGTCGTCGACGACGACTTCCGGACGTACTGTATGCGTGCGCACACGGCGAGCCACGCGCTCTACGGAGCCGGCCGCCGTCTGCTCGACGATCTTGGCTACGGCGGCTTCGGCATCGGAGCTGAGAAGGTCCGAGTCGACTTCGCCACGTCGACCGACATCGACGACGCGGTCCTGGTGGACCTGGAACGACTCGTCAACCGGATCGTGTGGGAGTCGCGCCCGGTGTCGTGGGAGGAGCTCCCGGCCGAGGAGGCACGCTCGCGCGACGACGTCGCGTTCAACACGAAGACCGAAGAGGGCGTGATGGCCGAATCGGAGCGCGTCCGGATCGTGACGATCGACGACTGGGACGTCGCCGCGTGCGGCGGCACCCACGTCTCGAACACCGGCGAGATCGGTCCCGTGGAGGTGCTGGAGCGGTCCAACCCCGGAGAGGGGCTCACCCGCGTCGAGTTCGCCGTCGGCGAACCCGGCATCGAGCGACACGCGACGGTCCACGAGGCGGCGCTCGACAGCGCGGGCGAACTCGGTGTCGCCGTGGCCGACCTCCCCGAGACCGTGGCGTCGTTGCGCGCGGAGAACGAGCGGCTCTCCGCGGAGCTGGCTGAGCTCCGCGGAGAACTCCTCGCGGGGCGCATCGCGGCGCTGGAGACCGTCGACCGCGACGGCACGGTCTGGCGGATCGGGACCGTGTCGGGATTCGAGGCGAACGCGGTCGGCGAGGCGGCGAAGGAGGCCGTGGGCGACGCCGGCGACGCCGTCGCGGTCGTCGGCGACGGCGAACGGCCGTTCGTCGTCGTCGCGTCGACGGGCGCGGTCCACGCCGGCGAGGCGGTCGACGCCGTGACCGACGCGTTCGGCGGCGGCGGTGGCGGCGGGCCACCGTTCGCTCAGGGCGGCGGGCTCGACGCCGACGCCACCGAGGTCGTGGCGTTCCTCCGCGAGTACAGCGACGATCTCGACGACTAGACCCCGTCTCGGCGATGCTGTAAACACGACACCGATCTCCGCGTGAGGCGACGAACGCCCCACTATGATCTCCGCGTGAGGCGACGGTTACTCGTCGCCGGCGTCTCGGCGTTCCTCGCCACCGGTGTCCGACTGCGTCTCACCACTGGTGTCCGACTGCGTCTCCCCACCGGCGTCCGGCTGCGTCTCCCCACCGGTGTCCGGCTGCGTCTCCCCACCGGCGTCCGGTTGTGTCTCCCCACCGGCGTCCGGTTGTGTCTCCCCACCGGCGTCCGGTTGTGTCTCCCCACCGGCGTCCGGTTGTGTCTCCCCACCGGCGTCCGGTTGTGTCTCACCGCCGAGCGCTCCCTCTGCCTCGCCACCGGCTCCTGTTTCCGTCACGTCGCCGGACCCTCCCAGTGTCACGCCACCGGTGCCGGAGCCCCCTTCGCTCGTCGGCTCTCGCCACTCCGGGATCCCACGTCGCCGGACGATCACGAGCGCGATCACCACGCCGAGCGCCAGGAGAAGGGCGAGCGGGACGACCGTCACGAGCAGGCCCTGGATCCCGAACCCGCCGTCGCCGGCCGCCTCCGTCGTCTGGCCGGCCGTCGTCTCGACGGCGGCTTCCGTCTCGGTCTGTTGCGTCTCCGACGACCCCTCGCCGATGCCGCGAACCGTCACCGTCTCGGAGGTCGTCCCGTCGCGGCGCGCCTGGAGGTCGTGGTCGCCGGGTTCGTCGATCCGGACCGTCGCCTCGCCGTTGGCGTCGGTCCGTCCGACCGGTTCGCCGTCGAGCAGGAGTTCGACGTCGGCGGCGGGTTCGCCGTAGGCGTTCGTGACCTCGACGGGGACGACCTCGCCGGCGACGACCCGCTCGTTCACTGCCGTGAGCGACAGCGACGGCTCGCGACTGATCGACAGCGTCACCGACCCCTGGGCCTCGTCGACCGACACCGTTCGTGTCGTCGTCTCGTACCCGTCCTTCGACACCTGCACGCGGAGGTCGCTGTTGACTGGCAGGAGCGTCGCGACGCTTCCCCGCTCGTCGGTCGTCAGGTCGCCGACGCGCTCGATCGAGACGGTCGCGTCCGCGACCGGTTCGGCGGGGCTGAAGTGGTCGTCCTCCACGACGACGTCGTAGTCGACGCGGCCGCGTTCGATGGTCACGGATCGCTCCGGCGATCCCGCGACGATGATCTCCCTCGTGGTCTGGTAGTAGCCGGACTTGACGACCGACACCGTGTACCGGCCCTGTTCGATAGTGCCGCTCTGGAACACGCCGCTCGTATCCGTTCGCCCGGTGACGACCGCGGTGTCGTCCTGACGGAGCACGACGTTGGCGTCTGCGATCGGGCCCTCGGCGTCACTGACCACCACGTCGACCTCGGCTTTCCGGGCCACCTCGATCGTGTGTTCCCTCTCGGTCGCGACGCGGATTCGGTACGGCTGGTTCCGGATGTACTCGGGGTCGTCGAGCGTGATATCGACGCTGGCCCCCCGCGGAACGTCCACGAACACCTTCCCGTTGGAGGCGGTCGTGGCGCGCGTCTCGCCGTCCTCCCAGCTGGCGACGAGCGTGACGCCTCCGAGTCGCTCGTTCGAGGAGGGCACCACCACCTCGAGCGTCAGGGTGACCTGCTCTGACTGTGACTGTGCGACTGCTGGCCCCGACGCACCGACGAGCGACGCGGCGAGGACCAGCACGGCCGTCAGCAGGGGGGTCCACTGCATGTGCGACTGACTCAGGCATCCACGGCTTTAATGCTGCGTGTTGTCGACTCCCACCGAGTGCCCCCGGGCCCGGCGACTCGATCAGTCCGTCTCACTCGCAGTGTCCCCCTGCGACACACCGTCCGGACTCTTCGGGTTCGTGTACCGTGTGGGTCGTCGTCGGTAACCGTCCCGCAGTCGCGCTGACCACGTCGTAGCCGACCGCGTACGGGACGAGGGGTGCCGCGTTCGCGACGGGCGAGACCGCCGTATTCGTGGAGACGCTGGTCACGGCCCCCCGAGCATGCTCTCCGGGTAACGGTCCGGTTCGGCGAGGTAAAGCGTCATACTACCACCGACCAAACCCACCGATGACTCCCACATGCCCACCAGACACGTCGTCACGGTCGACTCGGATCAGGACGTCGTCGCCGTCCACCACCCGGCCCCGTCGGACGAGTGGCTGGTGTGGTGTCACGGACTCCTGAGCGACAAGGCGGGCAGCTACGAATCCCGGTCCGAGCGGGCCGTCGAGGAGGGATACAACGCCGTGCGATTCGACTGCCGGGGGTGTGGCGAGTCCGACGGACCGTTCGTCGCGTCGACGCTCCGGTCGCGGATCGAGGATCTCCGGGCCGTGCTCGACCACTTCGACGCCCGGTTCGAGGTCGGGACGTACGTCCTGTTCGGCTCGAGTTTCGGTGCGAAGGTGGCGTTGCACGCGGCCGTCGGCGACGACCGCGTGCGACGAGTGGCCGGGCGCGCGCCGGTCACGTTCAACCGGGCGTTCGACGACGTGCGGGCCGTCGTCGACGAGGCCGGCACGTTCCAGTACGACACCGGAGACGCGATCGACCGGCGGTTCTTCGACGCACTCGACGACTACCCGTTCGAGGCAGTCGCGTCGGAACTCGACGTTCCCGTCGCGCTGTTCCACGGCCGGGACGACGAGACCGTCCCGCTCGACGACAGCCTCGCGGCGACGGGCGCGCTCGACACCGACGTCACGCTCCGGACGTTCGCGGGGGAGGGACACGTCTTCTCCGAGTCGGCCGAGAGACGGATGCGATGGGGGCTGTTCGACTGGCTCGCGGCCGACTGACGGGCGGCCACCGCGCGCTCGCGAGTCGGGGCTGGGCCGCCCGTCGTCGGGGTCGGGCGCAGGTTTTTCCTCGGCGGGTCGCGTTGAGCGAGCATGGCACTAGCGTCGGGGTCGCTCTCGGAGGAACAGCGGGCCGTCCGGGACGTCGTCCACGAGTTCGCCGTCGAGGAGATCCGTCCGGGCGCGCGGGAGGCGGACGCGACGGAGACGTTCCCCGAGGACGTCTGGGACGGCCTCGCCGACCTGGATCTCACGGGGCTCACGACGCCCGAGGCGTACGGCGGGTTCGACGCCGACCGGCTCACCTACAGCGTCGTGAACGAGGCGGTGGCGTACGGCCAGCTCGCGGTGGCGACCGCGCTGTCGGTCCACTGTCTGGCGACGTCGTGTATCGCGGAGTTCGCGACCGACGACCTCAAAGAGCGCTATCTCCCCGAGATGGCTCGTGGGAGACCCGTGGGGATGTTCGCGCTCTCGGAAGCCGGGGCGGGGTCGAACCCGGCGGAGATGACCACGGTCGCGCGGCGCGAAGGCGACGAGTACGTCATCCAGGGCGAGAAGCAGTGGATCACCAACGGGCAGCGAGGGGAGGTGTGTATCGTCTTCGCCAAGACCGACCCCGACGACCCCGCGTCGGTCACGCAGTTCCTCGTCCCGAAGTCGGCGGGCATCGAGGTGGGAAAGAAGGAACACAAGCTCGGCCTCCGCGCGTCGGACACCACCGAACTGCGGTTCGACGGCGTGCGGATCCCCGCGGAGAACCGCCTCACCGAGGAGGGACGCGGGCTCTCGGCCGCGTTCAGGATCCTCACCGGGGGACGGATCGGTATCGCGGCGCAGGCGGTCGGCCTCTCGCAGGCCGCGCTCGACGAGGCGGTCGCGTACGCCAACGACCGCGAGCAGTTCGACGGACCGATCGCCGACATCCAGTCGATCAGACACAAACTCGCCGACATGGCGACGAACGTCCACGCCTCGCGGCTGCTCGTCCACGAGGCTGCGAGGCAGGCCGACGCCGGCGCGGACCCCCGGACCGCCGCGTCGATGGCGAAGTACTTCGCGAGCGAACGCGCCGTCGAGGTCTGCAACGAGGCCGTCCAGGTCCACGGCGGGTACGGCTACACCACCGAGTTCCCCGTCGAACGCTTCTACCGTGACGCGAAGATCCTCACCATCTACGAGGGGACCTCCCAGATTCAGAAGGAGATCGTCGCGCGCGACGTCGTCGACTGAGCGGTGCGACGAGTCCGGTCGTCCGACGGCTCGACCGCGACCCGGCGACACGCGGTGGGAGCGAAGCGCTCTTTTCGGTGTCGGGCCTCGGACGGGGTAGTGACCGACGCCCTCGACACCGACCCCGCCACCCCACCGCTCGACTCGTTCGACGGGATCGTCTACGATCTCGACGGGACGCTCGTCCGACTCCTCGTCGACTGGGACGCCGTCGCCCACGACGTCGCCGCCCGTTTCCGGGAACACAGGGTGGACGCGAGCGACCACGACCTCTGGGCGATGCTCGACCTGGCCGACGAACACGACCTGAGAGCGGAGGTCGAGGCCGTCATCGGCGAGCACGAACGCACCGGCGCGCGCAACTCCACCCGCCTCCCGCTCGCGGATCGACTCGACACCCACGCGGTACCGGTGGGCGTCTGCTCGCTCAACTGCGAGGCGAGCGTCCGGGTCGCGCTGGAGACGCACGATCTGACCGAGTGGGTGGACGCGGTCGTCGGCCGGGACACGGTCGCGACGCGCAAACCCGACCCCGAACCGCTCCTGGCGACGCTCCACGCCATCGGCGTCGATCCCGAGGGGGCGGTGTTCGTCGGCGACTCCCCGCGGGACCGGACGACCGCCGAGCGCGCCGGGGTAGCGTACCGGTCGGTCGAGTCGTTCCGAACCGAATGACCGACCGTGAGCCACCCACCACGGGCCTCCCCTACGCGAGCGTCGTGGTCTCCCATCCGACGACGGGCCGCTTATCCGTTCAGACTCCCTACGTCCGGCGATGAGCGACGACGAGAGCGCGACCGTCACGGTCACGTACTACTGCCCCCACTGCGAGGCGCTGGTGGAGCTCGAACGCGACGCGTACCTCGCGGACAAGGCCGTCACGCCGTACCCGTTCGAGGGGTGGACGTACGCCACTCCCGACGAGGCGTACGAGTCCGCCGACGGCGTCCGGTTCGTCTGCGGCGAGGACGGCACCCTGAAAGACGGCGAGGAAGGCTGTGGGGAGCCGTTCTACCTGAGCTTCGTCAGGTACGACGAGGGGGAAGAACTCGATCCACGACGACCTGCCGAGTACGTCGAACTGAGCGAGAGCGCCGGTCCGCGAGGTCCCCAGGGGCCGTCGGGCCCTGGACCCCGCTGACTGGCCCACCTCGCTCCCTCGCAACGCCGAGAGACGACCGGACACCGAGACCGTCGCGACCCCGCCGCCCGTGGAACGATAGACGGCTGGTAGGTGACTCCCGATGGCGGGGCGGATGGGTCGCGTGGGGCGCGCCTCCGCCCGTCGCGTCCCCCGTGCACGCCCGACGTGCAGCGACGAACGGATCGTCGCCCGCACTCGTGGGTAGGTGGCCGGGAGAAAAAACGAGTCGTGGCAGTTCCCAGCACGTTGGAACGACCGTCGCTCCTTTGACCGGCGGTCAGCCCTTGATGTTACAGACGGGGAACGTCCGGACGACGGTCTCGCCGATGCCGAGTTCGTCCGAGACGCGGACGACCTCGTCGACGTCCTTGTAGACGCCCGGCGCTTCCTCGGCGACGGTCGCGCCCGACTGTGCCTTCACGTAGATCTGCTGGCCCTCGCGGAGGTCCGACTGCACGTCCCCGCCCCAGAACTCCTTTTTGGCCTGAGTTCGGCTCATCAGCCGGCCCGCACCGTGGGCGGTCGAGCCGAACGAGCGCTCCAGCGACTTTTCGCCCCCGCGCAGCACGTACGACCCCGCGCCCATGCTCCCGGGGATGATCACCGGCTGTCCCACGTCGCGGTACGCCGACGGCACCTCGGGACGGCCGGCCGGGAACGCCCGCGTGGCCCCCTTGCGGTGGACGTACAGTTCGCGTTCCTCGCGATCGACGCCCGCGTCGTAGCCCGTGGGGTGGCCGTCGGCGTCGACCGCCACCTCGTGGACCTCCTTCTTCGCGATGTTGTGCGCGACGTCGTACAGCAGGTCCATCCCCAGCTCCTCCCACGGCGTCCCGAACACGTCGGCGAACACCTCGCGGGTGCGGTGGGTGATGAGCTGGCGGTTCACCCACGCGAAGTTGATGCAGGCGCACATCGCGCGGTAGTACTCCTCGGCGAGGTCCGAGCCCGCGGGCGCGGCCGCGAGTTCCTTGTCGGGTAGCTCCGCGAGCAGGTCGGCGTGTTCCCGTTCGATGCGGCGGAGGTAGTCCGTACACGTCTGGTGGCCCAGCCCACGGGAGCCGCAGTGGATCAGGACGACGATCTGCCCTTCCGAGAGGCCGTAGGCGTCGGCGACGTCGTCGCGGAAGACGTCGGTGACGCGCTGGACCTCGAGGAAGTGGTTGCCCGAGCCGAGCGAGCCGAGCTGGTTCTTCCCGCGGTCCTTGGCCTTCTTCGAGACGGCGTCGGCGTCGGCCTCGGGTCTGAACCCTTCGTCCTCGCAGTGGGTCATGTCCTCCCGGACGGCGTACCCCTCCTCGACGGCCCAGTCGACACCCCGTTCGAGGACGGACTCGACCACGTCGGTGGAGGTCTCGACGACGCCGCCACCGCCCAGCCCCGAGGGGATGGCGTCGAACAGTGCGTCGACGAGTTCCTGTTCGCGCCCCTGGACGTCGGCGTACGACATATCGGTCTTCAGCATTCTCACGCCACAATTTATATCATATCCGACAGACCCGGGTGAGATACACCCCGTCTCGACGTCGGTGGCGCCGACGCCGCCGACAGGGAAGCCGTAGCCCTGGTGGCCGTCGGGCATGCAGACGGCGTAGTCCGCGATGCCGGGGAGGTGGGTCGCGTTCCTGAGTTGCGAGAGCGTCTTGTCGTCGCCGATCTGTTCGAGGAGCGCCTCGCTGGCGAAGACGCGCGCGGGAACGCGCATCTCCCCCGTTCTGGGGAGTTCCCAGACGTACTCGGAGACCTGTTCGAGCGTGACGTCGCCGAACTGGCGTGTGGTCATACGCCGACCAACGACGCGTTCGGTGGAAAGGGTTCCCCTCCCGGCGGGCGACCCTCGCGCGACGCTCGTGGACTCGCCGGCGGCCCCGACGTCAGTCCGCGGTGCTGGTCGACTCCTCCAGCGGCTCGGGGACCGAGTCGGGGACCTCCTTCGCGGCCCACGCGTCGAACGACAGCGGTCCTGCCCCGGTGACGAGCAGCGCGCTCACGAGGCCGAACACGGAGATGTGGGCGACGACGGGATCGTCGGGGAGGCCGAACAGCGTCGTCGTCAGGAGGACGAACGCCACGCCCGAGAAGAGGCGGACGAAGACGCCCGCGAGGAGCGCCATCCCGACGGCCGTCTCGGTCAGGCCCGCGCCGACCACCCAGAGCGCGGGGTCGACCGGGACCACGGCCGTCAGGTCGTACTTGGCGACGACCGCCAGCGAGTCGCCGGGGTTGGCGAGCTTCTGGACGACGCCGAGGTAGACGAACGCCACCCCCATACCGGCGCGGAGGACCAGCGGGACGTACTCGCGGTAGTCGTCGACGCGCTCGACGAACGGCACCGCGACGCGGCGGTAGAACGGGTCGATCTGCGAGTAGAGCGTCCGCTCGTCGGCGGCCATGCGGGCGACGATCTGGTCGGCACTCGGCCGGCCGCCGCCGACGAGTGCGATGGCGAGGAAGCCGGGGACGTACTCGAACGCGAGGAGGAGGGCGGGCGACTGCGCGAGCGCCCAGCCGTAGACGAGGAGTCCGAACGCGGCCACCAGGCGGGTCCCGAAGCCGAACAGGAGGAGGAAGCCGACCGTAATCCCGAAGAGGCGGACGGCGGGCGAGGCCGGCGCGAACACCGGGGTGAAGAGGTAGCCGTTGAAGCCCGCCCCGACGAGCGGGAGGCCGACGCTCAGCCGGAGCAGCCACGGCAGGAGGTCCCCGTAGCCCGCGAGGAGTTCACGCAGGCGGAGGACGTCGCGACGGACCGGCCGGACGCGGAGATACGCGAGCAGTCCGACGGCACCGACGGCGGCCCCCCCACCGAGGAGCCCCGCGTTCAGCGGGTCCGCGAGCGTCGCGAGGAAGAAATCGAAGGCGTCGACCGCGTCACCGCCCGGCGTGACGTACTGGACGTGAGCGCGGGCCGGACCTGCGGTCGCCGCAACGAGCACCAGTGTCGACACCACGGCCGTCACCGCCGAGCAGGAGCGTCTGGCGAACGTCATGACTCTCTCCCGAGTAAGTTCTGAGCGGGCCTAAGCGGTTCGGTCGGGCCCGCCGTGGCGGGTCGTTCAGACGTCGAAGACGACGTACGCCTCCCACCTGTTGCCCCTCTCCTCGAGGCGCATCTCCGAGTACGTCACCGCCTTGATCTCCCGGGCGTCGACGCGGTCGAGGGGGACGCCACGGGCACGCCCCTCGACGCGCCACCGATCGCCGTCGACTCCAGCGTCGTCGACGTCGCCGTCGACGGAGACGGTCGCCTCGTTGTCGGCCGGGAGCACCTCGCGGACGTCGCGTTCGTAGATGAGCTGGTCGAGGTAGTCGAACAGAAGCGCCTCGCGGGACTCCGCCTCGACGGTGAACGTCACGGTCTCCTCGGCGCCGTCAGCGGGCGGCACGTCGTCGCACATCGCCGCGGTCAGTCCGTCGGCGACGGCGGCGAAGACCCCCGAGAGCGTCTCGGCCGTGGCCTCGACCGCGACGTCGGCCGTGTGGTCGCGGAGGCGGAAGCTCACTCGCGTCCCTCCCGACGGTCCGACCGTTCGGCGTCCACCGACCGCCGGTCGACCGCCGCCGGGCGGTCGTCCGTCTCCGCACGCGCGTCGAGCGCACGGTCCGCGAGTTCGGCCGGCCGTCCCTCGGTCTCGTCGCGTGCCTCGGGTGCGCGGTCGGCCTCATGTGCGGGACGGTCCGTGTCGGGTGTCTCGTCGTCGCGCTCGCGTTCGGCGATGTCCCGGGGGCGACCAGCGAACTCGGGGTCGACGGCCGCGTCGTACCGCGTGGTTCGGTCCGTCGGTGCGGACGCGTCTCTCTCGTGTGCGACCGCCGCGGCCGGGTCGCTCCGCCGGTCGACCGCCTCGGCGTCGGCGAGACGACGGATCTCCTCGCCCGAGAGGCCGCTCTCGAGGCCGGAGTCGGCGATGGCGACCCCGCTCGTGACGACCGTCTGGACCCCCTCCTCGACCGTGAGGTCGACGTCCATCACCCGCTCGGTCGGGAGGTGGACGAGGTGGCCGCCCATCACCGGGTTCGGAGCCATCGGGAGGAACATGGTCACCATCTCGTCGTGCGGAGTCGGGTCGGCGAGGGCGTCTGGCGTCTCGGTCGTGACGAAGCCGAGCGTGTACGACCCCTCGTGGGGGAACTCGACGAGCTTGACCTCGCGGAAGCTCTCCGTGTCGCCCGAGAGCACCACGTCCGACATCTGCCGGAAGCTCTCGTAGATCGATCCGAAGCCGGGGACGCGCGTGAACACGTCGTCGAAGTAGTCGACCGCCCGCTCGCCGCGGTGTGAGCGATCCACGACGAACCCCACCCAGAAGACGACACCGAGCACGACGAACGGGAGCGCGACCTCGATCACCGACTCGGCGGGGAGCACCACGCCGGGTGCGAGTGCGACGCGCGTCGACACCGGGAACAGCCCCGACACGAGCGCGAGATACCGGTAGAGGGTGTTGAACAGGAAGACGAAGACGAACGCCGTGACCAGCACGGGCACGACGACGGCGACGCCCGTGAGGAGCGACTCGCGGACGACCTCGATCAGGGTGCGAGTGTGCCCCGTCGCCCGTGACGACTGCGACATACCACACGGTGTGCGTGGGATACACCAAAGCCTTCCGGGGCGCTCAGTGTGCCACTGGTGCCCCGAACAGCCTTCGAATCCGCCGGAGTGACGGTGGAGTTATATTCCATAGTCGTCTATCCACACGACAGTGAGTGCCACGATCGAGAAACGGGTCGACGGGCCCAACGATGCCACGCACGTCGAGGAGGCGTGGGCGCTCAAAGAGCGGATCCGGCGGGCCGAGGGCGTCCTGAAGCAGCGCCGCGGCTTCTTCGTCGACGCCTACCGTCGGTCGACGACGCACCTCCTCTACGACGGCGACGATCTCGTCGGCTTCGTCTCCGTCCGCCGCGACGGATACGTCCTGTTTCTCGCCGTCGCACCCGACGCACGCGGGCAGGGGCTGGGCCGACGGCTCGTCGCCGAAGTCGCGCAGAACCACAGTTCCGTCACCTGTCACGCCCGAGCGACCAACGACAACGCCCTCCGGTTTTACGAACACGTCGGCTTCGAGGTCCGCCGCCGGATCGACAACTACTACGAGGACGGGGGCGACGCGTACTACCTCCGCCTCGGACAGGACGCCTCCTTTCGGGAGCGGCTCTCGGAGTTCTTGCGCCGCTGATCCTGCGGGCGGCTCCGTCACGACGCGTCTCCGGCTGGTGGTCGCCCCCGCTCCGACCTGAACTTTTATTCGCGGCTCGGGAGTAGCCCGGACCATGGATGTAGGCGTACTCACAGTTCCGCTCGGTGGCGAACCGCTCGACGACGCCCTCGCGTACCTCGCCGGCCTGGGAGTCGGCGCCGTCGAACTCGGCGTCGGCGGCTTCCCCGGCGAGGCTCACGTCGACCGGCGCAGGCTCCTCAACGACGCCGACGCGCGGGCCGACCTCCTCGCGACGCTCGACGAACACGACCTCCGGGTGAGCGCGCTGGCGACCCACAACAACCCGCTCCACCCCGACGAGGAGACGGCCGCCGAGGCCGACACCGAACTCCGCGAGGCGATCGACCTGGCGGCCGCGCTCGGTGTCGACACCGTGACGTGTTTCTCGGGGCTGCCGGCGGGGGGACCGAACGACGAGGTGCCGAACTGGATCACCGCGCCGTGGCCGACCGAACACGCCGACGCTCACGACTACCAGTGGGAGGTCGCGACCGACTACTGGGGGTCGCTCGCCGAACACGCCGCCGACGCCGGCGTCGACGTCGCGATCGAGATGCACCCCAACATGCTCGTCTACGAGCCGCACTCGCTCTTGCGGCTCAGGGAGGCGACCAACGACCGGGTCGGTGCCAACTTCGACCCCTCGCACCTCTACTGGCAGGGGATCGACGTGACCGAGGCGATCAGGCTCCTGGGCGAACACGACGCCATCCACCACGTCCACGCCAAGGACACGAGAGTGTACGAGGCGAACGCGCGGACGAAGGGCGTCCTCGACACGACCGACTACACGGAGGAACCCGACCGGTCGTGGCTCTTCCGCACCGTGGGGTACGGCCACGGCGAGGAGCACTGGAAGGACGTCGTCTCGACGCTCCGGATGGTCGGCTACGACGGTGCGCTGTCGATCGAGCACGAGGACTCGCTCACCTCCTCGCGCGAGGGGCTGGAGAAGGCCGTCGACGTGCTCGGGCGCGCAGTGTTCGAGACGCAGCCGGGCGAGGCGTACTGGGCAGAGTGATGACGGACGAACCACTCACCGTGGGCGTGCTCGGCTACCGGTTCATGGGCAAGGCACACTCGAACGCGCTCGCCCGCCTCCCGATGTTCTTCCCCGACGCGCCAGCCGTCGAGCGTCACACCATCGTCGGCCGCGACGAGGAGGCGCTCGCGGCCGCCGCCGATCGGTTCGGCTTCGCGAACACCGAGACCGACTGGCGCGCGGTCGTCGACGAGGTGGACGTCTTCTACAACCTCGGGCCGAACCACCTCCACGCCGAGCCGTCGATCGCCGCGCTGGAGGCGGGGGCGCACGTCTTCTGCGAGAAGCCGCTCGCGCCGACGCTCGACGAGGCTCGCGCGATGCACGAGGCCGCGGCTGAGGCGGACGGGGTCGCCGGCTGTGCGTTCAACTACCGGTTCGTCCCAGCGATCCGCTACGCGAAGGAGCTGATCGACGAGGGCGCACTCGGCGAGATCCACCACGTCCGGGGACGCTACCTCCAGGACTGGCTGGTCGACCCCGACGCGCCCTGGTCGTGGCGCAACTCGAAGGAACTCGCGGGCAGTGGTGCGCTCGGCGACCTCGGCGCACACACGATCGACCTCGCGCGCTTCCTCGTGGGCGACGCTGCGGGCGACCTGACTCGGGTCTCGGGCCACCTGCAGACGTTCGTCGACGAGCGCGAGACCGCGGAGGGCGAGACGCGGCCCGTCACCGTCGACGACGCCTACACGGCGCAGGCGGCGTTCGACAACGGCGCGGTGGGTTCGTTCGAGGCGTCGCGGTTCGCCGCCGGCCACAAGAACGACCACACCATCGAGATCCACGGCTCTGAGGGGAGCCTCCGGTTCTCGCTCGAACGGCTGAACGAACTCGCGTACAAGTCCGGGGACGGTCGGGGGTACGAGACGATCCTCGTGACCGACGAGTCCGACCCGTACGTCGACCACTGGTGGCCGCCGGGCCACGTCCTCGGCTGGGAGCACACGTTCGTCCACGAGAACTACGAGTTCCTGTCGGCCGTCGCCTCGGGCGAGGAGTTCCACCCCTCGTTCGGCGACGCCTACGAGGTTCAGCGGGTGCTGGACGCGATCGAACGGTCGGACGAACGGGGCGAGTGGGTCGACCTCGACCTCGACTGAGGTAGGACGCGACCGCCCCTCGGTTCCTCTGTCGTTCGCGACGAAACGGTCAGATCACAGCTCACACGTCCCGCCAGCCTCGTCGCTGGGCGGGGACGTGGCACCCCGCCCCCCGAAGGCTTCGTTCTCGCAGGCCTCCGCGAACGTCTCGGTGAAGAAGAGCTTGCACTTGTGCGCCGCCTCGTGCACCAGGAGCGCCGGGAGCGACGGACACCCACTCCCCCACTGGTGGACGTTGATCCTGCTCCCGACGTACCGCGTCGACCCACAGACGTCCCCAGCAGAGCAGACGATATCGGCGTCGTTGAGCTCTTCCAGCAGACAGCTCCGGGCGTCGGCGTCGGCGATCCGACCGATCCCCGCCCGAGCGGTGGCGACGGCCGCGGTGATCTCCGACTCGGTTCCCTGGCAGCCGTCGTTCACGGTCACGGTCGTTCGCTGGAGCGCCAGAGGCGTTCGACCGACTGTCGGTCCGCTCCGCGACGCCGAGCCACCGGACTGCTGTACGACGTGCGTCAGCTCGTGGGCCAGGAGCCGCCGTCCCCGCGTCGTCTCCGGCGCGTACGCTCCCGCGCCGAAGACGACGTCGCGGCCGACGGTGAACGCCCGTGCCTGTACGGCTCGCGCCGCCGCCGCCGCTCGGCTGTCGGTGTGTATCCGGACGTCGTCGAACGTCGTTCCGAACCGCGGCTCGAAGAACGCCCGCACCGACGTCGGGAGCGGACGCCCACCGGCGCGTCCCGATCGTCGCGGTGTCGCGGTGTCGCCGGCCGGTCGGGACGCCGAGGCGTCGTCAGACCGCTGGAGTGCTCGTTCACACGTCGGGCAGTCCAGTGACTCACCCCGTTCGAGGCGGTGCCGACAACGCGAACACAGCCGCCCGCCTCGTCGCCGCGAAGCGGCGACACGTGTGCCGTTCGCCGGGGATGTCCCTGCTTCGGGCATCCGAACGACTGTCCGGGCGACCCGCTCGGCCTCGCGCTCGGACGCGTCGTTCGGCCGACTCACCTCGAGCGTCGTCCCACCGTTTCCGTTCACGAGCCGCTGTACCGTCTGGTTACCTCGCGTTCGCTGGAGTCGGTGTACCGGGTGATCGCCACGGTCGCCAGTGATCCGTCGAGGAGTGCGTTCGGACCGTCTCTGCGCTCTCGTCGACCGGTGTGTCATCGCCCGTGCGTTCGCCTTCTCCCGCCGCTTCGTCGTCGGAATCATCGTTCAGTCTCTCCCTCTCTCGTCGGTCAGTGTCGGTGTCCATCCCTGGCCGTCTCTCCCCTGCCATCCGCCTCGAATATGGGACGTGTGACCACGGCTCAGAGACGACGGTAGATGAGTTAAACGTGCGGGCTGTCGAACGGAGCGAGACTGTCGTGTTCAGACCGTCTGCACGCCCTCGTCGGTGATGACCGACGAGAGCAACTCGACGGGCGTCGCGTCGTACGCCGGGTTCTCGACGGTGATCCCCTCGGCGGGTTCGAGCATGACCTCCGTCGCGGGACGGGTCTCGTTCTCGAAGCGGAACTCGTCGATGATCTTCGCGCCCGACCCGACGACCGTGACCGGCACGTCGAGGCGGTTGGCGGTGACGACGAGCGGGAACGTCCCAATCCGGTTGTAGAGGGTGTCCTCGACGATGCAGTCCATCCCGACGATGACGCGGTCACAGTCGGGGAGGAAGTGCCCGCAGGCCCCGTCGGTGGTCAGGTGCGTGTCGACGGCGTCGAGCGCCGCGAGTTCGCGGGCCGTCTTGCGACCGAGGTACCGGGGGCGCGCCTCCGTGACGTACGCCGTGAACGTCATCTCCTCGGCGGCGGTCTCGATCGCGTCGATGACCGTCGATGAGTAGTCGTGAGTGAGGAACGTCTCACCGTCGGAGAACGTCTCCGCGGCGTTCGCCGCCGCACGGCGTTTCCCCTCGGTGATGTCGGTCACGACCGTCTCGATCGCCTGGTCGAGCGCGGACATCCCCCCCTCGACCGTCGTCGCCTCGCCGATCACCCGATCGAGGATCCCCCGCATGGCGTTGTGGAGCGAGGCGTGGGAGGGGTTCGAGCGGCGGAGGGCGCCGGCGTTGTGTTCGAGCGCACGCTCGAAGTCGTCGATGGTGACGTACTCGCGTTCGGTGAGTTCGCCGAGCGCGCGCGCCGCCTTGATTGCGACGACCGAGGAGCTGTGGGTCTGCATCTCTCGGATCTCCTCGATGGTCTCGTCGATCATACCCTCACGTGCGACCGGTCGGGGGAAAACGGCTTCGGGCGCGTCAGTCGGGCGGTTCGCCGTCCGTCTCCGGTCACCCGACGCCCCCGTCACCGGCGTTCGTCCGTCGCGCGTAGAGGTAGACGACGACGGCGGTCATGAACCAGATCACGGCACCGACGCGGATGGCGAACGCGGCGCGTGCGCCCCAGGTGGGCAGCGTCGTGGTCGTCGACAGCGCCGCGACGATCGGCGAGCCGACGAGGATCGTCACGACGAACGTCGTCTGCATCACCCAGCCGAAGTCGACGCCGTCCGGGTTCGAGCGTTCGACGGGTTGCACGGGCGGAGGTGCGGCCGCGACGGTTAAGACGTGTCGGTTCGCTCCTCCGCCATCCCTCTCAGGGCGAGCAGTCCCCGTTCGTTGCCGTCGGCGGCGACTTCGCCTCGAACTCGCTCACGACCGTGGTCTGCCCGTTCGTGTCCTCGACGACGATCCGGTACGAGTCGCCGACCTCGCAGATCTGCCTGAGCGGGCCGTCGCTACCCGCGCCGTCCAGGTGGACGTAGTCCCCGGGCTCGACGACCTCCTTGTCGGGCGTGGTCCAGACCGTCCCCCACGTCACACGGTTGCCGTAGTCGTCCACGACGACGACCCGGTCCTGGTCGATCGCCTCCCCGCCGGCGAACGTGACGTTGACGTACGCGCCGTTCACGCCGTTTCCGGTCCCGTCCGCGACCCAGTCGGTGTCGAACGCGACGGGGTGTTCCGGCGCGCGGAGCGTCGACTCGAACCCCATCGCCAGCGCCGCGATCGTCGCCGCGAGCACCACGACGATGGCGACCAGGAGGACGACGCCGATCGCCGGCGAGACCGCGCGGGTGGAGGGGCGAGAGAGTACCATCTGCTCGTGCGGATAATTCTGGAGAAGAAGAATAACTGTGCCGAGAGAATATCAGATCTGATTCTGCCCCCACGGGCTGGACTCGGGTCGGACGGTCAGGACCAAAGCGACGTGGTCCTGCGAGGGACGTGCGTGGCCTACAGGCCGTCGAGAAAGCGCCGGACGACGTCGTTGAACGGCTCGGGTCGCTCGAGCATCGCCAGGTGAGCCGCGTCCGCGACCTCGGCGTACGCACACGACGGGAGTTCGTCGGCGAGGAACTCGTGGTACCACGGCGGCGTGAGCACGTCGTGCTCGCCGACGACGGCGACGGCGGGAGTGGTCACCTCGCCGAGACGGTCGCGAACGTCGAAGCCGTGGCAGGTCCGAAAGTCGCGGCGAGTGACCACGCGGCCGACGTCGGTCATCGTCTCGGTCGACGCCGCCACGAGCGCCTCGTCGGGGTCGTGGAAGAGTCGGTCGGGTGCGTGGAGGAAGTCGACGGCGCGGTCGAAGTCGTGGTCCAGCCACTCGAGGAGGTCGTCGAGGACGGCGAGCCGTGCACCCGTGCCCGTGAGCACCAGTCCGTCGAGGTCGAGATCGCGTTCGATCGCGACCGTGAGCGCGACCGCCCCACCGAGGGAGTTGCCGACGAGCACGCGCGCGTCGACGGCTTCGGCGACCGCGACGACGTCGTCGGCGTACGCTGCCAGCGTCTCGAACCCCGGTTCCGCGCCGACGTCGTCGCTCTCCCCGTGGCCGCTCAGGTCGATCGCGGTGACCGGTGTCGCGTCTGCGAGTCGGAACTGGCCGCGCCAGACGGTGTGTGCCCCCCCGCTGCCGTGGATGCAGAGCAACCCGGGACCTTCTGCCGTACCACTGCGGTGCCGGTACACCGTGGCCCGTCCGTGGTGTGTGAGCTGTTCCATACCGCACTCTCTCGGGCACGGTGAAATAAAGTCCCCGTGTGTCTCCGTCTCGCGATCCGGGGTCGCACGGCGGAACCGCAACACGACCAGTTCCGACGGACTCCGTCGCCATCCTTCGATTCGCCACCAACAGATTTATATATTTAACTGACTAACTTGTGGTTAGTTGTAATATGAGTACCCAACAGTTCGCCGGCGCTAACGACCGCTTCCTGCGCCGCTACGAGTACGACGACAGCTGGGTGATCGCCGCCGACGTCGGCGTCTCCGGCGACGACGTCGACGTCGACGTCGTCGGAACGACGGCCATCGTCGTGGTCGACGCCGGCGACCGCGTCTCCGAGACGGAGTTCGAACTCCCCGGGACCGACGCGGACGTCGCCGTCCAGAACGGGATCCTCACGATCACGGTCCCGAAGTAAGTTTACCGGCCCTCCACCACAACGTTCACACACATCTCATCATGAAACTCATCGTCAGACCCCTGAAGCAGAAGGACGCGGGGCGTGGCCTCGCGGCGATCGACAGGCAGGCCGCCGAAGAGCTCGGACTCGAAGGCGGGGACTTCATCCGCCTGAAGGGTCAGAACGGCTCGACGATCGCCCGCGTCTGGCCCGGCTACCCCGAGGATCACGGCAGCGGCGTCATCCGGATCGACGGGCGACTCCGCCAGCAGGCCAACGTCGGCATCGACGACCGCGTCGAGGTCGAGAAGGCGGACGTCAAACCCGCCTCCCGGGTGACGGTCGCCCTCCCGCAGAACCTCCGTATCGGCGGCAACATCGGGACGTACATCCGCGACAAGCTCGCGGGACAGCCCGTGACGAAAGGACAGACGATCCAGCTGCCGCTCGGCTTCGGCTTCATGACGTCGTCGAACCAGACGGTCCCCCTGCGTGTGGCCTCCACCCAGCCGTCGGGAACGGTCGTCGTCAGCGACTCGACGGACGTCCAGATCTCACAGAAGCCCGCCGAACAGATCCGCGAGACCTCGACCGGCGGCGACGAGGGCCCCACGATCACCTACGAGGACATCGGGGGCCTTGACCGCGAACTCGAACAGGTCCGGGAGATGATCGAGCTGCCGATGCGCCACCCCGAGCTGTTCTCGCGGCTGGGCATCGAGCCGCCGAAGGGCGTCCTGCTGCACGGTCCCCCCGGGACGGGCAAGACGCTGATCGCGAAGGCCGTCGCCAACGAGATCGACGCCTCCTTCCACACCATCTCGGGCCCCGAGATCATGTCGAAGTACTACGGGGAGTCCGAAGAGCAGTTGCGAGAGATCTTCGAGGAGGCGGAGGAGGACGCCCCCGCCATCGTCTTCATGGACGAACTCGACTCGATCGCGCCCAAGCGCGAGGAGACCTCCGGCGACGTCGAGCGTCGCGTCGTCGCGCAGCTCCTGAGCCTGATGGACGGGCTCGAATCGCGCGGGCAGGTCGTGGTGATCGGCGCGACCAACCGCGTCGACGCCATCGACCCCGCACTCCGGCGGGGCGGGCGGTTCGACCGCGAGATCGAGATCGGCGTCCCCGACCGTGAGGGCCGTAAGGAGATCCTCCAGGTCCACACGCGGAACATGCCGCTCGCCGACGGCGTCGACCTCGACGAGTTCGCCGACAACACCCACGGCTTCGTCGGTGCCGACCTCGAGTCGCTCGCCAAGGAGTCGGCGATGAACGCCCTCCGGCGCATCCGGCCCGAACTCGACCTCGAGGCCGAGGAGATCGACGCCGAGGTGCTCGAACGCCTGCAGGTCACCCTCGACGACTTCAAGGAGGCGCTGAAGGGGATCGAGCCCTCGGCACTCAGGGAAGTGTTCGTCGAGGTGCCCGACGTCACCTGGGAGGACGTCGGCGGGCTCGAGGACACCAAAGAACGGCTCCGCGAGACCATCCAGTGGCCGCTGGAGTACCCCGAGGTGTTCACCCAGCTGGACATGGAGGCCGCCAAGGGCGTCATGCTCTACGGTCCGCCGGGCACCGGGAAGACCCTGCTCGCGAAAGCCGTCGCCAACGAGGCCGACTCGAACTTCATCTCGATCAAGGGTCCCGAACTGCTGAACAAGTACGTCGGGGAGTCCGAGAAGGGCGTCCGGGAGATCTTCAAGAAGGCCCGCGGCAACGCGCCCACGGTCGTCTTCTTCGACGAGATCGACTCGATCGCCACCGAGCGTGGCCGCAACAGCGGCGACTCCGGCGTCTCCGAGCGGGTGGTGTCGCAGCTCCTGACGGAACTCGACGGGCTCGAGGCGCTCGAGGACGTCGTGGTGATCGCCACCTCGAACCGCCCAGATCTGATTGACTCCGCACTCCTGCGGCCGGGGCGGCTGGACAGACACGTCCACGTCCCCGTCCCCGACGAGGCGGCCCGGAGAGCGATCTTCGACGTCCACACGCGGAACAAGCCGCTCGCCGACGACGTCGACCTCGACTCGCTCGCCCGCAAGACCGAGGGCTACGTCGGCGCGGACATCGAGGCCGTCGCCCGCGAGGCCGCGATGACCGCCTCCCGCGAGTTCATCCACTCGGTGTCGAGAGAGGAGGTGGGCGAGTCGGTCGGCAACGTCCGCATCACGATGGACCACTTCGAGCAGGCGCTCGAGGAGGTCACTCCATCCGTGACCCAGGAGACCCGGCGGCGCTACGAGGAGATCGAAGAGCGCTTCCAGAAGAGCGAGGTCGAACGCGACGGCCAGACCGAGGTCAGCCGGACGTTCCAGTAGAACCCTTCTCTTCGGGTTCTCGCCCGCTCCACTCGCTCGAACCACTGTAAAAGAGGTTCATCAGAACAGCCGCGGCCGAGCGAGCGACGCGAGTGAGGCCGGTGAATCGACGCACCCACACCCGTCCGACGTCGACGCGTCCGTGCCTCCCCGGTGAGTCGCTGGCTGACTCTACGACTCCTATGACCCTCCGCGCGTTCGTCCCGACTTGCTCCGCACGTCCGACACCGTCACGCGCTCACGTCGATGCGCCCCGACACTCCGTCTCGAACGCCGGCCGTCCGTTCTCGACGGACACGTCGACGACGAAGTCGGGACACTCGGACGGTTCCCACGTTCGCCCCACCTGTCCCGCGTCGGTGCTGACCGTCACCTGGTGCTGTTCGGCCGACGCTCGGAACGTCGCCACCATCTCCACCGACTGTTCCGGATCCGCGGGCAGCACACCGGAGAACTCGTTCGTCACGCTCGACCCTTGCCTGACGACGACCTCGTACGGTCGCTCGACGCCGTCGCGGTTACTGATTCTGACCGTGACGGTCGCTTCAGCGACGGGCGTCGGGGTCGCGCTCTCCCCGATCGTCGAACAGCCGGCGAGCACGGTCGCGGTGCCGACACTGGCCGACGCGAGCACTCGACGGCGCGTCCACGTCGCAGTTACCGGCTCGGTCTCTCGTTTCTCCTCTCGTCCGCGCACGGTTCGCTACTTCACCGCGAGGTCTAAAACGCTTGGCCATCGGGGCCAACGGTCATACCCTCCGCCGCCGAACCCGATCCATGATCGTCGCAGAGACCGACAGCGAGTACCGCTTCGTCAGCCAGCCGGAACACGCCACGCAGGTCGGCCAGTTCGCCCACTGCTGGGGGAACGACACGTTCGCCGACCCCACGCCGAAGCCACCCGTCGCGATGGCCGCGGCGCTCCACGACGCCGGCTGGGCCGACTACGACCTCGCCCCCCACCTCGTCGACGGCGCTCCCGCGGGTTTCCTCGACACGACGCCCGAGGAGTGGACCGCGTTCTACGACCACGGGATCGAGGTGGTGACCGCGCGCGATCGCTACGCCGGCCTGCTGTGTGCGATGCACGGGGCTGGCGTGCGACGCGGTCGCTACGGCACCTCGGACGGACACGAGGTGGCCGAGGCGTTCGCGGCGTTCGTCGACGCACAGGAGGCGAGACAGCGGGCGCTCGTCGACCACCTCGTCGCGGACGACCACGACGCGGCCCACGTGACCGCGACCGACCGAGAGGTGCTGGAGGACCTGCACGCGGGACGCGACCCGGACGCCGAGAGCGGGGTCTTCCGCAACTACCGCCTCCTCCAGGTGTGGGACCGGCTCTCGCTGTACTGCTGTGACGCCGCGGTTCACGAGGAAACCACGATCGGTGCGGTCCCCGTCGCACCCGGTGTCCCCGACGTCGACCTCTCGGTCGTGCCGGTCGACGAGACCACGTTCGCCCTCGACCCGTTCCCGTTCGACGGGTCGCCCGTGTCGACCCGGGTTCGGACACGGACGGTCTCACGGGATGCCTTCGCACCCGACGACGACGCGGCCCTCGTCCGGGCGTACCACGCTGTCCCGGTCGACACCGCCCAGTTCCGGCTCGTCGCACACTGATCGCGTCCGGTTCCGGTCCGTCGCACACTGATCGCGTCCGGTTCCGGCTCGTCGATCGATCGGCCGACGCCGGCGGTCTCCGACAGCTTCTTGTTCACCCTCTCCCGAGCAGGCAGTCCGAACGTCCGTTCATCCCAGTCGTGAATCCCTCTTCGTTTCACCGGAAACCTGGTGTGTGAAACCACCGGGCTCGACGGGCGTACCTCTCGGCGTTTATATCTCGTCGTCGAGGTCGAGCAGGATGCCCTCCGCGTGGTTCTCGGGTGAGACGTTCTCGTACGCGCGGACGATCTCGCCGTCGGGATCGACGACGTAGGTGTTGCGGAACACGCCGTCGAACGTCTTCCCGAACATCCGTTTCTCGCCGTAGGAGTCGTACGCCGCGGCCACGGAGCCCGACTCGTCGGAGAGCAGATCGAACGGCAGGTCGTGTTTCTCGGCGAACGCCGCGAGGTCCGCGACCGGGTCGTCGCTGATGCCGACGATCGACACCCCTCGTTCCGAGAACTCGTCGAGGGTGTCGCGGAAGCCGCACGCCTCGGTCGTACAGCCGGGCGTGTCCGCGCGCGGGTAAAAGTAGACGACGACCCAGCCGTCGAAGTCCGCGAGCGCGACCCGTTCACCGTGCTGGTTCGGCAGTTCGAAGTCCGGTGCCTTCGTTCCGGTGTCGAGCATACCTCCGGTGGTGCACGCCGACGGCAAGAATCAGTCGATCCGTATTCAGTCGATCCGCTCGGCGGCGTCCTTCTGCAGGAGCGGCTGTGCGTTGGTCGTGGGGAGGGTCACGACGTCCTCGCGTACGAGGTCGTACTCGCGTTCGTCCACCCCGTAGACGGTTCCCACGTCGGCCGTGATGCGGAGCATCGTCCGGTCCGTCTCGCCGGCGTCGTCCGCCCCTCCCTCCCGATCGGCGTCGGTCCGGGAGCCGGCCTCGTCGTCGGGGGACGCGTCGGTCGAACCGTCACGACCCGGAGTCGGCGAGGGCGCGTCGGTCCCGGCAGAGCCACCCTCACGGGTGGAGCCGACGCCATCGGCCCGACTCGTCGAGTGGTCGTCCGCCTCCCCGTCGGCAGCCTCGGACGCAGCGAGCGCGTCGGCGGCCTCACTCGCGTCGGAAGCGTCGGTAGCACCGGGAGCGCCGGAAGTGGTCGACGATCGATCCGGTTCCGGGTCGGCCTCGTGGCCCGCCGTGGCCGGCCGTGTCGTCCCGGCGTCGCCGAGCGCGTCCGACAGCAGGTCGTCGGAATCCGATCCGTCCGAGTCGGAGGCTGTGAGGTGGTCCGCGTCGTCGCCGCGGGAGGCGTCTCCCCCTTCGGTGCCGGCGGCGGGACCGAGGTCGGCGGAGGCGTCGGTTCCGGTCGGTTCGTGCTCGTCGGCTCCGGTCGTCGACTCCGCAGCTGTCGGCGCTGTGTCGCCTGTCCCCTCGATGGTCGCGAGCACCGACTCGCGGTTCTCGCGGATGCGCGCGACGAGGTCGTCGAACAGTTCGCGCTCCTCGACGGTCATCCCCTCCTGTTCGGTCGCCATGTCGGCGGCGGCGAACGAGGCGTGTTTGACGACCTTTCCGACGCGGCGCTCGTAGAGCGCGTTCGCGATCTCCGTCGCCGACTCGATCGTGTCGGTGAGCCGGCGGACGTCGTCGGAGGTGAACGGATCGTCGGCGGTCGCCATCGCGCGTTCGCGTTCGTCTTTCAGCTGCCCGACGTAGCGAGCGACCTCCGTGTAGAACTCGTCGGGCAGATGCTGGAGGCTGTCCCTCTGTCGCTCGGCCCGTTGGACGCTGCGTAACTCGTCGAGGTTCATCGTTGCGGGGTCGCGTTCGTGTGTATCTTCGCGCGTTCGCGTGCGAGGAGGAACACGCCCACGCACTCACGGACTGAGACGTCACCCTCCTCGATCCTAAACCTATCGCCCCCCATCCACACCGGTCCGGGTTCGGTCACATCGATCCGGACCTCGCGGTTCTCGAACGGTTCGGCGACCGCGTCGACCAGCGGATCGAACGCGTCCACCTCTCCGACCGGGATCCGTCGGACCACGAGCCCGGTCCCGCCGTGGAGACTGCCAGGGAAGCGGATCAGCCGTCGGAGGTCCGTCGTCACCGGTTCGTCGATGGGCGCGGTTTCGGCGTCGACCACCTCGTTCGCGATCGACTCGACCAGCGTCCGGACCCCCGGTCCTCCCGCCTCGAGGTTCCCCGTCTGGACGGCTTCGGGCGTCGACTCGAACGCGCCCAGGATCGTCCGGGCACGTTTCTCGCCGATCCCGTCGAGCTCTCTGAGTCGGGCGATCGCGCGCTCTTCGTCCATCGTGCGGAGCTCCTCGACGACCGAGAGGAGTCGTCGGTGCGTGCGCCGGCCCCACCCGCCTTCGGTCTGCAGCACTCGACGGGTCGTGCCCCGGTTCGTCTCGGTCCGGACGAGCCCGTCGAGGTCGAGGTCGATCGCGCGGAGATAGTCGACGATCTCGCGCCGCGCCCCCGAGTCCAGCCGTCGAACGGCCTCGTCCCGCACGTGGACGTGGTAGCCGCGACCGCCGGAGAACACGACCTGTAGCGACTCCGTGGCGAACCCCAGGTCGTCCAGCAGGAGATCCAGCAGCCGTTGCAGGGCGTCCTTGCAGGCGGCGAGCATCTCCGGGTAGGGGGTCGACTCGTCCACCTCGTCGAGGTGGTCGCCGTCGAGGTCGAAGACGAGGTCCGCGGCTCGCCACCCCTTCTCGTCCATCGTGCCCGCACCGGGGTCGCGGTACTCCGCGGCCGAGAAGTAGACGTGGCGTGGTCCCTCGTCGGCGAGGAACGTCCCCACGTCGCCGAGGTCGAACAACGACTTGTGACGGATCATCGTGGTGCCGCCCGCGGTCCAGGGAATGTAGCCCCACTCTCGCGACTCGCCCCCCGGTGGGAGTTCGACGTCGGCCGACGCGTAGTACGCGCGGAACCGACGACGCAGGTAGTCGCGGGTCGCGGAGTCCATGACGGCGAACGTTGTCGAGGGGCTGGTAAAGTCGTTGCGTCTCGGCCGACTCGTCGAAGGGCGCCCCGAGACGGGCCGTGTCGGCGCTCGTCGCGTCCCGATGCACGGCCGTCGCCCGCTCCGGGAATCGTTAAGTCGTCAGGAGACGTACCACGAAAAACGGGAACCCGTACGCGCCGGCCAGACGGCCCTAGCCGTGAGTCTATGGGTGGGACCACGGCTAGTGATGACGGCGAGTTTACTACAACTACGGTAGTAACTATTACCGAAAGTATAAATAAGACCTATACTAACACATCGGACTGTAATGGTTGATACTGAGCCACACGATGGCAACTCGGGTGTGTCGCGTCGGAGCTTCGTCAAGGCGGCCGGTGCGTCGGGCGTCGCGGTCGGACTCGCGGGCTGTGTGAGCACCGGCGGCGGGAGCAGCGACGGTGACGGCGGCAGCGGCGGCGACGGCGGCTCCAGCGGGGGCGGCTCGACGGACACGCCGATCAGTACCGAGGAACCGACCGAAGAGATCACGATCCAGTGGGCGGCCGACACGCGCGTCGCCAACGCCTCCGACCAGATCATCCAGGCGATGCGGGACGCTGGCCTCCCGGACAACATCAGCGTCGAGATCCTCGCCGGCTCGCAGGTCACGGACAACCGGCAGTCGCAGTACCAGCAGTGGCTGAGTTCGGGTCGCCAGGATCCGACGCTGATGATGATGGACAGCGGGTGGACGATCCCGTTCATCGCCCGCGAACAGCTCCAGAACCTGAGCGCCTCCCTCCCGAGCGAGATGGTGAGTCAGGTCGAGGACAACTACTTCCAGGCGTCGGTCAACACGGCGATGGGGTCGGACGGCAACCTGTACGGGGTCCCGCTGTTCCCCGACTTCCCGACGATGCAGTACCGCAAGGACCTGCTCCGGAACGCCGGCTACAGCGACTCCGACTTCGAGACGTGGGCGACCGAATCCATGTCGTGGGCGGAGTTCTCGCAGGTGACCCAGCAGGCGATGGAGGAGAACTCGGACACCGAGTTCGGCTACACGTTCCAGGCCAACGTGTACGAGGGCCTCTCGTGCTGTGACTTCAACGAGTTCATGACCTCGTGGGGCGGCGCGTACTTCGGCGACCCCTCCCAGAACCTCTTCGGCCCCATCGGCGACCGTCCCATCACGGTCGACGAGGAACCCGTCCTCCAGTCGATCCGCATGGTCCGCAAGTTCATCAACGGCTCGGACGACCCCGAGGCGCTCGGAGACGACTTCGCCGGTCCGATCGCCCCCGAGGCCGTCCTGCAGTGGACCGAGGAGCCCTCGCGCAAGCCGTTCACCAGCGGCGACGCGATCATGCACCGCAACTGGCCGTACTCCATCGTCATCAACGGTGCGGAGGACGCCTTCGGCGAGGACCTCGGCGTCATGCCGATCCCGTACGGCGTCCCCGAGAGCGAGGCGCAGTACCCGATGACTGGTGGTCCGGTCGCCGCGCTCGGCGGCTGGCACATGACGATGAATCCGAACTCCACGTCGGCGCAGAAGCAGGCCGCCGTCTCCGTGCTCCGCGCGATGATGACGGAATCGTTCAAGCTCGACATGTTCCGCATCATCGGCTGGATCCCGCCGGAGCCGGCGCTGCTCGACTCCTCGGAGGCCGCAGAGGTCGACATCATCGGCCGCTACACCCAGCAGCTCAAGGTCGCCGGCGAGAACGCGATCCCGCGGCCCGTCACCGTCGTCTGGCCCCAGCAGTCCGGCCGTATCTCCAGCCAGGTCAACGCCGCCTACGCGCAGGAGAAGACGCCCGAGCAGGCGATGTCCGACCTGAAGGGGCAGCTCGAGCAGATCGAGAACAGCGCATAAGTACCCTCGGTACAGTGTCACACTCGCACACACATGGCAACTGAACAACGAACCGAGGAAGGTGTCCGAACGGGTGGGGGGCCACTGGTGGGTGTCACCCGCTGGATGGAGAACCTCTCGGAGGCGCAGTACGCGTATCTCCTGTTGATACCCGCGCTGTTGCTCCTGCTCGTCATCGCGATCTACCCGCTGGCGACGACGTTCCTCATGTCGCTGTCGGCGGACGCGCTGACGGGCTCGGCACGACTCGGTGAATTCGTCGGCTTTCAGAACTACGTACAGCTCCTGACGGGGCAGATCGACTTCAAATTCCCGTCACCCTTCCTGCCCGGTGGTGGGACCGGGTTCATCCAGAGTGCGCTGGGCGTGACGCTGGTGTTCACTGCCGTCAGCGTCCTCTTCGAGACGATCATCGGCTTCGGACAGGCGTTCGTCCTCGACCAGGACTTCCGGGGCCGACGGTGGGTTCGCGTCGCGATCATCATCCCGTGGGCGGTCCCCATCGTCATCCAGGGGATGATCTTCTTCCTGATGTTCCAGCCGAACATCGGTTTCCTCATCGGGACGGCGGAGAACCCGACACTGCTCAACGCGCTGGGCATCAGTACGACGCCGTTGCGTAACACGGTCGACTCGCTGACGCTCATCATCGTCGCCGACGTCTGGAAGACGACGGCGTTCATGGCGCTGTTGATCCTGGCAGGGATGCAGAGCATCGACCGCTCGCTGTATGACGTGGCGAAGGTGGCAGGGGCCTCGCCGTGGCAGCAGTTCAAGATGATCACGTTCCCGCTCATCCTCCCGACCATCCTGGTCGCGATGCTGTTCCGCACCATCGCCGCGATGCGCGTCTACGGCATCATCGAGACGATGGCGGGCTGTTCGACCGTGCCGTCGCTGTCGTGTCTCGTCGTGACGACGTTCAACTCGCGACTGTACGGGACGTCCGCGACGGTCGCGTTCGTGACCGCGGCCATCATCGCGGTCGTCGTGTCCGTGTACATCTTCAAGTTCGCCGACGCCGAGGGAGGTGCCTTCTGAGATGTCGACCGAGAACCCGAACCAGGAACTGGGCAAGATGGAGGACGCCCCGATCAAGCGTGGCCCGCTCGCCACGTGGGTCGGCAAGGTCATCAAGAACCCCAAGCGCGCGTACCGCGCGATGTTCTACGTCCTGACCATCTTCTTCCTGATCACGACGCTGTTCCCGTTCTACTGGCTGCTCGTGCTGGCGCTGACGCCGAACGAGCTCATCTCGAACATGGGGCTCGTCCCCAAGGGGTTCAACCCGGCCGTGTTCGTCACGATGTTCGAGCGGGTGCCGTTCCACCTGTACATGTTCAACAGCTTCGTGCTCGGGATCACGACGACCGTCATCGTGCTCCTCTTGGCCTCACTGGCAGGGTACGTGTTCGGACGTCTCCGCTTCCCCGGGAAGAACGTGCTGATGCTCGCCATCCTGGCAATCTCGTACTTCCCGCCGGCGGCGTTCCTGATCCCGCTGTTCCAGCTCTTCACGGGGAACGTCGCGCTGACGTTCCTGATCCCGGGCCTGCCCGAGATCACCGTGTCGTCGCCCGACACGTTCAACACCCCGGTCCCGATGGTGTTGCCGTTCAGCGCGCTGTTCATGCCGCTGTCGATATTCATCCTCACGACGTTCTACGGCCAGATCCCCGACGGGCTGGAGGACGCCGCGCGGGTCGAGGGGACGACGCGGCTCGGTGCGCTGTTCCGCGTCATCATCCCGCTGTCCGCGCCGGGCGTCGCCACGGCGGGCGTCCTCACGTTCATCAGCGTCTACAACGAGTTCTTCTTCTCGTTCCTGATGAACAACGGCGAGGCGTCGTCGTGGGCACCCATCGTCGCTGGCATCCTGAAGTATCAGGGCCAGTTCGACACCCCGTTCAACCTGATGGCGGCCGCGAGCATCGTCGGGGTCCTCCCCGTCGCAATACTGGTCATCATCGCTCAGGAGCGGATCGTGAGCGGACTGACCGCCGGAGCACTCAAGGAGTAATACCATGGGAGACGTCAAACTCGAGAACGTGTACAAGCGGTACGACGACGTAACGGCAGTCGAAGACATGAACATCCACATCCGGGACGGCGAGTTCGTCTGTCTCGTCGGTCCCTCGGGGTGTGGCAAATCCACGACGATGGAGATGGTCGCCGGCCTCACCATCCCCTCCGAGGGACAGGTGTTCATCGGCGGGCGCGAGGTGACGAACCTCCCGCCGAAGGACCGCGGCATCGCGATGGTGTTCCAGAACATCGCGCTGTTCCCGCACATGGACGTCTACGACAACGTGTCGTTCGGGCTCCGTCTCAGGGACTTCGACAAGGAGGAGATCGACCGCCGCGTCCAGCGTGCCTCGGAGATCGTCCAGATCGGCAACATGCTCGACCGGATGCCCGACGAGATGTCCGGCGGGCAGCGCCAGCGCGTCGCCATCGCCCGCGCCATCGTCCGGAACCCCGACGTGTTCCTGATGGACGAGCCGCTCGCCAACCTCGACGCGAAGCTCCGCGTCCACATGCGCACGGAGCTGCAGCGCCTCCACAAGGAGCTGCAGACCACGATCATCTACGTGACGCACGACCAGGCGGAGGCGATGACCATGAGCGACCGGATCGCCGTCATCGACTCCGGGAGCCTCCAGCAGATCGATCCGCCGCTCGTCTGCTACAACGAGCCGGCCAACATGTTCGTCGCGACGTTCATCGGCTCGCCATCGATGAACATGCTCGACGGGCGCGCCACCGAGGACGGCTGGGGCAACGACAACATCTCGATCGACTTCGACCCCTCGCAGTACGGCATAACGCCCGGCGACGAGATCGCGATGGGCATCCGGCCCGAGGACGTCTACCCCGTCGACAAGGCGGGCAACATCGAGGACCAGACGAAGGTCATCAGCGCGGACACCGACGTCATGGAGCCGATGGGTGACGAGACGTTCATCTACCTCCTCCTCTCGGAGGACGCCGAGGTCGACCTCGAAGAGGGGTCCGGCTCCGGACAGTTGCTCATGAGCGTCTCGCCCGACACGGAGATCGAGGAGGACCAGTCGATCGAGGTCGTCCTCGACCGCTCGAAGGTCCACCTGTTCGACCGCGAGACCGGCGAGGCGATCCAGCACGGGCTGGACGTGCCGACCAGCGCCGGCGGCGCGGCCGAAGCGGCCGAGACCGACGACTGACGCCGTTCCCCCATCCGCTTCGTTTTTTCACCGCCGTGAGCGACTGCGTTCCGGTGCCCCACCCCACATCGCGGTTGCGTCCTACCCCTCGACGCGCTGGCGCGGGCCAGCACACGCGTGGAGCGGACTGCCTCGAATCCACGGTCGACTCCCGCGGTTCGGCTGGCGCGGCTCGACCGACCACCGGGTAGATGACCGACATATAAATATCGTCCGTCCCAACGTCGCCCATGGTCACACAAGAGGGCTACCTGTTCCTCGGTGGGATGACCCTGCTCTTCTTCTTCTGGGCGTACGGTATCATCCGGTTCCTGATGGACGTCAAGAACATCTACATCCCGAAAGGGAGACAGTACGTGCGTGGCCGCCGCCGACTGAAAGAGGAGAAGGAGAAGGAGAAAGAGCGCGAGGAGAAGGAACGACAGCTGTACTGACGCCGGCGGGACGAACGCATCCGCGCCCTCTGGCGAGCCCGCGGTCGAACGCCACCGTCAGCCGGTCGACGGCCGTCGGTCGAGACGACGCGACAGTCGGTGACGGGCCATCGCCACGAGTGCCCGCGGGGTCGGTGGCATCAGTCCGAGCTGCCTGCCCACGCCCGCGAGGTTCACGAGATTCCACTGCTCGACGATCCGGTCACCCTCGACGCGAAACGCGAAGAACGCGGCCGCCTCGAACGACTTCCCGGTCGGCACTAGCTTCCCCCAGGCGTGCTCGGGTGTGCCGCGTGCGGTCAGGCGTAACATCACGGTGTCGCCGTCGGCGGCGACGTCCTCCACTACGAGCGTCCAGTCCGGCACGGCGTTCCTGAACGCCAGTATCTGCTCGACGACCGCGTCACGCCCGAGCAGGTCGCGCTCGACGCCGAGCTGGTGTGCGACGACCCGCTCGTCGAGCAGCTCCTCGGCGACCGACGCGTCACCCGTGCCGAGGAACTCCTCGACGTACCGGCGACAGAGCGTGGCCGCGTCCTCCTCCGGCCGATTCGATGCTGCACTCATACTCACTGTACGTCGTGAGTCATGATAACAATTGACATCGTACTCACCACTCGACCCCGTCCCGATCACTGAGACGACCCTCCAGCCGCCCCGACGGGCTCTCGAACCGACGCGTCACCCCACCCCTCTCGTCCACCGGTCCTGCACCAGCGTGTGCCGGGCGTCCCGCGATCGGGTGCCACGACGGTCTGTCGTGCGTCGGTCGTGTCCCGTGCCCGCGTGGTCAGGAACGTCCGAATCGGTCACCCAGCCACCGCCGGAGTCGGCTCCGACCGAGAGCGAACAGTGCCCGTGGGGTCGGCGGAACCAGCCCGAGTTGTTGACGGACGCCCAGACGGTCGGTGAGCTCCCACTGTTCGACGATCCGACCGTCTTCGAGCCGGAAGACGTGAACGGTGGGGACGGCGAACGAGCGACCGGTCGGAGCCAGCCCGTTCCACGTCCGCGTTGGCGTCCCGCTGGCGGTCGCCCGCACGGTCACGGTGTCGCCGCCGTCGAACAGTTCGTCGATCGTGAGCCCGTAGTCGGGCACCGATTCGTGCAACCCCTGCACCCGTTTGACGGTCAGCGCCCGGCCGCTCCGCTCGACGTCGGCGTCCAGCTGGTGGACCCGGAGCTCCTCGTGGGCGAGTGCCGTGGCGGTCGCCACGTCGCCACCACTGAGAAACTCCTCGACGTACCGCCGGACGGTCCGTGCGCCGTCGGACTCGATCGGGTGTGGCTCGGCTGCCATGCGCCCCGTACGGGAGCCGTCGTGATAACTCCCGTCGCGCTCTCGACGGCCACCTTACTATCACGAAAGAATAGTGGATCGGGGCGGTGAGCGACAAAACGCACCAGAACCGGGCCACCGTCGGTCACGTCGACCGCGGAAAGAGCACGCTCGTCGGTCGACTGCCGTTCGAGACAGGCAGCGTGCCGGACCATCTCACGGACGCGCCGCTCCGACTGCCGGTCTATATTCGAGGACGAGAACGGGACGCCCGTCGTGCCGATTGCGGAGTGGCACTGTCGGCTGTCCGTCCCTCACGAACGTCTGCACCCGGGGTGTCGTCTCTGCAACTCGGCACGGCCGACAGGACGTGGACGGAGACGCGTCACGAGTCGGCTGCTGCGGAACCGAGGTCGGTCATCGGGAGACTGATCGCTGGTGATCGGGTCACACCTGCCGGACCAGCGTGGACACCCGTGCGTTCTCCTTGAGCTGGAGCCCCGCCGTCGGGACGGTCAGCGGAATCCGTGGGAGTGCATCGACGTGGAGCGTCGGGTGGGAGACGCCGCGCTCGACGAGTTCGATCCGCGGCTGGAGCTGGACGAACCCGTCACCAGCGAGCGACTCGTTGTACTCGACGAGGTAGGTCCCGCCGCCGAGCGCCCACCAGCCGTAGTCGTCGTCGGGATCGCGTTTCGTCGGGTCGATGGGGCCGGTGGTCGCCTCGGCGAGTTCGCCGCCGCCGAAGTCGACCTGGCCCGGTCCCGAGACGGCGTGCACCCCGGCGACAGTGAGGTCGACGCCGCCGTCGTGGACCTGTGTGTCGCGGTGGACGAGGCCGTCGAGTCGATCCGCGAGTTCGTCAGGTGACATACCCGATCGTGGTGGCGGCAATCACAAAAAATTCCGCGTGGTTCGGTGCACCACCGCTCACACAGTGATGGACGTGTCGGGTGTCCGGAGGCCTGACGCGACCCGAAGCCGGAACGAGGACACGGCTCGAACCCGTCGGCGACCCCCACACTGCGGTTCGTCGGTCAGCCACCGGCCGGTCATGTCGGCCGTGAGTGCCGGGAGTTTCGGCTGGACCCGGTCCGTGACGAGCGTGTCGGCGGCGGAGCACGCCGGTGGCGATTCGAGTCACGTCGTGGAACCGGTTCCACGCCGACAGTGAGAGCGCGAGCGCCGTTCGACTCGCGAGCGTCCAACCGAGAGACGTCCGAGACGAATTTTCGTCCGAAACTTTTTGGCTTGTCGAAAACAGACGCCGTTTATTTTTTCTGACTCCAAAACACATCGCGCAAATATGGTCGAACACACCCGGACACTGGATTTCAAGATCGCCTTCGCGATCGGACTTGGGACGATGATCGCGGCGGGCATCTTCTCCCTGTCGGGGACGGCAGTGTATCGGATCGGTTCGAGTGCGGTGATCGCGTTCGTGCTCGCTGCGGTCGTCGCCGGGATCACCGCCGCTGCGTACTCCGAGTTCGCCTCGGTCTACTCGGAGAACGGCGGCGGCTACCTCTTCTGTTCGCGGACGTTCGAGGGCCGCGATCGACTCAAGTACGGGATCGGGATGTCGCTGTTCCTCGGATACACGGGAACGACGGCGTTCTATCTCGCGACGATGGACGAGTGGTTCTTCCGGTTCATCCTCCCCGAGTCGCTCCGGGTGCTCCCCCACGGGACGGTCGGCATTCTGGCGGCGTTCACACTCGGCGTTCTCAACGCTCGCGGGACCGAGGAGTCGGGGCTATTCCAGCTGCTCGTCACGAGCGCGAAGGTCGGCGTGCTGTTCGTTTTCATCGGCGGCGCAGTCGCGTTCGCGGGACCCGGCCGGGCGACCGAGACGTTCGTCACCGGGTTCCAGGCCGAACCTGTCGGGATCGTCTCCGTCGCGGCGCTGGCGTTCATCACGTTCTTCGGGTTCTCCGCGATCGCCGCGAGCGCGGGCGAGATCATCGAGCCGCGGAAGACCGTCCCCCGTGCGATTGCGGCGAGTATCGTCACGGTCACCGTGCTGTACGCGCTCGTCATCGTGGCGATGGTGAACGCGCCCGTCTCGCGGGAGATCCTCGCACAGGGCGAGACGGCCATGGGGAGCGTCGCCGCGTCGTTCCTCGGGCCGTGGGGGCAGACGCTCATCGTCGTGGGTGCGGTCTTCTCGATGGTTTCGGCCTCGAACGCGTCGATCCTCGCCGCTAGCGGCATCGGCTCGCTCATGGGCCGACAGGGTCACGCCCCACGCCGCCTTGCCCGTATCCATCCCCGGTATCGCACACCCTTCTGGAGCGTTGCGATGGCGACGGTGACCATCGTCGCGCTCGTGTTCGTGTTCATCACGCTCTTTTCAGAACACGGGCTCGTCGGCGTTCACGTGCTGGGGCTCAACCCACTCACCGGGTTCGCCACGTTCAACCTCCTCGTCCCGCTCGCCGTAGTGAACGCCACGCTGATCTACTCCAGACGGAACTTCCCGGGGATCGAGCGTGGTTTCCGGATGCCGCTCGTGCCGGTGCTGCCGGTCGTCGGGATCCTGGCGAATCTCGCACTCATCTCGAACCTGCCGCCCGTTGGCGTCGGTGTCGGGGTTCTCGTCGTGGTCGCGCTGGTCGTCGCCTACCTCGTCTGGGGCGGGGCACCACACGTCGACGAACTCGTCGAGGAGGTCGTTTCCCCGCACGTCCCGCCCGGCGTGGGGCCCCGAACGACGACCCCGGTGGACGACGAGACGGCAGACGACGGCGACGACCGGTTCCGAATACTCGTCTCGGTCGCCCGTCCGAGCCGGGCCGCCCCGTACGTCCGACTCGCCGATCGGTTGGCCGACGGTGAGGAGGGAGAGCCGATCGTCCAGGTCCTGAACGTCACCCACATCCCGGATCAGACGCCGAGCGAGGTGGTCCACGAGACGGCGCAGAAGCGGACCGACCGGATGGAGGAGCTCCTCACTGCCGCCGACATCGACGTCGACTACACCGTCGAGGGACACGTCTGCCGGGACGTGGCGTTCGACATCCTCCAGACGGCCCGAAACGACGGCGCCGACCGCATCCTCATGGGCTATCCGGAGGAGCACCAGGACGTCGCCGAGACGGTGGAGTACGAGGCACCGTGTGGCGTGTTCTTCACGAGCAATGTCGACGCCGTCGACGACCTCTCGACGATCACACTCGGGGCGGGTGGTGGACCTCACCACACGGCGCTCCTTCCACTCGTGAACCGGCTCGGCGAACAGGGTGCCGAGATTCACGTCGTCGGTGTCGATCCCGAACGGGGTGGCAGTGTAGAGTCGGTCGAGGGGACGGTGGCCGCGCTTTCCGACGTCGGATCGGTCCGAGTGCACAACGTGACTGCCCCGACCGTCGCGGAGGGACTGGTCGGGGCGGCGAAGCGGAACGGTGGACTCCTCCTGATCGGGGCGACGCGGGACCGCCGTCTCCGACGGTGGGTCTTCGGCAGCACGCCCGACCGGATCATCGACCGGGCCCGCGAGGCGAACGTGCCCGTGCTGATCTACGCGAACCCGAGCGACGTCTCCGGGCAGGTCGAGGACTACCTCTACCCCATCTACCGATACCTCCGCCGTCACCTCTCGAAGCGCCGCCCGTTCAGACGTATCGTCCGGTCGCCGCGCGAGACGGCGTAGATCGATCCCATACCCCTGGGGGTCTCGAACGCCCGTCGATCGTATCCGGACGACCTGCTCCCGTCGGCTGTCACGTCGTCGGGATAGTGGACAACAGATGCCGACCTCGTTCACGGACTTACAGTCGCAGTACGCCGCTGGTTACCCGATCTCCTCGGGATCGTGGTGCTCCGTGTCGAACGCCTCGATGAGCTGTGTCGGAAACGTGTCCGGCGAGAACAGCACCACGACGTCGCCCGGCTCGATCGTCGTATCACCGTCCGGGGTGATGCGCTGGTCGCCGCGTTCGATACT
The DNA here is from genome assembly GCF_009176545.1 of Salinigranum salinum. Classification (GTDB taxonomy): domain Archaea; phylum Halobacteriota; class Halobacteria; order Halobacteriales; family Haloferacaceae; genus Salinigranum; species Salinigranum salinum. The sequence continues at coordinate 260,366 of NZ_VTOJ01000002.1, read as the reverse complement.
GATCACCAGCACCCCCTCCGGCAGGAGCCCCGTTCGGTCGGCTTCGTCGAGCGTGTACCCGGTGATCTCCGCGTCCTCGGAGGCGGTGAACTCGACGACTTCGGCCCCGCCGACGACGCTCTGGAAGCCGGTGACCGCCGACCGTGTCGTCCCGTTCTCGGGGGCGAACGACTGGTAGGGTCGAACCGACTCGTTCTGGACGATGTCCTCGCGTTCGATCGTCACACCCAGTGTCGACAGCTGGTGTGCAATCCGGTTGATGTCGTCGGTGTCCTCGCCGACTGCGGTGACGATCAGGTTCTCCTGACCGGCCAACAGCTCCCGTACCTCCACGACGCCGTGGGTCGTGAGCGCGTCGGCAGCGATCTTCGAGCGCTCGCTCACGGGAGCAGTACAGGTGAACTGCGTCGTGAACTTGCCCCCGGCTGCCTCGTAGTCGATGTCCGCGTGGTAGCCCCGGATGATCCCGTGTTCCTCGAGCTGGCGGATGCGATTGCGAACCGTCGCCGGGGTCACGTCCACCTCCTCCGCGATCGTCGGCGCGGACGTGTTCCTGGCGTCGACCCCGAGATGGAACAGAATCAGTTGGTCGATCTCGTCGATCCGGTAGTCCATACCCTCCTCTACTGCTGGTTCGACAAAAGGGATTACGCAGTCGGTCTTCCCCGACAACGAGCCCGTGTCCGCCGAGCATTTTCGTAACGAAATTGTGATCTCCCTATATTACTCATTCAAAAATATTAGGCCCAAAGTTTTTGTCATTCGCGCATCGACTCGGGGTATGGCATCGGACGGAACTCGCTCGCCGCTGGAACGGCTCAGAGCGTACTACGACCACGAAGAGCGCACGTGCCCCGCGTGTGGCTACGAGGACGAGGAGGGCGTGTGGGAGAGCGAGACGAACGGACGCCAGGTTCACTACTACCACGAGTGCCCCCGTTGCGGGGCGGTTCGAGACCATACGCTGGACGTCCTCGCGGAGTGAGCCGAGCGCGTGTGTCGCAGTGCTGTCGGAAACCACCGCCTTGGACGTGGCGAGCGAACACGAACCGCACGATTCCCTCAGACCCATGACCGACGCTGACTCATCGGACGACGACACGCAGCGACTGATCGACCGAGTACGCGAGGAACTCGACGCCCGATCGGACGTCGAACGGTTCGAGGTCCGGTTCGCGGCAGATATCGGCGTCGTGGCGACCGTCGAGGGAGCGGCCGGAACCGAACACTACCACGTCACGCTCGAACCACACCCGGAAGGGGAGACAAAACTCCACTGGGCCACCCTCGGAGAGGAGCCCGACGGCTGAACCATCCGTCTGGGGCGACTCCGGAGTCGTCGACTCCCGGCGTCGACGAGATCCCCTCTGTCACCCGGTCGCCTCGCGGTGTCGAAAACGAAGCCGTCGTTCCCCTCCGGCGCTCCCGAGTGCCGCTACGCCGTCGGAAGCGGGTCGGCGAGGTCGACCTCCCCGGCGTCGAGTTCGGCCTCGACCTCGCGGGTCGCGGTCACCATGTTCTCCATCTTGCCGTAGGCGATCTCCCGTGGGAGGAGTTTGAGCCCGCAGTCGGGCGAGATGGTGAGCTTCTCCGGCGGGACCACCTTCAGCCCCTGCTTGACGTTCCGTTTGATCTCTGCGACCGACTCCACCTCGGCGGTGTGCGCGTCGACGACGCCGAGCGCGAGGTCCGGCTCGAACTCGGGGTCGGTGAAGACGTCGATCTGCTCGAAGCCGCCGTTGCAGAGTTCGACGTCGAACTCGTCGATCGGGAAGTCGTTCACTTCGGGGTAGATCCGCGAGTAGTCGCCGTAACACACGTGCAGGCCGACCCTGACGTCGGGATCGATGTCGTCGACGATTCTGTCCAGGCACTCGCCGACGATGGCGTGGTCGTCGGGCGTCGTCGCCAGCGCGGGTTCGTCGATCTGGACGTACCGCGCGCCCGCGTCGACGAGCTTCTCGACCTCGCGGTTGACGAGGTCGGCGAGGTCGTACGCGAGGTCCGCCTCCGTGGGGTAGGCCTCGTTGAACGACCACGACGCGAGGGTGTACGGCCCCGTGATGGGCACTTTCACGGGTCGGGAGGCGGCGTCACGGGTGAACTCGAACTCGTCGACGAGCCACGGCTCGTCGTACGCGACCTCGTCGACGACCGAGGGCTTGTCGAAGTAGTTGTGTCCCCACACCTTCACCGGCCCGTGGAACTCGTAGCCGTCGATGCGGTGGGCGAAGAACTCCACCATCTCGTTGCGGCGCATCTCGCCGTCGACCACCGTGTCGAGGCCGGCGCGTTCGTGCTCGTCGACGATGACGCGGCAGGCGTCGTCGTGCGCCTCGTGGAGGTGTTCGTCGGTGAACTTCGACTCGTCGTCCTCGACGAGGTCGGCGGCGCGGTTGAGCCACTTCGGCTTCGGGTACGACCCCACCACGGACGTGAGGATGAAGTGCTCGTTCTCGTGGCCCGCGGGCCGGAACTGCTCGCGGGTGTCGACGCCGGGGGTCCGGTGGCCCGTCATGCCTCCACCTCCGGGGTCGTGGCGGCGGCCAGCGTACCCAGTTTCTCGCGGTACTTCGAGACGGGGAGGTAGAACAGCTCGGTGTTCGACGTCAGGTACACCGTGTCGAACTCCTGGGCAGGCACCTGCTCCGTGAACCAGTCGACGCGCTCGCGGATCGTCTCGGCGGACTCGACCCGCGTGTTCTGTCCGTCGACCAGGCCGAGTGCGACGTCGGACGTCGTCCCGTACTCCGTGACGTTGTACAGCGTCTCGTCGCGGTCGCCGGCGACGAGGTCGAAGCCGAGCGCTTCTACCTCCGAATCCATCAGGTGGGCGTACGTCTTCTCGTCGAGCGCGCCCCAGTAGCTGTGGACGACCACGTCGGCGTCCGTCTCGGTCGCGACCGTGGAGATCGCCTCGGGCACGCGCTCCGCGAGGTCGTCGTCCGGCGGCGACTCGACCAGAGAGGGTTCTAAGAGGAACAGCGTCTCGTGGTCGGGGAACGCCGCCACCTCGCCGGCGAGGAACTCCGAGACGCCGGCGAGGAGCTCCTCGTCGCTCCCGTAATGCTCGTCCGTCGCGAGGTCGGCCAGCGAGTAGGGCCCGGGCAGGACCGCCTGGAGCGGCCCCTCAGTGAGCTCCGTGGCCGCGTCGAGTTCCCGCGCGACGTCTCCCGAGAAGTCGAGTTCGCCCCGGATCTGTGGATCGCGGTAGAAGTTGTTGTTGTCGTAGTACCGCACGATGCCGCCCGTCTCGACGCTGTCGTGGACTGTCAGCGGGTGCGCGAGCATGTCGTCCCACCGGAGCTGTCCCTCGACGACGCGGTCGAGTCCGGCGTCGTGCTGGTCGTCGACGGCCTCGCTCCGGGCGCGGTCGTACGCGGCCACGATCTCCTCCCCCTCGTCGCCGCTGATGAGGTCACCTTTCTGGTGGCCCTTCAGGTCGGACAGTTCGCCCTTCGCCCAGTCGGGCAGGGGGAACAGCCCGGGTGTCGTCGCTACGAGTTCAGTCATCACCGGCCCTTTGAAATGCCGACGCTTAATATTTGCTAAACCGAAATATTACTCTGAGGAATCAAAACGCAGTGAGACGACCGTCAGTACCTCGAACGGGTACGACTCCTCGACGGCCTTCTCCGCGCGGAACCCACGGTCGCGGGCGTGCGCCAGCACCTCGTCGTAGCCCGTGAGACTGCTGACCAGCAACAGCACCCGGCCGTCGGGCGCGAGCACGCGGCCGACCGTGTCGAGGAAGGGGTCGATGACCGCCCGGCCGGACTCCCCGCCCGACAGGGCACGCTCCATCCAGTCGTCCCACTCGTTGTCGGGATCGGTGGGGAGGTACGGTGGGTTGAACAGGACGACGTCGAAGCTCCCGTCCGCGAACGGCGAGACGAGGTCGGCGGCGACCACCGCGAACCCCCCCTCGCCGTCGCGTTCGAGCGCCCGCGAGCGTTCGCGCGCCTGCCGGCAGGCGTGGGGGTTGAGATCCGTGGCGACCACGTCGGCGGCGACCTCGGTCGCGACCTGCGCGGCGACCCAGCCCGACCCCGTGCCGACGTCGAGCACCCGCTCTCCGTCGGAGACGGCGTCGACGGCGGCCCGCGCGAGGAGCGCCGAGTCCTCAGCGGGCTGGTACACCGACGTCTCGACGCCGCGCCGTGCGGCGAGGTCGTCGCGGCTCATGAGCCGTCGCCTCCGGCCGTGTCGCCTCCCCTCTCGCGCTCGGCGTCGTCTCGATCGGCGTCCCGGTCCGCGTCACCCTGTCTCCCGTCGCGGTCCTGTCCACCGTCGGGCTCGGGCGTCGGGGCATCGACGTCGCCTGCGAGCGTCTGTCCCTCCGCGAGGACGAACCCGCCGGTCTCCTCGCGACCAGTGAGCTCGCGCTGGGGGAACGGGATCTTCACGTCCTCGCGCTCGAACGCCTCCTTGACCGCGCTCACGACGGCCGTTCGCGTCCGCCACTTGCGCCGGGCGCTCGGGTTGTCGATCCAGACGCGCACGCCCAGGAGCACCGCCGAGTCGACGAACTCCTTGACCACGACCTGCGGCGTCGGTACCCGCATCACGGCGTCGACCTGCTTCACGGCGTCGCGGGCCACCTCGGCCGCGTGGGTCGGGTCCGCGTCGTAGTCGACCCCGACGTCGACCTCGATCCGTAGGCGACCCTTCCGCGAACGGTTGACGACGCTCTCCGAGGAGACGACGTCGTTCGGGACCATCACGTACTCGCCGTCGAACGTCTGCATCCGGGTGGTGACGATGGTGATGTCGGTGACGATCCCCTCGTGGTCGCCGATCTCGACCCAGTCGCCGATCTCGAACGGCCGGGAGAACATGAGGACGAACCCCGCCAGCAGGGCCCCGAGCGTCTGTCGGGCGGCGAGACCGACGACGATGCCGAGAAAGCCCGCCCCGACGAGGAGCCCGCCGAGGTCGACGCCCCAGAGCCCGCCGAGGATGATCGTCCCCGCGATCGCGTAGAGACTCACCTGCGAGAGCCGGTAGATGATCTCGCGCTGGTGTTCCGTGATGGCACGGCGACTGTCGGAGAGCTCTCTCGTTACCCGGCCGACCAGATCGGTCATGCCGTAGGCGGTCGCGACGATCACCAGCGCGAGCACGACGTTGACCACGGTCCCCGGCCCGAGGCGGTACGCGGCGAAGACGTCGAGGAGCGGTCCCGTGAGTCCCCACACGGCGATGACGAGCAGTCCACCGCCGACCGTCACGAGGACGCTCGCCGCCGAGAGTCCGAGGTGACGCCACGTCCCAGGCATCACGTCGATCTCGTGTTCGTGCAGCGCGTCGATCAGCCGCCACGTCCCCATCACGGCGAGGATCGTCGCGAGCGTGACGACGAGCTTCGCGGGGAGCGAGGAGACGAGCGCGTCGATGCCGCTGACCTGGAGCATCAGCGGTACTCTGCGGCGAGGTCGGCCAGTTCGGCGAACTCCCGGGGCAGGAGGTCGCCGGGTCGCTTCGAGAGCAGGTCCTCGGGTGCCGCCTCGACGACCGCCGCGCCGTCGGCGACGCCCGAGATGTGCGTCGTGTTCCGGATGGCGTTGCGGACCGTCTTCCGTCGCTGCGTGAACAGCGCCTTCACGAAGTCGAGGAAGAACGCCTCGTCGTCGACCGCGTAGTCGGGCTCGCGAGGTGTGGTCCGGACGACCGCGCTCTGAACCGCGGGCGCGGGATCGAACGCCTCGCGGGGGACTCGCTCGACGATCTCGACGTCGGCGTAGTGCTGGGCTCCGACGGAGAGCCGCCCGTACTCGCTCGTCCCGGCCGCGGCCGCCATCCGCTCGGCGAACTCCAGCTGGAACATCAACACCAGCGGTCTCCCCCGTGGGAGGAGGCGGAACGCGATCTCCGAGGAGATCCCGTACGGGAGGTTCGAGACGGACGCGGTGAAGTCGGGGAGGTCGACGGCGAGCGCGTCGCCCTCGACGATCGTCAGCCGACCGGCGTCGACCGCCGACGCGAACTCCTCGCGGAGGAACGCCGCGAGAGAGGGGTCGCGCTCGACGACCGTCACCCGCTCGCCGACCGCGAGCAGGCGGTCGGTGAGCGCCCCGGTGCCGCCACCGACCTCGAGCAGGTGTCCCGTGTCGGCGTCGTCCGGCAGATACGTCGGTACGCGGTCGAGCACCCGGTCGTCGACGAGGAAGTGCTGGTCGCGGTCGGGGTCGCCGCGTACGCCCGCCCGACGGATGAGGCCGTCGGGGTCGCGGCGGCCGGTCGCGTCCGTGGTCATTACTCGTGACTGGGTCTGCGCGAGCCTAAAACCTGTTCGTTGCCACCGCGAACGGCTCGCACCCCGAACCATCCGCACCCCACTCCGTCGTTCGTCGCCGGCTACTCCTCGCGGTCCCGCCGGACGAACACCTTGTACTTGAGGTCGTCGTCGCGGAGTTCGGACATGATCCGTTCGGCGAGGATGTCCTTCGGGTTGTGGAGGCCCGAGATCCGGTCTTCGAGGTCCTCGAAGCTCTCGAACGGTCCTCGTTTGCGCTGGTCGAGGATGTTGTTCCGGAGCTTCTTCCCGATCCCGGGGAGGAGATTCAGCTGGTGGAGGCGGATCGTGATCGGCTGTGCGTCGTTGTAGAAGTCGACGAACCGGCCCTCGTGCTCGGAGAGGATCTCGTCGACGACGTACTCGAGCTCGGACAGCGCCGTGTTCGACAGGGCGTCGTACTCGACGTCGCGTACCTCCTCGACGAGGTCGCGGTCGGCGGCCGGCTCGACGACGACGCGGTCGCCGATGCTCACGTCGGCGTCGTCGTCGAGCCGAAGTTCGACCAGGCGGAAGTTCTCCTCGCCGAGTGCGTACCCGAGCGGCGATTTCTTGTACCGGGGGCGGTCGTCGTCGGCCCGGCCGTGCGGGAGCACGTCGAGAACGACGGCGAAGTCCGGTTCGCGCTCCGTCGTCTCGGTGTCACCAGCGTCGCCGCTCTCGCTCGTGGTCATACAGGGTTATATGCTGACAGGTGATTTAAAACGTTGGCACGGACGTCGGCTCTCGGGCCTCGAAACAGCTGTCGAACTCACAACGGGCGACGGGACGCGACGGTTCGAGCCGCCGACTCAGGCGTACTTGGCGACGATGTTGAGGATCTCGTCGAGTTCGTCGCCGGAGAGGGTGTAGCGCTGCTGGGCGTAGAGCGCCCGGAGTTCGTCGCGTGACTGCGGGAGCAGGTCGGCGATCTTGAACGCGGTCTTCTCGTCGACTGCCTCGAGTTCGGCGAGTTCCTCGGCCAGCGCACGTGACTCCTCGGGGTCGAGGAAGGCGAAGCGGTTGACGTGTTCGATGGCGCGGGCCAGTTCGTACCGGACCTCCCGTTCCTCGTCGGCCGCGCGTTCGGCCTCGACCTCCTCGAGGAGTGCCTTCACCTCCGCGGTCGTCAGGTACTCCTCGTCGAGCTTCTCTTTGAAGATCGTCATCTACTGCTGGGCGCGAAGGTGGGCGGGCCGGGCGATGAGCGTCTTCGTCTTCCCGCCGTCCGTGATCTCGATCTTGAACGAGCGGCCCTGCGTGCCGACCACTTCGCCCGTGTGTCCGTTGAACCGGGGGTGGAAGCGACCCTTCCGCACACTGGGGTCGATCCTCAGGTGGACTTTCTGCCCCACTTCGTACTCCTGGATGGCACGCTGCGGCGGCGAGGTCCCGCGCTCTCGGGGTTTGTTCTTCAGTTTGTTCCGCGTCCCCTTCATCGGACCGTTGGAACTCGGCATAGTCGTGCGAGTCTGTACTTGCGACGCAGGTATAAAACGCACGTTCCCGTCCGCGTGCGTCAGGTCGACGCATACGTCCGGACGGTCGCGTCCACGGTGCCTCCGTGTCGACGACCGCGCCAGACCCCGGACGGCACGATCCCTGCCGGACTTCGGCGGTGCCGTTCACGACGCCGCCGTCACCACACCCGCCGCCTCGTCGACTCTCTCGGCCACCACACGATCGTTCTCGTCCCGCGCCAACCGTGGCAAAGCATATCAGCCTCGGAGCGCGACTGTTCTCGTATGAGTCAGGAGGCTCCAGCGGTCACGGACGTCCCCCATCCGTCGGAAGGGGACGCGGGGACGGCGGACGAACCGGCGAGCGCTCACGACGCCGGGGCCGACGCCGACGTCGACGCGGTCGCTGCAGACGCCGGTCCCGGCGCGAGCGAGGGTGGCTTCGCGGTCCGCTTCGGCAGCGGCTTCGCCATCGGCATGCTCGCCGGCGGACTGGTCGGCGTGGGGCTCAACTCTCTCCCGCTGGCAATGTTCGGCGGGTTCATCCTCGGAACGCTCGTCGGTACCGTCCTCGCCGTCCGCGGGTAACCGGCGAACGACCGCTGAATACGTCCGCGAACACGTCTACGAACACACCGCGGAGCACGGCATAGAGGCCACGGCCGACCCAGCCGTGGCTCGCCGGTCGTCTCGTGCGGCTCGAACGAAGTGTCGTCTCGGGTGAGCGGCGGCGTCAGATCCGACCGACGTTCTCGACGGAGACGCTCTCGACGCCGTCGACGCCCGTGAACGACTCCTCGACCGCCTCGGTCCCGCCGGCGTCGTCGGGGACGATGACGGTCGGCAGCAGGGCGACCAGCCCGAACGCGACGTTGTCGCGCTCGAAGCCGTTGATCTTCGCTCCCTCGGGCAGCGACTCCTCGAGACGCTCCTGCAGCGCGTCGAGGTCGATATCGGGGCTGTTCGGCATGACCTTGATCTTGGCGGCGACTTTTCCCATGGTAGTGTCAGGGTCCGGTGAACCCGCAGTCGGGGCACTCGTAGAGGTTGCTCTGCTTGCGGCACTTCGCACAGCGGGAGATCTCGTGGCCACAGTCCGGGCACTTGAACGTCGCGGCGCTCATGCCCGAGATGTTGATGCCACAGGACACGCACTGGCGGGCGTGTCGTCGCTCCGGCTCGCTCTCGCTCATACTCACACGAACCCGTCCGCCACGTTTAACGGTTGTTCTTTCGCCTCATGGCGCCGTCCTCAGCCGACGACGAGCGGGACCGCGAGCACGCCCATGAGGTGGACCCGACGGACGCCGAGCCGGACGGGGAGGAGACCGACCAGTCCCGCGACCACGAGGATGACCGCGCCCGCAGCCCCCGCGAAGAGCACCGAGAGGAGGCCGAGCAGCGCGCAGGCGAGGAGGCTCGTGGTGAGCGGGTCGATCCGTCCCACGAGCCGGAGGTACCGATCACCGAGCACCGGGACGAACACCGCCGCGACGACCCCCGCGATCACGGTCGCCGCGAGGAGCGTCGCAAGCGGTGGTGTGCCGACCTCCTGCAGCGCGACCGTCACGCCGGTCCGGGGTGCGTCCAGCGCGACCAGCGAGAACAGCGCGAAGACGGCCGTGGCGGTGTTCGCCCCGCTCGTCGCCACGAGGTACGTGCGATCGGGGTCGCGCTCGCCCCGCCCCGCGCTCGCGACCGGCAACGAGAGCGTCGCGGCGACGCCCGCGGAGACGCCGGGGACGTACCCCACCAGCCCGCCGCCGGCGACCCCGGCGAGTGCGGCGCGCCCCACCGTCCTGGGAGCCGCGGTGATCGTCGCGTCGTCCTGCGGCGGGACCCCGTCGCCGCGGGCCGCGTCGACCAGCACTGGGACGCCGAACAGGCCGGCGAACAGCGGCGTGAGCACTCCCCCGACCGCGAGAACGCCGTCGAACGGTCTGTCGAGCGTGGCGAGACCGAGCAGTCCGGACAGGCCGACGAGGACGCCAGCCGCGACGATCCGTCTCGGTCGTCGTTCGGCGAGGGCCAACAGTCCGAACACGGCCACGAGCAAGACCGGTAGGAGCGCGTAGAGCGCCGCCTGCCACTGGCGGACGAGTGCCGTCAGCGGCACTGCCACGGGGAGCGCGACGACGAGCGCACCGGCGCTCCCGAGCGCCGACAGCCGGAGCGCCTCGCGGCCGCGCCCGCCCAGCACCAGCCTGTGTCCCGGCAGCGCCCCGGCGGCCATCGCCGGGTCGGGAACGCCCAGCGCCAGCGTCGGGACCACGTCGAGGAACGTGTGCGTCACGCCCGCCGCGAGCACTGCGCTCGCGACGCCCGCAGGCGGCCCGGGGACACCCGGCGCGACGGCGGCGAGAAAGAGCGCGAAGGCGTTGGCGTGTACCCCCGGAACGAGTCCGGAGACGGTTCCCAGCGCGACACCACAGAAGGTGAACACGAGGAGCGTGCCCGCTCGGCCGACGGGTGGGCTGGCGAACAACGCGTCTCCGGGCATCGCGGAGAGGTGGCCGCCTCCCCACTCATAAAATCACGCCCGTCGGGAACCCCTCACGCTCGCTGGGTTCGACTGTCAATCGGTGGTGTTCGAGACCAGTCGGGTGGTGTTCGAGACGACGCGTGCGCGTCCACACCGAAACTCGGTCCTCGGTCGAGGCAGGCTCCGTCAGTTCCCCGCCGCGGCGTAGCTCACGACTGTCGACACCCGGTTCGTGGGCCTCGCGTTCCGCCTCGTTCGCTCGTTCCCTGTCAGACCGGGGCCGTCTCACGGCGGGCGAAGCCGCCGCTCGTCGTCCGGCGTTTCGAAAGAACGTGATGGGAGTCGTGAACGCGAACGAGTGTGGCCGCGTTCAGCCGAAGAGTTCGCCGAGGCCCTCGCCGCCGGCGTCGTCGTCTTCGTCTTCCTCGTCTTCCTCGGCGGCTTCGGCTTCCTCGGCCTCGTCGCCGTCGTCCTCGTCCTCGTCGTCGCCACCGTCGCCGCCGGCGGCGGCCCCACCGGCCGCGGCGGGCGCGGCGGCGGCCGTCTCGATGGCCTCCTCGATGTCGACGTCCTCGAGCGCGGCGACGAGCGCCTTCACGCGGGACTGCTCGACGTCGACGCCGGCGGCCTCGAGCACCGCCGTGATGTTGTCCTCGTTGATCTCTTCGCCCGATTCGTTCAGGGTGAGTGCTGCGTAAACGTATTCCATTGGTGTGTACCTCGTGTTCTCGTTATCCGAACATCGCACCGAGACCGTCCGCGCCGTCGTCGTCGTCGTCGTCGACGTCTTCGTCGGCCTCGGCCTCGGCGTCCGCCTCCGTATCCGCGTCGTCTTCGTCTTCGTCAGTCGATTCGTCGGGTTCGGCCGCCGGTTCGGGGGCGGCCGCACCGCGCAGCTCCTCCGGGAGCGCCTCCTCGTCGTCGACGAGCGCCGCGAGCGCCCGCAACTGCGAGTCGGCGCGCCGGATCAGGTCCGGCATGAGCTCCTCGTCCTCGATGGCGGCCTGTAGCCCCACCGATTTGGCCTCGCCGGCGGCCTTCGCCAGGAGCGTGCCGACCGTTCTCGACGTGGGGTACGCCGCGTTGACCGAGAGGTTCCGCCCGGCGGCGGCCGCGCTCTCGATGTCGGCGCGGTACTCGTCGACGTCGATGGCGAGCTCGTCCGGCTCGAACAGGACGCCCTCGGAGAACACCGCACGGAGGTCGAGGCCGACCTCCTTCGGCTCGATGCCGAGTTCGGAGAGGACGTTCGCCAGCTCGGCGGAGACGACCTCGCCCTCCTCCAGCACCGTAGAGTCCTCGGTCACGTGGATCGAGCCGTCCATGATGCGCGCGGCGGCGCCGACCTGCTGGAGTTCGCCGACGAACGGTCCGGGGTCGACCCCCGTGTCACCTTCGGGGATGACGATCTCGTTCGGGGCGACCTCGCCCGCGTTGATCGGCGCTGGCGTCTTCGACGCCTCCAGCTCCTTGAACAGGCCGAACGGGTTGTCGTCCGTCCCGATGAGCGCCACCTCGCCGGCGAGGTAGTCGCTCAGCGTCTCGAGGCCGTCGTCGACCTCGGCCAGCGCGCGCTCCATCAGCGTGTTGCGAGACATCCGCACGGCGGCCGTGCCGTGGAGGTCCCGGCGCATGTTCTGGAGCTGTCGCGAGGGGATGCCCGTCACGCGGACCACCCCGACGGACTGGTAGGAGTCGACGAACTCGACGAGCTCGTCGACCTCTTCGCGCTTCCACTGCGGGATGGTCTCGGTCTTGCGCGCTTCGGAGCTCATGCGGGCACCTCCACGGACGGCCCCATCGTCGTCTTGACGTAGATGCCGTCGATGTTGAGTGGTCCCTTCTCGAGGTTCGCCTCGAGCCGTCGGATGATGACGTCGATGTTCTCCGCGATCTCGTCGGCGGACATGTCCTGTGCACCCACGCGGGTGTGGAACGTCCGTCGGTCACGAGAGCGCAGTTGCACCGTGTTCTTCATCCGGTTGACGGTCTCGACGACGTCGTCGTCGGGCTGCAGCGGCGTCGGCATCTTGCCGCGCGGCCCGAGGACGGTCCCGAGGTACCGGCCAATATCTTGCATCATCGACGCCTCGGCAACGAAGAAGTCCGTCTCGTTGGCGAGGTCCTTCGCGGCGTCGGAGTCGTCACCGAGCTCTTCGAGGTCGTCCCCCGAGAGCACCTGGTCGGCGACGTCTTCGGCGCGCAGCGCCGTCTCGCCGGACGCGAACACCACGATCGTGGTGTCCTGTCCGGTCCCGGCAGGGAGGACGACGCTCTCGTCGACGCGGTTCGCTGGATCGTTGAGGTCTAGGTCGCGCAGGTTGATGGCGAGGTCCACGGTCTCGCGGAAGTTGCGAGGCGGGGCCTCATCCAGTGCGCGTGAGACTGCTTCGACTATCGTGTCTGCCATTATTCACCTCCGTAGTACGCAGGATGCTGCTCCTACGGGTCAGTGACACAGGCGGTGCCTGTCTCATCGGAACGACGTGGATGCGAGACTTAAACCCGTCGAAGCGGAAGCGCACGAAACCGTCGATTTCGGGGGTTTCGGGCGTGATAGCCAGTCTCAATGCCACCCGGATATCCAATTCGATATTCGGCAGGGTCGGTGATGACGAGCGATACTTTATAATCGATGATCGACGATACCCCACCCGCGAGTGTCAGACTCCCAACTGGCGAGGGCGGATTTCGTCGGCGGACGGGGGTGACTCACTCCTGCACCCACCACGACCATGAACGAAGAAACACACGACATCGTGATCGTCGGTTGCGGGATGGCCGGGCTCGCGGCGGCGCTCCGTGCCACCGAGCTGGGGAAGTCGGTCTGCGTCCTCGAGAAGTCCCCGGAGAAACACCGTGGCGGCCACACACGGTTCACCGAATCGTTCCGCATCCCGACCGCGGAGATCGACCTCGACGTCGAGTTCGACGTCGACGACTACTCCGCGTCGGACTTTTATCTGGACATCATGAAGGTGACCAACTACCGCGCCGACGAGGACCGTGCCGAGCGCGTCGCCAACCGCTCGGCGGAGACGTTCGAGTGGTTGACCGGCCACGGGATCGACTGGGAGTACCAGGCGCCTCACTCCGGCTACACGGCCGGCCGCGTGTGGCTCCACGGCGAGGACTTCGTCGACGAACTCGTCGGGATCCTCGACGACAGGGACGCGACGATCCACTACAAGACGGAGGCGCGCGAGATCGTCCGAGACGACACGGGCGTCGTCACGGGCGTGGAAGCCCGCGTCGACGGTGTACTGACCCGCTTCACCGGCGAGGCGGTCGTCCTCGCCGCGGGCGACTACGGCTCCAGCACCGAAAAGCGGACGCGCTACTACGGCCCGGGGTACGGCAACATGAAGGTCCGGGGAAGCCGGTACAACACGGGCGAGGCGGTCGAGGCGACGGTCGACGTCGGTGCGAAGACGGACGGCGAGTGGGGCGACGCGCACATGGCTATCATCGACACCGGCTCCCCCGACGTCGAGGGGGGCATCACCCGTATCGACGGCTACCAGTACGGCGTCATCGTCAACCACGACGGCGAACGGTTCGTCGACGAGGGGGAGGACTCCCGGGCACAGACGTACGCCAAGTTCGGCCGGCGCATCTTCGAGCAGCCGTACCACGAGGCGTTCATCGTCGTCGACAGCACGGTCGTCGACGAGGTCGCGCACATGGGGCCGTCCAGACCCATCACGGGCGACTCGATCCGCTCGCTCGCACAGCGGCTCGACATCGAGAACGTCGACGCGACCGTCGAGACGATCGAGGCGTTCAACGCGGCCTGTGACCCCGGCGAGTTCGACCCGAACCGGCTCGACGGGAACCGCACGACAGGTATCGATCCTCGGAAGTCGAACTGGGCGCTCCCTCTCGACGACCCGCCGTACACCGGCTACCCGGTGACCGGCGGGATGACGTTCGGCTTCGGCGGCGTCGCGATCAGCCCCGACGCCGAGGTGCTCGACACCCGCGACGAGCCGATCCCCCGCCTGTACGCCGCCGGCAACAGCACTGGTGGGCTCTTCTACAACAACTACCCGGGTGGAACCGGGCTGACCAACGCGGCCGTCTACGGCAAGATCGCGGCCGAAACCGCCGTTCGGGACATCGAGTCGTAGCCAGCGAGCGGAGACCGCCGGGAGGCGCTCCGTTCGACTCCGCCGCCGCGACGCCTCTTACCGACCCGTTCGACCAGCGAGCCCGAGCCGGTCTCACGCGAGCGTCGGCTACGGAGCGGTCACTCGGCGTCGGTCCGGACCTCGACGCCGCGGATCTCGTCGGGGTCGAGCCACCAGCCCTGGAGTTCCGATACGGGTGCGGCGCGCTCGTACTCCGAGGAGAACCACTCGTTCTCGTCGAGCGCGTCCAGTAACACTGCCCAGTCGCGACCGCGCTCCGTCTGTCGGTCGGGCCTGTCGTCGATCTCCGACACTAGGTCCTCGCCACCGAGGTCCTCGCGTCGCCTGACTGCGCGGACGGGACCCGTCACGGCGACCGACTGCCAGTCGTACGTGTCCCTGACGTCCGTCACGAGCAGACGCGCCATCGCCCCATCCTCGATGAAGTCGAACTTCGTGTTCGGCGGGCTGGCCCTGACGAACGCGAAGAAGACGCGCTCGCCGTCGTATCCGAACGAGATTGGAACGCTGTACGGTTCGCCGTCCCTGGCGAGCGAGAGTACGCCCCACCCGGCCGAGTTCAGCAGTTCGTCGACGTCGCTCTCGTTCATCTCTGTCCCCTTCCACTGTCCGAACGGCTCTGTCGTCATACCACTATGTATCTCGCCTGAACTGTTCAATACTCTCACTACTTCTCAGTGGCTGGGAACCGGCCGTATCGGGTGGTCGTCGCTCTCGAGACGGATCGACCCGGCGTTCCGACCGACGAGTGTCGTACGTCGCAGGGAGGCAGTTCGTGGCCGCGAACCGCCCCAGCCGCTGGTCGGCCCCTCGGACGGTCGACGCCATCCCCGTGGTTCGCTCGACGGACGCACCCACACTCGCGTCGCTCACCTTCGAGCGTCCGTCCTGCCACCGACGGCCCACGCCACTGGGTTCTCGACGAACACACCGAAAACTCGCCGCGATCGTTTTCGAGCGTCCGTCGCCTACGCTTCCGCTTCGGCGACGAACACACCGGAGAATCGTGTCACTCGTCTCCGAGCGTTCGCCTCGTCATCGACGGCTTACGCCGTCGCTTCCTCGGCGAACATCTCGTCGTACTCGCCGCTGTCGAGCCGCTCTTTGAACTCGCGGGGGTCGTTCCCCTCGATGGTGACACCCAGGGAGGTACAGGTACCGACGACCTCCTTCGCGGCGTTCTTCAGGTCGTACGAGAGCAGGTCCGACTGCTTCTGCTTCGCGATCTTCTTCACCTGGTCGACGGAGAGGTCGGCGACGAACTCCTTCTGGGGCTCGCCGGAGCCCGTGTCGAAGCCGGCCTCGTCCTTGATGAGTGCCGCCGTCGGCGGCACGCCGACTTCGATCGTGAACGAGCCGTCGTCGTCGTACTCGACGGTGACGGGGACCTCCATGCCGTCGAACGCGGCGGTCTCTTCGTTGATCTGGCTCACGACGTCCTGGACGTTGACGGGCGTCGGTCCGAGCTCGGGACCGAGCGGTGGGCCAGGGTTGGCCTCGCCGCCGGGCACGAGCACTTCGATAGTTCCGGCCATGTCTGTTTGGACCCTCCAGCGACCTTTAACGGTTTTCTTTCCCGTCGGCCCCGTGTGAGGCCGAAACACGGCGTTCTGCACCCTGTCGGGGCGGTCACCGATCCGTTCGCCGACCGGGTCCTGCCACGCCCACGGAACGCCGCCCCTCGGCGCGACGCGCCGCCCGGCTACGTCGTCTCGACGTCGTGTCCGACATCACCGTCCTTCTCGTCGCCGTGGTCGGCCCGGGGCTCGTTCTCGTCCCCGCCGTCGCCGTGGAGCGTCGACTCGACCCACGCGTGGTGGTCGAGGAGCCGTCGCCGCCCCGCGTCGGTCAGCGCGTAGCGGTCGGCGAGGCCGTCCTGCGTCCGCGAGAGGAAGCCGCTATCGACGAGCGCTTCGAGCGCGCCGTGGAACGTCTTCGGCCGAACCCGGTCGTCGTAATGTCGCTCGAGCGCCGCCTTCGCCTGCTGGCCGGTCGGGTCGTCGAGGCCGGCGACGATGACGCAGATGTCGCGCCGGAGCCCGCTCTGGAGCCACCGCATGGACTGCGATTCGTCGGTGGTGCTCAAAGGTGTGGCTCTCTCGGCTCCCGCCGTTCGTCCGCTCGTCGCCGTCGAGCCACACGCGACGGTCGCCGACGAGAGCCGACCACCGAGCGTCGTCGGCCGACGGCACGGAGCGTTACAGTATCGCCTTTGAGAGCCAGAGGGTGAGCTACTTGTCTTCACTCCTCGCGGGGACGGACGACAATGGGGACTGTCCGACTACGACCCGGACCACTGTCCGTGCGTGCGTTCAATTTCGGATCGATCGCTGCCGTGCTACTCGCCTGTTCGGTGTTCGGTGCCTGTCTCTGGTACGAGGTGATGTCGCCGCTCGAACTCTCGATTTTGAGTTTCGTGCTGCTCCCTCCGTACTTGCTGCTCGTCGCCTGCGGGCTCGGCGTCTGGCTCGGCTTCGCCACCGACGCCAGAACCAGTCGACGAGCCGGATAACGACGAGTCCGTGGAACCACTCCACGGTCGACCGTAAAACCGACTCCCTGGCCTGCGCTGTCGGTCGACGCGCCGGTCAGAGCTCGACTGCGAAGTCGTCGTCCGTGCCGACGGCGGCCGCCACCTCGATGAGGAGCGTTACCGCCGCGTCGAGGTCGTCGGTGTCGACCACCTCGACGGGCGTGTGCATGTACCGGTTCGGGATGCCCACGTTCACCGACGGGACGCCCGCGCGCGACGTGTAGAACGCGTCCGCGTCGGTCCCGGTCCTGCTCCCGGTCGCCTGCAGCTGGACGTCGACTCCCGTGGCCGCGGCCGTCTCGCGCAACAGGTCGACGAGCACCGGGTGGTTGGTGCTCCCGCGAGAGATCACCGGGCCACCGCCGAGCGCGACGGGGCCCTCGTGCTGTCCCGAGACGGCCGGCGTGTCCGTCGCGTGGGTCACATCGAGCGCCACGACGGCGTCCGGGTCGAGGTCGTAGCCCACCATCCGCGCCCCCTGCAGACCGACCTCCTCCTGGACCGTCGAGACGGCGTACACCGTCGCCTCGACGGGCGATTCGGCGACCCGACGGAGCGCCTCGGCGGCGACCCAGACCCCGACGCGGTTGTCGATGCCACGACCGGCCAGCCGCGTGCCGTGGAGGTCTCGCACCCCGCTCGAGAACGTCACGGGGTCGCCCACCTCGACAAGCGACCGAGCTTCTGCCTCCCCGTCTGCGCCCACGTCGACGAACTGGGCCTCGAGGTCCTCGTACTCCTCCGACCCCTGGTCGCGGAGGTGGATCGCTGCCTGTCCGACGACGCCCGGGACGGTCCGATCCCCGCCGTCGGCGTGGACCGTCACGTGCTGGCCCTTCGAGACGGTCCGGTCCGCGCCGCCGATGGGGCCGATCCGGAGGAAGCCGTCGTCCGTGACGTCGCGGACGATGAAGCCGATCTCGTCGACGTGGCCGGTGAACGCGAGCCGTGGCCCGTCCCCGGTCCCCTCGACGGCCGCGACGGCGTTACCGTACGCGTCCGTCCACACGCTGTCGGCCACCGGGGTGACGGCGTCGAGCCACACCCGCTGTCCACGGCTCTCGAACCCCGACGGGCTGTGCGTACTCAACAGATCGTCGAGGAACGTTCGTGCTGCGTCGTCCATGCGCGTCACCGCGGGACGGAGCCGGAATAAGCGTTGCTCTCGTCCGCGCTGGTCGGCCGAAGTCGTCACAACGTTGATGCCGCTCCTCGTCGTCTATTCGGCATGGACAAGTTCACACTGTTCGAGTTGCACGTCCACGACGGTATGGAGTTCAGCGCGACGAACACCGCCCCCGCCATCGGCCGCTCCGGCGACGAGGAGTACGAGGAACTCGAAGAGTACGTCGAGAGCGACGAGGGACGAACCGACGACGCGGACGAGTCCGCCGCCGACTCGTCGGGTGGCGTCGGCCCCGCCGGTCTGGTCGTCGGCCTGATCCTCCTCGCCGTCCTCGCGTTCGCGATCCGGAAGCTCCGCGGCGGCGACGCCGAACTCGAGATCGCCGAACTGGACGACCTCACGGAGCACGAGGGAGAGGAAGCCGAGCACTGAACGGATGGGGACGGACGCCGAGCACCGACTCTCGACCGGTCACGACGTCACGTTGCCGCTCCTCTGCCGTGCTCGCATGGGTGGCTGCGTCTTCGCGGCCGACTGGGGACCGCTTCGCGCGACGCTCCCGCCGGACCTGACGCCGCTGCGGACCGGCGCGAACCGGGGTGCGGTCGCGGTCGTCGGCATCGACTACCACTCGGTCGGCTCGCTCGAGCCCTACCCCGAGATGGCGGTCGTCGTCCCCGTCGCCAGCGACGGCGTCGGCGGGCTCCCCACGTCGCTCGCGGGGCTCGGTGGCTACGTCGTCGACCTCCCCGTCACGACGGAGCCCGCTCGCGCGCTGGGCGACGAGGTGTGGGGGTTCCCCAAGTCCGTCACCGACGTCGAGATCGAGGCCACCCCGCGCACGTTCGCGGTGTCGGTCGACGCCGACGGCAGCCCGGACGTGGCGCTGTCGGTCGACGTCGGCGACGCCAGCGCCCGTCGCGTTCGCCAGCGTCTCACCGCCTTCGCGTACCGCGACGATCGACTCGTCCGCGTGCCGACCGACGTCGACGCCGAAGTTCGTGTCGCGCGTACGGGTGCGGGCGTCGAACTCGCCCGCGGTCGGGGCCGGTACGCCGCGGTCCTCCGCGACCTCGGCCTCGACCCGCACGTGTACGCCCAGTTCGTCGCGTCGCACGCGGTGGCGACGTTCCACCCGCCCGAACCCGTCGCGCGAGCGTGACTGCGGGCGGAGACATCGGACACTCTTTTTGTACGCCGCCCGCGATGCCGGCGTATGACCGTTTCGAGCGCCCCGGGCAAGGTGTACCTGTTCGGGGAGCACGCCGTCGTCTACGGCGAACCGGCGGTGCCCTGTGCGATCGAACGCCGGGCACGGGTCGACGTCGAGGAGCGAGCCGACGACCACGTACGCGTCCAGGCACGGGACCTGAGCCTGGACGGGTTCACCGTCGAGTACACGGGCACGACAGACGACCGACCGGACGTCGACGTTCCGCGGCCGCTCGTGGAGGCCGCGATGGGCTACGTCGACGCCGCGGTCGACCAGGCGCGCGACGCCGCCGACGCGCCCGACGCCGGCTTCGACATCGTGGTCGAGAGCGACATCCCGCTGGGGGCGGGGCTGGGGTCGTCGGCTGCGGTCGTCGTCGCCGGTATCGACGCCGCGACGCGCGAACTCGGTCGACCCCTCCCTCCCGAAGAGCTGGCTGACCGCGCCTTCCGTGCGGAGCACGAGGTACAGGACGGACAGGCCTCCCGCGCCGACACGTTCTGCTCGACGATGGGCGGAGCCGTCCGCGTCGAGGGCGACGACTGCCGGACCATCGACACCCCCTCGCTCCCGTTCGTCGTCGGCTTCGACGGCGGCGCGGGCGACACGGGCGAGCTCGTCGCCGGCGTCCGTCGGCTCAGAGAGGAGTACGGCTTCGCCGCCGACACGGTCGCGACCATCGGCGACATCGTGCGGTGTGGCGCGACGCTCCTCCGCGAGGCCGACCCCGACGCGCCGCCCTCCGAGACGCTCCTCGGCGAACTCGGCCGACTCATGAACTTCGACCACGGCCTCCTCGAGGCGCTCGGTGTCTCCTCGCGCTCGCTGGACGCGATGGTGTGGGCCGCCCGCGACGCTGGCGCACACGGCGCGAAGCTCACGGGTGCGGGCGGCGGCGGCTGTATCGTCGCCCTGGACCCGACGCCGGAATCCCGGACGGCGCTGCGCTTCACCCCCGACTGCGAGGACGCCTTCCGGGCCGAACTCGCGACAGACGGCGTGCGCGTCGAGACCGGATCCGGGGACACGGCCGACCGCGGGGACGAGAGCGAGAGCAGTCGATGACGACCGTCCTCAAACTCGGCGGGAGCGTCGTCACGGAGAAGGACGAGCCCGAGAGCGTCGACGAGGCCGCCCTCGCGGGGACGGCCGATGCCATCGTCGACGCCGCCGTCGCGGACCTCGTGGTCGTCCACGGCGGCGGCTCGTTCGGCCACTACCACGCCGCGAACCACGGCGTGTCGACCACCGAGGGGACGCACGACCCCGAAGCCGTCGCCGACGTCCACGGCGCCATGACGCAGCTCAACCGTCGGGTCGTCGACGCTCTGCTCGCCCGGAGCGTCCCCGCCGTACCGGTCCACCCGCTGTCGCTCTGTGCACGCGACGACGCGGGCGCGCTGTCGTTTCCCTTCGCGTCGGTCGAGACGCTCCTCGGAGAAGGGTTCGTCCCCGTGCTCCACGGCGACCTCGTCGCGCACGCCGGCGCGGGAACGACGGTCGTCTCCGGCGACGAACTCGTGACGTCGCTCGCGCGGGGGCTCGACGCCGACCGCGTCGGGATGTGCTCGACCGTCCCCGGCGTGCTGGACGAGGCGGGCGAGGTGATCCCCCGGATCGAGTCGTTCGCCGACGTCGAGAGCGTCCTCGGCGGCTCGGCGGCGACGGACGTCACCGGCGGGATGGCCGCGAAGGTCCGATCCCTCTTGGAACTCGGCGCGCCAGCGTTCGTCTTCGGACCGGCCGAACTGGAGTCGTTCCTCGTGGGCCGGGACGTCGGCACGCGGGTCGACGGTGGCGAGACCGGGTAAGCCGACCCGCCCTCGCGTCAGACCGGCGTCTCGCGTCCGCGACGACGGCCCGGCTCAGATGTCGACCCGCAGGCCGTCTTTCGCCATTCGGACGTCGCCCGCGAACCCCTTCCGTACGCTCCGCAGCATCTCCGAGTGCTTGCCGCGCGTGTGCGGGTAGAGATGTGTGAGGTAGACCCGGCCGACGTCGGTTCCCGACAGCGCCTCGCCCAGCTGTGTCGGCGTCGGATGGTTCGAGACGTCGACCTCGTCGGGGAACGAACAGTCGTGGGCGAGCACGCTCGCGCCCGCGGCGAAGTTCGCCAGTCCCCGGAAGGCCTCGCTGTCGCCGCTGAAGACGAACTCGTCGCCGAAGCGGTAGGCGAGGCACATCATCGAGTGGCGGGTCTCGTACCCCTCGACCTCGAACCCCGCCACCTCGAACGACTCGGCCCCGACCTCGCGGATCCGGAGGTCGATGCGCTCTCGGAGATAGTCGTGGACGTCGAGCAGCCCGTCGACGAGCGCCTTCGTCCCGACGGGACCGACCACTTCCAGGAACTCCTCGCCCGCGAGCCACCGCGCCTTCAACAGGGGGAGCAGGTCGGCGACGTGGTCGAGGTGGTGGTGCGTCAGGAGGACGGTCGAGACGGACTCGTAGCCCGCGTCCGTTGCCGAGAGCCGGGTGAGGACGCCGCTCCCGCAGTCGAGGAGGAGTCGGCGCGGGCGACCAGCGGCGTCGCCGCCACCGTCGTCACTGCCGTCACTGCCGTCACCGCCGCCGCCGTCGACCGCCGCGTCGGACTCGACGAGGATGCCGGTCTGGACCCGATCCGGCGTCGGCATCGCGCTGCCGGTCCCGAGGAAGGTGACGCGCATACGCTTCGTCCGTGAGGGTGAACGAAAGGCGTTCTGGATAGTCGTCGAGAGCACGCATCGGCTCGATCACACCACACACCATCGGCTCGATTCACGCCGCGCGTGACTCGCCGAGGGCGGCCCACAACCCACTTACACGTCCGGTCCTACGACTCGACAATGAGTCACCCCGGGGACGATCACGGTCGGGCGCTCCTCCGCGACGCCGACCTCGACTTCGACCCCGACGCCGTCGACGTCGTCGACGAGGACGTGCTCTCGCTGTTGGAACCGCCCGTCCGCGAGTGGTGGGTCGACCAGTTCGGCTCGTTCGTCCCCCAGAACGGCGGCTTCTTCACCCCGCCACAGCGCGGGGCGATCCCCCACGTCCACGACCGACAGCACGCGCTCATCTGCGCGCCGACGGGGTCGGGCAAGACGCTCGCGTCGTTCACCGCCATCATCAACGAACTGTTCAGGCGGGACCGCGAGCGTTCTGGAGGGCTCGACAACTCGGTGTACTGCCTCTACGTCTCGCCGCTGAAGTCGCTGGCGAACGACATCCACCGGAACCTCACCGAACCGTTGGAGGGGATCTCCGAGCGGATGGACGCCCGCGGCGAGTCGTGCGAGATCCGCCACGCGATCCGTCACGGCGACACCCCCTCGTCGGAGCGCCAGCGGATGCTCGAGGTGACGCCACACATCCTCAACACGACGCCGGAGACGCTGGCGATCCTGCTCAACTCGCCGAAGTTCAAGGAGAAACTCCGGACCGTGGAGTACGTCGTCGTCGACGAGATCCACTCGCTCGCGGAGAACAAGCGGGGGACGCATCTGTCGGTGTCGCTCGAACGGCTCGAAGACATGGTCGAGACGTCGCCCACGCGCATCGGCTGTTCGGCCACCGTCGAACCGCTCACGACGATGGCCGAGTTCCTCGTGGGACGCGACGACGACGGGCCGCGGGAGTACGAGATCGTCGACACCCGGTTCGTCCGGGAACAGGACCTCCAGCTGGAGTGTCCCACCGACGACCTCATCGACACACCGCCGGGTGAGGTCCACGACCGCTTCTACGACCGCCTCCACGACCTCGTCTCGAGCCACACCAACACGCTGGTGTTCACCAACACCCGTTCGGGCGCGGAGCGGGTGCTACACAACCTCCGCGAGCGGTACGCAGGGTACGACGAGGAGAACTCCGGCTGTCACCACGGGTCGCTCTCGAAAGAGCGCCGCCAGCGGGTCGAGGCACGGCTCAAAGCCGGCGAACTGGACGTCGTGACCACCTCGACCAGCTTGGAGCTCGGGATCGACATGCCGCACGTCGATCTCGTGGTACAGGTCGGCTCGCCGAAGTCCGTCGCGAGCCTGCTCCAGCGCGTCGGCCGGGCGGGACACCGCCTGGGACAGACCGTCGAGGGCCGCGTCATCGCGCTCGACCGGGACGAACTCGTCGAGTGCGCCGTCATGCTCCAGAAGGCCACCGAGGGGTTCGTCGACCGCGTCTTCGTCCCGGAGAACGCCCAGGACGTGGCCGCACAGCACGTGTACGGCATGGCGATCAACGGGGTGCGGCGTGAGGCGGACGTCAAGGCGACGCTCCGCCGAGCGTACCCCTACCGGGACTTCTCGGAACCGGAGTGGGAACGGCTGATGCGGTATCTGACCGCCGACTACGACGGACTCGAGGAGAAGAACGTCTACGCGAAGGTGTGGCGCGACACCAACGATTCGCCCGCGGGCGAGCACCACTACGCGGAGTTCCCGGTCGGCGAGCCGCTGGTCGGCAAACGGGGGAAGATGGCCCGCGTCATCTACATGACGAACCTGGGCACGATCCCCGACTCGTTCACGTGCGACGTCGTCACTCGCGGGAGCAACGAGTGGGTGGGCGATCTCGACGAGAACTACCTCGACACGCTGGAGAAAGGCGACGTGTTCGTCCTCGGCGGCGACAACTACGAGTTCAAATACCGACGGGGGGCGAAGGTGTACGTCGATCCGACGTCGAAGCGGCCCACGGTGCCGTCGTGGTTCTCCGAACGGCTCCCGCTGTCGTACGACCTCGGCCGCGAGATCGCGGCGTTCCAGGGCGATCTGCTCGACCGGTTCGAGCGCGGCGACCGACCCGCCGTCCGCGAGTGGCTCCGCACGTTCCCGCTCGACGAGAACTCCGTCCGCGCGGTCACCCGAATGTTCGACGAACAGCTCAGATACGCCGGCGTCGACTCGGTCTCGACCGACCGTCGGCTGGCGGTCGAAGAGGTGAAAGACCGTGGCGACTACCGCCGCCACTTCCACGTCCACTCCCTGTACGGGCGGCGGTTCAACGACGGGCTCTCCCGCCTCGTGGCGTACCACTGCTCCCGGCGGGCGAACGCCAACGTCCAGGTGTCGGTCGCCGACAACGGCTTCACGGTGTCGATGCCGCTCAACCGGAAGGTCGACGTCGCGGGAATCCTCGAGAGCCTCGATCCGGAGGCAGTGGCCGGGGACCTCCGCGCCGCCCTGGCCGGCACGGACCTCCTGAAACGCTACTTCCGGATCAACGCCACGCGGTCGCTGATGATCCTCAAGCGCTACAAGGGGTACGAGAAGAGCGCCGCCCAGCAGCAGGTCTCGAGCGAGATGCTGCTGTCGTTCGCCCAGGGGCTGGAGTCGTTCGCGGTGATGGAGGAGACCTACCGCGAGATCCTCGAGGACAAACTGAACGTCGCCGGCATCAGGGAGGTGCTCGCGGCCGTCCAGCGGGGCGACGTGACGGTCGCGGTCCGCGACGCCGACACGCCGTCACCGCGGGCGTTCGGGCTCGCGACGCTCATGGCGAGCGACGTGGTGCTCGCCGAGGACGAGAACCAGGTGCTCCGGGAGTTCCACGACCGGGTGCTCGCGGCGATCGACGACGAACCGCCCGTCGATCGCGATCGCGACCTCGACCTCGACGTCGACGCCTGACAGCACCCGTTCGACGCGTCGTCGAGGGACGGTCACTCGACCAGGAGCAGCAGCGCGATGAAGACGACGATGCCGATGAAAATCGCGACACCGTACCGCTGGAGGATCCCCCCCTCGAGGCTCGCGGCGGTGATACCCGCGACCGCCCCCGAGATGGCTCCGATCACGCCGCGACGGACCTGCTGGCTGTCCCGCCAAGTCGATCTGAGTCCCATGCCACCCGCGTTCGGCCGAGGGCTGTATCAACTTCCCGGTGTTCACGCGGAACGACCGCGCTCACGACGACCCGTCTTGGGTCGTCTCGGGACCGATCCATAGCGGCGGGGAGGGGTTGTTATCGTCGATGAGTCTCGGTGCCGAGCGCTTATATGCAATCGCAGAAAGCTTATTATCGACCGAATATCACCCATTCACAGGGAGAGGGAGTTACGACACATGTCACTTAGCGATGAGTATCGGCAACTCGCAACACTCATCGACGCGCTAGAGTCGCAGGGGATCGCCGTCCGCGAAGCTGCCCCGGTCGACGGCAACGGCCAAGACTCGGCCTCCGACCGGTTCGCAGTCCAGCTGAAGCTCGAACTGCCGGAGTCGTCCTCGCTCGATCGGCTGGTCGTCGACGATGACCCCGCGAGCGACGAGCGTGAACGGTCGACCGCACGCGGGGCGACGGCCTCGTCCGAAGACGCGGTCGACGGGCAGGCGGGCGGCTCCAGCGAGGACACTGGGACCGCCGCCGACACGAGCACGGCGGCGACCGAATCGAGCACTGAAGACGCCGAGTCGACCGACACGGTCGGCAGCGACGCGGCCGACGACGCTGTGGATCACGACCCAGACGCCGACGCGGACGACACGGCCGACGCGGACGACACGGCCGACGACGCTTCGGATCACGATCGGGACGACACGGACGGCGTCGTCGTCTGCACGCACCCGGGTTGTGACCGCACGTTCGAGAGCGAGCGTGGCATGAAGATCCACCGGACCAAGGGTCACTCCCTCTCGGAACTCATCGAACCCGACGCACAGGGAGCGGTCCACCAGAACCCCGAGGCGCTGGCGGAGGTGTACGAGAAGTACGATACGTTCGCCGAGATGACCGACGCGCTCGGCGTCGACGTCGGGGCGCAGGCGGTCCGTAAACAGATGATCCGTCACGGCATCCACGAACCCGAGGGTCCGAGCACGAGTACGACTCCCCCCATCGACGTCGACGATAGCGATCCAGCGGACGCCGTGACGAACGGATCGGTCGATGGAACCGTCGAGCGGACCAACGGGACCGCGGAACACACCGATGGGACCGCAGAACGAACCAACGGAACCGTCGAGCAGACCGATGGGACCGCAGAACGGACCCACGGTACGACCGGCTCCCAGCCGGCCGACGTGGACGAAGCCAGCGAGCCAGCCGACCCATCCGACGCGGACGGCACGGGTGACGCTGCCGACGACGGCGACGACCCCGAGCAAGTCGCAGAGCGCCTCCCCGAACTCGACCTCCCTGGAGGGCTCACCGCGACGGAGCTGAAGTCGGCAGTCGAGACCGCGAACACTCTCTACGACGTCCAGCGTCAGCTCGACCTCGACGGCGAGACGACGAGGGGCCTGCTCGCGGAGTACGACCTCCTCGAACTGGTCTCCGGACGCGCCGCCTCCGTCAGGGACCGCGAGGAGATGAAGTCGGAGATCCACGAACGGATCCGCCGGACGGCGACGTAGCCGTCGGCGACATCCCTGCCGTCCTCACCTCCGATTCTCTCGATACCCGTCAGCCGTCGAGCCACGTCTCGTGGAGGTGGACCCACTCGACGCCGTTCGGCGTTCCGGATGTCTGGCGGAACAGTACGGTGGAGATCCGTCCGGTCCGGTCCTCCCCGACGGTTTGCCACTCCTCGTACGTCCCGAGACACGTCTCGGTGCCGACGTGCCGTGGTTCGAACGTCGAGACCTCGATCCTGACGTCGTCGTGGGCCGCGTGAGCGTCGAAGACGTCGGTCGTGATTCCCTCGCGCGTCCGCGTCAGTCCCGACGGCTGTATCATCCGGAAGTCGTCCGCGAGGACGTCGGCGAACCGCGCCAGCTCCGCACGCGTCTCGGGGAGTTCACCGCCGAACCAGAGCTCGAAGAAGGCGTGCAGTTCGTCGATTTCGGCCCCACACCGGTCGGCCAGCGAACGGTCGGTCATACGGTTCCAACGCGGTCGTCACTCTTGATCTCCCGGTCATCGTTCCGATCTCCCCGTCGTCGTTCCGACCCCGCGTCATCGTTCCGATCCACCCGTCATCGCTCCGACCTCCCCGTCGTCGTTCCGACCTCTCCGTTCTCTACCGGCGTGCCCAGTCGAGCATCCGGGCGTAGAACGGCTCCGACGAGAGCGCCGCCGTGTCACCGACGAGGACGAGCGCCTTCCGTGCCCGCGTCAGCGCGACGTTCACGCGTCGGTGGTCGTCGAAGATCGGACCGTCCATCTCCCCCGTGGCGACGAACGAGACGACGATCACCTCCTTCGCGGAGCCCTGGAACCGGTCGACGGTGTCGACCGTCACGTCGACTCGTCTGCTGATCTCGGCGACCTGTGCGCGGAACGGCGCGATGACGCCGATGTCCTCGGGTGCGACGCCGGCGTCGCGGAGCGCTGCGACCACCTCGGCGACCCGGTCGGCCTCGACCGGGTTGGCGTTGCCCTCGCGACGACCGTCCGGATCGACGAACGAGACGCCGTCCTGCAGCTCCGGGGGGAGGCGGGCGGCATCGACCCCGGGGAGGTCAGAGAGCCGCTGGGCGGCCACCTCGCCCGAGGCGGGACGGAGCTGGCCGTCGTAGAACTCCCGCGAGGAGAAGGCCTGGATCCGCTGTGCCATCCGGTACTGCCGGTCGAGCATCACCGACGCGTCGGGGTACAGGCCGACGAGCCGCTCGAACAGCGACGTCCGTAGCTCGGTGTCCGCCCGGACGACCGGTGGCAACTGTTGGTGATCGCCGACGAGGACGAACCGTTCGGCGAGGTTGATCGCCGCGAGCGTGCCCGGCTCGGTCAGCTGGGAGGCCTCGTCGACGAGCGCGACGTCGAACGCCTGTTCGCGGAGGACGCGCGACCCGCAGGCGGCGGTGGTCGCGGCGACCACCGGTGCCTCGCGGAACGCGCTCGCGAGTTCCGTCGGGTCGCCACGCTCGTCCAGCCGGAGGTCGTGCATGTCGTCGCGGACGCCGGTCTCGCTGCCGACGCGGATGGCGTCCTCGAACCCCTGGTCGCGGAGCGCGTCGAGGGCGTTGTCGACCGCGCGGTTGGTGAACGCGGCGAGCAGGACCCGGTCGCCGCGCTCGACCAGCGCGCGGACCGTCCGGGCGATGGTGTACGTCTTGCCCGTCCCGGGCGGGCCGTGGACGAGCGCGCAGTCGTCGGCGTTCACCGCCCGGTTCACTGCCGCGTTCTGGGCGGGGTTGTTGTCGATGTACGTTCGTGCCGCGTTCGAAAACGCGGGTTCGGCCCGACCGAACAGGACGTCCTTCCGGCGGTCGTCGCCCTTGAGGAGCGCGTCGTGGAGCGCCGTGAGCAGCCGCGAGACGGTGATCTCGGAGGGGTAGACGTCCAGCCGCCGGAGGTCGACCGGCTCGTCGGTCGTGACGACGACCTCGCGGTCGAGCTGTTCGATGCGGCAGAGTTCGGCGTGGCCCGTCACGGGGTCGCCGTCGGAGGCGAGCGCGACGTCGCCGGCGCGGAGCTTCGAGACCGCGTCGGCGGGCTTCCGCGCGCGGAGTTCCCACCGTCCGTTCGCTCGTTCCGCGCGTCCGAGCGGTTCGAGATCGATCAGCGCGCGATCGTCGGCCGCCCGCTCTTCGGCGGACTGTTCCCACAGCTTGCGGTACTCGGCGTGGGTGGCGCGGCGCTCGGCCTCGACGTCCTCGTACACGCGCTGGAAGTACTCGCGTTCGTCCGTGGGGATCGCCGTGCCGATCTGCCCGGCCTTCGACTCCTGGTCGAGCCGGCCGGAGACGACCATGCAGGTGTCCTGCTCGAAGCAGTACTCGCACTTCGCGTCCGCCTCGTATCCCGTCGGGACCTCCGTCGAAAACTCCATCGCGGCGATCTCGTTCCGGGTGCGGACGACGTACTCCAGGAGCCCCTTGCCGATGGAGAAGTCCTTCGCGGGCGAGAGGTCGCCGCTCTCGTCGACACGCTCGAGCGCCGTGTTCTTCGTGTACAGCAGCGTCCCCGTGTCGGGCACGTCTCCCGCCTCGCCGAGCATCAGCGCGTAACAGGCGGCCTGGATCTTGTCCTGAAAGCGCGGGTCGCGCCTGAGGTTCTTGCCGGTCTTGAGCTCGACGGGACTGCCACGCCGGATCGCGTCGGCACGCCCCTTCATCCCGAACGTCGGCGAGATGAGGGTGTACTCCGAGCGCCACTCGTCGGCCTGGGAGAGGGTCCCCTGCGCTAGCCACCCCTCGATGGCCGCGGCGTTGCGCCGCACCTCGTCTTCGACCTCGCGGGCGTCCCGTCCGAGGAGGCCGAGTTCGAGCCCCGCCTCGGCCACGCGGTCTTCGACCGCCGCGTCGAGCGCTACCCCGCGCAGGAGGTCGCCGAACACCTCGTGGACGATCGTCCCCTTCACCACCGGGTAGTTCAGGGGGATCCCCGAGAGCTTGTTCAGGTAGTACATCCGGGGGCACTGCACCCACGAGCGCACGTCGGTCACGTCGACGAGGAAGTCAGGTTCGAGGACGACGTACGAGTCGCGGGAGGTGGCGTACGTCGTCTCGCCACGGAACTCGTCGGTCTCCACCTCGGTGACGAGCAGCGTCATCCCCTGCTCGGCGTGGTCGGCCGTCGCCGTCCACTTGCCCCAGAGCGTCACCCGGACCGGGTCGCGGTCGTCCGGCCGGATCGTGAGTTCGACGAGGTCACGGTCGCCGTAGCGCGTGTTCACGGTCCGGACGTCGCCGACGTCGAGAACGAGCCCGCGAATGTTCACGGACGGTCCACGCTCCGGACGAGTAAAAACCCTCCTCGTCGGTCCCTCCGCTCGGTCGTCGACGGATCCGTGGACGGCCGGCGAGGACGGCTGTCACCTACCGTCGCCGGCTGTCACCTGCCATCGTCGACGGTCACTCGTCGTCGCCGAGTTCCGCCGCCGCCCGCCGCCAGCGACCGTCGTCGGGACGCCGTCTGAGCGAGGTCAACAGCGCCACTGCCTCGTCGTCGGTGCCGGGCGATCTCGTCGTCGTCACGAGGTCGCCCCGGACGACGAACTCCTCTTCGGTCGGGTCCGCCGACGTGGTCTCGACCGTCGCCTCACCCGCACTGTCGGCCGCCGTGGGTTCGGCGTCCGGCTCGTCGGTCGGATCGCACCACTCGAACCCGCTGTCCGTCGCCGCCGTCCCTGTCGGCTCCGCAGGCCCCGTGTCGGCCGCCTCCACCGCTTCCGCCGCGGCGTCGGCCGCCGTCGTCTCGGCCGTTGCCGCCTCTGTCGTCGGCTCCGTCCCGTCGGACGCGGTACACCACACGAACCCGCCGTCGTCCCGTTCGGTCCCGGCGTCGACCGCGAGCACGTCCTCGCCATCCGTGGCCGTCTCTCCGCGCGCTCTCCCCCCAGCCGCCTCTCCGCGCGAACTCTCCCCGGCCGTCTCGACCGTCTCGGTCGCCGCTCCCGACTCCGCCTCACTGGCCGACTCCTCCGCCAGTTCGCCGGGGTCCGTGCTCACGGTTCGCCACGCTCCGCGACGGGAGGCGTCTCACCGCGTGCGACGGTGACGACTCGACGGCTCATCGGTGGTGTTTGAACAGGATCGCCCGGACGTCGTCCTTGGTTCGTGCTCGTTCCGTCCCCCCGTCGGGGAGGTCGACCTCGTACTTCTCCTCCCCGCCGCTCGTCTCGCGCCACTTGTCGTCGTGATCGGCCAGCAGACTCATCATGGAGTTCAGACGGGTCTCGTCGTCGCTCGTCTCCCGGTCCACTCCGCTCTCGTTCGTCTCGTCGTCGTCCGTGGCCTCGTCGGTGCTGGCTTCCTCCTCGTCGACCGCGTCGTCCTCGTCCGTGGCTTCGACCGCATCGGCGTCGTCGGTCCCGAGCGCGTCTCCGGAGCCGGGAGCCTCGTCGACCGCACCGCCTCCGGCGACGACGTACGTCGTCTGTTCTTCCACAGTCGATGGTGTCGACTCGGGGGTCTCGTCGGCTCCCGTGGCGTCCGGGTGAGCCGTCTCTCCGGCGATTTTCGGTTCCCCCAGCCCGTCGTCGACGCCGTCGCTCTCGTCGAAACGATCCAGCAGGTACTCGAGCGCGTCGCGGGGTCTGACGTGGCCGTAGTCGACGTCCTCGCCCAGCCGTCGCTGGAGCCAGCGGAGGCGTTCGCGCTGGTCGTCGGTGATCGAAATGGCAGGCATCGTGTCACCGTCCACGAGGACGCTCATGAATCTCCCCCCGCCGTTCTCGGCTGTGATACTCCTGTCCGGTGGATAGCCGTGGTCTCTCGGACCGATACGCTAAGGTGGGACGGTTCCTACTTCGAACCATGCGCGTCCGCGACTGGAAGGACATCCTCGCCGAGGTGTCGTCCGAATCGACCGAGCCGTCGGGGTGGCGTGCGGTGGCCGGTCAGCGCCAAAGCGGCGTGGGTGAGGACCTCTACATCGGCCACCCCACGCAGGGCGTCTACCAGCTCAAGACGTACGCGAAGAACCCCTACGAGGTGAAAGGTGTCGGGACGCAGGTCGCGCGGAAAGTCGACGGGGACATCGAACCGCTGCTGCCGACGCCCGACGAGGGTGGCCGCTTCGCCGTCCAGCGCCCGCCTGAAGACGAAGACCAGGCTGAGACGATGGCCAGACGCCTCGAGGAGACCGTCCGCGTCCACGCCGAGGCACCGACCACGCCGGACGACTTCTTCGAGGACCTCATGGACGCCATCGAGAGTCCGGCGTTCGGCCCGATGGAGTACGAACTGAGCGACCGGCCCGAACGGCTGGACGAACTGTCGTCGACGTTCGAGGAGGCCGAGGAGCTGCTCGACGCCGAACTCGACGATCTCGTCGAGGACGACGAGATCGGTCGTGGCTTCGCCTGAGCCACCCTGCGTGTCGGGACTCACCGAGTCGCTCCCGGAGGACACGGCCACCCGGTTTCAAATCCTCCCCTCCCGTTCACCCCGTATGAGCGTTCGGGACACTGTCCTCGACTACTACGAGGCGCTCCGGCGCGGCGAGCCGCTGTATCCGTACTTCGCGGAGCGACCGGATCTCGTCAAGGTCGGCGTCTTCTCCCGGCTCGTCGGTACCGACGCCGTCTCGGAGGGTCTCCGCGAACAGACCAGAACGACCGACGACTGGACTGTCGACAGCCACGACCTCCGCGTCACGGAGCGCGCGGACCACGGCTGGTTCACCGACCGCGTCGACCTCGCGTGGACGGACGTCGCAAACGACGCGACGTACGCGTTCGAGACGCGGTGGAGCGGCGTGCTCACACCGCGCGGCGAGGGGGCGGATCGCGAGTGGCTGTTCGTCGACATGCACGTCTCCGCGCCGCGCGACCGGGCTGTCGCGGCGGCCGATCCGCACGAGGACGCGACGTGACGATGGTCGGGCCGAGCATCACCGACGACGAACGACGCGTCGCGAACCTCCGCCTCCAGATCGGGTTCGTCGTCCTCGTCGGGCTCTCCGGCGGCCTCGTCGCGCTCCAGGTCGGCGCGTCGACCCCTCAGGTCGGCCTCGCGGTCGTCGGGGCGCTCGTCCTCGGTGGCCTGCTCCTCCTGTGGCTCCGCCGGTGGTCCGCGGAGTTCCGGCGGGAGACGAACCGGAGCCGGTTTCGGCGGTAAACGGTCGCAGACGCCGATTTCAATCATCTTGGCTCTCGCGTGCGTTCGCCAGCGGGCGCACCGAATCGAGCACGCCCCCCGAGGTCGAGGACGTGGCGAGTCGGGGACCTCGGGTCGAATCGGAGCCGGGGGCTCTGTCGAACAGCACCGTGACTGATACGAGGATCGTGCTGAACAGAGAGAGATGTAACCGGCGGAACAGAGGATCTCCTGCACGGATATCCGTGGTGTCCACCGCGCGAGTAACGACCGGACAGGTTCGATCCCGCTCCGACCGCACAAGACACTTACAACGAACAACTGAACGTTCTCGGTATGCCCTCCAGACGCGCGTGTCTCGCGACCCTCGCAGCTGCCGGTCTCGCGGGGTGTGTCGGTGCCTCACCCGGCTCGACACCCGACTCCCCGACCGATACGGCGACGGCGACACCCAGCACGCCCTCACGCCCCGCGGTGATCATCGAGGCCGCGGCCGTCCAGTACAGCTACCGCCACATCCAGAACGTGGACTGGAACGCGATCCGGCCGGCGGACGGCCAGTTCGTGTTCGTCACCGTGGACGTCAGTGGGACGGAACCCATCCCGAGTCAGGACGCGTTCACGCTCGTCGCTGCCGACGAACTCCACGACCCAGTACAGATCGATCATCGCTATCCGGTCGGCCTCGACGTCCCCGGTGAGCCGTACGCACCCGAGCC
This sequence comes from Salinigranum salinum, assembly GCF_009176545.1. Classification (GTDB taxonomy): domain Archaea; phylum Halobacteriota; class Halobacteria; order Halobacteriales; family Haloferacaceae; genus Salinigranum; species Salinigranum salinum. The sequence goes on along the minus strand of NZ_VTOJ01000002.1, from coordinate 227,002 downwards.
GACGAATCCCGGACCCCGTGGATGGCTCGTGTTCGAGGTCCCACCTCGACTCGCCACAGCGCCATCGCTTCGCCTGGAAGGCGATACGGACTCGTGGGAGTGGGAACTCGACACCGAAAAGGCGACGACACCACCGCCTGCGTGGGAGTGGACTGCCAGCGCCCCCGAGACGGTGCCGCCTGATGAGACGTTCGACATCACGGTGACCGCAGAGAACGTCGGCGACGGCCCTGGTACGTTCCGCGGCGCGGTGAACTTCTCGTACCCAATGTACCGGCCGAAGGGGTTCGATATCCTGCTCGAACCCGGAGCGTCCGACGAGGTAACGGTGTCGGCGAGTAGTAGAGACGCCGATCCGGGAACCGGACTGGAATACGGGGTCCGGACGCCAACGGGACAGTCGACGGTGGTCGTCGCCGTCGAAGCCGAGTCACACTCGACCGTGACCACGAACTGATCGACTGCTGAACACGCGCTCTCTCTTCGACACGTCCGCCGAAATCCACCCGAACGCTATCGGAATCAGCGTGACCGATATAGAGGCCGAGTCCGGCAGGGCCGCCCAGTGCGTTCGTTCTCCCCTAACCGACTTCTTGATCGGTTCCCCGACGTCGAATCGTTGCCCCGACACGTGGTGTACCGACGATCCGGATAGAGTCGGGAACGACTGTCGCTCAGCGAAAGACTGTTGTCAGTATGGCGTCAAGCTGTTTCATGACGTACGTTACCACACCACTTGCGTTTCACCCGACTCCCGCGGGGAGCAGACCAGACCCGTCGGTGACACGGGACGTCGGGAACGGAGTCCTCGGTCGACGTGACTCGGGCAGATTGGAGTGGTCTCGGCGGCAATTCGCTCCGGAGAGACGGGTCGATGTCCGTGGGTGACGAAGACGAAATCGTCGGGGAGACGTCAGCGGGACTCCAGGTCGAACTGTTCCATCCGGACACCGACCGAGAACCGGGGGATACGAACGTCCAGGTGTTCGGAGTCGACGTCCATCCGCGGGTGTTTCCTCTCTCCTGTCTGGTGATCGTGCTCTTCATCGCGGTCACGCTGATCTTTCGATCGCAGGCTGCGGGGACGTTCAGCGCGCTCCAGACCGGGATCTCCGCTGTCGCAGGATGGTTCTACGTTCTCTCGGTGAACGTCTTCATCGTCGTCGTCCTGTACTTCGCACTTGGCAAGTACGGATCGATCCGGATCGGGGGTGTCGAGGCAGACAGGGAGTTTTCCGACTTCTCCTGGGTCGCGATGCTGTTCAGCGCGGGCATGGGGATCGGACTCATGTTTTTTAGCGTGGCTGAACCGATCTTTCACTTCGGGTCCGTGCCGCCCTTCTTCGCCGGCGTTCAGAGCGGGAGCACCACGGCCAGCGGGGCCGCCATGGCCACGACGTTCTTCCACTGGGGGATCCACCCGTGGGCGATTTACGCACTCGTCGGCCTCGGTCTGGCCTTCTTCTCGTTCAACCGCGGCCTGCCGCTGACCTTCCGGTCGATCTTCTGGCCGCTGCTGGGCGAGCGCATCTACGGCTGGACCGGCCACACCATCGACATCGTCTCGGTCATCGCGACGCTGTTCGGGCTCTCGACGTCGCTTGGCATCGGCGTCCAGCAAGTCAACGCCGGCCTCACGGCGCTCTCCGGGCAGTTCCTCTCGACGACGATCCCGCAAGCGGTATGGATTCAGGTGGTCCTGATCGGGGTCATCACGGCCATCGCAACGCTGTCGGTGGCCGCTGGGCTCGACGGCGGCGTGCGGCGACTGAGCGAGCTCAATGTCTATCTCATGATGATACTCCTGGGAATGATGCTCGCCGTCGGCCCGACGCTGTACGTCCTCGCCAATTTCGTCACGAGCCTCGGCACCTACATCGGCGTCCTGCCGGAGCTGGCGTTCTGGAGCCAGACCGGCGGTGGGAACACCTGGCAGAGCGGCTGGACGATCTTCTACTGGGGCTGGTGGATCTCCTGGTCACCGTTCGTCGGGATGTTCATCGCTCGCATCTCCAAGGGCAGGACTGTCCGGGAGTTCGTGCTCGGCGTCCTCCTCGTGCCGACGCTGTTTTCCTTCCTCTGGATGTCCACGTTCGGAGGGTCGGCGCTGTTCGTCGAGCTGGAGACGGACGGATCGCTCGTCGACGCGGTGAACGCCGACGTCGCGACCGCCATCTACGAGATGTTCTCGTACTTTCAGCTGACGATCCCCCTGTCGGTACTGGCAGTCGTCCTCGTGGTCACCTTCTTCGTCACCTCCTCGGATTCGGGATCGCTCGTGATCGATCACCTGACGTCCGGGGGCAAATACGACGTGCCGGCCGCCCAGCGGATCTTCTGGGCGGTCATCGAGGGTGTCATCGCCGCCGTCCTCCTGGTCGGCGGGGGGTTGGGCGCGCTCCAAACCGCCGTGATCACCGCCGGGCTTCCATTTACGTTCGTCCTGCTGTTGATGTGCTACACGGTCTACGTGGGCCTGGGCAACGAACTCCGGATCATGGAGTCCGCGGAGTTCGCCGAGTGGATGGAACGGCTCGACAGACGAGAGTCCGTCGTGGTCGAGGACGACGGCATCGTCGTCACCGACGTCGACGACGGCGAACCCTCGGCCGGCGATGACTAGCAGTCGTTCGGAGATGTGATCGCCCGACGTGCCGGACATCCCGGTTCGAGCGGGAACGAGCCAGCGGACGGAGACTCGTACGTGCGTGTCCTGTACTGAACGGTCTGCCCCCTCAGTGCGGCGAGAGAACCTCGTACGAAGTTCGCCCGCAGGAGACACTACGGCCGTCGAAACCGATTCTAGTGGAGGGGTTCGACGGACGGATCAGGTCGAACCGGTTCAGGGATCGATCCGGCGGAGCCACCGCGCGGGGTCGTCGAGTTCCGCGTCCGTCGGGAGGTTCTCCGGCCGGTCCCAGACGCGGCTCGCGGCGGCGACGCCACGCTCGTCGGCGACCGCCCGGAAGAAGCGCGCCCCCCGTTCGTACTGCCGGCGTTTGAGGCCCAATCCGAGGAGTCGTCTGACGAGACGGGCGACGGGGCCGCCACCCTGCCGGCGGGCGTCGAGTTTCTCGCGGAGGTCGGCGTACTCGTCGTCGAACGCCCGGTCCATCAGGAGTTCGGCGTACCCCTCGACGGCGGTCATGGCGACGTCGAGGTCTCTGAACGCCTCGCGGTCGAGTTCGCCCTCCGCGAGGGCGTCGAGGCCGCGTTCCATCCGCGTCTCGAGGTGGTCGGGGAGCCACGGGGCCGCCCCGAACTCCGCGGCGTGAGCCACCTCGTGGAAGGCGATCCACCGGCGGAATCGGGGGTACTCGACGTCGAGCAGCCCGGCGACGCGGACGATGTTCGGGTGGACGAAGTAGAGGCCGTGGTCGTCGTCGCTGTCGGCGAGCAAGAGCGGGTCGTACTGCCCGAGGACGTGCCGGGCGAGAAACGAGAGCACGAACGCCATCGTCCCGGTGTTGACGACGCGCGTCACGCCCGGCAGCACCGTCACGCCGTGTTCCTCGATCGGGCGCATCACGCGCTCGAACGTCCGGATGTTCGCGTCGATCCAGTGGTGACGGTTCTGGATCTCGATGGTGCGCGGGAGATCGAACTCGACGTCGCCGACCGAGCGGAGACGCGCCCGCGCGTCCCTGACGTCCGCGGCGTACCCCTCCCGCTCCGCGGTCGTGAGCGCGAGTGAGCCGGGGTCGGTCGAGGCCTGTGCGGCCTCGGCGACGGCCTCCCAGTCGATGGCTCCGGAGCCGTCGCCGGTTGACTCGGCGACCGCCCGGACACTTCGGAACAGACTCATGGGGTTCGGTCGGTGAGCGAGCGACAAAACCCTTCGGTCGCCGGTCTCACGGGGTGACCCGCTCGCACGACCACCGGGCAGGACGCCGACGAGCGCTTTTTTTACTCCACTCGCCGTCGTCGTGGTATGCACGTCGATCACGTCGCCTTCGGTTGGGACGACCTCGATCCCGTCCGAGCGGCACTCGATCAGGTCGGCCTCGCGTACGACTACGGCGGGACCCACGCGGACGGGACGACCCACATGGCGCTCTCGGGGTTCGCCGACGGCTCGTACCTGGAGTACATCGCACCGACGCCGGGGACCGACTCCGACGACGCGGGCTTCTGGCCAACCGCGCTCGCGGCCCGGGCGGGACCCGCCGCGTGGTGTGTTCGCGTCGACGACGTCGTCCGAGAGGCGAAGCGGGCCATCGACGCCGGCTTCGCCGTCGAGGGCCCCATCCACGGGAGCCGCGACCGTCCCGACGGCCGTCGGGTCGAGTGGGATCAGACCTTCGAGCGCGTCGACTCGTCCGACAGGTGGCTCCTGCCGTTCCCCATCGTCGACCGGACGCCGCGCGAGTGGCGCGTCGCCGAGACCGAGGGGCTGACGTCGCTGACCGGCGTGGAGACGGTCGTTCTCGGCGTCGCCGACCCCGACGACGCGGCGGCGCTGTTCGACCGCCGGTACCGCACGCCTGCGCCGGTCGCGATCGACACCGACGCCGTCGACGGCGACGCCACCGTCGTCCCGGGCCACCCCTTCGCGCTCGTCGGGGCCAGCGACTCCCGTCTCGCGCGCGTCGGCGAACGCCCCGTCGCCGTCCTCCTCGGAACCACGGACCTGGCGGCGGCCCGGACGGCGTACGAACTCACGCCGACCGTCGAGTGGGGGACGCGCCGGCTGGCGTGGTTCGACCACGACCTCCTCCGGGGGCGTGTCGGCGTCGTCGAGTGAACGCGTCCGCTCGTCGGCCCAGTCCTGCCGCCCGTCCCGGCGAAACAGCCATCATTCATCTGATAATATTGGCGACGTACCGCACCCACTCACGTACGGTCAGAGGGGAGACGGACGAGTTCGACAGCGACGACGACAGGAGCAGAACTGGTCGCCGGAGACATCGCGACGTGGAACGACGGCGACGACACCGTGGACGACGTTTACAGACGAGCGTACAGTCTTGCTGCAACGGAGAGTTCGCACCACGACACCAGCGAACGGGTGTGGAGATGCCGATCTCGACACTGCACGCGGTAGTCGCTACCGGGGAGTGTCCGTGTGTGGACATCCCCCCACACGTTCACCTGGCTGCTCGTATAGTAGCGTCTGGAACCTCTTCACAGCCGGTCCCGTTGCCCTTGCCGTCGCAGCGGGTGTATGGGGCCACCTACCGACCGAGTGAGTGGTTTCTTCCACACGCTACTATCTCACCACCCATCCGGGTGTGACGGGATGTGGTCCAGATTCGGATCCCAGGAGTACGGATCGAAACCTCTTCCCTTCTGGTGTCGCCGCTGCCCAAGTGTCGCGAGTACGAACACGTCATCTGGGTTATCGAACGAGAACGCTGAACGTATCGAATCGTCCCCGACGATCAACAACTCTCTGACGAAAAGGTCCGACTCGTCTTCGACGATGGAGACGAGATCACGAACGTGTTCTTCGCTGTCTGCGATTCTGAACAGGATCTCGTCCAGATCCCTCTTCTCTGGCGTCTCTTCGGAATCCGGTTCAGTGAGGTGGCGCAGGAATCGGTGCACTTCTCGATAACTGATGGCTGGAGGCGTTTTCGGACCGTTGTACTGTGCTCCCTTCTCATCGAGCTTCGATCGAATACGAGTCGTGAGAGCAGTCAGGCTGTGACGGTTTGGAGAGCACAAGATCAGCTCTCCAGTCGATTCGGCGTACGACATGTGTGACTGTACGAACGTTACGATGAACCCACAATTAAACCGACCTCTGGAGAATCAATTCGGATAATTGAGCCCGCCGAGCGGTCCGTGAAAGATCGACCTCTCGCGTTCGGCGGTGTCCGGAACGTCACTCGGACTGGTACGGCCACGACTCACGGCTCACTGCCGATCCGACCGAAACGAAACCCTGCGGAGAATTCAGACTTCCTCGAACTCGTCCAGCGCGTACACCTGGTCGGTGCCACGGCGGTCGAGCGTCTCGTTGGCGAGCAGCCAGTACACGACGGAGAGCGCCCGGCGACCCTTGTTGTTCGTCGGGATGACGAGGTCGACGTTCGAGGTCTGGTTGTTCGAGTCACACATCGCGATGACGGGAATGCCCACGGTGATGGCCTCCTTGACGGCCTGGGCGTCGCCGATCGGGTCCGTCACCACGACGACGTCCGGCTCGATGTAGCCGGCGTAGTCGGGGTTCGTCAGCGTCCCCGGGATGAACCGCCCGGTCCGGGCGCGGGCACCAACGGCGTCGGCGAACTTCTGCGCCGGGAACCGACCGTACTGCCGCGACGACGTCACCAGGATCTGCTCCGGCGCGTAGTTCGCGAGGAAGTCCGCGGCCGTGCGGATGCGCTGGTCCGTCTGCGAGACGTCCAGCACGTAGAGACCGTCGTCGCGGACGCGGTGGATGAACCGCTCCATGTCCTTCGTTTTCTGCTGGGTCCCGATGTGGACCCCCGCGGAGAGGTAGTCCTCGACCGGGATGAGGAGGTCGGCCTCCTCGTCCGGCATGACGTCCTCGTCGAAGGCGGGACCGGCGTCTTCGTCCTCCTCGACGGTCTCGGTCGCCTCTGCGACGTCGTCCGTGGCGGCCTCGGCTTCGGCGGCCGTGCTCGTCTCTTCTGCCTCGACCTCTGTGGCCTCGGCGGGCGCTTCGGCGGTCTGGTCTGCGGTCTCGGTCTCGACGGCGGCGGGGACCTCCTCGGTCTCCTCCTCGTCGACGACCTCGACCGCGTCGTTGTCGTTGTCGCTCATGCTGCGTTATACCGCATCGTCCGCGATTCGGATGAGTTCGTTCAGCTTGGCTGTGCGCTCGCCCTGGACCGTGCCGGTCTTGATGAACGGCGCGTCGGTCGCGACGGCGAGGTGTGCGATGGTGGTGTCCTCGGTCTCGCCCGAGCGGTGGGAGATGACCGAGTCGTAGCCGTGCTCGGTCGCGAGTTCGATGGCGTCGAACGCCTGCGTCAGCGAGCCGATCTGGTTGGGCTTGATCAGGATGGAGTTGCCCGCACCCTGGTCGATGCCGTCCTGCAGTCGGGACGTGTTCGTGACGAACAGGTCGTCGCCACAGATCAGCGTCCGGTCGCCCACCCTGTCGGTCAGGGTGGCGAACCCCTCGTAGTCGTTCTCGTCGAGGGGGTCTTCCACGTAGGCGAGGTCGTACTCGTCGACCATCTCGGCGATGTAGTCGATCATCTCCGCCGTGGACTTGACCTCGTCGCCGAAGTCGTACCCCTCCTCGGAGTGGAGTTCGCTCGCGGCGACGTCGAGACCGAACTTGATCTCGAAGCCGAGGTCGCTGGCGACGTCCGCGACCGCGGCCTCCATCACCTCGAACGCCTCCGCGTCCGAGACCGGCGGTGCCCACGCGCCCTCGTCACCCTTCGCGGCGGGGATGCCTCGCTCGTCGAGCAGCTCGGAGGCGCGACCGTGGACCTTCGCGTTGGCGAAGACGGCTTCCGAGACCGAGGGTGCGCCGACGGGCGCGGCGAGGAACTCCTGGATGTGCGTCGCCTCCTTCGCGTGTTCCCCGCCCCCGATGACGTTGCCGAGGGGGATCGGGAAGTTGTCGCCGCGGAAGGCACCGCCGAGGTGCTGGTACAGCGGCAGCCCCAGTTCGTTGGCACCGGCTTTCGCGGCGGCCATCGAGATGGCGACGGCCGAGTTCGCGCCGATCTCCGAGAAGTTCTCGGTGCCGTCGGCGGCACGCAGCGTGTTGTCGACCTCGCGCTGGTCACCGGCGAACACCTCGCCCTCGAGCCGCGGGATGGCGTGCCGGCGGGCGGCCGCGATGGCCTCCGACGGCGGGAGTTCGATCGCCTCGTACTCGCCGGTACTCGCACCCGACGGCGCGGCCGCGCGACCGAACCCGCCGGAGTCGGTGAGGACGTCGGCCTCTACCGTGGGGTTCCCTCGGGAGTCGAGCACGCGCCGGAGCGAGACGGAGCTGATTCGGGTCATGCGTCACCTCTCTTTGTGATGGCGACCGACATGTCACTTCCCCTCTCGCCGCACGGTGAAGGGTAAGACGCCGGCGTCGTACTCCTCGGCGGCGATGAGGATCGGCTCCGACTGGTCGGAGTCGATGAGCACCGGTGCGCCGTACGACACCTGCAGGGCGCGTGCCCCGAGGATGCGGGCCTTCTCGTACCGGTTGTATCGCTGTTTCATTGGTAGGGTGCCACCACGTCGACGAGGTCCTTGTGCGAGACGATCATGCGACGGCAGCAGTGCCGGCGGACCCCGAGGTCGTCGAGGACCTCGGCGGCGTCCTCGCCTGCCTCCGTCCGCGCCGTGAACTCGTCCCAGTGTTCGCCGATGACGTTGCCGCACGTGAAGCACCGGACGGGAATCATCATGGTCAGATCACCTAGCGGTAGGACTTCTGGTAGCGTGCACGCGCGCCGGGCCCGCCCCACTTCTTGGGTTCGGACTGACGGACGTCGTTCACCAGCAGCGAGCGGTCGAACTCCATGAACGCGTCGCGGAGTTCGGCGTCGTTGAGGTGCTGGACGATACCGCGCGCGATGGCGGTGCGGACGGCGTCCGCCTGCCCGCTCACGCCCCCGCCGGAGACCCTGATGTCGAGGTCGACCCGCGACCGGAGGTCCTCGCCCGCAATGCGGAACGGCTCCAGCATCTTCAGTCGGGCCATCTCCGGTTCGACCAGTTCGACCGGTCGGGAGTTGATGCGCACGCGACCCTCGCCGTCGCGCACGGTGGCGCGGGCGACGGCCGTCTTCTTCTTGCCTGAGGTGTTCGTTACCATGTGACGTTGGCTCCCAGCTTCTCGCTCACTTCGCCGAGCGAGATGAACTTGATGTTCGACAGCCGATCCAGCGACGTCCCGTCGAGGACCTCGCCGTCCTCGTCGTACGGGTTGCCGACGTAGACGCGGACGCGCTCGAACGCCTCGCGGCCGCGAGGCTTCTTGTACGGGATCATCCCGCGGACGGCCCGCTTGAAGAGGCGGTCGGGCCGCTTCGGGTAGTACGGCCCCCTGTCGGAGCCGACCTCGACGCGCTTGCGGTAGACGCTCATCACGTCCTCTTCGGAGCCCGTGATGACCGCGTGTTCGGCGTTGACGACGGCGACGCGCTCGCCGGCGAGCGCCCGCTGGGCGACCTCGCTGGCGACGCGGCCGAGGATGCAGTCGCGGGCGTCGACGACGACGTCCGCGTCGAACTCGGCGACGCTCATCGGATCACCCGTACGTTCGAGCCGTCGGGGTTCTGTTCGGCGATCTGTTCCAGCGTCACGGCGTCGCCGACCTGCTCGATCTTCGTGCGAGCGGTCGACGAGAAGTCGACGGCGGCGACGGTGACGTTCTTCTGCAGCACACCGCTACCGAGGACCTTCCCGGGGACGACGACGGTCTCGTCCTCGCGGGCGTACCGTTCGATGCGTCCCAGGTTGACCTCTGCGTGGGTGCGCCGTGGCTTCTCGAGACGGTCTGCGATGTCGGCCCAGACGGGGGAACCGGAATCGCGAGAGACCGACTTCAGCTCGGCGATGAGACTGTTGAGTCTCGGATTCGTCTTGCTCATGTTCTGTGGCTCCAGTGAGGAGAAATCGGAGCGTGCAGGGAGTCGGATTCGGACCTCCGCGAGACGCGGTGCGCCTCGCGAGGCCCGAACCTGTCCGCTCGGGTTTTCACGGCTCTCCCGTTCGGTCGAGCCGAAAAATGCAGGGAGCAGGATTCGAACCTGCGGACCCCTATGGGACAGCGCCCTGAACGCTGCGCCGTTGGCCAGACTTGGCTATCCCTGCGTGCGTACTCCGCTACTGCGTGCCCCTTGAAACCGCTTTCGGTTGTCCCAGGCCCGTCCGCCGACGGCGACGTCGCGGTCGGCCGTGCGGACGGGAACGAGGACGGCCGCTCGGCTGGCCGTACGCGGGGCGAGCGGACCGTCCGTGGTGGGTTTCGGGGGCGCATCTATGCTGTGTGTTCGTCTCCGTATCCGTGTTCGTCCGTACCCTCGTCAGAGGGCGACCTTCTCTTCGAGTTCGGCCGCGCGCGACTCGATCGAGCCGACCGCACGCGTCACCAGTTCGTCGACGGTGAACGAGCCGTCCGTCTCCACGTGGAAGACGAACGCACCCGGCACGTCGATCACGTCGAGCTCCTTGCCGGGGTACCGCTCCGTGAGGTCGTTGTCGAACTCGTCCGTCGGGACGAGTTCGCCGTCCTCTTCGATGACGCCGCGCAGGATGTTCGGCTCCTGCTCGTCGAACTCGGCGTCGGGGTCGTCGCCGATCACCTCGACGCGCTGGAGGTGCCGGTAGCCCACCGCGACGCCACCTTGCTGTTTGGCGTGGCTCTTGCCCGTGTCGAGGACGGCGTCGGCCTCGCACTCGAGTCGCTGGCCCTCCTTGAGTTCGATGATCGGGACGTTCTTGTCGGCCGGCTGTACGAGGGGATCGGACGTCTCGATGTCGCCGGAGTACGCCGTCGCCGGTCCCTCGACGTCGAGCGCGAGGGTGACCACGTCGCCGACCTCGAAGTCGTCGAGCGGGGTGGTCAGCGGCACCAGCCCCAGTCTGAGACCGATCATCTCGTCGAACATCACCGACGAGTTCTCCACGAACCGCACGTCGTCGATGGAGAACGTCGGCACGTCGGCGATCATCGCCCGGCGGATGCCGTTGGCGAACGCCGGTGTCAGCCCCCGCGCGACGAAGCGCGCACGCCGATCGGTGCGTTCGATGAACTCGACTTCGAACTGTCCTGTCATGTCAGAACCGTCGGTTCTTGGGCGCTCGGGTGCCGTCGTGTGGCAGCGGCGTGACGTCCTCGATGCGACCGATCTCGATGCCGGCGCGGGCCAGCGCGCGGATGGCCGCCTGCGCGCCGGGACCCGGCGACTTCGTCTTGTTCCCGCCAGGACCGCGGACGCGGACGTGCAGCTTCGTGATGCCCGCCGCCTTGACCTCCTCGGCGATCGAGTCGGCCATCTGCATGGCGGCGTACGGCGACGCCTCGTCGCGGTTCTGCTTCACGACCGACCCGCCCGAGGATTTCGCGACGGTCTCGGCGCCGGTCTGGTCGGTGACGGTCATCAGCGTGTTGTTGAACGACGCGTGGATGTGGGCGATCCCCCACCGTTCTTTCTCTCCTTCGCTCATGGGTTAGTTACTCCTGTCCCCCCGCCCGCATCGGGTGGAGGTCGTCGTCGAGTGGGCTGTTGGCGTCGAAGGCGACGGTGTCGGCCTCGTCGACCTCGACCTTCTTCGACGGCACGGTGACGCGTGCGCCCTCGACCGTGATGTGACCGTGTGAGATGAACTGCCGCGCCTGCTGTGGCGTGTTCGCCAGCCCCTTCCGGTAGACGACGGTCTGCAGGCGGCGCTCGAGCAGGTCCGTGACGTCGAGCCCGAGCACCTGCGAGATGTCGTCCTCCTCGGAGAGGATTCCCAGCCGTCGGAGTCGGGTGAGGAAGGCCGCGCCAGCGGCCTCGGCGGCCTCGACGTCACCCTGCGCCTCGCCGAGGAGGCGTCGGGCCTCGCGGCGGATGTCGCGCAGCTGCGACTGGGCGCGCCAGAGCTCCTCTTTGTTCTTCAGGCCGTAGTCGCCGAGCAGTCCTCCTTCCGAGGCGATCCGCTCGCCCTGGAACGGGTGGTTCGGCGTCTCGTAGAACTTGGTGTTCTTGCCGGTGGTCATTCGTCTTCGGCCTCCTCGGCCATGTCCTCCTTGATCGCTTCGACGTTGACCCCGATGGTCCCCTCGGAGCGACCGGTGGACTTCGTCCGCTGGCCGCGGACCTTCTGCCCGCGCTTGTGGCGCACGCCCTTGTAGCAGTTGATCATCTTCATCCGGTTGATGTCGTGGGTGCGCTTCTGTCCGAGATCCGAGCCGACGATGTGGCTGGTCTCCCCGGAGTAGAAGTCGCGCTGGCGGTTGGCCATCCACGACGGCACGTGGTCGTGGAGGTTCTCGACGACCTCTACGACCGATTCGATCTCGTCGTCTTCGAGCCGGCCGAACGTCGCCATTCGGTCGACGCCGGCCGCGTCGGCGACGATGCGCGCCGTGCGCTTGCCGATACCTTTCATCTCCGTCAGGCTCCGCTCGACGGCTTTCGTGCCGTCGAGGTCGGTCTGTCCGATCCTGACGAAGTACCGAAGGTCGTCGTCTTCGGCGGAGTCGTCCTGTGGTTCTTCTGCACTCATGACTAGTGTTCGTGAGCGTTGCGGCGGGGATTCGAACCCCGGAGGCTTGACGCCACAGAGTTAGCAACCCTGCGCCTTGGGCCAGGCTTGGCTACCGCAACCCGCGGTCTGATGCACTGTCGCCCATGTCGGCGGACTCGGGACCCGCTGCCCCTACAGTGTTTGCAGTCTGTACAACTGGGAGAGTGTACTTAAGGCTCACGAAACGGCTGGCGGCGTGCGGGGACGGGTCACGCGGTCGTCGGCGACGCGGAGCGCCTCGCACTGTGCGGGGGTCGGGGTGTCTGTGTCGGCCAGCGGGGTCGTCCACCGACCGTAGCGTGACGGCGACTCCCCTGCTCCAGACAGCCTTCCACGAACCGCTCGACACCCCCGCTTACTGGCGGACCGGAGGTGAAAGCGAGTGCCGGCCGTGCTGTGACCGTCCATGGCGACGCCGTCCATCGCGTCGAGCATCCAGAGGATACCGTTTCCAGCGTCCACTCGAGTCGGTGGAGCGCCCGGCTCTTCGACCGTGACGGGGCGTGTGACCCCGTTCAGTCGTCTGCCGCGATCGGGTCGGGGTCGACACCCAGATACTTCTCGTTGACCATCCACTCGCCGTCGTCGTCCTTGACGAGGTACTCGCCGTAGTACGGCACCCGGTTGGCGACGGTCTCGCGGAAGGCCGCGCGGATCTCCGCTCTCGACATCTCCCCCATCGGTCGGAGGTCGTCGTTGCGGTTGAGACAGCCCTTGAGGTAGCCCTCGTGGGTCACCCGGACGCGATGGCAGTTGGCGCAGAACTCCTCGTTCTCGACGGGGTCGACGATCTCCACCATGCCGCCCTCCGAGCCGTCCGGCGTGGCGTCGGTGGTGACGAAGTAGCGCCTGCGGTCGTGCATCTCGCGCGTCTCCACCCGGTGGGCGATGTCGGCGAGCCAGTCGTGGACGCGCCCGATGTCGATGTTCCACTCCGGCTTCCCCGTGAGTTCGGGCATGTACTCGATGAGCTGGAGCTGGAGACCGTCGTTCTCCGCCACGTACTCGACCATCTCCTCGACGTAGCCCGCGGTGTGCTCGAAGACGACCATGTTCAGTTTGACGGGGGTGAGCCCGGCGTCGACCGCGGCGCGAACCCCTTCCATCACCCTGTCGTACGCGCCCGACTTCGTGATCTCGGCGAACGCCTCGGGATCGAGCGCATCCTGCGAGACGTTCACCCGCGAGAGCCCGGCCGCCTTCAGCGCCTCGGCCCGTCCCGGGAGGAACGTCCCGTTCGTCGTCAGCGACGTCTCCATCGACGCCGGCGTGCGACGGATGATCTCCTCGAGGTCCTGACGGAGCATCGGCTCCCCGCCCGTGAACTTCACCTTCCGAACGCCGAACTCCTCGACGACCTCGAGGAACCGGACCACGTCGTCGGTCGACATCTCGTTGTCGCCCGGTTCCATCGGCCCGCGGGTGTCGCCCAGCCCCTCGTTGTGGCAGTAGACACAGTCGAAGTTACACCGATCGGTCAACGAGACCCGGACACCCGTCACCTCCCGTCCAAAGTCGTCCTCGAGCATTAGCAGGGACGTGGGTGTGCGGAGTCTTAACTTGACGGGTCACTTCGCCCCGGTCGTAACTAATTCTAGTTACGTTTTGCGGTCGAACGTCACCAAACGTAATATCATTTTCGACATAACGCCGGCGTCGGTACCGTCGGCCTCGATGGGTGAAACGACGGCCCGAGCGGGGTGGACGGCCGACGATCTCGAACAGTACCGATGGGTGCGCCCGGGCGACGGTCGTCACCGCCTCACGACCCGTCGTCACCCCTTCACAACCCTTATTCACCGGACGCGCGGAGTGCGAGACATGAACGAAGCGGACGTACGCGATCTCCTCCGGGACGTCGACGATCCCGCCCTCGGCGACGACGTCGTCTCGCTCGGCCTGGTCAACGCGGTCGAGGTCGACGGCGACCTGGTTCGGGTGTCGCTCGCGCTCGGCGCACCGTACTCTCCCCAGGAGTCGGCGATCGCCCGACGGGTACGGGAGGCCTTCGCCGACACCGGGCTGGAGGTCGAACTCACGGCCAAACTCCCCGCGAGCTCCGAGGACGAGGTCCTCCCCGGCGTGAAGAACGTCGTCGCGGTCGCCTCCGGCAAGGGCGGCGTGGGCAAGTCGACCATCGCCGTCAACCTCGCCGCCGGGCTCTCGAAGCTGGGCGCCCGCGTGGGTCTGTTCGACGCCGACGTGTACGGCCCGAACGTCCCCCGGATGGTCGACGCCGACGAACACCCGCAGGCCACGGCGCAGGAGACGATCGTCCCGCCCGAGAAGTTCGGGATGAAGCTGATGAGTATGGCCTTCCTCGTCGGCGAGGACGACCCCGTCATCTGGCGCGGGCCGATGGTCCACAAGGTCCTGACCCAGTTGGTCGAGGACGTCGAGTGGGGCGCGCTGGACTACATGGTGCTCGACCTCCCGCCGGGGACGGGCGACACCCAGCTCACGATCCTCCAGACCCTCCCGCTGACGGGTGCCGTCATCGTCACCACGCCGCAGGAGGTGGCGCTCGACGACGCTCGCAAGGGCCTGCGGATGTTCGGCAAACACGACACCAACGTCCTCGGCATCGTCGAGAACATGGCGGGCTTCCGGTGTCCCGACTGCGGGAGCTTCCACGACATCTTCGGCTCCGGTGGCGGCCGCGCGTTCGCCGACGCGAACGACCTGCCGTTCCTGGGGTCGATCCCGCTCGACCCCGCCGTCAGGACCGGCGGCGACACGGGGAAGCCGATGGTGCTCGAAGAGGAAAACGAGACTGCCGACGCGCTCCGGGTGATGACCGAGAACGTCGCCAACAACGTCGGCGTCGTCCACCGCCGGCGCGTCTCGGAGTCGTGACGACGGAGACGTGACCGTGCCGACGAGAGACGACGAGTCGACCGACACGCGCTTCGATCCCGACCCCGACCGGGTTCGGATCCTCCGCGAGGTCGCCGACGACCTCCGTGGAGACTCCTCGGAGAGCCAGCAACTCGCAGCCGTCCTCTACCGCGTCAGCGACCTCTACGACGCCGACGAGGAGACGACACCGTCGGAGATCTACCGGACCCTCCGGTTCATCCTCCAGGTGAAAGATCGGGGCGGCCTCGACCGCTGACGGCGCAATGGCGCGACGGCGCGGCGGACCGTCCGCCGCTGCCGGAGCAGCGTGCCCGTTTGCACCGACCACTTTCGCTCGGAGAACGGAGCCGTTCTTCCGACTCACACCTGTCCGTGTGGCGCTGGACCGGGAATCGACCACGTTCACTTTCAGTTCGCACGTCCGGCCCACCGGGTCGGTGAACCGACCGACGGGGGTGATCGAATCGGTCACGGATGTATCGACCGCGCCGTCGCTCCTCGGACCGAATGTGACGCGGTTCGGCGCGTACCCCCGGAGGTTTTGCCGTTCGCCACCCAGGGACGACTGTGGACGCACATCAAGACCGCCTCTCCAACCCGTTCAACATGGACGAGCAGTGTACGAACTGCGACGCGCTGCCCGAGACGCGCACGCAGGTCGTCCACGGTTACGGCGACGTGGGTGCGGAGTTCCTGTTCGTCGGCGAGTCGCCCTCCGCGGCCGCGGACCGGACGGGCGTCCCGTTCACCGGGGACGCCGCCGGCGAGCGACTCCAGCGGATCCTCGGCGACCTGGGATTCTCGCGGTCGTCGCCCGACGCGACCGAGCCCGATCTGCAGAACGTCTTTCTCACCTACCTGGCGCGGTGTCGTCACCCCGAACGCCCGCCGGCGGACGCGGAAGTGACGAACTGTGATCCGTTTCTCACCGCCGAGATCAGGATGATCAACCCTCACATCATCGTTCCCGTCGGGGAGCGCGCGCTCCGGACGCTCGCGGTCGAGTACACCACGCGCGACCCCGAGCGCTTCGACATCGACGAGGCACACGCCACCACGATCCGCGGACGAGGGTTCGAGCTCGTACCGATGCACTCGCTGGAGAGCCAGACCGACGCCGACACCGAGGCGTTCGTCGCACACGTCCGCGAGAGCGTGTTCGGACGGGACTACCGACAGACGAAGGGCCGGCGGAGCCGGTAGCGAGGCGGGCGAGACCGAACACGAAGCGGCGCGTTCAAGACCACCCCGCCGCAGTGTCACCACATGACCGTCGTCGCTGTCCTCTGCGACCCGCCCCGTGCGGGGCTCGTCCTCCCCGACCTCGTGAACGATGGACCACTGACCGGAGACGAAGCCGCCGAGCTGTACGCCGCGATGCTCCGGGACACGTTCCTCGCGGTCGACCGTTCGGGCGGCGATCTGCTCGTCAACTACCGTCCCGAGGAGCTGCTGCCCGACGACTACCGGCGAGCGGAGGTCACGGCAGAGGCCGAGGTGCGCGCGCTCGCCGCCGAGGCGCTCGACTCGCTCGACGACGTCCGCTTCGAGGTGCAGGTCGGCTCGTCGTACGCCGCCCGCGCGGGCAACACGGCGACACACCTCCTCCGAGAGGAGGGCGTCGACTCCGTGGCGGTCGTCCGCGGGACCGCGCCGTTCCTGACGCGAACAGCCGTCGACTCCGCGGCGATGAAGCTCCGGTCGACACCGGTCGTGCTCGGCCCTGCACCGTCGGGTCGGGTGTTCTACGCGTCGTTCACCGAGCCGATCGACTTCACCGACGCGTTCGCCGACCCCGAGGTGGCGACGCTCGCCGCCCGTGGCGACGCGGCCGGTCTCGGCGTCGACTTCCTCCCGATGCAACCCGTCCTCCGGACGGCCGCCGACCTCGAGACGGTGCTCCCGATCCTCGCGGCGCGACGTGACGCCAGCCGGGTCGTCCCGACCTGGACGGCTCCGCTCGTCGCCGAACTGGGACTGCTCGACTGAGGCGGCCCGGATCGACGGCCGTTCCGACTGTTTCTTTCGAGATTCGTCTTTGTTGATAAACTGACCCACACCTCAGATTGAACGATCGGCGGGAGCTATTTTTAAGTAGTGCGTGTGAGAATAATACGCTATCATCGACGGACGTTCGAGCGCGACCCGCGCACCGGTCGACCGTCGGGAACTCTCTCAGATGGACCTACCTACAACGCCGGACCAGTCGCCGAACGCCGAACCAGTCGCCCGGACGAACGGTCGCGTGCTGCGACGGATCGAGGCGCGGAACGAACTCACTGCGGCGGACGCGCCCGACGCGTTCGACTTCGTCGTCGACGACTCCGACGACGACTCGACGCTCGGTATCCTGGCGAGCTATCTCGGTGCCGCCGCCTGCCGCCAGTCACAGTCACTCGATCTGACGATCGACGTCAGCCGGGTGACCGTCGAGGTCGAACGACCGCCGACCCGCTCGGACGGGGGGATGGCCGAACGCGACGGTACCGCCGCCGGCGTCGGAGCCGACCGGCGTTCCGCCGCGGAGACGTCCCCGGCTCGTGTTCGCGCCCTCGTCGAGGCGCGGACCGCCGAATCGGCAGAGACGATCGCGGCGTGGCGCGACCGGATCCTCGCCGACTGCGTCCCGTTCTCGATCGCCCCCGGTCTCGTCGGCGTGGATCTCCTCGTCGCGTCCACGGCGGCCGGCGTGGCGGACGCGAGCGACTGACGTGTGCCGACAGTGCCGTGCCGACAGTATCGTACGCACGACCGTCCCGTGTCGTGGGAGGACGTCACGCGTTCTCGGGGCGTCGTCGTGACCGACGACCCGTCCGTGCCAGACCGCTCGGCCCCCCAGCGCGATCCACCAGACCGGCACGTACCGGGTTGAAGCCCACAACCACCTCGCCGTCGACACTGCGACGGACGCTGACCCGGACCGCGAGGGTGGAACCGATCGGGTCCGCTTCGACTTCCGGCTCACGCGCTCGGGCCGAACGCCGTCGAGAGAGGGGACGGCGCTCGAACTTCTCGCGGGACACCTGAGCGCGGCAGCGCACGCGATCACCGGTCCACTCGACGGCAGCCCACGCGTCGAGCGCGTCGTCGTCGACGGGGCGGTCGCCGCAGGTGAGATCGAGTCGGCGTCCCCCTGGTCGGAGATCGACTCGGTCCACGCGGCGCTCCTCGTCGAGACGCCCGACGACGACGCGACCGTCGACGAGTGGCGACGGGTGCTGCGCGATCATTCGGCCACACAGACGGCCGTGCCGACGGGCGCACGGCTCTCCCTCTCGGTCGCACGCGTCCCCGGCGGGCAGTCGACAGCGTAACGGCTTTGAGTGGACCTCCCAACCAACGGGTATGGACTGGCCACACGACCCCGACGGGGAACAGGGTAGCGAGGGCCGACGCAAGTACGGTCACGCGATCGTCGCGAAGAAGATTGACGAGGGCGAGGACTTCCCGCTCTCGACGGCGGAGTTCGTCGCGGAGTACGGCGACGACCCGATCCGCATCGACTCCGAGCGCGTCGTCTCCCTCCGTGAGGTCTTCGAGGGCGTCGACGAGGAGGAGTTCGCCGACTTCGTCGAACTCCACCGGGCGCTCGGGCGAGCCATGCGCGAGAACGACCTCTGGTTCTACGAGGGCGCGGACGAGTTCGTCCGCGAACGGAGCTGAACGACTACCCGTCGCGTGCGTCGAACTCGGAGTCGAGTTCGACCTCGACTTGTGTGCGCTCCCACGTCCGGGTGGCGTCCCCGGTCACCTCGGCGCGAACCTTCTCCTCGAGGAGGCTCACGGCGACGCTGTTGGCTCCCTCGGGGATGATGAGGTCGGCGTTGCGTTTCGTCGGCTCGATGAACTGGTCGTGCATCGGTTTCACCGTCGAGAGGTACTGCTCGATGACGCCCTCGAGATCGCGCTCGCGCTCGACCACGTCGCGCTGGATCCGCCGCAGGATGCGGACGTCGGCGTCCGTCTCGACGTAGAGCCGGAGGTCCATCATCTCGTTGAGCGCGTCGTCGTGGAGCGCGAGGATCCCCTCGAGGATGATGACGTCGGTCGGCTCGACCTCCTTCGGCTCGGGCTTCCGGTTGTGTTCCGAGAAGTCGTACTGCGGCATCTCGACCGCCCGTCCCTCCAGCAGGCTGCTCACCTGCTCGCGGAGGAGGTCCCACTCGAACGCCGAGGGGTGGTCGTAGTTGCGGCTCTTTCGCTCCTCGAAGTCGAGGTGACTCAGGTCGTGATAGTAGTTGTCGATCGGGATGCGCGTGATCGACTCCCCGACGCTCTCCGTGATGAGCCGGGCGACCGTCGTCTTGCCGGCTCCGGTCCCTCCTGCGATGCCGATGACGAACGACGGAATGCCCATCTGCTGGTTCGAAGGGGTGTTCGCGTTCGTTTGAACGTGTTGGTTCGCGCCCCGCGTCCGCAAAACGGTTCGCCGAGGCGCTATCGACGCAGGTCGGCAGTTGCGGGTGTTTCGCTCCCCCTCGACGGGATCCGTGTCGACCTCGGTGAGTGGATTCGTGTCG
The DNA here is from genome assembly GCF_009176545.1 of Salinigranum salinum. Taxonomy (GTDB): domain Archaea; phylum Halobacteriota; class Halobacteria; order Halobacteriales; family Haloferacaceae; genus Salinigranum; species Salinigranum salinum. The sequence continues at coordinate 207,455 of NZ_VTOJ01000002.1, read as the reverse complement.
GTCCCAGTGAACACAGTTCGGAACGGTCCTCGGGGACGTCCCGGGAGCGTCTTGGGGGCCGACCGCGATCGGTGACGACGGAATCGAGTTGTTCTCACGACTGTTCCCGGCGAAATCACACACAGCGCCCCAGTCAACTGCCGACGAACCAAGAACTTTTATAAGCCGGTGAGTCTATCCACGGAACATGGTACGCAGTGTCAATCGACGAAGCTTCATCAAGGCCGCGGGTGTCGCCGGTGTCGCCGGCCTCGCGGGCTGTATCGGCAGTCCCGGCGGCGGTGGCGGCGGCGGCCCCGACGGGCTCGTCGTGATCGGCTACCCCGAGTCGGGCATCCAGCTGTTCCGCGACTACTACAGCCAGACGGACGGGAGTCACTCGATCCTCGTCCCCGACGGCCTCCGCGACGGCGCGATGCCGGGGCAGGTCGGCAACGACATGGGGAACGTCACCGGCACCGCACCGGCCGCGGGCGGGCCGAACCAGCAGGCGTTCACCGATCTCTTCGAGGAGGAGTACGGCTCGGCACCGGGCGTGTTCACGTCGCAGTCGTTCGACTCCGTCGCGATCGGCATCCTCGCGAACGCCGCGGCGGGCGAGAACAGCGGGCCCGCGATCAAGGATCAGATGCGTCGCATCGCCAACCCCGGCGGGACGGAGATCGGCCCACAGAACCTCGTCGAGGGCGTCGAGGCCGCCGCCAACGGCGAGGACATCAACTACCAGGGCGCGTCGTCGTCGACGAACTTCAACGGCGACGGCGACCCCGCGTCCGCCGCGTACGCCATCTGGGAGTTCGAGGGGCAGGACTCCTCGTCGACGTCGACCGTGGAGACGCAGACGTTCTCGGGCGAGAACCCCGACGGGAGCGGCCCGTCGGCGTCGAGCGCCTCCGGCGGCTCCGACCGCGAACTCTCGGTCGGGATCCTCCTCCCCGAAACCGGCGACCTCGCCTCCGTGGGACAGCCGATGATCCAGGCCGCACAGCTCCCGGCGATGATCGTCAACGACGCCAACCCCGCCGGCCTCTCCGTGAACGCGCAGGTCGAGGACACCCAGACCTCGCCTGACGCCGGGGTCGCCGCCGCCGAATCGCTCATCAGCGCCGGCGTGCCGTACGTCTGCGGGTCCGCGTCGTCCGGTGTGAACGTCCCCGTCTCCCAGCAGGTGTTCATCCCGAACCAGGTCGTCGGCTGCTCGCCCTCGTCGACCGCGCTGTCGGTGTCGAACCTCGAGGACGACGACTTCATCTTCCGGACGGCCCCCTCGGACTTCCTGCAGGGGCGCGTGATGGCGCAGGTGATGGCCGAACGACTCGAGGGCTCGACGGCGTCGACGCTGTACGTCAACAACGACTACGGCCAGCAGCTGTCGAACCGCTTTGCGAACGTGTTCGCCGACAGCTTCGACGGCGAAGTGTTCCAGCAGGTCGCGTTCAACATCGGCGAGTCGTCGTACTCGTCGGTCATCGAGACGGCGCTGTCGGCATCCGACAGCTGAGCGGTTTAACTTCTCGATTTTTCAGGCGGTGAGTGGCCGCTCTCGAGACCCAACCGTCCCATGTGGTTCGTGCGTCGTCGGGTTCGCCGTCCGGTGTCCGGTGGCGACGCACGAGTCGTCGATCCAGACCGTTCCGGCGTGGCGAGAACCGTCGTGCGACCGGCGTCTCACGAGCGTTCGCGTTCGGCGACGGTCTCCGAACCGACCGCTCTCGAAGCTACCCGCCGTCGCGGCAACGACCGCCCGCGGCGACGGTTCAGCCGCCGAGGAAGTCCTGTCTGACCTGCGGATCGTTCAGGAGGGCGTCACCGGAGTCGACGTAGCGGTTCTCCCCGTTGGCGAGCACGTAGCCGCGGTCGCACCGCCGGAGCGCCTCCTTCGCGTTCTGCTCGACCATCAGCACCGCCGTCCCGTCGTCGTTGATCGCGTCGATGCGGTCGAACATGTCGGCGACCAGGTCCGGCGCCAGCCCCGCCGAAGGTTCGTCTAGGAGGAGGAGGTCCGGTTCGAGCATCAGCGCCCGCCCCATCGCGAGCATCTGCTGTTGGCCGCCGGACATGGTTCCTGCCTTCTGGTCCTTGCGCTCGCGGAGGATGGGGAAGCGGTCGAACACCGCCTCGAGGGCGTCCTCCGGGACCTCGTCGAGGATGTACGCTCCCATCTCGAGGTTCTCCTGCACCGACAGCGAGGTGAACGTGTTGTCGTTCTGTGGGACGTAGCCGATCCCCTCGTGGATGATCTGTTCGGGCATGAGGCCGGTGATGTCCTCACCAGCGAACGTCACGGTCCCGCCCATGTGGGCGGTGAGCCCGAACACCGACTTCATGAGCGTCGACTTCCCCGCACCGTTGGGACCGACGATGGTGACGTACTCGCCCTCGTCGACGAACATGTCGACGTCGGTCAGGATCTGGAGGTCGCCGTAGCCGGCGTCGAGGTTCTCGACCTCGAGGAGTCGCTCGCTCCCCGCCGGGGTCGTGCTCGCGCCCGTACTCGCGTCGGTGTGCGTGTCCGCGTCCGCGTTCGTGCTCATACGTTCCCTCCGAGGTAGGCTTCGATGACTTCCTCGTCCGACTTGATCTCCGCCGGCGTCCCCTCGGTGAGCACCCGACCCTGGTGGAGGACGATGACGTGCTCGCAGTTGTTCATGATGAGGTCCATGTCGTGTTCGACGAGCAGGAACGTGTACCCCTGCTCGCGGAGTTCGTGGATGTGTTCGAGCAGCCGCTTCTCCAGCGACGGGTTGACGCCCGCGAACGGCTCGTCGAGCAGCAGCATGTCGGGATCGGTGAGCAGCGCCCGCGCCATCTCCAGCAGTTTTCGCTGGCCGCCGGAGAGGTTGCCGGCGTACTCCTCGGCGATGTGGTCGATCTCGAAGAACTCGAGCGTCTCCCACGCCCGTTCGAGGAGCTCCTCCTCCTGTTCGACGACCCGTCCCCGCACGCCCGGTGTCACGGAGCGCCAGAGGCTCTCGCCGACCTGTCCCTTCGGGGCGAGCATCATGTTCTCGAGGACGGTCATCTCCTTGAGTTCGCGGGCGATCTGGAACGTCCGGACGAGCCCGCGGTTCGCGACCTCGTGGGGTTCGAGACCGGTGATGTCCTCGCCGTTGAACGTCACCGATCCCGAATCGGGGTCGTACATCCCCGTGATGAGATTGAACGTCGTCGACTTGCCCGCGCCGTTCGGCCCGATGAGTCCCGTCAGCGAGCCGCGTTCGACCTGGAACGTGGCGCCGTCGACCGCCGTGATGCCACCGAACGACTTGTGGAGGTCGTCGACCTGCAGCGGGTACTCCTGAGAGAGGTCGACGTCGCTGGTCGCCGACAGCGCGTCGGCGTCGACGGCGACGTCGTCGGGTGCGCCCTGGCCGCCCCCCTCGGTCGCTTCACTCATCGTCCTCACCACCGTCGGCGGCGACTGCGCGGCCACGCCTGGCCGAGAGGTCGATGCTCGACGCCGTCTCCTTCCGGTGACCGAGGAGCCCGTCCGGACGGTTGTGCATCAGCCAGATGAGCACGACACCCATGATGACGAGCTGGAGCTGCCGCACGCTGTCGAGGGTGTACCAGATGAACGGGAACGGGTCGGCACCCGAGATGAGCGGCGAGATCGCCGGTCCGAACGAGCCCGGGGCGTCGACCTGCGGGAGGATCTCCTCGAGCACGTTCTTGAGGTAGCGCGGCCCCTGGTAGAGGAGCGCCGCGAACACCGCCCCGCCGACGATGCTCCCGGTGTTGGAGCCGGCACCGCCGATGATGAGCGCGATCCAGATGAAGAAGGTGATCCGGGGTCGGAACGTGTTCGGCGTCACCGCGCCCTGGCCCATGAACCACAGGATGCCGGCCAGCCCCATGAGCGCGCAGCCGAGCATGAACGACTTGATCTTGAAGCCGTTGGTGTCCTTACCGAGCGAGTTGGCGACGTCCTCGTCCTCGCGGATGGCCTTGAGGACGCGACCGAACGGCGACTCGCCCGTCCGCTTCAGCAGCCAGAAGTAGCCGCCGACGAAGACGAGCAGGACCGACCCGTAGACGAGCCCGTCGACGACCGGCTTCGGGTTGTTCGGCATGAGCACCTGCGAGGCGTCGACGAGGCCGAGGTAGGCGTCCCAGAGGCCGAACGCGGAGAAGAACGCCTGGAGGGGGTCCTGGTAGTCGAGGATCACGCCCGACCCGCCACCGAACCCGACCCGTCGTCCGAACAGCTGGAACTGCTGGAACTGCGACGAGAGGAACGAGAACCGGACGATCTCCGACATCGCGATCGTGACGATCGCGAGGTAGTCCGCCCTGAGCCTGAGCGCAGGCAGGGCGACCACCAGTCCGAGGAGGGCCGCGGCGGTCATACCCGCGACGATCCCGACGATCAGCGGGAGCCCGAGCCCGCCGACCTGCGCGGCGCTCCCCGGCTGGTAGATCGGCTTCGAGAACAGCGCCATGACGTAGATGCCGACGGCCATGAAGCCGACGATCCCGATGTTGAACAGCCCCGTGTACCCCCAGTGGAGGTTCAGCGCCAGCGCCAGCATGGCGAACACGGCGATGAAGAACGTCAACACGGCGAGCGAGTTCAGCTGTCCGCGCAGCGAGAAACCCAGGATGACGCCGCTGGCGATGTACGCCAGGTAGAGGACGGCGAGCAAGAGGACGATGAGGCCCGCGTCGCCGCCGGGGACGCGCTCCGTGAACCGATCGACGTCGACGCTCATGCCGTCGACCTCCCGGTGAAGATCCCCTCGGGTTTGACGAGAAGGATGACGATCATGACGAAGAACGCCGCCGCGCGCGCGAACGCCGACGGGATCCAGATGACCGACAGCGACGCGGTGAGGCCGATGACGAGCCCCCCGGCGATCGCCCCGTAGATCGACCCGATCCCGCCGAGGATCACCGCGGCGAAGATCAACAGGAGGAGGAGCCAGCCGTCGTTGAACCCGAGCGTCCCCTTCCAGAGGACGAACATGTAGCCGGCGACACCGGTGAGACCGCCACCGATGATCCACGTCGCTCTGACGACCCGCTCGGTCGGGATGCCCGTGATGCGCGCGAGGTCCTCGTTGTCGGCCATCGCCCGCATCGCCTTCCCGAGTTTCGTCGTCTGCAACAGCACGTGGACGCCGAGCATCAGGCCGCCGGCGACGACGACGAGCGCGATGTCGTGCACCGAGACGAACACCGGGCCGTCCCAGAGGAACGCACCGATCTGTGGCGGCTGGGCGGTAGTGCCCCGAACGTCGGAGCCGAAGACGAACTGCATCGTGTACCGCAGGGCGAACGCGACCCCGATACTGGTGATGAGGAGCGTGATCCCGTCCTCGTTCCGGATCGGGCGGTAGATGACCCGATCGATCGCGAGCGCCAGGAAAATCGTGAACCCTCCAGCGACCACCAGCCCAACGAGCACCGCGAGCGGCGTCCCGGTCACGCCGACACCCAGCGCCCCGCCGAAGACGGAGCCACCCGCCCCGACGAGCAACAGCGAGCCGATGTCGGCGCGACCGAGTCCGGCCAGGAGGTACGTGGTCGCCCAGCCGGAGAACGCGCCGGCCGTGATGTAATCCCCGTGCGAGAAGTTCGCGAAGTTCAGGATGCTGTACGTCATCGACAGCCCGATTCCGGCGAGGCCGATGACGAGCCCCCGCATCAGGCCGTCCCAGACGAGCGACCCGATGTCGTGGACCTGTACGTCGCCGGTGCCGAACTGCCGAACGAGGTCGGCGACCAGCACGACGGCGACGAGCGCGATCAGGAGCACCCCGGGACGCTCGATCGCGATCTCTCGGCCGCGGGAGTAGGTGTCAGCGATGCCCATGATGATAACTAACCTTATGCAGTCTGCGGTGGTGAAGCACTTATAAACCTTTCCTCACACCGCCGAACGTATCAGATCGCGTGTATCATCTCGCGGCGACGTGTGACAGATCCGTCGGAATATCCAACTATCCAAGGGAGAATGTGTAGATGTGACTACTCCGGACACCGAGTCGGCGACGCTGGCCGACCTCGACCGGCTCGTGGACCTCTGGGTCGAGCTCGCGTCCGACCAGCACGCGTACGGCTCACACCTCGCGGCGGAACCGAACCGGACGCCCGCCCGCGAGGCGCTCGCGAGCCACGTCGTCACCGGCGGCGTGCGAGTCGTCCGAGACGACGGTATCGTCGGCTTCGTCATGTTCGGACTGGAACACGGCTCCTACGAGCAGACGGTCACGCGTGGCGTCGTCCACAACCTCTTCGTCGTGCCCGACGCCCGCGACCGCGGCGTCGGGAACGCACTGCTCGCCGCGGCGGAGTCCGCTCTCGTCGACGACGGGGCCGACGTCGTCGCGCTCGAGGCGATGGCCGACAACGAGGACGCCCGGCGGTTCTACGAGCGACACGGCTACCGCCCACACCGCGTGGAACTGGAGAAGCCGGCCCGAAGCGATACACACTCAAAGGAGGACGGATAACTCCGAGACGCGCCAGGGGAGCATGGGCGGTTCATGCACTCGACTTGTAATCGAGACTTCACGGGTTCGAATCCCGTCCCTGGCTCGTCGTGTCCGAGCGATAGCGAGGACCGACTGTCTCGGCGGGATTCGAAGCAGAGAGCGACGCGAGTGACACGAGCGGAGCGACCGTGGTTCGAGATCTCGTCCCTGGCTCGTTTCTGCGCGCGAACGGACGTGAGCGCGCTGTCGAGCGATCGGCGGGGTCGAACCCGGTGAGACAACGCTCCAGTTCGGATCGATACTCCTCCGCTCGTGTGCGGGGGACGACCACGATCGGCTCGGCGTCACCAGTACGACCCGAACTCCTGGTCGTACTCTTCGGGGACGAACCGGAGCGTTCCGGAGCCCGGTGCGACGGTCAACTCGCCGAACACGATCCGCCCCCCGTCCACGTGGTACAGATCGACCCGTACGAAGTCGAGGCCCTTCGCCAGCTCCTCGGCTACAGAAATCATCTCGTCGAACCGTTCGGGCTCGTCGACCTCCGGCCCGACCTCCACCGCGACCGAGAACTCCTGTGGGATCCACTCGCGGTCGTAGTACCGCACCGTCTGTCCGGCGAACCGGTCGACGTGGACACCGACGTACGCCACGTGCCCGTGAAAGACGTACAGTTTGTAGTCGAGCGGGACGTGAGGCCCCTGACCGTGCAGACGCTCCTCCACGAGGATCCGTGGTTCGATGTCGTCGTACCAGTACTCGGCTCTCAGCTGTCCGTGTACCTCGTCGAGCCACTCTCGACACTGACGCACGAGGGCAGTCTCGTCGGGATCGTCCTCCTCGTCGACGATCTCGATGGCACCGCAGAGGTGTGTGGGTTTGACGACGTACCCGTCTGGGAGCGAGTCGAAGGGTATCGTCTCCGGGCGGTCGGTCGAGTGGTACACCTCGGGCAACACGTCCCGGCCGACGCGATCGGCCACGTACTCCCTCGCGGCCCACTTGTCCTCGAGCGTCGAGAAGCGATCGTCGTCGGTGAACAGCTTCCGGTGCAGGACTTTCTCGTTGAACGTCCGCGGCTCCCTGACGTCGGGCCAGTACCCCAACTTCGTGTACGCCCACAGCTGCTGGTGGAGCTCCGCGCCGAGCAGCGACTGCAGTTTCGGACTGACCGGGTGGTTCGTCAACAGGTAATCGGCCACCCAGACCGCCAGTGTTTTTGACCCCCCTTCGGCGTACAGTTCGCGGGCCGACGCGAGTCTATTCATGTCGGCGCTGAGGCTCTCGCCGACATAAACACACTGACCACTCCCGAGACGAGGTGTCTCGGCTCGCTGTCGACTTCTTCGGGCTCCGGGACCTTCGCGCTGGTTTCACCTCTCGACGCGAACGGGACGTCCCTCCGGGACCGTTGCACCGGCTCGATCCACGGCGCGGCAGCCGACGACCGTCGGGGTACGAAGTCACAGGCGGCTCGGCGGAGCGTCGGCGTCGTCTACACCGCCGGCGGGGACGAAAAGGTGACCCCGTTACCCAGACGGGGTACCATGACAGACGGGGACCAGGTCCCGTTCGATTGTATCACGCGTCGTGTAAAACAGTTACGCACCCCCGGGTCACACGGACAGATCACGTTCCAGCGTTGCCACTCGTCGCGATCAGGTCGTGCCGAAAAATGAAACCGCACCGGGTGACCGGTTCCGCCGGTCAGTCGTGGTTCGTTAGTCGCGACGGTACGCCAGCAGCGCAGCGGCGAGCAGCGCCACCAGCGCGACGATCACACCGAAGCCGGGCGTCTGCTGCGACGTCGTCTCCGTCGGCGTGTCGGTCGGCGTGCCGTCCGAGGGCGTCGGGGTCTCCGTCGGGGTTGCCGTCGGGGTCTCCGTCGGGGTTGCCGTCGGGGTCTCCGTCGGGGTTGCCGTCGGCGTGCTGATCTCCTCTACGAGCTCGAACTCGAGTTCGGCCGAGGAGGCGTCGTCATCGGCGCGCAGCGTGTAGGTACCCGTCTCGACATCCGACATGTCGATGGTGGTCTCCCACGAGCTGGTCGAACCGTTGACTTCCGTCTCCGTCGACGCGATCACGTTCTCGTTCTCGCCGAGCACCTCGATGAAGACGGTCGTCCCGTCCTCGCGGTTCGAGCTACCCGTGATCGTGACCTCACCCTGGGCGACCTGCCCGTCCGTGGTGAAGTCGTCGATCGTCAGCTGCGGGTTCTCCGCCGCGAGCGTCAGCTCGACGACCTGGTCGTCCGAGCCGGCACCGGCGTGCTCGTCACGGATCAGGCTGATCGCCTGCTGGGGCGTCCGGCCGTCGCTGACGATGCCACCGCTGTCCTCGACGTCGTCGTTGTTGTCGGCGAACTGGCCGTCACGGCCCTGGCCGACCACGATGAACGTGTACTGACCACGCGTGTCGAAGATGCCGTCGAAGTCCTCGGAGAACTCGTTGTCCTCGACCTCGTACTCGACGTCCGAGAACGAGGCGCTGTCGGAGAGTTCACCGCCGGTGTCGTAGAGGTCACCGCGCGGGCCGACGACGTAGATGCGGACGTCGTCACCCTGGCCGAGCGCCGTGCCCGACACGGTGATCTCGTCGCCCTCGTCGGAGGCGACCGTCTCCGACGACAGTTCGGCCGTCAGGTCACCGGCGACCGTCCGGACGGACGTCGAGGCCTTCGTGTCGAACTCGCCGTAGTCGTCCGAGTCGACCGTGGTGCTCTCACCGATGAGGTTCGTGCCGGTCGAGTCCTCGACCGGGTCGGCGACGATCGCGATGCGGTAGTTGTCTGGGAGGTCGAGCTCGTTGCCCGAGTCGATGTCCACCGACCACTCGCCGTTGCTGTCGACGTCGTCCTCGGAGAGGTCACCGTCCTCGTCTTCGAGCGGCTCCCAGTCGTCGTCGATGCGGGCGTACGCCTTCACGTCGTCGGACTCGGGCGCGGTGCCCTCGATGGTGAACTCCTCACCGACCCGAACGACGTTCGGGGCGGACGTGATGTTGATGCTCCGCTCCTCGACCGTCAGCTCGGCCGAATCGTCGGCGCTCTCGTTGAGGCCGTCCGCGACGACCTCGCTGTTGGCGGCGGGCTCGCTCGTCGTGTCGAGCTGGTTGAACTCGACGTCGAGCGTGCCGTCCGAGAGGTTCTCGGACTCGATGCGGACCTGTGCGTCGCCAGAGTCGCCGAGGTCGACGACGGCGAAGACCCACTCGTCGTCGATGGTGCCCGAGGAGCCACCCGAGAGGCTGGCGGTGCCGTCGGCGAACTCGAGGTCACCGGCTTCGGGGAAGATCGACTCGGCAGCATCGGTCGTCGGATCGTCGGGGTCGATGTCCTCGGCGTCGATCTTCACGACGCCCCACTGGCCGGGCGTGCCCGTGACCGTGGCGACGACGTCGTCACCCTGCGTGACGGTCGACGAGCTCAGCGAGACCGTCTGGTCCTCGTCGCGGATGGTGAACGTCGCGCTGCGGGAGGCACTGTCGAGGTCCTCCTCGCCTTCGAGCGTCACCGTGTACTCGCCCGTGTCGAGGTCCTCGACACCGGTGAGCTGGAGCGTGCCGCCGGAGTTGTTGATCGAGTCGTCGGTCGTGAGCTGGTCGGTGACGTCCAGACCGTCCTCGTCTTCGACGGTGACTTCGACGCGCTCGGCGCTGTCGAAGTTCCACTCGCCCTCGACGAGGACGTTGTCGGTGTCGGACGTGACCGACCCGTCAGTGATGTCCGTGTCGGTCGTGGTGCCGCTGTAGATCGTGAGATCCGTCACGCTGGGTTCGACGACCGAGAGCACGGAGTTGCCGTCCGAGTCCGAGGCGTTGTACGCGCCCGTCTCGAAGTTGTTCGCGTCGGAGATGTCGACGCTCTCGACGTCACTGACGTCGGCCTGGCCACCGTCGGCGTTCCCGCTCGTGCCGAACAGCGTCGTGCTGCCCGACGTGGGGATACCGGCGATCGCCGAGATGTCGACGCTGTCGTCACCCAGGAAGACCCGACCGTTCGGGCCCTGCACGACGGGGTCGACCTCGCCGTCGATGGCGGTGAAGCCATCGCTGTCGCTGGTGGCGTCAGGGGTGTCGACCGTCGCCGTCAGGCTCGTGCCTGGCGACACGGACGACAGGTCGTGCGTCACGTAGACGTAAACCGTCGCGTTGTCGTCACCGGACGTCTGGTCCGTGACGTCGACCGTGACGTTACCTTGCGTGCCGTCCACGTCGGTGGAGTCGACCACGATGGCACCGGTGTCGGACGACTTCGCCGTCACGTCGGTGACGGTGTCGAGACCCGAGCCGGTGGTGTTGATGTTGATGGTATCCGACGCGCCGCCGCCGCTGGCGCCGACGTCGAAGGTGATCTTCTGAACCGATTCGTCCTGTCCTGCGCGGACGTCTGTCGAGGACACGTTGGAGATGCCGTCGACAGGCGCCGCGGCGGCCGTACCCGTGAACGCGACGGTCCCTGCGAAGACCGAGAGGACCATCAGCGCCGCGAGTACGACCGCACGGATCGTATCGTTGTTTCGTGACATGGTTGTGCGGGGACTGCAGTCGACGACGTACCGTTTCGACCCGGGGGGGACCACACCAGGTCGGTGGGAGGGCGGTACTCCGCTACGCCGTCATGGGTAGGGGTACGCCCAAAGCTCACTGGCGTTTTCGGTAAAAGTCTTGTGTTATAAACTATCCGTCACATCAGAAAGGATATAATCCCTCCTCCCGTCCGGTGTCGATTTTCGGGTCGGACTCGGCTGGGAACGGCACCGAACGATCAGCATTCGTAGAGTTGATGATTGCGACGTCGCGACCGGGCGGGCACGACGGTTCGGGGGACGGTCGGCCTCCGGGGACGTCACTCCCGTCGTCGGTGCAGGAGGCGCGCGACGCCTCCCACCGCGACCAGTGCGACGATCGGACCGAACCCCGGCGTCGTGGTCCGGGTCGTGGTCGACGGAGCGGTCGGTGTGGAGGGGGCCGTGGTATCCGGTGGCTCCGTCGGTGTCGGCTCCGTGGTCGCCGTGGGCGTCGCTGTGGGCGAGGGCGTCGGCGTCGGTTCCGTGGTCTCCGTGGGCGTCGCCGTTCGAGTGATCGTCGCGGTCGTCTCGGGCGTCGCGGTCCGGGTGGGTGTCGCCGTCCGCGTCGCGGTCGCTGTCGCCGTCCGACGTGGTCCCGTCCGGACGGTCACTGTTCTGGACGCGTCCTCGAGGTCGCTCCCTTCGACCGTGATCCGGAAAGTCCCGTCCGCCTCGTCCGAGAGGTCGAGACTGACCGACCCGCCGCTCGTGGTGAACCGATCGCGGGACGCGACCGTGCTGGTCACCTCCAGCCCGTCGGGAGCCTCGACGGTCAGGTCGAGGCGGTCGGCCTCGTCGAAGTTGTACTCGGCGGTGACGGTGAGGCTGGCACCGCTCGGTTCCCAGCCGTTCGTCACGTTGGCGCCGTTCTGGTTCCTCACGACGACGCTCGTCACGCGCGGCTCCACGACGGAGAACTCCGCCCGGTCGTCATCGTCGGCACGAACGTCGTAGCTCCCGGTCGCGAACCCACCGAAGTCGGCGTCGGTCGGATCGTCGACGTTCTCGATCACGCCGTCGGCCTCACCCGCCACGCCGGCGAGTGCCACGGGATCGGTACCGACGGTCCCCCCGCCAGTCAACTCCACGGCGGAGACGTCGAGCGTCTCGTCCACGAAGACGCGGACGGGCGGTTCCGTCTCCGCCGGCCGATCGCGGGGTGCCGACACGGCACCGGTCACGCCCGCGACGACGAGGAGGGCGACCACGGAGACGACGAGTGTGCGGGGAATCGTCATGCGTGTCGGGACACGACCTGAGGCCCCTTGAGCGTGTCCTCGCCGGTCGACGCCTCCCACCCCACGGGGTGGAGCGGCATCGTCACGACCGGGATTTGATCACCGAACCGTGACTCGAGCCCCGCACGCTGGACACGCCGGCCCCCCGTGGGCGTCGTCCAGTTCCAGCTGCTCGCCGGTCCACCCGCAGTTCGTGCAGTGGGCGATTGCTGTCGTAGCCATCGGATTCTCATGAACGAATATGATGGTAGCTGGCAAATAACTACCGACGGCTCGCGTTCGACACGCACGAACCGGAGTGCCGTCGCTCACCGTCGCTACGCTTCGGATAATGCGCCGGGAGGCAGCGTCAGATGCGCGTACCCCTACCCGCAGTCTGCCGCTGGACCTCCTCGGTCTGTTAGCGTATATCTTCGACGTGAATATATACTTTGTGACAGACGCGCGTCGGACGTTCGGTACGAACCGCCGTTCAGGGGTCGTCTGCGGTCGATTCCGCTGGTTCGGGCCCCGGCGAGAACAGTCGCAGTGGTCCCGACTGGAGGACGACACCGGGGTCCAGTGGACGCTCTTGCAACGAGGTCACTTTCAGGCAGGCGACGTAGATCGTGAGGTGGCTCGCGGCGTACGCGAGGACGACCTGGACCAGCAGGGGGACCTCGAGTCCCGCAAAGCCCAGCGAGCCGAACACGAAGAGGACCGCCGAGGAGGTGGCGATCAGGCTCCCCAACTGGAGCGTGACGCCGATGAACGCGGTGATCGCCGTGTCGACGCGCGACGTCGTGTACGGCGTGTACAGCGCCGCAGTAACGACGCTCACGGCGACGAGCACGAGCCCGACGGGGAGCGCGACGACTGCGAACGCGGACTCCATCTGCGTACAGTAACGGATGGGAGTGATTTAATTGTATCTCGTGACGGACTGACACGCGTTCGGAACAGTCCTGCGGCTTCGCACTCGGCGTCTCTGTCGTCGACGGACCACCGAGAAAATTCCGCCGACGAACGGACCGACGTGGGTTCCCGGAAGCGTCAGTCGGTGTACCGGCGTCGGCGACCAGGACGTCGGCATACGGAGGCGGCAGCCCGAGGCGCCGCCGTCAGCCGTCCGTATCGGTCGTCCGTGCCGACTCGCGCTCGCGCGCCTCACCACTCCGCCCAGGGTCGTCGGGCGGGCCGCCCGACCCGTTCTCACCCTGGCCGCCCTCACCGTCGTCGGCGTTCGACGGGCCCCCCTCGTTCGGCGGACCACTCTCGTTCGACGAACTACTCTCGTCCGGGGAACCACTCCCGTTCGACGAACCTTCCCCGGTCGCGTTCTCGTTGCGGGCGCTGGATCCGTCCCGCCTGTCGCCCGACTGTCGGTCGCCGGCCTGCGCGTTCTCGCCGGCGTCGTCGGGCCGCTCTCCCGACGGTCGCTGCTCACGCTGCCCGTCGTTCCGACCGGGAGCGTCCGCGCCCGGCTCGGCCGGTGGCCCACGCGTCCGGTTCCCGGCGCGGTCGGGGCCGAACCCGGCATCAGCCGTCGGTCCGACCACCTCGCGTGCGACGGCCGACATCCGGGCCCCACCGAGTTCGTTCGCCCGTGTGCGAAGCGAGCGGAGCGTCGTCACGTCCACGCCGTTCCGACGGAGCGCCTCGTCCGGCAGCGCCGTCGCGGCCGCCGTCGTGCGGTCAGTCACGCGGCGGACGGTGGTGATCCGCGCGCTCAGCTGTGCCGTTCGGACCCGGTACTCGTTCTCGCTGATGGTTCCGTTCTCGCGGGCCGCCTCGAGGCGCGTCGACTCGGCACGGAGCGCTGCGAGTCGACGCTCGCTCTGATTCGCCTGTCGCGCCACCACCGCCGCCTTCGAGTCGTTCGACGCCGAGCGGTTCAGCTGGTGGGCGAGCGATCGGGATTCGAGTTCACCACCGATCTCCGCTCCCTGGACGCCAATGGCGCCCGCGAGGCGAGTGCCGGGTGCGGTCTCGGCGCGTCCGCTCTCGTTGCCGTCCGTGGCCGTCGTGGGTTCGGTCTGTTCCCTCGTCGTTTCGTCCGTGATCGGTGATGTCGTGGTCTCCACCCCGAACGCCGGGAGGGCGACGCTCGCGAGGACGACGATCACGACCACGACGACGGTCCCGATCCGACTCATCTCGGACTCACGTTCGGGCGGCACCCTCTTATATCTCGACGACCGTCACGACGAATCAACCACGATTTACACGCATTTACCGCCGCGCTGTCGATCGATTCGGCGTTCTCAGCGAGGTTAATCGTCGGATAACCCCCGGTCGGGGAACGAGACGACGTTCTCGCGTCCCAGCCGGAACGTCTCGACGTCGCCCGCGTCGCGCATCTTCCCGATCACCTGGCTCGTTTTCGCGGCCGACCACTCCAGCTCCGAGGCGATCGTCTGCTGTTTCATCCGCCCGTCGTTGTGTTCGAGGAGCGCCAGCACCCGCTCCTCGTTGCTCAGGAGTTCGTCGGCCCACGGATCGGGCGTTCCCTCGGCCGCCCCGTCTGCCGTCTCGGTGCTCGCCTCCGTCTCTCCTCTCTCCGCCGAGTCCGCCGCACTGCCAGCGCCTGCCGCGTCGGACTGCCCCGCTTCGTCGCCGACGGAGTCGGTGTCCGACGGTCCGGAGAGGGTGACCCCGCCGTCGCGGCCCCGGAGCCGCCGCCAGGCGACGGCGGCCGCGACCCCGATCGCGAGCACCGCGGCACCTCCGACGAGTGCGAGCGGTGCCGTCGTCCCGTCCCCGCTCCCGTCTCCGTCCTCTCCACCGGCACCCGCGCCACCGCTCGTCTCGCCGTCGGTCGACGTCCGGTCGGTCGCGGCCGTCGACAGCGTGAGCGCCGGCTGTCCGGCGTCGAAGTCCGTCGGACCGGCCCAGACGACGGCGTCGTCCCGGCGCTCGTCGGGAGTGGGATCGACCGCCGTGACCCCGTATCCGTCCGGCCACGCGACGACGAGCGTCGTCCGCTGGTCGAGGAAGAGACCGGCGAGCGCGTCGCCAGCCTCGATCACGTCGCCGGTGGTGGTGGCGAACCCCTGCCACGTGAACCTGTACGTGACGACGCCGTACTCCTGTGGGAGCTGCTGGCGAGCGGTCGACACAGAGACGTTCTCCACGCGCATCTCTCGGCCAGTCGTGTTCTCGGCCGCTCGGGCCGTCGACGCCATTCGCTCGCCGAAGGTCGCCGTGTAGGCCGTCTCGTTGGCCGCGATGTCGTCGCGGAGCGACGTGAACGCCGCCGTCGTGTTCTCGTCGTTCAGCCTGATCCGGTACTCGACGGTCCACCGGGCGCTCCCGTCGTCCCGGAGGTCGACCCGGAGCAGGACGCCGTCCGGCTCGATGCCAGCGTTGCCGAGCTGCGCCGCCCCGAGACCACCCGAGCCGTGTTCGGTCGCCAACACGGTCGCGGGCATCGAGCCGACAGCCGCACAGACGACCGCCACGGTGAGGAGGAACGCTCCGATTCGCCGGGCGCGGCTCATGACCGTTCGGTCGGATGGCCCGGCTAGTCTTAAAACGTTGCAACGCCGCGCCACGGATCGACCGGCCGCGTCCGATCTCCGAGGTGATAATCGTCTCGTAGATATCAGGTACTACGTTGATACGGGAGAACGGAGGACCAACTCCTGTGCCCATCGACGATCCGATCACTGAACGTCTGTTGAGCGACTCACCGTACGAACGGCTGCGCGCCCGTCAGTTCAGCTACTTCGCACGGCCGATCGACCAGAAGCTCGCGTGGCAGAGTTACCTCCTCTTCGCGCTCGCAGCGCTCCTCCCGATCCTCGCCGCGTTCCCGCCCGGGATCCGGCGGACGTACTTCGCGGACGTCGCGACGGCGTCGCCGAAACTCGCGTTCGTCGCGCTGGTCGCCGTCGTCTTCGTCGCCACCACCGGTCTCGGACACGCACTCGTCGAACACGCCCGGATCCACCTCAGGCCGCTCGACGAACACCAGGCACGAGAGCTGGTGACGTTCGAGACGCTCTGCTCGATGCTCGGCTTCGGCACCGGTGGGCTGGCCACCGTCTCCACGTACGCGCTCGTCGTCCTCGGCTTCGGTGGTGAGCGCGCGCTCGACGCGTTCCTCGCCGTCGGCGGCGGCAACCCCTTCGCCACCTCGAGCCTCGGTGTCACCGTCGGCACCGTCACAGTGCTGGCGCTCGTGAGCGGCGTGGTCCTCCAGGTGCTCTCGGCACACACCCACGTCCGGGCCGTCCTCACCGCCGGGGAGTGAGCCGGCGAGCGCTCACTTTTATCCGACGGCCGTTCGTACGGCCCGTATGGACGGTGCAGACCAGTTCTTTCTCGTGGTCTCGGCGCTGCTGGGACTGCTCATCGCCGCCGGAATTCTCGCGAGTCTGATCTGACGGTCTGGCAGAACGTCGGTCGGTTCGTTACGAGACGGTCAGCCAGTCGTCCGACGACGGGGGAAAAGTTTACAATACGTGTCTCACATCTCCGTCACGTTATGCCGGAGTGCCAGAACTGCGGTTCTTTCGTCACCCCCGCGTATGCCCGCGTCTTCACACCCGACGGCGTCGAGAACCCCCGCGTCTGTCCGAGCTGTGAGGATATGGTTCGCGACGGGGCCGACGTCAGGAAGGCCCGTTCGCCGCGAAACACGAACTGACTGCGTACCGTCCCCGCTTTCTTTCCACCAGCCCTCGCTCGGAGAGCGTCCCGAGGACGCCGTACAGCGTTAGCTTCGTCGTCGATAGCCGCGACTGGAGCTCGTCGACGTTCGCGGGGCCCCCCGCCGCGAGGGAGAGATAGACCAGTTTCGCTCGCGGTGACTGTATCTCCTCGGGCACCTCGGCGTGTGTCGAGCGTGCTGTCATCGTCGACCGTGTGGGTTCGACGATACTAAAAACCTCGTTCGACGATCGTCGAAATACGGGCGTCGGGTGAGCCGACTCACCGGACGGAGCACTGCCGAGGAGTGGAAGGGGCGGGAGTCGAACCACGCGAAGCCAAATATCCGCCGGGGCACGAGGCCAGCCGGCGTGCTCTACCACTGAGCCACCCTTCCACGCCACAGTAGCCTCGGCCGGGACAAATAGCCGTTGGTGACGGACGAGAGTCGCCGGTGGCGACCGGTCACCGGGTGCGACGACCCGGAGTAAGGTAGAACGGATGGAGCGGGACGGACGAGACGGAACAGGGCGGGCGAGACGGAACAGGGGCGGTCCGGGGTTGAGCCTCAGTAGCTCCGGACCTTGGGCTCGTAGCGCTTGTCCTCGCCCTCCAGAACGACCGGGCGGAACCACACTTCGGGAGTGCCGTCGTTCCACGAGAGCATCGTGTGTTTCAGCCACGACTCGTCCTTGCGTTCCTGGTGTTCGGCCCGCCAGTGGGCACCACGGAACTCGTCGCGGACGAGCGCTCCCAGGGTAATGGCCTCGGCGATGTCGAGGAGGTTGCGCGTCTCGATCGTCTGGATGAGATCCGTGTTGAACGTCCGCGAGGGGTCCGACACCGCGACGTCCTGGTACGCCTCGCGCGCCTCGCGGATGTCGCGGAGCGCCTGCTTGAGGCCCTCCTCCTCGCGGAAGACGTTGACGAACCGGGTCATCGACTTCTGGACCTTCGCACGGATGTTCGCGTGGTTCGTCCCGTCGCGGGACATGAGCGCGTCGACGCGGGTCCGCTCGTCGGTGACCGCGCGTTCGACGCACTCCTCGGGGGTCAGTTCGGCGGTCGCACCGCCGTCCGCCGCCTTCCCACCGTCCGCGGCGACGTCACCAGGTTCACCCCCGGAGATCTCGCCGGGTTCGACGGGTGTCTCGACCTCCCCGACCTCGAACTCGCCACGCTTGCCCGTCTCGATCTTCGCGGTGCCGAGGTCGCGTCCCGCGGCGTGCTGGCCGGCGCGCTTGCCGAAGACGATGAGCTCGGGCAGGGCGTTCCCGCCGAGCCGGTTGGCGCCGTGGACGGAGGCGCAGGCGCACTCGCCCGCCGCGTACAGCCCCGTGATGCAGGTCTCCCCGTTCTCGTCGGTCTCGACGCCGCCCATCGCGTAGTGCTGTCCCGGCTTGACCGGCATCGGCTCCTCGATGCCGTCGACGCCCTCGAAGTCCTCCGCGAGGTGGAGGATGTTCTCCAGCCGATCCACGATGCGTTCCTCGCCGAGGTGGCGCATGTCGAGGTGGACGTACTCGTCCTCGATGCCTCGTCCCTCGTTCACCTCCGTCAACTCGGCGCGCGAGACGACGTCCCGGCTCGCCAGTTCGCCCGCGTTGTTCGCGTAGCCGTGTTCGTACATGAACCGCTCCCCCTCGGCGTTGTAGAGGATGCCGCCCTCGCCGCGGACCCCCTCGGAGATGAGCACGCCCGTCGAGGGAAGCGTCGTCGGGTGGAACTGGATGAACTCCATGTCCTCCATTGGTGCGCCGGCGCGGTAGGCCATCGCCACGCCGTCGCCCGTGTTGGAGACGGCGTTGGTGGTGTGGTCGTACACCTGGCCGGGCCCGCCGGTCGCGAGGACGACGCCCTTGCGGGCGCGGAAGCCGGCGATCTCGCCCGACTGGATGTCGTAGGCGACGACGCCGTGGCAGGTCCGGTCCTCCGGGCGCTCCTCGTCACTCACGGCGAGCCGGGTGGCGTACCACTCGTCGTACACCTCGATGCCGCGCTTGACCAGCTGTTCGTACATCGTGTGGAGCAGCTGGTGGCCGGTCTCTGCGCCCGCGTACGTGGTCCGCGGGAACGACAGTCCTCCGAAGGGACGCTGGGAGACGCGCCCGTCCTCGTCGCGGGAGAACGCCATCCCCCAGTGTTCGAGCTGCATCGTCTCCTTCGGGCTCTCCTTACAGAGCGTCTCCACCGCAGGGGCGTCCCCGAGGTAGTCCGACCCCTTCATCGTGTCGTACGCGTGGTCCTCCCACGAGTCGCCCTCGCGGAGTGCGGCGTTGATGCCGCCCTCCGCGGCGCCGGTGTGGCTCCTGACGGGGTGGAGTTTCGTGACGATGGCCACGTCGGCCCCTTCTTCCTGTGCCGCGATGGCCGCGCGCAGGCCCGCACCGCCCGCGCCGACCACGATGACGTCGTGTTCGTACATTGTGTGGGTGTGTTGTCCGGTGTTCCGCGTTCCGTGTCGTTCGTCCGCCCGTGCCGCGTTCCTTTTTAAACGTCCGTCCGTGAGAGCCGGTTAGGACCGGGTAAACTTGAGGGTTTCCGCCCCTCGCGCCCCCACGGCTACCAGAACTTCAGGTTGCTCTTGACCGCCTCGCGTTTGAGCTCCTGGATGTGCTCGGTGAGGGGGATGTCCTTCGGGCAGACCTCCGTACAGGAGAACTGCGTCTGACACCGCCAGACGCCGTGTTCCTGCTCGATGATCTCCAGTCGCTGCTGCTTGATGTCCTCGCCTTCACGCTCGTCCATGGCGAACCGGTACGCCTTGTTGATCGCCGCGGGCCCCAGATACTGGTTGTCGCCGGCGGCGATGTTGCACGACGACATGCACGCACCGCACCAGATACACCGCGTGGACATCTTGATCTTCTCGCGGTTCTCGCGGCTCTGGCGCTGTTCGTCGAGTTCGCTGTCGGGCAGCGAGCTGGTCTGGAAGTACGGCTCGACCGCCTCCATCTGGTCGTAGAAGTGCTCCATGTCCACGACGAGGTCCTTGACGACCTCCTGGTGGGGGAGCGGCTCGACGCGGACCGGCTCGTCCAGATCCGAGAGCTGCGTCTTGCACCCCAGCCGTTGCCGGCCGTTGACGAACAGCGCGTCCGACCCACAGATGGCCTGCCGGCAGGAGTGTCTGAACGTGAGCGACGAGTCGTACGTGTCCCGGGCGTAGATGAGCGCGTCGAGCACGGTCATCCCCTTCTCGAAGGGGACGTAGAAGTCGTCGAAGCGCGGCTTCTCCTTCTCGGGCACCTCGGGGTCGTACCGGAAGACCTTCAGCTGGACCGTGTCCTCGGCCTCCTTCGCGCGTTCGGCCTCCTCGGCCTGGCGCTCGCGTTCGCGTTCGGCTGCCCTGCGACGCCGCTCCGCCCGTCGCTCGTCGCCTTTCGAGGGCTGCGTCTCCGCGTCCGGTTCGGCCTCCTGGGATTCGGTTTCGGGGAGTTGTGTACTCATGGTTGGTTAGAACGTCGGGAAGCCGGCCCACGCGTTCGCCGTGCGGATGCCCTGGATGACGAGCACCGCGCTGGCGAGGACGAGCGTCCCCTTCACGACCTGCAGTTTCGTGCCGGTGAGGCCCTGGTTGACGAGCGCGTTGTAGACGCCGTTGACGCCGTGGAACGTCGCCGTCACGAGGAACAGGATCATCAGCGAGTAGTACGACAGCTGCTCCATCCGTGCCGAACTCATGGCGAACGTCACCTCGTCGGCGTGGTTGACGAAGTGGAGCAGGAAGAAGTGAAACGCGAGCACGATGACGAGGAACGCCGCCGTGATCCGCTGCCAGAGCCACCGGCGGCCGCCCCGCTCGAACGAGGAGTAGCGTTCGGCCACGTCAGAACACCCCCGCCAGGAACGTCGGCACGCTCGCGACGACGATCGCGCCCGTCAGCACGAGCGAGGCGTAGAAGCTCTTGTCCTGCGATTCGAGGCCGACGCCGAGGTCCACCAGCAGCAGCCGGAGCCCGTTGAGGATGTGGAACACCGCGACGGCGAGGAGGCCGACCTCGAGGATGCGGACCACGAGGAGGCTCTCGAGCGCCTGGATCGTCTCCGTGTACGCCCCGGCGCCGGACAGCGCGGTGGACAGCACCGCGATGTGGGTGAAGAGATAGCCCACGAGCACCCAGCCCGTGAACTTGTGGAACACCCAGGCCCACATCCCCGCGGAGAACTCCCGCCACCGGCCGAAGTCCTCGACGAGGCCGCGATTGTAATGCTTACTCATGCTCGTGTGTGGCTCTGTACCGGGGTGGTATAGAAGTTACGCGTTCGCCGAACGAAACCGCCGTCCGCCGGGGGGTGACGAGGGGCGCTCACCGGCGGACGAGGGACCTCTGTGCCACGCGCTCACTGTCCCGCTCACCGGCGGGGCCGCATCGGCCCACGTCGCTACGCGATCGATGCGACACCGCCACCACCTTCTTCGGCCTTCTTCAGTGAACGTCACGTGCGCGCGTGAGCCTCCGGCGACTGCCGCTGTTCGACGACGCTCCGCGTCTTCGCGTCCAGTTCGACGAGGTGACAGAGGGGGTTGCCGGGGTACGCGACCGGGTTCTCCAGGATGCCGACGAGCACGCCCGTGAACGGCGCTTCGACGGACGTGTTGTCGTCCTTGAACGGGTTGGTGATGGTGCAGATGCGGTCGCCGGCGTGGACCAGCGAGCCGACCTCGTAGTGGACGTCGACGATGCCACCGGCGTCGGCGCGGATCCACGTCTTCTCCTTGTCGTCCGTGATGACCGTCCGCCACCCCGGCCAGCGGACGAGGCTCGTCTCGCGGAGGCCGTACTCGGCGAAGACGCTCTCGACGCCCGCGAGCGCGTCGTCGATGAGCGGCCGCTGGAACCGGTGGGCCTCTCCCATCTCGATGGTGATCGTCGGAACGCCCGCCTTCGTCGCCTCCCCGCGCAGCGTGCCGTCGGGGCCCTCGCCGTCGATGATGACGTTCGAACCGAACGCGCGGGCGAGCCGGGCGACGCCCTTGTGGCCCATGTCCGCACGGACGTGGAGCATGTTCGTCCGGCCGCGAGTCGAGGTGTGGAAGTCGAGCCCGAAGTCGCACGGCTCGATGAAGTTCTGAAAGATCCGGTAGGCCATGCGCTTGGCCGACGTGGACTCCTCGTGCCCCGGGAACGATCGGTTGAGGTCGCGGTCGTAGATCGGGAGATACCGCTGCTGGGCGAGGAAGGCGGGGACGTTGAGTACGGGCATACAGACGAGCGTCCCCGCGAGGCTCGACAGGTCCCACTCGAAGGCCACTTCACGGACGACCTCGATGCCGTTGAGTTCGTCGCCGTGGGCCGCCGCGGTGAGAAACACCGTCGGACCCTCACGTTCGCCGTTGACGATCGTGACGGGAATCCGGACCGGATCCCCCAGATACGTCTCGGAGATGCCGTAGCGGATGTTCTGGGTCTCGCCGGGATCGACCCGTCCGCCGTTGTACGTGAAGGCCCCGTCGTGGGTCATAGTGCGCTACTGGCCGGCCTCGTATTTAAATCGTGAGACACCGGAACGGATCCCGTCGATCTCCCACACGTGACTCCGAAACCCACAAACGCGCACCCGGCGAAGCGCGTCCATGACTCCGGTCGCGACGCGCTCGCCCCCCGACGCGAGCCCCCCACCAGAGGTGGCTCGCGTGAACACGGTCACAGCGGAGCTGTTCCCTGCTCACCCTCGCCAGCAGAGGTGGCTCGCGTGAACCCGCTCGAACGGTACGCGCCGCTCGTCGACGACCCCGACGCGTTCAGAGCGGCGTGCGAGCGACCGCTCCCGTACGCGGTCCGAGTGAACACCATCAAGGCGACCGCCGACCGCGTGACCGCTGCGTTCGACGAGGCGGGCGTCGGCTACACACCCGTCGACTGGAACCGCGAACTCCTCACCCTCGAGGGGAAGGCCGGGCGGACGTGGCCGTACTTCCTGGGGTGGATCCACGGGCAGGAGGAGGTGTCTGCGCTCCCGGCGACCGTGCTCGACCCCCGGCCCGGTGAGCGAGTGTGGGACGCCTGCGCCGCCCCCGGCTCGAAGACGACACAGCTCGCCGCGCTGATGGACGACCGCGGCACGCTCGTCGGCAACGACAACTCGCTGGGGCGGCTCTCGGCGCTCCGCCACAACGCCGAACGACTCGGCGTGACGAACCTCGTCGTCACGAACCGGGACGCGCGGAACTTCTCGATGCGCGGGCTGGGGTTCGAGGCGTTCGACCGCGCCATCGTCGACGCGCCCTGCTCCTGCGAGGGCACCTGCCGGAAGAACCCCACCGCGCTCGAGGAGTGGACGCTCGACCACGTCCACCAGGTCGCCGGCGTCCAGAAGGGGATCCTGAAACGGGCAGTGCAGGCCACCCGCCCCGGCGGGACGGTCGTCTACTCCACCTGCACGTTCGCCCCTGAGGAGAACGAGGCGGTGCTCGACCACGTCCTCGGCGAGGAGGACTGCCGACTCGTCCCCTTCGAGACGCCCCTGGAGACGTCGCCGGGCGTCACCGAGTGGGAAGGGAAGACGTTCGACCCCTCGGTCGAGCGCGCTCACCGCGTCTACCCTCACCAGAACGACACGGGCGGGTTCTTCTGTGCGAAACTGGAGGTGACGGGATGACCGAAGACGGGGGAGAACGGACGAACGACGGCCAGCAGTTCGACCGCCTCCCCGCCACACCGGCCGACCGCGAAGTGCCGGGGCGGGCCTCGCGCGCGGAGGTACTCGACTGGTGGGACGACCGCTTCGGCGTCCCCGCCGGGACGTTCGACGGCCACTCCTTCTGGGAGAAGGGTGCCGGGAAGATCTGGATCTTCGCTGGCGACGTGGCCGACCCGACACGGGTCGAAGGGCTCGGAATGACCTTCCTCCGCACGCGACAGGAACACTGGAAGCCGACGACGGTCGCGGCCCAGCGCTTCGGCGGCCTCGCCACGCGGAACGTCGTCGACCTCTCTCCCGAGGAGGCGCGCCGGTTCGCCGCCGGCGAGGACCAGGAACTCGCCTGGGACGGCGACTGGGGCTACCTGATCGCGACGCGCGAGATCGCCGGCGAGCGTGCACCCCTCGGCGTGGGGCTGTACCTCCACGGCGAACTCCGCTCGGTGGTCCCGAAGGGGACGCAGGAAGACCTCCCGTAGCTCGTCTCCCGTCGCCCACGAGCCGCCAGCCACGGATCAGTCGTCAGTCGGCGGAGGCGTCCCCGACGGCGACGACACCCGACCGGGTGCCGACGAACAGCGCGCCGCCCGCGACCGTCGGTGCCGACGTCGCCCGGACGTCGCCACGGAAGCGTGCGCCCACCTCGGAGCCGTCGGTCGCGGCGTCGGTCTCGACGACGTGGAGTCGCTCGTCCGGGCCGGCGTAGGTGACGAGTCCGTTGGCCACTGCCGGTGCGAAGTCGAGGGTGACGTTCGACACGGCCGAGTCGAACGGATCACGGGAGGAGAACCGCCAGTCGAGCGCGCCGCTCGCCGCGTCGAGCCGGCGGAGGACGCCGCGCGAGTCGACCGCGAACAGTCGCGACCCGTCGCAGGCGAACGACGAGAACGCCGCCGCGTCCGCGAGGGGTCGTTGCCAGTCGACGGTGCCGTCCGCGTGGTCGTACGCGACGAGGTGTCCGCCGTCGAGCGGCGCCGTCCCGGTGCCGACGAAGACCCGGCCGTCGGCGACGACCGGGGCGGCCTGGACCCAGGCGTCGGGCGTCTCGCGGCGCCACAGCGTCTCGCCCGAGGCGGCGTCGAGACAGCTGACCGTGCCGCGCATGTCGCCGACGACGACCGTGTCGCCGTCGTGGGCCGCGGGCGCGACGACCAGACCCGTCTCGACCGCCCACCGCACCGTGCCCGAGTCGGGGGCGACCGCGTAGCAGCCGGGCGTCCCGTCGGCCGTCGAGACGAACAGCGAGTCGCCGACGGTCACCCCGCGGACGGCACCCGGGAAGTCGACACGCCAGCGGTCGTCGCCGTCGCGCGTGAGCGCCCGGAGCGTGCGGCCGGCGGCGAGGTACACCCGGTCGTCCGTGACCGTCGGTGCGACGCCGTCGCCGACGGGACCCACCGACGCGGTCCAGCGCGTCCGGCCGTCGGCCACCGCGAGGCAGGACACTCGTCCACGCCGATCGTCGAGGACGAACAGGTCGTCGTCGACCGCGACCGGCGGGGCGCGGATCCGCGGCCGGGTCGAGAAGCCACCTCGCCACGCGACGCCGGGGACGTTGCCCGGACCGACGGCTCCGGGAACTCCGGTGTTCCGGCGGTCGGAGCGCGGTGCCGCCCACGGCGTGGCCAGCAGCCCGGGCGACGGTGCGTCCCGTTCGAGGAGCGGCTCGGGCGTGTCGCCGAGTGTACAGCCCGCGAGCCCGCTCAGGCCGGCGAGTCCCGCGGCTCCACCACGCCGGAGGAACGCACGACGGGAGACCATACACACCTGCGGCGGGGGCGGGGACAAGTGTCTTCGGGTCGCCTCATGCCGACTTCTCTCTCAGCACGCCGCCGCCGAGTCCCTCCCACTCGACGCGGTACCCCAGCCGGGAGAGGACGGCGCTGGTGTCGTCCAGATCGAACGAAGCCAGCACGGCCTCGGCGTCGGCGAGTCCCATCCCAGCTTCGACCTCACTGGCGACGCGGTCGAGCGTCGCTGGCCGGACGAGCGTCCGGCCCACTCGTTCGTGTTCGGGGAACGCGACGCCGTCGAGCGCGTCCTCGCCCACCCCGTAGCGAGCTGCGAGCGTCGACAGCGCGATCGCGTCGTCGTCGGGGGCCAGTTCGTCGGGGAGGTCGCGCGCTGCCGCCGCGACCAGCTCCGTCTCGTACTCCCGGAGCACGTCGACCACGTCTTTCACGCGGACCCGCCCCGAGTAGGTGACGACCCGGTGATCCAGCGCCTCGACCGACTCGCCGACGCCGAGCGACTCGTCGACCGCGACGAGCAGTTCGACGTCCTCGACCGCCGCGAACTGCGCGAGCTTCTTCTCGACGTACGCCGGCGTCCAGAAGCCCATGATCTCGAAGTAGACGCGGAACCCCTCCGGGCTGTCGTCGAACTCCGTCGCCGTCTCGGACGAACCGGCGGGCCGGTAGTCGAACGCGAAGTCGGGGATCATCACCCGGTTCCCGGTCGCCAGCGCCTCGGGCTCCCTGTGGACCGTCCAGTCGAGCCCAAGGTTGGCGAAGCGGGCCGCGAACTCCGCCTCCACGTCGCTGTCGAACGACGGCTCCGCGACGGGTTCGTCGTCGGGGACGGAGAGGTCCTCGTGGGTGAGCACGAGCTCGCGGTCGGTGCCCCGGTCGTCGATGGTCGCCTCGAGCCGCCACTCGGTGGCGTTCACGAGCGTCCGGAGTAGGCGGGCGAACGCCGTCCCGTACCGTCTCGTCCGCCGGAACAGCGCGTCCGGGCCGGTGACGACCACCTCTCTCCCGTCGTCGATCCGCCGGATCTCGTACATCAGCCGGAGCCGCTTGATCGCCGAGACGAGCACCCGCGGATTCGCGGACTGGATCCGTACCTCGCGCGCGTCGAAGAGCGCGGTCTGGGCGAGCGAGAGGTTGTATCTGGCCAGGAGGTCGTCGGGATCCCACGGCGAGTCGACCTCGACGAGCACCTGGTTCACCTCGCGGTCGGCGTACAGCGACGTCTCGATCTCGCTCGGGTCGACGCCGAGGCGGTCCGCCGCGCGGTCGAGCGCGGTCCGACGTTCCGACTCTGTCGTCACACCCACCGCCTCCGCCGCCTCGAACGCGGCCCGGCGGGCACGTTCCGGCGGGAGGGGTGCGCGCGTCTCGAACGTCGCCTCCCGGTCGAGGAGCGCGGCGAAGCCGCGGACGAGTTTGAAGTCGTCCGCGTCGCGTTCGACCTCGTCCACCGCCGCCGTCAGGGTGGCCCGCGTCTCGCCGACGTGACCCTGATAGACGCCGAGGACGCGCGCGGCGAGCGGGCGCGTCTCGCGGTCGACGAACTGCGGGTGGTAGCCGCCACCCCGCCTGGAGACGCGGAGGAGATCCTTCGTCAGCACGGCTGAACGGACGTGGCTGCGTCGTAAAAACGCGTGCGACTCGCCTCCGGTCGTCCCCCGGGGCGACCGTTCCGCGCGCTCGTTCGAGCCGAGTCCGTGGTCGCGGGCGACACGCGGTCGTCTCACCCCCGCCGACGTGCGGCGACGTTCTCTTCGGCGGTCTCCTCCGTGACGACCTCGTACAGCAGGGCCCGTCTCCCGTCGGCCTTCGGCCGGAGGATGCGACCCAGCCGCTGGGTGAACTCGCGTTCCGACCCGGAGCCCGAGAGGACGACCGCCACGTTCGCGTCGGGCACGTCGACGCCCTCGTCGAGGACGTTCGCCGTCACCACCCGCGAGTACGTCCCCGTCCGGAAGCGGTCGAGGAGCTCGCGGCGCTCGGCCGCGCCGGTCTCGTTCGTGATCGCCGGGAGGAGAAAGCGTTCGGAGAGCCGGTAGACGAGGTCGGTGTGGGCGGTGAAGACGATGACGCGGTCGTCGCGGTGGCGGTCGAGGATCTCCGCCAGCCGGTCGACCTTCGCGTCCGCGTTCATCATCACCCGCCGGGCGCGCTGCTTCGCCAGCAACGCCTCTCTGGCGCGTGGGTCGTTCCCCGACCGCATCACGAGTTTCTGGTAGTCCGCGCCGGAGCGCATGTCGAGGTTCGAGGTGCGGAGGTAGTCGACGAACGTCTCCTGGGCCTCGTCGTACGCCTCGCGCTCCGCCGCGGAGAGGCCGACCTCGATCCGCTTGATGTCGTAGTCGGCGAGGTGATCACCCGAGAGGTCGTCGACGTCGAGCGCGAAGACGCGCGGACCGACGAGCTCCGCGACGACCTCGTGGGCACCGTCGGGTCGCTCGAACGTGGCCGTCAGGCCCATCCGGGCGGGCGCTGCCAGCAACCGTGCGATGTCGCGGTAGCCCTCGCCGCCGAGGTGGTGGACCTCGTCGAAGACGACGAAGCCGAAGTCGCCGCCCACGTCGTCGGCGCGGAGGTACGCCGAGTCGTACGTCGACACCGTGATGGGTCCCTGTTCCTGCACCCCGCCACCGAACTGACCGATCTCGACGTCGAACTCCGCGGCGAGTTCACGTCGCCACTGGGTCAGGAGGTCGACCGTCGGGACGACGACGAGCGTCGGGACGCCTCGCGCGACCATCGCACCGATGGCGACCACCGTCTTGCCCGCACCGGTCGGCAGTTCGATCACGCCCCGGTGGTGGTTCGCCTGCCACGCCTCCAGCGCCTCGCGCTGGTAGTCGCGGAGTTCGTACGCCGTCGAGAGCGACAGGGACCCCCACGTCCCGACGCGGTCGTCGTACGCGTCGTCGCGGCCGTCGAGCACGTCCGTCAGCGCCGCGTAGCGGAAGGCGGGCGCGCGGGTGGTCCCCGAGCGTGGGTCGGACTCGAGAAACGGCAGCGACAGGCCGTCCGGGGGATCGTCGACCCGGATGGTGCCGTCCTCGAACGAGAGCGTGGTCACGGTACGGTCGTAGCCGGCCGACGGTAAAAGCGTCGTCGCCGTTGACCCGATCTCCGGACCGACCCGAGGGGAAACGACCAACACGACGGCCCGCGACGGGGCAGGTATGACCGACTCGACCGCTCCAGAGGAGACCCCAGAACCGGTCGCGGAGTTCATCGACGCCGCCGAGAAGATCTACCACGAGTACAACGAGGGGTACATCGATCCCGACGCCGCCCTCTCGCGGCTCGGCGACCACGTCGCCGAACTCCGGGACACGTACGAGGGCGAAGCGTAGCCGCCGCACCCTCTCCCTCGTCGGGCGGCGCTATCCTTCGGCGTCGTCGGTCGTGCCCGGAAGCGGTTCGACCCGGAAGACGTACCCCGAGTAGGCGTCGTCGAGCCGCGTCGGGCTCTCCTCTTCGGTGTGTTCACGGCAGAGTTCGGCCGTCGCCTCCACCGCGCCGTGTCCGGTGTCCTCGAGGTAGCGTTCGAGGACGAGGAACGCCGCCGGGCGGTCACAGCCGCGTCGGTGACACGTGGGTGCACCGTCTCGGTCGTCTGCGGTGGTCTCGGTCGTCTCCGTCGACTCCTCGTCCTGCGGTCTCGGTTCGTCCGCCCGCTCCTGTGCCTCCTCGATCTCGCGTTCGCGCTGACGGCGCTCCTCGTGGCGGGCCTGTTCCTCTCGGCCGCGTTTGGTGTCCGGCATACGAACAGCAACAACACCTGTCAAATAGATAAGGCTGTGGACGGAAGCGAACCCTCGGCGTCCGCTCTCGAACACTGACGACCGTAGTCACCGGTCCGAGGCTCAGCCGCCCTTGCCCTCGACGATCCCCTTCAGATCCGAGATCTTGAGCCGAACGAGGGTCAGATTGAGATTTTCGACCGGGCGATCGTGGACGTAGAAGTACGGGATGTCGAGACCACGAACCACTTCGGCGATGATCGCATCGAGGCTCCGCGCGGAAATCTCCTCGAGTCGACCGCGGGCGATCACGCTCTTCCACCCGTCTTCAGTCTCGTCGCAGACGATGAACGAGACGTAGTTGCTGGCGTCGATGTACCGGCGTTTCATGCTCCCGGGCGCGTATCCGAGTCGGAAGTACACGAACGGACCGCCCTCGTCGTCGTCCGTGTACACGAACGAGACGGGGATCCCGTAGCCGTCGTCGTCTTTCGCCAGCGAGAGCACACCCGTGTGTTGGGTCTCCAAGAACTCGGCGATCTCGATCGCGTCCATGTCCGTCGCAGTGTTGCTCATATTGACACCTTGTCAGGAAGCTACTTGTATCGTACCGGTTAGTTCCATTCGACGGGAGTCGGCGACTACGACCCGTCGAGGACGGTCAGCTCCGGGAGCTGTTCGATACGGAAGACGTAGTTGTCGTAGACGCCCTCGAGATGCATGGGGCGCTCTTCGGCAGCGTGCCCCCGGCAGAGGTTCGCCGTCTCCTTGACGACGCTGTCCCCCGCTTCCTCCTCGTACCGTTCGAGGAGGTAGAACATCGCGGTTCGATCACAGTCGGACCGGTGGCAGGGCCGAAACGAACCGACGTCGTCGTCGAGCGTGGGTTCGGCCTCGTCGCTTCGACTCCGGGCCTCCTCGATCTCCCGCACCCACTGGCGGCGCTCGGCGTTGTGTGCCTTGGCGACCCGGCCTCGCTTGTCGTCTGCCATCCGTAGATTAACACCGTTCAGCGGTATAAACGTGCACGCGGAGTACAGTGTGTTTCGAGTGGCGTCGGGAGGTTCCGTCCCGGCGTACCGAGCCGGTTCGAGGCGGCCGGTCAGCCGCCGATGAGGTCTCGAATCCGCTCGACGTCCTCGGCGAACGCGGGCGTGGTCCGGGTTCTGGGCCGGTCGAGGTCGATCGGGACGACCTCGCGGACGCGGCCCGGATCCGCGGCCATCACGACGACGCGGTCGGCGAGCGTCACCGCCTCCTCGACGTTGTGAGTGACGAACAGCACCGTCTTCTCCGTCTCGGCCCACACGTCGAGCAGTTCCGCGTGGAGCATGTCGCGCGTCTGCGCGTCGACGCTCCCGAACGGCTCATCCATCAGGAGGAGTTCCGGGTCGACCGCCAGGGCACGGGCGATGCCGACGCGCTGTTTCATCCCACCGGAGAGCTCCTTCGGGTAGGCGTCGGCGAAGCCCGCGAGTCCCACGAGTTCGATCATCTCGTCGACGCGTGCCTCGCGTGTGGCACCGTCGACGCCCTGCTCTTCGAGCCCGAAGGCGACGTTCTCCTCGACGGTTCGCCACGGGAACAGCCCGTACTCCTGGAACACCATCCCCCGATCGGTGCCGGGGCCGGTGACGGGGTCGCTGTCGAGGCGGACCTCGCCGGTCGTCGGGGTCTCCAGTCCGGCGATGAGCCGGAAGAGCGTGGTCTTCCCACAGCCGGAGGGGCCGACGAGACAGACGAACTCGCCGCTCCCGACCGCGAAGTTCACGTCGGCGAGTGCCTGGACGGTCTGGCGGTCGGATTCGTACCGCATTCCCAGCCCGTCGACGACTACCTTCTCGCGTGGCCGGCTGACCGCCGCTGCATCCGCGTCCGTGACGATGTCCGTGTCCGCGTCCGTGTCCGTGCCGGTGTCGGCCATCGACGTCCGGTTCAGGCGCGCCACTCGAGAACCCTCTGTTCGACTCTGCGGAAGAGCCCGTCGCTGGCCAGGAAGACCACACTGATGACGAGCATGTATGCCACAGAAACGTCCATCTGGAGGTTCTGTGCGGCGTTGATGATCTGGAACCCCACCCCGGGAGCCCCGAACAGCTCCGCGGCGACGACGATCATCCAGCACTGGCCGATGCTGGTCCGGATCCCCGTCATGATCGAGGGCGACGCCGCCGGGACGATCACCTTCCGGATCATCCGCAGGTCAGAGTCGACGCCGAGCGAGCCGGCGACCTCCTTCAGGTGGCGAGGGACGCCCTCGACACCCGAGTAGGCGTTGTAGAAGTTGATCCAGAACGCGCCGATGCCGACGATGAACGCCGCGCCGTTGTGGTTGATCCCGATCCAGACGATGGCGAACGCGATCCACGCCAGCGGCGGGATCGGTCGCAGGACCCTGGTGACCGGGGTCAACGCATCGTCGAGCGTCTCGTTCCACCCCATCGCGACGCCGAGCGAGATGCCGAGCGTCGAGCCGATCACGAGACCGGGGATGTAGTGAAAGAGGCTCTGGACGAGTTTCGCGACCATCCGGGTCGCGGGGAGTTCGACGCCGAACCCCACCGAGAGGGTCTCCGCCGCCGTGAGCTCCGTCACGAACGCCCCGACGACCGCCAGCGGCGTCGGCAGGAGGTACGATTTCCCGATGGCGAGCGCCGCCGCCTGCCACGCGAGCAGGAACCCGAACGTCCCGACGCCGCCCAGGACGAGCCGGCGCGCGTCGAGGTCGGCCAGGACGGGGGCTGACTCGCTCTCGATCGGTGTCTCGACGGCCATCTTACAGGCTGTCGTAGACGCCGTAGTCGAACATGCTGTCGACGCTCAGCTCCGACCCAGTCTTGCCGAGGCGAGCGGCGTAGCGCGAGAAGATGCTCGCGCCGTTCTCGATCTCGTGCGGGTTCGTGATGAACGCCGACGCTCGCGACCGCATCGCCCGCTTCGCCGTCTCGACCGGGAGCGCCTCCTCCCCGATGACCGTCGAGGCGTGTTCGGCCGCACGGTCGGGGTTCGACAGCGCGAAGTCGGTCGCACGCTGGTGCTGGCGGACGAATTCGGTGGCGATTTCTCGATTGTCCTCGCGGAGCCGGTCGTGCATCAGCGTCACCGCCGCGGGCTGGCCGGGCATGAAGTCTCCCGCCCACGCGATGGGCGAGAAGGGCGCGTCGTTCGCCTCGACGACGGTGGGCACGGGCTCCATGATGCTCGTGCCGTCGATCTTCTCCGAGAGGAGCGCCTGCCGCACCGGCCCTGCCCCGCCGAGCGCCGTGATCTCGACGTCCTCCTCCGGGTCGAGGCCGAGCTCCTCCTCGATCCAGAAGCGCAGGAGGATGTCCGGCACCGACCCTGGTGGGAAGGTGCCGAACTTGAACCTGCGTCCCTTCTCCTCCTCGAAGACGGCGAACGCGTCGGTGCCGTGTTCGTCCCACATCCCGGCGAACTCGTCGGTGGCGAGGATCTGCATCGCGTCCTCGATGTTCGCCGCGGTGATCTTCGAGGGGATCCCCTTGTCCATGACGATCATCGCCGGAACGATACCGAACATCATCACGTCGAAGTCGCCCTTCGCCGACGCCTGGACGATCGAAGGGCCGTCCGAGAACAGTTTGCCCGAGACGTCGACGGGGAGCTCGTCGAAGTACCCCTCCTCTCGCATCACGAAGTACTGCATGTCCGGGTAGATGGGCATGTACGCGACCTGGATCTCAGAGAGGCCGCCGCCCCCGCCGCTGGTGACGGTCCCCGTGCAGCCGGCGAGTGCTGCCGCGCCCGTCGCCCCCGCTGCACCGAGGAACCGCCGTCGGGAAACCACAGGAGCGTTACTGCGCGTGTGTTCTGACATTACGTACGCTACGTGCCGACCATTTATTCCCCACTCGCAGGCGGTAAGAGTCGTGTAGAGCCGTTTCGAAAGCAACCACCCCTCGACGGGGTGGATTCAGGGTTCGGGTGGCTCACTGGCGCGTTCGACAGGGATTAGCGTGACATCGACTCGTCGGAGAAGAGGGCAAATGTCTCCTAGACTCGTCCCCTGTGATATCTCTTTCTCGACAGTTCCTGGGATCACGACTACCGGTGTCGGGCACGGGCGACGCACAGCCCTCTCACGGACGGTCGTGATCGGGACCGTTCGCAAAGAACTATTCCACTCGCCTGCACGGATGGAAGTATGACTCACTTCTCGGACCGAGTCGAGCGCATCTCCATCAGCGGCATCCGCGAGGTGTTCGAGGCGGCAGGCGAGGACGCGATCAACCTCGGTCTGGGCCAGCCCGACTTCGCGGCCCCCGAACACGCACGACAGGCAGCGGCCGACGCCATCATGGCCGGCGAGGCCGACGCGTACACCGAGAACAAGGGGATGCGCTCGCTGCGGGAGGCGATCGCGGCCAAGCACGAGCGCGACCAGGGGATCGACCTCTCGCCCGACGACGTCGTCGCCACCGCCGGGGGGAGCGAGGCGCTCCACATCGCGCTGGAGGCACACGTCGACCCCGGCGACGAGGTGGTTATCCCGGATCCGGGCTTCGTCTCGTACGACGCCCTGACGAAACTCGCCGGCGGCGAACCCGCGCCCGTCCCCCTCCGCGACGACCTCACGATCGACCCCGCCGCCGTCGAGGACGCCATCACGGACGACACTGCCGCGTTCGTCGTCAACTCGCCCGGCAACCCCACGGGAGCGGTCTCCTCCGAGGAGGACGTCCGCGAGTTCGCCCGCATCGCCGACGAACACGACGTGCTTTGCATCTCCGACGAGGTGTACGAGTACACCGTCTTCGAGGGCGACCACCACTCGCCCGTCGAGTACGCCGAAACCGACAACGTCGTCGTCGTCAACTCCGCGTCCAAACTGTTCTCGATGACGGGCTGGCGCCTCGGCTGGGTGTACGGCTCCTCGCGCAGAGTCGAGCGGATGGTTCGCGTCCACCAGTACGCCCAGGCGTGTGCGTCGGCCCCCGCACAGTTCGCCACGGAGGCGGCGCTGACCGGGTCGGAGACGGCGGCGCTCGTCGAGGAGATGACGCAGTCGTTCCGCGAACGCCGCGACCTCCTCCTCGACGGCTTCGCGGAGATCGGCATCGAGTGCCCCACGCCCAAGGGGGCGTTCTACGCGATGCCGAAGGTTCCCGAGGGGTTCGTCGACGCCTGCATCGAACGCGACGTCATCGTCGTCCCGGGCGAGGCCTTCGGCTCCCACGGGAGGGGGTACGCCCGACTCTCCTACGCGACCGGGGTCGAGGAACTGAAAGAGGCGCTCGCCCGGATGGGCGAGGCGTACGACGCGGTGCAGTGACGACTCGGGCCCTTCAGCTGTCGGGTGCGTCCGGCCCGTAGAGCGCGACCGCCGGCCACCGTTTCACTTCGCCGTGCTGACAACCTTGATCACGTCGCCTTCTTCCAGCTCGTACGACTCGCTGATCCGCCGGTTCGACCGGGCGTCCACGGCGTGGAGATAGCCGTCGCCGATGTCCGAGTGGACCGCGTAGGCGAGGTCCTTCGGCGTCGATCCCCGCGGGAGCAAGAAGGCGTCGGGGAGGGTCTCGCCCTGCCCGTCGGTCCACTTGGACTCGTTCTGGACGGGGTAGACGGTGACGTGGTCGAGTAGGTCGTAGACGGCGGTGTTTATCGACTGCTGGACGCCCGTCCCCCCGTGCGCCTCGACGACCGCGCGGATCTGCTCGAGCCCCTTCCGCTGGCCGCCGGTGACGTCGCCGACGATCTCGAAGTCGTCGTCGCCGGGGTCGTACGCGACGACGCCCGCCTCGGCCCCGCGCCTGAGAGCGAGTTCGCCGTCGGCGGTCGCCGGAACGACGAACTCGCCGGTGTCGCGCATCCGGTCGAGGTTTTCGGGAGGTGCGACGTCGGCCTTGTTCGCCACGAGCACGATCGGCTTCGTCCGCTCTCGGATCTCGCGGGCGAGCGCCTCCTTCTCCGTCGCGGTCCACTGGATCGGATCGGCCGGGTAGTCCAGTTCGCGCAGGGCGGCGGCGACCTCGTACTCCGACGCGCCGAACCCAGTGAGGAGGTCGGCGAGCGCCTCGTCGATCTCGAAGTCGGGCGACCGCGACTTCCGCTCGATCGACTCCCAGTTGCGATCGACGATCCCCGCGAGCCACAGGTCCATCTCCCGCTCGATGAAGTCGACCTCGTCGAGGGGATCGTACGTCCCGATCTCGACCGGTTCGCCCTCCTCGTCGGTGCCGCCGGAGGCGTCGACCACGTTGAGGATGGCGTCGGCGTTCGTGAGTTCGTCGAGGAACTGGTTGCCGAGCCCGCGTCCCTCGTGCGCGCCGGGGACGAGTCCAGCGACGTCGACGAGTTCCACGGCCACGTACCGCTTGCCGTCGCTGCAGTTGCCGCAGCGTTCGTCGCGGTCGAGACAGGGGCAGCGCGCCCGCGCGTACGTCACGCCGCGGTTGGCATCGATCGTCGTGAAGGGGTAGTTGGCGACGTCGACGTCGGCCATCGTGGCCGCCTTGTAGAACGTGGACTTGCCCGCGTTGGGCTTGCCCGCGAGCGCGAGAGAGAGCATACCCTCTCCGTCGGGCGTGGCCGAAAACTGCCTTTCGGTCGAGGTGGATCGGAGAGCCGTGGTGGGTCGGATGGCCGACGTGGGTCGAGTGGTCGACGCCGCTACTGCTGGTCGTCGCGGTCGTCGCGGTCGTCCGCCGGTTCCGAGTCGCCCTCGGCGTCGGCGTCCGTGGTCGTGTCTGCAACGGTGTCGTCCGCGACGTCGTCCACACCATCGGCGTCGTCCGCATCCCCGACGTCGTCTGCCTCCCCGACGTCGGTCACGCCGTCGCGTCCGTCATCAGCGTCGTCCGGTTCACCCGTCGATGGCGGATCCTCGACGACCTCGCTTCCCCCGCCCAGGGGCCGCCAGCCGCGTCGCCACGCGAGCACGCCGCCGAGGAGCCCGACGGGAACCCCGAGGACGAGCAGGTACGGCAGAACGTAGCCGGCGACGACGACGGCGATGCGGGCGGCGACGACGACCCCGTTCACCGACTCGAGGAACGCGCCGACGAAGCCGATGTCGTACCACCTCTCGTCGACACCGAGACGGTCGGGTCGTTCCTCTCTGATCTCGACGGTGATGGTGGAGAAGGCGACCCGGCGTTCGAGCGCCTGCTTCCGCGCCTCCAGTCGTTCGATCTCGGTCTGGACCTCCGAGAGCCGGCGCTCGACCTGAAGCACGTCCTCGGTGTCGCTCGCCTGGTCGTACAGCGTGCGGAGCCGGTCGCGCTGGGCGCGGAGGTTGCTCAGCCGCGCCTCGATGTCGACCAGCTGCTCGGTCACGTCCTCGGTCGAGGTGGACGACTCGAGCACCTCGCCCTCCGCCTGGATGTCCGCGAACGTCTCGGCGAACCGCTCGTTGGGCACCCGGAGGACGACCGTTCCCGTCAGATACGTCCGGTCACCCACGCGGTGCTGTCGCTGCTGGGTGTCGGAGACGAACCCGTCGCGCGACTCGACGAGGCGTGTGAGGTTCCGCTCGGTGCGTTCGTAGTCCGTCACCTCGAGTTCTACCCGTCCGGTGCGGACGAGCGCGCGCGAATCGATCGACTGCACCGACGAGGCGTCGCCGGAGGAGCCGTCTCCCTCCGCGGCGAGCTCCGTCGATGCGTCGGCTCGTTCTGCCTCCGGCTCGGCGGCACCGCCGTCACCGCCGCCGCCGCTGGCGACGCCGCCGGCGTCCTGGGACCCCGCGCTACAGCCCGCGAGGACCGCCATGAGCACGACGAGAACGGTCGCGATCGTCCGTGTTCGACTCCGATTCATGTTCGGGGGAACGACAGGCAGTCAAAAAACCCTTGGCTATGGACAAAGCCGCCCTTCACTTACGGACACGGCACAGCGGTTCACGTGCCGGCATCTCCGTGGCGTTCACGCCGGACGCCGTGGGGTGGCGTTTCTCCTCGTGATCGCACCGTTCCAGGACTGATCGCCGACAGTTCGGGCCGAACGCGGTCCCGGTGGGCCGACGGTGCGAGCCCGGACAGTGACCAGCGTGGTGGGGTCGGTGGCGGACGCTCGTCCGACGTCACTCCGCATCGCGGGACGCGTCGGTACGACTGATGCGCATCTCGCCGCGCGCGCGGACGGTCCCGTCGACCGTCGCACCCTCGTGGAGTTCGAGGTCACCACAGGAGACGTCGCCGAGGATCCGTGCGTCCTCTTCGACCGTGACGTGGCCACCCCGGGTAGTGACGTCGCCGTGGATGCGAGTCTCGGACCCGATGGTGACGTCACCCTTCGCGCGGAGGCTCCCGAAGACGTTGTTCCGCTCGCCCATCTCGATCCGGGCAGCGCGGATGTTCCCGTGGAGGCGACAGTCCGAACCGACGTGTGCCGGCGTGGAGACGCGCCAGGCGTCGTCGGAGACGTCCGCCCCGCGGGGCACGACCAGTGGGGTCTGCCCGCCGTCCGACGACAGCGCCTGCGCCATCTCGTCGGCGGCGTCGTCCTCGCCCAGCCGAAGCAGCTGCGAGAGCACGATGAAGTAGAACACGAGGGTCGGCATCGGGTTGCGGATGACGATCCAGCCGCTCGCCTCGAACCCCTCGTCGATGTCGACGTCGTCGCCGATGTCGAGGTCGCCGGAGACCATCAGGCGTCCCTCGATGTGGACGCGCTCGCCGAGGTAGGCGTCCTTGCCGACGAGCACGTTCCCGGCGACCCGGCACCAGACGTCGAGCCGACAGTCGCCCTCGGCCTCGATGTCGCCGCCGAACCGGACGCGCTCGCCCGCCATCACGTTCCGCCCGCGCACCCCGAACTCGACGGAGCTCTGGCCGCCGACGATCACGTCCCGGTCGGTGACGAGGTCGTGTTCCTCGACGGTGGTCCCGTCAGGAATCTCCAGTGCGTCCAGCGGGTCCGTTCCGAGTGACACATCGAATCATGGCACGTCGGGGATAATATACTCTCGTGCGACGCGCGTCAGACGAATCGGCTGTCTCGCCTCTCGTCCCGGGCTGTCGCGGGGGGTTCGTCGACGGCAGTGGCGGTGGACCGGGGGCGGATCGGCGGTGAGTGGGTCGGGAGTGGGCGGACCGAGGGTGGGCGGACCGAGGCGCGTGGACGGACGACATTCAGACTCCGGAGCTACGTGTGGGGGACGGCTCGCGTCGCTCGCCGTCGGCGTTCGGGACGACGAGGCCGTCGACACCGTCGGATCGACCGTCCACCTGGTCCCGTTCTCTCCCGGGCTCGTTCTCTCCTGGCCTCGTTCTCTCCCGGGTTCGGCGTCGGCGTCCGTCGTTCACTCGACCGGAGTCACGCGCAGGACCGCGGTGTCGCGCGGGACGACGCTCGCGGCCAGTTCGCCCGTCGTCTCCCACTCCTCGCCGGTCCAGCAGTCCACCACCCGGTAGCGGTCGGCGACCGTCGGCACCGCGACGTCCGCCACGCGCGTCTGGATCTCTGTCACGTCGTGGCCGCGGTTGAGCAGGGCGACAGCACCCCCGCCGTCGGCGAGCCGTTTGCTCCAGATCTCTTCGGTGGCGTCGCGGCGGTCCGGCGTTCCCTGGAACCCGAGGGGATCCTGATCGATCCGGATCAGTCGTTCGTTGGCCAGGATCTCGCGGTCGACGGCGTCGAGCGCCGTGAGGTCGGTCCCGATCACCAGCGGAGCTGCCAAGAGACACCAGAACGCGAAGTGGGTGCGGGTCTCCGCGCGGGTGAGCGGTCGGTCGACGACCACGGCTTCGTGTCGCGACTGGCCCGAGTCGGGACCGTTGCCGACCTGCAGCATGTCCGGATCGTTCCAGCCGTACGGTCCGTGGAACGACGCGATGTCGAGGGCGGCCGTACGGTCGAGGATGTCGGCGATCCCGAGGCCGAACTCGTCCGCGCCCGTGCGCCACTTGGCGACGCTGTCGTCGGTCGTCCGCCACAGGTGCCCGCCCACGTTCCGTCCCCACGACCAGGGATCGTTCGTCCCCCAGTCGCAGACGCTGTAGACGATCTCTCGGTCCGTCTCCCGGAGGGCCGCACCCATCGCGGCGTACCGCTCGACGGCGTCTCTCCCCCGGTGGTCGCCGCAGTTGTCGTACTTGAGGTAGTCGACGCCCCACTCGGCGAACTGTTCGGCGTGCAGACGCTCGCGGCCGAGGCTCGCGGGGTACCCCTGACAGGTCTCCGTCCCGGCGGACGAGTAGAGCCCGAACCGCAACCCGGCCGCGTGGACGTCCGCGGCGAGCGCCGCCATGCCGCCCGGGAACGCTTCGGGGTCGGGCACGAGCCGTCCGTCGTCGTCCGTCTCCGGGGCCATCCAGCAGTCGTCGACGACGAGGTACTCGTAGCCCACGTCGCGGAGCCCGGTGTCGACCAGCGCCGCCGCCGCGTCGCGGACGTCGGATTCGGTGACGGTGCAACTGTGGGCGTTCCAGGAGTTCCAGCCCATCGGCGGCGTCCGCGTGGTCGACGGTGGCATGTCCGTGGTGTGGGCGGATCGCGGAGTTAACGGTTCGTGTCCCCGGTCGACGAATTCCGGACGACACGGGACGCGGACCGACGCTCGGGACGGGGCGACGACGGGGGGCGGAGCGGACGTGTTCCACCGCACCCGTTGCCGTGCGTTTATATCCTCCCGAGCGGTACGACCCTCCATGACCGCCCTGTCGTTCGACGAGCACGGTGTCGACGTCGTCTACCAGGGAACCGATTTCCGGCTCGAACGGGACCTCATCGAGGAGGCGATCGGCAAATCCTACCCGAACGTGACCGACCACGAGGTGATGAAGATCGTCGAGAAGAACCCTGCCCTCTCTGGCGAACCGCGCCGGATCCAGGACATCCTCCGGCGGTAGTCGCGACCGAGTCATCGGGTCCGGCGTCGCCAGCGTCCAGTCCCGAGAGACGACCGCCACGGCGAGCGGAACTGGCGCTGTCGACTGGTGGCTACGTCGACCGAGTGATCGCGCGACTGTCGTCGGCCGTGAGCCGCCGCATCCACTCCTCACCCGCGACGCGGACGATCGAGCCGGCGATCTCGAGCCCGCCGGAGAGCGGATCGAGCGTGGTCTCCCCTCGTCGTTCGTCGTAGTCGATCTCGACTTCCCGGACGCGGTAGCCGCGCATCACCGGTCGCAGGAGCAGTTCCGCCGACAGGCCCGTGTTCTCCGTCCACGTCACGTCCTCGATCACGTCGCGTCGGTACGCGCGCATCCCCGTCGTCGTGTCGTGGAGGCGGCGGCCCACGAGCGCCGACGCACAGAGCGCGAACGCCTGATTCCCCAGCCGGTTGACCCGCGGCATCGTCTCCGCACCGCGGGAGAGTCGGTCGCCGGAGACGACGTCGTACCCCTCGTTGATCGCGTCGAGGAAGTCCGGGAGTCGCTCCATCGGATACGTGTCGTCGCAGTCGGTGGTGACGACGACGGGCCGATCGGGTGCGAGCACGGCTTCGCGGACGGCGACGCCGTACCCCTGCGGCTCCTGTTCGATGACGCGCGCGCCGTGGTCGCGGGCGACTTCGGGCGTCCGGTCGGAGGAGCCGTCGACGCAGACCACCTCGGCCCGACCGTCGGTCACCCGGTCGATGTCGGTGAGGACGTGCTCGATGGCGGCCTCTTCGTTGTACGTGCCCATCACGACGGCGACGTCGTCGAACGTGTACGTGGTCATCGACTTGGGGTTACGAGTCGAGTGATTTGAAGGTTTAGGTTCGCCAAAAACGGGGAGGAACCGTCGCGGGTCGTGCTCCCGGTGCTGCTCACCCCGCTCGGACCGAGAAACTCTCGGTGGAGAGATGTACTGAGAAGACACGAGTAAGTCGAGATGGAACGGTCTTACGAGAGTCAATATCGATATGGGCAAATTAGAGCCGTTTAGCTGCCCTCTCGTGCACGAGTAATCAGATGTCCAATATGGACTGTATTGTAAACGAGTGATTTACTGCACCACGTGTCGTCCGTCCGAGACGAGTGAGTCGTGCGGTTCGTTCACTTCCGTCGGGGACCGACGACGGACCAGTGGCGCTGACCGTCCCTGAGAGAGCCGGCAGGAGGCGGTCGAGCGGACCGCGACCGCGACGACGCCCTTCAGCTCAGCCCGCGGTCGTCGGGCCGGTCTTCGAGCGTCCGCGCCCGGTCGACGAGGAAGTCCATGAGCTCCCGGGCGGCCCCCTCGACCGCGTCGAGGTCGTCGGTCGACTGGCCGCTCACCCGGACCGAGAGGTCGTAGAGGTCCAGTTCGACCGCCGGAACCGTCTCGTCGCCGTCGTGGTCGTCGCCGTCCGACTCGCGCGGCGGTGGGTTCGTGTTCTCCAGACTGCCGGGTCGGTTCGCCTCGTCGTCCTCGTCCACGTCGACCGACGCCTCCGACTCGGTCGTCGAGTCCGGGTCGTCGGGCGTGCGCGTGGGGTCACGAGTCATACCGGCATCCACCGACGGACGCATCAAAAATCACCCGGCACTGGACCGACAGCTGCTCGCCGGGCGGTCACTCCGTGGACGGTCCCTCGTGCGCTCCGAACGTCCGCTCGTCGAGCCGCGCCGTGACGTGGTCGGCGAGCGTCGCGAGGTTCACCGTGTCCTCACGGTTGTACGACACGAGCGTGTCGAGCGCCGCGTCGTCCCCGCGTTCGTACTGTCGCCAGAGTCTGACGGCGTCGCGTCCCGAGAGGTCCGGTCGGTCGCGGTCGATCCCGACCTCCCGCTCGACGGTTTTGAGCCCGCCCGTGAGCCCCACGGATCGACAGGCGTACATGAGGTCCAGATGCGGGTAGTCGAGGTCGATCCCGAACGAGGTCTCGAGGAAGGGGACGTCGAACCGTGCGCCGTTGAACGTCACGAGCAGGCCGGCATCGTCGAATGCCGACGCGAGCGCGTCGGCCGTCAGGTCGTCGCCACGGACGAGCGTGGTGGTGTCGCCGTCGCGGTAGAGGGAGACGGTCGTCACCGCGTCGCGACGGTGGTCGAGGCCGGTCGTCTCGATGTCGAAGAAGCAGGCGTCGTCCCGAAAGGTCTCGTACAGCCGCCACTGTTCGCTGTCGGGGAAGGTCCGGGCGAAGTACGCCGAGTCCCGGTCGTGGAGGCGCGGGCGGGCCTCCTCGATGAACGACTCGATGCGCTCGGCGGTGGTCGGTCCCACCCCGTCGACCGCCCGGTGGAAGTCGTCCCACTCCACGACGCCCTGCCGCCACAGACGCCGTTCGGTCTTCTCGCCCACGCCGCGCACCGGGATGAAGGAGTTCTCCACGCGCATGCACGATCAGAGGTCGGCCGGGAGTGGTAAACCCCTCGCTCGCGGGACACGGGGCGGGACGCAACGCCAGGCCAGACGGTCCGTATCGCGAGTGACGGTACATCACTCCTCGTCCGGTGGGTCGTCTCCTCTCCGTCACCGGTGCCGGCCCGTCGGCTGAACCCCGAGGGTTATGTCCCGCCGACACCTCTCTCGACTCATGTGCGGCCGATACTCCCTCTTCACTCCCCAGGAGCGACTCGAAGAACGGTTCGACGCCTCCTTCCCCCGACCCGTGGAGCGACGGTACAACTGCGCCCCCGGCCAGCAGCTCCCCGTGGTGACGGCCGACACCCCCGACCAGTTCGCGTTCAAGACGTGGGGGCTCGTCCCCCGATGGGCGGACGACGACTCGACGACGTTCATCAACGCCCGCGCCGAGACCGTCCGGGAGAAACGGAGCTTCGCCGAACCGTTCGAGTCCCGCCGCTGTCTGGTGCCGGCGGACGGGTTCTACGAGTGGGCCGAGCGCGATGGGGGGAAACAGCCCTACCGCGTCGCCTACGAGGACGACAGGCCGTTCGCGATGGCGGGGCTGTGGGAGCGCTGGACGCCGCCGACGCGACAGACGGGCCTCGGCGAGTTCGGTGGCGGGGCGACGGGCGACCCCGATCCGGTCGAGACGTTCACCGTGATCACGACCGAGCCGAACGCGGTCGTCTCGGAACTGCACCACCGGATGGCGGTGGTGCTCGCCCCCGACGAGGAGGATCAGTGGCTCCACGGCACGCCCGAGGAGGCGTTCGACCTGCTCGATCCCGCCCCCGCCGACGAGTGGACCGCCTACCCCGTCTCGACGCGGGTGAACAGCCCCGCGAACGACGGTCCGGAACTCGTCGAAGCGGTCGAGTGAGCGGCAGAGCGGCGTGGAATCGATACGGTAGACGCGGTGATCTCACGGGAGAACTCGCCGGACGGCAACGCGCAGGCTCCCCCCGGAACCGATGGGGTGACCGTCTCGTGTATGGTCCGTTAGCAGACTGCCAGGGAATCGCAGTCGGGACAGCGTTCGATGTCCTCGCTTCGACTC
The DNA here is from genome assembly GCF_009176545.1 of Salinigranum salinum. Lineage (GTDB taxonomy): Archaea > Halobacteriota > Halobacteria > Halobacteriales > Haloferacaceae > Salinigranum > Salinigranum salinum. The sequence continues at coordinate 164,169 of NZ_VTOJ01000002.1, read as the reverse complement.
GCGAGGTCGTCCCGGCCACAGTCGAGGCAGATCTGTACGGTCGTGGGTGCGACCATCGTTTCGTCGTACGTGCGTCTGACGCAAATACGTTCCGGCGAACTGACCGAATCCGGGTGAAACACCGGAGGTAACGGCCCACTCCGGAGCGTTCCCGAGTGATGCGTACCGTTCACGAGGGCCAGTATCCGTACTCGCGTCCGAGGACCGGTGTCCCCACGTGTGTCGGACTCTCCTCCGGTCGAAGACTTCGGCTTCCTCGCGGTGTGGTTCCACGGGAACGGCTCGGGCTCCGGACGGAGCCCCCGAGAGTGCCGAGAGACGACTCGTTTTTGTACGCGCGGAGGGACAGTGAGGTAGCCCATGAGTCGTCCTGACACACCCTGTGAGGTAACGCACGAGTCGTCGACACCACTCGCTGGCACGCTCCACGGTCCGGGCAGGGCGTGACTAGATGCCGTTCGAGACCATCGCGGGCGGCGACGCCACGCCGAGCGACCTGATCGGGTCGGCGATCCAGCGTCGCGAGGACCCTCACCTCATCACTGGCGACGCCGAGTACACCGACGACATCTCGTACGCGGGCGAGGTCCACCTCGCACTGCTCGGGAGTCGGTACGGCCACGCACGGATCGAGTCGATCGACGTGAGCGACGCGGCGGCGATGGACGGCGTGGTCGCCACCGTCACCTGGGACGACGTCGCGGCGTCGGACGCACCTGGCTACATCCGGGTGGACGATCCGGCGGGTGGGTCGGCCGAGTCCGACACCGAGACCGACGGCGTCGCGCCCGACCATCCGATGCTGGCCGACGACCTCGTCACGTACCAGGGCCAGCCCGTCGCGGCCGTGGTCGCCGAGGACCGCTACACGGCTCGCGACGCGCTCGACGCCATCGACGTCGACTACGACCCCCGAGAGGCCGTGGTCGATCCGACGGCGGCGCTGGCCGACGGGGCACCCACGATCCACGACGACGCGCCGGGGAACGTCGCGTTCACCTGGGACACCGGAGACGAGGATGCGGCCGCGGCGGCGCTCGACGCGGCGGACACCGTCGTCGAGTTCGACCTGGAGATCAACAGAGTGAGTCCGACGGCGATGGAGCCGCGCGCCGCGGTCGCGCAGTACCGTCCGTCGGACGGCGAACTGTTCGTCGAGATGTCCACGCAGAACCCCCACCAGGTCCAGGCCGATCTGTCGGAGACGCTCGGGCTGCCCGATCACCGGATCCGGGTTCGACCCCCGGACGTCGGTGGTGGGTTCGGGGCCAAGCTCTTCCCGTATACGGGCCACCTGCTGGCGGGCTGGTGTGCGATGCAACTCGGGCGGCCCGTGAAGTGGGTCGCGCCGCGGACCGAGGACTTCCTGTCGATGATCCACGCGCGACACCACCTCGTGCACGCGACCGTGGGCGTCGACGACGACGGCATCCTCCGGGGGTTCCGCGCCGACACCACGGTCCCGGTCGGCGGCTTGCTCGTCCCCGGCGGGTCGGGCGTGCCGACCAACCTCGGCGTGATGGCCAACGGCCAGTACGAGGTGTCGGATGCGTACGTCCACACGACGGGGGCGTTCACCAACACCGCCCCGCTCTCGGCGTACCGGGGCGCGGGGCGACCGGAGGCGACGTACTTCGTCGAGCGACTGGTGGACGTCGTCGCGCGGGAACTCGACGTGGATCCGGTCGAGCTCCGTCGACGAAACTTCATCTCCCCCGACCAGTTCCCCTTCGAGACCGGACTGGGCCGCACCTACGACTCGGGCGAGTACGAGAAGACGCTCGACCGGGCGCTCGACCTGATCGACTACGAGGCGTTCCGCGAGCGACAGCGGGCCGCCCGCGAGGAGGGTCGTCACCTGGGGATCGGTCTCTCGTGTTACGTGGAGGCCTGCGGTGCCGGGCCCGGGATGTTCGAGAGTGGCGTCGTCCGCGTCAAACCCTCCGGCCGGGTGGTCGTCAAGACCGGCACGGCGGAGATCGGCACCGGCCACCGGACCGGCTACACGCAGATCGTCGCGAACGCGTTGGGCGTCCCGTTCGACGACGTCGAGGTCCGCGAGGGGGACACGGCCGAGGTCGCCGAGGGACACGGGACGGCCGGGAGTCGGGCGATGGCCGTCGGTGGGGGCGCACTCAAGCGGAGCGCGGAGAAGGTGGTCGACAAGGCCCGTGAGATCGCCGCCTACCAGCTCGAAGTCGCCGTGGCAGACCTCGAGTTCGACGAGGGAACGTTCGCCGTCAGGGGTGCCCCGAGCCGGTCGATGACCCTCCAGGAGGTAGCTGCGGTGGCGTACGACGGTGCCGACGCCCTTCCTGAGGGAACCGAACCGGGCCTCGACGCGACCACCTACTTCGACCCGCCAAACTACACGTTCCCGTTCGGGACGCACGTCTGCGTCGTCGAGGTCGACCCCGACTCGGGCGAAGTCGACGTCGAGCGGTACGTCGCCGTCGACGACGTGGGTGTCCAGATCAACCCCTCGATCGTCGAGGGCCAGATCCACGGCGGCGTCGCACAGGGGATCGGGCAGGCCCTCCAGGAGGAGGCCGTCTACGACGACAACGGCAACCTCCTGACGGGGTCGCTTCAGGACTACGCGATGCCCAAGGCCGGCCACGTCCCGGAGATCGAGTGGGAGTCGACGGTCACCCCGTGTCCACACAACCCCCTCGGCGTGAAGGGCGTCGGCGAAGCGGGCGCGATCGCCGCCCCGCCCGCGGTGGTGAACGCTGTCGTCGACGCGCTGGCACCGTTCGGCGTCGAGACGCTCGACATGCCGCTGACGCCCGAACGCGTGTGGCGGGCGATCGACGCGGCGGACTGACAACTGTGGCGACGACCGTCTCCTCCGCCGCTGCCGCGTGTTTTCGTCGCATTCGTAATCCGTGACTCACGAAGCCGCGTCGACCACGTCCTCGTGCGTGCCGAACCCGTGCCCGACGGCGACGATCGATGCCCCGGTGACGACCGTCCAACCGAACCGCTGGCTCGGGATCTCGCCGACACTGACTCCCGACGGTCCAGGCGGTGAGCACGTCCGGTCGCTCCGGCGGTGGGGTCGGCCGCTCTTCACGGCCGTTCCTGCTCCAGCAACCCGACGTGCGGGGTGACGTGTGTCACGGTGGGACTTGGAGGGTGAACGCTATCGCTCCGAGCGCGTTCGATACACGATAATGATTGCGACGCTCTCATCTTCGGGCTTCGAACGCACTTGAGACCCCAACGCTTGCGTGAGGATGTGAGACGTTCTTCTGCAGAACCAATCTGCCCGTACTGTGGAACTAGCGAGACAGAGTATCAAAAATCAGGAGAAGAGATGAACGTTTATTTCTGCACACGATGTTCTGCGGCGTCACGAGGGGCAGAAAACCCGAACCGGAGTTGAAACAACACGACCACGATGGAGACGCGAAACTATTCGAGCGTCACAAGGTCCAGAAAACGCCAACTAACCGACCGACGGTGGCCGACACTGATACGCCTCGAGGACGCACCACCGCGCATGCAGTACGAGGGTCCGGAGTGGCACTTCCACGCCCGCGTGGGTCTGGACACGTTCGAGGGGACCCGGCTCCCACCTGGCTGGGTGGGATGAAATTCACCTCGGATACCACACGTCACAATCTATTCGAGTCAGTACGTCGTCTTCGGGAGCAAGCACCTGCACTGCCCCGGTGACCGTGAATACCCCCTCTCGAAGGATCGATTGTGCCTCAACCTGTTCCCGGCTTCGGCCCGCCGCTTCGCCCGAACTCGCGGACAGTGCTCGCGGTCTTCGCGCTCGTGGACCTCTCGGAGGAGCTCCTGCTCCCTCTCGTTTCGCTGGTCGCCGGAACCGTCGCTAGCACCTTCTTCGGGACGTTCGTCGGCTGGGGAGTGTTCGTAATCGCGTTCTACATAGTCGCCGACCGCATCTACCGGGGGATTGTCCCGGACGACGTGCGTGGACGGGGGCTCGCGATCCTGTTTGCAAGCTGTGCCCTCGCGTTCGGACTCGCACTCGAGGCGGAAACCCCGAACGCGTTACTCACCCGTGTAGGCATCACCACCTGTCTGTCGATCGTCGCCCTCACCGGCTACGCACACCTCGTCTCCAGTCAGAGCCTGTTCGACCCAGAAAACGTCCTGATCGAACCGCTCGCGTTCGTCTCCCGATCCGATGACGACATCGCTGAAGAGATCAAAACGGACCTCAGCCGCACGGGAGCACTCCGAGTCGTCGGTGTGATCTTGTTCGTGGCGGCCACTGGAATCGTGCTCGTCTTTCCGGCCTTCCTGACAGGCCTGACCGCACGATTCCTGATGCGTGCGTACCCCCTTCCGGACCTGCTCGCGATCCTGTGGGTCGGCGGGACCGCGGTCTCGCGTCGGACACCGGCCCACGTCAGGCGTCGATTCCCCGCAGTTGACACGCGTGTCGACCTCGAAGAACGACTGCTCGGAGCAAGCCGAAACGCCACTCGAAGTCTGATGGGACTGTTCGCGACCGTCTTTATCGCCCTTGGTGCACTCGGGGCGGCGGGGATCTTCTGGGTCGGGTTCCAGCTGCTCGCCTCGTCCGGCATCGCCGACCTCGTGACAGCGACTCTGGTGCTCTCCCCGTTTCTCTGGGGAGTGATCGGGAGCGTAACGAGTCTGCTCCTCGCCGGCGTGTCGAGTTTCTGGGCGTGGGTTCGTCAGTACCGACGGCTCCCCGCCTTCTTGGATGAGTGGGAAGGAGTTCACGATCCAGCGAAACCCCCGGTCGATCGGATGATCGGTGCCGTGGCCGTCGCTTCGGTACAGATGCCGCTCGTTGCCGGGTTCCTAACCGCGAGGAACGTCCTGTGGGTTCGGATCGGCTTCGCGATCGCTTGGCCGCTCTTGATCACGGCCCTCTGTCTGTCGGTCTTCGTTTCACTCCGTGGTCACCCCCGTCCGGTCGGGCGTGAACGACTCGTCATCGTCGGTGGGGTTCTCTCGCAACTCCTGTCGCTTTTGACTGCCTCACACGTCATCACTCACGGACGCTCCGTTCTCGAGAACCCACTCGGTATCGTCTTTCGTCCACTTTCGGTCATGGCCGTCGCTCTCGTGGTGTCGGTGTCGATAATTCCCGATATCGACCGATTCGAGAACGAGGCCGGGCTGAACTGGGTGTTCCCGACCTACCTACTCGGGATGGGTGTATTGATTGCAAGCAGTGCTGTTGTCTGGCCCAGCCTCGGGTCGTATCGTATATTCCTCTGGGTACTGACGGTGGTGTGCATACTCGGTGGCGGCGCCCTCTGGATAGTCCGCTATTTCGACCTCTGACTCAGAGCAATGTACGTAGTACAAGCCTGTGATGCAGCACGACCAGTTAAACTTCACAGCTCACTAGCATGAGAACAGTTCTGCGCGTCCTGTCACAGCAACCCCGCGGCAGAGTGGGCGGAACAACACCGAAGAACTACTCGTCCGACACAGCCGCGAGGACGTCCGCACCGACCGGGCCAGTACACAACTGATCCGGAATGCTCCCACTCTCGTCGAACCGATTCGAACCCCAGCCAACCAACGAGGTTGTGGCAGCGCGCGCAGCTTCCTTCGAAGCGAGCACGGAGCGGCGGATGAGAAGGTGGGGCCTGGGCTGCTCCGGCACGTCACAAAAAGAGCTGCGACGATCCCCTCCGTCCACCGCCGCCCAGGGGCGGGGAACTGCACGATCGTCCAGTCGGTCAGCGCGCCCCTAGAGCCCACATGGACGAGGTCCTCGCTTGGATCTCTATCAGGCATCAGTTCACCTGCTCCCGTTGTGTGATCCTCGCAGTGTCGTCGTCAGATGCCACAACAGTCACAATCGTAATCCAGCCGTCGTTGTTCCGCGTCGAATTGGGGGGGGTTGTGACGTCAACCACAGACGAGTGGTTTCAACTGATGCGGTAGCGTGGAGTCCCTTCCCTCACCCCCGAGCACAGCGAGCGTCAATGTGGGGTCGTTAGCCAGTCACCTGATTGATCATTAGAGAGCAGTCTTTCAGCAGAATTGTTGACGGGCAGAAACGATGGCATCGAATTTTTCACACGAGTCGTTCTACTCGCTCCCCGGTCCCGTCCCCAGTCTGGGCGGGTCGCCCGGACCATCTCGTAATAGCCGGTATCGAACATCGTTGGTGCCCGCGCCCGTTGCGGTAGCGGGACGGCACGACTGAAGTTTCCCCGGCCGCATGACGCGAACGAGTATGTCTGATCCTGAGGAGGTCGGGAACGGTGAGCGAGACCTGGTAGAACGACTCGCGGAACTTCCGACCATGGCGCATCCGACAGTGTCGCCGGATAGAAGCGAGGTCGCACTGTATTACGATGTCACCGAACGGAACGAACTGCACGTCTTGAACTCGAAGACAAGAGAACTTCACCAGTGGAGCGATGGCGAAGTACCCCGGGACGCCCGTTGGTTTGTCGACTGGGCAGCCGACGGCGACCGAGTATTCTTTCATCTCGACGAACACGGCGACGAGCAGAACGACCTGTACGCGATCGATCGCGACGGCCGGGTCGAACCGATCGTCGAAATGGACGGCCAGGTGTTCCTCGCCGACGTGGGTGAAAACGGCACTCACCTGCTCGTTGGCTCGAACCGCGACGGCCAGATGAATCTCTTCCGTCACGACCTTGCGTCCGGTGAGACGACGAAGATCACCGACTACGAGCGGGCCGTGTACGTCGGCCACCTCTCGCCCGACGGCGAAAGGGTCGCATACGCAACCAACGAAACCGATGTCTACGAGAACCAAGATGTCTACGTCGCCGGTGTCGATGGATCCGATCCCAGAAATCTCGAGATTGGCGAGACGGGGGCCGAAGCAACGCCCGCCGACTGGCACCCCGACGGTGACGCCCTGCTCGTAGGCGACAATACTGTGAATCTCGGTCGGTGTGGAGTGTACGATCTTGAGACCGACGAGGTGGCCTGGTTCGGTGGTGGTCAGTTCGATGAAACACCGCAGTTCTTCTTATCAGATGGCAATCAGTTCGTCGCCGTCCGCGAGCGTGAGGCCTCGACGGTGCCTGTGGTGTACGACGTCGTCACCGGTGAGTCGGAGGAGTTCGCGCTCCCGGACGGAGTTGTGAATTTCGGCTGGGGTGCCGGCGATTACATACTCGAAGACGGGAGGATCCTCCTGTCGTTTTCGACCCCGACCCGTCGATCTGAGCTGTTAGCCTACGATATCGAGACCCACGACTACGAGACGATAGTTGAGGCCGAGTACGGTGAGCTCTCTCCCGAGGACTTCGCCGACGCGGACTACTTCACCGTCAGATCCGACGGTATCCCTGACACACCGGCTGATGCCGTCGATCACGACCCATACGACGAACTGGAGATCGGGGCGATCCTGTACGACTCCGGTCACCGGCCTTCGCCACTGTTGGTCCACCCTCACGGTGGGCCGCGGGCCCGATCGACCAAACAGTTCGACCTGTACGCCCAGTTCCTCGTCTCACGTGGCTTCTCGGTGCTCCAGGTGAACTACCGAGGGTCCTCCGGTCGGGGGAGGGAGTTCGTCGAGCGCCTGTACGACGACTGGGGTGGAGCCGAACAGGGCGACGTTGCGACCGCCGCAGAGCACGTTATCGACGAGTATCCGATCGACGAGAGTCGAGTCGTCGTGTTCGGGGGTTCGTACGGAGGGTATTCGGCGTACTGGCAGATGGTGCAGTATCCCGACCTATACGACGCGGGTGTCGCGTGGATCGGGATCTCGGATCTCTCCGACATGTACGAGAACACGATGTCGCACTTTCGGACTGAGTTGATGGAGAAGTACCTCGGCACGCCCGAAGACAACCCCGGACTGTACGAGGAGCGCTCGCCGACGACTCACGCGGCGAACCTTTCGGCACCGCTTTTGATCCTGCACGGGGTCAACGACCGTCGTGTGCCTGTCTCACAGGCCCGGCTCTTCCGCGAGGCCCTCGAAGAACACGGCTTCGAGGCCGGTGAGGATGCCGACTTCGAGTATCGTGAACTCGGCGAAGAAGGCCACGCTTCGACGGACATCGATCAGAAAGCCCGCACGTTCCACCTCTTGGATGAGTTCTTCGAGCGACGAATCGGTACCGATGCCAGTGCGGTGGGGGACGCGACCTCCACGAGTGAGGACTGAGATCCGACCAGCCGGTTCGAGCCGTCCGAGTCGAGCGGGAGGCTCGGTCTCGATCAGCAAGGCGATCGAAGTCAGATGAGTTACTGCGCTGTTCCTCACAGTCCAGGGAGGCCGCGCAGTCGAGATCGGATGGGAAGAGTTCGACATCGATGGATGGTCTTCGACCACCCACCTTCACGCGCACCCAGCAGGTCAGAGGCTTTGTCCTCCGTGGAGCGTTCGTTGTCCTCCGGGCCGTCCTGAGGCGTGCCTGGGACCGGTACTTCCCCGGCGGCTACAGCACGGACTCACTGTTCCTCACGTTCCTCGGTGGAATCTTCCTCCTGCCCTCGGTGGGGACCTCCTCTGGGACGTCGCCGGTATCGTCCTCGTACTCGCCGTCACTCTCGGCGGGACCCTCGCCCTCGCCGCGCTCTTCCCAGCACTCACGTCTGTCGGAGCGATCGGCGCTTCCCCCACCCCGACCGTCACGGCGGACGCAGCGACCGGCTTTGCGGTGAACCTGCTGCTCGGGTGGTTCTTCGGGTTCGCCATCGCCGCGTTCCAAGAGGAGACGCTGTTCCGTGGGTTCCTTCAGGCCCTCTACCAGGAGCGGTACGGGCGCATCGTCGCGATCGTGGGGCAGGCGGCCGTCTTCTCGCTCGCCCATCTCGGGTACTACCCTGTCTCCGCGTGGCCACTGCTTCTCGTCGTGTTCCTCGTCGGTATCGTCACCGGATGGCTCGTCGACCGGCGCGGGACGCTCCTCGCTGCCGGCATCGCTCACGGGTTCGTCGGATGAGCGGCCGTTGGACTGTCTTTTTACTACCGTCCAAACCCGCAGTCGGATCGACGAACCACCGGAAGCGATGCCGTTCCCTCTGTTACGTCTCCCGCCGATTGGAGAGGTTACCTCTCGCGCGTATGTCCACCCAAGCTAGGAAGAAGCTCAGAGTTGACAACAGTAAAAACGTACCCAGCGGAACCAGGTCTATCGAACGATCCGGTTTTATGGCCCAAATACCACCAGCGAGTAGGGAGACGATCCCGATCGCTATCAGCTCAACGTCTCGACCGGTGATCAGATCTGGCGGCATCTTAGACCCCTGTGAGTGGAAGTTGTTTTCCAGACAATATATATCTACACGCCGACTCTCGTCGGATGAGTTCGTTCATGTGGTTCCACGCCCGGCTGCGAAAAGACCCGAAAGAGACCCGATCGAGCTTTCCGCCTCGATTCGATGCCGCCGAATCCGGCTGTGCAGCATCGTTCGCGACGCGGGACGGCCAAGTCGATCTGCTGGTCGAGAAGGGCGTCATCGGCGTGGCTATCAATGTCGCCGTCGTGGCCCACCTCGTCCTCCGGTGAATCTGTCGTGGACGACCACACCTGTCCCCCCTCCTGCAAGTCCTTTCGGAATCCCCTACGCACTGGTCCGTTCGGGAGATACATCTCGTTCTCACTCGGGAATCCGGGCAGGCTCGAACTCCTGAAGCCCGAAGTACGTGATGAGGACCGCTCCGAACCCGACGGTCACGAGCAGGAACTGGAGGAGGAATCCAGCCACCGGAACGCGCCCCAGCGCCTCGATGCCGATCAGGAACAGACCGGCTCCGACGGCCGTTGCCACGTCCGCCCGCTCGACTGGCAATCGACTGCCGATGAGGTACCCGTAGACGGCGTAGGCGTAGACGACGACGAAGAGCTCGGCGAGCAGACCCAGAACGCTAATCGGGAGGAGGATCAGCGTGAACGCCATGTAGACGAACAGGACGAGCAGCGCCGCGCCGGCGATCGATCCCACAACGCCGCTCACGGCCGTGTGGTGAGCGATCGAGTCGCCGACGTTCTCGAGGAGCCCCGGCCGCCGTCGAGCAAGCAGCGCTCCCAGTCCGCCAAGTGCGAACAACTGGAGGACGAACCAGCCGACGCTGGCGAGGGGCGAACGAGGCTGTGAAGTCACGTCCAGTGCCGTCCGCTCGCCCACGAGTGCCCCGTCGGCAACGCGGGTGTTACCGGCGATGGTCTGAAGCTCACCCGTGATCTCGGCTCCATCGGTCACCGTGAGGTTGCCGCCCAAGACGCGGACTTCCCCGTCTATCTGGCCGTCGATCCGCACGTCGCCACCGACGACGAAGAGCCGGGTCTCGACTGTCGCGTCCGACGGTATCGACGCGGTCCCTCCACCGACGACGAGCGCGTCGTCGGCCGCGGAGATCGTATGATCGCCGTCGAAGACGACCTCCATCGACTCCGGATCGACACCCGATGCCGAGAGCAGCAGCAGGACGACCACGAGTAGCGGGATAATCTCGGTCGGCGTCATCAGTCACCACCCCCGCCCGTGAGTGACGTCACGCCGACCGCCCCCTCGAAATCGTGACCATGCGTCGGACGTAGATCCCGGCTGCGAGCCCGAAGAACAGCAGGAGCGCGAGCGCGTTCACGAGATTCAGGTGCGACAGGAGGGTGTACTCGGCGTGTTCGAGATAGAGGGCGACAGCCGTCGAGAGGAACGTGGCCAGCCAGCCGGCCATCCCGATTCCGACGGCGCTGTGTGTGCCGATCGTCTCCGCCGTGGACAGGTCGGGCCATAGCGCGAAGTTCAGCGTCGTGTAGAAGCTCACTGTAAGCGAGTAGAACAACGGATTGACGATAGAAGGGGTGTCCCCTCCGACCGTCGGGAACAGTGCCGCCATCCGAAGGTCGGAGGTATAAAGCACGTACGTGAACCCGAAGAGGGCAAACACCCAGAGGAACAGACCGTTGCGATCGAAGTTCACGTAGAGGACACCAGCCATGAGCGCCCCGATGGCGTGGACGACAGCGATCGAGAGACGGGTCGTGATCGAGGGGGACTGCCAGGAGGTGAGGACGAGCGCCGGCGTCTCGATGATCCGGAGGAAGCCGAGACTATCTATGAAGAACACACCGAACATCAGCACGACCGGCACGAAGAACGCCAGGCTCCGCGTCCCGATCGGCGCCGGCCGACAGAACCGACCACGACCGAACTCGCGGTGCTGAAGGGAAAGTTCATCGACGACATCGCTCAGAACGTGGATCCGATCCGAGGCCAGCACCGCGAGCACGACGATCCCCGGCCCCATCGCGACCAGCATCATTCGGCTGAACACCTCGATCGACCAGTCGAGCGGGACAGCGTTGGCCACGAAGTACGTAACTGCGGTGATCACTGCCGCGACGTACCCGCGGTCCGGAACGGGGATAAAATCGATAGTGAGGCTGAACGAAATCGGAAAGCCGACACCGAGCGCGACCGACGCGATCACGATCCAGACGCCGAACCCCGATACTGTCCGGATACCCGGAGCGACGGTTGTCAATGCGAACTGGACCACGACGACCAGCAACAACACGCGGAGTTTGGTCCGAAGGTCGGTACTCCAGTTGCGCCGATCCATCGTGACGCCGGTACCGACCGCCACGAGGAACGTCAGCAGCGCGAGGGCGGCCATCCAGGTAGAAACGGACGTTCCGGACATGCCGACTAGACGGGTCCCGAGGTCGATCAACCCGAGCTGGACGAACGTGATATTGTAGTAATATCCGGCCGCCATCAGGACGACGAAGAGGAGATAGCCCAGAACCGTCGACCACTCACCGTTCTTGACGTACTCAAGGAATCGCACGCGTTCTCCTCGTCCCGAGCCTCCACGCCGTAGAGGAAAAATTCTATCCCTCCGGGTATCGGTGGGACGACGGAACTGGTACCGATACTGCATCAATAGCCACGTCGCGTCACCGTCATAGTCCTCTCGACGTGTGACACCGACCCGATCGATGAAGGTGGGTATCGAGCGGTATGCGTCGATTCGAAGGTGAGTGGGAGGGTCGTCTATATCGCGCCGGAAGACTCGTCGTCCTCCTGTCGGCGTCCCCCCCGTGTCGTGAGAACATGGTAGCCCAGCACAGAGACCGTGACACCGAGGATCGCCCCGACCGGCAGTCCGACCAGCGCAGACGGCCAGATGTACGGGTCAAGCACCTCTGTCACTCCGAATCCAACTGCGACGAACGTCACGAGCCCCGCGACGAAGCTAACGAGGGCGATCACCATCCGACGGGTCCGCGGGGCGGTACCGGGGATGGTGTCGGCGATGGTCTCGTCCGTCTGGCGTCGGCTACGGTCCTCTTCGAGAACGCCACCGAGTGCGCCACCGATAGCGGCGACGAGGACGGTGCCAGCTGCAGCGACTACCGTCAGGAACGTCCCGACGAACAGAGCGGCCAGCAACGTCGGCAGTGGCACGCCGGCGATGGGGATGGCGCCCTCGATTCCGAAACGGAGCGTGGCGAACACGGTCCGTATCACGATTCCACCAACGGCTACGAACGCGCCCGCCAGTACACCGGGGACGAGTCCACCCTTCGCGCCCCGACGTTCGCGGTATCCGGCGACGCCGCCGCCTACCAGTGGAGCGAGGAGCGAGATCAGCGGGACGAACGTCAGCACCAAGCCGATGAGAGCCCCGATACTAGCGTTCTTGAGCGTTGTTCGTTCCATGGATATGTAGATGTTCTTGAAGCAGAATTCGGTAGTGTTGATTCCCTGTAACTGAGAAGCTACTTGACTACACAGTATCGTTGACATCCTCGCAGTCGCCCACTTCCGGCAAGACATACTCCTCACCCTGACTTTCGGTGTTGTCAGGGAACGATGGGGGACCGTGGGTAGCACGGTCACACACGCGACCGTAACCGTCGCCCAGGGATCGCTCGTACTGATAGCGTTCCTGTAATCTCGCTCGTGACCGCTCGGGACTAATCTGGCCGAGGCAATGAGCGTCCCCGAGAACTGATGTGCCTCATCCAGCAACGCTGGCGATGTCGAGCGCTTCGCGATAGTTCGCGAGTGCGAGTAGGGCGTACCCGCCGACGAGCAGTATCCATTCCCGACGGGTCAACGACCAGTCACGAGGGGACCGAACTCGGTCACATGGCTCCTTCCATCGGGGTCCCGACGTCTGATGCCAGATCATGACACCTCCGGTGGCGACGACGATCGCGATGATCGCCGTGAGTTCCATCGGCCCGCTCCGCTCGCCGACTACCGAGAGCGACGGCGTGACACGAGTACCACCTCCGATCGCCAGTGAGCCCGTCCCCCACACCACGCCATACCGAGGCGCTTGGATGACCTGCAGTACGTATCCGAGCGGCGTGTTCACCGATCGGAACGTGTTTGCCCCGACCGCGATCAGAGACACACCCACGTTCCACGCGAACAGGGAGAGGAACTCTCGAGTGACGCTCCCGGCATACCGGCCCGTCGCTCCCGGATTCGCTCCCCGCAGGAGTCCCTGCGGCAGGAGGGAGTAACTCCCGACCCAGGCGATGGTGAAGAGTGTCGCGACGATCACCCACAACGACGCGAACCGGGTCAGGACGTCGTCGTGGTTGACGTAGCGTCCGACGGTCCTCGAGAGCCTATAGAGGGTGTCGGTGGTCCGTTCGTGCATGCTGGTAATGGCCGGGCGACACCTCGCACGGTACCGTGAGGATTGCACGACCAGTTTCAAATGAGTGGGGGTCGATATCGCGGTCGGCGCTGGTTCGGGTGCTGGGTGAGTACGAGTCTCGTTTGAGCGTCTCGAGGGTTTATGTCCGAGCCGATTGTGGTCGAGATCGATGGCCCTCCAGCTCATCGATGCGATTACTGACGGAACCAGACGAGTGCTGACTCGAACCGGCGTCGTCCTGCTGGCCCTCCTGTTCGCCCAACAGCTGCTGCTCGTCACGTCGCTCAACACACTGATTGCAGCCGAAGTTCCCCCCGAGGCAGCCGACGTCATCGGCCTATCGTTACCGGTCTCGGGGACCGTTGCGGGCGCCATACTGCTCGGAGCGTTCCTGTTCACGGCAGTCTACTTCGTGATCCTCGCCCGGGCATTCGCTCGCCCGATGACGCGGCTCTCGTCGTTTCCCACGGAGCTGTATACCCGCCGGATCGGTCGAGCCACGCTTACGATGCTCGTCGGGGGAATCGTCGTGTTCCTCGCGATCATGATCGGGTTCGTCTTGTTCTTCATCCCGGGACTGTTCCTCGCGGTGTGTTTCCTGTTCGTCATCTTCACCGTCGGTGTGGAAGACCGCGGCGTGCTCAGCGCACTCAAGCGGAGTTGGAGCCTCTCGAAGGGGAATCGGCTTCGCTTGGCTGTGATCGTCGTCTTCTCCGGAATCAGCGGTTCGCTCATCGGTGCCGTCCCCGCGCTCTTTCAGGTGGCCGGCGCATCCACGATCGGCGACCTCGTGTCCGTTTTGCTCAACAGTATTCTGTTCACGTTCATCTACGGGGTCACGGCTTCGGCATACCTGCAGCTCGCCGAGGACGACGGGGATCGCGGTGATCCCAACGTGGTCGCTGCAACGAGCTCCGGAACTGCACCAGAGGTCTAACCGGATACCGAGAACGGCTTACCCACTCCCCACCTTTCGGGCCGACCGGCGATTAGGACGTGGGTGAGGACGAGCAACCCAATGGCACACATCAGGCCGACGGTAAAACTGGTGATCGGTCGACTCGGTACGTCGAACCTCGCGTAGATGGCCCAGACGACGATGGCGAAGAGGAGAACGACGAGTCCCCGATCAGTGGGATCGATTGCCCGAAACCAGTCGCCAACAGATTGACCAATTATCGATCGAGTGACAGGACCACCAGCGACGAGAAACGAGATGAATCCAACTGTGAACCACGCCCACGAGAGGGCGTCGTCACGGAGTTCGACGATCACCCAGACGACGGCGAATACACCAGCCAGTACGTCCGTCCACGTCGGCTGACGATCCAGAAGCTATGGCAACAGTACCTCCTCGACGGCCATCGTCTAGCGAGATAAGTGATAGTTTCACATATCTCCTTGGACCCCCGGAACCGTGACTGTGAGCCGAACCATCGATCTCTTCGCGCCAGAGTCCTCTACAGCGGTTGGAGCTACAGTTCCAATGGGCCACTTGGACTGTCCTTCCCCGATTTCTGCCCTTGCAGTCGTCGGCGTCGGCACCGGCTCCCCACGGGGAATTGGACCGACTTCAGCGTCGTCGACTTCAGCGCCGTCAGCTCTGCATCTCCGAACACTCCCGCCGACTGATATGCCTCCAGAAGGGCTCGGACAGCCTCTGCGGTCTGGTCGAAGGGTTTCTTGACACTCTCCCATTCAACTGTTTGTCGATACCGCTCAACACTGAACTTCGTGTAGTACCATCGATCAGCATCGACATCCAGAGTAGTATCAGCGTATCGAGTCGCCATCTACAGCTGGTCGCGATGGACGAGCGGGAAAGCTTTCCGGCGAAGCTGGCCGGTCGTGTTAAGCTAGGAACGAGGCGGTCAATTTCTGACTGCCTTATGCGAGAAATCGACCGCCTCAGCCGAAATGTCGATTGGATCGAATTGGAGTTTGTGGAGTGACAGCGGACACCCGAGTCCGCAATTCAAGTGGGTATTCAGCTCCGTTTCGCGGATTTATCACTCTCGAATACCAAACAACATCTTGAGTAGTTGGGTGTCGAGCGAAGTCGAACGGCGATTCACGACTGGGTACAGAAAGCCGGTCTACAGCCCGACAGCGACGTCGAATCGAATTAGATTGCGGTTGACGAGACGATGATTCGCGTCAACGGCCAGTGTCACTGGCTGTTTGTGGCGGTCGATCCCGAGACGAATCAATTTCTCCACGTTCGGCTGTTTCAGACGCGGACAACGCAACTTACCGTGCTGTTTCTTCGCGAACTTCGAGAGAAACAGCAGCCGTCGGACGTCACGCTTCTCGTCGATGACGCCGCCCATCTCAACGCTGCACTCGATCGACTCGGCCTCTGATTTCGCGTGTGCCACCGTGGAAATCGAAGCGCTATCGAACGTGTCTTTTGTGAGGTAAAACGCAGAAAATATTTGTTTTCAAATATGTTCTCGAACGCGCAGCTGCCGACCGCGGAATCGTGGCTGCAATCCTTCGTAGTCTGGCATAATTCGCTTAATTAAACACGATGGTCGAATGACTGGGAACGAGAAATCACCGACGGATCGCTCACAGAAACCGAAAGGAAATGCAAGCAATTCTTCAGTAATTTAGTGGACGAGTACGCCAAGTGTCGACCGAGTCGATATTGAGGCGTCTCGAACGACAGACTCACACCGTATCTTCGAGCGTTTCTGCTCCACCGTGATGTGTTCGAAAAACCAGGTCAAGAAGCTCTGAGAACCATCCTCGAAACTGCACTCTAATTCACCAACAATCTACGCCACAAGAGCGTCCGGAAAGGAGTTCACTGCTCGTCGTCACGGAGAACCATGAGCTTCACCCGGTGTACCCCATCGAAGTCTCGTAGCTGATAGCTGAGTCTACGGACCCGCCCGACGGTTCCTCGGCAAAACAATGATTCGAGACACCAGTCCCCGTGATGCGTGTGGCTTGTGTTGAGTATGACGTCTTGATAACCGTGTTGAACAGAATGTAACTCTTCGATTACCTCATGATGACGGTAGTCGAACGCAATGAGTGCAACTACGTTTCCGGTCAACTCTTCAAGCCGTGAGTGGGCCTCGATGTACTCTTGCATCGCCTCCCTCACCGCTCGTGAGCGGTTGTCAAGTCCTTCGTCTTGCCAGACCCGGTCAAACTCTTCGACCAACTCGTCTGGAATGTTGAAGCTCGTTCGCATTAGCTACACGTCATCGCGGCTCCTGAAGAGTCCTGCGTATGACCGGACACCGGTTTGGGTATTAACAACTGTTATTCACTCATCTCTCAGATTCAGTAGTACGACCATGCTACACGGAGATGCGCTCGGACTGCTGGTTGGGGCACTCGTGCTCGGCGCTATTCACGGTATCGAGCCAGGCCACGGGTGGCCTGTCGCTGCCTCGTATGCGCTTGATCAAACGAACAAATGGATATACGGGTTTGCGGCGAGTTTCATCCTCGGAGTCGGACACCTCATCAGCAGTATTGCGATGGTCGCAGTGTTCTTCTATGCAAAAGGGTACTTCAACCTGACACAGATCAACCAACCGCTTTCGGTACTCGGGGGAATTCAAATCGGTGGGCCGGTCAGCATCGTGGCTGGAATACTGCTAATTTTCCTTGGCGTTCGTGAGTACCGTCATGGTCACTCCCACGGACACGGCCACGACCATGACCACGACCATGACCACGACCACGACCACGGACACGACCATGACCACCACGGACACGACCATGACCACCACGGCCACTCGGATGATGATCGCGGAATCGTCTCACGCATTAAAGAGATCGTTCCGTTCGTTGGTGATCACTCCCACGGGGACCTCGACAGAACAGCCGACCGTGGACTCCTCGGGATTGCGTGGTTCGCTTTCCTCCTCGGATTCGCTCACGAGGAGGAGTTCGAGATAATCGCACTCTGTGCCGGTTCGAACTACTGCCTCGAATTGATGAGTGCATACGCACTTACGGTTATCATTGGAATCGTCACACTGACCATGCTGCTGATCGCTGGATACCAACATTCCCAAGAGAAAGTCGAACAGTACACTCCGTATCTTCCGGTGTTCTCCGGGGTAGTCCTTACTGTGATGGGACTTGGGTTCATCGTCGGGCTGTTCTAACCCTTCGGCAAAAAGCCACAGAGGCCGTCGATTTCAGAGACAAGTTCCCACAGAGCTGAACAGCACTGGTTTCTCTCAAGCCCGGTCTCGAACTTCACAGAGCACCGAGGCGGGCTTCCGATTCGAGTCGGAGCCTGACTCGCGAACCGAACGCGATCTGGCACTCACATCTCCACGGACAGTTCGTATCGAGAGTCAGGACGTCAGGTCGAATTGCCTACCGATACCGTCGAGGGCCTGATAGACAACCCGCGCAGCAGCGACATCTTGGATAGCCAATCCTGTCGAGTCAAACACCGTGGGCTGGGATCTGACGTCACCGTTGGGAGACTCACTAACCACAATCGCACCAAGCTCTGCGTCGATATCGGTCTCGTCGATCACCTCCGTGTTCCACGGTACGTTGATTTCGCCAGAATGTGTGGTCTGGTCGAAGTCGTCGATGACGAGATACGCGTCGCGTACAATATCCGTCTCTAGTTCCTGTTTTCCCTCGGCATCTGCCCCCATCGCGTTGACATGAGTGGAGTCACCGAGGTCGTCATTCGAAACGATAGGTGACTCAACCGGTGTTACCGTTGAGAGTACATCGCACGACGCAGCCTCCGAGATCGTCCCGGTGCTGACATCGAACTCTGATTCGAAGGTTTCGACGAATCGTTGTAGCCGATCGTCGTCAAGATCACTGATAACGACCGTTTCGATTGGCCTGACTTCGGCGATGGCTTCAAGCTGAGCGTACGACTGAACACCCGCTCCAACGATACCAAGCGACGAGGCATCCGAAACGGCGAGGTGGTCGGTCGCGACTGCCGCTGCAGCTCCCGTTCGCTTCATCGTTAGCGTTGTCGCGTCCATCACCGAGAGAGGATACCCACTTTCCGGATCGGTGTACACGAACGTTCCCATGACCGTCGGAAGATCGAACCGTTCTGGATTGTCTGGGTGGACGTTCACCCATTTGATGCCAGCGGCCTCCCACTCATCAGTCTCGAGATACGCGGGCATCGAGCGAAAATCACCGTTGTAGCGGGGCAGGTCGATGTACGATTTCGGGGGCATCTGTGCAGTCCCGTTCTCGTAGGCAGCAAAGGCTGCCTCGACTGCCGGGACGAGGTCAGCCATCTGGAGGTGTTCTTCAACCTCACGGCTCGAAATCATGGTCGTCTGGGCGCTGCTCCATACTGTCGGGTCGTCTGTCATGCTCATAGTTGGGGTTTTGGCTGGTTTCATCGGGAAGGGGTAGTTGGCGGTCGGTACGCATCGTGCTGTGATTTTCCGTTCACGTTCCTGACAAGCAATTCCATCGTCGAACGGTGCAGTCAGGTCTGACTCGGAATCGACTCGGACGGTCGTTTCGGTAGCCGGGCGTGTCGATAACCTACGCGTGAACGTTCTGACGGGTTACGACGCTCAGGAGGGCTTCTCGGTCAGTGTCAGCGACGCCGCAGTCCGCAAGTGTTCGACCCTCTTCGCGATAATCAGTATGGTGCATATCTTCGGCGAGCTGGATCAGTGAGTCGATTGTCGGTGTCTCTACACCACAGGCCGACCCCATCTCAGAGAGTGGAACGAGACCGTATGGGACGTCTTCAGTCACGTACCGATGGTCGAGAGAGTCTGGCCCCTGAATCGGACCGTGGATCGAGCTCGTTCGGAGAGAGTTGACAGTCGTCGCGTAGAACTCGTGCTCACCGATACCATACCAGTCGTGAAAGAGTTCACCGACCGTCTTCACCTCCAATCCGAGCGCTTCGCCGAGTCGTATTCGTTCCTCATCGACTTTCGACATCACCCGACCGATAGAGTCGGTAACGTTCTGATAGAGGTAATACTCGTCCTCAGGCGACTCAATCTCACCAGCGTTCAGCAGCGCTCCAACGGGGTGGATCACCGGATTCGCGTTGAAGAGGCTCGTCTCCAGGACGTTCTCGGCTGCAGTGATCGTGAACGGGAATACCTCGTCGAGTAACTCTGCGAGCTGCGATGAGTGCTTCGATGGAACCCCAGCAACTGACAGCTCACGTTTGATCCCGAGAACGTTAACGCCGCTTGGACTGGTCTTTCGCACCGCATACGCAAGTGAGGGTGTCTCCCCAAGTCGAACCTCCTCGGCACCCACATTCTTGAGTATCTCACGATACTCGAGCGCGCTCATGGTGTTAGCTGAGAGGAGGACGAACGCCTGTCCCTCCTCGAGGTACGGGCCGACAGCTTCGGCAAACGGCTCGAACGCGAAGTTCGGGACTACCTGAATAACGAGCTCAGCATCCGCTACCGCCTCTTCAGGGTCCGACGTGATCGTGGTCGGCTCTGCGTGACCTTCGCTTGCGGCGCCCGTGATATCGATACCGCCGTTTTTCCGAATCGCATCGAGATTCGACTCGAACTTCGGCAGCTCGAATAGTGTCACATCGTGACCCTGGAGTGTGAGGTCAGCGGTCGTCGTGAGACCCCCAGCACCTGCACCAAGGACTGTGATTTTCTGTCCCATATTACCTACTTGAGACTCATTATCTTAATATTTTCGCCCCCATCATAAAATAAAATAAAATTTTGCGGCGCTAACGGTCTGCTTGTTGATCTCGCTGATTCGTGGGAAGGACAGTTATTTGTGGTCTACATACGACTCGAAGCGACTGACCGAGAGTCCCTCGTAGAACTCGGACGGGTCGTCGTCAATGAGCTGATCGGCGATTACGTTCCCCGTCGCCGGAGCGAGTTGGATCCCCGAAGTACTGAACGCCGCGACAGAGAAGCCATCGACGCGCGTCCAGCCAACGATCGGATTCTTATCCGGCGTCGATGAGCGGATTCCCACGCGCTCGTCGACGACGTCGAACGTCTCGACGGTCGGGAGCAGCGATTCGAGTACCTCAAGACCGCGACTCTGTAGATCCGGCGGGAACGAGTCGTCGACGGTCTCAGGGTCGTACTCCGTCGCCTCCTCGTACCCACCCGGCGGATGGTTGGTCATCAGTACACGTCCATCAGCGTTCCGACGAATGGAGAACCCGGACTCTCGGTGTGTAATCCACGGAAGCGTGTACGGAATCGGTTCCTTTGGCTTCAGTTCAAGCACCGGTGCGAGGGTGTGCTTGACCGGTAAGTCGACGCCAGCCATCGCCGCGACCCGTGGGTTCCAGGGCCCGGCCGCAGAGATCACCTCATCTGCTGGACGCCACTCACCGTCGACCGAAAGCCCGGACAGCACACCGTCTTCGACTGTGAGATCGGTGACCGCAGTGTGTTCGTGGAAGACCACCCCTTCGTCTCGAGCCCGTTCGATGAACTCGAGTGCCAACTCTCGCGGGCGAAAGTAGCCGACCTGTGGCCTGAACACACTCCCAGTGACAACGTCGGTGTCGAGAAATGGCAATACGGCTGCCCGTTTGAGGTCGTCCGGAGCGATGAAGTCGACCGGTGACGTGTCGACAGCCGTTCCCTTGGCGTCGGCGAGACGTTCGTTCCGTTCGGCAACCTCCTCTTGGAGCGCTCGCGCTCCCTCTTCGGTGGTCGAGACGTTGAGCAGTCCAGTAGTGACGTATCCGGGATCTGCGCGTGGAGACGACAGAAACCCGTTGTACAGCTCCATCCCATACTGCTTCATGCGATACTGCGTCTCGTCGCCATAAAATCCGAAGAACGCGAGCGACTTCCTAGTCGTCTCACTCGCTAATCGGCCTTTCTCGTAAACGTGAACCGGTTCGTCAGTTCGACGACCGAGATGATACGCAATGCTCGCACCGACGATACCCCCTCCGATGATGTGGTAACCTCTATTTTCGCTCATCGAACAGGCACCTTTCCGTTTTGATAGCCCATGCTATTGAGTCACATAACCGGTTCCGACTACAGTATCTTAAAGCTTGGGTGAGTAGCCGGCACTCCCACCGTGATAGTGGGCTGCTCCGGACACCACCCCCCTCTCACCTGCTGTTTGTCGCATCGAGACCGGAATCGGTCCGCTGGCTTCTGCGTCTCTAGTAGTGTTTTATTATTCTTGATTTAGAACTCAGGGCTATGGTCGTAGTAGCAGCAATTGGGGAAGAAGAGGCGTCGAAACGAGTCATCGAGGCAGCCGCAGACCTGGCGGCTGCGTACGACGAGACGCTTGTCGTGGTCCACGTGATTCCTGACGAGGCGATGGAAGAACACATCCAGACAATGCGGGAGTTACCTGGGTACTCCGATACTGGTGTTTCGGGTGAGACCGAACGTGCTGCGGACTTCGCCAGGCGCATGGTCGAGACGACCCTTGACCAGACACAGCGGGAGCGAGTCACTGTCGAGGGACGAGTCGGCAAACCGGAGGCGCAAATCTGTTCCATCGCTGAAGAACTCGACGCGGACTATCTCGTTATTGGGGGACGTGGACGTTCGCCGGTCGGGAAAGCCATGTTCGGAAGTACGACGCAGTCGATTCTGTTGAATTCGGAGCGGCCCGTGCTCACAATTAGGACGACCGATGATTCGTGAGCACCTCTGGGCGACAGGCGACGACTGGGTGATTGTCTCTG
Organism: Salinigranum salinum; assembly: GCF_009176545.1. Taxonomy (GTDB): domain Archaea; phylum Halobacteriota; class Halobacteria; order Halobacteriales; family Haloferacaceae; genus Salinigranum; species Salinigranum salinum. The sequence goes on along the minus strand of NZ_VTOJ01000002.1, from coordinate 141,919 downwards.
GTACCGGTAGTTTTAGTCTCGGCTGCGCGTAATGATGAGTGCCGGACGTCCCGAGAACGTTCTGCGGTGGTTCCGGCGTCGCGATCCCACTCACAGATGGACACCGACACACCAGCCACGGATTCACACGAGACGCCGTTGCTAGAGACAGTGGACCTGACTCGCGTCGTCGACGGAACGACCGTCGTCGATTCGGTTTCGGTGAGTGTTTCGAGAGGAGAGGTACTGGCTGTGGTTGGGCCCTCCGGGGCGGGGAAGTCTTCTTTCCTTCGTCTGCTCAACCGGCTCGACGAGCCGTCTGCAGGTTCTGTGTACGTAGATGGCGTCGACTACCGCGAGCTCTCCCCACGAGTTTTGCGACAACGCATCGGCCTCGTGCCTCAAAACCCCGCGCTGATACCGGAAACCGTCTGGAAGAACGCCGTTCGAGGACCCGCGCTCAGAGACGAACCGATACCCGAGGAACGAGTACACGAGTTGTTGTCCTCGGTTCAGCTTCTCGACGACAAGCTGAAAGACGTGAGCGAGTTATCCGGAGGCGAGGCTCAGCGCGTCGGACTGGTACGGACGCTCGTGAACGACCCGGACGCACTGTTGCTCGACGAACCGACCTCGAACCTCGATACGGAGACGGAGAGGGAGGTCGAAAGCCTCCTGCGGGACGTCATCAACGACGAAGGGCTCGCCTGTGTCATCGTCACTCACGACGTAGCGCAGGCGAGACGGTTGGCAGATACCGTGCTCTCGCTAGAAGACGGCGTGGTCAGAGAACTCGGAACGCCTCGAGAGGTCCTGCCGTCATGATTGGGGATGTCCTCTTGGAGCCACTCCGTAACGGAGTCGACGCCGTAGTCCTCAAGGGACTGCTCCAAGTCGGGGCGGCTGTTACTATCGCTCTCGTCGTCGTGGGTGTCTCCCGTCTCCGGGGCCTCGCCCTCGAGCGGGAGTTCAGCATCGCACTCGTCCGGGGGTTCGTGCAGGTTATCGTCATGGGTTCGCTCATCGGTGTTCTGCTCACCGTCCAGTACTTCTGGAGCTGGCTCATTCTGCTCGGGATGATCGGAGGAGCGACGTGGATCTCGAAAAGCCGAGGCGAAGGGCTCCCAGGAGTCACACGCGTCTCGTTGCTCTCGATCTCGTTCGGTGCAGGGACGGTCGTCGTCCTGATGACACTGACCGGGGCGATCGAATCGACTGTCAGAGACATCGTCCCCGTTGGGAGTATGGTCATCGCCAACGCGATGAAGATCAACTCCCTCTCGCTTGATCGGGTCCGAGGTGAAGTGCGTGCGAACCGTGAACAAATCGAGGCGGGGTTGGCGCTTGGCGCGCCGCCGTCTGCAGTCATCACCCAGCACGTACAGACGGGCGTCAGAGCAGCGCTGATTCCGACGATCGATTCACTCAAGAGTCTCGGCTGGGTGTGGATTCCAGGAATCATGACGGGGATGATCCTCTCGGGCGAGAATCCGCTGTACGCAGCGCTCTACCAGTTTGCGATCATGTCGATGATATTCGCGGCGGGGGGACTGACGAGCATGAGCAGTAGTATCCTCGTCGGGGAGCACCTGTTTACCGATGCGGACCAACTCAAGCGGATTCGGCCGGCCGAAGGCGACACCACCTCTGTTGACGAGGCCGGATAGCCGTCGAACTAGCTGTTTAGGCGTGGTTCATTCCCAAAAAGTCTATACAATCAGCGAGGCTCATCAGTCGTAATGGACGAAAACAAGCTTTTCGAACGCCTGGTTCAATCCGGCCTACTGACAGAAGGGGACGACGGAACGATCCAACTGTCGACTGAATTCGAATCGCGGGCCACACAATACCACGACCAGATAACCAACGGCACAGCCGACATCACAGACCTCGTCACCCAAGTTGGCACACCCTCTCGCCACGTGGATAGGCTCACGTCGGCCGCAGCCGAGGACTCGGAGTTCGTCGCCCGTTACCTCGCAATTCGTGATATGGTGGAGTCTATAGAGTTCGTCGAGAGCGTTCGAGTTCTCGTGTTGCTCGACAAGCTCACCGATCCCACCTCGCAGACAGCTGGCTCACCGGAGCTGTTTCTCCCGATCCGTGGAGAGCGGCTCCCGGCAATGCTCTCTATCTTCCCGCTCGCCGTGGTGTACATCTGGCGCGAACAATGTCCGGACTGTGACGTGATGCGGGAAGCGCTCGAGACGACCTTCGAAGGGAGTCACGACCAGATGACGCTCTTGTCGGTGTACGGCCCGACGTGTGCCGGGTTGCTCGAAGAGCGCTATGACGTCGTCGGAGGCCCGACGACGCTGTTCGTCGTCGACGGGGAGATAGACTGCCGACTTCAGGGAGCACACGTCCAAGCAGTGATCGAAAGAGAGATCAGCAACTCGATAACGACCGCCGAGATGCAGGGCGTCCTGTGAACTAGTCTTCCGGGAGCTCCGAGAGGCAGGGGAAGTCTTCTTCAGAGGGGGTTCCCTCCGCCGGCCAGAGCGGGCTCAGGTCGGCGTCAGGTGGGTAGTGAAGGCGTCCCTGACTGTCCCAGCCCCAGCCGTTCTCTTCGAGCAACTGCCTGGCGGCATCGGGCTCTCCCGTGGGCTCGGTCGTGTACTTGTAGACGTCGTTGTCGTCTTCGGGATAGGACGGATGGGTGGTGATGAAGTGACTCCCGTGGAACTGGAGTTCGCCGAGCCCGGACTGTGAGACCTGATTGATCTCCTGTCTGTTGAGTGCCTTCCCCCACGCTTGACGGAACTCTAAGAATTTGGTCGGCGCGACGCCGTGGTGCGGGTGGAAGTGGTAGCCCATGAAGCCATTGAACACGTTCGTCTGCACGTTCTCTGCTTGCTCCATCTGGTCGAACAGCCCGGTCGGAAGCTGTGACACGACATCGACTTCGCCGGCTCGCAGTCCCTGGGCTGCGGCCTGCTTGCTGTCGAACGACAGGAACACCTTCCGCTGGTCCGGTGGGTCGTGCGACGCACAGTCCGGGAACGGATCGAGCGTGACCGACTGTCCCTCCTGGAAGTTGGCGACCTGGAAGGGACCACAGCCAATGATTTCGTTCAGTGTGAAGCTGGACGGATTCTCGTCTGCCCCGGACTCGACGAACGACTGCTTGTGGTAGATACCGCGCTTCTGAAGCTTCTTGGTGATGAACGGCCAGTACGCCTGTTCCAGATTGAACTCGACGGTCTTGTCGTCGACGATCTCGATGCCGTTGACACCGTTCTCGTAGGGAATCGACGTGTGGTCGGGGACGACGCTGCCGTTCTCGTGGTTCCACTGGAACGTGTACTGGACGTCCTCTGCGGTGACAGGGTCGCCGTTGTGGAACGTCGCGTCCTTGACCTCGACGACGACTCGCCTGCCCTCGCGGGACGTCTCGAGGCTCGCGGCCATGTTCTCCTGCAGCTCGAAGTTCTCGTCGTACTCCATCAGCGTCGACGTCACGAGGTGGTTCCACAGGGAGTCGGAGTCCATCCGCGGATAGGCGGACGTCGTCATGGTGTTCCCGTCGGCGTTGAACACCATGATGTCCTTGTCCTCGACCGACGAGTAGATGTGGAATCGGGGGTTGTTCTTGGCGTACCCCGCCTGACCGACCCGCTCCGTGTTCACCGCTCCTCTGGCCGCGTTGAAATTGAGCGTGTTCGTCGTCGGGATGTGAGCGGCGTCTCGGCTCATGATTTTGATCCCTTCACGAACCATCACGTTGCGTTCTTCCAGCGACGGCGCGGACACCTGTTGGTGTGCGAGCATCGAGAACTCACACGATGGATAATGCGAGGAGTTCAACAGTCCGTCTCCTCCCGCCCGAGTGATCATGTTTCGGACCATGAGCGGGTTCGGATCAAGGCGGCCACCGGTGTTCCCCATGTACCAGAACGCGATGGGGAAATTACGAACGTCGTTGTTCCACTCTGAGATCACCGTCGCGATGTCTTTCGGCTGGAGCTCGACCTGAACCCCGAGCGCGTTTTCGACGTTCGGCTTAGCGATCGAGAGCTGCTCTTCACACGTCGGGGCACGACCGACGTCCGACCAGTACGGGCATGCCAGTGATGGAACCCGTTCTCCGAGGTTGGCGTTGCTGGACGTACTACCACTACCGCCGCTTCCACTCGAGCCATCGCCACCACCCGAGCCACCACCCGAGCCACCACCCGAGCCACCACTCGAGCCACCACACCCGGCGACAGCCGTCGCCCCGGCAATCGTGCCCATCGTTTTCACAAAGCTCCGTCTGTCCATCTGTTGCTCGCTCATTTCTGTGTTGCTCCGTATCACACCACATTATACCCATCTATTAAAAATTATGTGTTCGTATCAGTTTTCGTATATACCACTCCCGAGATCGCGAACGCCACTCGCCCCCTGTGAGGACCGAGGGTGTGACCAGTTGGACCGGCGTCTGGTTCTCGTTCGATGCCCGATGAAGGGACAACCGGGGGATACAGCGGGCTCTCAGTCGTCTGTCACGCTCACTCGCGGGTCGATGACACCGTAGAGGATGTCGACCGCGTAGTTACCGATCACCACGCTGACTGCGGCAGCGAAGAACACGAACTGGACGACTGGATAGTCCCTGGCCAGGATCGATTGCACCAGCAGGTTACCGATCCCGGGCCAATTGAACACTACCTCGATGAGAACGAGGCCACTGACGGCCTGCAGCATCGACGTGGGGAAGAGCGTGATAACCGGTAGACTCGCGTGCTTCGAGATATGCTTGAGACGCTTTCTTGACGGCAGGCCGGTGATCCGGTGGTAGTAGGTGAAGTCCTGTCCCATCACCTCGGTCACGCTGGTCCGCATCACCAACAGCGGCGAGTACACGTATCTGAGAACGACCGCCGTGAACGGCAGGATGTAGTGCTCCAAGAACGTCTGGGTGAAGTACGGACGCCACCACGGCCACTCTGGATGCAGCGCGAGGAAACCGGGCGAGAACATTCCCGACGTCGGGAAGAGGTCGAAGTACATCGCGAACACCACCACGAGGATGATGCTCAGGAAGAACGATGGCATCGTCCCCAGGATGAAGAAGGGAATAATGCCATAGCTCTCCAGTTTGGTCCCTCGTTTGGAACCGAGGACCGCACCGACGAGCGAGCCGAGGATGTAAAACGCGACCGTCGCCGGGCCGACCAGAATGAAGGTGTTGAATATCTTCATCCGAACCAGTTCCCAGACCGGGACCCCACTGGTCAGCGAGTTCCCGAGGTTGAACGTAGCCAGGCTCTTCGTGTACTGCAGATACTGGATGTGAATCGGCTGGTCGAGTCCCCACCGCGCTCTCGCCGCAGCGACGGCTTCCGGACTCGCTCCCGCGTTCAACATGAGCGTCCCCGGGTCACCAGGCATCGCCCTGAACAGGAGGAACAGGAACGTCAATATCCCCCACAGCAACAGCACCGTCTGGAGCGTTCGGTTGACGAAGTACCTAACTGTCGACATCAGTCATCACCCTCCTGGCCCGTGGCAGCCGTGTTCTTGACCATGGTGTCCGACCCCGCCTGTACCCGCTGTTCGTGGTCGTAGTGAAGATGACACGCAACCTCTCGCTTCTGACCACACTCGATATTCATCGGCTTCTTCTCGCAGATATCCATTCGTTCCGGGCACCGATCGCGGAATCGGCAGCCATCCCCAATCCCGATGGGATCCGCAACGGCACCTTCGATCGAGGTTCGGTCTCGGGCGTGATGTGGGTCGGGTATCGGGACTGCAGAGACAAGCTCCTGTGTGTATGGATGTTTCGGGTCGTCCAGCAACGCCTGTGTGGGTGCCGATTCGACCACTCGCCCGAGATACATGACCTTGATCATGTCGCACACGTACCCGACCGTCGAGAGGTCGTGTGAGATGTAAATCATGCTCACGCCGAGTTCAGTCGTCAGGTCCGAGAGGAGGTTGAGCACCGACGCTTGCGTGGACACGTCCAGCATCGAAACGGGCTCGTCTGCGAGGATGATGTTCGGGTCGGTGACGAGTGCTCGAGCGATCGAGACCCGTTGTTTCTCGCCACCACTCAACTGCTGTGGGAGGCGATTGAGATAGTTACTGGCGGGGTTCAGCTCCACCCGTTCGAGAACCTCCAGAATCCGCTCCTCGGACGCATCCATGCCGTGTATCTTGAGCGGTTCTTTCAGTGTCTCTTGAACGGACATCTTCGGATCGATGGAGTTGAACGGGTCTTGGAAGATGATCTGTACGTTCCGACGGAACTCTTTCCAGTCCGCCCGGCTAAACGACGACAGGGGAGTGCCCTTGTACCGTATTTCCCCACCGGTCGGGTCGTGTAACCCCATCAGCGTCTTCAGTAACGTCGTCTTTCCACAGCCACTCTCGCCGATGACACCGACGACTTGGTTCTCCTCGAGAGTGAACGAGACGCCATCGACAGCCTTCACGTACTCGTCTCTCCCGAAGAGCGAAGAGAACAGCCCGGTACTGCGGGTGAAGTACTTCTCCATCCCGTCGAGTTCGAAGAGTGGGTCGCTCACGAACCGTCACCTCGGATTGCCACCAGACTTTCGTCCGGGTCTCCCTGCTCGAATATCTCCTCCGTTCGGAAGCATGCCGCACGATGGCCGTCGGCAGACTGGTCGGTTGCCTCGAGTTCGGGTGCAGCTTCCCGACACTCCTCAGTGGACCACGGACACCGGTTTGCGAACGTACAGTAGTTCACGTCACCGAACTGCTGGGGAGGAGTCCCTTCGATCGTCTCGAGTTCTCGATTGGGGTACCGGATGTCCGGGAATGCTCGCTGGAGGAGGTATGAATACGGGTGTTTCGGCTCATCGTACACGTCGGTTATCGCTCCGGTTTCGGCGACCTGTCCGCCGTGCATGACCGCCAGTTCGTCACAGCTCTCGAAGACCAAGCTGATGTCATGCGTGATGAGAATCATGCTGGTGTCCGTAGAACCCTTGATCGTATCGAGATATTTGAATATCTGATCTTGCATGATAACGTCCAACGCCGTCGTCGGTTCGTCCGCGATGATAATCGACGGCTCGAGGAACAGTGCCAGCGCGATGATGGCACGCTGTTGCATGCCACCGGAGAACTGGTGGGGATAGTCCCGAATGCGGCTTTCCGGCAATCCAACGACCTCGAACATATCACTGAACTGGTCGAGCGCCTCGTCGTCACCGAGGTCCGTGTGGACGTTCGCAATCTCGACCGCTTGCTCACTGAGTCGCTGCATCGGGTCAAGACTATTCATCGATGCCTGCGGAATGTAGGCGATCTCCTTCCACCGGACCTTCTCGTTGAGCTTGGCATCGGTGAAGTTCTGGATCTCTTCACCCCTGTACTTCAGTTTCCCTGATGCGATTCGTCCGTTGTCGTCTAATCCACCAATGATCGACTTTGCAAGCGTACTCTTTCCGCAGCCAGACTCGCCGACGAGACCGAAGTACTCTCCTTCGGAAACGGTGAAGTCCGCGTTCGAGACTGCCGTGAGCGGCCCCTCGCGGGTACTGTACTCTATAGTAAGGTTCTCGACTTCGAGGAGTGGTTGATTCGACATTACGGACCAGCCCCCGTGACGGACTGCTCGTCGTCGCTATCTTCCAGCTGTCGACCGATCATGAACGCGGACATCACGGTCAGTGAGATGAGTATCCCCGGCGGCAGCGACCACCACGGGGCCTGAACCATCGTCCCTGACTGGTATGCGTTCCGGATCATGACGCCCCAAGACGGGATGAACGGACTCGAGACGCCGATGAACGCGAGACCAGCGTTGACGAGTATGGCGTACCCGACACCAAGCGAGAAGAACAGCGCTGCCATCGGGGCAATGTTCGGGAGGATATGCTTGATGATGATGCGTATTCGGCTCGCACCGGACGCCTTGGCTGCGAGGATGAATGGCCGTTCTTTGATCTGGATCACCTGCGACCGCAGCACACGGGCGTTCCCTCGCCACAGGATGAGGCCGATGACGATGATCGACGCGAAGAATCCCACCTCGAGGAAGCTGACCAGTACGATGGCGAACGGAATCGTCGGGACCGAGTATGCGAAGTCGGTGATCCGCATGAGCAGCGCCTCCACCCACCCGCCGATGTATCCGGCGAGCACGCCGATGGTCATTCCGATTCCGATGATGATTGCCCCGCCGACGAAGCCCGTGACCACCGTCGGCTGGACACCGTAAATGAGTCGTGAAAGTACGTCTCGGCCACTCGCGGTGGTCCCAAGTGGATGAGCTACTGACGGTGGCTCGGAGCGAAGAACCCCTCCCTCAGTCGCATAGAAGACTCGGTCGTAACTGTACGGTGTAATCTCCTGACCCACGACCGCAAGAACGAGGAGTACAGAGAGGTATAGAAAGGCAAACCTCGACGTCGGGTCCCGCCAGATGACCTTGAAGCCACGGCTCAGGTTCCGGAGGATGTACGATTGGTCACGACCAATCTCTCTTCCACGGACATTCATTGGTATCGTATCCCACCCATGTGTGGCCTACAAGCCGTCTTAATCCTTACGATGACACTAGTTCACAGTTCTCAAGAGCGATCCCCCAGAGATGACGGCGGTTGTTTTCTGGAGCGCCCAGTTGGCCGATCAGTTCGAGGATCTAGGAGGTGGAGACAGGGAAATCGATTGGGACGATTCGGCGTAATGCAGTCAGAGAACGACGGGAAGAGATCGTCTATGTGCGGTAGTCTGTGTATCCGTCGAACCGGGCTATCGAGAGGTTCTCGTAGTAGTCCCCCGGGTCGTCATCCAGAACCTGCGTTGCGATCATCTTCCCGACCGCCGGGGCGAGTTGGATCCCGGACGTGTGGAACGCCGCGATCGAGAACCCTTCAAGTTCCGTCCACCCTACGACTGGATTCTTGTCAGGAGTGATAGACCGGATTCCGACCCACTCTTCGACTACCTTCGCGTCGATGAGGTCAGGGACGAGCTTGCCGAGCAATTCGATTCCCTCGTTTCGAATCTCCTCGGGCACCTTCTCGCTCATCGTGTTCGGATCCAATCTCCCTGCATCGTCGTACACATCGCCGGGGTTGTACCCGATGAGGAACTCATCCTCGCTCCGGCGGTGGAACGCGTAGGGAGACTCGAAGTGGCTGATCGCGGGGAGCGTGTAATCGGACTGGTCGTCAGGCTGTAACACGAGGATCGGTGCCATCGTGTGTTTAACCGGGAGCTCCACTCCTACGGATTCGGCAATCTCGGTGTTCCACGGGCCAGCAGCACATATGACCTCGTCCAGCTCGATTTCCTCACCTTCCTCGGTAATCACTCCCGTGGCTTGGTCCCCCTCTGTCGTGACCTCGGCGACGGCCGTGTTCGAATGCACGTCGACACCGTGTTCCTTCGCGCGTTCGAGAAATTCATACGCCAGTTCTTGCGGTCGGTCCATATACCCCACTTTTGGACGGAAGAGTGCTCCCTTGATAGGTTCGTCGTCGACTGGTGGTAGGAGCAACTTCTCTTTGATCTCACCGCCGTCGAGATACTCGACGAGATCTCTGTCGAACCCCATCCCCATCTTCCCGAAGTAAGAGTCACCCCCCTTCTGGATTGCCTCTTGCATCCTGCGGGCGTTGTCCGGTTCGGTAGATACCGTCAGGATCCCCATCGATGTGTACCGAGGGTTCACGCGATGATCTCGGAAGAACTCATTATAGAGTTTCATTCCGTAGCGTTTCATCCGATACTGGGTCTCGTCTCCATAGAACCCGTATTGGGCAACGGATTTGTATGTCGTCTCTGACGCGGGTGATTGTCGTTCAAAGAGAACAACGGGGTCGTCGGTTCGCTGACTGAGATGATACGCGATACTCGCCCCTGCTATACCGCCACCTATGATTCCGTACTTCGAGGTCACAGTTCGGGGTTACTGTGAACGATACTAAACCTTTGGGAGAGCACTTCCATAACCAGTACACGGACGGAAACGAGGCCAACCAACCCGATTTTGCGCCGGGATCAGCCACCAATGTAATTGTTTGATATCTTCATACACATTTATACTGAGTCCGCTCATCGTCACCTGGTATGAACAAAAGCCCCCGAACGATACAATCAGTCGAAAACGCTCGGCGGATCATCGGTGTGCTTGAGGAAAGAGGCGGTGCGACGGTTGCGGAGGTGGCTGAGGAAGTAGACCTGACGAGAGGAACGGTTCACACGTACATGGTGACGCTCAAACAGGAGGGATTCATCCGAAAGTCGAAACACAACGTGTACGATCTTAATTTGAAGATCCTCGATATAGCATCGTCCATTAGAGAGCGCCAACCCTTATACAAACATGGCAGACAAGAAGCTGACGAGCTAGCGATTGCGACCGGAGACGTGACGCACTTGGCTGTCGAATCCGATGGGGTCGTGTATGTTCTGTACTCTTCGCGTGGGTCACTCAAGCAAGAGACGCCGAGTAACGGTAGCATACCGATACACGCCACGGCTACTGGGAAAGCGATTCTTGCGAAAATGCCCGATGACCGTGTAGCGGAGATTGTCGACTCGCTCGGGCTCAGACCACTTACTCAACACACGATCACGGAGCCCGAGACACTGTTCGAGGAGTTAGAGTCGATTCGAGAACAGGGGTACGCCTCGAACAACCAAGAACAGACTATGGGAGCACAGACGTATGCGACTTCGGTCCACTTGCCCAACGGAGACCTCGCCGGTTCGATTGCGGTTAGTGGGACGATTGGCCGGTTCGAGCAGAAAGATACCGACGAAGTGGTTCAGAGACTGATTGAGGCAGCTAACCAAATCGAAGTCAACATCCAGCGAGTGCGGTCATAAGTGTGTTTTCCTTCTTCTGTTGATATTGTCAAACAATTTCCTCACGGACGCCAGCACACCGTCGAGTTGGATGTTCAGTAATTCCGCCGAGTGAGCCATTCTCTGACACACTAACTGATGTGAGAACACCCCACACACGGCAGTACGAGGTGGTTTATGGCACAATTTACCATGGATGTAGATCACTTGGTCTACGGCTCCTCTGAGGTCAATCCGCAGGGTAAAACGAACTCAAAACCTACGTTATGTCGGGTTAACTACCATCTACGCCGAGAGTGTGTTGATAATATCAACAGACCTCGTCGGGAGCCTTTCGCTGATTACAGACAGCCCATCCGAGACTTTACACTCATACGTGTGTAATCACAATTCGGTCTCCTGAACCGACTCTGTCACCCCCCGAGGTTCACGATCGACTGAAGCGGTCCGAGCGCAATATAATCGTCAACCATTGTATTGGTGCTGTTCGTGATGAGCTGACTAAGCACGGCCTGATACTAGCCAATTTGGCTGCTGACGAAAATGTTTCGCGCCGATTGTTAGTTATATAAATCTCGCACACACCCGACAATCGCTCGCGTCGATTAACCGGTCTTCCAACTCCCGATGCGGGTAGTCACCGTCGGCGTCGGGTGATTGGATCGCATCGACGGCGTCATCAGTCGTCTGACGAACCCCCCGCGTGGTCCCGACGTGGTCCAGGTCCGCGTCCGGCATATCCGCGTCGAGGGCGAATCGAACCCGATCAGTGACGAACGAGTCCCCGTCGTCGTCTTCCTGCATTCCCCGAAGCACTGTCTCGGAAAGAGGGACGTCCTCGGCCCCCGACCGAGCCAGCAGACCAAGCGCCTCGGCGGCCCGCCCCCGCACCTGCGGGACGTCGTCGTCCAACCCGTCGACGAGGCCATCGTGCGCATCAGCGAGTCGCCCCGGAAACTCCGCTCCGACCGCGACCAGCGCGGTATACAGGTGATCTCGGACGAGGTCGTTCTCGTCGTCGAGATGCGCCACGAGTTTCGGTATCTGGTGTCGAAGTCGGCGTGGATTTCCGAGGGCGACACACTCGAGCGCCTTTGCTAGTTTCTCCTTGACTTCCGGTTCGTCGAACGAGAGGCCGATGCGGAGGTCGGCGAGGAGTTCGGGAGAGGCGACCGCTTCGGGACGTTCGAGCGCAACGTATCCGAGCGCTTCGGCGGCACGGGCGCGAACGTAGTAGAACTCGCTCTCGCCCGCGAGTCGCTCCGACAGTGAGGGGACGAGCGGGACGACAGCCTCGGGAGACGATTTTGCGACACAGACGAACAGTTTGGCGGCCGTCAGCCGGACGGATCGATCGTCGTCCTCGAGAAAAGGTCCGAGAGCCGAGAGGATCGGATCGAGCAACGAAGGACAGTCCCCGGCGGTCGTCCGGAGCGACCGCAGCAACGCCTTCCGATCCTCCGCTGGCGCAGTTTCCATCCGATCGAGACGTTCGATGATCTCGTCCCGAGCGTTTCGCTCCAGTAGGTCCACGACGCGGTCGGCCAGTGGGGGATGGGTCGAGTCGTCCATGAGCGTGACTGCCTGGGAAGCGTATCGTGCAATGTGTAAAGCACTACCGTAGTAATCACGCCCCCGCCCACCACGGGAGCGTGGTCAAGTAATAAACGGCAGACATAACTCTCTCTTTACGCCGTTTCACCGCAAAACGGCCGGCCGTGACAGTATTGCTGTTCGTGTGCCTACCACGCCACCCAGTCCACGTTTCTTCGGACACAGGCACTCCGAAGAAACAGGAGAGCAGATCCCGAATTCCACATCAGCCAACGTACGGTGAGATAGTGCCTGTTCTCTCCGATAATTTCGGTGTACAAATTCATTGACACCAGCGAAACCGTTCTTCGTCTTGAAATACGGGAAAAGATCGTTTGAGCCGGACTCGCACTCCACGGTGGTCGAGAGGTGACCGGCTTCTGCTACCCCCTTCGCAGAAATCCAGACTGCCAAGCTCTGGCAATTTCGTCCCGGGAATTAGATATAGCAATATGCAGTTTATCAGTCGTACGCGAGTCACGAAATAATTCATATATTCTAAATTCCAGGTTACATTTTTGGTTTGGGATGTCTTGTTCGGTCGCCAGCACTGCTCTCGGCCGGGACCGAGTTCGGACGGGCGGATTAGCGACTCCGCGTCTCCTCCCGTGCCTCTCCCACGGGGAGATCTCGATCCCGTCCGACGCTGTCGATCGAGGCGACGTCTCGGTCCACTATCCGGTCAATCTCACCCCGAGAGACCGCGCTCTCCCGACTTCACTGAACGGACTGACGGAGTCGTGGTCGGGGTCGACACTGTACTCAGAGAAGCGATGTGGCGGCGTACGCGTCCACCAGGCTGATTCACCCGCCCACGAAGCATCCCCGGACACACCGATCGGATGGTTAGCTTTCGATCCACGACCATCTACGGGACGGACGCTGGACACCCCCTCCCGATTCGAGACCTCTCGGCGGTCTCAAACGAAATACAGACCCGTCGACCGGCCTCCCACGACCTGGTCGTCACCGAAAGAGAAAGCCACCACGACACCGTCACTGTGCGCCTCTTACGTGCGTCGGGGCACGACACGAGGGTCGATTTCGACCGAGACCACAGTCGGCCCTTCTTGAGTCGTCGGTCGGCGCGAGTTCGGAGGTCACCTGCCGAAGTGTCTCGTGGTGACGGTGCCTGCCGAGCTGTCACGACCAGTGTGCCGTCAGGCGGCGTCTTCGGAAGCGAGGCCGACCCGGAGAGTGTTACTCACGCCACGACTCGGCGATCGTGTCGCCGATCCGAACCGGCATGACGGCTGTAGTAGACACCACCTGCAGTGCGGCGAATGGCGGAGACTGACCTCTGTCCGGATAGATGTGAATTCGGTCGGCTGGATGCGATTCGGTTGGCCTGGTAGACGCGATTCGGTCCGACGACGGGCCGGCTGTCGCTCCGGTGACTACCTACGGCGACCGCCCCTCACGACTTCCCGATCACGGTCTCCTTGTCACGATGTCTGTTAACACGCCTTACACAGGAGCGGGCTCTCCCTCACGCCACCGAACTAATTATCACCGAATTAGACACACACGTGGAAATATAGTGTTATAATCGGCGATAATCAGTTTGCACCGGCACAAGTTCTAGTCTCAGAATAGGAGATAAGATCCCTTATCGCCGGTTCGAGAGTTAAATTGATGTGAGTCCCGGTCGAGAGCCAAACCGTGACCACAGATTCCGATTCGGAACGAACCCGTGTGCAGACGTACGTCCCGGCGTATCAAAAGTCCATCTGGGAGGACCATGCCGACGACCTGGGAATGACACAGAGCGAGTTCGTCCGGACGATGGTCCAGGCGGGCCGTCGCGGATTCCTGTCGGCTGACCGGTCGGAGCACGAAGCCGCTGGAGAGGCGTCCTCGGACCCCAACCCCCAGGGTGAAGGCATCGAAGAACGGGTCGTCGCACTCCTCACGGACTCGGGTCCGCTAGACTGGGATCAGCTGGTCGAACGACTCGTCGACGACGTGGAGGAACGGCTCGACGACGCCCTCACCACCCTCCAGGAGGAGAACCGCCTCCGGTACAGCGGCCGCGAGGGAGGGTACGTGGTGACCAATGAGTGAGACGACGCCGGATCAGCCCGTCGAGTACTTCCTGGAGGATATGGAGTACTACGGGCGGTCGGATCGGACGAGAGCGGCGTACCGGCGGGTGCTCGCGGACTTCGAGACGTTCCTGACGGAGCGATCGACCTCGCTCGCGGCGGCGACGAACCGTGACTGCATGGCCTGGCTCCACCGCCAGCGCGAGACGGCGGCGGACAGCACGATCGCGACGTACGCGGCGTATCTCCACCGATTCTACACGTACATGAACTCGGTCGACGTCTTCGAGTCGAACCCGATGACGCTGGTGATGGAGGAACTCGACGAGCGGATCGAGACGAACCCGACACGGCGTGACGTGTCGGTTCCGGAGATGCGTCTGTTCGTCCAGGATATCTCACATCCGCTCGACCGGGCCGTCGTGGTCACGTTGCTGAAGACGGGCATCCGGGTCGGCGAGCTCTGTAATCTCGACATTCGCGACCTCCAGCTCCCGGAGAGCGCCGCGTCCGACCGATACGACCTCACGGGCCGCCCTCAGCTTGACGGTCGTGGCGACGCGCTGTTCGTCTCGTCGGAACCGACCCGTGGGCAGGTCACGAACGGCGAACGTCGGGAGGACTCGAACAAGCGTAAACGGTCGACGGTCGTGCCGGTCGACGACGAACTCGCGACGGTCCTGAGCGAGTGGCTCGCGATCCGCCCGGACGCCCGCTCGTCCGCCGACCCGCTGTTCGTCCGCACCCGAGATCACTGGGGCACGCGCCTCTCCGCCAAGGCCGCCCGGCGCATCGTCGTCGGTCACGCCGAGGCCACGGGGTGGCACCGCAGTGGAGGCGGGAGTGCGGAGAACGTCACGCCCCACTACTTCCGCCACTTCTTCACCACGCACCTGCGGGATCGCACGGGCGACCGAGGGATCGTGAAGTACCTCCGGGGTGACGTCGCGGGCGACATCATCGACACGTACACCCACAACTGGGGCGATCGGGTGAGAGAGACGTACGAGCGCCACATCTACTCGCTGACCTGACGACGGCCACGCGTCCGGGTCGATCTGCCGGTCTCTCGGGAAAGTCGAACGGATAATATATGTTAAAAATCAACTGTGAGTGATATGTGTCTGTCCCGGCACCGACGCATAAACTACATATCGCTATACTGAATGTCGGTCGACCGGGCGGGGCCGAGGAGCCACGGGCGACGCACTGCTGACACGGTGAGGAGGGGGAGCTGACGGTTGAACGAGGGCGAGACCGTCCGGAGCTCGAAACCAGCCGGTACGAGCCATCCCCGCCCCGTTCGGCGGAACCGGGATCGATCGGTGCGTCGTCGCCACGGACGAGGAGCGTCGAGGATCACGTGGGTCAGACGTGACACGCGACTGCTACCAGGCCAAACCTATTTCACGGCAGTCGTCGACCAGTCTGGCATGACAGTCGGCCCGCCGATCCAGGAGCTGCACTTCGCCGAGGCGCCGTCCGTGACGACCCCGATTCCGGGCCCGAACTCGGAGGCACTGCTCGAACGACAGCGCGCGGTGGACACGAGCGCGGTCGCCTATCCGCGGAGCGTCCCGATCGCGCTCGACGAAGGGCGCGGGGCCACGATCAGAGACGCCGACGGCAACGTCTTCCTCGACTTCTTCGCCGGCATCGGCGTCCTCAACGTGGGCCACTCGAACCCACACGTACTCAGGGCGGTCCACGACCAGACCGAGAAGCTCGTCCACACCATCGACTTCCCGACGGAGGCGCGCATCGAGTTCATCGAACGGCTCAACGACATCGCCCCCGATGGGCTGAAAGACCACAACCGGGTCGTCTTCGGCGGCCCCAGCGGGTCGGACGCCATCGAGGGGTCGATCAAACTCGCCAAACACAACACCGGCAGGCACGCTATGCTTGCGTTCCAGGGGTCGTACCACGGCGGCACCGCTGGAGCGTTGAGCCTCACTGGCGGCCGCAAGTACCGAGAGGGGTACGACCCGCTCCTGCCGGACGTGACCCACGTCCCGTACCCGTACCCACTGCATGAACGGGGTGACGCCGACGGAGAGAACGCCCGTGCCGTCTGTCCGGCGTCGTCGGGGGAGTGCTGTGGCGACCTCTCGTGCGGTCGGGCGCTCGAACAGGTGCAGACGGCGATCGAAGACCCCTACGCGGGTCAGCCGAAGCCCGCCGCCATCTGGGTCGAACCGATCCAGGGTGAGGGCGGGGTCGTCGTTCCCCCGGCGGGGTTCCTGAAGGGGCTGCGCGATGTCGCCGACGACAACGACGTCATGCTCGTCTTCGACGAGATCCAGTCCGGGTTCGGTCGGACCGGACAGTGGTGGGCGAGCGAGTGGGCGGGCGTCACCCCCGACGCGATGACGATGGCGAAGGGGATCGGCGGAGCCGGCCTCCCGATCGGCGCGATGATGTACCACGAGGCGTACGACACGTGGGAGCCCGGTGGCCACGTCGGCACCTTCCGCGGGAACGTCCCGGCGATGCGCGGCGGGCTCGCGGCCATCGACTACGTCGAGGAACACGACCTGCTCGCACACGCCCGCGACCTGGGCGAGTACATACGGGACCGCCTCCGTGAGGCCGACTCGGGCCACCTCGCCGAGGTCCGAGGCCAGGGCCTGTTCGTCGGCGCGGAGTTCCTCGACGCCGACGGCGAGGTCTCGAAGGTGGCGAAGACGATGGTGAAAGACGTCCGGACGTACTGTTACGAACGGGGTGTTCTCGTGTGGAAGGCGGGCCGCCACGGTAACGTTCTCCGACTCCTCCCGCCGCTCGTGATGACCCGCGCACAGGCCGAGACGGGACTCGACGTCGTCGTCGAGGCTATCGAGACGCAGGTCGGATAGCCCGCTGGACAGCGACGTCGTTGGGCCCAATTGCTCGCCCCGTCGGAGAGGGTGCGTCCGGACCTTCCGGCGACGGGAGTGGCAGCCACGGGAGAGTGATGGATCGACTTCGGGGTCGCCCGAACCGTGAGACACGGTTGCGACCCCTGCCTCGTGGACGGTCGGGAGGTCTGCCCGAGCCGGCGGCGGCTACCTGCTGCAGGTCACCCGGTCCCCACTGCTCGAAGCAGTGGACGAACGGATCGGCGGAATCTCGAAGTTCCTCGTCCACGTCGACGGGGCCACGGCAGGGGACGAAGGTCGAACACGCCTCGTGTATCCCGGTGACGGCGTCGTGACGCGGAAGTCCTGCGGGCGACGTCCACCGGACACTGCGACGTTCGTTCCCCACGGCGGCGGTTTCGTTACACGGGTACGTCTGTAACGTTCGGAGGGGTTCGGGAGGTGGCTCCAGGAGCGAACAGCACCGGAGCCGCGAGCGGCACCGTGACTCGAGACCGCGGGCTGTCCGTGCACAGTGCCGTGGTCACGAACCGTCACGATCCAGCAACGTGTCTCGAACTTTCTCTGCTGAGAACACGTCGATGGAGATACCGGTGGGGGTGCTGGACGGCCCCCGAAGACCGACCGTGACGTGGTTCCGACTCGGGGTGTGTCGATCACGACGGAACCGTACGCAGGTGTGTTCCTCCGGTGAACGGCAGACGTGGCCCCCGGCGAACGAGTCTCCGTCGTCGTACGCTCACCGCCGATCGTGCTGTCCTGGTTGCCGTGAGGAACGTGGACGACTGGTGGTACGCGACGGGACTCGGAGCGACGGAGAGAGGGAACGAGACCCTCCCGATCTCACAACGGTAGTATACTCATAACTGCTATATCTTCGCCCGACGACGGGTCCCGATCGACGGCGTTTGGTGCCGCCTGCGACGACGGTCGAGACGACGGACCTCGTCGTGGCGAACGCGTGCGACTCAACCGAGCGGGATCGCGTCGTGGGGTCGATCCAGTACCGGCCCGTGTGCGTCTCCGTTCGACGCGACCAGCCCGTCACTCGTCGGCGTTCACCCGTCCCCGTGGACGTCGGTCACCGTCCCACCGCCCACTCGACCATCGAGACACCGGCGATGGTGTCCCGCGGGTTCGGCCGTGGCTGCAGGCTCACTGCCGCGTCGAGCATGCCACCGGCGACGTAGCCGAGCGTCAGCTGTGCGGAGCCGAACCGCCGGAGGTCGCCGAACGCCCGCAACACCTCACAGAGCAGCGTCCCGAACTCGTCGCCGCGGTCCTGGCCGTACCGCAGGATCGGTGCGATCGTGAACTCGGCGACGTCGGCCCGGTCGCTCACCGACACCGGAGCACCGTTACACGTGACCCCGGCGCTCGTCGCGACGAACCGGTCGTCGACGGCCAGAGCGACCCTCGGGACCGGTTGCCGTCGATCCCGAATCACATCGTTCACCGAACGAAGTTGGACTCTCATTTCATATTTCAGTAATACGTAAGAATCAGATGATTTCGGAGAGCTGGACCTCGCGTTCACCACGGCGTTCGGGACATCGGTTCGACGCGAGGTCGGCGCGCCGTCGGTCGAAATCGCGACCCGAGAGACGACTGACGTCGCCGACTGCGGTACTGTCGGTCGGTTCACGACCTCGACAGAACGCATTCGGCGTCTCGGGCTCGATCGTTCGGCGACGGACGAGGTAGCCACGCCGTCGGGATGGCAGGCGTCCTGCGCAAACGTGACGAAAGAGCGATCGAGCCGTCCGACAACGAGTGGGAGTGGGGAAGCTCGTCGATCTCGGCCGTGGCCGGTCCGAGCGTGTCGCGTCGACACGAGCTACTATTTTTCTGTTATTTTCTATTTTTTATACGAAAGATGTTATTTTCGAGTCTACCGGTGTCACCATCGATTCGCCTCACCCCCGTAGCCCCGTCAGCGGGCGGGTGGGAGTCACCCGCCGGTCGTGCGGGGACGGGTCGTGACGGGAACGCCCGAACGGTGCGGTGACCGACGAGTGGTCCTGCGGTGCGACCGGGTGCAGTCGATCGGTGACAGTACGCTTAACCCCGACGGTCCCCTCACCGCGAACGTGTCACACCGCACGGAGGCGGGCGTCGATCCGCCGACGGGGATTCGCGTCACGGTCCGATCCTACTGGCGGTTCCTCGTCGTCGTCTGGTCGTTCCTCCCGCTGCTGGTGGCGTACGCCCGCGATTCGCGGCGGTTCCTGCTGTTCGGTGGCGGGCGACGGGTGACCGAAGCCGACCGCCAGCGACGCGCCGAGTCCCTCCTGGAGACGTGCTTGGACCTGGGACCGACGTTCATCAAGATCGGGCAGATCCTCTCGACCCGCCCGGACGTGCTCCCGCGGACGTACATTCGTGTGCTCTCACGGCTCCAGGACCGCGTGCCGCCCGACCCCTGGACGGCGGTCGAACCGATCGTCGAGGCCGATCTGGGACCGGTCGACGACACCTTCGACGAGTTCGACACCGACCCGATCAGCGGGGCGTCGCTCGGACAGGTGTACACGGCGGTCGTCGACGGCGAGCGCGTCGCGGTCAAGATCCGTCGCCCCGGGATCGTCCGCCGTGTTGAGGCCGACCTCCGCGTGATCCAGACGCTCCTGCCGCCCATCGTCCGGTTCGCCCCGCCGGGCCAGGCGTTCACGATGGAGAACCTCGCCGACGAGTTCGAGACGACCATCCGCGAGGAGCTCGACTACGACCACGAGGCGGCGATGCTGACGGCGGTCGGGGAGAACTTCGCCGACGACCCTCACGTCAGGATCCCGCGCGCGCTCCCGGCGTACTCGACGGATCGCGTGCTCACCATGGAGTACGTCGGCGGCGTGAAGATCAACGACGTCGACGCCATCGACGAGCTCGGACTCGACCGGGAGGTGCTGGTGCGTCGGCTCGAAGAGACGTACATCGACATGATCGTCGACCACGGGCTGTTTCAGGCCGATCCCCACCCCGGGAACATCGCCGTCCAGGCCGACGGCACGCTCGTCTTCTACGACTTCGGCGTGACGGGTAGACTCGATCCACGCACGCAAGACCTGCTGTTCGAGTTCTACATCGCCGTCGCGCAGGACGACATCGAGGCGGTCATCGACGCGTTCGTCCAGCTCGGCGCGCTCGACCCCAGCGTCGACCGGAGATGGATGCGCGACGTCTTCGAACTCGTCTTCGAGAGCCTCCGTGGTGGCGACGTCGAGGTGTACGAGGTCCGACAGATCGTCACGGAGTTTCAGGGCACCCTCTACGAGTTCCCCCTCCGGCTCCCGCAGAACCTCGCCCTCATCGTCCGGGTGTCGACCGTACTCGAGGGGGTCTGCCGGACGCTCGACCCCGAGTTCGACTTCATCGCGGTCGTCAGCGAATACGTCGGCGAACAGGGACGGTCCGAGGAGAACGTCCGGGCGCTGGTCGACCGCTTCGGCGGCGACCTGACCGAGGTCGTCCGCAGCGTCGTCGGCACGCCCGCGGACGTCGACGGGATCCTCACCGCCGCCGAGAACGACGCCGTCACCGTTGAGATCGACCTGACGGCGCGCAACGACGCGCTCGATCACCTCGCCAGCCGCGTGGTCTGGGGGCTGCTGTTCGCGGCAGGGGCACTCTCGACGACGGTCCTGTTCGCGTTCTCCGACTTCCTCGCCGCCGAGGTGACCGCCGTCGCGACGCTGCTCGTGGGTATCGGCTTCGTTCGTGCGATGCGCCGCGGCCCGCGGGGGCTCGCCGTCAACCCCAGATTCACGCGGTACAACATGCGGCGCGACGACTGATCACGCGTCGAGGACGACCGATCACGCGTCGGCGACGCGCACCACCTGCTTACCGACGTTGTCGCCCTCGAACAGCCCGAGGAACGCCTCGGGTGCGTTCTCGAGTCCCTCCGTCACGGTCTCCCGGCACTCGAGGTCGCCGTGCTCGACCCACCGACGGAGGTCCGCGGTCGCCGTCTCGTACCGGGCCGAGAAGTCACTGACGAGAAAGCCCTCGACGCGGGCACGGGTGGCGATCAGTGAGCCGAGCTTCCGCGGGCCGGTCGGCCGCTCGGTGGCGTTGTACAGCGCGATCTGCCCACACACCGCGACGCGAGCGTCGACGTTCAGGTGTTCGAAGACGGCGTCGGTGATCGGCCCGCCGACGTTGTCGAAGTAGACGTCGACGCCACCGGGAGCGGCCCCGGCGAGCGCGGCGTCGTAGTCGTCGCGTGAGCGGTAGTTGATCGTCGCGTCGAACCCCAGTTCGCGAAGCCACGCGGTCTTCTCGTCCGTGCCGGCGATGCCGACGACGTACGCCCCGGCCATCTTCGCCAGCTGCCCGACGACGGAGCCGACCGCCCCCGCCGCCGCACTCACGACGACGGTGTCGCCAGGTCGTGGTTCGGCGACCTCCCGGGTGCCGAAGTAGGCGGTTCGACCGGGCATCCCGAGGACGCCGAGCGCCGTCGACGCCGGGAGGTCGCCCACGTCGACCCGCGTGAGCGCGTGGTCCGGTGCCGCGACGTAGTCGGCCCACTGGAGGTTCCCCACCACGAGTTCGCCGGGCTCGAAACTGGTCCCGTTCGACGCGATCACCTCGCCGACGACGCCGCCTTCGAGCGGTGCGCCGACGTCCCAGGGTTCGGCGTACGACTCGCCAGCGCGCATCCGGCCACGCATGTACGGGTCGACCGAGAGGTAGCGGGTCCGGACGAGCGCCTCGCCGGCTCCCGGATCGGGGCGCGGTCGCGTCTCGAAGTCGAAACAGTCCATGGTCGGGGTGCCGGTCGGGCGGCGAGCGAGCGTCCACACGCGGTTGTCTTCGGCGCCGTCTGTGGGGTCGGACATACCGGACGCTCGTCCCGTCGACGCGAGGCTCTTTCGGTCGTTGGGGGACGAAGCGTCGAATCCACACGGCTGGGCTCGACAAAATATAACTTATCTGCTATATTTTGACGACAGTGCTGAATATACAGCGCGAGTGCAGCAATCAAGGATCAAAATTACTTCTCTACCGGATTGTCATTTGACGGATCGTACTGGGTCGACAGAGGACTCCAGAATCGTTACAATGATGGTTGTTCTACGTGCCGCTCCCAAAATTCCGGGGTATCGTATTTCGAATACGTGGTTTGATAGCCGATCTGGCGGGCAATCGGGGCGAGTAGAGTTGCCAGAGGCCGAGTTAGGGCCGGTGGAGGTGACACGAACACCGTGTCGTCCACCAACCCGTCGGTCATCACCATTCCCTGGAGAAATCCCGGCTGTCCCGAGCTGCTCACTTTTCCCTCGTGGGTGAGGCCGAACAACGTCCTGATGATTGGGAGCGTCCTTGCTGGTGGTCGGACCGTGCCGATAGCCGCGGCGAATTCATCGCCCTCGTAACAGGGTTTGTGAACCGTTCCGGCTGGCACGGTATACGAATCTCCCGCTGAAGCGTGGTGGGAAGTTCCTTCGACAACAATCGTCAATTCTCCCGAGATGACTTCGAATGTCTCCTGGTACCCGACATGATAGTGTTCCGGTGGCCCCTTCCCAGCAATCACGAAGAGCCCGCTGAGATGCTCACCCCCCGTCTCATCGGGTGGTTCGAGTTCGGCGATCCACTCCTCTGACACCGGGTTGGAGATCAGAGGTCCGGTCCGCTCACTGAGTTTTTCAGCGACGATTCCCTCTGGGTCGACCTCGAAGCCGGTTCCCGGAATCGGCTCGCCGTGCTCGTCGAGTGTTCTCCCCACTGCGATGGTTCCCATGCTAACAGTTAGCACTGACTCGACAGTAAACGTTCTGACGTCGTGGTATCGAGCACGTCGATAATCCCCTCTCTCAGAACCTCAGCCCGCACTATGCGAACCTATTTCAAATCCACCGGCCATTGGTATGATATGTCAAGGCAGGGCCCCGTGGGGTCAGATCGTGTCCTTGATCACGAGGGATTTCCGGGCAGGTGGGAGATCCTCGAAACGGCGGATGAGACCGGCGGGGAGCGGTTCAAGACGCGCATGGAACTGGACGAACAAGGGGAACTGCCGCCGCATCTCCACCCGACCGCCGAGGAGAGTTACGAGGTCATCGCTGGTGAACTCGAGGTACAGGTCGATGGGGAATGGTCGACGGTCACAGCCGGCGAGAAAGTCGTCATCCCTCCGGATACGGAACACGCGTTCAGGAACACAGCACCCGCCGAGGTGATCAACATCCACCGACCCGCGATGCAGTTCGAGGAGTTCTTCAGAGGGTTCCACAAGTTGAAAACCGAACGTGGGGTACCCATGCCGCCGGATGGCCTCAAGCCATCTATCTTGCTCGCCATGCTGGTCGTCGAACACGAAGACGAACAGCGTGTCGTCAGTCCCCCACATTGGTCGTTCAAGCTGCTGGCTCGTGTCGGTCGTGTACTCGGGTATCGCCTTCCCGAATAACAGCTCATCTGAAGGTCAGGAGAGACACCCTGCTGACTCCACCCTCTGTATCTCGCACGAGAGCTCTGTCAGTTCCTCCGAGTCTCGGCAGGGCGGCTCAGACGACCAGTTGCGTCTCGTCGCGGGGGGCAGCGAGGAGGTCCTTGGCCGCGTCGGCCGTCGCGTCGAGTTCGGCCTCGTTCTCCATCAGCACGGTCTCACTGGGGAACAGGTGGTCGCCGAGGACGAGTCCGTGGTCGCGCGCGGTCGACCCCGTCACCGAGAGGTAGACGCCGAGGCCCGTCTCGGCGATCGCCGCCTCCTCCTCGACGTGCTCGGTCGGGTAGACGAAGTCGACGTCCCCGATCGCTCCCGTCCCGAGCACTGCCTCGACCAGTCGCTCGTACCGCGGCGAGATACAGAGCGACCCCTCGTAGTCGCGAACGAACCCGCGGTCGAGGTCGGCTCCCGGCGGGAGGATCTCCGGCGTGGCCATCAGCGTGTGGTACACCGTATCGCCCAGCCCCGAGACGACGCGGACGTCCGACTCCATCGGATCGATGCGTGCGTTCACGTCCGCGAGGTCGGCGATCCCCTCCTCGTCGAGCGCGACGACCTCCTCGAGCACGAGGTCGGCACTGTCGAACCCCAGGGCGAACTCGTGGGTCCGGAGCGCACGGAACGGCTCCTCGCGGCCGATCAGCTGGAGGTGGACGTCGCCCGTGTCGACGGTGAGCGAGTCGAAGACGATCCGACGGGGCATCCCGTCGCGGTCGTCGCGCAGGAGGGTGTACTCGGGGCGTTCGGGGTCGGAGAGATCGCTGTAGTCGGCCAGTCGCTCGTACACGTCGCGGTCGGGATGGGACCGGCCCTTCGTGACGCTCTTCTCGTACCGGAGCGTCGAGGAGATCTCGTCAGCCAGGTCGTCGATGCCGACGCCCGCGGCGAGGCGTTCGAGCACGGCCTCGAGCGGGCGTCCTTTCCGGGGTACGGCGACGCGCACCGTCGCTGTCATTGTCGGGTGAACGAGAACCTGCACTAAACCGATTGCGCTTCGACCGCGCGAGCGACCGCGGGGTTACGATTCGTCGGCGTCGTCGGCGTCGTCGCTCGCCTCGTGTTCGTCGCCGTCGGCTCCACCGCCGGCGCCACCGTCGGCGCCAGCACCGGCCGCCGCCGCGCCCCCGGCCATCGTGCCGAGGGCACTACTGAGCCGGTCACGGAACGCCCGGAAGTCCTCGACCGTCTCGTCCAGCCTGTCGAGGTCGTCCTCGATCGCGGCCACGTCGTCGCGGACCGCCGACACGGACTCGTCGAGTTCCTCGCGCGTCTCCGCGATGTCGTCCTCGGCAGCCTCCCTGACGCCGGTGATCTCGTCGTCGAGTTCCGCACGCGTCTCCGCGATGTCGTCGTCGAGGGCCGCGACGTCCTCGCGGAGGCCGTCCACCTCGTCGTCGAGCCCCGCCGCGGTCTCCTCGGCACTCGCCGCACGGGCGTCGACGTCGTCGAGGCGGTCGTCGAGCGCGGTCAGTCGCTCGTCGACGTCGTCGAACCGGCCAGCCATCTCGTCGAGCCGGTCGGTGACGTCCGCCAGCCGCTCCGTGGCGTCGTCGACCGACTCCGCCACGTCGTCGACCCTGTCGTCGACGCCCGAGACGTCGTCTCGGAGTGCGGTCACGTCCGCGTGGAGCTGTCCACGGTCGTCGTCCGCGTCGTCCATCCGGGCGGCGAGCGCGTGGATCTCGCTCTCGGTCGCCTGGACCTCCGCCCGAACGCCCTCGATGAGTTCCTCGGCCGTTCCCTCCTCGTCGAGGAACGCTTCGAGCCCGTCGGCGTACGCCGCGAGGTCTTCGACCTTCGACTGGAGGCGGCCGATCCGGAGGTCGACGCTCCGGGGCACCTCGGACGACTCGCCGCCGGCACCGAGCGCCTCGCGCAGCGCCGCGACGTCCTCCTCGTCGACGTCGCCGTGGCGGATCTCGTCCGCGAGCGCCCCGACGACGCTGCCGTCGACGGCCACGGGATCCGCACCCACGTCGTCGGCTGCGGTCTCGACCGCCTCCGCGTCGAGGTCCGTCGCCTCGTCGTCGGCCGCTTCGTCGTCGGCTGTCGTCTCGTCCTCGTCGAGGTCCAGTTCGACCCCCCCTGCGACCGCACCACCCTCTGCCGGGGCGTCGTCGACAGATTCGTCGTCGACGGATTCGTCGTCGACGGAGTCGACCGGGCTCACGGCAACGTCCTCGACCTGTTCGGTGGCCGAGTCGCCCGCGTCGTCGAACGCGTGCGGCGCCGGTGCGTCGGCCTCGCCTTCCTCGTCTTCGATTTCGTCGGCCTCGTCTTCGATTTCGTCGGCCTCGTCGTCGATCTCGTCGGTCTCGTCGGCCTCGTCGTCGATCTCGTCGGTCTCGTCTTCGAGGGCTTCCTCGTCGAGGTCGAGTTCGAGGTCCTCGGTCGGGGCGTCGTCCACGGGGTCGACCGCCGCGTCGACTCCCGCGTCGCCGCCGGCATCCTCGTCGTCGAGCCCCGGCAGCGACTCGCGGTCGCCCGAGAGCACGTCGCGGACGATCTGGTTCGAATCCTCACCCAGTACGTCGTCGACGGCGCTCGCGGCGTCGCCCTCGCCGTCGGCGTCGGGGAACGACAGCTCCGGCTCGATCAGGAACGTCGTCGGATCCGCTCCTTCGAGTCTGACGCCGTAGACGGTCGTCGTCGTCTCCTCCGGGTCGAGGAGCCTGTCATACTCGACCCGGTGGTTCTTGAACGCGGTCCAGTTGTCCTTCTCGAAGTCGGGGTGAAAGCCCACGTTCTCCATCGGGAACGTCTCGGGGATCGCGTCCGTCAGTCGGATACGCAACGGCTCCGTGGCGGTCGATTCCAGCACGAACTTGATCGCCGGGACGGGAAACTCGTCGGCTTCGTACGACTTCGTCACCGTGACCGGCCCCTCCGTGGTCGAGACGGACGCATCGAGGTCGGGATCGGAACTCATGACGTGCCATTCCGTGAGCCACCACATAAAATAGGAGGGACGAGGTATCAGTTCTGAGAGTCTCTACCCGTGTAGAGCTCCGTTTCGGGGAGATGTCCCCGCCCGGCGAGGCTAGCCGATCGGTCGGTGCACGGCTGGCCTCGATTGTCGGTCACGGCCGTCGGCCCGACTCGCGGAGCCCGTCGGTTTGGGTCCCCGAACTCCCGGGCGGCCCGGCCGTCCGCCTCAGAGGTCGACGCGGTCGCCGATCTCGACGATCTCCAGCTGGTTCGGGTAGTCGAACGAGGCGGCGTGGTTGTGAAGCACCGTCGGGTCGGCGGTCATCCCCTTCCACATGTCCCAGTGCGAGGGGAGACACCGGGTGAGCCGGAGGTCGTTCGCGGCGCGAACGAGTTCGTTCTCGTTGCTGTACCACTTCGTGTGGACCCCTTCACCGGTTTCCTTGTCCGGGATCATCCCCTCCGAGCCGAACGCGAGGACGCCGAGGTCGATGTCGTAGCGCGCCCCGACGTCCGTGAACTCCTCGGCCGGTTTGGTGTCCCCGCCGTGGAAGAACGTCCCGTCCGAGTGTTCGACGACGTACGTGACGGGGTGTGTCGAGTCGGGGTCGTACGACGGTTCGACCTGGACGGTGAACTCGCCGACCTCGAACGTCTCGCCCTCTTCGACCACCGTGAACTGGTCGTCGGTTACGTCCCAGTTGTCGGTCCACGCCTCCTCCTCGCGGGCGACCGCGACCGCGTCGTCCGGGCCGTACAGCGTCGCACCGGTGTTCGCCAGGATCGGTGCCTGGGACGGGCCGTGGACGTGGTCGATGTGCTCGTGCGTCGCCAGGATCGCGTCCATCTCCGTCACGTCCTCGGGGTCGAACGGGACGGGGACCATCCGGATCGTCCGTGGCGGATCGCCGAGACCGACGTACGGGTCGATGGCGAGCGTCGTCCCGTTGGAACCTTTCAGGAAGAAGCCGTTACAGCCCAGATACCAGACGGCGACGGTGTCGGGGGTCGCCTCTTCGATCGTCCGTGGCAGCCAGTCACCCCAGTCGGATGTCGACATGCCGAGGCGTTCGACGCCTGCCCGTCTAAGCGTTGTGGATGCGGTGGTGGCGTGGTCGAACCCGACGACGACGCGTCCGTCTCGACGTCTCACGCCGGGGCTCGGTTCCGGCAACGGTCGTCACTGTGCGAGCGCACGGGTCGCCGTGGCCTTGAACGACGCCACGACGGTGTCCCCTTCGGCGAGGGACATGCGGTCCATGCTGTCGGTCGTGAGGAGCGCCCACAGCGGTGTCTCCGTGCCGACGTCGACGGCGACGCGGCCGATCGCCTCGCCGCGGACGACCTCCGTCACCCGCCCCTCGAATCGGTTCCGGGCGCTGGTCGCGTCCGGTGCGGGCGACTCCGCGGGGAGTTCGACCGTGACGGCGTCGGCACGGACCGACACTTCGACTGTCGAACCCACGGCCACATCCCTCGGTACGAGGGCGAGCACGCGGCCCGGTCCGACCTCGACCGTCGCCAGTTCCCCCTCGCGCGCCCGGACCTCGCCGACGAGCACGGAGAGCGTCGCGTCGGCGACGCCGGCGAACTCGGCCTGGAGTCGGTCGAAGCGCGCGAGGAGGTCTCGGGCCCTGTCGGTGAGTTCGCTCCCCCCCCCGCCAGCGCCGCCACGGCGTCGTTCGACGAGCGGGCCGAACGCCTCCTCGAGTTCGACCACGCGACGCTGGGCGTGCGCGAAAGAGCGGCCGAGCGCCGACGACGCCGCGTTCAGCGAGCCGTGCTCGTCGACGCCGCGCAACAGCTCGACGTCGCGGGCCGCGAACTCGACGCCGTCCGATTCGATGCGAACTGCGGCGTCCGGGATTCCCTCCACACCGTCCGGTTCGGCCGCACCCGATATAGCTGTCACGACGGACGGGGCGGGTGGCTCTCGGGCGCGTCCGAGCGGTGCGCCGAGATCTCACCCCGGCGACGCTCGTGACTGATCGGTTTTGTGCGTTCCCGCTCGCGAGCGTTCGCGTTCACCGGAACCGGTTCCGCAGGGGACGGTACGACGGAGCCATCGAAGGGGAGAACGACGGTGTTTCGATCGTGCGGTTCGAACTCCGAAGTAGCCCGAGAGTGTCGACGTGGACCGAAGCTCACCGGATCTCGACCCGGAGCGCCGCGTCGTGACCCGCCGTTCGCGCGTACGAGAGGGTGCCGACCGCGGCCACGAGGACGACGGTCCCGAGTGCCGCGAGGCCGACACCGACGTCGAAGAGCATCAGCGCGAAACTCGCGACGACCAGCGACAGCAGGAACCACCCCGCGACCACGAGCAGGAACCAGTCGATCCGGCGGATGAGATGTTCGTCAACCATGGACGCGACACGACGGCCGACAACATAAGTCGGACGGACGTGGCGCGTTCTGTCCGGGCCGGCGTTCGGTGGCCGACCGTTCAGTCTCCGTCCGTCGAGAGCACCGCTCCGACCGGTCCGCTGGCCTCTCCGTCCGTTCTCCGGTGGGTCGCGTCCTCGTCGTACCGCGACTCCCCGTCGACGAGCGCCCCCGGCGCGTCTCAGTACACCAGTTCCCCGGAGATGAACTTTCGCGTCCGTTCGTCCGTTGGGTGCTCGAAGATCGCCTCCGTGGCCCCGATCTCGCTGAACCCGTCGCCGAGCAGGACGCCGACCCTGTCGGCGATCCGTTCGGCCTGGTGCATGTCGTGGGTCGCGACGACGACGCCGATGTCGCGGGCGCGCGCCTCGAAGATCGCCTCCTCGATCAGCCCCGTGTTCCGCGGATCGAGATCGGACGTCGGCTCGTCGAGCAGGAGGAACGTCGGCTCGTACGCGAGCGCGCGGGCGAACGAGACCCGCTGGGCCTCGCCGCCCGACAGCGAGTGTGCCTCCTGGCCGACCTTCTCGTCGAGGCCGACGACGTCGAGCGCCTCCGCGACCGCGTCCGGCGTCCCGTTCGACCCGAGGATCGACCACAGCTGCTCGCTGAGCCGTTCGCCCCACGACTGCCGTACCCGCAGTCCGTACTCGACGTTTCGCGCGACCGTGGCGTCGAAGAGGCTCGCCTCCTGGAACACCATCCCGATCCGACGCCGAAGCGCCAGTCGCTCGCTCTCGTCAACAGCCCACACGTCCCGTCCGTCCAGTTCGACCGTGCCCGTCGTCGGCCGGAGGAACAGCGCGAGGATTCGCAGCAGTGTCGTCTTTCCGACGCCGGACGGGCCGATGATTCCGACGACCTCGCCCGGTTCGACCGAGAGCGAGACGTCCCCGAGTATCGGTTCGTCGTCGTAGCTGTGGGAGACGTTCGAGAGCCGGATCATCGGTTCGTCGCCCCCGTGTCGCCGACCCGGACGACGACGGCGTTGATCGTCAACACGAGCGCCACGAGGACAGCCCCGAGCACCATGGCGGTCTCGTACTGGCCCTGCCGGGCCTCGAGCTGGATCGCAGTCGTCAGCGTCCGCGTCTTCGAGATCCCGTCGGCGCTCGTGATGTTCCCGCCGACGATGAGGACGGAGCCAACCTCACTGATCGCACGGCCGAATCCGGCCAGGATCGCCGTCGCGATGCCGTAGCGTGCCTCCTTGAGCACGACGAGCGCCACGTCGAGGCGCGTGCCGCCGAGGACGTGCGCGGCGTCGCGGACGTTCTGACTCACCCCGGTGATCGCGGCGAGGCTGATCGCCGTGATGGGCGGCGTCGCGAGCACGAACTGCGACATGATCATCGCCTCCTTGGTGAAGATGAGATCCAGCGGCCCGAGCGGTCCCTGGTTGGAGACGGTGAACAGCACTAGGAGGCCGACGACGACGCTCGGAAAGCCCATCCCCGTGTTGATGACCGACTTCACGAACTGCTTGCCGGGGAACTCTGTAAACCCCATCGCGATGGCGACCGGGATGCTGAACAGCGTACTCAGCGTGACGGCGAGGACGCTCACGTACAGCGAGACGTAGACGATACTCGAGACGTACCCCTCTCTGAACGGGAGGTCGACCACGACCGGCAGCGGTACGACCGATTCGAGCGGCACGCTCACTCGTCGGAGGAGTCACCACTCCAGCCTTGCGGTACGTACTGCTGGAAGTCGGGGTTCTCCGAGACCGCCTCGGGGAAGAACAGCTGTTCCCCGTTGACCTGATAGCTCGAGATGGCGTCCTGAGCTCCGGGGCTGGTGATCCACCCGATGTAGGCCATCGCGAGATCGTAGTTGGCGTTGTCGTGCACGCCGGGGTTGACCGCCATGATGCCGTAGGGGTTCGCGAGGATCTCCGGGCCGCCCCCGATGGGCCCCTGCACCAGGATGACGAGGTCGATCTCCGACCGCTGGGAGATGAACGTCCCGCGGTCCGAGAGCGTGTACGCGCCCTGCTGGTTGGCGACGTTCAGCGCCTCGCCCATGCCGGTGCCGGTCTCCTGGTACCAGTCGCCGCCCGGTTCGGTTCCCGCCGCCTCCCAGAGGTTCAGCTCCTTGGTGTGGGTGCCGGAGTTGTCCCCGCGAGAGACGAACGTCGCCTCCGCCTCGGCGATGGTGGTGAGCGCCTCGGTCGCCGAGCCCATGCCCTGGATGCCCGCCGGGTCGCTCTCCGGTCCCACGATGACGAAGTCGTTGAACATGAGGTCGCGACGGTTGATGCCGTAGCCGTTGCGCATGAACTCGTCCTCGAGACCGCGGGCGTGGACCATCACCACGTCCGAGTCCCCGTTGCGGGCCGACTCCAGGGCCGCACCCGTTCCCTGCGCGACCGCGTCGACACTCACCCCGTACAGCTCCTCGAAGTCCGGGTGGATCTCGTCGAGCAGTCCCGTGTCGTACGTACTCGTCGTGGTCGTGAGCGTCAGGGTCTCGCCAGCGACGCCGGCCTGGTTCTCCTGTTGTGTGCCCGATCCGCCGTTCTGTGTACAGCCGGCCACGCTCGCCACTGCCCCGGCACCGATCGCCTTGAGGACGTCCCTCCGTTGTATCGTCATGGAAATACCGAGGGTGACCCATCAAAAAGGCGTTTCGGTGTGATCGAGCGACGCCGATCGATCGTCCCCTCGGCACGACTGTCACCGCGTGACAGAAGACGGGGATACCGACGGCCGTCGTCGGAATCGCCGTCGATACGGCCGACAGGGGTGCTCGGAGGGCGATCCGAACTCGGTTCGACTCACCACGCCGACCGGACACGCTCGTCACCGCCTCGCCGACTCGGCTGACGTCCCACCGTTCGGACGGAACCGTCCCGTGGCACGTGCCTGCAGGTCTCGCGGGACAGCGTCTCCCCACCGTGGTCACGTCCGATCCGACGCTCGGTGCTCGCGACTCGCTCTCCGGCACCGCACGGCACGTCGAAACCAGTGGCTTGCTGATCGAGTGTGAGGTCGGACTCGACGACGAGGGGCGGACACGGCCGCGTTCACTGCTGTGCATGGTCCCCGACGGGGAGCAACCGGACTGCCGGACTCTTCGGACCGCACCCTTCGACGCCCGACGTCCTCCGCCCGTGTACCCCAGTCGCCCGCCTCGGCTGGCGTCCCGCGGATCGTGCGCGGACACGAGACCGTCGGACGCGGAGCCCGGACGTGAGATCACCCAGGTAAAGCTGTCGTCGATATAATATACGATAGATGGAGAGTACACAAGGAAGACATTTAACGGAGAGGAACGGAAGGTGAATACTATGCCATCCGAGCAGCGTCGGACGGCCCACTTCGGTCAGATGTCGGAGACGCTCCGCGAGTTGAGCGTCGGCGTCTCCGACGACGTGACGCCGCGACCCGCCTGACTTACGGGCGTGGCGCCCCACGTCGAGGACATGGGACCGAAACTGGGGGGGAGGAACAGCCCGTGCGTGTGAGCGTCGTCGGCGGCAGCGCCGTCGGCGCCACCGAACGAGAGATCGCCCACGAGCTCGGCGGGCGTCTCGCTGACCGCGGCCACACCGTCGTCTGCGGCGGTCTCGGCGGTGTCATGGAAGCCGTCTGTGAGGGTGCTCGCGAGGCCGGCGGACACACAGTCGGGATCGTCCCCGGCGATGACCCCGACGACGCGAACCCGTTCGTCGAGACCGCCGTCGCGACTGGACTGGGACACGCTCGCAACGCCCTCGTCGTGATGAACGGCGACGCCGTCGTCGCGGTCGATGGCGGCGGCGGCACGCTGTCCGAGATCGGCTACGCGGCCGTCTTCGACCGGCCGGTGGCCGGGCTCGACACCCACGACGTCGCCGGCGTCCACCCGTGCGAGACGCCGGGCGAAGCCGTCGACTACGTCGAGTGCGCGGTCGACGGAGACAGCGACGGCGACGACGGCGTGCGCTGACGGGAGCGGTCCCACTGCGAGCCGGGCGCGACGGCGTTCAGCCCCCGGTCACCCCTCGCGGTGTTCGACCCCCGGTCTGTCGACTCACCGGGGGCGGTCGCGGAGCGACGACTTCAGATCCACGACCGGCGAACCGTCGGCCATGTCGACGCCACGGACCTGGAGTTCGCCGGTGTCGACGCCGAGCACCTCACACTCGGTGATGCAGACGGGGTTCGGACGGGCGGGTGACCGCGAGGTGAAGACGCCGCGGGAGGGGTCGCGGTCGAGCGTGAGAACTGAGCGGTCGGCCCGGTCGGCCCACCAGACGACCACGACGGCGGGTGCGTCGAACCCCGAGAGGCCGTCCGCGTACTCGTCGCCGACGCGGACGACGCCCTCGGCGTCGGTGTGGAACCCCTGTGACGGGGCCTCGCTGGTCGTCTCGAACGGTGTCGAGATCGTACCGATGGGGTCACAGTACATACGCACGGTCCGCGGCGCCCGGAGAAAAACGGTCGGCCCCACCCCGTGCACGGAAGCCGCTACCAGGTGCCGTGGAACGTGTCGAACGACAGCTCCTCGAGCGGTTTGTTGCCGACGGCGATCTCGTACTCGCCGGGGGTGAGCATCGGCTTGTGGAAGCGGGGGCCGTCGTCGGTCGTGATGCGCGGACAGCCCGTGTTGACGAAGGCGTCGAAGTCGAAGTTCCGGAGGCGGTCCGGGGTGACCTCGTCCATGGTCACGAGGTAGGCGTCGTCGTTCTCCGAGAGGATCTTCTCGGCCTGCTCCCACCGCCCCTGCCCGATCTTGGTGCAGAAGATGACGCCCCACGTCTGAGCGTCCATCGCGCGGTGGACCGCGCCGAACCGCTGTTTCATGAACTTCTCCGTGTCCGCGATGGTGACCACGTTGTTGACGGGGTCGGCGATGATCACCGTCTTCTCGGGGTGTTCCATCGCCAGTCCGAGTGGATGGAACTTCCCGCCTCCGACGTAGAGCACCTGGTCGGCCGGGAGGTCGGCCGAGGCGTAGTTGCAGCCGAGTACCTGCCCCTCGTGGGTGAGCCGTTCGTCGCCGCGGCGGGTCTGGACGTCGTACCCTCGTGATTCGAGCCAGTCGACCATCTCCTCGAAGCGGTTCATGTGCTGGGCCGTCGTGACGAGGCCGACCTCTTCTCCCTGGAGTTCGTCGACGGCGTCCTCGAGGATGGGGAACGGGTCGACGTTCGAGAACAGCGGGACGTAGATGATCTTGTCCGACTCCTTCATCGGTGAGTGGCCGAAGTGGACGAACACGTCGGATCGCCGCATCAGGAACGTGTCGAGGTCGCAGGCGCCGTAACACGGCTGGCCGGAGATCATGAACGTCACGTCGTCCGTGAGCGCACGGAGATCGTCGGCGACCGCCGGGGCCCGCCGCTTGAGCCCCTCGGGGAACTGGAGCCCGACGGTGGCGGCGTCGCGTTCCTCGATCGCGTCGACGATGCGGTCGAGTTCGTAATCCCACTCCCGGTCGTGTTTCAGGGCCATCCCCGTCTTTCGGAGGTCGCCCTCGGAGTAGGCGTCGTTGCTCATTGCCCCCTCTTGCGGGGCGACTCGTTTAACCTCGGCGTTTCGTGACGGCCCGTGTGAACCCTTCGCCCACGCCGGTTTCGCTCTCGTGCACCGGCGGTGCACGGGGGTGTTGCTATTATATACAGACACGACGATAATACCATCATGGCGACAGACCACATTACGTGTCCCGAGTGCGGTGAGGAGATCGGATCCACGGACCAGATGGACGTCGAAGAAGTCCAGGAGATCCGATCGAAGCCCCGTGGTGGAATCGGCTACGGCGACGCCACTCAGAACCTCTATCTCTGCAAGAACTGTCGCAAGCCGCTCGGGATCGGGACGCGCGACACCGAGTGAGGCCACCGTCCCCCGATCGCGCCGACGTGGTGACACGGGTGTCACTCGGGTCTTCATGCGGCTCGCGCCCCTACGAACTGACGATGCCCGACCAGTCGCTCGACGCCGATCTCCCGCTCGAGTACGTCTATCGCTCGCCCGAGACCGAAAGCGACCGCCTCGTCGTCGTCCTCCACGGTCGCGGCGCCGACGAGACCGACCTGCTCCCCGTCGCCGATCGTCTGCCGCCGGCGCACGTCGTGAGCCTCCGTGCACCCGACCGGCTCATGGGCGGCTACACCTGGTACGAACTCGACATGCCGGACGGCGACCTCCACCGGAGTCAGCCCCACGCCGACGAGTTCCGCCGGAGCCTCGATCTCGCGAGCGAGGCGGTCGACGCCGCGCGCGAGGCGCTCGGTGCGACCGACGTCGGCCTCCTCGGGTTCTCGCAGGGGTCGATCGTGAGTACGGCACTGCTCGTCGAATCCCCCGACGACTCCGACTGGGTCGTCGGACTGCACGGCTACCTCGCCGCCTCCCACGCCGAGCGGACGGTCGACCTCGACGGGACGCCCGTCTTCCTCGGGGCCGGACGCGCCGACGAGATCATCCCGGCTGCGCGCGTCGCGACCGCCGCCGACCGTCTCCGGGAGATGGGTGCGGCCGTCACGTACGAGACGTACGACGCCGGGCACGGCATCTCCCGGGCGGAACTCGCCGACGTCGTCGCGTTCGTCGACGAGCGGTGAGCGACGCACGGCTGTCAGTCCGTGGCCGAGCGGTCACACGGGTCGACCCACGATGCCGGGTCACGCCCGGCTAGCGTTCCTCGTCGCCGCCGCAGCCTCGTCGTACCAGCCGGGAGGCCGTACCGTGGTCTCGTCGACGGCGGCGTACTCGAAGCGGAACCGGACCGTCCGCTCGTCGTCCGCCCCGACCAGGGTGTACTCGACGTTCAGCTCCGAGACGAAACCCGCCTCCGTGACCAGCGCGGCCGCGGTGTAGTTCGAGACCTCG
Source organism: Salinigranum salinum (assembly GCF_009176545.1). GTDB lineage: Archaea > Halobacteriota > Halobacteria > Halobacteriales > Haloferacaceae > Salinigranum > Salinigranum salinum. The sequence continues at coordinate 106,065 of NZ_VTOJ01000002.1, read as the reverse complement.
CGATCGGCGCTCGACGGCTGTCCCGTCGCGACGAGACGGTAGACGTCCGGGTTCCACGACGGACGGTCGATACGCACCTCCGGCGTCTCGAGGTATCGTCGCAGGTACTCCTGGGTTCGTTCGGTGTGCGGCCCGAAGCCGTCGTCTGTGACGGGCACGGGGGAGCGTTCGTAGGTCGGACCATCCCGGCTGTCGGCACGTCGGTAGACGGCCGATCCGTCGGCGTAGACCGTGTACTGGACGAGTTCCGAGTCGTTCCCGCGGGCGGCGTACCCGACCACGGAGTAGAGCCAGGTGCCGTCGTCGCCGACGACCGCGTGCTGCCACGCGCCGTTCCAGCGCCGATCTCCGTCGAACGCCCCACTCCCGGAGTGCCGGACGATCAGCCGGTACGAACGGCCATCGATCGCCCTCGCGTGTGCATCCGAGAGCACCCAGACGTCGAGGAACCCCTCCGCGACCCCCGGCGGGTACTGTTCGATCGTGGACCCGTTTCCAGCGGCGTCGCCGGTCGCCGAACGCGCAGATCGGACGTCCGTCTCTGTCGGTGGGATGTCCGTCGTGAAGGTGGTCGGGGACGATCCAGTGGGGCCGTCGACCGTGGCATCGGGCCCGTCGGTGGTCCACACGCCGCCGACGAGCCCGGCGACAACGAGACAGACGACGCCGGCGACGGCCACGACCGCGGTCGCGTCGATGCCAGTGCTCGTCGGGGGAGGAGACGACGTGGTGGCGAGCACCGCCGAGAGCTCCTCGTCGAGGTGTGTCGCGACGAGTTCGGCGGCGTCCGCGCGCGACACGCCGTACAGCAGGCGGTCCGCGAGCCCCGCCGGGCCGACGACACGCGCGTCGTGACGGGCGGCGAGTCGTCGCGCCGGGGCGGCGTCGACGGCCGTCACCACGACGTCGACGCCGCCGTCGGTCGTCTCGCGGCCCCGTCCGGTCGCGGGGGCGCGGAGCGTCCCGAGGGCACGACTCAGCGGCCCGGGCGCTGTCCACGGCAGCAGCACGACCCGTTCGTTCGCCCGTGTGGCGACGATCCGGTCGTCCTCGACGCGCGTCTCGTACCCCCGTGCGGCCCAGAGCGAGACGCAGAAGTCGACGAACCGCTCCCGGTGGAGCCGTCCGATCAGCTCCACGATGCGGTCGGTCGGCGGGCTGGACGATCGGGGGTCGGCCACTATCGTGGTAATGCTCCTCACACACTCGAACGTTTCGACGGAGTCCGCCGGGAGCCGGCAAATTCAACTACGCGCTCCCCCAAACCGGGGTATGAGCGTCGAGACAGCGACCCTCGAGCAGCTGGGACACGAACTCGGGGAAGCGATCGCCGAGACGGAGACGTACGAACGGTTCGAGGCGGCCAAGGCAGCCGTCGAAGCCGACGACGACGCCCAGGAACACATCCGCGAGTTCAACCAGCTCCGCGAGGAGTTCATGTTCGCGCGACAGACGGGGAACGCCACAGAGGAAGGGATGCGGAAGCTCCAGGCCAAACAGCAGGAACTGCACGACCTGCCGGTCATGGCGGAGTACCTCGAGGCGCAGTCGGCGCTCCAGGACCGACTCGAGGCGATCAACGAGGCGATCTCCGAGCCGCTGGCGGTCGACTTCGGCGGCGAGGCCGGCGGCTGTTGTCAGGACTGAGTTTCGCTCCATCCGGAGATTCAAGTACGATCCCGCGGCCAGTGAGCGCTATGCTCGCAGTCGCAGGCGGGAAAGGTGGGTGTGGCAAGACGACCACGGCGCTGGCGCTTGGGGCTGCCCTCGCGGACGAGACCGTCGTCGTCGACGTCGACCGGGATATGCCGAATCTCCACGCGATGGCAGGCGTGGCACGCGAACCGACGGCCGCCGCCGGCGTCGCCCCCCAGCGCGTCGACGCGGGCGTCTCCGTCCTCCCCGCGCCGCCGCCGTCGACGAGCGACGCCGCGGTGACGACGATCCTCTCGCGAATCGAACAGGAGACGGACGCCCGGCTCCTCGTCGACTGCCCGGGTGGTGCGGGACCGGACGCGGCCGCACCGCTGTCGGCCGCGTCCGAGGCCGTGCTCGTCTCGACGGCCTGTGCGCCGTCGCTCCGTGACGCGGCCAAGACGGCCGCGATGGCTCGTGCACTCGGCTGTCGGATCCGCGGCGTCGTCCTGGCGCGGACGACCGTGGCACCCGACGGTGTCGAGTCGCTGCTCGACTGTCCGGTCCTCGGCGTCGTCCCGAACGTCGCCGATCCGGTTCTCTCCGACGAGCGAGTTCGCCGCGCGTACGCCGACGTCGCGGCACGCATGGGACCTCTCGAGGCACCCTCCGACGGGGAGTTCTCGACGACAGAATAGTATCAACAGTGATAATCAGACGGGAACGGATATGTGTCGCCGTGGGTAACCGGACGGTATGGAGAACCGGCTTCCGACTGGCATCACCGTCCTCGACCGACGGCTCGACGGCGGCATCCCGGCCGGAAGCATCGTCTTTCTGGGGGCGGACCCTGCGAGCCAGTCCGAACTCATGCTCTACGAACTCACGGCCGCGCGGGGGACGCTGTATCTGACGACGGCCCGGTCCGATCAGGCGGTGCGAGACGCGCTCGATCGGGGCTCGTTCCGCTGCGGCAACCCCACCGTCCGAGCCGTCGACGGCGACGGCCCGGTGGACCAGGCACACCGCCTCGTGCGGGGACTGCCCGAGGACTCGAACCTCATCATCGACGTGGTCGACGTGCTCGAACGGGTCGATCCCACACGGTACCGGAACTTCCTCAACGAGCTCCAGACACACATGATCAACACGGGCGGGCTCACGGTCCTCCACGGCCTGAAGACGGCTAACACGCCGAGGAACCGTGGCGTCACGAAGCACATGGCCGACATCGTGTTCGACCTCGACACGACGGTGAACGGCTCCGAGATCGAGAACCGACTCGCCGTGCCGAAGTTCCGCGGCGGCCGGGCACTCGAGGAGACGGTCAAGCTCCGACTCGCCGAGGAGGTCGACGTCGACACCAGCCGCGACATCGCCTGAATCGACGAGCCGACTATTCGACGAGCTGATAACTCGACGAACCGGCGAGAGGTCGTCGTCCGCCGAGTCAGCCGACGAAGTAGACGAACGTGAGCAGCGTCACGACGACCGTCGCCCCGATCCAGTCGAGCGCCGAGAGCGTCGATAGCGGGCCGCTTCGTTTCGAGAACAGGTAGCCGAAGTACGGCACCAGTGGGGATAGTCGGGGGAGGAGCGGCGGGTTCAGGCCCGCGCCGAAACGGAGCGCGAGAGTGAGCGCGACCGTACAGGCCGCCGCCACGACGGCCACGAGCAGGTCGTCACGGACGCTCTCGGGAAGGTCCATACGATCGCTGGTGTGTGCCGGCGGTTTAACGGATACGGTGTCGTCCCGACCGGGACACCGTCCGCGGAGTCGGGGACAACGCCGACCGCGGCGGCCTCACTCCTCGTCGACGTCGCCTTCGAGCTCCTCGACGAGTTCGTCGGCGTCGACGTCGACGTCGTCGAGATCGACGTCGTCCATCGCCTCTTCGATGTCTTCGGGGGCGGCACCGCCGCCCATGCCGCCCATCATGCCACCCATGCCGCCCATCATGCCGCCCATACCCTCGATGGTCTCCTGGACGATGACCCGGTCGAGGTCGAGGCGGTTCATCACGTCCTGGGCGATCTGCTGCTTCGAGAAGAGCCACTGCTGGTTCATCGTCATCTGCGGCGTCGCCTCGATGTACAGCGTCTCCTTCTCGACCGTCTGGAGTTCGGTCTCGTACTCGGGCTCGGCCGCGTCGTCCTCGTCGGCTTCGTCGTCCTCGTCGGCTTCGTCGTCCTCGTCGGCTTCGTCGTCGGATTCGACCTCGACCTGGACCTCCTCTTCGATCTCGTCGGTCTGGATCCACAGCTCGGGCGTCTGCTGGAGGTACAGTCCCAGGAGGCCCTTCGCCTTCTCCGTGCGGTCGTCGACGACTTCGAGCACCTCGTACTCGTACTCGAGGTCTTCACCGGCGAGCGGGTGGTTGAAGTTGACACGCGCGCGACCGCCGATGATCGTCTCGATGCGACCCTGCTCGCCGTCGATCTGGACCTGTGCGCCGGGGTAGCGGTCGTCCTCGTCGATCTTCGAGGCGCTCACCGTGCGAATCTCGTCCTCGTCGACCTCGCCGAAGGCCTCGGCAGCCGGGATGGTGACCGTTCCGGTGTCGCCGGCCTCGCTCCCGACGAGCGCGTCGTCGACGGCCTCGAACACGTGACCCTCGCCGACGATGACGATGCGGGGCTCGAACTCGTAGTCGTCGGTGTCGATGTCGGCCTCCTCGGCCACGGCTTCGTCGGTGGTGTCGACGACCATGCCCTCGTCGTCTTCGTCGTCGTCGTCGGGGATCGTCCGCATCGTGTACGCGAGCCGGACGAAGTCGCCGCGCTGGATCCCGCTCTCCTCCTCGTCTTCGGTCTCGGCTTCGTCCTCGCCCGCAGCCTCGACGTCCTCTACGTCCTCCACGTCCTCGTCGTCGGCGGCGACCGCCTCGTCCACGGACTCCGCCTGCTGGTCATCGGTCATACCCCAACGGTGAGTCGTCCGACTCTTAAGAATCACGTTTCGGCCCTCCCACGAACCGAGCGGTCCGGTTCACCGTACCGACCGGTCGGCTCGGCGCGCGAGTCGGTCGGAGGCCCCTGTGGTGGTGCCCGACGACGACTGCCAGGCGATGGGGTCGCGATCGACGACCACGCTTTTGCGTCGGGTCGCCGTCGACCGGGACATGTACGAAGTCGAAGTGAAGCTGGCTGCCGACCACGACGCGATCCGGGCACGGCTCTCGGAGATCGGGGCCGAGTCGCTCGAGACGGTGACACAGCACGACACGTACTACGACGCCCCACACAGGGAGTTCGCCGAGACGGACGAGGCACTCCGCATCCGTCGGGTAGCCCACACCGACGCGGCGGAGCACGACGACACCGGCGCGGTCGAGGACGGACACGCCAGTCCGGAGACGCTCGTCACGTACAAGGGGCCGCTCGTCGACGCCGACTCGAAGACGCGACGCGAACACGAGACGGGCGTCGACGACGACGAGACGATGGACGCGATCCTGCGCGCAGTGGGCTTCGAACCGGCCGCGGTAGTCGAGAAGCGGCGTGAACGCTTCCGTCTCGACGAGTACACGGTCACCCTCGACGCCGTCACCGACCTCGGCGAGTACGTCGAGGTCGAAACCGAGTCCACGGATATCGACGGCGCGCGCGAGGGTGCCTTCGAACTCGTCCGCGACCTCGGACTCGATCCCACGGATCAGATCAGGACATCGTATCTAGGCCTGCTTCTCGGCCGCGCGGCGGACGAATAATATCTAGCGGTAATACATCGGTCGCAGAAACTTTCCGCAAGTTATAGGCGATGGCCGGGTTTACCCCCACGCAATGACCGAACGGAACATCCAGGTCGAATCGGTCGGCCGACGCGCCGTGGAAGACCAGGAGGTCGAGATCGTCGAGCGGAAGGGGCTGGGTCATCCGGACTCTATCTGCGACGGGATCGCCGAGAGCGTCTCCCGCGCGCTCTCGAACCTCTACCTCGACCGCGTGGGTCACGTCCTCCACTACAACACCGACGAGACGCAACTGGTGGCGGGGTCGGCCGCCCCGTCGTTCGGCGGCGGCGAGATCCTCGAACCGATCTACGTGCTCATCGTCGGGCGGGCGACCAAACACTACGTCGCCGACGACGGCACCGAGCACACCCTCCCCGTCGATTCGGTCGCGCTCGAGGCGGCCCGCGACTACCTCAACGAGACGGTTCCCGAACTCGAGGTCGGGACCGACGTCGTCGTCGACGTCCGGCTCGGCGAGGGGTCGGGCGACCTCAGAGACGTCTTCGGCGAGGACGGGCAGGTCCCCATGGCCAACGACACGAGCTTCGGGGTGGGGCACGCGCCACTGACCGAGACCGAACGCATCGTGCTCGAGGCGGAGCAGGCGCTGAACGGGCGCTACGCCGCCTCGAACCCCGAGATCGGCCCCGACGTGAAGATCATGGGGAAGCGCGAGGGCGACCGGATCGACCTCACCGTGGCCGTGGCGATGGTCGACAGCTACGTCGCGGATCTGGGTGCGTACCGGGAGGCGGTCGCGGACGTCCGGACGTTCGTCACGGAGCTCGCACAGGAGTACACGGACCGGGCAGTCACCGTCGAGGTCAACACCGCCGACGACTACGACGAGGGGGCGATCTACCTCACGACGACGGGGACGTCGGCGGAGATGGGCGACGACGGCTCCGTGGGACGGGGGAACCGCTCGAACGGGCTCATCACGCCCAACCGTCCCATGTCGATGGAGGCGACGTCGGGGAAGAACCCCGTCAACCACATCGGGAAGATCTACAACCTCCTCTCGACGGAGATCGCTCACCGCGTGGTAGAAGAGGTCGACGGGATCCGTGATCTCCGCGTCCGCCTGTTGAGTCAGATCGGTCGCCCCATCGACCAGCCCCACGTCGCCGACGTCGAACTCGTCACCGAAGAGGGCGTGCAACTCGGCGACATCGAGAGCGACGTCGCGGCGATCGTCGACCGCGAACTCTCCGACGTCACCGCGATCACGGAGCGCGTCATCGACGGCGAACTCCGCACCTTCTGAACCCGACGACGCCACCACCGTTTCCGGTCATCCATCCGCCGTTCGAGAGGTTATATTTCGTCCACCTCTTCGAGGATGGCATACAATATACACACCTTATATGTGTCTGTAGACAAGGTTTATTGGCTGTTCGCCTGTGAATGTTGATAATGTCCACTGACGACGCATCCGTCGACCCGTCCTCGTTCGACACCGACGCAGACGTAGACGCCGACCGCCCGGTCCGTGGTTCACACGCCACGCGCCGCACGGGTGAATCACACGGGACGGAGCGGCAGACCGCTGCGTACTGGTCGATGCAGCGGACGATGACCGATCTCTCGACGTAACCTTCCGAACCGGTCTCCCCCGTGCGCCCGGTCGGCGTCTCACGTCCGGCTCACCCCTTCTACGCCCAGTAGCGTTCGACCAGCGCGGCCGCCGCCTCCGGCGTCTTCCGGTAGTCGCGGTCGCCGTCCGGGGTGCGAACCGCGAACTCGTACCGGCTGCTGTCGGGGACGTACCACCGGTCGGGATGGTCGACCAGCGCCGTCGGGAGCCGGTCGTCGTCATCGTCGCCGATGTCGTCGGCCCCGTCACCCATCTCGCTCGACGAGACGGCGTCCGGATCCGACGTCGGGGACGTGTCGCCGTCCATCGCGACCGAGACGGCGTCCGGATCGGACGCAGCGCCGTCGTCCGGTCGTGACGCGGTAGACGCGGCGTCGGTCGCCGATTCGAGCAACAGGCTCGTCTCGACGGCCGGATGGGCGGGGACGATGCCGCGCTCGTCGCCCGACTCGTGTGCGGCACGGGTGCGGTCCATCAGCACGTCCTGCGTACAGAGCTCCGACTCGTCCGGGCCGGGTCGGCGCTGGTCGTACGTGCCGTCGTCGTTCATCTCCCAGACCGAGCGGTTGTCTTGCAGACAGAGTTCGAGGACGAACCGCAACTGTTCGCGGATCGCCGGATCGGCGACGGGCGTGACGGCCTCGACCCGGTTGTCGAGGTTGCGCGTCATCCAGTCGGCGGAGCCGGTGTAGTACTCGGGGTCGCCGGCGTTCTCGAAGTAGAAGATCCGCGAGTGCTCGAGGAACCGATCGACGATGCTGTAGACGTCGACCGTCTCGCTCACACCGTCGAGACCGGGCCGGAGCCGACAGATGTCCCTGATGACGAGGTCGATGTCGACGCCGGCCATCGACGCACGGTACAGCTCCTCGACGAGGCCGGGATCCTCCAGCGCGTTGGCCTTGACGACGATCCGGGCGCGCCGGTCGGCGCGGGCGTGGTCGGCCTCGCGACGGATCATCTCCGTTAGCCGTCGCCGCATCGTCACCGGCGAGATGAGGAGCTTGCGGAACTCCTCGTCGAGCGACGGGCCGGTGAAGAAGTTGAACACCTTCACGAGGTCCTGCCCGATGTCTCGGTCCGCGGTCAGGAGACCGAGATCGACGTACCCCTTCGCGGTGCCGGAGTGGTAGTTGCCGGTGGCGACGTGCGAGTACAGCTGGACGCCGTCGTCCTCCTCGCGGACGACGAGCGCGGTCTTGGTGTGTGTCTTCAGCCCGACGGTCCCGTACGCGACGTGGATCCCCTCCTCCTCGAGGGTTCGAACCCACTCGAGGTTGTTCTGTTCGTCGAACCGGGCCTTGAGTTCGACCATCACCGCCACCTGCTTCCCGTTGTCCGCGGCGTCGATGAGCGACTGGATCACCTTCGAGTCCGACGCAGTCCGATAGATCGCGGCCTTGATCGCGAGGACGTCGGGGTCGTGGGCCGCCTCGTCGAGGAAGCGCTGGACCGTGTCGGTAAAGGAGTGATACGGGTGGTGTAACAGGATATCGTCCCGGCGGATGCGGTCGAACACCGTGTGTGCGTGTCCGTCGGGAGACTCGGGTATCCCCTCCTCTTTCGGCAGTCGCGGGTGGGGTAGCGGCGACCAGTCGTCGAGTTTCAGGTCGGGACGGTCCAGGTCGGTGAGGTCCATGAACTCGCGGTAGTCGATGGGTCCACGGACCTCGTACACCTCCCGCTCGGCGAGGTCGAGTTCTTCGGTGAGCAGGTCGCGGATCGCGTCCGGTGCGCCGGCTTCGAGTTCCAGCCGGACCGCGGAGGCGAACCGCCGCTGTTCGAGCACCTCCTGGATGACTTCGATGAGGTCCTCCGCCACCTCCTCGTTCCGCCGGACCTCGGCGTTGCGCGTGAGCTTGAACAGCGCGGTGTCGACGATCTCGACGTTCGGGAGCAGGAGATCGAGATTCGCGCGGATCACCTCCTCGAGGAGGACGAACTGCCGCCCAGCCGCCGTGTCGACCTCGACCAGTCGCGGGCGGTTCTGGGGGATCTTCACCCGGGTGAACGTCGGCTCGGCCTGCCCCGACTTTCTGGTCAGGACCGCGAGCGACAGCGAGAGGTTCGAGATGAACGGGAACGGATGGGCAGGGTCGAACGACAGCGGCGTCAGCGTCGGCAACACGCTCTCCTCGAAGTACGACCGCATCTCCGTCTCCTGTGCGTCGGTGAGGTCGTCGTACTCGGAGATACGAATGCCCGCGTCGGCGAGCGCCGGGCGGATCTCCTCGCGATAGCAGGCCGCCTGCCGATCGAGCATCGGTCCGGCCGTCTCGTGGACCTCGGTCCACTGTTCGTACGGCGTGCGGCCGTCCGCGGTCTGATCGGTCACACCGGCGTCGATCTGCTGTTTCAGCCCGCCGATGCGCTTCATGAAGAACTCGTCGAGGTTCTTGGTGAAGATGGCGAGAAACCGGACGCGTTCGAGCAGCGGGTTGCGGTCGTCGAGCGCCTCGTTGAGGACGCGTCGCTGGAAGGCGAGCTCGGAGAGTTCGCGGTTCAGATACAGTTCGGGGTCGTCGAAGTCGACGTCGCTGTCCGGGTGGACGTCGGTCGCGGGGGATGGAGATGGTGGCTGTGACATGATCGCAGCAGTTCGGGGGAAGTCGTCTGTCGCGGTCCCATCCAGTGATGCTGTCTACAAGTGGGTTTATAATAAATCCGCGGTGGGATACATACCCACCGTCGCGGGTACGGAGTCGACCACACCGACGTTCACGTCGACGACTGCGGCGACCCGGGGCGGAAACGCTCAAGCCCGCGCGGACGCAACACGGGTCGTGAGCGGCGCGACGGACGTCGTCGTGGTGGGGTACGGCGAGATCGGCACGAAGAGCGCCGCAGTCCGGTCGAAGCTCCTCGACCGCCTGGCGTCGAACGTCGAGAGCGTGGTCGCCGACCGCGGGCTCGACGTCGCCGTCGACGCGACGTGGGCGCGGCTCTACCTGACGGGGCCGGCCGCCCAGCTCGACAGCGCGGCCCGGGCGACTGCCGAGGTGCCCGGCGTGGTCTGGGCGCGCCCTGCCCGCCGGTGTGAGCCGACCCTCGACGCCATCGTGGAGACGCTGGTCGGCGTGGCGGCGGACCACCCCGAAGACGACACGTTCGCGGTCCGCGGCGAGCGGGCGGGGCCGGCCGACGCCCATCCCTTCTCCAGTTCGGAGATCGAACGCGTCGGCGGGCGTGCAGTGCTCGACGCCGTCGCCGGCACGGTCGACCTCGACGCGCCCGACCGGGTCTACCGGGTGGAGTGCCGCGAGGAGTGGGCCCACGTCAGTCACGTCTCGTACGACGGTCCCGGCGGTCTCCCGGTCGGATCGCAGGGGACCGTCGTCGCGCTGGTGAGCGGCGGCATCGACTCGCCGGTGGCCGCGTGGCAACTGCTCCGCCGCGGCTGTCGTGTCGTGCCGCTGTACGTCGACCTCGGCGCGTACGGCGGCGCCGACCACCGCGCGCGAGCGGTCGAGACCGTCGACCGACTGCGGCGTCGTGCGCCGAACGTCGACCTGCGGCTCCGCGTCGTCGACGGCGGGCCGGTCGTCGAGCGAATCGTGGACCACGTTGGGGACACGCGGATGCTCTCGCTCCGCCGCGCGATGCTCCGGATGGCGGCGGTCGTCGCCGCGGACGAGGGCGCAGACGCGATCGCGACGGGCGAGGCACTGGGACAGAAGTCGAGCCAAACCGGTCCCAACCTCGCGGTCACGGACGCCACCGTCGATCTCCCGGTCCACAGGCCGCTCCTGACGTGGGACAAGACCGACATCGTCGACTGTGCACGGGATCTGGGCACGTTCGACGACGCGACACTCCCCGTGGGGTGCGAGCGGATCGCTCCGACGCATCCGGAGACGGCGGCGACCCGTGCGGCGGTCGTCGCGGTGGAACCCGACGACCTGCTGGAGCAGGCGGTCGCCGTCGCCCGGAACGTCAGGATCGTCGACCCCGGCTCCGTCACCGACTGAGCGACTCCGGCTCCGTTACCGATCGAGCGACCACGCCACCGAGACGACCGTCGGCCGTGCGTCGGGTTGACACACACGCGAAAAGCGCGGGCATGTACTCGGATTGTCTGCAGTCGGGAGCGATTATTACGTGACAGACAGAGCGAAACAGCGTGAACGATCACACAAAAATGGGTTTACGTAGCTCCAGCACCTACCCTGAAGTATGTCCCACACGAAGCGCCGCGTTTCCCGACCTCGACCCGGTCCCGACTGGGTCGTTCAGGACGTCCGTCCGTACGCGTCCTGGTGCGAGGGGAGCGACGAGTGCGCCGCCTGCGGGGCCGACGTCGACCTGCGCGGAGACCACTACGGCATGGAACTCCTGCGCCCGCTCCCGACCGGGGGGAAGCTCGGTCTCGAACGCGAGCGGTTCGTCTTCTGCTCCGAACGGTGCGTCGCCGACTGGCGTCACGACTGACCTTCGCTCGACGGATCACGAGGACCACAACGGCTTTACTCGGCCACGGTGACTCCGGTGACGTGACGCGGGTCTGTATCGTCGGCGTCGACGACGTGAACCTCCGCTACGAACTCCTGTCGAGAGAGACCTCCCGGGCCGCACTGGCGACGTACGACCTCGCCGAGCCGTTCGCCAACGCGATCGCCGTCGACACGGTGAGCCTCGGGGCCGCCGTCTCGCTCCTCAACGACCTGAACTGGTACCTGGTGCGGTTCGCCGAACACGCGTTCGTCCGCGACCCGTCGATCGATCCCGACGAGTGGCTCTCCCGCGACCTGGCGCGGAAGGTCAGAGACGGACGGATCGACCCCGACGAGACCGGCGAGTACGTCGCGATCTTCGGCGTCGTCGACGGCCGGCTCGTGGAGCCGATGTACGTCTCGCGAATCGACGGCGGCCTCCCGGAGTACGACCTCCGCGACGCCGACGAGACGGTCGTCGTCCGACTGACGGGCGCGGAGTTCGACGCCGGTTAGGGGTGCGAGCGACGCGAGCGATCGGCGGTCCACGGGCGATGGGGCTGTCCCGAGCGGTAGGTCGTCGTGGCCGGCGCGGGCACCCTAACAGGTATGTCACTGTGGCACAAGAAACGCGACGTGAGCCGAGAGTGGAACGCGTACGACGTCAGTGTGGGACCGCTCGGTGCAGAACTGGTGGTGGCTCCGGACGCGACCGAGGCGGGCGTGGCCGTGGTCGAACACACACTCCCGCCGCGGACGCTGGGGGCGCCGCTGCACCGACACGAACACGAAGACGAGATATCCGTGGTGCTGTCGGGCGTCCTCGGGGCCCAGCAGGGCGAGGAGGTGTCGACCGCCGGCCCCGGCGAGGTCGTCGCTAAACCCAGAGGCGTGTGGCACACGTTCTGGAACGATGGCGACGAGCCCCTGCGCTTCCTGGAGTTCATCGCACCGGGCGCGTTCGCGGGCTACTTCGAGGAGGTGGCCGCGGTCGTCCCCGAGGGACCTCCCGACGAGGCGGCGATGCGTCGTCTCGCGGAGATCGCGGGGGCGTACGACCTGGAGATGGACCCCGGGAGCATGCCGGAGCTGGTGGAGCGACACGGACTCGAGCGGTAGTGGGGTGCGTCGAGCGGGACCTACTCCTGCTCGTCGAACATCCCCGTCGACATGTAGCGCTCGCCGCTGTCCCAGTACACCGTCACGACGAACGGATCGTCGACACCCTCGTCCAAGAGGCGTTCGGCCACCCACTTCGCGGCGAGGTTCGACGCCCCGCTGGACTGTCCGACGAAGACTCCCTCCTCGCGCGCCAGCCGCCGACACTCCGCCTCGGCCTCGTCGATCGTCACCGTCTCGACGTCGGTGAGGAGGTCGGTGTCGAGGTTCGGCGAGACGAAGCCGGGCCCCATCCCCTGGAAGTCGTCGATGCCGGGTTCGCCACCGGAGAGGACGGCGTTGTCGGCGGGTTCGACCGCCACGATCTCCATCTCGGGGAAGGCCTCGCGGAGCCGCCGACCCGTGCCCGTGATGGTCCCGCCGGTGCCGACGCCGGCGACGAGGGCGTCGATCTCGCGGTCGCCGACCTGATCGAGGATCTCGGGACCCGTAGTGTGGTAGTGCGCCTCGGGGTTGGCAGGGTTCTCGAACTGTCGGAGCTGGTGCATCCCCTCGGCTTCGAGTTCGTCCGCGCGGTCTTTCGCCGTGGAGATGTCGCCCTCGACCAGTTCGATCTCTGCGCCGTACGCGCGCATGATCCCTCGCCGTTCGGGCGACTTCGACGCGGGCATGACGACCGTGAGGTCGTACCCCTTCGCGGCGGCGACGACGGCGAGACCGATCCCCGTGTTGCCGCTGGTTGGCTCGACCAGCGCGTCGCCGGGTTCGATCGCGCCCTCGCGCTCGGCGGCCTCGACCATCGCCAGCGCCGGCCGGTCCTTCGCGGAGCCGCCGGGGTTCTTCGACTCGATCTTCGCCGCGACCGTCGTCCCGTCCGGCGAGTCGACCCGAACGAGCGGCGAGCCGATCGTGTCGAGGATGCTCTCGTTCATGTCGGCCGGTACACGACCCGTCGATAAACCGGTGACGGAGCCGGCGACGGACGGCGTCGTTCGTCATCGGACGGATTTATATGTATCCCGCACGGTTCGCTGGACGTACATGACCGAGCTGTCGGACGACACTGTCGTCCTCGACGCCGACGAATCGTCGGTCCTCGTTCACGAGGTCCCGCTCACTGAGCCACCCGAGATCGACGCGTCGGCCCGCCTCGGCGACGACTACGTCACGGTCGACATCCGGTTCAGTCGCCTCCCCTCCCGTGCCGACCTCGCGGACGACGCCGACGTGGTCCTCGTCGGGCCGGCGGAGGAAGGGTCGTTCGGCGACGTCCCCGTCTACCCGGTCGCTGGTCCCGAGAACCTCACCGGGTACGGGGTGGCGCTCACGCAGGTGATCGAGGACGTCGACGCGCCGCTGTTCGTCACGGTCGACTCGCTCACGGCACTCCTCCAGCACGTCTCCGTCGACGCGGCGTTCCGGTTCGTCCACGTCCTCAGCGGTCGGATCGACCGCGAGGACGCCGTCCTCGTCGCCACGATCAACCCCGGTGCACACGACGAGCAGACGCTCGCCACTATGACCCAGCCGTTCGACGTCGCTGTCGTCGGTGAGGAGGGCGACCGACGGATCCGACGACGCGGCTAAACAGCGTTAAGACGCTCGGTACCGAACCTCGCGTCATGAGTCGGAACCAGCGGTTGGAGACGATGCAGCCGAACCCGGCCTGGGACGCCGCCTCCTACCCCGAGGTCGTCGAGACGCTCGGCGGCGCGGGGCTGGTGTTCAAGGTGTGGGGTGGCGACTGGTGCAAGGATTGTCGGGCACGACTCCCCGACTTCGGTGCCGCGCTCGCCGCCGCGGGCGTCCCCGAAGAGCGCATCGAGCACTACCCCGTCGAGAAGCGCGAGGACGGGTCGAAGGTGGGCCCACACGTCGACGAGTACGGGATCGAACTCATCCCGACCGTCGTCGTCGAGCGCGACGGCGAGGTACTCGCGCGGTTCGTCGAGAAGGAGGACGTGCCGGTCGCGGTCTACCTGGCCGACCGTCTCGCGGCCGAATCGGCTGCGGCCGAAGCCGACGACTGATCGCAGCTACTCTTCTGTCGCCACGGTTCCGTCCGCACCGTCCTCCGAGAACCACGTCAGCGCCTCCTCGACCGACGACCGCGGCGGCGAACACGAGAACCCCTCGCAGGCGTACACGGTCGGGCCGTCGCGTGCCTCCCGGCCGGCCCACACGGGTGGTGCCTCGTCGAGGTCCAGCGTCCGGAGCCACGGTTCCAGCGCCTCGTCGGTCGCCGGCCGCGGCGCGACCACCGCACCCGGGAGGTACCGGGCCGCGAGCGTCTCGCGCCACGCGTCGGGGACCGACTCCGCCGCGAGCGTCAGTTCGAGCACGCCCGCGTGGTACTTCTCGGCCGCGAGGACGAGCGAGACGTGCTCCATCGGGTTGCCTCGCAGTCGGTTGGCGTGACGCTCAAGGACGCGTTCGGCCACGTCGGCGAACCCGCTCTCGGGCGCGAACCCGTCGAGGTCGAGGAGGAGATCGACCATCACGCCCAGCGAGGAGGGCGTCGACTGGTCCGACAGTTCCTGGGGGCGCGTCACCAGCCCCTCGCCGCTCTCGGGCGTGAAGTACAGCGTCTCCCTGTCCTCGTCCCAGAACTCCGCTTCGACGACCCGGGCGAGCGTCAGCGCGAACCCCAGGTGGTCGACGTCGCCGGTGACCTGGTAGAGGTCGAACGCGCCGCGGGCGAGGAAGGCGTAATCATCGAGGAAGCCGGGCCCCTTCACGTCGCCGTCCTTGTACCGGCGGGCGAGTCCCTCCTCGGGATCCCACAGGTGCTCGCGCACGAACGACAGCGCCTCGCTCGCCCGCTCGGCGTACGACTCGTCGAGGACGCGAGCGCCCGCGGCCAGCGCCGAGATCGCCATCCCGTTCCACGAGGCGAGCACCTTCTCGTCCCGGGCGGGACGCGGACGGTCCTCGCGGGTCGCGAACAGTCGCTCGCGGGCGTCGTCGAGACGGTCGCGGATCTCCTCGACGGTGGCGTCGTGTTCGTCGGCGAGATCGGCGAGGCTCGTCGCCAGCGTCAGCACGGTCTCCCCCTCGAAGTTGCCGCCGGGAGTGACGCCGTAGCGGTCGCAGACGAGGTCGACGAGTTCGCCGTCGGCGTCGTCTGCACCGTCTCCGAGGGCGTCGGCCACGCGCTCGGGCGTCCAGACGTAGAACGTCCCCTCCTCGCCCTCGCTCCGGGCGTCGAGCGTGCTGTAGAACCCGCCGTCGGGGTGTGAGAGTTCCCGGTCGAGGAACGCGAACGTCTCGCGGGCGACCTGCGCGTATCGCGCCGTGCCGGTGAGCTGGTACGCGTCGAGGTACACCCGGGGGAGGAGCGCGTTGTCGTACAGCATCTTCTCGAAGTGGGGGACGACCCACTTCCGGTCGGTCGCGTAGCGATGAAAGCCGCCGCCGAGGTGATCGTACATCCCACCGTCGGCCATCGCGTCGAGCGTCCGTCGGACGACGGCGAGCGGCTCGTCTCGACCGGTCCGGACGTGCGACCGCAAGAGGAGTTCCAGCCGCGACGGCTGGGGGAACTTTGGCCCGGAGGAACCGAAGCCGCCGTACTCGCGGTCGGCGCTGCGGAGCGCGGCGCTCGTCGCGTTCGCGAGCGCCTCCGTGGAGACCTCACCGGGCGCGTCGGGCGTCTCTTCCAGCTCGTTCCTGAGCAACGAACTCCACTGATCCGCGCGGTTCTCGATCTCCTCGCGGTCCTGGTCCCACGACGCGGCGAGCCGTTCGAGCAGGTCGAGGAAGCCGGGCATCCCCCGGCGTGACTCCCGGGGGAAGTACGTCCCGACGAAGAAGGGGCGGCCGTCGGGCGTGAGCCACGCCGAGAGGGGCCAGCCGCCGCGACCCGTGGTGCGCTGGCAGATGGTCATGTACACCGAGTCGACGTCGGGGCGCTCCTCGCGGTCGACCTTGATCGGGACGAAGTGGTCGTTGAGGAACGCGGCCACCTCCGGGTCCGCGAACGACTCCTCCTCCATGACGTGACACCAGTGACAGGCGGAGTAGCCGATCGAGAGGAAGATTGGGACGTCGCGCTCGCGCGCCTCCGCGAGCGCCCCTTCGTCCCAGGGCTGCCAGTGGACGGGGTTGTCGGCGTGCTGGCGAAGATATGGGCTCTGTTCCTCGTCGAGACGGTTCCGACCCGCGCGTTCGGTCATAGTCGTCCTTGTCTCCGGGGAACCCTAAAGGCGTTCAGTCGGATCGGCGAGACAGTCGTCGCCCGCACACCGTGGGGTGCGCGTTCGGGCCGCGTACGACGAGTTCGGGGCGCCGAGCGACGGCACGTCGAACCCTCTCTGGCCGTGCGAGCACTGGCCGGGTCAGACCCCGACAGGGTTATGGTAGATGATACCACACATACTTTGGTACTATGACAAAGCGGCTCGACTGCATCATCGAGGGGTGTCACGCATCGATCGAAGGAGAGACCGAGGCGGAGATCATGGCACAGGCCCAGGAACACGCCGCCGGGGCCCATCCGGACGTGGAACTGGACGACGCGACGGTCGAGTCGATCCGGTCGAGCATCCGGGACGTATAGGGAACGAATCGACTGGGGTTTCGACGACGACGTCGGTCCCTTCTTCGACTTCGACCTCGGCTTCGGTTCGGCCTTGACGGAGAGCGTGACCAGCCGGAGAGGCACCTCCCCGCTACCCACCGAAGACGGTAGACGGAGCCAGCCTGCCGGTGACCGTCCCGCGACGCCAGCCCGATCCGATATCCACGCTCGTGAACACCGTCGCTCGGCGGAAAGGCAAACTTTACACTCTCGTGCAAAACTCCTCCGACAATGACGGAGACCGTACTCCTGGTGGGTGGGGGCGGCCGCGAGCACGCGATCGCCCGTGCGCTCGCCGACGACTGCGAGCTGTACGCCTGCGCGTCGAACCGGAACCCGGGCATCGGTCGGCTCGCCGAGGCGATTGAGCTCGTCGACGAGACCGCGGTCGAGGAGATCGTCGACTACGCCGAGGAGATCAGCGCGACGCTGGCGGTGATCGGTCCCGAGTCGGCGCTGGCGGCGGGCGTCGCCGACGCCCTCGACGAGGCGGGGGTGTACACGTTCGGCCCACGCGAGGAGGCGGCACGCATCGAGACGGACAAGGCGTACCAGCGGCGGTTCATGCGAGACCACGACGTCCCGGGCTGTCCCGCCTTCGAGACGTTCGACGACATCGAGGCGGCCTGCGACTACATCGACGCCTTCGACGGAGACCTCGCGGTCAAGCCCGCCGGACTCACCGGCGGGAAGGGCGTCAAGGTCATCGGCGACCAGGTCACGAAGGCGGAGGCCAAGGCGTACCTGCGCGAGGAGTCGTACGACCGGGTCGTCCTCGAGGAACGGCTCGTGGGCGAGGAGTTCACCGTCCAGGCGCTCGTCGCCAACGGCGACGTCCGGGTGACGCCGGCGGTCCAGGACCACAAGCGCGCCTACGAGGGCGACGAGGGACCCAACACGGGCGGGATGGGGTCGTACTCCGACGCGTCGCTCATCCTGCCGTTCATGACCGAGGACGACTACGCCGCGGCCATCGAGATCCTCCAGGCCGTCGTCGACGCCCTCCCCGAGTACAAGGGGGTCCTCTACGGGCAGTTCATGCTCACGGCCGACGGTCCCAAGGTGGTGGAGTTCAACGCCCGTTTCGGCGATCCCGAGGCGATGAACACCCTGCCCGTGCTCCGGACGCGGTTCCTCGACGTGCTGACCGCGGCGCGCGACGGGAACTCGCTCCCCGAACTCCACTTCGACCGCAAGGCCACCGTCTGCAAGTACGCCGTCCCCGACGGCTACCCCACGGAGCCGACCGCCGGCGCACGCATCGCGGTCGACGAGGAGAGCGTCGGCGAGGCGCTCCTCTTCTACGCCTCGGTCGACGAACGCGACGACGGGCTCTACACCACAACCTCCCGCTCGTTCGCGGTCGTCGGCCTCGGCGACACCATCGAACAGGCCGAAGGGATCGCCGACGGCGCGCTCGCGGCCGCGGACGAGGGACTCCGCGTCAGGCACGACATCGGCAAACACGAACTCCTCCGGGCCCGGATCGACCACATGGACGAACTCCGCGGGTCGTAACGCCGACGGATCTGCCCGACACTCGTCGGGACGGTCGGCTCGGTCCATCGGATCGACCGCTCGCCGGCGCCGTTCTCCGAGCCCCCCGCACAACGTTCTTGCCGTCTCGTGTCGACCGACGAATATGGACGATTCGGACCCGTGGACCGTCTCTAGGGAGGCGTTCCCCGACGACGGCCCGCTCGACGCACAGCTCCGGTTTCTCCTCCAGTACGCGATCCTCGCACCGTCCAGCCACAACACCCAGCCGTGGCGGTTCTCGATCGAGAACGGCGGCGTCGACGTCGCCGTCGACGAGGATCGGTGGCTCCCCGTGGCCGACTCCGACCGCCGCGAGCTGTACATCAGCGTCGGCTGTGCGCTGGAGAACCTCCTCGTCGCCGCCGAGGAGTTCGGCTTCGAACACGACGTGACGTACGTCGCCGCCGAGGACGGACCCGGCGTCGCGCGCGTCGTCCTCTCGCCCGGCGGGTCGCGGTCGCCCCTGCGCGGGGGACTGTTCGAGGCGCTCACCGAGCGGTCGACGAACCACGGACCATACTACGGCTCCGTGTCGGCGTCCACCCTCGCGGAGCTCGAGCGGGCGGTCGCCGACCCGGACCTCTGGATCGAGTTCGTCGAGGGCGAGGAGACGAAGGCGAGGCTCGGCGAACTCGTGACGCGCGCGGACCGCCGGCAGTTCGAAGACCCCGCGTACCGGAGGGAGCTCGGCGAGTGGATCGGGAACGGGGCGCTCGCGACGTCGTGGCTGAAGGCGAAGCTCGGGCAGCTGGCGGTGACCCACCTCGACCTCGGTGACCGGCAGGCGGCGACGGACTCCGTCCTCGTCGAGGGCGCGCCGGTCGTGGTCGTCCTCGGGAGCGAACTGGACACGCGGAGCGCACAGGTCCGGGTCGGGCAGACCTTCGAACGACTGGCACTGCTCGCGACGGTCGAGGGGCTCTCGGTCCACCCGATGAGTCAGGTGCTCGAACTCCCGGACCTGCGCGCGGAACTGACCGACGCGCTCGGGATCGAAACCGGCGACACCGACGACACCGCCGGCGGCGGAGGCAAGGTCGTCCAGCACCTGTTCCGGCTCGGACACGCCGACCCCGAACGGGGTCACTCCTCGCGCCGCCCGCTCTCGGCGGTCCTCGACTGACGCTCGCGACGACGCTCGGCTGAGGCTCTCGACGACGTGCGACTGACGCTCCCGGTGACGCTCGAACCGACGGGCGTCGCTCTCTGGCGGTCACGCGAGAGGGTTTTACTCACCCCCGTCGAAGCCCGTGTCGTGACAGACACGCACGACGGTGCGGACGACGGGGACGCCGCGGACGACGAGGGAGGCTCGGACGACGGGCAAGACGACGGCGAGACGGACGCGTCGGGGACCGACGACCGTCGCCACGATCGCCTCACCCGCCATCCGACGCGGGGACGGAGCAACTCGCTGATGCAGTGGACGGACGCGAAGTCGCCGCTGACGGTGTCGCGCAACTACGCCGTCGTCCTCCTCGCGCGGGTCTCCCCGAGCCTCCGGCTGAAGAACCGCCTGTTCCGCGCGCTCGGCATGACCGTCGGCGAGGGAGTGGCGTGGGGGCTGGAGTCGACGCCGGACGTCTTCTGGCCCGAACTCATCACGGTCGACGACCACGCCATCATCGGCTACGACGCCACCCTGCTCTGTCACGAGTTCCTCCAGGAGGAGTACCGGACGGGCGAGGTCCACGTGGGTGAACGGGCGATGATCGGCGCCGGAGCGGTCGTGCTCCCCGGCGTTCGGATCGGGGCGGGCGCGCAGGTGGCGGCGAACTCGCTCGTCGCGGGGGACGTTCCCCCGGGTGCGACCGTGGCGGGCGTCCCGGCGACGCCGGTGTCGACAGTGGACGACGGAACCGGGGCGGCCGACGCCGACACGGGAGGAGTCGACGAGGAGTAACCCAGCGACAGGGTCGACCAGTCCGCTTCGTTGTCCGTCTCAGTCCTCGCGGATCGGCTCTGAGACGTTCTCGCCGACCGCCGTGTCCGAGGCGTGCTGGAGGCGGATGGCGAACGTCGCCCCCTCGGGTTCGTTCTCCTCGACCCACGCGGTTCCGTCGTAGTTGCTGACGATGCTGTCGACTAGGAACAGCCCGAGACCGGTCCCGTGGTGGACCACGTCGACGTCTTCGCGGCCGAAGATGAGGTCTTCTTGCTCCAGCGGGACACCGGGCCCGTTGTCTCGGACGCGGACGACGACGTCCGTCTGTCGGTCCAGCACGTCGACTTCGACCTCCGGTACCTCCTTGTCGTTGTGGACGACGGCGTTCTCGATGAGCGCGTCGAAGGCGGCCGAGAGGAGGTCGTCGGCGTAGACGCGGACACCGGGGATCTGTCCGAGCGAGATGTCGGCCTCGGGGAACTGTTTCCGGGCCGCGACGACTCGCTCCTCGAGCACCTCCGCGAGCCGGACGGGGCGGCTCTCGGCGTCGTACGACTGTTCGAGGAGGTCGCGAAGGTCGCGGACCTGGTCCGACCGCCCGACGATCTGTTCGACCTGTTGGCGGGCCTTCCGGAGGGACGCGAGCGCGTCGGGATCGTCCGTCTTCGTGGCGGCCCGATCGATGTATCCGTACATCAGATTGAGTTCGTTCCGGAGGTCGTGGCGCAGGAGTCGACTCAATACGCGCGAGGTGCTCGCGTACCGCTGCTGTTTCGTCGTGTCGACGAACACCGCGACGTACCCTTTCGTCTTCCCGTCGACGACGATCGGCGCGGTCGACCCCCGACCGTAGACGCGCGTGCCGAACTTCGTCTGCAGTGCGAAGTCCCCCCGCCACGGTTCGCCACGGACCAGCGTCTCGATGATGTCGTCGACGGTCTCCGTGTCGCCGGCGATGATCGACACCGGCTCGCCGACCAGCTCGTCACGGGCGTAGCCGGTGAACACCTCTCCCGCTCGGTTCACGTCGTTGATGATGAAGTTCAGATCGTAGAGGAGCATCGGTGTATCAGCGTTGTAGAACGCTTCTACGTACACCGACGGAGGCGGAGTAGACATCAGGTGCGTACGTTCCATACACTCCGGGGTGGTATTAACCCGTCCCCTACACGCGTGAGAGCGTGAACGTCAGCGAGAACCGACACTCGGCGGAGGATCGATGTCAGTGCCTATCGTGTGTCTGTCGCGTGTCTGATTCGGCCGCTGCGCTCGTGCGTATCGGTCCTGTCGATTCCGATTCGCCAGTGAGAGCGGCGGTGATGTCCCGTGCGTGCCAGGCGGGGCGGTGTGGGTCTCGTGCGCGTCGTGGGGTGTCAGCGGCGGTGATGTCCCGTGCGTGCCAGGCGGGACGGCGCTCGGTTCAGGCGGAGCGGAGCGTGAACAGTTCGTCGTAGTACGTGGTGACGAGGTCGGCGACGCTGTCGACGGCGTCGGTCTCGTCGTCGCCCCACTGGTCGTGACCGGCGACGCCGGCGACGAAGTAGTCCGCGAGTCGGGCGATATCTCTCGGTGCCGCGTCGACACCGTCGAGCATCGCTTCGACCTTGATGCGGTGGGCGGTCGCGGCGGCGTCCATCCAGTTCATCTGCTGACCGTGGAGTTTCCAGAACCGCGTCTGTGCGGCCGCGTAGTCGTGGTCGATGTCGACGTGGTCGCAGACGTCCCGGAGGTACGCTTCGACCAGGTCCCAGCGCGGGTCGGCGAGGAGTGGTCCGTCGCGGACCGCAGTGTCCGTGAGGAACAGCGTCGCGTCGAGCCCGTGTTCGTCGACCGCCGAGGCGAGCGCCTCGCGGTTCTCGATCTCGTCCTGGATGAAGAGCGCTTCGACGAAGCGAACGCCCGCGAGGTGGGCCATCGACTCCGGGACGTGGGGAAACTCGGCGACGAACGCCGTACCCATCAGGTCACGGGCCATGTCCGCCGCACGAGCGGCGGCAGTGGCGTCGCCCGCACGGAGGTGAGCGTCGCGTTCGTCCTGTGCGTAGAACGCCCGGAGCAGGGTCTCGGCCGCCTCGTCGGGGGTGGGTACGTCAGTCGTGGTGTCGGTGCTGTGGATCGTCCGCGTCGGTTCGCGTGCCAGAGAGTTCGAAGATTCGGACATGGTTTTTGGTTCGCGTGCCAGGCGACCCCTTGCGACGGGGTCGTCACTTTCACCGTTCGGGGGGTAGTACATAAGTTCATCTCGCTAACTATCACGGCTGAAACTGTGAAAAATATAGCATTAACCTGAAAGTAATTATTTCGTGTATTTATTGCTCGTAGTATTGTGCGCATTATGAGAGCGTGAAGACGGACGGAGCGGAATTAATGGGGCATAAAACGAATGACGTGGCGCCCTTTCGAGCCGTGCAGTCACCTGACCCGGGCGACGCCGCGTTCGAATACCTTGTCGTTCGGGAGGATGAGTTCCTCCTCGTCGGACTCGATGTGAGTGACGAACAGGTCCATCTCAGAAACGATTCCGTGAGCGTCGCCGACTCTGATCTCGTCACCGATCCCGTACGGCTGGTTGAGGAGGAGGTAGATCCCCGCCGCTCCCGACGCGAGCATCTGTTTGAAGGCGACGACCGTGAGCACGACGAGCGCGAAGAAGTACGCGGCGAGCGACACGACGAGCGCATCGGTGGCGACGCCGACCTGCGACAGCGCGATGAGCGTCGCCAGGTACAGGACGCTGTACTTCGCTCCCAGCGGGACGACATCGACTCGTTCGAGCTTGACGCCACGGAGCTGTTCGGCGACGAACAGTTCGACCTTGTCGGCGACGACGAGTCCCACGATGATGATGATCGTGGCGGCGAACACCTGTGGGAAGAGGGCGGCGATCGCGCTCCCGAGCTGGTCGACGTAGTCGATGCCGAGGACCGACAGCGCCACGAGGACCGCGAGGCCGATGACGAAGTAGCGCGTCAGCCGCGAGAGAATGACGACCGTCGAGCTCCCGAAGTCGCGCGCGGTTCGCTCGAACGAGGTGCCTTCGATCGCGTTCGGGACCCCGAGCCGTTCGAGGACCCGTCTGAGGAGTACGCTCGCCAGATAGCCAAGGACGACGCCGAAGACAACGATTCCGAGCGCGATCCAGATCCGTGTCGGCACGGCGTCGAGCAGCTCCCTCGCCGTCTGCATCGTCAGTAATCCTCCGGATCGATCTCCAGGATGAGTCGGCCGCCCTTGAACGCCCGGACGAGGCCGTCGGATTCCGAGAGGACGATCGCCGTCGCGTTCGTGTCGCGCGTGATCGCGCCGCCCGCCATGTGCCGAGCGCCGAGCCCCTTCGGGATGTCCACACCCTCGGCAGACGGCTCGAGATAGCGGTAGGCGGAGACGATCTTGCCCGAGTCGGAGATGATGAACGCGCCGTCCAGCCGGGAGAACTCCTTCAGCATCACGTTCACGATGGGGTCGCCGACGTGGACGTGTGACTTCTCGAAGGGGTTGTACGACAGCGGGCGCGACTTGTTCATCACCTTGCCCGCGTCGCCGACGACGAACAGCGCGCCGACGGGCTTGCCCTTCTGACCCTTCTTGCCGAGCTCGATCGCGACCTCGAACACGTCGCGGATGACACCTGGTTCGGCCCGCGAGTGCGTGAACAGGTCGTACAACCCCGACCGCATCGACTCGTCGACCCGGACCCGAACGACCGAGTCCGGCCCTCCGTCGAAGACGGCGACCGAACAGGCCAGGTCGTCGCCCTCGGCGACGAGTTCGCGGTCCATGGCTCCCTCGATGCCGAAGCGGATCCTGTCGCGGACGTTCTCGAACTCCAGGGGGAGTTCGACGTACGACTCCGCCTCGACCGCGTTCTGTGGCGCGACGACGACCACTTCCGTCGGCGCGTCGGTGTCAGCGACCTGCTCGTAGAACGAACTGCTCGGCGAGAAGAGGAACACGCCGTCAACGTCAGTGATGAGGTAGTCGAGGAGGTCCGAGAGCGTCGCCATTGCTCCGTATCTCGACCCCCTCCGGGATAAGGGTTTACGTCATCGTCGTGCGCTCGTCGTGCGGTTCGAGGGCTTCCCGAACCTCTATTCGTGTGCCACGTCAACACACCAGACATGTCTCTCGACTCACGGGTCGTCGTCGCGGGGGGTGGCCGAGTCGGATTTCGGGTCGCCGACCTCCTGCAGGAGTACGGACACACGCCCATAGTCGTCGAGCGCGACGGAACCCGGTGCCGGGCGGTGAGCGAGAGCCACGTGTCGATGGTGGTCGAGGGGGACGCCACCAGTCCCGAGATCCTCCGGGAGGCGACCGTCGGGCGGAGCGACGCCGTCGCAGCCGTCACCGGCGACGGCGCGACGAACGTCGCCGTCTGTGCGCAGGCCCGCGAAATCGCCCCCGAGATCCGGACGGTGGCGCGCGCGGACAGCGCGGCCGCGGCGGAGCGGGAGGCCAACGAGACGTTCGTCGACGGCGTGGTCTACCCGGAGCACGCGGGCGCACGACTGGTGCTCGCGTCCCTCCTCGAGGAGGGGTTCGAGCAGTTCGTCGAACTGCCACCGGGGTTCGAGGCCGCCGTCTTTACCGTGGCCGACGGTGCCCCCGTCGACGGGAAGCGCGTCGAGGAGATCTCGCTCCCCGTCGGGGGTCGCCTCGTCGGTGACGTGACCCGCTCCGCGATCGTCACCGGCGGGACGCGGCTCGAATCGGGCAACCGGTACCTGCTCGCGCTCGACCGCGGCGTCGCCGACGAGGTCCGACGACTGTTCGAGGGGTGACGGTCGTCGAACACGAGGGACCCGGTCGGAACGTCATCCGAGGCGGAGACCACGGAGACGGGGACGCTCACTTGCTCACCACAATCAGCAGTTGGTGATCACTGCTCTCGCTCAGTTCCTCATCCGATTTTCGCCCGTTCACTCCCTCGTATGCGGGTTCCGGTAGTGAAACGGACAGTCACTGGGCCGGGCTGCGTCGGGTTCGATCCGGGACTCGTGTCCCGACTGCAGGACACCCGAGCGGGACGGCGTGAGAGCGGTATCGGCAGGTCTTCCATCTCGGAGTGTCCTATCGGGGAGAAAATCGGTCAACTCCGAAGCCGTCTCAGTGCGTGGGACCGGATTCGAACCGGGCCGAGACGTGCTCGCTCACTCCGTTCGCTGCGCGCGACTCGTCGGGTTCAAACCGGACGTTGCACGCTCACTGCTCACTGACGTTCGCAGGAGAGTGCGTGGGACCGGATTTGACCCACGAGAACTCGCTTCGCTCGTTCTCTGGGCCGCACATCCGCCCGTAACGCATACACGTCTCTCACTGGCGTTCGAGACGGTATGCGTGGGACCGGATTTGAACCGGCGGACTCCTATGAGACAGCGTCCTAAGCGCTGCGCCGTTTCCTGGCTTGGCTACCCACGCGCGTCTGTCGCGTACACCCGGGCGAGAATTCAACCCATCGCTTCGAAGCCGACGCGCGGTTTTTATCCACCGACGTCGAAAGCCGAGGTATGTACCGGGCACGCGACCGTGTGGAGAACGAGGAGTGGCTGGCGCGGATGAACCGCGCGGCCGACAGCCTCGACCTCGGCTCGGAGGCGCGCTCCATCGCGGTCGACCTCTTCCTCTCGCACGTCCCCGACGCCGACCGGTCGAAGCCGGCCGTCGCCGCCGCGAGCCTCTACGCCGGGAGCCTCATCGTCGGCGAGCAGCGCTCGCAGTCGCGCGTCGCCGAGACGATGGACGTCGCACGGCTCTCGATCCAGACGCGCTGGAAGGATCTCCTCCGGGACGCCGGGTTCCATCCACCGGAGTGGTGACCGGGTCGGAGGTCGGGACGAGCGGCGACGATCAGGCCACCCGCACGCCGAAGTGCCGCCAGAGCACGTAGTAGGTGACCAGCCCGCTGACGATCGCCGCCGTCGCCCCCGCCGGTGCCCCGATGAGCGGCGACGCCTCCGAGGTGGCCCCGATCGCGGCCCGCCGTGCGAGCAGATGCGTGACGCCGAAGCCGACGAAGGCGAACGCTGCCAGCCCGACGAGGACGCTCCCGACAACGGCGAGTGTCTTCGGGCGCATACCTCCGTCTACGCCCACCGGGTGTGAGAACGTTTCGCTAGGGAGTCGGCGTGGACCACGGTGAGGTCGATGGTGAGACCGACAGGACGACGAGCCGCCCGCGGGCCGGGACGGGACAACGTGAGAGGGTGACAGGCCGGGACGTCGAACACGCGATGCAGCGGGACGCGACGACCGATCAGTGACCGGATTCGGAGCCCTGTGCCGGCGGACGACCCTCGCGGTCCGGCGTGAGCGTGCCGTGTTCGTCGATCTCGCCACGGACGATCCGGGTCGAGGAGATCCGGTCGCCGTCGGCAGCGGGGACGTGGTCGACGATGGAGATCTCGAGCGGCTTCAGCCCACGCTCGCGCCGGATGCGGTTGACTGCCTCGGCACCCGACTCGGTCTCGGGCGAGACGACGAGCGCGTCGAAGCCGGGCTCGGTCGCGATGCCCGTCGGCTCGTCGAGTCGCCGAACCTCGAAGTCGCGGTCGTACTCGTCGGCGAACCGGGCGAGTTCGGTTTCGAGGTCGCGCTTTCGTTCCTTGAACGGGCGGACGTACCGGTCGACGTTCCGGGTCTTCGGCGCCAGTTCGTCGCTCGTGAGACCGACAGTGACGTCGCCGAGTTCGAACGCGCGTTCGAAGAGCGCGCGGTGACCGTCGTGGACCGGGTCGAACGTCCCGCCCAGCGCGACGTGCATATCCGGCGGTCGGTGCGCCGCGTCTTAAAGTCGACTACTTCACCGGAGCGCCGTGGGGCGTCACGTCGGTCCGCGTCGTCGGTTCACTCCGTCTCTTCATCCTCGACGGTGATCGTGACGGGCGAGTCGTCGCCGGCCACGTCGGCCCCGCCCAGCCGGCGGTCGAGGTTGAACACGGTGTTGAGCTGTTGCTGGACCTGGTCGACGACCCCGTTGACGAGCTCCGACGGGGCGATCGCCTCGTACTCGTAGGGGTTGTTCCCAGCCCCCGCGCTCTCTCGTTTCCCGCGCGTCACTTTCCTCTCGTCGTGGAGTTCCGCGAGCGCCTCGCGGACCGTACTCGGGTAGAGTCCGGTACCCTCGGCGACCTCTTCGCTCGTCGACGCGGGATGCTGTCTCAGATAGACGTAGATCCGTGCGCGCGTCTCCGTGTCTAGGAGCCACGCGAGCAGGTCGACCACGTTCTCGTCGAACCCTTCGACTGCGCGGTCGGCCTCGGCCTCGAGCCGCTCGCGCGCGGCCTTCGCCTTCGCCTTCGGCGACCCCTCCGACTCCGCGAGGTCGTCGAACTCCTCGACGTCGAACTCGTCCTCGAACTCGTCGTCGGTTACGGATCCGGTGTCTTCGGCCCCCGGACGGTGTTCGTCCCCGTCCTCGCCCTCGTCCCCGTCAGTCGGGTCGGTGTCCTCGGGAGTCATCGTGTGCTCGCCGCAAGGTCAAAACTACGGCCAGGTAAATCTTTCTCTCGTGACGAGTGAACGACAGCGGCCGCCCACCCCGCCACCGCGGTTCCGTCTCGTCGCGGGGGCGACTCCACGCCCGTGACCCCCTCGACCGGGGTGGAATCAGAGGAGCAGCGACCGACAGAGCGCGTCCATACCCGCCTCGGTGTGGATGCGTCGCTGTCGGGTCGAGCAGCAGTCGCCGTCGAGGATCTCGCGGAGGCCGTCGACCCCGAGTCGGTCGCACTCGGCGTCGACGTGAGTCGCGAGGTCGACCACGCTCTCCCCCTCGGGGGTGACGAACGACGCCTCGCGGCCGTACCGCATCGCGCGCCACTTGTTCTCGTCGAGGAGTTCCCGCCGGACGTCGGTCCCGGACTCGCCGTCCTCGTACCGCGCGGCGAGATCGAGCACGAGCGCGTGGACGTACTCGGTGAAGGCCGTCACGCGCGCGGGATCGGTCTGTCCGTCCGGCGTCCGCACCTCGACCGTCCCGTGGCCCGTGTGTGGGCGGACGTCGTACCAGAGTTCGCCACGGTCGTTGATCGAGTCGGTCTCGACCATCTGCCGTTCGAAGTCGAGATAGGAGTCGAACGAGTCGAACGCGGTCGGCATGCCCGTGTTCGGGAGCGCCTCGAACACCTTCGCCCGGGCGGAAGCCAGCCCCGAGTCGAAGCCGTTCCAGAACGGCGAGTTCGCCGACAGCGCCAGCAACGGAGGAAGGTACCACCGGAGTTCGTTCGCCACCCATGTCGCCTTGTCGGCGTCGTCGACGCCGACGTGGACGTGCAGCCCCGCCGTCGTGTTCCGGTGCTGGGGGTACCGGATCCGATCCAGCTGCGCGCGGTAGCGGGGTTTCTCGGCGTGGTCGAGCTCGCGCCACTTCGCCGCCGGGTGCAGCCCCGCCGCGGCGATCCGGTAGCCGTGGCTCTCGGCGTGGTCGACGAGCGCCTCGCGGACCGCCCGGACCGTCTCGTCGACCGCGTCGATCGACTCGATCAGCGGCGTCTGCGTCTCGATGGTGAACTTGAACAGTTCGTGGTCGAGCCGGTCTTCGAGCAGGTCCGGAGGCGGGTCACCGTACACCAGATCGCCGATGCCCGACGTCGGTCGCCCTCCGTCGTCGACGATGTAGAACTCCTCCTCGACGCCGAGGGTACCCAGCCGAGAGAACGCCTCCGACGAGCCGATGTCCATCGGCGCGGGCTTCGCTCCGGGCTGTTAAATAAACCGTGGACCGCGTGCACGCGACGGCCCCGACCGGCGGACGGGGATTCGTCCAGCGATGACCGGCCGGTCACCGTGGCCGCGCGACGACGGCGAGGTGGTCCGCGTGGTAGCGGTCGAGTCGGCGCGTCTCGAGGATCTCGTACCCCTCGGCGAGCTGCTCTCGAACCCGGTCGAACACGTCAGCGGGGGCGGCCGTGACGTCCTCGCTCCGCGCCTTCACCGCGAGGAGCAGACGCCCGTCGTCGCGCAGGAACCGCCGGTTCCGGAGGGCGACGTCCGCCTGGCCGCGCGTGGCGACGTCCTGGACGATCACCCCGAGGTCGCGCTCGACGACGTGGGCGTACGTCTCGGGGCGGCGGGCGTCTTTCAGCAGCGGAAAGAGGTTCTCACGGCTCGACGCCACTCCCACGAGGTCGCGGGCCGGCCGCGGAGCGAACTCGACGGCGTACGTCGGCCCGCAGAAGTCGGCGACGTGGCTGACGGTCGTCCCCGAGGCGGCACCCAGATAGAGCACGGTCTCCCCGCCGTCGAGCCCCGTCTCCACGCCGATCGAGAGCATCGCGCCGAGCTTCGAGCGGCCGGCGTCCCAGACGCGCCACTCGCCCACCGTGGGTTCGCCGTACACCGGCTCGCCGCGGGTGACGAGTCGCTCGCGGTCGTCGACGGTTCGACGTTCGACGCCCGTCGGGAGACTCACGCGTCCTCACCACCGGTCCCG
The DNA here is from genome assembly GCF_009176545.1 of Salinigranum salinum. GTDB lineage: Archaea > Halobacteriota > Halobacteria > Halobacteriales > Haloferacaceae > Salinigranum > Salinigranum salinum. The sequence continues at coordinate 76,117 of NZ_VTOJ01000002.1, read as the reverse complement.
CCGGGGTGGGCACGCGAGCGGATCCGCTCCATCCGTGCCGCCAGGTCGACGTGGAGTCGCTCGCGTCGCTCGCCGGCGTAGTGGTCCGCCCGCGCGGCGAGCGCCAGCTTCGCGGCGAACGCCCGCGCCGCCGAGCCCCTGTCCTCCGGGCGGGTCCCACGGACGAACTCGTGGGTGAAGATGACGCCGTGCTTCGGGGAAGGGGCGCGTCCGCGCAGGTGGGCGAAGAGCGCGTCCTCGGCACCGAGCACCTGGATCGTTCCCGCGGGCATCTTCGCCAACGGCTCGAGTCCCCCGGCGAGCGCGACGAGTCGGGCGGCAAGCACCGGACCGGCCATCTCGGCGAGGTTCGGTGCGACGGTCGGTGCGTGCGTCTCGACGTACGCGCGCAACGCGTCGCGCTCGTCGTCGAGCGCGACCACGCGCGCGGCGAGCGAGACGACTCGTTCCTCGGTCGGGTCGCGGGGGTCGCGAGCCGCGACGTCGCGTGCAGCCGCGACGCCACCGCCGAGGTCGTCGTCGAACAGCGCCCCGCCCCACTCCTCGACCCGCTCGGCCAGTTCGTTCGCGGTTCGAGCCGCGTCGTCCATGGCACGGATCGCGTGTTTCAACTGCTGGTCGTCCGCGCGCTCGCGTTCGCGCACGTCTTCCGCTGCCGCGTGGACGGTGGCCGCGTGCAGCCACTCGTAGTACTCGTCCGTGGAGTCGACGTATCCAGCCTCGACGGCGAGGGCCGACCAGTCGTCCGGTTCGTCCGTCTCGCCGTCGGTGATCGCCTCCCTCGCGGCGTCGAGATCGTCCGGGTCGACGCCCGCGAACCAGCCCGCCTCCGTCGGGGGAGTGCCGCCGTGCATACCGCACGCTCTCCCCGCGGCTGTAAATCCGTCCCGGTCGCGGCCCGTGATCGATCGGACGACGCCCCTCGGCTCGCGGTCGCCCGGAGCGCGGCCGCTCGCGGTTGGAGTGGTTCGGAGAAGAACGACGTCTGCCGGGAACGACCGGACAAACGGGTTTTCCGCTCGTCGGCGGGGCACCGTGCCCACGTCACGAGTGTTCGGTGATCGAGTCGTCTCGAGCGACGACTTTACAGGCGCGTGAGGTTCGCTGCGCGGGGACCCTTGGGCGAGCTCTCGATGGAGAACTCGACGTCCTGTCCCTCTTCGAGGTCCGGGCCGCCGACATCTTCCATGTGGAAGAACACGTCGTCGTCCGCATCGTCCGTCGAAATGAAACCGTAGCCGCCAGTGTCGTTGAAGAAATCAACGTTTCCTTTCGCCATTGCAACTGAACACAATCCGGTCACGCGTATAAGGGTTGTGAAAAACTTCAACAAAAGTCCGGAATGGGATTGATTTATCCCGTAAAAGAGACAGCAGAGTGCACAGGTGTCCGTTCAATGGTCGATTCGGCGCGAAGGGTTCCGACTCTGGGGGGATCCGGGGTGATTTCGGGAGAAGCCACGGTTCGGGTCCGGCCGGCACCGTCCACCGCACACGGTCGTCCCCGTCGATCGGTCGGGGACGTCCGACGGACGACACCCGTTCGACGGGGGGAGACGCGACAGCTCAGAACCGCAGGCGACGGTCGGGGCACGTTCCCGCCCACGGTCGGGTCGAGACAGTGTAGGTCACGGATTCGGCTTCGAGGGTCGTTCTCGCCGAGTGGTCGGGGCGTCCGACTGTAGCCGGCGTGGTCGGGTCGGTCCTGGAGCATCACGGGCCCGTCCGTGGGTGTCGACCCGCCCCTCGGTCGGTCGGGTTTCGATCTCGTACGCGTCGACGGGGACGCGAACGCTGTAGGCGTGGATCGCGTCGGTCTCGGCGGCGTTGACCGTCTTGTCCACCCAGTAGACGTCCCACGTGCAGTCGTCGCGGGAGAACTCGATGACGGAGTAGCCGAAGTTCGCGCTATCGAGGAACGCGTAGTCGTCGTTCAGTCCCGTCACCACGGCCCGCATCACCTTCGACAGGAGGTGTCCGGCCAGCCGACCAGCGAGGCGACTGCCGGCAGCCGTCTCGACTTTCTCTGTGGCCTTCTCGGCGAAGTTCACGGCAGTCACGCTGGGGGTCATGAGTTCGACGCCGACACGGGTCGCGTCCGGTCCCTCGGTTTCGAGCGTCGTCGCGATCGTCGTGTGCATGTCGCCGGTGAGCGTCACGACCCGGGTCTCGCCGCGTTCCCGCGCCTCGCCGAGTGCCCGGAGGATCCGCGACCGTTCGGCCTCGAACCCGTCCCAGGAGTCGCTCCACGGGGTGAGCCACCGGGTGCCGAGCGTGAGCGGTTTGAAGAGGACCGCGTTCGCCCACACCGTCCACTGGCTCTCGCTCTCGCGGAGTTCGTCGAGGAACCACTCCCGCTGGTCGGTGCCGAGCATCGTTCGCGAGGGGTCCGCCCGCTTGCGCGGACTGAGCTTCTCCGTGAACGACAGCGGCTCGCTCCGGAAGAGGCGCTCGTCGGTCAGGAGCAGTGTCACGAGGTCGCCAAACCGGACGGCGTGGTACAGGTCGAACGAGTCGTGGATGTGGCCCGCGTCGGGCCGGTACGTGATGCGGGCGGGGACGAACTCCCACCACGCCTGGATGCCGGCCCGGGTGAGGTACCGCGTGAACTCGGCGGCCTCTCCACAGGGGTGTTGGGGGAACACCGGTGCGTCGGCGTCGAAGTCCCAGTACCGATCGTTGGCGATGGCGTGGTCGTCCCACGTCTGGATGACCGTGTGCCGCTCATGGAGCCGTTGGAGGTGCGGGTCGGTCTTGTACGTCTCGTAGATGCGTCGGAAGTCGTTGAGACTCATCGGCAGCGTCTCGCCGTCGGTCAGTTCGAGACGTCGGTCCTTGTACGGCCCGTCGGGTCCCTTCGGGTAGCCGTCGGCGACGTACTCGTAGATGTAGTCGCCGAGGTGGAGGACGAAGTCGACGTCGGAATCGGCGAGGTGGGCCATCGCGCCGAAGTAGCCGTTCTGGTAGTTCTGACAGTTCAACAGCCCGAAGCTGAGCGAGTCGGGTGAGGAGCCACGCCGGGGGAGCGTTCGACAGCGCCCGATCCGACTGCGGACGCCGCCGTAGCCGAAGCGGTAGTAGTAGACGCTGTCGGGTTCGAGCAGCCCGTCGAGGTCGACGCGGATGGTGTAGTTGTCCGTGGGTTTCACGCCGGGGCCCGGGAACTCACGCCGGACGATCGGCTCCGCGAACGACTCGTCGGTCGCGACCTCGAGCCGCAGCCTCCGGTCGGTGTCGTACCGTTCGGGGTCGATTCGCGTCCAGAGGACGATGCCGGTCGGCGTCGGCCCGCCGCTCGCGACGGACTGGGGAAACACTTCCTCCGGGCGGTCGACGGATATATCCGCGCCGGTGTCGACCAGCGTGTCGACGTCGGTGAGTTCGGTGGCTTCGATCGCCGGTCGGATCGTGACAGTCGACATTTCAGCCTCGGAGTCCCCCGAAGTCGCCGGGGGTTTTGCGATCCTGGTCGGTCGACCGGGCCGGAGCCGGTCGCGTGTGAACGACAGTGAGAGACATACCACTGTTGTTGGACGCCAGACAACTTAACCGTAGAGGGCGAACCGGCGTGACCGCCTCCGGGTTCGGCGTGTGAGCCCTGGTCTCTCGCTCCACGCCCGAGACTCGGTCGGCCCGTGAACTCACCCGGTGGGTCGGGCTGAACGGCAGCTATTTGTACGAGACCGAGACACGGAGTCACATGTCACAGCACCACGACGACGCGGACGACGACGGACAGTTCGGCGAGTTCGGCGGTCGGCACGTCCCCGAGCTGATGGAGGAGCCGCTCGAACAGCTGGCTCACGCGTTCGAGACCATCGTCCGGACCCCCGAGTTCCACGCCGAATTTCGCGAGATACTCGAACCGTACGCGGGCCGTCCGACACCGCTGTACTACGCCGGCAATCTCTCGGCGGAGTACGGCGCCGACGTCTACCTCAAGCGCGAGGACCTCCTCCACGGCGGCGCGCACAAGATCAACAACGCCGTCGGACAGGCGCTGCTGGCGAAGAAGGCGGGCAAGACGCGGCTCATCGCCGAGACGGGCGCGGGCCAGCACGGCACCGCGACCGCGATGGTCGGCGCGCTGTTCGACATGGAGACGGAGATCTACATGGGGAAGAAGGACGTGGAGCGGCAGAAGATGAACGTCTTCCGGATGCGGCTGATGGGCGCGGAGGTGAACGAGGTCACCCGTGGCGGCTCAGGCCTGGCCGACGCGGTCGACGCGGCACTCGAGGACTTCGCGCACAACATGGACGACACCCACTACCTGGTCGGATCCGCGGTGGGCCCCGACCCGTTCCCGCGGATGGTCCGGGAGTTCCAGTCGGTCATCGGCGAGGAAGCGCGCGAGCAGATCCTCGAGGAGACCGGTTCCCTCCCGGACGCCTGTGTCGCCTGTGTGGGCGGTGGATCGAACGCCATCGGCCTGTTCCACGCCTTCCGCGACGACGACGTCGCCTTCTACGGGGCCGAGGGCGGCGGCGAGGGGGCCGACTCGAAGAAGCACGCCGCACCCCTGGCCGAGGGCACGGAGGACGTCATCCACGGAATGCAGACGCGAGTCATCGACGACGACGTCGAGGTCCACTCCGTCTCGGCCGGTCTCGACTACCCCGGTGTCGGCCCCGAACACGCGATGTTCCGGGCCGTGGGCCGGTGTGAGTACCACGGCGTCACCGACGACCGGGCGCTCGCGGCGTTCCGCACGCTCTCGGAGACCGAGGGGATCATCCCCGCGCTGGAGACGAGTCACGCGGTCGCCCTCGCCGAGGAACTCGCCGCCGACCACGACACGATCGTGGTCAACCTCTCCGGTCGCGGTGACAAGGACATGGAGCAGGCTGCGGAGCTGTTCGACCTCGGGACCTGAGCCCGCCTGTCTCGCCTCTCGAACCGGTCCCTGCGCTCTCCGGAGCCCGGCTGTCACGCCGGCGGTCCGGCAGCGAGGTGCGTGCCAACATTTAACACGAATACTCGCCTACAGAGCAGTGATGTCCGAACGGCCGTCGTACGTGTGCCGAGACTGTGAGATCCCCGTCTCTTCGGGGTCCTACCGTGCCGCGTGTCCGGAGTGTGGTGGCACACTCCGTCCGCGAGCGTACGGGACGAGCCACGGGCAGCAGTCCGTCGCGCGGGGCGACGGGACGTGAGCCGTGGACGCTCCCTTCTCGTGACAGCGAACCGTCGGCGTGACCGCCAGGCGGCCGAAGGACGTGACAGGGCCGTCCCGAGGGCGGATCGATGACGACGGGGTTCGATCGACGAACCGAGCGCGGGAGCGACGATCCGACGACCGTCCGCAGCGTCGCCGTCACGGTCGACGACGTGCTGACGGCGCTCGAAGCCAGCCAGCGAGCCGACAGGCCCGCCGTGCTCCGGGTGACACCGCCGTTCGCCGGGCGGATGCGTGCGCGACTGCACGTCGCTGGGGGGACGGAGGCGTCGCACGAGGGGACCCGGCCCCTCCACATCGACCCGGCGGCGTTCGTCGACCCCGACCTCCCCCCAGTGCCGTCGGTCGACGAAACCGAGGACGAACTCCGGTGCCGTGGCGACTACTCGGTCGAACGGCACCGGACGTTCCACGCGGAGAGCGTCGAGACGTGGCGCGAACACGTCCGGGCGAACCTCGTCGACCGGCTGGAACTCGAGAGCGAGGCGGGGAGCCACACGGTCGACGTCAACTACCTCGGCCGGCAGGGTGAGTAGCGCTTTTCCCACCTGAGCATCTCGGTACGCCCGTGAGCGCGAACACGACCGGCGACGAGTACAGTCGCGGCCGCACGGAGGAGGAACGGCAACAGCGACAGCCGAGGGTGAACCCGCGGTACCGACCTGTCATCGTCGTCGTCTGGGGGATCGGCCTGGCCATCCTGTTCGTGCTGTCGCTGTTCAGCCAGGCCGCGGCGACTATTCCGTGGGTCGTCCTCGTCTCACACCTAGCGCTCGCGTGGCTCGTCCGACTGGACATCAAGTCCATCCGCAGACAGGGGATCGAGTGGGGGCACTCCCGGCACCTCTGGTTCGGCGCGACGGTCGTCTTCCCGCTGGTCGCTCCCGCCTACTACCTGTACAGCGGGCGCGTCGTCGGACGGGAGAACGAGCGTCGGAAGCGACAGCGGGGGATCGAGGACTCGTCGTAAGGGGTCGATCGGACGGACCGTCGTCTCACACGAGGGGACCGGCCGCCGCACCGACGTGACACGAGCCGCCGGACCGTCGCCCCACACGAACTGCCGGGTCGCCTCGCCGAGTCGACGCCCTTTTTCGACTGTCGTCCCGAGCGTTCCCGATGAGACGACAGCCAGTCCTCGCGCTCGCACTGGTCGTCCTCCTCGTGACGAGCGGCTGCCTCGGGGTTCTCTCCGACGACGCGACGACGTTCGAGGCCGAACCCGCAGACGTCGACCAGGCGGCCGCGTCACAGACCGGCTTCGAGAAGAACGGGACGCGCGACAGCGTCGCTACCCGGGAGATCGGTCCCGACGGGGCCACTCAGACGGTACGGGTGATCTCGAAGGTGACGACGTACGAGAAGTCGCTCACGATCCCCCTGCTGGGAACTGCCCGACTCGGCGTGTTCAGCGTCGTGTCGACGCCGGCCGTCGAGATCGCCGGACAGACGTTCAACCCCATCGGGGACTACTCGAACGACGAACTCGTCCGGCTCGTCACGGATCGGTTCGGCTCGCTCTCGAACGTCGAACGGGTCAGTTCCCGGCAGGTGATCGTCCGTGGGACGGAGACGGCCGTGACGAAGTACGCCGCGACCACGACGGTGCAAGGGCGGGAGATCGACGTCTTCGTCCACGTGGGGAAAATCCGTGACGGCGACGACTTCCTCGTCGGCGTCGGCGTCTACCCGCAGGCGCTCGACCAGGAGTCGGAGATACTGACGCTCTTCCGCGCGATCGAACATCCGGCGAGCGCCTGACCGATCCGATCCGGACAACGCTTTTTTGCTCACCCCGGGAGGTAGCTCCCATGAACCACGTGCAGGCGGCCGGTGTCGTGCTCACCGTCGCCGGACTCTCCGGCTACGTGATCGGGGTTACCACGCCGTATCCGGGTCGCGGATTCAGCGTGGCGGGCGTGATGGTCGGGCTCACGCTCTTCGCGGTCGGGGGTGGATTCAAATGACCGTCCAGACAGTGGTGTACACGGTCGACGGCGTCACCAGATACGACGATCTCGAGGCGGCCCGCGACGCCGACGGGACGACCTGGGTTCGGGCGTCGGACGCCTCGTCGGCCGAACTCGACCGGGTCGCGACCGTGTTCGGCATCCACCCGCTCTCGGTCGAGGACGTCCAGCGCGACGTACGGCCGAAGACTGAGGAGTTCTCCTCGCACACGTTCGTCCTCGTGAAGACCGCGACACTCAGAGGTGGCGAGACGACGTTCGGCGAGGAGCTCCGAACGCAACAGATCGGGCTGTTCATCGGCCGCGACTGGCTCGTGACGATGACGACGAACGCGATCGAGGCCGTCGAACGGGTGTGGCAGGTCGTCGAGGCCGAGGACGCGCGGGTGCTCCGGCTCGGGCCCGACTTCGCGGCCTACCGCGTCATCGACCGCATCGTCGACGGCTACTTTTCCGTCCTCGACGAGACCGAGGCCCTCATCGAGGAGGTCGAAGACGGCGTGCTCGCGGGACCGAACGAGGACGTGCTCGTCTCGCTCAACGCCGTCCGACGCGACCTGCTCTCCGTCCGGAAGGTGCTGTGGCCGACGCGTGAGGCCGCGGCGGTCCTCGCTCGCGGCGACCCTGACTACATCCGCGAGCCGACCGAGAAGTACTACCGCGACGTGTACGACCACCTCGTCCAGCTCGTCGACCTCACGGAGACGTACCGGGATCTCGCCCGGGGTGCACGGGACATCTACCTCAACTCGCTGTCGCAGTCGACGAACGAGGTGATGAAGACCCTCACGGTCGTCGCGACCCTCATCCTCCCGCTCACGTTCGTCGTCGGCATCTACGGCATGAACTTCTCGGGCGGCCCGTACAACATGCCCGAACTCGGCTGGCGGTTCGGCTACCCCGGGCTCGTGCTCGGGATGGCCTCGATCACGGTCGTCCTGCTCGTGTACTTCAGACAGCAGGACTGGTTGTGAACGACGACTGGGCCGTCCCACGGTCCGGCCCGCCGACGAAACCGGGGGAATTTGGGTGAGAGTTCGGCAAATTCTCTTTAGGACACTGGACGAAGACAGAGATGGAAGCGCATCGGAGGCACCACCCCGAAACCGCTGTCGGCTCCGTGCCGATCGACCCGCAAACCCGGGTTCCCCGGTCGGCGAAACACATATTAATGCGCTTCCGCTTCGGCCCGACAGATGCGGACACCGTACAATACCCCAGTGATCCGACGCCGTGATTCGGTTTCGACCACGCACACAAGCAAAACATTTATATACTTTTCGCACTTACTACTGGTAAGGAGACGGCCCCCGGATCACGATCTATCTCACCTCCGGTCGAGCACGTCCCATCACCAACCCCATCATGAGCGACACGAAACTCCGAACCTTCAACCCGAACCACGAGACCGACCTCGACGTGACCGCACGCGAGGACGAACAGACAGCCGAAGAGGTGCAGGTCTGCCCCGAGTGCGGGGGAGCCCTCCGCGCCGACGACGGCGAGACGGTCTGCGAGGACTGCGGCCTCGTCGTCGAGGATACGAACATCGACCACGGCCCAGAGTGGCGCGCGTTCGACTCGCGCGAGAAGGACCAGAAGTCCCGCGTGGGCGCACCCACGACGAACATGATGCACGACCGTGGGCTGTCGACGAACATCGGCTGGCAGAACAAGGACGCCTACGGTAACTCGCTGTCGTCGCGTCAGCGCGAGCAGATGCAGCGCCTCCGCACGTGGAACGAGCGCTTCCGAACGAGAGACTCGAAGGAGCGCAACCTCAAGCAGGCGCTCGGCGAGATCGACCGCATGGCCTCGGCGCTGGGCCTCCCGGAGACGGTCCGCGAGACCGCCTCTGTCATCTACCGCCGTGCGCTGAGCGAGGATCTGCTGCCCGGCCGCTCGATCGAGGGCGTCGCCACCGCGGCGCTGTACGCCGCCGCCCGCCAGGCCGGGACTCCCCGGTCGCTCGACGAGATCGAGGTGGTCTCCCGCGTCGACAAGATGGAGCTCACCCGGACGTACCGCTACATCGTCCGCGAGCTCAAGCTCGAGATCCAGCCCGCCGATCCCGAGCAGTACGTCCCGCGCTTCGCCAGCGACCTCGACCTCTCCGACGAGGCCGAGCGTCAGGCGCGCCAGCTCCTCCGCAACGCCAAGGAGGAAGGGATCCACTCGGGCAAGTCGCCCGTCGGCCTCGCCGCCGCCGCGGTGTACGCCGCCGCGCTCCTCACCAACGAGAAGGTGACCCAGTCGGAGGTCTCCGAGGTGGCGAACATCTCCGAAGTGACGATCCGCAACCGCTACAAGGAACTCCTCGAGGCCGAGGACAGCGGCGTCCTCGCCTGAGAGAGCCGACTACGAGTCGTCGCCCGGCTCCACACAACCTTTATCCACCCGTACTGTGACATACGAACCCATGGTCGAGGCCTTCGTTCGGCTGTTGTGTCCGGAGTGCAAGAAGGGCTGGGAGACGAAGCCGGCCGACCTGCCCGGTCCGCGGAACAACTTCTCCTGTCCCGGCTGTCACGCCACACGACGCCTCGCGGAGTTCATGCGGACCGAACACGACCTGAACACGCTGAAACAGCTACAGTAGCGCGCCCGATCAGACGTCCGGCACCGCCGACAGCGCCCCGCACGCGTCGCATTTGAGCACCGTCGTCCCGTTCTCGGTGACGAGTCGCGTATCGGGGAGATCGCACTCCGAACAGGTGACGAACCCGTCGACGTACGCCTCGAGCGCCCGCCGGATCCGTGACTGCTTGAACTCGCCGGTGAAGCGGGCGCGACCCTTCTCGTCGATCTTCGCGGCGGTGCCCAGTTCGGACTGGAAGAACTTCAGCACGTGGCGCTCGTCACGGTCGAGACGGTCGAGCGTCTCCTGGAAGTTCTCGTAGACGGTGACGTTCCCCTCCGGACGGACCTCCGGGTCGGGGATCTCGTAGCGAGAGCCGCCGTCCTCGATGTCGGGTGCCCGATCGAGGCCGCGGTTGAGTGCGTCATCGTAGTCCATACGGGGGTGAGAGGGGGCGATCGACAAAACGTTCACGAACACGGGACGGAAGACGTGTCAGCGGGTTTCTTTAACGGTTCCGGACAGTCGTGTTAACGGTCGACGCCGACTGTATGTTAACGCGACTCAAGATAATAATATAATCCTCCGGTTGCAAGGTGGGCGTGCTCATGAAGAAACAGGAGCTCATTCACCTGCACGGTCTGCTGTCAGAAGTACGTGCGCAGATGGAAGCGTGGGAAGACGACGAACTCGAGATGTCCGGGTACGAGTCGATGGGCGTCCGTCCGACATCCATCCACCGGTCGAAGACCGATCACAAGGCCGCCGTGTTCGAGATCGCGAACGGAATCACGACGGCGATGGAAGAAGCCGAAGCCGATCCTGTGGCACCCAAGGCCGACTGAACTACTTCTCGTAGGCCCTGCGACTCGACCAGCGGCGTGTAGCGACGCACACGACGTGAGTGCGACAGTCCCGCGTGAGCCACCGCGTCGTGCGGCGCTCGGCGTTCGACTCGCCTCGGTTCGAGATCACGACAGACACCGGTCGACTGGAGAGCGAACGCGACGGAGCGGCGGACGGGAGTCGGGAGCACGGGAGACGGCCCGGCGTCGGAACCCTCTCGTCGAGACGGCCGACGCGGGCGGCGACGCCGGTGGGGTCAGCCGTCCTCGACGAGGTCCTCGAACTCCGGAATGAGGTCGTCGTCCTCGTTGGCCTCGTTGGCCTCGGTGGCCTCGTCGACCGACGGCGGCTCGTCTTCGTCGGCGGATCCGGTCGCGGCGTCGTCGTCCTCGTCGGTGGTCGGTTCGACGACCAGCACTTTCAGCGGGATGTTCTGGAGTCGCGTCCCGATCTCCTTACGGGCGATGCGCGCGGCGTGCTCCTCGCGCTCGACGTTGAATACGCGCATCTCCAGTTCGAGGGCGACGAGCGCCTCGTCGGCGGCGATGAACGCCGGGGGGAGTTCCTCACCCGACGGCGACGTGCGCGACCCCATCTCGATCTCGACGTAGTTGAGGTCGGGGTTCAACATGTCGCCGGTCTTCGAGATGGCGATACGGATCGCCTCATCTTCCGTCTCGACGTCGTACACGGGAACCGCGGCCTCGACGACGACTCTGCAATCCATATGCGATAGATGTCGCTCCGTCTTCAAGAAGGTTCTCCCGGGGGGACGCGCCGATTCGGGCCGATTCGGCTGCGTCGTGGCGGTCACGGAGCGAACACGAGTCGACGGGGCCCGACGAAGCGTGCCCGTCGTCGGGATCGGCGCTACGCCGCTCCGCCCGCCCGGAGGTAGTAGAAGACGTACGTCTGCGCGTAGCCCGCGTACGCGCCGCCGAACTGCTCGCGGATGGCCCGCGACGTCTCCCGGTAGGAGCCACGGTCGCAGTCGGGGTAGTGGTCGGCGATCGCCGTCTGGATCCACGTGTCGAGCGGCACCGCCTCGAGGAAGCCGAGCGAGAACAGCAACACGCAGTCGGCCACCTTGTCGCCGACACCGACGAACTGGGTGAGGTAGTCGCGAGCCGCCTCGTAGTCGAGGTCCGCCGCCCTCGCCGGGTGGGCCTCGCCGTCGGCGACCATCTCGGCCGTCCGCTGGACGTACGGCGCGCGGTAGCCGAGCTTCAGTTCGCGGAGGGCGGATTCTGTCGCCGCCGCGAGCTGGTCGGGCGTGGGGAACGCGTGGTACTGTCGACCGTCGACCGAAACCGTCTCGCCGTAGTCGTGTGCGAGCCGTCGCTGCATCTCGTGGATCCGCGCGACGCGCATCTGCGCCGAGCAGATGAACGAGATCAGGCAGGCGAACGGTGGGTCGCGGACGAGCCGCATCCCCCGGTAGCGGTCGTACGCTCGCTCGAGCAGAGGGAGGTCGGGCGTGGCGTCGAGGATCGCGTCGAGGTCGTCGTCGAGGCGGAGGAGGTGGGTCAGGAGGGGCACGGGGTCGGTCGTCGCCTCCCACTCGATGGCGTCGTCACACTGGCGGACCCGAACGACCACCTGTTCGTCCGAGACGCCGTCGATCGGGGGGACCACCGTCTCGTACCACGCGTCGCCGCCGTGGGCGGAAAGCGAGTCGTACATCCTGCCGTCGGGGCGGTCCCAGAGGTACGACTGCCCGCTCTCGAGGGTCGCCTGCAGGTCGAACGGACCCACGTCGGAGCGCGGGATCGCACCGGTTTCGAGCGTCGCGGACTCGCGTTCCATCTTCGGGGTCGAAGGGCCCCGAGTGATTGTGAGTTTCGGTCTTCCTCCCGGTGCAGTCCGTCGCCGCGCGGTGTCTCGTCCGTACCGGATCGGTGGGACCATCCCGTCGGTCGGGGGACAGCACCCCGGAGAGGGCGTCAAAACCGCGTCAGCGGCTCCAGCTCCACACCGATCTCCTCGCGGTAGTCGCGGGCGGTGACGTAGACGACCACACCGACCGTCTCCCAGCCGACGAGCGCCGGCACCGCGCTCTGTAGCGGCTGTCGCACGAGCGGGTCGGCCGCCGTGCCGGTCACCGCGGGGCCGACGCGGGTGTATCCGAGGACGACTGCCGGATCGAGCGTCAGCGCCTGCCAGAGCAACAGGGCCGCGAGCCCACTTCCAGAGAACCCCGCGAGCGCCAGGAGCCGCGGCGACGGGCGGAACTCGCTCGCGGCGTACAGCTCCGGGTTGAGCGCCGGGAGGACGGCCGTCGTCAGCCCGTGGGCGACGTAGAGGACGAGCAGACCGGGGACGACGAGGAAGAGCCCGACGAAGACGGCGTCGGCGAAGACGAGCGCGGCGGCGACGCCGAAGACGGCGGCGGTCGCGACGTCCGGCGCGCCGAAGCGGTTCGTGTGGGCCAGCGGCGGGACGAGTTCGCCGAGACCGGCCAGCGTCCGGGTGGGTGCCCACGAGAGCGCGACGAGCGCGGCGAGCGTGCCGAGCGTGACGCCAGGGAGAAAGAGCACGCCCACGTCGATCCCGAGCGCGGAGGCGGCCGCGTCGACGAACGGTGCGCCGGCGAAGACGAGCCGCGTCCAGGGGATGACGCCGAGGGCGACGAACGCCAGCGCGGTCGCGAGCAGGCCCGCGCCGACGACGCCCGAGAGGAGCGCGCGGGGGAGCGTCCGCGTGGGCTCGCGGACCTCGCCGGCCAGCCCCGCGACGGCGTCGAAGCCGACGAACCCGAAGAGCACGACGAGCGTCGCCCGGCCCAGCGACCGCACCGGCTGCTCTTGCAGCGGCGGCGTGGGGAAGAGCGGGACGAAGTTACCGGGGGCGATAGCGGTGACACTCGGGAGGAGCAGCGCGACGAGGAACAGCGTGAAACCGCCGGAGAGAACGACGCCGAGCCAGCCGACGACCGACGGACCGGCGAGGTGGATCACGAAGAGGAGCCCGAGTACGGCGAGCGCGAGCGCGTCGTCGGACCCCCCGAGCGAGAGCGGGACGACGCCGGCGAGGTACTGCGCGAGGAGCGCGAGGAGGGCGGTGTACGCGGCAGGCTTCGGCCAGATCAGCAGGAAGCCGAGCGTCCGCGAGCGCCACGCCCGCGAGAGGTGGCGGTACGCCCCGCCGCCGTCGTCACCGAGCGGTCCCGAGAGGAACACCGCGTAGCCGACGCTCAACGCGAGGCCACCGGCGACGGCGACCAGAAACGGGATCGGGGTCGCCGGTCCGGCGAGGTTCTCTACCCGCTTGGGGACGAACAGCGCACCCGCACCGAGCAAGACGCCGGCCACGACCGACAGCGCGTGGAGCCCCGACAGTCGACGTCGCCCACGGGCCATGTCGGGGTCGAAGGGAGCCGGTGCGATATAAGCACCGTCCCGTCCGGAGACGAGCCGGCCGCTGTCCCGTCCGGTGAGGAGTCGATCACCGTCCCGTTCGGGGACGAGGACGCTCAACGGCGGGGGCATCCTCCCCTACCTCAACGATTATTATCGTGTGCGTGTCTCGTCAACGGGAGACCGTGACTATTCCAACGAAGACGTTACCGGGCGGCGACGAGATGCCCGTCGTCGGGCTCGGGACCTGGAACATCGAAGGCGACACAGTCGAGGAGTCGGTTCGTGCCGGTCTGGAGGCGGGGTACACCCACATCGACACCGCCGAGGGCTACCAGAACGAGGCCGAGATCGGCGAGGTGCTGGCGTCGTACGACCGCGACGACCTGTTTCTCACCTCGAAGGTGCTCTCGAAGAACCTCGGCTACGAGTCGGTCATCGAGTCGTGCCACGACTCGCTCGACCGGCTGGGCACCGACTACCTCGACCTCTACCTGATCCACTGGCCGAACCCGGCGATCTCGCTCCGGGAGACGCTGCACGCGATGCGCTACCTCCACGAGCGGGGGGCGGTCCGCAACGTCGGGGTCTCGAACTTCAGCGCCTACCTCCTCAGCGCGGCCCATCGCATCAGCGAGGTGCCGATCGCGGTCAACCAGATCGAGTACCACCCGTGGTTCCAGCGGCCGGACCTCGTCGACTACTGCCGGGAGACGGACACGCTCCTCGAGGCCGCCGCGCCGCTCGCCCGAACCGAAGTGTTCGAGGACGAGGTCGTCCAGGAGCTCGCGGCGGAGTACGACAGGAGCCCCGCACAGATCGTCCTCCGGTGGGCGGTCGAGAACGACGTCGTTCCCCTGCCAAAGTCGAGTTCGCCCGCGCACGTCCGGAGCAACTTCGAGCTGTTCGACTGGGAGCTGTCGGCGGCCGACCGGGAACGGCTCGACGCGCGCGAGCGCAACCATCCCGTCTACGACACGCCCGCGCGTGACTGGACGGACCCCGTGTACGGCATCTCCGAAGGGTGTGAGTGAGCCCCCGAGAGACCCGGTTCACCGGTGGCGGCTGACGGGGAACTTCACGCGTTCGGGTTCGTCGTTGAACCGCTGGAGGATACGCTCGTAGAGGACGTTCCGGGTCCGCGCCCCACGGCGCGGGTGGACGAGATAGCGGAGGCGGAGTTCGACCCACGACTCCGTCTGGACGACGTTGACGGTGGGACGGTCCTGCACTTCGAGTTCGACGGCCGTCTCGGCGAGCCGCTCGCGGTAGGTCGCGATCTCGCGGGCCATCGCGTCGCCGAGGTAGTCGTCGGCGACGTCGATCATGGTCTGCCGGGCGAACTGGAGGTCCGTCTCGTACGCCACCTGGATGGCGAGTTCGTTCCAGACGTGGTGGACCAGCGTGGTGTAGTTGACCACCTGTGAGGAGAGGACGACGCTGTTGGGCACCGTGACGACGCGGCCGGACGGCTGGTGGGTCGACACGAGGTCGCCGTTGACCTCCCAGAGGGTCGTCACGAGGAAGTCGACCTCGATGACGTCGCCCTTCGAGTCCTCGATCTTCACCCGATCGCCGACGGCGTACGGGCGTTTCAGCACGATGTACACCCAGCCGAGGAGCGAGAGCAGCGGCTGCTGGAGGGCGAACGTGATCGCGAAGCCGACCACCCCGAGCGAGAGGAGGACGCCGACCCACTGCTCCGTGATGACGCCGAGCGCGGCGACGAGCGCGGTTCCGCCGAGCACGAGCCGGAGGACGTTACGGACGTCGTGTGCGCGGCGCTTGGTGAACCGCATCACGAGCACGCCGAGGACGACGACGTAGACGCCGTAGAAGCCGAGGACGATGGCGGTGACGAGCAGGAGTTTCGTCAGCACCGCGTTCCCCGAAAGCACCGTCGTCGGGAACGGGTCGGGGAACGGCGCTGTGGCCTGGACGTAGCCCGCTGCGAGCGTGGCGAGGGCGGCGGCGACGAGCGCGGTGTATCCCAGTCGGCGAGTCACGGCGCGGAGGTTGGATGGCGGGGACAAAACAGTACCGTCATCCCAGCGGACCGCGTCGACGCCGTCTCACCGCGGCGTCGCCCGCGTCCGGACGGTGGACGGTGACCCACGAGGCGGACGACACGTCATCGAGCCGTCACAGCTCCGACCAGGCGTCCTCTCGCGGGTGGTAGCTCGGGCAGTAGTTCGAGACGTCCGTCGTCGTCACTCTCGACCAGGAGCGATCCGATCCGGTCGTCGCACAGGGTTCGTGCGGCCGCCGAGACGGGGCTGTCTCTCTCGACGGTCTCGACGGGTTCGGTCATGATCTCCTCGACAGTCACGTGGAGCGCCGCGTCCGACATCGAAATCATCACCTTTTATCGTAACTGTTGACCGCGGTCGTTCGGGCAGTATCTCCGGCGGACGCGGCGGGGTGTGATCACCGGGACGAGCGGGGAGACCGCGGAGGCCCCGGAACGGCGCGAGAGAAACGGTGAGGCAGTGAGGCAGTGAGGAAGAGGGGAAGGGAGGAAGAGAGCGTCGACGGCGCGGAGCGAGTCGCCGGAGAGAGCGAGCGGGAGCACGCCCCGACTCGGATCCGCCGTCGGCCACGACGAGTCGGATTGGTGTCGCCGTGTCGACTCCGGCGACCGTGCTCAGGTGACCATCTGGAGCGCCTGGCGGAGGTGGAACCGGACCTCTGGATCGGTCGATTCGTCCAGGGCCGTCTCCAGGTGGCGCTTCATGGCCAGCTGCTGTGGGGTCAGGGGGGAGCTGGTTTGCATACCATACTGGATCGTGGCATAGTATATAAAACCGATTTGCAGAATCTCACCGGTGGTAACCTACTAAGTCGGGTTAGTCGATCACTTAACGACGTTCGTTCTTGAAAGGAATACCTACCAGTGGACTGTCTTCCAGTCCGTAGAAGAAGACGGCCTCGAAGCATCCGTCCAGCACCGAACGCGACCGGTTCGCTCGGCGGTTCAGCGGATGTAGATGTCCGTGAGACTCGCGAGTTCGTCGGCGACGTCCTCGTCGAAGCCCTCGCGCGTGACCCGCCAGCGCCAGTTGCCCTCCGCGGTGCCGGGCGTGTTGAAGCGGGCGTGCGAGTCCAGCCCCAGGAGGTCCTGCATCGTCGTGAACGCCATCACGGCCTCGGAGTTCCAGACGGCCTCGATCATCGACCAGTGGATGTTCGAGCCGTCGACGCCGAGGTTGTAGTGGAGGCAGTCCTTCTGTTGCTCCCCGAGGTCCTGGTAGTAGCCGACGACGGTGTCGGTGTCGTGCGTCGAGGTGTAGCCGACGACGTTGTCCGGGTAGTGCATCGGCTGGTACATATGTCCCGCCTGACACCAGTCGGCGTACTGCGGGACGCGCATCCCGGGGAACTCGAACCGGTCGCGGAGTTCCACCACGCTCTCGTCGAGGAAACCGAGATCCTCGACGACGAACGGGAGGTCACCGAGTTCGCGCTGGACCGTCTCGAAGAAGTCGTGGCCGGGAGCGTCGATCCACTGGCCGTCGCCGGCCCAGTCCGACTCCGCGGGGATAGCCCAGTACTCGTCGAACCCTTTGAAGTGGTCGATCCGGGTGACGTCGACGAGGTCGAACAACCGGCGGAGGCGGTCGAGCCACCAGCCATACCCGTCCTCACGGAGGTGGTCCCAGTCGTAGAGGGGGTTACCCCACCGCTGTCCGTCGTCCTGGGGGTTGGGCGGGACGCCGGCGACGACGGTCGGTTCGTTGTCCTCGTCGAGCGCGAACGCGTCGGGGGCGGTCCAGACGTCGGCGCTGTCGAGCGCGACGTAGATCGGGAGGTCGCCGACGAGGTCGATCCCGCGTTCGTCGGCGTACGCGCGGAGCGCCTTCCACTGGCGGTCGAAGACGTACTGGGTGAACGTCCGGAAGGCGATCTCGTCGGCGAGTTCGTCGCGGTATCGATCCAGAGTATCGGGGTCGCGGGTCTTCACCTCGTGGGGCCAGGTGGTCCAGAGCGCCCCCTCGAACTCGTGTTTCAGCGCCATGAACAGCGCGTAGCCGTCGAGCCAGTACGCCTCGCGCTCGCAGAACGCGCGGTAGTCGTCGTCGGGGTCGAACCGTTCGAACGCCGTCCGGAGACGGTCGCGTTTGAACGACGCGACGTGGTCGTAATCGACCGAGTGGCGATCGAACGTCTCGCCCGCGTCCACGTCGAGTTCCTCGTCCGTGAGCAGTCCCCGGTCGGCGAGGCGGTCGAGGCTCACGAGCAGGGGGTTACCCGCGAACGCCGAGAAGGACTGGTACGGCGAGTTGCCGTGGGCTTGGGAGGTCGGGCCGAGCGGACAGAACTGCCAGAGCGACTGGTTGGCGCGGTCGAGGAAGTCGAGGAACGCACGTGCCCCGTCGCCGAGGTCGCCGATGCCGTGGGGGCCGGGAAGCGACGTGACGTGCATGAACACGCCGCCCTGGCGCTGGAATCTCATACCGGCGGCTTCGACAGCACGACACATTAAGCGTGTGGACTCGCGACCCGCCGCGATCGTCACACCGCTACTGAATCGTCTCCGAAATCAGATAGTCTGTCGGGGTGGAGAAACAGTATTGTTCGTTCACCGAGTGATGGGGAGCAGAGATCCATGGACACAGGCGCACCGAGCGGTGGAACCGACGTATCGGACCCCAACGCGGACCCGCCTCGACGCCGGAGCGACAGCCGAACGGGGTCGACGGCGGTCGCGACCGAGCGCCTCTCGAGCGGTGTCGAGGGGTTGGACGATGTTCTCGGTGGCGGCTTCCTCGCGGGCTACCACTATCTGGTCCGCGGGACGCCCGGCGCGGGCAAGACGATCCTCGGCTGGCACTTCCTCGTCGCCGACGGCGGGGAGGACGCCCTCTACGTCGCCTTCGAGGAGCGTCCCGACAAGATCAGGCGCAACGCGGCGTCGCTCGGCATCGATCTGGACGGTGTCACGATCCTCGATCTGAGCCCCGAGTCGCAGTTCGCCGGCGAAGGGGGGAGCTACGACGTGTTCGCTCCCTCCACCGTCGAACGCGAGTCGTTGACCGACCGGGTCCGCGCACAGGTCGACGCCGACCGACCCCGGCGTGTCCTCCTCGATCCCGTGACGCAGCTCCGGTACCTGTCGCCCGACGAGTTCCAGTTCCGCCGCGAACTCCTCTCGCTCATGGGGCTGTTGACGGAGCGGGAGGCGACCGTGCTGTTCACGTCACAGACCAGCCCGGAGACGCCCGACGACGACCTCCAGTTCCTGAGCGACGGCGTGATCGAACTGTCCCGGCCCAACGGCGGACGGCTACTCAGCGTGCCGAAGTTCCGCGGTTCCGACGCCGAGGCGGGCACACACACCGTGACGCTCGGCTCCGGTGGGATGGTCGTCTACCCCCGTGTCGTGGACGAGCCCGAGGAGCGGACGTTCGTCCGCCGGGTGGCCTCCTCGGGAGTCCCGGCGTTCGACAAACTGCTCCACGGCGGCATCGAACGAGAGACGACGACGCTCCTCAGCGGCCCCACGGGCGTGGGAAAGACCACGGCCGGGTCGCTCTTCCTGAAGGAGGCGGCGAGCCGCGGACACCACTCCGTCCTCTATCACCTCGAGGAGAAGCCGGAGACGTTCGTCGAACGGTGTCGATCGATCAACATCCCCGTGAGCGAGATGATCGACAGAGGAACGCTCGACATCGTCGGCGTGACACCCGCCCTGATGACCGTCGGTGAGTTTCTCGGTCGCGTCCAGGCCGACCTCACGGACGAGACCGAGTTCGTGATGATCGACGGCATCCAGGGGTTCGGGAAGCTCACCAACGTCTCCGAGGACCTCGAGGAACTGTCGGCGCTGACGAGCCTCCTGACGACGCGTGGGATCACGGTGTTGCTGACGGACGAGATGCCGAACGTGATCGGGGACTTCCGGCCGACGAAGTCCGGCGAGACCGCCCTCGCCGACAACATCGTCTTCATGCGCTACGTCGAGTTCGGCGGCGAGATCCACCGGGCGGTCGGCGTGTTGAAAAAACGGACGAGCGACTTCGAGCGCCGCCTGCGCCAGTTCGAGATCACCGAGTACGGCGTCAGCGTCGGTGAACCGCTCCGGGGCCTCTCCGGTGTGCTCACCGGGGCACCCCAGTGGGTCGGGACCGACCCGGAACGCGAGGAGGTCCTGTGAGCGCGGGCGATTGGGGCACCCCGGCCCGTGGCGTCGGTCGCGACGGTCGAGCCGCCGGGACCAACTCGACCGGCTGGAGGGGGTAAACGCGTGCGGCGCTCGTCCGAGCAGAGAGCGACCACCGAGGCAGACGACGCCGGTCTGCCGCCGTCCGTCGACGACTTCTCCCCCGCCTCGACCGCCCCTCCCGTCTACCGTATCCTGTTGCTCGTCGCCCACCGGCGGAACCGGACGCTCCTCGCCGAGTGGTTCGCCGACCAGCCGATGTACGAGGTCGTCACCCCGGACGCGTCCAGCGGCGACCCGTACACCTCTGCTGCCGACAGGCTGTCCGGCCCGGCCGGTGAGAGCGGAGACGTTCCCGACGACGGCGAGCCCGGAGCAGGTGAGCCGCACGAGGGCGTCCCTCCCGAGTGGCAGACGAACGAGGGGGAGGGCGACGACACCGAGCCAGATGACGGCCGCCGTGAGAGGGGACCGACGACCGAGCAGGCGGACGGAGGCGACCCGCTCGACGGACAGCCGCTCGACCTCTGTCTCGTCGACACGACCGCTCTCGCCAGATACGGCGCGTGGCTGGCCGACCGAATCGAACTCGAACGGCCCCTCCCGCTGCCCTGTCTGTTGCTCGCGTCGGAGGCCACCGCACGACGGATCCTCGCACCCCGAGAGGCACACGAACTGGGCGACCTCGTCGACGACGTGATCGCGACGCCGGTCGAGCCGGCGCTCCTCGAACGCCGACTTCGGGCGTACCTCCGCCTCAGACGGCAGGCGGTGGAACTCGACCGCCGACACGACCAGCTCTCGCTGCTCGCACAGGTGTTGCGACACGACGTGGCGAACGCCGCGACGGTGATCACCGGCTGGGGTGAAGTGCTCCGAGACGAGGTCTCACCGCCGGGGACCGAGGCACTCGAACGCGTGCTCCGCGGCGGACAGCGGATCACGGAGCTCGTCGAGAACAGTCGCGACTTCACGGCCCTGCTCGAGGCGGGCCACCGGCTCGAGACGGAGGCGACGCTGCTGGAACCGGTCCTCCGGTCGGAGGTCGACGCAATCAGGCGCATCCACGCGTCGACGACCAAGCGAGTGGACATCGAACTCGACACGTCGAACCCGACGGTGAAAGTGATCGCCGGTGGGATGCTCCCGTCCGTGTTCGCGAACCTGCTCTCGAACGCGGTCCGGCACAACGACGCGGAGACGGCCGAGATCCACGTTACGGTCGCGGTCGACGCACGCGAAGTCGTCGTTCGCGTGGCCGACAACGGGCCGGGGATCCCGGACGAGAAGAAAGAACAGGTGTTCGAGCCAGCCTCGAAACGCGCCGACAGTCCGGGGGACGGGCTGGGACTCGCGCTCGTCAGACGGCTCGTCGACTCCTACGGCGGCCGGGTCTGGTTCGAGGACGCCCCCGGCGGCGGTGCGGTGGGCTGTGTCGCCCTCCGTCGGGCGATCACCGAGACCTGACCCCGCCGCGGCGTCGACGTCGGCGGCGGTGCGCGACGAGGGCCCAGCCAGCCACCCCGACGACGGCCCCGACCGTGTTGGCCACGGCGTCGGCGCTGGAGGCGGTTCGTCCGGGGACGACCGACTGTGCGACTTCGATCCCCGCACCGAACGTGGCGACCGCGACGACCACGACGACGAGCGCCAGGGCGCGTCGCCGCCAGTCGCGGCTCGCCGCCGCGAGACCCGCCACGACCGCGTAGCCGGCCGCGTGGAGCCACTTGTCGGCACCGACGCCGAACGGGCCGGCCACTGCGACGTCGGCAGTGGTGGCGGGTGCGGGGACCAGCGAGCCGACGAGCATCGCGAGGGACGCGACGGCGAGGAGCGTCGCCGGTGGAACGGTGCGGGGGTCGAACCGACGAGCGGACACGTGCACGTCTACGTGCCCGGGCCTCATATACTGTGTCACGCCGGTCAGTGGCTCGACAGATCCCGAACCGCCCGTCGACGGACGGGAGCGCGTCGGGATCCGAGGCGTCAAGAGCGCCGAACGTGCCCAGACAGGCGGGATCGGAGCTGCGGTGGTCACCCCGGTTTCGCCGCGCGCGTTCCAACAACACTTAATCTCCGGCCTCGTTTTCCGTACCGTATGAGTGAGATCGTGGTGACCCTTCCCGACGGTTCCGATCTGGAGCTGCCGGCGGGGTCGACGGTGCACGACGCCGCGTACGCCATCGGTCCGGGCCTGGGCGACGACACGGTCGCCGGCGTGGTCGACGGCGAACTCGTGGACAAGGCCGCGGAACTCCCCGACGGCGCGGATCTCGTCATCGTCACAGAGGACTCCGACGACTACCTCCGGGTGCTCAGACACTCCGCCGCCCACGTCTTCGCCCAGGCGCTCCAGCGCCTCCGCCCCGAGGCCAAACTCGCCATCGGACCGCCGACCGACGATGGCTTCTACTACGACGTGACGGGCGTCGATCTCGACGAGAGCGACTTCGAGGCGATCGAGGCGGAGATGCGCGACATCGTGGAGTCCGACTACACCATCGAGCGGGTCGAGCGCCCCCGCGAAGAGGCGCTCGCGCTCTACGAGGACAACCCCTACAAGCGCGACATCCTCGAGACCGAGGCGGCCGACGAGGACCCGCTCACCTTCTACCGGCAGGACGGCTGGCAGGACCTCTGCAAAGGGCCGCACGTCGAGTCGACCGGCGAGATCGGTGCCTTCACCTTACTCAACATCTCCTCGGCGTACTGGCGCGGCGACGAGGAGAACGAACAGCTCACCCGGGTGTACGGGACGGCGTTCGAGTCCGACTCCGATCTGGAGGCGTTCCTCGCGATGCGCGAGAAGGCCAAGGAGCGCGACCACCGCAAGATCGGGCAGGAGCTCGACCTGTTCTCCATTGCCGAGGTGACGGGACCGGGCCTGCCGCTGTACCACCCGAACGGCAAGCGGATCCTCAACGCGCTGTCGAACTACGCGGAGGAGCTGAACCTCGACGCTGGCTACGACCCCGTCGAGACGCCACACCTCTTCCGGACGGAGCTGTGGAAGCAGTCGGGGCACTACGACAACTACGTCGACGACATGTTCCTCCTCGACGTGAACGACGAGGAGTACGGGCTGAAGCCGATGAACTGCCCGGGGCACGCGACCATCTTCGCCCAGAAGAACTGGTCGTATCGCGACCTCCCCGTCCGGTACTTCGAGGACGGAAAGGTCTATCGCAAGGAACAGCGCGGCGAGCTGTCGGGCCTCTCGCGCGTGTGGGCGTTCACGATCGACGACGGCCACATCTTCTGTCGGCCCGACCAGATCGAAGACGAGATCAACCTCATCATCGACTCGATCCTCACGGTGTTCGACACGTTCGACCTCGACTACGAGGTGGCGCTGGCGACCCGGCCCGAGAAGTCGGTGGGGAGCGACGAGATCTGGGAGCACGCCGAGTCACAGCTGGAGGCCGTCCTCGAGAAGCAGGGCATGGAGTACACGCTCGAAGCTGGCGACGGCGCGTTCTACGGCCCGAAGATCGACTTCGCGTTCGAGGACGCGCTGGGACGGGACTGGGACGGGCCGACGGTCCAGCTCGACTTCAACATGCCCGATCGGTTCGACCTCTCGTACACGGGCCAGGACAACGCGGACCACCAGCCGGTGATGATCCACCGCGCGCTGTACGGGAGCTACGAGCGGTTCCTGATGGTCCTGACGGAGCACTTCAACGGGAAGTTCCCGTTCTGGCTCGCCCCCGAACAGATCCGTATCCTGCCGATCAGCGACGACCAGCTCGGCTACGCGAAGCGGCTCCGTCACGAGTTCTCGGAGTTCCGCGTCGACATCGAGGAGCGGTCGTGGACGCTCGACCGGAAGATCCGCGAGGCACAGGAGGACCGCGTCCCGTACATGCTCGTCGTCGGGAGCAACGAGGCGGCGGCCGAGACCATCTCGGTCCGGGACCGGAACGAACGCGAGCGACAGGCCGTCTCGATCGAGGCGTTCCGCGAACACCTCCGCGAGGAGGAGAGCGAGAAAGCGCCCGAACCGTCGTTCCTCGACTGAGCGCGCGGGCCGACACCGAGAAAGGGACGAGAACCGAACACACCCGACCCCACCACCACAATGCATCAGTACCTCGACCTCGTCGACAGCGTCCTCTCGTCGGGGACGCACAAACCGAACAGAACAGGCGTCGACACCGTCGCCGGCTTCAGCCACCACTACACGGTCGACCTCTGCGAGGGCTTTCCCCTGCTGACGACCAAGGACCTCTCCGGCTTCCGGTGGAACTCGCTCGTCCACGAAGTGCTGTGGTATCTCTCGGGCGAGGAACACATCCGCTCGCTACGCGAGGAGACGGGCATCTGGGACGCCTGGGCCGACGACGAGGGCAGACTCGACACCGCCTACGGTCGGTTCTGGCGGCGGTTCCCGGTGCCCGAAGCGGACCAGCGGCTGCCGGGTGAGTCGTGGCCCGACGACGCCCACCGCTGGGTCTCGGACGGGGAGTTCGATCAGATCCAGTACGTGCTCGACACCCTGGAGGAGAACCCCAACTCGCGCCGGCTGGTCGTCAGCGCGTGGCACCCCGCGAACGCCGCCGTGTCGACGCTCCCGCCGTGTCACTACACCTTCGTCTTCAACGTGCAGGGGTCGCGGCTGAACTGTCACCTCACCCAGCGCTCGGGCGACGTCGCGCTCGGCATCCCCTTCAACGTCGCCGCGTACGCGATGCTCACCCAGGCGGTCGCCGCCCGGACCGGCTTCGAGCTCGGGACGTTCGGACACACGGTCGTCGACGCGCACGTCTACTGCGGGGCGGGCGCTCGAGGCGAGTGGTACGCCGACAACCTCGACGCCCTCCAGTCACGGCTCGCCGACGTCGACGCTCGCGAGGAGTACCGCGCGATCCGGGAGTGGGTCGAGCGCGAGGCACCGCCCGAGGCCGACGGCGAGGAACGGTACGACCACGTCCCGGGACTGCTCGAACAGTGTTCACGGGAGCCACGGTCGAAACCCACCCTCGAGATCGCCGACAAACCGCTCGACGATCTGACGGCCGACGACGTCGTCCTCCGGGAGTACGACCCCGAGCCGGGCATCCGGTTCGCCGTGGCCGAGTGAGATGCGCGGTGAGACACGACGAGACGACGGGACGGACGAGACTGCGGGCGGGGACGGCGACGCCACGTACGTCCTCGTCGCGGCGGTGGCACGGAACGGCGTCATCGGCCGCGACGGGGGGATGCCGTGGCATCTCCCCGCCGACCTCCGGCGGTTCAAGCGGACGACGACCGGCCACCCGGTCGTGATGGGCCGACGGACGTACGAGTCGATCGCGGACCGCCTCGGGGGGCCGCTCCCCGACCGACACAGCGTCGTGCTCTCGTCGCACGACCTCGATCTCCCCGACGGGGCGGAGGTCGTCGGCACCGTGGCGGCCGCTCGCCGTGTGGCCGAGCGCGCCGCCGCCCGCATGGGTGTCGAGACGGTGTACGTCGTCGGCGGCGCGACGGTGTACGAACAGTTCCTCCCGTTCGCGGAGCGACTGGTGCTGACCGAACTCCACGAGGCTTACGACGGTGACACGGTCTTCCCCGCGTTCGACCGCGACGTGTGGGTCGCGGTCGACCGCGACCGTGACGAGGAGTTCGACGTCGTGACGTACGAACGCGCCTGAGTCGGCGGAACCGGCCGGGCCGCCGACGCTCGCGGCGTGTCCGGGGAGGCGTCGAGACACGCCCGACCCCGATAGGCCGCCGAAACGTTTGACTCGTCTCCCTCTGAATCGGTCCTATGGCCCTCGTCTCAGTGGGGACGGTTCGGCGCGGTCTCCGTGATCTCTCCGCGGACCGATTCGTCGCGTTCGTCGTCACGCTCTGGACCGCCCGCGGTGCGGAGACGACCGTCGTCTCCGGTGAGGGAGTCGTGGATGCCCGACGGGGTGGACAACACAGGCAGCTCAGACCCGTCGTCGGGCGTCGAGTCCCGACCGCAGCACGCGACGACGAGATCCTCGTGCTCGCGCGTCCCGCGTCGGCCGTGCGCGGGGTCGACGACCACGGTGGGCGAGTGGTCGACGCGGACGACCTCCACGCGATGCTGTTGTACGCCGTCCCGCGGTCCGAGGCCGACGACCTCTGTCGACGCTTCTTCGATCGACCGCTCGTCGCCGACTCCACGCAGACGCCGGTGACTGCGCGGGTCCCCGAATACTCGGCACCGCTGGTCGTCGGGCTCCTCGGCGTCGCCCTCCTCGTCGTGGGCGTCTTCGGAGGACCGACGCTGTACGGCGACGACGCCGCGGTGTTCGGCGCACCCGACTCGGTCGGTGCTGGCGCGTCGGCCGAGACGCCGACCGACGAACCGACGTCGGCCGCCACCGAGACGTCGGCCGAACGCGGCCCGTATCCACCCGGTCTCGGCCCCGACGGGGTGATCGACGCGAACACGCTCGCCGACACCCACGCGAAGGCCATGACTGGCCAGTCGTACCGCTGGACGATCACGCACCGCGAGTTCGTCGACGGCAGACCGAACGCGTACCGTCGCGAGACGGTGTCCGTCGCCTCGTCGACCGAGTACCGAACCGAACTGGAAGCGGCCGGCGATCTCCGCCGCGCCGACCTGGTCGTCGCGAGCGTCGAGGTGTACGCCGACGGCGAGATCCGGTACGAGCGGCGACCGATCGCCGACGAGTTCGAGGAGTCGTACACCGTCGATCCGGCCCCGGTGCAGGGTGTCCGGAACGGCGAGGACGAGTACGCCGACCGGGCCGAGCGGTATCTGGAGTGGTATCTCTCCGTCTCGGAGTCGGCGGTCGTCGACAGCTTCGAGCGGGACGGCACCCGCTACTACTGGGTCCGCCTCGGGCGCGACCCGTACCCCGGCGTCGAGAACTCCTCCGGAAGCGCGCTCGTCGACGAGAACGGCGTCGTCCACGAACTCCGCCGGCAGTACGACGTGCCCGGCGAACCAGGCGTCTCGGCGGTCGTCTCCCTCCGCTACACGGACGTCGGGTCGACGACGGTGGAGCCGCCCGCGTGGTACGAGGCCGAGTCCGCGGGGACGGCCGCGATCGAACCGACGACGCCGACGGAGACGGCCGGGACGCCACTGGACTGCAACGGGGCCGGTGGCTGCAACGAGACGACACCCACGACGACGCCGTCGACACCGCTCGGCACGCCGACGTCGGCCTGAGCAGTGACGTCCGCCTGACCGCCGGCAGAGTCGGCGACGGCGATCGACAGTGCCGACGGACGACGGTAGTCGTTGCGGTCGACGACGTCGATACCGATGTACTTCGGTAGAAGACGTATGTCGGCCGGGAGCGAACGAACCGTATGACGACCGTCCCCGGCTCCGTCGACGACTCGGGGCCGTTCCCCGACGTGCGCCTGTACCAGCTCGCGATGGAGTCGCTCCCGGACACGGTGTTCGTGGCGGACACGGACGGAACCATCCGGTGGGCGTGTTCCAACGTCACTCACATCTTCGGTCGGGACGCGACGGAGTTCGTCGAGTCGGAGACCGTGGCGTCGGTGCTCGCCCCGGAGTTCGTCGACCCGCTCGAAACCGGGACCGATCAGCGTGAGAACCAGCGTCTCACAGTCACCGACGCGGGGGGGGATGCCCACCACCTGCTCGTGACGGTCACGCGGATCACCGTCGACGCGGCGGACGAACCGGACGGGTCGGCGGACGAACACGGTGTCTCCGGGGACGACACCGCGGACGCACTCCTGTACGCCTGTCGGGACGTGACCGACGTCGAGCGGCTGGCGCACGAACTCGACGAGGTGTTCGACCGGATCACGGACGGGTTCGTCGCGCTGGATACGGAGTTCGTGATCACGTACGCAAACGACTCCGCGGCCGACCTGTTCGGTCACTCGCGGTCGGACCTCGTCGGGACCCGGCTCTGGGAGTTCTCGTCGGACCCCGAGTCGACGACGGCGTTCGAGCTGTTCCCGGCGGTCCTCCGGACCGGTGAACCGACGTCGTACGAGACGTACTTCGAGCCACAGGACCGCTGGTACGAGACGCGAGTCTACCCCTCGGAGACGGGGCTCTCCGTGTACTTCCGCGACGTCACAGAGCGCGTCCACCGCGCGGAGGAGCTCGAGGCGAGCGAGGCACGGTTCCGGACGCTCTTCGAGGAGATCCCCGACCCACTCCTCGTCGTCGACGACGACGCGACCGTCGTCGACGCGAACGCCGCGATGTGCGATCTCGTGGGCGAACCCCGCGAGTCGGTTGTCGGGCGGAGCGCCGCCGGGTTGACCGATCCGTCGTTCGACTTCGAGGCGGCGTGGGACGCGTTTCTCGACGCCGGAGAGCTCCAGGGGGAGGTCACCATCGTCCGTGCCGACGAGGAGAGACGGATCGTCGAGTACACCGGTGTCGCCGAGGTCTGGCCCGGCGAACACATCGCCGCCCTCCGCGACGTGACGGAGCGCGAGGAGTACCGTGCGGAGCTCGACGAGATACACGACCGCATCGCGGACGGTTTCTTCAGCGTCGACCGCGACCTCCGCATCGAGTACGCCAACGAACGGTTCGCCCGGACGGTCGGCTACGACCTCGAGGAACTCGTCGGCGTCTACCTCTGGGACGTCGTCGACGACGCCGAGACGCTGGAGGCGTTCGAACTCCTGCCGGAGGTGCTCGAGGCGGGCGAACCGACCACGTACGAGGGCTACCACGAGCCGGCGGGCGTCTGGTACGAGATCAGCGTCTATCCGTCCGAGACGGGCCTCTCCGTGTACAGCCGCGACGTCACGGAGCGCGTCGAGGGGGCTCGGGCACTCGAAGAGAGCGAATCACGGTTCCGTGCCCTGTTCGAGAGGTCGCTCGACGCGCTCGTCCTCGCCGACGACGAGGGACGGTACGTCGACGTCAATCCCGCCGCGTGTGAGCTGTACGGGCTCTCACGCGAAGAGCTGCTCGGGAAGACGGCGGCCGACTTCGCGCCGCCGGAATACGATTTCGAGGCGGCGTGGAGCGCGTTCCTCGAACAGGAGGCGACGCGGGGAGAGTTCGAACTCGTCCGGCCCGACGGTGACGTCCGGATCGCGGAGTTCGCGGCACGGGCGAACGTCCGTCCGGGCGAGCACCTCTCGATCCTCCGCGACGTCACGGAGCGCGTCGAGCGCGAACGGCAGCTCGAGATCCAGCGCGACGAACTCGCGCGTCTCGACCACATCAACCGGCTCGTCCGGGAGGTGAACCAGGCCGTCGTGGGCGCGGACACCCGAACGGAAGTCCTCTCCGACGTCTGTGGCCGACTCGTCGCCGCCGACGTCTACCGTCACGTGCTCGTCACCACGGAGGTCGCCGGGGGACGGTTCGAAGTCACTTCGGCGGCCGGTCTCTCGACGGTGGCAGCGTCGGCGACCGTCTCGGCGCTCGAGCGGGAACTCCTCACTGCGGGACGGCGGCGCACGTCGATCGTCACGCCGTCGCCCGACGACCTACAGAGCCGCGACGACGTCGACGCCGACGTCTTCGGCTGCTTCCCCATCGTCTACGCGGGAACGATCCACGGGGTTCTGCTGGTCGGTGCCGAGTGGGGCGGGGGGCCGCCACCGCTGGTCGGTGGCGAAGAGGGGGTGCTCGACGACCTGAGCACGACGGTCGGGAAGGCGATCACGGCCGTCACCGCCCGCCGACTCCTCCACGCCGACGAGGTGGTGACGCTGGAGTTCACCGTCGACGACGCGGGCGACGCGTTCAATCAGCTGAGCCGGACGCTCGGGGCGACGGTGACCGTGACGGCCCTCGTGCCGATGGCCGACGGTCGGCACGCCTGTTACCTTCACGTGACCGACGAGACCGACGGGGGACGTGAGTGGGACGCCGAGGAGGTCTACCGGTCGGTCGAGGCGGTCGACGCCGTCGACGGCTGTCGCGTCATCACGACCGAGGGCGCGCTCCGGCTCGAGGTCCACGTCGACGACGACTCGCCCGCCCTCCTGCTCGAGACACAGGGTTCCCACGTCAGGAGACTGTCGTCGACCGACGGCGTCGGGGTGCTCGTCGTCGAGGTACCGACGGAGACGAACGTCCGGAGTCTCGTCGCCGGACTCCGCGAGGAGTATCCGGAGACGAACCTCGTCCGCAAACGCCAGGAGTCCCGGTCTGCGGAGCGAGCCAGCGCGATCGGCGGGCGGTCACCCGTCGCTCTCGCCGGGGAGGAGATGCCCAGACCCCTCACCGAGAAACAGCTGGCTGCGCTCCGTGCGGCACACGCCGGCGGCTACTACGACTGGCCCCGTCGCGGGAGCAGCGCGCAGGAACTCGCCGACGCGCTCGGGGTGGCACCGGCGACGTACCACCAGCACCTCCGCGCGGCGGAGCGGAAGCTCGTCGACGCGTTCTTCCAGGACTGAACGGCGAAGCGGCGGTGGGCGGCGGTGCCACTCCGCTCCCGTGTTCGCGTCACGGGGTCACTCCGCTCCCGTGTGCACGGTGCCTCCACCCCGCGGTCCCCACGTCGCGTCCGACTCACCCGAACGTGGCTCGGGTCGGCTCGGGTCGGATCACCCGAGGCTGCCTTCCATCTCCAGCTCCACTAGCCTGTTCAGTTCGACCGCGTACTCGATCGGGAGTTCGCGCGTGATCGGTTCGATGAAGCCCGAGACGATCAGCTGCTTGGCCTCGTCGTCGTCGATGCCACGAGATTGGAGGTAGAAGACGTCCTCGTCGCCGATCTTGCCGACCGTGGCCTCGTGAGCCACGTCGACGCGGTCTTCCATGATCTCGATGTGCGGCATCGTGTCCGACAGCGAGTCGTTGTCGAACATCAGTGCGTCACACTCGACCGTACAGGAGGAGTCGTACGCGCCGTCGGCGATACGGACCAGGCCCCGGTAGTTGGTGCGCCCACCCTCGCGGGCGATGGATTTCGAGACGATCGTGGACTTGGTCTCCGGGGCGTTGTGATACACCTTCGCGCCGGTGTCGATGTCCTGCCCGCGGGAGGCGAAGGCGATGGTGATGTGATTGTCCGACGCGCCGCGTCCGTTGAGGATCGTCGCCGGATACAGCATCGTCGCCTTCGACCCCATCGACCCCGAGATCCACTCCATCCGCCCGTCGCGGTCGACGATGGCGCGCTTGGTGTTGAGGTTGTACGTGTTCTTCGACCAGTTCTGCACCGTCGAGTACTGGACGTGTGCACCCGCCTTCACGAACACCTCGACACAGCCGGAGTGGAGGTTGAACGCCGAGTACTTGGGTGCCGAACAGCCCTCGATGTAGTGCACTTCGGACCCGCTCTCGGCGACGATGAGCGTGTGCTCGAACTGGCCCATCCCCTCGGAGTTCATCCTGAAGTACGCCTGGATCGGCATGTCGAGACGGACCCCTTCGGGGACGTAGACGAACGACCCGCCGGACCAGATCGCCCCGTGGAGCGCGGCGAACTTGTTGTCCGTCGGTGGGACGCACTTCGTCATGAAGTACTCGCGGACGAGGTCGGGGTGTTCCTGGACCGCCCTGTCCATGTCCATGAAGATCACGCCCTCAGACTCCCACTCCTCGCGCATGTTCTGGTAGACGATCTCGGACTCGTACTGGGCACCGACGCCCGAGAGCGCGTTCCGCTCGGCCTCCGGGATGCCCAGTTTGTCGAACGTGTCCCTGATGTCCTCGGGCAGGTCGTTCCAGTCACGGACACCACCCCGGACCTCGACGTCCGGGCGGATGTACGGGACGATGGCGTCGACGTCCACCTCCGAGAGGTCCGGCTGGTTCGCCCACCCGGTCGGCATCGGCATCGCGTGGAACGTCCGTAGCGCGCGGAGCCGACGCTGCAGCATCCACTCGGGTTCGCCCTTGTCCTCGCTGATGACACGGACCGTCTCCTCGTTCAGCCCCTTCTCCGCGACGAACGCCGCGCGCTGTTCCTTCTTGAACTCGAAGCGCGCCTGTGCGTCCGTCTCCTCGAAGTGCCGTTCCTCACGGGTACTCATGCCCGTTCTCGGTGCCGAACTGATATGAGTCTATCTGGAATCGTTCTTTTTATTGGTATTGCTCGAACGATCCGTTACACAATCTCGCTCGAACGACGGTGACGGAGCGACAGCGACCGAGGGCGACGGTGGCCTTTTGCCGGCGGCTGTCGAACGGGGATCATGAGCAAGGCGACGTTCGAGCTGTACGTCGACCGGGGAGGAAACCACCGGTGGCGACTCGTCCACGACAACGGCAACATCATCGCCGACAGCGGCGAGGGGTACGCCTCGCGGCAGAAGGCCCGGCAGGGGATCGAGAGCGTCAAGCGGAACGCGTCGGACGCCGAGGTCGTCGTCGACGAGTAGGGGAGCCGAACGGACGGGGAGGCGGGCGAGCGGGGAGGCGAGGACATTAAACGCCGTCGGAGACGGGGACCACAGCCGCCTCGGGAGCCTTTATCCGTGCGTAGGGCCGAAGGAGTGGTAATGAAGCGGAACGATCAGCAGGCGTACGACCGGGGGACGTCGCTGTTCTCGCCCGACGGTCGGATCTACCAGGTCGAGTACGCCCGCGAGGCGGTCAAGCGAGGTGCGCCCGCCGTCGGCGTTCGCGCCGCGGACGGCGTCGTCCTCGCCGCACAGACGCGCACGAGTTCGTCGCTCATGGAGACCGAGAGCGTCGAGAAGCTCCACAAGCTCGACGACCACATCGGTGCCGCCAGCGCGGGTCACGTCGCCGACGCCCGCCAGCTCGTCGACGACGCCCGGCTGCAGTGTCAGACCAACCGCCTCCGGTACGGCGAGCCCGTCGGCCTGGAGACGCTCACGAAGTCGCTCACCGACGACATCCAGGAGAGCACGCAGTTCGGCGGCACCCGCCCGTACGGTGCGTCGCTTCTCATCGGCGGGATGGACGGCGAGCGGCCCGGCCTGTTCGCGACGGACCCATCCGGCACGCCGCAGGAGTGGAAGGCGGTCGCCATCGGGGGCTCCCGGGGCGAGATCCAGGAGTTCCTCGAGGAGAACTGGACGGCGGAGCTCTCCACCGACGACGCGGTGACGCTCGCGCTCGAGGCGCTGCTCGCCGGCGTCGACTCGCTCACCGCCGAGGAGGCCAGCGTCGCCGTCGTCACGGGCGAGGGCTACCGGCACCTCTCGGTCGAGGAGGTCGGCGACGTCCTCGACGAGGTCCAGCCCGAGTCGACGGACGACGACGAAGCGTGAGCACGCCCGAGAGCCCACACCTCGCCCGCATCACCACCTATCCGGTCAAGTCGCTCGACGGTCTCGACCGCGACCGGACCGGCTTCAGGGGCCAGGCGCTCGCACACGACCGGGAGTACGCGCTCGTCGACGACGACGGCGACTACGTCAACGGCAAGCGCGAGCGGGCCGTCCACGGACTCCGGAGCGAGTTCGACCCCGACCGTCGACGACTCCGGCTCTGGACCTCCGAGCACGAACCGCGGACGTTCTCCCTCTCCGGAGCCGGAGGAGACGGCGCAGACAGTGGACCCGAGGTAGTCGACGGGCACGGAGCAGGTGACGAGACCGACGGAGACGCTCTCGAGGAGTGGCTCTCCGACTACTTCGGCTACCCCGTCTCGCTCCGTCGTGACGCCACGGGTGGCTTCCCGGACGACACGGCCGCCGCAGGCCCGACGGTCATCTCGACGGCGACGATCGAGACGGTGGCCTCGTGGTTCCCGTCGATCTCGGCCGGAGAGATGCGACGGCGGCTCCGGGCGAACCTCGAGATCGGCGGCGTGCCGGCGTTCTGGGAAGACCGGCTCTTCGACGACCGCGACCACGTCGTGCGCTTTTCGATCGGCGACGTGACGTTCGAGGGCGTCAACCCCTGTCAGCGCTGCGTCGTCCCGACTCGCGATCCCGACACCGGCGAGGAGACGCCGGGCTTCCGCGAACGCTTCGTCGAGCGCCGTCGGGAGACGATGCCGTCGTGGAGCGGTGGCGACTGGTTCGACCACCACTTCCGGCTGATGGTCAACACGCGCGTCGTGGGCGACACGCAGGGACGAGGAGTGGCGGTCGGCGACCCCGTCAGAGTCGGTGACACCCGACCGAGCGGAGACTAGTCCGGAACGCTGTTCGCGTTCCGGTACCCGTCCGAGAGCCACTCTCGACGCGCGAGGGCCGTGACTCGTGGGCCGGTCGTTCCCGGTCGTGCGCCCCACCCGCCGGAGTGAGTGGGTGTTTTGCTGGCACAGACCGTACTGGAAGGCTGTGTTCAGCCGCGCCCGCTCGTCGAACTGCGAACACGGTCAGTCGTCGAGCGCCGCTCCCACCGACGAGAGCGACAGCGTCCAGCGGGTGCACCGGTTCCGCCGCCGACTCGACCACGGGCGTGTTCTGACCGAGTGCTACCTGTTCGCGGCGGTGGGCGTCGTGGCGTTCTGGGTCGCCGTCGCCGTCCCCTTCTTCTACCTTCCCCTCCTGTCCCGGGGACTGGAGACGCGGGGCGAACTCCTCGTCTTCGTCGCGCTCGTGGCCGTGAACGTCGTCGCGCTCGGACTGGGCCACCACCACCGACACCCCGGAACCGACCCGGACACCGGACGCGGAAACTGATCCGGGACGCAAGACGGGGAACCGAGCCGAAGACGAGACGCGAGTCGTGAGGCGGACATGACCGACAGTCACGCCCCCCGACGACTCAGGTCGCAGCGGAGAACGAACGAGGAACCCCCGACGCTCGGCTTCGCCGGGACTGACCCGTCCACGGTCGGTGACCGCTGGGACGGGCTCGTCGATCGACCTACGGTGGTGAACGGTGACTGGGCCGTACGACTTTATCCACCCGGCGCGACCCATCCACGTATGGACGCGCTCACCGGGGGGACGGTCGTCGACGCCGACGGGGTCAGGTCGGCCGACGTCGGCATCGAGGACGGACGGATCGTCGCGGTCGGCGCGGTCGATTCGCCCGACGAGGAGCGAGACGTCTCCGGACAGGTGATCGTCCCGGGTCTCGTCGACGCACACGTCCACCTCATGCTGGACGGACGCCCAGACACCGCGACGGTCACGTCCGAGTCGGCTGCGTTGCTCTCGTACCGTGCGGCCGCCGCGCTGTCGGAGGCGCTCGACGCCGGAGTGACGACCGTCCGCGACCTCGGCGCGCGCGACCGGATCGCACTCGAGGCCGCCCGCGCCGTCGACGAGGGCGTGCTCGACGGGCCTCGCGTCGTCGCCGCCGGGCGAGCCGTCGTCATGACCGGCGGCCACGGTCACCAGTTCGGTCGCGAGGCGGACGGTCCCGCTGAGGTCAGGAAGGCCGCACGCGAGCAGCTCAAAGCCGGGGCAGGCGTGCTCAAATGTATGGCCACCGGCGGCGTCCTCACGGAGGGTGCCGACACCGGCGGCGTCGAACTCACGACCGACGAGATCAGGGAGCTGACGGCGGCGGCCAGCGCGGCGGGCGTGCCGACGGCCGCACACGCCCACGCCGCCGAAGGGATCGACAACGCCGTCCGTGCCGGGATCTCCAGTATCGAACACGGGACGTACATGGACGGGGCGGCTGCCGAGCGGATGGCCGACACCGGAACGGTGTGGGTGCCGACGGCGAGCGCGCTCCACGGCATCGTCGACAACGGCGTCGACGCCGGCATTCCGGCCGAGGCCGTCGAGAAAGCCGAAGCCGCCCTCGACGCATACGACGACGCGTGGGATCACGCGCTGGCGCACGGCGTCCGAATCGCTATGGGGACCGACGCCGGCACCCCGTTCAACCACCACGGGCGCGCCGCACTCGACGAACTCGCGTACATGCACGAGTACGGGCTGTCGCTCGAGGACGTACTCCGGGCGGCGACCGTCGACGGCGCCGCGTTGCTCGGACTCGACGACGTGGGGCTGATCCGCGAGGGGTACGTCGCGGACCTGCTGGTGCTCGACGGCGACCCGCTGGACGACGTCGACGCGTGGCGTGAACTCGAACACGTGATCCGCGACGGCCGGATCGTCCGCTGAGACTGCACCGAGTCGAGGGGGCGACCGCGGTGCGTCAAACCGCCACACTGCGACCGTGAAACGGAACTGTTTTACGTATCTCGGCGTTTGTTTCGACTGAGCTCCGTTGGTGTAGTCCGGCCAATCATCTTGCCCTCTCACGGCAAGGACCAGGGTTCGAATCCCTGACGGAGCACTACAGCGAGCGAGTTTTTCGAGCGAGCGAAGCGCGCACGGAAGGGATTCGAATCAGAGAGTGACGCGAGCGTACGCGAGCAGAACGACCGTGGTTCGAATCCCTGACGGAGCATCCTTTCCTGCCGCCACCTCTGCCAGTACAACCGGGCCTCCGAGTGCTTCGTTTCAGACGGCCCAGCCAAACCGGGATATTCAGTTTTTGGTGGGAAGACATTATTTTCTCCCCGTACAAGCGACAGTATGTCGAAGTCGACCGACGAGCGAGGACGCCTCTACCTCCCGAAAGACGTCCGAGACCGGTTCGGCGAGACGTACCGTATCGTCGAGCTACCGAGCCACGTCGCGCTCTTTCCGGTAGATGACGATCCGCTAGAGGGACTTCGTGAAGCGGTCGGGGACGCCTTCGAGGGGACAGACGCAGACGAGCTGAAAGAACGAGCACAGAGAGCCATCTCCGAGGAGATCGAGGTAGAGACCGAAGTCCGACGGACGAACCGCGAGCGTTGAGCCGTGTACGTGGAAACCGATTTTCTGACGGCACTGGTCAAAGACGAGGGCTGGCTTCGCGAGTCGGCACTCCGGGCGCTCGACGAGCGGGAGGACCTCCACACCTCGATTCTCGCGTACGTCGAGGTGCTGGTACTCTTCTACGACCGCGAACAGGCTAACTACGAGATCGACGCGCCCAGAGCGATCGCCAACCTCCTCGAACTCGTCCGGATAACGCCGTCGGAACACGAGGACGCCGTCCTCGCGGCGGCAGCGTTCAGCGAGGAGTACCAGCTGACACCGTTCGACGCGCTCCACGCCGGGATCGCAGCCACGAGCGGTGAAGACGTTCTCTCGAGCGAGCGAGACTACGACACCGTTGGGCTAGACCGAATACCGCTCGAACCGGACGCTGGCGACACTGACGAGTAAGAGGCGCGAGTTCGATCGGCCCGGTGTCCACTTCACGTCGCCACACCATCGTAACGAACGATCCGTGCAGTCGTCACTGGTGAGCGTTCGTCCGGACTGAGATCGTCTGACGGGCAGTTCACCGGGCGTTCGTATCCGAATCGATCCCGTCATCCCGAGCGGCGTCGACCGGATCGGCGCACACCGGGCAAACACTGATAGACGTCGTGAGCGACGCTACAGCTATGAGTGAAGTCGTTCTCGTCGACGGCACGCGGACCCCGCACGGAACGCTCCTCGGTTCGCTGACCGACGTCGGGGCAGTCGACCTCGGGCGGACCGCGGTCGACGGCCTCCTCGATCGGGTCGCGGTCGACCCCGGACGCGTGGATCACGCGGTGCTCGGCAACGCGATCCAGGCGGGGATCGGCCAGGTGCCCGGTCGACAGGTGGTCGTGGAGTCGCGGTTGCCGAACGCGACGCCGACGACGACCGTCAACGAGGCGTCGGGATCTGGACTCCGGGCGATCACGCTCGCCGCCGACCGCATCGCGGCGGGGCGCGCGTCGTTCGTCGTCGCCGGCGGGTTCGAGTCGATGACGCATGCCCCGTGGATCCTCCCCGGCTACCGGGAGGGAAAACGGCACGGCGACGTGACGCTCAAGGACTCGATGCTCCTCGACGCGCTCTGGGACGTGAACCTCGACGTACACATGGGTGAGATCACCGAACGACTCGTCGATCGCTTCGGCGACGAGTACGACCTCTCGCGGGAGGCACAGGACGCGTACGCGCTGGAGAGCCACAGGCGCGCGGCCGACGCGATCGAAGCCGGTCGGTTCGACGCCGAACTCGTCCCGGTCGACACCGGCGACGGAACCGTCGACCGCGACGAGGGACCGCGTCCCGAGTCGACGATGGCTGACCTCGCGGCGCTCTCGCCGGCGTTCCGTCCGGAGGGGACGATCACGCCCGCGAACGCCTCGAAGCTCTCCGACGGGGCGGGTGTCGTCCTGCTTGCCGACGGCGACACGGCCGCGGACGCCGGACTCGATCCGATGCTGCGACTGGTGGACTACGACTTCGTCTACCGGGAGCCCGACGAGTTCAACGAGGCCGTCGGCGACGTCGTGGAGCGGCTGCTCGCGGCGAACGATCTCGGCGTCGACGCGGTCGACGCCTGGTGGGTGAACGAGGCGTTCGCCGCCCAGTCGGTCTACGTGATGGAACGGCTCGGGATCCCGCGCGAGAGGATGAACCCGTGTGGCGGCGCCGTCGCGTTCGGCCACCCGATCGGCGCGTCGGGCGGGATGCTCGCGACGTCACTAGCGTACCAGCTGGTCGACGAGGGTCTCGACTGCGGCCTCGTCGGAATGAGCCTCGGCGGTGGTGGGGCAGTGATGTCGCTGTGGCGTCGGTGAACGGCTCCGGCAGGGGCACATTCGCGATCGTGCCGACTGGACGACTCCTGTCGGACGTCGAGTCGGCGGCGGCGGGCCGCGTCTTCTGGACCGTCTGCGGACCGCCGCTCACCGATCGAGCACGGGGGCGTCCCCGGCGAGGCTGACGCGCTTGCGGTCGGGATCGTACCGCACGACGTCGGCCTGATCGAGCAGCGGGAGGTGGACGTGGTGGAGCACGGCCGAGAGACGGTCACCGTCGTCCGGACTCGCGCCGCCGACCGTACCAACCGCCGGCAGGTCGACGTGGTCGGCGAGCGTCGCTGCCAGTTCCGAGAGCGGGATCGGGCGGTCCACGCCGCCGAGCACGTCGACGACGTGCCGACGGAGCGCCACGTCGTCCGGTTTCGGTTCCCACCGATCCCGGAGAGTGTCACGGTCGACAGACCGCGTGCTCTTCGGCTGGTAGTTGGACCACCCCTCGAACCGTGTCTCGACAGTCCCGTCGTGCCAGGAAATCAGGCCGGCAGCGTCGAGTTTCGGCAGGTGGATGTGGTACAGTTCGGTCAGAACGTGATCGAGGGCCACGTCAGCGGAGTCCGGCGGCGGCAGACGTCTCTCTTCGGCACAGACCCTCGCGGCGAGAGTCGATTCACTGACAGGCTCGGACTGCGCCGACAGGACCGAGAGGACGGTCCGACGGCGGTCGCCCAGGACGTCAGATACGGACGCTCGTGGAAACCACGAAACGTGATTCCCGTGGGGTGGTTCTCCCCGTCTCTCCCCCATCGCGAATAGACGTAAGCAACCTCGGTAAATACCAGTTGGCCCAAATTGATTAGGGTGTGTGCTACGATGTCGTGGTGGGTACCGACGCGGTAGAGGAGGGCCGTTCGACAGACCTGTCAGAAGAATACTATCGTCGGACCGTCGACCAGGGACCACGAGAAGCCGGCGTGAACCCGTCTATTCGGCCCGTGAACGCCCGGTTTTCCGGGGGCGAGCGCGAGGCCTTCCGTCAACGGACGTTTTATGACACTACCCGCTGTACGCGTCGCATGGATTCCGCGGGGTCGCTGTCAGACCGGCTCAGTGAGACGCTCTCCGTCTTCGAGGAGCGGTCGTCCGAGTTCGAACCGCTCACGACGAGCGAAGTCGCGGACACGCTGTCGTGTTCACGCCGGGCGACGTACAACCGCCTCGACGAACTCGTCGCACGCGACGCGCTCTCGACGAAGAAGGTCGGCGCTCGCGGTCGGATCTGGTGGTTGCCACTCGATCAGGCTCCCGATGCAACGACGCGCGCCGGATCCGGCAGCGGGACCGCCACGGCCGACGTGATCGATCGGGGTGGGGGTGGGCCACAGCTGGAGTTCCAGTCGCTGGTCGGGGCGGTCGAAGAGTACGCCATCTTCATGCTCGACGCCGACGGGCACGTCGTCACCTGGAACGAGGGGGCGAAGCGTATCAAGGGGTACGAACGCGAAGCGATCGTCGGCGACCACTATTCGACGTTCTACACCGAGGAGGCAGTCGCCGACGGGACGCCCGGGCGAAACCTCGACCGGGCGGCGGCGGAAGGCTCGATCGAACTGACGGGGTGGCGACGCCGCGCGGACGGATCGCGTTTCTGGGCGACGGCGACGCTCACGGCCATCCGCGACGACGACGGCGAACTACAGGGGTACACGAAGGTTACCCGCGATATGACCGACCGCCGCGAGTACGAGCGCAAGCTCCGCCGACAGCGCGACGTGGTCCGGACGGTCCTCGAGACCAGCACGGCCGGAATCGCGCTCCTCGACGCCGACGGGACGGTCGTTCGAAGCAACGGCCCCGCGGTGGAACTGCTCGGCCCATCCGCCGCCACGGACGGGGACGCGACCGAGTGGCCGGTCGTCGACGCCGAGGGTGCGTCCGTCGCGCCGGACGAGCACCCGCTCGGACAGATCGTCGACGCCGGGGAGGTGGCGACCGACCGGGAAGTCCGGATTCGGGGGTCGGACGGTGACGTTCGGTGGGTTTCGATCAACACGGCTCCGCTCACGGATACGGGTGGAAACCTCGACCGGATCGTCGTCACTGCACACGACATCACGACGCTCCAGACGCGGAAACAGCGGCTGGCCCGTCAGCGGGACGCCCTCAGGCGAGAGCTCGACGAGGTGTTCGATCGAATCGACGACGGGGTGTTCGCACTGGACAGGGAGTGGCGGTTCACGTACGCGAACGAGCGGGCCGAAGTAGTGCTCGGCCGCCCGATCGACGAACTCGTCGGAGAGCCGGTGTGGGCGGCGTTTTCGGACGCAGACTCGCGGTTCCGCGAGGTGTGTACCCGCGCGATGGAGACACAGAAGCCCGTCGAGTTCGAGACGACGCTCTCGACACCGGACGCCCGGTTCGAGGTCCGTGTGCATCCCTCGGAGAGCGGTCTGTCGATCCACCTGCGGGACGTGACCGAACGGTGGGAGCGCGAGCGCCAGCTGGAACGGTACGAGACGATCGTCGAGACCGTCGACGACGGCATCTACGCCGTCGACGCCGACGCCCGCTTCGTTCTCGTCAACGACGCGTTCTGTGAGATGACCGGCTACGGCCGCGACGACCTCCTCGGCACGTCGGCGACGCTCGTCCACGACGACGAGATCACACCGCGGGCCGTCCGACTCGTCGAGGAGATCGCCGCTGGCGAGCGGGAGACGGCGAACATCGAACTGGACATCCACCGGGCCGACGGCACCAGTTTCCCCGCCGAGAGCCGGCTCGGACCGGTGCAGCTCGCCGACGGTCGCGGACGCTGCGGTGTGGTCCGGGACGTCACGGCGCGCGTCGAACGGGAGCGGGAACTCGAACGACGAGTCCGCCAGCAGCGGGTCGTCACCCGTCTCGGTCAGCGGGCGCTCGAGAGCCACGATCTCGACGCGCTGATGAGGGAGGCGTCCGAACGGGTCGCCGAGACGCTCGACACCGACTACTGCAAGGTGCTCGACCTCGACCGGGACGCCGACCGACTCGTCCTCCGACAGGGGGTCGGGTGGCACGACGGGATCGTCGGTTCGGCGACCGTCTCCGCCGTCGACGACGAGTCGCAGGCGGCACACACGCTGGCGTCGAGACGACCGATCGTCGTCGAGGACCTGGAGGCGGAGTCGCGGTTCAGCGGCCCCGACCTGCTCACGGACCACGACGTCCACAGCGGGATCAGCACGATCGTCGGCTCGTTCGAGCGGCCGTGGGGAATCCTCGGCACCCACGACCGCGACCGGAAGGCGTTCTCCGAACAGGACGTGAACTTCGTGCAGTCGGTCGCGACCATCCTCGCCACCGCCATCGACCGGCAGCAGAACGAGCACCGGCTGAGGAACCAGCGAGAGCGGCTCACGGCGCTGAACAACCTCTACGAGGTCGTCAGCGACATCACCGACGCGGTGGTCAGTCAGTCCACCCGCGAGGAGATCG
Organism: Salinigranum salinum; assembly: GCF_009176545.1. Lineage (GTDB taxonomy): Archaea > Halobacteriota > Halobacteria > Halobacteriales > Haloferacaceae > Salinigranum > Salinigranum salinum. The sequence goes on along the minus strand of NZ_VTOJ01000002.1, from coordinate 34,181 downwards.
AACGCGTCGTCTGTGAGCGACTCGCCGACTCCGACTCCTACCAGTTCACGTGGATCGGAGAGGTCGATTCGCGCTCGCAGACCGTCCAGCTCCGGCGAGAGGCGGGCGTCGAGGGGTACCTCGACGACATCACGATCTCGGTCGATCCCGACGACCCGCGCTCCCGCGGCGCGACGGGGAGGGCCGTCGAGACGATGGAGATGCGCGTCTCCCGGAACCTCCTCGAGGACCCGGACTACGAACCCTGGTACGATCACCTCCGCAACTACGGGTTCCGGTCGCTCGCGGCCATCCCGATCACCCACGATGGGACCCTCTACGGGACGCTGGCCGTCTACGCCGACCGGTCGAACGCGTTCGAGGAACAGGAGCGGGCCGTGATCAGACAACTGGGGGAGGTGATGGGACACGCCATCGCGAGCATCGAGCGCAAGCGGGCGCTCATGAGCGACGAGGTGGTCTCGGTCGAGTACCTCGTGCGCGACGTCTTCGACGAGTACGCGGTGCCGGCGATCGACGGGCGAGTCACGCTCGAACGCGTCACTCCCATCGGAGACGGCGAACACCTCGCGTACGGTACCATCTCGGCGGCGGGCTTCGAGCAGCTCCGAACGCGGGTCGGCGACGTTCCCTCCTGGCGGGAGGTGACAGCGATCAGTGAGGAGTCGGACACGGTCCGGTTCGAACTCCGGCTCTCGGAGGCGCCGGTCGTCTCGGCGGTCGCCTCCCGCGGCGGCTACGTGAGACGGGCCGTCGTCGAAGACGGCGACTACCGGATCGAGGTGCACCTCCCGCCGGGCGTCGAAACCCGGCAGATCTCCGACGTCGTCCGGGAGACGTTCCCCGAGGCCAAGTTCGTCTCCCAGCGCCACTCCACTCGGCCGCTGGGGAGCGGGCGCTCGCTGTTACGCGTGCTGAGCGAGGACCTGACGGAGCGACAGCGGACCGTGCTCGAGGCGGCGTACTTCAGCGGCTACTTCGGATGGCCCCGGGAGAGCACCGGGGAGGCGGTGGCCGACTCCCTCGGCGTCAGCCCACCCACGTTCCACCAGCACCTCCGGATCGGCGTCCGGAAACTGCTCGATTCGACGTTCGCCGACGTGCGCGCCGTCAACGAGTGACCGGGAGCGAGGGACAGTCGACGCGTCTCGTCGACTCCGTCTCGACCGCCGACCGACCCTCGCATCGGCGCGTGAGACGGCGTGGACGAGGGCTTTTCTCGGTGGCACCCCTATCCGACGTGTGCCACGGTTCGATGCGGTCCTGTTCGATCTCGACAACACGCTCTGCCGTCACGAACAGTCGGCCGAGACGATCTACACCGGCGCGTTCGATCGGGCCGGCGTCGAACCGTTCGGCGAACCGGACGACCTCTGGCAGGCACTCGACGGCGACCCGGATCCGCACGATCCCGCGGGCTATCTCGCCGCCGGTTTCGAACGGATCGCCGCCCAGTACGACGAGACGGTCGACGCCGACGCGCTCGCCGCGGGCTTTCTCGAGACCGTCGACTACCGTGCGGTCTCGCTGCTCCCCGGCGCTGAACGGGCACTCACCGCGGCGCGCGACCACGCTCCCGTCGGCCTCGTCACGAACGGTCCGGCGTACCGCCAGTCGGTCAAGGTCGACGCGCTCGGTCTCGCGGATGCGTTCGACGTGGTCGTCTACGCGGGCGATCTCCCGCGGCGGAAGCCACACCCCGACCCGTTCGACCGGGCACTGTCGCGGCTCGGCGTCGACGCGACGGTGTCGCTGTACGTCGGCGACTCCGTCGAGTACGACGTGGTCGGGGCCAGCCGGGCGGGGCTTCGGGTGGCGTGGTGTCCCGACTCGGACGGAGCGAGCGGGTACGAGACCGGCGAGACGCCGTGGCCCGACGGTCACCGACCGGACTACGTGCTCGACACGCTCGCAGGACTCGTCGACGTGCTCGACGGCCCTCGACACTCGCGGTGACGGGGATCGACCACCGCACCGACGGCCGACGTCGCGGCTTACCGGGTGGATAGTAACGTCGGTCGCGGTCTCACGTCCACCCGTACCACCGTTCGGTCGGCCCGTGACGGCCGACCGGTGCCCCACACGGTGGTACGCGAGTGTCAGCTACTCACGGGGGCCAGGACGGGACTGACCTCCGTCCGGGGACGGCCGTGCTCTCGTCTCCCCCTCGTGGATACCCGTACAGATCTGCCGCACCGACCGACCATGCCCCCGGCCGGGAGCCGTGCCGTGTGCTCGCGGAGAGTCCCGGCACGCTCCGTGGCCGTCTCTGCTGTCCGTTCGGCGCACGATACCGATATGTCCGCGTGCGATCCGAAAGAGAGCGCCGTCTACCCCGCTGTCGCCGTCGCTCGGACATCTGTCATCATCCGCAGGAGGGCTTCCGTCACGTCGTCGCTCGTCACGTCACAGCTCGGTGACGACTCGACGAACGGGACCGATCAGCGTCGACATACCAGTCGCGGGTTCGTCAGTCGCGGCGTTGTGCGACCGAGAGGAGCAGGACCGCCGCCACCACGGCGGCGGCGACGCCGAGCTCGGGGACCGTGGCGAAGACGGAGACGTCGAGCGCCGTCAGCGCGAGCACGACGGCCGCCACGCCAGTCGTTCCGAGGGTGTACGTCTGCCACGGGACCTCGGCGTCACGGTGGTCGTCGGCTCCTGCCCGGTCGGCGGGGGCAGTCACCTCCTCGGCGTCGTCGTTACCGGCCGAGTCGTGGATCGGGCCGCGCGTCGAACCGTCGTCGGTGGCCAGATCGAGATAACTGGTGACCGACGCGGCACGGGGACGTGGTTCGACGACGCCCCGGCTCTGGTTGTAGTCGATGACGTCCATGTCGTCGAGTTTGGGGAGGTGTCGCTGGTAGAGTGCGATGTAGACGCGCTGTCGTTCGCTCGACGTGAGTGCCTCGACGGTCGTGTCGTGCTCCCAGGCCGCAACCTGTTCGGCGAGGTCGCCCATGGCGACGCGGTCTTCGACGTCGCGCAGCCGTCTGAGCACCTGCCGTCGACGCTGGTTCTGGAGGAGGTGGAAGATCTCGTCCGGCCCGAACGCCTCGCCGTCCGCGTCGTCGATCTGATCCGTCAGAGGCTCCTCGGAGGGTGACTGTTCGAGTGCGGTACTGGTCGTGTCGACTGACATCTGTCTCTTCGTTACATTGTGCAGCGGCATAATCAGTGGAAGCCGTTCTCGCTGTTTCGGCGTTAAGCGGGTTGTAATCGGACTGTTTCGCTTCGAAACGGTCGAAACATTTTAGTAATTAGTGTCGCCAGTACACCGATTCTGCAGGTGCGCGGTCGGCTACGGAGCGTCGGCCGACTGCGCACGGAGAACCGGATCGCCTGACCGCCCGAACAGTCATATCCCTCCGCGCCGCAGGGGCCGTACGATCGTTCTACCATGTCTCAGGGATACAGCCACGGGCGAGTGCAGGAGTACTGGCAGTCGGTCTGGGAGCGCGAAGGTGTCTACCACGTCGGTGACGCCGCCGACCCGACCTACGTGCTCGGCATGTTCCCGTACACGTCGGGTGAACTCCACATGGGCCACGTCCGTAACTACACCATCACGGACGCGTACGCCCGCTACCGACGGATGCGGGGCGACGAGGTGCTCCACCCGATGGGATGGGACGCGTTCGGTCTCCCCGCCGAGAACGCCGCGTACGACCGCAACACTGACCCGCGGTCGTGGACGGAGACGTGCATCCGGCAGATGCGCGAGGAGATGGAGACGATGGGGTTCGGCTACGACTGGTCGCGCGAGATCACGACGTGCGAACCGGAGTACTACCGCTGGAACCAGTGGCTGTTCACGCGCTTCTACGAGGCGGGACTCGTCGACTACGAGGCTGCGACCGTCAACTGGTGTCCGGACTGCGAGACCGTCCTCGCCGACGCACAGGTCGAACGGCGCGACCGTGGCGACGGGGACGGAGACGACCACGCCACACACGACGCCGACGGGACGGTCGAGGTCTGCTGGCGGTGTGAGACGCCGGTGGGTCGCCGCGACCTCGACCAGTGGTTCTTCCGGATCACCGACTACGCCGAGGAACTCCACGCCGGGCTGGACGACCTCGACGGCTGGTCCGACAGCGTTCGCGAGGTGCAGCGCAACTGGATCGGCCGCCGCGAGGGTGCAGAGGTCACCTTCGACGTGCCCGCCCGCGACACCACGGTCGACGTGTTCACGACCCGCCTCGACACGGTCTTCGGCGGCACGTTCGTCGCGCTCGCCCCGGGCCACGACCTCGCGCGTGCCGTCGCCGCGGAGGACGAATCCGTCGCACAGTACGTCGACATGGTCCGCGGTCGTGCCGACGCGGGGAGCACATCCGGCGTCGACACGGGGCTCCGGGCCACCCATCCCCTGACGGGCGAGGAACTCCCCGTCTACGTCGCCGCGTACGTCCTCGACGACGTCGGGACCGGCGCGGTGATGGGCGTCCCGGCGCACAACGAGCGCGACCACGCGTTCGCCCGCGCGCACGACCTCCCGATCCGGCAGGTCGTCGAACCCGTCGACGGCACCGCGACGAACCTCCCCGACGAACCCTTCACGGGCGACGGGATGCTCGCCGACAGCGGGGCGTACGACGGCCTCGCCAGCGCGGCGGCCCGCGACCGCCTCCTCGACGAGGACGCTGTGGCCGAGAGCGTGACGTACCGGCTCCGCGACTGGCTCATCTCCCGCCAGCGCTACTGGGGGACGCCCATCCCCGTCGTCCACTGCGACGACTGCGGCCACGTGCTCGTCCCCGACGAGGACCTGCCCGTCGAACTCCCCGCGTTCGTCCAGACGACCGGCAATCCGCTCGACGCGAGCGACGAGTTCGTCGAGACCGACTGCCCCGACTGCGGCCGCCCCGCCCGGAGGGAGACGGACACGATGGACACCTTCGTCGACTCCTCGTGGTACTTCCTCCGGTTCCTCTCGCCGGATCTCGACGACGCGCCGTTCGACGCCGACCGGGCCAACGACCTGCTCCCCGTCGACGTCTACGTCGGCGGCGACGAACACGCGGTGCTCCACCTGCTGTACATCCGCTTCTTCGCGCGGGCGCTCTGTGATCTGGGTCTGCTCGACGTGCGCGAACCCGTCGACCGCCTCCTGAACCAGGGGACGGTGCTGTACGACGGCGAGAAGATGTCGAAGTCGAAAGGCAACGCCATCGCGCCCCACGAGTACGGCGCGGAGACCACGCGGCTGTTCGTCCTCTCTGCCGCACACCCCGAACAGGACTTCGAGTGGACCGCGAAGAAGGTCTCCACGGCGTACGACCTCCAGCAAGCGGTGTACCGGCTGGTCCGCGAGTACGTCGACAGCGACGCGGAGGCGACCCGCGACGAACACGCGCCGCACGACGCGTACCTCGAGCGCGAGCTCGACCGGACTATCGCCGCCGTCACGGCGGACTACGAGCGGTTCCGCTTCCACCGCGTCGTGAGCGAGATCCAGGGGTTGACGCGGCTCCTCCGCCGCTACCGCGCGTACGAGACGCCGTACAAGTACCCGTACGAGCGCGGGCTCCGGACGCTGGCCCGGTTCGTCGCCCCGATCACGCCCTTCCTCGCCGAGGAACTCTGGAGTATGCTCGGAGAGACGGGACTGGCCGCGGAGGCACGCTGGCCCGAACCGATGCAAGAGATCACGGCCCACCAGGTCGAACGACAGCTGATCCGGCAGACGCTCGACGACGTCCGCGGCATCACCGACGTGGTCGGCATCGACGAACCCGACGAGATCGAACTCGTGGTCGCCCAGCCGTGGAAGTACCGCGCGTACGAGATCGCCCGCGCGGCCGATCCCGACGAGGCGATCGTCGGGCGGATCATGGCCGACGAGGCGGTCGCGGAACACGGCGAGGCCGCCGGAGAGTACGCCGCGAGCGTCGCCGAGCGAAAACCGGGGCTCGAACCAGTGCTCGACGCCGAGCGCGAGCGGGAACTGTTCGAGCAGGCGGCGTGGCTGTTCGAGGAGGAGTTCGGTGCCGAGGTGGTGGTCCGGGAGGCGACCGACGGCCCCGACGACGACCTCGCGCGGAAGGCGCGCCCGGACAAGCCTGCGATTCACATCGACTGAGGACGGGCCGCGGACAGAGCCCGATCCCTGTGCAGGGACGGACCGAGTCAGCCACTGGGCGGGAGCGAGCCCGGTCAGCCGCCGAGGAAGTCCCGCCGCACCTGTTCGTCGCCGAGGAGTGCCTCGCCGGTGTCGGTGTGGCGGTTCTCACCCTGCGCGAGGACGTAGCCGCGCTCGCAGCGTTCGAGCGCCGTCTTCGCGTTCTGCTCGACGATGAGGACGGCCGTCCCGGCCTCGTTGATGGTGTCGATGTGGTCGAACATGGTCGTGACGAGGTCGGGTGCCAACCCCGCCGAGGGTTCGTCGAGGAGGACGAGCGGCGGGTCGAGGACGAGCGCCCGCCCCATCGCCAGCATCTGTTGCTGGCCGCCCGAGAGGTTACCGGCGCGCTGGTTCGTCCGCTCCTCGAGCACGGGGAACTGTTCGTACACCCGGTCGAGGTCGTCGTCGTCCGCACCCCCCTCGAGGTAGCCCCCGAGTCGGAGGTTCTCCTCGACGGTCAGCGAGGCGAAGACGTTGCCCGACTGCGGGACGTAGCCGATGCCGCGCTGGATGATCTTCTGCGGGGCGAGCCCCGCGATGTCCTCGCCCGCGAACTCGACGGTGCCGCTCATGAAGGTCGTCAGCCCGACGACGGTCTTCATCGCGGTCGACTTGCCGGCCCCGTTGGGACCGACGATGGCGACGTACTCGCCGTCGCCGACCGCGAGGTCGACCCCGTGGAGCACCTGGAGATCGCCGTAGCCCGCCTCGAGGTCGCGAACGTCGAGGAGCGTCACGGCTCGCCCTCCGTGGTCCCCGCCGGTCGGCGGGGTGCCAGCGGTGCCACCGCGTCCGTCGTGTGGAGGTCGTTCACCGACATGGTCAGCTCCCCAGGTACGCGTCGATGACGCGCTGGTCTTCGAGGATCTCCGCGGGCGTCCCCGTCGTGAGGACGCTCCCGTTCGTCAGCACGATCAGCCGGTCGACCAGATCCGTGAGCGTCTCGAGTTCGTGTTCGATGATGACGAGCGTGAGCCCGTCGTCGTTGAGCGACTCGATGTGCGCCGCGATGTCGCGCGTGAGCGTCGGGTTGACGCCCGCGAACGGTTCGTCGAGCAGCAGGAGGTCCGGATCGAGCATCAGCGCTCGCGCGAGTTCGAGCAGTTTGCGCTGCCCTCCCGAGAGCGCCCCGGCGTACTCGTCGACCATCGTCTCGAGGTCGAAGAGGTCGAGCAGTTCCTCGGCGCGTTCGTGGGCCTCGCGCTCGCGGCTCTGTGTCGCCTCCGTCCGGAGGATCGCGTGGTGCGCCCGTTCGCCGGGGTGGTCGGGCGTCGGGAGCAGCATGTTGTCGCCGACCGACATCGTCGAGAGCTCGCGCGTCTGCTGGAACGTCCGTACCATGCCGCGACGGGCGAGTTCGTACGGTTCGACGTCCGTGATGTCCGTCCCGTCGAACGTGACGGTGCCGGCGTCGCTATCGAGCACGCCCGAGACGCAGTTGAACAGCGTCGTCTTCCCCGCGCCGTTCGGGCCGATGATCCCGACCAGTTCGCCACGCTCCACCGAGAAGGTCGCGCCGTCGAGCGCCCTGATCGAGCCGAACGACCGCTCTAACTCCGCGACGTCGAGCAGGGTCACCGGTCCACCCCCAGCTCTCGCGCGTCGCCCCAGATCCCTTCGGGGCGGTAGCGGATGATGATCATGAGCAGCAGACCGACGAGGACGAGCCGGATCGAGGCGAACTGGTCGGCGGTGACCGCCGGAATCTGTTCGTTCAGGAAGCGGGTCAGCAGCTGGAAGCTCATGATGATCGCGAGGCCGCCGATCACGCCCCGGTTGCTGGCGGCCCCCCCGATCAACATCCCGATCCAGACCAGCACGGTCACGTTGATCGTGAAGAAGCCGGGGGAGACCGCGCCGAGGTGGAACGCGAACATCGCGCCGGCGAACCCCGCGAGCGCGGCACCGTAGATGAAGACGACCAGTTTGTACCGGAAGACGTTCTTGCCGAGGGTGGCCGTGACCCGCTCGTCGGCCCGGATCGCGTGGAGGACGCGCCCGTACGGCGACTCGGTGAGGCGGTGGAACACGCCGTACGCCAAGAGCGCCAGCGCGCCGAACAGGAACGCGGTCGCGAAGAGGTTGGGCGCGCCCTCCCTCGTGAGCGAGGCCATGGGCCGGGGGATGTTGCCGAGGCCGAGACTCCCCCCCGTGATGGACTGGAACGTGCCGACGAGTCCGTGGATGATCTCGGCGACGGCGAGCGTGACGATGGCGAGGAAGTCGTCGCGGAGCCGGAGCGTCGACGCACCCAGGATCGCCCCCAGGACGACTGCGGCGGCCACGCCCGCGACGAGGCCGACGGGCCAGGGGAACCCCAGCCCGATGCCCTCGAACGGAGCGTCGGCGGTCAGCATCGCGGCGGTGTAGCCGCCGACGGCGAAGAACGCGACGGGGCCGAAGTTCACCAGGCCGGCGTGGCCGAACTGGAGGTTCACCCCGACGAGGATCAGGACGTACGCGAGGAAGATGATGCCCACCTCGAAGAAGAGGAGCGTCGCGCGCGGCGGCGCGATGAAGAGCGGGCTCAGGAGGAACGCCACAGCGACGACGACGAGGACGACGCCGGCGCGGGCCGCGTCGACGGGGAGGTCGTCGAGGGCGCTCACGACTCGCGCACCTCCTGGTTGACGATCCCACCGGGACGGATCAGCAAGACGACGATGAGCACCACGAACGCCATCGTGGTACCGAACTCAGAGACGCCGGTCGGCAGGAAGCCGATGGCGAGCGAGATGCCGATTCCGAGGAGGTACGAGCCGACGACGGCCCCGTAGGGGCTCCCGGCACCGCCCAGGATCGCCGCCGTGAGCACCAGGAGGAGCTGACCGAAGCCGAGCGAGGGGTTCACCGAACGGCTCACCGCCAGGAGCACGCCGGCGATACCCGCGAACCCCGAGGCGAGGAGCCAGACGACGTGGCGGACGCGACGGGTGTCGATGCCGGTCACGAGCGCCAGGTCCTCGTTGTCGGAGGTGGCTCGCATCGCCACGCCGATCATCGTCCGGTTGAGGAACAGGTGGAGCGCGAGGACCGAGACGAGGGTGAGACCGACGATGAACACCTGCTGGTCGGTGAAGAAGAAGCCCAGTTCCTCGAAGCGGTACGACGTCGGACGGGCCGTGTCGATGTACCTGGGGCTCGCGCCCGCGAACAGCCGGATACCGTTGCGCAGGACGAGCCCGAGGCCGATCGAGGTCAACAGCAGTGGGACCGCGCCGGCGTCGTTCAGCGGCTCGAAGCTCACCTGAGCGACGCCCCAGCCGAAGACGGCCGTGACGACGAGCGCGACGAGGATGGCGACCGTCAGGGGGAGACCGACGAACTGCGCGGCGATCAGCCCGACGTACGCGCCGACCGTGACGAACTCGCCGTGCGCGAAGTTGATCATGTTCACCAGTCCGTACACCAGTGTGAAGCCGATGGCTCCGAGCGCGATGAACGAGCCGAGCACGAGACCGAAGATGAGTTCCTGAACGAAGGGAATAGCCATTTATTAAGAGGGGTCCTCGGTAGTTCCTCAGTAGTTCGCGATGGACTCTTTGAGCGTGTCAGCCGAGATAGTAAACTCCTCCTGGAAGCCGTCCGGGCCGACCGTCGAGACGCCGACGTTCCCCCAGACGTTGCCGAAGTCGGTGAAGTCCACCGGCGTCACCGCACCCTCGTAGTTGATCTCCTCGCCGGCGTCGAGCGCCTCCTTGCCCTCGGCGAAGTTCGACACCGCGGTGCCGCCTTCGCGGGTGACCGGACCGATGCTCTGCTGGATGGCCTCGGGGGTGGCCTCTCCCGCGCGATGGGTCGCCAGCGCGAGGACGTTCGTCGCGTCGTACGAGGCGACACCCCAGGTGTGGACGTCCGCGTCACCCGCCTCTTGGAACGCCGGGAGGAAGTTGTCGTAGTTCGGTCCCTGGGTGCTGCCGGCGGCGATCCACGCGCCCTCCGCCTCCTCACCCACGGCGTCGATGAGGTCCGCGTCCATCAGGCCGTCTTCGAGGAGGAGCTGTCGACCGTAGCCCGCGTTCGACCAGTCGCGGATGACCGTCGTCGCGTCGTTGAGCGCGACCGCGAGCGCCCACGCGTCGAAGTCGGCCTGGAACAGCCGGTTCAGCGACGACTGGTACGAGGACTGACCCTCCGACACTTCGACGCGCTGGCTGACCGTGCCGCCGAGGTTCTCGAACGCCGCGATGAACGAGTCGGACCAGCTCCGTTCACCGGCGCTGGTGCCGTTGAGCACGCCGATCGTCGTGAAGTCGTTTTCCACCATGGCCTGCGCCGCGCCGGCGGTGTGGACCGTGTCGCCGATGACCGTCCGCCAGAGCCACTCGTCGTCGCTCAGGTCCTCGGGCGTTCCCATGTCGCCGCCTCTGGTGTCGAGGAACGTCGATCCGGGCCACGGGGAGATGATCGGTACCTCCAGTTCCTGGATGAAGTCCCACAGCGGGACGATCTCGCTCGAGAACAGCCCGTTGATCGCCGGCACCTGGTCGTTGTTGACGAGCTGGCGGACGACCTGACGCGCCTGCTGGGGGTTGACTGCCGTGTCCCGGCGGAGCAGCTCGAACTCGGCGTCCAGCGGGCCCCCGGCGTCGTTGATCTGCTGCGTCGCCACTTCGGACGACTGCGACACGGCCGGCTGGAGGAAGTCCCACTTCCCCGAGATACCCGCCGGCTGACCGAAGACGACCCTGTCGGGGCCCGACGACGTGGGCGTCCCCGTCGAGGTCTGACCGCCGCCGCTCTCGGTCATCTCGGTCGAACCGCCGCCGCTCGGCGTGTCGGTGGCGGTGGCCGTGGAGCCACCTCCCTCCGTTCCGGCGCAGCCGGCGAGGCTGGTGGCCAACATGGCGCTCGCGCCGGTGAGTTTCAAGAAACTCCGTCGGCTCGAATCGTTCGTGTTCGGAGTCGTATCCTTCTCGCTCATTGTTACTCGTTTGCAACGCTCATACCCCCATCTGATAAGTGTATCGGGAATATATGTCGAGTGTCGTCCGACTGAACGGATCGGGGGACAGAGCCGCCAACAGCCGGTCGGACGCCATCGTTCGACCAGGCCGCCGCCGACTCCCGACCCCAGTGTACACGGCTCCAGAGCGGCCCGACCGGGGGACCGACAGCCCCTCAGTCCAGAGTGAGGACGAGCTTACCGTACGCCTCCCGGTCGGCCATCGTCCGGAACGCCTCGGCGTACGCCTCGAGCGGGAACGTCTCCTGGACGACGGGCTCGACCGTGCCGTCCCAGACGTACCCCAGCGCCCGATCGAGGTCCGTCGCACTGTGTGCCGTACTCCCCATGACGTTCAGCTGCCGGACGAACACCAGCCTGATCTCGGTCGGCGGGGTGGGACCAGCCGTCGCACCCGAGGCGACCAGTCGCCCGCCGGGTCTGAGCGACCGCATCGACGGCACCCACGTCTCACCGCCGACGTTGTTGTACACCACGTCGACGCCGCGCTTGTCGGTGAGCTCCCAGACGCGCGCACTGAACTCCTCTTCCGTGTAGTCGACGACGTGGTCGACGCCGAGGTCGCGGAGGAACGCCGCCTTCTCCGCCGTGCTCGTCGTCGCGTACAGGGTGTCGACGTTGAGCACCTCGCGGGCGAGCTGGACGGCCATGTGGCCGACGCCACCCGTCGCGCCGACGACGAGCAACGATTCGTACGGTTCGAGGCCGGCGCGCGTCGCGAGCGCGCGCCAGGCCGTCCCGGTGACCATCGGTGCGGCCGCGGCGGTCTCGAAGGGGATCGAGTCGGGGACGGCGTGGAGGTTCGCGGCCGGGACGGCGGCGTACTCGGCGAACCCACCCTTCCGGTGTTCGCCGAACACCTCGTACTGCTCGCACATCGACTGCTCGCCCGCGCGGCAGAACCGACACTCCCCACAGGTGATCGTCGGGTCGACGACGACCCGATCTCCCGCCTGCCACCCGGTGACGCGGTCGCCGACGGCGGCGACCGTCCCGGCCATATCGCCGCCGCCCCAGAACGGATACTCGGGGATGTAGTGGTCGAGTTCGCGCACCGCGAACAGGTCCTGGTGGTTGAGCGCCGCCGCCCGGATCTCGACCAGCACCTCGTCGGGATCGATCTCGGGGACGGGGACGGTCAGGAGTTCGAACTGGTCGACGTCGCCGTGGTCGTGGAAGCCGACGGCCCGCATCGTCTCGGTCTCCGGTGTCACCATGTCGCGTCGTTTCGTGGGGGTGGGTCATAAGCGCAGACGCCCGGCCCAGGCACGAGGCTCGATATCACATACGAGAACAGCGATCGAACGCCGGTTTCGACGCAAAACGCAGATTCTCGGAGTAGACGGCTCTAGGTGCTCGAATAAAACGGTTTGAATTCGGCTTAACTGTGGCCAAATCGGGGCAAACTGGATTTCAGCGATGGTATACTTTAATAGATCGGGACTATCAGTAAAAGCTGAATGATGCGCAAGCAACTCGCGGTGTTCCTGGCGGCGGTGCTGGTGCTGACTGCCGTCGCACCGGCGGCCGTTAGCGCCCAGGAGACCACCGACAGCACGACCGACCTGACACTCAGTCTCGCACAGGACCCGGCGACGGGGAACGCCACGGTGACCGTCACGAACGGCTCCGACGCGGTGGCCGGGGCCACGGTGAACGTGACGGCGAGCGCGACGTACGACGGTGCGGGTCAGTACACGACCGACGCGAACGGGACGATCGAGCTCCCGAACCCGCCGCAGACGCTCGACGCGACGATCGAGGCGACCGACGGTGACAACGTGGTCACGGAGACGTTCACGCTCGTCCCCGTCAAGCAGTCGATCGACGTGGCGGTCACGTCGAACGACGACGGGACGGCCGTCGTCACCGTCACGCAGTACGGTGACGCGCTCGAGGGAGCGACCGCTAAAGTCGAGTCCGACGTGGCGTACGCGGGCAACGGCACGTACACCACCGACGCGGACGGGACGGTCGCCCTCCCCGAACCGACGGAGACGACCAACGTCGACGTGACCGTCACGTCGGGTGATCTCGAAGCGTTCGGTGAGGGCACCATCGAACCCATCGCGGAGTTCGAGGTCGCCCTCGCGGCGAACGACGACGGGACGGCGACCGTCACCGTGACGCGCGACGACGGGGCGGTCGAGGGCGCGAACGTCACCGTCTCATCCGACGTGGCGTACGCGGGCAACGGCACGTACACCACCGACGCGAACGGGACGGTCGCTCTCCCCGAACCGTCCGAGACGGTGAACGTGACCGTCACGGCCGACGACGGTGACGACGAGGCGACGACCGAGACGGGGCTGTCGCCGGTCGACACCGGTCTCGCGGTCGACGCGGTCCAGAACGACGACGGGACGGCCGTCGTCACGGTCACCGACGACGGCGCCGCCGTCGACAACGCGACGGTGAACGTCACCTCCGACGTGGCGTACGCGGGCAACGGCAGCTACACCACCGGCACGAACGGCACCGTCGACCTCCCCAACCCCGAGGAGAACGTGACGATCACCGTCACCGCGATCAACGGGACCGAGGAGGCGACGACGACTGCCGCGCTCGAAGCCGTCGAGAACGGCGGCTTCAAGAACTTCGGCCTGTGGATCTCCTCCTACGTCCAGCAGCTCAAGACGGAGGGGTACCACGGAGCCGAGTTCGGCCAGGCGGTCTCCGAGTTCGCGACCGAGAACAACCCCGGTGCGGACAACAGGCCTGACCACGCGGGGCCGAAGGACGACGAGAGTGAGGAAGACGCCGAGGCGGCCGAGGAGGACGACAAGCGCGGTCCGCCCGAGCACGCGAAGAAGAACAAGGGCAAGCCCGGTGCCGAGGACGGCGACGAAGCCGAAGACGGTGAGGACGCAGAAGACGGTGACGAAGCCGAAGACGGTGAGGACGCAGAAGACGGTGACGAAGCCGAAGACGGCGAGGACACCGACTGCGACGTCGAAGACGGCGACGAGTGTGAGGACGGCTCCACCGACGCCACGGACGACGAGGACGAGGACGACGCGCCCGGCAACAGTGGAAACAAGGGTGGCAACGGCAACGGCGGCGGCAACGGCAACGGTCGCGGGAAGTAACGCGGGACTGTCGCGGAACTGTTTTTCACCCACACTCGGCTTCCCGACCACCCGGCGGTGAGCCGATGGCGGACGTCTCCGTTCGAGTGTCGAGTCGGGACGCCACTCGACCCACCGTGCGCCGTTCAACCGTCGGGCGGGTGAGAGGGGACGCCGCCGTCACCGGGCCTGCGATCGTCCGACGCTGATGACCGCGTACGTGTAATCGCTCGATCTCGCTCCCAGTGGTCCACTCTCGGGACCGGCGGTCCACTCGCGACGCCAGTCAGTCGTCGGACGCCGCGAGTACGACCGCGGGAAGCCCCGCACGGGCGGCGACGTGCTCGGTCGAGACGTCGAACCAGCGGAGCGCGAGCCGCGCACCACGCCGCACCGCGGACCGGGTCGTGTCGGTGCCCGGCAGCCACGGATCCACGCTCGCCGACGCCGGCCGTGCCCCCTCGTTGTAGATGGAGACGGCGGCCAGCGAGAGCAGCGCCGCCGGGAGGACCGCCGCCGAAGGGTCGTCCGCGTCGGCGTCGGCCTCGATCGCGGCGAGACGGCTGCCGTGATCGACGTCGACCTCGATCGTCGCAGGTCGGTCGCCGTGGTCGCCGCCGTCGAGAGTGCGTGCCTCCCGACGGGCGACGTCGAGCGTCCCCGCGAGAGCGAAGTACCGACGGGCGTCGACGTCGTCGACTAGCGCGCGTTCGAGCGCGCCCCGCTGGACGAGCCGGAGGGGATCACCCGTCATGCGGCCCTCCGGGGGATCGATCCGACGCCGGATCGCCGTGTGGTTTGTCGACCGCCGCGGTTTCCGGCGGCGAGAGGGTGTGGTCGACGACCGTTCCGTCGGGTCGCAGCGTGACCGTCCCGAGCGTGACCGTCTCACCCGTCGACGCCGACGTCGCGACCGCCCGCAGCGTCGGCTCCTGCTCGAGGTGGGTCCAGACGACGCGCTCGACGAGCCCCTGGAACGCCTCGGGATCCGTCCACCCCGAGTCGATCGACGAGGGGACGTGGACGACGAACTGGAGCTCCGCCTCGGTGACGTGGATCCCGACGCCGAAGGTGTCGGCGGGCGTGTCCTGCTCGTTCGCGGTGTCGACATGGTCCCCGTCGGTATCGTCCTCGATCCCCGCGTCGAGGTCCGTCTCGTCCATGCACAATGGTCGATCTGCACGGCTGAAATACGTCGCGATCCCCTGGTCCTAACCGGACGCGACGCCACAGGCCGTGACCGGGTCGTGGGCGCCGTCGAACTCCTCGAATCGGTCGATCCGGGCCGACCCTTGCGCGCTCCCCACGTGCGATACGGAATACCCCCAGAGTGGATCGAACAGACTGGTGTTCTGTTATTCCGTTCTCTCCGAACTGGTAGACGCCTTCTCGATCAACCACCAGAGGGGAAATACACTCACAAGGAGTCCGACTATACTAGCGATGGAACCAACAGTGTCGAGTCTCGCCTTCCCTAGGAACGGGAGGTTCATGTATAGCCCCTCCTCGTCCTCTTGGGTTCCGTCGTCACCATCGTTCCCATCGTTCCCACCGTTCCCATCGTCCCCACCTTGTCCACCTCCGTCTCGAGTCGTGGTCGTGGTGAATCGGTCCGTAGAAGTGGGTGTACAACCGCCGGGAGTGTCGCAGGGGTCACCGGTCTTCGACAGAGCGATCAGTCGGCTGTTCGATTTATCGAAACCAAATATCAGTTCGTCTTTTCCTCTAATATACCACAACTTGAACGGCAGTTCGGCGTCCAGTTCACCGAAACTGAGTCTCGAATTCGGATGAGTCAGGGATTGAATCGTTGTCCCCGAACTAGTCTTTTTCGAGAGGAACGTGCGCTCTGGTTCCGTATGGATCCCTTTTGGATACAGTTTCCCTTGCAGTGGCTGAACTTCTTCGTAAGTCCCGTGAGATCGAACCGTGATACCGCCGGAATCACGGTTATCGTAGATCACAAAGTCGTTATTCATACCGACGGACATGGCGTTTTTCGTGTATTGTCGGAATCGACTCTCTCCGATGGAGGTGTTCACGACGGTTATCACTGAATCACTAACAGAACGGCGTCCTGCGAGAGAATTTCTGAAGCCGTGGATAGCGACGTAGTCTTCAGACTGTGCGACAGAGTGGAGATCGTATCCCTTCCGGTACGACCCGAGAGCACCGTTGTTATTACTCGGTTCATCAACTGGTAGGCCGTTATCTGTAGACAGAATGTTCACTACGTTGCCGTTGTCCTCGCTTCCGCTGACCAACAGACCTCGATTCGTCCAGACCACGGGGGGACCGAAATTCCCGGACTCGCTCCTCCATCGCTCTAACCTCGTTTGTTCCCTCCAACTGTCGAGAGTCTCTCCCTCCGGAGGGAGATCAAATAGTCTCACTAATTTGTCTGTTCCAACACAGATACTCCCGTCTTTGGTATCCACTCCGGAGAGTTTACCCGATAACGGAAGACTCAGTCTGTCACCGTCCCGCTGTTTGTTTATAAACTGAACCCTGTTGTCTTCCGTAATCGCCATTATATATCGATCCGTCTGTGCTAATCCACCATACCGTACGCCGCTATCTACGTTTAGCTCCCATTTTTGCTCTCCTGTCGTGGTCTCCAGAGCGCGTATCCGTCCATCACTGTTGCCGGTAAGAACGCTCTCCGCTCCGATCGAATACTTACGTAACTCTCCTCCGATCGGAACACTCCAAACAACCGGAGATCGGGATTGAGCCTGTGCCTCACCGGTCATGACACTGGCACCAGCAGTCCCAGTAATACCGGCCGTGTATTTCAAGAACTGCCGGCGGTTGGTCTGTGGCATATTGTCGGGGCTGGGGGGAGTGGTTTGGGGAACTGACCCGGCTATCTGGTTAGACGGTTGACTACTAGTAAACAATCAAACGTATGTATTTTTTGGGGTACTACTGGTCAGTACGGACAAAATTCCGGGTAGTTGTGGAAAGATAGTATTATTGGTGCACAGACACTCCCGTATCGGATACCGTGTGGAGATCTGTTATTGCCGGACAGGAACGTTCGTCAAGACGTACTCGGTAATCCCGGCCTGAGGTCGATCTCTCAGACGGTGGCGGGCAGTGGCTATACGACCACGTCCAGTACCTGCTCGACGATCTCCACGATCGAGGAGAGGTGCTCGATTCGGTCCGTGGGCGGGTGACCGCGGCGGACGTGCAGGTCGTCGGCAGTCTCGCCCGGGGCGAACCAGTTCGGGAGATTCAGCGGTACGTCGACGACGCTGGCATCGACCTCGTCCTCACGAGCACGCACGGACGGGGCTCGAACGACGCCTGCTCGGAAGTGCCACGGAGCACGTGGTCCGGTCCTGATCGAGGTGCGTCAAGACGACGCGCTCGACGAGTTCTTGGAACGCCTCGGGGTCGGTCCACCCGGAGTCGATCGACGAGGGGATGTGGACGACGAACTGGAGCTCCCGCGCGGTGACGTGAACGCCGACGCCGAAGGTGTCAGCCGCGGCGTGGTCCTCCAAACCGGCCCCGGACCTCGATGTCGGCGTCCTCCCCGGGGCTGGCGCCAGGGTCAGCGTCGTCCATGAGCCAGGCCAGGCGTGTCAGGATGAGATGTGCCGCAATCCGCGGTGCGTGTCACGTCACGGCGTGGCAATACGCCGTCGAACGGGACCCCTTTAGTCCGAGGATCGGAGACGGGTGGGTAATGAGCTATCGGATCGGCCTGGTCGGCAAGCCCTCGGTGGGCAAATCGACGTTCTTCAACGCGGCGACGATGAACGACGTCCCCGAGGGGGCCTACCCCTTCACGACGATCGATCCCGCCGTCGGCGAGGCGTACGTCCGCGTTCCGTGTGCCGCGCCCGAGTTCGACGAGCAGTGTACTCCGTCGGTCGGTTTCTGCGACGACGGCACGCGGTTCGTTCCCGTGAAACTGGTCGACGTGGCCGGGTTGATCCCCGGTGCGCACGAGGGGAAGGGGCTGGGCAACCAGTTCCTCACCGACCTCAACGAGGCGGACGTCCTGCTCCACGTCGTCGACTTCTCCGGCGAGACTGACCACGAGGGCGAGCCCACGGCGGGCCACGACCCGCGCGAGGACATCGACTTCCTCGAGCGGGAGCTCGACCAGTGGTATCTCGACGTGCTCGAGAAGGGGATCGAACGGTACGAGTCGGGCTACCACGGGAAGGCGGGCGACGTGGAGGCGGATCTCGCCACGCAGATGGACGCGTTCCGCACCTCCGAGGAGGAGATCAAACAGGTCATCCTGGGCCTCGGTCTCGACCTCGACCCGGACAGCTGGTCCGGGGAGGAGACGCTCGCCATCGCTCGCGAGCTCCGTCTGCGGACGAAGCCGATGGTGATCGTCGCGAACAAGATGGACACGCCGGCGGCACAGGACAACTACGACGAGATCGTCGACGACCCCGCGTACGACCACCTGACCGTCGTGCCCGCGTCCGCCCACGCGGAGAAGGCGCTGAAACGGGGGGCCGAGGCTGGCGTCGTCGACTACCGGGCCGGTGACGAAACGTTCGAGATCGTCGGTGACCCCTCGGCGGACCAGCGCGCCGGACTGGAACAGGTCCGCGAGTTCGTCGACGACTACGGCGGAACTGGCGTCCAGTCGGCACTCGAGACGGCGCTGTTCGACGAACTCGGGGCACTGGCGGTGTTCCCGGGGAGCGCGAACGGTCGAGCCGACAGCCAGGGCGTCTTCCGCGACTGCTTCATCCTCCCCGAGGGTGCGACGACCGAAGCGTTCGCGTCCCACATACACTCGGACCTCGGCGACGGCCTCCTCCACGGCATCGACTGTCGCTCGGGCTGTCAGATCGGCGGCGACCACGAACTCGACCACCGCGACGTCGTCGAACTCGTCACGACCAGCTGAGCGGTCGCCGCCGCTGTCGCGCGATCGCCGGGTCGGACCGGATCGAGCGTTCTCACCACACTGGAATCGCGTGCCGGTTATTCCCCCGGCCGCGTCGTAGTCGGAGGCGGTGAACGACGATGTACGACAGGATCCTCCTCCCGACGGACGGCAGTCCGGGCGCCGAGCGCGCGATCAGACACGCGGTCGACCTCGCTGGGCGGTACGACGCGACGCTCCACGCGCTGTCGGTCGTCGACGGTGGCGGGAGTCCCATCGTGGGCGGCGAGGACGTCGAGGACGAACTCACGGCACGGGGAGCGCGTGCCCTCGGAACGGTCCGCGAGCGAGCGGCCAGGGCGGACGTACCGGTCGTCGGCGATCTCGCCTGGGGCGAACCCGCCCGGGAGATCCAGCGGTACGTCGACGACGCCGGTATCGACCTCGTCGTCATGGGCACGCGCGGCCGGACGGGACTCGAACGACGCCTGCTCGGGAGCGTCACGGAGCGCGTGGTCCGATCCGTCGGGGTGCCGGTCCTGACGGTCGGATTCCACGCCGACGCCGACGCCGTCACCACCGAAGCGGCGGCGCGTGACGTCGCCCACGAGGCCGTACTCGCGGAGTGTGACGCGGAGACGGTCGACCTCGATCCGGGCGCGTACCGCGAACAGGGGACGTGGGTGTTCGAGGGCACAGTCCAGAGTCGGCACGTGACGGTGTACGTCGACCGCGCGACGGGCGACCCGCACGTCGTCACGGCTCCGACGAACTGAGTCGCGAGCGACGACCGGTGCGAGTCGCGTCGCTCACTCGCTGCTCGCGTCCGCGACCGCTTCGACCGCCGCCAGCAGATCCGAGAGCGCCCGCGTCGCGCTTTCCTCCTTGACGGCGTCGCGGCCACCGTCGAGGACGTACCGCTCCGCGCGCGTGAACGAGTCGTCGGAGCCCCACGGTGCGGCGTAGGCGACGCCGACGAAGACCAGTCCGACCGGTTTTTGCGCAGTGCCGCCCGTCGGCCCGGCGATGCCGGTGGTCGAGACGCCCCAGGTCGTCCCGGCGGTGTCTCGCACGCCCCCCGCCATCTCGCGGGCGACGGGTGCCGAGACGGCACCGTGTGCGTCGAGCGACTCCCGCGACACCGCGAGTTCCTCCAGTTTGGCGTCGTTCGAGTACGTCACGACCGCGCGGTCGAAGTAGTCGCTCGACCTGGGCACGTCCGTGAGTCGTGAACCGACGAGGCCGCCGGTGAGCGACTCCGCGACCGCGACCGTCTGACCGCGGGCTCGCAGGGCGTCGCCGACGCGGGCCTCGACTGGGGTGTCGGTCATGGCGGTAGCTCCGGGCGGTCGTCGCTTCAATCCGGCGACGACCCTCAGGGTGTCGTCACGCTTCGACTGAGGCACCCGGTGATGGGTCGAACAGCCACAGGCGGTGTGTGTCGAGCCCCGCGCCACGTGTGCCCCGAACGTCGACAGCGATCGACACCGTCGTCGAGAGGGGGGTGAGTCCGTGGTCGCACGGAACCGCCGTCCGAGTCGACGCCCGTCGGCACACGAGAACGCGTTCGATGGTGCCGTCGGGGTCACCAGCCGACCACGCCCGCGATCGCCGACACCCGAACGTGTTTGGGACCTGCCCGACCGATTCCCGCTCGCTGGAACGTCACCCGAACCGGTTCGTCCAAAACTACGGAGTGAAGAGGGGTCGTAGCTTCGAACGTGATGACCGACCTCACCAGACGCGACACGCTCCGGACGGTTGGCCTGGCCACGCTCGGACTCGCGTCGCTCGCCGGCTGTGCCGGCAGCGCCGGAGAGGGTGACACGGGCGACGGTTCGGGTTCGGGTTCCGGTGGATCGAGCGGCTCTACCGCCCACGAGACCGTGACCCCGACCGGCACGCCCGCGGACTCGGACGGTGGCTCCGGGTCTGGCTCCGACGACGGTTCCGACGCAGACGACGGTTCCGACGCAGACGGATCGGACTCCGGCGAGTCCGGGACAACCCCCGGTGAGGTGTCGGGGTACCTGTCCGACGTGGGCAACTTCTCCGGTGTGGTCGACGAGACCGGACGTGGCAGCGTAACCGTGACCGTCGGGGCTGACGGCAACGGCGGCAACCTCGCGTTCGACCCGGCTGCGGTCCGCGTCTCGGCCGGAACCGAAGTGACGTGGAAGTGGAACGGCTTGGGCGGGTCGCACAACGTCGTCGCCGAGGACGGCTCCTTCGAGAGCGAACTGACGACCGACGAGGGACACACCTTCTCGCACACCTTCGAGGAGAGCGGGGCGTACACGTACTACTGTCAGCCCCACAGGGCCCTCGGTATGAAGGGCGCGGTCGTCGTCGAGTGACGAGGTCCCACCGGAAGCCTCGACGACACACCCATCACGTGACACCCGGCGAGCCGTGCTGCGCCGACGCCTCGCACTGTACTGGTCGCTGGTGAAGCTGCCCGTCTCGCCCTGCGCTACCTGACCGACACCGCGGCGCTCGTGGCGACGAGTGAGGGAACGACCGCCCCTGCTCGCGGCCGTTCGTCGTCCGTCGTGAAGGCGCGCGTCGGGCAGAGAGGGTAGTCGAACTGACTCGCCGTTCCCACCGGTCGACGACGAGAGCCGGTCGGACACCACCCACGTCAACGCTTATTTATGATGTTTGCGAAACATACCCCGGCAATGGTCAGTGCTAACATATTACGATCGATGTACGACGACATGGTGACCGCGCGCTACTACGAAGAGCGCCTCCAGGAGGAGTACCTCGAGGGGAAACAGCCGGCGTTCGACATCAGCGCGGGGCCGATCCCGGGTGAGCTCCACCTCGCCGCGGGCCACGAGGCGTCCGGTGCGGGGGTGTGTGCGCACCTCCGCGACGACGACACCGTCACGGCACCACACCGCCCGCATCACATCGCCATCGCGAAGGGGGTCGACCTGAAGCGGATGACCGCCGAGATCTTCGGCCGAGCGACGGGGCTCTCGAAGGGGAAGGGCGGCCATATGCACCTGTTCGACCCGGACGTGAACTTCGCCTGCTCGGGCATCATCGCCGAGGGCTGTCCCCCAGCGGTCGGGGCGGCGATGGCGGCGAAGAAGCGCAACACGGACAGCGTCGCCGTCGCCTTCTTGGGAGAGGGCGCGGTCGACCAGGGCGGCTTCTTCGAGTCGCTCAACCTCGCCGCGGTCCACGACCTCCCCGTCGTCTTCGTCGTCGAGGACAACGACTGGGCCATCTCGATGCCCATCGAGCGGGTGACCGACGTCGAGAACTCCGCAGAGCGCGCCGGCGGCTTCGACCTCCCCGGGGTTCGCGTCGACCACGACGACGCGGTCGCCGTCTACGAGGCCGCCGAGGAGGCCGTGATGCGCGCCCGCGACGGTAACGGTCCTACGCTGCTCGATATCCAGGTTCACCGACGGATGGGTCACTTCATGGGCGACGCGGAGGCGTACCGTCCCGACGAGGACGTCGCGGCCCACAAAGCGCGCGACTCGATCGAGCGACTCGCCGCGACGCTCCGCGACCACGGCGTGACCGACGACGACCTCGCGTCGATCCGGGAGACCACGGAGGAACGCGTCGACGACGCCATCGCGTGGGCGAAAGACCAGCCCGAACCCGACCCGTCCGAGGCGTACGAGGACGTGTTCACGAACTCGCTGTCGGGGGCGGTCGAGGGGGGTGACGGCCGATGAGCACCGGCGTCGACCGCGAGTCGGACCGCGAACTCACCATGAGCCGGGCAGCGGTCGAGGCGATCGCGTCGGAGATGCGTGCGAGCGACGACGTGTTCGTCATGGGCGAGGACGTCGCCGACTACGGCGGCATCTTCGACAGCACACAGGGCCTCCTGGAGGAGTTCGGCCGCGACCGCGTCATGGACGTCCCTATCTCGGAGACGGCGTTCATCGGGGCGGGCGTCGGCGCGGCCCAGTCGGGGATGCGCCCGATCGTCGAGCTGATGTTCGTCGACTTCTTCGGCGTCGCGATGGACCAGATCTACAACCAGATGGCGAAGAACACCTACATGTCAGGTGGGAGTTTCTCCGTGCCGATGGTGCTCATGACCGCCGTCGGCGGGACGTACAACGACGCGGCCCAGCACTCCCAGACGCTGTACGGTACGTTCGCCCACCTCCCCGGGATGAAGGTCGTGGTCCCTTCGACGGCGTACGACGCCAAGGGGCTGATGCACAACGCCATCCGCGACGACGACCCCGTCGTCTACATGTTCCACAAGCGTCTGCAGGGGCTCGGCTGGATGCCCGCACCCTCTGGACCGAAGACGGGCGTCCCCGAGGACGACTACCTGATCCCGTTCGGCGAGGCGGACGTCAAGCGCACCGGCGAAGACGCCACCGTCGTCACCCTGGGACTGCACGTCCACCGGGCGCTCGAGGCGGCCGAGAACCTCGTGGGCGAGGCCGACGTGGAGGTGATCGACCTCCGGACGCTGACGCCGCTGGACACCGACACCGTCGTCGAGTCGGTGCAGAAGACGGGCCGGCTCGTCGTCGTCGACGAGGACTACCGCTCGTTCGGCGTCACCGGCGAGATCGTCGCCCAGGCCGCAGAGGGCGCGCTCGACAGCCTCCGCGCCGTCGAGCGGGTGGCGGTCCCCGATGTACCGATCCCGTACGCTCGACCCCTCGAACAGGAGGTCAACCCGGACGTCGCCGACATCGAAGCCGCCGTCCGGGCGACGCAGTGATGAGTGGGGACGAAAAGGCGAGCGCGGGCGACGACGACCGCGTCCCGATCGAGACGGGGGCGGTGTGGCCAGCGGACGCCGCCGACGTCGAGGAGGGGTACGTCGTCAACTGGTTCGCCCGCGAGGGCCGGTCGCTCGACGCGGGCGAGACGGTCTGTGAGATCCAGATCGAGAAGGTCAGCGTCGACGTCCCCACACCGGTGGCCGGAACCCTCGTCGACATCGTCGTCGCCGAGGGGGACGTCTGCGGGCAGAACGAGACGCTGGGCTGGATCCAGCCGGGGTAGCGAGTCTCGCACGGTCGCGTCCTCCGAGTCCTCGCCGATCCCGAGAGTTCCCGTCCACTCCCACACGTTTATCATATCGGCCTCTGCACCGGAGGTATGGTTTCAACGGGCGAACTGGAGATCTTCCGGCACTCGCTGAAGAGCGTGGTCGAGGAGATGGGCGTCACGCTCCAGCGGACGGCGTACTCGACCAACATCAAGATCCGGCGCGATCACACGTGTGCGCTGTTCGACTC
The DNA here is from genome assembly GCF_009176545.1 of Salinigranum salinum. Taxonomy (GTDB): domain Archaea; phylum Halobacteriota; class Halobacteria; order Halobacteriales; family Haloferacaceae; genus Salinigranum; species Salinigranum salinum. Next base: position 9,913 of record NZ_VTOJ01000002.1, on the reverse strand, counting down.
CCGGCTCCGGCACGTGGCTCAGCACGACCTCGCACCGCAGCACATCGGCTCGCTCGTCTCCGTCGTCCCGCGGAACGTCAGGGCGCTCGAACGCGACCTCGAACCCGGCGACGGCATCCTGATCAACGACCCGTACAAGGGCGCGGTCCACCTGCCGGACGTGATGCTCATCTCGCCGCTGTTCTTCAAGGACGAGATCGTCGGCTACGCGGCCAACTCGGCCCACCACGTCGACATCGGCGGGGGGACTCCCGGCGGCATCCCGAACGACTCGACCGAGCTGTACGCCGAGGGAGTCGTCATCCCCGGGATCCACGCCGTCTCCGACTGGGCGTACGACGACCGGGTGCTCTCGTTTCTCCTCCGAAACGTCCGCGAACCCGAGATGCGCCGGGGCGATTACCAGGCGCAACTGGGCGCGAACCGGATCGGCGAGGAACGGTTCACCGAGCTCTGCGACCGGTACGGGCTCGACACGGTGAACGAGAACCTCGATGCCCTGCTGGACTACACGGAGCGACGCGTCCGGGCGGCCATCACCGACCTCCCGGACGGCACCTACGTCGCCACGGACGAGATGGACGGCGACGGCCTCACCGACGATCCCGTCCGGCTCGAACTGGCGATCGAGGTCGACGGCGACGAGATCACGCTCGACTTCACGGGGACCGCCGGGCAGAACCGTGGCCCGCTCAACTGCACACCGGCGATGGCGTTCGCCGGCGCGATGTCGGTCGTGATGGCGTTCATCGGCGGCGACCTCCCGAAGAACGACGGCTTCTACCGCCCGCTGGAGACGATCACGCCGGAGGGGACGATGGTCAACCCGGCCGACGACGCGCCCGTCGCCGGTGGGTGGGAGATCGCGATGCGGGCGGGCGACCTCGTGACGAAGGCCCTCGCCGACGCGGTGCCCGAGGAGACGATCGCCGCGACGAAGGGGATCGTCTGCAACATCGCCTACGGCGGGCGTGATCCCCGCGACGACGAGAAGTACGTCTACTACGAGACGGTCGCCGGCGGCTACGGGGCACGCGCCGAGAAGGACGGCATGGACGCCGTCCAGACGCACTTCCAGAACACGGCCAACAGCCCGATCGAGGAACTGGAGTCGGAGATTCCGGTGTACGTCCGCCGGTACGAACTCGTCCGGGATTCGGAGGGTGCGGGTCGACAGCGCGGCGGCCTCGGCGTGCGGCGCGACTACGAGTTCTACGGTGAGGACGCGACGTTCTCGCTACTCACCGACCGGACCCGGTCGGCCCCGTGGGGGCTGTTCGGCGGGCACGCGGCCAGGGCCTCACGCTTTTTGCGCAATCCGGGAACCGACGAGGAGACGGTGCTCGCCTCCAAGTCGACGACCGCGCTCGACCCCGGCGAGATCGTGAGCGTGCAGACGCCGGGCGGTGGCGGCTACGGCGACCCTCTCGAACGAGCACCCGACGCCGTCGTCGAAGACGTCCGCGACGGGAAGGTCTCCGCGGCGAAGGCCCGCGACGTCTACGGGGTCGTCCTCGACGACGGCGACCTCGACGCGGCGGCGACCCGGGAGCGTCGGGAGGCGATTCGAGGCGACGCGCGGACGGACGGCGGCGACGATCGTGACGACCACGACGGCGACCGTGCAGACGCGGGCGACACCGACGCCCCGGTCGCCGGGGGTGACCGATGACCGTCCGGATCGGCGTCGACACCGGCGGGACGTTCACCGACGTGGTCCTGTACGACGACGAGTCGGGCACGATCCACACGACCAAGACGCCGTCGACGCCGCCCGACTTCGACCGGGGCGTCCTGACCGGGATCGAGAAGATCCTCGCCGAGACCGACACCGACCCCGCGGCCGTCGAGTTCCTGAGCCACGGGACGACGGTCGGCACCAACGCCGTCCTCGAGGGCGACATCCCGCCGATCGGACTGCTCACCAACGAGGGGCTGCAGGACGTGCTCGAGATCGGCGACCAGACGCGTCCGAAGCTCTACGACCTCCAGCAGGAGAAACCACCTGCGCTCGTCCCGCGGCGGCGACGCCTCGGCGTCCCCGGGCGCATCGGTCACGACGGCGAGGTGGTCGACCCGCTCGACGAGGCGGCCGCGCGGGCGGCGATCGACGACCTCGTCGACGCCGGCGCGGAGTCGATCGTCGTCTCGATGCTGTTCTCGTACCTCAACGACGACCACGAGCGGCGCGTCGGCGACCTCATCGAGGAGCGGACGGACCTCGAGTACGCCCTCTCCTCCGCGGTGTACCCCGAGACGCGCGAGTACGACCGGACCGTGACGACGGTGCTGAACGAGGCGGTGAAACGGAATATCGCCGACTACCTCGATCGGCTCGGCGGCGGGATCGAAGAGCGGGGGATCGACGTGCCGCTGAACGTGATGCACTCCGGCGGCGGCATCTTCAGCCCGGGACAGGCGACCCAGTTCGCGCTCCGGACGGTCCTCTCGGGGCCGGCCGCGGGGGCCGTCGCGGCCAGCTCCGTGAGCGCGGAACTCGGCTACCCCAACGCGATCGGGCTCGACATGGGCGGGACGAGCGCCGACGTGAGCATCGTCGAGAACGGCGAACTCGTCCGCTCGACCGAGGGCGAAATCAACGACCTCCCGATCAAGACGCCGCTCATCGACATCAACACGGTCGGTGCCGGCGGCGGCTCCATCGCGTGGCTCGACAGCGCCGGTGGCCTCCGCGTCGGCCCGCGGAGTGCGGGTGCGGACCCCGGCCCGATCTGTTACGGACGCGGCGGGACCGAGCCGACGGTCACGGACGCGAACCTCGTCCTCGGACGACTGACGCCCGAGGCGTTCGTCACGGGCGACATGGACCCCGTCGTCGACCGGACGCGCGAACGCTTCACCGAAGCCATCGCCGATCCGCTCGGCGTCTCGGTCGAATCCGCCGCGCTCGACGTCCTCAAGGTCGCGAACGCGAAGATGGCCCGCGAGATCCGACGGGTGACGGTCGAGCGGGGGCGCGACCCGACGGAGTTCGCCCTCCTCGCGTTCGGCGGAGCCGGCCCCATGCAGGCACCGGCGGTCGCGGCGCAGATGGACATCGACACGGTCATCCTGCCCCGGAACGCCGGCGTGCTCTCGGCACGTGGCCTCCTCCTGGCCGACGTGCGCGCCGACGAGTCACGGGCGTTCCGTGGCCAGCGGCTCGATCCGGACACGATGGAGGAGGGGTTCGCGGACCTCGAAGCGGTGCAGGCGGACCGCTTCGCCGAGATGGGGTTCGCGGCCGAGGAGGTCGCCCTCGAACGCGCGGTCGACGTGCGGTACGTCGGCCAGTCGTACGAACTGACGGTGCCGGCCGCGGGCACGCTCGACGACGAGGCGCTCGACGACGCGGTCGCGGCCTTTCACGACGCCCACGAGCGGCTCTACGGCTACGCGATGCCCGACGAGAGCGTCGAGGTCGTCACGCTCCGGGTGACCGGGCGGGTGCCGACCCCGCCCCTCGCGGACCGCCCCGACCGCGACGCGGGCGAGGCCCGCCGCGGCGAACGGGAGGTGTACTTCGAGGCGACCGGCTACGAACCCGCCGCGATCTGGTGGCGTCCGGCGCTCTCGCCGGGTGCGTCCGTCGACGGACCGGGGATCATCGAGGACAGGGGGAACACCGCCCTGTTACCGCCCGACGCGACCGCGACGGTCGCCGACGACGGATCGGTCCTCGTCGAGCGATGAGACGCCCGCGGTGACCGGCGAACGGTCACGACCACGACCCGAGGTCGCGGTTCGACGCGCTCTCGTGCGGTAGTGAGTGGAGGTCCCATGCTACTAGTGAGTAGACGTCCCGTACGGTGGCGAGTACCCGTCCCGCGCGACCATGGGACGTGAGCACACACCGTTATTACACCCCCTGCCGTTTGCGTAACGCAATGAGTACGGACGGGGTCACACCCGCGGAGTCGGAGACGGAACAGACGGGTGACTCGGCGGCGGGCGAGGCGTCGACGGGCAGTGCTGTCGGTGCCAGCGTCAGGCGCGTCGAGGACCGGCGGCTGATCACGGGAGCGGCCCGGTACACGGACGACCTGCCAGTCGCCGGCGCGGGGCACATGGCGGTCGTCCGGAGCCAGCACGCCCATGCTCGGATCGAATCCATCGACGTCACCGCCGCCGAGGCGATCGACGGCGTCGTCGCGGTCGTCACCGCGGAGACGATGGCCGAGAGCGACCTCCCCACGCCGACTCGCCTGCCGATCATCCCCGGTCCAGGGATCACGACCGCCGAACACCTCAACCGTCCCGTCATCGCCGACGGCGTCGTCCGTCACCAGGGCGAGCCGATCGCGGTCGTCGTCGCCGAGGACCGTTACGTCGCCCGCGACGCCGTCAGGGAGGTCGACGTCTCCTACGAACGGCTCGACACGGCCGTCACCGTCGAGGAATCGCTCGCCGGCGACGTGACGCTCCACGAGGGGACGCCCGACAACGTCGCCTTCGAGTGGGAGTACGACGACCACGAGGCGATGGACGATGTGTTCGCGGACGCGGCCCACACCGTTTCGGTCGAGATCGGCAACCAGCGCATCGTCCAGAACCCCATCGAACCACGGGGTGCTATCGCCGACTTCGACCCCGGGACCGGCTGGCTGAGCCTCAAGAGCACGACGCAGATCCCCCACAAACTCCGCCGGGATCTCGCGGCGACGCTCGGCTACCCCGAGTCGAAGATCGACGTGATCGCGCCGGAGATGGGCGGCGGGTTCGGCAGCCGGTGCGTCCCCTACCCCGAGGAGGCGCTCATCGCCTGGATCGCGATGCATCTCGAACGCCCGGTACGCTGGCAGGGAACCCGGACGGGGAACTACGCGAGCGACGTGCAGGGTCGCGGCGTCACGACGGAGGGGACGCTCGCGGTCGACGACGATGGCTCCTTCCTCGGGCTCCGCGTCGACCTCGTCGACGACATGGGGGCGTACCTCTCCGCGTTCGCCCCGGGGATCGCCATCACCTGTCTGAACGTGATGACGGGCCAGTACGACCTCCCGGCGGTCCACTACCACGTCCGCGGCGTGATGACGAACGCGACCCCCTCCGACGCGTACCGTGGCGTCATCGAGACCGAGCTGATCCACACGCTGGAACGACTGGTCGACAGAGCCGCGGCCGCGACCGGGATCGATCCCGCGGAGATTCGAAGGAAGAACTTCGTCCCGCCCGACCAGTTCCCGTACGAGACCGCCGCCGGCGGCTCGTACGACAGCGGCGACTACGAGCCGGCGCTCGACGAGGCGCTCGAACTCGTGGGGTACGACGACCTCCGCGAGCGGCAAGCACAGTTGCGGGAGCAAGGACGCTACCTCGGCATCGGCATCGGCGCGTGGATCGAGAAGTGTGGCTTCGGCTGCGGCGGCAACGTCGCCTCCTGGGAGTACAGCAACCTCCAGTGTCACCGCGACGGCGGCGTCACCGTTTTCGTCGGCACCTCGAACCACGGCCAGGGCCACGAGACGACGTACGCGCAGGTGGTCTCCGAGAAACTCGGCGTGCCGATCGAGGAGATCGAGGTCGTCGAGGACGACACCACCAGAGTGAGGGAGGGCGTCGGCACGTTCGCCAGTCGGTGTGCGATCACCGCGGGTGGCTCCATCGGCGAGAGCGCAGAGAAGGTCGTCGAGAAGGGGCGGCGGATCGCGGCCCACCGGCTCGAGGCCGCCGTTGAGGACGTCGAGTTCGAGCGCGGCGCGTTCTTCGTCAGCGGCGCACCCGATCGCTCGCTCACCATCCAGGAGGTGGCGGCGACGGCCAACGTCGGCTACGACCTCCCCGACGGAGTCGACGCCGGCCTGGAGGCGACGTCGTACTTCGACCCCGACGACTACTCGTTCCCGTTCGGCGTCCAGATCGCGGTCGTCGAGGTCGACCCCTCGACGGGGGAGGTGACGTTCGAGGACTTCGTCTCTGTCGACGACTGTGGCGTCCAGATCAACCCGAAGATCGTCGAGGGACAGGTCCACGGCGGGACCGCACAGGGGATCGGACAGGCGCTGTTCGAGGGGGCGATCTTCGACGACAACGGGACGCTCGTCAGCGGGTCGCACATGGACTACGCTGTCCCCAAATCCCACCACGTCCCGGACATGCGGACCGGGTTCACCGTGACGCCGTCGCCACGCAACCCCCTCGGCGTCAAGGGCGTCGGCGAGTCGGGAGCTGTCGGCGGGCTCGCGGCGACGGTCAACGCCGTCGAGGACGCGCTATCACCGTTCGGCGTGGGCGACCTGACGCCGCCGCTCACGGGCGAGACGATCTGGTCGGCGATCCGTGACGCACGGAACGACGAGCAGGCGAGCGACTGACTCTCGGTCGTCGTTGTGACCGATTCGCCGTCGTAACCGATTCGCCGTCGTGACCGATACTGCTTTGAGCGACCCGTCAGAGGGTACGTTCATCAGATGAAGATCGCCGTCTCGGACACCGTCGGTCCCGGTACAGAGATCAAAGCACAGGCCGAACTCGCCGCCGAACTCGGCTACGACTCCTTCTGGACGCAGGAGCTCATCGACACGAAAGACGGGATCACCACCGCGACGGCGCTCGGTGCCTGGGGGATCGACATCGACATCGTCGTCGGTCTGCCTAGCCCGTACACACGTCACCCGGCGATGATCGCGACCGAGGTCTGTTCGGTCGACGACTACTCCGGCGGTCGTGTGCGCGGGCTCGCCGTCGCGACGAGCGCTCCCGAGGTCGTCCAGAAGCTCGGGAAGTCGCTCGACCGCCCGATCAAGCGGATGAGCGAGACGCACGACATCCTGCGGTCGATCATCCAGACGGGACGGTGCGACTACGAGGGCGACATCTATACGATGAACAACTGGAAGCTCCGCAGCGAGTTTCACGACGACGTTCCCCTCTATCTCGCGGGGATGGGCCCGAAGATGCGCGAACTCGCCGCGGCGAAGTTCGACGGGCTATGGCTACCGTTCAACGCGACTGTCCCGTTCGTCGCCGACGTCGTCGAAGAGGGGACCCAGCAGCTGGAGGAGAAGTTCGACCGTGACCCGGACGAGTTCCTCTTCGCACTCAACATCCCCACGGCGGTCGTCGACGAGGAGTCGGAGCTGAGCGTCGACGAACAGATCCGCGACGTCCTGGAGTTCACGGCGTGGCACTGCTGCAGCGACCACATCAAGCCGCTCGTCAACCGGGCCGGCATCGACTACGACATCGAGGCGCTCCGCGAGGCCGTGCGCAGCAACGACTACGAGGCGATGAAGGAGATCGTCGACCGCGAGTTCCTCAACACCGTCGCCGCCGTCGGCTCGCCCGAGACCGTCCGGGACCGCTACCGCGAGTACGTCGACGCCGGCGTCAAGTGCCCGGTCATCTACAACTACGGGCCCGAAGAGGTCAAACTCCGCAACGTCGAGGCGCTCGCCCCCGAAACGTTCTGAACGGTCCGACCCGGTTCCGTCGCGCTGGTCGCGCCAGTCGTGACCGTCCTCCTCGCGTTCGTCGGCTCCTCCCGCCCGTCGACTCACTCCGCGGTCGTCCGTTCGAACAGCCCCTCGGCGGCGTTCCGGTCGATCTTGCCGACGTCCGTCTCCGGGAGCGTCTCGACGACGAGCAACCGCTCGGGCCGGCGGAAGACCGCGAGGCCGCGGTCCTCGAAGAACGCCGTCACCTCCGAGAGCGCGAGCGAGTCGACGCCGGCCCGGAGTTCGACGACCGCGCCGATCCGTTCGCCCAGCGTCTCGTCGGGAATCCCGACGACGGCGGCCTTGGTGATCTTCGGATGTTCGACGAGCACGTCCTCGATGGCCGGCGCGTACACCGTCTCTCCGGCCCGGTTGATCGTATCGTCGAGCCGGCCCCACACCTCGTGGTTCCCGTCGGCGCGGCGTGAGAAGACGTCGCCGGTGTAGAACCACCCCTCGTCGTCGAACGACTTCTCGTTCGCCGCGTCGTTCCGGAGGTAGCCGGTGAAGACGCCCGGACCCCTGACCACGAGTTCGCCCAGGTCGCCCTGCGGTACTGGCTGCCCCTCCTCGTCGAGGATCCGGAGTTCGTCGCCGGGGCCGATCGGTCGCCCGACGGTCGTCGCCTGTACCTCGAGCGGGTCGTCGGGCCGGCTGATGACCTGCGCGCCCTCGCCCATCCCGAAGACGTTGCAGAAGCCCGCTCCCCAGCGGTCGGCGACGCGCCGAACGAGGTCCGGCGGCACCTTCTGCCCGCCCGAACAGACCACCCGGAGCGTCGAGAGCGTCGCGTCGTCGCCCGCTTCGAGGAAGTCGATGAGCTGTTTCGGGATGAGCGTGATGACGTCACCGTCGACGCGGTCGACGAGCCCGATCAGCGGATCGGGCTTCAGCCTCGGTTCGACGGCGACGGTCGCGCCGGCCCAGAGCGCCGCACCAAACACGTAGCCGAACGCGAAACTGTGTGGCACCGGTAACCCCGCGACGAGCGTCCAGTCCGCGTCGACGCCCATCTCCGTCGCGATGTGCTCCCAGAGATAGACGTAGTCGTTGTGGGTCCGTGGAATCGCTTTCGGGAGCCCACTCGTCCCGCCAGAGAGCATGAACAAGCCGGGATTGCAGGGGTTGACGTCCGTCCCGACTGTCTCGTCGCCACGTTCGCGCATGGCCGCCAGATCGTGCCACCCGGTCGGTGGCTCGCTCTCGTCGGCCGTGATCGCGATCCGTGCGTCGAGGTGGTCGTAGTCGTCGACGATCCCGTCCACCAGGTCCACGTAGTCGAATCCGAGGTCGTAGCGGTCGCCGACCGTGACGACAGCCCGGGATTCGGTGAGGTCGACGATGTGTCGCAGTTCCTGTTCACGATGACGCGGGAGGACAAGCGCCGGGACGACGCCGAGCCGCGAACACGCGAGGAAGGCTTCGGCGAACTCCACACAGTTCGGCAACTGGAGGGTCACGAGGTCGTCGGTCCGCAAGCCGAGTTCGTCCCGAAAGGCACCGGCGAGTCGGCGGGAGTTCGCGGCGAGCTCCCCGTAGCTCAGCTCGCGCGTCGGTCCGATCACCGCCCGGCGGGACGGGCTCTCGTCGGCCACCCGGTCGACGACCGCGTGGAACGTGAGCCCCCGCCAGTGACCCTCGTCGACGTACCGCCGAATCCGGTCGTCCGGGAACGGCACGTATCCTTCGATGTCGGCAGTTGCGGTGTCGGGGCTACCGTCCATACCCTTCGAACTGGGAGGTCCGTTAAATAGATGGGCCAATCGCGGGGTCGGGCCGCCACGGGCGATCGGAGAGGTTCCTCTTCGGGTGGGAGTGTTTCGTCCGTAAACGACGTGGTCGCCGCGAGAGTCGGTTCGGCTGTCGTGCCCGCCACCTGCGACAGCGTTCGACGACGACAGTGGCCCGTCCGCCGTCGAACACCGCCCGCGTGCCACGTCCAGCCACGCCCCCACGCCGAGAGATCCACTCTCGCGCCGTGCGGTGATCCCTCTCTCCGACCTCTGTGTCATTCCGGACCGGAGCTCGCACGAATCCGAACCCGAGCTCGGATCTACAGTATGAGTGGTACGTGTGCGTACGGGACCGAGCCACGGCTACGACTGTGCGTATGAATATGAGTATGAAGTATGAGTGCGAGGCGGCGAATCAGTGTTCCCAGGGGCTCGCGCACCCCAGTACTCGCTGATACGCTGGCGAGCTTAACTTCCGTGTTCGGGATGGGTACGGGTGTTACCTCGCCGCTCTGGCCGCCTCAACGCCGACCGACGGAGTCGAACCGTCGTTCCGTCCAACGTCGGTCAAACCGAATCGAACCGAAACCCTACCGACCGAATCGGATCGGTCTGGTCGGGTCGGATCGTGTGTGCGTGCAATCCAGTTTGCGCCTGGACTCGGTTCGTCGAGTCACAGTGCGGGCCAACTCTGATTACGAGTATGGCTCGGTCTGTTAGTGCTCGCGGGCTGAACGACTCGTT